>NZ_JACBZN010000001.1:0-2400000 GCF_013408555.1 Aeromicrobium tamlense
AGCCTGGTCACCACGACCGGTCAGAAGGACTTCACCCCGCAGCTGACCGAGCTGAAGAACGCCGGCATCGACAGCCTCGTCCTGCTGAACCTCTACACGGACGCCGCGCTGCAGATCAAGCAGGCGAAGGCCCTCGGACTGGACGTGCCGATCCTGG
Organism: Aeromicrobium tamlense; assembly: GCF_013408555.1. NCBI lineage: Bacteria > Bacillati > Actinomycetota > Actinomycetes > Propionibacteriales > Nocardioidaceae > Aeromicrobium > Aeromicrobium tamlense. Next base: position 158 of record NZ_JACBZN010000001.1, read on the forward strand.
TCACGGCCAGCGCCAACAACCCCGAGCTGGTCAACATCGCCGGTGCCGAGGCCGCCGAGGGCACGTACGTCTCGGCGATCTTCGACCCGGGCAGCAGCAACGAGGGCACCCAGGCGTTCGTCAAGGCGTTCAGCGACGCCAACGGTCGCGAGCCCAGCGAGGGCGCGGCCGTGGCCTACGACTCCGCGTGGGTCGTCTTCCGGGCCTTCGACGAGGGCGCGAAGGACCGAGAGTCGCTGATCAGCACGATCGACGGCATCGAGTCCTTCGACCTGCCGATCGTCGGGGAGTTCGTCTTCAACGACAAGCACGAGCCCACCGTCACGCCCGGCAAGCCCTCGCAGTCGCTGCTGCAGGTGCAGGGCGGCGAGATCAAGACGCGCCCCGGCGCGTGAGTCCCGGTCCGGCGGGTGCGGACTCCGCACCCGCCGGGCACCACTTCCCCACCATCGCGGCGGCCGTCCGGTCGTGGCAGCAACTCCCAACCAACGAAAACCAGGAGTGACATGTCGAGGAAACAGCTGATGCTGGCCGCGCTGGCCGGTGGAGCGCTCATGCTGAGCGCGTGTGGGGGCGGTGACGAGGCCGGTGACAAGGACACGATCGTCGTGGCCGTCGCAGGACCGATGACCGGAGAGAACGCGATCTACGGCAAGAACCAGCTCGCGGGCGTCCAGTTCGCGGCGAAGCAAATCAACGACGGAGGCGGCGTCGAGTCCGGCCCGCTCAAGGGCGCGAAGATCGAGGTCAAGTCGTTCGACGACGTGGCCGACCCCAACCAGGGCGCCTCGGTGGCGCAGAAGATCTGCGACGACGACGACATCATGGCCGTCTTCGGTCACAGCAACTCGTCCGTGACCCTCGCGGCGATGCCGATCTACGAGCGCTGCGGCATCCCGCTGTTCGTCAGCTACTCGTCGAACCCGGAGATCACGGCCGAGCTGCACGAGAACCTCTTCCGCACGCTCATCGACGACGCCTCCATGGGTGCCGAGATGGCGTACCAGGCGGGTCGGGAGATCGGCGCCGAGAAGGTCGGCCTGATCGCCTCGGACGACGACTACGGCACCGGACTCGTGGAGTCCTTCGAGGAGACCGCGCCCGACGCGGGCCTCGAGGTGGTCGACTCGATCGCCACGACCACCGGACAGAAGGACTTCACGCCCCAGCTGACCACGCTGCGCAACCAGGGCGTCGACACGATCGTCCTGCTGAACACGTACACCGACGCCGCCCTGCAGATCAAGCAGGCCGACGCCCTGGGCTGGGACGACGTGAAGATCCTGGTCACGGCCGGCTCCAACACCCCCGAGCTGGTCAAGATCGCCGGCAAGGACGCCGTCGAGGGCGTGCTCGTGAACGCGGTCTTCGACCCGAACTCCTCGTCGGAGGGCGTGAAGTCCTTCGTGGACGCGTACTCCGCGGACAACGGCGAGGCGCCCGGTGAGGCCAACGCGGTCGCCTACGACTCGTTCTTCGTCTTCCTCGACGGGCTCGAGAACGGTGGCGAGGACCGCGAGTCGCTGATCTCGCAGGTCGCCGACACCGAGTCGTTCGAGCTGCCGATCCGCGGCACGTTCCGCTTCGACGAGAACCAGGGTGCGGCGGTCGACCCGGACTCCCCGGCGACGGCGCTGCTGGAGATCCAGGACGGCGCGTTCGCCTCGTTCACCCCGTGACCGGTCGGGGCGCCCCGCCCCCTTCACGGGGCGCCCCGACCCTCCCGCCCACCCACCTCACGTCTCGTCCTGCCAGGAGCTCCTCATGACCGATCCCCTCAAGAAGATGTCCGACTGGGCCGCCGGCCTGCGCTGGGAGGACGTCCCGAGCGCCGTCCGCGAGCGGGCCGCCGACGCCCTGAGTGACACCGTCTCGACGATGGTCGGGGGAGCCGTGACCGGCTCGGCCGGCATCGCCGCGAAGGTCACCGGCCGCACCGCGGGCCCGTCCCCGGTCGTCGGCCGCGGCCAGGGCTCGTCGCCCACCATGGCCGCCTTCGCCAATGGCGTCGCGGCCAGTGCCCTGGACTTCGACGACGGCCACTACCTGGCCGGCGCGATCCACCCCGGGTCGGTCATCGTGCCCGCCGTGCTCGCGGCGGCGACGAGCGGCACCACCGTGGCGGAGGCGCTCACGGCGCAGGTCGTCGGCTACGAGATCGGCCTGCGGGCCGCGCACCTGCTGTGGCCCAAGCACGACGGCGACCACTACCACTGCACGGGCTGCGCGGGCGCGATCGGCGCCGCCGCCGCGGCCGCCAAGGTCTCCGGAGCCGACGCCGACGAGATCGAGCGCGCCGTGAAGATCGGCTGGCTGCACGCCCCGATGGCCACGTTCGGCTCGCCCATGGTGAAGGAGTCGATCGGCTGGGGCGCCGCCACCGGCGTCATGGCCGCCGAGCTCGCGGCCGCCGGCTTCATGAGCCTGCCGGAGGGCTACGCGCTCGCCGACAACGACGTGCTCCCCGCGACCCCGTTCCACCAGCCCGGGGCGGCCGAGGACCCGTTCGTCACGAGCATCGGCGAGGTCTACGAGACGGGCAACACCTATTTCAAGTCGTTCGCGGCCTGCCGCTACACGCACGCCGCCGCCGCGGGCTTCCGCGGACTGCTCGCCGAGCACGCGATCACGCCCGAGCGGATCGCACGGGTGCGCGTGGGGACCCACCAGGCCGCCACGTTCCTCGACGAGCTCCGTCCCGGCACGATCGACTCCGCGCAGTACAGCTTCCCGTTCGTGCTGGCCTCGATCGCGCTGCACGGCGCCGCCGGTGCGGCCGAGATGGACGAGTCCGTCCTCGCCGAGCCCGAGCGGCTCGACCTCGCCTCGCGCGTCGTCCTCGAGCACGACGCCGACCTCGACCAGCACTACCCGGCGCGCTACCCGAGCCGCGTCACGATCGAGACCACCGACGGCGCCAGCGTCGACGGCGTCTTCCTCGACGCCCCGGGCGATCCCGGCACCGACTTCGGTCGCGCCGAGCTGCAGGAGAAGTGGCGTCTGCTGCTGACGCCGGCGCTGGGGGAGCAGTCCGACCGGGTCCTGGCGGGACTGCGGGACGACGACGCGCTCGTCCTCGACGCCTCGGCCCCTGCGTGGGAGGCATGGGCATGACGTCCGCCCACCTGCGCTCCCTCGTCGAGCCGCTGCGGCTCGGTCCGGTCACGCTGCGGAACCGCATCGTCGTCACGGCCCACGCGACGCACAACATCGACACCGAGCACCTGCCCAACGACGACGACGTCGCGTACTTCGCCGAGCGGGCGAAGGGCGGCGCGGCGATGGTCTCGATGGGCACGACCGCCGTGCACCCGAGCTCGCCCACGCCCTACGGGATCTACCACAACTTCGACGACCGGATCGTCGAGCGCTACGAGCGTCTCTCGGAGGCCGTGCACGCCCACGGCGCCGTGATCGTGCCCCAGCTGGGGCACATGGGCGGGCGCACCGACGGCGGCGACGGCGGCGTCTGGGCGCCCTCGGGATTCTCGCACCACCTCTACGGCTCGGTCCCGCGCGAGATGACGCGGCGCCAGGTCGACGAGATCGTCGAGGCCTTCGCCAGCGCGGCCGAGCGGGCCGTGCGCGGTGGGATGGACGGCGTCGAGATCGCCGTGGGTCACGGCCAGCTGGTCAACCTGTTCCTCTCGCCCCTGACGAACCGCCGCGCCGACGAGTACGGCGGCAGCGACGAGGCGCGCTTCCTCTTCTGCCGGCGCGTGCTCGAGGCGGTGCGCGAGCGGATCGGCGGCGCCCTGCTGATGGTGCGCGTCAACGGGTCGGACGAGACCGAGGGGTCGCTGGACACCGACGCCTGGCTCGACATCGACCAGCGGATCGACGAGCTCGGCATCGTCGACGGGATGAACGTCTCGGCGAACTTCAACGGCTCGGTCATCCCCACGATGGCGGTGCGCCGTGGCTGCTACCTGCACTACGCGCGTGCCGTGCGTGAGCGCGTCGGCCTGCCGGTCGGCGCGGTCGGGCGGATCACGGATCCCGCGATGGCCGCCGCGGCGATCGAGGCCGGCGACGCCGACTTCGTGGGCATGACGCGCGCCCACATCGCGGACCCCCACCTCGTCACGAAGATGCTCGAGGGGCGCGAGGACGAGATCCGGCCCTGCATCGGCTGCATCCAGATGTGCCAGGGCGAGCTGGGCCGTCACCGCAACGTGAAGTGCGTCTACAACCCCGTCACGGGACGCGAGCGCTTCCTCGGCGACATCGAGACCACGACCGCGCCCACCTCGCGCCGCGTCGTGGTGGTCGGCGGCGGGCCCGCCGGACTCGAGACCGCGCGGGTCAGCGCCCTGCGCGGGCACGACGTCACGCTGTTCGACGAGCGTCCCGACACCGGCGGCACCGTGCGGATCGCCGCGCGCACCGAGGGTCGCGACGGGCTGGTCGACGCCGTCGACTGGCTGGGCAACGAGGTCCGCCGCCTCGGCGTGGACCTGCGCCTGCGCCGGACCGCCGAGGGTCGCGACATCGCGGCGCTCGACCCCGACATCGTGGTCCTGGCCACCGGCGCTGCCGAGACCCTGCCGCAGTGGGCGGCGCGCGACCACCGGCGCCTCGTCGCCGCGGCCGACGTCGTCTCGGGGCACCCGGTCCTCTCGGGCCGAGTCGTCGTGGTGGACGAGCACCACCGCACCAACGCGATGTCGGCGGCCCTCGTCGCCGCGCGCGCCGGCTGCGAGGTGACCTTCGTGACTGCCACGCCGGGGCCCGCCGAGCTCGTGGAGCCCGAGGTCCGCGACGACTTCCTGACGCTCATGCACGAGGCCCGCATCGCGATCCGCTGCTCCACCAAGGTCACGGAGTTCGACCCCGCCGGGCCGCGGCTGCTGTGCCACCTCGGCGGCGTCGAGGCGCTGACCTACCGCCACACCGACGACCACGGACGGCCGGTCGTCCGCCCCTCCGAGGTCGTCGAGCTCGAGGCCGACTGGGTCGTCCACACCTGGACCGAGCCGCGCTCCGAGCTGTTCGACGAGCTGCCCGACGACGTCACCGTGCACGCGGTCGGCGACGTCATGAACCCCCACCGCATCGAAGGTGCGGTCCACGCGGCCTTCCGACTCGCCGCGACCTTCTGACCTACCGAAAGGAACCACCCATGGCCACCTACCCCCTCCGCGCGAGCGTCAAGGCAGGCTCGCTGCTCTTCGTGTCCGGCCAGCTCGGCATCGTCGACGGCGCGCTCGTCGACGGCGCCAGCGACCAGACCGACCGCGCGCTGGCCAACTTCGAGGCCGTCGTGCGCGAGCACGGCGCCACGCTGGCCGACGTCGTGAAGACCACCGTCTTCATGTCGTCGATGGAGCACTACGCCGACATGAACGAGGTGTACGCGCGCTGGTTCCCGACCGACCCGCCGGCCCGCTCGGCCTTCGCGGTCCAGGAGCTGCCCCTCGGCGGTCTCGTCGAGATCGAGGGTGTCGTCCAGCTGCCGGAGGACCGATGACGACTCCCGTCGCCGTCGTCACCGGGGGCTCGCGCGGCATCGGTCGCGCGTTCGTGCTGGAGTGCGCGCGCCGCGACTACGCGGTCGTGCTCACCCACCGCGGGCGTGGCACCGACGCCGAGGAGACCGTGCGCGCGGTGGAGGAGATCGGCGGTCGTGCGGTCGCCGTCGTCGCCGACGTCACGACGGACGAGGGCGTCGCTGCCGTGCAGTCGGCCGCCGGCGACCTCGGTGCCGTGTCGCTGCTGGTGAACAACGCCGGCATCCTCGCGCACGGCGAGCTCGGCGAGACCACCGACGAGCTGTGGGACGACGCGTTCGCGATCCACGTGAAGGCGCCCATGAAGCTGACCCGGGCGCTGCGCGACGACCTCGCGGCGACCGGGGGAGCCGTGCTCAACCTGTCCTCGACCGGTGGTGTCGTGGGCTCGGTCCACGGCGTCTCCTACGGAGCGTCGAAGGCGGCGGTCATCGGACTGACGAAGACCCTCGCCCGCGAGCTCGCCCCGCACGTGCGGGTCAACGCCGTGGCGCCCGGCCCGGTCGCCACCGACATGTACGCCTCGATCCCGGCCGACGAGCAGACCGCGGTGGAGGACGAGACCCCGCTCAAGCGGATCGCCGACCCCGCGGAGATCGCCCGCACCGGCCTCGACGTGAGCTCCTGGCCGAACGTCACGGGGCAGGTCATCGTCTCCGACGGTGGACGCGTCATGTGATCCCGTCACACCCTGAACATCACCCACATCTTCGAAAGGACCCTTCAATGGGACAGACACCCGGCAACGACGCGACCAAGGTCGGCACCGCCATCATCGGCGGCGGCATCGTCGGTGTCACGCTCGCCTTCTACCTGGCCGAGCTCGGTGAGAAGGACATCGTCGTGCTCGAGGGTCGCGAGCTGGCCAGCGGATGCACGGGCGGGTCGCTCGGTGGCGTGCGCCAGCAGTTCAGCACGGCGACGGAGATCGAGCTGGCCATCCGTGGCCGCCGGTTCTGGCAGACGTTCGAGGACGTCTTCGATCAGCCGTGCCAGTACCACCAGGACGGCTACCTCATGCTGACCGGCCGCGAGGAGCTCTTCGCGAAGCTCGCCGAGGCGGCCAAGACGCAGGCGACGCACGGCGCGCCGAACGTCGAGATGCTCACCGCGCGGGACCTCAAGGAGGTCGTGCCGTGGCTCGGCACCGACGGCCTCGTCGGCGGCTGCTGGACCCCCGAGGACGGCCGCGTCAACCCGACCGACGGCGTCTACGGCGTGGCCGCGGCCGCGCGCCGGCTCGGCGTGAAGATCCGCGAGCGCTTCGAGGTCGCCGACCTCACGCAGGTCGAGGGCGGCTGGCTCATCGCCGGGCCCGAGCCCGTCGTGGCGGAGCGCGTCGTCGTGGCCAGCGGCCTGGGGTCGCCCAAGCTCCTGGCGAAGTTCGGCCTCGACATGGACATCTTCCCGATGTGGGTGCACTACGGCTTCACGACGCCCGTCCTGGGCGACCAGCGCCTGCCGCTGACGATCGACCTCGAGACCGGCTGGTGCGTGGAGCGCGAGCAGGACGGCGCCATGGTGACGATCCTGAGCTCCACCCTGCCGGAGCGCTACGGCGTCAGCGACATGCTGGCCGAGTTCGCCGAGGCGTCCGAGACGCGCGCCCCGATCTTCGCCGAGGTCGGCATCCGCAGCACGATCAGCGCGGCCGCCGACGCGACCGGCGGCGACGGCCACCCGTTCATCGGCGAGGTCGAGTCGGGCCTGTGGACCATCACGGGCTTCGACGGCCACGGGACGATGATGGGCCCCGCCGCGTCGCAGCTGCTGGCCAAGCTCATGCTCGGCATGCCCGACCCGGTGCTGGACGTGAAGGCGTTCGACCCGCACCGCACGGCCACCGAGAACCTCGAGTGGCTGCGGGCGGCGCGCAAGTGAGCCGTCCGGTCGCGATCGTCACCGCGGCGAGCAGCGGCATCGGCGCGGGGATCGCCCGCACGCTGGCGTCGTCGCACGACCTCGTGCTGTTCGCCCGCTCCGAGGCCGTCGTCGAGCTCGCCAACGAGCTCGGAGCGGTCGCCGTGCGTGGCTCGCTGACGGACGCGGCCGACCGCGAGCACCTCGTGGCCACGACGATCGAGCGGTTCGGCCGCATCGACGCCGTGGCCGTGAACTCCGGCCACCCGCCGAAGGGCGACCTGCTGGAGCTCACCGACGAGGACTGGAGCACCGGCTTCGAGCTGCTGTTCACGAGCGTCGTCGACCTGGCCCGGCTGGTCACGCCGCACATGCAGGCGGCCGGTCGTGGAGCCTGGGCCGTGGTGACGAGCTACGCCTCGCTCCTGCCCGAGCCGGCGATGCCCGTCTCGAGCGTCGTCCGCGCGGCGGTGCAGAGCTGGGTGAAGCTCTACGCCACGCGGGTCGCGGCCGACGGCATCCGCGCCAACTGCGTCCTGCCGGGCTTCGTGCAGACCCACCCGATCGACCGGGAGCGCCTGGCCACGATCCCGCAGCGTCGCTACGCCCAGCCCGGCGAGATCGGCACGGTCGTGCGCTTCCTGCTCTCGGACGAGGCGTCGTTCGTCACCGGCCAGAACCATGTCGTCGACGGCGGCATGATCCCCCTTCCCTGAACCCGAGGAGCCTCCATGTCCCACCCCGTCCGCCTGGCGCCCTTCAACGCCGACTTCACCGCCCAGAACGGGCCGATCGACATCGAGCGCCGTTCGATGCCGAACGGCCTGTCCGAGCTGTCCGCCGGCATCGTGCGGTTCCCCGACGGAGGCCGCTCCGAGCCGTGGACCCTGCCGTACGAGGAGGCGTTCTACGTCATCGACGGCGAGCTCTCGCTGCACGTCGGCGACGAGACGATCGTGGTGCCGGCCGGCGAGGTCGTGACGCTCGAGAAGGGCTGCACGGTCGAGTACGAGGGCACGCCCGGGACGAACGCGTTCTTCTGCCTCGTGCCGGCCAACTGGCTGGAGACGATGGAGTCGTGATCGCGCTGACGGGCGCGTCGGGCAAGACCGGGCGCGACCTCGCGGCCCTGCTCGCGGAGCGCGGGATCGCGCACGTGCGGCTCTCGAGCCGCCCGGGCTGCGGCGACCGGGTCTTCGACTGGACCGACCGCGCCACGTGGGGTGCGGCCCTCGAGGGCGTCGACTCTCTGTACCTGGTCAAGCCGCCCCACGGCACGGGCATGGCCGAGCTCGTCGCCGACCTGCTCGCGTCCGCGCCCGCGATCCGGCGCGTCGTCCTCCTCTCGGAGATGGGGCGGGGCGACAAGCCGGACGCCGACCCGGACCGCGCGGTCGAGCGCGTCCTGGAGCGGTGGGACGGCGAGTGGACGCTGCTGCGACCGAGCTGGTTCTTCCAGAACTTCTCGGCGGGCGGCGGCTTCCGCGCCGGCGTCGTCGACGGCACGATCGCGCTGCCCACCGGGGGCGCGCCCGTGTCGTGGCTCGACACGCGCGACATCGCCGAGGCGGCGCTCGTGGCCCTCACCGAGGACGGCCACTGCTGCCGCGGCTACACGCTCACGGGTCCGGAGTCCTTCGGCGTGCCCGAGCTGGCCCGCCGGATCGGTGTGGTCACGGGACGCATCGTGGAGGCGGCCGACCCGCTGCGCGTCGAGGAGCTCGCGACGACCTACGACGACGGGACGGAGCGCGGCTCCTACTACGCCGAGCTGCTGGTCGACGTGCGCGAGGGGCGGTACGCCGACATCACGACGGACCTCGAGGACCTGACCGGACGCGCGCCCCGCACGTTCGACGACTTCGTGCGCGAGCACGCCGACGACTGGAAGTGAGAGGACGACGATGACGGTCTACGAAGCGCGCAAGGGCCAAGTGTCCTACGGCTACACGATCGGGATGCTGAGCGCCGAGTGGCACATCGCGTTCCCGCCCGGCGACATCGGCAACGCCTCGACGTTCGACTTCCCGATCCGCTACCTCGGCATCGAGGGCATGGACGGCTCGGCCGTCCTCAACGGCGCCGACCCGGACTCGACGGGTCGCGTCGTGGAGGCCGCCCTGCGGCTGCAGGACGAGGGCGTCCGCGCGATCACCAGCAACTGCGGCTTCATGGCGGCCTACCAGCCGGCCGTCGCCGAGGCGCTCGACATCCCGGTGTTCCTGTCGAGCCTGCAGCAGCTGCCGATGCTGACGACGATGCTGGGCTCGCACCGCAGGCTCGCGCTCGTCACCGCGAACGGCGCCAACATGACCCCCACCCTGCTGGAGGCCGCGGGCTTCACCGACCTCGACAGGCTGCACATCGTGGGCATGGAGGAGTACGAGCACTTCGTCGACGCGATCTTCCGCGAGAACGGCACGCTCGACACCGAGATCATGGAGCGCGACGTCGTCGACGCCGCCGTGCGCGCCACCCGCGAGGCGCCGATCGGCGGCATCTTCCTGGAGTGCAGCGACCTCCCGCCGTACACCTCCGCCGTGCATCGTGCGACGGGCCTGCCAGTGTGGGACTGGACCCAGTTCATCCGGTACGTCCACGCCGCGGTCGCCCCGCGGCCGTACACCGGCACCTTCTGACCATCGATTCGACCGCAACGTCCGAGGAGACACCCATGACCGAGACCACCTTCAAGGCCTACCGGGTCGACGCGCCCAAGCAGCCCGCCGAGCTGGTGACCTCGAACCGCGACGAGCTGACCGGCGGCGACCTGCTCGTCCGCGTCACGCACTCGTCGCTCAACTACAAGGACGGCCTCGCGATCCTGGGCAAGCCCGGCGTCGTGCGCTCGTTCCCGATGACCTGCGGGATCGACCTGGCCGGCGAGGTCGTCGAGGGCGGCGGGGACTTCGCCGAGGGCGACCAGGTCGTGCTCACCGGCGCGGAGCTGTCGGAGACCAAGCCCGGCGGCTACTCGCAGTACCAGCGGATCGAGTCGGACTCGGTCGTCGCCACCCCCGCCGGCCTCGGCCCGTGGGGCGCCATGGCCGTCGGCACCGGAGGCCTGACGGCGATGCTGTGCGTCCTGCGCCTGGAGGCCGCGGGCGTGACGCCCGAGGACGGCCCGATCCTGGTGACCGGCGCGACGGGCGGCGTCGGCAGCTTCGCGGTGTCCACCCTCGCGCGCCTCGGCTACGAGGTCCACGCCGCGACGGGCAAGGACAGCGAGCACCAGTACCTCACGGACCTCGGTGCGTCGGAGATCATCGCGCGCGACGAGCTCTCGGGCGACCCGCGGCCGCTCGCGAAGGAGCGCTGGGCCGCTGCTGTCGACAGCGTCGGCGGCACCACGCTGGCCAACGTGCTCTCGCAGATCCGCTACGGCGGCGCGGTGGCCGCGTGCGGACTCGCCGGCGGCCACGGCCTGCCCGCCACCGTCATGCCGTTCATCCTGCGCAACGTCGCGCTGCTCGGCGTCGACAGCGTGCATGCGCCGCTCGAGGCGCGGAAGCAGGCGTGGTCGCGCCTCGACGAGCTGTTCTCCGAGGAGGACCTGCGCGCCGTGGCGGTGGACGCGGCCTTCACCGACCTGCCCGAGCTGAGCGAGAAGATCCTCTCGGGCGGCATCCGCGGCCGCGTCGTCATCGACGTCGCCGGCGCCTGACCCGCGTCAGCCGGCCGCGGGACGCTCGGTCAGTCGGATGACCGGGATCTCGCGGTCGGTCTTGTCGCCGTAGCCGGCGAAGTTCGGGGCGGCGGCGATGATCGCCGCGAGCGCCGCCTCGCGCTCGTGACCGTGCAGCTGCTCGGCGGTGACCGCGATCCGGCGATCGCCGATCTCGATCGTCGCGTCGTCCGGGTGCGCCGCGAGGTTGTGGTACCACGCGGGGTTCTTCGCGGCGCCGTTCGCCGAGGCCACGACCAGCCACGTGCCGTCGTCGCCGGGGAACCAGGCGAGCGGCGTCTCGCGGCGCTCGCCGCTCTTCGCGCCGGTCGTGGTGAGTGCGAGGAGCCGCATGCGCCCGAGCGAGGCCGTCTCCGAGCGGCGGGCCTTGCGGACCATGAACCGGTTGACCAGTCGCATCAGGGGGTTGCTCGTGCTCTTGCGTCCTCGGGTGCCGGTGGGTGTCTCGAAGCTCATGCCGTCCTCCTGGGTCGGGCCCAGCCTCGAACCTAGCGCGCGGAGTCGGCCGGGGGCAGGACCGTGGCGCGGTCGGCGGGGGTGCGCAGCCAGATCCAGTAGATCCAGATGCCGATCGCGGAGCCGGCCGAGTTCAGCATCATGTCGGCCATCGTGTCGGCGTAGCCGCGCGAGTGGTGCGTGGCCTGCAGCTGGTCCGACGTCCACTCGCCGATCTCCCACAGCGAGCCGATGCCGAGCCACGACAGCCACAGGGCGACCAGCAGCAGCGCGGCGGACTCGGCGCGGTACTTGTGCAGCAGCAGCCGGGCGATGCCCATCGTGCTGACGAGCGAGAACGTGAAGTGGGCGAAGTCGTCGTACCACCAGATGCGGTCGTAGAAGTTCAGTCCCCAGCCGAGGACGGCACCCAGGATCACGACCGTCAGGCCCACCATGACCACCGGATCGCGCAGCGTCTGCCACAGCGCGATGCAGCCCATGACGCTCGCGGCCATCGTGAGGCGGGTGAAGTGGTCGCTCGCGGTGAGGCCGACGACCGCGGCACTGAGCATGGTCGCGATCGTGAAGACGAGGGCGGCCCAGTGCAGGCGGGGCGTCTCCTCCGCGTCGGCGGTGGGAGGCAGGGTTCTCTGGGGCATGTGCAGCAGTTCGGCTCGGAGGGCTCGGTCGTGACGACGCGGCGACTCGGCGGGGGGCCGAGGCCCCACCACCCTACGTGGCCGCGGCGCCGATCCCGGAATCCGCGGCCCGCGCCGGCCGCCGACGCTCTCACTTCTGGAACGGGATGCACGCTTCGGGACGCGCGAACGGTTCAACGCGTTCCAGAAGTGGAGGGGGGAGGGCGGTCGCAGGCCGGACCGAGCCGGCCTCGAGCGAGTACCCCCTACGGGATTCGAACCCGCGCTACCGCCTTGAAAGGGCGGCGTCCTAGGCCGCTAGACGAAGGGGGCCGGACAACCCGTCCAGCATAGGGCAACCCGCGACCTCCCCCCGAAGCGGTGGCGGTGACGTTCGCGGGCTCGATGCGCCCGAATGGCCCCGCGAACGTCACTGTCGGCGCTTCGGGGAGCCACCTAGACTCGGGGCGTGATCGACGTCGACCCGGACCGGTTCGAGGAGCTGGTGACCGCGGCCCTCGCCGACGTGCCCGCCGAGCTCGCCGACCGGCTCGACAACGTGGTGCTGTTCATCGAGGACGACGCACCGCCCGAGGACCCCCACCTGCTCGGCCTCTACGACGGCATCCCGCTCACCGAGCGCGACTCCACGTACGCCGGCGTCGTGCCCGACCGCATCTTCGTCTACCGCAACCCCACCCTCGCGATCTGCGAGACCGAGGAGGAGGTCGTCGAGGAGGTCCGCATCACCGTGGTCCACGAGATCGCCCACTTCTTCGGCATCGACGACGCGCGACTGCACGAGCTCGGCTATGCCTGACCGCGTCGTCCGCCGCTCCGCCGACCGCTACCGCACCGTCGGCGAGGGCACCGAGACGCTCCACTCCTTCTCCTACGGGAGGCACTACGACCCCGACAACGTCGCCTTCGGGCCGGTCGTGGCGATCAACGAGGAGCGCCTCGCCCCGGGTGCCGGCTACGACGACCACCGCCACGAGGACGCCGACATCGTCACGTGGGTGCTCGACGGCGTGCTCGCCCACGAGGACTCCACGGGCCAGCGCGGCGAGGTCGCGCCCGGCCTCGCCCAGCGGCTCAGCGCGGGCTCCGGCGTCACCCACGCCGAGCGCAACGCCAGCGCCACCGAGCCCCTCCGGTTCGTCCAGATGATGCTGCGCAGCCGGAACTGGGACGCCCCCGATTACGCCCAGGTCACGGTGCCCGACGGTCCCGGCCTGCACGAGACGGTGCCCGTCCACGCCGACGCCCGGCTGCTGGTCGCGCGACCGGCGGGGGAGCCGATCGAGGTCGCCGCCCCGGCTGGAGCCCTGGTGCACGTGACCCGCGGACCCGTCACGGTCGACGGCATCACCCTCGCCGGCGGCGACGAGCTGCGTGTCCACGGCCCGGTCACGCTGAGACTCGCCGGAGAGAATGTGGAGACCTTGGTCTGGTTGCCGGACCATCCACGGGGATAGCCTGCGAAGTATGCAGGGTTGGACGCAGCACGAGCACGCCGTCGACACCCTCCTCGCCTCGTGGCGGGCGATCCCCGAGGGACGCCCCGTCCGACTCGCGAAGAAGACCTCCAACCTCTTTCGCCCCCGCGGCCGCACCGACGGCCCCGGCCTCGACGTCTCGGGGCTCGACGGGGTCATCGAGATCGACCCCGTCAGCCACACCGCCGACGTCCAGGGCATGTGCACGTACGAGCGGCTCGTCGAGGAGACGCTCGCGCACGGCTTGGTGCCCACCGTGGTGCCACAGCTGCGCACCATCACCCTCGGCGGTGCCGTCACCGGCCTCGGCATCGAGTCCACGTCGCTGCGCCTGGGCCTGCCGCACGAGGCCGTGCTGGAGATGGACGTGCTCACGGGCTCGGGCGAGATCGTCACCGCCACTCCCGACAACGAGCACGCCGAGCTGTTCGCGGCGTTCCCGAACTCCTACGGCAGCCTCGGCTACGCGGTGCGCCTCCGCATCCGACTGGAGCCCGCGCCCGCCCAGGCCCACCTGCGCCACGTGCGATTCGGCTCGGCCGTGGACGCCGCCAAGGCCATCGCCGAGATCGCCGAGACGGGCCGCTGGGAGGGGGTCGAGGTCGATGCCGTCGACGGCACCGCCTTCACTCCCGATGAGGTCTACCTCAGCCTCGCGCGCTTCGCCGACACCGACCTGCCCACGAGCGACTACACGGGCCAGCAGGTCTACTACCGCTCGATCCAGCAGCGCCGCGAGGACGTGCTGACGCTCGAGGACTACCTGTGGCGCTGGGACACCGACTGGTTCTGGTGCTCGGCCGCGTTCGGGGCGCAGCACCCGCTGGCCCGCCGGGTCTGGCCGCGCCGCTGGCGCCGCAGCGACGTCTACCACCGGCTCGTCGCGCTCGACTCCACCGTCGGCGTCAGCCGCGTGCTCGACCGCCTCAAGCACGTCCCGGGTCGCGAGCGCGTCATCCAGGACATCGAGGTCCCGCTCGAGCGGCTCGACGACTTCCTCGCCTGGTTCGACCGCGAGGTCGGCATGCGGCCGGTCTGGCTGTGCCCGCTGCGCACCACGCGCGCGTGGCCCACCTACCCGCTCGTGCCCGGCGAGGTCTACGTGAACGTCGGCTTCTGGGGCACCGTCGTCGTGCCCGAGGACTCCGAGCCGGGCGCCGTGAACCGCCGGATCGAGGCCGAGGTGCACCGGCTCGGCGGCCACAAGTCGCTCTACTCCGAGGCCTTCTACGACCGCGTGACCTTCGACTCCCTCTACGACACCGCGGGGCTCGACCGGCTGCGAGACCGGTACGACCCGCAGGCTCGACTCCACTCTCTCTACGACAAGGCGGTGAGGAACTCATGAGCATCGCATCCGAGACGCGACTGACGATCGCGGAGGCCTTCGAACGGCTCCTGCGCGACGGCATGCCCATCCGGTTCGAGGCGTTCGACGGCAGCTCGCTCGGGCCGGAGGACTCCCTCCTGCGCCTGCGCCTGGTCAACGAGCGCGGCCTGGCCTACCTCATGACCGCCCCGGGCGACCTCGGCTTCGCGCGCGCCTACGTGTCGGGCGACCTCGAGGTCGAGGGCGTCCACCCCGGCGACCCGTACGAGATCATGAAGGCGCTCATGAGCCGCCTCAAGTTCCGGGTCCCGAGCGCCCCCGAGATGCTGCAGATCGTCCGCAGCCTGGGCTTCGGCAACCTCCGACCGCCCACCCCGCCGGCCGAGGAGCACCTGCCGAAGTGGCGGCGCGCCCTGGAGGGCCTGCGGCACAGCAAGGGCCGCGACGCCGAGGCGATCCACCACCACTACGACGTCTCGAACCGGTTCTACGAGCTGGTCCTCGGCCCGTCGATGACCTACACGTGCGCCGTCTACCCCAAGCCTGACGCGAGCCTGGAGGAGGCCCAGGCCGAGAAGTACGACCTCATCTGCCGCAAGCTCGACCTCAAGGCCGGCGACCGGCTGCTCGACCTCGGCTGCGGCTGGGGCGGGATGGTCCGGCACGCCGCGCAGCACTACGGCGTGCAGGCGCTCGGCGTCACGCTGTCGCGCGAGCAGGCCCAGTGGGCGCAGCAGGCCATCGAGCGCCAGGGCCTGTCCGGCCTCGCCGAGGTGCGCTTCAGCGACTACCGCGACGTCCCCGAGACCGACTTCGACGCGATCAGCTCGATCGGCCTCACCGAGCACATCGGCGTGCGCAACTACGCCGACTACTTCGCCTTCGCGCGGAGCAAGGTGAAGGTCGATGGCCGGATGCTCAACCACTGCATCACGCGCCGCGACAACACGGGACGCGCCACGGCCGGGCAGTTCATCGATCGCTACGTCTTCCCCGACGGCGAGCTCACGGGGTCGGGCACGATCGTGAGCGCGATGCAGGACGAGGGCTTCGAGGTCCGTCACGTCGAGAACCTGCGCGACCACTACGCGCTGACGCTCGCCGCGTGGTGCCAGAACCTGGTCGACCACTGGGAGGAGGCGCTCGACGAGGTCACCGAGGGCCGGGCCAAGGTGTGGGGCCTCTACATGGCAGGATCGCGGTTGGCCTTCGAGAGGAACGAGATCCAGTTGACCCACGTGCTCGGCGTGAACACCCCCGCTGACGGACAGTCCTCCTACCCCCTGCGAGTCGACTTCTGATGCGCATCGCGACGTGGAACGTCAACTCGATCCGCAGCCGCATCGACCGCGTCGTCGGCTGGCTCGACCGGCACGACGTCGACGTCCTCGCGATCCAGGAGACCAAGTGCCGTGAGGACCAGTTCCCCGGCCTGGAGCTGTCGGCGCTGGGCTACGAGTACGCGCACGTCGGCGTCAACCAGTGGAACGGCGTCGCGATCATCTCGCGCGTGGGCCTCGAGGACGTCGAGCGCTCGTTCGGCGTCGACCAGCCGCAGTACGAGGACCTCCTCGAGCCGCGCGCCATCGGCGCCACGTGCGGTGGTGTGCGGATGTGGAGCCTCTACGTCCCGAACGGCCGGGAGCTCGACCACGCGCACTACGCCTACAAGCTCGAGTGGCTGGCGCGGCTGCGCGACGCAGGCCATGCGTGGCTCGCGAAGGACCCCGAGGCGCAGATCGCGCTGACGGGCGACTGGAACATCGCGCCGCAGGACGACGACGTGTGGGACATGGCGGTCTTCGCGGGTCGCACCCACGTCTCCGAGCCCGAGCGCGCGGCCTTCTCGGCCGTGGTCGACGCCGGCTTCACGGACGTCGTCCGTCCGCACACCCCCGGCCCGGGCGTCTACACGTACTGGGACTACACGCAGCTGAGCTTCCCGAAGAAGAAGGGCATGCGGATCGACTTCGTGCTCGGCTCGCCGGCGCTCGCGCAGCGCGTGGAGGGTGCGTTCATCGACCGCGAGGAGCGCAAGGGCAAGGGCGCCAGCGACCACGCGCCCGTCGTGGTCGACCTCGCCGACTGACTCAGGCGCCGCGGCGCTCGCGCGCGTTCTCCACGCCGGCCTTGACGAGGATGAACGGCAGCAGGAACGACGCGAGAGCAGCCGCGAGCCACACGATCACCGCGGCGATGAGCCAGGTGGCCAGGCCCGAGATCGTCAGTGCGTCGCCGAACAGGCTCGCCACCCACAGCGCCACGAGGGTGGACACGATGCCGACGCCGCCGAGGAACGCCTCGGCGTTGCGCTTCACGACCACGAGGATGAACGGTGCCAGGATCGCCTGGGCCAGCGCGAAGATGACGACGGTGAGGACGAAGCCGGAGGCGGTGACCTCGAGGTCGTCCAGCACGGCGTTGGCCACGAGCAGGCCGATGGCGGCGGAGACCAGGTTGATGGCCGCGCGGATGAGCAATCGGATCATGCCCGCACTCTAGGGCGCGCGAGGGGTCCTGCCCAGAGGGTCAGTCGCCCTCGTCCACCACGAGCCGGTCGCGGTCGACCTGGTCGGCGCGGAACGCGGCGCGTCCGACCATGTGCGCCGAGACGGGCGCCGTCAGCAGCTGGAACAGGGCCACGACGACCACCAGGGTCAGGTCGCTCAGGCTCTCGATCCGCAGCGCGAGCCCGGCCAGGATGAGCAGCAGGCCGAAGGTCTGCGGCTTCGTGGCGGCGTGCATGCGGGTGAGCACGTCGGGGAAGCGCACGACGCCGACCGCGGCGACGAACGCGAACGCTGCCCCCAGCACCAGGCAGGTGCCCGAGAGGATGTCGACGATCAGGCCCCAGCTCACTGGCCACCTCCTGCGGACTGCGCGGCGTACCGCGCGATGCTGACCGAGCCCAAGAAGGCCACCAGGGCCAGCGCGACGAGGATCGGCAGCGTGGTGTTGTGACGGCCGATCGCGGCCTCGACGCCGATCGCGCCCACGCAGGCCGCGACGAAGACGTCGGCCGCGACGGTGCGGTCGAGCATGGTCGGGCCGCGCACGATGCGCACCAGGCACAGCAGGCCGGTGAGGCCCAGCAGCACGGCACAGACGATTCCCACGACGGTCATGCGGCGTCCTCCCGGAGTCGTCGTTCGCTCTCGGCGACCTCGGCATCGGTGCCGATGGCCCTCAGCAGTCGGTGCTCCTGCATCCGGGCCTTGCGGCGAGCCTCGGCGATGCGCTCGGGCGTGCCGGCGTCGAGCACGTGCAGCCACAGGCGGTGGCCCTCGGAGTCGAGCTCGATGAGCAGCGAGCCGGGCACCAGGGAGATGAGCTCGCCGGTCAGGGTCTGGCGCAGCTCGGAGCCGCTCACCAGCCTGATCTCGAGCACCGCACTGGGCGGCGGGTCCTTCGGCCGCACGGCCAGCCACGCGACGCCGAAGCTGGCGACCGCGAGGTCGGCCAGGAAGCGCGACAGCAGCACGATCGTGGCCCAGGGCCGGACCTTCGCCTCGACCGACACCCGCGGGAACGGGAACACCAGCACGATGATCGCGCTGACGAGCAGTCCGCCGACGAGGTTGATCCGGGTGACCTCGCCCCACAGCAGCAGCCAGACGATCGTCAGCCAGGCGATGACGGGCAGGTGCCACAGGTGCAGCCCCCGGGTGCGGTCAGCCATCGCCGAGCACCGCCTCGATGTAGGGGGTGCGCTCGTGGAGCTCGTCGGCGGCGCGCTCGGCCACCGAGAACAGCGGAGCGGCGAACACGGTCAGCGCGACGGTGACGAGGCCGAGCGCGATCGTGGGCACCGCCATCCGGGAGGGCAGTCGCTCGCCCTCGGTGTCGGTCTTCCACGTGGTCTCGCGCTGGGTGGCGGTGGAGACGCCGCTGCGGCCGTGCAGCGAGCCACCCTGGACCTGCGGGTCGAACGGCACGGGGGTGTCGTCCTCGGGGTCGCCGGCCGGCTGCCAGAACGCGCGGTTCCAGATCTTGGCGACCGCGTAGAGGGTCAGCAGGCTGGTGATGACCGAGGCGGCCACGGCGACGAGCGCGAGCCAGTCGGCCTCGTCGACGCCGGCCTCGAGCAGCGCCAGCTTGCCCAAGAAGCCCGAGAACGGCGGGATGCCGGCCAGGTTCATCGCCGGGACGAAGAACATCACGGCCAGGACCGGCGCCAGGCGGGCGAGGCCGCCGAGCCGGTCGAGGTTGGTCGTGCCCGATCTGTACTCCACCAGTCCGGCCACGAGGAACAGCGTGGTCTGCACGGTGATGTGGTGGACGATGTAGAAGATCGCTCCGGCGACGCCGAGCTCGGTGCCCAGCGCGATGCCGAAGAGCATGAAGCCGATGTGGCTGACCAGCGTGAACGACAGGACACGCTTGATGTCCGACTGCGCGACGGCGCCCAGGATGCCGACCACCATCGTGAGGATGGAGGCCCACAGCAGCATCGTGCGCAGCTCGTGGGTGGGGAACATCAGGGTCTGGGTGCGCAGGATGGCGTAGACGCCCACCTTGGTCAGCAGGCCGGCGAACACCGCCGTGACCGGGGCGGGCGCGGTGGGGTAGGAGTCGGGCAGCCAGGCCGACAGCGGGAAGACGGCCGCCTTCACCGCGAACGTCAGCAGCAGCATGAGCTGCAGCATCGTGGCGGTGGCATCGGGCAGCTCGGGCAGGCGCAGCGCCAGCTGGGCGAAGTTCACGGTGCCCGTGGCCGCGTAGACCGACGCGATGGCGATGAGGAACAGCGCCGACGACGCCAGGCTGACGATGATGTAGATCGTGCCCGATCGCACGCGGGCCTCGGTGCCGCCGAGCGTGATGAGCACGTAGGACGAGGCGAGCAGGATCTCGAAGCCCACGAACAGGTTGAACAGGTCGGCCGAGAGGAAGGCGTTGGAGACGCCGGCGCTCAGCACCAGGAACGTGGGGTAGAAGACCGACAGCGGTGAGTCTCGGCCGTACTCGACGATGCCCTGGCCGATCGAGTACAGCAGCACGCACAGCGTGACGAGGGTGGAGATCAGCAGCAGCAGCGAGCTGAGCCGGTCGGCCACGAGGCTGATGCCGAGCTCGGCCGGCCAGCCGCCCACGTTGAAGGACTGGGGTCCGTGCCGGTCGGCGCGCACCAGCAGCACGGCGGCGGACGCCACGACGGCCAGCAGCGTGATGATGCTGATGATGCGCTGGGGCGCGGCGAAGCGGCCGAACGCCAGACACAGGCCCGCGCCCAGCAGCGGCAGGATCACCGGGGCCAGGACGAGCTGGTCGAGCAGGTCGTTCATCGGGGCACCTCGTCACCGGGCTCGAGGGTGGCGTCGCCCGCGTAGCCCTCGTCGGGCAGCTCGCTGTCGGCCTCGTCGAAGGTGGCCGAGACCTGGTCGGTCTCGGCGCGGCGGCGGATCAGGTCGTCCTCGAGGTCGTCCTGGACGTCGTCGGTGCCGGTGAGCTGCCAGGCGCGGTACGCCAGTGCGAGCCCGAAGGCGGTGGTGCCGAGGGTGATGACGATGGCGGTCAGAGCCATGGCCTGCGGGAGGGGATCGGCCATCGGGTCGCCCGAGAGGCCGAGGATGGGCGCGGCGCCGGCGGGACCGGAGACCACGAGGAACATGACGTTGAGGCCGTTGCCGATCAGCACGAAGCCCACGAGGATGCGGGTCAGGCTGCGCTCGAGCACGAGCGTGGTGCCGCAGGCCACCATCACGCCCACGACGATGATCAGGATCAGGTTCGCGGTCATCGCGCCACCTCGCTGGTCGCGACCTCGGCCGCGTCGTTCTCGTCGTCGATCTGGGCGTCGATGCCGCTGCCGAGGCTGCGCAGCACGTCGAGCGACAGGCCGACCACGACGAGGTAGACGCCGATGTCGAAGAACACCGAGGTCACCAGGTGCAGCTCGCCGAGCAGCGGCAGCGGGATGTCGACGATCGCGCTCTGCAGGACGCCGCCGCCCAGCAGCGTGGGCAGCAGGCCCGAGAGGGCGGCGGTGGCCAGGCCGAGGCCCAGCACGAAGCCGGCGTCGACGGGGGCGGCGTTGTCGAGCTCCTCGCGGCCGCCGGCGAGGTAGCGGATCATCAGGGCCAAGCCCGCGATGAGGCCGCCGGCGAAGCCGCCGCCGGGGGAGTTGTGGCCCGAGATCATGAGGTAGATCGAGAACAGGATCACCGTGTGGAAGATCAGGCGGGTGATGATCTCGAACACGATCGAGCGGCGCTGGTCGTGCAGGTTGGCCGCCAGCCAGGCGTTGGAGTCCACCGTGACGATGCGCTTCGGGCGGATCTGGCGCATCGAGCGGTCGGTCAGCAGGAAGATGAGGCTCGCGATGCCGGTGGCCGCGACGACCAGGACGCTGAGCTCGCCGATCGTGTCCCACGCGCGGATGTCCACGAGGGCGACGTTGACGATGTTCTTGCCGCCGCCGTACTCGTAGGCGGGCTCGGCCCAACCGGCAGAGATCGGCGTGGACTGGCGGGCGTTGGTGGCCATGAACGCGAAGCCGGCCACCGTGATGCCGGTGGCGGTGCCCAGGCCGACGCGCCACCAGCGGGCGACGTTGAACGGGCGGTCGCTGAAGAACGGGGGGAGGCGGCGCAGGACGAGCACGAACGTGACCAGCAGGAACGTCTCGACGAGCACCTGGGTGAGGGCGAGGTCGGGGGCGCCGTGCGCGACGAACAGGATCGCCGTGCCGTAGCCGGTGACGCCGAGCAGCAGCACGGCGCGCAGGCGGCGGCGCGAGCGCACCGTGAGGATCGCGGCGGCCACCATGACGATGCCGACGACGATCTGCAGCGGGTTGTCCGAGAGGCGCACGTCGGGCGTCTCCCAGGCGCGCCACAGCGCGATGCCGGGGACGATCACGAGGGTGACCAGGATGATGCCGAGGTAGACCGGCAGCGAGCCTCGCTGGGTGCGACCGGTGACCTCGACGGCCAGGCGGTCGATCCCGCGCATGACGCCCTGGTAGGCCCGCTCGGCGTCGGGGAACGGCAGCCGGTCGACGATCGCGTGCTGGGTCGCGGCGACGGGGCGCCGCCACACGAACAGCGCGACGCCCGCGGCGATGGCCAGGACCGAGAGCCACAGCGCCGGCGTGAAGCCGTGCCAGAGCGTGAGGACGGCCTCGTGGGCGCCCTCGGGGAACTGGTCGGAGTACGTCGCCAGGCGCGGGGTCAGGAACGGGCCCGCGAGGCCGGCGACGAGGCTGAGCGCGGCCAGCGTGGCCGGCACGACGGTGAACCAGACCGAGAAGTCGCGCGGGGTGCACGGCTCGACGCCGGGCTTGTCGGCGAAGGTGCCCCACACGAACCGCGCGCTGTAGGCGACCGTCAGGATCGAGCCGAGCACGATGCCGACGAGGGCGGCCAGGCCCCAGCCCGGGTGGCCGAGGTCCTCGCCGAGGTCGACGAACGCGGCGAGCGCGGCCTCCTTGGCGGTGAAGCCGAACAGCACGGGCAGGCCGGCCATCGAGGCGGTGGCCAGGACGGTGGTGGCGAACAGCAGGGGGCGCGCCCGGCGCATGCCCGAGAGCTCGCGGAGGTCGCGCGTGCCGACGGAGCGGTCGATGATGCCGACCACGAGGAACAGCGCCGACTTGAACAGGCCGTGCGCGCAGAGCAGGGCGAGTCCGGCGAACGCGGCCGAGCGGGTGCCCGCGCCGACGACGGCCATGAGGAAGCCGAGCTGGCTGACGGTGCCGTAGGCGAGCAGCAGCTTGACGTCGTACTGGCGCAGCGCGCGCAGGCCGCCGAGGATCATCGTGGCGATGCCGAAGCCGATGAGCACGGGCCGCCAGCCGGGCGTCTCGGCGAACACGGGGGCGAGCAGGGCGACGAGGTAGATGCCGGCCTTGACCATCGCCGCGGCGTGCAGGTAGGCGCTGACCGGGGTGGGCGCGGCCATCGCGCCGGGGAGCCAGAAGTGGAACGGCAGCAGCGCCGACTTCGACAGGGCGCCGACGAGCACGAGGGCGATCGAGGCCGTGACGGCGGGGCCGGCGGCCGGCGGATCGGCCAGGATCGCGCTGATCCGCGGGGTGCCGCTCAGCAGGTGCAGGCCGATGAGGCCCACGAGCATCGCGAGGCCGCCGAAGGTGGTGACGATGAGGGCGTTGAGCGCGGCGCGACGGTTCGCGCGGCGCTCGGGGTTGTGGCCGATGAGCAGGAACGACAGGACCGTCGTGAGCTCCCAGAACACGTAGAGCACGTAGACGTTGTCGGCCAGGACCAGGCCGAGCATCGCGCCGGCGAAGCCGGTGAGGACGCCGGAGAAGCGCCAGATCTCGGAGTCCTTGGGGCGGAAGTACCACGCGCAGTAGACCAGGACGAGCGCGCCGACACCCGTGACGAGCAGCGCCACGATGCCGCTGAGCGCGTTGACGCCGAAGTCGAGGTCGAGCCCGATCTGCGGGATCCAGGCCCAGTGCTCGTACGTGGCCTCGCCGTCGGTGGTGGCCCGGCCGACGGGTCCCAGGAGCCACACGAACGAGGCCGCGGGGACCAGCGCGAGTACCAGGAACGCCCGGCGATCCAGCATGCGGACGAGCGCAGGGGAGGTCGCTGCAACGAGAAAGTGCAGCGCGACGAGGAAGACCATGGGCTCGGGTCAACCCTAGCGGGTGGCCCCCTGTGAACTGTCCGGCAGGAGTGTCAGAATGGGCGCCATGGCCGACCCCGCGAACTCCCGTTCCGCAGGTCTGTCATCGGAAGGTCCCGGGTCTCGGACCGGGGCAGAGATCTGGGTGCGGCGCATCGTCGTGGTGCTCGTGCTCGTGGTGGTCGCCCTCGTCGTCTACGGTCTGCTGGCCGCGGCACTGCCGCGCTGGTGGGCCCAGCGCGTGGGCAATCAGGTCGACGGACGGATGACCGTCGGCATCTTCTGGGGTCTGTTCTACGGCTTCGTCTTCAGCTTCCTCCCGGTGCTCGTCGTGTGGCAGGTCCGACGCCCGTTCCTGAAGTGGCCGTGGAAGATCGCGGTGGTCCTCGTGGCGGTCGCGCTGGCCGCGCCCAACTGGCTGACGCTGTCGATCAGCCTGGGCGACAACAGCGCGTCGGACGCGGGCTGGATCACCCTGGTGAACGAGGCTCCCGGATTCCAGTGGGCGACGCTGTTCGGGGCCATCGCGGGCGTGCTCGCGTCCTTGGCCCTGGTCGGCACACTGGCCTCGGCTCGGCGGCGCAAGTCCAAGGTCTCCGAGCTCGAAGGACGGTTGAGGGAACGGGACGCGGACACGCGGGCGGGGGCGGACGAGTCGAATGATGAGCACCGAGAGGAACCGCCCCATGCCTGAAGCGTCCGCCCGCCCCACGTCTGAGCCGGATCGTCCCGGCCCGGGACGGCGCGCCAAGAACGTCCTGCCCCCGCGCGAGGACCCCAACGCCTGGTACCGCCAGCCGCTCGCCTCGCTCGACTTCGAGACCACCGGCATCGATCCGCGCGCCGACCGGATCCTGAGCTTCGCCGCGCTGTCCGACGTGGGCGGCGACCTCATGGGCATGGTCAACCCCGGGGTGCCGATCCCCGAGTCCTCGGCCGACATTCACGGCATCACCGCGTCCGACCTGGCGCGCGCGCCGATGTCCGCGCAGGCGCTGCGTCCCGTGCTGGCGTGGGTCCACGACCTCGTCCAGCGCCGCATCGGCCTGGTCGTCTACAACGCCTCGTTCGACCTCACGCTGCTGCGTGCCGAGGCCGAGCGCCATGGGCTGGACCAGCCCGACTGGGACCGCCTCCTCGTGGTCGACCCGTTCGTCATCGACTGGGGCGTCGACCGCGACCGCGACGGCCAGCGCCGCCTGTCCGACGTCGCCTCGCACTACGGCGTCCGGCTCGACAAGGCGCACGACGCGGCCCACGACGCCCGCGCGGCGCGCGAGATCGCGATCACGATGGGCACGGCCTACCCCGAGATCGTCGGCTCCAGCCTCACGATGCTCATGGCGCAGCAGCGCTACTGGATCGCCGCCCGGACGATGGACTGGAACAAGCGCGCCCACGAGCTGGGTCGCGGCCTGACCATCCCCGGCCTCGACTGGCCGTTCGCCTGACTCAGTCCGACGCCAGCGCCGCGTCGACCACCGACTTCGCCGCGGCCTGTACCTCGGCCAGGTGGTCGGGTCCGCGGAACGACTCCGCGTAGATCTTGTAGACGTCCTCGGTGCCCGAGGGGCGGGCGGCGAACCACGCCGACTCCGTCGTCACCTTGAGGCCGCCGATCGCGGCGCCGTTGCCCGGCGCCTCGGTCAGCACCGCGGTGATCGGCTCGCCCGCGAGCTCGGTCGCGGTCACGTCGTCGGCGCTCAGGCTGCCCAGGCGCGCCTTCTGCTGCCGGTCGGCGGGGGCGTCCACGCGGGCGTAGGCCGGGTCGCCGTGGCGCTCCACCAGCTCGCCGTAGAGCTGGCTGGGGGTCTTCCCGGTGGTGGCGATGATCTCCGACGCCAGCAGCGCGGCGGTGATGCCGTCCTTGTCGGTGGTCCACACGCCGCCGTCGCGGCGCAGGAACGACGCGCCGGCCGACTCCTCGCCGCCGAAGCCGAACGAGCCGTCGATCAGGCCGGGCACGAACCACTTGAAGCCCACGGGGACCTCGACGAGCGGTCGGCCCACCTGCTCGGCCACGCGGTCGATCATCGAGGACGACACGAGCGTCTTGCCGATCTGTGCGCCGGCGGGCCAGTCGGGCCGCGCGCCGCCGAAAAGGTGGGAGATCGCCACGGCGAGGAAGTGGTTGGGGTTCATCAGGCCGGCGTCGGGCGTGACGATGCCGTGGCGGTCGGAGTCGGCGTCGTTGCCGGTGGCCACGTCGAAGCGGTCGCGCTGCTCGATGAGCGACGCCATCGCGTGCGGTGACGAGCAGTCCATGCGGATCTTGGTGTCCCAGTCCAGCGTCATGAACCGGAACGTCCCGTCGACGAGGGGGTTGACCACGGTGAGGTCGAGGCCGTGCCGGTCGGCGATCTCGGCCCAGTAGGCCACGCTGGCGCCGCCGAGCGGGTCGGCGCCGATGCGCACGCCCGCGGCCGCGATGGCCTCGACGTCGATCACGTGAGGCAGGTCGTCGACGTACGTGCCGAGGTAGTCGTAGGGCCGGCACGCGGCGCGCGCCCGCGTGAACCGCACACGCCGGACGCCGCCGAGGCCGGCCGCGATGAGCTCGTTGGCGCGGTCGGCGATGACCGACGTGGCGTCGCTGCCCGCCGGTCCGCCGTGGGGCGGGTTGTACTTGAAGCCGCCGTCAGCGGGCGGGTTGTGCGACGGCGTGACGACGATGCCGTCGGCCAGGCCGGTGGTGCGGCCGCGGTTGGCGCGCAGGATCGCGTGCGAGACGGCGGGTGTGGGCGTGTAGCCGTCGCGCGCGTCCACCAGGACCTCGACATCGTTGCCGACCAGCACCTCGAGCGCCGTCGCCCAGGCGGGCTCGGACAGCGCGTGCGTGTCGCGGCCGATGAAGAGCGGACCGGTGATGCCCTCGTGGCTCCGGTAGTCGCAGATCGCCTGCGTCGTCGCCGCGATGTGGTCCTCGTTGAACGCGGTGTCGAGGCTCGAGCCGCGGTGCCCGCTGGTGCCGAACGCCACCCGCTGCTCCACCACGCCGGGGTCCGGCCGCAGCGTGTAGTAGGCGGTCACGAGATGGGCCAGGTCGACGAGGTCCTCCGCCGCGGCCGGTTGTCCTGCGCGCTCCGTCATGCGCCCATCATGCCGTTTCCGGCGCTGACAGTTTCCCCGGTCAAGCGGGGAAACTGTCACTTCACGAGGTTTGCAAACCTCGCTCAGTGACAGAAAACCCACTTAACCGGGGAAACTGCGGACCCGGTCGAGGATCTCGGAGGCGAGCAGGTCGGGGTGCGTGTCGGGGAGCCAGTGGCCGCTGTCGACCTCGACGAAGCGGTAGTCGCCGGTGACGTGGTCGCCGCAGCGCTCGGCGCCGTAGCGGCCGATCGCGAGGTCGGTGGCGCCCCAGACGAACGTCGTCGGCACCGTGACCGAGGGCGTCGCCGAGAGCGCGGGAGTCATGGCGCGGTACCAGTTCAGCGTCGCCGTCAGCGCGCCCGGCTCGGACAGCCTCTCGACGTAGGCGTCCTCGTCCTCGGGCGGAACATCGCCGCCGTACATCGCGCGCAGTCGTGCCCCGTCGTCCTCCAGCAGGACCGTCTCGGCCTTGCCGGGACGACGCAGCAGGCCGATGTAGGCGCCACGCTCCTGCTGGTCGGGGTCGCCGGCCAGGGCCTCGTTGTAGGCGGCCAGGTGCGGCACCGAGACCGCGGTGAGCGTCAGCACGTGGGCGGCGTGACGCGTGGCCACGACCCACGAGACGGCCGCGCCCCAGTCGTGGCCGACGAGGTGGAACCGGTCGTGCCCGAGGGCCCCCGCGATCGCGACGACGTCGTCGGCCAGCACGTCGGCGTCGTAGTTCTCCACGCCCTCCGGGCGCGCGGTCGGGCTGTAGCCGCGCTGGTCGGGCACGATGACGCGCAGCCCCTCGTCCGCGAGGCGCTCGGCGACACCACGCCACGAGCGGCGGTCCTGCGGCCAGCCGTGCAGCAGCACGATGGGCGTGCCGTCCTCGGGTCCGAACAGGTCGACGTCGAAGGCCAGGCCCGAGGCCTCGACGGTGCTCACGCGGTCTCCGTCGGCAGCTTCGGCCAGCAGTCCGTGGGCCGCGTCGCATCCAGCCCCGTGGTGGCGGCCCGGCTGCGGGCCTCCTTCTGCACGATCGCGGTCGTCAGGAAGAACAGCGCCAGCGCGTAGGTCAGCATGACGACGAAGTTACCGAACGCCGACTCCTCGGGCACCCGGTCGGCGATGCGTGCCGCGATGAGGCCGTCGCTGAACAGGAAGAGCAGGGAACCGATCCCGGCCCGCAGGTCGACCGCCAGGGCCGTGGCCGCGGTGGAGGACAGCAGCAGCGCGTAGACGAGCACCGGCACCCGCAGCTCGGCGTCCAGCCCGGACCAGACCCACGCCAGCAGCGCGACCGCGGCGACCGCGAGCGCGAGCGGGATCCACGCCCGGCGGCGCAGCACGTCGAGCGCGCCGCGGCGGACGAAGAACGTCACGAAGCACACGTGCGCCGCCGCGAAGGACGCCATGCCGGCGAGGAAGAGGCCGTCGATCTCGAGGAACAGGTCGCCGCCGAGGCAGAGGACGAGCGCGAGCACGAGGATCCGTGGGCCCTGCTGCTCGATCACCCACCCGATGAGCAAGGGGGCGAGGAGGCACTTGGTGATGCTCTCCCACGGCTGGGCTTCGGCGAGCACGAGCGCCAGGTGCACCACGACGGCGAGGCCGAACGCGGCGAGCCAGGGGCTGCGGAGCGAGTTCATGGCCACACCGTAACGCTGGCCACGCGTGCACAATGGACTCATGAGCACCGGATCGATCCAGGAGTTGGACCAGGACGAGTGCCGTGAGCTGCTGAAGGTCGGTCGGTTCGCGCGGATCGCGTTCGACACCGGCGACCAGCTGGAGCTGCTGCCCGTCAACTACGCCTACGACGACGGCATCATCCTGATCCGTACGAGCGAGACCTCAGGACTGTCCACGATCGTCGACCGCCGGTTCGTCCTCGAGGCGGACCACCACGACGACACCTACCAGACCGGCTGGAGCGTCGTCGTGCGCGGAACGGCCACGCGGGCCACGAAGGAGCAGCTCGAGGAGTTCGGCACCCGGCTGCCGAACTCGTGGGTCGCCGCCGAGGGCGCGGCCGTCCACATCGCGATCACGATCGACGACGTCCGCGGCCGCCGCGTGCGCCAGTTCCCGGGCTGACTCAGTACGGCGACATGAACCCGAGGGTCGTGCGCGTGAGGCCCGGGAAGACCGTGCCGACGCCCACCTCGGGGAAGCGCGCGGCGAGGATCTCGGCCAGCACGCTGCGGTAGTCGGTGGTGACGGCGAGATCGCCGTCGACCCGTCGGTCCGTGGCGAGCGTCGGCCAGTTCGCGTAGTAGCCGCCCCGCACTCCGGCGCCGAACGCGAATACGGCGTTGCCGTAGCCGTGGTCGAGACCCGCCGCGCCGTTCTGGCCGAGCCGGCGCCCGAACTCGCTGAGCGTCACGATCGTCACGCGCGACGCGTCGGGGCCGAGGTCGGTGAGGAACGCCGCGATCGACTTCGACATCTGCTCGACCTGCCGGCTGATCCGCCAGGAGATGTCGACGTGGTGGTCCCAGCCGCCGAAGTCCACCGCGATCGCGCGCACGCCGACGCCCGCGCGGATGAGCGCGGCCGAGCTGGCCAGGGCGCGCCCGAGCTCGTGGTGCTCGGGGTAGACGGCGCCGTGCTGCGGGCCCTTCTTCTCCTCGGCGGCGATCGTGCCGGTGCGCCGGTCGAGGGCGAGGGCCTCCTGGCCGGCCTTGCCGATGACGGTGCCCGCGTCGCGGTACATCGTCGACAGGACCGAGCGAACCCGCGGACCGAGGCTGGCGTGGTCGGCCCACGGCGCCGAGAGCGAGGTGAAGTCCGAGGTCGCGAACGACGGCTCGGGCCCGATGAGCGAGGTCGGCATGACGGTGGAGCCCACCTGGATGCCGTCGAAGACGTCGTTCGAGGTGAAGCAGCCGATGACGCGGTTGAGCCAGCCGATGCGCTCCGACGACCCGGGGTCGGCGTCCTCGACCAGCTCCATCGCCTCGAAGTGCGAGCGGTTCGGGGTCGGCAGGCCCACGGCGTGGATCGCGGCCATTCGTCCGCTGTCCCACAGCGACTCGAGCGGCTTGAAGGACGGGTGCAGGCCGAAGGTGTGGTCGGGCCGGAGCAGGTCGCCCTTCTTCACCGCGATGTTCGGCCGCGCGGCGTAGTAGGCCGACTCGGCGTGCGGCACCATCATCGACATCCCGTCGGCCCCGCCGCGCAGCGAGAGGACGACGAGGATGTTGCCGTTCGTGGCGCCGTAGGCGGTGGACGTCAGGACGTCGCCGAACATCTTCGTGGAGACGCCCGCCATGCCGATCAGGCCGGCCGACCTCAACAGGTTGCGGCGGGTCACGCCGTAGTCGGCGCAGGACGCGTCGTGTCCGTCGGTCATCGCAGCATCGCCTCCGGCGCGTTGAGGATCGCCGTCCGGATCAGCGTCAGCATCCAGGCGAGGTAGTCGGTCTCGCGCTCCCAGGACTTCGAGAAGACGTGGGTCGCGGGCTTGTCGATCAGCGTGGCGGCCCCGGCGACGGTCTCGGCGGTGGCCCGCCGGCCGGTCATCATCACCGACTGGTGGTGCACGAGGTCCTCCAGCGGCAGCGGCCACACGGGCGGGATCAGGTCGCGCACGAGCGGACGGGTCGCCTGCTTGAGCGTGCCGTTCGTGCTGGCCATCCACGTGTGAACCGTCCACGTCCGCAGCATGCGCGCGGGGGAGAGGTAGGTGTCGGACTGCTCGGGGAACCCGTCGGGACGCGGCCACGAGAACAGGGCCTGACCGGTCCAGCTGCACTGCCAGCTGAACGAGTCGACATGGCTGCCCGAGCCCGCGCCGGTGGGCACGATGTCGCACGCGCGCTGGGTGGCCAGCACGTCCTCCACGGGCGTGCGCGCCTTGCGGAAGGCCGAGGCGCGGAACGCGTCGTGCCGCACGAGAGTGCGCAGGCACGCCTTGATGTCCGAGCCCGACTCGAGGTACGTGGCGCGGACCGAGTCGACCGCGCTCTGCGGCGGGTCGTCGCTGATGAACCGCACGCACAGCCGGCGCGCGATGCGCGTCGCCGTCTCGGGCCGCATCGCGAGCCACTCGAGGTAGGCGTCCAGCTGGGGCCGCCCGTCCGCCGCCGCGTTCTCGAACCGCTGGCCCAGCACCGACACGGCTCCGACGTGGTGGCGGGCCGGGTCGTAGCCGGCGGCGTAGTCCTTGCCGACCGCGACGGTGAAGCCGGTGAGCAGACGGGCCGAGTCCTTCACGTCGTCCTCGGTGTACCCGGCCGTGCGCCCGACGGTGTAGAGCTCGAGCAGCTCGCGCCCGAGGTTCTCGTTGATCTGCGCCCTGGTGTTGCGGTGGTTGGACAGGTAGCCCGACATCGACGGGTGGGTCACGGCGGCCCGCAGCAGCGCCTTGTAGGTGCCCAGGGCATGCGGCCGGATCGCGTGCGTGTCGTAGTGCATCCGCCAGGGGAAGCTCGAGTCCTCGCCGGCCGGGATGTGCAGCAGGTTGGACCAGAAGTCCACCATCACCTCGTGCACCTGCCACGTCGACACCACGCGACGGCACAGCGAGTACCGGACGAGGTCGTTGCCGTACTGCCAGCCGCCGTAGGCGCCGCTGCGCGCGTTCTCCCACGCCGTGGCGGGGGAGTCGCGCAGGTGCGGGAACCACGCCAGCGTCGCGTCCGCCGCCGCGTCCTTGCCGGGTGACAGCTGCGCCTCGAACCACGCGTCCACCGATCCGAGCCGCAGGACGTCGGCCTCGAGACGGCCGTTGTGGCCGTACGTGAACCGGCGGACGAGGTGCTGCGCGTACTCGGGCAGGCGCGGCTGCGTGCCGGGGAGGGCGACCATCAGCAGACCCCCGACGACTTCGTGGCGGCGGTGTCCGACGAGACGAGGACGGTGAGCCAGCGGGTCCCGCCGGCCGTGGTCGAGGCGATCCCGTACTCGAAGCCGCTCGCGTCGTGGCAGGCCGACAGCAGGCGGCCGGTCTCGCCGTAGGGAGAGGACAGCCAGGCGTCGACCGTCGTGCGGATCGCGTCGGCGGCACTCGCTCCGCCGACGGCGCGGGTGACGGCCGAGACGGTACGTCCGGGACAGTCCTTCGCGGGCAGGCTGCGGCCGGCGGCGCGATGCTCCGCGGAGCCCGGATCGGCGGCGCGGCCCAGGCTCGCCATCCAGGCCGCATGACGTCGCGCGTACGTCGTGAGGCAGGCCTCCGCGCCGCGATCGGTGGCGGCCGTGACGGCGGGACGCGCGTAGGTGCCGCGGGCCTCGCGCACGGCGGCGAGGAGCGTCTTCTCCTCGGCCGTCAGGGTGGCGGGCCGCGACGGCACGGTGCGCTGCACGGCGCGCACGGCGACCTTGACCTGGCCCGAGCGGGCGAGCCGGTGCGTGTGCGCGGAGCCTCCGCTCCTGTGCCTCACGCGCGGCGCGATCGCGCGGTACGTGAACGTGCCGGTCCCGGGCTTCAGGCGAATGGAGGCGCTCCCGCGCACCGTGCGCTTCGCGATCGTGCGCCAGGCCTTGCGGGTCGAGTCGTAGCGCTGCAGGTGCACCGGCCGCGGGTGCTTCGTGGAGGTCTTCAGGCGGAACGTCACGACCTGTCCGCGCTCGAGGCTGCGGGGCGTGGCGCCGAGCCTCAGCGCGGGCTTCTTCGCGGCCGGCTGCAGCGTCGTCCCGGACTGACGTTCGACCGCCGTGCGCTCCTGCGCCACCACGAGCGCGCCCCCGGCGAGGGCGGTCACGGTGACCGCGACGGCAGCCGCGGCTCCGATGTGACGAAAGTGACGCATGGGGAGAATGATGACTGACCGCAGGCCGAAAGAACAGTCCGTTGTGGAACGAGAACGGCCCGCCCCTGCTGGGGCGGGCCGTGACGTGCTCGGTGCGGGTCAGCCGCGCTCGGAGGAGGTCTCGAAGAGCGAGCCCTGCTCCTCCTGCGGGGCCTCGCCCGTGAGGTTCGCCAGCGCGCGGCGGACGTTCGTCAGCTGCGCGTTGATGCTCTCGCGGCGGCGCTCGATCTCGGCGACCTCGCGCTCGGACTCGAGGCGGACGCGCTCGGCCTCCGCCTTGGCGTCCTCGACGATCGCGGCAGCCTTGCGGTGCGCCTCGTCGGCACGCTCGCGGTCGAGGCGGGCCGCCTCGGCCTGCTCGGCGTCGGCCTTCGCGCGACGGGCCGCGAGGTCCTGCTCGAACTCCGCGACCGACCGCTGGTGCTCGGCGGTGATGCGGTCGAGCTCGGCCTGGGCCGCCTCGGTGACCTGGGCGGCCTCGTCGAGCGCCTGCTTGCGCACGCGGTCGGCCTCGAGTTCGGCCTCGCGACGGGTGGCCTCGGCGTACTCGTCGGCCTCGCGCCGCGTGGCGCCGGCGTACTCGTCGGCCTCGCGACGGGTGCTGACGTCGTAGGCGTCGGCCTCCTTGCGCAGCTTGCGGACCGCGTCGTTCGCGTCGGTGCGCTGGGTCTCGACCTCCTTGGCGGTGGCCTTGCGCAGCGCGGCGGCCTCCTCCTCGGCGAGGCTGAGGATCTGGCCCACGCGGTCGCCGAGGTGCCGGAAGTTCGGCTCGGTGACCGCGGCCAGCCGGTCCTCGCCCTCGGCGATCTGCTCGCGAAGGGCCTTCGCGTGCTCCTTGAGCGTGGCGATGTGCGCGTCGACCTCGCTGGGGTCGTAGCCGCGCATGACGGTGCGGAAGGACGAGTTCGGGCTGCTCATGGTGGGTCCAGTGTCTCAGAGGGGACAAGCACCTCGTAGGCCCTCAACAGACGGGTCTGGTGTCTCGCGTCACGCGGTGGTGTCGTCCCGAGGCGTGGCCGGCGACCCGGTGAGGGTGCTCAGCATCTGGCGCAGGTTCGCCAGCTGGTCGTTGATGCTGTCGCGTCGTTGCATCGCGGCGGCAACTTCTCGTTCGGACTCGGCCCGGATGCGGTCGGCCGTGGACTTGGCGTCGTGGACCAGGCCGTTCGCGCGGGCCTGGGCCTCCTCGAGGATGCGGCGGGCGTCGCGCTCGGCGTCGGCACGCTCGGCCTCGGCGGCCGCGTGCTGCTCCTGCAGGCGGCGCTCCAGCTCGTCGAGGCGCGAGCGGTGCTCGGCCTCGGACTCGGCGAACTGCTGCTCGGCGGCCTCGCGGCGCGAGGCCATCGCGACCTCGAAGTCGGCGTTGGCGGCGGCGGCCTTCGCGCGCTGGCGCTCGACCAGCGTCTCGGCCTCGTGCCGCCGGGTGGCCACCTCGCGCTCGGCGCTCTCGAGCAGGTCGGCGGCGGTGGTGCGGGCGTCCTCGACCGTGCGGGTCGCCTCGGCCTCGGCGTCGCCGCGCGTGGTGTCGGCGTGGACCTGCGCGTGCTCGCGCAGACGCGCGATCTCCTCGTCGGCGGCGCGGCGCGCCTCGGCGACCTCGGTGGCGGCGGACTCGCGCAGCGCCGCGGCCTCCTCGCGGGCCAGGGCCAGGATCTGCACGACGCGCTCGCCGAGGTGCTCGAAGGAGGCGGGCTCGGCCGGCCGCGGCTCCTCGTCGACCGGCGGGGCCTCGGGAACGGCGCGGAGGCGCTCGATCTCGTCCTCGAGCTCGGTGACGCGGGACTGGACCTGGACGGGGTCGAACCCGCGCAGGACGATGCGGAAGTCGGCGGTGGACTCGGTCATGCGGGTGGCTGCTCCTCGTTGCCGGAGTGGTCGGTGTCATGGCCCGAGAGCACCGTGATGACGTCGGAGAGTCGTGCGAGCTCGTCGGCGGCGCGATCGCGCGCGGCCAGCAGGTCGTCGGCCTCGCCGCGAGCCTGCTCGAGCAGGGTACGGGCCTCGTGGCGGGCCTGCGCCACGCGCTCGTGGGCCTCGGCGAGCAGGGCCGTGGCCTCGTCGCGGCGGGCCTTGCTCTCGCGCAGCGCGTCGCGCTGGGTGGTGAGCACCTCGTCGCTCACGCGCGAGCGCAGCAGGCGGGCGGCGGACTCGGCCTCGGCGAGGCGGCGCGACGCGCGCTCCTCGGTGGCCTCGGCCAGGGCCTCGGCCTGCGAGCGCAGGCGGGTGGCCTCGCGGCCGGCCTCGACGAGGATGCGCTCGGCGCGCACCTGGGCGTCGGAGAGGACGTCGTCGGCGGCCGACGCGAGGTCGGCGGCGGCCTCCTCGGCCTGCGCGATGTCGTCGGCCAGGCGGGCCCGGACGCGTGCCGCGATCCCGCCGGCCACGATGCGGGTGCGACGCAGCACCGACGCGGCGTCGCGGTGGCCCTGCTGGCGCATCCGCTCGGACTCGAGGCGTCCGTTGCCCAGCAGCAGGTCGATCGTGGCGCGGGTCTCGTCGAGCTCGGCGCGGGCGGCGGCGATCGTGCGCTCGGACTCGGCGCGCGCGTGCTCGACGCGGCTGTCGGCGTCCTGACGCGCGTGGGACAGCAGGCGCTCGGCCTCGACCTTGGCGCGATCGGCCTCGTCGATGGCGGACTCGACCACCATCTCGGCGTTGCGGGTGGCGGCCTGCGAGATCTCGAGGGTGTGCTGGTCGGCCTCGGCGACGATGCGCTCGACGTACTCCTCGGCCTCGGTGGTGCGGCGCTCGCTGTCGGCCTCGGCGGTGGCCAGGAGCGCGGCGGCGCGGGCCTCGGCGTCGCGGACCAGCCGGTCGGCCTTCTCGTGCGCCTCGGACAGCAGGCGTCCGGCCTCGCCGGCGGCCTCGGTGAGCAGGGCCTCGGTCCGCTCGTGGGCGTCGGCGAAGGTCGCCTCGGCGTCGCGCTCGGCGACCTCGCGGCGCTGCTCGGCGTCGCGGACCAGCACGGTGGCCTGCTCGCTGGCGTCGGCGACGATCGTGGCGGCGTCCTCGGACGCCCGGGCGAGCTGCTCGGTGACGTTGACGAGGTGGGCGTCGGCGGTGTCGCGCACCTGGCGCGCGTCGTCGTAGAGGAGCCGGGCCTCGGCCTCGAGCCGGCGCGCCTCGGTGGTGATCCGCTCGGCCTCGGCGGCGGCGGACGCCTCGAGCTCGGCGGCCACCTCCTGGGCATGGCGCAACAGGTCGGCGACACCGCGGGCGTGGGCGGTGGCCGACCCGGATCCCTGCGTGTGATCAGCCGACATGGTCCGTCCAGTCTTCCACGGCCCACCGCCGCGGATCGAGGGGTGAGACGTCCCTTTTCGGCCGGTGAGACACAGGTCATGTAACACTCGGGGGGCTTGGTGACATTCGTGGGCTCGAGACCCTCGCCGCCGACCGTCCGCTCGGCCTCGGCCACGATTCCACGCCGACATCTACGATGGCCCTGCCCGCCGATCGCTTCGACCCGGCCGGCACCACCGCCGCGACAGCGGCCACCGACCGTGAGGACGAGCATGACCACCACGACCCGCGAGATCCACCTCGCCCAGCGACCCACCGGACTGCCGGGACCCGAGACCTACCGCTTCGTCGAGCGCGAGCTGCGCGAGCTGCGCGACGGCGACGTGCTGGTGGAGAACATCGTGCTGACGGTCGACCCATACATGCGCCCGCGGATGAACGACGTGAAGTCGTACGTGCCGCCGTTCAAGCTCGACCACGCGCTCGACGGCGGTGCCGTGGGCGTCGTCGTCGAGTCGCGCTCCGAGAGCCTGCCCGTCGGCACGGTCGTCCGTCACGGCCTCGGCTGGCGCGAGCACGCGGTGCTGGCCGACCAGTACGCGACGAAGCTCGACCTCAACGGCCTGCCGACCTCGTACTTCCTCGGCGTGCTGGGCATGCCCGGCCACACGGCCTACGCGGGCCTGTTCGACGTCGCCGCGTTCCAGCCCGGCGACTCGGTGTTCGTGTCGGCGGCTGCCGGTGCCGTGGGCAGCCTCGTCGGCCAGTTCGCGCGCCTCGCCGGCGCCGAGCGCGTGGTGGGCAGCGCCGGCTCGGCCGAGAAGGTCGCGCTGCTGACCGACGAGCTGAAGTTCGACGCCGCGATCAACTACAAGGACGGCGACGTCATGGGCCAGGTCGGCCAGGCGTTCCCCGACGGATTCGACGTCTACTTCGACAACGTGGGCGGCGACCACCTCGAGGCGGCGCTGGAGCACATCAACGAGCGCGGCCGGATGGCGCTGTGCGGCTCGATCTCGGGCTACAACGACCCGAAGGCCAGCGGTCCGCGCAACATGTTCAAGGCCGTGGGCAAGCGCCTCACGCTGCGCGGCTTCATCGTGAGCGACCACGAGTCCCTGCGCCCCGAGTTCGAGCAGAAGGTCGGCCAGTGGCTCCGCGACGGCGACCTCACCTACAACGAGACCACCTGGAACGGCCTCGACGCGATGCCCGAGGCCTTCGTCGGCCTGCTCACCGGAGCCAACACCGGCAAGGCGATCGTCCGCCTCCGCGAGGACCCCACCGCCTGACCGCACCACCCCGCCGCTCGCCCCCTGAACCGCGAGTGGCGCAATTCCGCCCGCCACTCGCCGAGTGGCGGGCGGTTCTGCGCCACTCGGGGACCCGGTCTGCGCCACTCGGCGCCGACGGAGGGGGACGAGTAGGCCCCGTGGGACTCGAACCCACAACCCGCGGATTAAAAGTCCGCTGCTCTGCCAATTGAGCTAGAGGCCCGCGCCGAGGCGCGGGCTCCAGTCTGCCAGTCGGACCGTGCTCAGCGGTCCCACGCACCGCCGAGCAGGTCGCGGACGGCCGCGGCGACGGCCTCCGTCTCGGCCGCGCGCACGCCCGGCCGGCCGGCCAGGTGCCCCAGATCGGACACGATCGGTCGCAACTCGGCGCCCGGCACCAGGCTCGCCTCGACTGCCGAGTCGGCGACCGTGAAGTACAGGTCGGTGGTCGACGGCATGACGATCGTGCGGGCGGTGATCGACGCCAGGGCATGCTCGTGGCCGTCGCGTCCGCGGCCCACGTCACCGGACTGCCACGTGTCCATCATCGCGAGCAGGTCGTTGGCGTCCCGGGCCGCGTGGTCCTGCGCCCAGTCCTCCAGGACCGCCTCCACCGACTCGTACCCGAGCTGGCGGTACGTCCCGTCCGCGAAGAACTCGCGCGAGTAGGCCCAGCCGGCGTAGACCCGGCCGAAGGCCCGGAGGCCCGCCACCGGAGGAGCGTCGTAGGCGCCCCCGGCGAAAGCTGGATCGGCGAGCAGCGCCGCCCGGACGCCCTCGAGGAAGACGTGGTTGTGCGGCGAGCAGCGCGCGGCACCGCAGATCGGCAGCAGCGCGTCCACGCGGTCGGGGTGGCTCACGGCCCACTCGTATGCCTGCATCGCACCCATCGACCACCCCAGGACGAGGCGCAGCCGCTCGACGCCGAGGTGGTCCAGCAGCAGCCGCTGGGCCGTGACCTGGTCGCGCACGGTCACGAGCGGGAACGCGCCGCCGTTCGACGGCGACGTCGAGACGCCGTTGCCCAGCATGTTCACCACGACGACGAACCAGCGATTCGTGTCGAGCACGCCGCCCGCGCCGATCCACGGGCGGTAGCTGTCGTGCGTGCCCGTGTAGTACGAGGGCACCAGCACGACGTTGTCGCGCGTCGGCGACAGCGTGCCGTGCGTGACGTAGGCCAGCTCGGCCGACAGGCTCGCACCGGACTCCAAGGGAAGGGAGTCCAGCGCGAGCCGTTCGACGGTGGAGGTCGCAACCATCAGAAGAACGTCAGGTAGCGCTCGGTCTCCCACGAGGAGATGTGCGACTGGTAGGCCTGCCATTCGTCGCGCTTGAGGTCGATGAACGCGTTGTAGAGCGCCTCGCCGAACACCTCGCGCGAGAGCCCGTCGGCCTGGAACTCGTCGATCGCCTCGGACAGGTTGCGCGGCAGCACGTCGATGCCGAGCTCGGCGATCTGCGCGTCGGAGTACTCGTACATGTTCTCGCGGTGCGGGGCGCCGGGGTCGATGCGCTCGCGCACGCCCTCCAGGCCCGCGGCCAGGATCATCGCCGCGCCCAGGTACGGGTTGCAGCTGATGTCCGCGGCTCGGCACTCGACCCGACCGCCGGCCAGCGGCACGCGCAGCATGTTCGTGCGGTTGTTGTCGCCATAGCTCACGAACACGGGGGCCCACGTCGAGCCCGACGTGGAGCCCTTGCGGACGAGCCGCTTGTAGCTGTTGACCGTCGGCGCGATGACCGCGCTGATGGCCTTCGCGTGGCGCAGGATGCCGCCGATGAAGTGGTAGGCGATCTCCGAGACGCCGACGCCGTGCGTGTCGTCGCCCTCTTCGAAGAGGTTGGCGCCCGTCGCCAGGTCCTTGAGCGACATGTTGAAGTGCGCGCCCGAGCCCGTCCGGTCGGCGAACGGCTTGGGCATGAACGAGGCGAGGTGGCCGTGCTTGCGAGCGATCTCGCCGGCCATCAGCCGGAAGAAGGTCACGCGGTCGGCCATCGTGAGCGCGTCGGAGTAGGTGAAGTCGATCTCGAACTGGCCGCGGGCGTCCTCGTGGTCGAACGAGTAGACGTCCCAGCCGAGCTCGTCCATCGCCTCGACCAGCTCGGTGAGCCAGGCGAAGTTGTCCAGCGTCGTACTCAGGTCGTAGCAGGGCTTCTCGGCCGTGTCGCGGTCCGAGACCTCCTCGAGGCCGTTCTCGCCCTGGCGCAGGACGAAGAACTCGGTCTCGATGCCCAGGTTGAAGCCCAGCCCGAGCTCGGCGGCGGCGGCCAGCTGGCGCTCCAGCACGTGGCGGGCACCGGCCTCGAACGGCTTGCCCTCGGTGAACAGGGTGGAGGGGAAGTAGACCACCTCGGGCTTCCAGGGCAGCCGGAAGCCGCGGCTCAGGTCGGGGTGCGCCGAGACCTCCTCGTCGTTGATGTCCTGGGGGACGCCGTCGACGGCGGCACCGGTGAACAGCTCCGAGCCGGCGGCCATCTGGGGGAGGTGGCCGATCGGCACGACCTTGCCCTTCAGGCGGCCGTGCACGTCGGTGAACCCGGCCATCGCGTAGCGGACGCCCGAGGCGGCGAGCTCGTGCTGCAGGGCGCTGACGTCCACGTCGGGGGCGGCCGTGGGGGTGGTGTCGGTGACGCTCATGGTGGTCCTCCTGCGATACGGTTTCAATGGCTCATCGAAAGAATGCGTGAACGATATTTCGATAGGTCATCGAAACTGTTGCCTGCGTGTTAACTCACAGGAGCCGCCATGGTCGAGTCCCCTGCTGCTCGCTCCGTCGGACGCCCCCGACGCACGGGAGTCGCCGGCGGCGATCCGCGTCGCGAGATCCTCGAGGCGGCCTCGCGACTCTTCGCCGCGCGGGGCTACGCGCCGACCACGATGACGGAGGTCGCGCGCGAGGTGGGGCTGGGCCAGTCCTCCCTGTACTACTGGTTCCGCTCGAAGGAGGACCTGCTCAAGGCCCTCGTCAGCGCGAACCGCGAGTCGCTCGACGTTGCCGAGCGCCTGGCCGCCGGGGACGCTCCTGCGGCAGTGAGGCTCTACGCGGTCCTGTACGCCGACGTCCTGCAGATGTGCGAGGGGGCGCTCGACTTCTACGACCTCGAGCGCGCGGCTCGCGCCCAGCCCGACGTGTTCGCCGAGGTGCTGGACGACTACGGCCGGCTGCGCGACGAGCTGGAACGGATCGTCGAGGCCGGCGCGGAGGAGGGAGCGCTCGTCGCGGCTGACGCCCGGCTGGCGGTGGTGGCCTGCCTCGCGCAGACCGAGGGAGTCCAGCACCGGTTGCGTACGCCGACTCCGGATGCGAGCGACCGGCCGAGCGCCCTGGCCTCGACGCGGGACGCAGCCCGTCTGGCGGCGACGACCGCCGTCCGTGGACTGCTGGCCGAACCCGCGCGGATCGACGAGGTCGAGCGGCTCGCGCTGGAGGCGCTGGGGGAGGATTAACCGGACGGAAACAGATTCGATGCGTCATTGAAAAGCGGTCGGCGGACTCTTTCGATGACGCATCGAATTGGCGGTGCGTCAGTCCACGTCCTGACTGACCGGAGGCGCCCGCCCATGGATCCCACGAACGCCGCCAACACCGCTTGGCTCCTGACCGCGATCATCGCGGTCATCCTGATGCTGCCCGGACTCGTGCTGTTCTACGGCGGCATGGTGTCGCGCCGCACGACGACGAACATGATGATGATGGTCTTCGGATCGTTCGCCCTGACCGCCTTCATCTGGGTGGCCTTCGGCTACTCGGCCGTCTTCGGCGACTCGGTCGGCGGCCTCGGCCTCATCGGCAACCCGCTGGAGAGCGCCGGGCTGGGCGACCTGATGGTGGCGTCCGAGGGTGCGGCGCTGCCGCCGCTGGCGCTGGCCACGATCCACCTCGGCTTCGCCGGCCTGACGATCGGCATCGTCGCCGGAGCAGCAGCCGACCGGATGCGCTTCGGCGCCTGGATGATGTTCGCCGCCATCTGGGTCGTGCTCTGCTATCTCCCGGTGGCTCACTGGACCTTCGCCTTCGACGGGGAGGACACCACCGGCGGCTGGCTGGCCAACGTCCTGGGCGCGGTCGACTACGCGGGGTCCACGCCCATCCACGTCAACTCCGGCATCGCCGCGCTGGCCCTGGCCATCGTGCTGGGTCGCCGTCGCACGTGGCCCGTCCAGCCCAAGGCGCACAGTCTCCCGCTCGTGCTGGCGGGCGTGGGCCTGCTGCTGACCGGGTGGCTGGGCTTCGACGGCTCGGCGCTGGGTGCCGCCGACAACGACGCCGCCGTGGCGATCTTCAACACGCTGGTCGCGGCCTGCGCCGGTACGTGCGCGTGGCTCGTCGTGGAGAAGGTGCGCGACGGTCACGCCACGACGCTCGGGGCCTGCTCCGGTGCCATCGCCGCGCTGGTCGCGATCACGCCCTCGTGCGGCACGGTCTCCCCGATGGGCGCCCTCGGCGTCGGCGTGGTGGCGGGCATGGTCTGCTACTTCGCCGTCAACCTGAAGCGACGCTTCGGCTACGACGACGCGCTCGACGTCGTGGCGCTGCACCTCGTGGGCGGCATCGTCGGTGCGCTGCTGATCGGCCTCATCGGTCACCCGAACTCGCCGATCGGCGAGGCGGGCCTGCTGCACGGCGGTGGCGTCGGTCTCCTGGGCAAGCAGGCCCTGGCGCTGGCGGCCACCTGCGCGTGGACCTTCACGCTCACCTGGCTGATCGCGACGGTGCTGCACCGCACGATCGGCATCCGGGTCACCGACGAGCAGGAGCGCGAGGGCCTCGACGGGGCGATGCACCGGGAGAACGCGTACGAGGACTTCGGCGAGATGGCGCACGAGCCGCGTGGCCACGCCGAGAAGCAGCACTACCTGGAGGTCTGAGCCTCCGACGAGGCGGCGCCTCGCACGCGAGTCGTGCGGGGCGCCGTCAGCCGCGGAAGAGCGCGCGCAGCCTGCGCGCGAGCCGCACGAGCAGGCCGCCGGGGGTGACGCGCTCGAGGCGGTCGATCCGCGCGGTCAGCTCGTCGATCCGCTGCTGCTGCCGCTTCGCCCGCTCGTCGCGCTGGTCGGCCAGACGGGCGTGGCGCGAGCCTGCGCCCTGGTAGGCCGGCGTGTCGAAGGGGTAGTCGTACCGCTTCGGGTGCCGCGTCATGTCGATGACCATCGCGTGCCGCAGCCAGTCCAGCCGGGCCGCGACCTCGCCGAGATCGGGGCGCGCGAGCGTGTGCACGGCCGGCGGGAACGAGGCCGCCTCGAGCCGGTCGTCGAACTGCGAGGCGTCGCGGCCGGGCTGCCAGCGGTGCTCGAGGCCGTTGCGCTCGAGGAAGGCGGCGTAGCGGTCGAAGCGCTCGGGCAGGGCCTCGTGGAACGGCGCGAGGTCGGTGGCCTCGAGGAGGTCCTCGACGCGGACCGGCTCGTCGAAGCGCGGCTGCAGCCGGTGCGGCATCCGGTGGTACTCGGCCAGCTCGAGGGTGCGCGAGTCGTGCGCCAGCATGAGCGCGGGCGTGCCCGCCAGCAGCGCGGCCACGTTGCCGTGGAAGCGGGTGCCGTAGACGAAGTCCTGCTGGGCGAGGAAGTCGTACCAGGACCACGTGTCGACGAAGAGCCGCATCCGGTCCTGCTGGTACAGCGGGTGCCGCAGGTGCGCCGGCACGAGCGGGTCGGTGACGTGCGGGTGCGGGACGCCCCACAGCAGCAGCCTCAGGTCGTGCTGGTCCTGGCCGACGTAGGTCAGGTTCGGGTGCCGGGCGCCCTGCTCGGTGGCGAAGGCGCCGATGCCCGGCACCTCGGGGGTCAGGTTGAGGCCGAGCGCGGCGTCCTCGGCGAGCGAGGCCGGGACGTCGCGGACCTTCAGGTCGGGTCCGTGCAGGAACAGCGAGGGGCAGCCGATCACGTCGATGGAGTCGCCGGGGAAGCCGAGGTCGACGAGGAAGTCGCGCGTGAACTCACCGCGGACACCGATCGACGCGGAGCGCTCGAGGACTGCCGCGACGAACCGCCGGGTCACGTCGCGCACGTCCGCGAGGGCGTCGAAGGAGCGGTCGGCGGGGGCCTGCGCGCCGATGCCGATCACGGTCACGGGGATCGTCAGCTGCTCGACCAGGGCCGCGAGGTTGTCGAGCTTGTCCGCGAAGTCGGCGCGGAACGAGTTCGCCATCGGCACGACGAAATGGTCGAACTCGTCGTTCATGCGTGCGGCGTCGTCGGCCGTGGCCGCGCGGCGCTCGCTCAGCGTGGAGTTCGCGACCAGCTCGTGCGGGGCCACGTCGAGCGCCTTCCACACGGAGTGCTGGAACAGGAAGTTCCCGCTGTTGGAGTTGAAGACGTCCTGCGTCAGGGTCGTCTCGGGTACGACCGCCGTGAACGGGTCCTTGCCCGCACGGATGAGGATCCGAGCCATGGCGCCAGTGTGGCAGAGCGACCCGCCCCTCCGGGGACGGACGATGAGGCATCTCGCCCCGCTCCGGCACCCGAATGCCTCATCGTTCGTCGGACTGTGATCGTGGTCACCTCAGTGCACACGAGGCGGATCCGCGACGTAGACTGACGGCGTCACTTTGTCTGGTACCCGCTTCGGGACTGGAACGAAAGGCAAGATCCATGTCGCACCCCCGCGTGGGTGTGGTCGGCGCCGGCCGTGTCGGTGCCGTCCTCGCCGCCCGGCTCCAGCGAGCCGGTCACCACCTCGTCGGCGTCAGCGGAGGCTCCGACGCCTCCCGCCTCCGTGTGCAGACCCTGCTCGGCGGCGTGACCGTGCTCGAGCCCGCCGAGGTCGTGCGGCGTGCCGAGATCGTCGTCCTGGCCGTGCCCGACGACGCCCTGGCCGGCGTCGTGGCCGAGCTCGCCCCGCACGTGGGCCCCGGCCGCCTGATCGCCCACACGAGCGGCCGCCACGGCCTCGCCGTCCTCGAGCCCCTCGCGCACGCCGGCGCCCGCACCCTCGCGATGCACCCCGCCATGACGTTCACCGGGACCGAGGTCGACCTCGACCGCGGCTGCGTCTTCGGCGTCACCGCCGCGCCCGCCGACCGCGATGCCGCCGAGACTCTCGTCGCCGAG
The DNA here is from genome assembly GCF_013408555.1 of Aeromicrobium tamlense. NCBI lineage: Bacteria > Bacillati > Actinomycetota > Actinomycetes > Propionibacteriales > Nocardioidaceae > Aeromicrobium > Aeromicrobium tamlense. The sequence continues at coordinate 44,115 of NZ_JACBZN010000001.1, forward strand.
CTGAACGGCTCGGTCATGTGGGTCGACGAGGCCGACCGCGCGACCTACCACGCCTCGCTCGCCCACGGCGCGAACCACCTCACCACGATCGTCACGCAGGCCATGGACCTGCTGCGCCAGATCGGCGCCGAGGACCCCGCCGCCGTGCTGCGCCCGCTGCTCGAGGCCGCGCTCGACAACACGCTGGCCTACGGTGACGCCGCGCTGACCGGCCCCGTCGCGCGCGGTGACGTCGACACCGTCCGCGCCCACGTCGCCCACCTGGCCGACCCGTCGGTGCGCCGCACGTACGCCGCGCTGGCCACCGCCACCGCGGACCGCGCCGAGTCCACGGGCCGCATCGACACCGACACGGCCGACGCCGTCCGCACGGCCGTCATCCGCGAGAAGGTCCGCTGATGCCCACCGTCGTCCGCACCGCGGCCGAGCTGCGCGCCGCGACGTCCGGCACCGTCGCCCTCGTCCCCACGATGGGCGCGCTGCACGACGGCCACGTGAGCCTCATGCGGCATGCGCGTCCACTCGCCGACACGCTCGTCGTCTCGATCTTCGTCAACCCCACGCAGTTCGCACCGGGGGAGGACCTCGACGCCTACCCGCGCACGTTCGACGCCGACCTCGAGCACTGCGAGGCCGCCGGGGTCGACGTCGTCTTCGCGCCCACCGTGGACGAGATGTACCCGCACGGCCTCGACGGCGCGATCACGGTCGACCCGGGCCCTCTCGGCTCGATCCTCGAGGGCGCCGAGCGCCCCACGCACTTCCGCGGCGTGCTCACGGTCGTCTCGAAGCTGTTCGGCCTCGTGCGTCCCGACGTCGCCGTGTTCGGCGAGAAGGACTACCAGCAGCTGACGCTGATTCGGCTCATGGCGCGCGAGCTGTGCCTGGGCGTCGAGGTCGTCGGCTGCCCCACGGTCCGCGAGGCCGACGGGCTCGCGATGAGCTCGCGCAACCGCTACCTGACCGCGTCCGAGCGCGAGCGGGCCGCCGCGATCTCGGCCGCCCTCCGCGCCGGCGTCGACGCCGGCCCCGACGGCCCCGAGGCCGTCCTCCATGCCGCCGGGAAGGTGCTGGCCGACGCCGGCATCGACCCGGACTATCTCGTGCTCACCAGCCCCGACCTCGGACCGGCCCAGCCCGGCCGGGAGTCGCGCCTGCTGGTGGCCGCCCGGGTGGGCCGACCGCGCCTGCTCGACAACTGCGCCGTCCCTCTCGGGGACGTCGCGAAGAGAGGGAAGTGACCCCATGCTGCGCACCATGATGAAGTCCAAGATCCACCGCGCCACCGTGACGCAGGCCGACCTGCACTACGTCGGCTCGGTCACCGTCGACGAGGACCTGCTCGACGCGTCCGACATCCTGCCGGGCGAGCTCGTGCACATCGTCGACGTCACCAACGGCGCCCGCCTGGAGACCTACACGATCGCCGGCCCCCGCGGCTCGGGCGTCATCGGCATCAACGGCGCTGCCGCGCACCTCGTGCACCCCGGCGACATCGTCATCCTCATCGCCTACGCGCAGGTCGAGGACGCCGAGGCCCGCGAGCTGCAGCCGAGCGTCGTGTTCGTCGACGCCGACAACTCGATCGTCACGCTGGGCCACGACGCCGCCGACGTCCCGGCCGACTCGGGCCTCAAGCGCGGAGACCTGGTGACCGTATGAGCGAGCGACGGGCATGACCCTGCTGGCGATCGACGCGGGCAACGCCGACACGAGCATCGGCCTGTTCGACGGCGACGAGCTGATCGCCGACTTCGTCGTCGCCTCCGACGAGCGCCGCACGTCCGACGAGTGGTTCCTCGTGGTGGAGGGCTTCCTGCGTCGCGCGAACCTGCCCGAGGTGGACGAGATCGCCATGTGCTGCACCGTCCCGGCGCTGATGGTGGCGTTGCGGCGCACCTATCTGCGCTACTACGGCGACGTGCCCGCGTGGGTCGTCGGCCCGGGCGTGAAGACCGGCGTGCCGATCCACACCGACAACCCGCGCGAGGTCGGGACCGACCGCATCGTCAACGCGCTGGCGGCCAAGGAGCTGTACGGCGGCCCGGCGATCGTCGTCGACCTCACGGGCACGGCCACGGTCATCGACGCGATCGACGCGCAGGGTCGCTACCTCGGCGGCTCGATCGCGCCCGGCGTCGAGGTCTCGCTGGACGCGATCGTGCGCCGCAGCGCCCAGTTGCGCAGCGTCGAGATCACCACGCCGCGCGACGTCATCGGCAAGAACACGGTCGAGGCGCTGCAGTCGGGCATCGTGTTCGGCTTCGCGGGCCTCATCGACGCGATCGTCGAGCGGATGATCGACTCGCTCGGTGAGGAGCCCGAGGACGTCTCGGTCATCGCCACCGGCAGCCACGCCGCGGTCGTGCTCACCGAGTGCGAGACGATCACCGCCCGCGACCCGAAGCTCACGCTGCAGGGCCTGCGGCTCGTGGCCGCCAAGAATCGCTGAGCCCCACGCCCTCTTCTCCGCTTCTGGAACGCGTTGCACCGTTCTCGACGTGAAATGGGTGCAACGCGCTCCAGAAGTGGAGCGGGGTGCCGGGCGGGCGAGTCAGACGAGCGCCGGGCGGGCGGCGGAGACGTCGTTCGTGGTGACCGAGTCGACCCCGAGGGCGCCGAGGCGCTCGACCTGCTGCGGGTCGTCCACGGTCCACGCCGTCAGGGTGCCGCCGGACTGGTGCACGCGCTCGACGAGCGCGCGGTCCACGCGGCGGGCGCTGACGTGGAACTCGTCGAAGCGCTCGAGGTCCTCGCGGCTCGGGCGGCTCCGGGTCACCAGGCCCACGGCATGGTGCACCGGCAGCGCGGCCTCGCAGATCGCACGGTCGACGCTCATCAGCGTGGCGCGGCTGTGGCTGCCGAGCTCGTCGAGCACGGCGCGCACGTAGGAGCGCGGGTCCACCGGAGCGGGCTTCAGCTCGACGACGAGCCGCGCGTCGGTGCCGCGCAGCGCGTGCACGACGTCGCGCAGGGTGGGCACGGGCGTCCCGGCGAAGGTCGGCGACTTCCAGCTGCCGGCGTCGAGCTCCGCCAGCTCGGCCAGGGTGAACCGCTGGACCGACAGGCCCACCTTGGCGGTGCGCACGTGGCGCAGGTTCGTGGTGCGCAGCGGCGAGCGGTCGTGCATCAGCACGATCGAGCCGTCGGCCGTGGGCTGCACGTCGACCTCGAGGGCGTCGGCCCCCAGGCGCACCGCTTCGCGCAGTGCGGGGATGGTGTTCTCGGGGTGCGTCGCGCTCTGCCCCCGGTGGGCGGTGATCCGCGGTGCTGTCATGGCTCCACGCTGCCCGCCGCACCTGACCGTGAGGTGAACGCACCCTGTGGATCGGCCGAACTTCCGCCGACGTGCGTCCGGGACCGCGGGTGGAGTCGTGCCGCGCTAGCCTCCGGGGATGAGGATCTTGCGCCTGGTCGCCGACGTGTACTGGTTCTTCAGCCGATGGACGTTCCGGTCGGAGCCCGCGCCGCAGCACTCGGGCATCCTGCTCGCGGCGCCCCACACCTCGAACTGGGACTTCGTCCTCATGCTGGGCGTCGCCTGGCGCGCCGGCTTCCGCCCGAAGTTCCTCGGCAAGAAGGAGCTCTTCCGCGGCCCGGCGGGCCCGATCATGCGCGCGCTCGGTGGCGTGGCCGTCGACCGCAAGAACCCGGCCGGACTCGTCGACGACCTCGTGAAGCAGGCTCGCTCGGGCGAGACCTTCCAGCTGGTCATCACGCCCGAGGGCACCCGCGGGAACGTGCCGCGCTGGAAGTCGGGCTTCTACCGCCTGGCCCGCGAGGCCGACCTGCCCGTCACGCTCGCGTACTGTGACCGCACCACCATGACGACCGGCCTCGGCCCGACGATCCACCTCACGGGCGACGTGAAGGCCGACATGGACGTGATGCGCGCCTTCTTCGCCGACAAGGCCGGGGTGCGTCCCGAGCGTCGCGTGGAGCCCTACCTGGCCGAGGAGGGCCGCGCGGCCGAGTGACCGTGTCGGCGGCCCTCGAGCCGCCGACTAGACTCGTGCCTCGTGACCGAGACGCCTGAACTTCCCGAGGACGACCTGCCCGAGCAGATGCGGGTGCGCCGGGAGAAGCGCCAGCGCCTGCTGGACTCCGGCGTCGATCCGTACCCGCTGCTCGTCGAGCGCACGCACACGATCCGTGAGGTCGTCGAGGCCCACGACCCCGAGCAGCTCGGCGCCGACGCGCACACCGGCCAGGTCGTGTCGATCGCCGGCCGCGTCATCTTCCTGCGCAACACCGGCAAGCTGTGCTTCGTCCGGCTGCGCGAGGGCGACGGCTCCGAGATCCAGGCGATGCTGTCGCTGGCCGAGGTGGGCGAGGAGTCGCTCGCCGACTTCAAGGCGCTCGTCGACCTGGGCGACCACCTCGTCGTCACGGGCGAGGTCATCACCAGCCGTCGCGGCGAGCTCTCGGTCATGGCCACCCGCTGGCAGATCGCGGCCAAGACGCTCCGTCCCCTGCCCATCGAGCACAAGCCGCTCTCGGACGAGGCCCGCACCCGCATGCGCTACCTCGACCTGATCGTCCGCGAGGACGCGCGCCAGAACGTGCGCGTCAAGGCCTCCGTGCTGAAGTCGCTGCGCGCCACGCTCGACCGTCACGGCTACATCGAGGTCGAGACGCCGGTCCTGCAGCACACCAACGGCGGCGCCGCGGCCCGCCCGTTCCACACGCACCTCAACGCGTTCGACGAGCCGGTGCTGCTGCGCATCGCCCTCGAGCTGCACCTCAAGCGTGGCCTGGTGGGCGGCATCGACAAGGTCTACGAGATCGGCAAGACCTTCCGCAACGAGGGCGTCGACAACACCCACAACCCCGAGTTCATGATGCTCGAGGCGTACGAGGCGTACGGCTCCTACGACACGATGGCCGAGCTGGTCCGCGACCTCGTCGTCGACGCCGCGCGCGCGGTGGGCAAGACCGTGGTCCCGGGCCGTGACGGCACCGAGATCGACCTCGAGGCCCCGTGGCGCCGCGCCACGATCCACGAGCTCGTCGCCGAGGCCACGGGCGCCGCGATCGATGTCCACACGCCCGAGGCGAAGGTGCGCGAGGTCGCGCGCGACCACGGCGTCGCCCTGCAGGACGGCTGGGGCGCGGGCGAGGTCGTGCTCGAGCTCTTCGAGAAGCTCGTCGAGCACACCCTGATCCAGCCCACGTTCGTGTGCGACTACCCCGAGGCCGTGCGTCCGCTGGCGAAGAAGCACCGCACCACGCCGGGCCTGGTCGAGGCGTGGGACCTCATCATCAACGGCGTCGAGCTGGCGCCGGCGTACTCCGAGCTGAACGACCCGGTGATCCAGCGCGAGCGGCTGGAGGAGCAGGCGCGTCTCGCGGCCGCCGGCGACCCCGAGGCGATGGACGTCGACGAGGACTTCCTCCGCGCGCTCGAGTTCGGCATGCCGCCCGCCGGTGGCATCGGCCTGGGCGTCGACCGCCTCGTCATGCTGCTGCAGGGCATCGGCATCCGGGAGGCCATCCTCTTCCCGGTCCAGCGCCGCGAGTAGTCAGTCGCGGGCGAGGTTCCGCAGCAGGAGGGCCTCGGCGAGGACGACGCGCTCGAACTCCGCGAGATGCAGACCCTCGTTGGCGCCGTGCGCGCGGGTGTCGGGGTCCTCGACGCCCGTCACGAGCACGCTGGCCTGCGGGAACGTCTCGAGGAACTCCGCGATGAACGGGATCGAGCCGCCGATGCCCATGTCCACGGGCGCGGTGCCGTCCCAGGCCTCGGTGAAGGCGGCGCGCGCCGCGTCGTAGGCCGGGCCGGTGGCGTCGATCGAGGTCGCCTCGCCGGTGTCCACCACGGTGAAGCCGAGCTCGGCGCCCCACGGCACGTGCTGCTCGCAGTGACGGCGCAGGCACTCCAGCGCGTTCTCGGCGGTGTCGCCGGGCGCGATGCGCAGCGAGACCTTGGCCCGGGCAGCGGGGACGAGCGTGTTGCTCGCGCCGTCGACGGCGGGGGCGTCGAGGCCCGTGATCGACAGCGCGGGCTTCGTCCAGAGGCGCTCGACGACAGCGCCCGTGCCGATCCACTCCACGCCGGGGTTCGCACCGGACTCGGCCCGCAACCGCTCCTCGGGGTACTCGACGTCGGCGGCGGGGCCGTGGTGCAGGCCCTCGATCACGAGGTCGCCCGCGTCGTCGTGGAACGAGGCGATCAGCCGGCTCAGCGCGATCAGGGCGTCGGGCACGAGTCCGCCCCACATGCCCGAGTGCACGGCATGGGTCAGGGTGCGGACCTCGACGTCGGCGCGGACGAGCCCGCGCAGGCTCGTGGTGAGGGCGGGCACGCCGATGTCCCAGTTGGCCGAGTCGGCGATGACGATGACGTCGGCCGCGAGCCGGTCGCGGTGCCGGCGCAGCAGCTCGGGCAGGGTGTCCGAGCCGACCTCCTCCTCGCCCTCGACGAACAGGGTGACGCTGACGGGCAGGTCGTCGCCGAAGACGCGCACGGCGCCGAGGTGCGCGGCGATGCCGGCCTTGTCGTCGGCCGCGCCGCGGGCGTAGAGCCGCCCGTCGCGCTCGGTCGGCTCGAACGGTGGCGAGTCCCACTCCGCGTGGTCGTTCTCGGGCTGCACGTCGTGGTGGGCGTAGAGCAGCACGGTGGGAGCGCCGGCCGGTCCGGCCTTGTGGGCGATGACGGCCGGGGCGCCGCCGTCCTCGCGTGCGCTGACGATGTCCACGCTGTCGAAGTCCTCGGCACGCAGCAGCTCCGCGACTGCCTCGGCGCTGCGGCGCACGTCGTCCGCCCGCGCCGGGTCGGCGCTCACCGAAGGGATGCGGACGAGGTCCTCGAGGTCCCGGCGGATCCCGGGGAGGAGCTGCTGGACCCTGGCGCGGATGTCGGCACTCATGGACCCAACCTAGGACGCGATCGGGTATCAGGTGCTCCGGGGCGGACCTCGTCAACGACGTCAGTCCGCCGGCACGCGCTCGGGGCGTCGGCGGCGGAGCTCTTCCACACCCCGGGGGTCCCCCATGAGAACCACGACCGAACAGCTGGAGGCCCTGCGCGGCCGCTTCCGCACCGTCGAGCAGGCCGTGCCCGGCGACGAGGACCTCGGTCCGTTCAAGCTCCTGCCCGGCACCTGGTCCAACGAGCCCGACCTCGCGGGCCGGGGCTGGAACATGATCGCGCTGCCCTTCGGCCCGCCGCAGGGTGCGACGTTCCGGCCGCCGTACCGGCTGCTGATGAACCAGTACAACGAGAAGCTGACGTTCAGCCTCGTCGACAAGGCGGTGCCGAACCGCGGCATCGCCCCGGCGGCGGCTGGGCTCACGCCGAACGCCGACCAGCTGCTCGTCGCGCTCGACTACGAGCAGGGCATCAAGCAGATCGTCTCCGACGACTTCCCGTCGACGAGCCTGACCGGCGCGCCGGACACTGCGATCCACCACGAGCCGGGTCTCTTCCTGAGCATGACCGACCCGCTCGACGAGGACGTCGTGGACATCGCCCGGCTCGCCACGATCCCGCACGGCGACTCGGTGCTGGGCCTGGGCGTCGCGACGGTATCGGACGGTCCGCCGACGATCACGGGCATCAACGCCCTGCCGCTGGGCGTCAACCAGGACGTCGACGCCAACCCGTACCTGCAGCCCTACAAGCACTTCCGCGACGCGCCGTTCCGCGGGCTGTTCAACCCCGTGGACTCGACCGCGCTGCTCAAGGCGGCGAACGAGGGCGTCGACATCGTGCGCACCACCCGGCTCGAGTTCGACAGCACCGTCGCCACCGGCGGCATCTCGAACATCCCGTTCATCGTGCGCCAGGCCAACGCCTCGGAGATGAAGTCGACCTTCTGGATCCAGGAGGTCCGCAACGCGGACGGCGGCATCGACCTGCGGCTGCAGTACGCCCAGGTCGTGCAGCTGGACTTCTTCGACCGCTTCGACGGCGGTCCGGGCCGCATCAAGTGGCCGCACGTCAGCATCAACACGCTCGCGAAGGTCGAGGACCCGCCGGCCCCCGGCCCCGGCGGCTACGACGTCATGCCGAGCTGAGCGCGTCCGGTGCCGGGTATCAGTCCCGGCACCGGGCGCCTCCCCGCCAGCACCCCCACCTCCCGACAGGACCACCGAGATGACCGACATCCGCTTCGAAGGCGACATCATCCACTTGGAGGGGCTCGTCGTGCGCGCCACGGCGAACGACCTCATCCTCGACGCGGCCGCGCGCCGCCGGACCAACACGCCGTTCCGGCGGGCCCTCGTCCACGACTTCGACGACGGCCTGACCCTCAACTGGGACCACGACTACCCCGGCGGCGTCAGCGTCAACGCGTGCAAGCAGATCTCCGGCTTCGACAACCGGGACTGGCTGATCGTGCGCAGCCGTATCCACCAGCAGTTCGGCACCGACTTCATGCTCGACGGCGGCGCGGACCGTCGCGGGCGGATCTTCGGCTCGTTGCGGCGCAACCCGTTCCGGCGCGCGCTCGTCCACGGCTTCGGGGACACCCTGGTGCTGAACTGGGACCGCGACTACACCGGCGGCGTGGTCGTCAACGGGCGCGTGACGATGCCCGACGGCGCCGTCGTCGCCGGCCAGGACGTCGCGGCGACGCTGACGTCCCTGCAGGGCCAGGTGACCGCGTTGACGACCGAGCTCACCGCCGCCACCGCCGCGATCGCCGACCTCACGGCCCGCGTCACTGCGCTCGAGTCCGAGGTCACGCCATGAGCGTCCGCTCGGTGCGCCAGGCGATGAGCGCCATGGGCCTCGGCGGCACGGGCGACCTCTCGGTGATGCGCGACGTGCTCGGGTTCTGGCGCGGCACGCCGCCGCCCGACCCGGCCACGGGAGCTCCGGTCCAGGTCACCCTGGGCGAGGCGTTCACCGCCCTGGAGCGCAAGCACGTCCACCTCAACCTGATCGAGGTCGGCTTCGATGCCGCGTCGGTCACCCTGGCGGAGGCGGACGAGCGCGTGGACTACGCCGTGCACCGGATCCGCCGCATCTACGCCGACGCCTCGCTCGGCCTCGGGCGCGTGCAGTACTTCTGGATCGACGTGCCCGCGGCCGACGGCTACGAGGACATCGGCAGCGAGTCCGAGGCCGACGACCTGTCCGACGACTGGAGCGTCCCGAACGACGGGATCGACATGTTCCTGGTCGCCAACATCAGCGACGACTTCGTCGGCATCTCGCCGGTGCCCGGCGACTGTGGCAAGGGCGGCAAGTCCGACGGTCTCGTCGGCGGCGAGGTCGGCCGCGCGGCGGAGGGCTTCTCGCGCACCGCCGCCCACGAGCTCGGTCACTTCCTCGACCTCTCCCACAACCACGGGGACGCCTGCCCGACGGCCACGTCGGCGCGGGAGAACCTCATGGCCCAGACGCGCTGCGCGGTGAGCGCCCGCAGCTCGGTCCTGCTGACGTCGGGCCAGGGCAGCACCGTGCGCGGCCGCTGCCAGACCCGCGCGGGCCAGTGAGCCCCGCTCCCGAAAGGACGCATCATGCCTGACCTCACTCCCTGGGACCAGCGCGGCGACGACGAGCTCGTCGATCTGGCCCACCGCTCTCGCGGCGACATCGCGAAGGAGTCCCTGGCCGCCCTGGCCCGACGCGGCTCCGAGCGCGCCACCCCGGTGGCCGTCGAGCTGCTCACCGCCCATGCCGAGCCGCGGGTGCGTTCGCTCGCGGCCGTGACCTTGGGACGCCGGCGCGACCCCGAGGTCCCCGAGGCCCTCACGCGGGCGCTCGCCGACACCGATCCGACGGTCGTGCGCCGGGCTGCCCAGTCGCTGGCGCGGGTCGGCGACGAGTCGGCGCTGCCCGACCTCGCCGGGTCGCAGCCGCCGCTCGCGACGCCCGCCGGGCGCGCTGTCCTGACCGCACGGATGCTCATCGGCTACCGCGCCCACCGGCCCGAGGTGCTGGTCCCGGCCACCGCCGAGGTCACCGACTTCGGCCGCCGTCGCGGCGAGGAGATCACGTTCGGCGGGCGGGCCAGTGTGTCCCGCGCGACCGTGCTGGAGGCCGTCCGCGCCGAGGTGCCGGCGCTCGGGTTCCGGCCCAGCGACCTGCTGACGTTCACCTGCTCGGGCGCCGCCGGCGCCGTGGCCCTGGCCGAGGAGGTCGGCGAGGCCGACCTGTCGGTGCCGCAGATGCTCGGCGTGATGGTGCGCGAGCGCGTGTGCTCGGAGCGTTACTCGCTGGACTGCTACGTGCTCAGCGACGACCGCGACGCGACGGGCGGCACCCGGCCGTGGCTGTGGCTCGTTCGGCCCAGCGGCCGTGTCGTCCACGTGGGCCGGGCCGAACTCGAGGACGGGCGTGCCCGCTTCGAGGTCACCGGCTCGGTCGCGCCGTACGCCAACCCCGTGAAGGTGGTCGGCGAGCGCTCCGCGTCGGGCGGGCTCAGCATCGAGACCGCGCTCGTCGGCAAGCCGGCGGCCTCGGCGGCCCGTGCGGCGGCACCTCCGGCCCGGGACTCGCTCATGCGCTGAGCCGCCGCGGGAACGCCGCACTCCCGGCCCGATTCCGCCGACAGCGAACAGTGGAAGCCCGACGGGTGCATGACGGTTGAGTTAAGCAACTGGACACGGCGAGGCGGGTCACCCAGACCCGTCTATGCTGAAAAGACCAGTCCAGCAGAGGGGACCGACATGTTCGAAAGATTCACCGACCGGGCCCGACGAGTCGTGGTGCTCGCGCAGGAAGAAGCGCGCATGCTCAGCCACAACTACATCGGCACCGAGCACATCCTGCTGGGCCTCATCCACGAGGGTGAGGGCGTTGCCGCAAAGGCACTGGAAAGCCTTGACATCTCGCTCGAAGCCGTCCGCGGCCAGGTCGAGGACATCATCGGTCAGGGCCAGCAGGCACCCAGCGGGCACATCCCGTTCACTCCGCGCGCCAAGAAGGTGCTCGAGCTGAGCCTGCGCGAGGCGCTGCAGCTGGGCCACACCTACATCGGCACCGAGCACATCCTGCTCGGCCTGATCCGCGAGGGCGAGGGCGTCGCCGCCCAGGTCCTGGTGAAGCTGGGCGCCGATCTCAACCGCGTCCGCCAGCAGGTCATCCAGCTGGTCAGCGGCTTCCAGGGCAAGGAGTCCGAGGCCACCGGCTCGGCCCCCGAGGCCCCCGCCGCCTCCAGCGCCGTGCTCGACCAGTTCGGCCGCAACCTGACGCAGGCCGCCCGCGAGGGCAAGCTCGACCCGGTCATCGGCCGGGACGACGAGGCCGAGCGCGTCATGCAGACGCTGAGCCGTCGCACCAAGAACAACCCTGTCCTCGTGGGCGAGCCCGGCGTCGGCAAGACCGCCGTCGTCGAGTCCCTGGCGCAGGACATCGTGCGCGGCGACGTGCCCGAGACGCTCAAGGACAAGCAGATCTACACGCTTGACCTCGGCGCCCTCGTGGCCGGCTCGCGCTACCGCGGTGACTTCGAGGAGCGCCTCAAGAAGGTGCTCAAGGAGATCCGCACGCGCGGCGACATCATCTTGTTCATCGACGAGATCCACACCCTGGTGGGTGCGGGTGCCGCCGAGGGCGCGATCGACGCCGCCAGCATCCTCAAGCCGATGCTGGCCCGCGGCGAGCTGCAGACCATCGGCGCCACGACGCTCGACGAGTACCGCAAGCACTTCGAGAAGGACGCGGCCCTCAACCGCCGCTTCCAGCCGGTGCTGGTCAACGAGCCGTCCGTCGTCGACTCCATCGAGATCCTCAAGGGGCTGCGTGATCGCTACGAGGCCCACCACCGGGTCTCGATCACCGACGACGCGCTCGTCGCGGCGGCCACCATGGCCGACCGCTACGTGAGCGACCGGTTCCTGCCGGACAAGGCGATCGACCTGATCGACGAGGCCGGTGCGCGCCTGCGCATCCGTCGCGCCGCCGCTCCGCCGGAGTTCAAGGAGTTCGACGAGCAGATCGCCGACGTCCGCCGCCGCAAGGAGGGCGCGATCGACGCCCAGGACTTCGAGCTCGCCGCCAGCCTGCGCGACGAGGAGAAGAAGCTCATCGCCGCCAAGCACGAGCGTGAGCGCGCCTGGAAGTCCGGCGACCTCGACCAGGTCGCGGTCGTCGACGAGCACCTCATCGCCGAGGTCCTGGCCAAGGCGACCGGCATCCCGGTCGGCCAGCTCAGCGAGGAGGAGTCCAGCCGACTCCTGCACATGGAGGAGGAGCTGCACAAGCGCGTCATCGGTCAGGACGAGGCCATCAAGGCCCTGTCCCGGGCGATCCGCCGCACGCGTGCCGGCCTGAAGGACCCCCGCCGTCCCGGTGGATCGTTCATCTTCGCCGGCCCCTCGGGCGTCGGCAAGACGTGGCTGTCCAAGGCGCTGGCGAACTTCCTCTTCGGCGACGACGAGGCGCTGATCCAGCTCGACATGAGCGAGTTCAGCGAGAAGCACACGGTGTCGCGCCTGTTCGGCTCGCCTCCGGGCTACGTCGGCTACGAAGAGGGCGGCCAGCTCACCGAGAAGGTGCGCCGCAAGCCGTTCAGCGTGGTCCTGTTCGACGAGATCGAGAAGGCCCACCCGGACATCTTCAACTCGCTCCTGCAGATCCTCGAGGAGGGTCACCTCACCGACGGTCAGGGTCGCGTCGTCAACTTCAAGAACGCCGTGATCATCATGACCACCAACCTCGGTGCGCGTGAGATCTCCAAGGGCGTCAACCTGGGCTTCGCCCAGGCCGGAGACGCGGTCGGCACGTACGAGCGGATGAAGGAGCGCGTCTCGACGGAGCTCAAGCAGCACTTCCGTCCCGAGTTCCTCAACCGTGTCGACGAGGTCATCGTGTTCCCGCCGCTGACGCAGGACGAGATCCTGCAGATGGTCGACATGATGATCGGCTCGCTCGAGCAGCGCCTCGGCGAGAAGGACATCGACATCGAGCTCACGTCCGCGGCCAAGGAGCAGCTCGCCAAGGTCGGGTTCGACCCGGTCCTGGGCGCGCGTCCGCTGCGTCGCACCGTGCAGCGCGAGGTCGAGGACGCCCTGGCCGAGAAGCTCCTCTACGGGGATCTCCACGCCGGTCAGATCGTCCTGGTCGACTTCGTGGACGGTGAGTTCACCTTCACCGGCACGTCGAAGGCCGACCTCGAGCTGCCCGAGGTCCCGCCGGCCGTCGAGGCCGGCGCGAGCTCCGACGACTGAGCACCGCCTGAACGAAGGGCCCGGGTCACCTGACCCGGGCCCTTCGTCGTGCGCGGGGATGGAAGTTTCCCCGGTTAACCGGGGAAACTGTCACTTCACGAGGTTCGCGAACCTCGCGAAGTGACAGAAAACCTCGTGAAGTGAGCGGCTACGGTCGGTGGGTGGACCGCGAGAGGCTGCTGGACTTCAGCGAGGCGCCGGCGCCGGCCGGGGCGAGTCCGTGGGTCGAGGGGTTCGGGCCCGGGACCGACCTGACGATCGCCGAGCCGGATCCGCGGTGGGCGAGCGACTTCGAGGCGCTGCGTGCGCAGATCGCCGGGGCGCTCGGTCCGTCGGTGGTGGTGGAGCACGTCGGCTCGACCTCGGTGCCGGGGCTGCCCGCGAAGCCGATCGTGGACGTCGACGTCATCGTCCCCGACCCCGACGACGAGGCGGCGTACGTGCCTGCGCTCGAGGCCGTCGGTCTGGTGCTCGCGGTACGGGAGCCGTGGTGGCAGGGGCACCGACTGCTGCGGTGCGCGGACCCCCGGGCCAACGTGCACGTGTTCGGGCCGGAGGCGACCGAGCCCGTCCGGCACCGCATCTTCCGTGACTGGCTGCGCACCCATCCCGACGACCGCGACCGCTACGCCGCCGCGAAGCTGGCCGCCTCCGCCGGCGGTGGGCACGTCATGGAGTACAACGTCCGCAAGCAGGACGTGCTGCGCGAGATCCTCGTCCGCGCCATCGAGGCCTCCGCCCCGTAGCTGCGGCCTCCGGTCGACCGCCGACGCCGAGTGGCGCCACTCGCGGAGGGGCAGGCGGGCGGGCCGGGGCAGGCGGGCGGGCCGGGGCAGGCGGGCGGGCCGGGGTCAGCCGGGGAGGGTGAGGCGGCCGTCGGGGGTGAGGTCGAGGAGCCCGTCGTCGAGGAGGGAGTCGAGGCAGCGCTCGCGCTGGGCGGCGTCCGACCAGGAGGCGGCGACGACCTCGGGTGCCACCGGACCGTCGGCGTCGCGGACCACGGCCATCAGGGCGCCGCGGCACTGGCGGTCGGTGCCGTGCCAGGCCTGGCCGCGTCGCGGCGGTCCGTCGTGCTCGGGGTAGCCGGCCGCGCGCCAGCGACACAGGTCGGCGACCGGGCAGGCCTCGCAGCGGGGCGAGCGCGCGGTGCACACCAGCGCGCCGAGCTCCATCGTCGCCGCGGCCCAGGCGGCAGCCCGGTCCTCGTCGTCGGGCAGCAGCGAGGTCGCGAGGTCGCGCTCGGCCCGCCGCACCGTGGGCGCCGGGTACTGCACGCCCTCGACCACCCGGGCGAACACCCGCCGCACGTTCGTGTCGAGGACGACCGCCCGCCGCCCGTACGCGAACGAGGCGATCGCGGCCGCCGTGTAGTCGCCGACGCCCGGCAGGGTCAGCAGCTCTTCATACGTGCTCGGCACCTCGCCGCCGTGGTCGGCGACGATCGCGGTGGCGGCGGCGTGCAGGCGCAGCGCGCGCCGCGGGTACCCCAAGCGACCCCAGGCGCGCACCGCCTCGCCCGAGGGCTCGGCCGCGAGATCCGCCGGGGTCGGCCAGCGCTCCATCCACGCCTCGAACACCGGCAGCACCCGCACGACGGGCGTCTGCTGGAGCATGAGCTCGGAGACCATGACGCGCCACGGCGCCGGGTCGTCGCGCCACGGCAGGCTCCGTCGATGGACGCCGAACCAGTCGATGATGCGCTCGTGCAGCTCGCGGGGCGGGGGAGTGGTGGCAGGCATGGCGCGTCGATCCTTTCACGCCGGGGCGGACGGATAACGTGGTGCGGTGAGCAACAGGTCGGTCGGACGCGACGTCTTCTGGCGTCGTCGGCTCCTCGTGCTGGCAGCCCTGCTCGCGCTCGCCTGGGGCGTCGTGAAGGTCGTCGAGCTGATGGGCGACGACGAGCCGAAGCCGGCCGCCGCCACGCAGCCCACGCCCACCCCGACCACTCCCAGCAGCCCGCCCACCACCGCGCCGCCCGCCGACCAGGTCTCCGTCGCGATCGAGACCGATGCGGCCCTGTGCGAGCCCGACAACGTGCGCATCGTCCCCTCCGTGCCGACCGGTCAGTTCGCCGGCGGTCCGGTCCGGATGGACCTCATGCTGACCGCGCTCGACGGCGCCGCCTGCACCTTCCGCCCCAGCGCGAGCGAGCTGCTCGCCGTGGTCGACACCGAGCGCGCGCCCATCTACGACTCCTCGGTCTGCCGGGCAGCATTCTTCGACGAGGCCGTCGCGATCCCGGCCGGCTGGAGCACGGTCACGTCGGTCGAGTGGACCGGCCGCGGCTCCGGCGCGGGCTGCGGCACCAGCGAGGGCTTCGCGCCCCCGGGCACCTACACGCTCAAGATCGGCACGTACGGCGGCGAGCCCGGCGAGGTCACGTTCAAGCTCGCGCGGCGCGCTCCCGAGATGCCCGAGACACCCGAGACCAAGGCCACCACCCAACCCACGACGGCGCCCACGAAGAAGCCGGCGTCGCAGCCGACACCGGCGCGGCCGACCGCCAGCTCGACCGCCGGCAACGACTGAGCGTCAGACGTAGCGCTCGAGGATGCTGGACTCGGCGAGGCGCGAGAGGCCGTCGCGGACGCCGCGGGCGCGCAGGTCGCCCACGCCCTCCACGGCCTGCAGGTCGTCGAGGCTGGCGCCCAGCAGGCGCTGGAGCGTGCCGAAGTGCGTGATGAGGCGCTCCACCACCGAGCCGGGCAGGCGCGGGATGCGCGCCAGCAGCCGGTAGCCGTGCGGCGACACCGAGGCATCGAGCGAGTTGCCGTCGCCGATGTGCAGCGCCGAGGCGACGATGCCGAGGTCGAGGACCTCCTGGGACTCCAGCTCGGCCAGCGCGTCGAGAACCTTCGCGGCCTGCTCGTCCGAGCCCGGCGGCAGGTAGTCGCGGACCACGAGCGTGCGCTCGGCGTCGACGCCGCCCACGAGCTCGTTCAGCTGGAGCGAGAGCAAACGGCCGTCGGAGCCGAGCTCGAGCACGTACATCTCGATCTCGTCGGAGATGCGGCGCACCATCTCGAGGCGCTGGGCGACGGCGGTGACGTCGCGGACGGTGACGAGGTCCTCGACCTCGAGGGCCGACAGCGCGTCGGAGACCTCGTCGAGGCGCGTGCGGTAGCGCTCGAGCGTCTGGAGCGCCTGGTTCGCCCGGCTGACGACGACGGTGGGCTCCTCCAGCACGTAGCGCTGGTCGTCCTGGTAGAGCGCGATCGTGTGCATCGACGCCGAGACCGAGATGACCGGGACGCCGGTCTGGCGGGCCACGCGCTCGGCGGTGCGGTGGCGGGTGCCGGACTCGGTGGTCGGGATCGACGGGTCGGGCATGAGGTGCACGGCGGCGCGCATGATCCGGGTGGCCGAGGAGTCGAGGATGATCGCGCCGTCCATCTTCGCCAGCTCGCGGACGCCGGTGGCGGTGAACGGGACGTCGAGGGCGAAGCCGCCCGTGGAGATCGAGTCGACCACGCGGTCCTGACCGATCACGATCAGGGCGCCGGTGCGCCCTCGCATGATGCGCTCCAGACCCTCACGCAGCGCCGTTCCGGGCGCGACGGAGCTCAGGGTCGCCCGCAGGTCGGAAGCCGGCACGACGTCTCTCGCTCTCGCTCACGTAGTGGTCGGCCTCATCCTAGGGCAGCGCCCGGAGCGCAGCGGCGAGATCTCCGGTTCGCAGCACCTTCAGGCCGACCCGGTCGAGGCTCTCGGTGCCGGTGGGGACGATCGCGTGGGTGAAGCCGATGCGCGCGGCCTCGCGCAGGCGGGCCTCGAGCCCGCGTACGGGCCGGACCTCGCCGGCCAGTCCGACCTCGCCGATCGCGACGAGTCCGCCGGGCAGCGGCGAGCCCCCGGCGGCCGAGATCACGGCCAGCGCGACCGCGAGGTCGACGGCCGGCTCGTGCAGTCGGGCACCGCCGACCGAGGCGGTGTAGACGTCCTGGTTGCCCAGCGAGACGCCCGTCTTGCTCAGCACCGCGAGCAGCATCGAGACGCGCGAGGAGTCCAGGCCGCTGGACGAGCGCCGCGGCGACGGCGTGGTGGCCGCGACCGTGAGCGCCTGCACCTCGGCCAGCAGCGGCCGGCGGCCCTCCATCGTGACGGTGACGCACGTGCCCGCGACCGGCGACTCGTGGCGGGACACGAACAGGCCTGTGGGGTCGGGCACCTCGACGATGCCGGCGTCGACGAGGTCGAAGCAGCCGATCTCGTCGACCGGGCCGAAGCGGTTCTTGGTGGCGCGCAGCAGGCGCAGCCGGCTGGTGCGGTCGCCCTCGAACTGCAGCACGACGTCGACGAGGTGCTCGAGCACGCGCGGTCCGGCGACCGATCCGTCCTTCGTGACGTGGCCGACCAGCAGCGTGGCGATGCCCTCGGCCTTCGCGCGGCCGATGACCGTGGCGGCGACCTCGCGCACCTGGGTGACGCCGCCGGGCACGCCGTCGACCGACGCCGACCCGATGGTCTGGACCGAGTCGACGATCAGCAGGCTGGGCTTGACCGCGTCGATGTGCGTGAGCAGACCGCCGAGGTCGGTCTCGGCGGCGAGGAACAGCTCGTCGGCCAAGGCCCCCGTGCGCTCGGCCCGCAGGCGCACCTGGGCCGCGGACTCCTCGCCCGAGACGTAGAGGGTGCGGCGCCCGGCGCGCGCCCAGCGGGCCGCGACCTCGAGCAGCAGCGTGGACTTGCCGACGCCCGGCTCGCCCGCCATCAGCATGACCGCGCCGGGGACGACGCCACCGCCGAGCACGCGGTCGAGCTCGGGGATGCCCGAGCCCATCGCGGCCGCCTCGGTGGCGGTGACCTCGGCGATCGGGACGGCGGGGCTGGAGACCGGTCCGGCGCTGGTGCGGCCGGTGCGCGAGCTGCCGCCGGCGACGTCGACGGTGCCCCACGCATGGCACTCACCACAGCGGCCGACCCACTTCGCGGTGGTCCAGCCGCACTCGGAGCAGGCGAAGGCGGACGCGGTCTTGGGCGGCATGGAAGACAGCGTAGGAGGGGCCACCGACAAGCCGGCGACCCCGCGGCGATCAGACCCGGACGATGCCGTTCGGGGTGTCGAACTCGGCGGCGAGGATGCCCGGCGCGCCGTTCGGGGCGACCCAGCGGACCTCGATCTGCTCGAGCGCGCCGACGGCGGGCTCGCCGAGCCAGTCGGCCAGCCGCTCGGGGCTGCCGGCGATCTCCAGGGCCGTCAGCGTGACCTCGGACTCCGCCATCTGCGAGGGGTGCTCGTCCTCGGGGATGTCCCACGAGATGACGAACGGCAGCTGCGGATCGGCGCGCATGCCGTGGACGCCGATCTGCTTCCACGTGAGGTTGAGGCCGTCGGGACGGTGACGGTTGCCCGGCACGGCGTGACGGCCGATGCGGTGCTCCACCGGGGTGATGTCCTCGACCGAGACGCACCAGCCGAGCCAGCCGCCGCCGAGCTCGGAGCGGGCGCGCACGGCCTGGCCGAACGGAGCCTTGTCCGACGCGGGGTGCTCGAGCGCCTCGACGACCTCTAGGTACTGGTGGTTCCTCAGCGGCAGGATCATGTTGTTGGTGCCGAAGCGGGGGTGGATGCCACCCGCCTGGAACACGGCGCCGAACTTCTCGCTCAGCTCGGTCGTGGTCGCGATGAGGCCCGCGGGTCCGACGGCGAACGACAGATGATCGAGGTGCATACGGCATTGTTGCCCGTCACGTGATCGCCGTCTCAGTCAGGGTCACCTTGGGTCGGCGGGGTGCGGCACCGGGCGACCCGCGGCGACGAAGCGCTCACAGTGACCCACCAGCTCGGCGTAGCCGGCCTCGCCCATGAGTGCCGTCAGCTCGGCGCGGCTGCCGAGGTAGACGGGCTCGGGCGCGACGTGCGCCTCGGTGTTCGACGAGCAGTACCAGTCGAGATCGGCACCACCCGGGCCCCAGCCCGTGCGGGTGTACTCGCCGATGCTGACCTCGGTGTAGTGCGAGCCGTCGCCGGGGTCGACCTCGCGGAACTCGCGGCGCAGCGGCAGCTGCCAGCACACGTCGGGCTTCGTGGTGTGCGGCTCGAGCCCCGTGGCGAGGGCGTGGGCGTGCAGGGCGCAGCCGTAGCCGCCGCGGAAGTCGCGCGAGTTGTGGAAGATGCAGGCGCCGTCCGCGACCCGCGTCTTGAGCTCGCCGTCGGCGTCGCGCTCGGTCCAGCCCTCGGCGCGGCCGAGGTCGTGCAGCTCCCACTCGGTGGGGTCGAGCTGCTCGACGAACCCGGCGACGCGGGCGTGGTCGTCCTCGTCGCTGAAGTGCGCGCCCAGGGTGCAGCAGCCCGAGTCGGGCGCGGAGGCGTAGATGCCCGCGCACCCCGCGCCGAAGATGCAGGTCCAGCGCGACGTGAGCCACGTGAGGTCGCAGCGGAAGACCTCGGTGGCGTCGTCGGGGTTCGCGAACTCCACGAACGAGCGGGGGAATCCCAGGTCGACCTCGGGCACGGAGTCAGGGTAGGTCACGTGGACCGGCCACGTAGGGTTGACGAACGTGACCGGGGGACGACTCACCACCGCGTGGTGCACGATCGCGGCCGCCGCGGCGGCCCTCTTCGTGCTCGGCGTGTACTGGCCCGGACGCCTTCCCGGGGCCGACGTCGCGGTCGAGGTCCTCCTGGTCGTGGCCGGCGCGCTGTTCGCCCAGGTCCTGCTCGTCGAGCGCGACCGTCCCCTCGCCACGGTGATCGGCACCGGCCTGCGGCTCCTCGTGCCGCCCCTGCTCGTGCTCGTCGCCACCGGCCTGGCCGTGCAGCGCTGGATGGACGTCCGTGACTGGGCGCCACTCCTGCACGACGTCCGCGACGCCGCGCTCGCACTCACCAACGTGCGCACCGTCGCCGCCGACTCGCCCGTGGCCACCTTCTGGCTCGTCTCGCTGCTCGTGCAGTCCGCCGTCGTCGTGCTGGTCCTGCGCCTCGTCGCCGACCGGCTCGCCAGCGGGCTGAGCCTCATCGTCCTGGTCCTGTCCGCCGCCTCCTTCGTCTGGTGGGCGTTCGACCCGGCGCTGCACCTCGGCGCCCGGTTCTGGCCCGTGGGCCTCGGCGTCCTCGTGGCGCTCGCCCTGTCGCGGGCGGGCGACGCGGCGCTCGGGGGCCCGATGGCGCTCATCGCGTGGGGCACGGGGCTCGGCGTCGGAGCGGTCGCCGTGCTCGCGTCCGGAGACCTCCTGCTGACCGTGGTCGGCGCCATGGCCGGCGTCCTCCTGGCCGCGTCGGGACCCGCTCACGGTTCGCCCGCCACGTGGCTCGGCCCGCGGCTGTCCGGCTGGCTCGCCGCGATCGCCTGGGCCGGTCTCTGCTGGGCCGGCCCCGCCCTGCGATTCGCCCCCGAGATCGCCGGCCGTGAGATCGGATTGCGCGACCGGGCGGAGCTCCTCCTGCTCGTCGGCCTGGCCGCGGTCGTCACGGTGGCGCTCGTCGCGGGCCTGCGCGCACTCGTCGACCACGGTGGCCTGTGGGTCACGGTCGCCGCCGCCGCGGTGCTGGCGGCGTTCCTCGTCACGGTGCCCGGGACGGACCGGGTCGAGGCCATCGAGAGCGACGTCTCGCGGGTCGAGGCGCTCATGACCGCCGACGAGCCGGACTGCTTCGGCGCGATGACGATGGCGGCCCTGACCGACGGGGAGTCGTGCGCGAACCCTGACCTGGACGGCGTGATCCGGCCCGACGTCAGCCGCGCCGGTCGGGACTTCGTGGCCTACCTCGAGTGCTGGTCCGATCCGGGCGACGCCAACCTCAACATCTGCGACCTGGCCCCCGGCGCGAAGCTGGCCGAGGACGCCCCGAAGATCCTCGTGCTGGGCGACTCGCACGCCCGCGTGCTGTTCGGCGCCTTCCGACGTCTCGCGGAGCAGGGCGTCGTCTCGGTGGACGCCGCGGCGAAGGCCAGCTGTGGCTGGAGCACCCTGCCGGTCGTCGACCGCAAGGACACCCAGCGTGGTCCGCTGTGCGACGAGTGGCGCGGCAAGCTCGCCGACTGGCTGGACGAGCACGCGACCGATTACGACGTCGTCGTGACCACCTCGTACAACGGCCGCATGAAGGGCCCGAAGGGCCGCCAGGTGGCCAGCCACGTCGAGGCGTGGGAGCCCGTCACGCGCGCCGGCGTGCCGATCGTGGCGCTGCGCGACAACCCGCGGATGCCGGACGACACCGTCGACTGCCTCGCCGCCCTCGGCTCCACGGACTGGTCGCAGTGCGACGTCCCGCTCGACGACGTCGTGCCCGAGTTCGACCCGTTCGGCCCCGCGGCCGAGCAGGTCGACGGCGCCCACTTCGTCGACACCGAGCCGCTGTTCTGCCACGACGACGTGTGCCCCGCGGTGATCGGCGGGGTCAACGTCTACCGCGACTACAACCACGTCTCGGCGTCCTACGCGGCCACGCTCGCGCCCGTGCTCTACCGCGAGATCGCGCGCACCGGAGTGTTCGAGCCGCCGCGCTCGCCTGCGCAGCCCGCCGCAGCGATGTCACACTGAGGCCCATGCGCATCGGCGTCCTCGACATCGGTTCCAACACCGGGCACCTGCTCATCGTCGACGCGTTCCGTGGCGGACCGCCGATCCCGGCCCACTCGTTCAGCGAGCCACTGCGCCTCGCCGAGAACCTCGACGCCGGCGGCCATCTCACGGCAGAAGGCACCGACCGACTCGTGAAGTACGTGACCGAGGCCGCCTCGCAGGCCGAGGACAAGGGCGCCGAGCGCGTGCTGGCGTTCGCGACCTCCGCCGTGCGCGACGCGGGCAACGCCGACGAGGTGATCGCGCGGGTCGCCGAGGCCAGTGGGACGCAGCTGCAGATCCTGCCCGGCGAGGACGAGGCGCGGCTGACCTTCCTGGCGGTGCGCCGCTGGTTCGGCTGGTCGTCGGGCCGCCTCGGCGTGTTCGACATCGGCGGCGGCTCGCTCGAGCTGGCCGTCGGTGCCGACGAGGAGCCCGAGACCGCCACGTCGCTGCCGCTGGGCGCCGGCCGGCTCACCCGCGAGTGGCTCGACCGCGGGATGGACCACGACGACCTGCGCCGCGAGGTGCGCCGGGAGATCGGCGCCGTCGCCGGCCCGCTGCTGCGCGGCGGTCCCTTCGACCGCGCCGTGGCCACCAGCAAGACCTTCCGCTCGCTGGCGCGCATGTGCGGCGCCGCGCCGTCGGGGGAGGGGCCCTACGTCCGGCGCACGCTCAAGCACCGCGATCTCGTGAGCCTGGGCCAGGAGCTGCGGGTCGCCACCGATGAGCAGATCGCCGCGATGCCGGGCGTCTCGGCGATGCGCGCGCACCAGATGCGCGCGGGTGCCGTGGTCGCCGAGGCCACCATGGAGCTGTTCGGCGTCGACGAGCTCCAGATCTGCCCGTGGGCCCTGCGCGAGGGCGTGCTGATCGAGTACCTGGACCACCTGTGACCAGTGCCGCCCTAGTCTGGAAGGCGTGAGTGTGAGCCAGCCGAGGGTCTCGCTGTCGACGTCGTCGGTCTATCCCGACGGCACGGCGGCGGGCTTCGCGACCGCGGCGCGCCTGGGCTACGACGGTGTCGAGGTCATGGTGGGCCTCGACGAGGTCAGTGCCGACACCACCGCGATCAAGGCGCTGGCCCAGGCGCACGACATCCCGGTCGTCTCGATCCACGCGCCGTGCCTGCTGGTGACGCAGCGCGTGTGGGGCACCGACCCGTGGGGCAAGATCCACCGCAGCGCCGAGATGGCGCTCGACGTGGGCGCCGACACCGTGGTGGTGCATCCGCCGTTCCGGTGGCAGCGCGAGTACGCGCGCGGCTTCGTCGAGGGCATCGCCCGGCTCGAGGACGAGTACGACGTGGCCTTCGCCGTGGAGAACATGTATCCGTGGCGCTCGGGCAAGCGTGAGTTCCAGGCCTACGCGCCCGGCTGGGACCCGGTGCCGTTCGAGTACGAGAACGTCACGGTGGACTTCTCGCACAGCGCCACCTCGCGGATCGACTCGATGCAGCTGATCGACGACCTCGGCGACCGGCTGCGGCACATCCACCTCGCCGACGGGTCGGGCTCGATCAAGGACGAGCACCTCATCCCGGGCCGCGGCACGCAGGGCTGCGACCGCCTGCTGGGCCACCTCGCCGACCGCGGCTTCACGGGCCACGTCGTGGTGGAGGTCAACACCCGCAAGGCGGACGACCGCGATGCGGACCTGCTGGAGGCACTGGCGTACGCACGCCTGCACCTCGCGCCGACGCCGGTCTGAGCCGGCTCAGGACCGCTGCGCGACGCAGAACTCGTTACCGGCGGGATCGGTCAGCGTGACCCACCGGAAGCTCGCGTCGCCGCGCTCGGCCACGAGCCCCGCGCCGGCCTCGCGCAGCCGCGCGACCTCGGCATCGAGGTCGTCCGCGAGCACGTCGAGGTGCAGCCGGTTCTTGCCCGGCGTGGGGTCCTCGACCTTCTGGAACGCCAGCGTGGGGCTGTCGGGGACCGAGACGATGACGTACCAGCCGTCGTTCTCCTCGGTGATGGTGCCGCCGGTCTGCTCGGCCCACCAGGTGGCCAACGCCAGGGCGTCGGTCGTGTCGCACGTGATCATCGCGGGTGTGACAGTCATGGCTGCACGCTACGACCGTGCCCCGACAGTCTGGTGGCGACGATCGAGCCGACCACGAGCTGGAGCTGGTGGTAGACCATCAGCGGCAGGATCATGAGCGGGAACGTGGTGGCCGAGAACAGCACGCTGGCCATCGGCAGGCCCGCGGCGAGCGACTTGTTCGTGCCGCAGAAGTAGATCGCCACCTGCGCCCCGCGGCCGAACCGGCGCCCCGCCAGCCAGCACACGAGCGACGAGACGGCGAGCAGGCCCGCGCAGACCCCGGCGACGACGGCGCCGTCGCCCCAGTCCAGGACGTCCCACACGTCGGCGTTCGTGCCGCGGCTGAAGCCGGCGTAGACCACCAGCAGCACGGTGGACCGGTCGAAGCGGCGCAGTCCCACGTCGTGCCGCACGAGCCACGGTCGCAGCCAGCGCCGCGCCACCTGGCCCGCGAGGAACGGCAGCAGGAGCAGGCCGACGATGCGCAGGATCGCCTCCGCGTCCACCGTGACGTCGCCACCGAGGAGCAGGGCCACCAGCAGGGGCGTGAGGAACACGCCGAGCAGGCTGGAGGTCGAGGCCGCGACGACGGCGATCGCGCGGTCGCCGCCGGCGATCGACGTGAACGCCACCGACGACTGGACGGTCGAGGGGACCAGGCACAGGAACACGAGCGCGGTCAGCAGCTGCTGCGAGATCACCGAGGGCGCCAGCGGCGACAGCGCCAGGCCCAGCAGCGGGAAGACGACGAACGTGACCGCGACGATCAGGACGTGGACCCGCCACGCGGTCAACCCGTGCACGACCTCGGCCGTCGACAGCCGCGCGCCGTAGAGGAAGAACAGCGCGACGATGCCGACCTGCACGAGCACGTTGACGACCTCGAGCACCTCGCCCTGCGCCGGCAGCACGATCCCGAGGCCGGCCAGGCCGAGGATCATCACGACGAAGGGGTCGATGCGCACCGGGCCACGATAGGCGCAGGCGGCGCGCCGTCGTCGCGCGGTTGCCGGGCCGTCGCCGGGCGTTCGCCCCAGACTGGCACCGTGAGTGCCATGAGCGAGACCAGCATCGACGCCGTCTGCGTGTTCTGCGGCGCCCGCGACGGGGCCCGGCCCGAGTACCTCCGGGCCGCCGAGCAGATCGGCACCGCCCTGGCCCGCGCGGGCGTGGACCTGGTGTTCGGCGGCGGCGGCATCGGCATCATGGGCGCGGCCTCCCGCGCCGCCCGCGAGCACGGCGGCCGCGTCGTCGGGGTCATCCCGCAGTCGCTGCTGGAGCGCGAGGGCGGCCGTACCGAGGACCCGGACATGCACGTCGTGGAGACGATGCACGAGCGCAAGGCCCTCATGCACGAGCTCTCCGACGCGTTCGTCGTCCTGCCCGGCGGGCTCGGAACCTACGAGGAGTTCTTCGAGATCCTCACGTGGCGCCAGC
Organism: Aeromicrobium tamlense; assembly: GCF_013408555.1. Taxonomy (NCBI): domain Bacteria; kingdom Bacillati; phylum Actinomycetota; class Actinomycetes; order Propionibacteriales; family Nocardioidaceae; genus Aeromicrobium; species Aeromicrobium tamlense. The sequence continues at coordinate 69,234 of NZ_JACBZN010000001.1, forward strand.
TCGGCTTCCACGACAAGCCGATCGTCGTGGTCGACACCGAGGGCTACTACGGCCCGCTGCGCGAGATCGTGTCGCACGGCGCGGCCGAGGGCTTCATCGGTCCGCGCGACGAGGAGCTGTTCACGATCGTGCAGTCCGTGGACGAGGCCCTCGCGGTCCTCGGCATCGACGCCTGAGAGACGCCCGTCACGCCCGCTGGCCGGGCCGGGCCCACCGCCAACTACCCTCGGTCCCATGAGGATCGCGGTCATCGGTGGCGGTGTCATGGGAGGCACGCTGGCCGAGGCGATGGCCCGCGCGGGCCGGGACGACATCGTCGTCGTGGAGCGCAGCGCCGAGCGTCGTGCCGAGCTGGAGGCCCGGGGCCACGAGACGTCGGACGACGTCGCCGCGGTCGCCGGGGCCGAGATGATCCTGCTGGTCGTGAAGCCGCAGGACGTGGCCTCGGTCCTGCCCGAGATCTCGGCGGTGGCCGGGGACGGCGCCACCGTGGTCTCGCTGGCCGCCGGAGTCCGCACCGCCACGATCGAGGCCGCGCTGCCCGAGGGCGTCGCCGTGGTCCGTGCGATGCCGAACACGCCCGCCGTCATCGGCCGCGGCATGTTCGGCGTCTCGCCCGGCAGCCGCGTCCCCGTCGAGAGGCTCGACGCGGTCGTCGACCTCCTCCGCTCCGGCGGCGAGGTCGTCGTGGTGGACGAGTCGCACCAGGACGCCGTCACGGCCGTCTCGGGCTCCGGCCCGGCCTACCTGTTCCACCTCGCCGAGCACATGATCGCCGCGGGCATCGAGGGCGGCCTCGACCCCGAGGCGGCGCGCGCGCTGACCGTGCAGACCCTCGTCGGGGCCTCCGAGCTGCTGGCCGGCTCGGACGAGTCGCCCGAGGAGCTGCGCCGCCGCGTCACCTCCCCGAACGGCACCACCCACGCGGCGATCACCACGTTCGACCAGCACGGCGTCGGCGAGGGGATCCGCGCTGGCGTTCTGGCCGCGATCGCCCGCTCCGCGGAACTAGGCTGACGACATGGACGATCGCGCCGCGGTGGTGTTCGACGAGCACCTCACCGACTACGACTTCGGGCCGTCGCACCCGATGGCGCCCGTCCGCGTGAAGCTGACGATGGCGCTCGCCGAGGAGCTGGGCGTCCTGGAGGACCTCGACGTCGTCGGCGCCCGTCCCGCCACCGAGAGCGAGCTGCTGAGCGTCCACACGCCCGACTACGTCGAGCGCGTCGTCAACCTGAGCAAGCACCCCACGCACTCCGACCCCGCACACGGTCTCGGCACCGAGGACAACCCCGTGTTCCGCGGGATGCACGACGCCAGCGCGCTCATCGCCGGGGCCAGCCTCGAGGCCGCGCGCCTGGTCTGGACCGGTGAGCGCAAGCGGGCGATCAACGTCAGCGGCGGCCTGCACCATGCGATGCCCGGACGGGCGAGCGGCTTCTGCGTCTACAACGACGTGGCGATGGGCATCCAGTGGATGCTCGACCACGGTGCGAAGAAGATCGTCTACATCGACGTCGACGCCCATCACGGCGACGGCGTGCAGGCGATCTTCTACCACGACCCGCGGGTCCTGACGATCTCCCTGCACGAGTCCCCGCAGACCCTCTTCCCTGGCACGGGCTACTCCACCGAGGTGGGCGCCGAGGGCGCCGAGGGCTCGGCGGTCAACGTCCCGCTGCCGCCCGGCACGTCCGACGCGGGCTGGCTGCGCGCGTTCCACGCGGTGGTGCCGCCGATCGTGCGCGAGTTCGCGCCGGAGGTCATCGTCAGCCAGCACGGCTGCGACTCCCACATGGACGACCCGCTGACCAACCTCATGCTGAGCATCGACGGCCAGCGCGCCTCGTACCTCGCCGTCCGCGACCTCGCCGAGGAGCTCACCGGCGGGCGCTGGCTGGCCACCGGTGGCGGCGGCTACGCCGTGGTCGACGTCGTGCCGCGCGCCTGGGGACACCTGCTGTCGATCGTCAGCGGCAACCCGCTGCCGCCCGAGACCGAGACGCCCGAGGCCTGGCGCCGGGCCGTGGAGCAGCTGCGCGGCCAGCCCGCCCCGACGCGGATGACCGATGGTCGCCGGGCCCTCTACCGCCGCTGGGAGGACGGCTACGACCCCGCGTCGTGGCTCGACCGGTCGATCCAGGCGACGCGCACCGAGAGTTTTCCGCTGAACGGCCTCGACCCGTCGTACTGACTGAAATTCCCGGTGAAACCACGAGTTTCGCGGTACGGCCGCGGTACACAAGGACGGCTGCGGCGGCCGAAGGTACGTGAGTTTCCTGAGAGTTTCAAGTTTTCCGTTCACAGGTGACTCACGTGCCACTACGCTTCCATCAAGCACGCGCGCTCACTCTCCGGTGGGGAAGCCGGAGAGCGCGCGTGCCCTGGGAGGATGGTGTGAGATGACTGAGGGAACCCGCTTCATGACCGTCGCCGAGGTCGCGGACCAGATCCGTGTCTCGAAGATGACGGTGTACCGACTCGTGCACTCGGGTGAGCTCGAGGCCGTGCGTGTCGGTCGCTCCTTCCGCGTGCCCGAGCACGCGGTCGAGGAGCTGCTGCAGAAGTCGTTCTACCAAGCCGGCTGACGCAACCTGGGGTCCGTGGGGGGCGGACCGACAGGACTTCGCCCCCGAGCGCCCACCGCGTGTGCGCCGACGGGGTGCGATCGCCTAGTGTTGGTCTGTCCTGTGTGAAAGATCAGATCGAGGTGAGTCGTGGGTTCTGTCATCAAGAAGCGCCGCAAGCGGATGTCGAAGAAGAAGCACCGCAAGATGCTCAAGCGCACGCGAGTGCAGCGCCGCCGTCTGGGCAAGTGACCGATGGCCGGGGTCGTCCTCGTCACGGGCGCGGCCACGCCGGGCGTGGCTCAGGCCGCCCGGCGCATCGCTGAAGCGGAGGATGTCAGGGTCGTCGCCGTCGACACGACCCTGCCCACCGACGATCTCGGGTCAGTCAAGTTCGTGCGTGCGGACATCCGCACGCCCGTCATCTCCAAGGTGCTCGCCGTCGAGGACGTCGACACCGTCGTCCACGCGGACCTGGCGCCGATGCGCTCACGCGCGGGCGGCAGCGCCACCAAGGAGATCAACGTCATCGGCACGATGCAGGTGCTCGCCGCCTGTCAGCGCTCCGAGACGGTCAAGCGCGTCGTCCTGGCCAGCAGTGCGGCTGTGTACGGCGCGTCCCCGCGCGACCCCGCGGTGTTCACCGAGTCCGCGACGGCGCGCGGAGGCACCAAGTCCGGGTTCGCCAAGGACATCGTCGAGGTCGAGGGCTACACGCGCGGCTTCGCGCGCCGCCGTCCCGACGTCTGCGTGACCACCCTGCGCATGGCGCAGTGGCTGTCGCCGCATTTCCCGACCGTGCTCGGGACGTACTTCTCCAACCCGGTCCTGCCGGTGCCGATGGGCTTCGACGCGCGCCTGCAGCTGCTGCACCCGCAGGACGCCCTCGAGGTCATCGCGATGGCCGCGCACGAGGACCACCCCGGCACCTTCAACGTGGCCGGCGACGGGATCCTCATGCTCAGCCAGGCCGCCCGGATCATGGGCAAGCCCACGCTCCCGCTGCTGCCGCTGGGCTTCGGCTCGGTGCTGCGCCGAATGGTGCACTACATGGGATCCGACGTGTCGCCGGGCGTGCACCGCCTGCTCACGTACGGCCGGGTGCTCGACACCACGGCGCTGCACGAGATCTTCGGCTACCGTCCCCGGCACACGACCCGCGAGACCTTCGAGTGGTACGCCGAGACGGCGCGCCCGGGCCTGCTGCACGCATGGGGGATCACCGGATGAAGGACGACCTGAAGGGCATCGGCACCTCCGGCCGGCCGGGACGGGGCAATGGCTCCACGTCCCCGTCGCGAGCCGCGCGCTCGCTCGCCGGTCCGGCGGCCAAGAAGGCCACCGGCAAGTCCGCCGCGAAGAAGGCCGCGAAGACCTCGGGCACCAAGCCCACCTCGGCCGCCCAGGCCGACGCCGCGACCTCCGCCTCGGCCCGCTCGGCCGCGCCGAAGCAGGACGCGCCCCGGACCGCGAAGAAGACCGCCGCGAAGAGGACGGCGGCCAAGAAGGCCGCCGCGAAGACCACCACGACGAAGGCCGCCTCCGCCAAGAAGGCGGCACCGAAGAAGGCCACGCCGCCGCCGGTCGAGCCCGAGCAGCCCACCACCGGACGCACCCGCGAGCGTCACCTGCGCGCGGTGCCCGAGGACGAGGGGCAGGACCACCGCCAGGAGGCGCCGCGCGAGGCCACCGCCGACATCGACCCCGAGGACGTCGCCGCCGCCTTCGCCGAGGGCGCCCGCCGGCTCATGGGCACGGACTGGCAGGTCAAGGTGCTCGAGATCGTCGGCAGCCTGCGTCGCCGCCTCTCCGGCTCCTACGAGGTCGACGAGTTCGGCCTCGACCCCGAGGTGCTCGACCTGCTGTCGCACCTCGTCGAGCCGCTGGCCGAGAGCTGGTTCCGGCTCGAGGTGCGCGGCGTCGAGAACATCCCCACCGACGGCGGCGCGCTGCTGGTGGCCAACCACTCCGGCACCGTCCCGGTCGACGGCCTCATCACGGGCTACGCCGTGCGCAAGCACACCGGTCGCCCGATCCGCCCGCTCGGCGCCGACCTCGTCTTCCGGCTGCCCTACGTCGGCCAGGTCGCGCGCAAGATGGGCGCCACGCTCGCCTGCGCCGAGGACGCCGAGCGGCTGCTGACCTCCGGCGAGCTCGCCGCGGTGTGGCCCGAGGGGTTCAAGGGCATCGGCAAGCCGTTCAGCGAGCGCTACAAGCTCCAGCGGTTCGGACGTGGTGGCTTCGTGTCGTCCGCGATGCGGGCGCAGGTGCCGATCGTGCCGGTCTCGATCGTGGGCGCCGAGGAGATCTACCCGCTCGTGGGCAACATCCCGTCGCTCGCGCGGCTGCTCGGGGTGCCGTACATCCCCATCACGCCGTTCTTCCCGCTGTTCGGGCCGCTCGGCCTGATCCCGCTGCCGAGCAAGTGGATCATCGAGTTCGGCGAGCCGGTACGCACCGACGCCTACGCGCCCGAGTCGGCCGACGACCCGATGCTGCTGTTCAACGTGACCGACCAGGTCCGCGAGACCATCCAGCAGACGCTCTACAGCCTGCTCGTCGAGCGTGGCAATCCCTTCATCTGAGTCGAGGAGCCGACATGCCTGACCGACGGCCGGACCTGCGCCTCGACGCCCCCACGCTCGAGCCGTCCGACGACCTCGTGTTCCGCCTCGCGATGGCGGCGCGCAGCAACGCCTCGACGGCACCCACGCGCAGTCGTGGTCGGCGGCTGGCCCTCGTCGTGGGGTCCTTCCTCGGCGTCAGCGTCATCTCGGTGGGCGGCGCTTGGGCGGTCGGCGCGATCGACGTGCCGCTGCTGCCGCCCTCGCCACTGCGCGACGTCATCGTCACGCCCACTGAGCCGCCCCCGCGGGACCGTCAGGACGGCGGCTCCACATCGGGTGGCGGAGCCGACCTCGATCCCGCCGGAAAGGTCGTCACCCCTGCGGGTGCCGACCGTGGATCGGGCGCGGGCGACGTCTCCGACTCTGCCGACCGATCGCCGTCGGACCCCGCACCGAAGGACCCGGGTGACGACACCGCGGCGCCCGTCGACCAGCCCCCGGCCAAGGACCGCGGTCAGGGCGACACTCGCAGTCAGGACAAGGGCGACAACGGCCAGCACCGCGGGCAGGACAAGGACCCCTCGGACCGGGGCTCGTCCGAGGAGGCTCGAGAGCGCGGCAACGGCAACGGCAACGGCAACGGCTCCAACAAGCCGAAGCCCGAGAAGCCCTCGGCCAAGCCCGAGAAGGACAAGAACGCGCAGGCCGCCGATGACTGACGACGCCGTCATCAAGGCCGCCAAGTGCGGCGAGCCCGACGCGTGGCGCGAGCTCTACCGCGCCCACGCGGGCCGGCTCGTCACGTGGCTGCAGACCCGGCCCACCGGAGACACCGCCGCGTCGCCGGAGGACGTCGCCAGCGAGGCCTGGTACGTCGCCGCCACGAAGGTCTCGCAGTTCGAGGGCACCGCCGCCGACTTCGGCGGCTGGCTGTTCGGCATCGCCCGGCGGATCAGCGCGAACTCGCGCCGGACCTCGCAGCGACGCAACACCCTGCCGGTGGAGACCGACGAGCTCCACGAGGTCGTCCCCGACCACGGGCCCGAGGTGGAGGGTCAGGACTGGCTGCGATCGATGCTCGCTTCGCTGCCCCCGCGCGAGCGGGCTGCCGTGGGCCTGGTCGACGGGATGGGGATGGACCTCTCCACGGCGGCCGACGTCCTGGGCGTCAGCGCGGTGTCCGTACGCGTGGCGCGGCATCGGGGCCTGCGCAAGCTCGCCGGCCGCACCCCGGCGCGCTCGGTCGACGCGTCGCCTCGCGGCTGAGACCCCCTGACAGGAAGATGCCGGCCCGCCCCGGGGGTTGGGGCGGACCGGCCTCCCTCGTCCCGCGACGCGGGCGAGTCTGTGCCTCGCTCAGGCGGCGGGCTGGTTGGCCAGGCACTTGGCGAGGCGCGCCTTGGCCTTGGCGACGCGCTGGACCTGCGCCTTCTTGGTCTTGGCGACCTTGGTGCGGCGATCCTTCGCGACCTTGAGCTTCTTGACGGCCTTGCGCTTCTCCGAGGCGGTGTCGGCCTGGCGGACTTCCTTCTTCGCCTTCTTGACCTTCGCCTGCTGCTTGGCGAACACGGCGTTCACCTTGGCCAGCTGGGCCTCGGCGCGCTCGACCTGAGTGGTCTGGGTGGCGCAGGGCTCCGACGTGGTCGGGCGATCGGCGTGGGCGGCCGGGGCCGCGAGCGGGCCGAGGGCCAGGGCCAGGCCGGCGGCGAGCGCACCGATGCGAGCGCGGTGAGTCATGTGAATCTCCTCAGGTGGTGGGCAGTCCGAGAACTGCTGACACCCGAGACCTGTCACGACTCGCGTCCGGCGTTACATCCGGACGAGAGAAAGATCGCCGGCGGTGGCGTGCGGGGGACGACACGACCCACGCACGCCACCGCCGAGCGGGTCAGGGCTGCTTGGCGCCGAGGCGCTTGAGCAGCTGGTCTCCCTCGATGTCGAGGTCGGGCAGGGCGCGATCGAGCCACTTCGGCAGGCGCCAGGCGCGGTCGCCGAACATCGCCATCAGCGCGGGCACGAGCGTCATGCGCACGAGGAACGCGTCGATCGCGATCGCGACGGCGAGGGCGAAGCCGATCTGCTTGATCATCGGGTCGCCGTTGAAGATGAAGCCGGCGAAGACGGCGGTCATGATCACGGCGGCCGCCACGACGACGCGGCTGGAGTGGCTGAAGCCGTCGATCACGGACTCGCGCCCGCTGTGGCCGTGCACCCACGACTCGCGCATCGACGACACCAGGAACACCTGGTAGTCCATCGCCAGGCCGTACGCGATGCCCGTGACGAGGATCGGCAGCAGGGCCATCACCGGGCCCGTCGAGTCCAGCCCGAAGAGGCTGTTCAGCCAGCCCCACTGGAACACGGCGGTCGTGGCGCCGAGCGTGGCCAGGATCGTCAGCAGGAAGCCGGCGGTGGCCTTGAGCGGCACGATGATCGAGCGGAACACGATCGTCAGGACGATGAGCGACAGGACGATGACGATCGCGAGATAGATCGGCATGACCTCGCTCATCTTCTCGGCGATGTCGATGCCCATGGCCGTCTGCCCGGTGACGCCGAGGTCGATGTCGTACTGCTGCGAGAACTCGGCCGAGCGGTCGCGCAGCTCGTGCACGAGCGTCTCGGTGGACGGGTCCGTCGGGCCCTCGCGGGGGATGAGCGAGACCAGCACGGTGCGGCCGTCCTCGCTCATGCCGGCGGCGTTGGCCGAGGCCACGTCCTTCACCTGGCCGAGCTCGGCCAGGACCGCGCCGGCGGCCTGCTGGTCGACCGGCTGGTCGGTGCGCGACGACAGCACCACGAGCAGCGGGCCGTTGAGGCCCTCGCCGAACGCGTCGCTCACCGTCTCGTAGCTCTCGCGCTGGTCGGAGCCGGCGTTGTAGTTCTCGCTCGACGGCAGGCCGAGTCGCATGTCGAGCGCGGGGATGGCGATGACGAGCGTGGTGACCACGACGACGGCCGCGGCGACGAAGCGGTTCTTGGACAGGAACGTCGCCCAGCGGCGCGCCGTGGCGTGGTCGTTGCCCTCGGCCTCGCGCTCGGCGAACTGCGAGCGGGCCTTCTCCGACACGATCCGCTCACCGACCAGGCCGAGCAGGGCCGGCAGGGCGGTGAGGGCGACGAGCACGGCCACCGCGATCGTGGCGGCGGCGATGATCGCCATCGTGGTGAGCAGGCTGATGCCGATGACCACGAGGGCGGCGAGCGCGATGATCACGGTGGTGCCGGCGAAGAACACGGCGCTGCCGGCGGTGCCGACGGCGCGTCCGGTGGCCTCGTGGGCGCTGAGCCGCTCGCGCATGATGAGGCGGCGCTGGCGGTTGACGATGAAGAGCGCGTAGTCGATGCCGACGGCCAGGCCGAGCATGAGGCCCAGGACGACGCTCATCGAGCCGAGCTCGTAGAAGTGGCCGAGCGCGTACGCGCCGCCGACGCCCACGCCGACGCCGAGGATGGCGGTCAGCAGGGGCAGGCCGGCCGCGACGACCGAGCCGAGGACGAGGAACAGCACGACCGCGGCGATGACGATGCCGACGGCCTCGCCGATGCCCGCGACCTCGGGCAGCTCCTGCAGGGAGGCGCCGGGGAGCACCTGGATGTCAGCGGCCTCGACCGGCGCCTCGGCGGCCTCGAGGACGTCGTGGATCGTGCCCTCGGGCAGGTCGGTGGTCTGCTTCGTGAACTGGAACTGCGCCATCGCGACGGTGCCGTCGGGCGAGATCGTCACTCCCGGGACGAGCTGACCGCCCACGACGAGGGGCAGCGGCTGGTCGAGCTCCTGGCCGGCGCGCGCGGCGGCCGCGGCCTGCTCGGCGGCCTTCACCTGCGCGGCCATCTCCTGCTGGGCGGCGGCCTGCGCCTCGGCCGAGCCCGCGAGGTCGGCCGGGTTCACGACCGTGTCGTTCCCGTAGATCTCCTGCATCGACTGGGCGAGCAGCCCGGCGGACTGCTCGTCGAAGAAGCTGACGCCGTCCGGGGCGCGGTAGACGATCTGGCCCGCGCCACCCGCGGCGGCGGGCATCTCCTCCTCGAGCTGCTCCAGCACCTCCTGCGCGGCGACGCCGTTGATCGTCACCTCGCCGCTGAGCTTCGGTGCGTTGACGGCGATCGAGCCGACGATCACGGCCAGCAGGACCAGCCAGGCGCCGAGGAAGCGGAACGGGTGAGCGAAGGCGGACTTGCCCCAGCGGTACAGGAGTGTCGACACGGGTGTTCCTCACGAAGTGATAGGTGACTCTCACATCGTAGAATGGGGGGTGAAACGAGGCCAGAGGAGGTGAGGAGACGTATGTCACGACGTGACTCGCGCGAGAACGCCGAGCGCATCCTCGCCGCCGTGCAGCGGCTCTGGGCCGACGACGCCTCCCCGTCGATGGAGCGAATCGCCACCGAAGCCGGCGTCGGCGTCGCCACGGTCTACCGCCACTTCCCGAACCGCGCCGCGCTCGAGAGCGCAGCGTTCGGTCGGATCTTCGCCGAGGAGCTCATGCCGCTCGTCGACGGCGCCGAGGACGAGGACGCCGACCTGCTCGAGGTCGCCGAGCGCTTCGTCGAGGTCATCGGGCGCTACGCGCCGGTGCTGAGCGAGGTCGGCGCCAGCCACGTCACCGACGAGGCCCTCGAGGAGCTGGGCGAGCCCTTCGTCGATCTGCTCCGCCGCGGCCAGGTCACGGGCGTCCTGCGCGCCGACCTCGAGCCGGTCGACATCTACTGGCTGCTGCGGATGATCGTGCTGGGCCTGAACTCGCCCGTCGCCTCGCCCACGGTGCGCCGCCGCTACGTCGCGATGCTGCTGCCCGCCCTCGCGCCGGGCGACCACGACCCGCTGCCCCGGCTCTCCGACGAGGACTACGACCGCCTCGGCGTCCTGCCCGAGCACCGCCGACCCCCGGCGGACTAGAGGCGGCGGCGGAGCCGCTTGCCGACGAGGTAGGTGGCCGAGGCGGCGGCGCCCACGGCGCCGGCCTTCAGGCTGGCGGCGGCCACCTTGCGACCCGTGCGGTAGTCGCGGACGAGCCAGCCGTTGGCCTTGGCGTGCGAGCGCAGGTGGCCGTCGGGGTTCACGGCGCAGGGGTGCCCGACGAGGGACAGCATCGGGATGTCGTTCGAGGAGTCGGAGTACGCGTAGCAGCGCTCGAGGTCGAGACCCTCGGACTCCGCGAGTGCCCGGACGGCCACGGACTTGCCCTCGCCGTGCAGCATGTCGCCGACGAGCCGGCCCGTGTAGACGCCGTCGACGTGCTCAGCGACGGTGCCCAGCCCGCCCGTGAGGCCGAGCCGGCGCGCGATGACCTGGGCGATCTCGACGGGCGCCGCGGTCATCAGCCACACGCGCTGCCCGCGGTCGAGGTGCCACTGGGCCATCGCGCGGGTGCCGGGCCAGATCTTCTCGGCCATGTACTCGTCGAAGACCTCCTCGCCGATCTCCTCGAGCTCGCGGACCTCGTGCCCGGCGATGAACTTGAGCGCGGCGCTGCGGGCCTGCTCGATGTGCTCGGGGTCCTCCACGCCGACGTACTTGAAGTAGGCCTGCTGCCAGGCGGCCCGGGCGATGTCGCGCGTGGTGAAGAACTGGCGCCGGTGCAGCCCGCGGGCGAGCAGGAAGATCGACGCGCCCTGCATGATCGTGTTGTCCACGTCGAAGAACGCCGCCGCGGTGGGGTCCACCGGCTGCGCGAGCGCCTGTTCGACCTCCGCGGCCGCCGCTGCGGCCTGGCCGGCCAGGATCGAGCGCGACTGCAGGTTCCGTGGTCCTTCGGGCGGTCGTCGCGGGGACATGGCGATCACTGTAACGGCGTTGTGCGGCCAGCAGGTGTGGTTGACTCGTCGGCATGACCGTCAACGTGAGTGACGATCTGCGTGAGACCGCGCGTCGCGACCCCGAGGGCATCGCCCTGATCGAGCCCCGCACCGACCGCCGGGTCACGTGGGCCGAGTTCGACCAGTGGGCCGATCGCGTGGCCCAGACCCTCCTCGCGCGCGGCGTCCTGGCCGGCCAGCGCGTCGCCCTCGTCATGTCCAACGGCATCGACCTCGCGGTCGCCTACTACGGCGTGCTCCGCGGCGGTCTCGTCGCCGTGCCGATCAACCCGCGCGCCACGCCCCGCGAGATCTCGCGCATGGTCGCGGCCTGCTCGCCCAAGATCGTCGTCGGCGACGCCCAGTCGATCACCCAGGTGCGCCAGGCCGACACCGGGGACTCCCTCATCGTGGTCCACCGGGCCGCCCCGCAGGAGGGCGAGCTGCGCTTCGGTGCCCTCCTCGACCAGGCCAGGGACGCCGCCCCCGTCGCGCCGCGCGACCCCGAGTCGCTCGCCGTCGTGCTCTTCACCTCCGGCGCCACCGGCCTGCCGCGCGGCGTGATGCTCACGCACCGCGCGCTGGCCGCCGACATCGACCAGCTGCTGCAGATCGAGTCCCCGCCCGTGATCACGTCCGACGACGTCGTCCTCGGACTGCTGCCGATGTTCCACGTCTACGGACTCAACTGCGTGCTCGCGCTGTCGGTCCGCGCGGGCGCCACCGTCGTGCTGATCGAGGAGTTCCACCCCGGTGCGCTGCTCGGCGACATCGTCGACCACGGCATCACCAACCTCCCCCTCGCGCCGCAGGTGATCCAGGCGCTCGTCGGACTCGAGGGCCTCGCCGAGGCGTTCGCGAACGTCCGGCTCATCGTCTCGGGCGCCTCCGCCCTCGACCCCGACCTGGCGCAGGCGTTCCACGCCCTGTCGGGCAAGCCGGTCGAGCAGGGCTACGGCCTCACCGAGACCTCGCCGGTCGTCACCACCACGGTCGGCGACGGTCGCGAGCCCGGCCAGCTGCCGCCCGCGGGCTCGGTGGGCCGTCCGCTGCCCGGTGTCGAGATCGCGCTGCGCGACTTCCTCGGCCAGCCGGCCGCCCCCGGCGACCCCGCCCAGGTCTTCGTCCGCGGCGCCAACCTGTTCTCCGGCTACTGGCCCGACGGCTCGGACGGCCCCGACGCCGACGGCTGGTGGGCCACGGGTGACATCGGCCTGCTGGACGACCAGGACAACCTCGTCCTCGTGGACCGGCTCAAGGAGACGATCAACGTCTCGGGCTTCAACGTGTACCCCTCCGAGATCGAGGAGGCGATCGTCGACGCGCCCGGCGTGGAGTCCGTCGCCGTGATCGGCGTGGAGGACGAGCGCACCGGCGAGGCCGTCGTCGCGTTCGTCGTGCCCGACGACCCCGAGGGAGACGCCGCCCCGGTCGAGGAGGCCGTCCGCACGATCGCCGCCGAGCGCCTGGCGCGCTTCAAGGTGCCGTCGCGCGTCATCGTGGTGGCCGCGCTGCCGCACTCGCCCACCGGCAAGGTCGCGAAGGGACGCCTGCGCGCCCTCGTGCGCTCGGAGCCGGCATGAGCGAGCACGAGCGAGCGAACATGCGGTCGGTCATGCCGGCACGCTCGTACTGTCGTCTTTCCGCGGGCGTGGCGGCATGACGATCGCGCACGCCGACGACGCTCGCGTCGTCGTCTACTCCCGTGAGGGCTGCCACCTGTGCGAGGCCGCCGAGCAGGTCGTCGCGCAGCTCGTGGCCGAGACCGGCGACGACTGGGTGCGGGTCGACATCGACACCGAGCCCGACCTGCAGGAGCGGTTCACCGAGCAGGTGCCGGTGACCTTCGTCGACGGACGCCAGCACGACTTCTGGCGCGTGGATCCCACGCGCCTGCGCGCGGCGCTCGCCCGCGGCTGAGCCGGGCCCGCGGCGGGGCGCATTAGCGTTCCTTGTCGCGGTCGGGGAAACTTCTAGGCGTGTCAGATCGCATCTACGTCCGCCGTTACGTCGACCCGCTGGACCCGCCGTCGATGAAGCGGTTCCGCGCCGGATGCGGCAAGAACTCCGGCAACCTCATCTTCGCCGCGTCCGCGCAGCGCTCGGTGATGGTGGACGGCGTCGACGTCGAGGCGAACAACCTCAACACGCTGATGCGCAGCGTCGACCGCCTCAACGAGGAGCAGCGGCACGTCGTCATCCCGCTGGCCAACGCGTTCCGCCGCGGCTACCTGCCCCAGCTCGGCGACCTGACCTCGGCGATCGAGCGCCTCACGGTCCCGGTCACGATCCTCGGCGTCGGCGGCCAGTTCCAGCTGGACGGCACCCCCGAGCGCTCCGAGGAGGTCGACGCGGCCGCCCGGCGCTTCATGCGCGCGGTGCTGGCCCACGGCCCCTCGATCGGCGTGCGCGGCGAGCGCACCGCCGCCTACCTGTCCGACCTCGGCTTCTCCGAGGTCGACGTCATCGGCTGCCCGTCGATGTTCCTGCGCGGCCGCGACCTGCACGTCCGCGACACCGCGCCCACGTTCGACAAGAGCACCAAGGTCAGCCTGAACCTGACGCCGCACGTGCCGATCCCCGACGGCTGGGTCGCCGACGTCTTCAAGCGCCACCCCCGTGCCGAGTTCGTCGCGCAGGAGATCCGCGACCTCGACGCGATGCTCGGCGGCCCCGCGGTCAAGGCCGGCTCGCGCGAGTACCCCGGCTCGATGCGCCACGACGTCATCGCCGACAACAAGGCCGTGCTGCACTGCCACGCGCCCACGTGGATCGAGTCGATGGCCGCGCGCGACTTCACGGTCGGCCACCGCATCCACGGCAACATCTCCTCGCTGCTGGCCGGCACGCCCGCGCACGTGATCGTGCACGACAGCCGCACCCGCGAGCTGTGCGAGTACTTCGAGATCCCGCACACGCAGGTCACCGAGCACCGACTCGAGGACACGCCCGAGCGGATCTTCGAGCGCTCGGACTACGCGGCCCTCATCGGCAACCACCCCGAGCGCCTCGCCCGCTTCGCCGGCTTCCTGGAGAGGCACGGCCTGCGTCACGCGCTCGACCTGCCGGCGGGGGAGACCCCGTTCGACCGCGCGGTCGCGCAGGTCGAGGCGCGTCCCGGCCTGGTCGTCCGGCCCCGCTCCACCGAGCCCGAGCTGATGGACCTCCGCGTCTGGAACGCGGCGCGGGCCGCCCACCAGGGCATCGCGCAGGCCGAGGCGCGCGCGAAGAAGGCCGAGGCGCGCCTCAAGGCCCTCGAGGCGAACCAGGGCCTGAAGGGCCTGCTGCGGCGCGGCCGCTGACCTGATGCGTCCTGAGATCCAAGCCCTGAGGGCCGCCGCCGTCCTGGCGGTCGTCCTCTTCCACCTGTGGCCCGGCCGGCTGAGCGGCGGCTACATCGGCGTCGACGTCTTCTTCGTCATCTCCGGCTTCCTCATCACGAGCCACCTCATGCGCGAGGTCGAGCGCCGGGACCGCGTCGACCTGGCGCAGTTCTGGGCGCGGCGCGCGCGGCGTCTGCTGCCCGCGGCCTACCTCGTGCTGTTCGTCACCGCGATCGGCGTCCTCGTCTGGCTGCCGCCGGCGCAGTGGACGCAGAACTTCCGCGAGATCATCGGCTCGACGCTCTACGTCGAGAACTGGGTGCTGGCGATCGACTCGGTGGACTACCTCGCCGCCGACGGCGTCCCCTCGGCGGTCCAGCACTACTGGACCCTCTCGGTCGAGGAGCAGTTCTACCTCGTCTGGCCGCTGCTCATCGTGGGGGCCCTCGCCCTGGCCCGGCGCCGCGGCTGGGCGCGCGCGAAGGCCGTCCTGGTCGTCCTGTCGGTCGTCACGGTGACGTGCTTCCTGTTCTCGCTGTGGCTGACCTCGCAGCACCCGCAGCTGGCCTACTTCGCCACCCCCGCGCGGGCGTGGCAGTTCGGTGCCGGAGCGCTGTTCGCGGTCGCCCTCGTCGACCGGATCCGGCTGCCCAGACGCACGGCGATCGCGGCCTCCTGGCTCGGCTTCGGCGTCATCGCGGTGTGCGCCCTCGTCTACGACGAGAGCACCCCGTTCCCCGGCACGGCCGCCATCGCGCCCGTCCTGGCGACGCTGCTGGTGATCGCGGCGGGCACCCCGTCCGGCCGCCTCTCGCCGACGCCGATCATGGCGTGGCGGCCCGTGCAGGTCACGGGCGACCTCTCGTACTCGATGTACCTGTGGCACTGGCCGCCGATCATCCTGCTGCCCGAGATCCTGGGCGAGGAGATGGGCCTGTGGCCACGGGTCGGCATCCTCCTCGGCACGTTCGTGCTGGCCTGGCTGACGATGAGGTTCGTGGAGAACCCGATCCGCTTCGGCACCCGGTTCGGCATCCGGCGCCCCCGGGTCACGGGGCTCGTGTCCGTGTTCGCCGCCGCCCTGGTGGTCGGCTTCTCCGTGTTCGGCTACCAGGCCGGTCAGGCCGAGGAGCAGCGTGCCGAGGAGTTCACCGCCCGGGTCAACGCCGACATGCCGAAGTGCTTCGGCGCGGCGTCGATGCCGCCCGCCGGCGACTGCGAGAACCCCGAGCTCGCGACCATGCGGGTGCCGGCCGGCCCCGACGTGAGCCGCGACTGGGGCGGCCGCAGCGAGTGCTGGGGCAAGAACGACCAGGTCGAGCTCAAGTCCTGCGACTTCGGCGAGCGCTCGGGCGACCGGCCCCACGTGGTGCTGCTGGGTGACTCCCACGCCCGCGCCCTGCTGCCGGGCTTCGTGCGTCTGGCCGAGCTCGACGAGCTCTCGCTCACCACGCAGCTCAAGGGTGGCTGCGCGTGGTCCACCGACCTGCCCGGTCGCACGGCCGTGCCCGAGGTCCTGCAGACCTGCCCCGCGTGGCGCGAGAACGTCCAGGAGTGGATCGAGCAGAACCAGGACGACATCGACCTCATCGTCACCACGGGCTACTCCCGCAACCTCGCCGGCTCGCGGGCGCAGCAGGCGAAGGCGCTCTCGGAGGCGTGGACGAAGGCGACGAAGCTGGGCATCCCGGTGGCCGCCGTCGTCGACAACCCCGACAACGGCACGCCGCCCGCGAAGTGCCTCGACCGCGTCGACTCGTGGGACGAGACCACGTGCTCGGTGCCGCGCGACGAGGCCTTCCCGTACGGCGACGCGTTCGGCGAGGCCGCCCGGATGACCAAGGGAGCCGAGCGGATCGACATGACCGACTTCTACTGCCTCGAGGACGTCTGCCCGGCGATGATCGGCGGCGTGAACGTGTACCGCGACCGTCACCATTTCACCGCGACGTTCACGCGGACGCTGGCTCCGTTCCTGTGGAGCCGCATCACCGCGCAGGTCGACGGGCTCCCCACCAGTGACCGCTGAACGGGCCGCGTCGCCGTCGCCGATTTTGTGAAAGGGTTCCCAAACTCCTAGACTGGCGGCGCGCCACGGCCCAAAATTCCCGTCATTCCGCGGCGCAGGAGCATCGTGACCATTCTTCGCAGCCCCGCTGGGATCCCCGACGCGACCGTCGCCCGGCTCCCGCTGTACCTGCGGGCTCTCGATGAGCTCGCGGAGCGAGGAACCGACGTCTGCTCCTCCGAGCACCTGGCCACCGCGGCCGGCGTGAACTCCGCGATCGTCCGCAAGGACCTGTCGCACCTGGGCTCCTACGGCACCCGCGGAGTCGGCTACGACGTCCGCTTCCTGGCCGGCCACATCGCCGCCGTCGTGGGCCAGACCCAGCCGTGGCCCGTCGTCATCGTCGGCGCCGGTCACCTGGGCTCGGCGCTGGCCGCCTACCAGGGCTTCGGCGCCCGCGGCGTCAAGGTCGCCGCCGTCGTCGACGCCGACCCCGAGCTCATCGGCACCACCGTCGGCGGGCACGAGGTGCTCTCGATCGAGGACCTGCCGGGGATCGTCGAGCGCGACGCCGTCTCGCTCGGCATCATCGCCACCCCGCCTGCCGCGGCGCAGAGCGTCGCCGACGCCCTCGTCGAGGCCGGCATCAGCAGCATCCTGAACTTCGCGCCCACCGCCCTGCGGGTCCCGGCCGAGGTCGACCTGCGCCAGGTCGACGTCGCCGCCGAGCTGCAGATCCTGGGCTACCACGCACACCGCCGCCAGGCGGGTTCCACCGAGGAGGCGGTGATCTCATGAGCGAGCGTCAGCGAGTGACCATGGGGCACCTCATGCCGGCACGTCCGTACCTTCGCTTTTCTACGGAGGTGACGGCATGAGCGTGCTCGTCGTGGGCCTGTCCCACCGCTCCGCTCCCGTCGACCTGCTCGAGCAGGCGTCCCTCGACACCGATGCGGCGGTCAAGCTGTCGCACCAGGCGCTCGACGTCCCCGCCGTGACCGAGTCGGCCGTCATCTCGACCTGCAACCGGGTCGAGGTCTACGTGGAGGCCGACCGCTTCCACGGCTCGGTCGAGGAGGTCACGCAGCTGCTCGCCGACCAGTCGGGCCTGCGCCGCGAGGCCTTGCTGCCGTACGTCTACGTGCACTACGACCAGGCCGCCGTCGCGCACCTCTTCCGCGTCGCCGCCGGCCTCGACTCGATGATCCTGGGTGAGAGCCAGATCCTCGGCCAGGTCCGCAGCACGCTGCACCAGGCGCAGGCCGAGTCCACCGCCGGCACGAGCCTCAACGCCCTGTTCCAGCAGGCGCTGCGCATCGGCAAGCGCGGTCACGCCGAGACCGGCATCGACCGCCTCGCGCCGTCGCTGGTCACCGCCGCGCTCGACGCCGCGGGCGACGCCGTGATCGGCGACCAGAAGCGCTTCCTCGTCGCCGGCGCGGGCACGATGAGCCTGCTCGCCGTGCGCACCCTGATCGAGCGCGGCGTCGACCCGTCGCGCATCTGGGTCGCCAACCGCACGTTCCAGCGCGCCTTCGAGCTCGTCGCCACGCACGGCGTCAGCGCCGTCCGCTGGGAATCGCTCGACGTCGAGCTGTCCGCCGCCGACGTGCTCGTCACGTGCACCGGCGCCACGGGCGTCGTCTTCGACACGCCGCGCATCGAGCGCGCCACGGCCGACGGCCGCGAGCTCACCGTGATCGACCTCGCGCTGCCGCGCGACGTCGCCCACGAGGTCCGCGACCTGCCGGGCGTCGAGGTCATCGACATCGAGGTGCTCGCCGCCCGCGCCACCGCCGACTCCGTCGCCGAGGACGTCGAGCAGGTCCGCCGCATCGTGCAGTCCGAGGTCGACGCGTTCCTCGCCTCGCGTCAGCAGGCCAAGGTGACCCCCACCGTGGTCGCGCTGCGCAGCATGGCCACCGAGGTCGTCAGCGCCGAGACCGCGCGCCTGCAGTCCCGCCTGTCCGGCCTGGACGAGGCCCAGCTCGACGAGGTCCGCCGCGCGATGCGCCGGGTCGCCGAGAAGCTGATCCACCAGCCCACCGTGCGCGTCAAGGAGCTCGTCGAGGGCCCCGAGAACCTCACGTACGCCGATGCGCTGGCCCACCTGTTCCAGCTCGACCCGTCGGCGGTCACCGCCGTCACCGACCCCGGAGGAGACGCATGACCCTCCGACTCGGAACCCGCGCCAGCGCCCTGGCCACCACCCAGTCCGGCTGGGTGGCCGACCGTATCCGCGAGGCCCACGGCGTCGACGTCGAGCTCGTGATGATCTCCACCGAGGGCGACCGCTCCAGCGCGCCGCTCACGCAGATCGGCGGCACCGGCGTGTTCGTCGCCGCGGTCCGCGAGGCCGTGCTCGACGGCACGGTCGACTTCGCCGTGCACTCGCTCAAGGACCTGCCCACCGGCGACGCCGAGGGCCTGGCCCTGGCCGCCGTGCCGCAGCGCGAGGACCCCCGCGACGTGCTGATCGCCCGCGACGGGCTCACCCTCGGCGAGCTGCCCCGCGGCTCCCGCGTCGGCACCGGCAGCCCGCGCCGGGTCAGCCAGCTCAACGCGCTCGGCCTCGGCATCGAGATCGCCGAGCTGCGCGGCAATGTCGACACCCGGATCGGCAAGGTCACCGGCGGCCAGCTCGACGCGATCGTGCTCGCCCGCGCCGGACTGCTGCGCCTGGGCCGTGCCGACGAGGCCACCGAGGTCCTCGACCCCCTGCAGATGCTGCCGGCTCCCGGACAGGGAGCCCTCGCCGTCGAGTGCCGCGCCGATGACGACGCGACCCTCGACCTGCTCTCCGTGATCGACGATCCCGACACCCGGGCCGCCGTCACGGCCGAGCGCACCCTCCTCGCCACCCTCGAGGCCGGGTGCAGCGCGCCCGTCGGAGCTCTCGCCGACGTCGTCTGGGGGGACGACGGAGACGAGCTCTGGCTGCGCGCCGTCGTCGGAGACCTCTCCGGCAACCCCGTCATCCGACGGTCCGCCTCCGGTACTCCCACGGAAGCCGCCGCCCTCGGGCGCCGGCTCGCCGAGGAGCTGCTGGCCGAGGGCGCCGATCAGCTCATGGGCTCGGTGACCGCCCCATGAGCACCACCACGCAGCACGAGACTCCGCCACCGAACAAAGCAAGGAAGAGCGTGTCCACCACCTCCGCGATGCCCACGTCCCCCGCCACCACCGCGACCAGCACCCAGCCTGTGGGCCGGGTCAGCTTCGTCGGTGCCGGCCCCGGCGACGCCAGCCTGCTGACCGTGCGAGCCACCGAGGTGCTCGCCCAGGCCGACGTCGTGATCGTCGAGTCCCCCGAGCAGGAGGCGCTCGTCACCAACGGTGCTGAGATCGTCGACGGCGGCACGAACGCCTCGGGCGAGACCCTCACGCACGCCGCCCGCGGCAAGCTCGTCGTCAAGCACGCCAAGACCGGCGCCCACGTCGTGCGCCTCATGGTCGGCGACCCGTTCACGTACGCCACGGGCCCCGAGGAGGCGACGGCCTGCGCCAAGGCCGGCATCTCCTTCGAGGTCGTCCCGGGCGTCTCGTCGGTCTCCGCGGTCCCGGCGTACGCCGGCGTGCCGCTGACCGACAAGCAGCACCGCGAGTTCAAGGTCGTCAGCGTCGGCGACGCCTCGGTCGACTGGACCGAGGCCGCCCGCCACGAGACGCTCGTGCTGCTCTCGGCCGTGAACCGCATCGCCGAGGTCGCCTCCGGCCTGGTCGAGGCGGGCCGCTCGCCCGAGACGCCCGTCGCCATGACGCGCCTGGGCACCACCACCCGCCAGGAGACCGTGGTCTCCACGCTCGCCGGCATCGCCGACGCCGCGAAGGCCGCGCAGATGACCCCGCCGGCGATCGTCGTCGTGGGCGAGGTCGTCGCCCAGCGCGACGCGCTGTCGTGGTTCGAGACCAAGCCGCTCTACGGCTGGCGCGTGCTGGTGCCCCGCACGAAGGAGCAGTCGCAGTCGCTCGCGGCGCGCCTGCGGATGTACGGCGCGGTCTCCGAGGAGGTCCCCACCATCTCGGTCGAGCCGCCGCGCAACCCGCAGCAGATGGACAAGGCCGTCCGCGGCCTCGTCGAGGGTCGCTACGAGTGGGTCGCCTTCACCAGCGTCAACGCCGTCAAGGCCGTCCGCGAGAAGTTCGAGGAGTACGGACTCGACGCGCGCGCCTTCTCGGGCCTGAAGATCGCCGCCGTCGGCGAGAAGACCGCCGAGGCCATCGAGACCTGGGGCATCCGTCCCGACCTCGTGCCCTCGGGCGAGCAGTCCGGTCGTGGCCTGCTCGAGGACTGGCCGCCGTTCGACGAGCTGCTCGACCCGATCAACCGCGTCTTCCTGCCGCGCGCCGACATCGCCACCGAGACCCTCGCGGCCGGCCTGGTCGAGCTGGGCTGGGAGGTCGACGACGTCACCGCCTACCGCACCGTCCGGGCCTCGCCGCCGCCGGCGCCCACCCGCGAGGCGATCAAGTCGGGCAAGTTCGACGCCGTGCTGTTCACGTCGAGCTCGACCGTGCGCAACCTCGTCGGCATCGCCGGCAAGCCGCACGCGACGACGATCATCGCCTGCATCGGTCCCGCCACGGCGAAGACCGCGGAGGAACACGGCCTGCGCGTCGACGTGATGGCCGAGAAGCCGTCCGCCGAGGAGCTGGCCGACGCCCTCGCGCAGTTCGGCGAGGCGCGCCGCCTGCAGTTCGTGGAGGCCGGCGAGCCGGTCCTGCGTCCCTCGCAGAAGAAGCCGTCCTCGCGCCGCAAGGCCTGAGACTGTCGGTTTCCCCGGTTAAGTGGGTTTCCTGTCACTGAACGAGGTTTGCGAACCCCGTTCAGTGACAGTTTCCCCGCTTAACCGGGGAAACTGCGCCCCGCCGAAGGAGAGGCAAGCATGATCGAGCGCCCCCGCAGGCTGCGGTCCACCGCGGCCGTGCGCCGCCTGGTGCGTGAGACGCACCTGGCCCCGTCGCAGCTGGTGCTGCCGATGTTCGTGGCCGAGGGGATCTCCGAGCCCCGGCCGATCACGAGCATGCCGGGCGTCGTCCAGCACTCGCGCGAGCACGCCCGCCGCGCCTACGCCGAGGCGGTCGAACTCGGTCTCGGCGGCGTCATGCTGTTCGGCGTGCCCGAGCACAAGGACGCCGTGGGGTCGGGCGCGCTCGATCCCGAGGGCATCCTCAACCTCGCGATCGCCGACGCGCGCGCCGAGGTCGGCGACGACCTGCTGGTGATGAGCGACCTGTGCCTCGACGAGTTCACCGACCACGGCCACTGCGGCGTGCTCGACGCGCAGGGCCGGGTCGACAACGACGCCACCGTGGAGATCTACGGCCGGATGGGCGTGGCGCAGGCGCAGGCCGGCGCCCACGTCGTCGGCCCCAGCGGCATGATGGACGGCCAGGTCGAGGTCATCCGCCGTGAGCTCGACGCCGTCGGCCACCAGGACGTCGTCATCCTCGCCTACGCCGCGAAGTACGCCTCGGCGTTCTACGGCCCCTTCCGCGAGGCGGTCGACTCGTCGCTGCAGGGCGACCGCCGCACCTACCAGCAGGACCCGGGCAACCGCCGCGAGTCACTGCGCGAGACCCTCCTCGACCTCGAGCAGGGCGCCGACATCGTCATGGTCAAGCCGGCCATGTCGTACCTCGACATCGTCGCCGACGTGCGCCTGGCCGTGGACGTGCCGGTCGCGGCCTACCAGGTGTCGGGGGAGTACGCGATGATCGAGGCCGCCGCCGCCAACGGGTGGATCGACCGCGACCGCGCGATCGACGAGTCGCTGCTCAGCATCCGCCGCGCGGGCGCCGACATCGTCCTGACCTACTGGGCGGCCGAGGTCGCCCGCCGCCTGACGCGCTGACCGTGACGTCCTCGCGGACATCACCGCAGCGCTCCCGAGAGGAGCACGCATGAGCACCACCGCATCCGAGGAGCTGTTCGCCCGGGCCCAGCAGGTGTCGCCCGGCGGCGTGAACTCGCCGGTCCGCGCCTTCCGCGCCGTGGGCGGCACGCCGCGCTTCATGGCCTCGGGCACGGGCGCGTGGCTGACCGATGCCGACGGCAACCGCTACGTCGACCTCGTCGGCTCGTGGGGCCCGATGCTGCTGGGCCACGCGCACCCCGAGGTCATCGAGGCCGTCACCGCCGCGGCCGCCCGCGGCACCAGCTTCGGCACGCCCGCGGAGCCCGAGGTGCTGCTCGCCGAGGAGATCGTCGGCCGCACGCCGGTCGACCGCGTGCGCCTGGTCTCCTCGGGCACCGAGGCCACCATGTCGGCCATCCGACTGGCCCGCGGCTTCACGGGTCGCGACCGCATCGTGAAGTTCAGCGGCTGCTACCACGGTCACGTCGACGCGCTGCTGGCCGAGGCCGGCTCGGGCGTCGTCACCCTCGGCATCCCGGGCACGCCCGGCGTCCCGGCCCACGTCACCGCCGACACGATCGTGCTGCCCTACAACGACCCGGCCGCCGTCGACGCGGCCTTCGCCGAGTACGGCGACCAGATCGCCTGCGTCATCACCGAGGCCGCCGCCGGGAACATGGGCGTCGTCCCGCCGCACCCGGGCTTCAACGAGCACCTCGCCCGCACGTGCGCCGAGCACGGCGCGCTGTTCATCACCGACGAGGTGATGACCGGCTTCCGCGCCGCGCGCAGCGGCTACTGGGAGATCGACGGGAAGGTCGAGGGCTGGAAGCCCGACCTCATGACCTTCGGCAAGGTCATGGGCGGTGGCTTCCCGGCCGCGGCGTTCGGCGGGCGCGCCGACGTCATGGACCTGCTCGCGCCGGTCGGCCCGGTCTACCAGGCGGGCACACTGTCGGGGAACCCCGTGGCCACCACCGCCGGCCTCACCACGCTGCGCTTGGCCACCCCGGAGGTCTACGACCGGCTGAACGCGACGTCCACGCAGGTGCAGTCGCTCGTCTCCGACGCCCTCGCCGAGGCGGGCGTCCCGCACACCCTGCAGACCGCCGGCACGATGTTCAGCGTCTTCTGGGGCGTCGCCGAGCCGGTGGCCGACTTCGCCGGCGCGCAGTCCCAGGACACCGCCGCCTACACGGCGTTCTTCCACGCCATGCTCGACGCCGGCGTCTACCTGCCGCCCAGCGCGTACGAGGCCTGGTTCCTCTCCGCGGCACACGACCCCGACGTCGACTCCGAGCCCCTCTCTAGACTGGCCGAAGCCCTCCCCGGCGCCGCCCGCGCGGCCGCCGCCGCGGCCCGCTGACACGAAGGAACCAGATGAGCACCCGCACGATCGTCCACCTGATGCGCCACGGTGAGGTCCACAACCCCGAGGGCGTCCTCTACGGCCGTCTCGCCGGCTACAACCTCTCCGACCTCGGCCACGAGATGGCCGCCACGGTCGCCGAGTCGCTGAAGTCCCACGACATCACGCACCTGGTCGCCTCGCCGCTGGAGCGCGCGCAGCAGACCGCGAAGCCGGTCGCGGACATCCTCAAGCTCGACATCCACACCGACGAGCGCGTCATCGAGGCGGGCAACAAGTTCGAGGGCCGCACCGTCGGCGTCGGACCGAAGGCGTTCCTGAACCCGCGCTTCTGGCCGTGGCTGTGGAACCCGTTCCGTCCGTCCTGGGGCGAGGCGTACGCGCACATCGCCGGCCGCATGCTGCTGGCGATCGACGACGCCCGCGAGGCCGCCCGCGGTCACGAGGCGCTCATCGTGTCGCACCAGCTGCCCGTGTGGATCGCGCGCAAGTCCTACGAGAAGGGCCGCTTCGCGCACGACCCGCGCAACCGCCAGTGCACGCTCGCCAGCCTCACCACGCTGACCTTCGAGGACGACACCTTCAAGGGCCTCGTCTACAGCGAGCCCGCCGGTCACCTCATCCCCGACGCCCTGCGCGGGAAGTTCGTCGGCGGGGCATGACGAACAGGCAGTCCGCGCGACTCCTCGTGGTCGCGCTCATGGCGCTCGTCCTCTCGGCGTGCGTCGGCGGGGTCAAGGACACCGGCGACGACGGCTTCATCTCGGGCAACGGCGAGATCACCTTCATCGACCCGGGCAAGCGCCAGCCCGCGCCCGAGCTGAAGGGCACCGACCTCGACGGCAACGAGATCAGCTCGGCCGACTTCGCCGGGCAGGTCCTCGTCGTCAACCTGTGGGGTTCGTGGTGCGCGCCCTGCCGTGCCGAGGCGCCCGCGCTGCAGAAGGCCTCCAGTGAGCTGGCCGACGAGAAGGTGCAGTTCCTCGGCCTGCTGACCAAGGACAACCCGGCGCCGGCCAAGGCGTTCAACGCCGAGTTCGGCATCGACTACCCGAGCATCGACGACTCCGCGGGTCGCAACCAGGCCGCGTTCGCCGACTCGCTGCCGTCGGTCGCGATCCCCACCACGTGGGTCATCGACAAGAACGGCAAGGTCGCCGCCCGCGTGATGGGCGAGCTCACCGACGCGACGCTGCGTGGTCTGGTGGAGCAGACCAAGAAGAGCACGTCGTGATCTCTGGCGACATCACCGAGTGGTTCCTGGACACGGCTGCCTCGGGCAACCTCGTCCTCACGGTGCCCGTCGCCCTGCTCGCCGGCCTCGTCTCCTTCTTCAGCCCGTGCGTGGTCCCGCTGCTGCCGGGCTACCTGTCCTACGTCTCCGGCGTCGCCGTCACCGAGCTCGAGACCGCGCGACGCGGCCGGGTCGTGGCGGGCTCCCTGCTCTTCGTGCTGGGCTTCAGCGCGGTGTTCGTGGCCGGGGGAGCGCTGTTCGGCGCCGCCGGCCAGCAGCTGCTGCCGTACCAGCGGGAGATCTCGATCGTCGCCGGCATCCTGCTCGTGGTGATGGGCCTGGCGTTCCTGGGCTGGGTCCCGCTGCTCCAGCGCGACGTCCGCAAGCACGGCGTCCGCCGCGTCGGCCTCGTCGCCGCGCCGCTGCTGGGCGTCGTGTTCGGTGTCGGCTGGACCCCCTGCATCGGCCCCACGCTCACCGCCGTGCTGGCCCTCTCGGCGAACGAGGCCACGGCCGGGCGAGGCGCGTTCCTCGCGCTCGTCTACTGCCTGGGCCTCGGCCTGCCGTTCGTCGTCGCGGCCCTGTTCCTGAGCCGGTTCCTGCGCGTCACCGGGTGGGTGCGCCGCCACCAGCGCCTCGTCTCGGCCATCGGCGCCGCCCTGCTCATCGCCACCGGCGTCCTGCTGATCACCGGCTGGTGGCAGGACATGGTCATCGCCCTGCAGCACTGGATCAGTGGATTCGAGGTCCTCCTGTGAGTCCCCGCGACAAGCGCAACGAGGTCGCGTCCGAGCTGCGCCCGCTCGAGTTCGGTCGCTGGGCCTGGCGCCAGCTGACGTCGATGCGCACGGCCCTGCTGCTCCTGCTGCTGCTGGCGATCGCGGCCGTGCCGGGCTCGTTCATCCCGCAGCGCGGCGTCGACGCCCGCGCGGTCCAGGCGTACTACCTCGACCACCCGAAGCTCGCGCCCGTGCTGGAGAAGCTGGGCATGTTCAGCGTGTTCTCCTCGGTGTGGTTCAGCGCCATCTACCTGCTGCTGATGGTGTCGCTGATCGGCTGCATCCTGCCGCGCTGCAAGGTCTACGCCCAAGGCCTGAGGGCACGCCCGCCGAAGGCGCCGCGCAACTTCGGGCGGCTGCCCGCGAACGACCGCTTCGAGACCGAGAAGTCGGTCGCCGAGGTGCTCGAGGCCGGTCGCCGCGCGCTGCCGCGCGCCCGCATCGACGTGGTGCAGGAGAGCGACGACGCCGGCGAGCTGCGCGCCGAGAAGGGCTACCTGCGCGAGCTGGGCAACCTGGTCTTCCACATCTGCATCGTCGTGGCACTGCTCGGCGTGGCCGCCGCCGCGCTGTGGGGCTACCGCGGCAACGTGATCGTGGTCGAGGGCGGCGGCTTCAGCAACACGCTCTCGCAGTACGACGAGTTCTCCTCCGGCGCGATGTTCGACGCCCAGACCGACCTCGACCCGTGGTCGATCCAGCTCGAGGACGTCCTGACCCGCTTCTACGTCGAGGGCAACCAGCGCGGCGCGCCGAAGCTCTTCCGCGCGACCGGCACCTACAACGAGGCCGGCAGCGACGACGACGGCGAGTTCTCGATCGAGGTCAACCACCCGCTCGCGGTGGGCGGCGAGGACGTCTTCCTCGTCGGCCAGGGCTACGCGCCGGTCATCCGCGTCACCGACTCCACCGGGCGGGTCGCGTTCGACGGTCCCGTGCCGTTCCTGCCGGCCGACTCCACCTACACGTCCACGGGCGTCGTCAAGGTGCCCGACGCCGACGGCGAGCAGCTCGGCT
Organism: Aeromicrobium tamlense; assembly: GCF_013408555.1. Lineage (NCBI taxonomy): Bacteria > Bacillati > Actinomycetota > Actinomycetes > Propionibacteriales > Nocardioidaceae > Aeromicrobium > Aeromicrobium tamlense. Next base: position 95,758 of record NZ_JACBZN010000001.1, read on the forward strand.
TCCAGGGCTTCTTCCTGCCGACCGCGTTCTCGTCCGACCCCGACAAGCCCTCGGTCTCGGTGTTCCCCGGCGCGCTCAACCCGCGCATCGGCATGAACCTGTGGACCGGCGACCTCGGCCTCGACGAGGGCGTCTCGCAGTCGGTCTACTCGCTCGACACCACGAACATGACGCAGGTGAAGGAGGGCGACGGGAACTTCCGCGTCGACCTCGGCCCGGGCGAGAGCCAGGACCTCCCCGGCGGCGGGACGATCGAGTTCGTCGAGCTGAAGCAGTTCGCGCGCTTCCAGATCGGTCACACGCCCGTCCCGTGGCTGCCGCTGTTCGGCGTGGGCGTTGGCATCCTGGGCCTGACGGCCTCGCTGATCGTCCGCCCGCGGCGCACCTGGATCCGAGCCCGCCGGGACGGATCACGTACCGTGGTGGAGGTGGCAGCGCTCGATCGCGTTCCGCGCGACGACCTCCCCGCAGAACTCGACGACCTGTTGACCCGGCTGCACGCGGAGCTGGGCGACGAGCACGCGAAGGAACCGGCATGACTCTCGACCAGTGGGCCCAGCTGTCCAACTACCTCACCGGTTCGGCATTCGCCGTCCTGTGCATCGCGTTCTTCTGCCATGTGGCCGAGTGGGTCTCGGCCCGCCGCCAGGCGCCGGTCGCCGTCGCCGCCGGCGCGTCCGAGGGCGCCGTCGCCACGGCCGACGCCGACGACGAGCCCGAGACGCCCGACCGCCTCGTCGGCATCGCCGTCTCGCTCACCGTGCTGGGCACCCTGCTGCTGATCGGCGGCTCGGTCACCCGCGCCCTGGCGACGCAGCGCGCCCCGTTCGGCAACATGTACGAGTTCGGCGTCACCGGCACGGCCATCGCGCTGACTGTCTACCTGATCATGGTGTGGCGCTCGCGCATCCAGTGGATGGGCGGCGTCGTCCTGGGGGTCAGCCTGTTCATCCTGGGCATGTCGATCTCCAGCTACACGCCCGCCGGCCCGCTCGTGCCCGCGCTCAACACGTTCTGGAAGTACATCCACGTCAGCTCGATCATGGTCGCCGCGGCGATGTTCATGGTCGGCGCCGCAGCCAGCGTGCTCTACCTCGTGAAGGTCCGCGCCGAGGAGCGCGGCAAGGTCGGACCCGTCCTGGCCCGCTTCCCGACGTCCGCGCGGATCGACCAGGTCGCCTTCCGGATGAACGCCATCGGCTTCCCGATGTGGACCTTCGGCGCGCTGATCTCCGGCCCGATCTGGGCCCACCTGGCCTGGGGCCGCTACTGGGGCTGGGACCCCAAGGAGGTCTGGGCGCTCATCACCTGGATCGTCTACGCGGGCTACCTGCACGCGCGCGTCACGGCCGGCTGGAAGGGCAAGCGCGCCGCCTACCTCGCGCTGATCGGCTTCGTCACGTTCATCATCAGCTACTACGTGGTGAACCTGTTCGTCTCGGGCCAGCACAGCTACGCCTGAGCCGTCCGTTAGCCTCGCGCTCATGGGCGCACGCATCGAGGTCGCCGGCCTCACCAAGGTCTACGGCGACCTGACCGCCGTCGACGACCTGACCTTCACCGTCGAGCCGGGGGAGTTCTTCGGTCTCCTCGGACCCAACGGCGCGGGCAAGACCACCGCGCTGGAGATGATCGAGGGGCTGCGTCACCCCGACGCGGGCTCGGTCTCGATCGACGGCCACGACCCGTGGAAGCGCGACCCCGTGCTGCAGCGCCGCCTCGGCGTCCAACTGCAGTCCTCGGCGTTCTTCGAGCGCCTCACCGCCCGTGAGCAGCTGGCCACGTTCGCCGCGCTCTACGACGTGCCCGCGGCCCGCGCCGACGCCCTGCTCGAGCAGGTCGGGCTCGAGGAGAAGGCCGACTCGCGCGTCGAGGACCTCTCGGGCGGCCAGGCGCAGCGACTCTCGATCGCGTGCGCGCTCGTGCACGATCCCGAGGTGGTCTTCCTCGACGAGCCCACCGCCGCGCTCGACCCGCAGGCGCGACGCAACCTGTGGGACTTCCTGCGCGGCCTCAACGACTCCGGACGCACCGTCGTGCTGACGACGCACTACATGGAGGAGGCCGAGGTGCTGTGCGACCGGGTCGCGATCGTCGACCGCGGCCGGCTGCTGGAGCTCGACTCGCCCGCGGCGCTCGTGCGCGGCCTCGACGCGCCCACCCGGATCAGCCTCGCGCCCGATGCGATCGACGAGGCCGGTGCCCGCGCCATCCCCGGCGTCGAGGAGGTGCAGGTGCACCCCGACCGCACGATCCTGTCCACCCGCCGCCCCGCCGAGGTGCTCGCCGAGCTGGCCCGCCTCGACGCCCTCAACGGACTCACCGCCTCGGGCGCCACGCTCGAGGACGTGTTCCTGAGCCTGACCGGACGGAAGTACCGCTCGTGACCGCACTGCTCTCGCTCTCGCGCGCGATGTTCAAGGGCTTCGTCCGCGACCGCATGACCCTGTTCTGGGCGGTGCTGTTCCCGCTCATGTTCCTCGTGCTCTTCGGCGGCATCCTCACCGACCAGGGCGCCCCGCGGCTCGAGGTCGTCCAGGTGGGCACGGTCGCCGCGCTCGACGACATGCCCGCCGACGCACGCAAGGCGCTCGACGAGAGCGTGGAGATCACGAAGTCCTCCGACGAGGCCCAAGCCCTCCAGGAGGTCCGCGACGGCGACATCGCCGCCGTGGTCACCGAGGAGGGCGACCGGATGGTCGTGCACTTCTCGCAGGCCGACCAGGTCGCCGCGGCTCGCGTGCGCGGCACGTTCCAAGGCGTCGTCGACTCGGCCAACCTCGCGGCCGCGGGCGGCACGCCGGCGTTCACGCTCGAGCCACGTCAGGTGGAGGACGAGTCCCTCGAGACGATCCAGTACGTCACCCCCGGCCTGCTGGGCTGGGCCATCGCCATGAGCGCCACGTTCGGCGCCGCGGTGAACCTCGTCGCCTGGCGCCAGTCCGGGCTGCTGCGGCGGCTGCGGCTCGCGCCGATCCCGACCTCGTCGGTGGTGCTCGCGCGCGTGGGCGTCAGCGTCTCGGTCGCGCTCGGCCAGACCGCGATCTTCCTCGGCCTCGCCGTCGGGGCGTTCGGTCTCGTGCTCACCGGCTCGTGGCCGCTCGTGATCCCGCTCGTCCTGGCGGGCACACTCGCCTTCCTCTCGATCGGCATGCTGGCCGGCTCGATCAGCAAGACCGAGGAGGGGGCGGTCGGCCTGGCGAACTTCATCGTGCTGCCGATGGCGTTCCTGTCGGGCTCGTTCTTCTCGCTGGAGGGGGCGCCGGACTGGCTGCAGGCCATCAGTCGGCTGCTGCCGCTGCGGCACCTCAACGACGCCATGCTCGACGTGATGGTGCGCGGTCAGGGCGTCGAGGCGATCATCGCGCCGATGGCGATCCTGCTCGGCTTCACCGCCGTGTGCGCGCTCATCTCCGCGCGCGTCTTCCGCTGGGACGCCTGACCCCTCAGGAGGCGGTGAGCTGTCAACCCTTCCCGGGGTGGGGCGGTGCGTCAGCAACCGCATGGGAGTCCCCATCGGTTGAGGACTCACCGGGCACCCGCGGGTTCGGTTGAGGACTCACCGCCCACCGAGGGGCAGCGGCTCAGAGGCCGCGCAGGAAGTCGGGGTCGTCGTCGGGGCCGAGGGGCCGCGGCGGACGCTTGCGCGGGCCACTGCCGGGGGAGCGGCCCTTGGCCACGCCGAAGATCAGCCACAGGGCGGCGCCGGCGTACGGCGCGAGGACGATCAGCAGGGCCCAGCCCCACTTCGGCAGGTGCTGCACGCGGTCCCGCGGCGTCGCCACGAGGTCGTAGAGGCTGTAGACCGTGAGGACCACGGCCGCCAGCACGAGGAACACCTTGCCCATGGCCAGAGCGTACCGACCCGGTTCCAGCCGCGCGCCCGGATGCGGCGGCCTCCCGCGCGTCCGGGGGCTCGGTCCCGGCGACTAGAATCCGGGGCATGAAGGCCTTCTGGACGTACACGCTCGCTCGACTCGGGGTCTTCCTCGTCACGTGGGCGGTGCTGTTCGGGATCTCCCGCCTCGTCTTCGACCCGACCGCGGTGCTCGACCTCTGGGTCCTGCTGCTCGCGCTCGTCGTGTCCTCGGTCATCGCGATGTTCACCCTGCGCGGCCTGCGCGACCAGGTGGCGGTGAAGCTGCAGGAGCGCGCCCAGGCCCTCAACGACCGCATCGAGGAGTCGCGGCGTGCCGAAGACGTCGACTGACGACCGCGCCTGGCTGGCCGACGCGGTCCGCCGCGTCGAGGCCGACGCCAACCGCAGCGCCGACACCCACCTGCACGCCCTGGACCTGCCGTTCCCGGGCGTGCAGATCTATCTCAAGGACGAGTCGGTCCACCCGACCGGCAGCCTGAAGCACCGCCTCGCGCGCTCGCTGTTCCTCTACGCCCTGTGCAACGGCTGGATCCACCGCGGGACCACGATCGTCGAGGCGTCCAGCGGCTCCACCGCGGTCTCGGAGGCCTACTTCGCGCGGCTGCTGGGGCTCCCGTTCGTGGCGGTCATGCCGCGCAGCACCAGCGCCGAGAAGATCTCCTTGATCGAGTGGTACGGCGGTCGCTGTCACTTCGTCGACGACGCCCGGCGGATGTACGCCGAGGCGCAGCGGCTGGCCGACGAGTGCGACGGCCACTACATGGACCAGTTCACCTACGCCGAGCGCGCCACCGACTGGCGCGGCAACAACAACATCGCGGAGTCGATCTTCGCCCAGCTGTCGGCCGAGCCGCACCCGATCCCGGAGTGGATCGTCGTCAGCGCGGGCACCGGCGGCACGTCGGCCACGATCGGCCGCTTCGTGCGCTACCGCCGCTTCGACACCCGGCTGCTGGTCGCCGACCCCGAGGGCTCGGCGTTCTACGACGGCTGGGACACCGACTCCTCCGACGTCACCACCGACCGGGCGCCGCGGATCGAGGGCATCGGCCGGCCGCGCGTCGAGCCGTCGTTCGTCGGCGGCGTCGTCGACGAGATGGTGCGGGTGCCCGACGCCGCCTCGATCGCCGCGATGCGCTGGACCTCCGACCTCATCGGCCGGCCCGTCGGCGGCTCCACCGGCACCAACATGTGGGCGGCGCTCGGCCTGGCCTCGCGGATGGTCGCGGAGGGATGCGAGGGCTCGATCGTCACGCTGCTGTGCGACGGCGGCGACCGCTACACGCACACCTACTTCGACGACCGATGGGTGGCCGAGCACGACCTCGACCCCACGCCCTACCTGCAGCAGCTGTCCGAGCTCACCCGGACGGGCACGTTCACACCGGACCGATGAACAGGCCCACGGTCAGGCCCACGGCGTAGACCAGCTCGGCGATGCCCGTCTCCTTGAGCACCGGGATCAGCGCCGGGCCCGTCGCGCCCGAGCGGACGGCCGAGGCGGCCCGGCCCGCGGTGGGCATGCCCAGCCAGGCCAGCAGCGCCCACGGGGTCTGGGTGGCGCACCAGGCGACGACGAGGACGAACGCCACGAGGACCAGGCCGACGTAGAGCCAGCGCGTGCGCCGGTCGCCCAGCACGACGGCCAGGGTGCGCTTGCCCGTCTCGGTGTCGGTGGGGATGTCGCGCAGGTTGTTGGCCACGAGGATCGCGCAGGCCAGCGAGCCGACGCCGATCGCGCCCGCGACGCTCACGCCGTTGATGCTGCCCAGCTGGACGTAGGTGGTGCCGAGGACGGCCACGAGGCCGAAGAACACGAACACGCTCACCTCGCCGAGCGCCCGGTAGCCGTACGGCTTCGAGCCACCGGTGTAGCCCCAGGCCGCGAGGATCGCGACGGCACCGACGGCGATCAGCCACCAGCCCGACGTGGCGGCGAGGACCAGTCCGAGGAGGGCGCCGAGGCCGAGGAACGCGAACGCCGCGCGCTTGACCTTCTCGGGCGCGACGAGGCCTGACCCGACGAGGCGCAGCGGGCCGACGCGGTTCTCGTCGGTGCCCTTCACGCCGTCGGAGTAGTCGTTGGCGTAGTTGACCCCGACCTGCAGTGCGAGGGAGACGCCGAGCGCCACGAGCGCCTTCCACCAGACGAATCCGTCGTCGTAGGCGGCGGCGCCGGTGCCGACGGCGACGGGGGCGATGGCGGCGGGCAGCGTGCGCAGCCGCGCGCCCTCGATCCACAGTTTCAGGCCGGTCGGGGAGGTCACCCCGTGAGTGTAGGAGGCGCCTGTCGGCCCGGTCCTACAGTGGTCGGGTGGCTGCCTCCCTGTCTCCCGTCGCCGGTTCCGCACGCGAGGTGCTGGAGCTGCTGCGGCCCTGGGTGACGGGTGGCGGCGAGCCGCTGCTCATGCACACGTCGGGCAGCACCGGCGAGCCGAAGCCTCTCCGGCTGTCCCACGCGGCGGTCCTCGCGTCGGCGCACGCCGCACTGTCGCGGCTCGGCGGACCGGCGCAGTGGCTCTCGGCGCTGCCGCCGACCGGGGTGGGCGGGCTGCAGGTGCTCGTGCGCTCGATCGTCGCGGGCACCGAGCCGGTCTTCCTGGACGAGCACGCCGGCATCGCCTCGGCCGCCGCGGCGATGACGGGGTCGCGACGCTACGCCTCGCTCGTGCCCACCCAGCTGTTCCGGCTGGTGGAGTCCGGGCGGGCCGGCGACCTCGCCTCGTTCGACGCGGTGCTGCTCGGCGGTGCCGCCGCGCCGCGTGCCGTGCTGGAGCGTGCGGCCGAGGCGGGCGTGCGGATCGTGCGGACCTACGGCATGACCGAGACGTGCGGCGGCTGCGTGTACGACGGGATCCCACTCGACGGGGTACGGCTGCGGATCGAGGACGACGGCCGGGTGGCGATCGCGGGTGCCGTGCTGGCCGACGGCGTCGGCGAGTGGCTCGTGACGAACGACCTCGGCCGGATCGACGACGACGGTCGCCTGCACGTGCTGGGTCGCGCCGACCAGGTGGCGGTGAGCGGCGGGGTGAACGTGCCTTTGGCCGCGGTCGAGTCCACGCTGCGCGACGAGCCGGGCGTGTTGGACGTCGTGGTCGTCGCGCGGCCCGACCCCGAGTGGGGACAGGCGGTGGTGGCGTTCGTCGTGGGCGATCTCGACCGCGCCCAGGCCGCGGCGGCCCTCGAACGCGCTGGCCACCCGCGCACCTGGACCCCTCGCGCCGTCCACCGCCTCGACGCCCTCCCGCTCCTGCCGAACGGCAAGCCCGACCGCGTCGCGCTGGCGGGTGACGGTTTCCCCGGTTAACCGGGGAAACTGTCACTTCACGAGGTTTGCGAACCACGCGAAGTGACAGGAAACCTCGTTCAGTCGAGGTGTCGGGGCCGAGCGAGGCACCGGCCGGGAAGCCCACGTCACCGGGGAAACCGTCAGACGGACATCAGAGCGAGGCGAGAGCGTCGGCGACGGGGGTGTCGCCGCCCACGACCTCGAACTGCTTCCCGATGGTGCTGTCGTCGGCGAGGACGGCCGCGAGGACGGCGGCCACGTCGGCGCGGGGGATCTCGCCGCGGTCGACGGTCTCGCCCACCTCGACCCGGCCCGTGCCGGCGTCGTCGGTGAGGGCGCCGGGGCGCACGATCGTCCAGTCGAGGCCGCTCTCGCGCAGGGCGGTGTCGGCGTCGCGCTTGGCCTCCACGTAGGCCTTCCACACCGGCTCGACGTCGTCTCCGGGGGCGGTGTCGACGCCCATCGCCGACAACTGCACGAAGCGCTTGACGCCGAGCGACTTCGCCGCCTCGATCGACTTCAGCGAGCCCTCGAGGTCGACGCTCCTCTTCCGCTCGATCTTGCCGTCGGGCCCGCCGCCGGCCGCGAACACCACGGCGTGGCAGTCGGTGAAGACCGTCGCGAAGTCCTCGGCCGAGGCGTTCTCGATGTCGAGCAGCCGGATCGCCGCGCCGGGCAGGTCGGCGGCGTGGTCGGGGTTGCGGACGAGGGCGACCGGGAGGTCGCCGCGGTCGGTGAGCAGAGGGACGAGGAGGCGGGCCACCTGGCCGTGGCCTCCCACGATGGCGATGTCGGACATGACTCCACCGTAGGCAGGTCCGCGCGACTCCGCCCGTCGCGAAGTTCGAGGCGCAGTGGAACCTGAGCGCCTCACCGTGGATACTCTCGTGGGTGGAGTTCCGTACCTATTCGATCCCCATGCGCACGCGGTTCCGTGGACTCGAGAATCGTCAGGGGATGCTCGCCGAGGGCCCGGCCGGGTGGGCCGAGTTCAGCCCGTTCCCCGAGTACGACCACATCACCTCGCTGCCCTGGCTGCAGGCCGCCGTCGAGGCCGCGTGCAAGCCGTGGCCCGAGCCGGTGCGCGAGTGCGTCCCGATCAACGGCATCGTCCCCGCAGTCGGCGACGGCGCTACCGCCGCCCGCACCGCCGTCGAGAGCGGCTGCAAGACCATCAAGATCAAGGTCGCCGAGGCCGGCGAGACGATCGAGAACGACATCGAGCGCATCGCCGCCATCCGCGACGCCCTGCCCGGCGTGCTGATCCGCATCGACGCCAACGGCGCGTGGAGCGTCAAGGACGCGGTCAAGGCCATCAAGAAGCTCGACCACGTGGCCCGCGGCCTCGAGTACGTCGAGCAGCCGTGCGCCACCGTCGAGGAGCTCGCGCAGGTGCGCCGCAAGGTCGATGTCCCGATCGCGGCCGACGAGTCGATCCGCCGCGCCGCCGACCCGTTCCGCGTGCGCGACCTCGACGCCGCCGACATCGCGGTGCTCAAGGTGCAGCCGCTCGGCGGCGTCCGCGCGTGCCTGCGCATCGCCGAGCAGATCGACATGCCGATCAGCGTCTCCAGCGCGGTCGAGACCTCGATCGGGCTGGCCGCCAGCGTCGCGCTCGCCGCGGCCCTGCCGGATCTTCCGTACGCGTGCGGCATCGGCACGGCCCACCTCCTGACCAGCGACGTCGTCGCCGAGCCGCTCGAGCCGGTGGACGGCAGCCTGTGGCCCACGCGCCCCGTGCTCGACGAGGAGGCCTACGCCAAGGTCGCCGCCCCGGCCGAGGTCGACGAGCGCTGGCAGGCCCGCCTCGACCACGTACGGGAGTCGTTGTGACCGACGAGAGAGCCGTCGAGACCGCACGCCGGCTCGTCGCGACCCTCCTCGCGCAGGAGGTCTCCGACGCCGTCCTGTCTCCCGGCTCGCGCTCGGGTCCGATCGCGCTGGCGCTGCACGCCGCCGACGACCAGGGCCTCATCCGGCTGCACGTCCGCGTCGACGAGCGCGAGGCCGGCTTCCTGGCGCTCGGCCTGGCCAAGGCGTCCGGCCGCCTCACCCCCGTCATCACCACGTCCGGCACCGCCGTGGCCAACCTGCACCCCGCCCTGCTCGAGGCGCTGCACGCGAACGTGCCCGTCCTGGCCGTCACCGCCGACCGCCCGGGCGCCCTGCGCGGCACGGGCGCGAACCAGACCACCGTGCAGCCGGGCATGTTCCCCGGCATCACCTTCACCGACCGCATCACCGGCCTGGCCGGTGCGGTGCGCGGCGGCGGCCCGGTGCACCTCAACGTCGAGCTCGACGAGCCGCTCGTCGAGTCCGTCTCGTGGAAGTTCCCGCAGAACTCGTGGTCGATGAGCCAGCCCGTCGCGGGCCGCACCGAGGTGCTGGAGACCGGTCCCCGCACCCTCGTCGTCGCGGGCGACGGCGCCGACCCCACGCTCGCCGCCGCGGCGCAGCAGGCCGGCTGGCCGATCATCGCCGAGCCCTCGTCGGGACTGCGCGGCGCGCCCACCTCGGTGGCGTGCGGCCGCGTCGTGCTGGGCGGGCGGCTGATCGAGCGGATCGAGCGCATCGTCAGCGCCGGCCATCCCACGCTCTCGCGTCCCGTGACGAACCTGCTGACGAAGACGAACCTGCCCACGGTGCACGTCGGCGACGCGTCCACGTTCCCGGGCGTCCCCGGTGGCAACGTGACGTTCGCCGACCGCATCTCCGTGCGTGGCGGCGTGACCGACGAGTCCTGGCTGCGCAGCTGGCTGCAGGCGGGCGACCGCATCCAGAACGCCCTGCTGCAGGCCGAGCAGTTCACCGTCGCGGAGGCGGTCTGGAAGGCCGCCACCCGCGGGCTCCTCGTGCTCGGCTCGTCCAACACCGTCCGCGACGTCGACCTCGTCGCGCCCGTGCGCGCGCCGGGCCCGCGCGTCCTGGCGAACCGGGGCCTCGCCGGCATCGACGGCACCGTCTCGACCGCGGTCGGCGCCGCGCTCACCAGCTACGGCCGCGCGATCGCGCTGATGGGCGACCTCACGTTCCTGCACGGCGCCAACGGCCTGCTCATCGGCCCGATCGAACCGCGCCCCGACCTGACGATCGTCGTGCTCAACGACGACGGCGGTGGCATCTTCCACACGCTCGAGCAGGGATCGCCCGAGTACTCCCAGGCGTTCGAGCGCGTCTTCGGCACGCCCACGCGCACGAGGATCGACGCGCTGTGCGCCGCGCACGGGGTGAAGCACCGGCTCGTCGAGGCGAGCCAGCTGGCGGCCCACCTGTCGCGCGCGCCCGTCGGGATCGAGGTGCTCGAGGTGCAGGTCCAGCGCGCCGGACGCCGTGCCCTGCAATCGGTTGTCTCGGGTCTCGCCGCCGTCTAGGTTTGTGGCCAGCGTCACACCGGGTTGCGCTGGGCAGGAGCAGACATGGCCGACGAGGCGTTCGACCACATCGTCATCGGTGCGGGAAGTGCCGGTGGCGTGATCGCCGCGAGGCTGAGCGAGGACCGCGACCGGCGCGTCCTGCTGCTCGAGGCGGGGCCCGCCGACGAGGACGACATGATCAAGATCCCGGCCGGCTTCAGCCAGCTGTTCAAGACCCGCTGGGACTGGAACTACGAGACCAGCGCGCAGAAGCACCTGGGCGGCCGTCGCGCCTACTGGCCGCGCGGCAGGACCCTCGGCGGCAGCTCCTCGATCAACGCGATGATCTACATCCGCGGCAACGCCGCCGACTACGACGAGTGGCGCGACGCGTACGGCGCCACCGGCTGGGGCTACGACGACGTGCTGCCCTACTTCGTGAAGTCGGAGGCCAACCAGCGTCTCGCCGGGCCGTACCACGGCACGCAGGGCCCGCTGGTCGTCGAGGACCGCCGCTTCACCCACGAGCTGACCTCGGCGTTCGTCGAGTCGGCCGTCGCGGCGGGTCTGAAGCAGAACGACGACTTCAACGGCGCCACGCAGGAGGGCGCCGGCGTCTACCAGGTCACGAACCGCCGCGGCGAGCGCTGGTCGGTGGCCGACGCCTACATCCGGCCCGCGATGGGTCGCCCGAACCTCACGGTGCGCACCGAGGCCTTCGTGACCCGCATCCTCATCGAGAACGGCCGCGCCACCGGCGTCGCCTACCGCAAGCACGGCCAGGAGCACGTGGTCCGGGCGGACGGCGAGGTCATCCTGTCCGGCGGTGCGATCAACAGCCCGCAGCTGCTCATGCTCTCGGGCGTCGGCCCCGGCGCGCACCTGCGCGAGGTCGGCATCGACGTGGTGGTGGACTCACCGGGCGTGGGCCAGAACCTCCAGGACCACCCGGTGGCCGGCAGCCTGGTCTACACGCGCAACACCACCGACCTCGCCGACGCGATCACCGTGGCGAACATGCTGCGGTGGAAGGCCACCAAGACGGGGCCGCTGGTGTCCAACATCGGCGAGGGCGGTGCGTTCTACGCCTCGCGCGACGACCTCGACCTGCCCGACATCCAGATCCACGTGGCGCCCAGCGGCTTCTACGACAACGGTCTGCACGAGCCCGTGCGCCGCTCGGTCACGGTGGCGCCGACGCTGGTCAACGTGCAGAGCCGCGGCCAGATCCGGCTCCGCTCGGCCGACCCGTCGTGGCACCCCGAGATCGACCCCGCGTACTTCGACGACCGCGCCGACCTCGACGCGATGCTCGGCGGCTACCGCCGGATGCTCGACATGATCTGGCAGGGCCCGATGGCGCGGATGCTCGACGAGCCGTGGGAGCCCGCCGTGCGCAACCCCACCGACGACCAGATCCTCGACGTCGTCTCGCGGCTGGGCCAGACGCTGTACCACCCGACCTCCACGTGTGCCATGGGTACCGTCGAGGGCAGCGTCGTCGATCCCGAGCTGAAGGTCCACGGCGTCGACGGCCTGCGGGTCGCCGACGCCTCGGTCATGCCGCGTGTCCCGCGTGGCAACACCAACGCACCCACCATCATGATCGGCGAGAAGGTCGCCGATCTCATCCGAGGAGCCTGACATGACCGCCACCATCGAGCCCTCCGTGGAGACCACCGAGGGTCCCCGGCCCACGTTCGACTCGCTGAACCCCGCCACGGGAGACGTCGTCGGCACCTTCCCGATCGACGGCCGGGCCGAGGTCGACGCCGCGGTGGCGGCCGCGCGCGAGGCCTCCGCCTGGTGGCGCGACCTGGGCTTCGACGGCCGCAAGGAGTACCTGCTCCAGTGGCGCAGCGTGCTGACCCGCCGGCTCAGCCAGCTCGCCGACCAGGTGCACCGCGAGGGCGGCAAGCCGCACGGCGACGCGCTGCTCGAGGCCGGCCTGGCGATCGACCACATCGCGTGGGCCGCCAAGTCCGCCGGCAAGGTGCTCGGCCGCCACAAGGTCGGCACGGGCCTGCTGATGTCCAACCAGACCGCCTACGTCGAGTACAAGCCGCTCGGCGTCGTCGGCGTGATCGGCCCGTGGAACTACCCGACCTTCACGCCGATGGGCTCGATCGCGTACGCGCTGGCCGCCGGCAACGCCGTGGTGTTCAAGCCCAGCGAGTACACGCCGGGCGTCGGCCGCTTCCTCGTGGACACGTTCACCGAGGTCGTGCACGGCCGCCCCGTCCTGAACCTCGTCACCGGCCTGGGCGAGACCGGCAACCACCTGTGCACCGCCGCCGTCGACAAGATCGCGTTCACCGGCTCGGCCGCCACGGGCAAGAAGGTGATGGCGGCCTGCGCCGAGAACCTCACGCCCGTCGTCATCGAGGCCGGCGGCAAGGACTCGCTCATCGTCGACGAGGACGCCGACCTGCAGTCGGCCGCCGAGGCGGCGCTGTGGGCGGGCATGTCGAACGCGGGCCAGACCTGCATCGGCACCGAGCGCGTCTACGTGCACGAGAAGGTCTTCGACCCGTTCATGGCCGAGCTGCTCAAGCAGGCCGAGGGCATCCGTCCCGGCTACGACGACGGCGGCGTCTACGGCCCCGCCACGATGCCCAAGCAGCTCGACGTCATCCGCAGCCACATCGACGACGCCCTCGCCCGCGGCGGCCAGGCGGTCCTGGGTGGCGCCGGTGCGGTCGGCGACAAGTACGTGCAGCCCACGATCATCACCCACGTGCCCGAGGACTCGCTCGCGGTCACCGAGGAGACCTTCGGCCCCACCCTCGTGGTCAACCCGGTCAAGGACATGGACGAGGCCGTCGAGCTGACCAACGCCACGAAGTACGGCCTGGCCGGCGCGGTCTTCGGCAAGAAGCGCGCCATGGACGTGGCCGCGCGGATCCGGTCGGGCATGACCTCGGTGAACTCGGTGATCTCCTTCGCCGCGATCCCGGGCCTGCCGTTCGGCGGCGTGGGCGACTCGGGCTTCGGCCGCATCCACGGCCCCGACGGCCTGCGCGAGTTCACCTACCCGAAGGCCATCACGAAGCAGCGGATGAAGCCCGTCCTCATGCTGCAGTCGCTCACCCGCGACGAGAAGACCGAGAGCCGGTTCCAGCAGATCCTCACCGTCATGCACGGCGGGTCCAGCACGCTGCCGAAGCGGCGCTGACACGCGGCAGCACGCCCCGGGCCCTGAGGGTCCGGGGCGTGCTGCCGTTCGGGTGGCGATCACTTCCGCACGCGGAAGCTCTTCTTGGCCGCCGGGCCGAGACCCTTGCTGTTCTTCGCCTGCACGTAGACGGTGTTGACGCCGTTGCGCAGCTTCGAGCGCTTGATCTTCAGAGAGCGGCTCGAGCCGCTCACGTTGCGCTTGAGCAGGGTCTTGCCGCCCTTCTTCACCACGATCCGGTAGGACGTGATCTTCGCACCGCCGTTGGACGACGGAGCCTTCCAGACGACCTTGCGGACCTTCGAGGTGCGCTTGCCGCCGACCTTCAGCGACCGCACCTTGCCGGGCTTGGTGGCCGGCTTGACGAACAGGCTCTTGAAGACCCGGTAGCGACCCTGGCCGAAGTCGGCCACGGCGAACGATCCGCCGCCCAGGATCGTGAGGCCCGTCGACTGGCTCAGCGTCGAGGCGGGTCCGCCGAGGATCTTCAGCGCCGTGTCGTTCCCGTCCGCGTTCGGTGCGAACACGCGTACCGTGGCGGGGCTGAACGTCGCGACGTGGATGCGCCCGGCCGAGTCCGCGTCGAGTCCGTTGATCTCGGTGTTCGGCAGCGCGTTGTTGATCGACTGGATCGGCGTGGCGGCACCGTCCGCCGTGCGGGAGTACGCCCGCAGCTGGGTGCCGTTGGCGGTCCACACGCGAGGTCCGGAGACCACGATCGACCGGCCCTGGCCGAGCCCGGTGACCACGCGCTCGGTCGGCGCCGGGGACCCGGTCGCAGCGGGGGAGTAGACGTTGTACGCGTTCGTCTTGCGCACGTAGATCTCGCCCCCGGCGATGTCGATGCCCCAGGCGTTGCCCGCGCCGGTGCCGAAGGTCTTCGTCGGCGCGACGTTGCCGCTGGCGTTCGGCGCGAACACGCGCACGTCCCCGGTGAGGTTGACGACGTAGAGGAAGCCGTTCGCGTCGAGGGCGACGTCGCGGGGCGAGGCCAGCCCCGTGGCCGCGCCGCTGATCCGCCGTAGCGGAGCCGAGGCGCCCGAGGCGTTCGCCCGATGCACCACGACGGCGTTGTTGTTCTGGGACGCCACGTAGACGTTCCCGGCCGCGTCGTCCTCGATGCCGATGGGGCCGGACAGCTCGCCGCTGACGGTCTTGGTGGGCGGTACGTCCACGTTCACCGCGGCGCTCGCGGGCGCGGCGGCGATCAGTCCGGCGACCAGGGCGCCGGTGGTCCCGAGCGCCAGCGCGCGGGAGGTGGTCTTCACGAGGGGGCTCATCGGATTCTCCAATCTGGAAGGGAAGCGTCGTTCCCATGGCGATGGAGAGGCCGGGGACCGGGACTTGAGACGGCGCGTAGTCTCGGGAGGTGACTTTTGCGCGCTATGTGGCCCTGGGCGACTCGTTCACCGAAGGTGTCGGCGACGACGATCCGGCCCTGCCGAACGGCGTGCGGGGCTGGGCCGACCGGTTCGCCGCGGCCCTCGATCGGGCGCAGGGCGGCGGCCTCTCGTACGCCAATCTCGCGATCCGTGGACGCAAGCTGATGCCGATCGCGGCCGAGCAGCTGGAGCCCGCCCTGGCGCTGCGTCCCGACCTCGTCACGATCTACGCCGGCGCGAACGACATCATGCGGCCGAAGGTCGACCTCGACGCGATCCTGGCCGAGTACGACCGCGTCATCGCGCGCCTCGTCGCCTCGGGTGCGCGCGTCGTGATGTTCACCCCGGCCGACCCGGGCGGCTCGCGGATCTACGCCGTCGTGCGGGCCCGCTTCGTCCGCTACCGCGACGCCGTCCGCGAGATCGCCGAGCGCCACGGCGCGACGCTGGTGGACTACTGGAACCTCACCGACTACCGCGACGCGCGCCTGTGGGACACCGATCGGATGCACATGTCGCCCGCCGGCCACCAGCGCATGGCGATCGCCGTGCTCGACGCCCTCGGCGTGGACCACGACCTCGAGCCGCTCGTGCTGGCCGACCCGTCCCCGATGACGGCGCTCGAGCGCGTGAAGGCGCAGCTGCAGTGGGCCGTGGAGTACCTCGGCCCGTGGATCAAGCGCCGGGTCACCGGGCGGTCCAGCGGCGACGGTCTCGACCCGCGCTATCGCGAGCTGACCCCGCTCAGCGAATCAGCCGCGTAGCTCCTGCTCCACCGGGGTCCAGCGCCGGCCGCGTGCCTTGACCACGGTGGCCGCGAGGCGCCGCTCCAGGGCCTCGGCCTCCTGCTCGATCGCCTTCTCGGCGTCGGTGCCCACGTCGGCGAGCAGCCGCACGGCCACCGTGCCATCGTCGCGGATGGCCCAGCCGCCGACGATCCGGCCGTCCTGCCAGACGGTGGGACCGGCGTTGCCCGTGGTGTCGAAGACCCGCGGACCGTGCTCGCCGAGGTACCAGGAGCGGTGCTTCCACCCCATCGTCGTGGGGTCGAGCGCCGGCAGCAGCGCCACCCACGGACCGGGATCGGGCGTGGGGTCGAGGTCGTCGGCCAGGACGAGTCCGGTGCCGTCGTCGAGCTCGACCTCGGCCGTGTCGAGGGTGGCGAGCGCGGCGGTGGTGTGGCCCTTGGTCCAGCCGGTCCACCACTGCAGGTCCTCGGGGCGGGCCGGACCGAAGCGCGAGAGCCAGCGACGGGCGACGAGCGAGCGAGAATCGGCCGCGTCGGGCAGGTCGCCCACGTCGGGCAGCCAGCGCCGCATCGACGCCCAGCGGAACTGGGTGGACGCCCACGTGCCGGTGGGCCGGGCGCGCACGACGTGGCCCTCGGCCGACATGACGGTGAGCAGCCGGCTGGCGATCGACTGCTGCGTGGCGTACTTGGTGCCGGCGCCGATCTCGATGCGCGTGGACAGCAGCGGGTCGGCGGCGGCGAGCTCGGCGCTGCTGAAGACCTCGAGCCGGTCGAACGCCGCGAGCGCGGCGGCGTGGGCCGCGGCCAGCCACTCGTCGGGCGCGTCGATGCCCGAGTCGGCGATCATCCCGCGCAGCTTGCGGTACTCGGGCCCGGCGACCGAGTGCTGCGTGGAGGCGATGTAGGCGGGGGAGTCCGCGGTGGGCACCGCGAAGACGGTGCGGCGCATCGCCAGCACGCGCACGAGCGAGCGGTCCTCGTAGAGCGCCCGCTCGACCTCGGCGATGCTGGGCTCGCGCAGCCGCGCCAGGACCGACAGCACCATCGAGGCGGGATCGGTGCTGTGCAGGGCGGTGACCGCCGCGGTCACGTCCTCGGGTGAGTCGACCGGTGCCGCCAGCGCGTGCCTGACCGCGAGTCGGCGCCGCCGCTCGGCCTCGTCCATCCGCATGGGCCGACGCTACTGGCTCGCACCGACGGGGATGGGCCCCGTGGTGGACGTCGGCCATGATGGGGCCATGGTCGACGAGTCGGAGGAGCGCGCGTGATCTCGCGGGTCGGGGTGGTCAGGTACGTCACGCCGCTGCGTGAGGGCGGCAGCCTGCCCGGAGTGGTCGAGGGCGACGACCTCGGGACGTACGTCTGCAAGTTCTCCGGAGCCGGGCAGGGCGTCCGGGTGCTCGTCGCCGAGGTCATCGTGAGTGGACTGGCCACGCGGCTGGGACTGCTCACGCCTCGCCTCGTCGCGCTCGAGCTCGACCAGGCCATCGCGCGCTACGAGGCGGACGAGGAGGTGCAGGACCTGCTGAACGCCAGCATCGGCCTCAACCTCGGCGTCGACTTCCTCCCGGGCTCCTTCGGGTTCGACGGCGACATCGATGCCCGCGGCACCGATCACGGCATGATCCTGTGGCTCGACGCGTTCTGCGCGAACGTGGACCGCAGCTGGCGCAATCCCAACCTGCTCGTGTGGCACGGCGACGTGTGGGTCATCGACCACGGCGCCTCGCTGTACTTCCACCACGCGTGGAGCCGCGGGGTCACCGACCCGGCCCGCTTCGCCGCTCAGCCCTGGGACTCCTCCGACCACGTGCTGCGTCCGCACCTCGCCGAGGTCGCGGAGGCTGACGTCCGGGCCCGGCGCGTCCTCTCGCGTGAGGTCTTCGAGGAGGTCGTGTCCGAGGTCCCGGACGAGTGGCTGACCACGACGCCCGACGTCACGCCCCAGATGCTGCGCGAGGCGTACGTCGAGTTCCTCACCGCGCGGCTCGCCAGCACCGCCTGGCTCCCGGAGGTGGACGCATGAGCACCTACGCGTACCAGTACGTCGTCCTGCGCTGCGTGCCACGCCCCGAGCGGGAGGAGTTCGTGAACGTCGGCGTCGTCCTCTACTGCCAGGAGGCCGACTTCCTCGCCGTCGAGTGGGGGGTGGACCGGGAGCGGATCGCCGCGTTCGCCCCCGGCCTGGACCTGGATCGCGTCTGCGCCGCCCTGGAGTTCGTGAGCGGCGTGTGTGCCGGCGACGCTCGGGGCGGCGAGGCCTCGGACCGCCCGCTGGGACAGCGCTTCGGCTTCCTCAAGGCGCCGAAGTCCACCGTCGTCCAGCCCGGACCCGTGCACGGCGGCGTCACGGAGGACCCCGCGGCGGAGCTGTCCCGCCTGAGGTCGCAGCTGGTGGGCTGACCGTCAGGCCAGGGCGTCGCGGACGGGGATCAGCTTGGCGTCGGCCTCGGCCAGCTCGTCGGCGGGGGAGGAGTCGGCCACGATGCCGCAGCCGGCGAACAGCCGCGCACCGCGGCGGTCGGGCGCCACCTGCGCCGAGCGCAGGCCGATGCCCCACTCGCCGTCGCCCGACGCACCGATCCAGCCCACCGGGCCGGCGTAGCGGCCGCGGTCGAGCTGCTCGATCTCGGCGATGACGCGAACGGCGTCGGCCGTGGGCGTGCCGCCCACCGCGGCCGACGGGTGCAGCGAGGCGACGAGCGCCAGCACGCCGGCGTCGTCACGCAGCACGCCGGTGACGTCGGTGGCCAGGTGCATGACGTTGGGCAGGTGCAGCACGAACGGCGACTCGGGCACGTTCATGCCGGTGCAGTGCGGGGCCAGCGCGTCGGCGACGGACCGGACCGCGTACTCGTGCTCCTCGAGGTCCTTGCTGGAGCGGGCGAGCGAGGCCGCGAGCGAGAGGTCGCGGGCGTCGTCGCCGGTGCGGCGGATCGTGCCGGCGAGGACGCGCGACGTGACGAGGCCGCCCTGCAGCCGCACGAGCATCTCGGGGGTGGAGCCGAAGAAGCCGTCGACGTGGAAGGTCCAGCAGCTCGGGTAGGCCGAGGCGAGGCGGGCCAGCGGCGACCGGACGTCGAGCGGCTCCTCGAAGGAGGCGTCGACCGAGCGGGCCAGGACGACCTTGTCGAGCTCGCCGGACTGGATGCGCCGGACGGCGGCCTCGACCGTGGCCGCCCAGTCGTCGCGGCGGCCCGGCTCGTCGGCGAACAGGGTGCCGGAGGGATCGGTTGGCGTGGACGTGGAGAGCGCGGGGGACGGACCCAGCGAGAGGCCGATCGTGGTGACCCAGCAGCGGCCGTCACGGCGGCCCACGACGACCTCGGGCACGGTGAGCACCGAGCCGGGTCCGTCGGCGAACGTGAAGCTGCCGAACGCGACCAGTCCGCTGCCGGGCAGCTCGACCTCGTCGCGCACGACGGAGGCGTCGACGACCTCGGCCCACCAGTCGTCGGCGGCGTCGAAACGGTCGTCCCCGTCGGGGGAGTAGGAGGCCGCACGGCCCCAGCCGACGATGCCGTCGCCGCCGTGCACCCAGGCCAGGGCGTCGGAGGTGGGCGGCAGCAGGGCCAGCAGCGCGCCGGGATCCTCGATCTCGCGGGACCGTACGACGAGTGGCTCGGGCCGTCCGTCGGTCGCCAGCGTGCTCACCCGATCCACCCTACTCGCGGCGCGATGAGGGCGTGCGCAGCACTGGGCGCGACGTTCGCGGGGCCGTGGGCGGCGATTGGGCCCGCAAACGTCACGCCCGGCGCTTCTCCGCGCCCCACGCGCGCGCCCGGCGAGGCCCACCGTGAGAAGGTGGCGCCATGAGAGCAGGGCTGGACAAGGATCCTCGCGACGTCGCGCGCATGTTCGACACGGTGGCGGCGCGGTACGACCTCACGAACGACGTCCTCTCCCTCGGCCAGGACCGTCGCTGGCGCAAGAAGGTCGTCGCCACCGTCGATCCCCAGCGCGGCGAGCGCATCCTCGACCTCGCCGCCGGCACCGGCACCTCCAGCGCCCCGTTCGCCGAGGCGGGCGCTCACGTCGTGCCGTGCGACTTCTCGATCGGCATGCTCGAGGTCGGCAAGCAGCAGTTCCCGGGCCTCGACTTCACCGCGGGCGACGGCATGGCGCTGCCCTTCGCCGACGGTGTGTTCGACGCCGTGACGATCTCCTTCGGCCTGCGCAACATCCACGACCCGCTCCAGGGCCTGCGTGAGCTGCTCCGCGTCACGCGCCCCGGCGGCCGCATCGTCGTGTGCGAGTTCTCCACCCCCACGTGGAAGCCCTTCGAGGCGCTCTACTCCAACTACCTCATGCGGGCGCTGCCGCCGATCGCGCGACGCGTCTCCTCGAACCCGGAGTCCTACGTCTATCTCGCCGAGTCGATCCGCTCGTGGCCCGACCAGCGCGGCCTCGCGGTGCGGATGACGGAGGCCGGATGGGGCCCCGTGACGTGGGAGAACCTCTCCGGCGGCATCGTCGCGGTGCACCGCGCCGAGCGCCCCGTCTGACCCCTCCACCTCGGCGTGACGGACGCCACGCCGCGTAAGTGTTACCTAACTCACATCGTGCCCCTCGGTGTTACTAGAGTGAGGTCCACTGAGCCTGTGAAGATCTTCACAAGGTTCGTCCGAGGGTGACTGGAGGTGCCGTGAACGAGTACATCCCGATCTTGGTGCTGGGTGGCATCGCGTTCGCGTTCGCGCTGTTCAGCGTCGGCATCGCGCCGTTCACCGGCCCGGCTCGCTACAACCGGGCCAAGATGGATCGCTACGAGTCCGGCATCGAGCCGAGCCCGCTGCCCGAGGGCGGCGGCAAGGTCTCCATCAAGTACTTCTTCACGGCGATGATGTTCATCGTCTTCGACATCGAGATCGTGTTCCTCTACCCGTTCGCCGTCGCCTTCGACGAGCTGAGCTGGTTCGCGTTCTTCGCCGTCATGCTCTTCCTGCTCAACATCACGATCGCGTACGTCTATGAGTGGCGTCGCGGGGGAATGGACTGGACCTGATGGGCCTCGAGGAAAAACTCCCCAGTGGCGTGCTGCTCTCGACCGTCGAGGGCCTCGCCGGCTACTTCCGCAAGGCGTCGTTCTGGCCGGCCACGTTCGGCCTGGCCTGCTGCGCCATCGAGATGATGACGTTCGGCGCGCCACGCTACGACTCCGGCCGCTTCGGCATGGAGGTCTTCCGGCCGTCGCCGCGCCAGGCCGACCTCATGATCGTCGCGGGTCGCGTGAGCCAGAAGATGGCTCCCGTCCTGCGCCAGATCTACGACCAGATGCCCGGCCCCAAGTGGGTGCTCGCGATGGGCGTCTGCGCCAGCTCGGGCGGCATGTTCAACAACTACGCGATCGTGCAGGGCGTCGACCACGTCGTCCCGGTCGACATGTACCTGCCGGGCTGCCCGCCGCGTCCCGAGATGCTCATCGACGCGATCTTCAAGCTGCGCGACTCGATCCAGCACACGCAGCTGGGCGCCGACCGCAACGCCGAGATCCGTGAGCAGGAGGCCGCCGCCCTGGCCGCCCTGCCCACCTCCTCGCAGACGGGACTTCTCCGATGAGCGATGAGACCCAGGACGCGTCCCACGAGACGCGGGCCGAGCTGCAGAAGAGCGACGCCACCGAGCTCGAGGTCATCGAGGTCCGTGAGGGCGCCTTCGGCGTCCACGGCACCGGCGACACCAGCGGCTTCGGCGGACTGCGCCGTCCCGTGGTCATGCCCGGCGCCTCGCAGCCGCCCTACGGCGGCTGGTTCGACGAGGTCGCCGAGCGGCTCGCGTCGGGCGAGGGCCTGCACGACGCGATCGAGAAGGTCGTCGTCCACCGCGGCGAGATCACGTTCTTCATCCGCCGCGAGTCGCTGCTCCGGGCCGCCTGGCACCTGCGCGACGACGCGGGCCTGCGCTTCGAGCTGTTCAGCGGCGTCAGCGGCGTGCACTACCCGGGAGACACCGGGCGCGAGCTGCACGCGGTCTACCACCTGCTCTCGATGACCCACAACCGCCGGATCCGGCTCGAGGTCACCGCGCCCGAGGAGGACCCCACGGTCCCCAGCGTCGTCGCGGTCTACCCCACGGCCGACTGGCATGAGCGCGAGGTGTGGGACATGTTCGGAATCGTCTTCGACGGTCACCCGCACCTGACCCGGATCCTCATGCCGGACGACTGGCCCGGCCACCCGCAGCGGAAGGACTACCCGCTCGGAGGAATCGACGTGGAGTTCAAGGGCGGGTTCATCCCCGCCCCGGACAACAGGAGGTCGTACAGCTGATGACCGAGACCACCACCGACCCGTACGCGGGCACGTCCGAGTCCACCTCCGGCCCCGTCTTCAACGTCACCGGCGGCGACTGGGACACGATCGAGGCCGACGCCCTCGAGGGCGACCGCCTCGTCATCAACATGGGCCCGCAGCACCCCTCCACGCACGGCGTGCTGCGCCTCATCCTCGAGATCGACGGCGAGCAGGTCCGCGACGCCCGCGCCGGCATCGGCTACCTGCACACCGGCATCGAGAAGAACATGGAGTTCCGCACCTGGACCCAGGGCGTGACCTTCTGCACCCGCATGGACTACGTCGCGCCGTTCTCCACCGAGGCCGCGTACGTCGGTGCGGTCGAGCGGCTGCTCGACATCGAGGACCAGATCCCCGAGCGCGCCACGGTCATCCGGGTGCTCATGCTCGAGCTGAACCGCATCTCCAGCCACCTCGTCGCGATCGCCACGGGCGGCATGGAGATCGGCGCCCTCACCGTGATGACGTGCGGCTTCCGCGACCGCGAGGAGATCCTCAAGGCGTTCGAGCTGATCACGGGCCTGCGCATGAACCACGCGTACTTCCGCCCCGGTGGCGTGGCCCAGGACCTGCCCGACGGCTCGATCCAGCACCTGCGCGACCTCGTCACCCTGCTGAAGAAGCGCCTCCCCGAGTACGCGGCGCTCTGCAACGCCAACCCGATCTTCAAGGGCCGCCTCCAGAAGGTCGGCCGCCTCGACCTCGCCGGCGTGCTGGCGCTCGGCATCACCGGCCCGATCCTGCGCTCCACCGGCATGGACTGGGACCTGCGCCGCACGCAGCCCTACTGGGGCTACGACACCTACGAGTTCGACGTCGTCACCCGCGACGAGCCCGACGCCTACGGCCGGTTCATGATCCGCCAGCAGGAGATGTGGGAGTCGCTGCGGATCGTCGAGCAGTGCATCGACCGCCTCGCCGGCACCGAGGGCCAGCCCGTCATGGTCGCCGACCGCAAGATCGCGTGGCCGTCGCAGCTGTCGGTGGGCGCCGACGGCCAGGGCAACTCGCCGCAGCACATCCAGCACATCATGGGCGAGTCCATGGAGGCGCTGATCCACCACTTCAAGCTCGTCACCGAGGGCTTCCGGGTGCCGGCCGGCCAGGCCTACTTCCCGATCGAGTCCCCGAAGGGCGAGATCGCGTGCCACGCGGTGTCCGACGGAGGCACCCGGCCGTTCCGGGTCCACTTCCGCGAGCCGTCGTTCGTGAACCTGCAGGGCGTCTCGGCGATGAGCGAGGGCGGCATGCTCTCCGACGTCATCGTCGCGGTCGCCTCGATCGACCCCGTGATGGGAGGCGTTGACCGGTGACCGAGCAGATCTCCGAGACGCTGAGCGAGACCACGCTGGCCGAGCTCCGCGAACTCGCGGCGCGCTACCCGCAGTCGCGCAGCGCGCTGCTGCCGATGCTGCACATCGTGCAGTCCGTGCAGGGTCGCGTGACCTCCGAGGGCATCGAGGCGTGCGGGCAGATCCTGGGCCTCACCGAGGCCGAGGTCAGCGCCGTCGCCACCTTCTACACGATGTACAAGCGCCGTCCGATGGGCACGCACCACGTCGGCGTCTGCACCAACACGCTGTGCGCCGTGATGGGCGGCGACGAGATCTTCGAGCGTCTCTGCGGCCACCTCGACGTCGGCAACGACGAGACCACCGAGGACGGACAGGTCACGCTCGAGCGCGTCGAGTGCAACGCGGCCTGCGACTTCGCCCCGGTGATGATGGTCAACTGGGAGTTCTTCGACAACCAGACCCCCGACTCCGCGATCGACGTCGTCGACCGGCTCCGCGCCGGCGAGACCGTGCAGTCCACACGCGGCGCCACGATCACCTCGTGGCGCGAGGCCGAGCGGGTCATCGGCGGCTTCGAGGACGGTCTGGTCGACGAGGGCCCCGCCGCGGGTCCCGCCTCGCTCGTGGGTCTCGAGATCGCCGACCAGCGCGGCTGGGCGGCCCCGCCGCTCGACGCGTCCGGCTCCGAGGCTCCGCCCGAGTCGGCCACCGAGGCCGTCGTCGAGGCGGACACGAGCCGCGCCGAGTCCGAGACCGTGGCCGACCAGACGGACACCGACGTCGAGGGTGGCGCCGACCTGCAGGAGAGCGAGGACACCGAATGACCGACGTGCTGACTCCGGTCCTCACCGCCAACTGGGCCGACGACCGCGCCTGGACGCTCGACGCCTACACGCAGCGCGGCGGCTACCGCGGCCTCGAGAAGGCCCTCACGATGGACCCCGACGCCATCATCGAGGAGGTCAAGGACGCCGGCCTGCGCGGTCGCGGCGGCGCCGGCTTCCCCACCGGCATGAAGTGGGGCTTCATCCCGCAGGACAACCCGAACCCGAAGTACCTCGTGGTCAACGCCGACGAGTCCGAGCCGGGCACCTGCAAGGACATCCCGCTCATGATGGCCAACCCCCACGTGCTCGTGGAGGGCGTCATCATCGCCTCGCGCGCGATCCGCGCCCACACCGCGTTCATCTACGTGCGCGGCGAGGTGCTGCACGTGATCCGCCGCCTGCGCGCCGCGGTGCGCGAGGCCTACGAGGCCGGCCACCTGGGCCGCGACATCCACGGCAGCGGCTACGACCTCGACCTCATCGTCCACGCCGGGGCCGGCGCCTACATCTGCGGTGAGGAGACGGCGCTGCTCGACTCGCTCGAGGGACGCCGCGGCCAGCCCCGCCTGCGTCCGCCGTTCCCCGCGGTGGCGGGCCTCTACGCCTCGCCCACCGTGGTCAACAACGTCGAGTCCGTCGCCTCGGTGCCGGGCATCATCGCCGGCGGCGCCGACTGGTTCGCCTCGATGGGCACCGAGAAGTCCAAGGGCCACGGCATCTTCAGCCTCTCGGGTCACGTCGCGAAGCCGGGCCAGTACGAGGCCCCGTTGGGCATCACGCTGCGCGAGCTGCTCGAGCTCGGCGGCGGCATGCGCGAGGGCTCGGAGCTGAAGTTCTGGACCCCCGGCGGCTCGTCCACGCCGCTGCTCACGGCCGAGCACCTCGACGTCCCGCTGGACTTCGAGGGCGTCGGCGCGGCCGGCTCGATGCTGGGCACCCGCGCGCTGCAGATCTTCGACCAGACCACGTCGGTCGTGCGCTGCGTCCTGCGCTGGACCGAGTTCTACAAGCACGAGTCCTGCGGCAAGTGCACCCCGTGCCGCGAGGGCACCTGGTGGCTCGTGCAGACGCTCCGCCGCATCGACGAGGGCAAGGGTCAGTCCGGCGACATCGAGCTGCTGCTCGACCTGTGCGACAACATCCTGGGCCGCGCGTTCTGCGCCCTCGGCGACGGCGCCACGAGCCCGATCACGTCGGCGATCCAGTACTTCCGCGAGGAGTTCGAGGCCGGCATGACCACGCCGAGCCGCGAGCTGTTCCCGCCCGCCGCCTCGACCCTGTTCGCGAAGGAGGCCGTCCGATGACCGTCACCGAGCCGAACCCGACCGACACGACGCCCGTCGACCTGGTCACGCTGTCGATCGACGACGTCGAGGTCAGCGTCCCCAAGGGCACGCTGGTGATCCGTGCGGCCGAGCTCATCGGCACCGAGATCCCGCGGTTCTGCGACCACCCGCTGCTCGCGCCCGTGGGCGCCTGCCGCCAGTGCCTCGTCGAGGTGCCCGACGCCGGCAACGGCCGCCCGATGCCGAAGCCGCAGGCCTCGTGCACGCTCGAGGTCGCGCCCGGCATGGTCGTGCGCACGCAGGTCACGTCGCCGGTCGCCGAGAAGGCCCAGGAGGGCATCCTCGAGTTCCTGCTGGCGAACCACCCGCTCGACTGCCCCGTCTGCGACAAGGGTGGCGAGTGCCCCCTGCAGAACCAGGCGCTGTCGCACGGCGCCTCGGAGTCGCGCTTCATCGAGACCAAGCGCCTGTTCCCCAAGCCCCTGCCGCTGTCGAGCAACGTCCTGCTCGACCGTGAGCGCTGCGTCCTGTGCCAGCGCTGCACCCGCTTCCAGTCCGAGATCGCGGGCGACCCGTTCATCGCGCTGCTCGAGCGCGGCGCCCAGCAGCAGATCGGCATCGCCGAGGACGTCCCGTTCGGCTCGTACTTCAGCGGCAACACGATCCAGATCTGCCCGGTGGGCGCGCTCACCAGCGCCGACTACCGCTTCCGCTCGCGCCCGTTCGACCTCATCAGCGTCCCGTCGGTCGCCGAGCACGACGCGTGCGGCTCGGCCATCCGCGTCGACCACCGCCGCGGCAAGGTCATGCGCCGCCTCGCCGGCGACGACCCCGAGGTCAACGAGGAGTGGATCACCGACAAGGACCGCTTCGCGTTCACGTGGTCGCGCCAGGCCGACCGGCTCACCACGCCGCTCGTGCGCAACCCCGAGACGGGCGAGCTCGAGCCCACGTCGTGGCCCGGAGCCCTCGCCGTCGCGGCGCGCGGACTCGCGGCCGCTGCCGGCAAGGCCGTCCTGACCGGCGGCCGCCTCACGGTCGAGGACGCGTACGCGTACGCCAAGTTCGCCCGGGTCGCGCTCGGCACGAACAACATCGACTTCCGCACGCGGGCCACCGCCAAGGAGGAGACCGAGTTCCTCGCCGCCAAGGTCGCCGGCACGCCTGCGAGCGTCCGATTCGCCGACCTCGAGAAGGCGTCCACGGTCGTCCTGGTGGGCCTCGAGCCCGAGGACGAGGCCGGGGCGCTGTTCCTGCGCCTGCGCAAGGCCAGCCGCAAGGGCGTCAAGGTCGTCGCCCTCGGCACGCACACCACGCGGGGCCTGTCGAAGATGAGTGGCACGCTCGTCCCGACGATCCCCGGCCAGGAGCCCGCGGCGCTGGCCGAGCTGGCCCTCGAGCCCGGCGCGATCATCCTGGCCGGCGAGCGCCTCGCCACGGTCCCCGGCGGTCTCTCCGCCGTCGCCGCCAAGGCCACCGAGACCGGCGCCCGCTGGGCCTGGGTCCCGCGCCGCGCCGGCGACCGCTCGGCGCTCGACGCCGGCTGCCTGCCCACCCTGCTGCCCGGCGGTCGCCCGGTCGCCTCGGCCGAGGCGCGTGCCGACGTCGCCGCCGACTGGGGCGTCCCGAGCCTGCCCGACGAGGCCGGCCTCGACACCGACGCGATCATCGCGGCCGCGGCCGCCGGTGAGCTCGGCGCGCTCGTCGTGGGCGGCGTCGACCTCGACGACCTCGCCGATCCGTCGGCCGCCCGCGAGGCGCTGCGGGTCGTCGACTTCGTCGTCAGCCTCGAGGTCCGCGAGTCCGCCGTCACCGCGCTGGCCGACGTGGTCCTGCCCGTCGCGCCTCCGGTCGAGAAGGCCGGCACGTTCGTGAACTGGGAGGGTCGCCCGCGGCCCTTCGCGAAGGTCCTGATCGATTCGCCTGCTCTTCCCGACGTGCGGGTCCTGGCCGGCATCGCCGAGGAGCTGGGTCGCCCGATCGGCATCCGCACGGTCGACGAGGCCGCCGCCGAGTGGCACGAGCTCGGGCCGTGGGACGGCAAGCGCGCCGCCTTCCGCGCCCGCAAGCAGGCCGCCGCCAAGTCCACCGCGCAGAAGGTCGTGCTCGACACCTGGAAGCAGCTCGTCGACGACGGCCGCCTCCAGGACGGCGCCGACCACTACCGCCAGACCGCGCGCGTCCCGGTGCTGAGGGCCAGCGAGGCCACGCTGCTCGCTGCCGGCGTCGCCCCGGGCGCCGAGGCCACCCTGACCGGGCCCTCGGGCTCCGCCTCGTTCGTCGCGGAGGCCGCCTTCATGCCCGACGGCGTCGTCTGGGCGCCCACGAACTCCGGCGTCCACCTCGGCGCCGCCCTCGGAGCCGGGCACGGCGCCCGCGTCGTCCTCTCGGGAGGCACCGCATGAGCGAGCGCCAGCGAGCGAGCATGGGACACCTCATGCCGTCGCCGACCTATCGTCGTTTCTCTTGGGAGGTGGCGGCATGAGCGAGCTGTTCGGCAACGATCCCTGGTGGGTGGTGGCCCTCAAGGCCCTGCTGATCTTCGTGTTCCTGGTGCTCTACACGCTGTTCAACATCTGGTTCGAGCGTCGCGTCGTGGCCCGCATGCAGCACCGCATCGGCCCCAACGTGAACGGCCCCTTCGGCCTGCTGCAGAGCCTCGCCGACGGCGTGAAGCTGGGCCTCAAGGAGGAGATCTTCCCCAAGGCCGCCGACAAGGTCGTCTACTACGTCGCCCCGATCATCGCGGTGGTGCCGTCGTTCCTGGCCTGGGCGGTCATCCCGTTCGGCCCGGTGGTGAACTTCTTCGGCGAGGAGACGCCGCTGCAGCTGACCGACCTGCCCGTCGCGGTGCTCTACATCCTGGCCGTCACCTCGGTCGGCGTGTACGGCATCGTGCTGGCCGGCTGGTCCTCCGGCTCGATCTACGCCCTGCTCGGCGGCCTGCGCTCGAGCGCCCAGGTGATCAGCTACGAGGTGGCGATGGGCCTGTCGCTCGTCGCGGTGTTCATCTACGCCGGCTCGATGTCGACGTCGGAGATCGTGGCGGCCCAGGAGGACATCTGGTTCTTCATCCCGCTGCTGCCGTCGTTCATCATCTACGTCATCGCGATGGTCGGCGAGACCAACCGCGCCCCCTTCGACCTGCCCGAGGCCGAGGGCGAGCTGGTCGGTGGCTTCCACACCGAGTACTCGTCGTTCAAGTTCGCGATGTTCTTCCTGGCCGAGTACATCAACATGGTCACCGTCGCGGCGCTGGCCACCACGATGTTCCTCGGCGGCTGGCGCGCCCCGTTCGGCATCGCCCAGATCTGGGAGGGCGCGAACGAGGGCTACTGGCCCGTCCTGTGGTTCTTCCTCAAGACGCTCGGCTTCATCTTCATGTACATCTGGCTGCGTGGCACCCTGCCCCGCATGCGCTACGACCAGTTCATGCACTTCGGCTGGAAGTGGCTCATCCCGATCGCGCTGGGCTGGATCGTCGCGCTGGCGTTCATCCGCAAGCTCCAGGTCGAGGACATGCTCGACCAGAACGCCATGCTGATCGCCGCGGCGGTCGCCGGCGCGCTGCTCATCGTCACCTTCTTCCTGCCCTCGCGGGACGACGAGGACGAGGAGCCCGAGCCGGAGCCCGCGGAGTTCGACGCCTTCGCCGGCGGCTACCCGGTGCCGCCGCTGCCCTCGCAGCGCGCCACCGCTTCCTCCGCACCGACCACCTCGCAACCCACCGATGGGGGAGTGTGACCATGACGACGCTCAAGGAGACGCTCTGGGACCCGATCGCCGGCTTCGGCGTGACGTTCCGGACGATGTTCAAGAAGCCCGTCACCGAGAAGTACCCGTTCGAGAAGGTGCCCACGGCGCCGCGCTTCCACGGACGTCACCAGCTCAACCGCTGGCCCGACGGCCTGGAGAAGTGCGTCGGCTGCGAGCTGTGCGCCTGGGCATGCCCCGCCGACGCGATCTACGTCGAGGGCGCCAGCAACACCGAGGA
Organism: Aeromicrobium tamlense; assembly: GCF_013408555.1. NCBI lineage: Bacteria > Bacillati > Actinomycetota > Actinomycetes > Propionibacteriales > Nocardioidaceae > Aeromicrobium > Aeromicrobium tamlense. The sequence goes on from NZ_JACBZN010000001.1 coordinate 125,286, forward strand.
CGAGCGCTTCAGCCCCGGTGAGCGGTACGGCCGCGTCTACCAGATCAACTACCTGCGCTGCATCCTGTGCGGCCTGTGCATCGAGGCCTGCCCCACGCGCGCGCTGACGATGACCAACGAGTACGAGCTGGCCGACGACAACCGCGCCGACCTGATCTACGAGAAGTCCGACCTGCTGGCGCCGCTGCTGCCCGGCATGGTCGAGCCGCCGCACGAGATGCTCATCAGCGACGACCACACGGACTACTACCGCGGGAAGTCGCTGCCGATCGTCGAGACCACGAGCGGCACGGAGGCGACCTCGTGACGGCGTTCTGGATCCTCGCCCCGGTCATGGTGCTGGCGGCGATGGGCCTGATCTTCGCGCGCAAGGCCGTGCACGCGGCGCTGTGCCTGGCGGTCGTCATGATCAGCCTCGCGATGCTCTATGCGGCGCAGGGCGCCCCGTTCCTGTTCGCGGTGCAGATCATCGTCTACACCGGCGCGATCATGATGCTGTTCCTGTTCGTGCTGATGCTCGTGGGCGTCGAGACCGCCGACTCGGTCGTCGAGACGATCAAGGGCCAGCGCGCGGCCGCCGTGGTCGTGGGCATCCTGTTCGCGCTCGTGCTGGCCCTCGCGGTCGCGCAGTCGGTCTCCTCGGCGGTCGTCGGCATCGGCGAGGCCAACGCGAACGGCAACGTGCACGGACTCGCCTCGCTGCTGTTCAGCAAGTACGTCATCGCCTTCGAGTTCACCGCGGCCCTGATGATCGTCGCGGTGCTGGGCGCCATGGTGCTGGCGCACCGCGAGCGCCTCGTCGACCCGCCCACGCAGGCCGAGCTGCAGGAGCGCCGGATGCGCGACTACGCCGAGTCCGGCAAGCACCCCGGCAACGCGCCCACGCCCGGCGTCTTCGCCCGCCACAACGCGGTCGACACCCCGGCCCTGCTGCCCGACGGCACGCCGCTGCCCGAGTCGGTGCCCGGCACGCTCGTGTCGCGCCACCAGTTCGAGGTGCACGGCGCCGAGGACGTCACCCACGTGGTCGGCGAGATCTCGGCCAGCGACATCGATCCCGACGAGCGTCCGCTGACCACCGAGAAGCCCGACACCCGAAAGCCCGACGCTGACGACGATGAGGGGGTCACGCCATGACCGAGTACCTCACCCTGTCGATGCTGCTGTTCTCGATCGGCGCGATCGGCGTGCTCGTACGCCGCAACGCGATCGTCGTGTTCATGTGCGTCGAGCTCATGCTGAACGCCACGAACCTCGCGTTCGTCACCTTCGCGCGCCAGCACGGCAACCTCGACGGCCAGGTCGCGGCGTTCTTCGTCATGGTCGTCGCCGCCGCCGAGGTCACCATCGGCCTGGCCATCATCGTGTCCATCTACCGCACGCGTCGGACGACTTCGGTCGACGAGGCGAACCTGCTGAAGGCCTGAGGGAGACGCCGTGCTGGAACTTTCCTGGCTGCTCATCGCCATCCCCCTGGCGGGCGCAGCGCTGCTGCTGACGTGGGGCAAGGAGTCCGACCGCTTCGGTCACCTCATCGCCACCGCGTGCTCGGCCGCGTCGTTCGTGCTGGGCCTCGTGATGTTCATCGAGCTCGCCGGACGCGACTCCGGCGACCGCTCGGTCACCACGACCCTCGGCACGTGGATCGACGCGGGCCGCTTCCACGTGGACTTCTCGTTCACGTTCGACACGCTCTCGAGCCTGTTCGTCCTGCTGATCACCGGCGTCGGCACGCTCATCCACGTGTACTCGATCGGGTACATGGCGCACGACCCGCGCCGCCGCCGCTTCTTCGCCTTCCTGAACCTGTTCATCGCGGCGATGCTGACGCTCGTCCTGGCAGCGGACTACCTCGTGCTGTTCCTCGGCTGGGAGGGCGTCGGCCTGGCGTCCTACCTGCTCATCGGGTTCTGGCAGCACAAGCCGTCGGCCGCAGCCGCCGCGAAGAAGGCCTTCGTGCTGAATCGCGTCGGCGACCTCGGCATGGCCCTGGCGATCATGACGATGTTCGCCTGGTTCGGCACCAGCTCGATCGCCGCGGTGAACGCGCAGGTCCACTCGGTCTCGGGCAACGTCGCCACCGCGCTCGGCCTGCTCCTGCTGCTGGGCGCGTGCGGCAAGTCGGCGCAGTTCCCGCTGCAGGCCTGGCTGCTCGACGCGATGGAGGGCCCCACCCCGGTCTCGGCGCTCATCCACGCCGCCACCATGGTCACCGCTGGCGTCTACCTGGTGGTCCGCTCGCACGACGTCTTCGACGCCTCGGAGACCGCGCGCAGCTTCGTCATCGCGGTCGGCTTCATCACGCTGCTGGCCGGCGCCTGGATCGGCTGTACGAAGGACGACATCAAGAAGGCGCTCGCCGGCTCCACGATGAGCCAGATCGGCTACATGATGCTCGCCGCCGGCCTCGGCCCCGCGGGCTACGCCTTCGCGATCTTCCACCTGCTGACGCACGGCTTCTTCAAGGCCAACATGTTCCTCGGCGCCGGCTCGGTCATGCACGGCATGAACGACGACGTCGACATGCGCCACTACGGCGGCCTGCGCCAGGCCATGCCGATCACGTTCTACACGTTCGGCATCGGCTACCTGGCGATCCTGGGCTTCCCGGGCACCTCGGGCTTCTTCTCCAAGGACAAGATCATCGAGGCGGCCCTGGGCGAGAACATCTGGGTGGGCCTCGCCGCCCTGATCGGCGCCGGCATCACCGCGTTCTACATGACGCGCCTCATGCTGATGACCTTCTTCGGCGAGAAGCGCTGGCGCGAGGACGTGCACCCGCACGAGTCGCCCGCCGTGATGACCGTGCCGCTGATCGTGCTGGCGGCGCTCTCGCTGCTGGCCGGCGTGATGGCGTTCGGCGACTGGATCGAGAAGTGGCTCGAGCCGGCCACCGGCCACACCGAGCACCACGAGTTCGGGGTGCCGATCTTCGTCATCACGCTCATCGTGCTGGCGGTCGTGGCGGCCGGCGTGGCGCTCGCGTGGGTCCTCTACGGACGCCGCGAGATCGCCGACACGGCGCCCGCCGACTCCGAGGTCTCGATCTTCACGCGGGCCGGTCGCGCCGAGCTGTACGGCAACAACGTGAACGATGCGCTGGTGGGCCGCCCCGCGACCCACCTCACCCGAGCCCTCGTCTGGGCCGACGCGAAGGTCATCGACGGCCTCGTGTCGGGGTCGGCCGACCGCATCGGTGAAGTCTCCGGCGAGCTGCGCAAGCCGCAGACCGGCTATGTCCGTTCCTATGCACTGATGGTGCTCGGAGGTGCTCTCGTGGTCCTGCTGGGCCTGCTGGCGGTGACGCTCGCATGATGCTGTCCCTGCTGATCGCCGTCCCGCTCATCGGCGCGCTCGTCGTGGCGCTGCTGCCGCGCACGGTCGACGCCGTCCTGCCGCGGTACGTCGCGGTCGCCGTGTCGCTGCTGACCCTCGTCATGTCGCTCGCGCTGCTCGCGCGGTTCGACATCGAGAGCGGCGGCTACCAGCTGACCGAGGAGTACGAGTGGATCGGCGCGATCGGCGCCCACTGGGCACTCGGCGTCAACGGCATCGGCCTGACGATGATCTTCCTGGTCACCGTCCTCGTGCCGATCGTGCTGCTGGCCTCGTGGCGCGACAAGGAGGACGACCCCGCGGGGACGAACTCGTACTTCGCGCTGATGCTGGTGCTGGAGGCGCTCGCGATCGGCGTGTTCGCCGCCACCGACGTCTTCACGTTCTACGTGCTGTTCGAGGCCACCCTGATCCCGATCTACTTCCTGATCGGTGGTCACGGCACGGGCCAGCGCAGCTACGCCGCGGTGAAGTTCCTCGTCTACAACCTCGTCGGCGGCCTGCTCATGCTGGCGTCGGTCGTGGGTCTGTACGTGCTCTCCACGCAGCAGGGCGGCCCGAGCTTCCTGCATGCCGACCTCATGAGCCTCGAGATGTCGCAGTCCACCGAGCGCCTGCTGTTCCTGGGCTTCTTCATCGCGTTCGCGATCAAGGCGCCGCTGTGGCCGCTGCACACGTGGCTGCCCGACGCGGCCGCCTCGGCGACGCCCGGCACCTCGGTGCTGATGGTCAGCGTGATCGACAAGATCGGCACGTTCGGCATGATCCGCTGGTGCCTCGAGCTGTTCCCGGGCGCCTCGGAGTGGGCCAGCCCGGTCGTGCTCGTCCTCGCGGTCATCAGCATCCTGTACGGCGCGCTGCTCGCGATCGGGCAGGACGACCTGCGCCGCCTCATCGCGCTCACGTCGGTGTCGCACTTCGGCTTCATCATCCTGGGCATCTTCGCCTTCACGTCGGTGTCGATGACCGGCTCGGTGCTCTACATGTTCAACCACGGTCTCTCCACCGCGGTGCTGTTCCTCGTCGCGGGCATGATGATCGCCCGCCGCGGCTCGGCGCGCATCAGCGACTACGGCGGCGTCCAGAAGGTCGCCCCGGTGCTCTCCGGCGTGCTGCTCGTGGGCGGCCTGTCGAGCCTCTCGCTGCCCGGCCTGGCGCCGTTCGTGTCGGAGTTCCTCGTGCTCGTCGGCACCTTCAGCCGCTCGATCCCGATCGCCACCGTGGCGACGCTGGGCATCGTGCTGGCCGCGGTCTACATCCTGCTCATGTACCAGCGCACGATGACCGGCCCGCTCAACGAGGGCACTGCCGGGTTCACCGACCTGTCGCGCCGCGAGGTGGGGGCGCTCGCGCCCGCGCTCGTGCTCATCATCGGCCTGGGCTTCGTGCCCCAGCCGCTGCTCGAGGTGATCGATCCGGCCGTCGAGCCGGTCGTGGCCACGGTGGGGGTCGGCGATCCGCCGCAGCGCGCGCCCATCGACCTCGCAGACCAGACGGAAGGAGCCCACGAATGATCGGCACGCTCGCGTCCGTCCTGCCCGGGTCCCTGGCCGCCGACGGCCCCGACATCCCCGCGGCCGACCTCGACTACGGCCAGCTGTCGCCGCTGATCGCGATCGCCGCGGTCGCGATGATCGGCCTCGTCGTGGAGGTCGTCGCGCCCCGCCGGGCGCGCTTCGTCGCCCAGACCGTCGTCGCGGTGCTTGGCTCGATCATCACGCTCGGCCTCACCGTGTGGGTCTACCTCGGCCTCGAGGAGGTGCCCGAGGGTCGCTGGGCGGCCCTGGGCTCCGTCGGGGGCGAGGGCGCCGTCGCGGTCGACGGTCCCGGCGTCCTCACGTGGGCGATGCTGCTCATCTTCGGCATCCTGTCGTTCCTGATGTTCGCCGAGCGCAGCCACGAGGGCGGCCTCAGCGACTTCATCGGCCGCGCCGCCGATGCCCCGGGCTCGCCCGGCGAGACCGAGGCCACCTCGGCCCGCCTCGAGCACACCGAGGTCTTCCCGCTGGCGACGTTCGCGCTGGCCGGCATGATGCTGTTCGCGGTCTCGAACGACCTCATCACGATGTTCGTCGCCCTCGAGGTGCTGTCGCTGCCGCTGTACGTGCTGTGCGGCGTGGCGCGTCGTCGTCGCCTGCTCAGCCAGGAAGCGGCGATGAAGTACTTCCTGCTGGGTGCGTTCTCGTCGGCGTTCTTCCTCTACGGCGCGGCGCTGGCCTACGGCTACTCCGGCAGCCTCAACCTGACCGAGATCAACACGGCCGTCTCGGCGCGCGGCGACGAGACCGCGATCCTGCTCGCGGCCATCGGGCTGCTGCTGGTGGGCCTGCTGTTCAAGGTGGGCGCGGTGCCGTTCCACAGCTGGACCCCCGACGTCTACCAGGGCGCCCCGACGCCGGTCACGGCCTTCATGGCCGCGGCCACCAAGGCCGCCGCGTTCATCGCCATGATGCGCGTGCTGTTCGTGGCCTTCGGCGGAGCGTCGTGGGACTGGCGACCCGTGCTGTGGGTCGTCGCGGTCCTCACGATGCTCGTCGGCTCGATCGTCGCGATCAGCCAGACCGACGTCAAGCGCATGCTGGCGTACTCGTCGATCGCGCACGCCGGCTTCCTCACGGTGGGCCTCTCGGGCGCCTACCTGGGCGACCAGGAGGGCCTGTCCATCACGTCGGTCTCCTCGGTGCTGTTCTACCTGCTGGCGTACGGCGTGGCCACGATCGGCGCGTTCGCGATCGTCACGGTCGTGCGCGACTCCGCGGGCGAGACCACCCACCTGTCGAAGTGGGCCGGACTCGGCAAGGAGTCGCCGTTCCTGGCGGGCTCGTTCGCCGTGTTCATGCTGTCGTTCGCGGGCATCCCGCTCACCGCCGGCTTCATCGGCAAGTGGGCCGTCTTCAGTGCGGCGTGGGGCGGCGGAGCCTGGCTCCTCGTCGTCATCGGCGTGCTGTGCAGCGCCGTCGCGGCCTACTTCTACGTCCGCGTGATCGTGCTGATGTTCTTCACCGACCCCGTCGGTGATGGGCCGACCGTGGCCGTCGCGGGCGTGACGACTACCGTGGTGATTGCCTTGGCCGTGATCACGACGGTCGTGCTCGGCCTCCTGCCGGGTCCGATGCTCGATCTGGCCCAGAACGCCGGCGCCTTCGTGCGCTAGCGGGCATGTCGTCGGCGGTCGTGGGAAGGAAGTGGGACGTGGCCAGCGTCGGGTCGTTCGCGGATGACGCGTTGGAGCAGCGGGTCTCGGCCGGTGTGCAGCAGGTCGAGGACCTGCTCGTCACCTCGGCCCACAGCCCCGAGCCCCTCGTCGCCGAGGCCTCCTCGCACCTGCTGCAGGCCGGTGGCAAGCGCTTCCGCCCCCTGCTCACGGTGCTGTGCGCCGAGTTCGGCGACCCCACCGCTCCGGACATCGTCCCGGCGGCCGTGGTGGTCGAGCTGACGCACCTCGCCACGCTGTACCACGACGACGTGATGGACGAGGCGTCCATGCGCCGCGGTGCTCCCAGCGCGAACGCGCGCTGGAACAACTCGGTCGCGATCCTGGTGGGCGACTTCCTGTTCGCGCGTGCCTCGTCCCTCGTGGCCGACCTCGGTCCCGAGGCCGTCCGCATCCAGGCCGAGACGTTCGCCCGCCTGGTGCACGGCCAGCTGCGCGAGACCCTCGGTCCCGGTCCCGACGACGACCCGCTCGAGCACTACCTCTCGGTGGTGGCCGACAAGACGGGCTCGCTGATCGCCACCGCCGCGCGCTTCGGCGCGATGATGTCCGGTGCGGGCGAGGACGTCGAGGCCACGCTGCTGGAGTTCGGCGAGCGCATCGGCGTCGCCTTCCAGCTGGCCGACGACATCATCGACATCGCCAGCGACGCCGACGACTCGGGCAAGGTGCCCGGCACCGACCTGCGCGAGGGCGTGCCCACGCTGCCCACCCTGCTGGTGCAGTCCGCGCCGGTGGAGGGCGACGAGCGCCTGCGCGAGCTGCTCTCGGGCCCGATCGCCGACGAGGACGACGTCCAGTGGGTCATCCGCGCCCTGCGCGAGCACCCCGCGATGGACCGCGCCCGCGCCTACGTCCGTGCCGAGGCCGACGCGGCACGCGCCCTGCTCGCGAAGCTCCCGGCCGGCCCGGCCCGCGACGCCCTCGACGACATCTGCACCCGCGCCACCGACCGCCTCGGCTGACCAGCCCTCCGCCGCCGGCCGGAACCGCGCACTCGCGGGGGAGGCGGTCAGATCGCGGTCGACTCAGCCGCGCACTCGTCGGCGGTGCGCTTGGCGCGACGCCGCGTGCGCATCGCGTCGTAGGTGAAGATCACCAGCGCCGCCCACACGATCACGAAGCCGATCCAGCGCGCCGTGCCCATGTGCTCGCCGAAGATCGTCAGCCCGAAGATGAACTGCAGGATCGGTCCGAGGTACTGCAGGATGCCGATGGTCGTGAGCGAGAGCCTGATCGCGGCGGCGCCGAACATCAGCAGTGGGATCGCGGTGACGATGCCGGTGCCCATCAGCAGCACCGTGTTGAGCGCGCCCTCGTGCCCGAACGCCAGCGTGCCGTTGACCCCGAGGAACACCAGGAAGGCGATGGCGAACGGGGTGAGGATCGTCGTCTCCACCGAGAGCGCCTCGATCGTGCCGAGGTTCGCGCGCTTCTTGAGGAATCCATAGGTCGCGAAGCTCGTGGCCAGCACGAGGGCGACCCACGGCGGGCGGCCGTAGTCCACGGTCAGCACGACCACCGCGAGGATGCCCAGCCCGACCGCGACCCACTGCAGGCGCCGCAGGCTCTCGCCCAGGACGAAGACGCCGAGCAGCACGGTCATGAGCGGGTTGATGAAGTAGCCGAGGCTCGTCTCGATGACGTGACCGTTGGTGACGCCCCAGATGAACGCACCCCAGTTGATGGTGATGACCACCGAGGCGAGCGCGAGCGGCACCATGAGCCGACGCTGGCCGATGATCGCGCGGAACGCGCCCCACTTGCGTGCGATGGTCAGCAGGCCGAGGCAGAAGACGAAGGTCCAGACGATGCGGTGCGCGAGCACCTCGTACGCCGACGCGGGCTCGAGCAGGGGCCAGTAGAGGGGGAAGAAGCCCCAGCACAGGTAGGCGGCCGTCCCGTAGATCAGCCCTGCCTTGGAGTCGGAATTGGTCGTCGCCACGTGCTGAGTCAACACCCTTTCCTGCCGCCGTCTTCCCCGCGGGTGGTCCTAGAGTCGTGGCATGGGGGTGAGAGGCCGGTTCCTGCTGCTGCTCGGGCTGCGCTGGCTGGCCACCGGGCTCCTCATGCCGGTGTCCCTGCTGCTGCCTTTGGAGCGCGGTCTGACGATCGCCGAGGTCGGCCTGGCGATGGCCGCGCAGGGCGTCGTCGTGCTGGTCATGGAGATCCCCAGCGGGGCGCTCGCGGACTCGTGGGGGCGCCGGCCGGTGTTCATCGCGTCGGGCGTCGCGGCGATCGCGGCCTACGGCCTCACGCTCGTGGCGCAGTCGGTGCTGGCGTTCGCGCTGGCGTGGGCCGTCAGCGGCCTGTTCAGGGCCCTCGACAGCGGGGCGCTCGAGTCGTGGTTCGTCGACGCCGAGAACGCCCGCGGCGCCTCGGACGAGGTGCCCTCCGCGCTCGCCCTGGCCGGTGGCGTCATCAGCGGAGCCATCGCGGTCGGCTCGGTGCTCACCGCGGGTCTGCTCTACGTCGCCCCGTGGTCCGACGGGGTCGCGCTGGCCGTGCCCTACGCGCTGTCGATCGCCATCGTCGTCGTGCAGATCGGGTGCGCGCGGCTGCTGATGGAGTCGGTCCAGCACACCGAGGAGGCCGCGCCCGGCTGGCGCGCGACGCTCGTCTCGGGCGTGCGGATCGCCTTCGGCCGCCGTCTGCGCCTGCTGACCGCCGCGATGCTGCTGTGCGGTGTTGCCGTCGCGGGGCTCGAGCTGCTGATGCCGGTGCGGCTCGCCGAGTTCTCGTCCGACACCAGCAGCGCGGGCACCGTGCTCGGCATCGTGTCGTCGATCGCGTGGGGCCTGGCGGCGCTCGGTGCCACGGTGGCCTCTCGGGTGCTGCGCGAGGTCGGGCCGGGAGTCCTCGCGCCGATCCTCGGCGCCGCCGAGGCGATCGGTCTCGCGATCATGGCGATCGCCGGCGGTCCGGTCGCGCTGATCGCGGGCTTCTGGCTCTGCTACCTCGTGCACACGTCGTTCGGCGCCGCGTACAACGCGCTCGTGCACGACCGCGTCACCGAGGCGAACCGCGCCACGGCGCTCTCGGTCACCTCGATGGCGTTCCTGGGCTCGGCCTCGGCCGGGGGAGTGGCGCTCGGGTTCGTCGCGGACGAGCTCAGCGCCGCGTGGGCCCTCGTCGCGGCCGCGGCGGTCATGCTGCTCGCCGCGGTCCTCGTGGCGGGCGCCGCCCGCCAGCGCGGCGTCACGGTTCAGCGGTAGTCGGGAGGTGTGCCCCGATGCCGTCCTCCCACCGGGCACCGGGGCCTTTCCCCCAGCGCGGGCGGCCTTCCCCAACGGCCCGCGCGTTCGAATGTAGTTCAATCCTCAACGAGTTTCCGGAGAATGCGGAGACCGCGCGACACGACGGGGCGCAGGCAGAGGCCCCAGGGAGGGAGTCACCTGGGGCCTCTTCAGTGATCCGCTGCCGGGGAAGAGCGGACCTCGGGGTCGGGGGTCCCCGTGGGGAGATTCTCTACACTGCCCGGAACATGCGCCAGTGCCCCGCCACGGGACGGACGAGTAACAAGCGAGAGGCGGCGGGCGCCGCGGCCGGGGATCAGCGGTAGTTGGTGAACTGCACCGCGAAGTCGAGGTCGGCGTTCTTGACCAGCGCGATGACCTCCTGCAGGTCGTCACGGGACTTGCTCGTGACGCGCAGCTCGTCGCCCTGGATCTGCACCTTCACGCCCTTGGGCCCCTCGTCGCGGATCAGCTTGCTGACCTTCTTGGCCTGCTCGGTGCTGATGCCCTCGCCGAAGGTGCCGTTGATCTTGACGTCCTTGCCCGACTGGCGCGGCTCGTCGGCCTCGAAGGCCTTGAGGCTGATGTTCCGCTTGACCAGCTTGGTCTGGAAGACGTCGAGGATGGCGCGGGCGCGCTCCTCGGCGTTCGCGGTGATCTCCACGCCCCACTCGCCCTTCCACTCGATGGAGGCGTTGGTGTTCTTGAAGTCGTAGCGCGTCGAGATCTCCTTGACCGCCTGGTTGAGGGCGTTGTCGGCCTCTTGGCGGTCGATCTTGCTGACGATGTCGAAGGAGGAGTCGGCCATGGGGCCACCCTACGGCCTGCCGCGCCGCGCGGGAGCGGTGCTCCGAGGCGGCCCTGATTTCGGGCCCGGCGGGACGCTGGGGTAATCTTGCAGACTGTCGCGGCAGGTTGCCCGAGCGGCCAAAGGGAGCTGACTGTAAATCAGCCGGCATTGCCTTCAGAGGTTCGAATCCTCTACCTGCCACGTGACGCGAGCCCCCGACCGGAGACGGTCGGGGGCTCGTCCCTTTCCCACCCCACATCCGTCGGTGGTGGCCCCTATCGTCGGTGGCATGAGCGCCACCGACGACCGCCCGGGCGAGGACTGGACGCTGCACGCCCTCTACGACCTCGTGCCCGACGCGTACGAGCTCGACCTGCTCGAGGAGGCCCGCTGCCCCGCCGGGGGACACTCCCGTGCCGAGGTCGCGGACGCTCTCGAGGACGCCCGCCGCGAGGCGATCGCCGCGCTGGGCCACGACGCGGAGTCCGCGGCCGAGGTCGACGCCCCGGTGCCGTCGCCGGCCCAGGCGCGCTTCACGGTCGAGCGGCTGCTCGGCGGCGTGGTCGTCGACGGCGACCCCTGCTGACCCCACGAGTACGGTGAACGCGTGGCAGACACGTGGTTCGACCGGCGCACGTTCCGGCGTCCGTGGGACCTCGACGGGCTGCTCGACGCCAAGCGCGCGACGGGCACCCGCGTCAGCCTCGTGATCCCCGCGGTCAACGAGGCCGCCACGGTCGGCGACGTCGTGGGCCGGATCCACGACGCATTCGTCCGCGACTCCGACTTCGTCGACGAGCTCGTCGTCGTCGACGGCGGCTCGACCGACGACACGGCCCGGATCGCGGCGGAGGCAGGTGCCCGCGTCCACTCCCTCGCCGACATCCGCCCCGACCTCGGCCACCGTGCCGGCAAGGGCGAGTCCATCTGGAAGTCGCAGCTCGTCACCACGGGCGACGTCCTCGCGTTCGTCGACGCCGACCTCACCGAGTGGGACACGCACTTCGTCACCGGCCTGCTCGGCCCGCTGCTCACGGACCCGGGGGTCGCCCTCGTCAAGGGCTTCTACGAGCGGCCGTTCCGCGCCGGCGCCGCCGACGACCCGCAGGGCGGCGGTCGCGCCACCGAGCTCGTCGCCCGTCCGCTGCTCGCGCTGGCCCGACCGCACCTCGGCCGCGTGGTGCAGCCGCTCGCGGGGGAGTGGGCGGTGCGCCGTTCGGTCTACGAGACCCTCCACGTCCCGGTCGGCTACGGCGTCGACCTCGCGGCCCTCATCGACGTCTCCGACCGCCTCGGCCTCGACGCGGTCGCGCAGGTCGACCTCGGCCGCCGCGCCCACTCGCACCAGTCGCTGCAGGACCTCGGACCCATGGCGGTGCAGCTCACCGCGGCCGTGTTGTCGCGCTCCGACGCCCGCGTGGGGGAGGATCGCGTCGTGCTCCACCAGTTCCGCGGTCTCGAGGAGATCGCGCGCGAGGTCGACCTCTCCGAGCGCCCGCCGGCCGCGGAGGTCGCACGATGACCCTGCGCCTCGGCCGCCACACCTTCGCCGACGACGCCACGCTGATGATGGCGATCGTCAACCGCACCCCCGACTCGTTCTTCGACAAGGGCGCCACGTGGGCCGAGGACTCCGCGTTCGACCGCGTGCAGCAGGTCGTCGAGGAGGGCGCAGAGATCGTCGACATCGGCGGCATCAAGGCGGCACCCGGCGTAGAGATCGACGCGGACGAGGAGAAGCGCCGCGTCGTCGGCTTCGTCGAGCGCGTGCGATCGGCGTTCCCCGGCGTCGTGATCAGCGTCGACACGTGGCGTGCCGAAGTCGGCCGTGCCGTCTGCGAGGCCGGCGCCGACCTGCTCAACGACGCCTGGGGCGGTGCCGACCCTGGCCTGGCCGAGGTCGCCGCCGAGTTCGACGTCGCGATGGTCTGCACGCACACCGGCGGCGTCACGCCCCGCACCCGGCCGCACCGGCTGGAGTACGACGACGTGGTCGCCGACGCGATCGCCTCCACGGTGGCCCAGGCCGAGCGCGCCGTCTCGCTCGGCGTCGCCCGTGAGAGCCTCCTGATCGACCCGGCCCACGACTTCGGCAAGAACACGTTCCACTCGCTCGAGGTCACTCGACGGCTCGGCGAGATGGTCGACACCGGCTGGCCCGTGCTCGTCTCGCTGTCGAACAAGGACTTCGTCGGCGAGACGCTCGACGCGCCGGTCGGAGAGCGCCTGCTGGGCACGCTCGCGGCCACCGCCGTCGCCGCCACGGCCGGGGCGCGCGTCTACCGCGTGCACCAAGTGCCCGAGACGCGCCAGGTCGTCGACATGGCGTGGACGATCGCCGGGCGCCGTCCGCCCGCCCGGGCGATCCGAGGTCTCGCGTGATCCGCCGACTCGTCGTGCTGCCGCCCGTGCCCGCGCTGCTGCCGCGCTACGCGAGCCTCGAGGACCCCGTGGCCGAGCTCCGCGTCTCCGCCGTCGCGGCGGTGCAGGCGATCACGCGCGGCGTCGAGGCGGTCTCGGTCGTCGGTGACGACCCCTTCGCCCCCGAGGTGGCGCGAGCCCTGCTCGACGCGGCCGGCTTCACGGGTCGGGTCGAGGACGGCGCCGAGGTGCTGCTGGTCATGGCCAACGGCACCGCGAAGCGCGGCGAGAAGGCCCCCGGTCACCTCGACGAGCGCGCGCTCGACTTCGACGACACCGTCGACCTCGCGCTGCGCTCCGGCGACGGCTCGCGGCTCGCGGCGCTGGATCCGCAGCTCGGCGCCGAGCTCTGGGCGTCGGGGATCGAGCCGCTGGTGGACCTCGGCGAACAGCTGGGCGACGGCTGGCGGGTCTCCGTCCCCTATGCCGACGCTCCCTACGGCGTCCTCTGGTGGGTCGTCGCCTGGCTCCACTGACCTCCGGTCAGCCAGATCTGTAGCGGCATCCACTGGTTCGGGCGGATCCGGCGCGAAAAGGGTGGAAAGTGCCACAGATCTCGCGCACCGGAGGGGTGAGGTCGGCGGTGGCCTAGGGTGGTCGCCGTGGCCTACGACGCGCTCTTCGACACCGTCTTCGCCCGCATGGATCCCGAGCGGATCCACGAGCGTGCCTTCGCCGCGATCCGCGCAGGTCGCCCGCTGACCTCGCTGGCCTGCCGCGTCGAGCCGAGCCCCGTCACCGTCATGGGCGTCGAGTTCCCGCACCGCTTCGGCCTCGCCGCCGGCTTCGACAAGAACGCGCGCGGCGTCCTCGGCCTGCTCGCCCTGGGCTTCGGCCACGTCGAGATCGGCACGGTCACCGCCCGCCCGCAGCCCGGCAACGAGCGCCCGCGTCTGTTCCGGCTCGTCGACGACCACGCGATCGTCAACCGGATGGGATTCAACAACGACGGCGCGGCCCAGGTGGCCGCGCGCCTGCACCGCCTGCGCGGCACCGCCGCCGGGCAGCGGGCCGTCATCGGCGTCAACATCGGCAAGACGAAGGTCGTCCCCGCCGAGCGTGCCGCGCAGGACTACGTCGAGAGTGCGCGCCTGCTGTCGCCCTACGCGGACTACCTCGTCGTCAACGTCTCGAGCCCGAACACGCCCGGGCTGCGCGACCTGCAGGCCGTCGAGTCGCTCGAGCCGATCCTGGCTGCGGTCAAGGCCGTCGCTGACGGCAACCACGGCCGCCGCGTGCCATTGGTGGTGAAGATCGCGCCCGACCTCGCCGACGAGGACATCGACCAGGTCACCGACCTCGTCCTCGAGCTCGGTCTCGACGGCATCAGCGCCACCAACACGACGATCGCCCGGCCCGACGCGCTGCGCACGTCACGCGAGGTCGTCGACGCTGCGGGAGCCGGCGGCCTGTCCGGCCCGATCCTGGCCGAGCGCGCCACCGAGGTGCTGCGCCGGATCCGCGCGCGGGCCGGCGAGGGACTCACCCTCATCGGGGTCGGCGGGGTCACCCACGAGGCCGACGTGAGGGCCCGGATCGAGGCCGGCGCCGACCTCGTCCAGGCGTACACGGGCTTCATCTACGGGGGCCCGTCGTGGCCCTCCCGACTCGCCCGAGCCGCTCGATAATCCCTGCGATGCCGGGGTCGTGCGACGACGTGCCCACCCCGATTTGGGAACCCGGCACCTGACCCGGTATCTTTACTTGTCGGCTTGCCCCTTTAGCTCAGTCGGCAGAGCGTTTCCATGGTAAGGAAAAGGTCTACGGTTCGATTCCGTAAAGGGGCTCTGAGGAGCGAGGCGACTCGCAACTCCGTGGCTGGGTAGCTCAGTTGGTCAGAGCGCACGACTCATAATCGTGAGGTCGCGGGTTCGAGCCCCGCCCCAGCTACCGAACCGGCAAGTCAGCATCACATCACCCGCCCGGGAACGGGCGGGGCACCGACCAGAAGAGGCACACCGTGGCCAGCAAGAGCTCCGACGTTCGTCCCAAGATCACCTTGGCCTGCACTGAGTGCAAGGAACGCAACTACATCACGAAGAAGAACCGTCGCAACGATCCCGACCGCCTCGAGGTCAAGAAGTACTGCCCGCGCTGCGACGCCCACCAGGCGCACCGCGAGACGCGCTGAACCCGACTTCCGACGACCCCCGTGCCCCTGGGCACGGGGGTCGTCGACGTTTGTCAGGCCTCCCGAAGCCGCCTGCTAGCGTCACCGGCATGCACTTGTCCGAGGTCACCACGCTGCGCCTGGGAGGCCCGGCCCGAGAGGTCGTGGAGGCCACCACCGAGGACGAGCTGATCGCCGCCGTCCGCTCGGCCGACGAGGCCGGCGAGCCGGTGCTGCTGGTCGGCGGCGGCAGCAACCTCGTCGTCGCGGACGACGGCTTCGAGGGCACCGTCGTGCTGATCCGCACGCGCGGGATCGAGGTCTCGGCCGACGCGTGCAGCGGCGCCATGGTCACGGTGGCGGCCGGCGAGAGCTGGGACGGGTTCGTCGCCCACGCCGTCGCGCAGGACTGGGAGGGCGTCGAGGCCCTCGCGGGCATTCCCGGATCGGTCGGTGCCACCCCGATCCAGAACGTGGGCGCCTACGGCCAGGAGGTCGCCGACACGATCGTCAGCGTCCGCACGTGGGACCGCGTCGAGCAGCGCGTCCGCACGCTCATGTTCACCGACCTCGGCTTCGCCTACCGGCACAGCCGCTTCAAGGACGAGCCCGGCCGCTTCGTCGTGCTCACGGTCGCCTTCCAGCTGCGCTTCGCCGGCGCGCTCAGCGCCCCCGTGCGCTACGCCGAGCTGGCCCGCCACCTCGGCGTCGAGGTCGGCGCCAGGGCGCGCCTGGCGCAGGTCCGCGAGACGGTGCTGGCGCTGCGGCGGGGCAAGGGGATGGTGCTCGACGCCGACGACCACGACACGTGGAGCGCCGGGTCGTTCTTCACCAACCCGATCCTCTCGGCGCAGGAGGCCGCGGCGCTGCCCGAGGGCGCTCCGCGCTTCGAGCAGCCCGACGGGTCGGTCAAGACCAGTGCCGCATGGCTCATCGATCACGCGGGCTTCGAGAAGGGGTTCAGCCGGGGCCCCGTGGGCCTCTCCGGCAAGCACGTGCTGGCCCTCACCAATCGCGGGGGCGCCACCACGGCCGAGCTGCTCGACCTGGCGCGCGAGGTGCGCGACGGGGTGCAGCGGGAGTTCGGGATCCGGCTCGTCAACGAGCCGGTGCTCGTCGGCGCCGACCTGTAGCCGGCGCCGACGGCACTCAGGAGAACAGCGAGATCAGCGAGAGGTCGGAGTAGTCCGACGTGCTGGTCGAGGACGACGCGACGCCGATCATGATCAGCACGATCACGAAGACGAACACCACGACGCCGATGATCAGCAGGACGCTGCCGATGATGCCCAGGATGCGGCCGGCCTGCGCCTCGCCGCGACCGTCGTAGACGCCCGGGTTCGCATCGATCTCGGCGACGGCGCGGTTGCCCATCACCCAGGCGAAGGGCGCCAGGACGCCGCACACGATGAGGCCCAGGATGCCCAGGATGAGCACGAGGGTGGCCTTGGGGTGCTTGGGCGGGGGAGCGCCCCACTGCTGCTGGCCGGGCGCGCCCCACTGCTGCTGACCGGGGTACGGCTGGCCGGGCTGGGCGCCGTAGGGCTGCTGGCCGGGGTACGCGGGCTGTCCGGAGTGTCCGGGCTGCTCGGGGCCCGGGGTGGGGTCGTTCGGCTGCTGACCCGAGGAATCGCCGGGGTACGGCGGCTGGTTGTCGCTCATGGCGCCATCGTTCCACGTGCGTCGGTCAGCCAGGCCTCGACACCCGCGAGGGCGGAGGCGCGCAGGTCGTCCGGGGCGTGCGAGGCGCGCAGCGACCGCCGGGCCAGCTCGGCGAGCTCCTCGTCGCTGAAGTTCTGCGCGGCGCGCAGGAGGGCGTACTGGCCCGCGAGGCGGGTGCCGAACAGCAGGGGGTCGTCGGCGCCGAGGGCGACGTCGACCCCGGCCTCGAGCAGGTCGCGCACCGGGACCTCGTCGATCGTGGCGTAGACGCCGAGCGCGACGTTGGAGGCAGGGCACACCTCGAGGCCGATCCCGGCGTTCGCGATCGTCTCCAGCAGCCGGGGATCCTCGGCCGCCCGCACGCCGTGGCCCAGCCGGTGGGGCGCGAGGTGGGTGAGGCACTGGCGCACGTGGTCGGGCCCGCGCAGCTCGCCACCGTGGGGCGCCAGCACGAGTCCCGCGCGGTCGGCGATGCGGAACGCCGGGCCGAACGCGGCCGTGTCGCCCCGCCGCTCGTCGTTGGAGAGCCCGAATCCGTGCACGCCGCGGCCCGCGTACTGCGCCGCGAGGCGGGCGAGGGTGCGCGCGTCCATCGGGTGCCGCGTGCGGTTGGCCGCCACGATGAGGCTCATCCCCAGGCCGGTCGAGGCCGAGGCGTCACGCACCGCGTCCAGCACGAGGTCGGTGAACGCGGTGATGCCGCCGAAGCGCGCGGCGAAGCCGGAGGGGTCGACCTGGATCTCGGTCCACACGCAGCCGTCGGCGAGATCGTCCTCGGCGGCCTCGCGCACGAGGCGGCGCACGTCGTCCTCCGTGCGCAGGACCGAGCGCGCCACGTCGTAGAGTCGCTGGAAGCGGAACCAGCCCTTCTCGTCGGCGGCGGAGAGCTGCGGCGGCCACTCCTCGACGAGCGCCGAGGGCAGGTGCACGCCGTCGCGCTCGGCCAGCTCGATGAGCGTGCCGTGACGCATCGACCCGGTGAAGTGCAGGTGCAGGTGAGCCTTGGGAAGAGTCGTCAGGGGCCGCACGCGGCCATCGTGTCACGGCCGTGGGAGAGGGGCTCGGGGGACACCGGGGAAGCCCGGTTTCGCATTCGTGGCCCGGCCGCGTACACTTGACGAAACCGGCGAAACTCACCCTGTTTCGTCATGCCCGGAACCGGGCGAAAGGGCACTGGCGCAACTGGCAGCGCATCGGTCTCCAAAACCGAAGGTTGGGGGTTCAAGTCCCTCGTGCCCTGCAAGGTCGGCGGTGAGCCGACACCGTTCGACGAAGGAGCACCGTGAGCGAGAATCACGAACTGGCCGGGACGCGCACCAAGCGCACGTCCCCGCTCACGTTCTACCGCCAGGTGGTCGCCGAGCTGCGCAAGGTGGTGTGGCCGACCCGTCCGCAGGTCGTCAACTACTTCTTCGTCGTGCTCGTCTTCGTGCTGATCATGATGGCGTTCGTCTCCGCACTGGACTACGCGTTCGGCAAGGCCGCGTTCGCCATCTTCGCCTAGACCAAGGACTGACATCTTGACCTCCGAATTCGACGAGACCGACGCGCCCGTGGACGAGACGTCCGCGCACGAGCCGTCGTCCGACGAGACCCCCGACGCCGAGGGCGCGGACGAGGCCGCCGACGCCGACACCGACGCCGCGACCGAGACCTCCGAGGCCGACGCGGCCGACGCGGCCGACGAGGAGTCCGTCGACCCCCTGCAGGAGTTCCGCGACCGCCTCTGGAGCCAGCCCGGCGACTGGTACGTGATCCACACGTACGCCGGCATGGAGAAGCGCGTCCAGCAGAACCTCGAGAACCGCAAGGTCGCGCTCAACGCCGAGGACTACATCCACGAGATCGTCGTGCCGACCGAAGAGGTCGCCGAGATCAAGAACGGCCAGCGCAAGCTCGTCAAGCGCACCGTGCTCCCGGGCTACGTGCTCGTCCGCATGGACCTCACCGACGACTCGTGGGGCGTCGTGCGCCACACGCCGTCGGTCACCGGATTCGTCGGCAACGCGCACCAGCCGGTGCCGCTGAGCCTGTCCGAGGTCGAGAAGATGCTCGCCCCGGCCGTCGAGGCCGAGGTCGCCGCGGAGGCCACCGCCACCGCCGAGCCGCAGCAGAGCGCACCCGCCAAGGTCGAGTTCAGCGACTTCGCCGCCGGCGACTCGGTCCTCGTCATCGACGGGCCGTTCGCCACGCTGCACGCGACGATCACCGAGATCAACCTCGAGGGCCAGAAGGTCAAGGGCCTCGTCGAGATCTTCGGTCGCGAGACCTCGGTCGAGCTGCCGTTCGACTACATCCAGAAGGTTTGATCGCCCCGCGATCAAAGGTCGGTCGCCGAGCCGTTCGAGCGGTGACGGACACAGAACGCACAACCAGTTAGAAGGACCCGAAATGCCTCCCAAGAAGAAGGTCGCAGCTGTCGTCAAGGTGCAGCTGCAGGCCGGCCAGGCCAACCCGGCGCCGCCCGTCGGCACCGCGCTCGGCCCGCACGGCGTCAACATCATGGACTTCTGCAAGGCGTACAACGCCCAGACCGAGTCCATGCGCGGCAACGTCGTCCCCGTCGAGATCACGATCTACGAGGACCGCTCGTTCACCTTCATCACGAAGACGCCGCCGGCCGCCGAGCTGATCAAGAAGGCCGCCGGCCTGTCGAAGGGCTCGTCCGTCCCGAACAAGGACAAGGTCGGCAAGCTCACCAAGGATCAGGTGCGCGAGATCGCCCAGACGAAGATGCCCGACATCAACGCCAACGACATCGACGGCGCCATGAAGATCGTCGAGGGAACCGCCCGCTCCATGGGCGTCACCATCGACGGCTGAACCACCCCGAACATCCCCCGTGGAAGGGCCAGCTGGGCCCGCACCACACCTGGTACAGAGAGAGAAGCCAGTCATGACACAGCGCAGCAAGGCGTACCGCGCCGTCGCCGAGAAGATCGACCGCGACGCGCTCTACACGCCGCTCCAGGCCACCACCCTGGCCAAGGAGTCCGGCTCCACCAAGTACGACTCGACCGTCGACGCCGTCGTGCGTCTCGGCGTCGATCCCCGCAAGGCGGACCAGATGGTGCGTGGCACCGTCAACCTGCCGCACGGGACCGGCAAGACCGCCCGGGTCCTGGTCTTCGCCACCGGCGCCAACGCCGATGCCGCTCGTGAGGCCGGTGCCGACTTCGTCGGTGCCGACGAGCTCGTCGACAAGATCAACGAGGGCTGGCTCGACTTCGACGCCGTCGTCGCCACGCCCGACATGATGGGCAAGGTCGGCCGCCTCGGTCGTGTCCTCGGCCCCCGCAACCTGATGCCGAACCCCAAGACCGGCACCGTCACCACCGACGTGGCCAAGGCCGTCGGCGACATCAAGGGCGGCAAGATCGAGTTCCGCGTGGACCGTCACGCCAACGTCCACTTCATCGTGGGCAAGGCGTCGTTCTCGGCCGAGCAGCTCGCCGAGAACTACGGCACCGCCATCGAGGAGATCCTGCGTCTCAAGCCGGCCAGCTCGAAGGGCCGCTACATCAAGCGCGCCACGATCTCCACCACGAACGGCCCCGGCATCCCGGTCGACCCCTCGCGCTCGCGCAACTGGGCGGTCGACGAGGAGGCCTGAGCCTTCACGTTCACCCGACGACGCCGTCCTCCTCGCGAGGGCGGCGTCGTCGCGTTCGCATGCAGGGCTGGTGGGTCCCGCCGGGTAGGGTCGGCGGCATGAGGAAGACGCTCGGGATCTCGCTCGCCGCCGGCCTGCTGGCACTCACCTCCGCCTGTGGCGGCTCCGGGGACGGTGACACCACGCCGGCCGCCTCCGACGGCCCCAGCGCCGCGGCCGCCGCGAAGGAGCCGGCCGCGGCTCCGGCCGAGGGCGAGCTCACGCAGGACAACTTCGTCGAGCGCCTCAGCGCGGCCCAGCTCGAGGCCGGCAGCGCCCACATGGAGATGACCTCCGGCATGGGCGGCCAGTCCATCACGATGAACGGCGACGTGCAGATGGCCGAGTCGGTCACCGACTCCGCCTCGCACCTCACGATGGACATGGGCGCGATGACGATGGACCTGCGCCTGGTCGAGGGCGTGATGTACCTCAAGATGGGCGAGATGACCGGCGGCAAGTACGCCAAGATCGACCTCACCGATCCCGACAGCCCGCTGGCGAAGCAGTACGGCTCGATGGCCGACCAGGCCGACCCCACGGCGCAGCTGGAGACCTTCAAGTCCGCGCTGGTCGAGTTCGACAACCAGGGCGACGGCGGCCAGGTCGACGGCGTCGACACGACGAGGATCGAGGTCGCGGTCGACACCGCCAAGGTGCTCGAGGAGCAGGGCCAGCAGCTGCCGAAGTCGATGCCGAAGGAGCTGCGCTACGTCATGCACGTCGGCGCCGACGACCTCCTGCGCAAGATGACGATGGACCTGGCCGGCACCGAGAGCACCATCACCTGGAGCAAGTGGGGTGAGCCCGTCGAGGTCGAGGCCCCGGCCAAGGACGAGATCTCGGACATGAAGGGCCTCGGCGCGTTCCCGACCGCCGACCCCACGCGCGAGGGCTGAGCGACCCCGATTTGGAGGAACCACCGGCGGCCGCCTAGACTGGACGAGCCGAAGACCGCCGGTGGTGTCTCCCACGAGTCACCCGAAGTGCCCGAGAGGGCGACCTGCGCAGGTGCAGATCAGGGTTCGTCCCTGCGTTCACACGAGCGTCCTGTGCCAGTGGCACGGGACGCTCTTCTCGTGCAGGTGGTCTTCGCATGACAGTGAAGGAGACCCATGGCACGCCCGGACAAGGCAGCAGCCGTCGCCGAGCTCGCGGACAGCTTCCGCGAGTCCAACGGCGCGGTGCTCACCGAGTACCGCGGCCTCAACGTCAAGCAGCTGCAGGATCTGCGGCGCGCGCTTGGCGATGCCGCGAGCTATGCCGTCGCCAAGAACACGCTGACCAAGATCGCCGCGAGGGATGCCGGCCTCGAGCTCGACGAGTCGTTGCTCACCGGTCCCACCGCGATCGCCTTCATCACGGGCGATCCGGTCGATGCGGCGAAGGGTCTGCGCGACTTCGCGAAGGCTAACCCCGCTCTCGTCCTGAAGGGCGGCTTCCTCGAGGGGAAGACGCTCTCCGCCGACGAGATCAACAAGCTGGCCGACCTCGAGTCGCGCGAGGTCCTCCTCGCCAAGCTCGCTGGTGGCCTCAAGGCCAACCTGGCCAAGGCCGCGGGGCTGTTCAACGCCCCGCTGTCGCAGGCGGCCCGCACCATCGCGGCGCTGCAGGCGAAGGCCGAAGCCGATCCGTCGGTCCTGGCTGCGGGTGCTCCCGCCGCCGAGACCGCCGAGCAGGCACCCGCCGACGAGGCCCCCGCGGCCGAGTCGGACACCGAGAACGTCGAGACCGACGTCACCGAGGGCTGAACCGCCCGATTCCCATCGGGACCCCCTCGGGGTCTCATTGCAGAAAGGACGCCAATCATGGCGAAGCTGAGCACCGACGAGCTGTTGGATGCCTTCAAGGAGATGACGCTGATCGAGCTCTCGGAGTTCGTGAAGCAGTTCGAGGAGACCTTCGAGGTCACCGCCGCCGCTCCGGTGGCCGTGGCTGCCGCGGGCGCTCCCGCCGCTGGTGGCGGCGACGCCGCCGCCGCTGAGGAGAAGGACGAGTTCGACGTCGTCCTCGAGTCGGCCGGCGACAAGAAGATCCAGGTCATCAAGGAGGTCCGTGGCCTCACGAGCCTGGGCCTGAAGGAGGCCAAGGACCTCGTCGAGGGCGCCCCCAAGGCCGTCCTCGAGGGTGTCAACAAGGAGACCGCCGACAAGGCCAAGGAGGCCCTCGAGGCCGCCGGCGCCACGATCACCCTCAAGTGATCTTCGGCTGACTGCTCGCGCGAAGGCGCTCGTTCCCCTCGGGGGACGGGCGTCTTCGCCGTTTCCGGGGGAGTGTCGAATTCGCCGGGAGCAAAGGGGAAACGAATGATCGTTCCCGATCATCGCGCCGATGTCAAGACCCGGGGTTGATATCGGAGTGTCGGCGCGATAGGCTTGAGGTTCGCGCCCACTTTGTCATGCCCTGGTTCCGTCCTGCTCGCTGTGTGCAGGACTTGACGGGGCTCCCGAAGCGTGCGCGCACACGGCACCAGCCGTGTGGTGGAGCGGCACGAGCCGCTCGACGACAACTGAAGAGTACAGAACCGCCACGTTCACCGCATGCGAGTTCCTTCGGAAGGACTTCTCTTGGCCGCCTCGCGTACCGCCGCACCCACGAACACCACCTCGCGCATCTCGTTCGCGAAGATCGCCGAACCGCTCGAGGTTCCTGAGCTTCTCTCCCTGCAGACCGACAGCTTCGACTGGCTGATCGGCAGCGATGCCTGGCGCGAGCGCGTCGAGGCCGATCTGGCCGCCGGGCGCAACGACGTCTCCGGCAAGTCCGGCCTGGAGGAGATCTTCGAGGAGATCAGCCCCATCGAGGACTTCTCCGAGACGATGAGCCTGTCCTTCCGCGACCACCGCTTCGAGCCCGCGAAGTACTCGGTCGAGGACTGCAAGGACCGCGACGTCACGTACGCCGCCCCCCTGTTCGTCACCGCCGAGTTCATGAACAACGAGACCGGCGAGATCAAGAGCCAGACCGTCTTCATGGGCGAGTTCCCGCTCATGACCGACAAGGGCACCTTCATCATCAACGGCACCGAGCGTGTCGTCGTCTCCCAGCTCGTCCGCTCGCCGGGCGTCTACTTCGAGCGCACCCCCGACAAGACGTCCGACAAGGACATCTTCACGGCGCGCGTCATCCCGTCGCGCGGTGCGTGGCTGGAGTTCGAGATCGACAAGCGCGACATCGTCGGCGTCCGTCTCGACCGCAAGCGCAAGCAGTCCGTCACGATGCTCCTCAAGGCCCTCGGGTTCACCGAGGAGCGCATCGTCGAGGAGTTCGGCCAGTACGAGTCGATCCGCATCACGATGGAGAAGGACTCCGTCCGCAGCGAGATCGTGCGCGAGGAGCTCGAGAAGAAGGCCCGCGACACCGCCGTCACCAACGAGATGGTCGACGCCGAGGTCACCCGCCGCTCGCTCATCGACATCTACCGCAAGCTGCGTCCGGGCGAGCCGCCGAGCGTCGAGGCCGCGCAGACCCTGCTGGAGAACTACTACTTCAACCCGAAGCGGTACGACACGGCCAAGGTCGGTCGCCACAAGATCAACAAGAAGCTCGGCACCGACGCCGCGTTCGACCAGCAGACGCTGACGCTCGACGACATCGTCGCCACGATCCGCTACGTCGTGGCCCTCCACGACGGCGCCACCGAGCTCGAGACCCCGGCCGGCACCGTCCCGGTCGAGGCCGACGACATCGACCACTTCGGCAACCGTCGCATGCGCACGGTCGGCGAGCTGATCCAGAACCAGCTCCGCACCGGCCTGGCCCGCATGGAGCGCGTCGTGCGCGAGCGGATGACGACCCAGGACGTCGAGGCGATCACGCCGCAGACCCTGATCAACATCCGTCCGATCACGGCGGCGCTGAAGGAGTTCTTCGGCACCAGCCAGCTGTCGCAGTTCATGGACCAGAACAACCCGCTCGCGGGCCTGACGCACAAGCGTCGTCTGTCGGCCCTCGGCCCGGGTGGTCTGTCGCGTGAGCGCGCCGGCTACGAGGTCCGCGACGTCCACCCGTCGCACTACGGCCGCATGTGCCCGATCGAAACGCCCGAGGGCCCGAACATCGGCCTGATCGGCTCGCTCGCGTCGTTCGGACGGATCAACCCGTTCGGCTTCGTCGAGACGCCGTACCGCCGCGTCGTCGACGGCAAGGTCAGCGACCAGATCGACTACCTGACCGCCACCGACGAGGACCGCTACATCGTCGCGCAGGCGAACTCGGTCCTCAACGAGGACGGCACGTTCGCCGAGGACGCCGTGCTGGTGCGCCAGCGTGGCGGCGAGGCCGAGCTCCGCCCGGCCGGCGAGGTCGACTACATGGACGTCTCGCCGCGCCAGATGGTGTCGGTCGCGACCGCGCTGATCCCGTTCCTCGAGCACGACGACGCGAACCGCGCGCTCATGGGCGCCAACATGCAGCGTCAGGCCGTGCCGCTGATCCGCAACGACGCGCCGCTGGTCGGCACCGGCATGGAGTTCCGTGCCGCCGTCGACGCCGGCGACGTCACCGTCGCCAAGAAGGCCGGCGTCGTCAAGGAGGTCTCCGCCGATCTCGTCGAGATCATGGAGGACGAGGGCACGTACACCACGTACCGCCTGGCGAAGTTCCGTCGCTCGAACCAGGGCACCTGCACGAACCAGCGTCCGCTGGTGCGCGAGGGCCAGCGGGTCGAGGTCGGCACGCCGCTGGCCGACGGCCCCTGCACCGACGAGGGCGAGATGGCGCTGGGCACCAACCTGCTCGTCGCCTTCATGCCCTGGCAGGGTCACAACTACGAGGACGCGATCATCCTGTCCCAGCGCGTCGTCCAGGACGACCTGCTGACCTCGATCCACATCGAGGAGCACGAGGTCGACGCCCGCGACACCAAGCTGGGCCCCGAGGAGATCACGCGCGACGTCCCGAACGTCAGCGAGGAGACCCTCGCGAACCTCGACGAGCGCGGCATCATCCGCATCGGCGCCGAGGTCGGCAACGGCGACATCCTCGTCGGCAAGGTCACGCCCAAGGGCGAGACCGAGCTGACCCCCGAGGAGCGCCTGCTCCGCGCGATCTTCGGCGAGAAGGCGCGCGAGGTGCGCGACACGTCGCTCAAGGTCCCGCACGGCGAGTCCGGCACCGTCATCGGCGTCCGCGTCTTCGACGCGTCCGAGGGTGACGAGCTGAGCCCCGGCGTGAACCAGCTGGTCCGCGTCTACGTGGCCCAGAAGCGCAAGATCAGCCACGGCGACAAGCTCGCCGGCCGCCACGGCAACAAGGGCGTCATCGCCAAGATCCTGCCCGTCGAGGACATGCCGTTCCTCGAGGACGGATCGCCGGTCGACATCGTCCTGAACCCGCTCGGCGTGCCCGGCCGCATGAACGTGGGCCAGGTCCTGGAGACCCACCTCGGGTGGATCGCCAAGGCCGGCTGGGAGGTCCCCGACTCCACCAAGGAGGAGTGGGCCGAGCGCCTGCGCAAGATCGGTGCCGACTCGGCCGACCCGAACACGAACATCGCCACCCCGGTGTTCGACGGTGCTCGCGAGGACGAGATCTCCGGTCTGCTGTCCAACACGCGTCCGAACCGCGACGGCGACCGCATGGTCGGCCCCGACGGCAAGGCGCGCCTGTTCGACGGTCGCACCGGCGAGCGGTTCCCGGATCCGATCAGCGTCGGCTACATGTACATGCTGAAGCTGCACCACCTGGTCGACGACAAGATCCACGCGCGCTCGACCGGCCCGTACTCGATGATCACCCAGCAGCCGCTCGGCGGTAAGGCCCAGTTCGGTGGCCAGCGCTTCGGTGAGATGGAGGTCTGGGCCCTCGAGGCCTACGGCGCCGCGTACGCGCTGCAGGAGCTGCTGACGATCAAGTCCGACGACATCGTCGGCCGCGTCAAGGTGTACGAAGCCATCGTGAAGGGCGAGAACGTTCCCGAGCCGGGCATCCCGGAGTCGTTCAAGGTTCTCGTCAAGGAGATGCAGTCGCTGTGTCTCAACGTCGAAGTGCTCTCGGCCGACGGCACCGCCGTCGAGATGAAGGACTCCGAGGAGGAGTTCTTCCGCGCCGCCGAGGAGCTCGGTATCGACCTGTCCCGCCGCGAGCCGTCGTCCGTCGACGAGCTCTGAGTCCGGACTCCACACACCTTTCGAAAGGGAAAGAAGACACCGTGCTCGACGTGAACTTCTTCGATCAGCTCAAGATCGGTCTCGCGACCGCCGACGACATCCGCAACTGGTCGTTCGGCGAGGTCAAGAAGCCGGAGACGATCAACTACCGCACGCTCAAGCCCGAGCGTGACGGACTCTTCTGCGAGAAGATCTTCGGTCCCACCCGGGACTGGGAGTGCTACTGCGGCAAGTACAAGCGCGTGCGCTTCAAGGGCATCATCTGTGAGCGCTGCGGCGTCGAGGTGACCCGCTCCAAGGTGCGCCGTGAGCGGATGGGCCACATCGAGCTCGCCGCCCCGGTCACGCACATCTGGTACTTCAAGGGCGTGCCGAGCCGGCTGGGCTACCTGCTGGACCTCGCCCCGAAGGACCTGGAGAAGGTCATCTACTTCGCGGCCTACATGATCACCTCGGTCGACGAGGACGCGCGTCACCGCGACCTCGACAGCCTCGAGGGTCGGATCCGTCAGGAGATCGACCAGATCGAGAACCGCAAGAACGACGCGATCAACACTCGGGCCGTCAAGCTCGAGGAGGACGTCGCGGCGCTCGAGGCCGAGGACGCCAAGGCGGCCGAGCTGCGCAAGGTCCGCGACGCGGCCGAGCGCGAGATGGGCCAGCTGCGCGACCGTCACGACCGTGAGATCGCGCGCATCCAGGAGGTCTGGGACCGGTTCAAGAACCTCAAGGTCCAAGACCTCGAGGGTGACGAGCTGCTCTTCCGCGAGATGCAGTACCGCTTCGGCAAGTACTTCGAGGGCTTCATGGGCGCCGCGGCGATCCAGAAGCGCCTCCAGGACTTCGACCTCCAGGCCGAGGCCGAGTCGCTGCGCGAGATCATCGCCACGGGCAAGGGCCAGCGCAAGACGCGTGCCCTCAAGCGCCTCAAGGTCGTCTCGGCCTTCATGGGCAGCGAGAACAACCCGGCGGGCATGGTCCTGGACGCCGTCCCGGTGATCCCGCCGGAGCTGCGCCCGATGGTCCAGCTCGACGGTGGCCGCTTCGCGACCTCCGACCTCAACGACCTGTACCGCCGCGTGATCAACCGCAACAACCGCCTCAAGCGGCTGCTCGACCTCGGCGCGCCCGAGATCATCGTCAACAACGAGAAGCGGATGCTGCAGGAGGCCGTCGACTCGCTGTTCGACAACGGCCGTCGTGGCCGTCCCGTCACGGGTCCGGGCAACCGTCCGCTGAAGTCGATCTCCGACATGCTCGAGGGCAAGCAGGGTCGCTTCCGTCAGAACCTGCTCGGCAAGCGCGTCGACTACTCGGGCCGTTCGGTCATCGTCGTCGGCCCGCAGCTCAAGCTGCACCAGTGCGGTCTGCCCAAGCAGATGGCGCTCGAGCTGTTCAAGCCGTTCGTGATGAAGCGTCTGGTCGACCTGAACCACGCGCAGAACATCAAGAGCGCCAAGCGCATGGTCGAGCGGGCCCGCCCGGTCGTGTGGGACGTCCTCGAAGAGGTCATCACCGAGCACCCCGTGCTGCTGAACCGCGCGCCCACCCTGCACCGTCTGGGCATCCAGGCGTTCGAGCCGCAGCTCATCGAGGGCAAGGCCATCCAGATCCACCCGCTCGTCTGCTCGGCCTTCAACGCCGACTTCGACGGTGACCAGATGGCCGTGCACCTGCCGCTGAGCGCCGAGGCGCAGGCCGAGGCCCGCGTCCTGATGCTCTCGACGAACAACATCCTCAAGCCGTCGGACGGCCGTCCGGTGACCATGCCCACCCAGGACATGATCATCGGCCTGTACTTCCTGACCCTGGACCGTGACGGTCACGTGGGCGAGGGTCGTGCGTTCAGCTCGCCGGCCGAGGCGACGATGGCGTTCGAGCGTGGCGAGATCACGCTGCAGAGCAAGGTGAAGATCCGCATCGACGGCGAGATCCGCGAGACCACGCTCGGCCGCGCGATCTTCAACGACGCCCTGCCGCAGGACTACCCGTTCGTCAACTTCCAGGTCGGCAAGAAGGAGCTCGGCGTCATCGTCAACGACCTCGCCGAGCGCTACAGCAAGGTCGACGTGGCCGTCGCGCTGGACAACCTGAAGGACGCCGGCTTCCACTGGGCGACCCGCTCGGGCGTGACGATCTCGATGGACGACGTCGTCAGCCCCGAGGAGAAGGGCAAGATCCTCGAGAAGTACGAGGGTCAGGCCGCCAAGGTTCAGCAGCAGTTCGACCGCGGTCTCATCACCGAGGACGAGCGTCGCCAGGAGCTCATCGAGATCTGGACCCAGGCCACGGCCGAGGTCGCGGGCACGATGGAGGAGATGTTCAAGGCCAGCGGGGACAACCCGATCTGGATGATGGTCAACTCCGGTGCGCGAGGCAACATGATGCAGCTGCGTCAGATCGCCGCCATGCGAGGCCTGGTCGCCAACCCGAAGGGCGAGATCATCCCGCGCCCGATCAAGGCGAACTACCGCGAGGGCCTGTCGGTCGTCGAGTACTTCATCGCGACCCACGGTGCTCGCAAGGGCCTGGCCGACACCGCGCTGCGCACGGCCGACTCGGGCTACCTGACCCGTCGTCTGGTCGACGTCAGCCAGGACGTCATCATCCGCGAGGAGGACTGCGGCACCGAGCGTGGTCTGCCCAAGGTGATCGCGACGCGTCTCGACGACGGCACCCTCGTCGCCGCCGAGAACGTCGAGACGTCGGCCTACGCCCGCAACGCCGCGGTGGACATCGTCCACCCGGAGTCGGGCGAGGTCCTGGTCGGTGCGGGTGAGGACCTCGGCGACGTCGAGATCAACCACCTCATCGCGTCGGGTGTGGAGACGATCAAGGTGCGCACGGTCCTGACCTGCGACGCCAAGACCGGCACCTGCGCCAAGTGCTACGGCCGTTCGCTGGCCACCGGCAAGCTCGTCGACATCGGCGAGGCCGTCGGCACCATCGCGGCCCAGTCGATCGGTGAGCCCGGCACCCAGCTGACGATGCGTACCTTCCACACCGGTGGTGTGGCCGGTGACGACATCACGCACGGCCTGCCGCGCGTCGTGGAGCTCTTCGAGGCCCGTCAGCCCAAGGGCAAGGCCCCGATCACCGAGGCCGCGGGCCGCATCACGATCGACGACACCGACAAGGGTCGCAAGATCGTGGTCACGCCCGACGACGGCGCCGAGCCGATGGAGTACCCGGTCACCAAGCGTGCGCGCCTGCTGGTCCAGGACAACGACTCCGTCGAGGTCGGTCAGCAGCTCACGCACGGTACGCCCGATCCGCAGGAGGTCCTGCGCATCCTGGGTGTCCGCAAGGCGCAGGAGCACCTCGTGGACGAGGTCCAGGAGGTCTACCGCAGCCAGGGCGTGGCGATCCACGACAAGCACATCGAGATCATCGTGCGCCAGATGCTCCGTCGCGTGACGGTCATCGAGCAGGGTGACGCCAAGCTCATCCCCGGCGATCTCGCGGACCGCGCGATCTTCGAGGAGGAGAACCGTCGCGTCGTGGCCGAGGGCGGCACCCCCGCCTCGGGCCGTCCGGTCCTGATGGGCATCACGAAGGCCTCGCTGGCCGTCGAGTCCTGGCTGTCGGCCGCCTCCTTCCAGGAGACGACCCGCGTCCTCACCGAGGCCGCGATCCAGGGCAAGTCGGACTCGCTGCGCGGTCTGAAGGAGAACATCATCATCGGCAAGCTGATCCCGGCCGGCACCGGCCTGGAGCGGTACCGCAACATCCGGGTCGAGCCCACCGAGGAGGCGCGTCAGAACGCCTACGCGGTCACGGGCTACGACAGCTTCGACTACCAGTTCGGAGCCTCGGACGCGGCGCCGGTGGCGTTGGACGACTACGACTTCAGCTTCGACAGCTGAGTCAACGCGAAGGGGCCCTGCCGATCGGCAGGGCCCCTTCGTCATGCCCGGGCGGAGGCGCCGGGCTCAGCGGAGGTGGTGGTGACTCGGCGGCCGGTGCGCACGGCGGGGGAGGGTGCGCTCGACGCCGCGGTCCCACACGTCGGGGTGATCGCCCGGGAGGTGCTGGGTGTCCTCGCTCGGGTCGCGGAACATCCACGTCAGTCGCGGCTCGAAGACCGGGCGGAATACCGTGGCGACCGGCTTCGTCATGAGCAGGTTGGCCACGATCGTCGCGGTGGCGATGCAGCCCAGCACGGCGGTGGCGCCGTAGGGCTCGATGCGCTGCCACAGGTCGAAGTGACGGTCGAGCCACAGGATGACGAAGCCGTGCAGCAGGTAGCAGTAGAAGGTGCGCCCGCCCATCGTCGTGGTCCACGAGCGGCCCCGCGGCACGAGCGAGAGGGCGGCCAGCGTGAGCACGAAGGCGATCACGAGCAGCAGCGCCCGGATCGCGATGCCCTCGAGCGGACCCGCGCCGAGCTCGTCGTAGCGGGCCTTCCACAGCAGCCACGTCGTGAGCGGCCAGCGGTCGGCCCAGGACTGCGCGAACGCCAGGCAGACGACGAAGGAGCCGCCCAGCAGCACCGCCGCGACGATGCGGTTGCGCGCGTGACCCAGCCACAGGAAGACCTCGCGGTCGAAGTGCAGCCCGATGACGTAGAACGGCAGCAGGCCGAGGACCTTCGGCAGCGCCAGCACGTTGGGGATCTCGATGAGGCCGGCGAGCAGGGAGATCAGCACGGCGGTGGTGATCGGGTACTTCAGGGCCCGCCAGATGGGGGTCGTCAGACGCCAGATGAACAGGGCGGCCAGGAACCAGCCGAGCCACTGCGGCGACAGGATCATGAAGTGCTCGGGCTCGCCGTCGTAGTGGCGGGTGATCAGCTGCAGGCCGGTCTCGACGATGAGGTACGGCACGATCAGGGTCGACACGATGCGCCGGATCTGGCGGAAGTCGCCCACGTAGTGACGAGCCGTGTAGCCCGAGATCAGCACGAAGAACGGCATGTGGAACAGGTAGATCCACGTGTAGACGCCGCGGGCGGAGTCCATCACCACCAGCTCGGTCAGGGAGTGGCCGATGACGACCAGGAGCATGACCCAGTACCGCGCGTTGTCGAGGTAGGCGACGCGCTCCTTGGGTGCAGAGGTGCTGACCGGCAGCGGATCGAGACGACTCATCGCGCCACCGCCTCACGAAGCGCAGGGTAGGCCGGAGGCGCGATTCGGGCCTCTGCATCGTTCACTCGCTGACGCTCGCTCATCGCCTCAACCCTAGAGGCTCAGCCGTCCCTCGACAGCCCGAGCGAGCCGGGGCTCAGGACGCGGGGTTGAGGAACAGCGAGAGGTAGTTGCCGCGTGCCGACAGCGTGTGCACGGTGCGGACCTCGCGACCGTCGGCCCCGGTGCCCCACGTGGAGATGACGACCTCGTTGAGGTCGGCCATCACGTCGCGCTGGACGGTGCCCTCGATGCGCTCGCTGGTGAACCGCTCTGCGACCTCGGTGGCGATCGACGCCCGCAGCGTGGTCATCGTGGCGAACGGCGGGCGCTGCCCCGACAGCAGGACGGTGGCGCTGGACGGCGGCGAGAAGCCGTCGATGACGGGCTCGTCGACCGAGGCGTCCTCGTCCATCTTGGGCCAGATCCAGTCGGTCTTCTCGGCCGTGTCCTCGATGCGCGGCGGGTTGTCGAGGTCCTCGGGCGTCCGGTCCTCCTGGCCGGCGCGCGGGTCGCCGACGTAGGCGACGTCGAGGCGCATGACGGGGCGCTCGAGCGAGGCGAAGTTGCCGGTGCGGGTGGACACGTCGCCGGGATCGACACTCATCCGGACGCGCAGGTCGCGGCCGCCCGGCGTGGTGCCCGAGACGTCGAGCGAGCATCCGGTGACGCGGCGGTCGCTGGCCTTGCAGTAGGCCGAGAGGTCGTCGGTGACGATGCCGGCCTCCGGCAGCAGCACCGACAGCTCGGCCAGCAGCCGGCGGACCACGAGCGTGGGGTTGCCGTCGATGCGCATGAGCGACACGAAGGTGTCGGGCTTCGGCGGGTCCTCGAGGTCCTCGAAGAAGTCGCCCTCGGGCCGGTTGTCGATCGTGGGGGTGGGGGTCGGCGTCTCGGTGGCCTCGGTGCCCTGCTCCTCGGCCTCCTCCGCCTCCTCCAGCGCCTGCTCGGCGCGCACGGCATCGAGCTCGGGCTTGTACGCCGCGATGAGGCGCTCGCTGCGGTAGCGGACGAGCGGGCCCAGCTGGGTGGCGCCGGCGGGCACGCTCAGGCCGTACGCGATCGGGCTGGCCGGGCCGGACTCGTGCGAGTCGATCTCCGGCGGCACGGTCGTCCGGTCGGCGCTGGGCACGCCGGCGTCGGTGGTGCAGCTCGACAGCGTCAGGATCGCCGCCGTCGCGGCGATGGCGGCGGTCAGACGGCGCATCGATCCCCTTGCCAGGTAGTAGGAGAAGTCAAGGGTAGCCGGTGCCGTCGTATGGTTCTGTCCATGCTCGACCCCACCCCGGCGCACCCAGGCCGGGTGTGACCGTGGACACCCGCACCACCGCCACCGACCGCGTCTTCGCCCTGCTGCGCGAGCGCATCGTCGGGGGAGAGCTGGCGGCGGGCTCCCAGCACTCGATCTACCGGCTGTCCGAGCAGCTCGACGTCTCGCGCACGCCGGTCCGCGAGGCGGTGCTGCGGCTGGCCGACCTGGGCCTGGTCGAGATCGAGCGCAACCGCGGGGTCCGCATCCGCGGCGTCACCGTCGCCGACGTGCGCGAGGTCTTCGAGCTGCGGCTGCTCCTGGAGGTCCCGGCCGCCGCGGCCGCCGCGCGGCTGGCCGACCGCGACCTGCGCGAGCGGCTCGCCGCCAACGTGGCAGCCACCCGCGACCACGCCGCCGCGGGCCGCGAGACCGACTTCAGCCGCGTCGACCGCGACTTCCACGCGCTCGTCGCCTCCGCGGCGCGGAACCCGCGTCTCGAGTCCGAGGTCACCCGGCTGCGCGACTCGATCCAGGCCCGGGGCGTCTCCACCTTCGGCCGCTCGCGTCCGCTCGCCGAGGTCGCGGCGGAGCACGAGCCCGTCGCGATCGCGATCGCGGACGGCGATGCCGAGGCCGCCGGACGGGCCATGGCCACCCATCTCGAGCACACCGGCACGCTGCTCATGCACCAGGTGGCCCGGGCGGGGGACGAGGTCGACGACGGCTGGGCCGGGGACGTCCGCGCCGCGGTCGAGGCAGCGGGCAGTAGCATGCTACTGACGGAACCCGCGGACGAAGGACAGTCATGACCACGCCTCCCCTCGAGCGGCTCGAGACCGGTCGCGACGTGCTGGCCCGGCTCGAGCAGTCGGGCGTGCGCGACGTCGACGCCTCGTCGCTGGCCCGCGCGCTCTACAGCTCCGACGCCTCGCTCTACCGCGTCGAGCCCCAGGTGGTCGTCCGGCCGCACGACCTCGACGAGGTCCACGCGGTCGTCGAGGCCTGCCGGGCGTCCGGCACCCCGCTGACCTCGCGCGGCGCGGGCACGTCCATCGCGGGCAACGCCATCGGCACCGGCGTGGTGCTCGACTTCTCGCGCCACATGAACCGCATCCTCGCGATCGACGAGGCCACCCGCACCGCCGAGGTCGAGCCGGGCGTCGTCCACGCGACGCTCCAGCGGGCCGCGGCCCCGGCGGGGCTGCGCTACGGACCCGACCCGTCCACCCACACGCGCTGCACCGTCGGCGGCATGATCGGCAACAACGCCTGCGGCAACCGCGCGCTCGGCTACGGCCGCAGCGCCGACAACGTCGCCGCGCTCGACCTGCTGACGATGGCGGGGGAGCGGTTCCAGGTGGGCCGCGACGTCGCCGTGACCTCGGAGCGGCTCGAGAGCCTGCGCTCTCTCGTCGGCGCGAACCTCTCGACGATCCGCACCGAGTTCGGTCGCTTCGGCCGCCAGGTCTCGGGCTACAGCCTCGAGCACCTGCTGCCCGAGAAGGGCTTCGACGTCGCCTCCTTCATGGCGGGCACCGAGGGCACGCTCGCGGTGATGCTGGGCGCCACCGTCGACCTCGTCGCCGACGCCCCGGTGCGCCACCTCGTCGTCCTGTCGTTCCCGTCGATGGCCGAGGCTGCCGACCACGTGCCGGCGATCCTGCCCTTCGAGCCGATCGCGTGCGAGGGACTCGGTCGCCGCATCGTCGAGGTCTACCGCGCCGCGCACGGTGCCTCGGCGGTGCCGGATCTGCCGCCGGGCGACGGCTACCTCTACGTCGAGCTGGCCGGCGACGACGCGGCCGAGCTGCAGGCGCGCGCCGACCGCGTGGTGCGCGAGTCCGGCGCGATGGGGCACCGCCACGTCACTTCGCCGATCGAGCAGTCGGTGCTGTGGCGGATCCGCGAGGAGGGCGCCGGCCTGGCGTCCCGCGCCTGGGACCGCCCGGCACTCGCCGGCTGGGAGGATGCCGCCGTCCCGCCCGAGCGGCTGGGGGAGTACCTCCGCGGCTTCGAGGCCCTGCTCGACCAGCACGGCCTGCACGGCACGCTGTTCGGCCACTTCGGCGACGGCTGCGTCCACGTGCGCATCGACTTCCCGCTCGACGCGCCCGACGGCCGCCGCGGGTTCCGCTCGTTCCTCACCGACGCCGCCACGCTGGCCGCGACGCACGGCGGCTCCTTCTCCGGTGAGCACGGCGACGGCCGCGCGCGGTCCGAGCTGCTGCCCCTCATGTACTCGCCCGAGGCGGTCGGCCTGTTCGAGCAGGTCAAGCAGGTCTTCGACCCCGACGACCTCATGAACCCCGGCGTCCTCGTGCGTCCGCGTCCCCTCGACGAGGACCTCCGCGGGATGGGCGCCGGGTGGCCGGCCGGCATGCCC
The DNA here is from genome assembly GCF_013408555.1 of Aeromicrobium tamlense. NCBI lineage: Bacteria > Bacillati > Actinomycetota > Actinomycetes > Propionibacteriales > Nocardioidaceae > Aeromicrobium > Aeromicrobium tamlense. The sequence goes on from NZ_JACBZN010000001.1 coordinate 160,581, forward strand.
GAGCGGCGCCGCAGCCTGCGCCTGCTGCACGACGACGGGGACTTCGGCGCGGCGGTCCACCGCTGCACCGGGGTCGGCAAGTGCCTCGCGGCGCCGGGCGCCGGCGTCATGTGCCCCTCCTTCCAGGCCACCCGCCAGGAGAAGGACTCCACGCGCGGACGCGCGCGCGTGCTGCAGGAGATGGTGGACGGCCGGCTCGTCGACGGCGGCTGGAGCAGCCCCGAGGTCCACGAGGCACTCGACCTGTGCCTGTCGTGCAAGGGCTGCGCCGGCGACTGTCCCACGGGCGTCGACATGGCGACCTACAAGGCCGAGGTACTGCACCAGACGTACAAGGGCAGGATCCGGCCCCGGAGCCACTACGTCCTGGGGCGTCTGCCGATGTGGGCCCGGCTCACCGCGCCGGTGGCGCGGCTGGCGAACCTGGCCCTGCGCGTTCCCGGCCTGGCCCACGTCGCCCGGTGGGTCGCGGGCATCGACCAGCGCCGCAGCATCCCCACCTTCGCGACCCGCACGCTGTCGAAGGTGCTGTCCCGCGAGGAGCGGGCCGCCGGGGGCGACCCGGTGCTGCTGTGGGCCGACTCCTTCACCGAGTACTTCTCCACCGACGCGGGCCGCGCCGCCGTGCGACTGCTGGAGTCGGCGGGCTACGAGATCCGCCTCCTCGAGCGCCAGCAGTGCTGCGGCCTGACCTGGATCTCCACCGGTCAGCTGGACAAGGCGGCCGAGCTGGCGGCGGCGGCCGTCGAGCAGCTGCACCCGTACGTCGAGGCCGGCATCCCGGTGGTGGGCCTCGAGCCCTCGTGCCTGGCCGCCCTGCGCACCGACGCCCCCGAGCTCGTCGACGATCCCCGAGCGGCCGAGGTGGCGAAGGGCGTGTTCACCCTGGCCGAGCTGCTGGCCGACCGCGAGGAGCTCGAGGTCCCCGACCTGTCGGGCCGCACCCTCGTCGTGCAGCCGCACTGCCACCAGGCCTCGGTGATCGGGTTCGACGCCGACCTGCGCCTGCTGTCGCGCACCGGCGCCCACGTCGTGCGCGTCGGCGGCTGCTGCGGACTCGCCGGCAACTTCGGCGTCGAGAAGGGCCACTACGAGGTCTCGGTGGCGGTCGCGGAGCAGCAGCTCATGCCGGCCGTGCGGGAGGCCGGACCCGACGCGATCGTCGTCGCGGACGGGTTCAGCTGCCGCACCCAGCTCGACGACCTGGCCGACGTGCAGGCCGTCCACCTCGCTCAGCTGCTCGTCGGCGACCGGTAGGAAGGGCACCGTGGAAGATCCGCTGATCCTGCTGGGCCGCGAGATGGCCGGCGTCGCCTCCCTCGTCGGACGCATCGAGGGCGACGAGCCCGTGCCCGCCTGTCCCGGATGGACCACCGCCGACCTCGTGCGCCACCTCGGGTCGATCCACCGCTGGGCCGCGGCCATCGTGCTCTCGGGCCAGCGCATCGCCGAGGAGCCCGACGCGCGCGCCACCGAGCCGCTCGACGAGTGGTACGCCGGCACGGCCACGGCGCTGATCGCCGCGCTGCAGGCCGTCGACCCCGACGAGCCCGTCCCCAACTTCGCCCGCATCGACGAGGTCGCCGGCTTCTGGCCGCGCCGCCAGCTGCACGAGACGTGCGTGCACCGGGTCGACCTCGCGCAGGCCCTCGGCCTCCCGGACCTCGCGTTGGACGTCGATCCGCAGGTCGCGGCCGACGGCATCTCCGAGGTCGTGCGCGTCTTCGGCCGTCGGATGACCGAGCGGGGGAGGCGGCCGCGCGTCGACGCGCCCGTCCGCCTCGTCGCGACCGATCTCGACCGCAGCTGGATCGTCGCGCCCGACGAGGACGACCCCGACGGACCTCCGCGACTCGTCCAGCGAGAGATCGACGTCGACGGCGAGGCGGTGGGCACGGCCACCGAGCTGTACCTCGGGCTGTGGGGTCGGATCCCGGCCGCCGCGGTCGCTCCGACGGGTGCCGCCGTCGCGTGGCTGGACGGACCGCGCGTCCCCTGACTCCGGGCTGCTGCCGGCGGCCCGAGGCGATTTGTTTCGACGTGGCGGGCTCGGGTAAGATGGGGAGCCGTGCCCGACGTGAGTCGGCGCGACGTTCGAACGGACAAGGGCCCCTGGCCCGATGATCCGTGATCACGGTGGCCGGATGCCGTCCGTGGTGGAGATCGAGGAAGACCCGCGAGGCCGCATGCGCGCCCGCGATCGAACGGGAGAATTCCCAGGAAGAGGCATAGTGCCCACCATCAACCAGCTTGTCCGCAAGGGCCGCCAGAGCAAGGTCGTCAAGACCAACACCCCGGCCCTCAAGGGTTCGCCCCAGCGGCGTGGCGTGTGCACCCGCGTGTACACCACGACCCCCAAGAAGCCGAACTCCGCGCTGCGGAAGGTCGCTCGTGTGCGTCTGTCCAGTGGCACCGAGGTGACCGCCTACATCCCCGGCGAGGGCCACAACCTCCAGGAGCACTCGATCGTGCTCGTCCGTGGTGGTCGTGTGAAGGACCTCCCCGGTGTTCGTTACAAGATCATTCGCGGCTCCCTCGACACCCAGGGTGTCAAGGGCCGCAAGCAGGCTCGCAGCCGTTACGGCGCGAAGAAGGAGAAGAGCTGATGCCTCGCAAGGGTCCCGCTCCGAAGCGTGCCATCGAGACCGATCCGGTCTACGGAAGCCAGCTGGTCACCCAGCTGATCAACAAGGTGCTGTTCGACGGCAAGAAGCAGGTCGCACAGCGCATCGTCTACACGGCCCTCGAGGGCACGCGTGAGAAGTCCGGCACCGATCCGGTCATCACCCTCAAGCGCGCGCTCGACAACGTCAAGCCCGCCCTCGAGGTCAAGAGCCGCCGCGTCGGCGGTGCGACCTACCAGGTCCCGGTCGACGTCCGTCCCGGCCGCCAGACCACCCTCGCGCTGCGCTGGCTCGTCAAGTACAGCTCCGAGCGTCGCGAGAAGACCATGGCCGAGCGCCTCATGAACGAGCTGCTCGACGCCAGCAACGGCCTCGGTGCCAGCGTGAAGAAGCGCGAGGACACCCACAAGATGGCCGAAGCCAACAAGGCGTTCGCCCACTACCGCTGGTGATCGTGAGCGCGACGACCTCGCGCTCCCACACCGACCCACACCTCCGTAAAGGCTGATCCTCACGTGGCAACCGACATCACCACCGACCTGACCAAGGTCCGCAACATCGGCATCATGGCGCACATCGATGCCGGCAAGACCACCACCACCGAGCGCATCCTGTTCTACACGGGCATCACCTACAAGATCGGTGAAGTCCACGAGGGCGGCGCCACGATGGACTGGATGGAGCAGGAGCAGGAGCGCGGCATCACGATCACGTCGGCCGCGACGACCTGCTGGTGGAAGAACCACCAGATCAACATCATCGACACCCCCGGTCACGTCGACTTCACCGTCGAGGTCGAGCGCTCGCTGCGCGTCCTCGACGGCGCGGTCGCGGTGTTCGACGGCGTCGCCGGTGTCGAGCCCCAGTCCGAGACGGTGTGGCGTCAGGCCGACAAGTACGGCGTGCCGCGCATGTGCTTCGTCAACAAGCTCGACCGCACGGGCGCCTCGTTCGACTTCTGCGTCAAGACGATCCGCGAGCGCCTCGGCGCGACCGCGCTCGTCCTGCAGCTGCCGATCGGCGCCGAGTCCGACTTCCTGGGCGTCGTCGACCTCGTCGGCATGCGCGCGCTGACGTGGCGCGGCGAGACGACGATCGGCGAGGACTACACGGTCGAGGAGATCCCGGCCGACCTGGCCGACGCCGCCGCCGAGGGTCGCGAGAACCTGCTCGAGACCCTGGCCGACGTCGACGACGAGATCGCCATGGCGTACCTCGAGGGCGAGGACATCTCGGTCGAGGACCTCAAGGCCGCGATCCGTCGCGCCACCCTGGCCGCGAAGCTCAACCCGGTCCTGTGCGGCACGGCGTTCAAGAACAAGGGCGTCCAGCCCCTGCTCGACGCGGTCGTCGACTTCCTCCCCAGCCCGATCGACGTCGGTGACATCGTCGGCCTGGACCCGAAGGACGAGTCGAAGAACGACACGCGTCCCCCGTCGGACGACGCGCCGTTCGCCGGCCTGGCCTTCAAGATCGCCACGGACCCGCACCTGGGCAAGCTGACCTTCGTGCGCGTCTACTCCGGTCGCCTCGAGGCGGGCACCCAGGTGCTCAACGTCACGAAGGGCCGCAAGGAGCGGATCGGCAAGGTCTACCAGATGCACGCCAACAAGCGTGAGGAGATCGCGTCGGTCGGCGCCGGCCAGATCGTGGCCGTCATGGGCCTCAAGGACACCACCACGGGCGAGACGCTGGCCGACTCGGCCAACCCGATCGTGCTGGAGTCGATGACCTTCCCGGATCCGGTGATCCAGGTCGCCATCGAGCCCAAGACGAAGAGCGACCAGGAGAAGCTCGGCGTCGCGATCCAGAAGCTCGCCGAGGAGGACCCGACGTTCCAGGTCCACACGGACGAGGAGACGGGTCAGACGATCATCGCCGGCATGGGCGAGCTCCACCTCGACATCCTCGTCGACCGCATGAAGCGCGAGTTCAAGGTCGAGGCCAACGTGGGCAAGCCCCAGGTCGCGTACCGCGAGACCATCCGCGGCACCATCACGGGTCACAGCTACACGCACAAGAAGCAGACCGGTGGCTCGGGTCAGTTCGCCAAGGTCGTCATCGGCCTGGCTCCCAACAGCCCTGAGGCCGGTGGCGAGGGTGGCTACGAGTTCGTCAACGAGGTCACGGGTGGTCGCGTCCCGCGCGAGTACATCCCCTCGGTCGACGCGGGCGCCCAGAGCGCCATGGAGTTCGGCGTCCTCGCCGGCTACCCCATGGTCGATGTCAAGTTCACCCTCGAGGACGGCGCCTACCACGACGTCGACTCCAGCGAGCTCGCCTTCAAGCTGGCCGGCAACCAGGCCTTCAAGGAGGCCGCTCGCAAGGCCAACCCGGTCCTCCTCGAGCCGATGTTCGCCGTCGAGGTCACGACGCCCGAGGACTACATGGGCGACGTGATCGGCGACCTCAACTCCCGCCGTGGACAGGTTCAGTCCATGGAGGAGGGCTACGGCGGCGCCAAGATGATCAAGGCGCTCGTGCCGTTGTCCGAGATGTTCGGGTACGTGGGCGACCTGCGGTCGAAGACCTCGGGACGCGCGTCGTACTCGATGCAGTTCGACTCCTACGCCGAGGTCCCCAAGGCCGTGGCCGAAGAGATCATCAAGAAGGCCCGGGGCGAGTGAGCTTCGGCCCCATCGCATAGGGTGGCCTGAGGTTCGCTCCACCGCGTTCCACACGGCGTTTCAGTCAACACAAGCTAGAGAAACCAAACCAGGAGGGCCCCAGTGGCTAAGGCGAAGTTCGAGCGGACCAAGCCGCACATGAACATCGGCACCATCGGTCACATCGACCACGGTAAGACGACGCTGACCGCGGCGATCACCAAGGTGCTGCACGACAAGTACCCCGATCTGAACGAGGCCTCGGCCTTCGACATGATCGACAAGGCTCCCGAGGAGCGCCAGCGCGGTATCACGATCTCGATCTCGCACGTCGAGTACCAGACCGAGAACCGTCACTACGCGCACGTCGACTGCCCCGGCCACGCCGACTACGTCAAGAACATGATCACCGGCGCGGCTCAGATGGACGGCGCGATCCTCGTGGTCGCCGCCACCGACGGCCCGATGCCGCAGACGCGTGAGCACGTGCTGCTCGCCCGCCAGGTCGGCGTGCCGGCCATGGTCGTGGCGCTCAACAAGTGCGACATGGTCGACGACGAGGAGATCCTGGAGCTCGTCGAGCTCGAGGTTCGCGAGCTGCTCAACGAGCAGGACTTCGACGGCGACAACGTCCCCGTCGTCAAGGTCGCGGCCCACCCGGCCCTGACCGGCGACGCCAAGTGGGGCGAGTCGATCCTCGAGCTCATGGCCGCGGTCGACGAGTACATCCCGCTGCCCCCGCGTGAGACGGACAAGCCGTTCCTCATGCCGGTCGAGGACGTCTTCACGATCACCGGTCGTGGCACCGTCATCACCGGTCGCATCGAGCGCGGCATCGTCAAGGTCAACGACACGGTCGACATCGTCGGCATCCGTGACGACAAGCAGACCACGACGGTCACCGGCATCGAGATGTTCCGCAAGCTGCTCGACGAGGGCCAGGCGGGCGAGAACGTCGGCCTCCTGCTCCGTGGCACGAAGCGCGAGGACGTCGAGCGCGGCATGGTCGTGATCGCGCCCGGTTCCACGACTCCCCACACGGAGTTCGAGGGCCAGGTGTACATCCTGTCCAAGGAGGAGGGTGGCCGTCACACGCCGTTCTTCAACAACTACCGCCCGCAGTTCTACTTCCGCACCACGGACGTCACCGGCGTCGTCACGCTGCCCGAGGGCACCGAGATGGTCATGCCCGGCGACAACACCGAGATGTCGGTCGTGCTGATCCAGCCGATCGCCATGGAGGAGGGCCTGCGCTTCGCCATCCGCGAGGGCGGCCGCACCGTCGGCGCCGGCCGTGTCACCAAGATCAACAAGTGAGCTGATCCGCTGACACGCACTGCGTGAGGAACCCCCGGGGCTTCGGCCCCGGGGGTTCTGTCATGTCCGGGGTGTGACGGCGGCCGCATCGGTGCCGGGCGTCCGACGGGTAGCCTCGCGGTGTGGGACACGATCATGCGCACGGCGCCGGGGTGAGGCACCGGGGACGCCTCGTCCTCGTGCTGGCGCTCACCCTGTCGGTGCTCGTGGTCCAGGTGATCGTCGGCTGGCTGACCGGCTCGCTCGCGCTGCTGGCCGACGCCGGCCACATGCTCAGCGACTCGTTCGGCCTGGTCCTCGCGCTGGCCGCGATCGCGGTGGCGCAGCGACCCGGGGGAGCGCGCAGCACCTACGGCTGGCACCGCACCGAGGTGCTCGCAGCCGGGGCCAACGGGCTCATCCTGCTCGTGATCTGCGGGATCATCGTGCTCAGCGCCGTGGGACGGCTGTCCGAGCCGCCCGAGATCGCCGGCCTGCCGGTGCTCGTGGCCGGCGCGATCGGACTGGCCGTGAACGTGGTCGGCCTGCTGGTGCTGCGGGGAGGGGCCGAGGAGAGTCTCAACGTCCGCGGCGCGTACCTCGAGGTGCTCGGCGACGCCCTCGGCTCGGTCGCGGTCATCGCCTCCGCGGTCGTCATCCTGACCACGGGGTGGGCCCAGGCCGACCCCGTGGCCTCGCTCGTCATCGCGGCCCTCGTCGTCCCCCGCGCGATCTCACTGCTGCGCGACGTGGGGGAGGTGCTGCTGGAGAACAGCCCCCGCGACGTCGACCTCGACCAGGTCCGCGACCACATCCTCGGAGTCCAGGGCGTCGTCGACGTGCACGACCTGCATGTCTGGACGATCACCAGCGGGATGCCCGTGATGAGCGCTCACGTCGTGGTCGACGAGTCGGTCGTCGACATGGACGACGCCCACCACGTGCTGGACCACCTGTGCACGTGTCTGAGCCACCACTTCGACGTCGCCCACTCGACCTTCCAACTGGAGCCCGCGGGACACCTGCAGTCGGAGCGTCACGGCCACCACTAGCGGTCGTGTCCGAGCCCACGCGAACGTCGCGAGGACCCGATTTGTGTTCGTCGGGCGAAGTCTGTCAGAATGGTCAGGTTGCCCCGGCATGTTCGCGGTGGCGCCAGCGGTTGGGAACTCACGCCCAGCTCAACGCTCGCGCCGATCCCGAGACCATGTTGTCCGGCCAGTCGCACCGCAGCAGCGGGGCGGAGCCGGTCCAACCACCTAACTCGAGAAGTGTGCGTTTCCTTGTGCGCGTCAGCGCTCGCGACACGCCCGACCTCGGGGTACGGAGACGGGGGGCATGCCTACCCCGAACCCGGGGGCTGGCGAAGACGAACGTAAAGGACGAGCGAGAGCATGGCGGGACAGAAGATCCGTATCCGGCTCAAGGCCTACGACCACGAGGTCATTGACTCCTCGGCGAAGAAGATCGTCGACACCGTGACCCGCACCGGCGCCAAGGTTGCCGGCCCCGTGCCGCTGCCGACGGAGAAGAACGTGTACTGCGTCATCCGTTCGCCGCACAAGTACAAGGACAGCCGCGAGCACTTCGAGATGCGCACCCACAAGCGGCTCATCGACATCATCGACCCGACGCCCAAGACCGTCGACTCGCTCATGCGACTCGACCTGCCGGCCGGCGTCGACATCGAGATCAAGCTCTGAGGGAGGGACGCACACCATGAGCAGCACACTCACCGCGCGCGGCCTCCTCGGTCGCAAGCTCGGGATGACGCAGGTCTGGGACGAGAACAACCGGGTCATCCCGGTCACCGTCCTCGAGGCCTCCACCAACATCGTCACCCAGATCCGCACCCGCGAGAACGACGGCTACAGCGCCGTCCAGCTCGGCTTCGGCGAGACCGACGGCCGCAAGCTGAACAAGCCGCAGGCCGGTCACTTCGCGAAGGCCGGCGTCACGCCGCGCCGCCACGTCGTGGAGATCCGCACCGAGGCCGTCGCCGACTACACCCTCGGCCAGGAGATCTCGCCCGAGATCTTCGCCGCCGGTGACAAGGTCGACGTGACCGCCACCAGCAAGGGCAAGGGCTTCGCCGGCGTCATGAAGCGTCACGGCTTCGCCGGCGTCTCCGCCTCGCACGGCGCGCACCGCAACCACCGCAAGCCCGGGTCCATCGGCGGCTGCGCCACCCCCGGTCGCGTGTTCAAGGGCCTGCGCATGGCCGGCCACATGGGTACCGACACGGTCACCACCCAGAACCTCACCGTCCACGCGATCGACACCGAGCGCGGCCTGATCCTGGTCAAGGGCGCCGTGCCCGGGGCCAAGGGCGCCCTCGTCGTCATCCGCTCCGCCGCGAAGGGAGCCTGACCGACATGGCACAGACCATCGACGTCGACCTGCCCGTCGACATCTTCGACGCCCGCGTCAGCATTCCGCTGATGCACCAGGTCGTCACCGCACAGCTCGCCGCCGCCCGCCAGGGCACACACGACGTCAAGTCGCGCGGCGAGGTCCGCGGCGGCGGCAAGAAGCCGTACCGCCAGAAGGGCACCGGCCGCGCTCGTCAGGGCTCGATCCGCGCTCCCCAGTACGCCGGTGGTGGCATCGTGCACGGCCCCACGCCGCGCTCGTACGACCAGCGCACGCCCAAGAAGATGAAGGCCGCCGCCCTGCGCGGTGCCCTCACCGACCGGGCGCGCAGCGGTCGCCTGCACGTCATCGAGTCGTTCGTCTCCGGTGACGCGCCGTCCACCAAGGTCGCGCTGGCCGCCGTCCGCGAGCTCACGGGCCGCGCCCGCGTCCTCGTGGTCGTCGATCGCGACGACGCGCTGACGGTCAAGAGCCTGCGCAACGCCGCGTTCATCGCGACGCTGTCCTTTGACCAGCTCAACACGTACGACGTGCTGCTGGCCGACGACGTGATCTTCACGAAGGCCGCGTTCGACGCCTTCGTGGCGGCGCGCTCGGCCGAGGGCACCGACACGGTCAAGCTGAGCCAGGCGGTCGTCGAGGCCGACGCCCCCGCCGCGAAGCCGGCCAAGAAGGCCGCCCCGAAGACCGAGGCCAAGGCCGAGGTCGCCGACGAGGACGTCAAGGCGAACGCCACGAAGACCCAGCCGTACGGTCCGGGCTCGAAGGCTCCGCTCGCCAGCGGCAACGCGCCCAAGGGCCACGAGGTCAAGGCCGTCGAGGCCGACAAGACCTTCGTCGCTCCCGGCGCCGCCGCGTACGACGACACGGAGGCCACGGTCTGGTTCGACAGCGCCGAGACCGCTGAGGCCGCCGGGTTCACCGCCCAGGAGGAGAACTGATGTCCAACCACGGAACCTTCGCACGGGACGTCCTGATCGCCCCCGTGGTCAGCGAGAAGAGCTACGGCCTGCTCGACGACAACAAGTACACGTTCCTGGTCCACCCGGACGCCAACAAGACCCAGATCAAGATCGCCGTCGAGGAGATCTTCGGGGTCAAGGTCACCGGCGTGAACACGATCAACCGCAAGGGCAAGGCCCGTCGCACCCGCACCGGCACCGGCAAGCGCAAGGACACCAAGCGCGCCGTCGTCAGTGTGGCCGCGGGTCAGAGCATCGACATCTTCTCGAGCCCGAGCTGAAGGACTGACTGAGACATGGCTATTCGCAAGTACAAGCCCACCACGCCGGGCCGTCGCGGCTCGAGCGTGGCGGACTTCGCCGAGATCACGCGTACGACGCCCGAGAAGTCGCTGGTCGAGCCGCTGCCCAAGAAGGGCGGCCGCAACAACCAGGGCCGGATCACCACCCGTCACCAGGGTGGCGGCCACAAGCGCGCCTACCGCGTGATCGACTTCAAGCGCTACGACAAGGACGGCGTGCCGGCCAAGGTCGCTCACATCGAGTACGACCCCAACCGCACCGCCCGCATCGCGCTGCTGCACTACGCCGATGGCGAGAAGCGCTACATCATCGCGCCCGAGGGCCTGAAGCAGGGCATGGCGGTCGAGGCCGGAACCGGCGCCGACATCAAGCCCGGCAACAACCTGCCGCTGCGCAACATCCCGGTCGGCACCACGATCCACGCGATCGAGCTCCGTCCCGGTGGCGGCGCGAAGATGGGCCGCTCGGCCGGCGCCAAGGTGCAGCTCGTCGCCAAGGAGGGCTCGAAGGCGCAGCTGCGTCTGCCCTCCGGCGAGATGCGCTACGTCGACGTCCGCTGCCGCGCCACGATCGGCGAGGTCGGCAACGCCGAGCAGTCGAACATCAACTGGGGCAAGGCCGGCCGCAACCGCTGGAAGGGCAAGCGCCCGACCGTCCGTGGTGTCGCCATGAACCCGATCGACCACCCGCACGGTGGCGGTGAGGGCAAGACCTCCGGTGGCCGTCACCCGGTCAGCCCGTGGGGCAAGCCCGAGGGCCGTACGCGCAAGCGCAAGGCCAGCGACCAGATGATCGTCCGCCGTCGCAAGAGCGGCCGCTGAGAGAGGACCTGGAGAAAAAGATGCCTCGTAGTTTGAAGAAGGGTCCCTTCGTCGACGGCCACCTCGAGAAGAAGGTGGACGCCCAGAACGCAGCCGAGACCCACAACGTGATCAAGACGTGGTCGCGTCGCTCGATGATCCTGCCGTCCTTCATCGGACACACGATCGCCGTGCACGACGGCCGCAAGCACGTTCCCGTGTTCATCACCGACTCGATGGTCGGCCACAAGCTGGGTGAGTTCGCTCCCACCCGCACGTTCAAGGGCCACGAGAAGGACGACCGGAAGGCGAAGCGCCGATGAGTGCCACCACCCGTGACAACACGAGCGAGCGCCGCGAGCGGCTCCTGGGCGATCGCCCCGGCGCCTTCGCCGTCGCCCGCTACGTCCGCGTCACCGCGCAGAAGTCGCGCCGTGTCGCCGACCTGATCCGCGGCGCCCGCGTCGAGGACGCGCTGACCATGCTGAAGTTCCAGCCGCAGGCCGTGGCCGAGAACTTCTACAAGCTGGTCGACTCCGCTGCCGCGAACGCCGAGACCACCGAGGGCCTCGACCGCTCGACCCTGGTCATCACGACCGTCATGGTCGACGAGGGCCCGACGATGAAGCGCTGGCGCCCGCGCGCCAAGGGTGCGGCCAACCGCATCCTCAAGCGCACCAGCCACCTGACGGTGGTCGTCGAACCCGCAACCGACCAGAAGAAGGGTGGCAACTGACATGGGTCAGAAGATCAACCCGCACGGTTTCCGCCTGGGCATCTCCACGGATCACAAGAGCCGTTGGTACGCCGACAAGCTGTACTCCAGCTACGTCGGTGAGGACGTCAAGATCCGCCGCCTGCTCACCAAGGGCATGGACCGCGCCGGCATCAGCCGCGTCGAGATCGAGCGCACCCGCGACCGCGTCCGCGTGGACATCCACACGGCGCGTCCGGGCATCGTCATCGGTCGCCGTGGCGCCGAGGCCGACCGCATCCGTGGCGACCTGGAGAAGCTGACCGGCAAGCAGGTCCAGCTGAACATCCTCGAGGTCAAGCAGCCCGAGATGGACGCGCAGCTCGTCGCGCAGGGCGTGGCCGAGCAGCTGTCCGGCCGTGTCCAGTTCCGTCGCGCCATGCGCAAGGCCATGCAGAGCACGATGCGCTCCGGTGCCAAGGGCATCCGGATCCAGTGCTCGGGTCGTCTCGGCGGCGCGGAGATGAGCCGCTCGGAGTTCTACCGCGAGGGTCGCGTCCCGCTGCACACGCTGCGCGCCGACGTCGACTACGGCTTCTACGAGGCCAAGACGACCTTCGGCCGCATCGGCGTGAAGGTCTGGATCTACAAGGGCGAGGTCGCCGGCACCCGGGCCGAGCGCGAGGCCGAGCAGGCCCGTCGCGCGGCCGCTCCGGGCAGCCGTCGTCCCGGCCGTGGTGAGCGTGGCGGTCGCCGCCCCGCTCGTGACGCCGCTCCCGCCGCTGCGCCGGCCGCCGCCGAGGCGGCTCCCGCAGCCGCTCCTGCGGCCACCGAAGGAGTTGAGTCCTGATGTTGATGCCTCGTCGCGTCAAGTACCGCAAGCAGCACCACCCCAAGCGGCGTGGCGTTGCCAAGGGTGGCACCGAGCTGGCCTTCGGCGAGTTCGGCATCCAGGCGGTCGAGGGTCACTACGTGACCAACCGTCAGATCGAGTCCGCCCGTATCGCCATGACCCGTCACATCAAGCGTGGCGGCAAGGTCTGGATCAACATCTACCCGGACCGCCCGCTGACCAAGAAGCCCGCCGAGACCCGCATGGGCTCCGGCAAGGGCTCGCCCGAGTGGTGGGTGGCGAACGTCAAGCCCGGCCGCGTCATGTTCGAGCTCTCCGGTGTGTCCGAAGAGGTCGCCCGTGAGGCGATGCGCCGTGCGATCCACAAGCTGCCGATGAAGGCACGCTTCATCACCCGTGAGACAGGAGACCTGTGATGGCAAGCAACACCGCAGAGCTCCGCGACCTCAACGCCGATGACCTGGCCGCGAAGCTGAAGGAGGCCAAGGAGGAGCTGTTCAACCTGCGCTTCCAGAACGCCACCGGTCAGCTCGACAACACCGCGCGTCTGCGCACGGTCCGCAAGGACATCGCGCGCATCTACACGGTCATCCGTGAGCGCGAGCTCGGCATCATCGAGGAGGTTCAGGCATGAGCACGAAGGACACCACCGAAGTGAGCAACGAGCGCTCGTCGCGCAAGACCCGTGAGGGTCTGGTCGTCAGCGACAAGATGGACAAGACCGTCGTCGTCAGCATCGAGGAGCGCTTCAAGCACCCGCTGTACGGCAAGGTGCTGCGCCGCAACATCAAGCTGAAGGCTCACGACGAGGCCAACGAGGCTGGCATCGGCGACCGCGTTCTCCTGTCGGAGACGCGTCCGCTGTCCGCCACCAAGCGCTGGCGCGTCGTCGAGGTCCTCGAGAAGGCGAAGTGAGAGACAGATGATTCAGCAGGAGTCGCGACTCAAGGTCGCCGACAACACGGGTGCCAAGGAGATCCTCTGCATCCGCGTGCTCGGTGGCTCCGGTCGTCGCTACGCCGGTATCGGCGACACGATCGTCGCCACCGTCAAGGACGCGATCCCCGGAGGCAACGTCAAGAAGGGCGATGTCGTCAAGGCGGTCGTCGTGCGCACCACCAAGGAGCGCCGTCGTCCGGACGGCTCGTACATCAAGTTCGACGAGAACGCCGCCGTCATCCTCAAGACCGACGGCGATCCGCGCGGAACCCGCATCTTCGGCCCCGTGGGCCGCGAGCTGCGCGACAAGAAGTTCATGCGCATCATCTCGCTCGCTCCGGAGGTGCTCTGAGATGGCTCGAATTCGCAAGGGTGACCAGGTCAAGGTCATCGCCGGCAAGGACAAGGGCGTCGAGGGCAAGATCATCGGTGTCCTCGAGAACGACCGCGTCCTCGTCGAGGGCGTGAACCGCGTCCAGAAGCACACCCGCGCCGGACAGACCGGGACCGAGGGCGGCATCATCACCGCCGAGGCCCCGATCCACGTCTCGAACGTCATGCTCGTGGTCGACGCCGATGGCGGCAAGACCACGACCAAGGTCGGCTCGGGCGTCGTCGACGGCAAGAAGACCCGTATCAGCCGCAAGACCGGAAAGGAGATCTGAGATGGCCACCACCACCGCGCCCCGCCTCAAGGCGAAGTACCGCGAGGAGATCGTGACCGCGCTGCGTGAGCAGTTCGACTACGACAACGTCATGCAGGTCCCCGGCCTCACCAAGATCGTCGTCAACATGGGCGTCGGCGAGGCTGCCCGCGACGGCAAGCTCATCGAGGGTGCCATCGCGGACCTCACGGCCATCACCGGCCAGAAGCCGCAGGTCACCAAGGCCCGCAAGTCCATCGCGCAGTTCAAGCTGCGTGAGGGCATGCCGATCGGCGCGCACGTCACGCTGCGCGGCGACCGCATGTGGGAGTTCCTCGATCGTCTGCTGACGCTCGCGCTGCCGCGCATCCGCGACTTCCGCGGACTGTCGGCCAAGCAGTTCGACGGCCGGGGCAACTACACGTTCGGCCTGACCGAGCAGGTCATGTTCCACGAGATCGACCAGGACAAGATCGATCGCAGCCGGGGCATGGACATCACGGTCGTCACCACGGCCACCAACGACGATGAGGGCCGCGCTCTGCTCAAGCTGCTCGGCTTCCCGTACAAGGAGAACTGACATGGCGAAGACCGGTCTGAAGGTCAAGCAGTCCCGCACGCCGAAGTTCGGCGTCCGTGGCTACACGCGCTGCCAGCGCTGCGGCCGTCCCCGCTCCGTCTACCGCAAGTTCGGCCTGTGCCGCATCTGCCTGCGAGAGATGGCGCACCGCGGCGAGCTGCCCGGCGTGACCAAGAGCTCCTGGTAATCACCACCACCAACCCGCAGCAGGTCCCCTCCCACGGCGTCACGCCGGACGAGACGGAAACCGCGGCGAGAAACGGAACACACTGAAATGACGATGACCGATCCGATCGCGGACATGCTCACGCGTGTCCGCAACGGCAACCAGGCGTACCACGACGCCGTCACGATGCCGCACTCCAAGCTGAAGGAGGGCGTCGCCGCCATCCTGAAGCAGGAGGGCTACATCACCGACTACTCCGTGGCCGAGCCGTCCGAGGGTGAGGTCGGCAAGTCGCTGACGATCACGCTCAAGTACGGACCGCACCGTGAGCGCTCGATCGCCGGCATCCGCCGCATCAGCAAGCCGGGCCTGCGCGTGTACGCCAAGTCCAACAACCTTCCGAAGGTCCTCGGCGGCCTGGGCGTGGCGATCATCTCCACGAGCCAGGGTCTGCAGACCGACCGTCAGGCCAACAACAACGGAGTGGGTGGGGAAGTCCTCGCCTACGTCTGGTGACGAGAGGAGACTGAACATGTCGCGCATCGGCAAGCTCCCCGTCGCCGTCCCCTCCGGCGTCGAGGTCAACATCGACGGCCAGACCGTCACCGTCAAGGGCCCCAAGGGCCAGCTCTCGCACACCGTTGCCGAGCCCATCACCGTCCGCAAGGACGATGACGGCGCGCTGGCGGTCGAGCGCCCCAACGACGAGCGTCGCAGCAAGGCCCTCCACGGCCTGTCCCGCACGCTGGTCAACAACATGGTCATCGGTGTCACCGACGGCTACGAGAAGAAGCTCGAGATCGTCGGCGTCGGCTACCGCGTGCTCTCCAAGGGCCCGTCGGAGATCGAGCTGAACCTCGGCTTCAGCCACCCGGTGCCGTTCCTGGCGCCCGAGGGCATCACGTTCACCGTCGAGGGTCCGACCAAGCTGACCGTCTCGGGCATCGACAAGCAGGTCGTGGGCGAGGTCGCCGCCAACATCCGCAAGATCCGCAAGCCGGAGCCCTACAAGGGCAAGGGCGTGCGTTACGCCGGAGAGCGCATCCTGCGCAAGGCCGGAAAGGCTGGTAAGTAAGCCATGGCAATCTCGATCAAGCACGCCAAGCACACCGCGGGCCGGGTCGCGTCGCGTCAGCGCCGCCAGATCCGTGGCCGCAAGAAGATCCAGGGTTCGGCCGAGCGTCCTCGCCTCGTCGTCACCCGTTCGAGCAAGCACATCGTCGCCCAGGTCGTCAACGACCTCGAGGGCCACACGCTGGCGTCGGCCTCCACCATGGAGGCGGACCTGCGCTCGTTCGACGGCGACAAGACGGCCAAGGCGAAGAAGGTCGGCGAGCTGCTCGCCGATCGCGCCAAGGCCGCCGGCATCGGCGCCGTGGTCTTCGACCGCGCCGGCAACAAGTACGCCGGTCGCGTCGCGGCTCTGGCCGACGGCGCCCGCGAGGGCGGACTGGAGTTCTGATGACCATCACGACGAACAAGGGGAGTGCCGCATGAGCACGCGCCGACAGGGTGGCGAGCGTCGCGGAGGCCGCGGCGACCGCAACGCCGACAAGTCCAACTACATCGAGAAGGTCGTCACGATCAACCGTGTGGCGAAGGTCGTCAAGGGCGGCCGCCGCTTCTCCTTCACCGCGCTGGTGATCGTCGGTGACGGCGACGGCCAGGTCGGTGTCGGCTACGGCAAGGCCAAGGAAGTTCCGACGGCCATCGCCAAGGGTGTCGAGGAGGCGAAGAAGAGCTTCTTCCGCGTCCCGCGCATCCAGGGCACCATCCCGCACCCGGTGCAGGGTGAGAAGGCGGCCGGTGTCGTCTTCCTGCGCCCCGCGTCCCCCGGTACCGGCGTCATCGCCGGTGGCCCGGTCCGGGCCGTGCTGGAGGCTGCTGGCATCCATGACGTCCTGAGCAAGTCCCTCGGCTCCTCGAACGCGATCAACATCGTCCACGCGACGGTCGAGGCGCTGCGTTCGCTCGAGTCCCCCGAGGACGTGGCCGGCCGTCGTGGCCTGGCCGTCGAGGACGTCGCCCCCGCCGCCCTGCTGAAGGCCGGCAAGGAGAAGGCGCCCAGCGCCGCGGAGGTGACCGTCTGATGGCGAAGCTCGAAGTCACCCAGGTCCGTTCGGGCATCGGTCGTGAGCAGAACCAGCGCAACACGCTGCGTTCGCTCGGGCTCAAGCGCATCGGCGACGTCAAGGTCGTCGAGGATCGTCCCGAAATCCGCGGCATGGTCAACACCATTCCGCATCTCGTCACCGTGAAGGAGGTCGACTGATCATGGCGATCAAGTTGCACCACCTGCGTCCCGCCCCGGGCGCCAAGACCGCCAAGACCCGCGTGGGTCGCGGTGAGGGCTCCAAGGGCAAGACCGCCGGTCGCGGCACCAAGGGCACCAAGGCCCGCTACCAGGTGTCGGCCGGCTTCGAGGGCGGCCAGATCCCGCTCCACATGCGCCTGCCGAAGCTCAAGGGCTTCACGAACCCGTTCCGGGTCGAGTACCAGGTCGTCAACGTGGGCCGGATCGCCGAGCTCTTCGCCGAGGGCGGCACGGTCGACGTGCCCTCGCTCGTCGAGAAGGGCGCGGTCCGCAAGGGCCAGCCCGTCAAGGTGCTCGGAGGCGGCGACATCGACGTGGCGGTCCAGGTGACCGTCGACAAGGTGTCCGCCTCGGCCCAGGCCAAGATCGAGGCCGCCGGCGGTTCCGTCTCCGCGTCCTGACGCGGTCGTTCGGAGTCGTTCAGCGAACATCGGGCGGGTTCTCCCCATCGGGAGGGCCCGCCCGTTTCGCTCACTGTTAAAGTCAGACGGCATCGTGCCGTGAAGCTGGAGGAAGTTCGTGCTCAAAGTCTTCGTGAACGCGTTCAGGACACCTGAACTGCGTCGCAAGATCCTCTTCGTGCTGGGGATCGTCGTGCTCTTCCGGCTCGGCTCGATGCTGCCCGCGCCCGGGGTCAACGTCGCCAACGTGCGCGAGTGCGTCGACCTGGCGGCGGGCGGCGAGAACGCCGGCCTGTTCGCCCTGATCAACGTCTTCTCCGGCGGCGCGTTGCTGCAGTTGACCGTGTTCGCGCTGGGCATCATGCCCTACATCACCGCGAGCATCATCCTGCAGCTGCTCGTCGTGGTCATCCCGCGACTGGAGGCCCTCAAGAAGGAGGGCCAGTCCGGTCAGGCGAAGATCACGCAGTACACCCGCTACCTCACGGTCGGTCTCGCGATCCTGCAGGCCGCCGGCATCGTGGCCCTCGCCCGCAGCGGCGACCTCTTCCAGGGCGCCTGCAACCTGCCGTTGCTCTACAGCCCCGACAGCATGCTGTCGTACCTGCTCATCGTCACCGTCATGGTCGCCGGCACCACCGTCATCATGTGGTTCGGCGAGCTCATCACCGACCGCGGCGTCGGCAACGGCATGTCGATCCTGATCTTCACGCAGGTCGTCGCCACGTTCCCCGGCGCGATGTGGAACATCCGCCAGACGAACGGCTGGGCCACCTTCTCGGTCGTCGTGGCCGTCGGCCTCGCGGTCGTCGCGCTGGTCATCTTCATCGAGCAGGCCCAGCGCCGCATCCCGGTGCAGTACGCCAAGCGCATGGTCGGACGCCGCATGTTCGGCGGCTCGTCCACCTACATCCCGCTCAAGGTGAACCAGGCCGGCATCATCCCGGTCATCTTCGCCTCGTCGTTGATGTACCTGCCGGTCCTGTGGGTCAACTTCAACTCCGACTCCGGTGCCGCGAGCTGGATCCAGGACCACTTCGTCCAGGGCGATCACCCGTACTACATGATCACCTTCTTCGCGCTGATCGTGTTCTTCACGTACTTCTACGTGTCGATCACCTTCAACCCCGAGGAGGTCGCCGACAACATGAAGAAGTACGGCGGCTTCATCCCGGGCATCCGCGCCGGCAAGCCCACCCAGGACTACCTGGGCTACGTCCTCTCGCGCATCACCGCTCCGGGCGCTTTGTACCTGGGTCTGATCTCGCTCATCCCGATGCTCGCGATCGCGTTGGTCGGGGCCAACCAGAACTTCCCGTTCGGCGGCACGACGATCCTCATCATCGTGGGCGTCGGCCTGGACACCGTGAAGCAGATCGAAAGCCAGTTGCAGCAGCGCAACTACGAAGGGTTCCTCAAGTGACGCGACTCCTCATCATGGGTCCTCCCGGCGCGGGCAAGGGCACGCAGGCCGTGGCGCTCGCCGAGCGCATCAACGGTGCGCACATCTCCACCGGCGACATCTTCCGCGCCAACGTGGCGCAGCAGACCGAGCTGGGCAAGACGGCGCAGCGCTACATGGACGCCGGCGAGTACGTGCCCGACGAGGTCACCAACGCCATGGTCGCCGACCGTCTCGCGCAGGACGACGCCCGTGAGGCGTTCCTGCTCGACGGCTACCCGCGCACCCTCGACCAGGTCGCGAAGCTCGACCAGATCCTGTCCGATCTCGGCTCCGAGCTCGACGGCGTCGTCGCGCTCACCGTGGTCGAGGACGAGCTGATCGGTCGTCTGCTCGAGCGGGCGAAGGTCAGCGGCCGGTCGGACGACACCGAAGAGGTCATCCGGCACCGCCAGGACGTCTACCGCAACGAGACCGAGCCGCTGCTCGCGGTGTACCGCGACCGTGGCCTGCTCATCGAGGTCGACGGCATGGGCACCCCGGACGAGGTCGGCTCCCGCATCGCCGACGCGCTGTCCACGCTCGCCTGACGGACGGATCCACCATGTTCGGTGAGTCGATCGAGCTGAAGACGCCCGAGCAGCTGGCCTCGATGCGCCAGGCCGGCCTGGTCGTGGGCCGCACCCTGGAGGTGCTGCGCGCGGCCGTCGCTCCCGGCGTCAGCACCGACGACCTCGACGCGTTGGCCCGTGAGCGGCTGGCCGCCGAGGGTGCCACGTCGAACTTCCTCGGCTACCACGGGTTCACGGGCGTCATCTGCGCCTCGGTCAACGACGAGATCGTCCACGGCATCCCGGGCGACCGGGTGCTGGCCGAGGGCGACCTGATCTCGATCGACTTCGGTGCCGTCGTCGACGGCTGGCACGGCGACGCCGCGATCAGCGTGCCGGTCGGCGAGGTCGCGCCCGAGGTCGCCGAGCTGAACCGGGTCACCGAGGAGTCGCTGTGGCGCGGCATCGCCGCGGCACGCATCGGCGGCCGAGTCGGCGACATCTCGCACGCGATCGAGTCCTACGTCCGCAGCCAGGGCCGCTACGGCATCACCGAGGGCTTCACCGGGCACGGCATCGGCTCGGAGATGCACATGGCCCCCGACGTGCCCAACAGCGGACGTCGTGGCAAGGGTCCCAAGCTGCAGCTGGGCATGGCGCTCGCGATCGAGCCGATGATCACGCTCGGCACCTCGCGCGCCGCGATCCTCGAGGACGACTGGACGGCCGTCACCACCGACGGCACGTGGGCCGCGCACCACGAGCACTCGATCACCGTCACCACGGAGGGCGTGTGGGTGCTCACCGCGCTCGACGGCGGCGCAGCGCGCCTCGCCGAGCTCGGCGTCCCCTGTGCCGAGCCCACCTCCTGACCATGCGGCCGAACGACCGTGCGGGGAATCCTCGTCAGCCACGGCTCGGGTTGGCCGCGGGGGCAGACTGGAGGCATGCGCACCTCGTGGGTCGTCCCGTTCCTGATGGTGGTCGCCCTGCTCGGCGGCTGCGGCGGGGGCGCGTACGACTCGGGGGACGGCAGCGGTGACGGCTACGGTGCGTCGCCCGGCGAGACCGCAGCGCAGGACGCCGAGCGCGCCCTGCGCCGGTACCTGATGGCATCCGACGAGGGCGACTGCGAGGCCGTGAAGGAGACCGTCCTGGTCCCGGAGGACCTCGAGTGCGGCGACGTCCGCGACCAGGAGGGTCAGTGGACCGCCGATGGCGCCGATCTCGAGGAGGTGCCGATGACCGCCGAGGTGGTCGACGACAGCGCCACCGTCACGGTGCAGTGGCCCGGCGGCCTCGAGGACACCTGGGACCTCCAGCGCGAGGGCGACACCTGGCACGTCCTCACCGCGGACTCCGGCGACGGCGTCTGACCCTCGACCCTCCCGACCGCGCCTCCGGCGCGCGAGATGTGCAGCGCTGTCCACCCTTTTTGACGGCCGATCCACCGGAAAACGGTGGATACCGCTACAGATCTCGCTGACCGGAGGTCAGGCGCGGGGCTCGGCGGCGAACTCGCCGGGGGTCAGGCCGGTGACCGCGCGGAAGTCGCGGCCGAAGTGCGCCTGGTCGGCGTAGCCGAGGTCGGCCGCCACGCGGGCGAGGTCGGGTCGAGGCGCGTCGCGCAACCGCTCGGCCGCCTCGTGCAGCCGGCGCCGCTGGATCAGCCACTTCGGCGAGAGTCCGATCCGGCGGGCGGTGAGCCGCTGCAGGGTGCGCTCCGTGATCGCGAACTTCTCGCAGACCTGTCGCACGCGCTGGACCTCGGGATCGCCCTCGACGTACTCGACGATCGCGTTGACCAGCAGGCCCTCCTCGTCGACGGGCAGCAGGCGCTTCAGCGACTCCTCCATCGCAGCCACGGCGGCCCGCTGCCGCTCGGGATCGTCCGGGGCTTCGCCGGCCGCGGCGCGGATGCGGGAGACGAGATTGTCGTCCCCGAGCGGCACCGCGCGGTCGGTCAGACCCTCGACGGGGCCGCCGGCCAGCGCGATGCCCGCCGCGGGCTGCAGCATCGTGCCGAGGGCCCAGCCGCTCCCACCCAGCTCGGTGGTGGACAGGCCGCTGCTCGGGCCGACCAGCCGCGCGTACTCGTGGGAGACGACGATCAGGCAGACCGGGTACTGGAGCACGCGCTGGACCGTGACGTGGCCGTCGGGCAGGGACCAGACGGGCATCCAGTACCGACGCACCACGGACGCGAGCGCGGGGGAGGGGGCGAACCGGTGGATGGGCGGCGTGTAGCCCGACGCGTCGAGCAGGTGCGCCCGCTCGGTCGGGTCGATGCGCCGGACGTCGTCTCCACCGGTCATGTGTCGGATTCTTTCAAGAGTCGAGGCCGTCCCGCGACCACGCTGGAGTCATGAGCATCTACCTCGACGCGGCCGACCGCTTCAGCGACGTCGTCGCCGCCACCACCGACTGGTCCGCGGAGTCCCCCTGCGAGGGGTGGACCGCCGCCGACGTCGTCGACCACGTCATCGACACCGAGCGCGAGTTCCTCGCCCGGCACGAGATCGACGCGGGACCGCGGCCCTCCGGCGCTCCCGCGCAGGCGTGGGCCGAGCACCTCGCCGCCATCCGGCCCCTCGCCACGGACGACGCGGTCACATCGCGCGAGTTCGACGGCGTCTTCGGCCGCACCACGATCGGCGCGACCCTCGACGCGTTCTACGGCTTCGACCTGGTCGTGCACGGCTGGGACCTCGGCACGTCGAACGGCCGGCCCACGACCTTCACCGAGGCCGACATGGACGCGATGGAGGCCGCCTTCGAGGGCTTCGGCGACCACGCCTACGACGACGGGGTCTTCCGGTCCCCGGTCGAGGTGCCGCAGGACGCCGATCGCCAGACGCGCCTGCTCGCGCGGATGGGCCGCCGCGCGCCCGTCACCGCCTGAGCGTCAGCGGTGCAGCTCGGCGGTGCAGCACTTCACGCTGCCGCCGCCCTTGACGAACTCCGAGAGCTCGACGGGCACCGGCTCGTAGCCTCGCTCGCGCAGGGACGCGGCGAGTCCGGTGGCCTCGGCCGGCAGCACGACGTTCCGGCCGTCGCTGACGAAGTTCAGCCCGAAGGCGAGCGCGTCGGCCTCGAAGCACTCGAGGGCGCCGGGGAACATCCGTCGCAGCGTGCGGCGCGCCGCGGGGCTGAAGGCGGCGGGGAACCAGGCGATGTCGGCCGGGCCGTCACCGTGGCCGTCGTCGAGCACGCCCAGGGCGACGTCGAGGTGGTAGAACCGCGGGTCGACGAGCTCGAGCGAGACCACCGGACGCCCGAGGGCGGCCTCGGCCTCGCGGTGCGCGTCGGTCGTGGTGCGGAAGCCGTGGCCGGCGAGCACCACGTCGCGCAGGACGAGGAAGTCGCCCTCGCCCTCGTTCGTGTGGGCCGGGCGATGGACCTCGCGGCCGGCGGCGCGCAGGAAGTCGACGTGCGCGTGGGCCTCCGCCTGGCGCTGCGGGAACGCGAAGGCGGCACCGTACGTGCGGTCGGCCACCGAGACGGCACCGTTGGCCGCGAACACCATGTCGGGCAGTCCAGCGACGGGCTCGAGCAGGTCGATGCGGTGCCCGAGACCCGCGTACACGTCCTGCAGCGCCTGCCACTGGGCGCGCGCGAGCTCGCGGTCGACCGCGGTGGAGGGGTCCATCCACGGGTTGATCGAGTAGACCACGTCGAACTCGGTGGGCGGGCACATCACGTAGTGGCGCGTGCGCGCACTGCGGACGGGGGCGACCAGGGGCGTGGTCAGGATCTGCGTCATGGAGCTCCTCGGGGGACGATGACACGAGCCTAGGGAGCGTGCGATGCCACAACCAGTGGTTTTTCGCGCGCGTGGCAGGCGCTTTCTTGCGCATTCGCGGTCCTCGCACTTGATACGTTGCGCGCATGAGCCTGGACCAGATCGACCGCTCCCTGCTGGACGCCCTGACCGAGGACGGCCGGGCCAGCTACGCCGCACTCGGCTCGCGCGTGGGCCTGTCCGCGCCGGCCGTGAAGCGCCGCGTCGACCGCCTCGTCGAGTCCGGCGTCATCAGCGGCTTCACCGTGGTGGTCGACCCGCACCACCGCGGCTGGACCACCGAGGCCTACGTCGAGGTGCACTGCCAGGGGACGATCTCGCCGCACGTCCTGCGCGAGGCGTTCCTGCAGGTACCGCAGGTCCACGCGGCGGCCACGGTCTCGGGCGCCGCCGACGCGATCCTGCACCTGGTCGCCGAGGACGTGCGCGACCTCGAGCAGGCGCTCGAGCAGATCCGCATCGGTGCGGCCAGCGTGAGCCAGACCGAGACCTCGATCGTGCTGTCGCGACTCATCCACGACCGCCACGGTGTCGAGGGCTGAGCGACCTCGGCGGTCCCGCCCCGGACGGCGAGCGCGGGGTCTAGCCTGTGGCGATGGAACGAACGCGCGCGGCCTCGGTCGGAGCCGGACTCGTCGGCGCTCTCGTGTTCGTCGAGTTCGTCAGCGGGTTCCTTCAGGGGTACTACACGCCGCTGGCCAGCGACATCGCGCGCCACCTCCACGTCAACGACGCCGACGTCAACTGGTTCGAGGCGGCCCAGCTGCTGCTCTCGGCGCTGTGCGTCCCACCGCTGTCGAAGCTCGGTGACCTGATCGGGCACCAGAAGGTGCTGGTGTGGTCGGCCGTGCTGACCGCGATCGCCACGTGCGGCATCGCCTTCGCCACCACCTTCGAGGCCTACCTGGTGTTCTGGGCGCTGCAGGGCGTGTTCACGGTCTGGCTGCCCCTCGAGGTCGCGCTGATCTACCGGCGCAGCGCCGGGATGGACCAGCGCGCCGCCGCCACCCGGCGCGCGACGGGCGTCATCGTCGCGGCCCTCCAGGCCGGCGCGATCGCCGGCGCCCTGTCGGCGGGTGCGACGTCCGCCGCGTTCGACTCGCTGTGGATGGTGCTGGCGGTGCCGGGGCTGCTCACCGTCGGCGTCGTCTTCGTCATCATCGGCTTCGTCCCCGACGTCCACGAGCGCCAGTCGGGATCGCTCGACGGCGTCGGGCTGGTCCTGTTGAGCTCGAGCCTGCTGCTCGTGACCGGCGGCCTGTCCCTGGTGCGGGTGCTCGGCGTCGGCTCGCCGTGGCCCTGGATCGCGATCGCCCTCGGCGCGCTGGTCCTGGTGCCGTTCGTCGCGTACGAGCTGCAGACCGGCGACCCGATCATCGACCTGCGCGTGATGCGTCGCGCCTCGATGTGGCCGGTGCAGTTCACCGCCCTGCTGTTCGGCGTGAGCGTGCTCGGCGCGCAGATCCCGCTGTCGACCTTCGCCCAGACCGACCCCGACGTGCACGGCTACGGACTCGGCCTCAACTCCTCGACGGTGGCTCCGATCATCGGCGGCTACGTGCTCTCGATGCTGATCGGCGCCCTCGTCTTCGCCCGGGTGAGCCAGCGGTTCACGCCGCGGGCCTGCCTCATCGGCGCGGCGACCCTCGTGGGGGTCGGCTACGCCTCGCTCGTGCCGCTGCACCACTCCGTCGCCCAGATGGCGGCGTGCATGGTGGTGGCGGGGCTCGGCTCCGGCGCGCTGGTCGCCGCGCTGCCCGCCGCCGCCGCGGCCGCGGCGCCCGAGGGCCGGACCGCCGTCGCGACCGGCCTCACCAACACCACCAAGACCATCGGCGGGTCGTTCGCGTCCTGCGTCTTCGGCGTCGCCCTCGCGACGGGCGCCACGCACGCGACCGCTGCGTCCATGTCCGGCTACTACACCGTCTGGATCGTCTGCTCGGTCACGGCGTTCGTGGCCGCGATCGGACTGACGTTCGTGCCGCGGCTGGCGTTCGCCGACCCGGCCGGCATCGAGGAGGAGATCGGTCGATGAACGCCGCCGCACGCCTGGCCGAGCTGATCGCGTGTCGCACCGTCTCGGCGCCCGACGAGCGGGACGAGGCCGAGTTCGTCGCGTTCCGCGAGACGTTCGCCGGGCTCTACCCGAGCCTGCACGCGGCTCTCGAGCTGACGCAGTTCGAGGGAGGCACGCTGCTGTTCCGCTGGCCCGGACGCTCCACCGAGCGCCCCCTCGTGCTGATGGCGCACTACGACGTGGTGCCCGCCCCCGCCGAGCAGTGGGAGCGCGACCCGTTCTCGGGTGCCATCGAGGACGGCTTCGTCCACGGTCGCGGCGCCCTCGACGACAAGGGCCCGCTGGTCTGCATCGCCGAGGCGGTCGAGTCGCTGCTGGCCGAGGGGTTCGAGCCCGCCCGCGACGTCTACCTCTCCTTCGGCTCCGACGAGGAGGTCTTCGGGCACGGCGCGGCCGAGGTCGTCGACCACCTCGACTCGATGGGCGTGCGCCCGTGGCTCGTCTCGGACGAGGGCGGCGCGATCGTCGACGACGGCCTGCCGGGCGTCTCGGCCACCACCGCGATGGTCGCCATCGTCGAGAAGGGCACCGTCGACGTCGGCCTGCTGGCGCGCGGCGGGGGAGGGCACGCGTCCACCCCGTCGAAGAACGGCGCCACGGCGCGCCTGGCCCGGGCCATCGTGCGGATCGACCGGCACCCGGCCACGCCGCACCTGTCCGAGCCGGTCCTGCAGATGCTCGAGGCCCTCGCCGGCCTGGTGCCCAAGCCCGTGGCGCCCGTGCTCGCGCACGCCCGCCGCGCGAACCGTCCCGTGGCCGAGCTGCTGGCCCGGCTGGGCAAGGAGACCGGCGCGATGGTCCGCACGACGATGGCGGTGACCCAGCTCAGCGGCAGCCCGGCGCGCAACGTGCTGGCCACCGAGGCGCGCGCCAACGTCAACGTGCGGCTGGCCGTGGGGGACACCCGCGAGCAGCTGCGCGCCCGCCTCGAGAGGCTGTTCCGCGGTCTCGACGTCGAGGTGGAGCGGATGGACGGCGAGGACCCGCCTCCGGTGTCGCGCACCGACAACGACGCCTGGCGCGCGCTGGGGGAGGCCGTGAAGGCCCTCGGTCCCGACATCGCCGTCGTCCCGTACGTGCAGACCGGCGGCACCGACTCCCGGCACTTCACGCGGATCAGCGACTCGGTCTACCGGTTCGCGCCGCTGCACATGACCCGGGCGCAGCGCGACTCGATCCACGCGCCGAACGAGAAGGTCGCGATCGACACGCTCGAGCGGGGCGCGGCCTTCCACCGCGCGCTCATCACCGGGATGGACTGAAGCCGCTAGGGTCGCGTCATGGCCGTCGATCCCACCGGTGCCGACCTCAAGCGGTTCCTCGCCGAGGACCCCGGAGGTCCTGTCGTGATGCTCAACCTGCTGCAGTTCCGCGAGGACGGCGTCGCTTCCTACCGCGAGTACACGACCCGCATCGGGCCGTTCCTGGACAGGGTCGGCGGCGAGGTCGTCTACGCCGGCGACCTCGCGACGGCGCTGGTCGCACCCGAGGGCTGGGCGTGGGACGCGGTGCTGCTCGTGCGCTACCCGTCGCGCGCCGCGTTCAGCCAGATGGTGGCCGATCCGGAGTACCAGCAGATCACCGGCCTGCGCACCGCGGCGCTCGACGAGGCCGTCCTGCAGGCGGGCCTTCCCTGGCCGATTTGAGTCCGGCACCCCTTTCGACGTAGACTTGTGTGTCGGCCTTGTCGGGCCGTATCCCCATGCCCTCCGGCAGCCCGTGAACGGGCGGGGAGACGTGCGTGCCAGGTCGAACAGTCGATACGAAGAAGTTGAGGTGTATGGCGAAAAAAGAAGGCGTCATCGAGATGGAGGGTGCGGTCGTCGAGGCCCTGCCCAACGCGATGTTCCGAGTCGAGCTGGCCAACGGCCACAAGGTCCTCGCGCACATCAGCGGCAAGATGCGCCAGCACTACATCCGGATCCTCCCCGAGGACCGTGTCGTGGTGGAACTCTCGCCGTACGACCTCAGCCGCGGACGCATCGTCTACCGCTACAAGTGACAACTACACATCCCCCACGTTCAGTTCGTACCGAAGAGAGAGCTTCTCGATGAAGGTCAACCCGAGCGTGAAGAAGATCTGTGACAAGTGCAAGGTGATCCGTCGCCACGGCCGCGTCATGGTGATCTGCGAGAACCCGCGCCACAAGCAGCGCCAGGGCTGAGCAGCAACCTTCTTCAACGCAGCACCCTGAACATCTGACGGCTCATCCGGGCCCCGCCACCAGGCGGAGTCCCCGGGTGTCACCTCCGGCGCAGAGGCCGGAGCTCGATCGAGGCGATCGAGGTGCCCCAGGTGACGACACCTCTGCTTAACCGAAAGGAACTGCCAGCACATGGCACGCCTCGTCGGAGTGGATCTGCCGCGCGAAAAGCGCGTGGTGATCGGACTCACGTACATCTTCGGGATCGGCCGCACGCGTGCGGTCGAGGCCCTCGCCGCCACCGGCATCGACCCCAACACCCGCGTTCACGAGCTGAACGACGACCAGCTCGTCGCGCTCCGTGACCACATCGAGGCGAACTACCAGGTCGAGGGTGACCTGCGCCGCGAGGTCACCGCGGACATCCGCCGCAAGATGGAGATCGGCTCCTACCAGGGCCGCCGTCACCGTGCGCACCTGCCCGTTCGCGGCCAGCGCACCAAGACCAACGCGCGCACCCGCAAGGGCCCCAAGCGCACCGTCGCCGGAAAGAAGAAGTGAGGTAGCCGATGCCCCCCAAGAACTCCGGTGCCAAGAAGGTGCGCCGCAAGGAGAAGAAGAACGTCGTTCAGGGCGAGGCCCACATCAAGAGCACGTTCAACAACACGCACGTGACGATCACCGACCCCAGCGGTGCGGTGATCGCGTGGGCCTCCGGCGGAACCGTCGGCTTCAAGGGCTCGCGCAAGTCGACTCCGTACGCCGCCGGCATGGCTGCCGAGGCCGCCGGACGTCAGGCGATGGACCACGGCATGAAGAAGGTCGACGTCTTCGTCAAGGGCCCCGGCTCGGGACGCGAGACGGCGATCCGGTCGCTCAGCGGCGTCGGCCTCGAGGTCGGCACCATCTCTGACGTGACCCCCAGCCCGCACAACGGCTGCCGTCCGCCCAAGCACCGTCGTCTCTGACGCGTCGTCGACTTTTCTTCAAGGAGTAATCAACCATGGCCCGTTACACCGGACCTCTCACCAAGAAGTCGCGCCGCTACGGCGTCGACCTCGTCGGTGGGGACAAGGCCTTCGAGCGCCGTCCGTACGCGCCCGGCCAGCACGGCCGCACCCGCGTCAAGGAGTCGGAGTACCGCACCCAGCTGCAGGAGAAGCAGAAGGCGCGCTACACCTACGGCGTCCTCGAGAAGCAGTTCCGCAAGTACTACGAGCTGGCCTCGCGCCGTCCCGGCAAGACCGGTGACAACCTGCTCAGCCTGCTCGAGAGCCGTCTCGACAACGTCGTCTACCGTGCCGGCCTGGCCCGCACGCGTCGTCACGCCCGCCAGCTGGTGACCCACGGTCACTTCCTGGTCAACGGCGTCAAGACGAACATCCCGTCCTTCCAGGTCAGCAAGCACGACATCATCGATGTCAAGGCCAAGAGCCTGGAGACGACGCCGTTCATCGTGGCGCGCGAGACGCACGACTCCGACACCGTGCCCGGCTGGCTCGACGTGTCGCCCGAGCGTGGCCGCATCCTGGTTCACCAGAACCCGGTCCGCGAGCAGATCACCGTTCCGATCCAGGAGCAGCTGATCGTCGAGTTCTACTCGAAGATCTGATCCTCCACCTCTGTCCACCAACCCGGCCCTCATATAGCGGTGGGTCCGGAAAGGAAGAAACACCATGCTGATCGCCCAGCGCCCCGTCCTGTCCGAAGAGGTCGTCGACGAGTTCCGTTCGCGGTTCGTCATCGAGCCCCTCGAGCCCGGCTTCGGCTACACCCTCGGCAACTCGCTGCGTCGCACGCTGCTGTCGTCGATCCCGGGTGCGGCCGTCACCTCGATCAAGATCGACGGTGTCCTCCACGAGTTCTCGACCATCGAGGGCGTCACCGAGGACGTCACCGAGATCATCCTCAACCTGAAGAACCTCGTGGTCTCCTCGACCATCGACGAGCCCGTCGTGATGTACCTGCGCGCCGATGAGGCCGGTGACGTCACCGCCGCCGCCATCACGCCGCCGGCCGGTGTGGAGGTCCACAACCCGGACCTGCACGTCGCCACCCTGAACGACAAGGGCCGCCTCGAGATCGAGCTGGTCGTCGAGCGTGGCCGCGGCTACGTCTCGGCCGTCCAGAACAAGACCGGCGACGAGGAGATCGGCCGCATGCCGGTCGACTCGATCTACAGCCCGGTCCTGAAGGTCACCTACAAGGTCGAGGCCACCCGAGTCGAGCAGCGCACCGACTTCGACAAGCTGATCATCGACGTCGAGACCAAGGCCTCGATCCTGCCGCGCGACGCGATCGCGTCGGCAGGGTCCACCCTGGTCGAGCTGTTCGGTCTGGCCCGTGAGCTCAACGTCGAGGCCGAGGGCATCGACATCGGCCCGTCGCCGGTCGACGAGCAGCTGGCCGCCGACCTGGCGCTGGCGATCGAGGACCTGGACTTCACGGTTCGCTCGTACAACTGCCTCAAGCGCGAGGGCATCCACACCGTGGGTGAGCTCATCACGCGCAGCGAGCAGGACCTGCTGGACATCCGCAACTTCGGTTCGAAGTCGATCGACGAGGTCAAGGCCAAGCTCGCCGAGCTCGGTCTGTCGCTCAAGGACAGCCCGTCGGGCTTCGATCCCTCCGCCGTCATCGACAACTTCGACGAGGACGCCGGTTTCGCCGAGGACGAGCAGTACTGAGCTGCTCTGACACCACTGATTCAGGAGTAACGACATGCCCACCCCCACCAAGGGTCCTCGCCTCGGCGGCAGCCCCTCGCACCAGCGGCTGATCCTGGCCAACCTGGCCCAGAGCCTGTTCGAGCACGGCCGCATCACGACGACCGAGGCCAAGGCCAAGCGTCTGCGTCCGTACGCCGAGCACCTCATCACGAAGGCCAAGACCGACACGGTGGCCAACCGCCGCCAGGTCGTCAAGGTCATCCGTGACAAGGGCGTCCTGCACACGCTCTTCACCGAGATCGGCCCGGCCATGGCCACCCGCCCGGGCGGCTACACGCGCATCACGAAGATCGGTCCGCGCAAGGGCGACAACGCCCCCATGGCCGTCATCGAGATCGTGGAGACCAAGGAGTTCGACGCCAGCGCGCCGAAGGCCCCGCGTGCCGAGGCCGCCCCGGCGGTCGAGGAGGCCCCGGTCGAGGAGACCGCGACCGACGAGGCCACCGAGGCTCCGGCCGAGGAGGCCACCGAGGCTCCCGCTGACGAGGCCGTCGCCGAGGAGGCCCCCGAGGCCTCCGAGGACGAGACCAAGTAACACCTCCGCACGAAGCGCCCACCCCGCACGGGGTGGGCGCTTCGTCGTTCCCGGGAGCCTGCGGGGGCGGTGAGCTGTCAACCGAACCTGCTGGGGCCCGGTGAGGCATCAACCGCATCGAGGGTCCATGCGGTTGACAGCTCACCGCCTCCGCGCGGGAAGGGTTGACCACTCACCGCTCTGCCAGCTTGCCGATGCCGGGGAGGCGGGGGTTTCGGGATATGCTCGCGCGTGGCCCCTCGCGCATGAGGTGGCTCATTGCTTTCGGGGAAGGTCCATCCATGACGCTGCGTCTGCGCCGTCCACTCACTCTCGTCGTCCCGGTCGTGACGTCGCTCGCCCTCGCCGGCGGCGCGATGACCGCGGTCGCCCAGACCGAGCCCGCGGCCGAGGCGCCGCTCAACACCACCGACGCGCCCCAGCCGGCGCGCGGCATCATCGTGAAGCTCGCCGACGACGCGGACACCGAGGTCGGTGACCTCACCGACGAGGTCGCCGCCGAGCTGCCCGACGGCGTCGGGGTCGCGAACTCGACCGAGGGCGCGAGCGACCTCGGCGTGCTCGACCTGTCGACGCAGGTGGACGCCACCGACCTCGACGACGCGATCGAGCAGCTGGAGGACAACCCGGCCGTCGAGTGGGCCGTGCCCAACGGCGTGCGCCTGCCGTCGGCCACCGCCAACGATCCGCAGTACACGAACGGTCGCCTGTGGAACCTGACCGGCACGTGGGGCGTCCACGCGAACCGCGCCTGGGACATCACGACCGGCTCGCCGAGCGTGCGCGTCGGCGTGCTGGACACCGGCGCGCTGATGGGTCACCCCGACCTCTCCGGCCAGTTCGTCGCCGGTCGCGACTTCGTCGACGACGAGTACGACTGCATGAACGCCTCGTGCTCGCGGTACGCGTACCGCCGCACGTACATCAGCGCCAACGACCGCAGCAGCTGGGACGCCGACCCGTCCGATCCCGGCGACGGCCGCACCAGCAGCGCGCTGTGCGAGTACATGGGCCCGGACAACAGCACGTGGCACGGCACGCACGTGGCCGGCACGATCGCCGCGAAGCGCAACAACGGCATCGGCGTCGTCGGCATCGCCCCGACCGTGAAGATCCAGCCCGTCCGCGTCCTGGGCCGCTGCGGCGGCACCGACTGGGACATCGCCATGGGCATCCTGTGGGCCTCGGGCGCCAACGTGACCGCGTACGACGGTCGCCGCCACGGCACCGTGCCGGTCAACCGCACCCCGTCGAAGGTCATCAACCTCTCGCTCGGCGGATACGTCCCCAACACCACGCAGGTGCGTCAGCTCTGCCAGTTCTACGGTCAGATCGCCTCGATCGCCCGCAAGCGTGGCTCGACGATCGTGGCCGCGGCCGGCAACAACGGCTCCAACCACGCCTACAACGTCCCGTCGGTCTGCCCCGGCTTCATCGCGGTCGCCGCCACGGACACCAACGGCAACCGCGCCTCGTTCTCGAACTACGGCCGCGGCATCGACGTCGCGGCTCCCGGCGTGAACATCATGTCCACGTACAACAACGGACCGCAGGCGCCGGGCAGCCACACGTATGCCGCGAACCAGGGCACCAGCATGGCCACGCCCGCCGTGGCCGCCACGGCCGCGCTGGCGTACTCGGTGGGCATCACGAACCCCGACGTCGTGGAGCGGGTCCTCAAGGCCACGGCTCGTCGTTCCGCCAACTGCACGGCCGCGCAGTGCGGCTCCGGTGTGGTCAGCGCCTACAACGTGCTGATGGCCAAGGCCCCCACGAGCGCCCCGCGCATCAGCGGCGCCGCCCGTGTTGGTCGCACCCTCCGCGCGACCACCGGATCGTGGCGCAACGGCGCGACCGTGCGCCTGACCTGGTACCGCGGCTCGAAGGTCGTCCGCTACGGCACGACCTACCGCGTGACGAAGGCCGACCTCGGCAAGCGCGTCACCGTGCGGGCCACCGCCACCAACGGCTCGCGCGCGATCTTCCACCAGCGCTCGGTCGTGGTGAAGTCGAAGCCGAAGATGGCGTTCTCGATGCCGTCGAAGTTCAGCAAGTCCAAGAAGGTCAAGCTGCGGGTCAAGATCAAGGCCCCCTACGTGCGCGCCACCGGCACGATCCGGGTCTACGACGGCAACAAGCGCATCGCCGTCAAGAAGATCTACTCCAAGAACAAGGGCAAGGTCACGATCACGCTGCCCAAGATCAAGAAGAAGGGCAAGCACCGCATCCGGGTGATCTACTCCGGCAGCACGAAGGTGAGCGCGACGAAGAAGAGCAAGGTCGTGCGCGTCCGCTGATCCTCGTGTGATGCGAGGGGATGGTGTGACGCATGGGCCCTGCCCTATCCTGCTGAGGTCGTTCCCGTCGGGGGGAACCACCTCGAGACAGGACACCCTGTGCGTCGCACCCTCGCCCTCACCGCCCTGCCCCTGCTCCTGGTCGCCTCGGCGCTCGTGAGCACGGCGGCCTCCGCCCAGCCATCCGAGCCGGCGGGGGTCGGGAGCCCCGCGGCGAAGCAGCCGCCGCGCGTCGCGCGCGGCCTGATCGTCAAGGCCACGACCGCCACGACGGCGCGCCGGTCGTCGCTCGCGCGGTCGGCCGAGGCTCGCCTGCCCGGTGCCGACATCGGCTCGACGCGCGCCGCGCCGGCCGGTCTGTCGGTGCTGGAGCTCGATCAGCCGGTGCCCGTCGAGGATCTCGGCCCGGCCATCGACGCGCTCTCGGCCCGCGCCGACGTCGAGTGGGTCGCGCCCGACACGTTGCGCACGATCTCGAGCGCACCGCCCGTCTCCGTGAACGACCCGGACTTCCTCACGCAGGGCAACCTCTGGGACACCACGCGGGACGACGGCGGCTACACGACGAAGGCGCCGTCGCTCTGGCGCGCGACCCGTGGCAGTGCCTCCACCGTCGTCGCCGTCGTCGACACCGGCCTCGCGGCGCACCCCGACCTGGCCGGCCAGACGGTCGCCGGGTACGACTTCGTCGACGACGAGTGCACGCCAGACGAGCTCGGCGACTGCTACTACGACGGCACCTACATCAACGCCGGCGACGGTGACGGCTGGGACGCCGACCCCTCCGACCCCGGCGACTGGCTGGACGAGGACCTCGTCGCCGCCTGCTACGGCGACTCGATCGGCGACGACGACCCGGCCTGGTACACGCAGGACAGCACGTGGCACGGCACGCACGTGGCCGGCACGGTCGCCGCCAAGGCCGACAACGGCATCGGCGTGGCCGGCCTGGCGCCGGGCGTGAAGGTGCAGCCGGTCCGTGTGCTGGGGCACTGCGGTGGCTGGGACACCGACATCCTCTTCGGCATCCTGTGGGCGGCGGGCTACGACCTGAGCGAGTACGACGTGCCGGTCAACCGCACGCCGGCGCAGGTCATCAACCTCTCGCTCGGCGGCGAGTACGAGGACTCCGCGGAAGTGGAGGCGGTCTGCGCGGTCTACAGCGAGGTCGCCGGTCTCGCCCGGGACGCCGGCGCCACGCTGGTGGCCGCCGCGGGCAACGCGTCCGGCCCGACGATCTTCCCCGTCTCGCAGAACGTGCCGGCTGCGTGCGACGGCTACGTGAGCGTCGTCGCCACGAGCGACACCGGACACCGCGCCTGGTACTCCACGGCCGGCGTCGGCTCGGACCTCGCGGCCGCCGGCGGCGACCAGAACATCCTGCCGTCGCGTGAGGACCGCGGCATCCGCTCGACGCTCAATGACGGTGACAAGGAGCCGGGCGAGCCCTCGTACGGCTGGTACCAGGGCACGAGCATGGCCGCCCCGGCGGTCTCGGCCGGCGCGGCGCTGCTCTACTCGCTCGGCGTCACTGATCCCGCTCGGGTCGAGGCGCAGCTGAAGGCGGCGGTGCAGCCGTTCTCCGACGTCCCGCAGGAGCCGAAGATCCTCCTCGGCGGTGTCGAGCGCACCGTGGCCTCAGTCAACTGCGAGTCCTCGAGCGAGGACGCGGGCTACTGCGGCGCGGGCATCCTCGACCTGTCGAAGGTCACGGCACCGCTCGGCGCGCCGCTGCTCTCGGGCACGCGGGCGCCCGGGGGAGTGCTGCGCGCGTCCTCGCGCGGCCTGACGAACCCCGGCGGCACGTCGGCGATCTCGTGGTGGCGCGGGTCCACGCGCGTGGGCACGGGCGCGACGTACCGGATCACGGCGGCCGACCTCGGCCGCACCCTGACTGCGCGCGACACGGTCGCGTCGGGCAGCTTCGCCGGGATCTTCCGGACGGCCACCGTCTCGGTGCCCGCGACGAAGGCCCGCTCGCGGGTGGCGATGTCGGTGGCGTCGAGCCTCAAGCGCGCGAAGCGTGCGCGCCTCGTCGTGCGGGTGTCCGCGCCGCTGGTGCGGCCCACCGGCACGATCCGGGTCTACGACGGCCGCAAGCGGATCGCGACGAAGCGCCTGTACGCCTCGAGCGGCGGCAAGGTCGCGATCCTGCTGCCGAAGATCACGAAGAAGGGCAAGCACCGGATCCGCGTGGTCTACTCCGGCGACGCCCAGGTGACGTCGGGCCAGGTCAGCAAGGTCGTGCGGGTCCGCTGACCCTCAGGCGAAGCGGTCGCCCCGTCCGATGCGGACGGGGCCCTTCGCGGTGTTCGCCGACGCCGGCTCGCCGCGCTGGGTGACCACGACGACGCCGTCCTCGGCGAGGTCGTCCGCGAGGCGACGGACCGCGTCCATGCGGTCGCGCCACTGCTCTCCGCCGACCACGCGGGCGACGTCGCTGGGACAGATCGTCGAGCCGCCACGCTTGCGGAGCAGGGCGCGCATCGCGGCGGTCGAGCGGGCGGCGATCGAGTGGTCGGTGGGCTCCTCCCACCACGGCCGGCCTCGTTCGCCGAGGGCGACCTTGGCGTCGCCGACCCGGTCGCGGGCGTCGGGCTCGCCGGCCTTCACCGCCCGTCGCGCGCTCATCAACTCGTCGACCAGCTCCTGGCGCAGCGCATCGGGGATCTGCGGATCCGTGGCGCGCCACTTCCGCCCACCGATGACCAGGAAGTGGCCGTCGGGGGTGCGCTCCGACTCGGTGTCTCGCGGCATCGGCGTCCTCCCGTCGCCTCGACGCTAGTCGAGCCCACGGGGTGACGCAGGGTGGTCGGCGGACAGGGTGGTCAGCGGACAGGGTGGTCAGCGGACGCCGAGGGGACCGGCGAGGGGGAGTGACCACGGCAGCGCCGCGTGCTCGTCGCGCAGGAACTCCAGCGGCTTGACCATGTCGTCGGGCATCGGCGTCGTGCGGCGGGTGCTGAGGTCGACGTGCAGCTCGAGGAACTCCAGCGTGTTGGCCACGGTGCCGCGGGAGCGGTTCGCCAGGATCGTCTGGCCGTGGACCGTCTTCGGACCCACGCCGAGGATCCGCAGGTGCACCGAGAGCTCGTCGCCGACGAGGGACTCGTCGAGGAACCGGACGTGGTGCTCGACGCTGAAGACGCTGTGACCCGTGCGGTGGCGGTAGTCGTCGTCGAAGCCCAGCTCGCGGAACGCCAGGTCCGAGCCCTCCATGTGGAGCCGGTAGTAGTGGCAGACGTTGACGTGCCCGTTGCCGTCCTCGAACTCCGGCGGGGCGACGAGGCGCATCGCGGTGCCGAGGGCGTCGAGGTCGTCCACGGTGGGCCGTGCGGGGGTGGTCATGGCGGTCACTCTAACCAGAGCCGGATTCCGGATCAGACGCTCGCCCCATGGAACGGGGGTGGTCCGGACGAGGCCTGCCGGGCTATCGTGTTTAAATCTGAAACCAAGTTCACCTTGTGATGCAGGACCATGAGCCGCATCACAGCCGAGGCAATCGAAGGACACGCATGGTCAACATCGTTTCGCGGATCTGGGCCCACGCCGACTCCGAGCCGGACCGGGTCGCGCTCCGTTCGCCGCGCACCGTGACGTACGCGGAGCTGCGTGAGACGAACCGCCGCGTCGCGGGCGCCGTGCGCGCCGCCGGGCTCGCGCCGCTGGACCGCGTGCTGTTCATCGCGCCGACGATCACCGAGTTCCCCGAGGTCTACTACGGCCTCCACGCCGCCGGCGTGACCGTGACGACGATGAACGTCATGTCGACGTCCCCCGAGATCGGCTACGTCCTCGACGACTCCGAGGCCTCGCTGGTCATCGCCTGGCACGAGTGCGCCGACGCGGCGCGCGAGGCCGCCGCCGACCGCGGCGTGGAGTTCTGGCAGCTCGAGCCCGGCCTGGCCTTCGACGCCGAGCCGCTGCAGGACGCGCACGACCACGCACCCGACGACACCGCGATCATCCTCTACACCTCGGGAACGACCGGCCGTCCCAAGGGCGCCGAGCTGACCGCGCTCAACCTCGACGCCACGGTCGACTCTTTCCTGCCCGTGCTCGAGCTCACCGCCGACGACCGCTTCGGCACGGCGCTCCCGCTGTTCCACGTCTTCGGCCAGGCCGTCTGCATGAACACGGCGCTCGCGATCGGCGCCTCCTTCTCGCTGCTGTCGCCGTTCAGCGCCGAGAAGATGCTCGACATGGTCAAGAGCGACCAGCTGACCACCGTCTCGGGCGTTCCGACGATGTGGAACGCGATGCTGCACGCGCAGGGCGACTACACGCCCGAGGACTTCGCCTCGCTGCGGATGGCCTCGTCGGGCGGCGCCTCGCTGCCGGTGGAGATCATCCGCGCCTTCACCGAGCGCTTCGGCTGCACGATCCTCGAGGGCTACGGCCTCACCGAGACCACCGGTGCGGCGACCTTCAACGACATCCACCGCGAGCAGCGGACTGGCACCACCGGCCCGACCCTGCCCGGCACGCAGGTCGAGATCCGCGACTCGGAGGGCCGCGTGCTGGCACCTGGCGAGGTCGGCGAGGTCTTCATCAAGGGCCCGACGGTCATGAAGGGCTACTGGAACCGTCCTGACGTCAACGCGAAGGAGCTCGTCGACGGCTGGCTGAAGTCCGGCGACCTCGGCTCGGTCGACGCCGACGGCTACCTGACGATCGTCGACCGCGTGAAGGACCTCGTGATCCGCGGCGGCTACAACGTGTACCCGCGCGAGGTCGAGGAGGTGCTGTACGAGCACCCCGGCATCGTCGAGGTGGCGGTCGTCGGCATCCCCGACGACCACTACGGCGAGGAGATCGCCGCGGTGATCGCGTCGGCTCCCGGCCACGAGCTGAACGGCGACGAGATCCGCACGTGGGCCAAGCAGCGCCTCTCGGCGTACAAGGTGCCGCGCATCTACTCCTTCGTCGACGCGCTGCCCAAGGGCGCGACCGGCAAGATCCTCAAGCGCTCGATCGACAAGAGCGCGCTGCGCGAGCTCGCCGAGTCGGCGGCTCGCGCCCGATGAGCGACGTCGAGGTCGTCGCGTCGGCCGAGACGCCGCGCGCCGTGCTGTTCGACTTCGGGGGAGTGCTCACCGCGAGCGTCTTCGCCTCGTTCGAGCGGTTCAGTCGTGAGGTCTGCGCCGGCGACCCGCACGCCGTCGTCAACGCGCTGTCGCACGACGAGGCCGCGCAGGCCGCGCTGGTCGACCACGAGTGCGGCCGCGTGGAGGACGAGGTCTTCGAGGAGGCGCTCGCGGGCGCCCTCGCGGCCCAGGGCCACACGGTCGAGGCCGCGGGCCTGATCGCGCGGATGCAGCAGGACCTGCACCCTGATCACGCGATGACCGCGCTCGTCCGTCGCCTCAAGGAGGAGGGTGTCGCGGTCGCGCTGGTCTCGAACTCGCTCGGTCGCGACTGCTACACCGGCCACGGCCTGGACGAGCTGTTCGAGGTCCAGGCGATCTCGGGCCGCGAGGGCGTGCGCAAGCCGTCGCGCCGGCTCTACGAGGTCGCCTGCGAGCGGCTGGGCGTGCGTCCGGCCGAGGCGATCATGATCGACGACCTCGCGATGAACATCCGCGCGGCCCAGACGCTGGGCATGGGCGGGATCGTCCACAGCGACGCCGCGCGCACGATCCCGGCGCTGGCCGGACTGCTCGGACTGGACCCGGAGGCGCTGGGCGCGGAGCCCGCGACGACCGGGACTTGAACTTGAGTCCGAATTCAGATTAGGGTGTGAAGCACGTCACGGTCCCCCTCGCGGACCCGCACCGCGGGCCCCGGACCGTCCCCACTCGGAGGAGCACCATGGACATCCACGGCAAGGTCGCCGTCGTCACCGGAGCCGGTGGCGGCATCGGAGCCGCCCTCGCGGACGCGCTGGTCGCGGCCGGCGCGAAGGTCGTCGTCGCGGACCTCAAGTCCGACGGCGTCGAGGCCGTCGCGGCCCGTCTCAACGAGGCCACGCCCGGCTCGGCCGTCGCGGTCGCGGGCGACGTCTCGCAGACCGCCCAGATCGAGCGCCTGATCGCCGTCGCCGAGGAGTCCTTCGGCCCGGTCGACCTCTACTTCGCGAACGCCGGCGTCGGCGGGGGAGTGACCCTGGAGGCCTCCGAGGAGGACTGGGACCTCGCCCACCAGGTCAACGTCATGGCGCACGTGCGCGCCGCCAAGCTGCTCGTCCCCGGCTGGATCGAGCGCGGCCAGGGCTACTTCGTGTCCACCGCGTCGGCCGCCGGCCTGCTGACGCAGATCGGCTCGGCCACCTACTCGGTCAGCAAGCACGGCGCCGTCGCGTTCGCCGAGTGGCTCGCGATCACCTACGGCGACCAGGGCGTGGCCGTCAGCTGCCTGTGCCCCATGGGCGTCAACACCGACATGCTCACCGGCGGCGCCCCGATCACCAACGAGACGCAGCGCCGTGCCGCCCAGGCCGTCACCGACGCCGGTGGCGTGCTCGAGGCCGACGAGGTCGCCGCGATCGTGCTGAAGGCGATGGAGTCCGAGGAGTTCCTGATACTGCCGCACCCCGAGGTCAAGGTCTTCCAGTCCCGCAAGGCCGGAGACATCGACCGCTGGATCGCCGGCATGCGCCGCTACCAGGCCTCGCTGGCCTGACCCCCGACCCCACCCACAGCCAGCAAGGAGCTGACATGCATTTCGAACTCTCGGACACCGCCAAGGAGTACCAGGCGAAGCTGCTCGCCTTCATGGACGAGCACGTCTACCCGGCCGAGGCCGTCTACCACCAGCAGATGGCGGAGTCGGGCAACCCGAACTTCCACCCGCCGATCCTCGAGGAGCTCAAGGCCGAGGCGAAGAGCCGTGGCCTGTGGAACCTGTTCCACCCCCACAAGGACGAGGCCTGGGGCTCGCCCGGCCTGAGCAACCTCGACTACGCGCCGCTGGCCGAGATCACGGGTCGCAGCCCGTACATCGCGCCCGAGGCGATCAACTGCAACGCTCCCGACACCGGCAACATGGAGGTCCTCCAGCTGTTCGGCACCGAGGAGCACAAGGAGAAGTACCTCAAGCCGCTCCTGGCCGGCGAGATGGCCTCGGCGTTCTGCATGACCGAGCCCGCGGTCGCCAGCTCGGACGCCACCAACGTCGAGCTCAGCATGACCCCCGACGGCGACGAGTACGTCCTCAACGGCCGCAAGTGGTTCGCCTCGAACGCCCTGCACGCCAACTGCAAGGTGCTCATCGTCATGGGCAAGACCAACTTCGAGGCCGAGACGCACCGTCAGCAGTCGATGATGGTCGTCCCGATCGACACCCCCGGCGTCACGGTCGTCCGCGGCCTGCCGGTCTTCGGCTACATGGACCGCGAGGGCCACGCCGAGATCCTCTTCGAGGACGTCCGCGTGCCCAAGACCGCGCTGCTCGCCGGCGAGGGCGACGGCTTCATGATCAGCCAGGCCCGCCTCGGCCCCGGCCGCATCCACCACTGCATGCGCTCCATCGGCATGGCCGAGCGCGCCCTCGACCTGATGATCGCGCGCGCCCAGAGCCGCACGACGTTCGGCGAGCCCGTCGCGAACCGCTCGAACGTCCAGGACTGGATCGCCGAGGCCCGCATCGAGATCGAGATGATCCGCCTGCTGGTGTTCAAGACGGCGTACCTGATGGACACCGTGGGCAACCAGAAGGCCCGCACCGAGATCGCGGCCATCAAGGTGGCTGCCCCGGAGATCGCGCTCAAGATCATCGACCGCGCGATCCAGGTGCACGGTGGTGGCGGCGTCACCGACGACTTCCCGCTGGCGAGCTTCTACGCCCA
Organism: Aeromicrobium tamlense; assembly: GCF_013408555.1. Taxonomy (NCBI): domain Bacteria; kingdom Bacillati; phylum Actinomycetota; class Actinomycetes; order Propionibacteriales; family Nocardioidaceae; genus Aeromicrobium; species Aeromicrobium tamlense. The sequence goes on from NZ_JACBZN010000001.1 coordinate 201,459, forward strand.
CCAGCGCACGCTGCGCATCGCCGACGGCCCCGACGAGGTCCACAAGCGCACCATCGCGCGGGTCGAGCTGCGCCGCATGGAGCGCGAGCTCTCGCGCGCCTGACGCCGGACCGCACGGGCGGCGGGATACTCCTCTGTCCCGCCGCCCGTGTCCACGGGTCGGACCCCGACCTGAACTTGAGTTCGACTATGACTTAGGCTGTGACGAGCAGCACAAGCAGTGCCCGCGAGCCGCCCTCGGCGCCCCGCGAAATCCCCCGAATCCCAGGAAAGATCCGACCTATGCTGATGGAGACGATGTGACATGAAATGGCGTCGGTTCCTGGTGTCCCGGCTCGTCCGGCTCGCCTTCGTGCTGGTGGCGATCACCACCCTCACGTTCCTCATGATGCACCTGGCCCCGGGCGATCCCGCCCGGCTCGTGGCCGGCATGGACGCGGACGAGCAGGCCGTGCAGGTCGCCCGCGAGCGCCTCGGCCTCGACCAGCCCATGTACAAGCAGTTCCTCGACTACATCGGCGGTCTCTTCCGCGGTGACATGGGCACGTCGTTCGCGACGAGCCAGCCCGTCACCGACGAGATCGCCCAGAAGATCGGCCCCACGGCCCAGCTGGCCGTCTTCGGCATGCTGATCATCCTGCTCGTCGGCCTGCCGATGGGCATCATCGGCGCGGTGCTGACCCGCAACGGCCACCGCGCGTTCGAGATCATGTTCAGCAGCTCCACCGGTGCGATGGCCTCGATCCCGCAGTACCTGATCGCGACCTTCCTGGCGTTCTTCTTCGCGGTGACGTGGCAGATCTTCCCCGTGGCGGGCTCCGGCTCGCTCAACGCCGCGGTGCTGCCCGCGATCGCCATCGCGATCCGCCCGGCGGCCTCGATCGCGCGCCTCGTGCGCGTCCGCACCCTCGAGGTGCTCGAGTCGCCCTACGTGCGCACCGCCCGCAGCAAGCGGCTGCCGACGCGCAAGCTCTACCTCGCGCACGTGTTCCCCAACTCGATCACGACCATGCTCGCGATGGGCGGCGTGACCTTCGCCAGCCTCATCGGCGGCGCCGTCATCGTCGAGCAGGTCTTCGCCCGGCTCGGCCTGGGCACCACCCTCGTCCACAGCGTCCTCGTCGGCGACTACCCGGTCGTCCAGGGCATCGTGCTGCTGCTCGGCTTCTCGGTCGTGCTGGTGAACGCCCTGGTGGACATCATCCTCGGGATCGTCGATCCCCGGACCATGGAGGCCGGCCGATGAAGAAGCACGAGCGCCGCAGCAGCGCGCGTCAGATGTTCGGCGCGTTCCTGGCCACGCCCACGGGCATCGTCTCGGGCCTGATCCTGCTGGGTCTCACGGTCCTGGTGATCATGGGCCCGAACGGCTTCGGCGACCAGGCCGTCGTCAGCGACATGTCCCGCTCGAGCGAGGGTCCGTCCGCGGACTACCGCTTCGGCACCGACGCCCTGGGCCGCGACATCCTCACCCGCACCCTGGCGGCGACCCGGCTCTCGATCCTCTACGCGTCGGCCGCCGTGCTGTTCGCGATGGTGGTCGGCGGCCTGATCGGCGGTCTCATCGCCGCCGGCGGCCCCCGCGTCCGCAAGGTCGGCGGCGCCGTCATCGACTCGATGATGGGCTTCGGCGACATCCTGCTCGCCGTCGTGGTCGTCGCGATCGTCGGCGTCGGCGCGAAGGGCGCGGTGCTGGCCATCGGCGTCGCCTTCACGCCGCACTTCGCCCGCTTCACGTACAGCCTCGTGGACTCGGTGATGGTGCGGGACTACATGTCGGCCGCGCGCGTCGTGGGCGTCAACAAGTCCGGCATCGGCACGCGGTACGTCGGTCGCAACGTCGCCGACAGCCTGGTGATCGTCACGTTCACGACCGTCGCCGAGGGCATCATGGCGATGTCCTCGCTCAGCTTCCTGGGCCTGGGCATCCAGTCGCCGCAGTTCGACTGGGGCCAGATGCTCACCGACGGCGTCAAGAACTTCTACCTCAACCCGTACGCGGCGCTCGTGCCCGCGACGCTCATCCTCATCACCGGCCTCGCGGTCAACCTCTTCGGCGATGCCGTGGCCCGCGCGGTCAACCCGGTGCTGTGGAACGAGCGGCCGAGCCTGTTCCGCTCGAAGCTGCGCCGCAACGGCGCGAAGGCGCTGGCGGCCGAGCCCGAGATCACCCTCGATCCCGGCATGGAGACCGAGACCAGGAAGGGACGCCCATGAACGACGACACCCTGCTCGACGTGCGCAACCTCTCGATCAGCATCGAGGGCCGGGACGACGTCCCGCCGCTGGTGCGCGACGTCTCCTTCTCGCTCAAGCGCGGTGAGATCGTCGGCATCGTCGGCGAGTCCGGCAGCGGCAAGACGCTGACCTCGCTGGCCGTGTCGCGACTGCTGCCCAAGGGCCTGTCGATGACCGCCGACCGGATCGACTTCGACGGTCACGACCTGGTGAACGGCTCCGACCGCGAGCTGCGCACCGTCCTCGGCACGAACCTGGCGATGGTGTTCCAGGATCCGATGTCGTCGCTGAACCCCGCTCGCAAGATCGGGGCGCAGATGATCGAGACGGTGCGCGAGCACAAGGGCCTGTCCAAGAAGGAGGCGCGCGACCTCGCGATCCGCAGCCTCGAGGACGTGCACATCACCGAGCCCGCCAAGCGGCTCAAGCAGTACCCGCACGAGCTCTCGGGCGGCATGCGCCAGCGCACCATGATCGCGATGGGACTCATGGGCGAGCCGAGCCTGATCCTGGCCGACGAGCCCACCACGGCGCTCGACGTCACGGTGCAGGCGCAGGTCATGCAGCTGCTGTGCGACCTCAACGACCGCAAGGGCAGCGCCGTGCTGCTGATCTCGCACAACATCTCGCTGCTGTCGGAGGTCTGCGACCGCGTGATCGTGATGTTCCGCGGCGAGATCGTCGAGGACCTCACCACGGCGAAGCTGCTCTCCGGGCCTGATCACCCGTACACGCGGGGCCTGATCCGCGCGGTCCCGGATCTCAACACGGATCGGAACGAGGACCTCGTGACGATCGAGGACGGACAGTTCGACGTCGAACGGGAGATGAACCATGCTTGAGCTGGAGAACGTCGAGGTCACCTACCCCGGACCGCCCCCGTTCACGGCGGTCAAGGGGATCAACCTGTCGGTGCCCAAGGGCTCCACCGTCGGCCTGGTCGGCGAGTCGGGATCGGGCAAGTCGTCCATCGCGCGCGCGGCCATCGGCCTGACGCCCGTGACGAGCGGCCGGATCACGCTCGAGGGCGTGGACATCACCAACCCCAAGGGCAAGGCGCTGCGCCACCTGCGCAGCCAGGCCCAGCTGGTGTTCCAGGACCCGCACGCGTCGCTGAACCCGCGCATGGAGATCGCCATGGCGGTGCAGGAGGCCGTCAGCGTCGCCACGGGCAAGCGCGTCACGTCGCAGTCGTGCGCCGCGACCGCGCTCGACCTGCTCGACAAGGTCGGCGTGCCGAAGGCGGCCGTGCGCCGCTACCCGCACCAGCTGTCCGGCGGTCAGCTCCAGCGCGTCTCGATCGCGCGGGCCCTGGCGCTCTCGCCGTCGCTGATGATCCTCGACGAGGTCACGGCGTCGCTCGACGTCTCGGTGCAGGCGCGCATCCTCAACCTGCTGCGCCAGCTGCAGCGCGAGCTCGACGTCTCGATGCTCTACATCTCGCACGACCTGTCGGTGATCCGCTACCTGGCCGATCACGTGTACGTCATGCGCCACGGCGAGATGGTCGAGGCCGGAACGGCCGACGCCGTCTTCGACGCGCCCCAGCAGGAGTACACGAAGGCGCTGCTCTCCGCCGTGCCCACGCTCGGCGGCAGCCGCTGGCGCTCGCGCCGCGATCCCGTCGCCGTCAGCTGACCCGCATCCCGTCCCGACCCGCTCCGTCCGGAGCGAGAGGAGTCCTGTCATGAACGCCGTCGACCGCCTGTGGGAGCACGCCCGGAACGCCCCCGACAGCATCGCCCTGCGGGTGGGGGAGCAGTCCTGGACCTACGGCCAGGTGCGCGACCTCGTCGCCGCCTGGGCGCAGCGCCTGACCGACGCCGGCATCGAGCCCGGTGACCGCGTCCTGCTCGTCGCCCCGACCTCGCAGGAGTTCGCCGTCGTGCACCAGGCGATCCTCGCCGTGGGCGCGATCGGCGTGACCGTGAACTCGGCCTCGACCTCGGTCGAGCTGGAGTACTTCCTGACCGACGCCGAGTGCTCGCTCGCGATCGCCTGGCACGAGACGGTCGACGTCGCGCAGCAGGCTGCCACCGCCACCGGCATCGACCTGTGGACCCTCGAGGCCGGCGACATCGAGACCGGCCCCGGTGCCGACCTCGACCTGCCGCGCTCGATGCAGCCGGACGACACCGGCGTGCTGCTCTACACCTCGGGCACCACCGGCAAGCCGAAGGGCGCCGAGCTGACCCACGGCAACATCGTGGCCTGCGCCGAGATCGTGTCCGGCACGCTCGAGAGCGACAGCTCCGACCGCGTGGGCACGGCGCTGCCGCTCTTCCACGTGTTCGGCCAGATCTGCGTCATGGTCGCCACCTTCCAGGTGGGCGCGAGCCTGTCGCTGCTGCGTCCGTTCAGCGGCGAGGGCCTGCTGCGGATGGCCGCGGCGCACCGGCTCACCGTGCTGGCCGGCGTCCCGACGATGTGGAACGCGATGCTGCACGCCGACGTCGAGGTCTCGCGCGACGACCTCGCCGGCCTGACCCACGCCCTGTCCGGCGGCGCGGCCCTGCCGCTGGCCGTGGCGGACGCCTTCCGCGAGCGCTTCGGCTGCCGCGTCCTCGACGGCTACGGCCTCAGCGAGACCACCGGCGCCGGCACCTCCGCGAAGCTCAGCCCGCGTCGCAAGGAGGGCTCGGTCGGCCCCGCGCTGAACCGTCTCGAGGCGTGCGTCGTGGACTCCGAGGGCAACCCCGTGCCGTTCGGCGAGCGCGGCGAGGTGGCCCTCGCCGGACCGGTCATCATGAAGGGCTACTGGCGCCGTCCCGAGGCCACGGCCGAGGTCATGCGTGGCAAGTGGTTCCTCACCGGCGACATCGGCAAGCAGGACGAGGACGGCGACATCTGGATCCTCGACCGCAAGAAGGACCTCGTCATCCGCGGCGGCTACAACGTCTACCCGCGCGAGATCGAGGAGGTGCTGTACACGCACCCCGACCTGCGCGAGGTCGCCGTGATCGGCGTCCCCGACGACCGCCTCGGCGAGGAGGTCGCCGCCGTCTACGCCCCGCACCCGGGCCGCGTCGTCGAGAGCTCGGCGCTGCGCGCGTGGCTGGAGGAGCGGCTGGCCCAGTACAAGGTCCCGCGGATCTACCACGAGGTCGCCGAGCTGCCCAAGGGCTCGACCGGCAAGATCCTCAAGCGCCAGCTGGACCGTGGCAGCGTGCTCGAGCACGGCATGAAGGTGACGCGGGACAGGAGCGCCTCGTGACGCAGCTGATCGAGACCGGACCCATCGCGGCCTGGATCGAGACCCTCGGCATCGACGCCGTCGGCCCGATCGAGTTCACGCGCGTCGGCGCCGGCCAGTCGAACCTCACGTTCCTGGTCACCGACGCCGCGGACCACCGTTGGATCCTGCGCCGCCCGCCGTTGGGCACGCTGCTGGCCTCGGCCCACGACGTCGAGCGCGAGCACCGCATCATGTCGGGGCTCCAGGGCACGGGCGTGCCGGTGCCGACGATCCACGGGTTCACGAAGGACCCGTCCGTCACCGACGCGCCGATCATGCTCATGGACTTCGTCGACGGCCGCGTGCTGGACACGATCGAGGCGGTCGAGTCGGTGCCTGAGGAGACGCGCCGGGAGATCGGCCTGTCGCTGGCGTCGACGCTCGGCGAGGTGCACGCCGTGGACCTCGAGAAGGCGGGACTGGTCGACCTGGCCAGCCACAAGCCCTACGCCGAGCGCCAGCTCAAGCGCTGGCACCGTCAGTGGGAGCAGTCGCGCACGCGCGACCTGCCGATCGTGGACGACCTCGCGGCGCGACTGTCCGCGAACGTCCCGCAGCACCAGGACCTCGCTCTCGTCCACGGCGACTTCCACCTGATGAACGTCATCACCGATCCCTCGGCCGGCCGCGTCACCGCGGTGCTGGACTGGGAGCTCTCGACCCTCGGCGACCCGCTGGCCGACCTGGGCGGGCTGCTGGCCTACTGGCCGCAGGCCGACGACGAGATCATCACGGGCTTCCGTGGGCCGACAATGCCCGGATTCCCGAGCCGGGCCGAGCTCGTGGAGGAGTACGCCCGCGCGACCGGACGCGACGTCTCGGCGATCGGCTTCTGGTACGTGCTGGGCCTGTGGAAGATCGCGATCATCGCCGAGGGCGTCCTGCGCCGCTCGATCGACGACCCGCGGAACACCGCCGTGACCGGCCAGATCTCCAGCGAGCTCATCGACGAGCTGATGCAGCGGGCCGATCTCGAGGCACGTGACGCAGGTCTATGACGCAGGGCACCCCCTGTAGGTAAACCTGAAATCAAGTTCATATAGAATCGTGGCAGTGCCGCGACCCCCGCCGGCACGTAGCGAGTCTGTGAGAGGTCGAGCATGAAGTTGAACTACCGAGGAGGCTCCGGTCGTCCGTCCGCGCTGCGTCGCGGACTGGGATCGGCGGCCGTCGTGGCCTTGGCCGCGTCGCTCCTGGCGGCGTGCGGCGGCGGGTCGGACTCGTCCGCCGGCACGTCCGGCGAGGCGCCCGACCAGGCCACGCTGGTGCTCCGCAACGACGTGGACACCTTCGACCCGATGCTGACGGCCGCCGAGCAGGGCGCCGTGCAGATGTACGAGGCGCTCTACGACACGCTCGTGCGCCGCAACTGGAAGACGGGCGAGTACGAGCCCGCGATGGCCACGAAGTGGGAGGCCACGCCCACCAAGATCGACTTCGAGCTCAAGACGGGCCTGAAGTGCAGCGACGGCACGGACCTCAAGCCGACCGACATCGCCAACTCTCTCAAGCGCCTCGCCGATCCGAAGACGGGCTCGATCTACACGGGCCGCTTCTTCGGCGCCGGCGGCGTGAAGGAGATCGTCGGCGACGACGCCGCGAACACCGTCTCGGTCGAGGTCAACGAGCCGCACTCGGACCTCATCGACAGCATGGCCACCGCCTTCATCGTGTGCCCGAAGGGCCTCGAGGACACCGAGAAGCTGGCCACCGAGCCGCAGGGCTCGGGCCCCTACCGCCTCGCCTCGATGAAGCGCGGCGACACGTACGAGCTCGAGGCGTGGGACTCCCCGGCGCTGGAGGATCCCGACAGCGTCCCGGCGAAGCTGACCTACCGCGTCGTGACGTCGGACTCGACCCGCGCGAACCTGGTCGACACGGGCGACGCCGACATCGTCAGCGTCGTGGGCCGTGACTCCAAGCGCCTCGAGTCGGTCGTCGAGCCGATCCAGGGCAAGGCGTTCCAGTCCGACTCGGTCGTGTTCAACCAGCGCGACGGCGCTCCGTTCGCCGACGAGGCGCTGCGCCGCGTGGTGGCCCAGGCCCTCGACGCCGAGAGCTACACGAAGGCCGCGTCCTTCGACGTGGGCGAGGCGATCGACACCCTCGCGACGCCCAACATGGACTGCTACGTCGAGAGCAACGGCGACCTCAAGCCGAAGTTCGACAAGGACCAGGCCAAGGCCGACCTCGAGGCCGCCGGCTACGGCGAGGGCGGCAAGGAGCTGACCGTCCGTCTGCTGGGCTACGACCTGCAGAACTCGGGCCCCGAGTACGTCGCCGACGCCCTGCGCGAGCTGGGCATCACGGTCGAGATCACCAACGGCACGCTGGCCCAGGCGGCCGGCATCGTCTACGGCGACTCCGGCGAGTGGGACCTGCTGGTCTTCCCGATGAACGCGCCCGCGCCGCACCTGTACCCGGCCGTGACGAAGATGAGCTCGAACCTCGGTGAGGGCGGCTCGTACAACTTCGGTCGCGTCACGAACCCCGAGTTCGACAAGTTCGCCAAGCTGGCGCCCGCGTCGACCGGTGACGAGCGGTGCGAGAACTGGAGCAAGGCCGAGGCGGCCCTGCTCGAGCGCGTCGACGTCGTGCCGATGATGTGGCCGATCGCCAACTACTTCTCGAAGGACCTGACCTTCGAGACGGGCTACCGCACGACGGACCTGCGCACCATCCGCGTCAAGGGCTGAGCCAGCGCGGAGCCTGCGCTCCGTGCGTCCGGACGGGCCGGTTCTCCTCGGGTTCCCTCAACCCGACGGGGGACCGGCCCTTCGGTCTAAATGAAACTGAATTCAGTATTGATCTTTGTGGTGACCTCGGTCACACTCTTTGCAGAAACTGAATTCGGTTTCAGACTTCCCGACGAAGGATTGACCCCATGATCTCTCCCCGAACCCGTCCCTGGCGGCGCACCGTCGGCCTGGCCGGCGCCCTCGTGCTGTCGACCTCGATCCTCGCCGCGTGCGGTGGCTCGTCCGACGAGGGCGACCGCGTCGCCGGCGAGGCTCCCGACAGTGTCGTGATGGACCTGCGCAACGACCCGGACACGTTCGACCCGTTCCTGACCGCCGCCGACCAGGGCGCGGTGCAGATGTACGAGGCCATCTACGACACCCCGGTCCGCCGTGACATGAAGACGGGGGAGTACGTGCCCGCGATGGCGACGGAATGGGAGGTCACGACGACGAAGATCGACATGACCTTCAAGGAGGGGCTGACCTGCGCGGACGGCACGAAGCTGACCGCCACGGACATCGCGAACTCGATGAAGCGCCTGGCCGACCCGAAGACGGGCTCGATCTACACCGGCCGTCTCTTCGGCGCCGGCGGCGTGAAGGAGATCGTCGCGGACGACGCGGCCAACACCGTCTCGATCGAGGTCAACGACCCGCACTCGGACCTGCTCGACAGCATGTCGACCGCGTTCGTCATCTGCCCCAAGGGTCTGCAGGACACCGAGAAGCTGGCCACCGAGCCGCAGGGCTCGGGCCCCTACAAGATCACCTCGCTCAAGCGCGGCGACACGTACGAGCTCGAGGCGTGGGGCTCCCCGGCGCTGGAGGACCCCGAGAGCGTCCCGGACAAGATCACGTTCCGCGTCATCACGAACGACGCCACCCGCGCGAACCTCTTCGAGACCGGTGAGACCGACATCGCCGGCATCCTGGGCCGCGACTCCGAGCGCCTCGAGGGCAGCCACGAGTTCATCCAGGGCAAGGCCTTCGAGGCCGACTCCCTGACGTTCAACCAGCGCCCCGAGGCGCCCATGTCCGACGAGCGCCTGCGCCGGGTCGTCGCCCAGGCGATCGACGCGGCGGCGTACACGAAGGCCGCGTCCTTCGGCGTCGGCGAGCCGGCCAACACGGTCGTCACGCCGAACATGGACTGCTACACCGAGTCCAACGGCGAGCTGGGCCTCAAGTACGACCCCGACCAGGCCAAGGCCGACCTCGAGGCCGCGGGCTACGGCCCCGGCGGCAAGAAGCTGACCGTGCGCCTGCTGGGCTACGACGTGCAGAACTCCGGCCCCGACTACGTCGCCGACGCGCTGCGCAAGATCGGCATCGACGTGAAGGTCACCAACGGCACGCAGGCCCAGGCCGGCGCGATCGTGTACGGCGACGAGGGCGACTGGGACGTCATCGTGTTCCCGTACCTCAGCGCCGCGCCGCACCCGTACCCGCTCGTGACGAAGATGAGCTCGAACCTCGGCGAGGGCGGCTCGTACAACTTCGGCCGCACCCGCAACGACGACTTCGACAAGTTCTCGGCCGTCGCGACCAGCTCGCTGGGTGAGGAGCGCTGCGAGAACTGGGGCAAGGCCGAGGCCGCGCTGCTCGAGCAGACGAACCTCGTCCCGCTGCTGTGGCCGATCGCCAACTACTACGCGGACGGACTCACGTTCAACGCGACGTACCGCACGGTCGACCTGCGGACCATCCGCGGGACCGAGTGAGACCCGGTGGGCGCCCCGCACGGTCGGGGCGCCCACCGGCCCCACGCCCCCCGAACCAGCCCGCCACCGGCCCCACGCCCCCCGAACCAGCCCGCCACCGGCGGGCCCAGCAAAGGAGAGTCATGTCAGTCGTACTCACGGAGAAGGTCCTGGACGACCGGGCCCTGCTGATCACCCTGAACCGTCCCGACGCCCGCAACGCCGTCAACGGCCAGGTGGCGCGCGAGATGGCCGCGATCCTCGACGAGCTCGACGCCGACCCCTCGCTGGTCGTCGGCATCATCCGCGGCGAGGGCCGCGGCTTCAGTGCCGGCATGGACCTCAAGGCCTTCCTCGAGGGCGACGTCCCGATGTTCGAGGACCGCGGCTTCGGCGGCTTCGCCCAGCGCGGCCCCAAGACCCCGCTGATCGCCGCGATCGAGGGCTTCGCCGTCGCCGGCGGCCTCGAGATGGCGCTGGCCTGCGACCTCATCGTCGCCGCCTCCGACGCCAAGCTCGGCCTCCCCGAGGTAAAGCGCTCGCTCATCGCCGCGGGCGGCGGACTGCTCCGCCTCGCCCAGCGCATCCCGTACCACGTGGCCGCCGAGATCGCCCTGACCGGCGACCACGTCCCCGTCGAGCGGCTGTACCAGGTCGGCCTGGTCAACCGCGTCGCCGAGCCGGGCCGCGCCCTCGAGGTCGCCCTCGAGCTGGCCGGCCAGCTGGTCGACAACGCCCCGCTGGCCCTCGAGGGCTCCAAGTACGTCCTCGAGAATGCCGCCGACTGGGGCATGGAGGAGGGCTGGAAGCAGCAGGACCCGGTCATGCTGCGCGTCAACCAGTCCGAGGACGCCCGCGAGGGCGCCACCGCGTTCGCCGAGCGTCGCGCGCCTGTGTGGCGCGGACGCTGACCCCGAGATTTCCCACCCACCCACGAAGGACAGAACCTTGACCGACACCACCCAGCTGCCCGTCCGTCCCCAGAACGTCGCCGACCTCGAAGCCCTCGTCGGGAAGGTCATCGGCCCCACCGAATGGCACGAGGTCACCCAGGAGAAGGTGAACGCGTTCGCCGACGCGACCGGTGACCACCAGTGGATCCACGTCGACCCCGAGCGGGCCGCCGAGAGCCCGCTCGGCACGACGATCGCCCACGGCCTGTACAGCCTCTCGCTGGGCCCGGCGTTCTCGTACTCGCTCATCTCGTTCGAGGCGTTCGCGCACAGCCTGAACTACGGCTACGAGAAGGTGCGCTTCCCCGCGCCGCTGCCGATCGGCTCGCGCGTGCGCATGACGACCGAGGTCATCTCGATCGATCACGTGCCCGGTGGCGTGCAGCTGCGCGCCCGCCAGGTCTTCGAGCGCGAGGGCTCCGAGAAGCCCGTGGCGGTCGCCGAGTCCCTCGGCCGGCTTGTAGAAGCCGAGTAACAACGCGTGCTGCCACGCCGTGCAGAGCCGAACCTGACGTCACCTTCCCTCTAGGATGACGGCATGAGCAGCTCCCCAGAGAACGCGACGCGCCACCGTCGCTCGGCCGGGTTCGCCGGCCCGGCGACGGAGCGCGAGCTGCCCACGACGCCTCGTGGGCTGCGCACGCGCGCCAACCTGATCGACGCGGCGCGCGTCGTGTTCGAGCGCGACGGCTTCCTTGATGCCCGCCTCGTGGACATCACCACCGAGGCGGGCATCTCGGCCGGCTCCTTCTACACGTACTTCGACAGCAAGGAGGAGATCTTCTCCGCCGTGCAGGCCGAGGTCGAGGAGGAGATGCTCCACCCGGACGTCCGCGCCGTCGACGCCGTCGGTGACGACCCCATCGCGCAGGTCCGCGCGGCCAACCGGGCCTACCTGGAGTCCTACGAGCGCTACGCGCCGTTCATGCGCCTGCTCGAGCAGGTCGCCAGCATCGACGAGGACTTCCGCGAGCAGCGCCGCAAGCGCGGCGAGGCGTTCGTGCAGCGCAACGCGCGCAGCATCAAGCAGCTCCAGGACCGCGGCGTCGCCGGGGCCGACATCGACCCGCAGCTGGCGTCCTACTTCCTCTCCGGCATGGTCGCCCGCGCCGCCTACTCGCGCTTCGTGCTGGGCGAGGACTGGACGATCGACCAGATGGTCGACTCCCTGACCCAGCTGTGGGTCAACGCGCTGCAGATCTCGCCGTCGGCCGACTGAGGCGGCTCAGCGGTTCGAGGGCTCCCGGCTGGGGGCCGGCTCCTCCGCGGCGTTCGCCGAGCGGCGCGGAATGCCGACGAGCGTGATGACGATGCTGAGCGCCATGCTCGCGGCGCCGATCGCGAAGGCGATCGTGAACACCGACTCGCGCGGGTGCTGGTCGGCCATGAGGTGGCTCGCGATGAGCGCGACCATCAGGGCGCTGCCGAGCGCGCTGCCGGCCGAGCGGGTGATCGAGGCCATCGCGTTCGCGAGAGCGGTCTCCTGCGGTCGCACCACCGAGGTCACCACGGCGGGCACGGCGGCGAAGCCCATGCTGAAGGCCCCGTTCGTGATGACGCCGCCGAGGATGACCAGCCACGCGTGCTGGTGGAACGCCAGCAGCTGCAGGTAGCCGAGCAGGCCGATGGCCGAGGCGACGAGCAGGGTGGCCCGCCCGCCGAAGCGACCCACCCACATGCCGCCCAGGGGAGAGGCGACGATGCCGATGCTCGCGGCGGGCAGGAGGTAGACCAGGCTCGTCTCCAGCACGCTGGCCGAGAAGCCGTGGCCGTGGCTGGAGGGCACCTGGACGAGGGCGGTGATGCCCAGGAACACCAGGAACATCCCGAAGCCGATGAAGAAGCCGAGCGCGTTGGCCGACGCGAGCGTGCGGTCGCGCAGCATCGCGATCGGGACGAGCGGCTCGGTGACCCGCTTCTCCACCGCGAGCCAGGCCGCGAACGTGACGATCGACCCGGCGAACGAGGCCGTGGTGGCGACGCTCGTCCAGCCCCACGCGTTGCCCTGCGTCATCGCGAGCAGCAGCAGCACGAGGGCCAGGCCGAGCAGGAAGCCACCGAGCCAGTCCACGCGGCCGGTGCTGTGGGGGCGGTCCTTCGGGATGACGATCACCGACAGGACGAGCAGGACCAGGGCCACGCAGAGGGTGAACCAGAAGATGTTCCGGTAGTCGCGGTCACCGTGCGTCAGGACGCCGGTCAGGACCAGGCCCGCACCGGCGCCGACGCTGATCGCGCCGGTGAGGAAGGACAGGCCGAGCGGCAGCCGCTTGAGCTCGAGGTGGTCGCGCAGGATCCCGACCGACAGGGGGAAGAGGCAGAACGAGGCGCCCTGGATCGCGCGGGCGAACAGCAGCATCCAGTAGGAGGACGTGGCGGCCGCGAGCAGCGAGCCGGCGGCCACGGCGCCGATGACGATCAGCACCACGCGTCGCCGTCCGTGCAGGTCGCCGGACTTGCTGAAGATCGGGGTGAGCACGGCCGCGGCCAGCAGGTTGATCGTGACGACCCAGCCGATCGCGGCGGTGGAGACGTCGAGGTCGCGGCTCATCTTGCCCAGCACGGGCACGGCCATGGTCTGCAGCAGCGCCGTGACGGTGGACAGCAGCGAGAGGACGATCACGAGGGCGGCACCGGAGGTCTGCCGCGGTCGGGCGCGGCGCCCGGTGCTCCCTGACATGCGTGTGGATCCTTCCCTGCGTCCGGCGCCTGTTGACATCAGGGGGCGGAGCGTCCAGAGTTGAAACTGAAGTAAGATTCATGTTAGCCGTTCTTCGCCGTCGGCGTAAGGACTTGGAACCCACGACTTTCGAAGGAACGCCCATGAGAGAGGCCGTTGTCGTCTCGACCGCCCGCACCCCGATCGGCAAGGCCTACCGCGGTGCGTTCAACAACACCCAGGCCCAGGAGCTCGCCGGCCACGCCATCGCCGAGGCCGTGAAGCGCGCCGGCATCGAGGGCGCGGAGGTCGACGACGTCGTCTTCGGCGCCGCGATGCAGCAGGGCAGCACGGGCTTCAACGTGGCCCGCCAGGCCGCGCTCCGCGCCGGACTGCCCACCTCGGTCGCCGGCATGTCGGTCGACCGCCAGTGCGCGTCGGGCCTCATGGCCATCGCCACGGCCGCCAAGCAGATCGTCGCCGATGGCATGGACATCACGATCGGCGGCGGCGTCGAGTCGATCTCGCTGGTGCAGAACGAGCACATGAACGGCCACCGCGCCAACGACCCGTGGCTCGAGGAGCACCGCCCCGACCTCTACATGCCGATGCTCCAGACGGCCGAGATCGTCGCCGAGCGCTACAACGTCAGCCGCGACGCGCAGGACGAGTTCGCCCTGCTCTCGCAGCAGCGCACCGCCGCCGCGCAGGAGGCCGGCCGCTTCGACGACGAGATCGTCCCCTTCGAGTCGGTCCAGCTGGTCCAGGACCGCGAGACCAAGCAGATCAGCGAGCAGCGCGTGACGCTCAGCAAGGACGAGGGCAACCGCCCGTCGACCACGCTGGAGTCGCTCTCGGGCCTGTCGCCCGTGCTGCCCGACGGTCAGGTCGTCAAGGCCTCGAGCGTCACCGCCGGCAACGCCTCGCAGCTGTCGGACGGCGCCTCGGCGTCGGTCCTCATGGAGCGCAAGGTCGCCGAGCAGCGCGGCGCGAACGTGCTGGGCGTCTACCGCGGCATGGCCGTCGCGGGCTGCGACCCGGACGAGATGGGCATCGGCCCGGTCTTCGCCATCCCGAAGCTGCTGAAGCAGCACGGCCTCAGCGTCGACGACATCGGCCTGTGGGAGCTCAACGAGGCCTTCGCGTCGCAGGCGCTGTACTGCCGCGAGGAGCTCAAGATCGATCCCGAGCGCTACAACGTCAACGGCGGCGCGATCTCCGTCGGCCACCCGTACGGCATGACCGGCGCCCGCCTCGTCGGCCACTCCCTCATCGAGGGCAAGCGTCGCGGCGTGCAGTACGTCGTGATCTCCATGTGCATCGGCGGCGGCATGGGTGCCGCCGGCCTGTTCGAAGTCGCCTGAGGAGCGCCATGCTGATCAACGGCACGAGCACCGAGGACGACGTCTACGGAGACGTCGAGGACGGCATCGGCACGATCACCCTGAACCGTCCGGACCGCCGCAACGCGCTGTCCGACGCGATGGTCGCGGGCATCGAGTCGCTGGTGGACGCGATGCAGGACTCCGACGAGGTCGGCGTCATCGTCATCACGGGCGCCGGCAAGGCGTTCTGCTCCGGCGGCGACGTCCAGGACTTCGACGCCAAGGGCGGTGAGGGCGGCGGCGCCGACGAGATCGACGCCGACGCGGTCGAGGCCCAGCGGAAGGCGCAGCGCGCCACCGTCGGCAAGCTCTACCGCAGCCGCAAGCCCGTGATCGCCGCGATCCCGGGCGCCGCGGCCGGCGCCGGCCTGGGCCTGGCCCTGGCGGCGGACTTCCGCATCGGCAGCGAGCGCGCGGTCTTCGCGACGGCGTTCGGCGCGGTCGGCCTGTCCGGTGACTTCGGCGTGGCCTGGCTGCTCAACGACATCGTCGGCCCCGTCAAGGCCCGCGAGCTCATGCTGCTGAACCCGCGCGTCCGCGCGGAGGAGGCGCGCGAGCTGGGCCTGCTCAACGAGGTCGTGCCCGAGGAGCAGTTCGAGGCGCGGGTGCGCGAGCTGGCCGAGCAGCTGGCGAACGGTCCGGCGCAGGCCTACGCGAGCATGCTCGACAACCTCGACCGCGCTCCGCGTGAGAGCCTCGAGGAGAGCATGGACGCCGAGGTTCCGCTGCACAAGGCGACGGGCCTGACCGATGACCACATCGGTGCCGTGCGCGCGTTCGTCGAGAAGCGGACGCCCGTCTTCGGCCGTCGTCGCATCGCCGAGACCGGAGGAGACCGATGATCAACGTGACCGCCGCTGTGACCGTACGTGAGGGCGCCGCCGAGGAGTTCGAGAAGGCCGTCGCGGCCGCCCGTCCGGGCATGCTCGCGGACGAGGGCTGCACCCGCTGGGACCTGCAGCGCGTCAGCGGGAGCCAGGTGGACTACGTCCTCCTCGAGGAGTACGCCGACGGCGAGGCGCTGAAGCGTCACGCCGCGGCGCCCGAGTTCGAGGCGTTCGGCGCGGTCCTGAAGGACCTGGTCGCGGGCGCTCCCGTCATCTCGGTCCTCAGGCCTGTCGGTGAGCAAGCCAAGTAGTCCCCAGGGTGACGCGGTCCCCGGGTCCCTCGTCGACGAGAGCCGCCTGCGGTCTCTCCCGGTGACGGCCCGGGGCCTGCGCACCCGTGAGTCCCTCGTCAGTGCCGCCCGCCGGGTCTTCGAGCGCGACGGGTTCATCAACTCCCGGCTGACCGACATCGCCCGCGAGGCGAACACGTCGATCGGCACCTTCTACACGTACTTCGACAGCAAGGACGAGATCTTCACGGCCGTCCTGCAGGTCGCGCAGGACGACATGATGCATCCGGGCCTGCCGCGCGTCGAGGAGGATCCCGAGAACATCGCCGCGGTCCTGGAGGCCAGCAACCGCGCGTACTTCGAGGCGTACGGGCGCAACGCCAAGCTCATGGTGCTGCTCGAGCAGGTCGCCACGATCAACCCCGAGTTCCGGGCGCTGCGCGTCCGCCGCTCGCAGCTGTTCACCGATCGCGTCGCGCGCTGGATCGAGTCCGCGCAGGAGTCCGGCCTGGCCGACCCGACGCTCGATCCGCTGATGACGGCGCGCGCCCTGGCCAGCATGGTGAGCCGGCTGGCGTACTACTCCATCGCGCTGGGGGAGAGCTGGGACGTCGACGCGATGGTCGAGACGTCGACGAGGCTGTGGTTCAACGCGCTGGGCATGACGCTGCCGCAGCCCGCCGGTGTCTGACGACCCCGGAGACCATTGCCAGAGCGACCCCTCACGCGCTATTCTGAGTTGAATCTGAATTCAAGTTTGGAGAATTGCCGTGGAATTCGCATACGACTCGACCACCCAAGACCTCATCGAGCGCCTCAACGCGTTCATGGAGGAGTTCGTGTACCCCGCCGAGGCGACGTTCTGGGAGCAGCTCGAGTCCGCTCCGGACGTCTGGTCGCCGCCGCCGGTCATCGAGCCGCTCAAGGCCGAGGCGAAGAAGCGCGGCCTGTGGAACCTCTTCCACCCCGGCGCCGAGGGCGCGGGCCTGACCAACCTCCAGTACGCGCCGCTGTGCGAGATCATGGGCCGCAGCCTGCACATCGCGCCCACCGTGACGAACTGCGCCGCGCCCGACACGGGCAACATGGAGGTGCTGAGCATGTTCGGCACCGAGCAGCAGAAGAAGGAGTGGCTCGAGCCGCTCCTCGAGGGCGAGATCCGCTCCGCCTTCGCGATGACCGAGCCGGCCGTGGCCAGCTCGGACGCCACGAACATCGAGACCCGCATCGAGCGTGACGGCGACGAGTACGTCATCAACGGCCGCAAGTGGTTCATCTCGGGCGCCATGAACCCGAACGCCAAGATCATGATCGTGATGGGCAAGACCGACCCCAACGCGTCGCGTCACCGCCAGCAGTCGCAGATCCTCGTGCCCCGCGACACTCCCGGCATCGAGATCAAGCGCGGCATGCGCGTCTTCGGCTACGACGACCGCGACCACGGCGGCCACGCCGAGGTCATCTTCACCGACGTGCGCGTCCCGGCCTCGAACCTCATCGCCGGCGAGGGCGAGGGCTTCGCCATCGCCCAGGCCCGCCTCGGGCCCGGCCGCATCCACCACTGCATGCGCCTCATCGGCATCGCCGAGCGCAGCCTCGAGCTGATGATCGCCCGCGCCAACGAGCGCGTCGCCTTCGGCAAGCCGCTGAGCGAGCAGGGCGTCGTGCGCGACTGGATCGCCGAGTCGCGCGTGAAGATCGAGCAGATCCGTCTGCTGACCCTCAAGGCCGCCTGGCTCATGGACACCGTGGGCAACAAGGGCGCGCACACCGAGATCCAGGCGATCAAGATCGCCGCTCCGCGCACGGTGGAGTGGATCGTCGACAAGGCCATCCAGGTCCACGGCGGTGGCGGCCTGAGCCAGGACTTCCCGATCGCCGAGTGGTTCGCCCAGGTGCGCACGCTGCGCTTCGCCGACGGCCCGGACGAGGTGCACAAGAACGCCCTCGCGCGTCACGAGCTGCGCAAGCAGGCCCAGCGTGACTGATGTCCGCGCCGCGGTCGCCGAGCTGGTCGGCCGCTTCGACCTCGCCACGGTCGACCCCGTCGAGTTCCTCGGCGCCCGGTTCGACGCCGGCCTGGCCTGGGTGCACTTCCCGGTCGGGCGCGGCGGCCTGGACCGTCCGCGCGAGGAGCAGCAGGTCGTCGAGCAGCTGCTGGCCGAGGCGGGCGCCCCGGCGCCCGACCTCGGGCTCAACAGCATCGGCCTGGGCATGGCGGCGCCGACGCTCATCGCGTTCGGCACCCCCGAGCAGCAGGAGCGCTACCTGCGCCCGCTGTTCACGTGCGAGGAGGTCTGGTGCCAGCTCTTCAGCGAGCCCGGCGCCGGCTCCGACCTCGCGGGCGTGACCACCAAGGCCGTCCTCGACGGTGACACCTGGACCGTCAACGGCCAGAAGGTCTGGACCTCGGGCGCGCAGAACGCGCAGCGCGCGATCCTCGTCGCCCGCACCGACCCGACGGTCGTCAAGCACGCGGGCCTGTCGTACTTCGTGGTCGACATGAGCGACCCGGGCGTCGACGTGCGCCCGCTGCGCCAGATCACCGGCGAGGCCGAGTTCAACGAGGTCTTCCTGACCGACGTCCGCGTGCCCGACACCGACCGCGTCGGCGAGGTGGGCCAGGGCTGGCGCGTCGCGACGACCACGCTCAACAACGAGCGCGTCGCGATCGGCAGCGGTGCCGACCGCGAGGCCGGCCAGATCGGCATCGTCACCGAGCGGTGGCGCAGCGATCCGTCGGTGCGCTCGGCCGCCGAGCACGACCGCCTCATGTCGTGGTGGGTCGAGACCGAGGTGACCCGCCTCGCGGGCGAGCGCCTGCGTCAGCAGCTGGCCGTCGGCCAGCCCGGTCCGGAGAGCTCCGCCATGAAGCTGGCCTTCGCCAAGCAGGCGCAGCAGATCTCGGGCTTCGCGCTCGAGCTCGATCCCGACGCCGGCCTGCAGTACGACGACTGGACGATGGTGCGCACCGCGTCGGCGAGCTTCCTGGGCCGCGGTCCGGGCTTCCGCTACCTGCGCGCCAAGGGCAACTCGATCGAGGGCGGCACGTCCGAGATCATGCGCAACGTCGTGTCCGAGCGCGTCCTGGGCCTGCCCGCCGACCACCGCCCCGACAAGGGCGTCCCCTTCAACGAGGTGCCCCGATGACTGACTTGCTGTACTCCGATGTCGAGGAGTCGCTGCGGTCGAGCGTGCGTGGCGCGCTGGGTCGCACGACGGACTCCGATCGCGTGGCGGCGCTCTACGATGCGCCCGACACCGATGTGTCCGGCGTGTGGTCTGCCCTCGCGGGCGATCTCGGCCTGGCCGGCCTGCTGGTCCCCGAGGAGTGGGGTGGCGTCGGCGCGGGTGCGCGCGAGGCCGCCGTGGTCCTGGAGGAGCTGGGGCGCACCGTCGCTCCGGTCCCGTTCCTCGAGAGCGCCGTCGTGGCCACCACCGCGCTGGTCGCCCTCGGAGCCGAGGACGTCCTGCCGCAGCTGGCCGCCGGCGAGCGCCGCGCGGTGCTGGTGCTGCCGTGGTCGGCGCGGTCCGGATCCTGGTCGGCGCCCGAGCGTGGTGCGGTCGCCCCTGTGGCGGGGGCGTGGGGCGCCGACCTGTTCCTGGTCCCGACGCTCGTCGACGGCACCGTGCGGCTCGCGCTGCACGAGTCGGCCGAGGTCGAGCCGCTCACGACGCTCGACATGAGCCGCCCGCTCGCGTCGGTCACGCCGACGGGGGAGGGTCGCGTGCTCGCCGAGGGCGACGCAGCCGTGGCGGCGATCGACGCCGCGCTGGCTGCCGGCGCGGCCCTGCTCGCCTCCGAGCAGGTGGGCCTGGCGCAGTGGTGCCTGGAGACGACCGTCGAGTACGCCAAGACGCGCGTCCAGTTCGCCCGGCCGATCGGCTCGTTCCAGGCGATCAAGCACCGGCTCGCCGACCTCTACCTCGAGGTCGCCCAGGCGCAGGCCGCGGCACGCTACGCCGCGGACACGCTCGCGACGGACGACGCCGACGCCCCCGTGGCACAGGCCGTGGCCCAGTCGTACTGCTCCGACGTCGCGGTGCACGCGGCCGAGGAGGCGCTGCAGCTGCACGGCGGCATCGGCATGACGTGGGAGCATGCGATTCACCTGTACCTGAAGCGCGCCAAGTCCGACCAGCTAGCGCTCGGCACGCCCGCGGCGCACCGGAGCGACCTGGCCGCACTCGTCGACCTTCCGCAGCACTGACCCGACCGTCCAACCATTCGGAGGTTTCATCCATGGACACCACCTCGCTGTTCAGCCTCGAGGGCCGCACGGCCCTCGTCACCGGCGGCTCGCGCGGCATCGGCCGCATGATCGCCGAGGGCTTCCTCAAGCAGGGCGCCCGCGTCTACATCTCGGCCCGCAAGGCCGAGGCGTGCGACGCCACCGCGAAGGAGCTCTCGGAGTTCGGCACGTGCGTGTCGCTGCCGGCCGACGTCTCGACGCTCGACGGCATCAACGACCTCGTCGCCCGTTACCGCGAGCACGAGTCGAGCCTGGACATCCTGGTCAACAACGCCGGTGCCGCCTGGGGCGCCCCGTTCGACGAGTTCCCCGAGTCGGGCTGGGACAAGGTCATGGACCTCAACGTGAAGTCCCTGTTCTTCCTGACGCAGGCGCTGAAGTCCGACCTCGTCGCGGCCACGGGCGACCACCTCGCGAAGGTCATCAACATCGCCTCGATCGACGGCATCAGCCTGAACCCGCAGGAGACGTACTCCTACCACGCGAGCAAGGCCGGGGTCATCCAGCTGACGCGTCGCATGGCGATCCGCCTGATCCAGGACGACATCGCCGTCAGCGGCATCGCGCCGGGCGCGTTCGCCTCGAACATGAACAAGGACGCCCGCGATCACGGCGACGAGATCAAGGGCTCGATCCCCTCGGGCCGCATCGGCACGCCGGAGGACATGGCCGCCGCCGCGATCTACCTGGCCGCCCGTTCGGGCGACTACGTGGTGGGCTCGACCATCACCGTCGACGGGGGCGTGACGCACGCTCGCTGAGTCGAGATGGGTACAGGGAGGGGCCGCGCGGAGCATCCGCGCGGCCCCTTCCATGTCCTCGTGTCCAGTATGTAGTTAAACCTGAATTCAACATTGACTTTGCTCGTCCAGCCCATCAGGATGACGGGAACGTTGTGAGGACGATCACACGCTCATCGGAGGGAAGGCTGTTCATGTCGAGACGAATCCAGGCATCGGCACTCGTGGCCGTCGCGGCGCTCACGCTCGCGGCGTGCGGCGGTGAGTCCGGAGGCTCCGAGGGCAAGGCGGGGGAGGTTCCCGACAGCATCGTGATGGACCTGCGCAACGACGTGGACACCTTCGACCCCGCGATCTCCGCCTCCGACCAGGGCGCGATGCAGATGTTCGAGGCCGTCTACGACACCCCCGTGCGCCAGGACCACCAGACCGGCGGCGTCGCCCCGGCGATGGCCGAGAAGTGGGAGGTCACCCCCACGAAGGTCGTCTTCCACCTGCGTCCCGACCTGAAGTGCAGCGACGGCTCCGACCTGCTGCCGTCGGACGTCGCGAAGAACATGGAGCGCCTGGCCGACCCCGAGTCGGGCTCGCCGTTCCGCGGCCGCCTGTTCGGCTCGGGCGGCGCCAAGTCGATCGTCGGCGACGACGAGGCCGACACCCTGATCATCGAGGTCAACGAGCCACACACCGACATGCTCGAGTCGATGACCAACGCGTTCATCGTGTGCCCGAAGGGCCTGGAGGACGTCGAGGGCCTCGCGACCGCGCCGCAGGGCTCGGGCCCGTACAAGATCACGACGCTCAAGCGCGGCGAGGAGTACGTGCTGGAGGCGTGGGACTCGCCCGGCCTGGCCGACGACGAGGAGATCCCGGAGAAGATCACGATGCGCGTGGTCACCGCGGACTCGACCCGCGCCAACCTCTTCGAGACCGGCGCCACCGACATCGCGGCCGTCCTGGGCCGTGACTCCGAGCGCCTCGAGCGGGAGCACAAGCCCATTCAGGGCAAGGCGTTCGGCGCCGACTCGGTGTCGTTCAACGAGCGCGAGGGCCGCCCGTTCGCGGACGAGCGCCTGCGCAAGGTCGTGGCGCACGCGCTGGACCCGGCCGGGTACGCCAAGGCGGCCTCGTTCGGCGTCGCCGAGCCCGCGCGCACGGTGATCACCGACAACATGAACTGCTACACGCCCGAGAACGAGAAGTTCGTGCCCGAGCTGAGCATGGACAAGGCGAAGGCCGAGCTGGAGGCTGCGGGGTACGGCCCCGGCGGCAAGAAGCTGAAGATCGAGCTGCTGGGCTACGACGTGCAGAACTCGGGCCCGGACTACATCGCCGACACCCTGCGCCAGCTGGGCATCGAGGTCGAGGTCACGAACGGCACCCTCGCGCAGGGCGCGGGCATCATCTACGGCGACGGCTCGGGCTGGGACATCTTCGTCTACCCGTATCAGACCGCGATCCGCACGCCGTACCCGATGGCGACGAAGATGAGCTCGGTGTTCGGCGAGGGCGGCGCCATGAACTGGGGCCGCGTGAAGAACGAGACCTTCGACGACCTGATCAAGAACAGCGTGTCGAGCCTCGAGGGCGACGAGCGCTGCCAGCGCTGGGGCGAGGCCGAGGCCGCGCTGCTCGAGCGGGCCGACTTCGTGCCGCTCATGACCCCGGTGGCGAACTACTTCACGAACGGGCTGACCTTCCAGGCCGGCTACCGCGTCGTGAACCTCCGCAGCATCCGCAACGCGGGCTGACGCCCTCGACCCAGCAGCCCCGCCGGATTCCTCCCCGGCGGGGCTGCTGTCGTCAGTGGGTCAGCCGGTGACGAGCGAGCGGACGGTCTCGATCGTGTCGGCTTCGGCCGGCGTCTTGTCGTCGCGGTAGCGAACGACGCGGGCGAAGCGCAGCGCCAGTCCGCCGGGGTAGCGGGTGGACCGCTGCAATCCGTCGAAGGCGATCTCGACCACCTGCTCGGGACGGACGTGCACGACGTGACCCTCGCGATGCGTCTCCAGTGAGAGGAACCGCTCGGTCTGCCACGCGAGCATCTCGTCGGTCATCCCTTTGAACGTCTTGCCGAGCATCACGAACCCAGTGGGGGAGGACTCGTCCCGCGCACCCAGATGGATGTTGGACAGCCAGCCCTGCCGCCGACCGGAGCCCCACTCGACAGCAAGGACAACGAGGTCGAGCGTGTGGACCGGCTTGACCTTGACCCATGCCGCGCCACGCCGCCCGGCGGCGTAGGGAGCCGAGAGGTCCTTGAGGACGACACCCTCGTGACCCGCAGCCACGGTCTCGGCGGCGAAGGCGTCGGCGGCCGCGGCGTCGGACGTGAGGAGTCGGCGGACGCGGTGAGGCTCGGGCACGAGCGCGTCGAGCGCGGCCAGCCGTTCATGTCCGGGAGCGTCGAGAAGGTCGCGCCCGTCGACGTGGAGGACGTCGAAGAAGTGGGGCGTGATGGCGACGCCCTCGGCCTGGGCGGTGCGGCTGGCGGTGTCCTGGAAGGCCATCGGTCGGCCGTCGTCGGTCAGCGCGAGCGCCTCGCCGTCGAGCACGAACCGTGAGGCGGGCAGCGACCGGGCGACCGCGACCACCTCGGGAAGCCGCGAGGTGATGTCGTCGAGGCTGCGGGTGACCACGAGGACGTCGTCGCCGTCGCGGTGGACCTGGATGCGGATGCCGTCGAGCTTTGCGTCGACCGCGACCTCGGTGGTGCCATCGGGGGAGAGGCCGGCCATGGCGGCGGCCACGTCGGGCGCGCTGGACGCGAGCATCGGCATGACCGGACGGCCGACCTCGAGCCCGATCGCGGCCAGCGCGTCCTCGCCCTCGAAGGCGGCGCGTGCCGCGTCGACGGTGCTGCCGGCGAGCATCGCGGCCCGGCGGACGGCCGTGACCGGCACGTCGGCGACCTGGGCGACGGCCTCCTGCGTGACGGCGTCGAGCGCGCCCTGGCGCAGGTTGCCGGTGACGATCGCGCGCAGCCACGCCTGCTCGGCGGCAGTGGCGCGCCCGAACAGGTCGGCGACGGCCCCGCGTCGCGCGCCCTGCGAGCCCGAGCCGGAGAGCAGGGCCATGGCCGCGAAGGCCTCGTCGACCTCGAGGACGCTCAAGGAGGGCTCGGCCGCGGGCGGCGCCGGCGCGCTTACGCCTCGCCAGCCCAAGCCGGTGCGACGCTGACGCAACGCGCCACCGAGGTAGGACACGACGACCTCGAGCTCGTCAGGCTCGACGCGGCCGAGCAGGCCAGCAAGCAGCGCGACCTTTGCCTTGCGGGAGCGGGTGGCGGCGACCTCCTCGGAGGTTGCGACGAGCTCGGCGAGCAGCATGAGCCCATCCTGCCGCTCGCCACCGACAGGCGCTCGTGTCCGGAACGGGCAGGATGGAACCCGTGAAGGCCGGACGGATCAGGGAGCGCTTCGAGGGTCGGATCGCCGGCGTCGGCAGCACGAGCGGTGTCCGCGTGGTCGTGGGCCGCTGGGACGCCTCGCCGTGGGGCGCGTTCGCGGACGTGATGATCGAGGACGCCGCAGGTCATCGAGTCCTGCTCGCTCCTTCGGAACGGGTGCGGGACTTCGTCGCTGCGACCTACTCGTTCGACGAGGTCGTCATCGAGCCCGTGTCCGTCGTCGACACCCCCGACGGCTGGGAGGTCTCGACGCCGTCCCTGTCACTGCGGCTCGTCGTGGGCGGCCGCACGCAACTCGGGATGCTGCTCGGTCTGGTGCCCGCACGCCTCGCGACCGCACCTGCCTGGTGCGGAGCCATCGACCCGATCGCACGGCTGGTGATGAAGGGCGTCCGCACCCGCGGAACCGCCGGCAACGACCGCCGCGAGTGGTACGGCGCGACCTCGGTCGTCTCGGTCGACGCGATTGCCGGAACCTGGCGCGGTGAGGACCTCGGAGAGCTTCGACCTGTGGACCCGCCCTGCCGTTTCGGCTTCTCCAGCACCCCGGCCCGCCCCACGGTCACCGCAGTCGTGACCACGATCGAGCGTCTCGCTTAGCCCCATGGGAACTCGGGGGTCTCGGTGCGTCGTTTGCTCCAAGCGTGTCCCTGGGCTGCCTCCGAAATCACGAGGAGGCGTCCGACAGCTCGACTCCGCCATCGCGGCATTTCGCCCACTAAGACGCACTATGCCATCTAGGCGCGCACACCGCTATCGCGTTCGACGACGACGAGGCGGAGGAGTTTCCTTTGAGAACCACAACTCATGCAGTTCGTGACCCGACCCGTCGAGATCCCTGGTGCTCTTTAGGTCAATGTGCGGCGCGGAGTTTCTTCCAGAAGTAGAAGGCGGGCGCTTCTGCGAATGGGACGCTCCAGTTCTGACCACCGAGTGGAGGAAGGGGCTGCCCCTCCGTGAGCACCTTGAAGCCAGCTCGAGCGTAGAAATGGCGCAGGGCGGCAACGTCGAGATCGGGGGTCGCGCAGCCGAACCACGTACGCACCCCACGGGAGACCAGAACCGATTCGAGAAACTCGATCATCTTCTGGCCCACGCCTTGCCCTCTGCGATCGGGCTGCACGGCCACGAGGTCGAGTTCGCTGACCCGTTCAGCGGCTCTGCTGAGTCCCTGCGGTCGCATCTGTGGAGGCAGGAGCGCCACGCCTGCAGCTTTCTGAGGGACGCATGTGAGGGCGGAGGCAACGAGCGCCCCTGTGTCGTCGCGCACCTGCGCGATCGCAGGCCGGTACAGGTGGTCGACGTGAGGCATCGGCACGGCGGTCGGAGCAATGTCGCTGAACGTGTCGAGAAACAATGCCAGGACCTCGCGGCGATGGGCTTCCGTCTCGGCAAGGGTCAATCTCACGGGGCCCGACGATAGGTCATAACTCTCCGTTCTGGCCCGGCCGCGCAGGGTTCCGTTCCTTCCTCCAGCGTCGACAGCCACGCACCAGCCGTGCAAACGAAACGACCTCGTGACGCAATAGCGCCCGGATTGGAACGCCCTGCTGAACGCGACGGAACAGCAAACCGGCGGCATCAACCAAACCAGTCGCATGTGATCCCACCATGGGTGTCGGAGGCACGCTGTCCTTTCCTGGCTGCCACGATGCGTAGACGAAGAGCCCGAGCGCTCGAAGGGAGAGCGCGGCCTCAATTCGAGGCGCAGACTCCTCGAGCCCGAAGCCATGTGCGAGGTCGTGTCGGAGGTTGCGTCCTACGGGTGAAACGAAGTAGGTCAGGAGGAAGCGTTTCCAATCCTCATCCAGGCCGTGCTTCTCCAGTAGATCTGTCAGGGCTGCGATCCCGACGTACACGCCTGGAGCGCTTTGCCGACTAGTCACGTAGGCCGCCTCGTCGAGGGCAACGGCCAGGTGTCGAGCCCCGGCCTCCACCCGAAGCGCGGAGGTCATTAGGGCACCCTCGTAGTCGCCCGCCCAGAAGCGATGAAGCGCCCTCGCCAAGGCGCCTGCTAGATCGAAGTCACCGTCCCCGTTGTGAGCGAGATGAAGCGTCAACTCCGTGACGTCGGGGACGCCGTGACTCCTCGAGATCGTTTCCAGACCCTCGGCAAGGATGAGGCCGTTGAACTGGATCGCGAACATCTCGTGGCGTGCGAGTTCGTGATCGCGTCGGTCCTCTTCGCTCGCGGCAGTCCAGCGCGGCAAGCCGTCCCGCCCGTACACAACCGTGGGCATACCGAGTTGGCTCACCAGCGCCTTGCTCGCGAGATTTTCAGCGCCTTCGCGGTTGGCCTTCGCGCTGCCGGCTGGCGAGCCCGTCTTTAGCCATGAAGTCAGCGCATCCTGCCAACTGGCACCTTCACTAGAGCGAACAATCTCCGCCGCAATCACCTCCATTTGGAGGGCGGTTTCCGTGGAGAAGGTCTGGAATCCGAGGTCCTCTCGAGAGACTCTCTGCATCTCACGGATCGCTTCGTCATGAAGGTCGCGGAGGTTGTGATCCCGCGCCAAGGAGGCGGCTCTCTCGAGGTGAATCATGCGGACTTGCGCCTGCGAGTGGGCGGCAGCAATCTCAAGTCGGACCTGGACCCTCAGTCGGTTCAGTTCTCGAGCTCGTCCGGGCACAAGAAGGATCAGTTGCCCGACTAGGCCGTCAACGACATCGTCGCGATCACGGTGTCGGGAAATCGCGGTCTCAATGAGGTCTTTCAGTACATCGGCTTGCGAGGTCGTGAGAGTTCGCCGGCTGCGGGTGAGGAGTCGAATGAGCAGAAGCAGGTCGCCAATGTGCGGTGACGGATCCTCAAGGACTTCCCGAAGTCGGCGTAGGGCGAGGCTTTGAGAATCCTCGATGAGATGAGAGAACTCGGGCGTCTTCGCGATGACGTGCCGAAGCGACAGCGCTCGGCCCATCGCCACGTTTCGGCTGTGTCCGTTCCACTGGAACTGCCGCTCTTCATCTTCCTCGCCGACAGGCACGTTGTAGTGATCGATCCTCGCCACCTCCATGTAGTAGGAGAGCGCAGTTGAGGCGTGCCGCGGAGCATCCTTCCCACCTCGTTTGAACAGCAGGTCGTGGAAGTGAGCGCGCGCCGCTGGATGCTCGACCTCGTCAGCGATCTTGCTCCAAACCTCTACGTCGCTTGCTGGTACGCCCTTGATCGACCACTTGCGGCCATCGTGCAGCCCCTTCGGGACTAGATCTACGTCGGTTCGGCCGTGCAGATGCGCGTCCAGGAAAAAGTTCAGGCTGCGGCGCAGTGGAACTAGCAGGGGGTCATTGTGATCGAACCCCTGCTCGTGGAGCAGATTGGTTAGGCGTGCGGCGATGCGGTGCCAAGTGCCCCCTACGAGAAAGGCGAGGTCGGCGGACTGGATCAGGTCTCCCCAAGTGGCAGTGCGGGTTTCGCGCTCGTTCTCGTCGTAGTCGGATCCGGCGACCAATTCGTCCTCTAGATCTGCGGTGCCCTGGTCACCAGACACCGCGTCGGTCTCGTCCTCCATCGAGTTCCCCTATCCATCGCATCAAGGCAGACCGTAGCGACACGCTCCGACGGCCGTACCCGGTCCTGTATAACGATCTGATCACGCAAGACGCCTCTGATGTCTGCTGAATCGCGTCCATGAGTCACGTAAGAGCCGGGCCGGCTGCGCCAGGGCCGGGCGCCGAGAACGGTCAACTTATGACTCCTGGAAAGAACGTCGCGACCTTCCTCGACGATGTCGTCGCTCGGCTCGCGGCCGTCACCGACTGTGTCGGGACGGCTGCGTAGGGTCTCCGGCATGGCAACAAAGCAGCAGCAAGTCGCGGAGATCGTCGAGGGCACGGCAGTCGGACTCGCCGCGCTCGGCGTGACCCACGTGTCGTCGTGGAAGCTCGACCTAGAGTTCGCGTTCTCGCATGCATGGCGGCGGTGGGCCTTCCGCGGCGACTACCCGTCAATCAACCGTGCGGCGAAGCCGGACAACGAGTTTTGGATCGGTGTCACGCGCTCCGAGCGCCGGAAGGGCGCAGCCGTGATCTGGCGTCATGACAGCGGTGAGTACGAGATCGTTCTCGGCAACGGCGGCTGGACGCCGGAAGAGGCGGTGCGCCTCATAGGCGACCGTCCGCTCGACGACTGGATCGCGCTCGCGAGCCCATTCAAGGAGCACCTCGAGCGCAAAGACGTGTGAACGACGGAAGCCCCGCCCCTTCTCGGCGTGGCACCGGAAAGGGCGGGGGCTTCGTTTGTGCGGTCTTCGATGCGTCTACGGACGAGGCCACCACCAGCCGTTGTATGTCGTCGATCTCCATAGACGTACCTGGACCTACGAGGTCTTAGGTGGCCCATGACTCGAGCAGTGGCCTAGGTGGGTCATTGCGCCGCTTAGGCGCATCCATGAACAGGTTCGGGTGCTACTAAGCGATACTCCCGTCCACCCTCAGGTCAAATGACTCCTCGAGAAGAGCCATACGAAGTTCCAGAGCGAGCACCCGGCTCGCCATCCCAGTAGAGAATTCGCCCGCAGCTTTACGCATGGTCATGGCATCGGTCGACGGATCCGATAGCGCTTCGATCAGTGCTTCACACTTACGAGCGGATTCCTCGATCTCTGCCTGCACACGCTGCTGGAATGCAGTGGGTTCAGCAACTGCTCCCTCCGACATCGCCTTGAGTTGAGCATGTGCCCGTTCGTGAGCGCTACGACGACTCGGCACCCAGGAGGCAATCGCAGCATCGACGATGCGTTGGTGAAGTGTTTTGCTGAGCCTCTGGACTCCCGTACCGGACATGAACCGGATCCTATGGCGATGGGCTGATGGTCCGTCTGCGTTTCACTCGGTTTGGCGGCGGTAAACGAGAATCGGACCAGAGCGCTACTCCGCGACTAGCCGTGCTCGCATCGTTCAACCTCCGGCTAAAAGAAGTGCGCCACTTCAACGCCGCGTCCCTCCGCCGCGAGTCGCGAGCGCCCTCGCCTGGTACGCAACCGTCAACGATGGTCTCTGGGCCGGCTGCGTTGACTATCGGGACGTGAATGGACCTATGTAGTCCGGGTTGACTTCCGCCAACTCCGCCAGCATCCGTTCGAGCCCCCAGTAGGGATCGAGGATCGGTCTCTTTGCCCACCCCGGATCAGCGTCTATCTCCGCGATGTCAGCTCGAAGCGATTCGTGGTCGGCCTCCGGCGCGAGGAGAGCCATCCACCTCTTCGGATTCCCGAGATGGTAATCGCCAACCATGCGCCACTCTCGTTCCCACCAGAACTCCTTATTGAGTCCTGGGCCGTTGGTCGGGCCCATCGTTTCAAAGTACGGGGCAATCCTGAGGAAAGGCTCATTCGCGAGGAGAGTGGGCCGGAGCTCTCCATCGACCGTTGCCCGCGCACATGCTTGCTCAACTAGATCGTTCATGTAGGACAGCGGCCATGTGCGTCCGTACTTGGTCATGTCGGTGTACCAGACCGGATTCGCCCCCGCGACGCGTGCGGCAACCTTGGTCGTGGCGAGCCCGTAGGGAGCGAACTGCACCTGTCGACCCTCGATTTGCTCGAGCATCATCCAGACGTGTTCCAGCGGAGTCTCAGTTAGACACACAACTCGCTGGGTGACACCCGTTCCTTCAAGCACGGGTTCGAGCTCCCGCGCGGGACCAAGTGGATTTCCGGCTGTGATCTGTCCGGCCGCAAGGATTGAAATCAGGTTCTCCCGCGCCGAGTGTCCCGGCCCGCCGTCGCGCGATAGGTGAACCAAGAACGTGGAGAGGTCCGTGCGTCGGTGGAGAAGGTCTTGGATCTTCACCATGGCCCATATCCTGTCGAGATCCGCCACCTTTCGTGTGCGTTTCAGTTGAAATGACCGCTGGCGGCAAGCTCGACTCGCCTGCGGCCGCTCCACACCGACCCGGCACATGTCGGCGGGGGCCTTTGAACGGCAGAAAATGCAGCAGGACGTGCGACCCGGCAGTGGGCTCGCCGATGAACCACCGTGGAGCTTGCTTCATGCGCTGGTCACCAGTCGAGGACGAAATCGAACGAGCGCGAGCTTAAGCTGGACAAAGTGCGTCATACCGCCGCGAGTCGGGGGATTCTGCGGCCTGGGTCATGTGTCCTTGGCGTCAGGTTCGAACCAGCGAAGTAATTCAGCTTGCTCGGTCTCAGGCGTGGGCCATGTCGCTGGGACCACCCACGCAACTCGACCGTGGGCGCATACCCGGGACCCCTCGTACAGTCGAAGCACGTCGGCCTCTTTGATCCCACGCCACTCGGGGTACTCAGCGACGAACAACGGCACGAAAATTGCGCGTGCACTCTCTCCCGGGCGAATCCCGGTGCGGGAGAAGCCCAGGATCGGGCCCGCTGTCTGAACCCCATCGGCCCATCCGGGCAGGCCCCAGTTCGGCCGATAGGTGAATCGCGTCGATGGGGCACGTCCACCAGGCAGAGGGGTCCTGCGACCTCCCGCCGCCGTCGGGACAAAGTCGAGATCGATTCCAATCGCGATCGTGCCAATCGGTTCCATACCCGCGATCGTAGGATCGTTGACTCCCTCTCGGACCGTCCCGCCCACATCAATCACAACTGCTCGCGTCATTCCGCCGCTTAGTTCGCACATGTTCCTTTAGCAGGTGCGACGATTCGGTCGTGAGCATCAGCGCGGCGCACGTCGAGCGCTTCTATACCGAAGCGAGTGATCGTGGCGAAGTGTGGACCATTCGAGACGCCGGAGGGTACCCAGCGCCGGAGGACGCCACTGGGCGACGGGCGATGCCCTTCTGGTCACTTCGCTCTCGAGTCGAGTTGGTCATCAGCTCCGTCGAGGCGTACGCAGACTTCGAGGCCGTACCAATTCCACTCGACGTCTGGCGTGAACGATGGCTTCCAGGTCTGGGCGAAGACAAGATGCTCGTCGGACTCAACTGGGCAGGGCCCCGTGCAACCGGGTGGGACCTCTCGCCGACGGACGTCGAAAGCCGCTTCCTGGACCGGAACGTCTAGGGAACCCGGCCCTGCGTCACTTCAACGCGAATGAACCAATCGGTTAGACCCCGACGGCGTGCTGACAACGTGCAGCCAGCATTTCTAGAGGTCGCTTCGTTGTGGGGAGATCGATGCCTTCGTCAACTCTCTCGGGGCCCTTCATGCGTCCCAAACATCCACCCACACGCGGTCGGCCGAAGGGGAGTCCTCCTTTGCCGACAGAACGCGGAGCGTCGATGACTCCGTGAGGCCTGTCATGACGACCTCATGGTCCGCGTCACCGATCCAGAGCTGGCGTGTAGGGGTGGATATCGAGCCTTCGAATATGACGCTGCGATCTGGGTCGATCGCGGGCGCGCTTGGCCAGTGGCGAACAATCACCGATGCTTCGGCCCAAGCGAAGTCTCCGTTGAGTGTCTCGACGTCCTGTGCGTGCCTGATCAGGACCACGACACCCTTGTCGTTCGCCGAGACCCGAGACTCGGGCACGACCTCTGGAATCTCTCCCCCCAGGCTTGGGTCGGAGAGGATCGCGATGCCCAATGCCAAGGTCGGGTCACAGCAACGGTGGTCAGAGCTTGCATGTCGCCACATTAAGAGAAGTGCTAGATGGGGTCGTCCAACACGCAGCGGTCATGGGTCGGAGCTTGCAAGTCCGCCGCGTGCCGGGTCAGACGAAAGTGCGGGGGAGGTCTCTCGCTGATGCCGGGAGCTGTTGTCGTTGTTCCCCGTGTGCTGCACCGACGATCCCATCAGCCGCGTGGGGGTGGAAGCTGTCGGCGCCGCAGCGAACCGTGTGGCGGTCCAGGGCGTGAGCCGCACCAGGCCGGCGCAAGCCCTTGGTTCCGGTTGCCGGATGACGAGGTCGAGCTAAGGGTCATCCGGTCAAGCGGGTAGCGAAGTCTGGGTGGTCATCGCTATGGCCGAGACGCCCCGCGCGGCTTTCGGTTACCAGCCGCCGGTCTTGATCGTTGCTAGACGAGACGTGATCTCGATACAGCGTCTCGCTTCGCTCGCCACCACTCGATCACCGGGTTGACCGTTGTTCAGTAGGTCCCGGGGAACTACCGACGTATCCAGATGACTTCTCGCTCCTAGGCTCACCAGGTGTCGACGAAGCGGTGGGAGCCCTCGCCCTGCCAGTCGCCGAGGGTGGCGACGATCCAGCGGCGGGTGTCGGCGGGGTCGATGACCTCGTCGAGCTCGAGCTTCATGGCGCCGTTGATCGCCTTGCCGGCCTCGTAGTGCTGGGCGACCAGCTCCTCGTAGCGCTCGGCGCGGGCCTGCTCGTCCTCGATCGCGGCGAGCTCCTTGGAGAAGCCGAGCCGCACGGCGCCCTCGAGGCCCATGCCGCCGATCTCGCCCGTCGGCCACGAGATCGTGGCGGTGGTCTCGGCGAAGCCGCCCGCCGCCATCGCCTGCGCGCCGAGCCCGTAGGCCTTGCGCAGCACGATCGTCGTCATCGGCACGCTGAGGTGCGCGGCGATCACGAACAGGCGGCTGAAGTGGCGGACCGTGGCGGTCTGCTCGCTCTCGGGGCCGACCATGAAGCCCGGGGTGTCGCACAGCGAGACCACCGGCAGGCCGTGCGAGTCGCACAGCTGCAGGAAGCGCGCCATCTTGTCGGCCGCGTCGGCGTCGATCGCGCCGCCCAGGTGCGCCGGGTTGTTCGCGACGAGGCCGTACGGGCGGCCCTCGATCCGGACGAGCGCGGTGATCGCGCCGGTGCCGAACTCGCGGCGCAGCTCCAGCACGCTGTCGGTGTCGACGAGCGATTCGATGACCGTGCGGATGTCGTAGACCTGCTTGCGGTTCTCGCCGATGACGTGGCGCAGGCGGCGCTGGTCGGCGGCGGTCCACTCGGGCTGCGCGCCCTGGAAGTAGGAGAGGTAGCGCTGGGCCACGCTGATCGCCTCGGCGTCGTCGGCCACGACGATGTCCACGACGCCGTTTGGGCCCTGCACCGACATCGGGCCGATCTGCTCGGGCGTGAAGACGCCCAGGCCGCCGCCCTCGATCATCGCGGGGCCGGCCATGCCGAGGTTCGCGTCCTCGGTGCCGATGATGACGTCGCAGCAGCCGAGCAGCGCAGCGTTGCCCGCGAAGCAGCGGCCCGTCACGATGCCGACCGTCGGAACGACGCCGCTGAGCGAGCCCATCGTGGCGAAGGTGCGCACGTTGAGGCCCGCGGCCAGCAGGTCGGCGGTGTCGGTGTCGCCGGGACGACCGCCGCCGCCCTCGGCGAACAGCACCACCGGCAGCTTCCGATCGCGTGCCAGCTCGAGCAGGCGGT
Organism: Aeromicrobium tamlense; assembly: GCF_013408555.1. Classification (NCBI taxonomy): domain Bacteria; kingdom Bacillati; phylum Actinomycetota; class Actinomycetes; order Propionibacteriales; family Nocardioidaceae; genus Aeromicrobium; species Aeromicrobium tamlense. The sequence continues at coordinate 235,150 of NZ_JACBZN010000001.1, forward strand.
CGGTCTTCTTGTGGTTGAAGTAGCCCTGCGTGCCGGCGAGCACGGTGTAGTCGTAGGCCAGCACGGCGCAGCGGCTCGACGCCTCGGACGTCGCGCCGTTGATCGTGCCGAGGCCCGTGATGATGCCGTCGGCGGGCGTGTTGGCCATGAGGTCCTCGAGGCTGCGGCGCTGCCGCTGGGCCGCGACGGTCAGCGCGCCGTACTCGGTGAACGTGCCCTCGTCCACGAGCAGGTCCACCCACTCGCGGGCGGTGAGGTGCCCGCGGGCGTGCCGCTTCGCGACGGCCTCGGTGCGGGCGTCGTCGCGGGTGCGGGCGATCCGGTCGTGCAGCTCGGCCAGGTCGGGACGGACGTGGTCGAGGTCGACGTCCTCGTCCTCGGCATGGTCGTGCTCGATGGAGTCGTCGGGCGCGACGACGGCCACCGTCTGGCCGGCCGCGACCTGGTCGCCCTCGGCGACGAGGACCTCGGTGACCGTGCCCGCGAAGCCCGCCGTGATCGGGTGCTCCATCTTCATCGACTCGAGCGTCGCCAGCGGGGTGCGCGGGCCGACGGTGTCGCCGACCTTCACCGACACCGCCAGGACGGTGCCGTTCATGACCGAGGCCACGGTGCCGGACGCGTCGGCGGAGCGTTCGGACTCGGCACGCTCGGCGAGCAGGCCGTCGAGCCACGCGGTGGTGACGTCGCCACGGCGGACGACGTCGGAGGTCAGCAGCTCGCGCAGCAGCGACACGTTCGTCCGCACGCCCTCGACCCGCAGCGCGGCGACGGCCTCGGCGGCGTCGGCGCACGCGGCGGCGTGGTCGCCTTCGGTGACGGTGATGACCTTCGCGAGCAGGGAGTCGAACGTGCCGTCGACGACGGCGCCGGGCGCGATGCCCGTGTCGACGCGGACGCCCTCGGGCGCGGTGAACTCGGTGACGGTGCCGGTGGTCGCGACGACCGTGCCGCCGACGACCTCCTCGGCGTTCACGCGCGACTGGATCGCGACGAGACCGGGGCGCGGGCGGACGTCGCCGGACAGGCCGACCTCGTCCAGGGACTGTCCGGAGGCGACGAGCAGCTGCGACCTCACGAGGTCGACGCCGGTGACCTTCTCGGTCACGGTGTGCTCGACCTGCAGGCGCGGGTTGACCTCGATGAAGACGGCGTCGAGCGGGCCGCCGTGGTGCAGCAGCTCGGCGTTGACGAGGAACTCCACCGTGGCCAGGCCGCGGTAGCCGAGGGGAGCGGTGAGGTCCTTGGCCCACGCGACCAGGCGCTCGCGGTGGGCGTCGGTGAGCGAGGGGCTCGGCGCGGTCTCGATGACCTTCTGGTGGCGGCGCTGCACCGAGCACTCGCGCTCGCCGAGCGTGACGACGGCCGAGCCGTCGCCGAGGACCTGGACCTCGATGTGCTTGGCGCTGGGCAGCAGGCGCTCGGCGTAGACGGCCGAGCTGCCGAAGGCGCGCTCGGCCTCGGAGCGGCAGCGGTCGTAGGCCTCGGCGAGGTCGGCCGGGTCGGTGACGGGACGCATGCCGCGCCCGCCGCCGCCGGAGACGGCCTTGATCATGATGCCGCCGGGGTGGCGCTCGAGGAGCGCGGTGACATCGGCGAGGCTCGCGTCCCGGTCCGTGGCGTCGAGGACGGGGACGCCCTGGGCGAGGGCGTGCTCGCGGGCGCGACCCTTGTCGCCGAAGAGCTCCAGCGTCGACGGCTCGGGACCGACGAACGTCAGACCCGAGGCCTCGCAGGCCCGGGCCAGCTCGGCGCTCTCGCTGAGGAAGCCGTAGCCGGGGTGCACGAGGTCCGAGCCGGTGAGCACGGCGGCGGCGACGATCGCCTCGACGTCGAGGTAGCCCGCGACGCCGGCCCGGGGGAGCGGGTGGCTGTCGGGACCGGCGGTGCCGGCCTCCTCGGCGGTGTGGACGTGCTGCGCCGTCCAGCCGAGCGCGAGCACCGCGCGTTCGATCCGCGCGGCGATCTCACCACGGTTGGCGATCAGGACCTTCATCGTGTCTCCCGACGTTGACAGGGGTGTCAATGCCTATCCTCGCGACTGTTGACACCTGTGTCAATGGTCACGCTAGGGTAAGGGCCATGACACAGGGCTGGGCGGTCCGCGAGGACCACGACCGCGCCGACGCCAGGCGCCACGGCGAGCTGCTCGTCGCCGCGCGCGAGGCGTTCGAGGAGCTCGGCTACGGCGCCACGACGATCGCCGAGATCACGCGCCGCGCGGGCGTCAGCCGAGCCACCTTCTACGTCTACTTCGCCTCGAAGGAGCAGGTCTTCGCGGTGCTCGCCGAGCAGGTCCGCGACCGCTTCCTGCGCGCGCAGGACCTCTCCGACCTCGACCGCGACGACGTCGACGGCGTCCTGCGCCGCACGATCGAGACCACGCTCGAGGCCACCGTCGAGAACCTCGCGCTGATGACGGTGCTCAACCACCAGGCCGTGGCCGACCCCGAGCTGCGCGCCCTGTGGAGCCAGATCCAGGGCGAGGCCGTGCACCGCACCGCCGTCTACGTCGGCCAGCACGCCAAGTCGGGTCGGGTGAATCCCGTCGCCGACCCCGAGGCGCTCGGCCTCATGGGCGCCGGCATGAACGACCGCTATGCGCCCCTCGTCGTCGCCGGCGAGACCACCGTGGCCGCCGCCGTCGAGGAGATGCACCGCATCTGGATGGCCTGCCTCGGCCGCTGAGTCAGGAGGGGCGCGAGGGTCCAGCAATCGCCGGTTCTGCTCCGGCGTGGGGCCGAGCGCTCACGGAGCGCGAGGCATGAGCGACTCTTGGCATCAAGCCGGTCCCATCTCGATCGCATGGGAGCGTGCGCTTCGGCCGAGGATGCTCGCCAGTTCCGCCAGCGCGGACTCTTGCATCATTTGAGGTTTGGTTGCCATGGCCTTGAGCAGGGCCGCGACTTGATCGGCCGGAAGTTCAGCGAGCGACCGCTGGAGCTCGGGCAGCCCATCGCAGTCGACGATGTTCGCGTCGTTGACGAGACGCATCTGCTCATCGCTGTATGCCTGAGCCGCCAGAGCCGCAAGGTAGCGTGCCTGCGCCTCTGCTTTCGACATGTCAGGACGCGGATCTCCCGTCGTCTCGACCGCGGTGTGGTCCGGCTGATTCTCTGCTACCTCGATCGCTGTGCCCGACTTGCGTGCCTTTCGACGAGCCCGACTCTCGCGTAGAACCTGGACCTTGCCGTCGTAGTAGGGGCGGGCCGTCTCCTGGACGAAGCGGTTGACGTGCGGCTTGAGACGAGCGATTCCCCTATCGATCAGGTTCTCGATGAGATCCGCGATGGCGGCCTCGAGCGCTTCCTGCTCGGGTGTTCGGCGACGCTCCTCGACAGGGACGTAGACCGTCTCGGTGACGATGAAGGGCTCGTCGTCGAGACTGTCGTCAGGAACGAATCGGGCGTTTCCCTTGAGATGACCTTCGCTGTCGAAGAGGTTCTGGTGGAGGCCACCTTCGCGCTTCTTGCCGGGAGTCAGATCATCGTCATCCCACTCGTAGTGCCCTTTGATTCGTCCCATGCACGCCGACTGTAGTTCGTGGTTGCCTCGCGCACGTGGATCTTCGGAAGCCCGCGACGGGAACGAGAAGGGCTTCGGCCGCTGAGTCAGGAGGGGCGCGAGGTGCCGAGCTGGTGGCTCGACGGCAGCGACCACGGCAGGGCCGCGTGCTCGGCCAGGAGGGCGTCGATGCGCTCGGCGACCTCGGGGGCGAACTCCGTCGCGCGCCGCGTCGTGAGGTCGACGTAGGCCTCGACGAACTCCAGGGTGCTGGCGATCTCGCCGGTGGTGCGGTTGGCCACGACCGTGACCGCGTGGACCGTCTTGGGGGCGCGCCCCAGGATCCGCAGGTACGCCGACACCTCGTGGCCCACGAGGATCTCGTGGTGGAACTGCACGTGGTGGGCGATGCTGAACGAGCTTTCCCCGGTGCGGTCGAGGAAGGCCTGATCGAGGCCCACCTGGCGCTCCCAGGACTCCTCGGCCGCGTCCATGTGCAGGTCGTAGTGCCCGCGCACGTTCACGTGGCCGTTGAGGTCGCGGTACCGCTCGGGGACCTCGCGCACGAACAGCGGGCCCAGCGCATCGACCTCGGCTAACGAGGGCAGTGCGCTCACGACGAGACCTTCGCGTTGAGCGCGGCCGCGTCGTCGGCGAGCTCGTTCTTGCGCACCTTGCCCGTGGCGGTCAGCGGCAGCGAGCCGAGCACCTTGACGAGCGGCACCTTGTAGGTGGCCATGTTGCCGCGGGCCCACGTCACGAGCTCCTCGGACGTGACGTCGCTGTCAGCGCGCGGGACGACGAAGGCGACCGGACGCTGGCCGGTGTCGGGATCGTCGGTGGGCACGACCGCGACCGAGTCGACCGCGGGGTGCTGTGCCAGCAGCATCTCGACGTCGGCGGGGAAGACGCTCATGCCGTTGACCTTGATCATCTCCTTGCGACGACCGAGGTAGTGCAGGAAGCCCTGCTCGTCGATGCGGCCGTTGTCGCCGGTGTGGATCCAGCCGTCGACCAGCTGGTCGCGGGTGGCCTCCTCGTTGCGCCAGTAGCCGTCGGTGACCGAGGGGCTGCGGACGATGATCTCGCCGACCTCGCCCAGTGGGACGGGGGTCTGCGTGCCCAGCTCGACGACCGCGATGTCGGTGCCGGGCACGGGGATGCCGCAGAACACCGGCTCGGAGAGCAGGTCGAAGTCGTTCTCGGCGAAGCCGTAGGGCACGCAGTCGATCGTGTGCGTCTCGGTCATGCCGTACGAGGACTCGCGCAGGGTGGAGCCGGGAACGAGCTCGGCCCAGCGGCGGCGGACCTCGGGGGTCATCTTGCGGATGAACGAGACGGCCTGGGGGTCCTCCAGCGAGCTGAGGTCGCGGGTCGTCAGGTCCTGCGTCTCCATCAGCTCGAGGTAGTTCTCGACCGTGCCGGTCATCAGGGTGACCCGCTCGCGCTCGATCGTGTCGACCACCTCGGCCGCGTTCCAGCGGGCCATGAGGATGCTGGTGCCGCCGAGGACGAACGGGATGAGGATGCCCAGGTCCTCGCCGGCGATCCAGAAGATCGGCAGGTAGCAGAGCGAGACGTAGCTGCCGTCGGCCGGCATCGCGGTGGCGGTGGCGGCGCTGGCCACGGTGTAGAGCATGTGGCGCTGGCTGTGCTGGCAGCCCTTCGGCATGCCGGTGGTGCCGCCGGTGTAGTTCAGGGCCGCGAGCGAGTCGAGGTCGCCGTCGTCGCCGGCGTACGGCTCGGCCGCGATCGCGGACTCCCAGCCGAACTCGCCCGTGCCGTCGGTCAGCAGGACGGGGATCGCGGGCACGCGGTCGGCGCAGGCCTCGAGCGTGGGGGAGAGTGCCTGGTTCGTGACGACGAGGACGGGCTCGCTGTCGAGCAGCTCGTAGGCGAGCTCGGCCGGCTGGAACATCGGGTTCACCGGCACGTGCACGGCGCCCAGGCGCAGCACGGCGAGGAAGGCGATGACGAACTCGGTGGAGTTGCCGAGGTAGATCGCGACGCGGTCGCCGCGGCCGACGCCGTGCGCGGACATCCACGTGGCGACGCGGCGGTGCGCGTCGTCGAGCTCGGCGTACGTGAAGCGGGTGTCACCCAGGGCGAGCGCGACCTGGTCGGGACGCTCGGCGGCCCAGTGCGAGACGTGGGCCGGGATCGTGATCTCGCCGGCGGGGTAGTGCACCTCGGCCGGGATCCCGGCGGGACGGAGGTCGGCCTGGAGCCGGCGGACGGTCTCCACGTACTGGTCGAGGGTCTGCGGGGTCGTCATGGGACGGCTGCCTCCGGGGGATCGAGGGAGACCGCGCGGGAGTGACGGCGGTCTCATTGACGTCGGTGTCAACCGAGTGAAGCGGAGTTTGACGTTCGTGTCAACAGGTCCCCGAAGGGGCAGGGTCAGCGGGGCACGTCAGTCGCGCCGACGAGGGTCATCGCCAGGTCCGCGTACTGGAACCCGATCTCGGCCGGCGTGCGGCGCGAGCCGTGCCGGTACCAGCGCGAGACGTCGATCGCGGCCGAGAAGATCATGATCCGGGCCCACTCGGGATCCGCCACGGTGAACGCACCCTGCGCCACGCCGGTGTTGATGATCTCCAGCAGGTGTTCGTCGACGTTGCGGCGCAGGGTCCAGATGTCGGCGAACTCCGGACCGCGGTGCAGGCGGATCTCGTACTCGATCGAGCGCGAGAGCAGGTTCATCTCGGCGTTCCACATCGCGAACGACGCGATGCCGAGCTTGAGCTGGGTGAGCGGGTCGCTGGCCCGGCGCGCGGGCTCGCTGAAGGAGCCGGTCGAGGCCCGGTGGCCCTCGAGTGCGATGTGGTGGAAGAGCTCCTGCTTGGACTCGAAGTGGATGTAGACCGCGGCCGGGCTCATGCCGGCGCGGTTGGCGATCTCGCGGGTCGACGCGCCGTGGTAGCCGAGGTCGGCGAAGGCCAGCGTGGCACCACGCAGGATGCGGCGAGAGGCGCCCGTGGCGCGCTCGTCCCAGAACTCCTCGATGCGCCGCTCGGCGCGCTCGCGGTCGATCAGGTAGGCCGGGGACACGGCCTGCTCCCGGCCCTGGCTGCTCGTCTCGGTCACCGTCGCGCTCCATCCTTCGGGAGGCGTGATCCGTCAGGCCTCTTTCCGAATCCCAGCATAAGCGTATGCTTAGTTTCCATCCAAGCCCTGAGGACTGTCGAAAGGTACTTTCATGACCGATGTGCGAGCCGAGCTGACGGCTTCGGTGTTCAAGGTGGAGGTCGCCGTCGGCGATGAGGTCGAGGAGGGTCAGCCCCTGGTGATCCTCGAGTCGATGAAGATGGAGATCCCGGTGATCTCCACGCGCGCCGGTCGCGTCGAAGAACTCCTGTTCTCCGAGGGAGATATCGTCGAGGAGGGCGCCGTCGTGGCGCGCCTGGCCGACTGATCCTGCCGCCTTCCCCTCCTGCCCGAGCCGGTTCGTCCGGCTCGGGCAGTGTCGTTCCGCGATGTGAAACTGAATTCAAGTTACCCATTGCCTTTGTGACGCCGATCACCTACGTTGGCATTCTGCACGACCTAAGCGAGTGCTTAGGTCGCGTGTGAACGAAGGCGGCACGAGCCGCCACCGACGACGTGAGGGGCACCAGTGAGCCACGTGTGGTCCGACGAGATCGACGAGATCTCGCGCCGGAAGCAGCTGGCCGAATTGCTCGGCGGCGAGGACAAGATCCGTCGCCAGCACGAGGCCGGGCGCAGCACCGTGCGCGAGCGGATCACCGATCTGCTCGACGCCGACTCCTTCGAGGAGATCGGCGGCATGGCCGGCTTCGCGACGTACGCCGAGGACGGCTCGACCGTTGCGGTGATGCCCGCGAACTTCCTCTTCGGCCTGGGTGAGATCGACGGCCGGCGCGTCGCGCTCGGCGCCGACGACTTCACGATCCGCGGCGGCGCCGCCGACGCGTCGATCATGGCGAAGCAGGTCGACTCCGAGCGCCTCGCGGGCGCGCTGCGCGTGCCGCTGGTCCGCCTCGTCGAGGGCACCGGCGGTGGCGGCAGCGTCCGGATGATCGAGGACGCCGGCTACACCTACGTGCCCGCGAACCCGGGCTGGGACGCGCTCGTCGACAACCTCTCGCTGGTCCCCGTCGTGGCCGCCTGCATGGGCCCCGTCGCGGGTCTCGGTGCCGGTCGCGTGGCGATGAGCCACTTCAGCGTCCTCATCGAGGGCATCTCGCAGATGTTCGTGGCCGGCCCGCCGGTCGTGAAGCACGCCACCGGCGAGAACCTCACCAAGGAGGAGCTCGGCGGCGCCGACGTGCACCGCCGCAGCGGCGCGATCGACCGGATCGTCCCCGACGAGAAGGCCGCGCTGCAGGCCGTCCGCGACTTCCTGTCCTACCTGCCGTCGAGCGTGCACGGACTGCCGCCGGTCGTCGAGGCCGTCGCCCCCGCGACAGGCGCCGAGGGCCTGGCCGACGTCGTGCCGCGCAACCGTCGCCAGCCCTACCGCCTGCGCACGATCCTCGACGCGATCTTCGACGGCGGCTCGAACTTCGAGTACGCCGGCTACGGCGCCTCGGTCTACACGGGCCTGGCCCGGCTCGACGGACACCCGGTCGGCGTCGTCGCCACCGACCCGTACAAGGGCGCCACCATGACGCCCAACGGCGCCGACGCGCTGACCCGCCTGATCGACCTGTGCGAGACGTTCCACCTGCCGATCGTCAGCCTCACCGACCAGGCCGGCATGATGATCGGCCTGCAGGCCGAGAAGTCGGCCTCGATCCGTCGCGGCGCCCGCGCCGTGGTCGCGGCCTACCAGGCCCGCGTGCCGATGGCCGAGATCATCGTGCGCCGGGTGTTCGGCGTCGGCGGCGCCGGCCAGATCAACCGCCACCGCTTCAACCGCCAGTGGGCCTGGCCCTCGGGTGACTGGGGCTCGCTGCCCGTCGAGGGCGGCGTCGAGGCCGCCTACCGCGCCGATCTCGAGGCCTCGGACGACCCCGAGGCGCTCATGGCCGACATCCACCAGCGACTCGAGGCCGCCCGCTCGCCGTTCCGCACGGCCGAGCGCTACGGCGTCGCCGACCTCATCGACCCGCGCCGCTCGCGCGAGGTGCTCACCCGCTGGGTGCGCGACGCCTACCGCGTGATCCCCGAGCAGGTCGGTCCGCCGTCCTTCGGAACGAGGCCCTGACATGGCTCCGTACCAGTCCGCCGCCGAGCTCGAGTCGCGCCTGGAGTTCGACTTCGCCACGGCCGTGGACGCCCTCGACCACCACGCGGAGCACGACGCCGACCGCCTCGCCGTCCTGTACGGCGAGACGGGCGAGCGCTTCACCTACGCCGAGTTCGCCGAGATCACCGACCACGCCGCCGGCAACCTCGCCGCGCTCGGCGTGCAGCCGGGGGAGCGCGTCAGCATCCTGACGACCCAGCCCCTGGTGTCGGCCGTGCTGATGTACGCGCTGTGGAAGGCCGGTGCCGTCTACGCCCCGGTGAACTTCCAGTACACCGGCGACCTGCTGGCGTACCAGCTCAACGACACCGCGCCCGCCGTGCTGTTCGTCGACCGCGCGATGCACGAGCGCGTCACGTCCCTCGGCGACCGGCTGGGCTGCGCGCCGAAGGTCGTCGTCATCGACGGCCTGCGCGACGGCGAGCTGGGCGAGCTGGTCAAGCCGGCACCACGACCGGCCGTCCACGTCGAGTTCGACGACCCGGCCAACGTCATCTACACGTCGGGCACCACGGGTCCCTCGAAGGGCGTCGTCCAGTCGCACCGCTGGGTCAACCAGTACTGCTGGGTCGGCCGCCGCACGCTGACCCGCGACGACGTCGTCTACAACGACCTGCCGATGTACCACGTCGGCGGCGCGCACTTCAACGTCGTGCGGGCGCTGTGGACCGGCGCCTCGGTGAGCCTGTGGGACCGCTTCAGCCCCAACGACTTCTGGCGCCGCGTCAAGGAGACCGGGTGCACCACCGCGGTGCTGCTGGACGTCATGACGCCGTGGCTGCTCAACGCCGAGCCGCGCGACGACGACCGTCGCAACCCGCTCAACAAGGTGCACATGCAGCCGCTGCCGGCCAACCATCACGACTTCGCGCTGCGATTCGGCATCGACTTCGTGACGTCCGGGTTCGGGCAGTCCGAGTCGGGCAACCCGCTCGTGACCCTGACCGAGCAGACCGGCCCGGGGGAGGGCACCCCGGACGACCTCTACCGGGGGCTGACGCACGCCGAGCTGCGGCAGGTGTTCGAGGACGACGGCCTGCTCGTCCTGCAGGGCACCGACCCGATGCCGAAGGGAATCATGGGCAAGCCCACCCCCTTCCTCGAGGTCGCGATCCTCGACGAGCGCGACCGCATCTGCGCCGACGGCGTGGTCGGCCAGCTGGCGATGCGTCCGCGGCTGCCCTCGCTCATCCACGAGGAGTACCTCGCCAAGCCCGAGGCGACCGTCAAGGCCTGGCGGAACCTGTGGTTCCACACCGGCGACGCGGCCGTGCGCGACCAGGACGGCGTCTTCACGTACATCGACCGCATGGGCGACCGCATCCGCGTCCGCGGCGAGAACATCTCGGGATTCCACATCGAGGAGATGCTCGTGAAGCACCCCTCGCTCGCCCTGGCCGCGGTCATCGCCGTGCCCAGCGGCGAGGGCGAGGAGGACGACGTCGTCGCCTTCGTGGAGGTGGCCGAAGGCCACACGTTCGATCGCGCCGCGATCGAGCAGCACTGTCTCGACACGATGCCGAAGTTCATGCGGCCGCGTGACGTGATCCCGGTGGAACAGATCCCCCGGACCCCCACCAACAAGATCGAGAAGTACAAGCTGCGCAAGCAGTGGACGGAAGGACAGGCATCATGAAGATTCGATCCCTCGGAGGAGCCGTCGTCGCGACGCTGCTTCTCTCCTTCGTCGCCGCCTGCGGTGGCGGAGGCGACGACTCCGGCGACTCCGACCGCGCGCTGCGCGTGGCGGCGGTGTCCGACGCGTCGTCGCTCGACCCGATCCGCGGCAACGCGGGCACGGACCACGTGCTGATCTACCCCCTCTACGACACGCTCATCTCGTACGACAAGGGCCTCGAGGCCCAGCCCGGCCTGGCCGAGTCGTGGGAGCAGAAGTCCCCGACCGAGCTCACGCTGAAGCTGCGCGAGGGCGTCACGTTCCACGACGGCGAGCCGTTCAACGCCGAGGCCGTCGTCTACAACTTCGAGCGCGCGAAGGGCGAGGGCTCCAACATCCAGGCCGACCTCGCCTCGGTCGACTCGGTCACCGCGGACGACGAGTACACGGTCACCTACAAGCTCAACGGCCCCGACGCCTCGCTGCTGCTCGTGCTGGCCGACCGCGCCGGCATGATGGTCTCGCCCAAGGCGGCCGAGGCCGCCGGTGGCGACCTGAGCACCAAGCCCGTCGGTGCCGGCGGCTGGGAGTTCGTCGAGTGGAAGCGCGGCTCCGTCATCAAGGTGAAGCGCTACGAGGACTACTGGGACAAGGACGCCGAGCGCGTCTCGGCGATCAACTTCAACATCATGCCGGACCCCAAGACCCGTGTGACCTCGCTGCGCTCGGGCCAGCAGGACGTCGTCATGGACGTCTCGCCCTCGGACGCCGACGGCCTCGAGAAGGCCAACAACGTCGAGGTCAGCGACACCCCGCGCGTCAACGTCAACCAGGTGTACCTGAACCGCGACTCCGAGGAGCTCGGCGACCCGAACGTCCGCAAGGCCCTCTCGCTGGCCATCGACCGTGAGGCCCTCCTCAAGAGCGCCTACTTCGGTCGTGGCTCGGTCGCCAACGGCGCCCTGCCGAGCGACTACTGGGCGGCTCCGCCGGAGTCGGTGAAGTCCGAGTACGACCCGGACGAGGCCAAGAAGCTGCTCGCCGCGGCCGGCAAGACCGACCTGTCGTTCCCGATGATCGTCAACGCCGACTCCGCCACCGTGCGCGTCGCCGAGATCCTCAAGCAGCAGTGGTCCGAGGTCGGCGTCAACGTCGACATCCAGCCGCTCGAGGTCGTCCAGGGCACGAGCGACTACTTCAACGACCGCAAGACGCCCGCCTACCTGTCGCAGTGGACGGGTCGCCCCGACCCGGCCATGACGTACCGCCTGCTGTTCTCGGCCGACGGCTACTTCAACACGTCGGACCAGTGGACCCCGGGTCTCGAGGCCGCGCTGGAGAAGGCCGACGAGTCCACCGAGCCCGCCGAGCGCAAGCCCGGCCTCGACGAGGCCGCCGAGGCGGTCTTCGCCGACACGTCGTTCTTCCCGCTCGTGTTCGGCAACTCCATCGTCGGTCTGAGCGACGACGTCAAGGGCTTCGAGGGCAACCTGCTCGGCAAGCCGAAGTTCATCGGGGTCACCCTCGGCTGAGCCGAGGACATCAAGGAGGTGACGGTCATGCCCTTGCTCGAGGTCGAAGGACTCCAGGTCCATTTCGGTCGTGACGACATCCGCGTCCAAGCCCTGCACGACGTCGATCTGACGATCGAACAGGGCGAGATCGTGGGACTGGTCGGCGAGAGCGGAAGTGGCAAGACCGTCACCTCCCTGGCCCTGATGGGCCTGCTCGACCCCAAGACCGCCCACATCACGGGGCGGGCGGTCCTGGACGGCAAGCCGCTGTGGGACGAGGACGGGAAGCGGCGCACCCCGCGCAGCGACGTCCCCATGGCGATGGTGTTCCAGGAGCCCATGACGGCGCTGGACCCCGTCTTCACGGTCGGGAGCCAGCTCATGGAGACCCTGCGGATCCGCCGCGGGATGGCCAAGTCGGCCGCCCGGGCCGAGGCGCTCTCGCTGCTCGACGCAGTGGGCATCTCGGACCCCAAGGCGCGCCTGCGCGCCTACCCGCACGAGCTGTCCGGCGGCATGCGCCAGCGCGTGATGATCGCGATCGCGCTGGCGTGCGACCCGAAGCTGCTCATCGCCGACGAGCCCACCACGGCCGTCGACGTCACGATCCAGGCCCAGCTGCTGGACCTGATCAAGTCGCTCGCGAAGGAGCGCGGCATGTCCGTGCTCTTCGTGACGCACGACCTCGGGGTCGTCTCCGAGACGTGCGACCGGATGATCACGATGTACGCCGGCCGGATCGTCGAGCGCGGTCCGGTCGACCAGGTGCTCAAGTCGCCCGGCCACCCCTACACGGCGGGCCTGCTCGCCGCGCTGCCCTCGACGGAGTCGCGCGGCGGGCGCCTGGCCACGATTCCCGGACGTGTCCCTCCGCCCGGGGAGCGTGTCGAGGGCTGCGTGTTCCGGCCGCGGTGCCCGTACGCCCGCGAGGAGTGCACGCAGCCGCAGGAGCTCATTCCCCTGACCGACCTGCGCGAGGTGCGCTGCATCCGTTCCCCCGAGCTCGACTTCGAAGGAGTCGCCTCATGACCACACCACTGCTGTCCCTCGAGGACGTCTCGGTCCGGTTCCCCGTGGGCCGCCGGCGTCACGTCACCGCCGTCGACGGCGTGACGCTGGAGCTGCGGGAGGGCGAGACGCTCGGCCTCATCGGCGAGAGCGGCTCGGGCAAGTCCACCGTGGCGCGCGCCGCGATGGGCCTCGTGCCGATCAGCGGCGGCACGGTGCGCTGGCGCGGCGAGGACGTCTCGACGTACAACGCCAAGCAGCGCCGGGCGTTCTCGGAGTCGGTGCAGATGGTCTTCCAGGACCCGCACAGCGCGCTCGACCCGCGCCGCACGATCCTGCAGAGCGTGCGCGAGCCGATGGACGTCATGGGCCGCGGCGACAAGAAGGACCGCGAGCAGGTCGCCGCGAAGGCCCTCGATGACGTCGGCCTGCCGTCGCAGATGCTCAAGCGCTACCCGCACCAGCTGAGCGGCGGCCAGAAGCAGCGCGCGAACATCGCGCGCGCCCTGGTCACCGATCCCAAGGTGCTCGTGTGCGACGAGTCCGTCGCCGCCCTCGACGTGGCCCTGCAGGCCGAGATCCTCAACCTGCTGCAGGACCTGAAGGCCGAGTACGAGCTCACCGTCCTGTTCATCAGCCACGACCTGTCGGTGGTCAGCTACCTGGCCGACCGCATCAACGTCATGTACCTGGGCAACATCGTCGAGAACGCCTCGACCGAGTCGCTCGTGGGCCAGGCGCTGCACCCCTACAGCGAGGCGCTGCTCTCGGCCCAGCCGCTCGTGCACGACTCGTCGGTCGGGCGCCGCATCACGCTGCAGGGCGACATCCCCAGCCCGCTCAACCCGCCGCCGGGCTGCCGCTTCAACACGCGCTGCCAGTTCGCGCAGGACCGCTGCCGCGAGACCAAGCCCGACCTGCTGCCGGTGCTGCCCGGTCACTCGTCGGCCTGCCTGCGCGTGGACGAGCTCTACGGCGAGCGCATCGGGAAGACGGTGTCGGCATGAGGATCCTGCGCGTGGTGGGCACCTGTCTCCTCTCGGCGATCCCCACCCTCATCCTGGCGACCCTGATCGTCTTCATGCTCCAGCGGCTCATCCCCGGCGACCCCGCCGTGGCGATCGCCGGCGAGTACGCGACCCCCGAGAACCTCGAGCGCATCCGCCAGGACCTCGGCCTCGACCAGTCGCTCATCACGCAGTACCTGACGTGGATCGGCGGCGCCTTCACCGGCGACCTCGGCACCTCGTACCAGACCGGCGAGTCGATCTCGGCGCTCGTGATGCAGCGACTGCCGCTGACCCTGATCCTCACGACGATGGCGCTCTTCGTGGCCGTCGCGGTCGGCCTGCCGTCGGGCGTCTGGGCCGCGCAGAAGGTCGACACGACCTTCGACCGCTTCCTCACCACCGGCGCCACGTTCGGCATCGCGATCCCGAACTTCTGGCTCGGCATGATGCTCATCATCGTCTTCGCGCTGAACCTGGGGTGGTTCCCCGGCCCGGGCGGCGTGAGTCTGCAGGACGACCCAGCCCAGGCGCTCAAGGGACTCGTGCTGCCGGCCCTCGCCCTGGGCCTGGTCGGCGGCGCCGAGATCTGTCGCCAGGTGCGCAGCGCGATGGTCGAGAGCCTCTCGACCGACTACGTGCGCACCCACCGCGCGAAGGGCCTGTCCAACCGCAGCATCGTGTGGAAGCACGCGCTGAAGAACTCGAGCCTGCCGTTCGCCACCATCATCGGCCTGCAGGTGTCGCGACTCATCGGTGGCGCCGTCGTCGTCGAGGCCGTGTTCGGCCTGTCCGGCATCGGCTCGCTCGCCGTCGAGGCGACCAACCAGCGTGACTACGGCGTGATCCAGGCGGTCGTGTTCGTCGCCGCCGTGATCGTCCTGTTGACGAACCTCATCGTCGACGTCTCGTACCGTCTGCTCGACCCGAGGATCTCCTGATGACCGCTGTCGACACCACCGCCAACCTGGCCGCGGGCAACCCCACGCCCACGCGCCGGGCCCGCAAGGCCGGCCGCCTCTCGGTCGGCGTGAGCTACGCGATCCTGCTGCTCGTCCTGATCGTCGTGCTGTTCGCCAACTTCCTGGCGCCCTACGACCCGAACAAGCAGGACCTCAACGCGATCCTGCTGCCGATGAGCGGCGACCACTGGCTCGGCACCGACGACCTCGGCCGTGACGTGTTCAGCCGGATGCTCTACGGCACCCGCGTCTCGGTGCTGGCGGCGCTCCTCGCCGTCGCGATCTCGGTCGTGATCGGCCTGCCGCTGGGCATCGCCGCCGGCTGGCTCAGCGGAGCCACCGACCTCATCGTCATGCGCGTCGTCGACGCGGTCATGTCCTTCCCGGCGATCGTGCTGGCGATCGGCATCACCGCGACGATGGGGCCCGACATCACCACCGCGATGATCTCGGTCGGCATCGTGATGTCACCGGCGATCCTGCGGCTGGCCAGAGCCCAGACCATGGCGATCCGGTCCGAGACCTACATCGAGGCCGCGAAGTCGTTCGGTGCGCGCGGACTGCGACGCATGGTGCTGCCGCACGTGCTGCCCAACATCATCCAGCCGATCCTCGTCCAGGTCGCGGTGCTCATGGGCTTCGCCCTGATCGCCGAGGCCAGCCTGAGCTTCCTGCAGCTGGGCGTGCAGCCGCCGACCGCCTCGTGGGGCGCCGTGCTCTCGCGCGCCTACACGTTCCTGGACCAGGCGCCGATGCAGATCTTCATCCCCGGCATCGCCATCGCCGCCACGGTGTTCGCGTTCAACATCATCGGCGACGAGATTCAGCGACTCCTCGACCCGAAGCGGAAGTGAGCTCATGTCCGTCGTGTTCATCGCCAACCGCGGCGAGATCGCCGCGCGCATCCTGCGCACGGTCCGCGAGCAGGGCCACCGGGGCGCGGTCGCGTTCCCCGAGGTCGACGCCGACCTGCCCTACGTGGGCGCTGCCGACATCACGGTGGAGCTGTCCGGGCCTCGCGACTTCGGCGACGTCGAGGCGATGGTCGCGGCAGCACGCTCGGCCGGCGCCGAACTGGTGCACCCGGGCTACGGCTTCCTGTCGGAGAAGGCGGCGTTCGCCCGAGCCGTGGAGGCCGCTGGCATGGTCTTCGTCGGTCCGTCGCCCGACGTCATCGAGCTGATGGGCGACAAGGCCGGCGCCCGCGCCGCCGCGGTGCGGGCTGGCCTGTCGGTCGCCCCCGGCTCGGACGGCGCGGTCGAGACCGTGGAGGAGGCCCGCGCGGCCGCCGACGCGGCGGGATACCCCGTGATGCTCAAGGCCGTCGCCGGTGGCGGCGGCATCGGCATGTCCGTCGTGCGCGACGCGGATGCCCTCGACGCCGCGTTCGAGACCGTGACGAGCCGCGCCGGGTCCGTGTTCGGCGACCGGCGGGTCATCGTCGAGCGCTACCTCGAGCGCTCGCGCCACATCGAGGTGCAGGTCATGGGCCTGCCCGACGGGCGCGCCGTCGCCCTGTCCGAGCGCGACTGCTCGGTGCAGCGCCGCCACCAGAAGGTGGTCGAGGAGGCGCCCTCCCCGGCGCTCGACGCGGCGTCCCGCGCGAGCCTGCTGGAGCGGGCCGCTGCGCTGACCGAGGCCGTCGGCTACGTCGGCGCCGGCACGATCGAGTTCATCCACGACCTCGACTCGGGCGAGTCCTACTTCCTCGAGATGAACACGCGTCTGCAGGTGGAGCACCCCGTGACCGAGGCGGTCCACGACGTCGACCTCGTGGCCTGGCAGCTGCGCATCGCGTCGGGCGACTCCACGGTGCCGGCGTTCCACGCCGAGCCGCGCGGCCATGCGATCGAGGTGAGGCTGTACGCCGAGGACTCCGAGCGCTTCCTGCCGCGCCCCGGCGCGATCGAGACGTGGGAGATGCCCTCGGGCGAGGGAGTCCGCGTGGACTCCGGCTACGCGCCCGGCACGAAGGTGACGCCCTTCTTCGACCCGCTGCTGGCCAAGGTCATCGTCTGGGGTCGCGACCGCGACGAGGCGCTCGAGCGGGCCCGCGACGCGATGGACCGCACGACGATCGTCGGGCCGGGCTCGAACGTGGAGTTCCTGCGCCGGGTCCTGGCCGAGCCGGAGTTCGTCGGGGCGACGCACGACACCGGCATCGTCGGCCGGATGACCTCGGCCGCCGTGCGCTGAGTCTCGATCGGCGCCGTCAGCCGCGGACGGACAGGACGCGGAAGCCCTTGCTGCTGGCGACGCGCTCGGTGGGATGACCGTGCTCGGTGAGCCAGCGCTGGAGCGAGTCGGCGCCGAGGTTCCTGCCGACGACGAGGCGCGCCTCGCCGCCGGGGCGCAGCCGCGGCAGCCACGTGAGCAGCAGCTCGTGCAGGGCCTCCTTGCCGATGCGGATCGGCGGGTTCGACCAGATCGCGTCGAACGTGAGGTCGGCCGGCACGTCCTCGGGCAGGGCCGGGTGCACCTCGAGGCCGCGCGCGTTCTCGGCCGTGAGCGCGAGCGCCCGCTCGTTCACGTCGACGGCCCACACGGTGCTGCCCTCGGCCGCCAGCGAGCACGCGATCGGGCCCCAGCCGCAACCGAGGTCGAGCACCGTGGAGCCCGTCGGCGGCGGATCGCTCTCCGCCAGCAGGATCGCGGTGGCCTTGTCGAGGGAGTCGCCCGAGAAGACGCCCGTGGAGGTCACGAAGTCGCGGCGGCGACCCCAGACCTCGACCGAGATCGTGCGCCGCTCGTCGTCGGTGACGGGCGCGCGGTCGAAGTAGTGGCTCATGCGTCTCCCTGCTCGGCGAGCCAGGCCTTCAGGACCGTGGGCTTCGCGGTGGCCCGCCACGCCTCGGTGAGCAGCTCGCGCAGCTCGGCCGGGTCGGCCTCGCCGGGGCGCACCAGCACGGCGTTCGTGTCGAACTTCCGGAAGTGCTCGATCGTGAAGTAGGGCGTGGACTCGTCCTCGACCAGCGCCTCGAGCTCGTCGCGATCGACCTTGAACGCCAGGGCGCCGGGGGAGTCGTCTCGGTCGCGCCACCACGCCACCAGCTTGCCGCCGGTCTTCACCCCGGGCATGCCCCACGAGAGGCTCGCCTCGGTGTCGGGGAACTCCAGCAGGAACGCCTCGACCTCGTCCCAGTCCATGGGGCCACGGTACGCCCGCGGGCGGACAGCGGAGGGTCGGGTGAGCGAGGGCATTCAGTCGGGCAGGCGGTCGAGGAAGGCGGCCTGGGCGGCGACGACGAGCTCGGCGGCCTCGTCGAGGCCGAACCACTGGACGCGGTCGAGCTCGGGGAAGGCCTGCATCTTTCCGGAGCCGGGCGGCCACTCGAGGTCGAACGTCCCGGGCACGACCGTCGCGGGGTCGAGGTCGGCCTCGACGGCCCACACGAGGACGTCCTTGCGGGACTGCCGCACGCTGCCGAGGTCCGTCCAAGGACCCTCGGGCACGGGGACGCCGAGCTCCTCGAGGAACTCGCGTCGGGCGGCCTCCTCGGGCGACTCGCCGTCCTCGAGGACGCCCTTCGGGATCGACCAGGCACGCTCGTGGCGCTTCGCCCAGAACGGCCCGCCGAGGTGTCCGAGCAGGACCTCGCGGCGGCCGTCGCGCACCCGGTGCAGCAACAGTCCGGCGCTGGTCAGGCGGGCCATCACTCGTCCCGGCGGCGGCGCGACTCCTCGACGCGGGCCGCGAGCTGGTCGTCGGCGGGGTAGACGACCTCCTCCAGCACCAGGCCGTGGGCCGGCATGACCTTGACGCGCGGGTCGCGCTCCTGCGCGGCGAGGATCTCGGCCGCGAACTCGGGCGCGTACCGGCGCTCGCCGACGGCCACGAGGCAGCCCATGAGCGAGCGCACCATCGAGTGGCAGAAGGCGTCGGCGCGCACCGTGGTGGCGATCGTCTCGCCGCCGCGGACGGTGCGCAGCGTGAGCAGGTTGCGGATCGTCGTGGCGCCCTCGCGCTGCTTGCAGAACGAGGCGAAGTCGTGCTCGCCGAGCAGGTGCTGCGCGGCCTGGTTCATGAGGTCGACGTCGAGCGGGCGCGGTGCCGCGGCGACCATGCGCCGCTGCATCGGGTCGGGCCCGGCGGGGTGGTCGGTCATCCGGTAGACGTAGCGGCGCTCGATCGCCGCGAACCGGGCGTCGAAGTGCTCGGGCGCCTCGGTGACGCGCAGGATGCGGATGTCGTCGGGCACGATGCGGCGCAGCCGCCGCTCGAGGACGCCCGGGTGGCTGTCGACGTCGACGTGGGCCACCTGGCCGCGCGCGTGGACGCCGGCGTCGGTGCGACCCGCGACGGTCAGCCGCGGCGGCTCGGGCAGCCGCAGGACCGTGCCGAGCGCGGACTCGAGCTCGCCCTGCACCGTGCGCAGCCCCGGCTGGGTCGCCCAGCCCCTGAACTCGGTTCCGTCGTAGGCCAGGTCGATCCGCATGCGCACCCCACCACGGTAGCGGGGCGTCGTCCGCCACCCGGCCCGGCTGTCGTCCCGGCGGAAAGCGCCTACCGTGGAGGAGTGCGCATCGTGACCGCGTTCGTCGCGGCCGCACTGGCGACGTCGGTGCTGCCGGCGGTCCCCGTGGCCTCCGCCGCGAGCTCGGGGATCCATCGGCTCCTGCTCACCCCCACCGCCGACCCGTCGCGATCGCAGTACGTGTCGTGGAGCCGGCCCGTCGCCGCGAGCGGCCAGCGGGTGGTCGCGGTCGGGCCCGACGGGATCACGCGCACCGTGCCCGCGCGGCGCAAGCTCGGCACGACCGAGCGCACGGCCGGCAGCCGCCAGTACCGCTACGTCGTGGCGCTCTCGGGTCTCGAGCCGTCCACGCGCTACCGCTACCGGGTGGTCGGCCGGGGCGTCGCGACCCGCTGGCGCGCGTTCACCACCGCGGGTCCCGCGAACCGCGCGTTCCGGATGCTGCAGTTCGGCGACACGCAGGTCGACAACGACGGGCCGCCCGACCGCATCATCGAGGCCGCGACCGAGCGCTTCCCCGACGCGCGGCTGCTGCTCCAGGCCGGCGACGTCGTGAACAAGCCCTGGGTCGGGCGTGAGTGGAGCGAGCTGCACGAGGCCCTCTCCCCGGCGGGGCAGTGGCGCAGCTGGGTCTCGTCGATCGGCAACCACGAGCAGTGCCGGGTGAGGTCCTCGTGCCGGTCCGGAGCGGGCCGCGGCTTCCGCTCCTACTTCCAGTTCCCGTCGAACGGCTTCACCGACCAGCGCCGCACGTGGTTCTTCCTCGACCAGGGCCCGGCCCGGATCATCGTGCTGGACACGTTCGGGTCCGACCTGCGGCGCCAGCGGTCGTTCCTCGCCCACGCGCTGCGCACGAACCCGCGGACGTGGTCGATCGTCCTCATGCACTCGGGCCCGTTCGCGTCGGTGGGCGACCGGAGGAACACCGAGATGCGGAAGTGGTTCCTGCCGACGCTGGAGCGGTACGACGCCGACCTCGTGCTCTCCGGCCACGACCACTCCTACGCTCGCGGACGCAAGGCCGGGGTCACCTACCTCGCGTCCGTCAGCGGACCGAAGTACTACGACTCCTCGATCCGGGACTGGAGGGCCGGCGGCGCCACGCGCGTGAAGGCGGCCTACCGGACCTCGACCTACCAGGTGATCAGCGTGTCGCCGACGCAGCTGAAGGTGCGCGCGGTCGTGGGCCACCGTGGGAAGGGCGCGCGCCCCGCGATCAAGGTCGGGAGGACCCTCGACGGGTTCACCCTCACCCGCTGACTCAGGACCCGACGAACTTCAGGGCGAGGGCGGAGTACTGCAGGCCGATCGAGGACGGCGACCGCTCGCCACCCTCGACGTACCAGCGGCACACGTCGATGCACGCCGACATGAGCAGCCGCCGCGTGCCGGGCAGGTCGGCGATGGAGAAGACGCCCTGCTCGATCCCGGCCTCGAGGATCTCGTCGAGCACCGCGATCGTGGCGCGCCGGACGTCGACGACCTTCTGGAAGTGGTCGTCGGTCAGCACCTGCAGGTCGTGGTGGACCGGGCGCGCGATGACGCTCCACTCGGCGTGCCAGGACGCGTAGGCGGCCATGAAGAGGCGCAGTCGCTCGGCCGGGTCGGAGCCGAGCGCGACCGCCTGCGTCAGCGACTCCAGCGACGCGGCGTGGCTGTCCAGGACGATCCGGAAGAACAGGTCCTCCTTGTTCGCGAAGTGCGTGTAGATGGTGCCGGGGCTCAGCTGCGCCCGCTGGGCGATCGCACGGGTGGACGCACCGTGGTAGCCCAGTTCGTGGAACGACAGGCAGGCGCCGACGAGGATCCGGTGCGTCGCGCCCTGCGCCCGCGGCTGCCAGAAGCCCGCCACCCGCATCGCGTCGTGGGTGGGGTCGCCGGTGGCTCGCGTGGTCAATCGTCACTCCGTCTCGGTCGCGTCACGGGGACCGAGGACGCGTGCAGGAATGCTAGGCGTCCGCTCGGCGGGGTGACAAACGCGTGCGGCTCAGGAGGGCGTGGCGTCGGCACGGAGCTCGGCCAGGACCTCCTCGTCGTGCTCGCCCACGCGCGGCACCCGCAGCCGCCGCGGCCCGTCGGCGAGACCGACCGTCGTGAGCGGTCCCGGCACGGCGACGGTGCGACCCGCGGGGGAGGTGACCCGCACGACGCTCTCGTCCTCGCGCTCGTCGAGGTGGCGCACCGCCTCGGTCAGTCCGCGCACCGGCCCGCAGGGGATCCCGAGCTCGCGCATCTGCGCCAGGATCTCGTCGCGCTCGCGGTCGCGGCACCACGCTCCGACGACCTCGTCGACCTCGTCACGCGCGACCAGCACCGCGTCCTCGTACGAGAGCGACTCGGCCCAGTCCGCGCGGCCGATGGCGCGACAGAACCGCGGCCACTTCTCGTCGCCGACGGGGGAGAGGTGGACGTGGCCGCCGCGGGCGGCCCACGTGTTGGAGATCGACACCGGCACCCGGTTGCCGTCGCGCTGGTAGGGGCGTCCCTCGAGCGACTCGTCCACGTCGTGCGCGAGCACGCCCATGTAGGAGGAGAGCATGTTGACGTCGACGAACTGGGCCTCGGGGTGGACGTCGCGCACCCGCAGCGCCATGAGGATCGACATCGTGGACCGGTAGGCGGCCAGGTGGTCGGCGACGAACGGCGCCACGAAGGTGGGCTCGCCGTCGGCGGGACCCGTCATCTGGGGGATGCCGCTCATGCCCTGGATGATGCCGTCGAAGGCGAGCAGGTCACGGTCGGGGCTCGCCGTCCCGAAGCCCGTGATGTGCACCATGATGATCGACGGGTTGACGGCCTTGAGCGCCTCGAAGCCCCAGCCGAGTCGCTCGGGCACCCGCGCGCTGTAGTTGGTGAGGACGACGTCGGACGTCTCGACGAGCCGCAGGAAGGTCGCCAGGCCGTCCGGGTCCTTCAGGTCGATCACGATGCTGCGCTTCCCGCGGTTCTGCGCGGCGAAGTACGTGCTGTCGCCGTCGACCGACGGCATCGCGTCGCGGGCCAGCTCGCCGCCTGGCGGCTCGACCTTGATGACGTCGGCGCCGTGGTCGGCGAGGATCTGGCCGGTCTGTGGGCCGGCGATGGCGTGCGTGAGCTCGAGGACGCGGATCCCCGACAGGGCGGCGGGCGTGGTCATCGCGCTCAGTGGACCGGGACCGCGGCGGCCAGCTTCTCCAGCCCGACCTTCGACACCTTGCCGGTGGGCGCGAGCGGCATCTGGTCGATGATCTCCACGCGCGGGATCTTGTAGGTGGCCATGTGGTCGCGGCACCACGCCAGCATCTCGTCGGCGGTCGCCTCGGCGCCCGGCACGAGCTGGAGGTACGCCACGGGCACCTGGCCCTTCCTCGCGTCGGGCACGCCGATCACTCCGGCGGCCGCGACCTTCGGGTGCCGGCTGAAGAGGTGCTCGAGCTCGGACGGGAAGACGCTCATGCCGTTGACCTTCAGCATCTCCTTCGTGCGCCCGAGGTAGTGCAGCGCGCCGGTCTCGTCGATCGTGCCGATGTCGCCGGTGTGGAGCCAGCCGTCGCGCAGTGTGGTCGCGGTCGCCTCGGCCCGGTGGTGGTACCCGCGCATCATGCTGGGGGAGCGCACGATGATCTGGCCCTCCTCGCCCACGGGCAGCAGCTCGCCCGTGTCGAAGCCGACGATCGCGACGTCGGTGCCGGGCATGGGCAGTCCGGTGAAGCCCGGGCGGCCCGTGAGGTCGGCGTCGTCCTTCTGCAGCCCGAGCGTGAACGTGTCCAGCGTGTGGTCCTCGGTCATGCCGTAGGAGCTCTCGCGGATGACCCCGGGCGCCCCGGTCTCGCGGGCCCAGCGCTCGCGGATCTCGACCGTCAGCTTCGTGACGAACGACATGGTGACCGGCGCCCGCAGTGAGGACAGCGAATACTCGGAGCCCCGGGCCTTGTCGAGCAGCTCGAGGTAGCTGTCCACGGTTCCCGCCATCGCGGTGACGCGGTGCTCGTGGATCGACCGCAGCACCTCGTCGGCGTCCCACCGGTAGTGCAGGACGCACGTGCCACCGGTCATCAGCGAGACCAGGAAGGCGTCCTCGCCGGCGATCCAGAACACGGGGACGAAGACCAGACTCACGGTGTCGGGGCCACCGCCGAACCCGAGCTGGCCGCCGCTCATCGCGGTGTAGAGCATGTCGAACTGGGTGTGCTCGCAGCCCTTCGGCATGCCGGTGGTGCCGCCCGTGTAGTTCAGCGCGGCGAGCGCGTGCGGGTCGTCGGGATCGGTGGGCACCGGCAGGTCGTCCCGCTCGAGGATCGTGGTGAACCGCGTGGTGCCCTCGGCGACCGGCACGTCCGCGTCCATGCCGCGGGGGAGCGCGGCGCCGTCGGGGAGGAAGTCGGTGTGGGCCGAGGCGATGGTCTCGCCGACGGCGCTGCCCTCGGCCCCGGCCCGGAACTCGTCGGCGACCTCGTCGAGGACGAACGCGACCGTGGCCCCGGAGTCGAGCAGCTCGTAGTTGATCTCCTCGCGCCGGAACATCGGGTTGACGGGCACGTGGACGCCGCCGGACTTCAGGATCGCGAAGAAGGCGATGACGAACTGCGGGCAGTTCGGCATCATCACGGCGGCCCGGTCGCCGGGCGCGAAGCCGCGGTGGGCGAGGTAGGCGGCGACGCGGTCGCTCGCCGCGTCCAGCTCGGCGTAGGTGACGGTGCGGCCGTGGTAGACGATCGCGGCGTGGTCGGGCTGGCTCGCGGCCCAGGAACGCAGGTAGTGCGTGACGGTCGACTCGCCGAACGGGTAGTCGATGGTCGGCTCGCCGACCTCCGGCCAGGCCTCGCGCCGGCGCTGCCGCAGGGCGTTCAGATAGTCGTCGATCTCCCGGTGGAACTGCTCCGACATCGTCACGGGACATGCACCTCTCGTCGCGCTGCGAACTTGAACTTGACGCAAGTTTCATCTCGACGATATGACGTAGGTCACGTCCGGTCAACCGCTGGGCCGTCCCTTGGAATCACCGGGCAAACGCAGTGAACGATCGTTCAGTCCTGAGGGCTGGCAGGAGGAGGCGGGAGCGGTCCGATCGCGAAATGTGCCCTTGCTCAATGTGATTTCCGTCTCTAGGGTCGTCGGCACACAGCCTGAACGCGCGATCAGAAGGAGCCAGCTCATGAGGATGTCGTCCCGGATCAGGGTGGGCCTGGCGGCCGCCATGCTCGTCGCGGTCAGTGCCTGTGGAGGCGGAGGATCGGACGGGGGAGACGGCGGGACGCTGCGCGTCGCGACCCAGGCGGACATCTCCTCGATGGACCCGATCCGCGGCAACTCCGGCGGCGACCACCAGATGCTCTACCCGCTCTACGACACCCTCGTCTCGTTCGACGAGGACCTGCAGCCGCAGCCCGGGCTGGCCGAGTCGTGGGAGTACGAGACGCCGACCGCGCTGGTCCTCAAGCTGCGCGAGGGCGTGACCTTCCACGACGGAGCGCCGCTGGACGCCGAGGCGGTCAAGTACAACCTGGAGCGGGCCGCGGCCGAGGGCTCGAACATCGCCGCCGACGTCGAGTCGATCGAGTCCGTGGAGGTCGTCGACGACCTGACGGTGAAGCTCAACCTGACCCAGCCGAACTCGGCGCTCGTCATGACGCTGGCCGATCGCGCCGGGATGATGGTCTCGCCCCAGGCCGCCGAGGCCGCCGGCGGCGACCTCAGCACGAACCCCGTGGGCGCGGGCGGCTGGAAGTTCGTCGACTGGAAGCGCGGCACGTCGATGACCTACGAGAAGTTCGACGACTACTGGGACGAGGACGTGGAGCGCGTCGACAAGGTCGTCATCCGGGTGATGCCCGAGCCCAAGACCCGCGCGACCTCGCTGCGCTCCGGCCAGCAGGACATCGCCTGGGACATCGTGCCGGCGGACGCCGAGTCGATCCAGGACGACGACAAGCTCACGCTGCACGAGCAGCCGCGGATGTGGACCTGGATGATCTACACGAACCGCGCCTCCGAGGAGCTCGGCGACCCGCGCGTGCGCCGTGCCCTGAGCCTGGCGATGGACCGTGACCAGCTGCTCAAGAGCGCGTACTTCGGCCTCGGCACCAAGCCGCGCGGCTTCCTGCCCGACGGCTACTGGGCCGAGCCCTCGGAGAAGGCGCAGCTCGACTACGACGTGGACGAGGCGAAGAAGCTGATCGCCGAGGCCGGCGCCGAGGGACTGTCGTTCGACATGCTGCTCTACGCCGACTCGACCTCGACCCGCGTCGGGGAGATCCTCAAGCAGCAGTGGTCCGAGATCGGCGTGACCGCCAACCTGGTCCCGCGCGAGGTCAACCAGGCCAACAGCGACTACTTCAACGACGTGAAGACGCCGGCGTTCTTCGCGGCGTGGACGGGCCGCCCCGACCCGGCGCTGACGTACCGGCTGATGTTCACGAAGGAGGCGTACTTCAACACCTCGAAGCAGTCGACGCCCGGCATCGAGGAGGCGCTCGCCGAGGACGCCGTGGCCACGACGCAGGAGGACCGCAAGAAGGCGCTCGACAAGGCCTCCGAGGCGGTCGTCGAGGACATGCCGATCATCCCGATCGTGTTCCAGCACTCCCTCACGGGTCTCGGCGAGAACGTCGAGGGCTTCGAGAGCAACCTCCTGGGCAAGCCGAAGCTGCTGGGCGTCACGTTGAAGTGAGGTTGGGCGCCGCCGGGGAGTCACTCCTCGGCGGCGACCTCCGCCAGGTCGATGCTGGTGCCGCGGAGGTCCTCGCCGCAGTGGTCGCACACGAGGACGCCGTGGAAGACCGAGCCGCACGCGCGGTGGGTCTGCACGAGAGCCGGGCCCTCGCCGGTGTCGAACCAGCGCTCGGCCCAGCCGATCGTCATGGCGATGACGGGGAAGAACGCCAGGCCCTTCTTCGTCAGGCGGTACTCGGGACGCTCGGCGGAGTCGCCCGTGACCTGCTCGAGGATGCCGTGCTCGCGCAGCGTGCTGAGCCGGCCCGAGAGCAGCGACGGCGGCAGGCCGAGGGCCGACTCGAACTCGCCGAAGCGGCGGACGCCGAGCAGCGCCGCACCCATCAGCGCCCACGACCAGCGGTTGCCGAAGATCGCCATCGTGTCGGGGTAGAACGTGTGCCCCACGGCGGTGCCGCGGGTGGAGGAGCGGCGCCGCGTGGCGACCTCGGGGACCGAGCTGCGCCAGCCGCCCGAGGGCCCCCACGCCGTGTCGAGGTCCTGGACCGTGACGGGCTGGTGGCACTCGCGGCAGGCCAGGACGGGGGTGATCTCGTTCCCGCACGTGATGTGCCGCATCGGCGGGGTCTCGTAGGAGTGCTGGTCGACCCACGTGCGCTCCCAGCCCCAGATCGCCGCGAGGATCGGCCACGTCGCGCGACCGGAGTCGGTCAGCACGTACTCGGCCCGCGGTGGGCGCTGCTGGTACTCGTGCCGCTCCATCAGCCCCGCGCGGACCAGCGCGTCGAGGCGACCGCTCAGCACGGCGTGCGAGATCGGCATCCGGCTCGAGAACTCGGTGTACCGGCGACAGCCCAGGAGGGCGAAGCGCAGCAGGAAGAGGGTCCACTCGTCCCCGAGCACGCCGAAGCCGCGGGACAGGGCGTTGGGCGCACCGGTCCACTCGGGCTCGGCGGGGGAGTAGCCACGGATGGTCACCCGGGCATCCTAGGCGCGCTTGGACGAGATGGCGCACCTTCGTGGCTTGAGTCACTCTGGTTAATGGAGTAACGTCCCGAGCGTGCTCGCGCCGGGCGGCACGATCAGGGACAGGTGGGTGCGATGACCGAGGCCTTCGTCTACGAGGCGGTGAGGACGCCGCGTGGCCGCGTGCGTCGCGACGGCGGAACGCTCGCCGAGGTGCCCGCCCACGAGCTGGCGGCCCAGCTGCTGCGCGAGATCGAGTCCCGTGGCGTGCCCGCCGACGCGGTCCAGGACGTCGTCCTCGGCGTCAGCACGGCCCACGGCGAGCAGGCGGCCGACCTCGCCCGCGTCGCCGTCATGGCGGCCGGCTGGCCCGACTCCACGCCCGCCGGCGTCGTCTCGCGGATGTGCTGCTCGGGCCTCGACGCGCTCGCGACGGCCTCGGCGCAGGTCCGGTCGGGGATGCTCGACGTCGTCGTGGCCGGCGGCGCCGAGTCGATGTCGCGCGTGCCGATGATGAGCGACCGGCCCGCCTTCGCGTTCGATCCCGGCGTCGGCGCGACCACCGGCTTCGTCACGATCGGCGTCTCGGCCGACCTCACCGCCGCGCAGCACGGCTTCTCCCGCGCCGATCTCGACGCGTGGGCGGTCCGCTCGCACCAGCGCTCGGCCGCGGCCTCGTGGGACTCGATCGTCCCCGTCACCGTGGACGGCGCGACGATCCTCAAGGCCGACGAGGGCGCGCGGAGCGACACCACCGCCGAGTCCCTCGGTGCGCTCGCGCCGCTGTTCGGCGAGGACCCGCTGTGGTCGCGCGTCGAGGACCGGTTCCCCGGCTTCACCCGCCCCGCCGAGGGCCTGCACACCGTCGGCACCGCACCGCAGCTGTGCGACGGCGCCTCCGCCGCGGTGATCGGCTCGGCCGCCGCGCAGGACGTGCTGGGTCGCGCGCCCCGTGGCCGCATCGCCTCGTGGGCGCACACGGCCGTGCGCTCGCCCGGCCTCGACGGCACCGTGGCCGCCGCGCGCCTCGCCCTCGAGCGTGCCGGCATCGGCGTCGAGGACGTCGCGGTCGCGGAGTTCAACGAGTCCTTCTCGGTCACCCCCCTGCTGCTGACCCGCGAGCTCGGCATCGACCCCGAGCGGGTCAACGTCCAGGGCGGCGCCGTCTCGGTGGGCCACCCGCTCGCCGCGAGCGGCGGCATCCTGCTGGCCAACGCTCTCGACCTGCTCGAGCGCCGCGGCGGCGGGTACGCGCTGCTCGTCATCCCCGCCGCCCTCGGCGTCTCGATGGCCCTCGTCGTGGAGGGCCTGGCATGACCTACCGGGTGGTGCAGTGGGCGACCGGCGCCATGGGCACCGCGATCCTGCGGACGATGCTCGACCACCCGGGCATCGACGTCGTGGGCACGTACGTCTACGGCGAGGCGAAGGCCGGCCGCGACGTGGGCGACCTCGCCCGCCGTGACGCGACCGGCGTGCTGGCGACCTCCGACGTCGACGAGATCCTCGCGCTCGACGCCGACGTCGTGGTCCACGCCGGCCGGATCGGGCCCTACGGCTCGCACGACGACGACATCGTCGCCCTGCTCGAGTCGGGCAAGAACGTGCTGAGCATCAACGGCTACACCGACCCGCTCGTCCACGCCGGCGAGCGGCTCGACCGGCTGCGCAAGGCCGCCGAGCGCGGCGGCGCGACGCTCATGGGCGTCGGCCTGAATCCGGGCTTCATCGGCGAGCAGGTCGCGGTCCTGGCCACGGGCGTGTGCGCGTCGGTGGACCACGTCGAGGTCGTCGAGATGGCCGACGCGCGCCTGGTGCAGGACCCCGAGTACCTCTTCGGCTCGCTCGGCTTCGGCGCCGGGCTGGGTGCGCACGACCCGAACGACCCCTCGTGGGGGCCCGTCGGCTCGCTCAACGGGATGTTCGAGGAGGTCGTCGGGGCGATGGCCCACCACCTCGGCCTGGAGCTGGACGAGATCGTCAGCGACCACGTCTGCCACCCGGCCCAGTCCGACCTCGAGATCGCCGCCGGCGTGATCCCGCAGGGGACCGTCGGGCACACGAACTGGCGCTGGCACGGGATCGTCGCTGGCGAGCGACGGATCACGATGTCGATCCACTGGTTCGTGGAGACCGCGTTCCTGCCCGAGCCCGAGCCGCCGCTGTGGCGCGTGACCGTCACGGGCCATCCCGGCGTGAAGATCGCGATGGAGGTGGAGAAGCACCCCGACGACCGCAGTCGCATGGGCGCCGAGCAGTACGCCGTCGCCGGCCAGGTGATCAATGCGGTGCCGCATGTCGTGGCGGCGGAGCCGGGCGTCATGATCCGGCCGATCGCGACGCCGTGGCGCGCCGATTACGGGACGGTCGCGCCGAACTGACCTCCGAGACGGGATTCTTCCCGCTTCCCCAGCAACTCTGATAAGTGTAGTATCGTGAACGACGCGTGAGCGCGCGTGGAAGAAGAGGTGGATCATGTCCAAGCCGTCGAACGTCTGGATCCTCGGTGGGTACCAGACCGACTTCGCCCGCAACCTGACCCGCGAGGGCAAGGACTTCGCCGATCTCGCGACCGAGGTCGTCGACGGCACCCTGGCCGCCTCGGGCGTCGACGCCGAGGAGATCGGCGTCGTTCACGTGGGCAACGCCTTCGGCCAGCTGTTCGCCGGACAGGGCCAGCTCGGCGCGATGCCGGCCACGGTCAACGACGGCCTGTGGGGCGTCCCCTCCTCGCGTCACGAGGCCGCCTGCGCCTCGGGCAGCATCGCCGTCCTGGCCGCGATGGCCGACCTGCGCGCCGGCAACTACGACTCGGCGCTCGTCGTCGGCGTCGAGCTGGAGAAGACGGTCAGCGGCGACCAGGCCGCCCATCACCTCGGTGCCGCCGCCTGGGCCGGCCACGAGGGCGACGACGCCACCTTCATGTGGCCCTACATGTTCAGCAAGGTCGCCGACGAGTACGACCGCCGCTACGGCATCGACCAGCAGCACCTGAGCCGCATCGCCGAGATCAACTTCGCGAACGCCAAGCTCAACCCCAACGCACAGACGCGCGGCTGGGACGTGCCCGACCTCGGTCCGGCCGGCGACCCCGCGCTCAACCCGCCGGTCGACGGCCGCGTGCGCCGCTTCGACTGCAGCCAGATCACCGACGGCGGCTCGGGCATCGTGCTCGTCTCCGACGCGTTCCTCGTGCGCCACCCCGACCTGCGCCCGCTGGCGCGGATGGCCGGCTGGGGTCACCAGACCGTGGGCCTGGGCCTGCAGCAGAAGCTCGACCGCGCCGCCGACCAGCCCTACGTCATGCCGCACCTGCGCCGCGCCGTGCACGACGCGTTCGACCGCGCCCAGATCGGACTGGACGACCTCGACGCGCTCGAGACCCACGACTGCTTCACCCCGAGCGAGTACATCGCGATCGACCACATCGGCCTGACCGAGCCGGGCGAGTCCTGGAAGGCGATCGAGAACGGCGACATCGAGATCGGCGGACGACTGCCGATCAACCCCAGTGGCGGCCTCATCGGCGGCGGCCACCCCGTGGGCGCGTCGGGCATCCGCATGGTGCTCGACGCGACCAAGCAGGTCTCCGGAACGGCCGGCGACTACCAGGTCGAGGGTGCCGACACCGTGGGCACGCTCAACTTCGGCGGCAGCACCGCCACCACCGTCAGCTTCGTCGTGACGGCCAGCTGACCCACGCAGGACTGAGAGGACTCTTCATGGATCTGGAACTCGTGGGCAAGCTGCTCTCCACGCTGCCCGAGGACGACGACCACCCCTACCGCACCGGACCCTGGCGCCCGCAGACGAACGAGTGGGTCGCCGACGACCTCGAGGTCGTCGAGGGCGAGGTCCCCGCCGACCTCGACGGCGTCTATCTGCGCAACACCGAGAACCCGGTGCACGCGTCGCTGAAGAACTATCACCCGTTCGACGGCGACGGCATGATCCACGTGGTGGGCTTCCGCGACGGCAAGGCCTTCTACCGCAACCGGATGATCCGCACCGACGGCTACCTCGCCGAGCAGGAGGCCGGGCACGCGCTGTGGGCCGGCCTGGCCGAGCGCCCGCAGATCGCGCTGCGCGAGGACGGCTGGGGCGCCCGCCGCCAGATGAAGGACGCGTCGAGCACCGACGTGATCGTCCACCGCGGTGTCGCGCTGACCAGCTTCTACCAGTGCGGCGACCTGTACCGGGTCGACCCGTTCTCCGCCCAGACGCTGGGCAAGGAGAGCTGGAACGGTCACTTCCCGTTCGACTGGGGCGTCTCGGCGCACCCGAAGGTCGACGACCGCACCGGCGAGATGATGTTCTTCAACTACAGCAAGGAGGCGCCGTACATGAAGTACGGCGTCGTCGACGAGAACAACGACCTCGTCCACTACGTCGACATCCCGCTGCCCGGCCCGCGCCTGCCGCACGACATGGCGTTCACCGAGAACTACGCGATCCTCAACGACATGCCGCTGTTCTGGGACCCCGAGGCGCTCAAGCAGAACGCGCACGTGGCCCGCTGGCACCGCGACATGCCCGCGCGCTTCGCCGTCATCCCACGCCGCGGCCAGACCTCGGACATCCAGTGGTTCGAGGCCGAGTCGACCTACGTCCTGCACTTCACGAACGCGTTCGAGGAGGGCGACGAGGTCGTCCTGGAGGGCTACTTCCAGACCGATCCCGAGCCCGCCGACAACGGCACCGGCACGCAGTGGGAGCGGGCCTTCCGCTTCCTCGCGCAGGACCGGATGGAGACCCGACTGCACCGCTGGCGCTTCAACCTCAAGACGGGACAGACGAAGGAGGAGCGGCTCACCGACACCGTCTCCGAGTTCGGCATGATCAACGGCTCGTTCGGCGGCGTGAAGCACCGCTACTCGTACTCGGCGACGAACAAGCCGGGCTGGTTCCTGTTCAACGGCCTGGTCAAGCACGACTCGTGGACGGGTGCCGAGGAGACGTTCGCCTTCGGCGACGGCGTCTACGGCAGCGAGACCGCGATGGCGCCCCGCGTGGGCTCGTCCTCGGAGGACGACGGCTACCTGGTGACGCTGATCTCGGACATGAACGACGACGCGTCGTACGCCGTGGTCTTCGACGCCGCACGGCTCTCGGACGGCCCGGTGTGCAAGCTCAAGCTGCCCGAGCGCATCTCGAGCGGCACCCACTCCACGTGGTGCGCCGGCGAGGAGCTGCGCCGCTGGCGCACGGAGGAGTCCGCCGCGACGGCCGTGGGGCTCTGAGCCAGACTGGACCCAGGAAGCCCGCCACCTTGCGAGAGGGTGGCGGGCTTCCGTCTGTCCTGGCTCGGGCCTCACCGTCCCGGGAGGCGGGCTCAGCGGGTCGCGAGGGCGAGGCGGGTGAAGCGCTCGCTCGCGGCGCGGTACTCCTGCTCGAGACGGTCGACCACCGTGGCGGTCGGCTCGACCGCGTGGATGGTCTGCAGGCCCTGGCCCGCGGCCCACAGGTCCTTCCAGCGGCGACCCGCGCCACCGGTGGAGTCGTAGTCGCGCTCGGCGGGGCCGGTCATCGCGTCCGGGTCGTAGCCGTTCGCGACGAGGCTCGGCCGCAGCCACGAGGCGGGGGTGCCGGTGACGCCCGCGGTGACCACGAGGTCGTCCGGGCCGTGGTCGACGACCATCTGCTTGTACTCGTCCTGGGCGAGGCTCTCGCTGGTCGCGAGGAACCGCGTGCCCATGTAGACGAGGTCGGCGCCCGCGGCGACGGCTCCGGCCACGCCGGCGCCGTCGGTGATGCCGCCGCCGACCGTGACGATGCCGTCGAACTCCTCGCGCACGGCGGAGATGAACGCGAACGGCGAGAGGTGGCCCGTGTGGCCGCCCGCGCCGGCCGAGACGCACGCCAGTCCGTCGACGCCGGCCGCGATCGCCTTGCGCGCGAGCTTCATGGACACGACGTCGGCGATGACGAGGCCGCCGTAGGACTTCACGACCTCCATGACCGGCATCGGCGAGCCCAGCGCCGTGATGACGATGTCGGGCTGGTGCTCGGCGACGAGGGCGAGGTCCTCGGGCAGGCGCGCGTTGCTGCGGTGCGTCACGAGGTTGAGCGCCCACGGCGCGGCGCCGGGCGAGCCGGCGAGACGGTCGCGGATCGTGCCCATCCACGTGTCGAGCTCGGCCGCCGTGCGGCAGTTCGGGCTGGGGAAGGAGCCCACGACCCCGGCCTCGCAGGCCGCGACCACGAGGTCGGGACCGGAGATCAGGAACATGGGCGCCGCCACCACGGGCAGGCGGAGGCGGTCGAGCACGGTGTCGGACATGGGGGTCACTCTTCTCGCGTTGCGGGGAACCAGTCCCGGGTCAGAGGGGGGAATCGTGGGGGTCGCCGCTCCAGCAGGCTGGCCAGGCCCTCACGGAAGTCGGGCGAGGACAGCACGGCGTCGAGCGTGGCGTCCACGCTCTCGACGTCGTCGCGCACCCGGTCGAGCCAGGGTGCGACGAGGCGGTGCTTGATGGTGGCCAGGGAGGACGGCGCGCAGGTCGCGGCGAGCTGCTCGGCCAGGTCGAGCGCCCGAGCGAGCGGGTCGGGGTCGGTCGCGTTCACCACGCCGAGGCGCAGGGCCTCGGTGCCGTCGAACGTGCGGGCGGTGAGGAGGAGGTCGGCCGCGGCCGCGTCGCCGGCGGCGCGGGCCAGCAGGGGTCCCATGCCGTGCATGGGCGGCAGGGCGCGCTTCGCGAAGGCCGTGGTGAGTCGCGTGTCCGGCGCGGCGATCCGCAGGTCGCACAGGAGGGCCTGGGCCAGCCCGACGCCGGCGCACATCCCGGAGATCGCGGCGACGATCGGCTTCGGGACGAGCAGCGGGAACCACTCGGGCTGCTCGATCGTCGCCATCTCGGGGTTCGTCGTGCCGGTGTCGCTGTAGGTCTGGAGGGCCTCGGTGTCGGCCCCGGGGCAGAACGTGCCGCCCGCTCCGGTCACCACGATCGCCCGCACGTCGGGGTCCGCGACCAGGTCCTCGAGGGCGCGGAAGTAGGCCCGTTGCAGCGGAACGGTCCAGGCGTTGCGGCGCGCGGGACGGTTGAGGGCGACCGTGGCGGTGCCGGGCCGATCGCGCGTCACGACGACGATGTCGGGCTGGTCCGTCATCGTTCCCTCCTCCCGATACGTGGCTTTCGCAATTGACCTTACATCCAAACGACGCCTAGAAGTCCAGTGCATAGGCGATTTATCGTGACTTCCTATCTAGTAGTTTCTGTGGGACTCGTCTAGGATCACGGCCATGGAACTGTTCGACGAGGAGCAGCGCGCCGCCTTCGCGGCCGGCGGCTGGTGGACCGGGCGCACCTGGTCGGGACTGTTCGACGCGGCCGTCGCGGCCCGGCCCGACGGGTTCGCCCTCGTCGACCCGCTCGACCGCGCCACGGTCATGGGCGGGCCGGTCCGGTCGCTCACGTGGCGCGAGGCCGCGGACGAGGTTCGCCGCGTCAGCGCCGCCCTGCACGGCCTCGGCGTGCGGCGCGGCGACGTGGTGGGAGTCCAGCTGCCGAACGTGGTCGAGCTGCCGCTGACGCTCGTCGCCATCGCCCGCCTCGGGGCGGTCGCGTGCCCCTTCCCCATCCAGTACCGCAGCCACGAGCTGGTCCGCATGAGCGAGATGGCGGGGCTCGGCGTCTTCGTCACCACGACGTCGGCCCTGGGCCGCGATCTCGCCGCCGAGGCCGCCGACTTCCGTGAGCGGGTCCCGGGCCTGCGCGCCGTCGCCGCGTTCGGCGATCCCGGCTCCGACCCCCGGCTCGCCGCACTCGACGCCACCGACGACCAGGTCGCGGCCGCCGACGCGTACGTCGCGAGCCTCGAGCTGGGCTCGGCCGACCCCGTCACGATCGTGTGGACCTCGGGCACCGAGGGCTTCCCCAAGGGCGTGCCCCGCGCCTACGGCGAGTGGGAGGTGCTCGGCACGGCGTGCACCGAGTCGCCGCGGCTGACCGCCGACGACGTCCTGCTCAACCCGTTCCCCATGGTCAACGGCGGCGGCCTGGCCGGCATGTTCGTGCCGTGGCTGCTGAACGGCTGCACGCTCGTGCAGCACCACCCGTTCGACCTCGAGCGGTTCTGCGAGCAGATCGAGCGCCACCGCGTCACCTACACGTGCGCGCCGCCGCCGGTGCTCAACGCCGTCGTCTCGGGCCGCGGCCCCGACCGCGACCTGTCGTCGCTGCGCGCCGTGTCGTCCGGGTCCGCCCCGCTGGCCGGCTGGATGATCGACGCGTGGGAGAGCGGCCGCGGGGTCGAGGTGCTCAACCTGTTCGGCTCGAACGAGGGCGGCATGCTGTTCGCCGAGCCCGAGACGGTGCCCGATCCCGCGCAGCGCGGCCGGCTGTTCCCGCGCTACGGCCGCCCCGGCCTGGCGTACCGCACGCGCGTCGCGTCGGCGATGTCCGCGCGCCTCGTCGACCTGTCCGACGGCACCGAGATCGACGCGCCGGGCCGTCCCGGCGAGCTGCGCCTCAAGGGCCCGGCGATCTTCTCGGGCTACCTCGGCCGCGGCCGCGAGGGCTTCGACGAGGACGGCTGGTTCTGCACCGGCGACGTCTTCGAGATCAGCGCCGAGAACGAGGACCTGCTGGTCCACGTCGATCGCGCGAAGGACCTCATCGTCCGTGGCGGCTACAAGATCTCGGCCGCCGAGATCGAAGCGATCGTCACGGCCGACCCCCGCGTGGCCGAGGCCGCCGCGGTCGCCATGCCCGACCCCGACCTGGGGGAGCGGCTGTGCCTGTTCGTGGTCCCGTCCTCGGCCGACGAGCCGGTCGGTCTCGACGAGGTCGTCGGGATCGTCAAGGCCGCCGACGTCGCCAAGTTCAAGTGGCCCGAGCGGCTGGAAGTGGTCCCCGCCCTGCCCCGCAACCCCGTGGGGAAGGTGCTCAAGCGCGAGCTGCGCGAGCAGCTGCGCGCGTCCGACTCGACTGGAGGTCGATGATGTCCCTGCCCCGGATCCGCCAGGTCGTGCTGATCACCGACGATCTCGCCGCCGCCTCCGCGCAGGCGCGCGAGCTGTTCGGCTTCACCGGCGGCGTGAGCCTCGACGAGGAGATGGCGAAGCTCGGCTTCGAGCACGTCATCTTCAGCTTCGCCGACACGTTCGTCGAGATCGTCTCGCCGCTGGACCCCGCGTCGCCGCACGGCCGGATGCTGGAGAAGAACGGACCGGGCGGCTACATGGTGGTCGTACAGGTCGACGACGTGCCGACTCTGGTCGACCGCGCCGCCGGCCTGGGCTTCGGGCCGATCATGAACGAGGACTACCACGGCGCCCCGCTCACGCAGTGGCACCCGAAGCACCTCGGCACCCTCGCCGAGATCGACCAGGTGAGCCCGCCCGAGAGCTGGCACTTCGCCCCGGCGGTCTTCGAGCAGTGCTCGCCCGACGTGGCCCGTGACATCGTCGCCGCGTCCCTCGTGGCCGACGACCCGGACGGGCTCGCGTCGACGTGGGCCCAGCTGCTGGTCCGCGAGGCCCCGCAGGACGGCGTCGTGCGCCTGGCCCGCGGCGAGACCCTGACCATCCTCCCCGCCGACGGCGGACCCCGTGGACTCCGGTCCGTCGACGTGGTCGCCGCGGATCCCGCGCGCGTCGGCGACGCGGTCGAGCTGTGCGGCGTGACCTTCCGGTTCGTCGCCCCGAGCCCCCAGGAGCAGTCATGACCAGCCCGCACGTCCACTACGAGGTCGAGGACGGCGTCGCGACCATCACGATCGACCGCCCGGAGAAGCGCAACGCGCTGAACTACGCGATGTACGACGCGATCCGCGACCACACGCTGGAGGCGGACGCCGACCCGGCGGTGCGGGCGATCATCCTGACCGGCGTCCCGGGTCAGTTCTGCGCCGGCACCGACCTGACCGAGCTGCGTCCGGTCGAGGAGGGCACGAGCGCGCACGACCGCGACGGGCACACCGACGGACGGCACTGGTACTTCTGGGAGGCCACGACGCCGGTCATCGTCGCCGTCGACGGCCCGGCGGCGG
The DNA here is from genome assembly GCF_013408555.1 of Aeromicrobium tamlense. Lineage (NCBI taxonomy): Bacteria > Bacillati > Actinomycetota > Actinomycetes > Propionibacteriales > Nocardioidaceae > Aeromicrobium > Aeromicrobium tamlense. The sequence continues at coordinate 272,057 of NZ_JACBZN010000001.1, forward strand.
GCCTCGGCGTCGAGCTGTCCACGCAGGCCGACTTCCGCATCGCGTCCACGCGGGCCAGGTTCTCGTGGATCTTCGTCCAGCGCGGACTGATCCCCGACACCGGCGCCGGCACCTGGCTGCTGCCCGACCTCGTAGGACCGCAGCAGGCCAAGCGCCTGGTCTTCTCCGGTGAGTTCATCGACGCGGAGGAGGCGCGACGGATCGGCTTCGTCATGGACGTCGTCGAGCCCGAGGACCTCCTGGCCGCCGCGCGCGAGCTCGCCGCGAAGGTCTCCACGGGCTCGCCGTTCGCGATCGCCCGCGCCAAGTCGCTGCTGAACTGGTCGACCTCGCGCACCCGCGACGAGCACCTCGAGCACCACATCGAGGCGCTCACCGAGTGTCAGCTGTCGCAGGACCACGCGGAGGGCGTCGCGGCCTTCCTCGAGCGCCGTCCCGCGCACTTCACTGGCAGGTAGAGCACGGGGAAGTAGAGCACCGGAAGCCAGAGGGGCGCGCCGGTCGCCGGGTCACAGCTCGGCGATCGGCCCCTCGAACCGGATGTTCGTGCGGGTGAGCACGGCGTTGCACGCGTTGCAGGTGAACTGCGGGACGAGGTCGGACTCGCACGGGACGTGCGTGAGGTTGAGGCCCGAGCGGCCGTCCTGCGTGAGCCAGCGCTGCGCCCAGCCGTTGATCGTGGTGGTGACGTCGAAGAAGTCGAGGGCCTTGGAGGTCAGGCGGTACTCCTGGCGCTTGCCGCCGGCGACCTCCTCGCGCGACATCAGGCCGGCCTCGACGAACAGGTGCAGGCGCTGGGTCAGCGTGACCGGGGAGATGCCCAGGTTCTCCTGGAAGTCGTTGAACCGGCGGGTGCCGGTGAACGCGTCGGAGAGCAGGAAGGTCGACCAGCGGTCGCCGAGCACGCCCGACGCGTCGATCGGCGTGGTCATGGTGGGGGAGCGGCGCGAGCGGCGCTGCACGCTGTCGAGCAGCAGGCGGTCGTCGACCGAGCCGGTCACGTCGCGTGCACCGACGCCGATGGCGCCGCACGCGCCGCAGCCGAAGACCGGGCGCGTCAGGTGACCGCAGTCGAGGTGGCGCAGGCGCGTCTGCGCGTCGCGGTGCAGGTGGCCGGCCCAGCGGCGGTCCCACACCCACATCGCGACGAGGACCTGCCACAGGTCGAGGCCGGCGTCGGTGAGCACGTACTCGCGCCGCGGGGGATTGGTCTGGTACTCGCGGGCCGTGAGGATGCCGTCGTCCACGAGCGAGCTCAGCCGGCGCGACAGCACGGGGTCCGAGATCGCGAGCGCGTTGCGCAGGTCCTGGAAGCGGCGCTTGCCGTTGAACACCCACATGACGATCCGCAGGGTCCACATGTCGCCCAGCAGGATCAGGGCGCGGCCGAGGGGCGACGCACCGTTCTCGTCGGTCTCCGCGGCAGTCATTCCCCGAGCCTTTCGACGTCATAGTTTCTTGTCGGTAACCAGCGTGGGACCTGCCGAGTGTCGAGTCAAGTACCGCCGGATTCCGCTCCTCGTCATTGACAGGTAACTATGTTAGATGTAGTAACAGAGCAGACGACCCCGGAGGAGAACCATGAGGCTGCACCCGCCCGCACGCGTGGCCGAGTACGAGGCACTGGGGGTCTGGGGTGTTCCCACGTGGCCCGAGCGCGTGAGCGAGCACGTCGCGCAGGCCCCTGATCGTACGGCCCTCGTCGACGCACCGAACCTCACCTCGCTGATGGGCCTGGGCCCGCAGCGGTACACGTGGCGCCAGGTGCAGGAGCGTGCCCGCGACCTCGCCTCGCTGCTGCTCGCGGCCGGCGTGGGCCCGGGCGACGTCGTCGGCCTGCAGCTGCCCAACTGCGCCGACCTCGCCGTCTCATACGTGGCGCTCTCGTCGATCGGCGCGATCGCGACGCCCTTCCCGATGCAGTACCGCGAGTACGAGCTGACCCAGATGTGCGAGCTGGCAGGCGCGACCGCCTTCGTCGGCGCCGCGGAGTTCCAGGGGACACCGCTCGACGAGCGGCTGGCCGCGCTCGCCGCGCTGCCCTCGGTGCACACCGTGCTGACCTTCGGCCCGCGAGCCGTGGTCGACCACGTCGACCTCACGGCCGCGCTCGCCGCGCCGGTGGACCGCGCTCCGCTGGACCGCCTCGAGGTCGACCTCGACCCGAACGACGCCGTCACGATCTGCTGGACCTCGGGGACCGAGGCCACCCCGAAGGGCGTGCCGCGCTGCGCGAACGACTGGGAGCCGATGGGCCTGACCAGCGTCGACGCGATGGGCCTGACGGGGCAGGACGTCGTCCTCAACCCGTTCCCGATGGTCAACATGGCCGGCATCGGCGGGATGCTCGTGCCGTGGCTGCTGACCGGTGCCACCCTCGTGCTCCACCACCCGTTCGACGCGCCGGTGTTCTTCGGCCAGATCCGCGAGGAGCAGGTCTCCTACACCGTCGTGCCGCCGGCGCTGCTCGTGCGCGCCCTCGACCTGCCGTTCATGACGCCCGAGGGGATGCGCAGCCTGCGCCACATCGGCTCCGGGTCGGCGCCCCTGCCGCCCCCGATGATCCGCGCCTACCGCGAGCGGTTCGGCATCGACATCGTGAACTGCTTCGGCTCGAACGAGGGCCTCAACCTGGTCGGCGACCCCGAGACCGTGCCGGACCCCGAGCACCGCTCGCACCTGTTCCCGCGGTTCGGCTCGCCCGATCACAGCTGGTCGAACCGCGGTCCTCGCGGGTACGAGACGCGACTGGTCGACCCGGGCAGCGGCGCCGAGATCACCGAGGAGGGCCTGCCCGGCGAGCTGCTCGTGAAGGGTCCCGGCGTGATCGCCGGCTACCTGCCCGGGACCACCAGCTCGGACCCGTTCACCGAGGACGGCTTCTACCGCAGCGGCGACCTGTTCATGTACGTCGCGGACGCGGTCGGCGACCTGCGCTACCTCCAGTACGTCGACCGGGCGAAGGACATGATCGTGCGCGGCGGGATGAACATCTCGCCCGCCGAGCTGGAGACGCTGCTCGCGGGGCACGAGGACGTCGAGGAGGTCGCGGTCGTCGGCGTCCCCGATCCGGCGCTCGGGGAGCGCACCCGGGCCGTGGTGGTCCCGCGCGCCGGCGCCGAGGTGACGCTGTCGTCGCTGGTCGACTTCCTGAGGGAGCGGCACATCGCCAGCTACAAGCTCCCCGAGAGCCTGCTCGTGGTGGACGAGCTGCCGCGCAACCCGGTCGGGAAGGTCCTCAAGCGCTCGCTGAGGCACGTCGAGGCCTCCTGACCCACCCCTTCGCAGACCACGGCGCGCCGGCTTCCGGCGCGCCGTTCTGCTTTGTCTAGAGCAGTCTCGACGCATCAATGAGAAAAGACACTTCAAAACACAGAGTTTCTCTTGACCTGCCCCGTTTAAGGCCGTTATAAAGTGACGAGGGCCCCGGTATCGTGACTCGGGTCACAGGATATGCTCCTCCGGTCAGTCATTGAACTTCGCTAGCGAAAGGCTCCTGATGCTTCAGGTTTCGGACGTCGTTCTCCGCTTCGGCGGAGTGACCGCGCTCGACCGGGTGGGATTCGAGGTCGCGGACGGTGAGATCTGCGGACTCATCGGCCCGAACGGCGCGGGCAAGACCTCGCTGTTCAACTGCGTCACCCGCGTCTACCAGCCCGCCGAGGGCACGATCCGCTACGGCGACGTCGACGTGCTCGGTCTGCGCCGCCACCAGGTCATCCGCGCCGGTGTCGCGCGCACCTTCCAGAACCTCGCGCTGTGGCCCGAGATGACGGTCCTGCAGAACACGGTCGTCGGCGCCCACGGCGTGCAGACGCCCCACCTGCTGCCGTCGCTCGTCGGCTGGCCCGGGTCGCGCAAGGCGACCAAGCAGGTCGAGCGCGACGCCTGGGCCCTGCTCGAGCGCCTCGACCTCACCGAGGTCGCCCACCTGCCCGCCGCGGGCCTGCCCTTCGGCACCCTCAAGCGCGTCGAGCTGGCCCGCGCCCTCATCAGCCGCCCGTCGCTGCTGCTGCTCGACGAGCCCGCCGGCGGACTCACCCATTCGGAGGTCTCCGAGCTCGGTGACCTGATCCGTTCGCTGCGGGACGAGTTCGGCTTCAGCGTGCTGCTCGTCGAGCACCACATGGGCCTGGTCATGGGCGTGTGCGACCACGTCGTCGCGATGGACTTCGGCCGCACGATCGCCGACGGCCGTCCCGCCGAGGTGCAGCGGCACCCCGAGGTCGTCGCCGCCTACCTGGGGAGGTCCGCATGACCGCGCTGCTCGAGGCCACGGGCCTCACCGCCGGCTACGGCGGTGCCACCGTCCTGCGCGACGTCTCGGTGCACGTCGACGAGCACGAGGCCGTCGTCGTCCTGGGCGCGAACGGCGCCGGCAAGTCCACGCTGCTGAGCGTGCTGTCGGGCCAGCTGCCCTACCAGGGCTCGCTCAAGATCGACGGCCGCGAGGTCGCCAAGGCCCGCCCCGACACGATCCTGGCGCAGGGCGTCAGCCTCGTGCCGCAGGGACGCGGCACGCTGACCGCGATGTCCGTGCTGGACAACCTGCGCGTCGGCGCGGTCACCCGCAAGGACCGCATGGCCGTCGAGGACGACATCGAGCGCTGGTTCTCGGTGTTCCCGCGCCTGGCCGAGCGCAGCGATCAGGTGGCCGGCACCCTGTCGGGCGGCGAGCAGCAGATGCTCGCGATCGCCCGGGCGCTCATGAGCCGCCCCCGCCTGCTGATGTGCGACGAGGTCAGCCTCGGTCTCGCGCCGGTGATCGTGCAGGGCCTGTTCGACACGCTGCGCGACATCAACCGCGACTCGGGCACCGCCCTGCTGATGGTCGAGCAGAACGCCGAGCTGGCGATGGACATCGCCTCGCGGGTGTACCTGCTCGAGGTCGGCGAGGTCTCCGCCAGCGGGTCCGCGGAGGAGTTCCGCGCGGACGACAGCATCCGAGCCGCCTACCTGGGCTACTGAGGAGCACTCCATGGACATCCTGCTTTCCCGCGTCTTCGCGGGCGCCACGAGCGGCTCGGTCTACATCCTGATCGCGCTGTGCCTCGTCATCGTCTTCCGCAGCTCGTCGACGATCAACTTCGCCCAGGGCGAGTTCGCGCTGTTCACCGCCTACATCACGTGGTGGCTGACCGAGCGCGGCCTCAACCCGTGGGTCGCCATCATCCCGGCCATCCTCATCGGCTTCGCGATGGGCGCCCTCGCCGAGCGCTGGCTCATCAGGCCGGTGGCCAGACGCGACGAGACAGCCGTCCTGATCGTGGCCCTGGCGCTGTTCACCGGCCTGAACGGTCTTGACGGCTGGATCTGGGGATCGGACGACAAGGTCTTCCCGCGGATGCTGCCCAGCGGCGAGAACGACTTCGTCGAGATCGCCGGCGCCCGCCTCTACTACGACTCGATGGCGATCTGGGCCATCACGGCCGCCATCGTGTTCGGCCTCTACCTGTTCTTCACCTACACGAGCATGGGCCTGCAGATGCGGGCCGTGGCCACCAACCGGCAGTCGGCGGCGCTCTCGGGCGTCCGCGTCGGCCGGGTGCTGACCCTCTCGTGGGGCCTGTCGAGCGCGATCTCCGCCTTCGCCGGCGCCCTGCTCATCCCGATGGTCCCACCGGGCCAGCTGGGCCTCACCGGCATGTTCCACGTCCTGATCTTCGCGACGGCCGCCGCCCTGCTGGGCGGACTGGACAGCGTGAAGGGTGCCGTCGTGGGCGGTCTGGGGCTGGGCATCGGCCTGGCACTGGTGAACGGGTACGCGACGTTCCTGGGCGGCTCGATGTCGCTCACCGTCGCCCTCGTCGTGATCGTGGTCATCCTGCTGGTTCGCCCCACCGGACTGTTCGGGGCCCGACGTCTGGAGCGTGTGTGAGCACCCAAGCCAAGAAGCCCCGCGTCATCGAGCGCGGGACGCCCGTCCACCGCGCGCTCGTCGGCGCCGGGCTGGTCCTGCTGGTCGCCTCGACCCTGTGGCTCGGCGGCCTCGCGCCGTTCGAGATCGGCCAGGTCACCCGCGTCATGATCTTCGCGATCGCGATCGCCGGCCTGAACCTCGCGACCGGCTACGTCGGCCTGCTGTCGGTGGGTCACTCGGCCTTCTTCGGCATCGGCGCCTACACGACCGGCATCCTCATGGTGAAGGAGGGCTGGGAGGGCTGGGCGACCATCCCCGTGGCCTTCGCGATCAGCCTCGTCGTCGGCCTGCTGGTCGGCCTGCCGGCCCTGCGGATCCGCGGCCTGTACCTGGCGATGGTCACGCTGGCCTTCGCCGTCGCGTTCCCCGAGCTCGTGGCCCGCTTCTCCGGGCTGACCGGCGGCGCGAGCGGCATGACCATCCCGCGCACCGCGATGCGGCCGCCGGAGTGGACGGGACTCGGCCTGGGCGAGAAGTACGTCTGGCTCTTCTGGCTCTCCGTCGCGGTCATGGCCATCACCTTCTACGTGTGCTGGTGCCTGACGCGCAGCCGCTACGGCATGGCGATGTCGGCGGTGCGCCAGAACGAGATCGCCGCCTCGGCGTCCGGCGTCGACATCGCCGTCGTCAAGGTCGCGAGCTTCGGCCTCTCGGGCGCGATCACCGGTGCCGCCGGCTCGCTGTTCGCCCTCTACATGGGCAGCCTCTACGCCGAGGGCTCCTTCACCCTGATGGCGGGCATCACGCTGCTGATCGGCCTGGTCATCGGCGGTGAGCGGACCGTCCTCGGGCCGATCGCCGGCGGTCTCGCCGTGGTCTACGTGCCGTACTACACGGCCGACATCGGCAGCGGGCAGTCGTCGGCGGTGCTGTTCGCCCTCGTCCTGCTGTTCGTCATCTTCGTGGCCCCCGCCGGCATCGTCGGCTCGCTGGCCCAACTGATTCGACGCCGTGTCGTCGTCCGGGACCCGCGCCCGGTCGTCGCCACCGACGCGGCGTCCGCGGTGCCGGAAACGACCCCGCAGCCCGAGCACCAGCTCGACCGCACCTCCACCCCCATCGAAAGGTCCCGAACATGACCGCATCCACCACCATGCGCCGGCTCCGCCGGACGGCGGTGCTCCCGGCCGCGCTGCTGGCGAGCTTCACCCTCGTCGCCTGCGGCTCCTCCAGCGACGACGGCGACTCGAGCTCCTCGGGCGGCTTCGAGCTGAGCCTCGACGACTGCGAGGATCCCGACGCGGCGGCCAAGGAGATCACGGACACGATCAAGGTGGGCTACAGCGCCCCCCTGTCCGGCCCGATCGCCGGCGCGGCCGAGCTCGCCATCCAGGGCTACGACGCGCGCCTCAAGGCGGCCAACGACGCCGGCGGCATCGACGGCATGAAGATCGAGGTCAGCTACAAGGACGACGCCTTCGCGCCGGACAAGGCCAAGGCGAACGCCACCGAGTTCCTCCAGAAGGACAAGGTCGACCTCATCACGACGTTCGGCGCCGGTCAGGTCGCGGCGATCGCCGACGACCAGAACGCCGCCTGCGTCCCGATGCTGTACCCCAGCTCGAGCGACGTCCGGTTCACCGACATCGAGGCGTACCCGTGGACGCTGCAGTTCCTGCCCTCGGCCGACATCGAGACGAAGTTCATCGTCGACTTCATGAAGTCGAAGGTCGATGACATCACGCTGGGCATCGCCGAGAACGCCACCGGCAGTGGCGTGGCGATGGCCGAGGCGTTCAAGAAGTCGGCCGACGCCGGCGGGCTGGAGATCGCGGCCGAGACCGAGGACACCGACCCCGCGGCCGCCGCGACCAAGCTGAAGGCCGCCGGCGTCAACGTGCTCTACCACGGTGGCGTCACGGGCACCTGCGGCGTCCTGGACACCGCGATGGCCCGCGTCGACTTCAAGCCCGAGCTCGTCGTCAAGGCCAGCAACTGCGCCAACGCGGCGGAGTACCTCGCGGCCGGCCAGGCCGCCGACGGCGCGGTCGTGCCGAAGTACCTCAAGGAGCCGGCCGACCCGGAGGTCGCCGACGACCAGGGCATCAAGGACTACCTGGCGCAGGTTCCCGACGTCACCGACCCGAACAACACGATCACCGTGAGCGGCTGGATGGCCGCCGACCTGCTGGTCAACACCCTCCAGCAGGCCGCCGAGTCCGAGGACGGCCTGACCCGCGAGAGCATCATGAAGGCCTCGCGCGACCAGGACTACGCGTCCCCGGTGCTGCTCGACGGCGTGACGTGGAAGAGCACGGCGGATCGCTCCGGCGGCGTCAGCGGCTTCGGCCCGTTCGCCTGGTCCGCCAAGGACAAGCGGTTCGTCTCGGCGGGTGACGTGATCAGCGTCGACTGATCTCGCACATCACCACGCAGCGGGCCCGGTTCCCTCGACCGGGCCCGCTGTCGTGCGTGGGGTCAGAGGCCGAGGACGCCCGACGCGACGATGCCACGCTGGATCTCACTCGACCCGCCGTAGATCGTCACCTTGCGCAGGTTGAGGTGGGCGGCCGCGGCGCGGCGGGCCCAGCGGGTGACGCCGGGCGCGGTGCCTGCGGCCAGGAGCGCGTCCGCGCCGGCCAGGTCGAGCACGAGCTCGGCCACGCGCTGCTGCAGCTCGGTGCCGCGCAGCTTCAGGACGGACGAGGCCGGCTCGGGGCGCCCGTCGGCGGACTCCGCGGCCACCCGCAGGGACGTCAGCTCGACGGCCAGCAGCTCGCTCTCGAGCGTGACGAACCGGGCGCGGACTGCGGGGTCGTCCCAGCGGCCGTGCTCGCGGGCGTACCGTTTCGCCTGCGCGAGGCGCAGCTTCGTCTGGCCGACCTGGGCCACGCCGACGCGCTCGTTGCCGAGCAGGAACCGCGCGTACTCCCAACCGCGGTTCACCTCGCCGACGAGCTGGTTGGCGGGCACGCGCACGTCCTCGAGGAAGACCTCGTTGACCTCCGTCTCGCCGTCGATCATCTCGATCGGACGGATCGTCACGCCAGGGGAGTCGAGGTCGATCAGCAGCATCGAGATCCCGGCCTGGCGGCGCGGCGCGTCCGGGTCGGTGCGCACGAGGCAGAACATCCAGTCGGCCCAGTGCGCCAGGCTCGTCCACGTCTTCTGGCCGTTGACGACCCACGCGTCGCCGTCGCGCACTGCGGTGGTGCGCAGCGACGCCAGGTCGGACCCGGCCTCGGGCTCGGAGAAGCCCTGGCACCAGAACAGGTCCAGCGCGGCGGTCGGCGGCAGGAAGCGGCGCTTCAACTCGGGGCTGCCGAACGCGGCCAGCACCGGGCCGACGAGTCCCACGTTCGGGCTCAGCGGCGGGAAGACGCCCGCGAGATGCAGCTCCTCGCTCCACAGGTGGCGCTGCAGCGGCGACCAGTCCCGGCCGCCCCACTCCACGGGCCAGCCCGGCACGGCGAGGCCGGCGCGGTGCAGGATCCGGTGGGTGTCGACGATGACGTCGCGATCCAGCGGGGCCGCCTCGATCACGGGCTCGCGCAGGTGCCACGGGACCTCGGTCGTGAAGAACTCACGCAGGCGCAGGCGGAACTCGGTGAGCTCGGGGGTGAGGGACAGCCGCACGGTCAGTCGATCCGCTCGACCAGCATGGCCATGCCCATGCCGCCGCCGATGCACATCGTCGCGATGCCGTGCTGCTGGTCGCGTTCGCGCAGGCCGTGCAGGAGCGTCGTCATCATCCGGGCGCCGGTCATCCCGAACGGGTGGCCCAGCGCGATCGCCCCGCCGTAGGGGTTGAGCTGCTCCGTGATGTCGATCTTCAGCCCGTCCGTGACGGCCAGCACCTGGGCCGCGAAGGCCTCGTTCAGCTCGACGACGTCGATGTCGCCGATCGTCATCCCGGCGCGGTCGAGGACCTTCCGGACGGCCTCGATCGGGCCGACGCCCATGTACTCGGGCTCCAGGCCCGAGACGGCGGAGGCGACGAGGCGCGCGAGCGGCCGGTGGCCCAGCTCGCGGGCGCGCTGCTCGGACATGACGACCACCGCGGCGGCGCCGTCGTTGAGCGGGCACGCGTTGCCGGCGGTGACCCGGCCCTCGGGGCCGAGGACGGCGGGCAGCGAGGCGAGCGACTCGACCGTGGTGCCGGGGCGCGGCCCGTCGTCCTGCGTGACGACCGTGCCGTCGGCCAGGGTCACGGGCACGATCTCGGCGTCGAAGAAGCCGGACTCCTGCGCTGCCACGGCGCGGGCCTGCGACAGCGCGGCGAACTCGTCCATCCGCTCGCGCGAGACGTCGTGCCGACGGGCCACGTTCTCTGCCGTCTGCAGCATCGACTGGAAGAGGTCGGCGACGTAGTCCTCGCGGGACGGGTCGGTGAACCGGGGGTTGAGGTCGTCGTAGCCGCTCGGCGCGGGGACCTGCGAGACGCTCTCGACGCCGCCCGCCACGAAGACGTCGCCCTCGCCGGCGGCCACGGCGTGCGCGGCCGAGCGGATCGCCTGCAGCGACGACGCGCACGCCCGGCTCACGGTGAGGCCGGGCACGGTGTTCGGCAGCCCGGCGAGCAGTCCCACGGTGCGCGCGATGCCGAAGCCCTGCTGGCCCTCCGGGACCGCGCAGCCCAGCACGAGGTCCTCGACGGACTCCGGCGCGAGGCCCGGGACGGCCTCCAGCGCGGCCCGCACGGCGACGGCGCCGAGGTCGTCGGCGCGGACCGAGGACAGCGATCCCTTCCGGGCGCGTCCGATGGGGGTGCGGGCAGTGGAGACGATGACCGCCTCGGGCATGGGGACCTCCTGGATAGTGACTTGTCACAACGTATCGAAACGGAAGCACTTGGAACAGCTTGCGACGCAAGATGCCGACGATCGACGCCGTAAATCAGCGCATTCAAGGCGCGAGACAAAGCCTGTCATCGTCCGTCGAGTCACTGTTACAGTGAAAGCATGAGCGATGCAGACGTGATCGACGCCGAGGTGGCGGCCGACGACACCATCAGTTTCAGCCGGATCGGCTACGAGCGGCGCCGGCCCACGTGGGACGACGCCGACATGCAGGACGTCGCGGGGCGCACCGTGGTCGTCTCCGGCGGCACCGCCGGCGTGGGCCTGGGCGCCTCGACGAGCCTCGCGGCCCTGGGCGCGCACGTCGTGATGCTGGGCCGCAGCGCCGACCGCGGCGAGGCCGCCGTGAAGGAGGTCGTGGCCGCGACCGGCAACCAGCGCGTGGAGTGGGTGCGCCTCGACCTGTCCTCCCTGGAGTCGGTGCGCGCCACCGCGGCCGAGCTGCTCGAGCGGCTGCCGCGCATCCACGTGCTGATCAACAACGCCGGGGGCATGTGGGATGAGTGGGAGACGTCGGTCGACGGTATCGAGATGAGCTGGGCGACGAACATCGTCGGTCCGTACCTGCTCACCGAGCTGCTGCTCGACCGCCTGGCTGAGTCCGCTCCCGCGCGCATCGTCGAGATGACGTCGGGCGGCGCCTACAGCCAGCGCCTCACCCTGGGCGAGCTGCGCGGCGAGGCCGACGCGTTCGACCCGAAGGCGACCTACTCGCGCACCAAGCGCGCGCAGATCGTGCTGACCGAGCTGCGGGCCGCCGAGCTGGCCGACCGCGGGATCGTCGTCCACGTGACGCACCCCGGCTGGACCGACTCGCCGGGCCTGCGTGAGTCCGGCGCCATGCAGGGCTTCATCCGGCGCTTCGAGTCGGACTTCCGCACGCCGGAGCAGGGCGCCGACACGGCCGTCTGGCTGTCCTCGGCGCGGGAGCCCGGCGCGACCTCGGGCCTGTTCTGGCACGACCGGCGCCCGCGCGAGACGCACCGCGTCGACGCCACCCGCGAGACCGAGCAGGACCGTCGCGAGCTCGTCGAGCTGCTGCGCCGTCTCACCGGACTGGCCTGACCGCCGCCGAGCACGCGACCGCCCCGGAACCCTGCGGGTCCCGGGGCGGTCGTCCGTGCAGGGACTCAGCCGCTGAATCGGGCGGCCTCGGCGGAGTCGATGTACTCGTCGAGGCGCGCGATCCGGCCGTCCTCGTTGACGGTGACGACGACGCAGGCGTGCAGCTCGACGGGCTCGCCCGAGCGCACGTTCGTGCCGCGCAGGACGTGCTGCTGCACGACGCCGCCGTCGAACAGCTGGATCCGGCGATCGGTGTAGCGCCGGTCGGTGACGCGCTTGGCGATGCCCGTGAGCACCCGGGCGTTCTCCTCGACGGTCTGCTCGACGCCGTCGTGGTTGTGCCAGATCACGCCGTCCGGGGCGTAGATCTCGGCCAGGTCGGTCGGGTCGCCGGCCTCGGCGGCCGCGATGATGCGGTCGAGCAGCTGGACGTGGGGATGACGGTCGTTCATGGCTCTCCTCAGAGGGTGACGGGACGGCGGAGCTCGCGCTTGAGCACCTTGCCGACGGGGTTGCGCGGCAGCTCGTCACGGATCTCGAGACGCTCCGGCAGCTTGTAGGACGCGATCTTGGCCTCGCGCAGGAAGGCGACGAGCTCCTCCAGCGTCAGCGTGGCGCCGGGGTTGAGGGTGACGACCGCGGCGACGCGCTCGCCCATCTGCTCGTCGGGGTCGCCCACCACGGCCACGTCGGCCACCGCGGGGTGCTCGCCGACGAGGGCCTCCATCTCGGCCGGCGCGATGTTCATGCCGCCGCGGATGACGAGGTCCTTCGCCCGGTCGAGGTAGTGCAGGAACTGGTTCCGGTCGCCGGCGATCTCGAAGATGTCGCCGGTCATCAGCAGGCCGTCCTCGTCGAACGGGTTCGCCCGCGTCTCGGGGTCGAGGTAGCCGGCGAAGATCGTCGGGCCCCCGATGCGCAGCTCGCCGGGGACGCCGGGCTCGGTGACCTCCTCGCCCGTGACGGGGTCGACGAGCTTGATCTGGACCCAGTCGGCGACCTCGGAGGACCACGTGACGCCCGGCGCGCCGTAGCGCGGGAAGTACTGCGCGCGGTCGTCGGGATCGGGGAAGTCCTCGAGGCTCGACAGCAGGGCGATGCCCTCGTTCGAGCCGAAGAAGTTGATGACGCCGATGCCCAGCTTCTCCTGCCAGCCGCGCACCATGACGGGTTGCAGCGGCGCCGAGCCCGAGCCGATGCGGGTCAGGCTCGACAGGTCGATCTGGCCCAGCAGGTCGTCGTTGTGCAGCAGCATCCACAGCAGCGCCGGGGGAGCGACCGTGTAGGTGGCGCGCTCGACGGCGATCTGGCCGAGGAACGTCTTGAGGTCGAACGGGTGGTGCTGCACGAGCACGCCGCCGGTGCGCAGCCACGGCAGGAACATGCCGTTGATGCCGGCCATGTTGACCATGGGGAACGGGTTGAGCAGGACGTCGTCGGCCGTCACGCGCGGGGCGTCCACGGTGGCGGTGCTGATGGCGGCCCACTCGAGGTGCGCCCGGGGGACGCCCTTCGGCTCGCTCTCGGTGCCCGAGGTCCAGCAGATCGTCGCGCAGTCGTTCGCGTCGTTCGGGTCGGCGGCCCGGCGGGCCTCGATGCGGGCACGCTGGTCGCTCGTGGCGACGGTGGGCGTCCAGGCGTCGATGCCCTCGGGCAGGCCCTCCAGCTCCGTGGCGTCGCCGAACGCGACGACGCGCTCGAGGGTCGGCACGCGGTCGCGCAGCGCGGCGGCCTCCTCGGCCGGACGGCGGCCCGCGAACGCGGCTGCGGTGACGAAGGCGCGGAAGCCGGCCTGGTTCGCCATGCCGACGATCTCGTGCTCTCGGTACTGCATGGGAAGTGGCGAGACGACGATGCCGAGGAGCCACGCGGCGAGGTAGACCTCGGCCAGCTCGATGGTGTTCGGCAGCTGCACGCCGAGCACGTCCCCGCGCTCCAGGCCGAGGTCGTCGAGGCGGGCGGCGACCGCGAGGACCTCGTCGTCGAGCTCGCTCCACGTCAGCCGGCGCGGCGCCGATCCCAGCAGGTCAGCGCGGTTCGCGGGGTCGACGATGGCCAGGTGTGCGCCGCGCTCGGCCACCTGTTGGAGGTAGAACCCGTCGAGGGTCTCCTCGGTCCACCATCCCTTCGACTGGTACGCGCTGACCTTGGCCTGCGGATGCAAGCCCCGTGCGATCGCCATGGCTCTCCTCGTGACACTTCAGTTGACGGTGTGATACAGATTACTACATTAAACGTAGTGAGTAGCGCGAGGGAAGGGGTTGCCATGACACCGATGTCGGGACGTCCGGGAACGACGCAGGGGAGCCGGCGATGAGCCGCGGTCGCAGGACGCCGATCGCGGGCGCCACGCTCGTGGTGACCGGAGCCAACCGAGGCATCGGTCTGGCGTTCGTCCAGGAGGCGCTCGCCGCCGGGGCCGCCAAGGTCTACGCCGGCGTGCGCGACGTGGACGACGTGACGCCCGAGCTCGCGGACACGGGCGCCGAGCCCGTCGCGCTCGAGGTCACCGACCGCGAGCAGGTCGCCGCCGCCGCGCGCCACTGCGCCGACGCCACCGTGCTGATCAACAACGCGGGCCTCCACGCCGGCGACCGCCTCGTGCAGGCGACCGATCCCGACGCCGCGCGCCGCGAGATGGAGGTCAACTACTTCGGCCCCCTCGAGACCACCCGTGCGTTCGCGCCCGTGATCGCCGGCAACGGCGGCGGCGCGATCGTCAACGTCCTCTCGGTCGCGGCCATCGCGCCCACCGCCTTCATGGGCGGCTACTCGCCGTCGAAGGCCGCCGCGCTCTACCTCGGCGGCATCGCGCGCGCCGAGCTCGAGCCGCTCGACGTCGGCGTCACCTCGCTGATCGTCGGCTCGGTCGACACCCGGATGGCCGCGCACGTCGACGGCCAGAAGGAGGACCCGCGCGACGTCGCGCGCGTCGGCCTCAAGGCGATGGCGCGTGGCGACTGGACGTGCGACACGGACCGCATGGCGATCGAGTCGCGCGCCCGCATGGCCCTCGACCCGATCCGCTACGAGCGCGGCCTGGGCCGGCTGCTGTTCGTCGACCAGCTCGTGACGAAGCCGTGAGCACGCGCACCATCGACCTGGAGACCCACGGCGACGGCACCACGTTCCGTCGCCTCGAGGACGTGATCCGCCGCAGCGCGGCCCACGACCCCCAGGGCGTCGCGCTCGTCCAGCCCGGACGGCAGGTGACGTTCGCCGAGCTGGACGCGTCGACGAGCCGGTTCGCGCAGGCCCTCCTCGCCGAGGGCGTGCAGCCGGGCGACCGCGTGTGCCACGTCGGGGAGAACAGCGTCGCGTTCTTCGACGCGCTGTACGGCAGCGGCAAGGCCGGCGCGATCCCCGTGCCGATCAACTTCCGGCTGGCGCCGACCGAGGTCCTGCAGATCGTCGAGGACGTCGAGCCGCGCGTGGTCGTCCTGGGCGCCGGGATGGAGCACCACGCCGAGGCGCTCGCCGCGGTGCCCGGCGTCACCCGCGTCGTCACCGTGGAGCCCGTCGAGGGCCTGACCGGCCTCGCCGCGTGGGCGGGTGCGCAGTCGGGCGAGGACCCGGGCATCGCCCGCGATCCCGAGGACACGGCGGTCATGTTCTACACGTCCGGCACGACGGGCCGACCGAAGGGCATCGAGCTCGCCGGACGGAACCTCAGCTCGGCGCTCGCCGGCCCCCTCAAGGTGGTCCGCTTCGACGCGGACTCGGTGGCGCTGGCGCCCGTGCCGTTCTTCCACGTGACGGGCTTCGGCCTGGCGCTGATGGCGAACCTCAAGGGCGCGGCCGTGCTCATGATCAACCCGCAGGGCCCGGCCGACCTGCTGGACGTGCTCCAGCGGTACCGCGTCAGCCACTCGGTCATGGTGCCCACGGTCATCCAGTTCCTGCTCGGCCTGCCCGAGACGCGCGCCGGCGACTGGTCGGCGCTGCGCTGGATGATGTACGGCGGCGCCCCGATGCCCGAGCCCGTCCTGCGCGAGGCCACCGAGGTCTTCGGCTGCGACTTCTACCAGGGCTACGGCCTCACGGAGTCCACCGGCGGCGTCTCGTTCCTCGGCCCCGAGGACCACCGCGTCACGCCCGAGACGGTGCACCGACTGCGGTCCGTCGGCCAGGTACGCGGCAACAACGAGGTCCGGATCATCGATCCGGCGACGGGCCAGGACGTGCCCGCCGGCGAGCGTGGTGAGGTCCTCATCCGCGGCGGCAACGTCATGAAGGGCTACTGGCGTCGCCCCGAGGAGACGGCGGCCACGGTCGACGCCGACGGCTGGCTGCACACCGGCGACGGCGGCCGCCTCGACGCGGAGGGCTACCTCTACCTCGGCGACCGGCTCAAGGACATGATCGTGTCGGGTGGGGAGAACGTGTATCCCGCCGAGGTCGAGAGCGTGCTGACGGGCCACCCGGGCGTCGCGCAGGTCGCCGTCATCGGCGTCCCGTCCGACCGGTGGGGCGAGTCGCCCATGGCCGTCGTGGTCCGCGCCGCGGGCGACGCCGGCGAGCAGCTGACCGCCGAGGACCTGATCGGCTGGGCGCGCGAGCACCTGGCCCACTACAAGTGCCCCGTGGACGTGGCCTTCGTGAGCGAGCTGCCGCTGAACGCCAGTGGCAAGCTGCTGAAGGTCCGGCTGCGTGAGGAGTTCGCCCGGCGGTGAGGGCGACAGTCGCCGGATCCCTCCTCCCCGGCGACGCGACAGGGGCGGGACCGCGTCGGTCCCGCCCCTGTCGTTCGTCCCGGCTCAGTCCTTGAGGACGCGCAGCGTGACCTGGCCGAGGTCGATCTCCTCGGGCAGGCCGGCGCCGGCGGGCGTGGCGTGCACGTCGATGGCGCTCATCCGCGGCCGCTCGTCCTGGACGAAGCGCACGGTCCGCGAGCCGAGCTCGACGATCGGCACGCCGTCCTTCTCCAGCACGGGCACGCGGAACACCGCGGCCCACCGCTCGGCCCGCGCCTGCGGGTCGGGCGTGGCGAGGTCGACCGCGACGACGTCGTCGATGTACGGGTCGGGCGACGGCGGGTGCTCGAGGTGGTCCCAGAACCACTCGTCGGCGTCGGGGATCTCGTCCAGCTCGACGAGCAGGCCCATGTCGCCCGGGTGCAGCTGGACGATGCGACGCCCGTACGCCTCGGCCTGGATGGCCAGGCGGACGCCGGCGGCCTCGATGGCCTCGAGGTGCGGGTCGAGGTCGGGGACCTGGACCGAGACGCAGTAGCCCGCGGTGCCGCCCACGCGGTCGAGCCACGCGTTGATGGACGCCTGCTCGTTCAGCGGGCCGACCAGCTCGAGGTGGGCCTGCGGCCCGACCGGGATGGTCTCGTCGGCCAGGTGCATCTCCTCCAGCAGCGGGTCGGGGAACCCGGGCTCGAGGTGGAACGTCTCGCGCAGCTCGCGGCTGGTCGCCTCGAGGTCGCGGGCGCCGATGACGACCTGGCGCAGGATCGGGAAGGGGTGGGTCATCCGATGGTCCTTTCGGCCGCGGCCCAGTGCGGGGCGCGCAGCTCTCGCTTGAGGATCTTCCCCGACGGGTTGCGGGGGAGCATGTCGATGACCTCCACGGAGGTCGGGCACTTGTAGTGGGCGAGGTGCTCGCGACAGAACGCCACGATCTCGTCGCTCGTCACGGTCTGGCCCTGCTTCGTCACGACGACGGCGTGCGGCGTCTCGCCCCAGCGCTCGGAGGGCACGCCGATGACGGCGACCTCCTGCACGGCCGGGTGCGCCATGAGGACGTTCTCGACCTCGGCCGGGTACACGTTCTCGCCGCCGGACACGATCATGTCCTTGAGCCGGTCCTTGAGGAACAGGTAGCCGTCCGCGTCGAGGTAGCCGGCGTCGCCCGTGCGGAACCAGTCACCGTCGAAGAACGCGCCCTCGGTGGCATCGGGGCGGCGCCAGTAGGAGCGCGTGACGTTCGCGCCGCGGACGACGACCTCGCCGACCTCGCCGGACGCGACGTCCTTGCCCTCCTCGTCGACGACGCGGACCTCGGTGCCGGGCACGGCGCGGCCGGCCGACTGCAGCTTGCTGTCGGCGCCCGTGACGTGGTCCTCGGGACGCAGGATCGTGGTGACGCCGATCGTCTCGGTCAGGCCGTAGCTCTGCGAGAGCTTCGCGCCGAAGATCTCCTGCGAGCGCAGCATGACGGTCTCGGAGATCGGCGAGCCACCGTAGACGAGGTGCTCGACGCTGGAGTAGTCCGCCGCGGCGGCCGCGGGGTTGGAGATCACCATCTGCATCACGGTCGGGACCATGATCACGTGGGTGGCGCGGTGCCCGACGAGCAGCCCGAGCATGCTCTGCGGGGTCACCTCCACGAACTGGATGATCTGGCCGCCGTGGGCCAGCGAGATGAGCGACCAGCCGCCCGCCGCGATGTGGTAGTACGGCGTCGGCACGAGGCTGACGGTGTCGGGGCCCACCTCGAACTGCGCGGAGAACGCCTCGACGGCGGCCAGCATCGCGTCCGACGTCGTGGTGACGCCCTTGGGCTTGCCCGTGGTGCCGGACGAGTACATGAGGGAGAGCAGGTCGTCGCCCGCCACGTCCTGGTGCGGGTCCTCGGTGGGCTGCGCCGCGAGCCACGCCTCGTAGGCCTGCCAGCCCTCGGGCACGGTCGGCTCGCCCTCCTGGGAGAACACCAGCCGCAGCCCGTCGAAGTCGGCCGGGACGAGTGAGGTCAGGTGGTCCTCGACCACGAGGACCGTGGGCTCGGCGTCCGAGAGGATCCACGCGATCTCGTCCGCCGCGAGGCGGAAGTTCAGCGGGACCACCGCGGGCCCGGCCTTCGCCGTCCCGAAGAACAGCTCCCAGAACTCGGTGCCGTTGCGGGCGAGGTAGGCGACGCGGTCGCCGCGCTCCAGTCCGTGGGCCAGGAGCCCCGCGGCGACCTGGTTGGTGCGGGTGTCGAGGTCGCCGTACGTGACGGTCCGTCCCTCGCCCACGATCGCGGGCGAGTCGCGGTGCGACCGGCTGCTCGCGCGGAGGAGGTCCGCGACGGTGCGTGCTCCGTTCATGCTGTTCCTTCTTCGGGTGTGGTCCGGTCCTCGGTGACCGGGACGATCGTGATGGTGCCCGTGACCAGCGGCTGACGGCACTGATCGCAGGCGAGGTGCGCGACGAAGTCCTCGCCGCACGCCGTGTGGGTCTGGACGAGCGCGGGACCCTCGGGCGAGACGAACCACTTCTCGGCCCAGTGCAGCGAGAGCGCGGTGACGGGGAAGAAGGCGCGACCCTTGTCGGTCAGGTGGTACTCGGGCCGGCCGGGGTGCCGGGCGTGCTGGCGGGACTCCAGCACCCCGAGTCCGACGAACGCGCGCAGGCGCTCGGCGATGAGGGTCGGGGGAGCGCCGAGCGCGGTCTCGAACTGGCTGAACCGGACCATGCCGCGGAACGCCGCGCCGATCAGGGCGGAGGACCACCGGTTCCCGAACAGCTCCAGGGTCTGGGGGTACTGCAGCGAGTCCTGGACCGAGTCGGGTCGCCGGCGCGTGGCCGACGCCGGGACCGAGCGCTCCCAGCTGCCGCTGGGTCCCCAGGCGGCGCGGATGTCCCGGGCCTCGACCGGGTCCCCGCACGCCCGACATGTCAGCAGGGGCGCGAACTCGGTGCCGCACGTGTCGTGGCGCCGGCGGGGGAGGGCCTCCCCGGCGGGTCCGGTCCAGCGGCGCTCCCACTCCCAGATGGCCAGCATCATCGGCCACAGGGTGCGGCTGCGGGCGGTCGGCAGGTACTCGGCGCGCAGGGGATTGGTCCGGTAGATGCGCCGCTCGAGCAGGCCGTGCTCGCTCAGCTGCGTCAGGCGGTGGGTCAGCACGGAGTTCGAGATGGGCATCGCCCGGCGGAACTCGCCGTAGCGGGTCAGCCCTCGGGAGGACTGGCCGAGGATCAGCAGCGACCACTCGTCGCCGAGCAGGCCCAGCATCCTCCCCACGGAGTTCGTGCCGCCCGGCTCGAGCAGCGTGGGTCCCCCGTCGGTCATCGGCCATCCCTCGAAGTCGTGCGGCTCCCCGCGTGGGGACTTGTCATCTGCGTCACACCGTACTACAACTAACGGAGTATCTCTATCAATCGAAGTGAGGATCCATGAGTCGAGCCCTGGACGGCCGCGTCGCTGTCGTCACCGGAGGCGGCAAGGGCCTGGGACGCGCGTTCGCGCTGCACCTGGCCGAGGCGGGAGCCGCCGTCGTCGTCAACAACCGCAACCGTCAGGTCGACGAGAACGGCCTCGGCCCTGCCGACCACGTGGTCGCGGAGATCCTCGCGAGCGGAGGGCGCGCCGTGGCCAACCACGACGACGTGGCCGACCCCGCGATCGGCGAGAGGCTGGTGGCCGACGCGCTCGAGCACTTCGGGCGGCTCGACGTCCTCGTCACGAGCGCCGCGGTCAGCGCGCCGCAGATGGCGCACAAGACCAGCGCCGAGAACTTCGGGCAGGTCATGGCGATCAACGTCACCGGCACCGTCCTGCCCGCGTCGGCCGCGATGGCCCACATGCGCCAGGCCGGCTTCGGCCGCGTCGTGCTGATCGCGTCCACCGCCGGACTGCACGGCGAGACCACCGTCTCGGCCTACGCCGCGAGCAAGGGCGCCGTCATCGCCTTCGGTCGCACCGCCGCCGTCGAGGGCGCGGGCAAGAACGTGCTCACGAACGTCGTGCTGCCGTACGCCACGACGCAGATGACCGAGGCGGGCATGGACCCGCGCCACGCCGACCGCATGCGCTCCGACCTCGTCGCGCCGCTCGTCACCGCGCTGTCCTCGCCCGAGAGCACGATCAACGGCCAGGTCGTCGTCGCCGCCGGCTCCGCGCTGCGCGCCGCCGACGCCGTCGAGTGGGGCACGGTCGGCTACGACGCCGACGAGCCCCTCGACCCGCCCGCCCTCGAGCAGCTGCTGGCACGGTCCCGAGAGGGCGAGCCGCACACGTTCACCCACGCCCAGGACGCCTTCCAGAGCCTCGCCGCGGACCTCGCCGCGAGCCCGACCCCGTAAGAAGAGGACGCATGTTCGACTACCCGTGGGGCGACTTCGCCCTCAACCTGCTCGTCACCGCCGGTGCCGTGGTGGTGTTCTTCGCGATCGTCATGGCGATCGCCCAGCTGGTGAACGACCACTCCATCATCGACATCACGTGGGGCCCGTCCTTCGTGGTCATCGCGGCCGTGTCGTGGCTGATGTCCGCCGGATCCGACGGCGACGACACCCGTCGCCTCATCGTCTTCGCGCTCACCGCGATCTGGGGCCTGCGACTGGGCCTCTACATCGGCAAGCGCAACATCGGCAAGGGCGAGGACCCGCGCTACACGGCACTGCTCCGCTCGCGCAAGGGCCGTCCGCTGATCCCGTTCCTCGTGAAGAAGATCTACGGCATGCAGGCCGTCCTTGCGTGGGTCGTGTCGATCCCCGTGCAGTTCGCGGTCTACGTCTCGCGCGGCGTCGACGCCCTCGTGATCGTCGCGATCGCGATCTGGACGATCGGCTTCCTCTTCGAGGCCGTCGGCGACTGGCAGCTCTCGCGCTTCAAGGCCGACCCGGCCAACGCCGGCAGGATCATGGACCGCGGCCTGTGGGCCTGGACGCGCCACCCGAACTACTTCGGCGACGCGTGCGTGTGGGTCGGCCTGTTCCTGCTGACGCTCGGCTCGCCGTGGGGCGTCCTCACGGTCTTCTCGCCGATCCTCATGACCTGGCTGCTGACCACCTTCAGCGGCGGCAAGCTCACCGAGAAGGGGATGCGCCGCAAGCGCGGCCCCGAGTTCGAGGCGTACGTCGCGCGCACGAGCTTCTTCTTCCCGCGGCCGCCGCGCAAGGTGGCCTCGGAGCCGAAGGCGTGACCACGTCGGTGGCCTCGCTCGGGTCGATCCTCGACCTGAGCGAGGCCGGCGACGGCGCCTGGATCGGTCACGGCGACGGCGTCGCGCTGCCGCAGCTCTACGGCGGCCAGCTCGTGGCGCAGTCGATCATGGCGGCCGGTCACACCGTGACGGGGCGCCTCGTCGACTCGCTGCACACGACGTTCCTGCGGCCCGGCCGGTCCGACCTGCCGATCCGCTTCGAGGTCGAGCACCTGCGCGACGGCCGGCAGTTCTCCACCCGCGTCGTCGACGCGGTCCAGGACGACCGGCTGATCTGCCGCTCCACGATCTCGCTCGTCGAGCCCCGCGAAGGTCTGTCCCACTCGCGTCGCCGTCCCGAGAGCCTCACCGCCGAGGCCAGCACCGAGCTGCGCGAGCTGGCCGCCGCCGACGGCGGCCTGGGGGAGTACTGGGAGGGGTTCAGCGCCGTCGAGGTGCGGATCTCGCCCGAGACCGAGGAGACCCCGCCCCACTCGGCCGCACCCGTGCAGAACATCTGGATGCGGGTCGCCGAGGACCTCGGGGACGACCCGCTCGTCCACCAGGCCGCCATCGGCTACGTCAGCGACCTCATGCTGATGTCGATGGCGGTCGCGCCGCACGGCCACCGTGCCGGGCGGGAGCGGTCGCTGGCCGAGCGCTGGAGCGCGGTCTCCCTCGACCACGGGCTCTGGTTCCACCACCCGGCGCGGGCCGACGACTGGCTGCTGTTCGAGCACGCCACGCCGACGGCCCACGCGGGTCGCTCCCTGATCGAGGCCGCCGTGTTCGGCGAGTCCGACGCCCAGGCGTGCCACGTCGTGCAGGAGGCTTTGGTGCGTGAGAACTGAGCCGAGCCCGCCCACGGGCTGCTACCGCCTCGTCGACCGCGGACCGGACGGTCAGGACGGCGTGCGCGAGGCCTTCGAGCCCACGTCCGCCGCGGGCAGCCCGTGGAGCGACGACCTCCAGCACGGCGGGCCCGTCGGCGCGGTGCTGACCCGGGCGATGCGCCTGCTCCCACAAGCCGCTCCCGGGCGCATCGCGCGCACGACCGTCGAGATCCTCGGACCGGTGGCCATGGCCCCGATCGAGGTCACGGCCTCGGTCGCGCGGCCCGGGCGCAAGATCGCACTGCTGTCGGCCGTGGCGTCCCAGCGCGGGCCGTCGGGGCTGCGGCCCGTGGCGCAGGCGTCGGCGTGGTGGCTGCGCACGCAGGACTCCTCCGACGTCGTCCACACACCGGACGCCCAGCCACCCGGCCCGACGCCGGCCGAGCTCGACCGCGGCGAGCTCGGCGTCCCCGCCAGCTGGCGGCGCGGCTTCGTCGGCTCGCTCGAGTGGGCCGTGCGCACCGGCATCGGACGGATCGACGGCCCGGCGATGGCCTGGGCGTCGATGCCCTACCCGCTCGTCGAGGGCGACACGGGTGACGAGCTCGAGCGCACGATCGCGATCGCGGACGCCGCCAGCGGCGTCGGCTCGCGGCTCGACCCCGCGGACTGGGTGTTCATGAACACCGAGCTCACGATCCACCTCGCCGACGCCCCCACGGGCGCCTGGACGGGACTCGTGGCGGAGAGCTGGATCGGCCAGGACGGCGTCGGTCTCAGCCAGGCGGTCCTGCACGACCTCACCCGTCCCGTCGGTCGCGTGGCCCAGACCCTCCTGCTCGAGCGCCGCTGACTGCCCGCCCACTTCTCCACTTCTGGAACGCGTTGCACCGTTCTCGTCCACGCAACGGTGCAACGCGTTCCAGAAGTGGGCCCGGGAGGTCGGACGGCGCGCAACGCCCCCGGAACGGCGAAGGCCGCGAGCCCCTCTCGGGACTCGCGGCCTTCGCGGCGTGAGGACTCAGCTCACTTCCAGCGCTCGCTGGCCGGGGTGAAGTCCAGCTGACGGGCACCGGTGTAGATCTGCTTCGGGCGGGCGATCTTCTGCTCCGGGTCGTCGACGAGCTCGAGCCACTGCGCCAGCCAGCCCGACGTGCGGGGGATGGCGAACAGGACCGTGAACATCTCCGGCGGGAACTGCAGCGCCTCGTAGATCAGGCCCGAGTAGAAGTCGACGTTGGGGTAGAGCTTGCGCTTGACGAAGTACTCGTCCTCGAGCGCGATCTTCTCCAGCTCCTGGGCGACCTCGAGCAGCGGGTTGACGCCCGTGACCTCGAAGACGTCGTCGCAGGCCTTCTTGATGATCGTGGCGCGCGGGTCGTAGTTCTTGTAGACGCGGTGACCGAAGCCCATGAGGCGCTCGTCGCCGTTCTTGACGCCCTCGATGAACGCCGGGACGTTCTCCTTGGTCTTGATGCGCTTGAGCATCTTCAGGACGGCCTCGTTGGCGCCACCGTGCAGCGGGCCGTAGAGGGCCGCGATGCCGGCGCTGACGGCCGAGTACGGGTCGACCTGGCTGGAGCCGACCGAGCGCACGGCGTTCGTCGACGCGTTCTGCTCGTGGTCGGCGTGCAGGATGAACAGCACCTCGAGGGCCTTGGCCAGACGCGGGTCCGGGTCGTACTTCGGCTCGCTCATCCGGAACAGCATCGAGAGGAAGTTCTCGGTGTACGACAGCTCGTTGTCGGGGTAGACGTACGGCTTGCCCTGCGCGTGGCGGAAGGACCAGGCGCCGAGGGTCGGCATCTTCGCGATCATGCGCACGATCTGCTCGTGGCGGATCTGCGGGTCCTTGATGTTGCGGGCCTCGGGGTAGAACGTCGACAGGGCGCCCACGCTCGACAGCAGCATGCCCATGGGGTGCGCGTCGTAGCGGAAGCCCTGCAGCTGGCTCTTGAGGTTCTCGTGCACGAACGTGTGGAACGTGATCTCGTGCACCCACTGGTCGTGCTGCTCCTTGGTGGGCAGCTCGCCGTGGATGAGGAGGTAGGCCACCTCGAGGTAGGTCGAGGACTCGGCCAGCTGCTCGATGGGGTAGCCGCGGTACTCCAGGATGCCCTTCTCGCCGTCGATGTAGGTGACGGCGGAACGGGTGGAGGCGGTGTTCGTGAAGCCCGGGTCGTAGACGGACAGGCCGGGGTCGTCGTCGGACTTGCCGATCTTGCCCAGGTCCGCGGCGCGGATGCTGCCGTCGGTGATCTCGACCTCGTACTCCTCGCCGGAGCGGTTGTCACGAATGGTCAGCGTCTGCTTGTCGGTCACGATGCGGGTCTCCTGTGACGTCAGAGAAGTAACGGTCGCGGGGGTGAGCGACCCACTCCAACCTAGTGTCCCCCGAGACGCTGCGCGAGAGCAGGGTCACGTTCGGCCGACCCGTTTTGACCAGCGGAGGGGTCGCCGGGTAATCTGGGGAGTCGTTGTGTTGCGGCACGTCCTGCGTGCTCACCAACGCGAGTCCCGACTTCACAGATTTCGATTTGCAGCGAGAAGGTCATCCGTGCGTACGTACAGCCCGAAGCCTGCTGACATCACCCGTCAGTGGCACGTCATCGATGCCGAGGACGTCGTCCTCGGCCGTCTCTCGGTTGCCGCGGCGACCCTCCTGCGTGGCAAGCACAAGCCCACGTACGCGCCCCACGTGGACGGTGGCGACTTCGTCATCATCGTCAACGCCGACAAGGTCGCGCTGTCGGGCAACAAGCGCACGGACAAGAACGTGTACCGCCACAGCGGTTACCCGGGCGGCCTGAAGCAGATCGCCTACGGCGACCTGCTCGAGAAGGACGCGCGCAAGGCGATCGAGAAGTCCGTGCGCGGCATGCTGCCGAAGAACCGCCTCGGCCGTCAGCTCATCACGAAGCTGAAGGTCTACGCCGGCCCGGATCACCCGCACGCCGCCCAGAAGCCCCAGCCGTTCGAGATCACGCAGATCTCCCAGTAAGCGAAAAGCGCAGGTTCATCGTGGCTGAGACCACCGAAGAGACGACCGAGTTCACCACCAACTCCGAGGGTGTCGCGTACACCTCCGAGTCCGCTGGCGCCGTCGGGACGACCGAGATCAACTCGATCATCGCCCCCGGCTCCGCGACCGGCCGCCGCAAGGAGGCCGTCGCCCGCGTGCGCATCGTGCCCGGCACCGGCGTCTGGACCGTCAACGGCAAGCCGCTCGAGGAGCACCTGCCCAACAAGCTGCACCAGCAGATCGCCAAGGAGGCGCTGGCCGTCACCGGCCTCGTCGACTCCTTCGACGTGATCGCTCGCGTCAGCGGTGGCGGCATGACCGGCCAGGCCGGCGCGCTGCGCCTCGGCGTGGCCCGTGCGCTCAACAACGTCGACGTCGACGTCAACCGTCCGACCCTCAAGAAGGCCGGCCTGCTGACGCGCGACTCGCGCATCAAGGAGCGCAAGAAGGCTGGTCTGAAGAAGGCCCGCAAGGCGCCGCAGTACAGCAAGCGCTGATCTGCCGGCGCGCATGGGCCGGATCTTCGGTACCGACGGCGTTCGGGGTCTGGCCAATCGGGACCTGACCGCCGAGCTCGCGGTCGACCTCTCGGTGGCCGCCGCCCACGTCCTGGGCGAGGCCGGTGCCTTCGCCGATCAGCGCCCCACGGCAGTCGTCGCCCGCGACACCCGCGCCTCCGGAGAATTCCTGGAGGCCGCGGTGGTCGCGGGTTTGGCGTCTGCGGGGGTCGACGTCCACCGCCTCGGCGTGGTCCCCACCCCGGGCGCGGCGTACCTGACCTCGTTCCTCGAGGCCGACATGGGCGTCATGATCTCCGCCAGCCACAACCCGATGCCCGACAACGGCATCAAGTTCCTGGCGCGCGGCGGGGTCAAGCTCGACGACGACATCGAGGCGGCGATCGAGCAGCGGCTCGAGGAGCCCTGGGACCGCCCCACCGGCGCCGACGTCGGTCGCGTCGGTGACAGCCACGCGGGCCTGGGCGCCTACGTGCGCCACCTGCTCGACACGCTGCCCGCGCGGCTCGACGGCCTGAAGGTCGTCCTCGACTGCGCCAACGGCGCCACCCACGAGGCCGCGCCCGACGCGTTCGCGCGCGCCGGCGCCGAGGTCGTCGCGATCCACGCCGAGCCCGACGGACTCAACATCAACCGCGACTGCGGCTCCACCCACCTCGGCGACCTCCAGCGCATCGTCGTCGAGCAGGGCGCCCACGTGGGCTTCGCCTTCGACGGCGACGCCGACCGCTGCCTGGCGGTCGACCAGAACGGCGAGGTCGTCGACGGCGACCAGATCCTCGCGATCCTGGCCCTGCGCGGCCAGCGCGAGGGCTCGCTCGCGCAGGACACCGTCGTGGCCACCGTCATGAGCAACGTCGGCTTCACCCGGGCCATGGAGGCCGCCGGCATCACGGTGCTGCGCACCGCCGTCGGTGACCGCTACGTGCTCGAGGCGATGCGCGAGGGCGGCTACACGCTCGGCGGCGAGCAGTCCGGCCACGTCATCATGAGCCGACACGCCACCACCGGCGACGGCACCCTCACGGCGCTTCAGCTGGCCGCCGAGATGGCCGAGTCCGGCCGCACGATGTCCGAGCTCGCCTCGGTCATGCAGCGGCTGCCGCAGGTGCTGGTCAACGTCGGCGGCGTCGACCGCGCCGGCGCCGCGCGCCACGAGGTCGTGCTGGCCGAGGTGAAGGCCGCCGAGGCGAGGCTCGGCGACTCCGGCCGCGTGCTGCTGCGCCCCTCGGGCACCGAGCCGCTCGTGCGCGTGATGGTCGAGGCGCCCACCTCGCAGGAGGCGCAGGACATCGCCGACCACCTCGCCGAGGTCGTCCGCACGCACCTCGCGATCTGACCGTGGTCACCGTCGAGGCCGGTGGGCTCGAGCGCGACGACGTGCACGCGCTGCTGGCCGAGCACCTGGCCGACATGTTCGCCACCAGCCCGGCCGAGAGCGTGCACGCGCTCGACCTCGGCGCGCTGCGGCACGAGGCGATCAGCTTCTTCACGGTGCGTGAGGACGGCCGCCTGCTGGGCTGCGGCGCGCTGAAGGACCTCGGCGGCGGTCACGGCGAGATCAAGTCGATGCGCACCACCGCCGCGGCTCGTGGCCGGGGCGTGGCCACCGCGATGCTCCAGCACCTGCTGGACACCGCGCGCGCCCGTGGCCTCGAAAGGCTGAGCCTCGAGACCGGCTCGGAGCCCTACTTCGCCGCCGCTCGCCGGCTGTACGTGCGCCACGG
The DNA here is from genome assembly GCF_013408555.1 of Aeromicrobium tamlense. Taxonomy (NCBI): domain Bacteria; kingdom Bacillati; phylum Actinomycetota; class Actinomycetes; order Propionibacteriales; family Nocardioidaceae; genus Aeromicrobium; species Aeromicrobium tamlense. The sequence goes on from NZ_JACBZN010000001.1 coordinate 299,794, forward strand.
CTTCGAGGAGTGCGAGCCGTTCGCCGACTACGTCCCCGACCCGAACAGCGTCTTCCTGACCCGGGTCGTCTGACCTGTCGCTCGGCGCCCGTGCGGTGCGAGAATGCGCGCATGGGCGCGACCATCGAAGTCCTCGACCCCACCGACCACGGCAGCTTCGTGGAGTTCCACGACGTCTACCAGCGCTCGAACGAGCGCGACATCGACCAGCCGTGGTCGGCCGACGAGCTGCGGGTGATGCTCGTCGGCGACGCCTACGAGCGCTGTGACTCGCTGCTGCTGCGCGAGGGCGAGACGCCCGTCGCCGTGGCGCTCGCGGTGTTCCCCGAGCGCGACAACGCCTCCACCGCGTTCGTCGAGGTCTGGGTGCCGCCCGAGCTGCGTCGTCGCGGCCACGGCTCGGCGCTGCTGGAGCGGATCGAGCTGCGCGTGGCCGAGGACGGGCGCGACCAGATCCTCACCGAGACACTGCGGCCCATCGACGCCGAGACCGGATCGGGCCGCGAGTTCATGCTGGCCCGGGGCTACGCGCCGGACACGACGAACGTGCAGCGCGAGCTGCGACTGCCGGCCGACGTGCCGCCGGCGGATCCGCGCGACGGCTACACGCTCGCCGGCTGGCGAGGCAGCCCGCCGCGGGAGTGGCTCGACCAGTACGCGCGGCTCCGGTCGCTGCTCAACCAGGAGGCGCCGTCGGGCGAGGTCACGCTGGAGAACGAGTTCTGGGACGCCGATCGGCTGCTGCACGAGGTCGAGCAGTGGAAGCGGCAGCGCCGCGTCGCGCACACGGTCGTCGCGGTGGCGCCCGACGGCTCGCTCGCGGGCCACACGCAGCTGCTGTTCCCGCACGAGACGCCCGAGGTCTACCAGTGGGACACGCTCGTCCTGCCCGAGCACCGCGGCCACGGCCTGGGCCTCTCCCTCAAGCGCCAGGCCATGCGCGACGCGAGCGACCTGCTCGCCGGCCGTGGCCGCATCGTCACGTGGAACGACGCCCAGAACGTCAACATGATCGCGGTCAACGAGGAGCTCGGCTACCGCGCCACCGCGTGGGCCGACCAGTGGGTCAAGCACCTCGCCTGACGCCGAGTGGGCGGTGAGCTGTCAACCCGTCCTGCCTCAGGCCGGTGCGTCATCAACCTCACGAGGTCCGGTTGCGGTTGATCACTCACCGCCACCTGGCGGGATGGGTTGACCCCTCACCGCTTCCCACGGGGTCAGAGCTTGCGGAGCCGGACCCACTGCACGCTGTGGTCGGCGGACTTGCGCAGCACGAGGTCTGCGCGGCCGCGCGTGGTGGCCACGTTCTCGCGCAGGTTGGGCCAGTTGATCGTGTCCCACAGCTCCTCGGCGCGCGTGACGGCCTCGGCGTCGGTCAGCGTGCTGTAGCGGTGGAAGTACGACGCGGGATCGGCGAACGCGGTCTCGCGCAGGCGCAGGAAGCGACTGATGTACCAGCGCCGGATGTCGCGGCTGTTCGCGTCGACGTAGATCGAGAAGTCGAAGAAGTCGCTGATCGCCAGGCCGGGGGAGCCGTCGCCGCGCAGCCGCGGGGGAGCGAGCACGTTGAGGCCCTCGACGATGAGGATGTCGGGGCGCTTGAGCGAGACGGTCGCGTCGGTGCGGTCGTAGGTCAGGTGGTCGTAGACCGGCGCCTCGATGTGCTCGGCGCCGCTCTTGGCCTGCATGACGAAGCGCAGCAGCGCCTTGCGGTCGTACGACTCGGGGAAGCCCTTGCGGTGCATGATGCCGCGGCGCTCGAGCTCGGCGTTCGGCAGCAGGAACCCGTCGGTGGTGACCAGCGCGACGTGCGCGTGGTCGTCGTGCTGGGCCAGCAGGTCGCGCAGCAGGCGCGCGGTGGTGGACTTGCCCACGGCCACCGAGCCGGCCAGGCCGATGATGAACGGCACCCGGTCAGGCTGCGGGTCGCCGAGGAACCGCTCGGTCGCCCGGTAGAGCGCCTCGGCCAGCCGCACGCGCAGGCTGATCAGCTGCGTGAGGGGCACGTAGACCTGCTGCACCTCGTCGAGGTCGAGCTCCTCGCCGAGGCCGCGTACGCGCTCGATCTCCTCGCCGGACATCGGCTGCACGGCGTCGCGCGCCAGCTCGGCCCACGCCTTGCGTTCCAGCTCCACGTACGGGGAGGAGTCGCGTGACATACCGACCATTGTTGCCAGCGGTGCCGCCAACCGCGCAGTCGGTACCCTGAACCCATGTGTGGAATCGTCGGATACGTGGGCCATCGCCAGGCGCTGGACGTCGTCATGGGTGGACTGCGACGCCTGGAATACCGCGGCTACGACTCCACCGGAGTGGGGGTCGTCGACGGTGAGCGGATCGCCTGGGCCAAGAAGGCCGGCAAGCTCGCCAACCTCGACGCCGAGCTCGAAGAGCACGAGCTCCCCGCCTCCACCACGGGCATCGGCCACACCCGCTGGGCCACCCACGGTGGACCCACCGACGCCAACGCGCACCCGCACCTCGCGCCCGACGAGCGTGTCGCGGTCGTGCACAACGGCATCATCGAGAACTTCATGGAGCTGCGCTCCGAGCTCGAGGACGAGGGCTACGAGTTCGCCTCCGAGACGGACACCGAGGTCGTCGTCCACCTCGTGCACCGCGAGCTCCAGCAGCAGGACGACCTCTCCGAGGCCGTGCGCGCGGTCTGCCGCCGCCTCGAGGGCGCCTTCACGCTGGTCTTCTCCGACGCCCTGAACCCCGACGTGGTGGTCGGCGCCCGCCGCAACTCCCCGCTGGTCGTCGGCCGGGGCGAGGGCGAGAACTTCCTCGGCTCCGACGTGGCCGCCTTCATCGACTACACGGCGCAGGCCATCGAGCTGGGCCAGGACCAGGTCGTCACGATCACGAAGGACGCGATCGAGGTCACCGACTTCGACGGCAACACCGCCCCCACCACCGAGTACACCGTGGACTGGGACGTCACGGCCGCCGAGAAGGGTGGCTACGACTGGTTCATGACCAAGGAGATCGAGGAGCAGCCGAAGGCCGTGGCCGACACGCTCCTCGGCCGCATGACCACCGACGGTCGTCTCCAGCTCGACGAGATGCGCCTGTCGGACGACGAGCTGCGCGAGATCGACAAGATCATCATCATCGCGTGCGGCACGGCCTCCTACGCGGGCCTCGTGGCGAAGTACGCGATCGAGCACTGGACCCGCATCCCCTGCGAGGTCGAGCTGGCGTCGGAGTTCCGCTACCGCGACCCGATCATCGACCGCTCCACGCTCGTCGTCGCGATCAGCCAGTCCGGCGAGACGATGGACACCCTCATGGCCATCCGGTACGCGCGTCAGCAGCGCGCCCGCGTGCTGTCGATCTGCAACACCAACGGGTCCACGATCCCGCGCGAGTCCGACGCCGTGATCTACACGCACGCCGGCCCCGAGGTCGCCGTCGCGTCCACGAAGGGCTTCCTGTCGCAGGTCGTGGCCTGCTACCTCCTGGGCCTCTACCTCGCTCAGGTCAAGGGTGCGAAGTACGGCGACGAGATCACGCACATCATCGACGAGCTCCACGAGATCCCTGCGAAGGTGCAGCGGATGCTCGACGAGGCCGAGCAGGTCAAGAAGCTCGCGGCCGAGCTCGTCGACCGGCGCTCGTTCCTGTTCCTGGGTCGCCACGTCGGCTTCCCGGTCGCGCTCGAGGGCGCGCTCAAGCTCAAGGAGCTGGCCTACGTCCACGCCGAGGGCTTCGCCGCGGGCGAGCTCAAGCACGGCCCCATCGCGCTGGTCGAGCAGGGGCTGCCGATGTTCGTCGTCGTGCCGCCCCGGGCCCGCGACCAGCTGCAGGAGAAGATCGTCAGCAACATCCAGGAGGTCCGGGCGCGCGGCGCCTACACGATCGTCCTGGTCGAGGACGGCGACGACACCGTGGTGCCGTTCTCCGACGTGGTCATCCGGCTGCCGAAGGTGCCCACGCTGCTCCAGCCGCTCGTGGCCACCGTCCCGCTGCAGATCTTCGCGTGCGAGCTGGCCGAGCTGCTCGGCCACGACGTCGACCAGCCGCGCAACCTGGCCAAGTCCGTCACGGTCGAGTGAGCTGATGCTGACCGCCCACACCGTCGCGCAGGTGCGCGCGGCGGAGGAGGTCGCCGCGGCCGACGCCGGGTGGGACGAGCTCATGCGGCGCGCCGCCGCAGGGCTCGCGCAGCACGTCGCGCGGGCCGTGCCCGCCACCGAGACGCTCGTCGTCCTCGTCGGGCCGGGCAACAACGGCGGCGACGCCCTGTTCGCGGCCGCCCACCTGTGCCGGGAGGGCCGGCGCGTGAACCTGTGCCTGCTCGACGAGGCCAAGGCTCACCCCGCCGGGCTCGCCGCCGCCCGCGAGGCCGGCGCGCAGATGGTCGACCGGCCCGAGGGCCACCGCCACGTCGTGGACGCGATCTTCGGCATCGGCGCGCGTCCCGGGCTCGCGGGCACGGCCGCCGCGTGGGCGGAGTGGATCGAGCGCGAGCGTCCCTTCGTCGTCGCGGTCGACGTGCCGTCCGGGATCGGCGTCGACGACGGCCGGCTCGACGGGCCCGCGATCCGCGCCGACCTCACCGTCACGTTCGCCACCGCCAAGCACGGCCTGCTGCTCGGTCCCGCGTCGGCGCTCGCCGGCCGGGTGGAGGTCGTGGACATCGGGCTCGACCTCGCGGGCGAGCCCGCGCTCGAGGCGCTCGACGCCGGCGACGGCGCGCGGTTCCGCGACGCGATCGTCCCCGGTCACGACGCCCACAAGTACACGCGCGGCGTGCTCGGCGTCAGGGCCGGCTCCCCGCAGTACGCCGGCGCCGCCCACCTCTGCGTCGCGGGCGCCCAGGCCGGACCCGCCGGGATGATCCGCTTCGTCGGCGCCCAGGACCTCGCCCGCCGGGTCGTCGACCGCGCGCCCGAGATCGTGGCGCGCCGCGGTCGCGTGCAGGCGTGGGTCGTGGGCTCGGGCGGCGAGGACTCGCCGGTCCCGCTCGCCTCGGCCCTGCGCGACGAGGTGCCGATCGTGGTCGACGCCACCGCCCTGCACCACCTGCCGCAGTCCTTCGAGGTCGACGCGCTGCTGACCCCGCACGCGGGCGAGCTCGCCGCGGTGCTCGGCGTCGACCGCGAGGCCGTGGAGGCCGATCCCCTCCGGCACGCCCGCGAGGCCGCTGAGCGGTACACGGCCACGGTGCTGCTCAAGGGGCCGCGCACGCTCGTCGTCGCGCCCGACGGCCGCACCCGCGTGAACCTCTCGGGAACGCCCTGGCTCGGCACGGCCGGTGCGGGCGACGTGTTGGCGGGGTTCATCGGCTCCTTGCTCGCGACGGGCCTCGACGCGTTCGACGCCGGCTCGGTCGGTGCGCTGCTGCACGGACTGGCGGCCGAGCGACTCCGCGGCCCCCTCGTCGCCTCCGACGTCGCCCGTGAGCTGGGGTCCGTCCTGCACGACTTCTGCGAGCCGCGTCGCCCCGGCGACGGGGAGGGTGAGCGCCCGTGACCGCCAACGCCGAGCTCGTGGTCGACCTCGACCGGTACCGCGCCAACCTCGCGGTGCTGCGCTCTTACGCGCCCGACGCGCTCCAGATGGCCGTCGTGAAGGCGAACGCATACGGCCACGGGATGGTGCCGATGGCGCGCGCGGCGCGCGAGTCGGTCGACTGGCTCGGCGTCGCGACGCCCGCCGAGGCGCTCGAGCTCCGCGTCGCCGGCGACCGCGGCCCGCTGCTGTGCTGGCTCGCCGTACCGGGTGCGCCCTTCGCCGAGCTCGTCGCGGCCGGCGTGGAGGTCACGGCCTCCGGCGTCGACCAGCTCGAGGCGATCGCCGCCGCCGGCGACCGTCCGCGCGTGCAGCTGAAGGTCGACACGGGCCTCTCGCGCAACGGCGCCTTCGGTCCGCAGTGGGACGAGCTCGTCGCGGCCGCCGCGCGCCTCCAAGCCGCCGGGAGCATCGAGGTCACGGGCATCTGGTCGCACTTCGCGAGCGCCGACGAGCCCGGCCACCCGGCCAACGACCAGCAGGAGGCGGTGTTCCGCGCCGCGGTCGACCAGCTCGCCGCGGCGGGCGTCGAGCCGGGGCTGCGGCACCTGGCGAACTCCGCCGCGGGCCTGACCCGACCCTCCTCGCACTTCGACCTCGTCCGCTGGGGCATCGCGTCGTACGGCATCGACCCCGACCCGGCCGTCCCCGCGCCCGGCGTCACCCCGGTGCTCACCGCGCGCACCGTCCTGGCGAACGTGAAGCGGGTGCCCGCTGGCGCCTCGGTGTCCTACGGCTGGCGCTGGACCGCCGACCACGAGACCACGCTCGGCCTCGTCCCGGTGGGGTACGGCGAGGGCATCCACCGCACCGCCTCCAACCGCGCCGAGGTGGGGTTCGCCGGGAGCCGGGCGCCCGTCCGTGGCACGATCTGCATGGACCAGTTGGTCGTCGACCTGGGCGACCGACCCGCCCGGATCGGCGATCCGGTCACGCTGTTCGGGTCCGGCGACGACGGCGAGCCGACGGCGCAGGACTGGGCGGACGCGGCGGGCACGATCGCCTACGAGATCGTCACCCGACTCGCCGGACGCTGGTCCCGGACCTACCGAGGAGAGCGATGACATCGGTCGCAGGACGCGTCGCCGCCACCGCGGGCGCCTTCGCCGCAGCGGGAGTCGCCGGCGCCGCCGCCACGGTCCTGAAGAACCGCAAGACCGAGCAGCGGCGCCTCCAGCGCGGCGAGGAGGTCGAGTTCGGCTCGGTCCGCGGCGACTCGTACTACGTCTCGGCGGCCGACGACGTCCCGATCCACGTGGAGGTCGACGAGGGTCCCGGGCCCACGATCGTCTTCCTCCACGGCTGGATGTGCGACCTCGACACGTGGCACTTCCAGCGCCTCGCGCTGCGTGGCCACGCCCGCCTCGTCTTCATGGAGCACCGCTCGCACGGTCGCTCGGGCCGCAGCGGCCCCCGCAACTCCTCGCTGCACGACATGGCCGACGACGTCCGCCGCGTGCTGGACGCCCACGCGGCCGAGGGGCCCGTGGTGCTCGTCGGCCACTCGATGGGCGGCATGGCCCTCATGCAGCTCGCGCAGCTACAGCCCGACCTGTTCGACGACCGCGTCCGCGGCGTCGTCCTCATCAGCACCAGCGCCGGCAAGCTCATGCGCCGCAGCCCCGCCCTGCGCTTCGTGATGCCGCTGGCCAAGGCCGCCACCCCGGTGCTCGACTGGGGTCGGGAGTTCAACAGCTTCTCGATCATCCGCCGCTGGGCGTTCGGGCCGCACGCGCAGCCCGCCGTGGTCGACATGGCCGACGAGATGATCCTGCGCGCGCCCACCACCGTGGTGCTGAACTTCTACGACAACTTCGTCGAGCTCGACCTCGGCGCCGGGCTGGAGACGATCTCGCGCTGCCGGACCTCGGTCGTGTGCGGCACGAAGGACGTCATGACGCCGTTCGGTCACAGCCGCTGGCTCGCCCGGCACATCGCCGGGGCCGAGCTCGTCCCCGTCAACGACGCCGGCCACATGGTGATGCTGGAGGAGCACGAGCAGGTGACCGAGGCGATCGAGCGCGTCCTGAAGGACATCGCATGAGCGAGCGTCGAGCATGACGTCGGAGCTCGACGTCGCGCTGGTCGGACCCGACCGCGCGGCCGAGGTCCTCGGGGTCATCCACCGCGCGTTCGCCGCGCGGCCCGTGCTCGACCCGCCGGCCACCGCCGGCGACGAGACGCTCGAGAGCGTCGCCGCCTCGCTCGAGCGCGACGGCGGTCTGCTGGCCACGCGCCGCGGCCATCCGATGGGCGCGATCCTGTTCGACCGGTCCCGTCCCGGGCGCCTCGGCCTGCTCCGCGTCAGCGTCGACCCGCTCGGCCGCGACCGCGGGGTCGCCTCCGCCATGGTCGGCGTCGCCGAGGACGTCGCGGAGGAGCAGGGCATGGACGGCATCTGGCTGCACGTGCGCGAGGAGCTGCCCGCGAACTTCCGCTTCTGGAACCACCGCCTCTACCTGCCGGTGCGCCAGCAGGGCCCCACGATCGAGATGGCCAAGACGCTGTGGCTCGCGCGCGAGGTGCCCGACGCCGACGCGATGCGCGACCTCGCCGCGCGCGTGGCCACGCTGCTGCGCGCGGGCGACCTGCTCGTGCTCACCGGCGGCCTCGGCGCCGGCAAGACCACCTTCACGCAGGGCCTGGGCGATGCGCTCGGCGTCCGCGGCCCCGTCACCTCGCCCACGTTCGTCATCGCGCGCACGCACCCCAGCGAGGTCGGCGGGCCGCCGCTCGTGCACGTCGACGCCTACCGGCTCGGCGACGCGGCCGAGATCGACGACATCGACCTCGACGCCACCACCGAGGAGTCGGTGACGGTCGTCGAGTGGGGCGAGGGGATGGCCGAGCAGCTCTCCGACAGCTGGCTCGCGATCACGATCGAGACGCGCGGCGCGAGCCCCGGCGACCCGCTCGGCACCGCGTGCGGCGTCCCGTCCGACGAGATGCGCGTCGTCACGATCCGCCCGCACGGCCCGCGGTGGCTCGAGGAGCCGCTGCGCTCGGTCCTGCTCGGCTGAGCGGCGGCCGCTCGAACGTCGGTCCGGGGCGGAACTAGGCTGGGCCCGTGCTGCTGCTCGCGTTCGACACCGCCACCCCGGCGATCTCCGTCGCCGTCCACGACGGCTCGTCCGTCGTCGCCGAGGCGACGGGGGAGGGCGCGATGGCGCACGGCGAGCTGCTGGCCCCCGCGATCCGCACCGCGCTCCAGCGCGCCGGCGCCGCTCCGTCCGACCTCACCGACGTCGCCGTCGGCGTGGGTCCCGGCCCGTTCACGGGCCTGCGGGTCGGTGTCGTCACCGCGCTGTCGCTGGGCCAGACGCTGGGCCTGACCACGCACGGCGTGTGCTCGCTCGACATCCTCGCGGCCGAGGCCGCCGCCGACTTCGACGAGGAGTTCGTCGTGGCCACGGACGCCCGGCGCAAGGAGGTCTACTGGGGCCGCTTCACGCCCGAGGGCGTGCGCGTCACCGGTCCCGACGTCGACTACCCCGAGACCGTGGCCGCCCTGGGCATGCCCGTGGTCGGTCGCGGCGGCACGCTCTACGCCGACCGCTTCGCGACGGTGCACGACGGTCCGCTCGACCCGTCGGCCGCCGCGCTGGCCCGCCTGGTCGCCGGCGGCACGGCCGCCGAGGTCCCGCTCGAGCCGCTCTACCTGCGCCGACCCGACGCGACACCGCAGGTCGCGACCAAGCGCGCATGATCCGCACGGCGGGCCTGCGCGATCTGGACACGCTGGAGTCCATCGAGAACGCCAGCTTCGGGCCCGACGCGTGGTCGTCCGCCCAGGTCCGCGACGAGCTCGTCGGCGACCGCATCGTCCTGGCGCTCGTCGACGAGTTCGGGGTCCGTGGCTACGCCTCGATCCGGATGTTCGCGCCCGAGGCCGAGCTCATGCGGATCGCCGTGGGGCTGGGCTCGCGCCGCCAGGGCGTCGGCTCCCAGCTGCTCGGGGCCGCCCAGGACGCCGCCCGTGCCCGCGGTGCCGAGCGGCTGCTGCTCGAGGTCGCCGACGACAACGAGCCGGCCCTCGCGCTCTACCGCCGCGCCGGCTACCGCGAGACCGGCCGCCGCCGTGGCTACTACCGCTCGGGTGCCGACGCCGTGCTCATGGAGCGTGACCTCTCCGCGCCGGACGCGACGAGGTCGTCGTGAGCGAGGTGCTCGACGCGATCCGGGCGTGGCCGTGGTTCTGGGCGTGGCTGACGTTCTTCGTGATCGTGCTGCTGCGCGCCGGCGGCACCTATGGCATCGGCCGCGCGATCGCGGCCGGCGTGCTGCGCGAGCGCGAGCCCGGCCCCCGGGTGCGGGCCGCGATGGCGCAGGTCGAGCGCTGGGGCCCGCCAGCGGTCACCGTGAGCTTCTTCACGGTCGGCGCGCAGACCGCCGTGAACCTCGGCGCGGGCCTCGCGCGGATGTCATTCCCGCGCTATCTCACCGGCCTGGTGCCCGGCGCGGTCATCTGGGCGTCGATCTGGTCGACCATCGGGATGAGTGCCTTCCTGGCCGTCTTCTCGGGCGGATCCGAGCGTCTCGGGTGGCTCTTCGTGCTGCTCGTCGTGGTCGTCGTGGCGGTGTTGCTGACCCGCTCGTTCCGGCAGTCGGCGCCCGCCCGGGACACCCGCGCGGACTGAGATCCGCCGCCCGGCGAGTGCGCCCGGTGCGTGGCAAGGTGGAGACATGAGCGATCCCCGCAACCAGCCCCCGGCCCCTTCCCAGTACCTGAGCCAGGACCAGGACCAGGACACGCTGCTCGGTCGCGAGACCCATGATCCGCTGGACGAGGGCCTGACGGCCCCGGAGCGGTGGTCCGCGGGCGAGGGCTACGGCACCACCGCCGAGGAGCAGCGTGACGGCGAGTCGTTCGAGCAGCGTCTGCGTCAGGAGCAGCCCGACGTCGACCCCGAGGCCGAGTGGAGCGAGGACGACCTCGACGATGGTGAGGTCGGCGCCAGCCGCTCCGGTCGACTGGTCGATCCCGAGGGCGGGAACGGCGTCGACCACGTCTCCGAGCTGGTCGGCGACGACGTCGGCATCGACGGCGCCGGAGCCAGTGCCGAGGAGGCCGCCGTCCACGTCGTCGAGGACGAGTGAGACGCCCTTCGGGTGAACGCGCGTGCACTAGTGTGCTCGCATGCGCGACCTGACGTACCCGCCGATCATCGGCACGGCCAAGACGCTGTTCAAGGTGCTGGGCATGAGCTTCCAGACGTCCGGCACCGAGCACATCCCGCGTGAGGGCGGGGCGATCCTGGCCTCCAACCACGTCAGCTACGTCGACTTCGTCTTCAACGGACTCGCGGCCCAGCCGGCCGGCCGGCTCGTGCGGTTCATGGCGAAGAAGGAGGCGTTCGACCACAAGGTCTCGGGCCCGATCATGCGCTCGATGCACCACATCCCGGTCGATCGCGCGCAGGGCGAGGCCTCGCTGCACGAGGCCGCCGAGTACGCGCGGCGCGGCGAGATCGTCGGCATCTTCCCCGAGGCCACCATCAGCCGCTCGATGGAGGTCAAGGAGATCAAGACCGGCGCCGTCCGCGCCGCCGCCGAGGCCGGCGTGCCGCTCGTTCCGATGGTCGTGTGGGGCACCCAGCTGCTCAAGACGAAGGACCACGACGCCGACCTGTGGGGCCGCGGCAAGACGATCGCGCTGCACGTCGGCGAGCCGATCCCCGTCACGGGCGAGGACCCGGTGGCCGAGACCGCGCTCCTGCACGAGTCGCTCACGGCGCTGCTCGACAAGGCCATCCGCGAGTACCCCGTCTCGCCCGAGGGCCAGTGGTGGGCGCCCGCGCGCTACGGCGGCACCGCCCCCACGCCCGACGAGGCCCGCCAAATGGACCTCGACGAGAAGGCGGCCCGCGAGGCCAAGCGCGCCGAGCGCGACTGACCGCCGAGGTCCGGTGGCGAGCCCGGTGGCCCGCCCACGGCACAATGGACCGGTGAGCGAACCGCTGGTCCTGGGCATCGAGTCCTCCTGCGACGAGACCGGCGTGGGCATCGTGCGGGGCACCACCCTGCTGGCCCATGCCGTGGCGTCGAGCGTGGAGGAGCACGTCCGCTTCGGTGGCGTCGTCCCCGAGGTCGCCAGCCGCGCGCACCTCGAGGCGATGGTGCCCACGCTCGAGCAGGCCTACGAGCAGGCGGGCGTCGACGTCCGCGACGTCGACGCGATCGCGGTCACCAGCGGCCCCGGCCTGACCGGCGCGCTGCTCGTCGGCGTGGCCGCGGCCAAGGCGCTGGCCCTCGCGCACGACAAGCCGCTCTACGGCGTCAACCACCTCGCCGCCCACGTGGCGGTCGACCAGCTCGAGCACGGCCGGTACACCGAGCCCTCGGTCGCGCTGCTGGTCAGCGGCGGCCACACCGAGCTGCTGCTGGTCAACGACATCGCCACCGACATCACGTTGCTGGGCGGCACGATCGACGACGCCGCCGGCGAGGCCTTCGACAAGGTCGCCCGCCTGCTCGGCCTGCCCTACCCGGGCGGTCCCGAGATCGACAAGGTCGCCCGCGACGGCGACCCGAAGGCGATCGACTTCCCGCGCGGCCTCACCACCGGCCGCGACCTCGAGCGGTACCGCTGGGACTTCTCGTTCTCCGGCCTGAAGAGCGCCGTCGCCCGCCACGTGCAGCACGAGGAGCGGATGGGCCGCGAGGTCGCCGTGGCCGACGTGGCCGCCTCGTTCCAGGACTCGGTGTGCGACGTGCTGAGCCGCAAGGCGATCAAGGCGTGCCTCGAGCACGACGTGCCGCGGCTGATCCTCGGCGGCGGTGTCGCGGCCAACGGCCGACTGCGCCACTACGTCCTGGAGCGGGCGGAGAAGGCAGGCGTCGAGGTCCGCATCCCGAAGCCGTCCCTGTGCACCGACAACGGCGCGATGGTCGCCGCCCTCGGCGCCGAGGTCGTCCGCCGCGGCATCGCCCCCAGCTCGCTCGACCTCGCCGTCGACTCGAGCCTCCCCGTCACCCGCATCGTCGCCGCCTGACCCGGCTGCCCGCCGCTCGCGACCCCGGTTTGCGCCACTCGGCGGGACGGGGAGGGCGTCAGGCGCGGTGGCGCCGGAAGCGGACCACGTCGCCCGGGCGCACCTGCGCCAGCAGGTCGGTGTCGGGGTCCACCACGACGCCGATGACCGGGTAGCCGCCGGTCACGGGATGGTCCGGGCCCAGCACCACCGGTCGCCCCGAGGTCGTCACCTGGATGCTGCCGCGCAGGACCGGCTCGCTCTCGAGCTCCCCGTCGCGGGCGCGCTCCAGCGCCGGTCCGTCGAGCCGTACCCCGATCCGGTCCGAGACGGGGTCGACCCGCCACGGACTCGACAGCAGGTCCGCGACGGCGGCCGGCGTGAACCAGTCGTCCCGCGGCCCGAGCACGACGCGCACGGTGACCTCGCCCGAGGCGAGCGCCGCCGGGTAGGCCTCGAGCGAGACGCCGTCCGCGGGCACCCCGACCCTCAGCTCGGCCCCCGAGGACAGCGGCGCAGGTCCCAGGGCGGCGAGGGTGTCGGTGCTGCGGCTGCCGAGCACCGGAGGCACGGTGATCCCGCCGCCGACCGCCACGGTCCACCGCAGCCCCAGCTCAGGAACACCCAGTCGCAGCACCTGGCCGCGGCGCAGCGCGAGCACCCGTCCGGAGTTCACCGGAGTGCCGTCCACCGTCAGTGGCCCGGCGGCTCCCGTCACCGCGACGACGTGCGCCGCGGTCGCGACGAGGGCGAGCCCGCCGCCGAGCGCCTCGACGATCGCCGCACCCTCCGGGTTGCCCACCAGGTGGTTGGCCTCGCGCAGCGCGCGCCGGTCGAAGGCGCCGGACGGGCCCACGCCCAGGTCGCCGAGCCCGGGCCGCCCGAGATCCTGCACCAGGCTCAGCGCACCCGGCTCCAGCACCCGCAGACTCATCGCGCCACCGCCTCGGAAGAGCGAAGGTAGGTCGGTGTCGCGATTCGTGGTGTGGAATGGCTCGCTCGCTGGCGCTCGCTCATCGCGCCACCGCCTCGGAAGAGCGACGGTAGGTCGGTGTCGCGATTCGTGGTGTGGAATGGCTCGCTCGCTGGCGCTCGCTCATCGCGCCACCTCCACGAACCGCACGAGGTCGCCGGGGTGCAGCAGTGCCGGGTCGTCGCGGGCGAGGTCCCACAGCGGCGCGTCGGTGCGACCGATCAGTCGCCAGCCGCCGGGGGAGGGGCGCGGGTAGACGCCGCTGAACCGCCCGGCGAGCCCCACCGATCCGGCCTCCACGCGGGGCCGAGGCCGCTCCAGCCGCGGCACCTCGAGTCGCGGGTCGCCGCCGGACAGGTAGGCGAAGCCGGGCGCGAAGCCGGCGAACGCCACGGTCCACCGCGAGGCGACGTGGCGGCGCACGACCTCGTCCGGCTCGAGCCCGCAGTGCCGCGCGACCGCGTCGAGGTCCGGGCCGTCGTAGACGACGGGCACCTCGACCTCGCGGCCCACGACGTCGGTCAGGTCGGCGGGCTCGGTGGCGCCGACGAGCGACCGCAGGTCGGCCGGGCGTCCCCGCAGCAGCACGGTGGTGGCGCCGAGGGTCGCACCGTGCTCGCGCAGGGCGGCGTGCCAGCGCCGCGCCTCGGCCGCGTCGGCGCAGTCGAGCAGCACGGCGCGATCGCCGCAGGGCAGGATCCTCATCTTCAGCCGAAGGCCTCGATCGCCACGTCGTGCGCGGCCAGCACCTCGCGCACCCGGCGCAGCAGGGCCTCGGCCTCGGGGCTGTCACTGTGCACGCACAGCGAGTCGACCGACTCGGCGAGCGACAGCGCCTGACGGGCCGCCTCGTCCGGGTCCGTGAGCACGGCGCCCGGCTGGTCGCGCGGCACGAGGCCACCCTCGGCCGTGTAGGCGCGGTCGGCGAACCCCTCGTGCACGACGCGGATCCCGGCGTCCTCGGCCATCTCGAGCGCGATCGATCCCGGCATCCCGACGAGCGGCAGCGGATTCCCGTCGGCGAGGAGGGCCTCGACGACCGCCTCCGCCTGGTGCGGGTCGCGCGCGATCCGGTGGTAGAGCGCGCCGTGCGGCTTGAGGTAGGTGACGACCCCTCCGGCGGCGTCGGCCAGCTCGGCGAGGTGGTCCAGCTGGTGACGCACCTCGTCCACGAGGTCGCGGGGAGCCAGGTCGACCTCGCGCCGGCCGAAGCCCTCGCGGTCGCGGTAGCCGACCTGCGCGCCGATCGCGACGTCGTGCGCGACGGCCGCCTCGCACGTGGCGCGGATCAGGTCGTCGTCACCGGCGTAGGCGCCGCAGCAGACGTTGGCGCTGGTGACGAGCCCCAGCAGCCGCACGTCCTCACCGGACTCCCAGCGAGCACGGTTCTCGCCGAGGTCCACGTTGAGGTCGACTCGGCGGGTCATGGCCCGACGCTACCGTGCCCGGGGCATCGCTGGCAGTGACGTTCCCGGGAGTCGGATCCGGGTGCTGTCCCCCGGAACGTCACGCTCAGGGCTGCCGCTCGACGAGGAAGGCGCGGGCCTCCCCGGCGACGCGGGTCAGCACGACGGTCGCGGTGCGCGAACCCGACAGCTTGAGGCGGGCGACGAGGCGCTCGGGCACGACGTCCACGCCGCGCTTCTTCACCGTGAGGGTGCCGATGTCGCGCTCGCGCAGCGCCGCACGCAGCTGCTTCTCGCGGTAGGGCAGCTCCTCGAGGACCCGGAACGCGCGGCCGAGCGGTGCGGCGTCGGGGGATTCGGTGGTGATCCAGGCGATGTGGGGGTCGAGCAGGTGACCGCCGAGGTCCTCGGCGAGCTCGGCCACGAGCCCGGCCCGGATCACGGCGTCGTCGGGCTCGACGAGATGCGACAGCAGCGGCCCGACCGTGGCCGGCGTGCCGCGCGCCACGAGGCTCACCCCGGCCGGGAGGACCGTGGCGACCCGGCCCTCGGGCGCCCCGAGACCGGCGCCCCACAGGCACGCCTCGACGAGGTCGCCACCGTGGGACACCCACTCGGCCTGCACGCCCGGCGGCACCGCGTCGTGCGCGATGCCCGGCATCACCTTCGCGACGGCCCGCCCGGCGAGCAGCCCCGTGACGAAGTCCCAGGGCGGCACGAGGGCGTCCAGCCGGAACGTGCGTCCCGCGCCGTCGCGACGGGCCGGGTCGACGAAGGCCACCTCGTCGGCTGCGACGGTGGTGGTCGTCGCGTCGCCGACCTCGACCGTGCCCTCCAGTCCGAGGGCGGCGAGGTTCGCGCGGGCGATCGCGGCGCGCACCTCGTCCTGCTCGACGCCGCGCACGGCCAGTCCGGCGCGGGCGCAGGCGATGAGGTCGCCGCCGATGCCGCAG
Source organism: Aeromicrobium tamlense (assembly GCF_013408555.1). NCBI lineage: Bacteria > Bacillati > Actinomycetota > Actinomycetes > Propionibacteriales > Nocardioidaceae > Aeromicrobium > Aeromicrobium tamlense. The sequence goes on from NZ_JACBZN010000001.1 coordinate 315,614, forward strand.
CCGAGATCCACGACCCGGGTGGCGCCGAGGGCGACCAGCCGCGTGGCGCGGTGGTCGGCGACGGTCCGCCTCGTGGACTGCTCGAGCGCGTCGTGCGTGTAGTAGAGGTGGGCGGCGTCCGCGCCGAACTTCGCGACGGCCCGGCCGCGCAGGTGGTTCTGGGTGACGGCCGCGGCCACCAGCTCCACCGGGTGGTCGCGACGCAGGCGGGTGCCCAGGGCGAGGTCGGACTCGCGCCCGGCGCAGGCGGCCACCTCGGCCAGCAGCGCCTGCCCGGCCGGCGTGGTCAGGGTGGCGAAGGTCTGGGCGTCCACGCGCCCGAGTCTGCCACCGCGTGCCCCGGCTTCGGACCTAGCACTCTGTTGGGACGAGTGCCAGCCGGTGCTACGCTGACGACTGGCACTCCCAACGAGTGAGTGCCAACCGAACGTCTCTCATCGAAAGGGGAGGTCGACCAGTGTCGGTCACCATCAAGCCGCTCGAAGATCGCATCGTCATCAAGGCCGGAGAGGCCGAGCAGACCACCGCGTCGGGTCTCGTCATCCCCGACACCGCCAAGGAGAAGCCGCAGGAGGGCGAGGTCGTGGCCGTGGGCCCCGGTCGCGTCAGCGACAGCGGCGAGCGCATCCCCGTCGACGTGGCCGTCGGCGACAAGGTGCTCTTCAGCAAGTACGGCGGCACCGAGGTCAAGCACGGCGGCGAGGAGTTCCTCATCCTCAACGCCCGCGACGTCCTCGCCGTCATCGCCTGAGTCCACCCAAGCCAACCGTTAGGGAGCACTCGTGCCCAAGATTCTGGAATTCGACGAGGACGCACGCCGCGCCCTCGAACGCGGTGTCGACAAGCTCGCCGACACCGTCAAGGTGACCCTCGGCCCCAAGGGCCGCTACGTCGTCCTCGACAAGAAGTGGGGCGCCCCCACGATCACGAACGACGGCGTGTCCGTCGCGCGTGAGGTCGAGCTCGACGACCCCTTCGAGAACCTCGGCGCCCAGCTCGCCAAGGAAGTCGCCACCAAGACCAACGACGTCGCCGGTGACGGCACCACGACCGCCACGGTCCTGGCCCAGGCGATGGTCCACGAGGGCCTGCGCGCCGTCGCGGCCGGCGCCAACCCGGTCGGCCTCAAGAAGGGCATCGAGGCGGCCGTCGAGGCCGTCACGAACGAGCTGCACTCGCGCGCTCGCGCCGTCGACTCGGTCTCGGACATGTCCGCCGTCGCCACGGTCTCCAGCCGTGACGCGGTCATCGGCGAGCTCATCGCCGAGGCGTTCGACAAGGTCGGCAAGGACGGTGTCATCACCGTCGAGGAGTCCAACACCATGGGCACCGACCTCGAGTTCACCGAGGGCATGCAGTTCGACAAGGGCTACCTGTCGCCGTACATGGTCACCGACACCGAGCGCATGGAGGCCGTCCTCGACGATCCCTACATCCTCGTCAACCAGGGCAAGATCTCGGCCGTGTCCGACCTCCTGCCGCTGCTGGAGAAGGTCGTCCAGTCCGGCAAGGCCCTGTTCATCATCGCCGAGGACATCGAGGGCGAGGCCCTGTCCACGATCGTGGTGAACAAGATCCGCGGCACGTTCACGTCCGTGGCCGTCAAGGCGCCCGCGTTCGGCGATCGCCGCAAGGCCATGCTGCAGGACATCGCGACCCTCACCGGCGCGACCGTCGTGACGCCGGACGTCGGCCTCAAGCTCGACCAGGTCGGCCTCGAGGTCCTCGGCACCGCCCGTCGCGTCGTCGTCACCAAGGACGACACGACGATCATCGACGGCGGCGGCGAGCAGGCCGAGGTCGAGGGCCGCGTGGCCCAGATCAAGGCCGAGTTCGAGCAGACCGACTCCGAGTGGGACCGCGAGAAGCTCCAGGAGCGTCTCGCCAAGCTGGCCGGTGGCGTCTGCGTCATCCGCGTCGGCGCGGCCACCGAGGTCGAGCTCAAGGAGAAGAAGCACCGCATCGAGGACGCCGTGTCGGCGACCCGCGCGGCCATCGAGGAGGGCATCGTCCCCGGCGGTGGCTCGGCGCTGGTCCACGCGGTCGGCGTGCTCGACCAGGACCTCGAGCTCTCGGGCGACGAGGCCATCGGTGCTCGCATCGTCCGCAAGGGCGCGGACGCCCCGCTGGAGTGGATCGCCCGCAACGGCGGCGTCTCCGGCGAGGTCGTCGTGGCCAAGGTCCGCGAGTCGGGCGAGGGCTACAACGCGGCCACGGGCGAGTACGGCGACCTGCTCGCGCAGGGCATCCTCGACCCGGTCAAGGTCACGCGCTCGGCGCTCGCCAACGCGGCCTCGATCGCGGCCATGCTGCTCACCACCGAGACCCTCGTGGTGGACAAGCCGGCCGACGAGGACGACGCGCACGCCGGTCACCACCACTGACCGACACCGTCACGACGCAGGCCCCGGGCACCCGCCCGGGGCCTGCGTCGTGCGGTGACGGCGGGACGGGCCGGAGCCGCTCGTGAGACGAGGGACGACAGTGTCCGTCGGGCCCAATAACCTAGGGTTCGACCCGGTGTCCGCACCCGTTGATAGGACTGCCCCATGACGACGCCATCGACCACCTGCCCGTGGTGGTGCACCGACCACCGCTCCGGCGAGACGGCAGAGGACGAGCAGCACGCCCGTGTGTTCCCGGTGCCCGGTGGGGCCTGGGTGGCCATCCTGCACGGCGCGCTGCCCGGCGACCGGATCGAGCTGGCCTACGGGGCCGAGGCCTATGCGGCGTCGGCGGGGGAGGGGCGTGCGTTCGCCGCGGCACTGCAGCACGCGGCCGACGTGTTCGACCGGATCGTGTCCGAGGTCGAGCGCGTGAGGGTCAGCGGTCGGACGACTCCATGAACCGCCGCACGTCCACCAGCAGGTCGCCCAGCTCCAGTCCGAAGGCCGCCTCGAGGGCCAGGATCGTGTCCAGGCTCGGGTTGGCCGAGGAGCGGCCGGTGGCGTTGTTGTTGCGGTTGTTCTCCAGGTTCTGCACCTGGTTGCGGCTCAGTCCCGCGCGGTGCGCGAGCTCCTCCTGGGTCATGCCGGCCTGCTCGCGGCGGCGGCGCAGCCACTGGGCGAACGAGCTGGCGACCTCGGCGGTGTGAGCGGTCGGCGTCCGTTTGGGCATGCACAACAGCATGGGCCCAATCGTCGTCCGCGCGCAGCCCAATACGGTGTGGCGCGGCGTCGCATCCCCGGCGTGCGGACCGGGGATCCGGGACGGCTCCGAAAAGGTGGTGACGCGTCTCACAGTCTATGTTACATTCACAATGTCACATACCGATGACCGAGGAGATCGCATGACCGTCACCGACGATCGCGCCGCCGTCGAGTTCCGCCAGTCCATCGACATGGACTCCGAGCTGGAGCGACTGCTCGAGTCCGCCGCCGTCCTGTCGTACGACCCCGACCAGGAGATCGACTGGGACAAGCCGCTCGACCCGCACAAGTACGGCCTCAACCCCGAGTGGTCCACGCTCTACGGCACGCCGCTGTGGGACCGGATGACCGAGCAGCAGCGGATCGACCTCACCCGCCACGAGGTCGGCTCGATCATGAGCACCGGCATCTGGTTCGAGACGATGCTCCAGTCGATGGTGCTGCGCTCGCAGTACTCGGCCGACTACGGCGACCCCGAGTTCCGCTTCGCCCTCACCGAGATCGCCGACGAGTGCCGCCACTCGCTGATGTTCAGCAAGACCTGCAGCAAGATGGGCGTCCCGCACTACCGCCCGCGCCGTCTCTTCCACGAGCTGGCCCGCGTCTTCCGCACCACCGCCACCGGCGAGATGGCGTACTCCTCGATCCTCGTGGCCGAGGAGGTCCTCGACATCATGCAGCGCGACTGGATGCGCGGCGAGAACGTCCTCGAGGAGGTGCGCACCACGAGCAAGATCCACGTGGTCGAGGAGGCGCGCCACATGAAGTTCGCGCGCATGGAGATCAAGGAGTACCTCGAGGGGATCTCCAAGCCGCGCCGGCACCTGGCCGCGTTCGTCATCTCGATCGTGGCCGCGATCATCGTCGACTCGCTGGTCAACGACGACGTCTACGCCAACGCCGGCCTCGATCCCGAGGAGGCGAAGGCGGCGGCGAAGTCCAACACCCACCACCAGAACCTCATGCGGATGAGCTGCGTGCACCTCATGGACTTCCTGTCCGAGGTGGGCCTGCTGACCCCGTCCGCCATGCGGATGTACCGCACCGTCCACATGCTCTGACGGCCACGCCGACCCGAACCGAAAGCACCCGCCGTGGCCTACGCGATCACCCAGTCCTGCTGCAAGGACGCCTCGTGCGTCTCGGTCTGCCCCGTGGACTGCATCCATCCCACCCCCGACGAGCGCGACTTCGCGACGACCGACATCGTCTACGTCGACCCGAGCGTCTGCATCGACTGCGGCGCCTGCGCCGACGCCTGCCCGGTGGCGGCGCCGAAGCCGATCGACCTGCTGCGCGGACCCGAGACGATCTTCGCCGAGCTCAACGCCGCGTACTTCGAGCGGCGCCCCGAGCGCGAGGAGCCGAAGGTCCACACGTGGGAGGAGATGGGCGGCGACCTCGAGCGCTCGCTGTCGATCGCGATCGTCGGCACGGGTCCGGCCGCGGCCTACACTGCGCGTCAGCTGCTGCTGTCCACCGACGCGCGGATCACGATGATCGACCGGCTCCCCGTGCCGGGCGGTCTCGTGCGCGGCGGGGTGGCTCCCGACCACGTCGACACCAAGAAGTTCGCCGACCTGTTCCAGTGGGCCTACAAGCACCCGCGCACCTCGATGGTGATGAACGTCGAGGTCGGCCGCGACATCTCCCACCGCGACGTGCTGCGCCACCACGACGTCGTGATCTACGGCGTCGGCGCGCGCCGCGACCGCGAGCTGGGGGTGCCGGGGGAGGACCTGCCCGGCGTCTACCCCGCGCCCGAGGTCGTCGGCTGGTACAACGGCGCGCTCGACGTCGAGCCCACCGGCGTGGTGCTCCAGGGTGACCGCGTCGTGATCGTGGGCAACGGCAACGTGGCGCTCGACCTGGCCCGGCTGCTGCTGCACGACCCCGACGTGCTGGCGCGCACCGACATGCCCGACCACGCCGTGCAGGCGTTCCGCGGGCTCGACGTCCGCGAGGTGGTCCTGCTCGGCCGGCGCGGGCCGTCGGCCGCGGCGTTCACCCGGCCCGAGCTGCTGATGATGCCGCCGGGCATCGACGTCGTGGTCGCCCGCGACGAGTTCACCGTGGCCGAGCTGGAGGACGCCGAGCCCGAGACCAACGCCGCGGTCCTGGCCGCGCTGCCGCTGGTCGACGTCGATCTCACCACGCCGCCCGGCGAGCGCCGTCGCCTCGTCTTCGCGTTCGGCCGCCAAGTCGTCTCGGTCGAGGGCGACGACCAGGTAGAGGCCGTGCAGGTGGCGCCGTCGGGCGTCGCCGAGCAGGCCGTGAAGGTGCCGTGCGGCACGCTGATCCGCGCCACCGGCCACCGCGGCACTCCCGTGCCCGATCTGCCGTTCGACGAGGAGACCGCCACGGTCCCGAACGAGCACGGTCGCGTGATCGACCCCGACACGGGTCGGCCCGTGCCGGGCACCTACGTCGTAGGCTGGATCAAGCGCGGCGCCACGGGCGGCATCGGCACCAACCGCACGTGCGCCCACGAGACGATCCAGTCGATCATCGCCGACGCGAACGCCGGGCTCATCCCGCCGGCGCCGCGCCGCAGGCTCACCTTCGGACCGTTCGTGCGCACCCGCGTCGACGGCGTCGTGGGCCGTCGCCGCATGCTCGCGATCGAGAAGGCCGAGGAGAAGGCGGGCCGCCGCGAGGGCCGTCCGCGCGTGAAGTTCTCGTCGGTCGACGAGATGCTCCAGGTCAGCCCCGCGACGAGCCTGCACTGACGACGCGGATCACATCCCGCGGCCTCGGGACGGCGTCGGGGCGCGGGTAGACTCGCGCCATGGTGGGCATCCCCGACAAGTTCGCTCCTCTCGGCCTCACGTACGACGACGTCCTGCTGCTCCCGGGCGAGACCGACGTCATTCCCAGCGAGGTCGACACCACGACCCGGCTGACGCGTGACATCTCGCTGCGGATCCCGCTGCTGTCGAGCGCGATGGACACCGTCACCGAGTCGCGCATGGCGATCGCCATGGCGCGCGAGGGCGGCATCGGCATCCTGCACCGCAACCTCTCGATCGAGGACCAGGCCTATCAGGTCGACCTCGTCAAGCGCACCCAGACGGGCATCATCCCCAACCCCGTCACGATCGGCCCGAAGGCCACCCTCGAGGAGCTCGACGAGCGCTGCGGCGAGTACCGCGTCTCGGGCCTGCCGGTCGTCGACGAGGACAACACGCTGCTGGGCATCGTCACCAACCGCGACCTGCGCTTCACGCCCGTCGCCGAGTGGGCCACCACGCTCGTCCACGACGTCATGACCCACATGCCGCTGATCACCGGGCCCGTCGGCATCAGCCGCGAGGACGCCTCCGCGCTGCTGCGCCAGCACAAGCGCGAGCGCCTGCCGATCGTCGACGAGCAGGGCAAGCTCGCCGGCCTCATCACCGTCAAGGACTTCGTGAAGTCCGAGCAGTTCCCGATGGCCAGCAAGGACGCCGAGGGCCGCCTGCTCGTCGGCGCCGCGGTCGGCTTCTTCGGCGACTCCTACGACCGCGCGAGCCGCCTCATGGAGGCCGGCGTCGACGTGCTCGTCGTCGACACCGCCCACGGCCACGCCCGCGCCCTGCTCGACATGGTGCGCAAGCTCAAGGCCGACTCGGCCTTCGACGGCGTCCAGATCATCGGCGGCAACGTCGCCACCCGCGAGGGCGCCCAGGCGCTCGTCGACGCCGGCGTCGACGCGGTGAAGGTGGGCGTCGGACCCGGCTCGATCTGCACCACGCGCGTCGTCGCGGGCGTCGGCGTGCCCCAGATCTCGGCCGTCTACGAGGCCACGCTGGCCGCGGCCCCGGCCGGCGTCCCGGTCATCGCCGACGGCGGCCTGCAGTACTCCGGCGACATCGCCAAGGCGCTCGTCGCGGGCGCCGAGAGCGTGATGGTCGGCTCCCTGCTGGCCGGCTGCGAGGAGAGCCCGGGCGAGCTGATCTTCGTCGCGGGCAAGCAGTACAAGACCTACCGCGGCATGGGCTCGGTCGGCGCGATGGCCTCGCGCGGCAAGAAGTCCTACTCCAAGGACCGCTACTTCCAGGCCGACGTCACCAGCGACGACAAGATCGTCCCCGAGGGCATCGAGGGACGCGTCGCCTACCGCGGCCCGCTGTCCACCGTGGCGCACCAGCTCGTCGGTGGCCTGCACCAGTCGATGTTCTACGTCGGCTCGCGCACCATCCCCGAGCTGCGCGACCGCGGCCGCTTCGTCCGGATCACCGCGGCCGGCCTCAAGGAGAGCCACCCGCACGACATCCAGATGACGGTCGAGGCGCCGAACTACACGATCCTCTGACGTCATCGCGGCCCGATAGGCTGGGCGCGTGAGCATCGACATCGGACTGGCCAAGCGCGGCCGGCAGGGGTACCACTTCGACGACATCGCCATCGTGCCGAGTCGCCGCACGCGCGACCCGCAGGAGGTGTCGACGCACTGGCAGATCGACGCGTACCGCTTCGACCTGCCGATCGTCGCCGCTCCGATGGACTCGGTGATGAGCCCCGAGACCGCGATCGCGCTGGGCAAGTTCGGCGGCCTCGGCGTGCTGAACCTCGAGGGCCTGTGGACCCGCTACGAGGACCCGCGCCCGCTGCTGGAGGAGATCGCGCGCATCGAGCCCGCGCAGGTCACCCCGCGCTTGCAGCAGATCTACAGCGAGCCCATCAAGGCCGAGCTGATCACCGCTCGCCTCCAGGAGATCCGCGACGCCGGCGTCACCGTCGCGGGCTCGCTCTCGCCGGGCCACACGAAGCAGTTCGCCGACGCGGTCGTGAAGGCCGGCGTCGACCTGTTCGTCATCCGCGGCACCACCGTCTCGGCCGAGCACGTCTCGGGCAACGCCGAGCCGCTGAACCTCAAGGAGTTCATCTACGAGCTCGACGTGCCGGTGATCGTGGGCGGCTGCGCCACCCACCAGGCGGCCCTGCACCTCATGCGCACCGGCGCGGCCGGCGTGCTGGTCGGCTTCGGCGGCGGCGCCACCCACACCACGCGCAGCGTGCTGGGCGTCGCGGTGCCGATGGCCTCGGCCGTGTCCGACGTCGCCGCGGCGCGCCGCGACTACCTCGACGAGTCGGGTGGCCGCTACGTGCACGTCATCGCCGACGGCTCGATCGGCCGCAGCGGCGACCTCGCCAAGGCCTTCGCCTGCGGCGCCGACGCCGTGATGATCGGCTCGCCGTTCGCGCGCGCCACCGACGCCCCCGGCAGCGGCTTCCACTGGGGTGCCGAGGCCTGGCACGGCGACCTGCCGCGCGGCGAGCGCGTCGAGATCGGCACCGTCGGCTCGCTCGAGCAGGTGCTCTTCGGTCCCTCGCACGTGCCCGACGGCACGATGAACCTCGTCGGCGCCCTGCGCCGCGCGATGGCCACCACCGGCTACACGGACCTCAAGGAGTTCCAGCGCATCGAGGTCGTCCTCGGGTGACGCTCACCGTCGCGGCCGGCCAGTTCGCCTCGGCCGGCGACGTCGAGACCGACATCGCCACCGTCGTCCGCGCGGTGCAGCAGGCCGGCGGAGCCGACCTGCTGGTGATGCCCGAGCTGTTCCTCGGCGGCTACCGCCTGCCGCCGATCGTGGTGGGCGAGTCGGATCCGCGCCTGCAGCCGATCGCCGACGCGGCGGCTGCCGCGGGCACGGTCGTACTGGTGGGCGCGTGCCTCGACGGGCCCGACGGGTTCACGATCTCCACGCTCGCGTTCGGGCTCGGCGACGACCCGGCCGCTCGCCGCGTCTACGACAAGCAGAACCCCTGCGGCGACGAGGGTCAGCACGTCGTCCCCGGCTCCGAGAGCGTCATCATCGACGTCCGGGGCTGGGCCGTCGGCCTGTCCATCTGCTACGACGGCTGCTTCCCCGAGCACGCCCGCGCGGTAGCCCTGGCCGGCGCCGAGGTCTACGCCGCGTCGGTGGCGTACTTCGCCGGCAGCGCCCACCGGCGCGAGGTCTACTACCGCGCCCGTGCGGTCGAGAACGGCATGTACGCGGTCGTCAGCGGCCTGAGCGGCTCGGTCGCGGGCGCGGAGTTCGACGGCGGCAGCGCGGTCTACGACCCCGAGGGCCGCATCCTCGCCTCGGTCGAGGAGACCGAGGGCCTCGCGATCGCCACGCTCGACCGGCCGCTGCTCAAGGCCACGCGTGCGGCCCACACGATGCTGGCCGACGTGCGCGAGCCCGGCCCGGTGGTGCGGCGATGACCGCCGAGATCGTCGAGGTCGACTTCCTCGACCCCCGCGTGCTCGACCTGCGCGCTCGGATGGGCGCCGAGATGGGCGAGCTGTACGGCACGCCCCGGCACTCCGTCGGGGCCGAGGACGTCACCCCGGAGTCCGTGCTCGCGTGCCTGCTCGCGCTCGACGGCGACCGGCCGGTCGGCACGGTCAGCCTGCGCCGCCTGCGCGACCTCGTGGAGATCAAGCGGATGTTCCTGCTGCCCGAGACGCGCGGCACGGGCCTCGCGGCGCGGATGCTCGCGGCGATCGAGGACCGCGCCCGTGCGGTCACCGACCGCGTCGTGCTGCACACGGGGGAGCGGCAGCGAGCCGCGATCGCCCTCTACACGCGCTCGGCCTACGAGCCGATCGAGATCTACGAGCCGTACGACCAGGTGCCCGAGTCGCTCTGCTTCGCCAAGCGGCTGGACGACCCCGCCTTGCTGTAACCCGCGGTGACGACATGTGACAGTCGTGGTGTCACATGTCGGATTTCTTCGGTATCGTCCTGTGCATGCCTGATGTCGCCCAGATCACAGTCGCGCCCGAGCGCGCCGCCCAGCTCACCCGCCTGATCCGGGCGACGGGCACCGAGACCCGTACCACCGTGTCGCCCCTGAGCGGAGCCGACGTGGCCACCATCCCGGTCTCCACCGATCAGGACGTCCTCGACGCCTTCGCCGCCGCTCGCGTCGCCCAGCTGACCTGGGCGCGCACCTCGCTGCGCCGCCGGAAGAAGGCGCTGCTGCGGCTGCACGACCTCGTCCTGAAGCACCAGGACGAGCTGCTCGACCTCGTGCAGCTGGAGTCCGGCAAGGCGCGCGCGCACGCCTTCGACGAGGTGCTGCACACCGCGCTGACCGGCCGCTACTACGGCCGTCGCCTGGCGCGCATCCTCGGCCCGCACCGCCGGGGCGGCGTCTACCCCGTGCTCACGAGCGTGCGCCAGCACCAGCGGCCGAAGGGTGTCGTCGGCCTCATCACGCCGTGGAACTACCCGTTGTCGATGGCGCTCGTCGACGGCCTCGCCGCCGTCGCCGCCGGCAACGCCGTGGTGCACAAGCCCGACAGCCAGGCGCCACTCACCGCCCTGGCGATCATCGAGCTGATGTACCGCGCGGGCTTCCCGAAGGACCTGTGGCAGGTCGTCAGCGGCGCCGGTTCGGTCATCGGCTCGGCGATCATCGCGAACGCCGACTACATCTGCTTCACGGGCTCCACCGCCACCGGCAAGCGCATCGCCGCCCAGTGCTCCGAGCGGCTCATCGGCTGCTCGCTCGAGCTCGGCGGCAAGAACCCGATGATCGTGCTGCCCGGCGCCGACGTCGAGAAGGCGGTCGAGGGCACGGTCACGGCGGCCTTCAGCTCGGCCGGCCAGCTGTGCGTCTCGATCGAGCGCATCTACGTGCACGAGTCGATCTACGCCCGCTACCGCGACGCGCTGGCCGAGCGCCTGTCGCACCTGGCCTTCGGCGCGAACGCCGACTGGGAGGTCGAGATGGGCACGCTCGTCTCGCCCGCCCAGCTGGCCACGATCGAGAAGCACGTCGCCGACGCCCTCGACCACGGCGCCACGCTCGTGTCCGGCGGCCGGGCACGCCCCGACATCGCCCCGTGGTTCCACGAGCCCACGGTCCTGGAGGACGTGCCCCCGGCGGCGCTGTGCTTCGCCGAGGAGACGTTCGGTCCGCTCGTCTCGCTCTACCCGTACCGCAGCGTGGGCGAGGCGGTGCAGGCCGCGAACAGCACGGTCTACGGCCTCAACGCCAGCGTGTGGGGACCCACGCGCCGCGCCCGCAAGGTGGCCGAGCGGCTCCGCGCCGGCACGGTCAACGTCAACGAGGGCTTCGCCGCCACGTTCGGCAGCATCGGCGCGCCCATGGGCGGCATGAAGGAGTCCGGCACCGGACGCCGCCAGGGCGCCGAGGGCCTGCTGCGGTTCACCGAGACGCAGTCGATCGGCGTGCAGCGGCTGATGCCCGTCAGCGGACCCGCCTTCCTGTCGAGGCGGACCTTCCGCTCCCTGCTGACCGTCGGCCTCGGCCTGCTGCGCCGACTCACCACCCGAGCCTGAGAGAGGAACGACCATGACCGAGCAGGACTACGACGTCGTCATCATCGGATCGGGGTTCGGCGGCAGCGTCTCGGCGCTGCGGCTGACCGAGAAGGGCTACAAGGTCCTCGTGCTCGAGGCCGGCCGCCGCTTCGCCGACCACGAGTTCGCGAAGAACTCCTGGCACCTGCGCGAGTACCTGTGGGCCCCGCGGCTCGGCTGCTACGGCATCCAGCGGATCAACCTGCTGCGCAACTCGCTCGTGCTCGCCGGCGCGGGCGTCGGCGGTGGCTCGCTGGTCTACGCCAACACGCTCTACGAGCCGCTCGACCCGTTCTACGAGGACCCGGCCTGGAGCCACATCACCGACTGGAAGAGCGAGCTCGCGCCGTACTACGACCAGGCCAAGCGCATGCTCGGCGTCAACCCGGTCACCGAGATGAGCCCCGCCGACACGGTCGTGAAGACCACCGCCGAGCGGCTCGGCTACGGCGACAGCTTCCACTTCGCGCCCGTCGGCGTGCTGTTCGGCGAGGAGGAGGGCCGCGACGTCGGCGACCCGTACTTCGGCGGCGTCGGACCCGACCGCCGCACCTGCATCAACTGCGGCGAGTGCATGTCGGGCTGCCGACACAACGCCAAGAACACGCTCGTCAAGAACTACCTCTACCTGGCCGAGCAGGCCGGGGCCGAGGTCCGCGACCTCACCACCGTGGTCGACGTGCGCCCGGCCGCCGGCGGCTACGAGGTGCACTCGCGCTCCACCCGGAAGTGGCGCGGCAAGAACCCCGTGATCCGAGCCGAGCAGGTCATCTTCTCGGCCGCCTCGCTGGGCACGCAGCGACTGCTGCACCAGCTGCGCGACGGCGGCAGCCTGCCGCACGTCTCGAAGCGCCTCGGCCTGCTGACCCGCACCAACTCCGAGGCCCTCATGGGCTCGGTCGCGATGAACCGCGACGTCGATTACACGCGCGGCGTGGCGATCACGTCGTCGATCCACCCCAACGACACCACCCACATCGAGCCCGTCCGATACGGGAAGGGCTCCAACGTGATGATGTTCGTCCAGATGGTGCTGTCCACCGACGGCAGCGGCCAGGGCAAGCCGAGCGTGCTCACGGTGCTGAAGAACATCGTGCGGATCGCGCCGCGGCTGCCGAAGCTCTACGACGCGTTCCACTGGTCCGAGCGCACCGTCATCGCGCTGGTGATGCAGGCGCGCGACAACTCGATCACGACCTACACGAAGCGCCGGCTGTTCGGCGGTCGCAAGATGACGACCAAGCAGGGATCGGGCGAGCCGAACCCCACCTACATCCCCGAGGCGCACCGCGCGGTGACCGAGATGGCCGACTACATGGACGGCGTCCCGGGCGGCATCGTCACCGAGCCGATCGGCATTCCCATGACGGCGCACTTCCTCGGCGGCTGCGCGATCGGCGACTCGCCCGAGACCGGCGTCATCGACCCCTACCAGCGGCTCTACGGGCACGAGGGCCTGCACGTCATCGACGGCTCGGCGATCAGCGCCAACCTCGGCGTGAACCCCTCGCTCACGATCACGGCGCAGGCCGAGCGGGCCGTGGCGATGTGGCCCAACAAGGGCGAGGCCGACCAGCGTCCGGCGCTGGGCCAGGCCTACCGCCGCATCGAGCCGATCCTGCCGAAGAACCCCGTCGTCCCCGACCAGGCCCCCGCGGCCTACCGCCTCCCGATCGTCGCCGTCTCCTGACCGCTCCCGCCTCCGGCGGGCGAGATCTGTAGCGGTAGCCACCCTTTTTCGGCCGGAACCGCCCGAGAACGGTGGAGACCGCTACAGATCTCGGTCCCGGGAGGGACGAAAGACGCCCGCGGGCGTGAGCACGAGGTCGACCGGGTGGTCGTGCGGCTCGTGCGGCACGTGCTCGAGGAGCTCGTCGTCGAACACGACGGCGCACACGACGCCGGGGAAGTCCGCGAGGGCGCGGTCGTAGTAGCCCGCGCCCCGGCCGAGCCGGTTGCCGGCGTGGTCCACCGCGAGTCCGGGCACGAGCGCGACGTCGCACGTGGCCAGCGCGCCGGCGCCGAGCGGCGGACCGGTGGGCTCGGGCACGCCGAGCGCCCCCACGGCCACCGAGCCGAGCTCGTGGACGACCCAGTCCATCGAGCGGTCGGGCCGGCCGAGCGGCACCAGCACCTCCACGCCGCGTCCCGCCAGCAGGTCGATCAGCGGCTCGGTGCCCGGCTCGCTCGGCAGCGAGAGGTACGCCGCCACCCGCCGCGCACGCACCAGGGCGGGCAGCGCGGTGGCGTGCAGGGCGATCGCCTCGGCGGCTCCGGTCCGCTCCGCGGTCGTGCGATCGCGCCGACGTGCGGCCAGCAGCCGACGGAGGTTCGTCTTCTCACCCGTCACGGACGCCGACATGGCGCTAGCCTAGGGCCGATGAACGCACTGGCAGCCGCACAGGACAAGATGCGCTCGGTCGGGCTGCCCGAGCAGGCGATCGACGTCTTCACGGCGTTCTACCACCAGCTCGAGGAGGGTGCGTCCGGGCTCATCCCCGAGTCCGAGGTCGAGCCGCTCGAGGACGTCGCGAGCATCCACTCGCTCGACTACGACACCGAGACGCTGCGCCGAGCCGCCGCCGAGACGGTGGTCATCAAGCTCAACGGCGGCCTCGGCACCACGATGGGCATGCAGCAGGCGAAGTCGCTGCTGCCGATCAAGCACCGGCTGAGCTTCCTCGACCTCATCGTCGACCAGGTGTGGCACGTGCGCTCCACCCTCGGGGTCGACCTGCCGCTGCTGTTCATGAACAGCTTCCGGACGCGCGACGACACCCTCGAGGCCCTGTCGCACTACCCCGAGCTGAAGGTCGGCGACCTCCCGCTCGACTTCCTGCAGAACCGCGAGCCCCGCCTCGACGCTGAGACCCTCGCGCCCGTCGAGTGGCCCGACGATCCGTCGCTCGAGTGGTGCCCGCCGGGCCACGCCGACCTCTACACCGCCCTCGACGCCTCGGGCGTGCTCGACCAGCTGATCGAGGCCGGCTACCGGTACGCCTCGATCTCCAACGCCGACAACCTCGGCGCCGTGCCCGACCCGGCGATGATGGCGTGGTTCGCCGAGACCGGGGCGCCGTACGCGGCCGAGGTCTGCCGCCGCACGCCGGCCGACGTCAAGGGCGGTCACCTCGTGGTGCGCCGCTCCGACGGCCGCCTCATCCTGCGCGAGACAGCGCAGATCGCCCCTGAGGACCGGGAGGCCGCGGCCGACCTGTCGGTTCACCGCTACTTCCACACGAACAACCTCTGGTTCGACCTCCACGCGCTGCGTGCCGAGCTGGACCGCGCGCAGGGCGTCCTCGACCTGCCGCTCATCCGCAACCAGAAGAACGTCGACCCCACCGATCCCGACAGCCCCGAGGTGATCCAGATCGAGTCCGCGATGGGCGCGGCGATCTCGGTGTTCGAGGGCGCCACGGCGATCGAGGTCGACCGCGCGCGCTTCCTGCCGGTGAAGACCACCGACGACCTGCTGCTGCTGCGCTCCGACGTCTACGACGTGGGCCCCGACTACCAGATGCGCGCCCGCGTGGACGACGTCCCATCGGTCGACCTCGACAAGCGCTACTTCAAGGCCATCGGCGAGTTCGACAAGCGACTGCCGTTCTCGGTCGGCCTGCTGTACGCCTCGTCGCTCACGGTGCGCGGGGACTGGAGCTTCGGCGAGGGCGTCGTGGTGCGCGGCGACGTGGTCCTCGAGGACGAGGGCCGACCGCGCCACGTGGCCTCCGGAACGGTGCTGTCCGGGATCTAGCGCGGAACGGCCGTTAGGCTGGCACGCATGTCGTCAGGACAACTGCCTCCGCGGACGCGTCCCGTCAGCGTCGCCCCCGGCCGCCTGACGGTCGAGGACCACCTCGAGACCATCCTGCGGGGCGTCGGACCCCTCGCGGCCTACGACCAACCCGTCGTCGAGTCGCTGGGCCTGACCCTCCACGAGGACGTCCTCAGCGACGACGACCTGCCGCGATTCTCCGCGGCCGCGGTCGACGGCTACGCCGTCAACGCCACCGACGTCGTCGGGGCCCGCCCGGGCGAGCCCGTCGAGCTCCCGGTCGTCGCCGAGATCGTCCCCGGCCTGGGCAAGCCCTTCGCCATCAGCGGCGGCTCGTGCGTGCGGATCATGGCCGGCGCGCCGCTGCCGCGCGGCGCCGACGCCGTCGTCCCCGCCGACTCCACCGACGGCGGCCGTACGAAGGTGGCCATCGGCCGCGCCGTGCTGGCCGGGTCGGGCGTGCGGCACGCCGCCGGCGACCTCTCGCGCGGTGCCGTCGCGCTGCCCGAGGGGGCCGTGCTCGGTCCGCGCGAGATCGGCCTGCTGGCCGCGATCGGCCGCGACCGCGTGCGCGCCCGTCCGCGTCCGCGCGTCGTCGTGATGTCCACGGGCCGCGAGCTGCGCGAGCCCGGCGCCCACCTCGACGCCGACTCCGTCCACGACGCGAACTCCTCGATGCTGGCCGCGGCCGTGCGCGACCTCGGCGCGATCGCCTACCGCGTCGGCGTCGTCGACGACGATCCCGCGCACTTCAAGCGCGTGCTGTCCGACCAGCTCGTGCGTGCCGACCTCGTCATCACCACCGGCGGCATCACGGGCGACGAGCGCGCCCTCGTGAAGCGCACGCTCACCGAGGTCGGCGAGGTCACCTTCTCCGACGTCGCGCTGCACCCGGGCCGCACCCACGGCTTCGGCCGCGTCTTCGACGAGCAGACCCCGGTCATCACGCTGCCGGGCGACCCGGTCTCGGCGTACGTGGGCTTCGAGGTCTTCGTGGTGCCGGCGATCCGTCGCATGCTGGGCCGCACGCCCTACCGCCGCCCGCAGGTCCACGCGGTGCTGGCCGAGGACCTCACGTCCGACACCGGTGTGCGCGAGTACCGCCCGGCGTTCTTCGAGGTCACGCACCGCGGAGCGAAGGTCACCCCCTTGCCGCACGCCGGACCCCACCTCGTGGGCACGCTCGCGAAGGCCAACGCCCTGATCGTGGTGGGCGAGGACGAGAGCGCGCTGCACCTGGGCGACACCGTCCGCACCCTCGTGCTGGACCGCAACTTCTGATGGCACGCGGGTGGCCGGCCACGCTGTCGGACGGTCTCGTCGGCGTCCGTCCGCTGGTGCGTCGCGACGCCTCCACGTGGGCGCGGCTGCGCTCGGAGAACGCCGACTGGCTCGTCCAGTGGGAGGCCACGCTGCCGCGCGGCGAGGGCAACGCGCCCGAGTCCTACGGTGCGACGATCGCCACGCTGCGCCGCCGCGCCCGTGAGGGCTCCGCGATGCCCTTCGCCGTGACGTGGGCCGGCGACATGGTCGGGCAGGTCACCGTGAGCGGCATCACGCGCGGCTCGGCGCTGTGGGCCAGCATCGGCTACTGGGTGGCACGCAGCCACGCCGGTCGCGGTGTCACGCCCACCGCGGTCGCGCTCGTGTGCGACCACCTGTTCACCAAGGCCGGCCTGCACCGGATCGAGATCTCGATCCGTCCCGAGAACGCCGCCAGCCTACGCGTCGTGGAGAAGCTCGGCTTCGAGGAGTTCGGTCTCGCCCCGCGCTACCTGCACATCGCGGGGGAGTGGCGCGACCACCGGATGTTCCAGCTGCTCCAGGAGGACGTGCCGCACGGCGTCCTGGCGCGCCTGCGCGGGGACGGTTCCACCACCTGAGTCCGACGGGGCCTGCGTGAACTCTGGTGCGACACACCCGGCAGGCTCCCACGGATCGAGCGCGTCACGACCTACGGTTTCAAGCGTGGGTTCCAGCGGATTGATCGTCGCGTTCGTCGTCGCCTTGTGGGCGGCGTACTTCGTGCCGCTCGTCCTGCGTCGCTACGACGAGGCGGGCAAGAACTCCTCCCTCGACCAGGACGGTCCCACGCGTCGCGTGGTGGAGCCGCGCCGCACCGTGGTGGCCGCCGAGGAGCGTCCCGCGCCCTCCGTCACGAAGAAGGTGGCCCCGCCCGTGACGAAGCGCGCCGAGCCCGCCACCCCCTCGACTTCCCCTCGCGTCGACCGGACTTCTCCGGCGGTCGACGCGCAACGTCCGCGCGTCACGCGCGAGGCCGCCAGGATCGCCGCCCGTCGTCGCCGCAACGTGCTGCTGACGCTCGTGGCCGTGCTGGCGGTGCTGACCGGCGTCACCGTCGCCAGCCTCGTTCCCGTGTGGACGCCCGCGATCGGCGTCGGCCTGATCGTCGCCTGGCTGGTCCTGTGCCGCGTCATGGTGCGCCAGGAGCGCGGCATCGCCCGCGGCTCCTCGCAGGGGCGTATCGTGCGCGGGCTGCGCGCCGTGCCGTCGTCCGTCGTCCGGGCCTTCGGCTGGGCATCGGGCCGTGTCGGGTCCGACCGGTCCACCACCGTCGGGGGCACCGCCGCCGACGAGGAGATGACCATCGTCGTCTCCGACCAGGTGGAGGACCTCGCGCTCGAGCGTCGCAACGTCATGGAGACCGACGCGCCGCTGGCCGCCGACGCCCTCGACGAGCAGTTGCAGATCGCGGTGCCCAGCGTCTCGGCCACGAGCGGCGAGCCGCTGTGGGACCCGCTGCCGATCACCGTGCCCACCTACGTGAGCAAGCCGCGCGCGGGCCGGACGGTGCGCACGATCGAGTTCGGCCAGCCCGGCGCGTGGACCTCGGGCCACGTCGAGGGCGAGCAGACCGAGCTGCCCGGCATGGACGAGGGCGACGCGGGCTCCGACCAGCGCGCCGTCGGCCACTGAGCCGCTCACCCACCCCCGCAGGAGGGACACCGGGGACCGTGTTGCTATCCTGATGTACGACCTTGGGGCATTGGCGCAGTTGGTAGCGCGCTTCGTTCGCATCGAAGAGGTCAGGAGTTCGAATCTCCTATGCTCCACGTCATCGACGCCCCCGGACCCGGTCCGGGGGCGTCGCTCACTTCCCGGGCCCGCGCGCCTCATCCGAGCTTCCTACACGCGATGGTTCCTTCGGACCACCTTCGCGAGAAAGCGCGACACTCCCGCACCACGCGCCCCTAGGCTCACGCGCATGATCTCCCCGAAGACCCAGTACCGAGTCGTGTCCGGACTCCTCGGCGGAGCCCTCGTCACGAGCGCTCTCGCCTTCGCCGCACCTGTCGCCACGGCCGCCCCGGCCGCCGCGCCCGGCGCCAAGGTCGTCGTCCTCAACGACCCCAGCTTCGTCGACACCATCGCCCTGGCCGACGTCCCCACCAACGAGGGCCACGAGGCCGCGAACATGATCGTCGGCCTGCGCGCCGACGGCCACACGGTCACCGAGCTCACCACCAGCACCCCGGCCGCCATCACCGCGGCGCTGAAGGGCAAGGACACGCTGGTCGTGCCTGAGCTCGAGCGGGACGCGTGGGCGCAGAACATCGGCTCCGCGAGCCGCAGCGCCGTCAAGTCCTTCGTCCGCAACGGCGGCACCATCGTGGTCGCCTCGGACTACGAGGACACGCTCAACACGCTGTTCGGCTACAAGATCGAGACCACCGGCGACGACGGCTGGACCAAGCGCGCCCCCGCCGGCAGCCCGTTCCGTGGCGGCCCGGCCTCGCTGCCGGACAACAACGGCTCGAACTCGGCCGTGATCTCCACCCTCCCGGCCGGCGCGGTCGTCGAGTACGCCGACTCCGACAACGACAACGCCGGCGTCTTCACCAAGCGTGAGGGCAAGGGCCTGGTCGTCTCCCTCGGGTGGGACTGGTACTGGGCGGCTCCCGCGCAGGCCGACGGTCAGGACGGCGGCTGGCGCAGCATCCTGGACACCTCGGTGCGCACCGGCATCAAGCCTGCCGTCGCCCCGAGCAACGTGTTCAAGCTGCCCAAGCCCGCCGCGCACTCCCGTGCCGCCGCGGTCAAGCTGAAGCTCGACCTCCCCGGTGCCGGCAAGATCAAGGTCGGCCCGTCCAAGAAGGGCACGCTGAAGACCGTCACGAAGAAGGTCGGCGCCTCGGGCAACACGTCCGTCTGGGTCAAGCCGTCGGGCTCGACGATCAAGAAGCTGAAGAAGAAGCTCAAGGCGAGCGGCAAGTCCGCGGTCGCGACGAAGCTGCGCGTCAAGGCCACGTACACCCCGACCGGCGGCAAGCCGCGCACGGTCACCCGGGTCTACGTGTTCAAGCTCCAGCGCTAGCTCGACCCCCCCCCACCGGCGCGGTGGATCGTGGCCTCGGCCACGGTCCACCGCGCTGTCGTTCGCGGGGGCGTAGGCTCGGCGCGCACCCGCCGTCGCCGGAAGGAGTCCCGTGCGCGCTGATGACGCCTCGTCGCAGGCGCGGCCCCTGTACGCGAGTCCGGGGGCGCTCGTCCTCGTCCTGATCGGCGGTGCGATCGGCACCGCCGTGCGTGCGTCGCTGGCCGAGGCCCTCCCGCCCGCCGCCGGCGACTGGCCGTGGGCCACGTTCGCGGTGAACGTCGTCGGGTCGTTCCTGCTGGGTGCGCTGGTCGCCGTGGTCTCGGGACGCGAGGTCGGACGGCTCCGGTACGTGCGCCCGGCCCTCGGCGCGGGCGTGCTGGGCGGATTCACGACCTACAGCACGTTCGCGGTCGAGGTCGAGCGGCTGCTGACGGGTGGTGCCGTGGGTCTCGGGCTGGCCTACGGGGTGCTGAGCGTGCTGCTGGGCGTCCTGGCGGCCGCTGCGGGCGTCCTGGTGGGCGGCGGCGTCCGGCCTCCCGCCGCGGAGCGGGACCGGTGATCGCGCTCGTCGCGCTCGCGGGCGGCGTCGGGGCCGTGCTGCGATTCGTCGCGGAGGGGCTCGTCACGCGTTCGGTGCGCGCTCCCGTGCCGCTGGGGACCTTCGCGGTGAACGTCACCGGTTCGTTCGTGCTGGGACTGGTGGTGGCCGCCACGGCCGCGGACTCGGACGTGCGCCTCGTCCTCGGCACCGGCCTGCTCGGCGGCTACACGACCTTCTCGGCCGCCAGCGTCGAGGCGTTTCTGCTGGCGCGCTCCCGCGGCCCCCGTGCTCTGGCGCTCGCCGCCTCCCATGCCGCGGCGATGCTCGCCTGCGGCCTCGGCGCCGCCGCCCTCGGGCTCCGGCTGGGCTGACAGTTTCCCCGGCTAACCGGGGAAACCGTCACTTCGCGAGGTTTGCGAACC
The DNA here is from genome assembly GCF_013408555.1 of Aeromicrobium tamlense. Classification (NCBI taxonomy): domain Bacteria; kingdom Bacillati; phylum Actinomycetota; class Actinomycetes; order Propionibacteriales; family Nocardioidaceae; genus Aeromicrobium; species Aeromicrobium tamlense. Next base: position 336,149 of record NZ_JACBZN010000001.1, read on the forward strand.
TCGCGAAGTGACAGGAAACCTCGTTCAGTCTGCGAGGGGGAGCGTCAGAGGACGAGCTCGGCCATCATCCGGAGCGTGTCGGCGTTGCCGCCGATCGTGAGGGTGGTGACGACGGACTCGCGCCAGGCGGCGAGGTCGTCGCGGATCTTCTCCTTCGGGCCGATCAGGGCGATCTTCTCCACGAGGTCGAGTGGGACGGCGGCGGTGGCCTCCTCCTTGCGACCCTCGAGGTAGAGGTCCTGGATCTTCGCGCAGGCCTCCTCGTAGCCCAGGCGTGCGACTGCGTCGAAGTGGAAGTTCGCGCCCTTCGCGCCCATGCCGCCCACGTAGAGCGCGATGAACGGGCGGATGAAGTCGGCCGCGGCCTCGAGGTCGTCCGACACGATCACCTGGACGGGGCAGGCGATCTCGAACTGCTCGCGGGGGAGCCGCTCGGGGGCGCGCTTCGCGAAGCCCTCCTCGAGCGCGGTGTGCGCGAACTCGGCGTCCCAGGGCGAGTAGAAGAACGGGATCCAGCCGTCGGCGATCTCGGCGGACAGCGCGATGTTCTTCGGGCCCTCCGCCGCGAGCAGCAGCGGGATCTGCTCGCGCACGGGGTGCAGCGTCGAGCGCAGCGACTTGCCCAGGCCGGTGGACTTCAGGCCGTAGACGTCGCGGTAGGGGATCTGGATCTGCGGGCCGTCGTGCGCGACCCGCTCGCGCGCGATCGTCTGGCGCAGCACGTCGAAGTACTCGCGCGTGCGGGCCAGCGGGCGCGGGTAGGGCTGGCCGTACCAGCCCTCGACGACCTGCGGGCCCGAGACGCCGAGGCCCAGCATCATGCGTCCGTTCGAGAGGTGGTCGAGCGTCATCGCGGCCATCGCCGTGGCGGTGGGCGTGCGGGCGGACATCTGCACGATGCCGGTGCCGAGCTTGATGCGCGAGGTCGAGGCGCCGAGCCACGCGAGCGGGGTCAGCGCGTCGGACCCGTAGGCCTCGGCGGTCCACACCGAGTCGTAGCCGAGCTCCTCGGCCAGCGCCAGCTGTTCGGCCTGGCCCGGCGGCTGTCCCTGACCCCAGTAGCCGAGGCTGAGTCCGAGCTTCATCGCGTACCTCCGTCGTCCCGGGCGCCCGTCGCCCGTGTCGTGGCTCACGCTGCCACATCGGGGGTGGCGTCGTCCCGGGGGTCTGACGAACGATGAGGCATTCGGGCACCCCAGCGGGGCCGAATGCCTCATCGTTCGTCAGGCGCGGGCCCTCCGGCGGCGGAGCCACAGCACGACGGCCGCGACGAGGCCTGCCGGGACCAGCCACGGCGTGACCAGACCGGCGAACGCCACGATCCCGTCGACGGTGGCGACGAGGGCGTTCCAGCCACGCGTCAGGCCGCCGACGAAGCCCTCACCGGGCTCGACGGAGCGTGCGGTGTCCCGTGGCACCACCAGCACCTCGATCGTGGCGAGCGAGGTCTGGTCGCGCAGCACCCGCCGCTGGGCCTGCAGCGCCTCGAGATCGCTCTGGCGCTGGGTCAGCTGGGCCTCCGCGTCGAGCAGGTCGCGCGTCGACGAGGACTCGGCGATGATCGCGCGCAGCCGGCGGATCGACGTCTCGAGCGACGCGATCCGCGCGTCCACGTCGGCGATCGTGGCCGCCTCGTCGGTGCGCTCGAGGAACACCGAGGCCGGCCCGCCGAGCTCGTCCAGCTCGCGCCGCAGCGCCTCGACGGCCCCGGCGGGGACACGCACGGTCAACGAGGCCGACCCCTGGGTCCCGCTCTCGATGCTCTCGCCGTCGATCCGCCCCTCCCGCTGGGCCACGAAGACGCGGATGGCGGTGACGGCCTCGCGCACGTCGTCGACCTCCACCGACATCGAGCCCGTGGTGACGACCGTGCTGCTCGTCGGCAGCTCGGCGTCGGGGGCGACCTCCTCGTCGGCCGCGGCCCCGCCCGCGTCGGACCGGGAGGTCGGACCCTCCGCCGCGCCGGAGTCGCTCGAGGTCATCGAGTCCGAGCCCCCGGAGGTCCCGGCGAGTCCGCCCAGTCCTACTCCGACGCCACCCACCACCACGACCGCCGCGGCCGCGGCGCCGGCGAACGCGGCGCGCACCCGCCGCCGGCGCCGGCGCGCGTCCTCCGCGTCCTCGGCGACGACGTCCATGACGTGCGCACGCATCCGCTCGATCCGCTCCGGCTCCAGCACCGGCAGCTCCGTCCCGCTCATCGGGCACGCTCCTCTCGCAGGTCGCCGCGCAGGCGGGCCCGCAGTCGCGACACGCGGTTGCGGACGGCCCCGTGGGTCACGCCCAGCTCCGCGGCCGCCTGCTCATAGGTCAGGTCGCCGTCGACGCACAGCTCGAACAGCCGTCGGTCGACGGGGGAGAGGCGGGCGACGGCAGCGTCGATGGCCGCCGCGACCGCCGCCTCCTCCACGTGGCCGGAAGGGTCCGCGCCGGGGTCCACCGGCTCGTGCTCCAGGTCGACCGCGTGCAGGCGAGCGCGCTTCCGTCCGGCGTTCAGTGCGGTGTAGCGCGCCGTGACCATGAGCCACGGCAGGATCGAGCGGTCGACGATCGTGATGTCGCCGATGCGACGCCACGCCGTGACGAAGGTGTCCTGGCAGACGTCCTCGGCCTCGCTCGCGTCACCGACGACCCGGTGCGCCTGCCAGTAGACGGCGCTGACGTGCCGGTCGAACAGCGTGCCGAACGCGAACGTGTCCCCTGCCTGCGCACGCGCCAGCAGCGCCGTGTCGCTCAGTGGCGGGTCGTACCCCGCGCCGTGGGCCGGTCCGGCCATCGTCTCGATCCTTGCCTCCACGACCTCTCATGTCGCGGTGCAGCGCATCGTCTCAGATCCAGCGGTCCCACCACATGCGCTCGCGCCACTGGTCGTACGTGATGATCCGGTTGGCCAGGATCGGGAAGAAGTACCAGAACGTGACGGCGACGACGCCGAGGTAGGCCGCGAGGCCCGGCCACCAGTAGCGGTCGGGGATGCGACGGCGGATCGCGTTGAACACCAGGCACAGCGCGATGATCATGAACGGCACGATCGCGATGGCGTAGAACGTGAAGATCGGGCGGCCCGAGGTGATCCACCACGGCGCCCACGTGGCCAGGACGCCCACGAGCGGCAGGCTCCAGCGCCACGTGGGGTTGCGGATCCACGCGACGAGCGCGGTGACCAGGCCGAGGGTGCCGACCCACCAGATCGCCGGGTTGCCCAGCGTGAGCACCTGGCGCACGCACTTGGAGTCGGCCGAGGCGCCGCACACGTCGGCGGCGATGTCGAAGTTCGACGAGACGTTCGTGGGCCGCCACTGGATGAGCCAGCCGAATGCGTTGGACTCATAGGGGTGGGACTTCGAGGCGAGGTAGTCGCCCGTGTGGAAGTTCCAGGTCATGACGTGGAACGACCACAGGGAGCGGAACGCGTCGATCAGGCCCCCGAGGGGACCGCGCGTGGGATCGGAGACGCTGCCCCACACGGGCTCGTCGCCGTATCCGTTGCCGAAGCGGGCCTCGAACACGTCGTGGTGCAGCAGCCAGCCGGTCCAGGTGAGCAGGTAGACCACGAGCGCGACGCCGACGAGCCAGCCGAACGCGGGCAGCCCCACCCGGAGCACGCGGACGAAGGCGTCCTGCACCGACTCGACGCGGCCACGGGCCCAGACCTCCCAGATCACGACCGTGAGGCCGAACGCGGCCAGGACGTACAGGCCGCTCCACTTCGTGGCGACGGCCATGCCGAAGCAGGCGCCGGCGGCGAGCTGCCACGGCCGCCACGCGTAGTAGCGCCGGTCGAGCGCCAGCCGCTCGCCCAGCCAGTCGCGGTCGACGGCGAGGCACGCGACGGCGCACAGGATCCAGAACGCCAGGAAGATGTCGAGCAGGGCGATGCGCGACATCGTGTAGTGCAGGCCGTCGAGGGTCAGCAGCAGCCCGGCCACGCAGCCGAGCGCGAGCGAGCCGGTGAGGCGCAGCACGAGCCGCGCGAGCACGAGCACCATGAGCGAGCCCACGACGACCGCCGCGAAGCGCCAGCCCAGCGGCGTGAGGCCGTAGATCTTCTCGCCGAACGCGATGAGCCACTTGCCGCCGTCGGGGTGGACGATCCACGTGGGGTCCTGCGTGAAGACGTCGGTCTCGCCGTTGATGATGCGGCCGTTCGCGTCCTCGACGGCGTCGCGCGCGTAGCCGCCGTGGATGAGGCCCCACGCGTCCTTGGCGTAGTACGTCTCGTCGAAGGTGAGCGAGTTCGGGCTGCCGACCTTCCAGATCCGCAGGGCGAACGCGAGGAGCGCGATGGCGATCGGGCCGATCCACTCCCACGCGCGCAGGCTGATCCGGTCGAGCAGGGTCACCCGCACACCCTAGCCAGACGGGACGCCCGGCGGGAGAGTGTTCTGAACTCGCAGTTACCTTCCGGTCGCGGGGCCCGGACGACGGCCGACCGGCGCGTGCGCGGGTCCGTGGCAGGATCGAGGGGTGCTGATCCTCGCCGCGACGCCCATCGGGACGGTGGCCGACGCATCGGGCCGGCTGGCCGACGCCCTCGCGTCGGCCGACGTGGTCGCCGCCGAGGACACCCGCCGCTTCCGTCGCCTCGCGGCCGACCTCGGCGTCGAGGTCCCGGGCCGCGTCGTCTCCTACTTCGAGGGCAACGAGCAGCAGCGCACCACCGAGCTGCTCGACCACCTGCGCGACGGGGCGACCGTCGTGCTGGTCACCGACGCGGGCATGCCCAGCGTCTCGGACCCCGGCTACCGGATCGTGGCCGCGGCGGTCGCCGAGGACCTGCCCGTCACCGCGATTCCCGGGCCGTCGGCGGTGCTGACGGCGCTCGCGGTCTCGGGCCTGCCGGTCGACCGCTTCTGCTTCGAGGGCTTCCCGCCGCGCAAGCCCGGCGAGCGGTCCCGCGTGCTCGGCGCCCTCGCCGACGAGCAGCGCACGATGGTCTTCTTCGAGTCCCCGCACCGCACCGCCGCCACCCTCGAGTCGATGGCCGAGGCGTTCGGCGCCGACCGGCCCGCCGCGGTGTGCCGCGAGCTGACCAAGACCCACGAGGAGGTCGTGCGCGGTCCGCTGTCCGAGCTCGCCGCCTGGGCCGGCGACGGTGAGCGGGTCCGGGGCGAGATCACGATCGTGGTCAGCGGCAGCGAGCCGCCCGCCCCCGCCGACCTCGACGAGACCGACCTCGCCGCCCTGGTGGACGAGGCCCGCGCCGAGGGCCTGAGCACGAAGGACGCCGTCGCGGACGTCGCGCGGCGCACGGGGATCTCCCGCAAGGTGGTCTATGCCGCCGCCCACGCCACGAAGGAGTCGACATGAGTCAGCCGTTGAAGCTCGGGTACAAGGCGTCGGCCGAGCAGTTCGGCCCGCGCGACCTCGTCGAGTACGCCGTCGCCGCCGAGGCGCACGGCATGGAGTCGGTCTGGACGAGCGACCACTTCCAGCCGTGGCGGCACACCGGCGGCCACGCGCCGTTCTCGCTGGCGTGGATGACCGCGGTGGGGGAGCGGACCAGCTCGGTCGTCATCGGCACCTCGGTGATGACGCCGACGTTCCGCTACAACCCGGCCGTCATCGCGCAGGCCTTCGCCACGATGGGCTGCCTCTACCCGGGGCGGATCGTGCTGGGCGTCGGCACGGGCGAGGCGCTCAACGAGATCGCCACGGGCTTCCGCGGCGCCGGCGAGCAGGACTGGCCCGAGTTCAAGGAGCGCTTCGCGCGGCTGCGCGAGTCGGTGCGGCTCATGCGCGAGCTCTGGTCGGACGAGCGCGTCTCGTTCGAGGGCGAGTACTACTCCACGCACGACGCCTCGATCTACGACCGCCCCGACGAGCCGATCCCGGTCTACGTCGCGGCGGGTGGCCCGGTCGTGGCGCGGTACGCCGGCCGCATGGGCGACGGCTCGATCTGCACGTCGGGCAAGGGCCCCGAGCTCTACACCGAGAAGCTGCTGCCGGCGTTCCGTGAGGGCGCCGAGAAGGCCGGTCGCGACCCCGAGGCCGCCGACCGCATGATCGAGATCAAGCTGTCCTACGACACCGACCTCGACACGGCGCTGGAGAACACGCGCTTCTGGTCGCCGCTGTCGCTGACGCCCGAGCAGAAGCACTCCATCACCGACCCGGTCGAGATGGAGGCCGCCGCCGACGCGCTGCCGATCGAGCAGATCGCGAAGCGCTGGATCGTCGGCTCCGACCCGGACGAGGTCGCGGAGATGATCGGCCAGTACGTGGACTGGGGCTTCAACCACCTCGTCTTCCACGCGCCGGGCCACGACCAGACGCGCTTCCTCGAGCTGTTCGAGCGCGACCTCGCCCCACGCCTGCGCGACCGCTGAGGCTCAGAGCGCGATCTCGGGCTTGATCTGCGAGACGCGCCAGATCCGGCGTCGGTAGGCCGCGGCCGCGGAGACCGCGACGCCTCCCACGACGTAGGCCGTCAGCACCGCGATGTCGCGTGGCAGCGAGTCCAGGCTCGCGCCGTACATCAGGTGCCGGATGCCGTCGATCGCGTAGGTCATCGGCAGCACGTGGTGGATCGACTGCAGCGTGGGCGGCAGCGTCTGCCACGGGAACGTGCCACCCGCGCTGGCCAGCTGGAGCACCAGCAGGACCAGTCCGAGCAGCTGTCCCACGGGCCCGAGCCAGGCGTTGAGCGCGTGGACGATCGCCACGAAGGCGGCCGCCACGAGCAGCAGGAACAGCGCCACCTGGGTCGAGCGGAGCACGTCGATGCCGACGACCGACATCACCACGGTGAGCATGATGAGCACCTGGGCCGCGGCCAGCACGGCCGGCGTGAGCCAGCCGCCGAGCGCCGTGCGCCACGGGGACTGACGGGCCGCGATCGCGCGGTTCGACAGCGGTCGCACCAGGAGGAACATGACGTAGCCGCCCACCCAGGCGCCGATCGCCAGGAAGAACGGGGCCAGGCCGGCACCGTAGCTGTCGGCCGAGGCCTGGGCGACGTCCTCGGTGCGGATCGGCGAGGCGATCGTCCGGGCCGTCTCGTCGCGGCGCTCCTCGGAGAGGTCCGGGATCGACCGCACGCCGTCGGCGAGTCCGTCGGCCAGCTCGCGCGAGCCGTCGCGGGCGCTCTCGAGTCCGGACGCGAGGGTGCCGGCCCCGTCGGCCAGCTGCTCGGCGCCCGCCTGGGCGTCGCGCTGGCCGGAGAGCAGCTCGGCGCTGCCGCCCTGCGCGGTCCGGAGGCCGTCGCGGAGCGTGCCGGCGCCCGTGGAGAGGCGGTTCGCGCCGGTGCGGAGCTCGCCCGCGCCTGAGGCCACCTGATCGGCACCGTCGGCCAGCTGGTCGATCTGACCGGTGGTCGTCTCCACCCGCTCGCCCAGCTCGTCGAGCGGCTGGCGCAGGTCGTCGAGGGTGGCGAGCGCCGCCGCCTGCTCCTCGGGCGTGAGACCGGAGTCGGCGAGGCGCTCGGCGATGTCCTCGCGGGCGCGGTCGAGGTCGTCGCTGGCCTGCGTGGCGGCGTCGGCGACGCGGTCGGCCACGGTGGCCAGCTGCTCGGTGCCGTCGGCCACCCGGCGCGCGCCGGACGCCAGCTCGGACGCGCCGTCGGCGAGATCGCCCGAGCCGTCCGCGAGCCGGTCGGCGCCGGTCACCGCATCCTCGAGTCCGCTGTTCAGCCGCTGCTGGCCGTCGACGAGACGCGCCTCGCCGTCGGCCAGGTCGCCCGCGCCGTCGGTCAGTCGGAGCGCTCCGTCGTGCGCGCTGACGAGCCCGTCGGCCAAGGTCTCGGCGCCCTCACCGGCCTTCTTCAGCTGGTCGTGCAGGGTCGAGAAGCCGAGCAGGAAGGACGAGGCCGCGCGTTCGCTGACGTTCTCGGCGATCGACGAGCTGACCTTCGTCAGGACCTGCTCGGCGATCGTCGAGGAGAGGTAGTTGTTGGCCTCGTTGGTCGTGAGGATCAGCGTGCCCTGCGCGGGATCGAAGTCCGCGGTCGAGGCGAGCGCGGTGGAGAAGCCGCGCGGGATGGTGAGTGCGAACAGGTAGGTGCCGTCCTCGACGCCCGCGGCGGCCGCGTCGGCGTCGACCTCCTGCCAGTCGAACGAGCCGTCCTCGACGAGGTCGTGGGCGACGTCGCGGCCGGCGTGCACCGTGCCGCTCTGGTCGCTCTCGGCGGGCACGTCCTCGACGACGAGCGCGGCCTGCACGGTCGCGAGCTTGCCGTAGGGATCGTGGTTGGCCCACAGGTAGAGCGAGGCGTACATGGTCGGGATCAGCACGATCGCGAGCACGGCCAGCCGCGGCATGCGTCCGGCGGTGAGGCGGCGGAGCTCGCTCAGCGCGAGTCGGAGCGCGGTCACCGGACGGCTCCCAGCGTGGTGTGCGAGGCCCGGACGTTGCGCAGCGAGTTCGTGGTCAGCTGGAGGCAGACCGCGAGGCCGCGGTCGGCCAGCTCGTGGGCCACGCCGAGTGCCGCGTGCGGGTCGGCCCCGTAGCGGTCGGGGCAGCACAGGACCAGCGCCTCCACGCCCGGCCGTCGGGCCGCGACGTCGGCCAGGAGCGCGAGCCGCACGTCGGCCGGCACGTCCTCGACGCGGGTGCGACGCCACTGCGCCGCCCCGCGCTCGTCGAGCCAGTCCTTGACGTCGCCCCGGCCCGCCGGACGTCGCGCCATCGCCAGCTCCTCGCCCATCGTGGTCGCCAGCGAGACGACGTCGTCGGGCTCGGAGACGTCGGGGACGTCGACCAGCGCGACCACGTCGCGCAGCCGCTGCCCGTCGGCCTCGCCGTCGATCAGGACCCGCCCCGACGAGGGGACGAGGCGTCCGCCCAGCAGCAGGCTGAACGCCGTGTGGCCGGTGCCGGGTGGTCCGTCGACGATGGTGACCGCGCCGGTCTCGATGGTGGCCGACGTCGGCTCCAGCACCGCGGAGTGCGGGCCGTCGACCGACGTGGCGATGGCTTCGATTCTCATGCTTCTCGCTCCCGGGCCGTGAAGGTGGCCCAACTCTCCAGTCTCCAGCGTCACGCCTGGTTCTCCCAGAGTCGAGGCGGGTGATTCCCGTTACCCCGCCGTGCGGGATCGCTCCGGCACGTCAGCGGCCGGGCGGTCCGGGTCGTGTCGGCGCGCTCACTAGACTCGGACTCGTGCCCGAGCCGACCTTCTACGCCACGACGCCGATCTACTACGTCAACGACGCGCCCCACATCGGGCACGGCTACACGACCACGATCGGCGACGTCATCACGCGCTGGCACCGCCAGCGGGGCGAGCGCGTCCAGTACCTCACCGGCGTCGACGAGCACGGCCAGAAGGTGCTGCGCAAGGCCGACGCCAACGGCGTCTCACCGCAGGAGTGGGTCGACCGCCTCGTCGAGAACGAGTGGCTGCCGATGCTGCGCACGATCGACGCGGCCAACGACGACTTCATCCGCACCACCGAGGCGCGCCACGAGAAGGGCGCCCAGGCGTTCTGGCAGGACCTGCACGACCGCGGCGAGGTCTACAAGGGCGAGTTCTCCGGCTGGTACAGCGTCGGCTCCGAGGAGTTCGTCGCCGACGAGTACGTCGCCGACGGAGAGGGCGAGGACGAGGGCTTCAAGGTCTCCACGCTCGACGGCAGCCGGCTCGAGCACGTCACCGAGGAGAACTACTTCTTCCCGCTGAGCCAGTACGCCGAGCGGCTGCTCGCGCTCTACGAGGAGCGCCCCGACTTCGTGCAGCCCGAGTCGGCGCGCAACGAGGTGCTCGCGTTCGTGCGCGGCGGCCTCAAGGACCTGTCGATCTCGCGCTCCACGTTCGACTGGGGCATCCCGCTGCCGTGGGACGACTCGCACGTCATGTACGTGTGGATCGAGGCGCTGCTGAACTACGTCACGGCGGCCGGCTACGGCGTCGACGACGAGCGGTTCGAGGACCTGTGGCCCGCGAACGTGCACTTCGTCGGCAAGGACATCGTCCGCTTCCACGCCGTCATCTGGCCCGCGCTGCTGATGGCCGCCGGGCTGCCCGTCCCGCACCGCGTGTTCGCGCACGGCTGGCTGCTCGTCGGCGGCCAGAAGATGAGCAAGAGCAAGGCCAACGGCATCCACCCCACCGAGATCGTCGGCACGTTCGGCTCGGACGCCTACCGCTACTACTTCACCCGCGCGCTCACGTTCGGCAGCGACGGCTCGATCTCGTGGGAGGACATCGGCGCGCGCTACCACGCCGAGCTCGCCAACGGCTTCGGCAACCTGGCCTCGCGCGTGGCCGCCATGATCGGCAAGTACTTCGACGGTGCACTGCCCGCGGCCGGTCCGCTGGGCGACGCCGAGCAGCGGATCGTCGACACCGTCGCCACCGCGGTCGCCGAGGCCGACGAGGCAATGGAGCGCATCGCGCCGCAGGACGCCCTCGCCGCGATCTGGCGCATCGTCGACGCGCTGAACCTCTACATCACCGAGACCCAGCCGTGGGCCGTCGCGAAGGACGAGTCGCAGCGCGAGCGTCTCGGCACGATCCTCCACACGGCCGCCGAGGGCCTGCGCGTCCTGGCGGTGACGCTGCACCCCGTCATGCCGAAGGCCACCACGTCGCTGTGGGAGTCCCTCGGCGCCGAGCCCGCGCTGGGCGCGCTGGCCGACCAGCGGATCGACGAGGTCGCCCGGTGGGGCCAGCTGCCCGAGGGCGCGACGATCACCAAGGTGCCGTCGCTGTTCCCGCGCATCGACCTCGCCGAGGCCTGAGCCGGTGACGCTCACCGAGGGCTGGCCCGAGCCGCCCGCGCCGCTGCCGCGCCCCGTGGTGGACAACCACTGCCACCTCGACACCCGCATCCGCGGCGGGGCGCTGATCCCGGTCGACGAGGCGCTCGACCGCGCCGCGGCCGTGGGCGTCACCCGCACGGTCCAGGTCGGCTGCGACCTCGAGGGCTCGCGGTGGGCGGTCGAGGTCGCCCGTGCGCAGCCCAGCGTGGTGGCCGCCGTGGCGATGCACCCCAACGACGCCGCGCGCAGTCAGACCCTCGAGGCGGACCTCGCCGAGATCGACCGGCTCGCCGCCGATCCCGTCGTGCGGGCCGTGGGGGAGACCGGGCTCGACTACTTCCGCACGGGTGCCGACCTGCGACCCCTCCAGCACCACAGCTTCCGCGAGCACATCCGCATCGCGAAGCGTCACGACCGCACGCTCGTGATCCACGACCGCGACGCCCACGACGACGTGCTCGCGATCCTCGACGACGAGGGCGTCCCCGACCGCGTCGTCATGCACTGCTTCAGCGGCGACGCCGACTTCGCCCAGCGGTGCGTCGAGCGCGGCGCGTACCTCTCGTTCGCCGGCACGGTGACGTTCAAGAACGCCGAGTACCTGCGCGAGGCGCTGCGGATCGCGCCCCGCGACCGGATCCTCGTCGAGACCGACGCGCCGTTCCTGACCCCCATGCCGCACCGGGGGGAGCCGAACGCCTCGTTCCTCATCCCGCACACCGTCCGGTTCATGGCCGAGGTGCTCGAGGCCCCCGTGGAGGAGCTCTGCGAGGCCATCGACGCGAACACCGATCGGGCGTTCGGGGGACACTGGCCCGAGCGTGTCGCTACAGTCACATGAGTCACAGGATTTGAAATCCCGGCCACCAGCACGCATGGTGGAAAGGTTGTATCTCCAACCCTGAGGTAGTTCGTGCCCCGTTTGTTGCCTGAAATCACGCCCCGGAACACCGTCACCATGGGCCTGGTCGCCCTCGGTCTGGCGGTCGCCGTCGGAGGCGTCGTCCACGCATCGACCTACGACGACCTCGTGCGCTTCGACGTCGACGGCGTCGTCACCGAGGTCCGCACCGAGAGCGAGACCGTCGGCGACCTGCTCGCCGAGAAGAACGTCACGCTCGCGGCCGCCGACCAGGTCAGCCCCGCCGTCGGCACCGACATCGACGACGGTGACGTCGTCAAGGTCCGTCGCGAGAAGGCCGTCACGCTCGTCGTCGACGGCAGGATCACCCAGAACACCGTGCACGACGTCGACGTCGCCAGCGCGCTCGACACCCTCGGCGTGAAGCCGAAGGAGGGTGCCACGTTCTCGATGGCCCCCGACGAGCGCCTCGGCCTCGACGGCAACAGCGTCGTGGTGAGCAACCCCAAGCCCGTCACGCTCAAGGTCGACGGCAAGAAGCAGCGCTTCGTCACCGCAGCCCCCACCGTGCAGGCACTCCTGCAGCAGCGCGGCGTGAAGGTCGGCGAGCTCGACGAGGTCAAGCCCGGTCTCGGCTCCTACCTGAAGCCGAAGCAGGCCCTGCGCGTCGTGCGGATCGAGAAGGTCACCCGCACCGAGAAGATCGAGGTCGACCACAAGGTCACCTACACCGACGACTCGTCGCTGTTCACCGGCGACACCGAGGTCCTCAAGGAGGGCCGCGACGGCGTCGACCGCGCCAAGGTCGAGCTGATCCTGGCCGACGGCGAGATCCGTGAGCGTCGCGTCATCTCGCGCAGCACGGTCCGCCCGCCGATCGCCGAGGTGCAGAAGCGCGGCACGAAGGACCCGAACACGATCGACGGTGGCGTCTGGGACCGCATCGCCAAGTGCGAGTCGGGCGGCAACTGGAGCATCAACACCGGCAACGGCTACTACGGCGGCCTGCAGTTCTCGGCCGCCACCTGGCGCAGCGTCGGTGGCCCCGGGCTCCCGCACCAGCACAGCAAGGCGACGCAGATCAAGTACGCCGAGATCCTGCAGAAGCGCTCCGGCTGGGGCCAGTGGTCCTGCGCGGCCAAGGTGGGCGTCAACTGAGCGAGTCCGGGGCCTCCGGCTCCGTCCGCCTCCTCGGCGCCGCCGACATCCGTCGGCTGGCCGCCGAGGCCGGCGTTCGCCCCACGAAGCAGAAGGGGCAGAACTTCGTCATCGACGCGAACACGGTGCGGCGCATCGTCGACGTGTCGGGCGTCGGTCCTGACGACGCCGTGGTCGAGATCGGGCCGGGCCTGGGCTCGTTGACCCTGGCCCTGCTCGACCGGTCGCGGCACGTCACGGCGGTCGAGATCGACGAGGTCCTCGCGGGCCGGCTGCCCGCCACGATCGCCGAGTTCGCGCCCGGCGCCGCCGACCGGTTCGACCTCGTGCTCGCCGACGCGATGCACGTGCGCGAGCTCCCCGGCCCCGAGCCCACCGCGCTCGTGGCGAACCTGCCGTACAACGTCTCGGTGCCGGTGCTGCTGCACTTCCTCGAGCAGTTCCCGTCGCTGCGGTCGGTGCTGGTGATGGTGCAGGCCGAGGTCGCGCACCGTCTGGCCGCGGGTCCCGGCTCGCGCACCTACGGCATCCCGAGCGTGAAGGCGGCCTGGTACGCCGACGTCCGGCTCGCCGGCAACATCGGCCGCAACGTCTTCTGGCCCGCGCCCAACGTGGACTCCGCGTTGGTCTCGCTGGTGCGCCGCGACCCGCCGGTGGGCGACCGCAGGACGGTCTTCGCCGTCGTCGACGCCGCGTTCGCCCAGCGTCGCAAGACCCTCCGCGCCGCCCTCTCGGGCTACGCGGGCAGCGGCGAGGCCGCCGAGCGCGCCCTCGTCGCCGCCGGCATCGACCCCCGCACCCGCGGCGAGCAGCTCACGGTCGAGCAGTTCGCCGCCATCGCCGACGCCCTCGGCGCCCGAGATCTGTAGCGGTATCCACCGTTTTAGCGTGGTTTCGGCCTGAAAAGGGTGGACAGCGCTACGAATCTCGTGGCCGGACGGCCAGCCGCCGGGCGCCGCTGATCGGACCTCCGGTCCGCGAGATCTGTAGCGGTATCCGCCGCTTTTCGAGGATTGAGGACGAAAAGCGGTGGACAGCGCTACGCATCTGGTGGACGCGGGCGGCCAGCTGCCGGTGAGCGGAAGCCGGGTGCTCCTGGTCCGTGCTTTCTGTAGCGGCCACCACCGTCGGCGGTGGGTCGAGGCGAAAGACGCATGGACAGCGCCAGGCCACCCGTCGGCCGAGGCGGCCGGGCGCCTGACGGCCCCCTCGGACCTCCGGTCCGCGAGATCTGTAGCGGTATCCACCGTTTTCGGAGGGTTGACGCCGAAAAAGGGTGGTCAGCGCTACACATCTGGTGGCCGGGACGGCCAGCCGCCGTCACCGGGGAAGCCGCACCCGGCGGCGCCCGTTAGGTTGGTGGGCGTGGTGACGAGGGTGACCGTGCGAGTGCCGGCCAAGATCAATCTGTGCCTGGGTGTCGGCCGTGTGCGCGCCGACGGGTTCCACCCGCTCGCCACCGTCTACCAGGCCGTCGACCTGCACGACGAGCTGCGCATCTCCTCGCGCGAGGACGGCGAGCTGGCGGTCGCGGTGCACACCGAGCTGGACCTCCCCGAGGGGTCGCAGGTGCCCGACGGCGACGACAACATCGCGGTCCGGGCGGCGAAGCTGCTGCGGAAGCGCCTCGGCGACGAGACCCTCGGCGCGGACATCGCGATCCGCAAGCTCATCCCCGTCGCGGGCGGCATGGCCGGCGGCTCGGCCGACGCGGCCGCCGCGCTCGTCGGCTGCAACGAGCTGTGGGGCGGCGGTCTCGGCCGCGCCGACCTCGAGCCGCTGGCGGCCGAGCTGGGCAGCGACGTTCCGTTCCTCCTCCACGGCGGCAACGCGATCGGCGGTGGGCGCGGCGAGACCGTGAGCCCCGTGCTGGCCCGCGGCAGCTACCACTGGGTCTTCGCCACCGCGCCCGAAGGACTGTCCACGGCGGCCGTCTACGCCGAGTTCGACCGCATCACCCCCGACGCCCCGGAGGAGCCCGAGGTCCCCGACGCGCTGCTCAACGCGCTGCGCGCCGGCGACGCGCACGCCCTCGGCCAGGCCCTCTCGAACGACCTGACCGACGCGTCCCTGTCCCTGCGTCCCGAGCTCGCCGACACGCTCGAGGTCGGCCTGGAGGCCGGCGCCCTCGGCGCGATCATCTCCGGCTCGGGCCCCACCACCGCCTTCCTGGCCGCCTCTGACCAGCACGCGCTCGACCTCGCGATGGCGCTGGCCAGCACGGGAGCGGCGGCCGACGTCCTGCAGTCCCGCGGCCCCGTGTCGGGCGCGCGGCTCGTCTGATGCCGCCCCTCGTCGTCGCCGAGCGCATCGGCCAGTCGTTCCCGTCCGGCACGGTCCTGTCCGACGTCACCGTGGGCGTCGGCGACGGCGACCGCATCGGCGTCGTCGGTCGCAACGGCGACGGCAAGTCCACGCTGCTGCGGATCCTGGCCAAGCGCTTCGAGCCCGACTCCGGTCGCGTCACGTGGCGGCGCGACCTGCGCGTCGGGGTGGTCGAGCAGGACGACGTCCTCGACCCGTCGCTCACCGCGATCACCTCGGTCGTCGGCGACCGCCCCGAGCACGAGTGGGCGTCCGACGCGGGCGTCCGCGACGTACTCGCCGGCCTCATGGGCGACGTCGAGCACCGGGCGCTCGTCGGCACGCTGAGCGGCGGTCAGCGGCGCCGCGTCGCGCTGGCCCGCACGCTCGTGCAGCGCTGGGACCTGCTGGTGCTCGACGAGCCCACCAACCACCTCGACCTCGAGGGCGTCACGTGGCTGGCCGAGCACGTGAAGCGCCGCACCGAGGCGCTCCTCGTCGTCACCCACGATCGCTGGTTCCTCGACGAGGTCTGCACGCTCACGTGGGAGGTCCACGACGCGCGCGTCGACGCCTACGAGGGCGGCTACGCGGCCTACGTGCTGCAGCGCGTCGAGCGCGACCGGCAGGCCGCGGCCTCGGAGGAGCGGCGCCAGAACCTCATGCGCAAGGAGCTGGCGTGGCTGCGGCGCGGCGCCCCCGCGCGCACCTCGAAGCCCAAGTTCCGCATCGACGCCGCGAACGAGCTGATCGCGCGGGAGCCTCCCGTGCGCGACGCGGTCTCGCTGGCGAAGCTGGCCACCGCGCGCCTGGGCAAGGACGTCGTCGACATCCTCGACGTCTCGGTCGCCTACGACGGCCAGCCCGTGCTGCGCGACGTCGAGTGGCGGATCGGTCCGGGCGAGCGGGCGGGCATCCTCGGCCCGAACGGTGCGGGCAAGAGCACCCTGCTCGGGCTGGTGACCGGCGAGGTCCTGCCCACCACCGGCCGCGTCAAGCGCGGCAAGACCGTGAAGATCGCGGCGCTCACCCAGCACCTCGCCGACCTCGACGCCGTGGCGGACGACCGCGTCAGCGAGGTCGTCGCGCGCAAGCGCACCTCGTACGTCGCCGAGGGCAAGGAGATGACGCCCGGCCAGCTGCTCGAGCGGCTCGGCTTCACCTCGGCCCAGCTGTCCACGCCGGTCCGGGACCTCTCGGGCGGCCAGCGGCGCCGGCTGCAGCTCATGCTGATCCTGCTCGACGAGCCGAACGTGCTGATCCTCGACGAGCCGACGAACGACATGGACACCGACATGCTGGCCGCGATCGAGGACCTCCTCGACACGTGGCCGGGCACGCTGCTGGTCGTGTCGCACGACCGGTACCTGCTCGAGCGCGTCACCGACCACCAGTTCGCGGTGCTCGACTCGCACCTGCGCCACCTCCCGGGAGGCGTCGACGAGTACCTCCGGCTGCGTGCCGCCGCGGACGCGGAGCCGGCGGCCGTCGCCGCGCCCGCGCCGCGCGCGCAGGGCTCGCGTGGCGGGCAGGACGAGCGCCAGCTGAAGAAGGACGTGGCGCGGATGGAGCGCCAGATCGAGCGGCTCACCGAGCGGATCGCCGACCTCGACCGCGCGATGGTCGACGCCGCCACGCAGCCCGCGCGCCTCATGGAGCTCGACGCCGAGCGCCGCCCGCTGGCCGAGGAGCTCGAGGCCACCGAGGAGGCCTGGCTCGAGGCATCCGCCGCCCTCGAGTCCTGACGCACCCTCCACTTCTGGAGCGCGTTGAACCCTCTCGCGCCCGGGAACGGTGCAAGCCGTTCCAAAAGTGGGGGAGGGGGCGGCGCGGTCAGGTCAGCCGTTGAAGTGGCTCGTGAGGGTGCGCAGGGCCTGGGCGACGTGGTCGCGCTCGGTCGAGGGGAGATCCTCGAGGATCGCCGACTCCAGCCCGATGAGGGTGTCGAGGGCGCCGTCGACGCGCTGGCGGCCCTCGGGGGTGAGCCGCACGAGCACGCCGCGTCGATCCGACGGGGCGGGCCGGCGCTGCACGAGACCGCGCTGGACGAGCCGGTCGACGCGGTTGGTCATCGTGCCGCTCGTGACCATCGTGGCGGCGACGAGGTGGCCGGGGGAGAGCTCGTAGGGCTCGCCCGAGCGGCGCAGCGCGGACAGCACGTCCCACTCCCACACGTCGAGCTCGTGCGCGGTGAACGCCTGCTTGCGGAGCCGCTCGAGGTGCTTGGCCAATCGCATCAGGCGGCTGAAGACCTCGAGCGGGGACACCTCGACATCGGGGCGCTCACGGCGCCACGCCGCGACGATCTCGTCGACCTCGTCCATACCGTCACGGTAGTCCATCAAGAATCTTGACGTAGAGATAGTTGCCGTGCGCCGCAGCGGCCGGGCGCACGAGCCGGCTCCGGTAGCCTGAGGCCACCGATCCCCGGTTGGTCTGCCGGCAGGGCCCGCCTGACTTTGAATCAGGACAAGCGACGTAGGTTCGACTCCTACCCGGGGAGCCAGCGCCCCTCAGCCCCGTGCGATGACGGCATGCGTGCCGGTCGCGCGGGCGATCACCCGTCCATCCTGGGTGATCTCCCCCTCCGTCATCGCGATCCGCCCGCCGGCGCTGATGCAGGTCGCCACACAGACGAGCGGCCTGCCCGGTGCGCCGGCACGGACGAACTGGGTGCTGAGCTGGACGTGCGGGGCGACGACGCCGGCCCCGGTCGCGTGCACTGCCCACCCGGTGGCGCTGTCGAGGAGGGCGTTGAGGTACCCGCCGTGCAGGATGCCGCCGCCGTTCACGTGATCGGGCCCGGGTGTCGCCTCGACGACGGCGCCCTCGGCATCGGCGCGTACCACCCGGAAGCCCAGATGCGACGCGAAGGGTCCAGGGTCTCCCACGGCGGTCATGGCGTCACCCTAACGACTGCGCGACCCATGACGGCCGGACCCTCGGCTGCTCGACGCCGCAACGCCGGTCTCGGCTGGGACGCCCGGCCGGGGGACACCTACACTCGGAAGGTCGTCGAACCGAGGAGTGATGTGAGCGAGCAGGTCACCGCGATCGTCCTGGCAGCTGGTGCCGGGACCCGGATGAAGTCGCGCCGAGCGAAGGTGCTGCACGAGATCGCCGGGCGCCCCATGCTGGGCCACGCGCTCGACGCCGTGCGGACCGCCGGGATCGATCACGTCGTCACCGTCGTCGGCCACGACCGCGAGCAGGTCGAGGCGGCCGTCACGCGGCTCGACCCCTCCGCCACGATCGCCGTCCAGATCGAGCAGCGCGGCACCGGCGACGCCGTCCGCGTCGCGCTGGACGCCGCCGGCTCGACCTCCGCGACCTACCTGGTCACCTACGCCGACGTGCCGCTGCTGTCCGCCGAGACGCTGCGCGGCCTCGTCGACGAGCACCGCGCGCACGGCCACGCCGTCACGATCCTCACCTCGGAGCCCGAGGACCCCGCCGGCTACGGACGGATCCTGCGCGACGCCTCGGGCGCGGTCACCGCGATCCGCGAGCACAAGGACTGCACGGACGAGGAGCGCGCGACCCGCGAGGTCAACAGCGGCATCCTCGTCGTCGACGGCCCGTTCCTCGACCGCGCCGTGCGGGCCCTGAGCACCGACAACGCGCAGGCCGAGCTGTACCTCACCGACATCGTCGGCCAGGCCGTCACCGAGGGACTGCCCGTCGGCGCCCACGTCCTCGAGGACGTCTGGCAGACCGAGGGCGTCAACGACCGCCGCCAGCTGGTGCGCCTCGGTCGGGAGCTCAATCGCCGCACGGTCAATCGCTGGCTCGCCGAGGGCGTCACGATCGTCGACCCCGAGACCACGTGGATCGACAGCGCTGTCACGATCGGCCGCGACACCACGATCCTTCCGGGCACCCAGCTGCTGGGCGCCACCACGATCGGCGAGGGCGTCACGATCGGGCCCGACACCACGCTGCGCGACGTCGAGGTCGGCGACGACGCCTCGGTCGTCCGCACGCACGGGTCGGATGCCGTGGTCGGCCCGGGCGCCACCGTCGGCCCGTTCGCCTACCTGCGCCCCGGCGCGGTCCTCGACACCGGCTCGAAGGTCGGCACGTTCGTCGAGGTCAAGAACAGCCACATCGGCCCCGGCGCGAAGGTGCCGCACCTGTCCTACATCGGCGACGCCGAGGTGGGGGAGGGCACCAACCTGGGAGCCGGCGCGATCACCGCCAACTACGACGGGGTGAGCAAGCACCGCACCACGATCGGCACGCACGTCAAGACCGGGTGCCACAACGTGTTCGTCGCGCCCGTGAGCCTCGGTGACGGCGCTCACACGGGCGCGGGAACGGTCGTCCGCGAGGACGTGGCGCCGGGGGCGCTGGCCGTCCCCGCGTCGGGACAGAGGACAATCGAGGGGTGGGTCGCGAGCCGGCGACCGGGTACGCCTTCCGCGCACGCCGCGGACCAGACCACGCAGGAGACCAGCGGTGGCCACCAACAAGAGCCTCAGTAAGCGCACGCCCACGAGCAACCTCATGTTGTTCTCGGGCCGCGCGCACCCGATCCTCGCCCAGGAGGTCGCCGAGCTGCTCGAGGTGGACTGCGTGCCCACCACGGCCTACGACTTCGCCAACGGCGAGATCTACGTGCGCTTCGAGGAGTCGGTGCGCGGCTGTGACGCCTTCGTGATCCAGAGCCACGCCGCGCCCATCAACGAGGCGATCATGGAGCAGCTCATCATGATCGACGCGCTCAAGCGCGCCTCGGCCAAGCGCATCACCGTGGTCCTGCCGTTCTACGGCTACGCCCGCCAGGACAAGAAGCACCTCGGTCGCGAGCCCATCAGCGCCCGCCTCATGGCCGACCTCTTCCTTGCCGCCGGCGCCGACCGCCTCATGACGGTCGACCTGCACACCGCGCAGATCCAGGGCTTCTTCGACGGCCCCGTCGACCACCTCCTGGCCATGCCGATCCTGACGCGTCAGGTGCGCAAGCGCTACGGCAACAAGCCGCTCGCGGTGGTCTCGCCCGACGCCGGCCGGATCAAGGTCGCCGAGCAGTGGGCCCGCCAGTTCGACAACGCCCCGCTGGCGTTCATCCACAAGACCCGCGACATCTCGCAGGCCAACGTCACCAAGGCCAACCGGGTCGTCGGCGAGGTCGCCGGCCGCACGTGCATCCTGGTCGACGACCTCATCGACACCGGCGGCACGATCTGCCAGGCCGCCGAGGCCCTCATGAACGACGGCGCGGCCGAGGTCGTCATCGCCGCCACGCACGCCGTGTTCTCGGGCGAGGCCGTCGACAAGCTGAAGAACTCGGTCGCCACCGAGGTCATCGTCACCAACACGCTGCCGCTGTCGGAGGACCGTCAGTTCGACAAGCTCACCGTCCTGTCGATCGCCCCGCTGCTGGCGCAGGCCGTCTCGGCGGTGTTCGAGGACGGCTCGGTCACGAGCCTCTTCTCCGAGTGAGGCGAGTCCCGGAGTGAGGACGGCGTGACCACCGGGTCGGTCGTGCGCGCCGCGGCGCAGCTGGCGCTGCTGTACGCCGCGATCGGCGTCGCGGGCACGCTGCTGCTGGCTCTTTCGGCCGGCGACCTCACCACGAACCTGCTGCTGCCGCTCGCGGTGCTGGTCGTGGCGCTCGCCCTGGCCGCCGCGGTGATCGTCGTGCTGGCCCGGCTCGCGGTCGGCTGGCTCGAGGGCCGCGTGAGCGAGCCGGTGGTCGTCGCGATCATGGTCGCCTCCGGCGTCGTGCTGCTGAGCGGCGTCCTCACCGTGAGCACGCTGGGCATCCTCTCGGTCGCCGTCTCGGCGCTGATGGCGCTCGCCACCCACCTCGTGCTGACCCGCTGCTGGGCCTGAGTCGCTCCTCGCGGCCGATTTCGGCTCGCCCGCACGGGTGGGTTAGACTCGTGGGGTTGCCTCGGCGAGGGTCCACCGGACCGTGATCGACAGGGCGCTCCACAGGAGTGCTGTGTCGAGCGCCGAGCCCCAGACTTCAGACTGAACCCTCCAAGGAGAGAATCCCCGTGGCCGAGATCAAGCTTTCCGCCGAGCAGCGCACCGAGTTCGGCAAGGGTGCCGCGCGCCGCATCCGACGTGACGACAAGATCCCCGCCGTCCTCTACGGACACGGCACCGACCCGATCCACGTGACCCTGCCCGGCCACGACACGATGCTCGCGCTCAAGACCCCGAACGCGCTGCTCGCGATCGACCTGGGCTCGGACAACCACCTCGCCATCCCGAAGCAGGTCCAGCGCGACCCGCTCAAGGGCTTCATCGAGCACGTCGACCTGCTCATCGTCAAGCGTGGCGAGAAGGTCACCGTCGACGTCGCGATCACCGTCGTGGGCGAGCCCGAGGCCGGCGTCCTGCTGGTCACCGAGAACGCCACGGTCGCCCTCGAGGTCGAGGCCACGCACATCCCGTCCGAGATCGAGGTCTCGGTCGAGGGCCTGCAGGTCGGCGCGCAGGTGCTCGCCTCCGACCTCGACCTGCCCCGGGGTGCGGCCCTGGCGGTCGAGGAGGACCTGCTCATCCTCAACCTGACCCACGCGCCCACCGCGGCCGAGGTCGAGGCCGAGCTCGAGGACGCCGAGGCCGAGGCCGGCATCGAGCACGACCAGCCCGAGGCGCCCGCCGAGGAGCAGGCCGCCGAGCCGGAGTCCACCGAGAGCTGATGACCTGGCTGGTCGTCGGGCTGGGGAACCCCGGCCCGTCCTATGCCGCCACCCGGCACAACGTCGGGTACCACGTGACCGATGAGCTGGCCGCCCGCATGGGCGGCCGGTTCTCGTCTCTGAAGGCGGCGCGCGCCGACATCGTCTCGGGCCTGCTCGCGAGCGAGCGCACGGTCCTGGGCCGCTCTCGCGCCTACATGAACGAGAGCGGCGGGGCGGTCTCCGCGCTGATGAAGTACTACGACGTCACGCCCGACCGGCTGATCGTCATCCACGACGAGCTCGACCTGCCGCTGGGCTCGCTGCGCTGCAAGTCCGGCGGCGGCGACAACGGGCACAACGGGTTGAAGTCGATCCGTCAGTCGATCGGCACGGGCGACTTCCTGCGCGTGCGGTTCGGCATCGGGCGCCCGCCCGGCCAGCAGCCCGTGCACGACTTCGTGCTCAAGCCGTTCGCGAAGGTCGAGCGCACCGAGGTCGACATCGTCACGCAGGAGGCCGCCGACGCGGTCGAGAGCCTGATCTCCGTCGGCCTGGAGAAGACGCAGAGCGCCTTCAACTCCTGACGCCGCCGCGTCAGATGGTCTTGAGCTGGACCAGCTCGCCGTCGGCGAAGACGCCGACGAAGCGGGTCGCGATGCCGCAGGCCGCGAACTCGCGCTCCTGCACCGAGGTCACGCCCTTCGCCGCCAGCCGCCGCAGCGGGCCGAGCTCGGCGTTCGCCTGGGCCATGACGTTCGGGTCGGAGTAGAGGCGCGACAGCCGCGCGGAGTGCTGCAGCACCTGCGAGACGTTGACGCGCTCGAGCGTGCCGGGGGAGCGCATCAGTCGCTGGGTCTGCGCGAGCGACGTGCCGCGGACCGAGGGTGAGAACGCCGCGTCGATCCTCAGGGCGCGAATGTCGGGGGCGGTCGCGCAGGCGTTCTGGCGCACGACGAGGCGCATCGCGCGGCGCGTCGTGGCGGTGCGCCCCTTCGAGCGGGACTTCACGGTGATGACGGCACGGTAGGTGCCGGGGCGCAGGCGCACGGCGCTGCGGTTCGTGTGGAGGCGCTTGCCGCTGCGGGACACGGTGATGCGCTTCGAGAGCAGCTTGACGCCTCGGGCGCGCTTGACCTGCGGGACGACGCGGACCGAGCCGGCCCACCCCACCACGCGCTGGGTCGGGTTGACGATCTTCACCTTGGCGGTGGTGGCGGCCGTGGCCGCGCGGGGAGCGGGCGCGCTGGCGCGAGCGGACGTGATCGCACCGGCCGTGACGACGGCCGTCGCCACGAGCGCCACCAGCGAGCCGAGGCCCAGCGTCTTCGTGTTCACCCTCAAAGTATGGGGCACGTGTGACTCGCGTGACCACTGATATGCCAGATATGGGTGGGCACTCGTGATACGGCAGGGACTCGCTGGACGTATCAAGGAGGCCCGATGGTGCCTCTCCGCGGGTGATGACGATGACGTCACACACCACATCAGTCGCACTGGTCACAACATTGGGAAAGCCGACAAAACCCCGGCGTTCCGGTCGTTAGGCTCCGAGACACGGGGGGTGCTCGCGGTCTCGAAGGTTCACGAACGCACCGCGACATCAGTGTGGAGATTCGGGTCTCATGCGTCGCAACAGGCGGGAGTGCAGAGGCCATCTGTGAAGGACGGCGTGATGCTTCATCTCAACCCCCCGGGCCGGCGGACCGCGACGATCCTCGCGACGCTGGCCGTGCTGGCCTCGGCCCTGGGCGCTCCGGCGTCCGCCGAAACCACCGACCCCACGCCGACGCCGAGCGCCTCCGAGCCCGCGCCGACGAGCGAGCCGTCCCCGGCTCCCACGAGCGCCGCGACCAGCGCGCCCACCTCCGCTCCCACGAGCGCCCCGACCACCGCGCCCACCACGAGCGCCCCCACCGTCCAGGCCGCCACGCAGCCCGACTACAGCCGCTCGGTGCTGGACACCTCGCCCTCGCAGATCGCCTTCGGCACCCGCGCCGGCCGGCCGTGCACCGGGGGACAGGCCGTCTCGGTCGTCACCTGGAACGGTGACGACCTGCCGTGGACCGCCTCCGCCGACGCGTCATGGATCTCGCTGTCCGCCACGTCGGGCCCGAGCCCCGCGCAGCTGACCGTCACGGCCGACTGCGACGAGCTGTCCGTAGGCGTCCACTCCGCCCAGGTCACCGTCCGCGACGACGCGCCCGGCGTCGACCAGAGCCAGACCGTCGACGTGCGCGTCGTGGTGAACCCGTCCGGCCCGGTGGGCATCTCCACCTGGAAGGACGGTCACCGCGGTGCGTTCAGCTCCTCCACCGACGACTCGTACGACTCGGGCTACGCCGAGCTGAAGGCCGCCGGGACCAAGGGCACCTTCGTCATGAACGGCAGCACGCCTCCCGCGAGCTACCCGCAGATGTACGCCGACGGCATGGAGCTGGGCTCGCACCTGCTCTACCACCTGTGCACGCTGGTGAGCCGCACGAGCCTGATCTCGCACATGACGGGCAGCATCTCGGCCGTCGCGCAGGCCACGGGCTCGGCCGACGAGGTCCAGAGCCTCGTGTGGCCGTGTGGCTTCCGCAACATCGAGTACGGGGTCACCGCCGCCGACTACTTCCTGTCCGCGCGCGGCTACAACTGGAACGCGCTCGAGGACACGACGCCCGTCGACTTCATGGACCTCAAGAGCTTCAACTCCCACGAGCACGCGCCCGTGCCCCCGGCCGACCTGAAGACGATCGTCGACGACGCCCAGAGCCAGGGCAAGTGGGCCAACCTCGTCCTGCACGACATGACCAACGACGACGGCGCGATCGCCTACGCCGCCACGAAGGACGTCTGGTCGGCGCCCATCGGCACGGTCGTGAAGTACATCCACCAGCGCAACCGCACGGTGATCGACGACGTCGTCGACGGCCAGGACGCCCTCGACTTCACGATCCGCCGGCTGCCCCTGCCTGCCGTCCCGCAGCGTGATGCCGAGGCGTTCGTGAAGTCGCGCGACGCCCTCACGTTCACCGTCGACGTCACGGGCGTGCCGCACGTCTCGGGCGTCCGGGTGGCCGGCGCGACGGTGCCGTTCCGCATCCGCACCGAGGGCGACACCTCCACCCTCTACTTCTCCTCGGCGGTCACCACGTCGAAGCAGGCCGTCAAGATCCTCAAGTCCGAGACGGTGCCGCCGATCCTCGAGGTCGACGACACCGCGCTGTCCTTCACGTCGGCCCAGGACGGGGCGGTGAAGGAGAAGACGCTCGCCGTCACGAACTCCGGCGCGGGCACGCTGACCTGGGGTGCCGAGGTCGTCTCGGGCGCCTCGTGGCTCTCGGTCACGCCCGAGTCGGGCACCGGCGACGGCAGCGTCACGGTGCGCGCGAACCCGGGCTCCCTGGCGGCGGGCACATACTCCGGCTCGGTCAAGCTGCACGCGTCCGGCGCGGCGGGCAGCCCGGTCATCGTCCCGGTGTCGCTCACCATCACGCCCAAGGGCGAGAAGAGCTACCTCCTGAACTACCCCGACCGCGCGGCGCTGCTGGCCGACGGCTGGGACTTCAAGGCGAGGACGGCGGCCGGCGCGGTGCGCGACACCGAGCGCACGTCCGGCGCCGTGGTCTCGTACTCGGCCTCCGGCCTGCGAGTGCCGGTCGACACCGGCGACATCTGGTCGTCGATGAACAACTCGCGGAACTCGCTGCTGCGCGACCTGCCCTCCGGGTGGAGCCGTGTCGAGCTGTCGGTCCCGTCGTTCGCGCCCACCCGGAACTACCAGTCCGCGGGCATCGGCGTGTACGACGACGACGACAACTACGTGCTGCTGACGCGCAGCTTCAACGTGGGCCAGCGGGTCTCGCTGGTCAACGAGGTCGGGGGCACGGCGCAGATCGTCCAGGCGCAGACGGCCACGGCGACGAGCCTGCGCCTGCGGCTGACCCGGTCGGGCAACACGATCACCGCGGCGTACTCCACGACGGGCGGGGCCTCGTGGATCCCGGCCGGCTCGGTGAGCTCGACGCGGGCGTTCTCGCGACTCGCGCTGCTGACGGGCGCCGACGCGCAGACCACCTCGCAGCCCACCGCGCTGTACGACGAGGTCGTCGTCGCGGCGGACGAGTCGACCCAGCCGACCACCGCGCCCACCACGACGCCGACGACGCAGCCGACCACCCAGCCGACGACGCAGCCCACCACGACGCCGACCACCCAGCCCACGACCAGCCCGACGACGACGCCGCCCACCACGACGCCGCCCGCGGGCGGGACGTTCTCGCTCGGCTACGCGAACCGCGCCGCGATGATCGCGGACGGCTGGGACTTCCGCGCCCGCACGGGCGCCGGGATCGTGCGCGACACCGAGCGCACCAGCGGCGCCACGGCGACGTACTCGGCGCAGGGCCTCGGCCTGCCGACCACGTCGGGCGACCTGTGGTCGACGTCGAACAACTCCGACAACACGGTCCTGCGCGACCTGCCCAGCAACTGGACCTCGGTCCGGGTGCGGCTGACCCACGCGCCGTCCGCGAACTACCAGCACGCCGGGATCGTGCTGTACGACAACGACGACAACTACCTCGAGCTCGCGCGGTCGTACCACTCCACCGCCGGCGGACAGATCGTCATGGCGGTCAACGAGACCTCGGGCACCCCTGCGGCGCAGGCCGTCTCGGGCGTGACCGCGACGGACCTCGTGCTGCGGTTCGAGCGCAACGCGGCGACGAACCAGATCGTGTCCTCGTTCTCGAGCGACGCCGGAGCCACGTGGCGCACGGTCAGCACCGTCACGCGCGGCTTCACGGCTCCGCGGCTGGCGCTGAACTCCGGCGGCGCGACGGGTGCGCAGATCACCGCGACCTTCCGCGAGGCCACGATCCAGGTGCCGGCCACGGTCGCACCGACCGAGCCGGCCCCGTCGCCGACCACGCCGACACCGACAGCGACGCCGACGCCGACGACGCCGTCGCCGTCCCCCACGACGCCGACCCCCACCCCCACGACGCCGACGCCCACGGCCCCGACCGAGACGACGGACACGCACGTGCTCGACCAGACGTCGCGCGCCGGCCTGCTGGCCGCGGGCTGGGACTTCGCGGCCCGCACGGTGGCCGGCGCGGTCCGCAACACCGAGAGCGCCACGGCGGCGCCGAGCTACGCGACGAACGGGCTGGGCCTGGCCACGGGCCAGGGCGACCTGTGGCAGGCGATGAACAACACGACCAACACCGTGTTCCGCGACCTGCCGGCGACGTGGACGAGCGTGACCACCACGATGAGCTACGCACCGACGGCGAACTACCAGCACGGCGGGATCGTGCTCTACGTCGACGACGACAACTACGTCGAGCTGACCCGTGCCTACAACTCCACGGCGGGCGCGCACACGGTGGCCCTCATCGACGAGCGGTCGGGCACCCCGGTGGTGCAGCGCGTGGGCACGACCGCCACGTCACTGCAGCTGCGGTTCACGCGCAACGCCGCCACGGGTGTGATCACGGGCTCGTTCTCCACGGATGCTGGTCAAAACTGGCGCGAGGTGGGCACCGTCAGTCGTACGCTGACGAACGTGAGGATCGGACTCAACGCCGGGGGAGCCGTCTCGGGCTCGCCCGTGGCGCGGTTCGAGCGCGTCGTCGTCGGCCGGACCACGGCGGGCTGAGCGATGCGCGTCGGGATCATCGGGGGTGGATTCTTCGGATTCCACATCGCGCAGCAGATCGAGCGACGGTTCGGCGACGTCCGGGTCGAGATCTTCGAGCGGGAGCCCACGCCGCTCGTCGGCGCCGGCACCACCAACCAGTGCCGCCTGCACATGGGCTTCCACTACCCGCGCTCGGGCTACACGATCTACCAGTCGATCATGGGCTTCGACCGCTTCACCGCCGAGTACTCCGAGTTCCTCAGCGACGTCGACGAGAACCTCTACGCGGTGCACCACGACGGACTGGTGTCGGTGGAGGAGTACCTCGCCGTGATGAACTCGTTCCACCTGAAGTACGAGGTCCTGCCGATCACCGGCGACCTGCTGCGCCGGCCCGACGACTACGGGCTGCTGGTCAAGGTGCTGGAGAAGTCGATCGACGTGAAGGCGTTGCGCGAGCGGCTGGTGCACCGGTTCGACGGCGTGCTGCACGTGGACACGCCGATCGACGAGGTCGACGCCGCCGCCGGAGTCCTGCGCAGCGGCTCGCGCGAGTTCGGGCCGTTCGACTACGTCATCAACGCCAGCTACACCGACCCCAACATGGGCCTGCCCGCCGACAAGCACTTCCGCATCAAGTGGGAGCTGGCGGCGCTCGTGCTGGCGAAGACCTCGCTGCCACCCGCCAGGGCCGTGACGATCATGGACGGCGACTACGTGTCGGTCTACCCGGCGTACGAGGGGCTCCACACGCTGTCCTCGGTCGCGTACACCCCGATGCGCCGGTACGACTCGCACGACGAGCTCCGGGCCGACTACCCCCACCGCTACGAGATCGCCGAGCGCGAGCACGTCGCCGCGCGCATCGCCCAGGACGTGGGGGAGTACCTGCACATCGAGCACGACCAGAAGGAGCTGTGGGTCACCGCCAAGACGAAGCTGGCCACCGACATGGGCGACTCCCGGGTCACCGAGGTGCGTCAGCACGACCGTCTGTTCTCCGTGCTGTGCGGCAAGATCGATGCCGTCTTCGAGGCCTCCGACGCGATCCTGCGAGAGATGAGGTGAGTGAGCCGCGGCGGCTGTCCCTCGGCATCCGCGACTCGACGTTCGGCGACGACTGCGTCGTGGCCGAGCAGGTCAACATCTACGAGGCCACGTTCGGCGATCGCTGCTTCGTCGGTCCGTTCGTGGAGGTTCAGAACGACGTCGTCTGCGGCTCGAACGTGCGCATCCAGTCCCACACGCTGGTGTGCGAGGGCATGCGGGTCGGCGACGACGTGTTCATCGGGCACGGCGTGATGACCGCGAACTCGCGCTACCCGCAGGCCGGGGCCGCGGAGTGGACGTGCGAGCCGCCGGTGATCGGCGACCGCGTCGCGATCGGCTCGAACGCCTCGATCCTCCCGGGGGTGGTCATCGGCGACGACGCCGTGATCGGCTCCGGCGCCGTCGTCTCGCGCGACGTCGCGCCGGGCGCCGTCGTGGTCGGCGCCAACCGAGTCCTGCAGAAGCCGGAGCAGCCATGAGAGTGCCCTTCCTCGACCTCGCCGCCCAGCAGGCCGAGATCGCCGACGAGGTCCTGCCCCGGTGGCAGGAGCTGTTCGCCTCGTCGGAGTTCATCGGCGGGCCCGACATCGAGGCGTTCGAGCGCGAGTACGCGGCCTACGTCGGCGTCGACCACTGCGTCGCCGTGGCCAACGGCACCGACGCGATCGAGCTCGCCCTGCGCGCCGTGGGCGTCGCGGCGGGCGACGAGGTGGTGCTGCCGGCCAACACGTTCGTCGCCACGGCGGGTGCCGTCGCGCGGATCGGCGCGGTGCCGGTGCTGGTCGACGCGGACCCCGAGTACCTGCTGATCGACCCCGACCTCGTCGAGGCCGCGATCACCGACCGCACCCGCGCCCTCGTGCCGGTGCACCTGTTCGGCCAGACCGCGCCCGTCGAGCTGCTGCGGCCGATCGCCGAGCGCCACGGCCTCGCGATCGTCGAGGACACCGCCCAGGCGCAGGGCGCGCGCTCGTCCGCGGGCGTCGCCGGGGCCCTGGGCGACGCCTCGTCCACCAGCTTCTACCCCGGCAAGAACCTCGGTGCCGCCGGCGACGCGGGGGGCGTGCTCACCCACGACGCGGCCGTCGCCGAGGTCGTCCGCAGCACCGCGAACCACGGCAGCACGGTCAAGTACGTGCACGACCGGGTCGGCATCAACTCGCGCCTCGACGCCGTGCACGCGGTCGTGCTGAGCGCGAAGCTGCGTCGGCTCGAGCGGTGGAACGAGGCCCGCCGCGCCGCAGCCGCCCGCTACACCGAGCTGCTGGCCCACGTGCCAGGCGTCCGCACGCCACGGGTGCGGCCGGGCAACGAGGACGTCTGGCACCTCTACGTCGTGCAGGTCGACGACCGCGACCGCGTGCTGGCGCGCCTGCACGAGGAGGGCATCGGCGCCGCGATCCACTACCCGACGCCCGTGCACCTCACCGACGCCTACGCCCACCTCGGGCACGGACCCGGCTCGTTCCCGGTCGCCGAGGAGGCCGCCCGGCGGATACTCTCGCTGCCCATGCACCCGCACCTGACCGCTTCCGACCAGGACGAGGTCGTCACGACCCTCGCGAAGGTCGTGCAGGAGGACGCTTCGTGAAGCTGCGCTGGCCCACCCGTCCCACCACCGGGCGGCTGCCCCACGTCGAGGTCGTCGTGCCCTGCTACAACTACGGCCACTACCTGCCGGCCGCGGTCGAGGCGATCGTGCGCCAGCCGCACGTCACCACCCAGGTCACGATCCTCGACGACAAGTCCACCGACGACTCCGCCGAGGTGGCCGAGCGGCTCGCGGCCGAGCACGACAACGTGCGGCTGATCCGCAACGAGGTCAACCTCGGCGCCGTCCCCACGTTCAACAAGGGCGTCTCGCAGGCCGACTCTGACTACGTCGTCCTGATCTCGTCCGACGACCAGCTGGCGCCCGGCGCGCTCGGGCGGGCCACGGCGCTCATGGAGGCCCATCCGAGCATCGGCCTGGTCTACGGCAAGACGCAGAAGTTCCTCACCGACCCGGTGCGCCGGCCCACCCGGCCGGCCGTCACGTGGACCACGTGGGACGGCGACGACTGGATCCGGATGCAGCTGCGCCGGTCGTGGAGCAACATCGCCTCGCCCGAGGCGGTCGTGCGCACCTCGGTGCAGCACGAGGTGGGGCCCTACGACGAGGACCTGCCGTTCACCCACGACGCGCTCATGTGGCTCAAGATCGCCGCCGTCGCCGACGTCGGGCACGTGAACGGCGTCGACCAGGCCTACTACCGCCGTCACCCGAGCAGCATGTCGATGCAGGTCGGCCTCGCCCGCGACGCGTGGGAGCGCTGGCGTGCCTACGACCGCTTCCTGTCGTCGTGGGGCGACCGCGACGCGGCCGAGCGGCTCCACCCGCACGTGCGGCGCCGGCTGGCCGACGAGGTGCTGTTGACCGCGCTGCTGCTCGCGCAGGAGTCGCCGCTGTCCGACGAGGCGTACGACGAGGCCTTCGACACCGCGCGCCGGATCGATCGCCACGTCGTCGAGCGGGCCCAGTGGGCCGACCTCCAGGCGCTGCGCGAGGGTCACTCGCCCGACGGCCTGTCCGCCCACGCCCGCGCGGCCGTGCGCACCGCGGCCGTCCGATCGCGGTGGCCGCGCTGGCACCGCTACCGCTACTTCGGGTAGGCGAGGCGCCGTGAACCCCACCCCGTCCCGCAGCACGGTGCTCGTCGTGCTGGCCGCCCTGCTCGCGCTGGCGGTCGTGGCGGTCGTGCTCCTGTGGGCGCTGCGGGACGAGCCGTCTG
Source organism: Aeromicrobium tamlense (assembly GCF_013408555.1). NCBI lineage: Bacteria > Bacillati > Actinomycetota > Actinomycetes > Propionibacteriales > Nocardioidaceae > Aeromicrobium > Aeromicrobium tamlense. The sequence goes on from NZ_JACBZN010000001.1 coordinate 367,268, forward strand.
ACGCCCGGCGCACCGACGGCCCCCTGCCGCAGGAGCCGGGGACGGTGCTCGAGGTCGAGCCGGTCGCGGAGTCGCCGCTCGCGGGCAGCCGGGCTTGGCGCATCCTCTACACGACGACCGACCGCGACGGTGAGCCCGTCGAGGCGAGTGCGGCCGTCTACGCCCCGGAGGACTCCACGCTGACCGACCTCCCCGTCCTGGTGTGGGGCCACGGGACGTCGGGCTTCGCCCGCGACTGCTCGCCGAGCCTGCAGCAGGACCCGATGGCCGCGGGGTCGATGTACGTCGGCGACGAGGTGCTGCGGCGCGGCTGGGTCCTCGTCGCGCCCGACTTCCCCGGCGTGGGCGCCGACGGCGAGCAGCCCTACCTGATCGGCGAGGGTGCCGGCCGGACGATGCTCGACGCCGCCCGGGCCGCGCGCGAGGTCGACGGGCTGAGCACGTCGCCGCGGACCGCCGTCTGGGGCTTCTCCCAGGGTGGGCACGCCGCCCTCTGGGCCGGAGGGCTCCAGCCGACCTACGCGCCCGAGCTCGAGCTGGACGGCGTCGCCGCCCTCGCGCCGGCCACCTTCCTGCGCGAGACATTCGACCGGCTGCCGGCGCAGGACCGCATCTTCGCCGCGTACACGATGGCGTCCTACGACGCGGCGTACGACGACGTCAGCTGGGGCGACTACGCGAGCGACGAGGCCGAGTCGTTCGGACGGAAGCTGGCCGCGGAGTGCCTGCCCGACCCGCAGGCCTACTCCGAGCTCGCTGAGGAGGTGATGTCGTTCCAGGACGGTGCGATCTTCGACCAGTACTTCGCCGACGGCGCGATGGGCAGGAGGCTGGGGGAGAACGAGCCCGAGCTCCCGGTCCCGGCGCCCCTGCTCCTCGCCCAGGGCTCGGCCGACACCGTGGTCCCGGCCGAGCGACAGGCCGAGTTCGCCACCCGGGCGTGCGCGCGCGACCAGGTCCTGGACTACCTGACCGTCGAGGGACGTGACCACCTGGGACTCGTGCTGGAGGACTCGCCGCTGTACCCCGACCTGTTCGCCTGGACCGACGCCCGCCTGGCGGGCGAGCCCGGTCCCACCGTTTGCGCCCGCGCCACCGCGGGGCGCGGATAGGCTCGGCGCGATGCTCGACTACGCCATCGTGGTGGCCACGCGGAACCGCCTCGACATGCTGCGCATCTCGCTGCCGCTCTTCGTGGCGCAGACCCGGCCCGCCGCCCGGATCGTCGTGGTCGACCGCAGCGACGACCACGAAGCCGTGCGCGCGTACTGCGAGGCGGTCGCCCGCGACACCGACGTCCCGGTGGTCGTCCGCTACGGCGACCACGCCAACCTGCCGGCGCAGCGCAACCAGGGCCTCGACCTCGTCGAGGAGCCGGTCACGATGTACCCCGACGACGACTCGCTGTGGTTCCCCGACACGGCCGAGCACCTCATGGGCGTCTACGAGCAGGACCGCAACGCGCGCTACGGCGCCGTCTCCGCGACCCCTGTGGCCTCCGCGCCCCCCGGTGTCGACGTGCCCGTCGCGCCCACCCGGCGACTGACCAACGTGCCCGCCGTGATGGCCGTCCGCAACCGTGTGGAGCGGCTGCTGGTGCCCGCCCCCTTCGTCCTCTACGGCGCCGAGCGCACGCGTGCGCTGCGCTCCGGGGCGGTCGCGGACGGGCTCGACCACCCGCTCGTGCCCACGATCGGCGGCTACCGGATGACGTTCCGCACCGACGTGCTGCGGGCGGTGCGGTTCGACGCCACGCTCGGCTCGCGGGTCGGCTACGCCACGCACGAGGACATCGACATCGGCCTGCGCGTGCTGGCGGCCGGGTCGCTCGTCGCCGCGGCGCCGCGCTCGTTCGTGTTCCACTGCGTGGCGCCGGGAGCGCGGGCCGCCGGCTTCGACTACGGCTTCTTCCACGTCCTCAACTACGTGTACATCTGCGCCAAGGTGATGCCCGACCGCTCACTCGCGCGACGCAGGCTTCGCCGGTACCTGCGCTACAAGCTCTTCCTCTACGCGCTCAAGCGCCGCGACGAGTACGGCCGCCAGGTGTACGCCGGGGCGAAGGCGGCGCACGCGCGGCTCGACGAGGTGCTGGCGGCCGATCCCGCCGAGCTGCCCGAGCTCTACGGCCGGGTCGCCGACGCCGAGCGCGCCGCGTACTCCTCCCTCACCGACAGCTGAGCGCGCCGACGCTGGCGACCGCGCCGCCCTTCGACACCGTGACGGCCTCGTTCCCGGGGCCCCAGCGCGTGGCCCCGCACGAGGTGATCGTGGTGGGTCCGTACTCCCACGAGTCGGCGACGACCTTGAGGCCCGAGACCTCGCCCGGGGTGCCGAGCCGGAACGGGAACCCGCCGCCGGCGACCAGCACGTTCTCCACGGTGAGGCGCTCGTTGCCCGCGTCGTTCGGGTGGAAGATCGCGCCGTTGCCCAGGCACCCCTCGTCATGGTTGAGCAGGATCGTCGTGTCGCGGATCGTCACCGCCGCGGCGTCGTAGGCCTGGAACCCGTCGCCGTGCCAGTCGACGTCGGGGCACCCGTCCGCCGGCGCGATGCTGACGTAGGAGTCCTCGACCACGACCGGGCCGCAGCCGTTCGGGCGACCGCCGGCACGCAGACCCTCGGACAGTCCGATGACCTTGACGCGCGTGGCGCGGTAGCCGCCGAACTGGACGGCGGGCTGGAAGAGCTCGGTGTCGCCACGGACGAAGCTGGAGTCCTCGATCACGAGGTCGTTGTTGCACGTGTTCGCCTGCAGGTTGTCGATGCGCGAGCCCACGAACTCGACCCGCCGGATCGTCACGTCGGGTGCGCGCACGTGCAGCACCCCGTTCACGATGCGCACGTCCTCCAGCACCGCGCCGGGCTCGTCGATGTCGACGTCGCCGGTGAAGGTCTGCTGCGGCTCCCAGTCCTTCGGCACACCCGTGTTCGTCGAGGTCGGGAAGCCCTCGGCGCGGAAGTCGTCGGTGTCGACGATCTTCGGCAGGGCGGGGGCGTCCGCCTCCGGCACCTCTTCCCGCGGCACGAACAGCGGGTCGACCCAGTACTGGCTGGACTCCCACGACTTCGTCGGGAACGCGCTCTCGCCGTCGGCATAGACGCCGCTCTCGCCGGGCTCCACCGCGAGCGCGCCGGTGTACGACTGTCCCGAGAAGCCCACCGTCTGGGCGAAGTGGCCGCGCGGCGCGTGGTACGACACGACGTACCGCTCGCCCTCGGAGATCTCGACGGGCTGGTCGAACCACGCGGTGCGCCAGCCCTCCTGGCCGCCGGCCTGCTCGAAGTCGACGGTGGCGAGCCGCTCGCCGTCGGGCGACCAGAGGCTGGCGGTGTGCGGGCCCTCGTTGCGCGGCGTCCACCAGAACCGCACGCCGGCGACATCGCCCTCGACCTTGCTCGTGAAGGCGGTGCCGAGCTCGACCGGGTCCGCGTCGCTCACCACGTCGACGTGCGCCGGTGGGACCTCGGGCCACAGCGACACGACGTCGCCCGAGGGCGCTCCGTCGTCGAACGGGTCGAGCACGAAGAACGCGGCGGCGGCGAGCGCGACGAGGCCGACGCCGAGCGCCAGGCCGATGAGGACGAGGCGGCGCATCAGCGTCCCGCCTCGGTGCCGACGACGCCGCGCGAGGTCTCGTCGCGGTTCCAGCCGTGGTCGCCGCGTCGCGCCCGCAGGCGGGCGTGGGCGCGGGCCGCCACGGTGACGGCCACGTAGACCACGGCGGCGGGCATCAGCCGCGGCTCGGACCGCACGACGTCGCGCCACGTGGGGCGCGGCGCCTCGACCCGGTGGCCGAGGGCGGCCAGCTGCTGGTTGCCCGCGACGATCCGGACCTGGCGCCGGTAGAGCGACCGCAGCGTGCGCGGCGGGTGCACGGTGAACGTGGCGCCGGGCGGGTTGACGCGCTCGGCGTGGTCGAAGTGGGCGTAGACCCAGCCGTCGTCGGCGATGACGTCGGGGAAGGCGCCGAACCGCGCACGCCCCTCGGCCGACACGGCGTAGACGCCGGCGCCGATGACGTGGTGCCTGACGTAGCCGAGCCGCGAGCGGATCGCGTAGTACGCGCGGCACGGCAGCGACAGGCCCGTGGTGTCGAAGACGGGGCGCGGGGCCGCCGCCGGGTGACCCGCCTCGAGCGCCGTGACCACGGCCTCCAGCGCGCCGGGGCCGAGGACGACGTCGGCGTCGAGGTAGACGCGCGGGAACGCCGACACGGCGGCGTCGCCTGCGTTGAGCGCGGCGGTCTTGGAGGGCGTGGCGATCTCGACCACGCGGACGCCGTCGAACGCCGCGGCGATCCGGGGCGTGGCGTCGGTGGTGCCGTTGCAGACCACGACGGTCTCGTACTCGTGCGGCGCGGTGCCGGCGAGCGCGGCGGTCAGCGTGCGCCCGATGACGCGCTCCTCGTCGTGGGCGGGGATGACGATGCTGGCCCGGGCCGCGCCGCTCATCGTCCGCTGCCCTCGGGGAAGCCGTCCCACCACTCGGCGCGGCGCTGCCACGTGGCCAGCCACTTCGCGCCCCTGCCGGTGAGGCGGGCGCCGAGTGCGCGCAGGCCGACGCCGGCGCGCAGCAGCCAGACACCCAGCGGCCCCAGGCGCCCGTGATGCGTACGGGCGTAGGTGATCTTGCCGGCCAGCAGCAGCGGCTTGCTGCCGGCAGTGCCGGGGGAGGACGTGCCGATCGCGTGGACGACCTCGACCGCGGGGTCGATGACGGGACGCGCGCCGAGGGCTCGCGCCCGGGCGCTGAGGTCGGCGTCCTCACCGTAGACGAAGTAGCGCTCGTCGAAGCCGCCGAGCCGGTTCCACAGCCGGCGCTCCACCAGCAGCAGGCAGCCGGTGATCATGCCGACCTCGCGTACCGAGTCGCGCTGCCAGCCGCCGATGGCCTCGGGGTCGAACACGCGTGAGTGACGGAAGACGGTGGACAGGCCCGAGGCGAAGCAGAACGTGCTCCACAGGCTCGGCAGGCCCCAGCACGAGGAAGGCTCGAGCTCGCCCTCGGTGGTCAGGGTGCGGCCGCCGTACATGCCGTGACCGGGGTGGCGGTGCGCGAACCCGACCAGCTCGGCGAGCGAGCCGGGCCGCGCCTCCATGTCCGGGTTGAGCAGCAGCACCCACGGCGCGGAGCCGGCCGCGGCACCTTGGTTGACCGCGCGGGCGAAGCCCGCGTTGACGTCGTTGTGCAGCAGCCGCGCGTGGGGCGCGTGGCGCGCCACGACCGTCGCGCTGTCGTCGGCCGAGGCGTTGTCGACCACGACGAGCTCGGCCTCGAGGTCGCCGAGCGCGGCGGGCAGCGAGTCGAGGCAGCGACCCACCCAGTCGGCGCTGTTGTACGTGACGATGACGATCGTGACGTCCGCAGTCATGAGGACGCACCGCGGCGCCGGACGACGGTGGCGGGCACGCCGGCGGCCACCGAGTCGGGCGGGAGATCGCGGGTGACGACGGCACCGGCGGCGACGATCGTGCCGTCGCCGATCGTGACGCCGGGCAGCACCACGACGCGGGTGCCCAGCCAGGTGTTCGCGCCGATCACGACGTCGGCCTCGCGCTTGGGCAGGTCCATCACGGGACCGGGGCCGGCGTCGAAGTCGTAGTTCGAGGCGGTGATGAACACGTCGGGCCCGAGCAGCGCGTGGTCGCCGAGCGTGATGCTGCCGCTCGCGTCGCCCGCCCACAGGCAGCTGCCCTGGCCGATGTGGGAGCCGGCGCCGATCGTGACCCGGCTGCCGTTGCGCACCGAGACCGTGGGGGAGAGGCGCACGCCCGTGCCGATCGTGGCGTCGTCCAGCTCGGCCCCGTCGTAGCCGGCGAAGTTCGCCAGGCGCGCCCAGCGTCGCCACGTGCGGGGCCGCAGGACGCGGCGGGCCGCGCTCGAAGCCTGTCGACCGTCGCTCATGAATCGGTCCTCTCGACGTCGTCCACGCACGGTGGCCGGTCTGGCGGATTCGCCCACTGGGAGCAGTGCTGCGCAGTACAGTGTAAAGCGGTCGGCCGGTGCCTTTCGGCGGTTTGCGGCAGACGCCCGGGACTCGTGCTGCGGCCTCCCCGGCGTGCGACCCACGAGGGTGATGGGGTGAGCATGAGCGACGACACGGGCCTCGCACGCCACACCTCGATCAGCGTGCTGTGGATGACCGCTCAGCGCTGGGTGACGCGCCTCGGCGGCTTCCTGACGATCATCATCCTGACGCGGATCCTGTCCCCGGAGGACTTCGGCGTCGCGGCCACGGCCACCACGCTGCTGCCGCTGATCTACGTGCTCGCCGACGCGGGCTTCTCGGCGTACCTGGTCCAGGCCGACGACGTCGACGAGCGCACCCTCGCCACGGCGTTCTGGTTCTCGCTCGGCTCGGGCCTGCTGCTGGCCGGTGCGATCGCCGTGGCGGCCCCGTTCATCGGCTCGGCCCTCGGCGTGCCCGAGGCCGCGCCGCTGCTGCAGGTCATGGGCCTGTCCGTGCTGGCCGTCGCCCTCGGCTCGGTCCCGGTGGCCCTGCTGCGCCGGGCGATGGAGTTCCGCAAGCTCGCGCTCCTCGAGGCCAACGCCGCCATCATCGCCCAGGTCGTCGCGATCGCGGTCGCGCTCACCGGCGGCGGCGCCTGGGCGCTCGTCCTGCAGGTCCTGTGCGGCCAGCTGATCGTGCTCGTCTCGGTGTGGATCGTCGCGCGCTGGCGGCCGCACCCCGGCTTCTCCTTCGCGCGCTTCAAGGTCATGGTCGACTTCGGCCTGCACGTCGTGGGCAGCGGCCTGGTCTACGCGCTGCGCGTTTGGGCCGAGACCGCGATCGTCGTGGCCGGGCTGGGCGTGCGCGAGATGGGCTACCTCTCGATCGCGCAGCGGCTGGTCCAGACGGCGCAGGACCTGTCGATCTCGGCGCTGCTGCCGGTCTCGATGGCCGCGTTCGCGAAGATCCGCGACTCGGTCGACCGGCTGCGCGGCGCGTACCTGCGGGCCTCGTCCGTGGCCTACGCGGTCATCACGCCGCTCATGGTGTTCCTCGCGGTCGCAGCGCCCGAGGTGGTCCAGCTGCTGTTCGGCGCGGACAAGGCCGAGAGCGCCCATGTCGTCCCCGCCCTGGCCGTGATGGCGATCGCGGGCGTCGGCTGGGCCGTCGACCAGGCGCTCCTGGTCGGCACCGGACATCCCGGTCGCTGGTTCGCCTTCATCGCGACGATCTACAGCCTGGCGCTGCTGGTGTCCCTGTACCTCGTCCAGTTCGGGCTGATGGCGGTCGTCGTCGGCTGGGCCACGATCGCCACGGTCGAGGCGCTGCTGCGCTCGATCCCGGTCGCGCCCGTCATCGGGGCGACCCGCTGGCAGGTCATCCTGCCGTTCCTCGGGGTCGTGCCCACCGCGATCGTCGCGGGCGCCGTCGGCTGGGGCGTGCTGCACCTCGCCGACCCGCTGCCGCTCGTCCTCGAGATCTTCCTGGGCGGGGCCGCGGTGGGCATCACGTACCTGCTGGCCCTCGCGGTGCTGCGCCCGAAGACCACCGCCACCGTGCTCTCGGTCCTTCCCGGCCGGATCGCGGGGCCCGCCCGCGCCGTGCTCGGCCGCCGGGTCCGCGGCGCGTGAGTCAGGCCTCGAGGACCCGCGCGTAGAGCTCCTCCACGTGCTCGACGCGGCGGTCCCACAGCGAGACCTCCGCGCTCTGCCGCCGGGCTCCCTCGGCGAGCCGGGCGCGCAGCACGGGGTCGGCGCACAGTCGGGCGAGGGCGTCGGCGAGGTCCCGGGCCAGCTGCTCGGGATCGGTCACGGGCACGCGGATCCCGCACGCGTCGGTGACCGTGCTCGACGGTCCGCCGCGGTCGCACGCGACCACCGGCAGGCCGTGCGAGAGCGCCTCGATGACGACGATGCCGCCCGCCTCGCGGTAGCTGGGGAACACGAACACGTCGGCCTGCTCGTAGAAGGAGTCCACCTGCTCGTGCGGGACCCGGCCGTGGAACCGCACGAGGTCGGCCACCCCCAGCTCGGCGGCGAGCGCCTCGCAGGCCGCGCGGTCGTAGCCGTCGCCCACGACGTCGAACGTCGCCGTGCCGCGCGGCAGCAGCGCCAGGGCCCGCACCGCGTCGCGCACGCCCTTGGTGCGGATGACCCGTCCGACGAACAGCAGGCGCACACCCCGGGTGCGGTCGCTGCCCGGCGCCGGTGCGGGCAGCGACTCGATGCCGGTGTCGCTCATCGTGGTGAACGCACGCAGGCGGATGTCGCCGAGCTGCTCGCGGACGTAGTCGGCGATGCCGACGACGAGCGCGGCGTTCGCGAACGTGGCGCGCAGGCCGCGGCTGTGGCGGAGCCGGAACGCGTCGAGCCGGCGCAGGCCCGTGAACCACGGCGCACCGCCCTCCTCGTCGGCGAAGGCCGGCGGCGAGTCGAGGCTGCCGCCGACGGGGCCGATCACGTACGGGATGCCCGAGCGGGCCAGGGGGGAGGCGAACCGGAGCGAGACCGGGGTCAGCTGGTGCGCCAGGTCGAACCGCTCGCCGTGCGCCAGGGCCCGCCGGATCCAGCGGCGTGCCTGCCACGCGAACGGGTAGTAGCCCGGGTTCAGCATGGCCTTGAAGCGCTCGTGCCGGCCGATCAGCGGGGGCTCGGTCCACTCGACGACGCGAGCGTTCGGGACGGTTCCGGTCAACGGCAGCCCGGCGCGCTGGCGGTAGCACAGAACGGTGACGTCGTGACGCTCCGCGAGCCGGTGGATCCACTGGTACGCGATCCAGGCCTCGCCGACGGACTCGGGGTGCGCCGTCGAGACGACCAGCAGGAGGCGCAGCCGGCGCGGCTCGGGGACGGGCGCGACGGGAACGGGGCGGTCGGTCATCGCAGCGCTCACCTCGGCCTCGGGGACGGTCGCCACATCGTATCCGCGAGACGCCCTCGGGCGGGCGATTCCGGCACTACGCTCGTGACATGGCAGACGGTTCGCGGCTCGTGCCGATCGCCGGGATCGACCGGCTCCTGGGCGGGTCGATCATCCGCCAGTCCTTCAGCCCCCTCGACCTGCCGCCGCCCGAGGCGCTGCGCGAGGCGTTCGTGCGCCTGGCCGCCCACGGCCCGCAGACCCGCGTCGGCTTCGAGCGCGCGGACGCCGACCACTGGCGCTACCGCGGCGCCGCGATCGCCGACCGCGCCGACGAGGTCGTCCGCGTCGTGCCCGACGACGTCACCGAGTCCGCACAGGACTGGCTCGTCGCCCACCTCGTCCCGGACCTGCCGGTGCAGTTCGCGCTGAAGGACGACGAGCTCGCCACCGCCATGGACCACGTGCTGCTCGACGCGCCGCTGGCCTCGAGCCTGCCCGCGATCGTGCTGATGATGGCCGCTGGCGCGCCCGTGCCGGCGATGTTCGACGGCGTCACCGACCGGCCCCTCTCGAAGGCACTCTGGAACACCTTCGGGCGCCACCCCCGGAACGCCATCGCCCTCGTGCGCGACCGCGGCGGGGTCCCCGGTCCGCCGCCGGCGGGCGAGGCCCCACGCGAGGACGACCGGCTGCCGCTGATCGACCCGGGTGGCCTGACCCGCCGCCTGCACCGCGACTGCGACGTCGCCGAGATGGCCGGGGTGCGCGCGTGGGGCGCGAAGCACGGACTGGGGATCAGCCCCACGATGCTGCTGCTGGCCGCGGCCGCCACCGAGCAGGCCGGTCTCCCGATCGAGCCCCAGGGCGACCTCGTGGTGGACCTGCGCCGCTACCTGCCGAAGGGCGTCACGACCGGGGGCAACTTCATCACCGGCGTGTCCGTCCCGGTGTGGTCCGAGGGCTTCGAGCCGGAGATGCTGGGCGAGAGCCTCGACGCGATGCTGAGCTCGGGGCGGCCCCTGGCCGCCGTCGCCGCGCGGCTGCTGCGCACGAAGCGCCGCCCGCCCGTGCCGCCCACGACTGCCGACACCGTGCCGCGTCCCGTGCGGGCGCGCGTCTCGGTCAGCAACCCCGGCGTGCTGAAGATCTACGAGTCGATGCCGTGGACCGTCCCGGGTGCCGAGCGGCGTGCCGTGCACGGCACCGAGGGCATCGCCCCGAACACGATCGGCTGGATCAGCTCGACCGACGCCGGGCGCTTCCGGATCTCGGTCTCGTACCGCGGCGACGCCTTCGACCCCGCGCAGGTCGAGCGCGCCGCGGACCTCGTGTTCACGGACCCGGTGGCGGTCCTGGACGCGATGCTCTGACCTGACGCGCCCACCTCCGGCGCAGTCGGCGCGCGACGGCACGCCGCAGGACGCGGAGCGGGTGGGTGACGGTGGACCCGGTCGGCACCAGCGACGGGTCGGGACGCCGTGGCTCGAGCACGACGATGCGATGGACCGCCCCGGCCATGCCCAGCAGCAGGAAGTACGTGCCCATCGTCATCGGGAACGCGAACGAGTCGAACAGCGCCATGCCCGTGGCACCGGCGGCGATCGCGGCGAGCAGCGACAGGCCGAGGTCGCGGGTGTCCTCGTCCCGGGCGAGCAGGCGCACGCGCAGGGACACCCACAGCCCCGCGAGCGCGAGCAGCAGGAACGCCGCGGTGCCCACGAGGCCGATGCTCACCATGAGCAGCAGGTACTGGTTGTCGAAGATGCGGTACTTGGGCAGGAACGAGCCGAGACCGCGCCCGAACGCCGGCGACTGCGTGATGAACGCCCACGCGATCTCGTAACTGTCGGTGCGCGAGGTGATGCTCGGATCGGTGCCGACGTTGCGGAACAGCGACTGGATCGTGCCGAACAACCGCGGCACGGCCGCGAACAGCACCACGGCCATCGCGAGCGCGCCGGCCAGGAACAGCCGCCGGCGCTGGCGCGGCCAGCCGACCACCAGCACGGCGGCGGCCACCGCGGCGCTCACGTACGCCGACCGCGAGAACGTCAGCGCGATCGTCACGCCCACCATGAGCGTGGGGATCCACTGCAGCAGCCGACGGTCGTGGGTGGTGTGGAACGCCGCGTGCAGCGTGAACGGCAGCAGCATCGCCATGATCACGCCGTACTCGATCGGGTGCGTGGCGGTGCCCGAAGGGCGGATCGTCTCGCCGCGGGTGAAGATCTGGAACTCGGCGGCCGACAGGCCCGGGATCGAGATGCGGTTGATGATCGGGTCGCTCGTGACCACCTGCATGAGTCCGAGGAACGCCATCAGTCCGCCGGCCCAGGCCAGCGCCGTGGCCAGCGTCCGGGCCCGCTCCATCGTCGAGATGCCGTCGTGGGCCACCAGCAGGGTGCCCGTCCACGACAGCGTCACGGCCATCGCGACATTGACCGGGCTGATCTCGTCGAAGTCGATCGGCCGGGACATCGCGACGACGTACGTGATCGCGACGCACGTGACGAAGCCGAACAGCGCCCGGCGGACGGGCAGCACCTCACGCGGGTGGCTCTGGCTGGTGGTGCGGCCCACCTGGTAGAGCGCCCAGCCGCCCAGGCTCACCAGGCCGACGAGCATCGAGGGCGAGCCGGCGCTGCCGAGCGCGGGGACGACCAGCCGGGACGGGATCGCGTAGAGGACGGTCAGGTAGAGCAGCAGCCACGTGACCGAGTCCATCCGCGCGGGGGTCCGGACGGTCGAGCTCATGGCGGGGTGAGGCTCCGCGAGGTCTCGGCGTGGCGCTCGCCGTCGGCGGGCTCCCACTCCTTCGAGGACTCGTCCGCGTCGTCGGACGCGGTGGGCTCGGCGCCCTGCTCCTCGGCCTCCGCCTCGGCCTCGCGGCGGCGCCGGGCCGCTCCGAGGCGACGGGCCAGCGCGTCGATGCCGGCGGTGGCGCCGGCCGTGATCGCCAGGCCCACGGCGACGGCCGCGACGAGGGCACGCGTGGTGGCCCGGGTGACGGGGGTGGCGTCGAGGTCGGCGGCCAGCTGCATCGAGGTGATGGAGTCGCCCTTCGGCACGTCCTGCTGGCGCTGGAGGTCGGCCAGCGCCTGCGGCGCCGCGGCCAGGACCAGCTCGAGGGTGTCGATCGTGGCCGCGGCGGTCTGCGCCGAGACCTGCACCAGCACGACCGGTCCGCGCATCGTCGGGTCGGTGGAGACCTGGTAGAGCGCGTTGGGCTGCTCGGCGACGATCTGCTCGCGGACCTCGTCGCCGTTGAGGCGCGCGACCACGAGGGACGTCGGGACGTCGAGGTTGTTCAGCTGCAGGAACGGGTTCTGGATGCCCTCGCCGCTGACCTGGTCCTCGGGCGGGAGCAGCAGCACCGTGCCGCTGGCCTCGTAGACGGGCGGCGTGGAGGTGTACGCGACGTAGCCCAGCACTCCGGTGAGGAGCAGGCCCGCCACGACGACGTACCAGCGCCTCAGCACCGTCCTGACGACTTCTACCAGCATGGATTCCCCAACGGTCTCGTTCCCCGACTGCCGCACGAAGACCCCGTGCCGGCCATCGTGCCCCCATCGTAACGAGGCATGCGTCACGTGGGGCGCTTTCTCGATCGGGGCCGTGACTGGTGGGACCAAGCCCGTCGTTCCGGGCGGTTCGCGGCGTGGCCCGTGTCAGACTGGGCGGACACGCGGACGGTCGGGCCGCGGACGAGGAGTGACGTGGTCTTCTGGGACGTGCTGGTGGCGGCGGCTCGCCGCTGGTACGTCGTGTTCCTGGGGCTGATGGTCACCTACGTCGCGATCGCCGCCGTCGAGGCCCGCCAGGACGTCTACTACCTGCGCGGCCAGGCCGTGTTCGTCGCGCCGGCCAGCCAGGTCTACCCGAACAAGCTGCGCGTCAACGCCGCCGACCTCATCACGGTCGCCGGGATCGTAGGCAAGCGGATCAACGGGATGGAGGCGCTGCCGAAGACGGCGTCGTCGGCGGCCACGATGGTGGGCCGCGGGGTCCGCGACGGCGTGCTCATCACGCTGCCGGACAACGGGGTCCAGTGGGCGCCGTACTACGACACGCGCGCTCTCTACATCGAGGTCGCGGCGCCCGATCCCGACACCGCGCGCGAGCGACACCGCGCGGCCCTGGCCGAGATCGGCGCGGAGCTCGAGGCGCTGCAGGACGAGCAGGACGTCGCCGCCGACGAGCGCGTGACGATCGCCCCGTCGCCGGAGTCCCCGGCCGTCTACCGCCTCGGTGGGCAGCCGATGTTCGCCAAGATCATGACGCTCGTGATCGGCGGCGGCATCACGCTGACGATCGTCGCCGCCATCGAGCGCCGCGCCCAGCGCCGGCGCAGCCCGCAGACGACCGCGCCCGCCGAGCGCGAGCTCGTCAGCAGCAGCTGAGGCTCGGCGCGGCGGGCGCGGTCGGTCGGACTCCGGGTCAGCCCCGGAAGCCCAGGCACGAGAGCGGACGCTTGGACGACCAGGCGCCCGTGCCCTCGTTGTAGCTCACGTACTCGTTGCCCGCGCCCCACGTGATCCCGCCGGTGCAGGACTGGTTGTGGCTGGGCCCGTAGTACCAGGAGTCGTCGACGACCTTGAGGTTCCGGACGGTGCCCGGGGTGTCGAGCCGGAAGACGAAGCCGCCTCCGGACACCAGCACCTTGTCGATGTCGGCGCTGGTGTTGCCCTGGGTGGGGTAGAAGAACGCCGAGTTGCCGATGCAGTACGGCGTCGGGTTCAGCTTGAGCACCGAGTTGCGCACGGTGACCTTCGGGCCGTTGTAGCCCTGCAGCGCGTCGCCGTGCCAGTCGATGCCGCTCCCGGCGCGCTCGCAGCCCGCGTAGGCGTTGACGTTGACGAACGTGTCCTCGACGCGGACCTCGCCGCAGCCGTAGTCCTTGCCGCCGACGCGCAGGCCCTCGGACGGGCCGTCGATCTTCACTCGCCGCGCGGTGTAGCCGCCGAACTGGATCGCGGGCTGGCCGATGTCGGTGCTGCCCCGCAGGATCGTCGTGTCCTCGATCACCAGGCCGTTGGAGCACTGGCGGCTGAAGACGTTGTTGATCTGGCCGCTGCTGATCTCGACGCGACGGACCGTGACGTTGTTGGCCCGGATGTTCAGGCTGCCGTTCACGATGCGCAGGTCCTGCACCACGGCGCCCGCGGTGGTGACGTTGTAGTCACCGTTCACGGTGGTCCGCGGCGACCAGCCCGACGGCGTGCCGGTGGAGGCGCGGGTCGGGAAGTTGGTGCCACCGGGTGCCGTGGTGGGCGCCGTCGTCGGAGCGGTGGTGGGGCTCGTCGTGGGTGACGTCGTCGTCGGCTGGCTTGTCGGCTCCGTGGTGGGGCCGCCCGTGGGCTCGGTGGTCGGCGCCGTCGTCGGCTCGCTCGTGGGTGCCGTGGTCGGGCCGGTGGTGGGGCTCGTGGTCGGCGGGGGCGTGGTCGGCCCGTCGCCACCGGTCGAGACCACCACGTCGACGTGGTAGTTCGAGGCCCGGTAGGTGCGGGTCGGGAAGTTGCCGAGGCGGCCGCTGTAGACGCCGGCGTTGGGCTCGGCCTTCAGGACGCCGTTGCTGATCGAGCGCGTGAACTGGCGCTGGTCCTGCGGCTGGCGGCCCTGGGGCGCCGAGTAGGACACGATGTAGTCGTCGCCCGGCTCGAGCTGCACGGGCGAGTCCAGTTGGACGGTGTCGAGGCCGGTCTGGCCGGAGGGCTCGAAGGTCACGGTCGACAGGGCGCGGCCGGTGGACGACCACAGCGTCGCGATCGTCCCCGCGCTGAGCGTGTGGTTGCGGTACACCTGGATCGCCTCGGCGTACGCCGGGCTGGTGACCTGGAACTTGAGTCCGACCTCCCACGGTCGGGAGTCGCCCAGGGCGCGAGGACGCAGGTCGTCGGGCAGCAGGCTCTGGGTCTGCTGCGCGGCGGGCGCGCGCTCCGTCGCTGCGAAGAGGGCTGGGGTGGTGAGGGAGACCGCGAGCAGTGCCATGACGAGGCTGCGTCGCGAGAAGTTGAGTTTCCGCTTGGCCGAGATCCTGCGGTGCTTTCTGGGGGAACGGTGGGTCAACGGCATGAAGTTAAGCCTTGTGAATAGGGGCTTGGTCGCGCCAACCCTTGCATGGCGCGACACGGCGATGCAAGCGGAATGACAGGGAGAACGGGCCGTTCCGTGTGACGGGTGTGCTTCAGGATGCGGGAGGGATCGGCCCGCGCGAGAGCACGAAGCGCTCGAACTCCTCCCGTGTGACCAAGTCCACATAGTTCGTTCTGACTGGTCCGCCATGATCCGTGCTACCCAGCAGGGACTCCCAGACGCCGACGTAAGCCTCCGACTGCGGTTTCCAGTCCAAGTGGGTCGAGACCCGATCGCGGGCCTCTCGGGCCAGCCTGACGCGCAGTTCCGGGTCGTCGAGCAGCCGTTCGACGGCATCGGCGAAGGCCCCCACGTCGCCCGATTCCACGAACAGGCAGGTCTCACCTGCCGAGACGCGCGTCTCCACGAGGTCGAACGAGACGGTGGGCAGCGCGTACGCCATGTACTCCATCGTCTTGTTCATCGTGGAGACGTCGTTGAGGGGCGTCTTGAGGTCGGGGCACAGGCCCACGCTGGCGGCGCTGAGGTGGCGCGCGATCTCGGGAGGGCCGACCCGGCCGGTGAACGTGACGACGTCGTCGAGCCCCAGCTCGTTGCTGCGGCGGCGCAGGTCCTCGTAGCAGTCGCCGAAGCCCATGAGGACGGCGTCGACGTCGGTGCGGCCGCGGCGGTGCACGAGCTCGTCCATGACGTCGAGGACCGTCTCGACCCCGTCCTGCGGGCCCATGATCCCCAGGTACGCCAGCGTGTGGCGCGTGCGGTCGGCGTCCTCGGGCAGGTGGATCGGGCGCATCGTGGAGGTGTCGGGGCCACTGCGCACGACGGTGACGTCGGCGGGATCGAACCCGCCGCGCTCGATCGCGATCCGCTGGTACGACTCGTTCGTCGAG
Organism: Aeromicrobium tamlense; assembly: GCF_013408555.1. Lineage (NCBI taxonomy): Bacteria > Bacillati > Actinomycetota > Actinomycetes > Propionibacteriales > Nocardioidaceae > Aeromicrobium > Aeromicrobium tamlense. The sequence goes on from NZ_JACBZN010000001.1 coordinate 383,067, forward strand.
ATGACGTGGGTGGCCGTGGCGTACGTGCGCCGCTCGAGCCAGCGCAGGAACCCCAGCTGCAGCCGGCCCATGAGTGAGGTCGGCTCGCCGAAGCGCGAGAGGAACAGCTCGGGGTTGAGGTCGTGCTGGTCGAAGACGAAGGTCACGCCGCGGCGACGCCACAGCCGGGCCAGCGCCCAGTAGGTGTCCGGCGGGTTGCAGGCCTGGATCGCCTGGAAGGGGCGCTCGCGCCACACCTTCAGCGAGAGCCGAGCCGTGCGGAGCCAGGAGTAGACGAACTCCACGAGGTAGCCCAGCGCGCCCGAGGCCTGCGGCGCCGGCCGGTACTTGTGGATGCGGACGCCGTCGAGGGTCTCCGAGGACGGGTCGCCCGGTCCCTTCGGGCAGATCACGCTGACGTCGAAGCCGGCGGCGATCAGCGCTCGGCACTCCAGCCACACCCGGCGGTCCAGCGGGACGGGCAGGTTCTGGACGATCACGAGGACGTGAGGCCGAGGCCCGGACGCGTGCGACATGGGCACCAGCCTAGGGAGTCCGGGACCTCGTCGTGGTGAAACCGCGGCGCTCGTCCGGCCGCGGTTCGAGGCGGTACCGGCGGCCCCGCGCCGGTGCCATACTCCTGCCATGACGACAGAGCAGGCGCCCCGGCGGACCCCACCCGTCGTCGTCACGCCGCCCACCGGATGGGACCTGTCCACGTGGCAGGGCCTGGTCGACATCGTCCGCGAGGACATGGCGTCTCACGCCCGCGGCTGGCTCGTCCCCGCCAAGCACATGCTCGCGGTGCACCGCTTCGGCGAGTGGGTCCACGCCCCGCAGCGCGGGCTGCTCGGGGGCCGGCTCGGCCGCATCGCCTACAAGCTCGTCAACGCGGCCTACGTCCGGAACGTCCTCGGGTTCGAGGTCAGTCACGACACCGCGATCGGGCGCCACGTCGTCTTCGTCCACCAGAACGGCGTCGTGCTGCAGCCCGGCGCCGTCATCGGCGACGACTGCATGATCTACCACGGCGTCACCCTCGGGCGGCGGTGGGAGCCCGATCACGCCGAGGCCTACTACCAGCCCCCGCGCATCGGCCGCGGCGTCCACCTGGGCGTCGGCTGCGTGGTCATCGGCGCCGTCAGCGTGGGCGACGGGGCGAAGGTCGGGCCCAACGCCGTCGTCGTCACCGACGTCCCCGAGGGTGGCAGCGTCGTCTCGCCCCCCGCGCGGTCGCTGAGGCTGCGATGATCGCAGCGGCGTTCGCCGACCTCCTGCGGCTGGCCGACGACCCGCAGCGCGTCGCGGTGATCGACGGTGACGTCACGCTGACCCGCGGCGAGCTCCACGACCGCGCCCGCGCGCGGGCCGCGCAGATCGAGCGCACGGTTCCGGAGGACGAGCGCGTGGCGCTGTCCGGCACGGGCCACGAGGCCGTGGTCGACCTCGTCGCCGTGCTGCTGGCGGGCCGCTCGCTCGTGATGCTCCCGCGTCCCACGCCCGAGCGCACGCGCGAGCTCGCCGCCCGCTCCCGCTGCCGCGTCGACCTCGCCGCCGGTGTGCTGGAGCCGTTCGACGTCGAGCCGTCCACCGACCCGCGCCACCGTCCCGGCGACGGCATCGCCGACACCGGCTCTCCCGAGGCGCTGCTGCTCTTCACGTCGGGCACCACCAGCGAGCCGAAGGGCGTGCGGCTGTCCGTGCGCAACGTGGCCTGCAACGTCACCGCGGTCGACCAGGTCGTCGAGCCGTGGGACCCGGACTCCGACGTGCTGGGCTTCATCCTCGACCCCACCCACTCCTACGGCTTCTCGATGGTGTTGCTGGCGCTGATGCGCTCAGTGCCGCTGCTGATGACCTCGGGCACGCTGCCGTCGCGGCCGCTGGCCGAGCTGCTCGACCGGCACCGCGTGACCGTGCTGCCGTGCGTCCCCTACTACCTGCGCCTCGTCGCGCGGCGGTTCACGCTCGGGCAGGACTTCGCGCCGCACCTGCGCACGCTGCTGCTGGCCGGGGGAGGGGTCTCCGACGCCGCGCTCGCCGAGCTGACCTCGGGCTTCGCCGGCGGGACGCACCTCATGTACGGGCTGACCGAGGCCACGGCGCGGGTCGCGGTGCGCCCGCCCTCGAGCGCCGCGCCGGCCGACTCGGTGGGGCTGCCGCTGCCGGGCACCACGGTCGACGTCGTCGACGAGGACGGCCACGTGGTCACCGGGCGGGAGGGCCGCATCCGCGTCACGGGCCCGTCGGTGTTCCTGGGCTACCTCGGCGATCCCGTGCGCGAGCCGGGCACGCCGTTGGTCACGACCGACCTCGGACGCCTGGACGAGCGTGGCCACCTCACCGTGACCGGTCGGCTCGCCGAGATGATCAACTTCCGCGGCAACCGGGTCTCGGCGGTGGCGGTCGAGGCCGACGTCGCCCGGGTCGACGGGGTGGCCGGAGCCCTCCTGCTGGCCGACGACACGGTGGAGGACGCCCAGTGCTCCCTGTTCGTCGAGCTCGCGCCGGGAGTCGAGCGCGACGGCCTCACCCGCCGGATCCTGGCGGCCGTCGAGCCGCGCGGGCTGGTGCGCGAGGTGACCGTGGTGGAGCGACTCGAGACCACCCGCACGGGCAAGCTCGTACGGCGCCGGCCGGCGCCGGCGCCCGAGGCCTGACTCAGAGCGACGTCAGCAGGTACTCCGCGTACAGCGAGCGGCGCGTGTAGAGCTCGAAGAACTTCTCGACGTCGGAGGTGGACAGCCCCAGCCGCTCGGCCGTGGCGCCGGCGTCCTCCTTCTGGTCCCACGCCAGCCACAGCTCGTCGTTCGTGCGCACCGACGTGCCGTAGAAGTACTCCTCCTGGCTCTGCGGCGCGCTGAACGTGTCGGTCGTGGGCGGGCGCTTCTGGACGGACTCGGGCACGCCGATGTGCGCGGCGACCTCGTACACGTGCGACTTCAGCAGGTGGCGCAGCGGGAAGACCTCGCCGCAGCCGTCGCCGTGCTTGACGTAGAAGCCCTGGTCGAGCTCGAGCCGGTTGGAGGTGCCCACGACGATCTGGTTGCGCTCGTCGGCGATCCGGTAGGTCGAGAGCATCCGGATGCGCTGCTTCTGGTTCGTCGCGGCCATGATCGTCAGGAAGTCGCGCCCGCCGAGGCGGTGCATCGTCTGCTCGCCGCCGCGGATCACGTTGAGGCGGAACGACTGGAGCTGCTCGTCGTTGCCGAGGGCCGGGTCGAACTCGACCGAGTAGCGGTCGCCCGCGTCGGCGTCGAACTCCGGCACGATCCGGCGCACCACGGCGAGACGGTCGTCGTAGCAGCCGAGCGCGTCGAGCGGCGCGGTGATGTCGCGGTGCAGCAGCTCCACGCCGAACGCGTCGGCGACCTCCTGCGCGTAGCCGACGGTCTCGCCCGAGCTCTCCTTGTCGGGCAGCGTCAGCGCCACGACGCGCTTCGGGCCGAGCGCGCGGACCGCGAGACCGAGGCAGGCCGAGGAGTCGATGCCGCCGCTGAGCGCGACGATCGCGCCGGTGCGGCGGAAGTGCCGGGCCGTGTCGCGGATCGACGAGACCAGCAGGTCGGTGGTGGCGGCCACGTCCTCGAGATCGATCCGGCGGCTCAGTTCCTGGATGTCGGTCATGCGGTTCCCCTTCGAAGGTCGGCGTTCGCGTCCGCGAACCCGTAGGTCTGGACGAGCATCTGGGTGCTGAGGATCCACACGAGCGCGAGGTCGTCGTGGAAGCTCGTGCGGCTGCGCTGCGTCTTGTCGATGAGCCAGGCGACACGGCGCGGGTCGAACACCTCGGTGTCGGCCACCGCGTCGGGGGACAGGTACTGCTCCAGCAGGGCGAGTCCGGTGGGGGAGCGAAAGACGCCGCCCTCGGGCGCGGTGTACGGCTGCTTGACCCGCTCGGTGACGGCCGGCGGCAGCTGGTCGCGAACGGCCTCCTTCAGCACGAGCTTCTCGTTGAGCTCGTGCAGCTTCGACGACTCGGGCAGCGTCAGCGCGAAGTCGATGACGTCCTCGTCGAGGAACGGGTAGCGGCACTCCACGCTCTGCGCCATGAACGGGCGGTCGCACTGCGTGGCCAGCAGCGAGGTGCCCAGGAAGTAGGTGGCCTCGAGGTACTGGGCCCGCTCCACCGTGGACCAGCCGTGGAACGACTCGGGCAGGCGCTCGCGGACGCCCTCGAGCGTGCCCTCCAGCGAGACCTGCTCGCGCAGCGGCTCGGCGAGGTACTGCGTGATGCGGAACGCCGCGCTCCAGCGGTGCAGGTGCGAGAAGACCGGGTCGTCGTGCTGCTCCAGGCCGCGCTCGTAGAAGGCGCGTCCCGCGCCGCGGCCCAGCTGCTCCTGGTGCGCGAGCGCCTTCTCCAGCAGTCGCGCGAAGGCGGGGGAGTCGGGATCGGCGCTCCACTGGTCGCGGATCGAGGCCACCTTGAACACGTCGTAGCCGCAGAACAGCTCGTCGGCGCCCTCGCCGCTGAGGACGGCCCGTGAGCCGCTGTGCTTGATCCGCTCGGCGAGCGCGATGGACGAGCCCGGTGCCGTGCGCATGAGCGGCAGCTCGGCGTGGCGGGTGATGAGCTCGAGGGCGCGAGCCACGGCCTCGTCGTCGCACACGATCGCGTCGTGGCGGGTGCCGAAGTGCTCCGAGACCATCGCCTGGAACGGCGCCTCGTTCAGCCCGTCCTGCGTGAACTGGATGGAGAAGCTGTCGATCTGCTGCTCGGGCCGGATCGCGCGCAGGGCCGCCAGGACGGCACTCGAGTCGAGGCCGCCCGAGAGCAGGACCGCGGGATCGCCGTACTGGGGCACGCGGCGCTCGACCGCCGCGGTGAGCAGGCCCAGCAGCTCCTTGGCCTGGTCGTCCACGGGGCGGTCGTCGCGCTGGTCGGCGAACGCGAAGCTCCAGTAGCGGGTCACGGTCTCGCGGCCCTCGTGCGACGCGACGAACGAGCCGGCCGGCACCGAGGAGACGCCGTGGAACGCGGTGCGTCCGGGGTGCAGGCCCCACAGCACGCCGGCGTCGACGATGTCCGGCAGCGACATCGGGGTGCGCAGGCCGGCGTCGGCGAACGCCTTCACCTCGGAGGCGAAGACCAGCTCGTCGGCGGGTGTGCGGGTCCAGAACAGCGGCACGATGCCGAGCCGGTCGCGCCCCAGCAGCAGCCGGCGCCGCTCGTCGTCCCAGAACGCGATCGCGAACTGTCCGCGGAAGCGCGCGAAGGCGTCGGTGCCCCATTCCATGAGGGAGTGCAGGACGACCTCGGTGTCGCCCGCGGTGCGGAAGGAGTGGCCGAGGCCCGACAGCTGGGAGCGCAGCTCGGCGAAGTTGTAGACCTCGCCGTTGAACGAGAGCAGGTAGCGGCCGGCGTCGTCGGCCATCGGCTGGCGCGACGTGGGCTTGTCGACCAGGGCCAGCCGGACGGTGCCGAAGTGCGCCGGGCCGGAACTGGTGGAGAGGCTCTCGTCAGGACCGCGGTGGGCGATGCTGGTCAGCATCCGCTCGACCGACCGCAGTCGGTGGGCGTCGTCGTGGGCCGCCGGTGCGACGATCCCCGCAATTCCGCACATGGCCGGTCCCGGAGCGGATCAGCTGTGCTGCACGATGAAGTCGACGACGGAGTCGACGGACGCGAAGGTGGCGCGCGTCTCCTCCTCCGCGGCGAGCGGGCGGCCGATGCGGTCCTCGACGAAGACCGCGACCTCGGCGATGCCCAGGGAGTCCAGCACGTCGTCGACCAGCGGCGAGTCGTCCTTCAGCTCCTCGGGATCGAGGGGGATGAGCTCCCCCAGGATCAGGTCGCGCAGCTCCTGCACCAACTCGTCTCGCGTGGCCATGGGTACTCCTCATCTCCGCAACCGCTGGTGTTCCACCGAGTGTCCCCGACCTCGGTGTCACCGGACAGTACCAGTCGAATAACGCTGAATTCTCGGGTTCTGGGCAACCGTGGGACGGTACGATCAGGGGTACCGGACCACGTATTTTCACAGGAGTCACAGGACTCTCTGCTGATACCCGCCGACGGGAGGAGTTTCCATGGCGAGGATCTGGATCGCGGCCGCCGCCGCGGTCGCGGCCGTGGCGCTCGCGGCCGGCGTCGGCATCGCCGTGGCCGCCGACGTCGAGGACGTGGCCGGCGAACCCTTCACCCCTGCCGAGGCGAGCGAGGCCGACGTGAGAGCTCTGGAATCGACCAAGGTCTTCTTCGCCCACCAGTCCGTGGGCGACGACGTGCTGCGGGGGCTCGCCCTCGTGCACGAGCGCGAGGGACTGCCGCAGCCGGCGGTCGCCGAGGGCACGAGCGTGGCCGGACCGGGCGTCACCCACATGCACGTGGGCACCAACGGCGACCCGATGGGCAAGATCGAGGAGTTCGACTCCGTCGTGCGCTCCGGCGTCGGCGACGACGCCGACGTCGTCGTGTTCAAGCTCTGCTACGTCGACCTGTGGGCGTCCACGGACACCCGGAAGGTCTTCGCGGCCTACCGCGACACGCTGCGCTCGCTGCAGGAGGCGTACCCCGACACCGCGTTCGTGGCCACCACCGAGCCGCTCACCACCCGCCGCAGCTGGAAGGGCTGGGTCAAGAAGGCGATCGGCCGCGACGACGGCCTGGCCAACCAGCACAACATCGCCCGCGAGCAGTACAACCAGCTCGTGCGCGCCGAGTTCACCGAGCCGGGCGAGCTGTGGGACATCGCCGCGATGCAGTCCACCACCCCGTCGGGCGATCGCGTGGCCGCCGTCGAGGACGGTCAGACCTTCTACTCCCTCTACGACGGCTACGCCCGCGACCCCGGCCACCTGAACGAGGAGGGCAGCGTCGTCGCCGCCGAGAGCTTCCTCGCCGCGGTCTCGGCCGCCACGCCCCGGTGACCGATGCCGCAGCCGTGGCGTGCGGCGTCGACATCGTGTCCGTCGCGCGGATCGCCGCCGCGGTCGAGCGGTCGGGCCTGCCGTTCCTGCAGAAGTACTGGACCGAGGACGAGCTCCGGTACTGCGACGGGCGGCCCGAGCGGCTCGCCGCGCGCTGGGCCGCGAAGGAGGCGGTCATGAAGGCGCTCGAGGGCGGCTTCGACCGCTTCGACCCGCTGACGATCGAGGTGCGGCGCGACGACGGGGGAGTCCCACGGCTCCGGCTGAGCGGCGCCGCCGCCGAGCACGCGCGGGCCCGAGGTCTCGAGGCCTGGTCCCTCTCGCTGTCGCATGAGCGCGAGCACGCGATCGCGATGGTCACCGCCGTCCGTCGGGCGCCGGGGTCGGCCTCGTCCTGAGGGGTCGCCCGGCGGGTCCCGCGCTGGTCCTGCCCGTAGGCTTGACAGGCCATGGCACAACCTGAATTGACGGCAGCGGTCGCCGCAGAGCCCCACCTCGTCGAGTTCGCCTCGGCCCTGCGATCCGGGGCCCGCACGGCGCAGCTCACCGCTCCTCCCGCGTTCCATCCCTTCGCCGCGTCGGCGCTCGCCGGCGACGAGTCCGTCGTCGTCGCCGTCACCGCCACCGAGCGCGAGGCCGACGACCTCGCCGCCGCGGTGGGCTCGCTCATCGGCCGCGAGCAGGTCGCCACCTTCCCCGCGTGGGAGACGCTGCCGCACGAGCGGCTCTCGCCGCGCTCGGACACCGTGGGCCGGCGCCTCGCCGTGCTGCGCCGTGTCGTGCACGGCGGCGACGAGCGCCCGAAGGTCGTCGTGGCGCCGATCCGCTCGATCCTCCAGCCGCAGGTCAAGGGCCTGGCCGACCTCGAGCCGGTCGAGCTGCGGGCGGGCCAGGACGTCGAGCTCGATGACGTCGTCGCCCGTCTCGCCGCCGCCGCGTACACCCGCGTCGACCTCGTCGAGCGTCGCGGCGAGTTCGCCGTCCGCGGCGGCATCGTCGACGTCTTCCCGCCCACCGAGGACCACCCGCTGCGCGTGGAGTTCTGGGGCGACACGGTCGACGAGATCCGGCGCTTCGCCGTGGCCGACCAGCGCACCCTCGAGCCCGTCGAGCGGCTGTGGGCGCCGCCGTGCCGCGAGCTGCTGCTGACCGACGAGGTCCGCGCCACCGCCGCGCGCTACGCCCAGAGCCACCCGTCGCTGGGCGAGCTGTTCACCAAGCTCTCCGAGGGCCATGCCGTGGAGGGCATGGAGTCGCTCGCGCCCGTGCTGGCGGGCGAGATGGAGCTCTTCGTCGACCTGCTGCCGCCGGGATCGACGATCATCGCCTCCGAGCCCGAGCGCATCAAGGCGCGCGCTGCCGACCTGTTCGCCACGAGCGAGGAGTTCCTCGCCGCGTCGTGGGCCACCGCCGCCGGGGGTGGCGAGAGCCCGATCGACCTCGGCTCGGCGGGCTTCCACGAGCTCGGCGACGTCCGCGACCACGTGGCCGAGCTCGGCCTGGGCTGGGGCGAGGTCTCCTCGTTCGCCCTCGACGCGTCGCACGTCGTCGACGCCGAGCCCGCGCCGCAGTACCGCGGTGACACCGAGGCCGCGGTCGCCGACATCGTGAAGTGGCGCGCCGACGGCCGCCACCTCGTGGTGGTCGCTCCGGCCCACGGCCAGGCCCAGCGCAGCGTCGAGTGGCTCGCCGAGCACGACATCCCCGGCTCGATCGTCGACCGCGCCTCCGGCACCGACGGCGTCGAGCAGGGCGTCGTCCAGGTGATCTGCGCCGACATCGCCCACGGCTTCGTCTCCGAGTCGCTCGGCCTCGTCGTGCTGACCCGCGACGACCTCGTCGGCCAGCGCGCGCCCGAGCGCACCGAGAAGTCGATGCCCGTGCGCCGCCGGCGCCAGATCGACCCGCTCGAGCTCAAGCCCGGCGACCCGGTGGTGCACGAGCAGCACGGCGTCGCCCGCTACGTCGAGCTGGTCAACCGTGTCGTCCACGGTGCGGCGCGCGAGTACCTCGTGCTGGAGTACGCGCCCAGCAAGCGCGGTCAGCCCGCCGACCGCCTCTTCGTGCCGATGGACCAGCTCGACCAGGTCAGCCGGTACGTGGGTGGCGAGTCGCCCACGCTCGACCGCCTCGGCGGCGGCGACTGGACGAACCGCAAGAACCGCGCCCGCCGGGCCGTGCGCCAGATCGCCGACGAGCTCATCAAGCTCTACGCCGCGCGCCAGTCGACGAAGGGACACGCGTTCGGCCCCGACACCCCGTGGCAGGCCGAGCTCGAGGACGCCTTCGCCCATGTCGAGACGCCCGATCAGCTCGCCACGATCGACGAGGTCAAGCGCGACATGGAGCGCACCGTGCCGATGGACCGCCTCGTGTGCGGCGACGTCGGCTACGGCAAGACCGAGATCGCCGTGCGCGCCGCGTTCAAGGCCATCCAGGACGGCAAGCAGGTCATCCTGCTCGTGCCGACCACGCTGCTCGTGCAGCAGCACTACGCCACGTTCGCCGAGCGCTTCGGCCAGTTCCCGGTCACCATCAAGCCGCTCTCGCGCTTCCAGACCGAGAAGGAGTCCAAGGCCACGCTGGAGGGCCTGGCCGACGGCTCGGTCGACCTCGTGATCGGCACGCACCGACTGCTGCAGCCCGGCGTGCGGATCAAGGACCTCGGTCTCGTGATCGTCGACGAGGAGCAGCGCTTCGGCGTCGAGCACAAGGAGGCGCTCAAGCACCTGCGCGCCGCCGTCGACGTGCTCAGCATGTCCGCCACGCCGATCCCGCGCACGCTCGAGATGGCCGTCACCGGCATCCGCGAGATGAGCACGATCGCCACGCCTCCGGAGGAGCGCCACCCGGTGCTCTCCTTCGTCGGCGCCTACGACGACAAGCAGGTCACCGCCGCGATCCGGCGCGAGCTGCTGCGCGAGGGCCAGGTCTTCTACCTGCACAACCGCGTGCAGAGCATGGACAAGGCCGCCGCCCGCCTGCGTGAGCTCGTGCCCGAGGCCCGCGTCGCCGTGGCCCACGGCAAGATGGGCGAGCACCAGCTCGAGGAGGTCATGGTCGACTTCTGGGAGAAGCGGTTCGACGTGCTGGTGTGCACCACGATCGTGGAGTCGGGACTCGACGTCTCGAACGCCAACACCATGCTCATCGAGCGCGCCGACACCCTCGGCCTCTCGCAGCTGCACCAGCTGCGCGGCCGCGTGGGCCGTGGTCGCGAGCGGGCCTACGCCTACTTCCTCTACCCGCCGGACAAGCCGCTCACCGAGACGGCGCACGACCGCCTCGTCACGATCGCGCAGCACTCCGAGCTGGGCGGCGGCATGGCCGTCGCGATGAAGGATCTCGAGATCCGTGGCGCCGGCAACCTGCTCGGCGGCGAGCAGTCGGGCCACATCGCCGACGTCGGCTTCGACCTCTACATCCGACTCGTCGGCGAGGCGGTCGCGGAGTTCCGCGGCGACGCGGCGCCCGAGAAGGAGGTCAAGCTCGAGCTGCCGGTGGAGGCGCACCTGCCGCACGACTACGTGCCCAGCGAGCGACTGCGCCTCGAGATGTACAAGCGGCTCGCGGACGTGCGGGCCACGTCCGACATCGACGAGCTGCGCACCGAGCTCGAGGATCGCTACGGCCGGATGCCCGACTCGGTGGAGGCGCTGCTCGACGTGGCGAGGCTGCGGGTGAAGGTGAGGGCGGCGGGGCTGTCCGAGGTCACCTCGGCCGGCTCGAACATCCGCTTCAACCCGGTCCAGCTGTCCGAGTCGGCGAAGCTGCGGATGAACCGGGTCTACCCCAAGAGCCTGTACAAGGAGGCCGTGAAGGTCCTCCTCGTGCCGGCTCCGCGCGAGCCCGGCATCGGCGGCAAGCCGCTGCGGGGGCGGCCGCTGCTGGAGTGGGTCGCCACGGTCGTCGACACCATCACCGGCTGATCGCCTGAGAGGGTCCCAAGAGGTTCCGAAACCGCCCGAATCGCGGGCGGATCCGGGTTACTGTCAGGCGTGACCGACGCCCAGACCACCGAGGCGCCGCCCGCGGCGAAGCCGCGCTGGCGGCGCGTGCTGCGCAGCCTGACGATCGTCACCTCGATCGTCGTGGCGATCGCCGTGGTGGCCGCGCTCGGCACCGGCCTGTGGCTCCAGGACAAGCTCGGCGGCCAGGTGGACCACCTGCCCTCGGCCATGCCGGCGGGCGACCGTCCGGCGGAGTCGCCGGGCGACTCGATGAACATCCTGTTGATGGGCAGCGACAAGCGCGTCGACGGCTCGGTCGCGGGTCAGCGCAGCGACACGATGATGGTCGTGCACGTCCCGTCGAACCGTGAGGGCATCGGCGTCATCGGGATCCCGCGCGACTCGTGGGTGCAGGTGCCGGGCCACGGCCCCGCGAAGATCAACGCGGCCTTCGCGTGGGGCGGTCCCGCGCTCGCGGTCGAGACGGTGGAGAACCTCACCGACGTCCGGATCGACCACGTCGCGGTCATCGACTGGGAGGGCTTCAAGGCGCTCACCGACGCCCTCGGCGGCGTCGAGATCACGGTGCCGAACACCGTCACCGACGGCTACTCCGGCCGCACGTGGCGCGCCGGAACCCAGCGCATGGACGGGGCGACGGCGCTCGACTACGTGCGTCAGCGGGCCGGTCTCGCGGGCGGCGACTTCGACCGCATCAAGCGCCAGCAGAACTTCCTGCGGGCCCTCATGGCGCAGACCCTCTCGACCGGCACCTTCGCCAACCCGGTGCGGCTCTACGGCGCGCTCGACGCGGTGACGAAGAACCTCTCCGTGGACGAGGGCTGGTCCACCGGCGAGCTGCGCGACTTCGCGTGGTCGCTGCGCTCGATCCGCGGGTCCGACGTCGCGTTCACGACCGTGCCGGTCAAGGGCACGGGCATGGAGGGGGAGCAGAGCGTCGTCTACCTGGATCGCCAGGCGGGCGAGGACCTGTGGCAGGCCGTGCGCGAGGACACGGTGGCCGAGTGGGTCGCCACGACCGGCGCGGGCCTGCCGTCCGACGTGAACTGAGTCACGCTCGGTAGTCTGACGCCATGTCGAAGACCCGCCTGGCCGTCCTCGGACTCGCCGCGCTGCTGATGGCGGGCTGTGGCCCGGTCAACCCCGGCGCCGCGGCCGTCGTCGACGGCACCCGGATCCCCATGTCCGACGTCGATGACGTCGCCGACGTGTACTGCACCGCCTCGCTCTCGGGCCAGGGCGGCAGCGCCGCCGGCATCGACTCCTCCGCGCTGCGTCGCCAGTCGGTGGCCGACCTCGTGTCCGGCGCCGTCGCCGACCGCGTGGCGAAGGAGCGCGGCTACCAGGTCACGGTCCCGGCGCTCGCCGCCGCCGACCGCGAGCAGCTGGAGCAGATGTTCGGCGACGACCTCGACGCGGCCCTCGAGCTCATCGAGCGCAACCAGCGCACCGGCGTGATCGCGCAGCAGATGGCGCGCGAGGCCGACTCCTCCCTCCAGGAGGGCGAGGCGCTCCAGCAGGCCGGTCAGCAGCTGCTCGCGCAGGCCACCGCCGACAGCGACATCGAGATCGACCCGCGCTTCGGCCTCGACGACACCGTCCAGCAGATCGCCGACAGCGGGTCGCTGTCGGTCGCCGGCGGCGAGCTCGACGCCACCGCCACCGAGGACCGCCCGGCCGCGCTGCAGTGCTCCTGACGTGAGCGACGAGTTCGACCGCCTCGTGGAGGTCATGCGTCGGCTGCGGGCCGAGTGTCCGTGGACCCGTGAGCAGACCCACGCCTCGCTGCGCCACTACGTCATCGAGGAGGCGTACGAGACGGCCGAGGCGATCGACCTGGCCGATTCGGGCCACCTGCGCGAGGAGCTGGGCGACCTGCTGATGCAGGTGGTCATCCATGCCGCGATCGCCGAGTCCGACGACGAGGGCTGGAGCACCGACGACGTCGTGCGCGAGATCGCCGACAAGCTCGTGCACCGCAATCCGCACGTGTTCGGCGACGTCACGGTGTCGTCGGCGGCCGAGGTGGACGCCAACTGGCAGCGCCTCAAGGCCGAGCGCAAGCAGCGCACCCACCCCTCCGAGGGCATCCCGAAGGACCTGCCGGCCCTCATGGCCGCCGACAAGGTGCTGGGCCGCGTCGACCGCCCCGTCGAGGGCGACGACCTGGGCGCCCGCCTCCTGAGGCTCGTGGCAGAGGCCAGGGACCAGGGCGTGGACCCCGAGGCCGAGCTGAGGCGCGCCACCCGCCGCCACGCCGACGGCTGACCCAGGATCCGCCTCCGGCGGACGAGATGTGTAGCGCTGTCCACCCTTTTTCGGCCGATCCGACCGCAAAATGGTGGCTGCCGCTACAGATCTCGGGCGCCTCGGGCGACGGTGATCTGCGGGGCGTAGAGCGCCATGAGGTCGAGGGCCTTGGCGTGGTTCTCCGGCGTGGAGCCGGCGCAGGCCTCGGCCACGACCTTCACGGTCGCGCCGGCGTCGGCCGCCGCCAGGGCCGTGGAGATCACGCAGCAGTCGGTGGCCACGCCGGTGAGCACGAGCTCGGGCGCCGGGCCCGTGACCGCCTCCAGCGCCGGCCACTTGCCGAACGTGGTCGCGTCGACCGTGCCGTCGGAGGCGAGGTCGGTCACCTCGGGCACGAGGTCGAACAGCGCGTCGTCGGCGGGCCGGTCGGCGAACGGCCATGCCGCGAAGTACGCGTTCCAGCCGCCCACCCGCTCGGCACCGGCCGCGGGCACCCACCGCGTGACGATCGTGCGGTGCCGGGCGGCCAGCTCGCGCACGGGCTCCACGATCGCGCCGAACATCGGCGACCCCCACGGCGAGTCCGGCGCCGCGAAGACCCGCTGGGGGTCGATCACGACGAGCCAGGGCTCGCTCACGCGCGGCCCTCCTGACGGGCGACCCGCGACCGCTGGAACACCAGCGTGACGAGGAACCCGATCGCGAAGGCCAGCAGGACGCCGAGGTTGGCGTAGGCCCAGTTGCCGGTCCAGTAGCCGCCGTCCGCGACCCACTCGCCGAGTCCGAGCGGCTCGATCAGGTAGCCCTGCCAGTTGTTCCAGCTGGCGTCCTGGGCGAAGCTGTTGACCACCAGGCCCCAGCCGACGACCGAGGCGACGGCCATCGTGATCACGGGCACCCAGTTCACGGCGCCGTAGCGGCCCGAGGAGTCGAACAGCGCCTCCTCGTCGTAGTCCCGCTTCCGCAGCGCGATGTCGGCGATCATGATGCCCGCCCACGCCGCGATCGGGACGCCGAGCGTGATGAGGAAGCTCTGGAAGGGCGCCAGGAAGCTCTCGGCGAAGAAGACCACGTAGATCGTGCCGAGCGTGAGGATGACCCCGTCGATGAACGCGGCGGCCGGTCGCGGGATCCGCACGCCGAGGCTCAACAGCGTGAGGCCCGACGAGTAGATGCCGAGCACCGCGCCGCTGACGAGCGCGAGCACCGAGGCCACGAGGAACGGCACGAGGTACCACGTGGGCAGCACGGTGGCCAGGGTGCCGATCGGGTCGTTCACGATGCCGGCGCTGAGCTCCTCGGAGGAGCCGGCCAGCAGGATGCCGTAGAGGACGAGCACCACCGGGGCGAGCGCTCCGGCGAACGTGTTCCACAGGACGATCTGGGCGCCGCTGGTCTCGCGGCGCTGGTAGCGCGACCAGTCGGCGGCGATGTTGATCCAGCCGAACCCGAAGCCGGTCATCACCATGACGAACGCGCCGACGACCGCCTGGCCCGAGCCGTTCGGCATCGAGGTCACGGCGTCCATGTCGATCTCGTCGACGGTGAGCACGATGTAGCCGATCGTGGCGATGCCCGTCAGCCACGTGAGAACCGACTGCATGGCCATGATGATGTGGTAGCCGGCGACGGAGGCGGCGACGATGAGCGCGGCCACCACGATCATCGCGATGACCTTGACGGCGTCGCCGCTGCTCCAGCCGAGCTCGCGGAAGACCGTGGCGGTGGCGAGCGTGGCCATGATCGCCAGGAACGTCTCCCAGCCGATGGAGATGAGCCAGCTGAAGACGCCGGGCACCTTCTGGCCGACCACGCCGAACGGCGCGCGCGAGAGGATCATCGTCGGCGCGGAGCCGCGCTTGCCCGCGATGGCCACGAGGCCGCACGCGGCGAACGACACCACGATGCCGAGGACGGCCACGATCGTCGCCTGCCACAGCGACAGGCCGAAGCCCAGCACGTAGCTGCCGTAGGAGATGCCGAAGACCGACACGTTCGCGGCGAACCAGGGCCAGAACAGGTCGGAGGGCCGCGCGACGCGCTCGCTCTCGTCGATGATCTCGATGCCCGTGGTCTCGATGCCCGCGCGGCGGACCTGGTCGAGCCCGCTGCCGGGGCCCTCGCTGTGAATCGTCATGACAGACCTCCCTCGTACCTGCGCTCACTGTCCCACGCGCGGGACGCAGGATGAGGCATGGCGCCCCGCTGCGGGACCCGAATGCCTCATCGTGCGTCCGCCCGCCGCGGGGCCTCCTCGATCCGGGTCGTCACGGCGCTAGGCTGACTCTGCTGGACCCCCACACCCCGAACCCACTCGAGGAGCCTGCCGTGGCCATCATCGACGACGTCGCCGCCCGCGAAATCCTGGACTCCCGGGGCAACCCGACCGTCGAGGTCGAGGTCGTCCTGGACGACGGCACGCTGGGCCGTGCCGCAGTGCCCTCCGGCGCCTCCACCGGCCAGTTCGAGGCCGTCGAGCTGCGCGACGGTGGCGACCGCTACCTCGGCAAGGGCGTGCTGAAGGCCGTCGAGGCCGTCAACACCACGCTGTGCGAGGCCCTCGTGGGCTTCGACGCCGACGACCAGCGCGCGATCGACGAGGCCATGCTCGACCTCGACGGCACCCCCAACAAGGGCAACTTCGGCGCCAACGCGATCCTCGGCGTCTCCCTGGCCGTCGCGCACGCCGCCGCCGAGTCGGCCGGTCTGCCGCTGTTCCGCTACGTGGGCGGCCCCAACGCCCACGTGCTGCCCGTGCCGATGATGAACATCCTCAACGGCGGCGCCCACGCCGACTCCAACGTCGACGTGCAGGAGTTCATGATCGCGCCGATCGGCGCCGAGTCCTTCGCCGAGTCGCTTCGCTGGGGCGCCGAGGTCTACCACGCGCTGAAGGGCGTGCTGCACGACCGCGGCCTGTCCACGGGCCTGGGCGACGAGGGCGGCTTCGCGCCGAACCTCGAGAGCAACCGCGCCGCGCTCGACCTCATCGCGATCGCCGTCGAGAAGGCCGGCCTCACGCTCGGCTCCGACATCGCGCTGGCGATGGACGTCGCCGCGAGCGAGTTCCACGGCGAGGGCGGCTACACCTTCGAGGGCGTCGCGAAGTCGTCCGACGAGATGATCACCTACTACAGCGAGCTCGTCTCCTCGTACCCGATTGTCTCGATCGAGGATCCGCTGGACGAGGAGGACTGGGCCGGCTGGACCGCCATCACCGCGGCCCTGGGCGACAAGACCCAGCTCGTCGGCGACGACCTGTTCGTCACCAACGTCGAGCGCCTGAGCCGTGGCATCGCCGAGAAGGCCGGCAACGCCATGCTCGTCAAGGTCAACCAGATCGGCTCGCTGTCCGAGACGCTCGACGCCGTCGACCTGGCCCACCGCGCCGGCTTCCACAACATGATGAGCCACCGCTCGGGCGAGACCGAGGACGTCACGATCGCCGACCTCGCCGTCGCCACGAACTGCGGCCAGATCAAGACCGGCGCCCCGGCCCGCTCCGACCGCGTCGCGAAGTACAACCAGCTGCTGCGCATCGAGGAGCTGCTCGGCCCCGCCGCCAGCTACGCGGGCGCCGGCGCCTTCCCGCGGTTCGCCTGAGCCATGGCCGGACGCGGATCGTCCCCGTCGTCGCGTCGACCCACGGGTCGGCGCGACGGACGGTCGACCCCGCGCACCACGGCCCGGCCGCAGGCCGCGCCCGTCGCGTCGTCCGGTGGCTCCGGCACCCGGTTCACCACCCGGGCACTGATCCTGCTGGGCGTCGCGGTCATGCTGATCGCCTCCTACACCACGTCGGTGCACGCCTGGTGGCAGCAGCGGTCCGAGATCGCCGCGCTCGAGGCACAGAACCGCCAGACGCAGCAGGACATCGCGCAGCTGGAGGACCAGGAGCGCCGCTGGAGCGATCCGGCCTACATCCGTCAGCAGGCCCGCGAGCGCTTCGGCTGGGTCATGCCCGGTGAGATCGGCTACCGCGTGATCGGCGTCGACGGCGAGCTCAAGGGCCAGTCGTCCACCCTCGAGGAGCCCGAGGTCGCCCCGCGCCGGCCGTGGGTCGAGCGGCTGTGGGGCTCGGTCGAGGCCGCCGGCACCCCCGACCGGGCCGCGGAGCCCACCGACGCCGACCCCGAGCTGGAGACCGACGAATGATCGACCCCGCGGACATCGCCGCGATCACCGAGCAGCTGGGCCGCCCGCCCCGCGGCATGATCGAGGTCTCCTCGCGCTGCCCCTCGGGTCACCCGAACGGCGTGAAGACCGAGCCGCGGCTGCCCGACGGCACCCCGTTCCCCACGCTCTACTACCTGACCTGCCCGCGGCTCACCGGCGCGATCGGCACGCTCGAGGCGTCGGGCCTGATGGCCGAGATGACCCAGCGACTGGGGGAGGACGACGAGCTCGCGGCGGCCTACCGCGCCGCGCACGAGTCCTACCTCGCCGAGCGCGAGGCCATCGGTCACGTCGACGAGATCGACGGCATCAGCGCCGGCGGCATGCCCGACCGCGTCAAGTGCCTCCACGTGCTGGTGGGCCACTCGCTGGCCAAGGGCCCGGGCGTCAACCCTCTCGGCGACGAGGCCGTCGCCCTCCTCGGCGACTACTGGGGCCACTCCGCCTGCGCCCCCGCCGCCGACCAGGCCCCGCCCTCCGCCTGATCCGCGCGTCCCGCGCGCCAGATGTGTAGCGGCATCCACCGTTTTCTCTCGGATCCAAGGGATTTTTGGTGGGTATTGCTACACATCTCGGGCACGCCCGTGCCGCGGTGAGAGGCGACCCCGATAGCCTGACGGCATGGCTCGAAGCACGGTGGCGGCGATCGACTGCGGGACCAACTCCATCCGACTGCTGATCGCCGAGATCGAGGGCGACGCCAAGACCGACCTGCTGCGCGAGATGCGCGTGGTCCGTCTGGGACAGGGTGTGGACGAGACCGGCACCCTCGCCCCCGAGGCCGTCGAGCGCACGCTCGAGGCCTGCCGCGAGTACGGCGGGGTCATCGACGCGATGGGCGTCGACGTGGTCTCGTTCGCCGCGACCTCGGCGATGCGCGACGCCGACAACGCCGCGGACTTCTCCGACCGGGTCGAGGAGATCCTCGGCGTCCGGCCGCGCGTGCTGACCGGCGAGGAGGAGGCACGCGCCTCCTTCGAGGGCGCCACCGGCGACGTCGCCGAGGCGCTCACTGCCGTCATCGACCTCGGCGGCGGCTCCACCGAGGTCGTCCAGGGCCTCGGCGCCCCGACCTTCTCGCACTCGTTCGACCTCGGCTCCGTGCGGATGACCGAGCGCTTCCTGCTCACCGACCCGCCGTCCGTGGCCGAGGTGACCGCCTGCATGACGCACCTCGACGCGGTCCTCGCGCCGGTGCTGTCCAGGCTGGAGCCGTCCGACGAGATCGTCGGCGTCGCGGGCACCATCACCACGATCGCGGCGCACTCGCTCGCGCTGCCCTCCTACGACAGCGAGGTGATCCACCAGGCGCGCATCCACGTCGACGACGTCCGCGCCGCCTGTGGCTCCCTCATGCAGATGCCCGTCGCCGACCGCCGCGCCCTGCCGTACATGCACCCGGGCCGCGCCGACGTGATCGCGGGCGGTGCGCTCATCCTCGACCGGGTGCTCGAGCACCTGCCGCGCACCATCGAGGAGCTCGTCGTGAGCGAGCAGGACATCCTCGACGGCATCGCCTGGGCCGCCGCGAGGGAGGTCGCCTGATGCGCATCTCGGTTCCCGACTCCTCCTGGCAGGGCGTCCTCGACGACCTCCCCGTCGAGGTCGTCGAGTGGGACGGCAAGGCCCCGCAGCCCGAGGGCCAACTCGACCTCGCGGTCTGGCCGTACACGCTCGACCCCTCCGACATGGCCGCCGTCGACGCCTCCCGCATCGGCCTGATCCAGGGCCAGTCGCTGGGCTACGACGGCGTCGCCGACGTGCTGTCGGCCGGCGGCCGCTACGCCAACGCCGTCGACGTGCACGAGGACTCCACGGCCGAGCTCGCGATGGCCTTGCTGCTCGCCGCCGTGCGCAAGCTCGACGTCTTCGCCGCCCAGCAGGCCGAGGGCATCTGGCGCAAGAGCTGGACCACCAGCCTGCTCGACCGACGCGTGCTGCTGCTCGGCGTCGGCGGCATCGGCCGGCGGATGGCCGCCCGGCTCGACGGCTTCGGCTGCGAGATCGTCCGGGTCGGCACCCGCGCACGCGACGACGAGCACGGCCACGTGCACGGCACCGACGAGCTCGCCGACCTGCTGCCCACGGTGGATGCCGTCGTCGTGGCGGTCCCGCTGACGCCCGACACCGAGCGGATCGTCGACGCGGAGTTCCTCGCCGCCCTGCCCGACGGCGCGATCGTCGTCAACGTGGCCCGCGGCCGCACGGCGGACACCGACGCCGTCCTCGCCGAGGCCGGCCGGATCCGCTACGCCTCCGACGTCTTCGACCCCGAGCCGCTGCCGGCGGACCACCCGCTGTGGTCTGCGCCCGGCGTCATCATCACGCCGCACGTCGGCGGGATGACCTCGGCGATGGCGCCGCGCATCCAGGCCGTCGTGCGCGGCCAGGTGGAGCGGCTGCTCGCAGGGGAGGAGCCGGCGGACGTCGTCGTGGACCACCGCGAGTCCTCGGACTCGTAGGCTGGGCCAGGCTCCCGTAGCCCAACGGCAGAGGCAGACGGCTTAAACCCGTTTCAGTGCGGGTTCGAATCCCGCCGGGAGCACGCGCTCAGGACTGCTTGAGCTCGATGGCCGACCAGGTCTCGTCGAGCTCGAGCGGCGCGGCGGTGTCCCAGCCGTACTCGTCGACGCCCGCGCGCAGGATCGACAGGGGCAGTGCGTCGGAGGGGTAGAGCACCCAGACGCGGCCGATCGAGCCCAGGCGCGGCAGCACGTCGTCGAGCCGCATGTGGAACTCCTGGCTGTTCGACACGGCGATCACCGCGGTGTCGATGCCGGAGGGTCGCACGGGGTCGGTGGGCTCGGGCTGGTTCTCGGCGCCGGTCCACGTGTCGTCGAACCAGCTCTCGGACTGCTCGGGCTCCTCGTCGGCGTACGTCTCCACACCCTCGGGCAGGGGGTCGAGCACGGCCGTCTCCTCGACGGTGTCGCCCACGATCCACAGCAGCGATCCGGGCTCGATCCCGAGCAGCTCGGCCGTGGTCCGCTCGTTGCTCATGGGGTCATCCTAAGCGCCGAGACGTCGCGGATCGTGCGTCCCTTGGCGATGCCCTTCGCCTCGAACTTCGTGATCGGCCGGCCCTCGAACCGCTCGGCCCAGTCGCCCGAGGTCGTGAAGCCCTCGGCGCGCCCGACCACCTCGAGCATCTGGTCGGCGTAGTCCTGCCAGTCGGTGGCCAGCCGCCACACGCCGCCCGGCTTGAGGACGCGGTGGACGAGGGGGACGACCTCGTCCGTGACGAGGCGGCGCTTGTGGTGACGCTTCTTGTGCCAGGGGTCCGGGAACCAGACGCGCACCTCGTCGACGCTCTCGGCCGGCAGCATCCGGGTGAGCGCGGGCACGGCGTCGACGACCGCGAGCCGCACGTTCTCGACCCCCTCGTGGCGCAGCTGGACGAGGGTCTGGGCGACGCCGGGCACGTAGACCTCGAGGCCGAGGAAGT
Organism: Aeromicrobium tamlense; assembly: GCF_013408555.1. NCBI lineage: Bacteria > Bacillati > Actinomycetota > Actinomycetes > Propionibacteriales > Nocardioidaceae > Aeromicrobium > Aeromicrobium tamlense. The sequence goes on from NZ_JACBZN010000001.1 coordinate 403,758, forward strand.
CGGTGTCGGGGTCGAGCCTCGCGGCGTGCACGAGGGACTCGCCGCGGCCGCTGCCGATCTCGAGCACCAGGGGAGCGTCGCGGCCGAAGAGCTCGGCCGGGTCGATCGTGAACCCGTCGGCCACCGAGGTGCTGGTGCGCCCGCGCGGCACGTCGACGACGAAGCGGTGGGCGACGTCGTCCCACGCGTCCTGCTGGCGCTCGGTGAGCCGGCCGCCGCGCCGGGTGAACGACACGACCTCGCGTCGGAACGGGTCTTCGTCGTGATCCGTGCGATCTTCGGCGGTTTCGGGCATGGTCCGAACCTATCGAGCCTGCCATCGTGAGCGGCATGGCGATCATCCCCGACACCAAGGACTGGACCTGGGTCCTGCAGCAGACCTGTGAGGAGTGCGGCTTCGACGCGGACGCGGCAGAGCCCACGCGGGCGGGGGAGGAGGTCCGCGCGATGGTGCCGCGGTGGGGTGAGGCGCTGGCCCGGCCCGACGCCGCGCAGCGCCCGGACGACGCGACGTGGTCGGTGCTGGAGTACGCGTGCCACGTGCGCGACGTGCTGCACCTGTTCGCCGACCGCCTCGCGCTGATCCGCGAGCAGGACGGGCCGGAGTTCGCGAACTGGGACCAGGACGCCACGGCGGCCGAGTCCCGCTACGCCGACCAGGATCCCGCCGTCGTCACCGCCGAGCTCGCTCCGGCCGCCGACGCGTTCGCGGCCGAGATCGACGCCGTGCGCGACTGGTCGCGCCCCGGCCTCCGCTCCAACGGCTCGGCCTTCACCGCCGACACGCTCACGCGCTACGCCCTGCACGACCTCGTGCACCACTTGCACGACGTCCGGGCCTGACGGTTTCCCCGGTTAACCGGGGAAACCGTCACTTCACGTGGTTCGCGAACCCCGTGAAGTGACAGGAAACCTCGTTCAGTGGTGCGACACGACGTGCCGGTGTCACGTTTCGCACACTAATGCGGATTGCGTGGTACTGTCCGACGCATGGATGCAACCCAACTGCTCAAGGGAGTGCTCGACGTGGCCGTCCTGGCCGTCGTCGAGGGCGAGGACGGCTACGGCTACGACGTCGTCCGTCGTCTGCGGGCCGCCGGGCTCGAGGAGGTGGGCGACGCGTCGGTGTACGGCACGCTGCGCCGCCTCTACTCGGCCGGCGCGCTCACGTCGTACGTGGTCCCCAGCGAGGAGGGGCCCCACCGCAAGTACTACGGCATCACCGAGCAGGGTCGGACCATGCTCGCCGCGCAACGCAAGACCTGGGCCGAGTTCGCCCGCACCATGGACCGCATGCTCGAAGGGACCGCCGCATGAACGCCACCACCCTCCCCGCCGAGATCGTCGCGTTCGCGGCTGCCGTGCGCGCCGCGCTGGCCGACCTCCCCGCCGACGAGGTCGAGGAGCTCACCGACGGCCTCGAGGCCGACCTCGCCGAGGCGTACGCCGAGGACCTGGCGCGCGAGCTGCCCGACCCCACCGCCTACGCCCACGAGCTGCGCGGCGCCGCCGGACTGCCGACGCCCCAGGCTCCCAAGGGCCGACTCCACGCGATCGGGACCTCCTTCGCCGAGGCGGGACGCGACGTCGAGCGCAGTCTGCGCCGCAGCCCGGCGGTCTCCTCGACGCTGGACTTCCTCGTGACGCTGCGTCCCGCGTGGTGGATCGTGCGCGGCTGGGTCGCCTACCAGGTGTTCTGCCTGACGATCCTCGGGATGTGGAAGACCGACGTCCTCCCCGGTGACTTCGCGAAGTGGCTGCTCCTGATCCTCCTGGTGGCCGGCAGCGTCTTCCTGGGCATGAGGTCCTGGCCGCGTCCCGTGGCCGTCCTGATCGTCCTGGGCAACGCGTTCGCCGCGTTCGCGCTGATCCCGGTGCTGGCGAACGACGCCACGGGCGCCGAGCTGGAGATGGCCTACGAGAACCCGCCGGAGTACGAGTACGGGAGCGGGTACGAGGGTGGCGACGGCACCGGCGTCTGGCTGAACGGCAGCGAGGTCACGAACATCTTCGCCTACAACGCCCGCGGCGAGAGGCTCAACGGCGTCCAGCTGTTCGACCAGGACGGCAAGCCCCTCACGACCTCGGTCCCCGGCGGCAACGGCTGCCTGGAGAAGGACGAGTTCGACGAGTGCACCAAGCCCGGCGCCTGGATGCCCGTGCAGCTCGAGACGGGCGCCTCGGCGTGGAACGTCTTCCCGATGAAGATGGCCGAGTCCTCCTTCGACGACCCGACCCGTCCGGTCACGGGAGCGGTCGCGCAGGACCGTCCCGCGCCATTCCTCAAGGTCCCGGCGCTGCTCGTCGCGAGCCCGACGGCCGACGCGAAGGACTCCGCGGCCGCCACCGAGGAGAAGGACGGGAAGAAGAAGCCCTGAGCGGGAAGCCTGGCGGTGGTGGGGGCGTTGTATAGGGTGAGTACACCGACCCCGCCACCACCGGCGCGCGGGGCCACATTCTCCCGGAGGAGATCATGAGGAGCAGCAACCCCGTCTTTGCGAACAACGCGGAGTTCAACGGCCGCAACACGACTCAGTACGCAGACCCGTCGCAGTGGAAGATCGACCTGTCCGGCTCGGGTGACGGAACGCAGACCCCCGGCCTGCAGGCTCCCACGTCCCCCGGACGCATGACCTTGGACACCGTGGTCGAGAAGACCGCCATCACGCTCGGCCTCGTGGTGCTCGGCGCCGCGGTCGCTTGGTTCATGATCGGCGACATCGACTCCGACGCGGCGCTGGCCACCGCGTGGACGTTCTCCATGGGCGGCGCGCTGATCGGCTTCGTCCTGGCGATGGTCAACTCCTTCAAGAAGGTCATCAGCCCCCCGCTGGTCATGGCGTACGCGCTCGTCGAGGGCGTCTTCGTCGGCGCCTTCTCCAAGATCATCTCCACCTGGGTGGGCGACGCCGGCATCGTGTTCCAGGCCGTCCTGGCCACGTTCGTCGCCGCGGCCGCCACCCTGGCCGCCTACAAGTTCTTCAACATCCAGGTCACCGCGAAGTTCCGCCGGGTCGTCATGATCTCGCTGTTCGCGTTCATGGGAGTCATGGTCCTCAACCTGGTGCTGAGCCTGTTCGGCGTGTTCCCCAACGGCGGCCTGCGCAGCATGGACAACCCGATGCTGGCGATCCTCGTCGGCGGCGTCGCGATCGTGCTCGGCGTCCTGTGCCTGATCATGGACTTCGACTTCGTCGAGCGCGGCGTCGAGGCCGGCCTCCCGGAGCGCGAGTCCTGGCGCGCGGCGTTCGGCCTGACCGTCACGCTGGTCTGGCTGTACCTCGAGATCCTGCGCCTCCTCGCGATCCTGCGCGGAGACAGCTGATCCACGGGGTCACCCGAGACCCCAGCACGAAGGCCCGCCACCACGAGGTGGCGGGCCTTCGTCGTGTCCGGGACCCTGCGGGGAGCGGTGAGCTGTCAACCCTTCCCTCTGGCGACCGGTGCGCGATCAACCGCATCGGGGCCTCGTGCGGTTGACGACCCACCGCCCAGGAACGGGAAGGGTTGAGGACTCACCGCCACAGGCAGGTCAGCGGCGGCGCAGGACGGCGGCCCAGCGGCGGCCGCGGAGAGCCGGCGCGACCTCAGTGCCGCCGTGCTCGGACGCCCACTCGGCGGCCTCGCCGAGCGGCATCTGCTCCACGGCGCCGACCTCGGGCTGCTCGTCGCGCGAGCGCCACTGCGCCACGGCGGCCGCCACGAGGAACCCGCACACCGTGGCGTAGCCGTCGGCGCTGGGGTGGAAGCGGTCATCGCCGAAGAGGGCGTCGCCCTTGACCAGCAGCAGCGGCTCGAGCACGTCGGCCAGCGAGATCACGCGCGCGCCGGCCTCGACGGCGGCCACGGTCTGGCGGCGGGCCAGGTGGCGGCTCCAGTAGCGGCAGACGGTGCGCAGGGGGACGGGCAGCGGCTTGATCGTGCCGAAGTCGGGCACCGAGCCGACGACGACCTCGCTGCCGAGGCCGCGCAGGCGCGCGACGGCGGCCGCGAGGCGGCGGGCCGAGCGCTTCGCGGGCACCTGGTGGGTGATGTCGTTGGCGCCGATCAGGATGATCGCCAGCTGCGGGTCGTCGAGGTCGGACGCGGTGATCTGGTGCTGCAGGTCGCGCGAGCGCGCGCCCACGGTGGACTCGTTGCGGATCTGCACGGGTTGGCCCAGCAGGTGCGACAGGCCGGTGCCGATGAGGGCCGACGGCGTGTGCTCGAGGTCCTTCACCCCGTAGCCCACCATCGTCGAGTCGCCGAGCAGCAGGCAGCGGACCGGCTCGCCCGGCAGGTCCTCGCCGTAGACGCCGTTGCCCGAGGGCGGCCGGTCGGTGGTGGTGCCGATCCGCTTGCGCGCCAGGAGGGCCTGTCCCACGAGGATCGCGTAGGTGCCGAGGCTGAATCCAGCCGTCCTCGCGGCGGCCTTGGCAGTGGTCCTCGCGGGGCTGGGCACGCGTCCAGTGTAGGAAGTCGGACCAGACGGTCGGATGCGGTTCCTAGGATGGAGGGGTGAACGAGACCGTCCCGAACCTGCGCGACCTCGGCGGCACCTCCGTCGAGGGCGGCGTCATCCGTCCCGGCCGCCTGCTGCGCAGCGCCCTGCCCCTGGGTGACGACGTCGCGCCCGACGACATCACGTGGCCGCCCACGGTCGTCATCGACCTGCGCTCCTCGATGGAGACCGAGACCCAGCACCCGCTCGCCGGGCCGGGGGTCACGGTGCTCAACTTCCCGCTGCTCAGCGCGCTGCGGCCGGGCGTCGCGCCGCCGGAGTCGCTGGCCGAGCTCTACCAGCTCATGCTGCAGACCACGTCGGAGCACCTCGTCGAGGTGATCGACGCGGTCGCGCAGGCCGAGGACGCCACCACCCTCGTCCACTGCGCCGCGGGCAAGGACCGCACCGGCGTCTCGATCGCGATGGTGCTCGCGCTGCTCGGCGCGAAGCGCGACGACATCGTCGAGGACTACCTCGTCACGGCGCAGCACGAGGAGCAGATCCAGGCCCGCTTCAACCGTCTCTTCGGCGAGCGTCGCGCCATGCTGCCGGCCGGCTACATCGCCACGCCGGTCGAGGCGATCAGCGGCGTGCTCGACACGTGGGACCAGCACCCCGGCGGCGCCGTCGGCTGGTTCCAGCGCGCCGGCGGCACGCCCCAGACCATCGACCGGCTCCGCACTACGCTGGTGCGATGAGTCCGGATCGGACGATCGAGCCGCGCGAGGTCCCGCTGGGCGGGCTGCGCGGACTCAAGGTCCATCGCACGCTGCCCAGCAAGGAGATCCCGCTCATCGGAGCGTGGTGCTTCGTCGACCACTTCGGTCCCACCGAGCACCGCATGGAGGTGCTGCCGCACCCGCACATCGGGCTGCAGACCGTCACGTGGCCGATCGAGGGACGGATCCGGCACCGCGACAGCCTCGGCAGCAACGTCGTGCTGGAGCCGGGCGAGCTCAACCTCATGACCTCGGGCGACGGGGTGTCGCACTCGGAGTTCACCGAGGGCCCGCCCGGCGAGATGCACGGCGTGCAGCTGTGGGTGGCCCTGCCCGACGCCACGCGGCGCGGCCCCGCCGCCTTCGAGCACCACCCCGACCTGCCGCGCATCGAGGGGGAGGGCTGGGCCGGCGTCGTGCTGGTCGGCAGCTTCGCCGGCGAGACGTCGAAGGCCACGGTGCACACGCCGCTCGTCGGCGTCGAGCTGCGGCTCCAGCCCGGGCGCCACGAGTTCGACCTGGATCCCGACTTCGAGCACGGCATCCTCGCCGTCGACGGCGCCGTCAGGGTGGGCGGACGAGCCGTTCCGCACCGCTCGCTGGAGTACGTGGCCCCCGGCCGCGCGCGTCTGGCGCTCGAGGTCGACCGCCCCACGATCGTCATGCTGCTCGGCGGCGAGCCGTTCGGCGAGGAGATCGTCATGTGGTGGAACTTCATCGGCCGCTCGCACGAGGAGATCGTCGAGGCGCGCGAGGCCTGGGAGGCGCTCGCGCCCCGCTACGGGCACGTCGAGGGCCACGGCGACCAGGTCATCCCGGCCCCGCCGATGCCCCACGTGAGACTTCGTCCGCGCGTTCGTCGCGCCTGACGCCCACTTTCGGATACTGTCGGTATCCGGAGGTGGGTATGACGTACTTCACGGGCAAGGTCGCCGTCGTCACCGGCGCGGGATCGGGCATCGGACGGGCCCTCGCGATCGGTCTCGCACAGCGGGGAGCCCGCGTGGCCATCAGCGACGTGGACGCCACGGGACTGGCCGAGACGCGAGGGATGCTCGAGGCCGCGGGCGCCGACGTCCGCGCCGATCATCTCGACGTCTCGGAGCGTGAGCGGGTGCTGGCCTACGCCGACGAGGTCGCCGCGCACTTCGGCGTGATCCATCAGGTCTACAACAACGCGGGCATCGCGTTCACCGGCGACATCGAGGCGATGGACTTCAAGCACCTCGAGCGCGTCATGGACGTGGACTACTGGGGTGTCGTGAACGGCTCGAAGGCGTTCCTGCCGCACCTCATCGCGTCGGGCGACGGTCACGTCGTCAACATCTCCAGCGTCTTCGGCATCATCTCGGTGCCCACGCAGGGTGCCTACAATGCGGCCAAGTTCGCCGTCCGCGGCTTCACCGAGGCCCTGCGGATGGAGATGGTGGCGCGCGGCCGGCCGGTCAAGGTCACGTGCGTGCACCCCGGCGGCATCAGGACCAACGTCGCTCGCAACGCCGGCCAGGTGGACGGGCTCGACCACGACGACCTGGCCTCGTCGTTCGACCGCGTCGCCCGCACCACGCCCGAGCGCGCCGCCGAGGTGATCCTGCGCGGCGTCGAGAAGGGCAAGGCGCGGGTGCTCATCGGCGCCGACGCCCGCGTGATCGACGTCGTGTCGCGGGTGGCAGGTCCGCACTACCAGCGGCTCGTGGCCCGATTCGCGGGGAAGGCGGGACTGTGAGCGTCTTCACCGTCAAGAACGCGTGGGGCGGCCAGCGCCTGCCGCACCCGCCCGGTCGTCGCCCCGTCGCCTACGACGCCCTGACGATGCGCACGGGCACGCCGCTGGCCAACGTCATGCGCGTCGGCAAGGACCTCGGTCCGCTGTTCGAGGTGCGCGTGTTCAGCCAGAAGTTCGTCTTCGTCACCGGTGCCGAGCTGGCCGCCGAGATGTGCGACGAGACCCGCTTCCACAAGAACCTGCCGCCGGCCCTGGTGGCGCTGCGCGAGTTCGTCGGCGACGCCCTGTTCACGGCGTTCGACCACGAGCCCAACTGGGACACGGCGCACGGCGTGCTGATGCCCGCGTTCTCCAAGGCGGCGATGCGCGGCTACCACGACACGATGCTCGAGACGGCTGCTGAGATGCTCGCGGTCTGGGACGGGATCGACGGACCGATCGACGTCACAGCCGACATGACCAAGCTGACGATGGAGACGATCAGTCGCTGCGCGTTCAGCCGCGACTTCGGATCGTTCACGTCGCGCGAGCGACACCCGTTCGTCGACGCCATGATCGCCGCACTGATGACCGGCATGCAGAAGTCGTCGCTCGACTCGATCCCGGGCGGCAAGCGCATCGCCAAGCGGATCGACGAGGCGAACGCCGAGCACCGCGCCTACGTGGACGACCTCGTCGACGAGATGGTGCGCGACCGTCGGGCGACGGGGGAGCGGCGCGACGACCTGCTCGACCGCATGCTCTACGAGGCGCACCCGGAGACGGGCGTGCGGCTCGACGACCAAAACATCCGCGAGCAGATCCTGACCTTCCTGGTGGCGGGTCACGAGACGACGTCGGGCGCGCTGAGCTTCGTCCTCTACTACCTCTCGCGCCATCCCGAGCTGCTGGCGAAGGCGCAGGCCGAGACCGACGCGCTGCTCGGCGACGACCCCGATGCCGAGCCGACCTTCGAGCAGGTGCCGCGGTTCCGGTACCTGCGCCGCTGCTTGGACGAGGGCCTGCGGCTGTGGCCCACCGCGCCCGCGTTCGCGCGCTCGCCGCGCGAGACCACCACGATCGCGGCGGGCACCGACCACGAGGCCGTGATGACGCCCGACGACTGGGCGATCATCGTGCTGCCGATGATGCACCGCGACCCCGTGGCCTGGGGGCCGACGGCGGACGAGTTCGATCCCGACCGCTTCCTGCCCGAGAACTCCAGGGGCCGGATGAAGAACGTCTACAAGCCGTTCGGCACGGGCGACCGGGCCTGCATCGGGCGCCAGTTCGCGCTGCACGAGGCGATCCTCGTCCTCGCGCGGCTGCTGCACCGCTACGACATCGCGGCCGACCCCGACTACGAGCTGCGAATCGACGAGCGCCTCACGATCGTGCCGAAGGGCTTCGAGGTGACGCTGACCCGTCGGACACCGTCGCGCGGGCCCGAGGCGCTGGCCGACGACGACGGTCCGGCCGAGGTGCCCACGGGCTGCCCCGTGGCGCACTGACGCCGGCTCACCTCAGGGTGGTGCGGCCGTCGGCTTGCACGGTCCAGAACGGGTTGTGCGCGATCTCCCACGGGTGGCCGTCGGGGTCGGCGACGTAGCCGGAGTAGCCGCCCCACTCGATGGGCTCGGCCGGCTTGAGCACCGTGGCGCCGGCCGCGCGGGCCTGCTCGATCACGGCGTCGACCTCGTCGGGTGAGCCGACGTTCTGGGCCAGCGCGATGCCGCTGAACGTGGCCCCGGTGTCCTCGACGCGGGCGTCCTCCGCCAGCCCGGCGCGCGTCCACAGCGCCAGGATCATGCCGGGCAGCTGGTAGAACGCGATGCCGTCCTCGTCGTTGTCCTTCGAGAACCCGAGGCCGTCCTCGTAGAAGGTGCGCGACCGTTCGAGGTCGGCGACGCCGAGGGTGACGAGGCTGATGCGTTGGTCCATGGCGGCCACGCTAGACCCCGCCACGGACATCGCGGCCGGGCAACCGCCGACCATGTCACACCGTCAACTTCCTCAACTCCACACGCATCCGACACATCGTCGGTAACGTCCGTTCGGGCCCCGAACGGATCGGGCGAGCTGTGCCCGGTCGAGCGAGTGGAGGGCGAGGATGCTGAGCTCCTTGCGGATGGTGTTGGCCTGCGGAGCGGCGTCGGCGGTGGTCGGGGCGGGCTCCGCACTCGTCGTGACGACGGCGACGAGTGACGACGCGGTGCCGGTGAGCTCGCCGATGTACGGCTGCATGGACGTCACGGCCGGATCGCTCTACCTCTCGGACTCCGGGACCTGCGCCGACGACCTCGTGCCGGTCACGTGGCAGGGCGAGCCAGAGGCGGCCGAGGGTGCCGACGGCGAGGACGGCTCGAACGGCCAGGACGGCGAGGACGGTCTCGACGGCGCCGATGGATCCGCTGGCGCGGCTGGCGCGGCTGGCGCGAAGGGCGCGTCCGGAGCGAACGGCGAGGACGGCGCCGACGGTGAGGACGGCGTCGACGGTGCCGCTGGGTCGAACGGCGCCAAGGGTGACAAGGGCGCCAAGGGTGACAAGGGCGAGAAGGGCGAGAAGGGCGACAAGGGCGACGACGGCGCCGCGGGTGCCAAGGGCGACAAGGGCGACGACGGTGCCGCGGGCGAGAAGGGCGATGACGGCGAAACCGGCGCGACCGGCGCCACCGGCGCCACCGGCGCCAAGGGGGATCGAGGCGACGACGGCCTCGTCCCGTGGAGCGCGGTGTCGTCCTGGAGCGCCTCGACGACCTACAGCGCCGGTCCTCCAGCGGCGGTGGTGACCCGCGGCGGCAGCACGTACGTGGCCGCGCGCTCCTCGATCGCCGCGGACCCCGCGACCTCCCCGGCGGACTGGATCCTCGTCGCGGCCGCAGGCGCGAAGGGCGACAAGGGCGACCGGGGCGACAAGGGCGAGACGGGCGAGCAGGGTGAGATGGGGGCCACGGGCGCGGCCGGCGCCGACGGTGAGGCCGGCGCCACGGGCGCGGCCGGCGCCGAGGGTCCGGCGGGCCCCGCCGGACCGACGGGTCCGGCGGGCCCGCAAGGTCCTCAGGGCATCCAGGGCCCGGCCGGGAACTCGCTGCTGTCCGGCGAGTTCAACCAGTGGCAGGGCTCCGCCCGCGCGTTCCGCGACGACTACGACTGCACGGTCGGCACGGTCGTGCTGGGCGTGGGCTGGCGGGGAGTGCCCGCCGATGGCCGGATCCTGCCGATCCAGCAGTACCAGGCGCTGTTCTCGCTCCTCGGCACCTACTTCGGCGGGAACGGGTCCACGACGTTCGCCGTCCCGGACCTGCGAGCGGTCACCCCGAACGGGCTGCGCTACAGCATCTGCAACAACGGGATCTACCCGTCGTCCGAGTGAGGACGGAAGCTCAGTCGTCGAGGAGTCCTGCCGCCCGCGCCACCTCGCGGTAGGCGCGCGCCAGGGACTCGACGGTCTCGTGGGCGTTGAGGCCGCTCGGGTTCGGCACCACCCAGACCTGGGCACCCGCGAGGTCGTCGGGCTGGCGCCCCGGCTTCGCGGCGCGGTGCCCGAACGCGGTGCGGTAGGACGTGATGCCCGCGACCGCCACCACCCGCGGTGCGCGCTCGCGCACGAGCGAGACCAGCCGCTCGCGGCCCTCGACCAGCTCCGCGGGCTCCAGCTCGTCGGCGCGGGCGGAGGCGCGCGCGACGAGGTTGGTGATGCCGACGCCCCGCGCACGCAGCCGGTCGGCCGCCTCGGCAGGTTCGTCGGAGTTCACGAGCCCGGCCCGCACGAGCGCCGGGTAGAAGCGGTTCCCGCGCCGCGCGAAGTGCAGGCCCGTGGCCGCGCTGACGAGCCCCGGGTTGATGCCGACGAACAGCAGGCGCAGCTCGTCGGGCATCAGGTCCGGGATCGTGCTTCCGGCGAACGACGCCAGCTCGGCGCGGCTCCAGCCCACGTCAGCCCGCGAACCGGCCGAGGAGGTCGGCGTCCAGCTCGGCCTCGGTGACCTCGTGGTGGTCGACGTGGGCGTCCTTCTCGACGAGCAGGTCGTCGTCGCCGGGGTAGAAGACGGCGACGCCCGGGTCGTCGCCGGCGAAGCTCCGCACGTCGTCCATCGACTCCCACAGCGAGAGCGTGACGACCTCGACGAGGTCGCCGACGGGACGGCGCAGCACGAGGACGCCGAGGTTCCCGGGGGTCGCGCGATAGGCGCGCACCCCCGTGGCGCTCTGGTGCGCCAGGTAGGCCTCGACGTCCTCGGGGCGCACGGCGCCCCGCCAGCGACGGATGATCACTGGTTCAGGCGTACGAGACGCCGGTGGCGTGCAGCGGGCAGTAGCCGTACGGGTTCTTCACGAGGTACTGCTGGTGGCCCTCCTCGGCGTACCAGTAGTCCTCGAGCGGACGGATCTGCGTGGTGATCTGTCCGTACCCGTGGGCGGTCATCTGCTTCTGGTAGGCGTCGCGGGACGCCTCCGCCTCGGCCTGCTGCTCCGGCGTGGTCGTCAGCAGGATCGAGCGGTACTGCGAGCCGCGATCGTTGCCCTGGCGCATGCCCTGCGTGGGGTCGTGGTTCTCCCAGAACACCTTGAGCAGGTCGGCGTAGCTGGTGACCGAGGGGTCGAAGACCACCTTCACGACCTCGGCGTGACCGGTGCGTCCGGTGCACACCTCCTCGTAGGTGGGGTTGGGGGTGAGACCGCCGGCGTAGCCGACCGAGGTGGACCAGACGCCGGGCTGCTCCCAGAACGTCTTCTCCTCGCCCCAGAAGCAGCCGAGTCCGAAGACCGCGACGCCGAAGCCCTCGGGGCCGTCGGTCTCGATGGGGTTGCCCGTGACGAGGTGGCGGTCGCCGACCTCGAAGGGGCGGGTGTCGCGGCCGGGCAGGGCCGTGTCGGCCGTGGGCAGCGTCTTCTTGTCGAATCCGAATCGCATGGGACCTCCTGTGTCGTCGTCAACACCGTGCGGCGTCGGAGTGTTCCCGTAGCCTCGATGCGTGAGCAACGAGACGCCGCGCGGTGCCGGGCGGTACGAGGTTCCCATCGGCATCGAGATCGCCGCAGCCTGGGCCTGGCGCATCGTCGTCATCGGCGCCGCGCTGTACGTCCTGGCACTGGGCCTGGGGCACTTCTCCGAGGTCACCATCCCCATCGCCGTCGCGATCCTGCTGGCCGCGCTGACGATCGGCGGCGTCGACTGGCTCGTGCGGCACCGGGTGCCCCGGCTCGTGGCCTCGCTCGCGGTCGTGCTGGGGCTGGTGCTCGCGCTGGTGGGCATGCTCGGCCTGGTCGGGCAGCAGCTCTCGACGCAGTTCGACGACCTGCGCGACAGCGTCGTCGAGGGCATCGCCCAGCTGCAGGACTGGGCGCGCACCGGGCCGCTCGGCCTCTCCGACCGGCAGCTGGCCGACTGGGTCGACCGGGTGCAGTCCGCGATCTCCTCCAGCGACTCGTCGGTGGTCAACCAGGCCACCGAGGTCGGCACCCAGATCGGCCACTTCGTCACCGGGTTCTTCATCGCTCTGTTCGCGCTGTTCTTCTTCCTCTACGAGGGCGGCCGCATCTGGTCGTGGGTGGTGGCGCTCTGGCCGCGCGCCGCGCAGCCGCGCGTGGCCTCCTCGGGCCGCGCGGCGTGGGGCTCGCTCACCGCGTTCGTCCGGGCCACGGTCCTCGTCGCGCTGGTCGACGCGATCGGCATCGCCGGCGTCGCGCTGATCCTGCAGGTCCCGCTCGCGGCGGCCATCGGCGTCCTGGTGTTCCTCGGCGCGTTCGTGCCCATCGTCGGTGCGCTCGTGTCGGGCATGGTCGCCGTCCTCGTGGCGCTCGTCGCCCAGGGACCGGTCACCGCACTGCTCATGCTCGCGGGCGTGATCGCGGTCCAGCAGCTCGAGTCGCACGTCCTCCAGCCGTTCCTCATGGGCGCGATCGTCGCCCTGCACCCGCTGGCCATCCTGCTGGCGATCGCCACGGGCCTCGTCGTCGCCGGCGTGGTCGGCGCACTGCTCTCGGTGCCGTTCGCGGCCTGCCTCAACAGCGTGGTCCGGCACCTCGCGAACGGGGAGCCACCCGACACCGACGGGGTGCTGGGGGAGGAGTCCCGCGACCTCGGCGACCCACCGCCGGCCACGGCCTAGGGTGGACGTGTGGATCTCGACGATGCGCGCGCGGCGCGCGAGCTGCTCGACGGAGTCAGCGAGGTCACGCCGCTGACGCACTCCCGCTGGCTGCACGCCCTGACCGGGCGCGACGTCCGGTTCAAGTGCGAGAACCTGCAGCGCGCGGGGTCGTTCAAGATCCGCGGCGCCTACACCCGGATCGCCCGGCTGTCCGACGAGGAGCGCTCCCGCGGCGTCGTCGCAGCCAGCGCCGGCAACCACGCGCAGGGCGTCGCCCTCGCGGCGGCGCAGCTCGGCGCTGCCGCCACGATCTTCATGCCGCACGGCGCGGCCCTGCCCAAGGTCGCGGCCACGCGTGGCTACGGTGCCGACATCCGCTTCCACGGCTCGGGCGTCACCGAGGCGCTCGTCGCGGCCTCGGAGTTCGCCGAGCGGACCGGGGCCACCCTGATCCACCCGTTCGACCACCCCGACATCGTCGCGGGCCAGGCCACCGTGGGCCTCGAGATCATCGAGCAGCTGCCCGAGGTCGCCACGATCCTCGTGCCGCTCGGCGGTGGCGGGCTCGCGGCCGGCATCGGTCTGGTCAAGACCGAGCGCCCCGACGTCACGGTCGTCGGCGTGCAGGCCGAGGCCGCCGCGGCCTACCCCGACTCGCTCGCCGAGGGCATGCCCGTCGAGGCCGACCTCGGCGCCACGATGGCCGACGGCATCGCCGTGGCCCGCCCCGGCGAGGTGCCCTTCGGACTGATCCGCGACCACGTCGACGAGGTCGTCACGGTCTCCGAGGAGTCGATGAGCCAGGCGCTGATCGGCCTGCTCGAGCGGGCCAAGCTGCTCGTCGAGCCCGCCGGCGCGGTGGGCGTGGCGGCGCTGCTGGAGCACCCCGACCGGTTCGAGGGACCCATCGTGCCCGTGCTGTCCGGCGGCAACATCGACGCGCTGCTGCTGCTCGAGGTGATCCGCCACGGCCTCGCGTCCGGCGGCCGCTTCCTCATGTTCCGCGTGCGCATCTCCGACCGTCCCGGCGAGCTGATGCGTCTGCTCACCGCGCTGGCCGAGATGGACGTCAACATCCTCAACGTGCACCACGACCGCGGCTCCGAGGCCCTCGGCGTGCGCGAGGTCGAGGTCGCCCTGCAGGTCGCCACCCGCGGTCCCGAGCACCGCGCCGACGTCTGGCGCCGTCTCGTGGAGCTCGGCTACGACCCGATCTGAGCCCGCACGCACGAGCGCCCGCCACCGGAGGTGACGGGCGCTCGCAGCCACCGAGCGGTGGAACGCGGGATCAGTAGGGCTTGGCCTCAAGGATCTCCACGGTGATCGTCTTGCCGTTCGGGGCCTCGTAGGAGACCGTGTCGCCGGCGAACTTGTCCACGATCGCCGAGCCGAGCGGCGAGGTGGGCGAGTAGATGTCCAGGTCGACGCTGGAGTCCAGGCTGAGCAGCTCGCGCGAGCCCAGCAGGAACGTCTCGGTCTCGGTGTCGCCCTGGAAGCGGATCGTGACCTTCATGCCCGCCTCGACCTTGCCGTCGTCGGCCGGCGCCTCGCCGACCTCGGCGCGGCGGAGGCGGTCCTCCAGCTGGCGGATCTGCGCATCGGTCTTGCCCTGCTCCTCGCGAGCGGCGTGGTACCCGCCGTTCTCGCGCAGGTCGCCCTCCTCGCGGGCGTTGGCGATCTTCTGCGTGATGTCGGGCAGGACCTCGTTCTTGAGGCGGTTGAGCTCGGCGACGAGTCGGTCGTAGGCCTCCTGGGTGACCCAGATGGTCTCGGTCTCAGTCGACATGGCGTGCTCCTCACTACGTACGACACCCCGGGACCTCCCGGGGTGAAATTCCGAGTCTACAGCATCAGGCCGCGTCGCAGGAGTCCAAGACGGCCGTGACGGCACGGCGCTCGGTGCGGATCTCCGCGACCACCCGGGTCTGCGACTTCGATGACGCCGGAACCTCGATCGTGCGCTCGCCGACGACGACCTTGTCCTGGCTCTGGGCGAAGACGCGGCACGTCAGCGCCACGGGCTCGTCGTAGAAGATCTCGAGATCGACCTTGGTGGTGCGGTCGTCGAGGACCTCGTAGGAGTGGACCCGGGCCTGGTGCGCCGGGACGTCGGACCACGAGGCCCAGGCCGCCCAGGCGACGCCGATCGAGATGCCGATGGTGGCGACGACGGGCCACAGCCAGCGGGGGGTCGTGCGGCGGTGGCGTCCGTATCGCGCTTCCAGGTCGGTCACGACTACCAGTGTCTCAGGGGCGTGAAAGACTGGGGCACGTGGTCGAGAACGCCGAAGCCGGCACCCTGCGTCTGATGCACGTGCACGCCCATCCCGACGACGAGTCGAGCAAGGGCGCCGCGTCCACCGCCAAGTACGTGGCCGAGGGGGTCGACGTCCACGTCGCCACCTGCACCGGTGGCGAGCGCGGGTCGATCCTCAACCCGGCGTTCGAGCACCCGGGGATCCTCGAGAACCCCGAGCTCATCGCCGAGATCCGCCGCGAGGAGATGGACAAGGCGCGCGAGATCCTGGGCATCACGCAGGACTGGCTCGGCTTCGTCGACTCCGGCTGGCCCGAGGGCAACCCCAAGCCTCCGCTCGAGGAGGGCTGCTTCGCGCTCGTCCCGATCGAGGAGGCGGCCGCGCCGCTCGTGCGCCTGATCCGCTCGTTCCGCCCGCACGTGCTCACCACGTACGACGAGAACGGCGGCTACCCGCACCCCGACCACATCAAGTGCCACGAGGTCAGCGTCTACGCCTTCGAGGCCGCGGCCGACCCCGAGCGCTACCCCGACCTCGGCGAGGCGTGGCAGGTGCAGAAGCTCTACTACCACCACGGCTGGTCGCGGGCGCGCATCGAGGCGATCAACGCGGCGATGGAGCGTCACGGTCTCGAGTCGCCGTACAAGGACTGGCTCGAGACGCGCGAGATCGACCCCGAGCACGAGAAGCGTCTCACCACGCGCGTGCCCTGCTCGGAGTACTTCGAGGTGCGCGACCGCGCGCTCATCGCGCACGCCACGCAGATCGACCCGAACGGGTTCTGGTTCGCCGTCCCGCGCGAGGTCCAGGCCGAGGCCTGGCCCACCGAGGACTACGAGCTCGTGAAGTCGTTCGTCGACACGCAGCTGCCCGAGGACGACCTCTTCGCCGGTCTGCGCTGAGTCAGCGGCGCAGGGCTCGGCGGGCCACGCCGCGCACGGGCTCGAGCACGCCGTCCACCCGGCTGTGGGCCAGGGCGGCGCGCGCCGCGTTCATGCCGGGCGCGCCGTGCACGCCGCCGCCGGGGTGGGCCGAGGCCGACCCGAGGTAGAGCCCGCGCACGGGCGTCTCCGACCGGCCGAGCCCCGGGATGGGACGGAAGAACAGCTCCTGCTGCAGCTGTGACGTGCCGCCGTTGATGGCGCCGCCCACGAGGTTGGCGTTGCGCGCCTCGAGCTCGCGCGGGCCCAGCACGCGCCGGGCGATCACGCGCGATCCGAAACCGGGCGCCAGCCGCTCGATCCGCGCCTGCATGCGGTCGGCGAAACGCTCGGCGTCGGCCGCGTCCCAGGTGCCGCGCACCGAGCCGTCGCCCGCGTCGGCCACCGTCTTCTGGGGAACGTGGGTGTAGGCCCAGACCGACTCGGTGCCGGCGGGGGAGCGGGTGGGGTCGGTCGTGCTCATCTGGCCGGCCAGCATGAAGGGGTGCGCGGGCACGTGTCCCGCGTGCACCTGCTGGAGCGCCACGTTCATCTCGAGCCGCGAGTCGGCGACGTGGAACGTGCCGGGGTCGTGCGGGGGCTGGCTCGCCCAGGGGATGGGGCCGTCGAGCGCCCAGTCCACCTTCACGGTGCCGGGGTCGAGACGGAAGCCCTGCATCCGCTCGTGGACCTTGGCGGGGACGTCCGACGGGGCGAGCAGGTCGCCGTAGAGCTGCGAGGCGATGACGTCGGCGACCACCGCGCGGCGGGCCTCGTGGCGCTCGCCGTCGGCGGTGCGGACGCCCACGGCGCGCCCGTCGACGACCTCGACGTGGGCGACCCGGGAGGAGGTCTCGATCTGGCCGCCCAGCGACTCGAGTCGGCTGGCCATCGCGCGGGTGAGCATCCCGGCGCCGCCCTCGGGGACGGGGAAGCCGACCGTCTGGCCGAGCATCGTCATCATGAGGCCCATCAGGCCCGAGCCCGGCGCGTCGAGCGGGATGTCGGCGTGCCCGGCGTTGCCCGCGAGGAGCAGGCCGGGGGAGGAGCCCTTGAACCGGACGTCGGCCAGGTCGACGACCGGACTGAGCAGTGTCTTGACGAAGTCGAGTCCGCCCACGCGTCGCAGCTTGGCGAGCGTCGCGACTCCGCCGCGCACCGGCGGGAAGGGCGTCAGCAGCGAGGTGATGAGAGCGTTGCCGATCTCGTCCCAGGCCGCGCAGAGCTCGAGCCACGCCTCGCCGTCTCCGGGCTGCTGCTCCTCCATGAGGGCGGCGGTGATGCGTCGATCGCGGTGCAGCATCGCCCACGAGCCGTCGGGCCTGGGGTGACCGAGCACGGCGGGAGCGTGGGTCCAGCGGAGCCCGTGCTCCTCCAGACGGAAGGCCTGGATCGTGCGCGAGGCGGCGGCCAGCGGGTAGAAGGTGCTGAACGTGTCGTGGACGAAGTCGGGGTGCACGGCACGGTCGCTGCGCACGGCGCCACCGATCTCGGGCTGCTCCTCGAGGACCAGCACCGACCAGCCGGCGTCGATCAGGTGGTTCGCGGCGACGAGGCCGTTGGGGCCGGCGCCGATGACGATCGCGTCGTGTGTCACGGGTGGATCACCTTCGGGCAGAGCATCGGGAGGTCGTCGACATCGTAGCCGCGGGGGCTCACGAGGTCGGGAGGTCGCGTCGCTCGGCGATGTAGGCGAGTCGTCGCAGCGTCTCGGAGTTCCGCCACTTGAGGGAGGGACCGCGGACGGGGCGGGGGATCAGGGTGGCCGGTCCGCTGGCGGGCTCCTCGGAGATGGTCACGAGGGTGCCGGCGCCCTGGGGGGCGAGGGTGATCACGACCTCGGCCGTGCCGGCGGGCCAGGCGCGGGCGAGCAGCTTGATGCGATGGCCGGGGTTGACCTCGAGCACGCTCGTGCTGTCGTCGATGAGGGCAGGCCAGACGCCGACGGAGTGGTGCAGCTTCGAGCCGACGATCGGCCACGACGGGTCGACGTCGCGCATGCGCGAGGCACCGACGACCCACAGCGGGTAGAGCCAGCCGTCGGACAGGACCTCCCACACGCGCTCGGGCGTGGTCTCGATGAGGCGAGTGTTCGTCGTCATGCCCGGGACGTACCCACGGCGGGCGCGGCCACACGTGCGCGCGGGCCGGTTGAGGTCGTCGCCTACGCTGCGGTGGAACACCGATTCGACAGTGAGGAACGAGCAGATGTGCTCTCCGGTCCCGTGCAGGCAGTGCGGCAAGACGACGTGGCGTGGATGTGGCGAGCACGTCGACCAGGTCAAGGCGGCCGTCCCGGCCGATCAGTGGTGCGGTCACGAGCAGGACTAGGCTGATCCGGTGACCATGCTGGATTTCGCGGTGCTCGCGACGCAGGAGATCGACCCCGAGGGCAACCAGCCGATCGGCTGGCTGGCCGGCCTCTACACGCTGGCCCTGTTCATCGTGATCGGCCTGCTGCTGTGGTCGTTCACGAAGATGGCCAAGAAGGCGCGCCAGCCCTGGGAGGGCGAGGACACCGAC
Source organism: Aeromicrobium tamlense (assembly GCF_013408555.1). Taxonomy (NCBI): domain Bacteria; kingdom Bacillati; phylum Actinomycetota; class Actinomycetes; order Propionibacteriales; family Nocardioidaceae; genus Aeromicrobium; species Aeromicrobium tamlense. The sequence goes on from NZ_JACBZN010000001.1 coordinate 422,461, forward strand.
ACTCCCACCGACGAGGATCCGCCGAAGCCGTGACCGAGCTGCCCCGTCTCTGGCACGAGTTCGTCGAGGCGAACCCGCAGTTCGCCGACGAGGTCCCGGAGGTCGAGCCGTTCGGCGACACCCCCGAGATGGCCGACGACCTGGCTCGGCTCGTGCTGGAGGGGACCAAGCGCGCCACCGCCTCGCCTGTCGAGGAGGGCGTGGCTCCCGAGGACGCCCACTGGGTGATGCTCGACGGTCGCGGTGAGGCCGTGGCCGTGCTGCACACGCACGAGATCCGCATCGGCCGCCTCGATTCCGTGGACGAGGCGTTCGCCTGGGACGAGGGCGAGGGCGACCGCACGCGCGACTGGTGGCTCGACGCCCACCGCGGCTTCTTCCGTCGCCGGCTTCCTCATGTGACCGACTTCGACGCGCTGCCCACTGTCTTCGAGCGGTTCACCGTCGTCTGGCCCCCGACGCTCGCCGACTGACCCGTGCCCACGCTGACGACCGAGCGGCTGAAGCTGCGGCCCTGGACGCCGGCGGACCGCGAGCCCTTCGCGGAGCTCAACGCCGACCCCGAGGTCATGGAGCACTTCCCGTCTGTGTTGGATCGCGCCGCGAGCGACGCCCTCGCCGACCGCTTCGAGACGCGCATGGCGCACCAGGGCTGGGGTCTGTGGGTCGTCGAGGCGCAGGGTCGCTTCGCCGGCATGGCGGGGCTGAACCCCGTGCCTCCCGAGGTCCGCGCCCTGTTGCGCGGCTCGCCGCCGGTCGAGGTCGGCTGGCGCTTCGCCCGCTGGGCCTGGGGCCACGGCTGGGCCACCGAGGCCGCTGCCGCCGCCGTCCGCCACGGGTTCGACATGCTCGGCCTGAGGGAGATCGTCTCCTTCACCGCCGTGGGCAACCTCCGCTCCCGGGCCGTCATGGAGCGCCTCGGCATGACCCACGACGAGGCCGACGACTTCGACCACCCGGCGCTCCCCGCCGACAGCCCCCTGCGCCACCACGTCCTCTACCGCCTGCCCCGCTGACCTTGCCCCGCGCCGCGCCGTCCCTCTCCACTTTTGGAACCGGGTGAACCATGTCGTCTGCGAGAAGGGTTCAAGTCGTTCCAGATGCTCGAGCGACATGGTTATCCACAAGTTGGATCCCTCGTGGTTGGTGAGGAGCGCTCCGCTCGGGATGCTGAGTCCTCGGCAACCGCGTCGGGTGGTTCGCCACACGGGATCGGGGGATTCACATGCGTCTTCACACGTCGGCACCACCAGTCAGCCACGCGGTCAGATTCTTCATCGCGGCACTCTCCGTCGCCGTAGCGACGAGCGTGGCTGCTCCGGCGCCCGCTCAGGCCGCGGGCGCATGTGGTGATCGCTCCCTGAACTCCATCAAGCGCTATTACCCGACCAAGGCCGGAAGGATCCCACTTCGCTGCGGCTTCCAGAATCACGCCAAGAACAAGGGGTTTGGAGTTCGCCACCTCGAAGCACGTGGACGCTACAACGTCTGGCATCAAGGAATGATCGGTGCAACTCTGGCGACGCCGGCATCGATCGAGCGGGAGGGCACGACGTTCGTGTACCGCAGCAAGTACTTCACAGACTGCGACCCGGTGTATCGCTACAAGGTCATCGTCCAGACGAAGAGAATTGGTGGAACGAAGCTGATGCGAGGCGTGATTACGGCGTACAAGGAGAGACGTTCATGACGAAGCGGGATCTTGCGGCCGAGTTCGAGACTCTCCGACGACGTGTCGAGAAGGTCCGGCGCGGCGACGACAATGGGCCGATCTTGACGATTGAGTCGGTATCGATCCTGTCCGAGTCGCCAGATGTCATCGTCGGCCGCGTGGAGTACGTCGATGAACGAGCTACGGGCCGTCCGCTCAGAACATCGGACTTCGACTACGAGACGCAGAATTTCGCGGTCGAGGGTCCGGAGGACGCAGCTGATCTGCTCCTGGTGAATCTCGAGGAGGAAGTGCTCGCCGTCGACTGACCGTCGGCGGTAGGGTCGCGCCATGTCCCGATGCGTCCGTCACCTACCCCGCCCGCCGTGGCGGGGACGGCTCACGGATCGGAGACACCATGGCGCACTCGCCCCATCGGCAGCACAAGGGCTGCCAGACCTGCAAGCCCCATAAGAACCGTCGTAACGGTCGTGCCGTGCGCGAGCCCTGGGCGGTGCTGCGCACGCTCGGGAAGCGTCGTCGCATCGGACGCAACGAGCTCGGCGACTGACGTGAGCCCGCCGCTCCTCCAGACCAGGCGGGAGGAGCGGCGGCCGCTGAGCAGGTGAGTTCGCTGGCCGTCGCCGGTAGCGTGACGAGGTGGCCAACCGACTCGCTCAGTCCCAGTCGCCGTACCTGCGCCAGCACGCGGAGAACCCCGTGGACTGGTGGGAGTGGGGTGCGGGGGCGCTCGCGGAGGCGGAGCGGCGCGACCTGCCGATCCTGCTGAGCGTCGGGTACGCCGCGTGCCACTGGTGCCACGTCATGGCGCACGAGTCGTTCGAGGATCCCGCGACCGCGGCGTACATGAACGAGCACTTCGTCAACGTGAAGGTCGACCGCGAGGAGCGGCCCGACATCGACGCGGTCTACATGCGCGCGACGCAGGCGATGACCGGGCAGGGCGGCTGGCCCATGACGTGCGTGCTCACCCCGAGCGGCGAGCCGTTCTTCGCCGGGACCTACTTCCCGCCCGAGCCCACCGCCGGGCACCCGGCGTTCAGCCAGGTGCTGCAGGCACTCGCCGACGCGTGGCAGAACCGACGCGACGAGGTGCTCGACTCCGCGAGCCAGGTGCGCAGCTTCCTCGGCGAGACCGACGACTTCGGTGGCGACCCGCTCACGGCCGAGGACCTCGACGCGGCGGCCGCAGCGCTGCTCGGGCAGGCCGACGACGAGGCCGGCGGCTTCGGCGCCGCGCCGAAGTTCCCGCCCTCGATGGTGCTCGAGTTCCTGCTGCGCCAGCACGCCCGCACCGGCGACGAGAAGGTCTGGACCACCGCCAGCCGCACGTTCGAGGCGATGGCCCGCGGCGGCATGTACGACCAGCTCGCCGGCGGCTTCGCCCGCTACAGCGTCGACCGCTTCTGGCGCGTGCCGCACTTCGAGAAGATGCTCTACGACAACGCCCAGCTGCTCCGCGCCTACCTGCACTGGCTGCGCGCCCTGAAGGCCCGCGGCGAGCAGGACCCGAGCCTCGCCCTCGCTGAGCGCGTCTGCCACGAGACCGCCGACTTCATGCTGCGCGAGCTCCTCACCGACGAGGGCGGGCTCGCCTCGGCCCTCGACGCCGACAGCGACGGCCACGAGGGCACCTACTACGTCTGGAACCCGCACCAGCTGATGAAGGCGCTTGGCACGGCCGACGCCGCATGGGCCGTGCAGCTGCTCGGCGTGACCGGAGGCGGCACGTTCGAGCGCGGCCTCTCCACCCTCCAGCTGCAGCAGGACCCCGACGAGCCCGAGCGCTGGGAGCGCGTCAAGCAGCGCCTCCTCGAGGTTCGCGCCGAGCGCACGCGTCCCGCCCGCGACGACAAGGTCGTGTCCGCCTGGAATGCGTACGCGATCACCGCACTCGCCGAGACCGGCATCGCGCTCGAGCGGCCCGAGCTCGTCGACGCCGCCACGCAGGCGGCGACCCTGCTGTGGGACCTGCACGTCGAGCCCGGCTTCGTCCGCACCTCGCTCGGCGGCGTCCGGTCCGAGCACGCCGCGGTGCTCGAGGACCACGGGGCCACGATCGAGGCCTTCGTCGCGGTTCTCGGCGCCACCGGCGATGACCGATGGCTCGACCGCGCGCGCCACGTCGCCGACCGCGCGATCACCCACTTCCGCGCCGACGACGGCGGCTGGTTCGACACCGCCGACGACACCGAGGCACTCCTCGTCCGCCCGCGCGACGCCGCTGACAACGCGCACCCGTCGGGCGCCTCGGCACTCGCGCACGGCCTGCTCGCGCTGGCCGCCGTCACGGGCGACCACGACGTGAGGGCCGCCGCAGTGGCCTGCGTGGAGTCGGCCGCCGCACTGGCCACGGGCGCCCCGCGGTTCGCCGGGTGGACCCTCGCGGCCGCGGAGGCGCTGCTCGACGGGCCCGCCGAGATCGCCGTCGTGGGCGAGGTCGGCGGACCGATGCACCGCGCCGCCCTCGCGCTCCTGTCACCGGGCGCCGTCGTCGCGGCCACCGAGGCGGGATCGTCGGTGCCGTTGTTCGAGGGCCGTGAGGCGATCGACGGGAGGCCGACGGCCTACGTGTGCCGCGACTTCGTGTGCGCGCTCCCGGTCACCGACCCGGAGGCACTGGTCCGTCGGTAGGACGTGGCGCCGCGCCCCACTCGACTTTTGTGACGCGTTTCGCCCGTCGGCGACCGTCTGAGCCGAAAAGCGTCACAGAAGTGGGGACGGGCGTCACGAAAGTTGACTCCGGGGGAGTCGGGATCCGGGCGGGTCGGCGAATCGCGGGAGCCCGGCCTCGACTCCGCGAACTCAGGAGTTGTAGACGAGGAAGCTGACGCCGATGTAGTGCACGATGAACGCCGCGATCGTGAAGACGTGGAACACCTCGTGATAGCCGAACCAGCGGGGGCTGGGGTCGGGCCACTGGAAGGCGTAGACCAGCGCACCGAGGGTGTACAGCGCGCCGCCGACGCACAGCATCACGAACACGACGGTGGACGCCGCCGCGTAGAAGTCCGGCAGATAGAGGAGCGCTGCCCACCCCAACGCCAGGTACAGCGGCACGTAGACCCAGCGCGGGGCCGTCATCCAGAAGACCTTGAACAGCACACCGAGCAGTGCGCCACCCCACACCAGCGTGAGCAGCGTGAGCATGTCCCTCTTGTCCAGCAGCAACAGGGAGAAGGGGGTGTACGACCCGGCGATCATCACGAAGATGTTCGAGTGGTCGAGCCGGCGGAGCACGCGCTTGGCCCGCTCGCGCCAGGGCACCGTGTGGTAGACGGCGCTGACCCCGAAGAGCAGCAGAGCGCTGACCATGAAGACCGCGGCGCCGGCGCGAGCGGCGCGACTGTCGGCCAGCACCAACATCACCAGGAACGAGATCAGCGCCAGGGGAGCGGTGGCGGCGTGCAGCCAGCCGCGAAGCTTGGGCTTGATCTCGTCGACGGTCTCGCGCAGGCGCTCACCGACATCGTCGACGAGGGTCTCGTGCTTGGGGGGCGCCATGCCCTGATTCTAGTGCGGTCCCGGTCAGCGGCGAATCGGACGACCACGTGACGGTCGTCCCACGCGGGCGGCGCGTACTCTGGCGGCATGCCGGTCAGTGACCTCATCTACGGGGCGTACGAGCGTCGCCTCGCCAAGGGGCTCGATCCCGCGCAGCTGCCGCGCCACGTGGGCGCGATCGTCGACGGCAACCGCCGCTGGGCCAAGGGCGCGGGCGCCGGCGTCGACCTGGGCTACCAGGCCGGTGCGGACAAGATCACCGAGTTCCTCGGCTGGTGCGACGAGCTCGGCGTCGAGATCGTCACCCTGTGGCTGCTGTCAACGGACAACCTGCGCCGCCCCGCCGACGAGCTGTCGGCCCTGCTGGTCGTCATCGAGCGCCTCGTGGAGGACCTCGCGTCGCTCGGCTACCGGCTGCGCCTCATCGGCAACCTCGACATGCTCCCCGCCGAGTCCGCCGCGCGGATGAAGCGGGCCGCCGACCTGACCGTCGACCACGAGGGCGCGCTCTCGGTCAACGTGTGCGTCGGCTACGGCGGCCGCCAGGAGCTCACCGACGCGATGCGCTCCCTGCTGCTGGAGCAGGCCGCCGCCGGCCGCACCCTCGAGGACGTCGCCTCCACGCTCGAGGTCGACCACATCGCCGAGCACCTGTACACGAAGGGCCAGCCCGACCCCGACCTCGTCATCCGCACGTCGGGCGAGCAGCGGCTGAGCGGCTTCCTGCTGTGGCAGAGCGTCCACTCCGAGTTCTACTTCTGCGACGCGATGTGGCCGGCGTTCCGCCGCGTCGACTTCCTGCGAGCCATGCGTTCCTACGCCGCGCGCGAGCGCCGCTTCGGCGGCTGACTCCCGGCCGCGCAGCGTTCACACGAACGTCATCGACACGCCGGAAGCGTTACCCGATCCTGTCGGACGCCGGTCGTACTTTCGGGGTGTGCCCATGCTCGAACCCGAGCCCTTCTCCCGGAAGGCTCAGGCCCCCACCCACTAGTGAGGGCTGGGCGCCGGGCGCGCGCGTGGCTCTCGAGGAGATTGCCGTGGCTGCTTCGAAGAGCGTGACTCCGCCCCGCCCCGATCACCGGACCTACGTCCTCGACACGAGCGTCCTGCTGGCCGATCCGGCCGCCATGCAGCGCTTCGGCGAGCACGAGGTCGTGATCCCGGTCGTCGTCATCACGGAGCTGGAGGCCAAGCGCCACCATCCCGAGCTCGGGTACTTCGCCCGCAACGCGCTGCGATTCCTCGACGACCTGCGGGTCCAGCACGGCACGATCGACGTCCCGATGCCGGTCGGCGACGAGGGCGGGACCCTGCGGGTCGAGCTCAACCACACCGACGCCTCGTCGCTGCCGTCGGGATTCCGCCTCGGCGACAACGACACCCGGATCCTGTCGGTCGCGCGCAACCTTGCCAACGAGGGCCACGACGTCGTGCTGGTCTCGAAGGACCTGCCGATGCGCGTGAAGGCCTCGGCCGTCGGCCTCACCGCCGAGGAGTACCGGGCCGAGTGGGCGCTGGAGACCGGCTGGACCGGCATGACCGAGATCGAGGTGGACTCGGTCGACCTCGACGAGCTCTACGAGGACGGCACGATCGACCTCGAGGCCGCCCGCGAGCTGCCGTGCCACACCGGCCTGGTGCTGCTGTCGGACAAGGGGAGCGCGCTCGGCCGCGTCACGCCGGACAAGCAGGTGCGGCTCGTCCGAGGCGACCGCGACGCGTTCGGCATCCACGGCCGTTCGGCCGAGCAGCGGGTCGCGCTCGACCTCCTGCTCGATCCCGACGTCGGCATCGTCTCGCTCGGAGGTCGCGCCGGCACCGGCAAGTCGGCGCTCGCCATCTGCGCCGGCCTCGAGGCCGTCATGGAGCGCCGCCAGCACCAGAAGGTGATCGTGTTCCGGCCGCTGTACGCCGTGGGCGGCCAGGAGCTCGGCTACCTGCCCGGCAGCTCCGACGAGAAGATGGGCCCGTGGGCGCAGGCCGTGTTCGACACCCTCGGCGCCGTCGCCTCACCGCACGTGGTGGAGGAGATCGTCGACCGCCAGATGCTGGAGGTGCTGCCGCTCACGCACATCCGCGGCCGCTCGCTGCACGACGCGTTCGTCATCGTCGACGAGGCGCAGTCTCTGGAGCGCAACGTGCTGCTGACGGTGCTCTCGCGGATCGGCGCGAACTCCAAGGTGGTGCTGACGCACGACGTCGCGCAGCGCGACAACCTCCGCGTGGGTCGCTACGACGGCATCGTCGCGGTGGTCGAGAAGCTCAAGGGCCACCCGCTGTTCTCGCACGTCACGCTCACCCGGTCGGAGCGCTCGCCCGTGGCGGCGCTGGTGACCGAGATGCTGGAGGACGTGACGCTCTGAGCGACCGTCAGGCGGCCGTGCCGAGACCTCTCGAGATCTCGGCGCGGCCGCCGTCCCATGTCAGTTGACGGCGCGGGCCGCGAGGGCGCGGCGCAGGTCGTCGCGACCCTCGAGCACGTAGCGGCGCGCGGCCGCGGGAGCCGAGGTGGACTCGAGCCACGCATCCACCTTGGCGAGTGCGTCGGCCGAAGGGTTCGCCAGCGGGAACAGGTGGATCAGCGCGTTCTGGCCGATCCACACGCCCATCTGGTCGATGACCGTGTCGGCCATCTCGAGGTAGCGGTCGACGTAGGGCGCGAGCAGCTCGGCCTGGCCGGGCACCTGGAAGCCCTCCGCGATCTGGCGGCGGGTCTCGTTGGGCGTGGACGCGTCCTCGACGACCTTGCGCCACGCCTCGGCCTTGGCCTCGGCGACGGGACGACGAGCCCTGGCGCCGGCCGCGTTCTCGCGACCCTGGTTGGTGTCGTCGCGCGCCAGCTCGGCGTCGATCTCGGCCTCGTCCACGTCGCCCAGGCGGGCGAGCCCGCGGATCAGGGTCCAGCGCAGGTCGGCGTCGACCTCGAGCCCCTTGACCGAGCCGCCCAGCACGTCGCGCAGGCGGTCGGGGGTGGTGGCCGCGGCCGCCAGCGCGCGGGCGAACGCGAGCTGGTGGTCGCTGCCGGGCTCGGCCGCGGCCAGCAGCTCGGCCACGCCCTGCTCCCAGCGGCGCGCCAGCTCGACGCGCTGCTCGTCGGACGTGAACAGGCTGATCGCCGACTGCGCCTGGCGCAGCAGGGACGACACGGCCGTGAGGTCGGACTCGGTGCCGACGCCCGCCAGCACGAGGTCGACGAACGACGCCGACGGCAGCTCGGCGTCGCGCGTCATGTCCCACGCCGAGCCCCAGCACAGCGCCCGCGGCAGCGAGTCCGCGAACGTGGCGATGCCCGCCAGCAGGGTGTCGAACGATCCCTCGTCGAGGCGGATCTTCGCGTAGGTGAGGTCGTCGTCGTTGAGCAGGATCAGGTCGGGACGACGCTGGTCGACGAGCTCGGTGATCGACGTGCTCTCGCCCCGGACGTCGGTCTCGATGCGCTCGGTGCGCACGAGACGGCCGTCCTCGCCGCGGTCGTACAGGCCGATCGCGATGCGGTGGCGGCGCAGCGTGGGGTACTCCTCGGTGGCGGTCTGCACGACGTCGAAGCGGGTGAACCGGCCGTCGGCGTCGACGTCGAAGTCGGCGCGCAGCGTGTTGACGCCGGAGGTCTGCAGCCACTCCGCGGCCCAGCTGTCGAGCTCGCGGCCCGAGGCCTCGGACAGCTCGGCGAGCAGGTCGGTCAGCTCGGTGTTCCCGTAGGCGTACTTCGTGAAGTACGCGCGCAGCCCGGCGAAGAAGTCGTCCTCGCCGACCCACGCCACCAGCTGCTTGAGCGCCGAGGCGCCCTTGGCGTAGGTGATGCCGTCGAAGTTCGCCTCGACCGCGTGCAGGTCGTAGTTGTCCGCGGCGATCGGGTGCGTGGTGGGCAGCTGGTCCTGGCGGTAGGCCCAGTTCTTGCGGCTGTTGGTGAAGCCGGTCCAGGCCTCGGTGAAGCGCGTGGCCTTCACCGAGGAGTGGTGCGCCGCGAACTCGGCGAACGACTCGTTGAGCCACAGGTCGTCCCACCACTTCATGGTGACGAGGTCGCCGAACCACATGTGGGCCATCTCGTGCAGGATCGTGTTCGCGCGCTGCTCGTAGGCCGAGACCGTCTGGCGGCTGCGGAAGATCATCTCGTCGCGGAAGGTCACGCAGCCCGCGTTCTCCATCGCGCCCATGTTGTACTCCGGCACGAAGAGCTGGTCGTACTTGCCGAAGGGGTAGCCCATCTGGAACGCGCCCTCGAAGAACTCGAAGCCCTGCTTGGTGATGAGCAGGATGTCGTCGGCATCGAGGTACGGCACGAGCGACTGGCGGCAGAACACGCCGAGGGGGATCTGGCCGTACTCGCCGGCGTAGGTGTCGCGCACCTCGTGGTAGTCGCCGGCGACCAGCGCGGTGATGTAGGTGCTCATCGTCTTCGTGGGCTCGAAGTGCCACACGGCGCTGCCCCCGTCGAGCACGACCGGCTCGGGCGTGGGGGAGTTGGAGACGACCTTCCAGTGCGCCGGCGCGGTGACGTGGCAGGTGAACTGCGCCTTGAGGTCGGGCTGCTCGAACGTGGCGAACACGCGGCGGGCGTCCGGCACCTCGAACTGCGTGTAGAGGTACACCTTGTCGTCGGTGGGGTCGACGAAGCGGTGCAGGCCCTCGCCGGAGTGCGAGTACAGGCACGTGCCCGTGACGACGAGCTCGTTCTGCGCCTCGAGCCCATCGATCGCGATGCGGCTGTCGGCGTAGGCCGACAGGTCGAGCTCGCGACCGTTGAGCGTGATCGAGGTCAGCTCGCCGTCGACCAGGTCGACGAACGTGGCCGAACCGGGCTGGGCGGCGAAGGTCAGGGTGGTGACCGAGCCGAAGCGCTCGCCGTCCAGGGTGAGGTCGAGCTGCACGTCGTACTGGGGGTCGGAGACGACGGTCGCGCGCTGGCGGGCTTCTTCGCGGGTGAGGTTGGTACCGGGCATGGTGCCCACTCTTGCACTGGGCACCCCCACTGTCACAGTCAGGCCGCGGCACGATCTGGGTCACACGGGGCGCTTTCGTCGCGGCATGGTCCGACGAGTCGTGCAGGATGGAGGAATGCACATCCCCTTCGCCGCCTCCGAGCGATCGACGATCGGAGTCGAGTGGGAGCTGGCGCTGGTCGACCAGGACTCCGGCGACCTGCGCCAGGTGGCCCAGACGGTGCTCGACGCCGTCGCTCCGGGGAACGGCGAGGACCACCCGCACATCAAGCAGGAGCTGCTCCTCAACACCGTCGAGGTCGTCACCGGCGTGTGCCGCACGGTGCGCGAGGCCACCGACGATCTCGGCCGCAGCATCGAGCGGCTGCGCGAGGTCACCGACCCGCTGCGGGTCGAGCTGATGTGCGCCGGCACGCACCCCTTCGCCCGGTGGACCCAGCAGAAGGTCACCGACAAGGAGCGCTACGCCACCCTGATCGACCGCACCCAGTGGTGGGGCCGCCAGATGCTCATCTACGGCGTCCACGTGCACGTCGGCATCGAGGACCGCGACAAGGTGCTGCCGATCAGCCGCGCGATGCTCACGCACTACGGCCACTTCCTGGCGCTCAGCGCCTCCAGCCCGTTCTGGGGCGGCCAGGACACCGGCTACGCCTCGAACCGCGCCCTCATGTTCCAGCAGCTGCCCACCGCGGGCCTGCCGTTCCAGTTCGACCAGTGGCACGAGCTCGAGCAGTACGTCGACGACATGATGCACACCGGCGTGATCGACCACTTCGACGAGATCCGCTGGGACATCCGGCCGTCGCCGAAGTTCGGCACCCTCGAGATGCGCATCTGCGACGGCATCCCCACGATGTCCGAGCTGGCCAGCATCGCCGCCCTCACGCACTGCCTCGTCGAGTTCCACTCGCGCGAGCTCGACGCAGGGCGCGAGCTGCCGTCGATCCCGTCGTGGTTCGTGCAGGAGAACAAGTGGCGCGCCGCGCGGTACGGCATGGACGCGATCCTCATCCTCGACCGCGACGCCCGCGAGGAGCTCGTCACCGACGACCTCGAGCGCCTGCTGGTCCAGCTCGAGCCCGTCGCGGCCGACCTCGACTGCACCGAGGAGCTGCAGGGGATCCGCGACATCATGCGGGCCGGCGGCGCCTCCTACCAGCGTCAGCGCGCCGTGGCCGCCCAGAACCGCGGCGAGCTCGACGCCGTGGTCGCCTCGCTGGTGGAGGAAATGCGGGAGGGTCATCCGGTGTTGGACCGGACATGACCACCACCGAGACCGTCGACCTCTGGTTCGACCCGCTCTGCCCCTGGGCCTGGATGACCTCCCGCTGGATGCTCGAGGTCGAGAAGGTCCGTCCCGTCCGCACCTCCTTCCACGTCATGAGCCTGTCCGTGCTCAACGAGGACAAGGACGTGCCGCAGGAGTACAAGGACATGATCGAGCGCGGGTGGGGCCCGGTGCGCCTGGCGATCGCGGCCGAGCAGCAGCACGGCAACGAGGTGCTGCGTGACCTCTACACGGCGCTCGGCACCCGTCGCCACAACGAAGGTCGTGAGTTCGACCGCGCGATGTACGAGGAGGCGCTGGCCGAGGCCGGTCTGCCCGTCGAGCTCGCGGATGCGGCCGACGACAGTTCGCTCGACGACGCCGTGCGCGCCTCGCACAACGACGGCATCGACCGCGTCGGCCAGGAGGTCGGCACGCCCGTCATCGCGATCGGCGACACCGCGTTCTTCGGCCCGGTCGTCTCGCCGGCGCCCAAGGGCGAGCAGGCCGGCACCGTGTTCGACGGCGCCCGCGCCCTCGCGTCCTACGACGGCTTCTTCGAGCTCAAGCGCACGCGCACGCGGGAGCCGATCTTCGACTGAGGCCCTCGCGCCGCCTCGGCCGCCCGTGCCGACCCAACCCCCGACTTTTGTGACGAGATTCGGTCGAGAAGCCTCAGACCATCCGCAAGCCGTCACAAAAGTTGGGCGAGGGGCGCGGGAGAGGGGCGCCGGGGCCCGCGGTCCAAGCGCTAGGTTGGGTGCGATGTCGACATTGCTGGAGCGGGTGCGCCGACGCCGCGACCGCTGGCTCGACGACGTGCGTCACCGCTTCCGCACCGACGTCCCCACCCGAGACCGCTGGTTCGCCGGCTCCACCGCCGCGATCGTCCTCGTCGCCGTGGTGGCCGTTCTGGTGCGCGTGGCGCTCGACGGATCGCTGCTCGCCGGCGTGGCCGCCGCGGTGGTCGGCGCCCTGCTGGTGCGCGCCGCGATGCTGCGCCCGGCCACGCCGCCGCACGTCCACGGCCTTCCGGGAGTGCCCGAGCCCGAGACGTGCCCCGCTCCCGACCCGCCCGACCGCGGCCCCTTCGTGGTCGCCGTGCGCTGGCTCGGAGCTGTGCTGGCCCTCGCCGTCGCCTTCGCGCCGACCGCCGTGGTCCTCCTCCTGCTCGTGCTGCTGGCCGCGGCCGCGACGCCGGTGCTGGCCGACAAGCTCGTCCTCTGGCGGGCCCGCCGCACGCTCCGTCGCGCGCTCGCGGACTTCGAGCCCCGCTTCGCCCTCGGCTACGGCGGCTACGGCGGCGGCCCCATCCACGTCGGGATGTGGGAGTCGCACCTGCTGGCGTCGGGCGACCGCGGCGTCATCGTCGGCCTGCGCAGCCACTACTGCGCCGAGCTGCGGGCCGCGATCCAGCCACGGATGCCGTGGATCTCCGCCGGCTCCGACGTCCTCGGAGACATGCGGGTCCTCACGGTGCCGAGCCTCACGACCTTCTTCTACGTGCACAACGCCCCCGGCCACCTCAAGCTCATCGGCATCCGCTCGGTGCGCCACGTGTGGCTCGGCCACGGTGACTCCGACAAGTCCGGCAGCCACCACTCGCGCCACCAGCGGTTCGACGTGCTGGTCGCGTCGGGCGAGGCCGCCGTCGAGCGCTATGCCCGGCACGGTGTGGAGATCCCGCGCGAGCGCTTCGTGCTGCTGGGCCGCCCCCAGTCGGGCGACGTCCTGCCCGCCTCCACGCCCGTCACCGAGGTCGCACGACCCACGGTGCTCTACGCGCCCACGTGGATCGGCAACGGCAGCATGACCGACTTCTCGTCCATGAAGGTGGCCGACCGGATCCTGCGCGCCCTGCTCGACGCCGGCGCCGACGTCGTGTTCCGGCCGCACCCGGTGTTCCTGCGCGACCCGTACTGGTCGAAGCGTCTCGTCGAGCTGAACGCGATCCTGCAGGCCGACCACGACGACCGCGCCACGCCGGGGCGTCACGTGTGGGGTGAGCAAGCGGTCCGCGAGTGGTCGATCGCCGAGTGCATGAACAGCGTCGACGCGCTGGTGTCCGACGTGTCCAGCGTCGTCTCGGACTGGCTCGCCTCGGCCAAGCCGTACCTGATGGTGAGCATGGTCCACGATCTCGACGAGTTCGTCGACGCGGTCCCCGTGGCCGCGGGCGCGTACGTCGTCGACCGCGACCTCACGGGCCTGCCCGAGGTGCTCGACGAGATGCTGCACCGCGACCCGCTGGCCGAGCGCCGGCGCGAGCTGAAGGTGCGCGTGCTAGGCGAGTTCGAGGGCGACGAGTCCGCCCGGGCCTTCGCCGCGTGGGTGCACGAGATGGCCCACACGCCGATGGTCCGGGGCTGACCCCACCTGCGAGAATGGCCGCATGCGCGTCCACCTCGGTGCCGATCACGCCGGCTACGAACTCAAGAACCACCTCGTCACCTGGCTGCAGGAGCACGGGCACGAGCCCGTCGACCACGGCGCCCACGCCTACGACGAGCTCGACGACTACCCGCCGTTCTGCATCGACGCCGCCCAGGGTGTCGTCGACGACCCGGGCTCGCTCGGCATCGTCATCGGCGGCTCGGGCAACGGCGAGCAGATCGCCGCGAACAAGGTCCCCGGCATCCGCTGCGCGCTGACCTGGAGCGTCGAGACCGCCCAGCTCGCCCGCCAGCACAACAACGCCCAGGTCATGGGCATCGGCGCGCGCATGCACACGGTCGAGGAGGCCGAGCAGATCGTCGAGGCGTTCCTCACCACCGAGTGGAGCCAGGCCGACCGCCACCAGCGCCGCATCGACCTGCTCGCCGAGTACGAGGAGAAGGGCAGCCTGTGAGGAACGGGCACGGGCAGGTCGAGCTCCGTGCCTGAGGGTCACACCCTCCACCGGCTCGCGCTCGACCTGACCGGCACGTTCGGAGGAAAGAGCGTGCGGTCGACCAGCCCGCAGGGCCGCTTCGAGGCGGCGGCAGGGCTCGACGGCCGCGAGCTCGTCGAGGCCACGGCACACGGCAAGCACCTGTTCGTCGCCTTCTCCGGCACCGAGCAACAGGCGCACGTGCACCTCGGCCTGTACGGGTCGTTCGCGTTCGTCGAGGACCCCGAGCCCCCGGTCGTCGGCCAAGTCCGCTGGAGATTGGCCTCCGACCGCGTCACCGCCGACCTGCGCGGCCCCACGGCCTGCGAGCTGCTCACGCCCGGCGAGGTCGAGGCCGTGCTGGCCCGCCTCGGCGAGGACCCGCTCGACCCGGACGCCGACGTCGAGCGCGCCGCCGCGCTGGTGGCGCGCTCGCGGGCGCCGATCGCCACGCTGTTGATGGACCAGCGCGTCATCGCCGGCGTCGGCAACGTCTACCGCGCCGAGGTCCTCTTCCGTCACCGCCTCGACCCGAAGACGCCGGGGCGCGACCTGCGGCCCAGCACGTTCCTCGCCATCTGGTCCGACCTGGTCGACCTGATGGGGGAGGGCGTGCGCACCGGACGCATCGACACGGTGCGTCCCGAGCATGAGCCCGAGGCCATGGGACGGCCGCCGCGCGAGGACGATCACGGTGGCGAGGTCTACGTCTACCGGCGCGACGGACGTCCTTGTCACGTCTGCGGGACCAAGGTCCGCACCGAGGTTCTGGCCGCCAGAAACCTGTTCTGGTGTCCGCGCTGCCAGCGGCGCCGATAAGGTCGGTCCGTGAGCACGGTGCGAGGCCTCAGACGCGACCCGGTCGGTCGCTATCTGTCCTCGAACGCCCGCGAATGGCGCTCGGGCTCCAAGGACGGACAGATGGCGGTCCTGGCGGCCCTGCTGCTGGTCACCGTCGTCATGTTCATCGTGAGCCTGACCTGGTACGCGATCATGCCCAGCACGATGTTCATCCTGCCGATCATCGTGGGCGGGATGCTGCTGCAGTGGTGGCCCCAGGCCTCGCTGACGTTCATCGTGCTGTTCGCCGCCACGGTGTCGTCCTTGGTCTACACGCTCGACAGCGGCTGGAACTCCGCCCGTCCGGCGTCGTTGCTGGCCGTGTACATCGGCGCCGGCATCCTGCTCTACAGCTCGTCGCGCACCCGCTCCGGTCTCCCCGCCGCGCTGGGCGAGGCGATGCTGATGGAGCTGCGCGACCGCCTGCAGGCCCAGGGCGCCGTGCCGAAGCTGCCCGAGGGCTGGGTCAGCGAGTCGGCGATGGAGTCGGCCGGCTCGGCCAAGTTCGCCGGTGACTTCCTCGTCGCCAACCTGTCCAAGGACGAGAAGTACCTCGAGATGGTCCTCGTCGACGTGTGCGGCAAGGGCGTCTCCGCGGGCACCCAGTCGCTGCAGCTCGCGGGAGCTCTCGGCGGTCTGATCGGCTCGCTGCCGCCCGTGGGCCTGTTCGCCGCGGGCAACGACTACCTGCTGCGCCAGTCGTGGGACGAGGGCTTCGCCACCGCCGTCCACGTGCTCGTCAACCTCGAGACCGGCGGCTACGAGCTGCTCAACGCGGGCCACCCGCCGGCGATGCAGTGGAAGCCCGACCAGCAGGAGTGGACCGTCACCGGCGCCCGCGGCCTGGCGCTCGGCATCATCGACCGGCCCGAGTTCCGCGGGTCCACCGGCGTGATCGAGCCGGGCGAGGCGCTGATGTTCTACACCGACGGCGTCGTTGAGACCCGCACGCTCGACCTCGCGGTCGGCATCGAGTGGCTCCGGGGCGCGGCGAGGATCGCGATCAGCCAGGGCATGGACGGCGCCCCCGCGCGCATCCTCGGCCAGACCGAGCCCGGCGAGGACGACCGCGCCGTGCTGATCCTGCATCGGCTGCCGGACTGACTCGCCCGTCGTGACCGGGTCGTAGGGTGCTGGCATGGACGACACCCCGCGCGCGCCGCTCTCCTCGTGGGCCCTGCTGGTCACGTGCGTGGCCGTGCTGCTGATGGGCGTGTTCATCCTGACCAGCACGAGCGACCCCGAGAAGGGCTGGGTGTTCGTGGTGTTCGGCGGCGCCTGGATCGCGTTCCTGGCGGTGCGGGCCGTCGTGGCCCTCGTGCGGCGGCCGCGGGACTGATCCCGCGGCGGCGGTGGAGCGGACGACGAGATTCGAACTCGCAACATCCTGCTTGGAAGGCAGGGACTCTAGCCATTGAGTTACGTCCGCGCGGCGCCGGAGCGCCACGTCCATGATGCCACAGACCCCGTCGGCGTCAGGCACCCGTCGACACGATGAGGTCGGCGACCTCGCGGGTGTGGTCCGAGGCGAGGTACTCCTCCTCCTGCGCGGCCCATACGTCCCACCACGGCTCGTAGGTCGCGCCGTCGCGGGCGAGCGCCCGCTCTCGACGCTGGTCCTCGGGCGCCTCGAGCCAGACCAGGTGGCTGAGGAACGGGCGCAGCACGGTGGCACCGGCGCCGACGCCCTCGATGATCAGCTCGGGGGTCGGCCGCAGCGAGAGCCACCTGCCCGGCTCGTCGCGCTCCCAGTTCCACAGCCGGGCGCGGCCGACCTCGCCGATGGCCAGGTCCGCGAGCAGGGCGCGCACCATCGCGGGGGTGCGCGCGAGGCCGTGCCAGCCGGGGTAGAGCCGCTCGAGGTGCAGGATCGGCGCACCGGTCAGGTCGGCGACGTCGAGGGCCAGCGCCGTCTTGCCCGAGCCGCTGCGTCCGTCGATCGCGATGACGCGGGTGACGCCGCACACCGGGGCTCGCCCGCGGGCCCGCTCGACGAGGAGCTCGGGAAGGCTGGAACGGCTCACCGAGTCGACGCTACCCGCTCGCCGGATCGTGGCCAGCCCTCGCGGAGGTTAGTTTGGCTGCATGCAACCGGTCCGAGTGCGCCTGTTCGCCGCCGCCCGCGAGGCCGCGGAACTCTCCGAGACGACGTCCGAGGCCGCCACGATCGGCGAGCTGCTCGATGACCTCTCGCGGCGCTTCACCGACCTCGGGCCGGTGCTGACGCGCTGCTCGGTGCTGTTGGAGGGCACGCGCACGACCGAGCGCTCCACCCCGATCCCCGAGGGCGGCACCGTGGACGTCCTCCCGCCCTACGCCGGGGGCTGAGCCGATCAGCCGCCGATGGCGCTCATGGGGCGGTCGGGCTGCACGAAGGTGGGCGAGTCGATCCCGTGGCCCGCGCGCTTGGCCGCGATCGACGCCGTGACGATCCGCTCGAGGTCCTCGTCGCTGCCGCCGCCGCGCAGGACGGGCACGAGGTCGGACTCGTCGCGCGCGAAGAGGCAGTTGCGCACGTGACCGTCGGCGGTGATCCGGATGCGGTCGCAGGCCGCGCAGAACGGAGCGGTGACCGAGGCGATCACGCCGACCGTTCCCGGCCCGCCGTCGAGCGACCAGGTGTCGGCGGGGGAGGAGCCGCGGCCGGGCACGGGATCGAGACGCCAGCGCGTGCGCAGCTGCGCGAGGATCTCCTCGCCGCTCAGCATTGCGGCGCGGTCCCACGTGTGGCCGGCGTCCAGCGGCATCTGCTCGATGAACCGCAGCTGGGCGCCCTTGCCGACCGCGAACTCGACGAGGTCGACGAGCTCGTCCTCGTTGACCCCGCGCATCGCGACGGCGTTGAGCTTGAGCGGCGTGAACCCGGCTTCGCGCGCGGCATCGATCCCCGCCAGCACGTCGTCGAGCCGGTCGCGGCGGGTGAGCTGGGCGAACCGCTCGCGGTCGAGCGTGTCGATCGAGATGTTCAGGCGCGACAGGCCGGCCTCCTTCAACGGCTCGGCGAGTTCGGCCAGACGCAGGCCGTTGGTGGTCATCGAGACCTCGGGGCCCAGGGCCGCCAGCCGGCGCACGACCTCGACGGCGTCCTTGCGCACGAGCGGCTCGCCGCCGGTGAGTCGGATCGACGTGACACCGAGTCCGACGCACACCCGGGCGACGCGCTCGAGCTCGTCGGTGGTGAGGATGCTGTCGCGCTCGATCCACGGCACGCCCTCGGCGGGCATGCAGTAGGTGCACCGCAGCGAGCACTTGTCGGTGAGCGAGATCCGCAGGTCGCGGTGCACGCGGCCGAAGCCGTCGACGAGGGTCACAGGCCCACCCAGTCCGACCGGCCCTCGGCGTCGGTCTGGCGCTTCCAGATCGGCACCTCGGTCTTGATCAGCTCGATGAGGGCACGCGTGGCCTCGAGGGCCTCCCGGCGGTGCGGCGCGGCGCTGGCGATCACGACGGCGACGTCGCCGACCCCGAGCGTGCCGTAGCGGTGCGAGATCGCGACCGTGGCGCCCGTGTTGAGCGCGACCTGCCCCGCGAGCGCGTTCATCATGCCCTCGGCGTCGGGGTGGGCCTCGTACTCCAGGCGCACGACGGAGGCGTCGGCATCGGGGTCGTGGTCGCGGATCGTGCCGACGAAGACGTCGATCGCCCCGTGTGCGGGCCCGGCGACGGCGGCGAGGTGCTCGCCCACGTCGAGGGGCTCGTCGACCACGCGGGCGTGGACCACCCGTCCGGTCGCCGAGTCGGTCGTCATGCTGACAGCCTAGGCGGCGCGGACGAGCGGGGCGCGTCCTCGCTCGGTGCGCGGACCATGGTCGGGATGACAGGATTCGAACCTGCGGCCCCCTGCTCCCAAAGCAGGTGCGCTACCAAGCTGCGCCACATCCCGGAGGCACCGATCAGTGTAGGCCCGCGCGCGGCAGCCCGTTTGACCCGCCACCACGGGCGCCCCGTAGACTGGACGCTGGCCTGCGTGAGGACTCCGTGGGCTGTCCGAGAGCCCACCGACGCAGGAGTCAACACGTGAAGAGCAGCACCGAATCGCTGAGCCCCACCCGGGTCAAGCTGACCATCGAGGTGCCGTTCGAGGAGTTCAAGCCGAACCTCGACAAGGCCTACAAGACCATCGGTGCGCAGATCCAGGTCCCCGGCTTCCGCAAGGGCAAGGTCCCCGCGGCGATCATCGACCAGCGCGTCGGCCGTGGCGCCGTCCTGGACGAGGCTCTCAACTCCGCACTCCAGGGCTGGTACACCGCCGCTCTGCAGGAGACCAACACGACGCCGCTCGGCCAGCCCGAGATCGACCTGACGAAGTTCGAGGACGGCGAGACCATCGAGGTCACCGCCGAGCTCGACGTGCGTCCCACGCTCGAGATCCCCGACGCCTCGCAGATCGAGGTCACGGTCCAGGACATCGAGGTCGCCGACGAGGACGTCAACGAGCAGCTCGACCAGCTGCGCGAGCGCTTCGCCACCTTCACCGAGGTCGACCGCCCGGCCGCCGAGGGCGACTCGATCTCGATCGACCTCTCCGCCGCCAACAAGGACGGCTCGCTGATCGACGAGGCGCAGGCCGAGGGTCTGCCCTACGTCATCGGCAAGGCCACGATGCTCGACGGTCTCGACGAGGCCGTGACCGGTCTGTCGAAGGGCGAGTCGAAGACCTTCTCCACCACCCTGGTCGGTGGCGAGCTGAAGGGCGACGAGGTCGACGTCACCGTCACGCTGCAGGACGTGCGCCAGACCGAGCTGCCCGAGCTCGACGACGAGTTCGCCCAGATGGCGTCGGACTTCGACACCATGGACGAGTTCCGCGCCGACCTCGTCGAGCGCCTCACGCGCGGCAAGCGCATCGAGCAGGCCGCCGAGGCCCGCGACCTCGTCCTCGAGGAGCTCGTCTCCAAGATCGAGGCGCCGATGCCCGAGGGCCTCGCCGAGGGTGAGCTGGCCAACCGTCGTCAGCAGATGGACCAGCAGCTCGCGATGGCCGGCCTGACGCTCGAGGACTACCTGAACGACCAGGAGGACGGCAAGACCGTCGAGGAGTTCGAGTCCGAGCTGGAGCGCGACGTCCGCGAGTCGATCGTGGCCCAGTTCGTCCTGGACCAGCTGGTCGAGGAGAACGAGTACCCGCTCGACAACGACGAGCTGAGCCAGCACATCATGCGCCGCGCCCAGCAGTCCGGCGAGGACCCGAACTCGTACATCCAGCACATCATGGAGCACAATCACGTGCCCGAGATGATCAGCGAGGTGCTGCGCGGGAAGGCGCTCGCCGCGCTGGTCGAGTCCGCGAAGGTCACCGACAAGTCCGGCAACGCCGTCGACCTGAAGAACCTGCGCGCCGACGGCACGATCGGCAGCGACGAGGACGAGGCGTCCGAGGAGCAGTGATCCCCGGTGGGCCCGTCCCACCCCGCTGAGAGAGCCGGTACCCCTCGGGGTGCCGGCTCTCTCGCGTGAGGGGGAGTTCGTGGGACGGGGGCTTGACGTGATCCACTTCACACGAGAACGTAACTCCTCGTTACTGTAACTATCGGTTACAGGTCGTTCTCCCACCAACGACGCTCAGGAGTGAATGTGAACCCACGCCCCTTCGCCGCGACCTTCGCGGCCGCAGCCGTCGCCGCGCTCGCGGTGACCTCCCTGTCCTCACCGGCGCAGGCCGCCGAGGACGTCTACACCCCGCCGGCGACCATCTCGGCGAGCCCCGGCACGATCCTCAAGCAGGCGCCCGGCACCTACGCCCTCGACGCCCTCGGCGGCAAGGCCGACGCCACCGTCACCAAGGTCCAGTACGTCTCGACCGGCGCGAAGGGCAACAAGACCGCCGTCACGGGCACGGTCATCGTCCCCAAGGCCGCCTGGACGAAGGGCGGCGAGCGTCCGATCATCTCGCTGAGCCCGGGCACCCAGGGACTCAACGACCGCTGCGCGCCGAGCAAGCTCGTGGCGACCGCGCAGCTCTACGACGGCAACTGGCTCAAGCAGTTCTACGACGCCGGCTACGCCGTCGCCATGACCGACTACGAGGGTCTGGGCACGCCCGGCACCCACCCGTACGCCAACAACGTCGCGCTGGGCCAGAACGCGCTCGACGTGGTGCGCGCGGCGCAGAACCTCGGCTACTCCAAGACCGCTCCGGTGTTCCTCCAGGGCTTCTCCGAGGGCGGCGGAGCCACGGCCGGCGCGCTCGAGCTGGCCCCGACCTACGCGCCCGAGCTGCGGATCAAGGGCGGTCACGCCACGGCTCCCACGGTCGACCTCGGAGCGATCGCGAAGAACATCGAGCACGGTCCGTACCAGACGTTCATGCTCTTCGCGGTCAAGATGCTCGACGTCACGTACCCCGAGCTGGGCATCCGCGACCTCACCAATGCGGCGGGCCAGAAGCTGCTCGACGGCGCCGACACCGACTACGGCTGCCTGCCCGAGAGCCTGCCGAGCGGCTGGCTCGACACCAAGACGCTGACCAAGGAGGGCAAGACGATCACGTCCTACCTGTCGCGGGCGGACATCGCGGCTCGGCTCGGTCAGCTGAAGCTCGGGTCGAAGAAGATCGACGTGCCGTTCAAGGTGACGTCGTCGTGGGCCGACGACGTCATCCCGAACGCGACCGTCAAGCAGGCCGCCAAGGACTGGTGCGCGAAGGGATCGAAGATCTCGTACAGCACGCTGTTCGCCCCCACTCACGTCGCCTCCGGGTACGAGGGCAGCGGTCAGGCGGTCGGATTCTTCAACGACCTCATCGCGGGAAAGGGCTTCAGCTCGAACTGCGGCTGGATCTTCTGAGGTCCTCCACCCCACGGTGATCCCGCCCCCGCGAGCCCCGGCTCGCGGGGGCGGCTGCCGTTCACGGTCCGAGATCGCGTGGCTGCGACGCGGGGGAGTGCGGCACCATGGGGCCATGTCCCCGACGGCGCGCACGACCGACGTCGCCGCGCTCGCGCTCGAGTACGGCGACCGCCTCGTGCTCGGCACCGTGCGCGACGTGCACGCCGCCGTCGCTCGTCGGGCCTTCGGCGCGACGCGGATCGTCGGCAGCCGGGTCCCCGAGGCCGTGCACGACGCGGTCGCGGGCTCGGTCTACGGCTCGCTCTCGGCGGTCCTGCGACGATCGGGCGGCGCGGCACGGTCGCTGGCGGCGCGCGGCGTGGGGGCTCCGGTCGACGGCACGCGCCTCGGACGGCAGGTCCGCTCCGCGGTGAACGGCCTGATCGGCGACGAGCTGCGTCTCCTCGGCGACCCGCAGGCGATCACGATGTCGCTGCGGCACGCCGGGGCCGACATTCCGGCGACGCCGTGGAAGCTGCGCCAGGCGTACCCCGACGCCACGAGCCACCTCGTCGTCCTCGTCCACGGGCTGTGCGAGAACGAGGAGTCCTGGGGGCGCGGCCGCGACCGGCCCACGTACGCCGACCGGGTGGCCGCCGACACCGACGCCACCCCGGTCCTGCTGCGCTACAACACCGGCCTGCACGTCTCGGAGAACGGCCAGCACCTCGACGAGCTGCTCGAACAGCTCATGGGCGCGTGGCCCGTGGCGGTCGAGCGGATCACGCTGGTCGGTCACTCGATGGGAGGGCTCGTCGTGCGCGCGGCCACGAACCGCGCCACGGTCGCGGGTCACGGCTGGGCGCACCGCGTCAGCGACGTGGTCTGCCTGGGCACGCCGCACGCGGGCGCCAACCTGGAGAAGGCCGCGCACCTGGGCTCGCGGATCCTGCGCATCTGGCCGCAGTCCACGCCGTTCGGCGCGATCCTCGACGCGCGGTCGGCGGGCATCGTCGACCTGCGCCACGGCTACATCACGGCCGACGAGTGGGAGGGACAGGACCTCACGGCGCGCTGGGGCCTCGACCGGATCGCGGCGGCTCCGCTCGCGCACGCGGAGTACCACTTCGTCGCCGCCACGGTGGGCGCGACGCAGCGCCACCCGTTCAGCGCGGTGCTGGGCGACCTCATCGTGCACTTCTCGTCCTCGGCCGGGATCGGGCGGCACGGACCGGTCGTCCCGCACGCGCGACTGGAGTACCTCCCGTCGGCCCACCACCTCGCGCTGCTGAACCATCCGCGCATCGCCGACTGGCTGGTCTCGTGGGTCAACGCGCGGCCGCGCCGGGTGCGCCAGCTCGAGTCCTGACCGCCCACACTGTGAGCGGGGTCACCCCCATGTGACAGTTCTGCTGTCACGGTCCACTAGGCTCCCGTGGCAACGACCGCACGACGAGGGGAGACCACCATGGCCAACCGCGAGGAGATCTCGGCGACCATCGACATCGAGGCGCCGCCCGAGGTCGTCTGGCACCTGGTCAGCGACCCGGCGCAGATGCCGCGCTGGAGCCCGCAGTGCCGCAAGATGATCGTCCGCGGCAAGGGACCCGTCGGCGTCGGCACCACCACGATCAATGTCAACCGCCGCGGCCCGTTGTTCTGGCCCACCCGCTCCAAGGTGAAGGAGTTCGTGCCCGGGAAGCGGTTCGCGTTCAAGATCGCCGAGAACGGCACGGTGTGGTCGTACGACCTCGAGCCCACGGCCGCCGGCGGCACCCGCCTCACCGAGAGCCGCCACGCCCCGCACGGCGTGTCGAACCTGTCGAACTTCCTCACCCAGCGCGTCCTGGGCGGCACCGACAACTTCGAGGTCGAGCTCGAGCAGGGCATGCGCCAGACCCTCGAGCGCATCAAGGCCGCGGCCGAGAGCGGTGACCTCGCGGGAAAAGCCTGAGCGGGGGAGTCCCGCCGCTCGAGACCTCCACGTTCGTCGCGGCCCCGCCCGAGAAGGTCTGGGACGTGCTGAAGGACCAGCGCCGCATGCGCCGCTGGAGCCCCGAGACGTGGGCGCAGCTGTTCTACCCGCGCCGGCTGAGCCACAACCAGGTCTCGCTCAACCTCAACAAGCGCAAGGGCTTCGCCTGGCCCACGGTGAGCCGCTACGTCGACGTGGTCCGGCCGCAGCGCCTCGCCTTTCACGTCTACGGACCCGCCGCGCGCTGGAGCTATCGCCTCGACCCGGAGGCCGGGGGCACCAGGCTCACGCTGCGCCGTGACCTCGCGGGTGGGCGCCGCAGCCTGCTGAGCCGGGTCGTGGCCACCCTCGCCCTGGGCGGCATCGAGAGCCACGACGACGAGCTGCTCGAGGGGATGGTCCGCACCCTCGCGGCGATCTCGGCCGAGGTCGAGGCGCACGTCGCCTGAGAGGAGCCTGTACGCCGATGGCGAACATGGGTGCCGGGCGCGTGTCTGCGTCGTCTCGGCGGTCTAGGGTCAAAGACGTGAACGCACCCATGAGCCCCCAGATGGCCGTCGAGGCGGGTCCCTCCGACCTCGACGGACACATCTACAACCGTCTGCTGAAGGAACGCATCGTGTTCCTCGGCTCGGAGGTCCGCGACCAGAACGCGAACGCGATCTGCGCGCAGCTGCTGCTGCTCAACGCCGAGGACCCCGAGGCCGACATCTTCTTCTACATCAACAGCCCCGGCGGCTCCGTCGACGCGGGCATGGCGATGTACGACACGATGCAGTTCATCTCGAACGACATCGTCACCGTCGGCATGGGCCTGGCCGCCTCGATGGGCCAGTTCCTGCTCGCCGCCGGCACCGCGGGCAAGCGCTACGCGCTGCCGCACACGCGCATCATGATGCACCAGCCCTCGGGCGGCATCGGCGGCTCGGCGTCGGACGTCAAGATCCAGGCCGAGCAGTCCATCCTGCTGAAGAAGCAGCTCAACGAGCTGCAGGCCCAGCACACCGGTCAGAGCGTCGAGCAGATCGAGGCCGACGCCGATCGCGACCGCTGGTTCACGCCCGCGCAGGCCAAGGAGTACGGCCTGATCGACGAGATCGTCAACACGGCAGGAGACGTCCGATGAGCGAGCGCCAGCGAGTGATCAATTCAGGACTCCGAATCGCGACGCCGACCTACCGTCGCCTCTCCAGGAAGGTGTCGCGATGAGCTACTACATTCCCCAGTGGGAAGAGCGCACGTCCTACGGCTTCCGCCGGATCGACCCGTACGCGAAGCTCTTCGAGGACCGCATCATCTTCCTCGGCACCCCGATCAGCGACGACGTCGCCAACGCCGTCACGGCGCAGCTGCTGTGCCTGCAGTCGATGGACCCCGACCGCGACATCAGCATCTACATCAACAGCCCCGGCGGCTCGTTCACCGCGCTGACGGCGATCTACGACACGATGCGCTACGTCAAGCCCGACGTGCAGACCTTCTGCCTGGGCCAGGCCGCCTCGGCCGCCGCGGTGCTGCTCGCCGCCGGCACGCCGGGCAAGCGCTTCGCGCTGCCGAACAGCCGCATCCTGATCCACCAGCCCTACACCGAGGGCACGGGCGGCCAGATCTCCGACCTGGAGATCCAGGCCAACGAGATCATCCGCATGCGCGAGCTGCTGGAGAAGATGATCGCCGAGGCGTCGAACAAGACGCCCGAGGAGGTCAGCCGCGACGTCGAGCGCGACAAGATCCTGACGGCCCCGGCCGCCGTCGAGTACGGGATCATCGACCAGGTCCTCGAGACGCTCAAGACCCCGGTCTGAGCGACACGTCCGGACGCAAACGCCGTTGACGGGTCCCTCACGATGCCTGCATGTGGCATCGTGGGGGGACCGCCAGGAAACGACAGGAAACACGCATGGCACGCATTGGTGAGACCGCCGACCTGCTCAAGTGCTCGTTCTGTGGGAAGAGCCAGAAGCAGGTCAAGAAGCTGATCGCCGGGCCTGGCGTCTACATCTGCGACGAGTGCATCGACCTGTGCAACGAGATCATCGAGGAAGAGCTCGCGGAGGGCGCCGAGGTCAGCCTCGGCGAGCTGCCCAAGCCCGCTGAGATCTACGAGTTCCTCAACACCTACGTGGTGGGTCAGGAGGGCGCGAAGAAGTCGCTCGCCGTCGCGGTCTACAACCACTACAAGCGCGTGCAGGCCCAGGCGTCCGGTCGGATCAACAAGGACGAGACCGTCGAGCTGGCCAAGTCGAACATCCTCATGGTCGGTCCCACCGGCTGTGGCAAGACCTACCTCGCGCAGACCCTCGCGCGGATGCTGAACGTCCCGTTCGCGATCGCCGACGCCACCGCGCTCACCGAGGCCGGCTACGTCGGCGAGGACGTCGAGAACATCCTCCTCAAGCTCATCCAGGCCGCCGACTACGACGTCAAGAAGGCCGAGACGGGCATCATCTACATCGACGAGATCGACAAGATCAGCCGCAAGAGCGAGAACCCCTCCATCACCCGCGACGTGTCGGGCGAGGGCGTGCAGCAGGCGCTGCTGAAGATCCTCGAGGGCACCACCGCCTCGGTGCCGCCGCAGGGTGGTCGCAAGCACCCGCACCAGGAGTTCATCCAGATCGACACCACCAACGTGCTGTTCATCGTCGGTGGCGCGTTCGCGGGCCTCGACCAGATCATCGAGCAGCGCAGCGGCAAGAAGACGCTCGGCTTCAACTCCGACCTCGCGCCCGTCGTCGACGAGAACGACGCGCAGAAGCTGTCGAAGGTCGTGCCGACCGACCTGCTGAAGTTCGGCCTGATTCCCGAGTTCATCGGCCGTCTGCCGGTCATCGCGGCGGTCAACAAGCTCGACAAGCCGGCGCTGGTCTCGATCCTCACCGAGCCGCGCAACGCGCTGACGAAGCAGTACATCCGCCTGTTCGCGATCGACGACGTCGAGCTGGAGTTCACCGAGGAGGCGTGCGAGGCGATGGCCGACCTGGCCCTCGAGCGGGACACCGGCGCCCGCGGCCTGCGCTCGATCGTCGAGGACGCCCTGCAGGACGTCATGTACGAGATCCCCAGCCGTGAGGACGTCGCCAAGGTGATCGTCACGGCCGAGACCGTCCGTGGTCACGCGAGCCCGACCGTGCTGACGCACGACGAGGCCGACAAGAAGGCGAGCTGACCGCGGTATAGCGTCGACCCATGGTCGATCTCACCCTCTTCGGGGCCACCGGATTCACCGGCGGGCTCACCGCCGACTACCTCGCGGTGCACCTGCCCGCCGACGCCACGTGGGCGATCGCAGGGCGCTCGCGCGCCAAGCTGGAGCAGGTGGCCGAGCGGATCGCCGCCACGGGCCGCACCGCGCCGGAGATCGTCGTCGCCGACCTGGCGAACGAGTCCTCGATGGCCGCGATGGCCGAGGGCACGCGCGTCCTCATCAGCACGGTCGGTCCGTACCTCGAGCACGGCGAGCCGGCGGTCAGGGCCGCGGCCGAGGCGGGCATCGACTACGTCGACCTCACCGGTGAGCCGCAGTTCGTCGACGAGATGTGGCTGAAGTACCACGAGACCGCCGAGGCCACGGGTGCCCGGCTCGTGCACGCCTGCGGCTTCGACTCCATCCCGTACGACCTCGGCGTCCTCTACACGGTCCAGCAGCTGCCGGCGGGCACGCCGATCACGATCAAGGGCTACATCCGCGCCAAGGCCAGCTTCTCGGCCGGGACCTATCACTCGGCGCTCGGGCAGATCGGCCAGTTCCGGGGCTCGCGGGCCGCGGCGAAGCAGCGCCGGGCGCGCGAGGGACGTCCCACCGACCGGCGCGTGCGCGGCGGGGGAGGCGTCGGCCGGGCCGAGCCGCCCGCCAAGGGCTTCGGCGTGCCGCTGCCCACGATCGACCCGCAGATCGTGCTGCGCTCGGCGCGCGCCCTCGACCGCTACGGCCCCGACTTCACGTACGAGCATCACGCGCACTTCCGCACGCGGCGCATGATGGCACTGGCCGCGCCCCTGCTGGGCGCGGTGGCCGTGGGCGCGCAGATCCCGCCCGTGCGGGCGCTGCTGGTCAAGCTCAAGTCGGCCGGCGACGGACCGAGCGAGGAGGAGCGCGCGAAGTCGTGGTTCACCCTCACGCTCGTGGGCACCGGCGGCGACACCAAGGTCGTCACCACCGTGCGCGGCGGCGACCCCGGCTACACCGAGACCGCCAAGATGCTGGCCGAGTCGGCGATGTGCCTGGCCTACGACGACCTGCCCGCGGTGTCCGGCCAGACCACCACGGCCGTCGCGATGGGCTCGGCCCTCATCAACCGACTGCAGAACTCCGGCATCGACTTCGCCACCCAGCCCGCCGAGTAGCCTCCGCCCGTCCCGAGATGTGCTCCATTCTCGACGTTTGAACGCCCTTCAATCGTGGAAAATGGAGCACATCTCGTCCCCCGGGGATGGCAGTCAGGCGACGACGACCTCGACGCCGAGCTCCTCGAGCATCGCGCGGCCGCGGTCGCTGACGCCATCGTCGGTGACGACGGCCGTGGCATCGGTGAGGGCCGCGAACGAGAACACCTGGTGCGGGCCGAACTTGGTCGAGTCCGCCAGCACCACCCGCGTGCGCGCCGACTCGACCAGCGCGTGCTTCACGGCGGCCTCCTCGGAGTCCGGCGTGCTGAAGCCGTGGTCGGGCGCGATGCCGTTCGTGCCGATGAAGGCGACGTCCGCGCGGGTGGCCCGCAGCGCCTCCACCGTGGTGTGGCCGACGGCCACGCCGGTGACCTCTCGCACGCGCCCACCGAGGGTGTGCAGGGCGATGCCCTCGTGCCCCAGCAGCTGGTGCGCGATCGCGACGCTGTGAGTGAGCACGGTGAGGCGGCGATCGGTGGGCAGCACCTCGGCGAGGTGGGCCACCGTGCTGCCACCGTCGAGCAGGACGCTGCCACCGGTCTCGGGGAGGAACTTCAGCGCGGCGGTCGCGATGCGCGCCTTGAGGTCGGGTCGCTCGCCCGTGCGCTGTGTCAGGCTCGCCTCGAGCCGTGAGTAGGACGAGGAGAGCACCGCACCGCCGTGCACGCGGCGCGCGGCGCCCGCGCGCTCGAGGACCGCGAGGTCGCGCCGGATCGTCTCGGTGGACACCTCCAGCTCGGCGGCCAGCTCGTTGACGGAGACCCGCCCCTGACTGGCCAGCCGTTCGGCCAACAGCACCTGGCGCTCAGCGGCGTACACGCGACCTCCCCCGACGTCCCTGTGGGACTGTGTGACTTTTCGTGGAAGTCTACGCGGCGCGGCGGACGCCCGACCAGTGTTCGACCGGACGGGCGTCCGAAGGCTCAGGCCTCGGCGAGCGTGGCGTCGACGACGAGGGCGCCCTCGCCGGCGGTGGTGACGACCTCGCCCACCACGCGGCCGGCGGCCCGCACGTCGGGCAGCGCGGCGTCGAGCAGCTCGAGCGCGGCGGCGTCACCCGTGACCGACACGGCCGTGACCTCGGTGCGCTGGCTGACCTTCGCCGTGGACTTGGCGCCGCGGATGCCCGCGAGGGCCTCGCCCGCGATCGCCAGCAGGCGCGCGTCGAAGGTCTCGACCGCGAGGTCGGCGTCGGGGGCGGGCCAGGCGGCGCGGTGGATCGAGCCCTCCTGCCACCACGACCAGACCTCCTCGGTCACGTACGGCAGGAACGGCGCGAGCAGGCGCAGCTGCACCGAGAGCGCCAGCACGAACGTGGCCTTGGCGGAGGTGCCGGCGGTGTCCTCGCCGCGGGCGCGCTCCTTGACCAGCTCGAGGTAGTCGTCGCAGAAGTCCCAGAAGAACTTCTCCGTGACCTCGAGCGCCGACGTGTAGTCGTAGGCCTCGAAGTGCGCGGTGGCCGTCTCGACGACGTCGCGCAGGCCCGTGAGCAGCGCGCGGTCGAGCGGCTCGGTGACCAGTGCGGGGTCCAGCAGCGAGGCGTCGGCGCCCAGGCCGTACTGCTCGACCGGCGCCACGACGAACTTGCTCGCGTTGAGCACCTTCATCGCGAGGCGGCGGCCGACCTTCATCTGCGTCTCGTCGAACGGCGAGTCGGCGCCCGGGCGGGCGCCGGCGGCACGCCAGCGGACGGCGTCGGCGCCGAACTTCTCGAGGATCTCGTCGGGGACGACGACATTGCCCTTGGACTTGCTCATCTTCTTGCGGTCGGGGTCGACCACGAAGCCCGAGAGCGCGGTGTGCTTCCACGGCGCCGTGCCGAACTCCTGGTTGGAGCGCACGACGGTGGAGAACAGCCACGTCCGGATGATGTCGTGGCCCTGGGGACGCAGGTCCATCGGGAACGTGCGCTCGAACAGGTCGAGGTCGCGCTCCCAGCCGCAGATCAGCTGGGGGGTCAGCGACGAGGTGGCCCACGTGTCGAGGACGTCGGGGTCGGCGATGAAGCCGCCGGGCTGGCCGCGCTGCGACTCGTCGAAGCCCGCCGGTGCCTGCGAGGCCGGGTCGACCGGCAGGTCGAACTCGGGCGCGAGGATCGGGTTGTCGTAGTCGGGCTCGCCGTCGGCGTCGAGCAGGTACCAGACCGGGAACGGGATGCCGAAGAACCGCTGGCGGCTGACCAGCCAGTCGCCGTTGAGGCCCTCGATCCAGTTCGTGTACCGCGACTGCATGTAGCCGGGGTGCCAGTCGATCTCGTCGCCGAGGCTCACGAGGTGCTGGCGCAGCTCGGCGTCGCGGCCGCCGTTCTTGATGTACCACTGGCGCGTGGAGACGATCTCGAGCGGCTTGTCGCCGCGCTCGTAGAAGTTCGCCATGCGCTGGGTGGCGCTGGGCTCGCCGTCGAGGTCGCCGGACTCCTTGAGCGCGGCGGCCATCGCCTCGCGCGCGCTGAACGCGGTCTTGCCGGCCAGCTCGGCGTACACGGCCTCGCCGGGGCCGCCCGCGATCCACTCGGGCGTCTCGCGCAGGATGCGGCCGTCGCGGCCGATCACGGTGCGGTTCGGCAGGTCGAACTCGCGCCACCACTGCACGTCGGTGAGGTCGCCGAAGGTGCAGCAGTGCACGATGCCGGAGCCCTTCTCGGGATCCGCGAGCGTGTGCGCCAGCACGGGCACCTCGACGCCGAAGATCGGCGAGTGGGCGGTGGTGCCGAACAGGTGCTGGTAGCGCTCGTCGTCGGGGTGCGCGATGAGCGCGACGGCGGCGGGCGTCAGCTCGGGACGCGTGGTCTCGATGTGCACCTTGCGGCCGTCGGCCAGGTGGTACGCCACCCGGTAGTAGTGGCCGGGGTAGTCGCGCGCCTCGAGCTCGGCCTGGGCGACCGCGGTCTGGTACGTGACGTCCCACATGGTGGGGGCGTCCTGGCTGTAGGCCTCGCCGCGCGACAGGTTGCGCAAGAACGCACGCTGGCTCGTGGCCTGCGCGTCGTGGCCGATCGTGGTGTAGGTCTGCGACCAGTCCACCGAGAGGCCGAGCGTGCGCCACAGCTTCTCGAAGACCTGCTCGTCGCGGACGACGAGCTCGTTGCACAGCTCGATGAAGTTGCGACGGCTGATCGGGATCTGCTTCTTCGGGTCGGGCTTGGCCGGCGGCGTGAAGTCGGGGTCGTACGGCAGCGACGGGTCGCAGCGGACGCCGTAGTAGTTCTGCACGCGACGCTCGGTGGGCAGGCCGTTGTCGTCCCAGCCCATCGGGTAGAAGACCTCGAGGCCGCGCATGCGCTTGTAGCGCGCGATGAGGTCGGTGTGCGTGTAGCTGAAGACGTGACCGACGTGCAGTGAGCCCGAGACGGTGGGCGGCGGGGTGTCGATCGAGTACACCTGGTCGCGGGTCTTGGTCCGGTCGAACGCGTAGGTGCCCTGATCGGCCCATACGCCGACCCACTTCTCCTCGAGGCCTTCGAGGACGGGCTTCTCCGGGACGCGGCTCTGTGGGGTGGTCACGAGCGTCGATTCTACGTGGCGCCCCGGGGGTGCGGCACCGCGCGGCCGTCCGTCCAGCAGGATGGTGCACGGAGGCGATCAGATGAGCGACGGCGACCGGCCCACGATCCACGTGGTGGCCGCATTCACGACGGACGCGCAGGGCCGGATCCTCATGGTCCGCAAGCACGGGTCCGAGGTGTTCATGCAGCCCGGTGGCAAGCCCGAGCCGGGGGAGGAGGCGGTCGGCGCGCTCGTGCGCGAGCTCGAGGAGGAGCTCGAGGTCCGCGTCGATCCCGACGAGCTCGCGTCGTGGGGTCGCTTCGAGGCCGACGCCGCCAACGAGCCCGACCACCACCTCGTCGCCGACGTGTTCGCGCTGCGCCTCGACGGCGAGGTCGTCGCCGCCGCCGAGATCGCCGAGGCGCGCTGGTTCACCCGCGAGGAGGCCCACGCGCTCGGCGACCGTCTCGCCCCGCTGGCGGGCCGGATGCTCGAGCTGCCCGAGGTCCGCACCCACTTCCGTCCCGCGAGGTTCGCCGCGATCGAGACCGAGCGGCTTCGGCTGCGGCTCATGACCCTGGCCGACGTCGACGCCGTGCACTCGTACCAGTCACGCGAGGACGTCTGCGAGTACATGCTGTTCGAGCCGCGCACCCGCGAGGAGGTCGCCGACCGCGTCGAGCACTGGGCGCGGGCCGACCGCATCGGCAGCGAGAGCGACTACCTCCAGCTCGCCCTCGAGCGTCGCGAGGACGGCGCGATGCTCGGGCACCTCTACCTGCGGGTGAAGTCCCTCGACGCGCTCACGGCCGAGCTCGGCTGGACCCTGCACCCCGACTTCCAGGGCGCCGGCTACGCCACCGAGGGCGCGACCGCGCTCATCCGGTGGGTGTTCGACCGGCTCGGCCTCCGGCGCGTGATCGCCGACCTCGACCCGCGCAATGAGGCCTCGATCGCGCTGTGCCGCCGGCTGGGCATGCGCCAGGAGGCGCACTTCCGTCAGGACGTCTGGTTCCGCGGCGCCTGGGCCGACACGGGCATCTTCGCCGTGCTCTCCGACGAGTTCGGCGGCTGATCCGGCGGGGCGCCGTCGTCGCGCCCCAGCCGGCTGGGCCACCAGATGTGGCGGCCGATGTCGAGGTTCAGCGCGGTCACCAGCACGGAGCGCACGATGATCGTGTCGAGCAGCACGCCGATCGCGACCGCGAAGCCCAGCTCGGCGAGGAACACGATCGGCAGCGTGGCCAGCGCGGCGAACGTGCCGGCCAGGACGAAGCCGGCCGAGGTGATCACGCCACCCGTGGCCGCGAGGCCGATGAGGGCGCCCCGGCGCGTGCCGTGCAGGAGCGACTCCTCGCGGACGCGGGTCATCAGGAAGATGTTGTAGTCGATGCCCAGCGCCACGAGGAAGACGAACGCGAACAGTGGGAACGAGGAGTCCGCGCCGGCGAAGTCGAACACGTAGTGGAACACCAGCGCGCTGATGCCCATCGCCGCGGCGAACGACAGCACGACCGTGAGGAGCAGGATCAGCGGCGCGGCCACCGACCGCAGCAGCATCATGAGGACCAGCAGCACGACGGCGAGGATGATCGGGATGATCAGCCGGTTGTCGGCGGCCGAGGCCTCCTGGACGTCGAGGTTCAGGGCGGTGTTGCCGCCGACGAGGGCGTCGGCGCCCTCCACGGAGTCGAGGTCGGCGCGGGCCGTCTCGACGATGTCGCGCGCCTCGGTCGAGTCGCTGGGGACCGTCATCGTCGCCTCGATGTAGGCCACGTCTCCCGAGACCTGCGGCTGCGTCACCGAGGCGGCGTCCACGCCGTCGATCCCGGCCACGACGCTGCGCACCTCGGCGGCCTGCGGCGCGTTCGAGATGATTTGCAGCGGGTCGCCCGCGCCGGCCGGGAAGTGCTCGGCGATCCGCTCCTCGGCCGCCAGCGAGGGCTGGTCGGTGGTGAAGGCCTCGGCGTTGCTCAGGCCCGTGGCGTCGAGCTTCACGATGCCGAACGACAGCGCGATCAGGACCAGCGAGGTCACGACCCACACGACGCGGGGTGCCCGCGCGATCCACGTGCCGACCCGGGCCCAGAAGCCCTTCGAGGTCCGCTGCGGGTCGCCGAAGTGGGGGATGAACGGCCAGAACACCCAGCGGCCGAAGATCACCAGCAGGGCCGGGAGCAGCACGAGCATCGCGAGCAGGGCCACGGCGATGCCCGCCGCGCCGACGGGACCGAGCCCGGCCGTCGAGTTCATCTGCGCGAACAGCAGGCAGAGCAGACCGATGATGACGGTGCTGCCGCTGGCGAACACGGCCGGAGCGGCGCGGTGGAGAGCGTGCGCCATGGCCTCGTGCCGGTCCTCGTAGTTGCGCAGCTCCTCGCGGTACCGGGCGACGATCAGCAGGGCGTAGTCGATGCCGGCGCCCAGCACCAGGACGCTGAGGATGCCGGCGCTCTGCCCGTTGACCGTGAGTCCGCCGTACTTCGCGAGCAGGTAGACCAAGCCCTGCGAGGCGAAGACGCTCATGAGGCCGCAGAACAGCGGGATCAGCCAGAGGATCGGGCTGCGGTACGTCAGCAGCAGCATCACGACGACGACGCCCACGGCGGCCGCGAGCAGGATGCCGTCGATGCCGGCGAACGCCTCGGCCTGGTCGGCGCCCAGGGCGGCCGGACCGCCGACGTCGACCCGCAGGCTCGTGCCCTCGACGGCGTCCTCGGCCGCGTCGGTCACCTCGTCGATGAAGTCGGGGAGGTCCTCCCAGCCCTCGTCGTCCAGGGTGATCGGCACGATGAGCTGCGCGGCGACGCCGTCCTCGCTCGGGATCGGACCGACGACCTCGCCAACCGGGACGTCCTCGAGCGCGCCGATGGCCTGAGCCGCCTGCTGCCCGGCTGCGAGGTCGGCGGGGGTCAGCGGGGCGTCCGAGGTCAGCAGCACGATCGCCGGGGCGGTGTTCTCGTCGTAGAACGAGCCCGCCTTCTCGATGACCTGCGTCGACTCGGCCTCCTCGGGCAGCCAGGACGCGATGTCGTTGTCCTGGACGCTCGTGAGCTTGGCCCCGAACGAGCCCAGCCCGCCCAGGATCACCAGCATGAGGGCCAGCACGACCCACTTGACCCACCGATGGGTGATCCACCCCGCGACCTGACGATTCATGCGTTCAGTCTCTTCCCGCTCCTCGGCCCTGAGAATGGGTGAGAACCCCGAGATTGGAATCATTCGCACCAGGGGTCACTGGTGGCTCCGGAGTCGCTGGGATGTCGGTGCCCCTGGAGGCAGACCCCTGCGGCACCGGCTGGGATACTGGCAGGGATGAGGCCCACCTATCCCGACGTCGAGCTCGCCCTGCTGTCCCGCTGGCCGGAGACCAGGCTCGAGCCGTCCCTCGACCGCATCCGCGCCATCTGCGAGCTGATGGGCGACCCCCAGGACGCGCAGCCGCTGGTCCACCTGACCGGCACGAACGGCAAGACCTCCACCAGCCGGATGATCGACGCGCTGCTGCGTGCCCTCGACCTGCGCACGGGCCGGTTCACGAGCCCGCACCTGCAGCGCATCAACGAGCGCATCTGCATCGACGGCGAGCCGCTCTCGGACGAGCTGTTCGTCGACGCCTACGCCGACGTCGCGGTCTACGCCGACCTCGTCGACCAGAGCCAGCCGCACCCCCTCAGCTTCTTCGAGATGCTCGTCGCGATGGGCTACGCGGCGTTCGCCGACGCCCCGGTCGACGTGGCCGTCGTCGAGGTCGGGATGGGCGGCGCGTGGGACGCCACGAGCGTCGCCGACGCCGACGTCGCGGTCATCACGCCGATCGACGTCGACCATGCGTCCTACCTCGGTGACACGCCCGCCGACATCGCCGTCGAGAAGTCGGGGATCATCAAGCGCGGCTCGCGCACCGTGCTGGCCTCGCAGTCCGAGGAGGTGCTCGAGGTGATGCTGACCCGCGCCGCCGAGATGGGCTCCCCGGTCGTGCTCGAGGGCGTCGACTTCCGCGTCGAGTCGCGCACGCCGGCCGTGGGCGGGCAGATGTTCACGATCCAGGGCGTCAAGGGCCGCTACGAGGACATCCTGCTGCCGCTGCACGGTGCCTTCCAGGCCCGCAACGCGGCGCTCGCGCTCGCCGCCGTGGAGGTCTTCACCGGTGACGCCGAGCTGGACCCCGAGCTCGTGCGCGCGGGCTTTGGCGCCGTCACGTCGCCCGGCCGCCTCGAGGTGGTCCGCCGCAGCCCCACGATCGTGCTCGATGCCGCGCACAACCCGCACGGGGTGCGCGCCATGGTCGAGTCGATCGGCGAGGAGTTCACCTTCAACCCGCTGATCGGCGTCGTCGGCGTCATGGCGGACAAGGACGCCGAGGAGATCCTGCGCGAGCTCGAGACCTCGGTCGCGCACCTGATCTGCACGCAGAACAGCACCGAGCGCTCGCTGCCTGCGGCCGACCTCGGCGAGCTCGCGACGGGCATCTTCGGATCCGAGCGGGTCACCGTGGTGCCCCGCCTCGACGACGCGCTCGAGCGGGCGATCGCCTTCGCCGACGCCTCGGGCGACGAGTTCGGCGACGCGATCGGCTCCGGCGGGGTCATCGTCACGGGCTCGGTCGTCACGGTCGGTGAGGCGCGCACCCTGCTGCGCGGCGCGGGGGAGGAGTCGTAGTGAGGCACATGTGCGCGGCGATGCTGTCGCTCCAGGCGATCATCCTGGGCCTCTCGGTCCCGGTCATGATCGCGGTCGAGGACGTCGATCCCGCGGTGGCCGGTGTGATCGGCGGAGGCCTCGCGGTCCTGTGCCTGCTCACGGCCGGGATGCTGCGGCGGCCGTGGGCCTACTGGGTGGGCCACGGGATCCAGGTGGCCACCTTCCTCACCGGCTTCCTCGTGCCGATCATGTTCTTCATCGGCCTGATGTTCGCCTCGCTGTGGCTCGGCGCGTTCTTCCTGGGTCGCCG
The DNA here is from genome assembly GCF_013408555.1 of Aeromicrobium tamlense. Taxonomy (NCBI): domain Bacteria; kingdom Bacillati; phylum Actinomycetota; class Actinomycetes; order Propionibacteriales; family Nocardioidaceae; genus Aeromicrobium; species Aeromicrobium tamlense. The sequence goes on from NZ_JACBZN010000001.1 coordinate 459,133, forward strand.
GATCGAGGCCGACAAGGCCCGCTGGGCCGCCGCGGAGGAGTAGGTCGGCTGCTGCCAGCGCTTCCCTGACCGCCTGAGATGTGACGTGGCTCACCCGGTTCCCCGGTACGGTGGAGGCATGGTGCGCGTGCTCGTGGTCGCTGACGAGATCTCGCCGGTGATCCACGATGCCGGCGTGCGCCGCATGGACCCCGACCTCGTCCTCGGCGCGGGCGATCTGCCCTGGGACTACCTCGAGTTCCTGTCCTCCATGCTCGACGTCCCGGTGGTGTTCGTCCCGGGCAACCACGACCCCGAGGTGGACGCGCCGCTCTCGGGCTTCCGCGGCTGGCTGGCCGGCAACGGGCTGCCCCCGGAGGATCCTCGTCCGCTCGGCGGGACCAACGCCGACGAGTCGATCGTCGACGTCGCGGGACTGCGCATCGCGGGCCTCGGCGGCAGCATCCGCTACAACGAGGGGCCCAACCAGTACACGCAGGACGAGTTCGCCAAGCGGGCCAAGCGGCTGATGAAGGTCGCGGCCAAGCGCGGTGGAGGCGTCGACGTCCTGCTGACGCACTCGCCACCCCGCGGCCTCGGTGACGGCGACGACCCGCCGCACCACGGCTTCGAGGCGCTGCACGAGGTCATCGAGACGCTGCAGCCCACGTGGCACCTGCACGGCCACATCCACCCGTTCGGCCAGCCGCAGCCCGACCGCGTCGTCGGCGACACCACGATCCGCAACGTGGTGCCCTACAAGCTGCTCGAGATCGCGCCGGTGCTCGACCCGGTGGGCGGTCATGGCTGACTCCGGATCCCCCCGGATCGACGCCGAGAGCGACTTCATGCGGTCGCGTCGCCTGCAGACGCTGTCGGCGCTGGCGGCCCGCCTGCGCGGCGAGGGCGGTGAAGCCACGCGGGCGCTGTCGTTCGACGAGGTCGTCGACGCCCTCGGCCGACGCGGCGAGCGACGCCTCGGGCTGCAGCTGATCCCGCTCGACGCGATCATCGGCTCGGTCGACAAGGTGAAGGACTTCGACCGCCGCTTCCGGCCCACCTCCGACAAGAGCCGGGCGCGGTGGGAGCGCATCGCCCGTGCCAGCCGCGTCGGCGAGGAGATCCCGCCGATCGACGTCTACAAGCTGGGGGACTACTACTTCGTCCGCGACGGGCACCACCGCGTCTCCGTCGCCCGTGCCCTGCGGCTGCGCCTCATCGAGGCCGAGGTCACCGAGGTGCAGACCCTGCTCGAGCCGCGCGACATCGGCCGGCGCGACAGCCTCGAGCTCAAGCACTGGCGCAAGCTCTTCATCCAGCGCGTCCCGCTCCCGAGCACGGTCCGCGAGCGAGTCCGGGTCACCAAGCCCCACGGCTACGGCGTGCTCGCCGAGATGGTCGAGGCCTGGGCGGCTCGCACGATGATGGCCGAGGCGCAGCTGATGGACAAGAAGACGATGGCACAGCGCTGGATGGACGAGGAGTTCCTCCCCGTGCTCGAGCTCATCGAGGAGGCGGGCCTCCAGGGCGAGGACGAGACCGCCGGCGACGCCTACATGCGGGTCGCGGGGGAGCGGTACCGGCTGATCCGCGAGCACGCGTGGGACCGCGAGATCATGAAGCAGGTCGCCGCGGGAAAGAAGCGCGGCCGCAAGTCTCGATGACTCACGGCCGCGCCTGCTGCTGATCTGCGGGTCAGGACCCGTGCGCCAGGTTCTCCCCGGACTGGGCGTCGAACACCTGGATCTTGCTGCTGTCGACGTACAGCTCGGCGCCCTCGCGGGCTCCCACCTTCGACTCCGCGCTGAGGCGGGCGTTGATCTGCGTGCCCTCGCCGGCCATGTCCTGGCCGGTGTCCTTCGCGAGGTCGTCGAGGTCGGCGTTCGCCGCGCCACCCTGCACCGTGAAGTACGCGTAGACGTCCGAGCCCATCTGCTCGACCAGGTCGACGTCGACGTTGACCCGGGCGCCGGGGGCGTCCGCCGCGACGAGTGAGGCGTCCTCGAAGTGCTCGGGGCGGATGCCCACGATGACGTCGCGGCTCGCGCTGCCCGAGCGCAGGGCTTCGCGGTAGGCGTCGGGGACCGGCAGCTCGCCGATCGCCGTCGAGAGCGACTCGCCCTCGATCGTCGCGGGCAGGAAGTTCATCGACGGGCTGCCGATGAAGCCGGCCACGAACAGGTTGTTCGGGTGGTCGTACAGCTCGGTGGGGGAGCCCACCTGCTGGATCTTGCCGGCGCGCATCACCACGACGCGGTCGCCCAGCGTCATCGCCTCGGTCTGGTCGTGGGTGACGTAGACCGTGGTGGTGCCGAGGGTCTTCTGGATGCGGGCCACCTGCGTGCGCATCTGCACGCGCAGCTTCGCGTCGAGGTTCGACAACGGCTCGTCCATGAGGAAGGCCTTCGGGCTGCGCACGATCGCGCGGCCCATCGCCACGCGCTGACGCTGGCCGCCGGAGAGGTTAGAGGGCTTGCGGTCGAGGTGCTGCTCGAGCTCGAGCATCTTCGCCGCCTCGTCGACCTTCTGCTTGATCGTGGACTTGTCCACGCCGGCCAGGGTCAGCGGGAACGCCATGTTCTCGTAGACCGTCATGTGCGGGTAGAGCGCGTAGGACTGGAACACCATCGCGATGTCGCGGTCCTTCGGCGCCTTGTCGTTCACGACGGTGCCGTCGATCTTGAGGTCGCCGGTGGTGATGTCCTCCAGCCCCGCGATCATGTTCAGCGTCGTCGACTTCCCGCAGCCCGAGGGGCCGACCAGGATGATGAACTCGCCGTCGGCGATCTCGAGGTTGAAGTCCTCCACCGCGAGGGCTCCGTCGGGGTACCGCTTGACCACGTGGTCCAGGACGATTTCAGCCATGATGTTTCCTTTCAGCCCTTGACGGCGCCGCTGGTGAGGCCGGCAACGATCCGGCGCTGGAAGAAGAGGACGAAGATGACGATCGGGATGGTGATGACCACCGCGGCCGCGGCGATCGACTGCGTGGGCTTCTCGAACGTCGTGGCGCCGGTGAAGTAGCTCAGGGCCGCCGGCACGGTGCGGGAGCGCTCGCTGGAGGTCAGCGAGATCGCGAAGAGGAAGTCGTTCCAGCACGAGATGAACACCAGGATCGCGGTCGTGAAGACCCCGGGCATCGCGAGCGGGGCGATGACCTTGCGGAACGCCTGGTAGGGCGTCGCGCCGTCCATCTTGGCGGCCTTCTCCAGCTCCCAGGGGATCTCGCGGAAGAAGGCGCTCAACGTGTAGATCGCCAGCGGGAGGGCGAACGTGATGTAGGGGATGATCAGGCCGAGCCACGTGTCGAACAGGCCGATCCCGGTGAGGATCTTGAACAGCGGCGTGACCAGGGCGATCTGCGGGAACATCGCGATCATCAGCGACGCGCCGACCACGAACTTCTTGCCCGGGAAGTCCAGGCGCGCCACCGCGTAGGCGGCCATCGTGCCCACCACGATCGCCACGAACGTGGAGATCAGACAGATGCCGATCGAGTTGATCAGGGCCCGGGTGAAGCTGTCGTTCTGGAAGATCGCCTCGTAGTGCTCGCCCGTGATCTGGCTGGGCAGGAAGCGGCCGTCGTTGAGGGTCGCGTCGGGCTTGAGCGACAGCGAGATGATCCAGATGACGGGGATGAACGCGTAGAGCAGGACGATGGCGTTGACGCCCCACCAGATCGCCTTGCTCTTCGGCGTCTCGACTGCGGTGCTCATGACGTCACCTCTTCCCTTCGTCGGAGCCTGGTGCCGCTGCGCCGAACAGCTTCACGAAGATGATCGCGATGATGGCGATGGTGATGAAGATCAGCACCGACATCGTCGAGCCGATGCCGAGGTTGAGCCCTCGGATCAGGTTGTTGTAGGCCACGATCGAGACGCTGGACGTGTCGTTCGCGCCGCTGGTGAGGATGTAGATGTTGTCGAACACGCGGAAGGCGTCGAGGGTGCGGAAGAGGACCGCCACCAGGATCGACGGCTTGATCAGCGGGACCGTCACCTTCCAGAAGCGCTGCCACGGCGAGGCGCCGTCCATCGACGCCGCCTTCATGAGGTCCTCGGGGACGAGCGCCAGGCCGGCCATGAGCAGCAGGGCCATGAAGGGGATGGTCTTCCAGACCTCGGCCAGGACGATGATCCAGAACGAGCTCCACTGGCCGGTGAGCGGAGCGCTGTCGCCGGCGAGCCAGCCGATGTCCTGGCTCCAGGCGAAGCGCCAGCTGAACGCGGCGACGACGGTGACGATCGCGTACGGCACCAGGGCCGAGGTCCGCACCAGGCCGCGGCCCACGATCGTGCGGTGCATGACGATCGCCAGGCCCATGCCGAGCGCCAGCTCGAACGCCACGCTGACCACCGTCAGCAGGAGGGTGAAGCCGAACGCCTGCCACCAGATGTCGCTGGTCAGCACCGTGACGTAGTTGTCGAGGCCGACGAACTCGTTGTCGTCCGGTGTGCGCAGGTCGGCGCGGAACAGCGAGAGGTAGATCGCGTACGCGATCGGGTAGGCCGTGACCGCGATCATGAGGATCACGGCGGGCGCCACGAGCATCAGGCCCAAGCGGCGCTCGGCCTTCTTGCCCTCGCTGTGCCGCTGCCGCGCGATCTCCGCGCTGTCGTCCTCCACCTTGTCCAGAACGCTCATGGCAGGATCCCCTTCCCTTCGATGGCGTCATTGATCGAGGAGTCGAGCTCCTTCGTCGTCTCCTCGGGCTTGATGCTCGAGGGCGGCGAGAGCGTGGACGAGATGATCGTCGAGATGTTCTGGTAGACCGGCGAGATCGGTCGAGAGCTGGCGGTGTTCAGGGCGGAGAGGAGCACCTCGCCCTGCGGGTAGGCCTCCTTGAACTCCGGGTCCTCGAACACCGTCTCGTCGACCGGGGGCTCACCGGCGGTCAGCGAGTGCTTGAGCTGGTTCTCCGGCGACCGCAGGCACATCGCGGCGTCGAAGGACTCCTTCGGGTGCTCGCTGAACTTGCTGATCGCGAAGTTCATGCCACCGACCGTGACCTTGGAGGGCTCGCCCTCGACGGTGGACGGGAATGTCGTGAAGGCCAGGTCCTTGGCGATGTCCGGGTTGGCCTCGCGCATCGCGCTCAGCACGTACGGCCAGTTGAGGCTGAACGCCGACTGGCCGTTCTGCAGCTGCGCGAAGACCTCGGGCTCCTGCGAGTTCGACAGCGACCGGTTCGCCAGGCCCGACGTGGCCAGCTTGTTCAGCAGCTCGAGCGACTGGGTGGTCTTGTCGTCGATGGTGGTCTCGGTGCTGTCCTCGTTGACGATCGTGCCGCCGTACGACGACAGGATCGTGTTGAAGCCGACCACGAGACCCTCGTAGCGGGCTCCGGTGAAGCCGATCTCGTACGGATCGCCGGCGTCCTTGAGCTCCTGGGCCATCTCGAACATCTCGTCCCACGTCTCCGGCGGCTTGCCGTCGCCGACCTTGTCGACGAGGGACTTGCGGTACCACATGAGCTGGGCGTTGGTGTGCTTCGGAATCGCGTACAGCTTGTCCTTCCAGGTGGCCGTCTCCAGCGGCACCTCGAGGGTGTTCTCCGAGGCCTGGGCGGCCTGCTCGTCGGTGAGCGGCAGGATCCAGCCGGCCTCGGCGAACTCGGCGGTCCAGACCACGTCCATGCCGATGAGGTCCATGCCGGTGTCGCCGGCGGCGAGGCGCCGGACCATCTGCTCGCGCTGTCCGTCGGCGTCGCTGGGTACGAGGTTGCCGACGATCTCGTACGCGCCGTCGGCCTGCTCGTTGCAGCCGTCGATCAGATCCTGGAACCCCGTGGCGGACGCGCCACCGAAGAGGTTGATGGTGGGGACCCCGCCGTCGTCACTGCCGGCGCAGGCGGCCAGTGACGCGATGAGCGTCGCAGCCGCGGCCAGGCCGACGGATCGGCGGGTCTTCCTCGATCGCCTTGTCACGTGCACCACCCGACCTTCCCCCGAGACCATGCGGCGTGCGACTCGAAGAAATGTGACGCCGCTCACACGAAACTACGGCGGGCGGACGAACGCCGCAAGTCAGGCGGCGCCGGGTGGCTCAGCCGGGCGCGATCCAGGCGGTGGTGTCGCCGGGCAGGCGGTGACCGTCGAGCGGGCCGCTGACCGACAGCAGCTCACCGTGCGGGAGGTCCAGCGGCGCGGCACCGAAGTTCGTGACGACCTGCACCCGGCGCCCGCCGGAGCCCGTCACGGTGAACGCCAGCACGTCGTCGCCGGCCTCCTGCCAGTGCAGCTCGCCCCGGCCCAGGCCGTACTTGCGCCGCACGGCCAGCAGTCGCCTGTAGAGCTCGAGCGTGCTGCCGGCGACGCCGTCCTGGCGGTTGGGCGCGAGGTCGCCGTAGACCTCGGGCTGGGGCAGCCAGCTCTTGCCCGTGGGGCTGAACCCGAAGGCGGGCTGGTCGGCGTGCCACGGCACCGGCACGCGGCAGCCGTCGCGGCCCACGTCCTCGCCGTTCGTGCGAACGAAGGTGGGGTCCTGGCGGACCTCGGGGGGCAGGGTGGTCGCCTCGGGCAGGCCGAGCTCCTCGCCCTGGTAGAGGTACGCCGAGCCGGGCAGCGCGAGCATCACCGAGGTGGCTGCGCGGGCGCGGCGCAGGCCCAGCTCGTTGTCGGGCTGCGGGTGGTCGGGGCCGATGCCGAGCACGCGGGTGGCGCGCTCGATGTCGTAGGACAGGCGCGAGGCGTGCCGCGGGACGTCGTGGTTGGACAGCACCCAGGTCTGGGGCGCGCCCACGGCCGCGGTGGCCTCGAGGCCGCGGGTGATGGCCTCGCGCTGCTCGCGCGCCCGCCACGGGGTCATGAGGTAGCCGAAGTTGAACGACTGGTGCAGCTCGTCGGGACGGACGTAGCGCGCCAGCGCCTCGTCGGGGATGACCCACGCCTCCGCGACGAGGATGCGGTCGGCGTCCTGGCCCTCGACGCGGTACTCGTCCACGACGCGTCGCCAGTCGCGGTAGACCTCGTGCACGGCCGGCTTGTCCCACATCGGCTGGTGGCCCGTGGGGTGGATCGCGAGGTCGTAGTCCTCGGGGGAGTCGGGCAGGCCCTCCTCCTTGTGCAGGCCGTGGGCCACGTCGATGCGGAAGCCGTCGACGCCCCGGTCGAGCCAGAAGCGCAGGATCGAGCGGAACTCCTCCTGGACCTCGGGGTTGTTCCACTCGAAGTCGGGCTGGCTGGGGTCGAACAGGTGCAGGTACCACTGGCCGGGGGTGCCGTCGGGGTTCGTGGTGCGGGTCCACGCCGAGCCGCCGAAGTTGCTCTGCCAGTTGTTCGGCGGGAGATCGCCGTTCTCGCCCGCGCCGTCGCGGAAGATGTAGCGGCCGCGCTCGGCGCTGCCGGGCTCGGCGGCCAGCGCCGCCTGGAACCACACGTGCTGGTCCGACGAGTGGTTGGGCACGAGGTCGACGATGACGCGCAGGCCGAGCTCGTGGGCACGCGCCGCGAGGGCGTCGAAGTCCTCGAGCGTGCCGAAGAGCGGATCGACGTCGCGGTAGTCGGCGACGTCGTAGCCCGCGTCGTTCTGCGGGCTGGTGTAGAACGGCGACAGCCACACGGCGTCCACCCCCAGCGCGACCAGGTGGTCCAGGTGCGCGGTGATGCCCGGCAGGTCGCCGATGCCGTCGCCGTCCGCGTCCGCCCAGGACCGCGGGTACACCTGGTAGATCACGGCGTCCCGCCACCAGGCGGGGGTGGTGGTGTGCGTGCTGTCGACCATGGGAACTCCTTGGCGCGCGCGGAGGATAGGTTGGGCACATGACGCAGCGCACGCTTGTTCTCATCAAACCCGATGCCGTGGCCCGGGGCCTCGTGGGGGCCGTGCTCTCGCGGTACGAGACCAAGGGACTGCGCATCGTCGCGATGGAGCACCGCTCGATCGACGCCGACATGGCAGACGCCCATTACGCCGAGCACACCGAGCAGCCCTGGTACCCGCCGCTGCGGGCCTTCGCCACCTCCGGACCGCTCGTGTCGCTGGTCCTCGAGGGCGACGAGGCGATCGAGGTCGTGCGCGCCCTGAACGGCGCCACCGACGGCCGCAAGGCCGCGCCCGGCACGGTGCGCGGCGACTTCTCGCTGTCCAACCGCGAGAACCTCGTGCACGCGTCCGACTCCCCGGAGTCGGCCGAGCGCGAGATCTCCCTCTGGTTCCCGGAGCTGTGACTCCGTGGGCGGGCGCTCGTTGATCCAGGCCTGTCTCAACGGCGCGCGCCCTCCGGCCGCGCACCCCGCCCTGCCCGTCACCCCCGTCCAGCTCGCCTCCGACATCGTCCGTGCGGTCGAGGCGGGCGCCGACTGCATCCACCTGCACCCGAAGGACGTCGACGGACTCGACACCCTCGACGCCGACGCGGTCGACGCGGTGATGACCGCGGTGCGCTTCGTGTCCCCGTCGGTGCCGATCGGCGTCACCACGGGCGCCTGGGCGCTGCCCGACCCCGCCGCCCGCGTCGAGGCGATCCGCCGCTGGACCGTCCTGCCCGACCTCGCCTCGGTGAACTGGCACGAGACCGGCTCCGAGGCCGTGGCCGCCGCCGTGCTCGAGCACGGCATCGGCATCGAGGCCGGACTGTGGAGCCTCGACGCCGTCGAGGCGTGGGCGCAGTCCCCGTTGCGTGGCGACGTGGCGCGCGTGCTGATCGAGCTGCCCGAGGGGATCGGCGAGACCGAGCTGGTGATCCTCGCCCAGGACATGCTCGAGGCGGTGCGGGCCGTCGACCCGCGGGTGCCGGTGCTGCTGCACGGCGAGGCCCGCTCCGCGTGGCCGGCCCTGCGTCACGCGGTCGCGCTCGGGCTGGAGACCCGCATCGGACTCGAGGACACCCTGCGGCTGCCCGACGGCAGCACGACACCCGACAACGCCGCGCTCGTGCGCGCGGCCCGCGAGCTGGCCGACCGGCACACGATCCCCGTGGGACTGCCCGAGGAGGACGTCCCGCTGGCCTGAGTCTCCTCAGCCCTGCTCGAGCAGCTCTCCGTCGAGCCACGCGACGCGGCGCTCCAGCCAGCGATGCAGCAGCTCGACCTCGTTCCGCCAGCCCTCGCCGGGCTCCACCGCGGGGTCCTCGTTGGCGAAGACGAACGTCTCGGGGTCGCTGTCGAGGGGGCTCGCCGCGATCGGCAGTCCGGGACCGTCGACCTCGGGTGGGCTGAAGTTGTCCACCGCGTCGTCCTCGATCACGGCGGCCCGCTCGTCGACGAAGTCGCCGATCGTGCCGAGGTCTTCGGACACCTCGCTCCACCGCTGCGCCACGTGCTCCGCGAACTCCGGGTCTGACATCAGCACGTTGTAGTAGTGGCCCTGCCGCTGGTTCCACACCTGCGTGGGGGAGAAGGCGCGCCGCCACGCGGGGTCGTCGCTGATCCCGTACCAGGACCGCTGCAGCCACCAGCCCTTCGGATGGTCGAGGCGCCAGGAGCCGTTCTTGCGGTTGCCCTGCGAGGCGGTGAAGTCCCACGGCGGTCCCATCGCGAGGGTGTCGTCGCCGCGCAGCACGAAGTGGACGTCGTCCTGCAGGGGGCTGCCCAGGTTCTTGGTCAGCTCGTTCACGAGGTACCAGTCGGCGAACGAGTCGAGGTCGAGCCGGTCGCGGTAGCCGTTGTCCGGGAACGCCGGGTCGTACAGGAGGTCCTCGATCTCCTGGAAGCGCGCGGCGACCTCCTGGCGGTCGGCTGCGGAGCCCTCGTCGAGGTACACACGCAGGCCCCGCTCGGTGCGGAACCGGGGCCGGTCCGCGAGGTCGCGGGCGTCGGCCAGCAGCAGCTCGTCGGCGGCGGCGATCTCGATGCGACCGTCCTGGACGGTGGGGCGCTCGCCGAGCAGGTACAGGCCGCACGCGGTGCCGTTGATCTCGAGGTTCGCCGGCACGAGCCGCGGCACCCAGTCGAGACCGATCCGGCGGGCGATCTCCATCGCGGTGGCGCTGCGCAGCAGCGACCGGTCGGCGAACTCGTCCAGGAGGACCCAGTCGCGCGAGGCGGGCAGGCCCAGGACGGAGGCGACCTCGGAGAGCTCGAGGTCGTAGGGGCGCTTGAGGCTGTTGAAGGGATTCGCCGTCTCGGTCACGGAGACGGCGGCGGAGAGCTCCTGGCGCTCGTGCCCGGGCGCCGTGATCGCGAGCTCGACGTCGGTGGGGTCCGTGACGCTCGTGACGAGGTCGTGGCACGGTGCGGCCGGCTCGGTCGCGAAGTCGTCGGTCGGCACTGTGAGCCGCACGGTGGCGACGCCGTCGACCTCGACCTCCGGCTGCACGGTCGCGGACGTGGAGGGCTCGTTCCCGCCGTCGGCGTCTGGAGCGGAGCGCAGGTTGACCGCGATCACGAGCGCCATCAGCCCCAGCAGCGCGAGGGACACCACTGCCACCGAGACCGCCCGAGTCCTGCTCATGGACGAAACCCTACGTCCCACCACTCCCACCAGCCCGGCCCGGCACCGCCACGGCGAGACGACGCGCCGACGACCCGCAACCGAGGGTTACCGCCGGGTACGGTGTCGAGCGTGAACCGTTGGATGCCTTGGGCCTGGGGTGCGGTCGTCGGGCTGCTCTACAGCCTCGTCTCCGTGCTGTCGTGGCGGCGGCTGACCGTGAACTCGTGGGACAACGCGATCTTCGAGCAGGCCGTCAAGGCCTACTCGCGGTTCGAGGCGCCGATCGTGCCCGTGAAGGGTCCCGGCTACAACATCCTCGGCGACCACTTCTCACCGATCGACGCGCTGCTGGCGCCCGCGTACTGGCTGTTCCCGTACGGCCAGACGCTGCTGGTGGCCCAGGGGCTGCTCATCGGCCTGTCGGTCGTGCCGGTGACCCGCCTGGCCGTCGATCGGCTCGGCGCGCGCGTCGGCTGGACGATAGCGGTCATGTACGGCCTCGCCTTCGGCTTCGGCAACGCCGTCGTCGCCGACTTCCACGAGGTCGCCTTCGCGGTCCCGATCCTGGCGATGGCGGGCGTGGCGTTCGTCGAGCAGCGGTACGCCGCCGTCGTCTGGTGGTCGCTGCCGCTGCTGCTGGTCAAGGAGGACATGGGCGTCACGGTCGCCGCGGTCGGGGTGGCCCTGTGGCTGGTCGGGGAGCGTCGCCGCGGACTGATCCTGGCGATCGTCGGAGCCGTCGCGCTCGTCCTCGTCGTGTGGGTCGTCATCCCGGCGTTCAACACCGGGGGCGGGTACGACTACACGGGCAACCTCGGCGGCGAGGTCGGGCTATGGGAGACGCTGACCACCGAGGCCGACCGCAAGCTGCTCACCCTGCTGCTCACCTTCGGGGTCACGGGCTTCGCGGCGCTCTGGTCGCCGTGGGCCGTGGTGGCCGCGCCCACCTTCCTGTGGCGATTCCTCGGCGACGTCGAGTACTACTGGGGCACCGACTGGCACTACTCGATCGTCATCATGCCGATCGTCTTCGTGGCGATGATCGACGCGATCGGCAGACGGCCACGGCTCGAGTGGCCGGGCGTCGTGCTGGGCGCCGCCGTGGGCGGCTACCTGCTGGCCGGCGGTCCGGTCGTGAAGCTGCTCGAGCCCGAGACCTGGGAGGCGTCGCCCCGGCGGGAGGCGATGCAGGAGGCGATCGGGACGATTCCCGAGGACGCCGTCGTCGAGACCGACATCGCGGTGCTGAAGTACCTCACCGGCAGCCACGACGACGCCTACTGGATCGGGACGATCGGCGACGTCGTGCCCGACTACATCATCTTCGACCGTCAGCTGACGCAGACCGACCCCGTCCAGCACGGGGCCGAGCACGGCGCCTCGTACGAGATCGTCTTCGACCGCGACAACTACGTGGTCGCCCGCAAGGTCGGCTGAACGACGGACGCCGCCCGCCCCGAGGGGCGAGCGGCGTCCGAGCGAAGCCCAGCCTCAGGGGTGGGTCATGCTCATGACGTCGAGCGCGGCGTCGAGGTCGGCCTCGCTGATGTCGCCCCGCTCCACGTAGCCCTCCTCGATGACGACCTGGCGGATCGTCTTGCGCTCCTTGACCGACTTCTTCGCGATCGCGGCGGCGTTCTCGTAGCCGATGTGGCGGTTGAGCGGCGTCACGACCGACGGGCTCGACTCGGCCAGCTCGAGGCAGCGCTCCACGTCGGCGGTGATGCCGTCGATGCAGCGGTCGGCCAGCGTGGTGGAGGCGTTCGCCAGCAGGCGCATCGACTCGAGGATGTTGCGGCCGATGACCGGCAGCATGACGTTGAGCTCGAACGAGCCCGAGGCGCCGGCGAAGGCGATCGCGGCATCGTTGCCGATGACCTGGGCACACACCATGAGCGTGGCCTCGGGCAGCACCGGGTTGACCTTGCCGGGCATGATGCTCGAGCCGGGCTGCAGGTCGGGCAGGTGGATCTCGCCCAGGCCGGTGCGCGGGCCCGAGCCCATCCAGCGCAGGTCGTTGTTGATCTTGACCAGGCTCACCGCGATCGTGCGGAGCTGGCCCGACATCTCGACCAGGCCGTCGCGGGCGCCCTGCGCCTCGAAGTGGTCGCGTGCCTCGGTCAGCGGCAGGCCGGTGCGCTCGGCGAGGATCTCGATGACGCGCTGAGGGAAGCCCTTCGGCGTGTTGATGCCGGTGCCCACGGCGGTGCCGCCGAGGGGGACCTCGGCGGTGCGGGGGAGCGAGGCCTCGACGCGCTCGATGCCGCGGCGGATCTGCGCGGCGTAGCCGGCGAACTCCTGGCCGAGGGTGACGGGCGTGGCGTCCATGAGGTGGGTGCGGCCCGACTTCACGACCTCGGCGAACTCGGCGGCCTTGGCCTCGAGGCTCTTCGCGAGGTGGTCGAGGGCCGGGATCAGCACGGTGGTGGCCGACTCGGTGGCGGCGACGTGGATCGAGGTGGGGAACACGTCGTTGCTCGACTGCGAGGCGTTGACGTGGTCGTTCGGGTGCACCTCGATGCCCGACGCCTTCGTCGCGAGCGTCGCGATGACCTCGTTCGTGTTCATGTTGCTCGAGGTGCCCGAGCCCGTCTGGAAGACGTCGATCGGGAAGTGCGCGTCGTACGCGCCGGAGGCGACCTCGTCCGCCGCGGCGACGATCGCGTCGGCCATCGCCTGGTCGAGGATGCCGAGCTCGGCGTTGGCGGTCGCGCAGGCGGCCTTGATCTGCGCGAGGGCGCGGATCTGGGCCGACTCGATGGGCGTGCCGGAGATCGGGAAGTTCTCGACGGCGCGCTGCGTCTGGGCGCGGTAGAGGGCGTCGGCGGGGACCTTGACCTCGCCCATGGTGTCGTGCTCGATGCGCCACTGAGTGTTGTCGGTCATGCTTCGCACCCTAGTGGGCGCAGGTCGCGAGGCGGGTGCGAGGTCGGCTCAGCGGGCGCGGGCCGCCGTGGCCGCGATCGCGTCGACGAACGTGTCGTACAGCTGCGCCGGCAGGTCGTGCCCCATCCCGGCGATCTCGAGCAGGGTGGCGCCACGGATCGCATCGGCGGTGGCCCGTCCGCCGGACCGGTGCACGAGGAGGTCCTTCGTCCCGTGGATCACCTGGGTGGGCACCGTGACGGCGCCGAGTCTCTCGGTGCGGTCGGGCTGCGTCAGCACGGCCATCATGTGGCGCGAGACGCCGCTGGCGATCCAGCCGCGGTCGTAGGTCTCGAGCGCGCGGGCGTAGGCGACGTCGTCGGGCGTGGGGAACGCCGGCGAGGCCATGACCTTGCCGTTCCTGACCGAGAGCTCGGCGTACTCGGGTCGGGTACGGCCGGCGGGGGCGAGCATCGTGCGCATCACGAGCGGGTGGATCCAGCCGACGCGGCGGCGGCCCGTGGTGGACATGATCGAGGTCAGCGAGCGGACGCGGTCGGCGTGGTCGACCGCGAGGGTCTGCGCGATCATGCCGCCCATCGACACCCCGACGACGTGGGCGGACTCGATGCCCAGGTGGTCGAGCAGCGCCGCGGCGTCATCGGCGAGGTCGTCGAGACCGTAGGGCGCCGTGCCGCGGCCGAGGTACGCCTTGATGACGTCGGCCCGCGTGACCGGGTGGTGCCGCAGCTTCGTCGAGCGACCCGTGTCGCGGTTGTCGAACCGGATCACGTGGAAGCCGCGGCGCGCCAGTCGCGCGCAGAAGTCCTCGGGCCACCAGGTCATCGGGCCGCCGAGGCCCATCACCAGCAGGACGGGCTCGTCACGCGGGTCGCCGAACGTCTGGTGGCACAGGTCGAGCCCGTTGGGCAGGTGCGCGAACAGCTCGTCGGAGACCGCGACGGTCTCCTCGCCGGCCTGCCCGGGACCCATCGGCTCAGTGCTCGTAGTCGATGGAGGAGAACGCCGCGAGCTTGTGCAGGCGGTGCTCGCTGCGGATCGTGCGGATCGTGCCCGAGCGCGAGCGCATGACGATCGACTCGGTGGTGGCGCTGCCGGCGCCGTAGCGGACGCCCCGGAGCAGGTTGCCCGAGGTGATGCCCGTGGCGACGAAGAAGCAGTCGTCGGAGGTGACGAGGTCCTCGGTCGTGAGGATGCGGTCGAGGTCGTGGCCGGCGTCGATGGCGCGCTGGCGCTCCTCGTCGTCGGTGGGGGTGAGGCGGCCCTGGATGACGCCGCCCAGGCACTTCATCGCGACGGCGGTGATGATGCCCTCGGGCGTGCCGCCGATGCCGAGCAGCAGGTCGACGCCGGAGTCGGGACGGGCCGCGGTGATGCCGCCGGCGATGTCGCCGTCGGCGATGAACTTGATGCGGGCGCCGGTCTCGCGGATCTCCTGGACCAGCGCGTCGTGGCGGGGGCGGTCGAGCACGCACACCGTGACGTCCTCGACGTCGAGGCCCTTGGCCTTGGCGACGATCGCGATGTTCTCCGAGGCGGGGAGGCGGATGTCGACCTTGCCGGCGGCCTCGGGGCCCGCGATGAGCTTCTCCATGTAGAACACGGCCGACGGGTCGTACATCGAGCCCCGCGGCGCGACCGCCATGACCGAGATCGCGTTGGGGAGGCTCTTGGCCGTGAGGGTCGTGCCGTCGATCGGGTCGACCGCGACGTCGCACTCGGGACCGGTGCCGTCGCCGACGCGCTCGCCGTTGTAGAGCATCGGGGCGTCGTCCTTCTCGCCCTCGCCGATGACCACGACGCCGTCCATCGAGACGGTGTTGATCATCGAGCGCATCGCGTTGACCGCGACGCCGTCGGCGCCGTTCTTGTCGCCCCGTCCGACCCAGCGGCCGGCGGCCATGGCCCCGGCTTCGGTCACCCGGACGAGGTCCAGGGCGAGGTTGCGATCAGGGGCGGCCTCGGCGGGCTTCAGTGCGTCCACGCGCACAGCCTATCGGGCCGGAAGGCTAGGCTGGCCGAGGCGACCGAACGGTCGCCGCAGGCGCGGACAGGAGCAGGATGAGCGGGTACTCACGAGGCGTTCCGGCGATGGGCGACGTGCTGCGCTCGGTCCTGGTGCTGGGCGGCGTCGTGCTGGCGATCTTCCTGTTCGGCAAGCTCTTCACGCAGACGCCCGAGCAGCCCACCGCCGACGTCGACTGGCGCACCGCCGCGAGCGGCGTGGAGGTGCGCGCCGGTTTCGTGCCGCTCGTGCCCACCGAGCTGCCCGAGGGCTGGCGCGCCACGCGGGCCGAACTCATCGACGACCGCTGGCAGCTCAACGTGGTGACCGACGTGAACCAGTACGTGGGCCTCACCCAGCGCACCGCCGCGGCCGACGAGCTGACCAAGCTCGTCCAGGATCGTGCCGAGGGCAGCGAGCCCGACGGCGAGGTCGAGATCAACGGCGTCACGTGGCAGGTGTTCAAGGGACCCGACGGCGACACCACGCTCGGTCGCGCCGTGGAGTCCGAGATCGTCGTGGTCACCAGCAGCGCGCAGCGCGCCGTGGTGGAGGACTACGTCGCGTCGCTGGAGCCCTTCACGTCCTGAGCGGGATCCACCCGGGCCCGCGCCCCGTCGAGCCACCGCTGGCACGCCTCGGCGAGGGCCTCGCCGCGCTCCCACAGGGCGAGCGACTCCTCGAGCGTGGTGCCGCCGGTCTCGAGGCGCTGCACGATCGAGACGAGCTCGTCGCGCGCCTGCTCGTAGGAGAGCTCGGACGGGTCGGGCAGTTCACTCATGGGGATGCTCCTGCAGGTCGGTGACGCGGACGGTGGCGAGGCCGTCGGTGAGGTGGAGGACGAGGTCGTCGCCGGTGGCGATCGTGCCGACGGACGTGACCGCGCGGCCCTCGGGATCGAGGGCGACGGCGTAGCCGCGCTGCATCGTGGCCAGCGGCGACAGGGCGCGCACGCGCGCCAGGTGGTGGCCGACCTCGTCGTGGGCGCGGGCCAGCCGGGCTCGCATGGCCAGCCGGGCCCGTTCGCGCTGGGCCGAGACGACCTCCTGCTGGGTGTCGACGAAGGCGGCGGGGGAGCGCAGGACTGGGCGGCTGCGGAGGGCGTCGAGCCCCGCCTGCTCGCGGTGCAGCTGGGCGGCGATCGCCTGGCGCGCGCGCTCGCGGGCCCCGGCGAGCCCGGTCAGCTCGTCGCCCACGTGGGGCACGACGCGCTTGGCCGCGTCGGTGGGCGTGGAGGCGCGCAGGTCGGCGACGAGGTCGAGCAGCGGCACGTCGGGCTCGTGGCCGATCGCGCTGATGACGGGGGTGGTGGCGCCGTGGACGGCGCGCACGAGCGCCTCGTCGGAGAACGGCAGGAGGTCCTCCATCGAGCCGCCGCCGCGGGCGATGACGATGACGTCGACGTGGGCCGCGGCGTCGAGCTCGCGAAGCGCCGCGATGACGGCCATCGCCGACTGCGAGCCCTGCATCAGCGCGTGGCGGACCTCGATCGCGGCGCCCGGCCAGCGGTCGCGGACGTTCTCCAGGACGTCGCGCTCGGCCGCCGAGCCCTTGCCGGTGATGAGGCCGATCGAGGTGGGCAGCAGCGGCAGCGGTCGCTTCCAGCGCGCCTCGAACAGGCCCTCGGCGGCGAGCAGCTGGCGACGGCGCTCGAACTGGGCGAGCAGCTCGCCCTCGCCCGTGGGACGGATCTCGAGCAGGCGCAGCGACAGGCGGCCGTTCGGCGAGTAGAACTCGGGCTTCGCGTGCACGATCACGCGGGTGCCGTCGGTGATGGGACTGGCGCTGGACTCGACCACGCCGCGGAACGCGGTGGCGCTGACGCTCATCGTGGCGGTGAGGTCGCGCAGGGTGAGGTAGTACGTGTTGCCGCTCAGCTTCGGCTGCACGACCTCGGCCTCGACCCACACCGCGCCGAGGCGCGCGATCCAGCCCTGCAGCGCGAGCGAGACGGAGCGCAGGGGCGCGGGCTTGTCCGCGCTCGTCTCCAGGGCCATGCGCCCACCCTATGAGGCGGCGCCGACGCTGCGGTCCTCATCGCCGGGTCGGTAGGCTGGTGCCATGTCCACTCAGGTCGATCTCGGCATGCCCGGAACCTCGGGCCAGGTCCTCCTGGCCGACCCGCGCGGCTACTGCGCCGGCGTCGACCGGGCCGTCATCACCGTCGAGAAGGCGCTCGACCTCTACGGCGCCCCCGTCTACGTCCGCAAGCAGATCGTGCACAACAAGCACGTGGTCAACGACCTCGCGGCGCGCGGTGCGATCTTCGTGGAGGAGCTCGACGAGGTCCCGCACGGCGCCACCGTCGTGTTCAGCGCCCACGGCGTCTCGCCGGCGGTGCACGCCGAGGCCGCCGAGCGCAGCCTGAAGACGATCGACGCGACCTGCCCGCTGGTGACCAAGGTGCACCACGAGGCGCGCCGCTTCGCCGCCGACGACTACCGCATCCTGCTGATCGGTCACGCCGGTCACGAGGAGGTCGAGGGCACGGCGGGCGAGGCCCCCGAGCACATCACCCTCGTGGAGCACCCCGACGACGTCGCAGCCCTGGAGTTCCCCGAGGGCACCCGGCTGAGCTGGCTGAGCCAGACCACCCTGAGCGTCGACGAGACGATGGAGACGGTGCGCCGGCTGCGCGAGAAGTTCCCGCAGCTGGAGGATCCGCCCAGCGACGACATCTGCTACGCCACCCAGAACCGCCAGGTCGCGGTCAAGGAGATCGCCAAGGACGCCGACCTCGTGATCGTCGTCGGCTCGGCGAACTCGTCCAACTCGGTGCGCCTCGTCGAGGTCGCGCTGGAGGCCGGCGCCAAGGCGTCGTACCGCATCGACGACATCAGCGAGATCGACGAGGCCTGGCTCGAGGGCGTCAGTACCGTCGGCGTCACGTCCGGAGCCTCCGTGCCGGACGACCTCGTCCAGGACGTGCTGCTCTACCTCGGCGAGCGCGGCATCGGCGACGCCAAGGCGATCCGCACGGCCGACGAGTCGCTCATCTTCGCCCTGCCGCCCGAGCTGCGCCGCGACATCAAGGCCGCCGCGCAGGCCTGACGGCCCCGCCGCCCGCCCTCAGCGGCGAGCGGGCCTCACCACCAGGGCGGTGCCACCGCCACGGCGCTTCGGCTCGGCCGCGGCGGTGATGAAGCCGCGACGGTCCACCTCGATCGTGGCCGCGGCCCCGATCTCGGCGGCCGACGTGAACGTGTCGCCCGAGGGCACCAGCACCTGGCCGAACGGGCGCAGCGCGTCCTCGTACCGCGCGATGAACTCGGGCTCGGCCGGCGTGATCGCCGCGTTGCGCTGCGAGGCACGCGGCGCCGCCACCGCCTCGGGCAGCGTCATCCCGAGGTCGATCCGGTTCATGAGGATCTGCAGCACGGTGGTGATGATCGTGGCGCCACCGGGGGAGCCCACCACGTAGCGGACCTGCCCGTTCTTCGTGACGATCGTCGGCGACATCGAGGAGCGCGGACGCTTGCCCGGCTCGATCCGGTTCGGGTCGTTCGCGTCGTAGGCGGTGCTGAAGTCGGTCAGCTCGTTGTTGAGCAGGAACCCGCGACCGGGGACGGTGATGCCCGAGCCGCCGGTCTGCTCGATCGTGAGGGTGTAGGCCACCGCGTTGCCCCACTTGTCCACGACGGACAGGTGCGTGGTCGAGATGTTCTCGGTGTCCGCCTTCTCGTCGAAGGCCGCCGTGGCGCAGCCGCTGCCGTCGAGGGCGCCGGCCGGGACCGGGCGCGTGGACGCGCGGTTCGGGTCGATCGTGCAGTCGCGCGAGTCGGCGAACCGCTGGCTCAGCAGCGTGCGGGTGGGGACGTCGACGAACGCCGGGTCGCCCAGGTAGGCGGCGCGGTCGGCGAACGCGCGGGCCGAGGCCTCGAGGTAGAGGTGCAGGCTCTGGGCCGTGCGCGTGCCACCGCCGAGGCGGTGGTTCTCCAAGATGTTGAGCGCCTCGCCCACCGCGATGCCGCCCGACGAGGACGGCGCCATGCCGTAGACGTCGTGGCCGCGGTAGCTGACCTTCGTCGGCTTCTGGAGGCGGACCTCGTAGCCCTTCAGGTCGCGCGTCGTCATCGACCCGGGCGGCACCGGGAGCGTCGTCGTGGGGCTCTTCGGCGGGTCCTGCACGGTGCGGGCGATGTCCTCGGCGAGTGCGCCACGGTAGAACGCCTGGGCGCCACGTCGGGCGATCAGGGCGTAGGTGCGCGCCAGCTCGGGGTTGCGGAAGCGCGACCCGACGACGGGCGCGTCGCCGTTCGGCAGGAACAGCTCGGCCGTGTCGGGGAAGGCCGAGAAGCGGGTCTTGTTGTCGAGCGTCTGGTTGCGGAACGTCTGGTCGACCGTGAAGCCACGGGCGGCGAGCCGCGTCGCGGGGGCGAGGTTGCGTGCCAGCGAGCGCTTGCCGAACAGGCGCGACGCCTTGTCCCACGTGGCGACCGTGCCGGGCACGCCCACCGAGACGCCCGAGGAGACGAGGTCGGCGAAGGGGCGCGGCTGGCCCGTGGCCTCGTCGTAGAAGGTGCGGGGCGTGACGCCCGCGGGAGCGGTCTCGCGGCCGTCGATCGTGGTGACGCGTCCGCTGCGACCGTCGCGGAACATGAAATAGCCGCCTCCGCCGACGCCCGCGCTGTAGGGCTCGGTGACGCCCAGTGCGGCCGCGGTGGCCACGGCGGCGTCGGCCGCGTTGCCTCCCGACCTGAGCACGGCGAGGCCCACCTCGCTGGCGTCGCGGTCGACGGAGCTGACCGCTCCGCCGTAGCCGTAGGCGGTGGGGCCGGCGGCGACCGGCCGGTCGTGACCGCCCCCGCGCGCCTGCGCCGGGGACTGCAGGGCCACCGCGCCGGCGGCCAGGGTCAGAGCGGACAGGGCGGCGACGGAACGTCGGACGATCATGGTTTCCCCCCGGAAGAGTCGTCGTCCTGTCACGGTAGGTCGGGGATGCGCGCCCGGCAACCGGGTCGACTCCGGCGCTCTCCGGCGGCGTGGTCACGGGTCGGATAGTGTGGGGCGTCGCCTCCGCCGGGGGAGTCGCTTCGTCCGCACCACCCCCCAGAGGACCCCATGCGCCGCGACAAGGCCCTGCTCATGACCTCGGTCGTCTCCTCGATCCTGGCCGCCGGCGTGCTGCTCTACGTCCCCCTGCTGGTGGGCTCGCAGGACGACTTCTCGGCCGGGCTGATGTTCCTGACGCTGCTGGTCACCGGCCTGATGGCCGGACTCCCGGTGCTGGCCAGTGCGGTCGCGCACGGCTGGTTCGGGCTGCGCGACCGCTGGACGGCCGCCGTCGCCTCGATCGCCGCGGTGGTGGCGAGCGTGCTGCTGATCGGCGCGGGCGGGCGCACGGGAACCCTCGTCACGACGGCGGTCGTGCTGGTCGTGGTCTTCGTGGGCCTGTCGCTGGCGGGCTCGTGGGTGGCCTCGAAGGCCTCGGGACCGGGTCTCAGCGGCGGACGCTGACGATTCGCGCCACGATCACCGCGAGCGCGAGCGCGTGCCCGATCAGCAGGGGCACGCCGTGGGCGATCGTGGCGGTGAGGGTGCGGCCGAACAGGCCGGTGTCGGCGGGCAGCCCCTCGACGACGATGGCCTCGGGCACCTGCCACGCCAACAGGAGCAGCGACCCGACGAGCAGCACGGGCGGCATGACGCCGACGGTGAACAGCCCGCGCTCCTGCACCGCGGTGGCGGCCGTGAGCACGACGAGCACGAAGCCGACCGCGAAGGCCACGCCCAGCCGACCGTCGACGAGGTCGAGCCCGGTGACGGCGGCGAGGGTGAGGGCGGAGCACGCCACGGTCGCACGTGGCGTCAGGTCGTACCTGGACGCCACGGCCGGGGTCCTGGCCAGGGCCATGACGGCGCCGGCTGCCGGCGAGCTCATGCTCATGACGTTAGTTCATCGAGCAGCTCGGGCGCGGTCATGACGCGGGGTGTCGCCTCGATCACACGCGGATGGAACGGCGGCTGGTCGTCGACCTTGAGGTCGTGCAGCCTCCGCGCGCTGACGAGCAGGCGCGACTCCACCGACGCGACCGTGTCGTTGTAGGACCGGACGGCCCGCTCGAGCGAGGCGCCGAGCCGGTCGACGTGCCCCGCCACGGTGCCAAGCCGCTCGTAGAGCTCGCGCGCGACGCGGTGGATCTCGCGGGCGTTGTCGGCGATCGACTCCTGCGTCCACGCCAGCGCGACCGTGCGCAGCAGCGCCACGAGCGTGGTGGGGGAGGCCAGCACGACCTGCCGCTCGGCGGCGTGCTCGAGCAGGGCGGTGTCGGCCTCGAGCGCCGCGGAGAGGAAGGACTCGCCGGGCACGAACAGCACGACGAACTGCGGCGCGGCGTCGAACTGGCGCCAGTAGGACTTCGCCGCGAGCTGGTCGACGTGGCCGCGCAGTTGGCGGGCGTGGCGGTCGAGGTGGGCCTCGCGGACGTCGGCGTCGTCGGTGGCGGTGGCGTCGAGGAAGGCGTCGAGCGGCACCTTCGCGTCGACCACGATGTCGCGGCCGCCGACCAGCCGCACGACCATGTCGGGACGCAGCCGCCCGTCGTCGGTGCTGACCTGCAGGTCGAAGTCGCAGTGCTCGGTCATGCCCGCCAGCTCGGCGGTGCGGCGCAGGTGCATCTCGCCCCACCGGCCGCGCACCTCGGGACGGCGCAGCGCGGTGGACAGCGAGGCGGTCTCACGGCGCAGCGCCTCACCCGTGAGACGTACGGACTCGACCTGCTCGCGGAGCTGCGCGTGCCACTCGATGCGGCTGGACTCGAGGTCGCGCAGGCGGTTGTCGAAGCGGTCGAGGCTCTCGCGCACGGGCGCGACGGCGCGCGAGGTGGCGGCGGTGGCGACCTCGACGTCGTGGGCCGACGCGGGCCGGGCGCGGACGCCCAGCAGGTAGCCGAGCGCGCCGGCCAGGCCGGCGACGAGCAGGAGCAGCAGCAGGACGGTCAGGCTGGGGAAGGTGGCCATGCGGCCATGGTGGTGTCGGGGTCGGACAGTTCTGGTCCGAGGCGGTGCGCGCCGGAGATGCACGGATCTTTCGACCGTGTGGTCGTCCCAGCGACATCGTGGTACCAGGATCCGTCCGACAGGGTGGACAGGGTGCCGCCCCGGCGGAACGATCGGGTCACGCGCACCCAGGAGGCACCATGCCCAAGATGACCCTCGCGATCAGCACGACCCTCGAGCCGCGCGGCCCGGCGGCGGCCGTGGTCCTCACCGACGAGCAGGTCGAGTCGTTCGGCGCGGGCCGCTCGTTCCCCGTGCGGATCACGATCGGCTCGGTCACCGAGCCCGCCCGGCTCGCGCGGATGGGCGACGAGAACCTGATCGGGCTCAGCAAGGCGAAGCGCGAGGCGCTCGGGGTCGAGATCGGCGACGAGGTCGACGTGCGAATCGAGCTCGACGACGCGCCGCGCGAGGTGGACGTCCCCGATGCGCTGGCGACGGCGCTCGACGCGGCCGGCCTGCGGGAGGCGTTCGACGCGCTGGCCTACTCGCACCGCAAGGAGCACGCCCGCTCGGTGGCCGAGGCGAAGAAGGACGACACGCGCGAGCGCCGGGTCCAGAAGGTTCTCGACGCCCTGCGCGGGTCGTGAGGGTCAGTCGCGCGTGAGGTCGGCGACCTCGTAGCTCCAGACCTCGCTGTGGGTGGAGACGGGCTTGGGTGCCTCGCCGCCGGCGCGCTCGGACTCCGAGCGGTGGCCGTGCCCGAAGGCGGGCGAGCTCAGCCACGCCCGGAACGACTCCTCGTCGCGCCAGCGGGTGACGACGAGCCACTGCTCGCGGTCGTCGGTGGGCTTG
Source organism: Aeromicrobium tamlense (assembly GCF_013408555.1). Lineage (NCBI taxonomy): Bacteria > Bacillati > Actinomycetota > Actinomycetes > Propionibacteriales > Nocardioidaceae > Aeromicrobium > Aeromicrobium tamlense. The sequence continues at coordinate 482,171 of NZ_JACBZN010000001.1, forward strand.
AGCAGCTCGAAGCCCTCGAAGCCCTCCTGTCCGTCGACGGCGCCGGCGCGCTTGGCGAAGCGGTGGGCCAGCTCGTCGCCGGAGTCCTTCGGAACGGTGATGGCGTTGATCTTGATGACGGTCACGACAGCCATGCTGCCACTGCGCCCCGATCGAGGACGATCACGGAGTCGTCCTCGTCCTGCCACGCGATGCGGGCAGGGACGTGCGCGGCCTGCTCGGCCGAGAGCAGGGTGACGAAGGCGCCGCCGGGCGCCAGCCACTCGGCCATCGGGGAGACGACGGCGCGCAGGTGGTCGAGGCCGTCGCGGCCGCCGTCGACGCTGGAGCGCGGCTCGTGCGCGCGGAAGTCGCCATGGATGCCGTCGATCCGCGCGCTCGGCACGTGGGGGAGGTAGCCGACGGCGAGGTCGATGCGGCCGCGGAGCGCCGGCGGCAGGGCGTCCCACCACGACCCGTGATGGGTGGTGAACCCGAAGCGGCGACCGTTGGCCCGGGCGACCACGACCGACGCGGGATCGAGGTCGACCGCGTGGACCTGCGCGGTCGGAAGGCGGCGTGTCATGACCGCGGCGATCGCTCCGCTGCCGCAGCCGAGGTCGACGACGACCTCGGCGTCGGGGCGCAGGACGGCGGCCACCTCGGGGATCGCCTCCGCTCGACGGCGGGGGACGAACACGCCCTCGGCGACGGCGACCGTGACGCCGTCGAACTCGGCCACGCCGACCGCCTGCTCGAGCGGCACGCCCGAGGCACGGGCGGTCACCGCGCGCTCGACGTCGCCGGGGTCGATCAGGTGGCGGCGCACGAACGCGGCCTCGCGCTCGGCGAACACGCACCCGGCAGCACGCAGCCGGGCGACGATCGGGTCGCTCTCCACGACTCGATCATCGCCCGGCCACGTCATCGGACGCCCGTCAGGGCAGCAGCCACAGCGAGCTGCAGTTCGACTTCACGGCCTTGCCCGTGAGGCGATCCGCCAGCCAGTCGTGGGTCTGGCCGAGGCGCGTGATCGCCGGACCGAGGTGGTTCAGCGCGGTGCCGCCAGTGCCGACCAGCTGCACGACGGGCGTGTACGTGACGTTGACGCCCTGGGCGCACCAGTCCTTGGCCAGCTGCTTGGCCTGCGCGTGGTCGACGATGTCGTCCTTCGTGCCGGTGAGGACCTGGACGGGCACGTTCGGCTTGAGCCGGCCGATGCGCTGGGCGTCGACGGGGGCGCGCAGGGCGGCGTCGTTCTTGACGATGTCGTAGAGCGACTTGCCGTTGGTGGTCCACTTCGACGTCTTCTGGAAGCCGTACGAGAACAGCGTGCCGCCGATGCACTGCGTCTTGACCTTCTCCAGCGCCTCCTTGCCGGCGGGCGTGGCGAGCGTGTCGAGGGCGCTCTGCAGCTCGGGGAAGTACGGCGTGATGCCGTTGATCGCGTAGGCGATGACGCCGGTGAGGTCGGTGCCGTCGGCGGACTTCAGCACCTCGACGAGGTTGGCCGGGGGAGCGCCGGCGTAGGCGCCCTTGAGGTTCAGCTCGGGGGCGTAAGAGGGAGCCAGCTCGGCCGCCGAGCCCGCCGCGCCGCCGCCCTGGGAGTAGCCGTAGAGGCCGATGGGCGACGACGTGGTGACCGAGGTGTCGGGGAGCTTGAGTGCAGCGCGGGCGGCGTCGAGCAGCGCCTGGCCCATGTCGAGGCGGTTCGTGTACGTGTGGACGCGGTCGGTGGTGCCCAGGCCGATGTAGTCGGTGAGCACGACGGCCATGCCGCGGTTGAGGAAGTCGTGGATGCTCGGGATCTCGTAGCCGATGCCGAACTCGTCGCCCTCGACGTTGAGGAAGGTCTCGAGGGACTTGGAGGGGGCACAGGCGTCGCCCTGGCCCTGGGTGCCGGCGGCGACCGCGACCAGCGGGCGCGGACCCGTGCCGGTCCACTTCTTCGTCGGCTCGATGTAGGCGCCGCTGACGGCCGCGGGCTCGCCGGCCGCGTCGGTGGACGTGTACATAATGCGGGTGGCCTTGCCGGGCAGGTAGAGGCCGTTGAGCGTCAGCGCGAGCTTCATCGGCTCGGTGCGGATCACCGTGCCCTTGCCGGAGGGGAGGTCGGCGGGCGGGTCGTAGAACGTGGGCGCGGCATTGGCCGCCTGCGGGGCCGCGACGAGGCCGGCGAGCAGGGCGCCGGCGGCCGCGGTGACGAGGAATCGAGCGGATCGGAACACGGGGTACTCCCAAGTAATGTGACGCTGGTCACGCGAAAGGTATCACGGAGTTACACCTGCGCGACATGGGGATTCCCTGGTCGTGGGCACGCGGCAGTAGGCTGGTTCCCCGTGGCCCTCACCATCGGAATCGTCGGACTTCCCAACGCCGGCAAGTCGACGCTCTTCAACGCCCTGACCAAGAACGACGTCCTCGCGGCGAACTACCCGTTCGCGACGATCGAGCCCAACGTCGGCGTCGTCGGCGTGCCCGATCCGCGGCTGGAGAAGCTGGCCGAGATCTTCGGCTCCGAGCGCATCCTGCCCGCCACCGTCGAGTTCGTGGACATCGCCGGCATCGTGCGCGGCGCGTCCGAGGGCGAGGGCATGGGCAACAAGTTCCTCTCGCACATCCGCGACTCCGACGCGATCTGCCAGGTGACACGCGTGTTCCGCGACGAGGACGTCACGCACGTCGACGGCGACGTGAACCCCGCCAGCGACATCGAGACGATCTCGATCGAGCTCGTCCTGGCCGACCTGCAGACCGTCGAGAAGGCGCTGCCGCGCCTCGAGAAGGAGTCGCGCAAGGACAAGTCGCTCGTCTCGCAGTTCGAGGAGGCGAAGAAGGCCAAGGAGGCGCTCGAGGCCGGCACCGGCGTGCTCAATGCGGGCCTCGACCTGGCCGAGCTGCGCGACCTGCACCTGCTCACCGCGAAGCGCTTCCTGTTCGTCTTCAACTGCGACACCGACGAGCTGAACGACGAGGACCTCAAGGCGAAGATGCGCGAGCTCGTCGCGCCCGCCGAGGCCGTCTTCCTCGACGCCAAGAGCGAGGCCGAGTTGGTCGAGCTGGGCGACGACGAGGAGGCCGAGCAGATGCGCGCCGAGATGCTCGCGGACCTCGGCATCGAGGAGCCGGGCCTGGACCAGCTGGCCCGCGTCGGCTTCGACACCCTCGGCCTGCAGACCTACCTGACCGCGGGCCCGAAGGAGGCGCGCGCCTGGACGATCAAGAAGGGCGCCACCGCCCCCGAGGCCGCCGGCGTCATCCACACCGACTTCCAGAAGGGCTTCATCAAGGCCGAGATCGTGTCCTTCGACGACCTGATCGCCGCCGGCTCGATGAACGACGCCAAGGCCGCCGGCAAGGTCCGCATGGAGGGCAAGGACTACGTCATGGCCGACGGCGACGTGGTGGAGTTCCGCTTCAACGTCTGAATCGGCGCGTTTGCGCAGGTCAGCGACGGGTAGACCGCTGGCAGTCCGCACTGAGTCCGCAGGACGTCCGTCCATTCCCGCTTACCGTTGCTCGGATGGTGACCAGCGTCACCCACTAGCTTCGAACTGCCGTGGGGACCGACTGGCGATCAGCGCAACGCGTCCGAGACCGGTTTCCGAGCGCTTCGAGCATGCAGGTTTGTGCCTGTCGCAACCATGCAGTCGTGGTTGATGGGGGCGAGCCATTTGCAAGAGTGCGGGGCGTGGTCCCCAAGCTGCTGTCAGGATGGCTCTCAGAGCGGTCGAAGCAGGTCGCTGAACTGCGGAAACAAGGGGGTCTCGGTGGGACGAATCGAGTGGGCGGCACTGGGTGGCGACGAGGTCGAGACCGTGCTGGCGAACCTCCTATACAACGCGAACAGCCGCTCGATCCGGGTTCGACCGGCGCAGGGTGACTACGGCATCGATGTGCTTGTTCCCGCAGGAGCGGACGCTAAGCCCTGGGACGTCTACCAGATCAAGAAGTTTGCGACGAACCTCGGAGACACGCAAAAGCGCCAGATTGAGGGTTCATTCCGTCGTGTGCTTATCGGGCTCGTACGTGCTGGAATTCCGCTGAATCACTGGTACTTGGTTACGCCGCTCGACCCGACGCTTGCGAATTTGGAGTGGTTTGAATCTCTGCCCGAGGCGGCGATCGCTTGGTTGAAGGCAGTGGAGGAGGCGCCGCTCTCCGCAAATGAAGAAGCGGAAATCAGAGCTTGGTTAGACGCACCCGGGCGCCAGATTGAATGGAAGGGCCTGCCTTACTGCGAGTCCTTAGTCGCGGAGTACCCGTACGTAGTCGACTACTACCTTCACGGAGGCGAGAGACGAATCCGCGACGCGGTAAAGGACGTCGCCAAGTTGTTGCAGCGAGATGTGACACTGCCGAGGGGGGATGTACCCGATGCGCCGGGCGAGGGGTCGGCAGCCTTGCTGGATCCGGCCGACGTACGCGAACACTTTGAGCGACTCGACAAGGTTCTCGAAACCGACCCGCACTACAGCTACGGTTTCGGGATCGAACCTCACCGGCGACAACTCGCACCGGAGCCGGGCCTGGTCGCAGCGACGCAGGAGCAACTCGCAGGCGGCCGTTGGTTGACCTTCAAGGTGTTCCAGCGATCCGCGCAATCGGTCGACGAACGGCCAATCCCGATTCAATTGGAATTCAAGATCGAGACACCGGAAGATCGTGAGGCGTTTGAGATTTGGCGGAAGTACGGCAAGCCGACTGTAATGAACGCCGCATTCAAGATCGACCTACCCGGAGGCCTCGGCGGCGAGGGTGATTCAGCCCAAGTGCGGCTCTCGCCGGCGGCCGGTGAAGAGGTTTCCTTCCGTAACCGACTCCGCATTCTGAACCCGAACGGTGACGTCCTAGGGGAACTAGGGTTCGCGATGACTGCCACTCGAGGTATCGGAGGAACCGGGAATTGGTCACGAGGGATCGATGATTCGCGAACGCTTGAGACCGAGGGGTTTTTCCATGTAGAAACGGTCGACGGGCTCCCAGCCGGAGGCGGAAAGATGAACTTTTCGCTGCAACCTTTGGCCGGGCTGGAGGCCTTCAAGGCCGTCGCCGCCGTGACCTTCGGATCACATCTAGTTGCGCCCAACAGGCTCGAGGTGGCGGGTGAGTTCGGGCCATTTCAAGACTTCTGCGCGATCGAGGCCCTCGAGCCTCTCGTCCATCCTGCCGTCGCCCGCATCGTTCGCGCCCTAAGTGTCATTCAGTCTCGGACGCCGATACCAGTGACCATCCCAGACTTCTCTGCCCTTGAGCCCGAAGACGTGCGCGCCATCCGCGACGCCGCTTTCCTGATCGAGGGCAACACCACAGTGGGCACTTGGCCCGAGCTAGTGTTTGACATCGCTGGCGATATGGAGATCGACATCGGAGGCCATTACCAGTTCGCTGTCATCAAGCCCTTGGTGGTGCACCTCAATGGCCACGACCTGGCGCTCGGCGCTGTTGAGCACACCCTCCTTTCAGCGAACGTCTCGGCGATTGACGGCGACGTCGTGCATGCCACGCCGCACCTCAACGACACAGTTCATGCGAAGTTCGTCACCGACGTGCCGAGTGCGCCTGCGGGCAGGGACTTGGTTCGGGGACGGGCGGCGCCAGATCCGATCGTCCCGGCGGAAGAGGGCGACCACGATCGGTAAAGACGATTGCGTTTCTCGCGCTGTTCCCGCCTGTTTTATCAGCTGTCGAGACTTCCGGTGACTGCTCTCTTCGGGCACAGCAAATCTCTCGTTGTCTGCCTACTGTGTTCCCCCCTGGCGTTGACGTCGCCGGGCCGTGTCGAGATCGCTTCATCGGGTAGGCGTAGCTCCCCAATATGATCCATGCGAGGACGCCAATGAGGATTTCATCACGGACTCCGCCGCCTTGCGGGTGCGGTCCTCGGCACTCGGCCACAGGTGCGCGTAGGTGTTGAGCGTCGTCGTCGCTTTCGCGTGACCCAGTGAGCGTTGCACCGTCACCACGTCGCAGCCGGCAGCGATCAGTCCGGAAGCGTAGAAGTGCCGAAGGTCGTGCAACTTGACGCCGGACAGCCCCGCGTCACGCAAGGTCTTGCGCCACCAGTACCCCACGGTGTTTTGATGAGGAGGATCGCCACCATCACCCACGAAGATCCACTGGCATGGCCCGTGGTTGCCGTGGACGGCGATGTGCTGGGCGAGCAGCTCGACAAGACTGTTGGCGAGGTACACGGCTCGCTCGGAGCCGTACTTCGGTTCCCGCACGTCGACGGCGCCTCCCGCGACGCGCTGAACCTGTCGACTCACTGACAACGACTTGCGCAGGAAGTTGATGTCGCCAGCTTGGACGGCCGCCGCCTCGCCCAGTCGGAGTCCAGCGAACGCGCACAGCGCGATGAACGTCCTGAACCTGTCGTCGGCGACGGTCAGGAGTTGTCCCACCTCCTCGGGTGTTGGGATCGACATGGCGGCCTCGGGACGACGGCCCCGGGGGAGCCGTACGCCATCGGTCGGATCGGACCCGATCACCCGGTCCTTCAGCGCGGCGCGGAAGACCGAACGGACGTTCACGTAGCGCGTCTTGATGGTTCCTGGGGCGAGCCGAGCCGAGTCCATCGATTTGATCCACGCTTCGACCTCGGACCGGCGCACGTCCTTTATCGGCTTGTCGCCGAACGGCACCGACCGCGCGGCGAGCGACATTGCAAGCACTGTGCCCGGCACCCGTACCTGTCGCGATGACCACTCGCCGTAGAACGCGGCGAACGTGATGCGACCGGCCTTGGGGTCGGCGTAGTTGCCAGTGAGCACCGATGCCGACGTTTCGTCAAGCCAGCGTTGCGCGTCGATCTTTCGCTCGAAGTGCCGAGCGTGCTCGTTGCCGCCATCGTCGCGGTACCTGGCCCGCCACTTGCCGTTGGGCCGTTTCGCGATGTTTCCGGCCATGGTGATGCTCCTTCCGGACTGATTCCATCGTCTCTCTGGGATCGGACACCGATGCTGTTCAGCGGTGGTCCTGTGGACGGTTGGTCTGCTCGGTGAGCCACAGGATGAGCTCGGCGCGCCAGTAGCGGACATGACGGCCGACCTTGAAGCTGCGGGGCCCGCAGCCGAGGTGCCGCCAGTAGCGCAGTGTGCCTTCAGGGACGCGGAGGAATCGGCATGCCTCCTGGAGGCTGAGCATCTCGTCGCCCAAGTTCGGGGCGGGGCGGTTGAAGGGGATCGGTTCTGCGGTCATGGTGGTGCTCCTCGATGAGATCGACCCGATCGGGCCCGGGGTCGGCATGTCCGACCTCGTACCGAAGGTGTTCAGCCGAAACCATCGATCATGAGCGATAATTTGAGGATGCAGCCCGAGACCGTGATTCAGACCGCGCGGAAGGCGGCAGGGCTGACGCAGGGTGAGCTCGCAAGACTCGCGCAGACACAGCAGTCGTCGATCTCGGAGTACGAACGGAAGCGCAAGTCGCCGACACTGGACGTGGTGGAACGGCTCGTCGACGCCGCCGACGCGAAACTGGTGGTCGAGCCGCTCCCGCTGTGGGACGAGGACGAGTCCGAGACGTGGATCTTCCCGGAGCGGTTGTGGCGAGTGCCCGCACCTCAGTGCTTCGCTCGGGTTGAGGTCTGGTTCTTCAGATCCGTGACGGGCGGTAAGGACACGTGGGACCTTGCCGATCGCCAAGACCGGATCGAGTTCTACGAGATTGCGCTGCAAGAGGGCTTCTACACCATCATGGAGCCCACTGTGGACGGGGCCCTACTCGTTGAGGCGTGGCCGGACATGGACATCCCGGATGAACTCCGGGCGGTGTGGCAGCCGGCGATCGACGCCGCGAGTGGTGTGTCACGGCGCGACGAACCGCCGCTGGACCCCGGCGGCTACAACGCAGAGATTGCGGCTAAACGCGGATGGCGTTACCCGCCGACGAAGCGTCGGAGGGCTTAGTCCGGTCACCTCAGGCTCCGAGCCTCTGGGATGGGGACTTGGCTGCGGGCGGGCGGTGTCGGTCGATGCCCGAGTTGTGGTCCGTAGCGATCGATGGCGTCGATCGCCTGTCTGCGGGCGTGGGCAGGTCCGAGGTCGGCGCGGTCGCGGCTGAAGACGTCGATCCATTGCTTTCGGGCGTCGTCCACGGATTCGGCGACCAGGTGGGCGCGGTTGGATGCGCGGCCTCGGGTCATGGCGACGTAGGCGGCTGCGGCTCCTGTGGTGTCGTCGATGGCGACGTGCGCGGAGTCAACGGTCTCGCCCTGGGCGCCGTGCACGGTGCGGGCGTACGCGAGTTCGACGAACCGCGCGGCGTAGTCAGCCGGGATCTCGCGATCTCGTCCGCGGCCGCGCAGGAGCAGGCTGCCATCGTTCCGGATCCTGGCCACGGTCCAGGTTTGACGGTTCGCGACCTGGAGACTCGGATCGTTGCGGCGGGTGGCGACCCGGTCGCCGAGCCCGATCTGCTCGCCGTGCGTGGTCGTGACACTGGCTGCCGGTGGGGCGTGCCTTCGGTCTCGGATGGCGGCGTTGAGCTCGGCGATCTGCTCACGGGTGTCGGCGATGACCAGGTCGCCTGACGCCCCAGTCTCGGCGAGGGAAGCGGTTCGTTCCGTTTCGGAGTGGTGGACCTCGATCCGTCCTCGGCGGTGGAGTGCATCGAAGATCGCGCCCGGGTCCTCTCCGGTGCGCATCCGCAGGCTCAACGCGGCGTAGTCGGGGTCGGTGAATCGGTGCACCTTCTCGAGCCTCGTGACGGCTGTCGGGTGGGCCCAGGCGATGGCGTGGTCGAGGACACCGCCGCGACCGACGGCGGGCAGTTGATGTCGGTCGCCGACGAAGGCCACCCGAGCCCCGGCCTCGTCGGCGAGGGCGAGAAGCGCGCGAGCGGTGTCCTGGTCGAGCATCCCGGCCTCGTCGATGAGCAGAAGATCGCCGACGCTGAGCCGAGCCGCGGCGGATGGCGCCGGGTTCGCCTGTCGGGTCCAGACTCCGTCGGCCGTCCAGCGCCACCCATGTTGGTGGATCAGCCACGCCGCGGAGTGACCCGCGGCCCCGGCTTCGGCGGCAGCGACTTCGGCGGCTTTCAACGTCGGCGTGACCACCATCAGTCGGTGGCCCTGCCGCGCCAGCGCGTCCTTGGTCGAGCGCAGGGCGGTGGTCTTCCCGGCGCCGGCTGCACCTTCGACCACGACCAGTGGCCCGTCGCCAGCCAAGACGCCGACCACGGCAGCGTGGGTCGGATCGATCCGCACCAGACCACGCCGGACGATGCGAGCCTTGCGGGCCGGATGAGTCCCCCGCCGCGCAATCCGCGTGACGATGTCGTCTTCGACGTCGAGCACCGTCCGTGAGCACAGGGATCGGACGTGCTCGGGCACTTCCGCCCCGCTGAGCAGCTCGACGCACCGGTCGACGGCGCGAGCGGTGATGTCCTCGGCGAGTTCGGCCCTGGCGGCCGGGTCGGAGATGAGCCCGGACTTTGCGAGCACGACCTCGGTCTTTCCGCGGATGTCGGCGGAGTTCCATGCCGACCGTTTGGCGCCGAGCATCGTGATCACGAGCCCGGCGGCGGCATCGGGGTCGATCCATCCCGAGTGGGTCCCAGTGAGCGAGACCGAGCCGGTAGGGTCCTCGTAGCCCAGGTCAAGCAGTTCGGCGTTCCAGCGCGCCACGAGTTCTCTGCCGTCCTTCGGCACGACCTTGTCGGGGCGGGCTGTCGCCCAGGCGCGCCTGTCCCAAGCCTCGCGGAGTCGAGGACCGGGTTCTTCACCGTGGTGATCACAGCGCCAGTCGGCTTCGTACCGATCGACGTTGCGGCGGATCTGCGCGGTCCTCGTGCTGAACGCGCCGACGTAGGGGAGAAGTTCGCGGATCTCGCTGGTCTCGGCGTCGAGCGCGAACCCGTGCGACGCGAGGACCGACCGGAAGTGCGGGTCGGTGGCGACCGCCGCGTGTCCGATCCCGTTGATGGCTTCGATGCTGTCGCGGATCCCGACCGAGTGGATGCCCCGCCATGTGCCGGCCGCCCGGACCCGGGCATTGATCTGCAAGTGGAGGTGCCGGTGCGGATCGCCGGCTCGCGAGGTGTAGTGCCGGATCACCGCGGCTTCGATCGTCCCGACCGGTACCTGCACCTGGCGTCCGCGCGGACCCACTCGGGTGGTCGCGTGGTCGGCGACCCAGCCCACGATCTGGTTCGCCGCTCGGTCCTGCGCGGCATCCAACGCTGCCGAGATCTCCGGATGGAGCGCGGCGGCCAGCGACCAGGTCTTGGGTCCGTTGACGGTGACCTCGACGAACCGCAGCGCGTTCGCGTCGTCGCGAAGCCGGCCCTTCTCGGCGCCCGTGTCGACGTCGATGCCGGCGACCCATCGCTCGTAGGTCGCACCGTCCATCGGGCCGGCCTGGTCGACGCGGCCTCTGGTGGCGCTGAGTCGTTCAGCGACTCTGGTGCCCTCGGCGAGGTAGTAGTCGTCGGCGCGGGAGCGATCGCGTTCCACGTAGGCGCGCGCGGCCTTCGCTTCGCCGCGGTAGAACTTCACGCCGCCGTGCACTCGAATCACCGCCCCAACGGGGTCCGTCGACAACCAACGGACCCCTAAAATTGACTGAGAGGCCGCCCGTTTCCGGACAACCCCATCTACGTCCTTCGTAGCATGCGTGCCGCGCAAAGTTAACGAGGGAGGGAAGCCGAGAAGCTAGATATGTGATCGCGTTTCTCATACTCGACGACGCTCAACGATGTTCCTCGATCTAGAACGTGGTTGCGCGGAAACGGCGTGGCACTGTGAGGCGACCTGATCCTGCGCCCACGGCATACGGCTGTGGGTGGTTGTCTCATGACCGACTTCCGCGTAGCTCCTATTCGACCACCTCCCTCGTTTCAGTCATCCGTTGATGCAGATTCTCCAGACGCCGACGCTGGACTCGCATATCGTGATCCGGACGTGGCGCAGTTGACTTGCATGTAGGGGGCTCGCTTGAAACTCATTCGCGCACGGGTGAAGGACTTCCGCAGTTTCGTTGGCGAGCACGATTTTGATTTGTCGTCTGGAGTGAACTACTTCGTCGGCCCCAATAACTGCGGGAAATCCAATCTCATAGCCGCGCTCGTGTTGGCTCTCGATCCCGATGCTCGATACGACTCAGCTTTGGATAGGCCAGCACAAACGGCCGGCATGGGTGCCCCCCCGAAGACGCGGATCACGCTGACAGTGCTGGTGGGCTCAACACCCGTCGAAAAGACGCTTCTCGCTCGTGCGCGTGCCTACGAAATGGCGGTCCGAGAGTCACGCGGGATAGCGACTACCGGGAACGTCCAGACGTATGCGGATGAGAAGGAGGTTCGCCTTGTCGTCACGTTCACTGGTGCTGGGGCTCGGCAAGTCGCATTCCAGGCGAAGGGGCAAGGGGCTGCCTCCTTGACCGCGGATGCGGACGAGTCACAAAAGCTCTATGAACAGTTCAGCAAGTCGATCCGCCTAGTGGTGCTTCACAGTGGGGAAGACTTGGCTCAGGTCCTCCAGGGTCGGTTTCGGGATATCCTTCACTACGTCATCCGGGACCACCTAGCCACAGAGGTCGGAACCGCAGAGGCGGCGCGTGAGACGTACATTCGAGCGTTGCAGGAGCAGTTGCTTGGGCCGCTTCAAAAGCAGGTGGAAGGCCTAGTGAACGGCCTGTTTCCCGAGATCGAGATCGCGGAACTCGTCCCCGATATCCCTGGGCTGATGGAGACGCTTTCAAGCGTGGACGTGCGGCTGCACGATGCTGCGCTCACCCAACTCGCTGGCAAGGGAACCGGCGTCAGGGGGGCCGTCCTAGTTGCGATGCTTCAGTACCTGGTCGAACAAAGCCGGCGATCGCTCGTACTTGCAGTTGAAGAACCGGAGGCGTTCCTCCACCCTGCCGCCCAAGAAGCTGTCATGACGCGACTGGAGTCGCTCGCCCAGCGCCCGGACGTCACCCTCGTTGTGACGACGCATTCCCCCTACGTGGTCTCGCAAAAGCCAGAGGCTCGCGTGTCTTCTCTCCGGAAGGATGCCGAGGGTCGAACAACCCTCGCCGACAGCGTGTCGGGTGATGGCGACTTGACCCAGGTTCTTGGGCCGCTCTTTCGAGATAGTGGATTTGCTCGTGTCATTCAAAAGGCCACGGCCGTACCTCCGGGAACCCGGGGCGTTGTCATCACCGAGGGTTACACGGACGGGTTCTTCGTGCAGACAGGTTGCAAGGTGGCGTCTCGCGAGCAACTGCTAGACGGGATCCATTTCATCCCGGCTGGAAAGGCCGCCCAGGTCGTAGTTCAAGCCATTCTCGCTACTGCGGCGTCAGATCTCCCAGTTGTGGCCCTCCTGGACTTCGATGACAACGGTCGCGCCGCACGCGACCGACTGAAGGATATGAACTGGAATCCGAAGCGAGAGCTGCTGATGCTCTCGGACTGGCCGAACAAGTGCAAAAAGGGACACGACGTCGAAATCGAGGACCTCATCCCCAACACGGTCGTGGAGAAACTGATCGCGAAATCTGGAGGCGAAGCTGCTGCGATCGACGGGAAAGAGAACTGCGATGTTGGTTGGCATTACCGCCCGAACGTGATCTGGAAAGAAGCCGCCATTGATCACTTGGGAGGGACTCTCAAGAAGGCCGACTGTTCCGGGCTGATCTGGGTTGCAGAGGCGATCGATTCCAGAGTGAGTGCAATCGCCGCGGCGAAAGCCAAGTCAGCCACTCATAAGAAGTGAAGTACCGCCTGACGCCATTTCGCATTGGACGACAACGTCCGTCCCGACTACCCAAGCGCCAAACCAAGAGCTGGAGATCCCAGCCCCCTGTTCTCGAAACTCCGAGGTCGCCCCATGTCGCTCGATGTCGAACAACCAGCAGCCTACGTCTTCACGCTGGAGTACGCCGACGCCTCGAACTGGGAGATTTGTAAAGCCAGGGGATTGGTCGGAGTGCGCCAGAGTCCTCAAGGCCAAGCCACCGCACGGCTTGTCAAGGAAGGGGATGTGCTCTACGTGTGGAGGGGCGGGGGACAAAGGTCGGGAGCGGGTCTGATCGCCAGGGTCCTCGTCGCGGGCGCGGCCTACGAGCCAGTTGCCGGTGAGGCGCCTTGGCCCAACCCGGCGTCATTCACTTACCTGATTCCGATCGTCTTGGACGAGGAGCTCGTCGAACCAATTACTGACAGGTTCCCTGGCAACCGAATGGGAGCGCGTTTCAAGCTCCAAAATACGGCACTTCAGAAAGGCCTGATGAGGGTCTCGGACGAATCACGGGACCTGCTCGAAGCCTGCTTCTCAAGCCGGTCACGGGATCTGCTCGAGATGCTTCCCGTCGTCACGCGCGGGAGATGGTCGACCGACCAGGACCTGATCCGAAAGGTGGAGCACGCGGCCGTCGAAGCGGCGCGGGACTTCCTGGGGGATGAGGGCTGGCGTGAGATTCGCGATTGCCAACTCGACGGATGCGGTTACGACTTCATCTTCCGAGACCACTACGGGCGCGAGCGCTTTGTCGAAGTGAAGGGTACGACCTCCGACCAGCCGCATTTCCAGTTGACTCGACTTGAGCACCAGATCGTGTCGAACGACCCAAGGGCACGGATCTGCGTCGTTACGAGAGCCCTAACAGCACCACGGATTCATCTGCTCGAATGGCCGGACGTACGCGATCTCGGCGTCAAACCCGTCGTGTGGCAGGTCGGCTGACGCACCCGGATGACGCGGCGCGCGCCCTGATCAGCGCCGTGAGTTGTATCGGGCGACTGTCACGGGATCCGCCTCTTCAGACGGCGTCTCGATTGACCCTCGTGTGCAGTAGCTCACCGACCAACTTCACGAACTCGACTTGGAAGTTCTCGTTCGTGAAGAACATGTCGGCCAGCGTGTTGTGGCTGGCGGTCTCGGCGTTCGTCTCGGTGTTGCTGGTCAGGACGGCGCCCGTCACAGCGTCGTTAAGATCGGGTGACGCGATGAACTGCTGGGAGGAGTTGGAGGCGGCCTGTGTGGTGACGGTCGCGTTCTCCACCAAGACCGTCATGACACCCTCCACCCAGCTCGACGTGTGGTTGATGTCCCAGTCCTCGCCTTCGAAGAGCGCGTTGATTCTGGACAGGATCTCGTTGAAGAGAACCAGATTCGGGTCGCGGGACTGGCCCGACCCGGTGGCCGAAGCCGGCTTGAGAGCGATGACATCGCCGGACGCCAGGTCGAGTGACTGGTCAGCGGCGCGGGCCTGCTTGATGTGGGTCAGCTCGACGGTGGACAGGTCGATGATCTCTGCGCCTTCGGCGCGCACGAGGCGCGGTCTTAGCAGCCGCAGGAACAGCGAGCGCTTCTCGAGTTCGACGTCTTCGTAGTTCACGATCTGACTCAGGAAGTCATACAGGCGAACGAAGGAGCCGACGTCCTTGCGAAACAGTTCGAGGTCATCAACCTTGGCCTTGTCGCTGGACGCCTGCGCGGCGTGCCAAGCGTCCGCGAACCGGGCTGCCGAGGACGTCAACGGTGCAGTGATCGCACCATGCCTCTTGGCTAAGTACGCCTCGGTGAACGCGTCGATCTCCGCGTCGGTGTAGATGCCAGCGGCGTCGAGCTTGGCACGGATATCGTGCACGAGGTCGGGGTCGGTGTTCCGTTCGATGCTCGCGTCCTTGTAGTAGGGAAGGAACGCATCGAGGATGTCCTGCGGTTCGTTGACGAAGTCCAGGACGTAAGTGGTGTCCTTGCCGCCCTTGGCGTACGTGCGGTTGAGCCGCGAAAGGGTCTGGACAGCGGTAACGCCGTCGAGTCGCTTGTCGACATACATCGCGCAGAGCAGAGGTTGGTCGAAGCCGGTCTGGTACTTGTTCGCCACGATGAGGAGCTGGAACTCGTCGCTGGCGAAGGCCCGCGGGATCGTGCGACCACGCAGGCCCTTGTTCAGGTTCGATTCGGAGTACGGCGGCTCGACCCCCGCGAACGCGACCCCGGGCACTTGCTCGCTCGTCATGGTGCCCGAGAACGCGACCAGGGTCGCGACGTCCTTGTAACCGGCCTTTGAGATGTAAGCGTCGATCGCTTCCTTATAGCGGATCGCGTGTTCGCGCGAACCCGTGACGACCATCGCCTTGGCGTGCCCGTCGAGCAGGTGCCGCACGTTCGTCCGGTAGTGCTCGACGATGATCTGCACCTTCTGGGCGATGTTTGTCGGGTGCAGAGACACCCACTTCATCAGGTGCTTGGTGGCCTCGGACTCGTCCACGAGGTTCACTGCCGACAGGTGGCGGTCCTTCGTCGCACGCTGGGCGATCTGGAACGCGGTGTCGTAAGAGGTGTAGTTGCGCAGCACGTCGAGGATGTAGCCCTCCTCGATGGCCTGCTGCATCGTGTAGACGTGGAACGGCCGCGGGGTCCCGTCACCGTCCGCCCGGCCGAACAACTCCAGCGTCTTGGCCTTCGGGGTGGCGGTAAACGCGAAGAACGACAGGTTCGGTGAGGCAGCGCGTCCGGCCATCTCGGCGGCGAGCACGGCTTCGGTGTCGATCTCGCCACCGTCGTCGAGGTCGGCCAGTTCCTCCGCGGTCAGCACCTGCCGCAACTGCTGGCTCGTGCGGCCGGTCTGGGACGAGTGCGCCTCGTCGGCGATGATCGCGAACTTCTTGCCGGCCAGTCCGGTGTCCTGCTGGATCGCCTCCAACGCGAATGGGAAGGTCTGCATCGTCACGATGACGATCAGCTTGCCTGAGAGCAGTTCCTCGGCCAGCAGCGCGGACTTCGACTTCGCGCCCGCCTTGCGCGCTTCGTCGATGTTGATGGTGGCGACGGTGCCGTCGACGCCCTCGATCTGTTTGATTGCGGCCTGGAGTTGGTCGTCCAGGACGGTGCGGTCGGTGACCACGATGACCGAGTCGAAGACCTTTTCGTCGTTCTCGTCGTGCAGGGTGGCCAGACCGTGGGCGGTCCAAGCGATCGAGTTGGTCTTGCCGGAACCGGCGGAGTGTTGGATCAGATAGTTGTGGCCTGGCCCTTCCTCACGAACGGCGGCGGTCAACCCGGTGACGAGGTCCCATTGGTGGAACCGCGGGAACAACAGAGTCGACTTCTTGGAGATCTCACCGGTGATCGGGTCGGTCTCGGTGGTGGTCTCGAGGTGCATCAACCGGCCGAGGACGTGCAGCCATGCGTCGCGCTGCAGGACTCGTTCCCAGAGGTAGGCCGAGGCGGCCTTGCCGGGCACGGCGGGGTTGCCGGCGGCACCCTCTCGACCTGTGTTGAACGGCAGGAAGTGCGTGTTCGCTCCGGCCAGTTTGGTGGTCATGTGCACTTCGTCGTTCGAGACGGCGAAGTGCACAAGGCAACGGTTGCCGAACCCGAGCATCGGCTCACCGGCCGGGAGGCGGTCTTGTCGGTACTGCTGCAGGGCGTGGTTGATCGACTGGGTGTTGTCGGTCTTCAACTCCAGCGTCGCGACGGGGAGCCCGTTGACGAACAGCACCAGGTCGATGCTGTTGGAGTTCTTCGACGAGTAGTACACCTGCCGCATCACCCGCACCCGCACTGCCTCGTAGCGTGCGGTCGCCGAGGCGTTGAGCTTGGTGGCGGGCTTGAACTCGGCCATCTGGAACTTCGCCGGAGTCTTGTCGAAGCCCTTGCGGAGCACGTTCAATGTGCCGCCACCCTGATCGAGCGGTTTGTCCAGCACCTTCACAAGCCGGTCGAGGATCCCGTCGATCCCCTTGACCTGCTCGGCCTCCGACATCGAAGGCTTGACGACCTTGGCCCACTGCTCGGGCTGCGTCTCACGAAGCCACGCGATGACGTCGGGGGTGAAGAGTGCGCGCTTCCTGTCGTAACCGGCGCGCTCGTTGTCCCTCGTCCACAGCCACCCACTGCCACCGAGGGCCGCGAAAATCTCGTCCTCGAATGCCTTCTCATGCACTGCGGCCATCAGGCTGCCTCGCTCACGTCGACCTGACCCGTCACGGCAGCGGTGATCAGAGCCGAACGACGCTCCTTGGATAGTTCGATAAAGCGCTCGGCCTCAGCGATGATTTCCTCGATGACACGATCGGTTCGTGCTGAAGTCTCTGAGACGATGTCTTGCTCGTACTGCGGCGGGACGGGGATCAGTACATCTCGCACAACGGCTGTGTTAAGGCGTGCCCTCGTTGATCCCCTTGAGAGAAGTGCCATCTGAGTTCGAGCACTGGGGGAAGAGAGAGCCCACGCAAGATACGCAGGCGACACGAGACTATTTGGTCGTAGCCGATAGCAGTCGGCCTTCACGATGGCGGGTCCAATCTCCGGGACGACTGTTGCTCGTCCGAGTGGCCAGCGTTCGTCCCCGAGTCCTGCAACGACCACGTCGCCAGCGGTGACGGCGTGCTGTGACAGCTCAGTCGCGTAGTCCATCGGAATGAACGCCTTGTCCTGATCACGCCAGTCATTGACGCCAATGTTTCCGAGCCGGATCACTCGAGTTCCCTCGTCGCTGTAGTGGGAGGACGTCAGTGATGATCCGAACGGGCCGTCGACGATCGATTCAATCACGCGCCGAAGCGGCAGCACTGGATATGACGCGTGCAATCGGTCATATGCCGTACCCCATGCTGCATCGGTGCGTTCACGAAGCAGGTCGATCAAGCACTGCTGTGCGTGGATGAGGTTGTCGATCTGGGAGGTCTCGCGGTCGAGGTAGTCCGCGATCGCTCGTTGGACACTCAACGCGGTCGGTACCGCGACCTCGACGCGTGCCAAGTCGCCGCTCTTGATTCCGACCCGAGTAACGCCGGTTGCGAGCAGGCTCCACTGACGCATCGTTGGTTCCGATGAGAGTGCCCAGTAGAGGTACTTCGGATCAATCCGCCGAGTTGGTCGCACCATTGCGAGGTGGTAACCGCATACTAAGTCGTTCGCTTCAGTCTCGACGAAGGCTGGAATGCCAATGTCGTCGGCGGTCTCCGAGTCCTTCGTGATCAACGTGTCCCCCCTGCAAAGCCGGAATCGATCGACTTGCTCTTCGGTTGCGGTGGCTCGCATGAACTCGAGTTCAGAGGTGATCGCCGAGTTCTTGTAAACATCGGTGTAGTTGCAGAGCCGGACGGCTGGTTGGCCCTCGACCGAGTGCTTGTCGACGTTGCTCGGCCAACTTCGAGCCACTCTGTCGAGCCGCGTTGATTGCCAGCCGTGGGGAAGACCCCTGAACCAGGCGCTCACGCCTCCACCTCCCGCAACAGCTCCAGAATCTTGGCGACCTGTTTCTCGAGGTCCGCGTCTATCGCAGCCAGCGGTCGGGGCGGCACGTAGGTGTAGAAGTGGCGGGTGAAGGCGATCTCGTAGCCGACCTTGGTCTTCTTCTCGTCGAGCCAGGCCTCGGGCACGTGGGGAAGGACCTCAGCTTCCACGTATGCCTTGATGGTGGCGTCACGGCCGTCGGCGCCCATCGTGTTGCCGCCGTACGTGAAGGGCACGTTCTCGGTGTCGCGCAGTTTGCTGTCGGGCCTGGGCGAGCCCTTGCGATCGGTGGCCGGCAGGCCGTCCTCGTCGAGCAGGGGACGTTCGACGGTGATGGTCCAGTAACCGAATTCGTCCGTGCTGAAGATCTTCGAGTGCTCGGTCTCGGAGTAGTCCGCATACAAGTGGACCAGTTCCTCGCGCTGCTCCGGACTGATCTCCCGGCGCTTCGAGCCCAGGCTCTTTCGCATCTTGGTGAAGAAATCAGTGCCGTCGATCAGCTGCACCTTGCCGACGCGTTCTCTGGGCTTGTCGTTGTCGAGGATCCAGACGTAGGTGGCGATGCCGGTGTTGTAGAACATCTCGGTCGGCAGCGCGACGATCGCGTCGACCTTGTCCGACTCGAGCAGCCAGCGGCGGATCTCGGACGGCCCTGATCCGGCACCGCCGTTGAACAACGGCGAGCCGTTCAGGACGATGCCGGCGCGTCCGCCACCTTGTTTGACCGGTCGCATCTTGGCGACCAAGTGCTGCAGGAACAACATCTGGCCGTCGGAGACGGCCGGCAGGCCGGCGTGGAAGCGGGAGGCCACGCCGAGGTTCTGCACCTCGGCCTTGATCGCGGCCTGCGAGGCCTTCCAGTCCACACCGTACGGCGGATTCGACAGGCAGTAGTCGAAGGTGGTGCCCGCGAACTTGTCGGAGGCCAAGGTGTCGCCCAGCTTGATGTTCTGCGCGTCCTGACCCTTCGCGATCATGTCGGACTTGCAGATCGCGTACGACTGGTCGTTGATCTCCTGGCCGTACAGCCGCAGTCGCGCGTCGGGGTTCTGGCTGCGCAGGTGCTCATCGGCGATCGAGAGCATCCCGCCGGTGCCGGCCGTCGGGTCGTAGACCGTCCGCACGACGCCCTCACCGGCCAACGCGTCGTTGTCCCCAGCGAACAACAGGTCCACCAGCAGTCGGATCGCATCGCGCGGGGTGAAGTGCTCACCGGCCGTCTCGTTGGAGGCATCGGCGAACTTGCGGATCAGTTCCTCGAACAGGTCGCCCATCGCGGCGTTGTCGATGACGGTGGGGGATAGGTCGATCTTTGCGAAGGCCTGCACCACGATCAGCAGCCGGTCCTTGTCGGCGAGCTCGTGGATGGTCTGCTCGAACTTGAACCGCTCGAACACGTCGATGTTGGCCGAGAATCCGGACAGGTAGTCGACCAGGTTCGCCGCCAGTCCCTCGGGATCGCCGAGCAGTTTCGCGAACGTCCACTTCGAGGTGTTGAAGAACCCCAGGCCCAACTGTTGCTTGATCCGAGCGGCCGCGATTTCAGGGCTGGGGTTGGCCGCCACCAGCTCGCGGACCTCGTCGCGCGTCGGCTCGAGAATCGCATCCAGCCGCCGCAGGATCGTCATCGGCAAGATGACATCACCGTACTGATGGGGCTTGTAGGGGCCGCGCAACTGATCTGCGATTCCCCACACGAAGGTGCCAAGGCTGCTCATGCAGTGATTCTCCCGATCCGCGAGCCAGGGCCGGCACGCGCGTCTATTGTCGCTGACCGACGAGCCGGATTCAGTCGAACGCGGCGAGACCCTGTGGCAGCGGCCTGTGCGCGGCTACTGGCGTCTAAGTTCCACGAAATGCTCAACGAAGCACGGGTGCTCGCGGTCCGCAATTAGTCCGCAAGAATGCCACCGACCGCCGTTTAGTGCCGAAGCCAACCAACGGTCGTAGAGGGATCAATTCGCTGGAAACTCAGCAGAGTTCGGCAGTTCTCAACGATCATCAAGAGTGGCCGCGATGCCCCGCGACAGTTCCGCTTCAACGTCTGAGCCTCGGGCGCCCGCCCTCGGTTCAGGGTGGAGCTGTTGCGCGCGGACCCCTGGGCTGAGGGGTGGCTTCACCCTGACAGGCTTCTGTCATGGGTCACGTCGACGTCGCACACCTGGAGTACGTCCTGCCGGACGGGCGGTTGCTGCTCGGTGACGTGTCGTTCCGGGTGGGGGAGGGTTCCGTCGTGGCGCTGGTCGGCCCGAACGGGGCCGGCAAGTCGACGCTGCTCCGGCTGATCGACGGCTCCCTGACGCCCGACTCGGGCACCGTGAACGTCTCCGGCGGCCTGGCAGTGATGCCGCAGTTCGTCGGGACGGTTCGGGACGGCTCGTCGGTGCGTGACCTGCTGGTGAGCGTGGCGCCTGACCGGATCCGCGACGCCGCGCGAGCGGTCGATGCCGCCGAGGCCGCGCTGGCCTCGAACGACGACGAGGCCACGCAGATGGCCTACGCCCAAGCGCTCTCGGACTGGGCCGAGGCCGGCGGCTACGACTACGAGAACACCTGGGACATGTGCACGATCGAGGCGCTCGGTGCCTCGTACTACTCCGTCATGGACCGTGAGGCCGTGACGCTGTCGGGCGGTGAGCAGAAGCGGGTCGTGCTGGAGGCGTTGCTGCGCGGACCGGCCGAGGTGCTGCTTCTCGACGAGCCCGACAACTACCTCGACGTGCCCTCCAAGCGCCGGCTGGAGCAGCAGCTGCGCGAGACCCGCAAGACCGTGCTGCTGGTCTCGCACGACCGCGAGCTGCTGTCGGAGGCCGCTGACAAGATCCTGTCGGTCGAGCCGTCGCCGGCCGGAGCGGACGTGTGGGTGCACGGCGGCGGCTTCGCGTCGTTCCACGAGGCCCGCATGCAGCGGTTCGCGCGGTTCGAGGAGCTGCGCAAGCGCTGGGACGAGCAGCACGCGCGGTTGAAGAAGCTAGTGGTGAGCCTGCAGCAGGCCGCCGCCGTCAGTCATGCGATGGCGTCGCGGTACGCCGCGGCGCAGACCCGGCTGAGGAAGTTCGAGGAGATCGGGCCGCCCCCCGAGCCGCCGCGCGAGCAGGACATCACGATGCGCCTCAAGGGCGGCCGCACCGGCGTGCGTGCGATCACCGTCGAGAAGCTGGAGCTGACGGGTTTGATGGCGCCGTTCGACCTCGAGGTGTTCCAGGGCGAGCGAGTGGCCGTGCTCGGCTCGAACGGCTCCGGCAAGTCGCACTTCCTGCGCCTGCTGGCGGGCCAGCCGGTCGACCACTCGGGCGCTTGGAAGCTCGGCGCGCGGGTCGTGCCGGGTCACTTCGCGCAGACCCACGCCTACCCCGAGCTCGAAGGCCGCACGCTGCTGGACATCCTGTGGGCCGAACATGCCCTGCAGCGCGGGCCGGCGATGTCGTCACTGCGGCGCTACGAGCTGGAGCAGCAGGCCGAGACCACGTACGAACGGCTCTCGGGAGGGCAGAAGGCACGGGTGCAGATCCTGCGCCTCGAGCTCGGCGGAGCGACGTCGCTGCTGCTCGACGAGCCCACCGACAACCTCGACCTGGAGTCGGCCGAGGCGCTGCAGGCCGCGCTCGAGTCGTACGAGGGCACCGTCCTGGCCGTGACTCACGACCGTTGGTTCGCCAAGACCTTCGACCGATTCCTGGTCTTCGGGGCCGACGGCGTGGTGCGCGAGAGCTCGGAGCCCGTGTGGGACGAGGGACGCGTGCAGCGCGACCGCTGAGACACTGGACCGTCCGGAACCGCTGCCCACGCGCACCCTCACTCCCAGAGGGCCACGTACGTCCAACCGCTCAGCTAGCAGCGGAGGGAAGTCAGACGCCTCGCCCCTCCACGCATCGCGCAGGGACCCGAACTCCAGACGGCCCATCGTGTGGTCAGTCATCCGTGGCTTCTTGGAGTCGAACGAGAGAAAGCAGCATGGCAGGCCGCGCTGAGCGTCGGGCGCTAGTTCTTGCGCGAACGATAGACGTCCGCGCGGCGCCAGGGTGATCGTTCGCGATGTTCTGGCGCTGAGGCCCGGGTACGGGCCCAACCATCTCAAGATCCGCGACGAATGGCGGGTACTTCCCGACGGGTCCATCCTGAGAAGGACAGCACGCCGGGTGGATCCGACCTCGGCGACCGGACGATGGAAGCCGGCGGCGACTGCGATGCACGGCCACGCGGCCACTCCCGGCGGGGGGCGGCACCATGTGCACGAGCATCAGATTCTCCGACGGGAGCGGCCATCTGTACCTGGCCCGCAATCTCGACTGGACGCAGGGCTACGGCGAGCGGGTGGTGGTGACGCCCACCGGTGTCGAGGTGCCCTCGCCCTTCGGGGCGGTGCCGAGCATCCGGCACGCCGTCATCGGGATGGCGATCGTGGAGGAGGGCACGCCCCTCTACTTCGACTGCGGCAACGACGCGGGTCTGGCGGTGGCCGGACTCAACTTCCCGGGCTACGCGCGCTACGCGCAGGAGCCGGTCGAGGGCGCGACCAACGTCGCTGCGTACGAGTTCCCACTCTGGGTGACGTCCCAGTTCTCCAGCGTCGACGAGGTCGAGGCGGCGCTGCGGAGTCTGGTCATCGTGGACAAGCCCATCAACGATCGGTACCCAAGCTCGCTGCTGCACTGGATCATCGGCGACGCCACACGCGCCATCGTGGTGGAGGCCACGGACGAGGGGGTGCAGGTCTTCGACGACGACGTCGACGTCCTGGCGAACCAGCCGGGCTTCGGCTGGCACCACGAGAACCTGCGCAACTACCTCAACGTCGGCCCGGAGTTCCCCGAAGAGTCCGAGGTCGGCCGAGCGCGCCTCGCGCCGTTCGGCTCCGGGTCGCACATGCGAGGGATTCCCGGGGACTACTACTCGCCGTCCCGGTTCGTGCGCGCGGCCTACGTGAACGCGCACTACCCGCAGAAGCCGACGGAGGAGGAGAACGTGAGCCGTGCGTTCCACACGCTCCAGCAGGTCGCCATGGTCGACGGGAGCGCGGCCATGGGCTCCGGTGAGTTCGAGACGACCATCTACACCGGGCTCTTCTCGGCGCGGACCACGACGTACTACTGGAACACCTATGACGACCCCGCTGTCCAGAGTGTCGCGCTGGCGGACCACGATCCGGCCGGCAAGGAGCTCGTCGTCGTCTGACCGCTGATCGCACCTGGGTCGCGGCTCGGCGATCACCGGGGGCTGGCTCTAGCGGTGTGGCGCTCGTCCCGCTGTCTCGGCGCGGCTGCCGAGGAGGCGGAAGGCCTGGGCGAGCTCAAGCGGCTCCACGGCCTCGATCTCGGCGTCGAAGCGCAGGAGCGAGGCCGCGAGCGCGGGCCACGACCACGAGCCCTCCACGACCCGGGTGCGGTCGTCCGTGACCGCCTCGACGTGGCCGTCGCGGACGAACGGGCGCACCCGGTCGATCGGCAGGTGCACCACCGCTTCGCCGCGGCACGGCCACTCGTTGTCCTCGGACCCGCGGAACCGAGCGGTGACGAAGACGGCGGGGTCGCCGCCCGGCAGGTCGCGCGGGACGAACCGAGGCCCGTTCGGTACACGCGGGCTGATCCGGTCGGCGCGAAAGACGCGCCAGTCCTCGCAGCCGAGGTCCCAGCCGACGAGGTACCAGCGGCCGTGCCGGTGGACGAGGTGATGGGGCTCGACGCGGCGCCGAGCGCCGGCGTGGTCGAACCGCAGGACCTCGCGCGCATGGACGGCGGCGCCGATCGCGAGGAGGACGTCGCGGTCGACGGCCGGGCTCGATCGCGCCTCGACCACGTCGACGGGCAACGCGTCCAGGCGGTGCCGCAGTCGTGACGGCATGACCTGGCGCAGAACGGTGAGCGCCCGCAGTGCCGCCTCGCCGATCCGGTCGTCGAGCCCGAGGCCGGTGGTGGTGGAGACCTGCAGTGAGAGGGCCAGGGCCAGTGCCTGGTCGTCGTCGAGGAGCAGGGGCGGAAGGTCCGCTCCGGCGTCGAGACGATAGCCGCCGGCCGGCCCCGTGAAGGCCTCGATCCGGTAGCCGAGCTCGCGCAGCCGCTCGACGTCGCGGCGCACGGTGCGCGGGCTGACGTCGAGACGCGACGCGAGCACCTCGCCCGTCCAGTCGCGGCGGGTCTGCAGGAGCGAGAGCAGGGCGAGGAGCCGTCCCGAGGTCGTCGTCACGTCTCGATTCTGGCGCAAGTAACGGACAGATGCTGACCGCAATGCTCGGGAGGCTGCCACGAGAGCGGCCACCGTGGCCGCCGGAAATGAGGGTCTCCATGTTCAACGTCCTGGGTGACATCAGCTGGGTCGCCTTCGCGCTCGCCGCCGTGGCCTCGATCGTGCTGGCGGGCGTGTGGTTCGCGGTCGTCGTGTCGCGTCCCTACGCGCTCGCCCTCGGCCGGGTGGGCGAGGAGGCGCCTCCGGTGAGCGCCGTGTCCGCGGTGGGGCCGGTCGTGTGCCAGCTCGTCACCCTGCTCGCGACCGCGGTGCTGCTCGAGGCTCTCGGTGTCACGACGACGGGCGATGCGGTGGTCTTCGGCCTCGTCGTCGGCGTGGGCTACCTGACCGCGATGGCCTTCCAGATGGCGATCAATCCCAACGTCCCGCGACCGCTGCTCTACGGCCTCGTGAACGCGCCCTACTTCGTGGGCACGAGCGTGCTCGCCTCGGTGCTCCTCGTCGCCGTCGGATGACGTGCGAAGGGGTCGAAGGGCGGGGTCACCTCGTGCCCTTCGGCCCTGTGCGCGCCAGCGTTACGGCGGGACGATCGAGGGGTAGGAGGCGAGGGCCATGTGGACGATCCGGACCATGGGCGGCATCGCACTCCTGCTCGCCGGCAGCACGTGGCTGTGGCTGACGCCGGCGTTCGCCGGGCGCGGCGTCGCGACCTCCGGGGCGCTGTGGTGGGTCACGCGGCTTCTCTGTCTCGTGACGATCGCGGGATTCTGCTTGGCGACCTACGGGCTGTTCGCCCGCCGCCCCTGGTGGGAGACGGCGGCACTGACGTCGTCGGCCATCGGGCTCGTCGCCCTCCTCACCTACGCCGTGGCCGCCGCCCGCGGTGGTGAGCCCACCGGCACGTGGCTGTGGAACGCCTTCGTCCACGTGCTCATGCTGGCGGGGATCTCCGCCCTGCTGCTCGTCCCGGCGCTGGAGCGCTGGGTGGACTCCCACGTGATGAGCCCCTAGGAGGAGGAGGCCCCATGAGCTGGCTGTTCGGTGCCTTTCTCATCGCCCACGGTCTGGTGCACGCCGCCATCTGGATGGCGCCCGCCTCGGACGACGTGCCCTTCGACGTGCGGCACTCGTGGCTGCTGGGCGAGCTCGGCTCGTCGACGACGGTCGTGGCCCTGGCGGCGGCAGCGGTGTTCGTCGTCGCGGGCATCGCGTTCCTCGCGGGTGCGCCCTGGTGGCCGGGTGTGCTGTTGGCGGCGTCGCTGATCTCGCTCGCGCTGCTGCTCGTGACCTTCACCCCGTGGTGGCTGCTCGGCGTCGGCATCGACGTGGCGCTGGCGGCCGTGGCCCTGCGGGAGCTGTGGACCTGACCCACCGCTCCGCGGCGCCAGATGTGTAGCGTTCGCCACCGTTCTTCGGCCCCATCCTCCGGAAAGG
Organism: Aeromicrobium tamlense; assembly: GCF_013408555.1. NCBI lineage: Bacteria > Bacillati > Actinomycetota > Actinomycetes > Propionibacteriales > Nocardioidaceae > Aeromicrobium > Aeromicrobium tamlense. The sequence goes on from NZ_JACBZN010000001.1 coordinate 507,946, forward strand.
GGTGGAGACCGCTACACATCTCGCGCGCCGGAGGCGTGGACGCGGACGGAGGTCAGCGCTGGCCCGGCAGGGTGCCGAAGCTGTTGCGGTACCGCGTGCCCTCCTTCGGGCGGGTGAACCGCAGCCCGCTCCACGTGGGGTCGACGGACAGGCAGGTGCTCTCCACGAGGCCGCAGTCGTAGCCGATCTCGATGACCTTCGGAAGGGTCAGGTCGGAGCCCAGGCCGCGTCCCTTCGGCCACGAGAGCCAGAGCTTGCCCTGCGGCGCGACGTGCGGCACGAGGCGGGGGAACTCGGCTCGCATCTGGTCCTGCGTGACGACGAAGAGGTGGAGGTAGTCGATCTCGCCGCGCAACGGCACCATCCTCAGGTCGGGGAGTCCCATGGACTCAGGCACGCCGTCGGGCGCGTGCACGAAGTGGGCCGTCCAGCCGGGCTTCACGCCCATCTTCTCGGCGACGCTCCGGTTGCCCACGGGCTCAGCCCTCGACTCGCACGTGCTGTCGGGCGGGGCGACCGGTCGCGACCACGGCCACGGCAAGCGGGAGCAAGATGACGCATCCGGCCGCGCTCGCGTGCGCGAGCGCCTCGTGAATCGGGAAGAGCTCGTTCGGGACGGTCTCGCCGGGGATCGGCATGTCGTGGGCATTGGCCCACACCACGAACTGGACGAGCCACAGGAGCCAGGTGACGAGTGCGACGGCCTGCGTGACCCTCCGGAGTCGACGACTCGGTCTCAGCAGGCCCGCGAGTGCGGCGATGGCCGGGGCGATGAAGGCTGCGAGCGCCCAACCCAGGATGATCCACCACTCCGCGAGGCTCTCCATGGCGCAAGGCTAGGCCTCGCGGCGCTCGCCGGGGCTGTTTTCGACGGTGACCGGTGGCATGCTGCCACCCATGGAGTCCCGTCACGTCAGCCGCGTCATCGCCGCATCGCCCGAGAAGGTCTACGACTTCGCCGTGGATCCCGCGCACCTGCCGCGCTGGGCGGCGGGGCTGGCTCAGGCCGAGGACATCGAAGTGCAGGGCGACGTCCTGCGGATGCAGTCGCCGATGGGAGAGGTGTCGGTGCGCTTCGTCCCGCGCAACGACCTTGGCGTCCTCGACCACGACGTCACCCTGCCGAACGGCGACGTCGTCACCAATCCGTTCCGCGTGCTCGCGCACCCGGAGGGCTCCGAGATCCTCATGACCGTGCGCCAGCTGGACCTCTCGGACGAGGACTTCGACCGCGACTGCCGCCAGGTGGCGGCCGACCTCGACACGCTGGCCGGCCTGCTCGAGGGCTGACTCAGGGCGAGACGGCGCGCGCCTCGGCCGGGTGTCCGGGCTCGAGGTCGTCCGCGTCCGAGACGCGCAACGGCGTGAACGGCCCGCCGCTGTGGGCCGAGAGCACGCGCGTGGTCAGGCAGACGTGGTCGCCGCCGTCGTCGAGCACCGCGATCCGCTCGAGCAGCAGCCGGTTCGGGAGGTCGCGCAGCAGCGGCGTGCCGTGCTCGTCGGTGTCGACCTCGAGGTCGGCGAACTTGTCGGTCTCGGCGCTGCACACGGTGCCAAACCGCTCGGCGAGCGCGTGGTCCTGGTCGGTGAGGAAGTGCACCGCGAAGTGCGTGGCGCGCAGACCCGTGCGGTACGTGTGGTTCGCCTTCGACAGCCACAGGCTGTAGTGCCCGCTGTCGATGCTGGACTGGGAGTGGAAGCCGACGAGGCAGCCCGCGCGCTCGTCCTCCGCCGCGGTCGTCACCACCACCAGGGGCGGGTCGACGGACGTCATCAGGGACTCGAAGGCCTCGTCGCTCACGCCAGCACCCTACGTCCGCCGGGCGTGCTCCGCAGCGGACGAACGATGAGGCATTCGGGTACCCCGGCGGGGCGAAAGGCATCATTCTGCGTCCCCTACGGTGGACGGGTGACCGAGCTGCTGATCGCGCGCCTCGTGCTGTTCGTCGTCATGGCGGGTACGGGAGTGCTGCTGCTGTGGATGGCGCGCGCCGCGGCCTCGGGCCGCCTCCGTCGCAACGCGCTCGCCGGGATCCGCACGCCCAGCACGATGGTCAGCGACGAGGCCTGGCTCGCCGCCCACCAGCGCGCCGAGCGCCCCACGCAGGCAGCGGGGGTCGTGTCGATCCTGGTCGCCCTCGTCATGCTCGCGCCGGTGTCGGAGGCCGTCATGCTCACCACGGTCCTGGTCGGCGCTGCCGCGATGCTCGTGCTGGTGATCCACGGCGCCGTCGTCGGCGGGCGCGCCGCGCGGGCGCTCGACGACTGAGGTCACACGTCGGCGAGGTCCGTCCCTTCCGGTGCCCAGTTGCCGTGGAAGCCCGCGGGCACGCGGCCGGGAAGGTGCACCGTCGCGACGTCCTCGAGCGTCGCGGCGTCGAGCAGGCGCAGCTGGCTCCGACCCTCGGCGCGGTCGTGGACGTAGCCCATCAGCACGCCGTCGTCCTCGGCCGTGCCGTCGGGGTCGGGCACGAAGCAGAACTCGCTCGCCTCCATCCCGGAGCCCAGCCGGCGCGCGTCGGTGGTGCCGGTGGCGAGGTCGTGCCGCAGGACGGTGTCGCCCGGGACGCCGTCCTCGAAGCCCACCGCCCAGCCGTACCGGTGCCGTCGTCCGGTGAGCCGCTCGTCATGCCGAGGGAACTCCTGCGACCGCTGGTCCAAGCCGCTCTCGTGGGCCCGGCCGGTGCGCAGGTCGAAGGTGAACCGGGTCAGCACCGCAGGGCCCTCGTCCGGCCCGTTGAGGACCGTGTCGAACATCCGCGGGTGCCGCACCACGTCCACCACGACGGAGTCGCCGTCGTCGTAGGCGTTCAGCGTGTGGAAGACGTAGCAGGGGTCGATCTCGAACCACCGCACGGCGTCACCATCGGCGTCGCGCGGCAGGATCCCGATCCGGGCGGGGTAGTCGCGGTTCCACAGGTAGGGGAGTGAGGGCTCGTCGCTCCCGCCGCGCGCGATCCGGGCGATCACCGGCTCCGGCAGCGGATTGCGCCCGATCACCCGGTTGAGGACTCCGCGGACGAGAGGCCTGATGAGGCGCGGCACGTCGGCGGTGGCCATCGCGATGTCGAACGTGACGGGCAGGTCGAGGATCACGACGTGCCGTTCGGTGAGGGCGAAGTCGTGCATCATCGGGCTGCCGTGCACCTCGATGTCGACGCTGCGCCGGATCCGGCCGTCGTTTCCGAGCACCGAGTAGGCCACCTTGTTGCCGCGCATCCAGCTGTAGGACAGGGCGTGCAGCTCCCCGGAGTCGGGGTCGCGATGGGGATGCGCCGCGTAGCCGGGCCGACCGGGCAGGCTCGGCAGGGTGCCGCCGAAGTCGCACGGGCCCACCGTGTCGAGCTCGTGGGTCAGCTCGTAGGGCGGCGCGCCCGCCTCGACGAGAGCGAGCGTGCGCCCGGCGTGCTGCAGGACGTTGGTGTTGGCGGCGAAGTCGAGCTCGCCGGGCGTGCCGCGCACGGGCTCGCCGAGGGCGTCGGCGACATCGGCCGAGCGCACCCAGCGGTTCCGGTACCACTGGGCCTGTCCGTCGCGCAGCCGGACGCCGTGCACCATGCCCTCGCCGAGGAACCAGTGGTGCTGGTCGCCGGGGTCGTCGAGCGGGTTCGGGCCGATCCGCAGGTAGCGGCCGTCGAGGTGGGCGGGCAGTCGCCCGGTGACGGCCAGGTCGGTCGCCGTGAGCTCCTCGCGAACGGGCGCGAAGTTGTCGCGCAGGTACCGGTTCGTCGAGCTGGTGATGGGGTCGATGGTGTGGGTCATGGCGTCTCCTCAGACAAGCGCCCGAGCCGCATAACGCTGTTATCGCTCGACCATAACGCCGTTATGGCAGGGTGTCCAGCATGAGCTCGGAGACCACCGCCGACGCGCCGGACGCCCGTCGCAGGCTGCTGGAGGAGGCGGCGCGCATCCTCGACGAGCAGGGCCCGTCGGCGCTGTCCGCCCGCCGGCTCGCCACGGGTGCCGGCACCTCCACGATGGCCGTCTACACGCACTTCGGCAGCATGGGCAAGGTCGTCGACGCCGTCGCGACCGAGGGATTCCGTCGCCTCATCGACCGGGTGGACGCCGTCGAGAGGACGGACGACCCGGCGGCCGACCTGTTGGCCACCGCGGCCGCGTACCGCGAGAACGCCCTCCAGAACCCCCACCTCTACGCCGTGATGTTCGGAGCGATCAGTGTGCGTGGTCTGGGTGGCCAGGGACCTGACCCCGATGTGGCCTACGCGGCCTTCCGGCAGCTGGTGACGCTGGTGGAGCGGGCCATGGACGCCGGGAGGCTTCGTCGCGACGACCCGAAGGCCGTGGCGGCACAGTGGTGGAGCGCGCTCCACGGCTACATGATGCTGGAGCTCGCGGGGATGGACCAGGTGGTGAGGGATGCGGAGCACCACGTGCTGTGGCGGCTCATGGGCAACCTCCTCGAGGCGCTCTCGGACTGAGCGCACCCACGAACGATGAGGCATTCGGGGACCGGAGCGGGGCGAAAGTCATCATCGTTCGTCCCGCCGGAGGCCGGCCTCAGGCGCTGCGGGGGGCGTACATGATGACGGCGACGCCGACGAGGCAGATGGCGGCGCCCGCGACGTCCCAGCGGTCGGGGCGGAAGCCGTCCAGGAGCATGCCCCAGGCCAGCGAGCCGGCCACGAACACGCCGCCGTAGGCCGCGAGGATGCGCCCGAAGCTCGCGTCTGGCTGCAGCGTGGCCACGAACCCGTAGAGGCCGAGTGCCACGACGCCCAGTCCCATCCACATCACGCCGCGGTGCTCGCGCACGCCCTGCCAGATCAGCCACGCGCCGCCGATCTCCGCGACGGCGGCCACGGCGAACAGGGCGATCGAGCGCAGGACGTCCATGGCGCGATCATGCCGTGTCAGGCTGGAGCCGTGACCGACCAGCCCCAGACGGCCGAGGCGCTGATGCGCTCGCGGTTCGACGCATTCCGGCGCGGCGACCGCGACTGGCTGCTCGCGACATGGCACCCCTCGACCCGCCCGGACGACCTCGATCTCGCGGACAACCCACGCTGGCGCGGCTTGCAGATCGTCGACACGCAGGCCGGCGGGCCCGGCGACACGACGGGCGTGGTGGAGTTCCGCGCCACGTACCTCGTCGACGGCGAGCTGGGCATCCTGCACGAGCGGTCGCGCTTCGTCCGCGAGGACGGACGCTGGCTCTACGTGGACGGGGACGTGCGGTGAGCGCCGCGCGAGACCTCCCGACCTCGATCGGCAGGCCGGCGACCCATGCGCTCCACGCCGCCGGCATCACGACGCTCGCGCAGGTCTCCGAGCGCTCCGAGGCGGAGGTCCTCGCGCTGCACGGCGTGGGACCCAAGGCCGTGCGGCTGCTCCGCGAGGCGCTGTCCGACCGAGGCCTGCGCTTCCGTCCGGGCGACTGACTACGCTCGCACCATGACGGAGAGCGTGAAGGGCCCCGCCTCGTACTTCCCGGCGATCGAGAAGAAGTACGGCGAGCCGATCGAGCACTGGATGAGCGAGCTGGAGTCGGTCGCGACCGCGAAGCACATGGAGCAGGTCGCGTTCCTCAAGGACCAGCACGGCTTCGGCCACGGACACGCCAACGCGCTCGTCGCGGTGTTCCGCCAGCGGAAGGGACTCTGAATGGCCCAGCGCATCGCCTTCGCCACCTGCGCCAAGCTCGCCGAGGGATTCGAGGACGACCACGCGGCCGCGCGCCTGCTCGACGCGGACTTCGTCGTCTGGAACGACCCCGCGGTCGACTGGTCGGTGTACGACCACGTCGTGATCCGCTCGGCGTGGGACTACACGATCCAGCGCGAGGCGTTCGTGGCCTGGGCGCGGTCGCTGGGCGAGCGGGTCTCCAACGCGCCCGACCTCATCGCCTTCAACTCCGACAAGGCCTACCTCGGCGCGCTCGGCGTGCCCACGGTCCCCACGGCGTACGTCGTGCCCGGTGCCGAAACGCCCCAGCTGCGCGGCGAGGTCGTCGTCAAGCCCACGGTCTCCGCCGGCGGCCGCGACACCGGCAGGTTCGACCCCGACCACCACGACGAGGCCCGCGACCTGATCGCGCAGATCAACGCCTCGGGTCGCGTCGCGATGGTGCAGCCCTACGTCGAGGGCGTCGACGCCGCGGGCGAGACCGCGGTCGTCTTCCTCGACGGCGAGGTCTCGCACGTCCTGCACAAGAAGCCGGTCCTGCGCGAGCAGGGCACGCCCGAGCTGCTCGATCCCGACGACCCGGCCTCCGAGGCCGCGGTCATGCACGACGAGGACCTCGTCACGTCGGGCGAGGCGTCCCCGGAGTTCCTCGACCTCGCGCACGCCGCCCACGGCGAGCTGGCCACCCGCTTCGGCGTGCCGCTCTACGTGCGCGTCGACATGGTGCCAGGCCCGTCGGGTCCGGTCGTCATGGAGATCGAGGCCGTCGAGCCGTGCCTCTACCTCGACCTCGCCGAGGGAGCGGCCGAGCGCCTCGCGGACGCCGTCAGAGCGCGCGCGACCCGGTGACGACGTCCTCGGGACGCAGCTTCTCGGGGGCCAGCCACACCGCGATCGCGGTCGTGATCGGCACCGCCAGCACGAGCCCGATCGCGCCGACGAGCGTGCGCACGATCTCCTGGGCAATGCCCTCGGTGACGGCGACCTCCAGCAGGGGCCGCTGGTAGGCCGAGATCAGCAGCAGCGTCGTCATCGCCGTGCCCGCGTAGGCGAACACCAAGGTGTAGACGCTCGACGCGATGTGGTCGCGGCCGATCCGCATCGCGGAGCCGAACAGCTCGGCGCGGCCCGCGGTGGGCTTGAGGGCGCGCATCTCCCAGACCGCGCTGGCCTGGGTCACGGTGACGTCGTTCAGCACGCCGAGGCCGGCGATCACCATCGACGCCGCCACGACTCCCGCGAGACTCATCGCGGGCGCGGTGGCCAGCAGCAGGTGGTCGTCCTCGGAGCCCACGCCCGTCAGGTGCGCCCAGTCGGTGGACATCGCCCCCACCAGCGCCGTGAAGGCGATGCCGAACAGGGTGCCGAACAGGGCGGCGGTGGTGCGGATCGAGACGCCGTGCGCGAGGTAGAGCACGGCGAGCATGATCACGGTCGAACCCGCCACCGCGACCGCGATCGGTGGCTGGTCGGCCAGCAGGGCGGGCAGGACGAAGCGCAGCAGCACGAGCAGCGTGATCCCGATGCCCAGCAGCGCGAACAGGCCGCGCCAGCGACCCACCACGGCGACGAGGATCGCGAAGACGACGGCGAGGATCAGCAGCTGCGGCCCTCGCTGGTGGTCGTAGAACTCGTAGGAGGCCGGCTGGCCCTCGGGCTGGACCTCGATGACGCGGATGCTGTCGCCGACCTCGACGGCCCCGCCGACGTAGCGCGTGGGATCGAGCGTGAACACCGCGGACGAGCCGCGCTCGGTCTCGGCCGTGACGTTCGCGCACGAGCCCTCGACCATCGGGATGTTGTCGGGCCCGGTGCCGGTGCTGCCGCAGTCGAAGGGGTTCACCTCGGTGACGGTGGCGTCCAGGATCGCGACCGAGCCGTAGGGATCCGCGCCCTGCGGGACGTCGGCCTTGTCGGGCCACAGCGCCGCGACCGCGCCGAACGCGACGAGCGCGACGACGAGGACGACGGCGGTCAGCGACCACGCGAGGCGGGGTCGCGGCGGTCCCTCGGGAGGCTGGATCGCGTGGTGGTGTGTCACGATGCCAGCGTGTCAGAAGGCGAAGAGATCCCCGAACACCTCCCCGGTGGATCCGGCGGTGTCTGGCGGGTGGGCCGAACGGTCCGCCGCCCGACCGGTGCCTGGACCCCCGCCGTCCACGAGCTGCTGCACTGGCTGGAGAACGAGGGCCTGGGCGGCATCCCGCACGTCTCCGGGCTCGACGACGACGGCCGCGAGATCGTCTCGTACGTCGAGGGCCGCGGCGTGCCGGTCGACGACGAGGTCGTCCTGGACTCCGTGCTGGTCGAGGCCGTGGGCTGGCTGCGCGACTTCCACGACATCGTCGAGGACTTCCGTCCTGAGGGCCCGCGCGTGTGGCGTCAGGCGGGCGAGGTCGAGCTCACCGGCGACCAGATCATCTGCCACAACGACCCGGGCGCCTACAACTGGATCATCCAGAGCGGGCACTTCGTCGCGATGATCGACTGGGACCTCGCCGGCCCGGGGGAGCGGATCGACGATCTCGCGTTCCTGTGCTGGACCGCGATCCCGCTGTACCGCGAGATCCCGCTCGAGGACGTCGTGCGCCGGCTCGACCTGGTCGTCGACGCGTACGCCGAGTGGGGGCCGATGGCGCTGCTCGACGCCGTGGTGGCCCGCATGACCACCGCCACCGAGCGGATCGCGGCGGGCATCGAGCGCGGCGACCCCGGCATGCTGAACCTCACGCGCAAGGGCGAGCCGCAGCGCACGCGCGACCGGCTGGCGGCTTTCGAGGCCCGTCTGCCCGAGATCCGCGCCGCGCTCTGAGGCCTCCGGGACCGACCTCGTCGGACCGCCCCGGAATGTGACACGTGTCACGTAGGGTGTCGGCCATGGATTCGATGCTGTCGACCGTGGGACTGCCCGTCGCCCTCGGGGTCATCATGTTCGGGCTGGGGCTGTCGCTGACCGTCGCGGACTTCGCGCGGGTGCGCAAGTCGCCCAAGGCGGTCGCGATCGCGCTGCTGTGCCAGCTCGTGCTGCTGCCGGTGGTGTGCTTCGGACTGGTGCTCGCCCTCGACCTCCCGCCGCTGCTGGCCGTCGGCATGATGCTGCTGGCCGCGTCGCCCGGCGGCAGCACCGCGAACCTCTTCAGCCACCTGTTCCGCGGCGACGTCGCGCTGAACATCACGCTCACCGCGATCAACTCGGTGGTCGCGATCATCTCGCTGCCGATCGTCACCAACCTCGCGATGGCCTACTTCGACCTCGGCGACGAGGTCTCGCTGCAGTACGGCAAGGTCATCGAGGTCTTCGCCGTGGTCCTGGTGCCCGTCGGCCTGGGCATGCTGGTCCGCGCCAAGCGGCCCGACTTCGCCGACGCGATGGACAAGCCCGTCCGGATCGGCTCGGCGGTGCTGCTGTTCGTCATCATCGCCGGCATCGTCGTGGACCAGCGATCGAACGTGGGCGACTACGCCGCCTCGGTGGGCCTCGCGGTCACGATCTTCTGCATCGCCAGCCTGGTCATCGGGTTCGTCGTGCCCTCGTGGGCGGGCGTCACCGACCGGCAGGCCGTGGCCTGCTCGTTCGAGATCGGCGTCCACAACGCCACGCTCGCGATCTACGTCGCCGTCGAGGTGCTCGACAGCGTCGAGCTCTCGGTGCCCGCTGCGGTCTACGGCCTGGTGATGTTCGTGCTGGCGGCGCTGTGGGGTCTGGTCCTCACCCGGTGGATCCTGCCGAGGTCGAAGGCGCGGGCGCTACCGTCGCACCATGGCTGACGTGCACTTCGACGAGCGCGACGACGCGATCGCGTTCGTCGCCTCCCTGGGGGCGCAGGACGTCCCGTGTCGCCTCCACCGCGACGAGTTCGCCGGCGAGGACGACTTCGAGGACGCCGCGTGGCTGGTCGAGGTCGATGCGTCCCTCCCGGGACTCGCGCAGCGCGCCGAGGAGGCCGGGGGCTGGCTCGTCGAGGCGTCGGAGGGACCCGCATCGGTCCCGCCGCCGCTGCCGGAGGCGCCGAAGCGGCTCAAGCGCGCCTGAGGCTCAGGCGGTCTGCGTGGCGTCGTCGTCCTCGGGCAGCTCGATGATGCCGTGGAAGACCGTCACCATCATCTGGTCGAGGACGGTCTCGCGGTCGAACGTCCGGCCCGTCCAGCGCGCCATCTCGGCCGAGAACCAGAGCGCGCCGAAGACCTCCTCCAGCCCCAGGCGGACGTCGATCTCGTCGCGCATGAGGTCGGGGATGCCGTTGACCGTGATCGCGGTGGCCACCTCGAAGAGCGCGTCGAGGCGCTCGATGAGCTTGGTGCGCACGGGGGAGTTCGGCCCGAAGCCGGTCGCGCCGATGAGCGGGCCGAGGTCGACCGCGAGGTCGGCGAGGTCGGTGAAGAACCTGCGGATGCCGTCCTCGACGTCGCTCGCGGAGCCGGCCAGGTCGCGGCTGATGCCGTGGGCGTTCTCGGTGGCGCGGACCATCGCCGCGTCGATCGACTCGAGCACGGAGGCCTCGAAGAGCTCCTCCTTGGACGGGAAGTGCCGGTACAGCATCGCCTCGTTGACACCGGCCTCGGCGGCGATCTCGCGGGTGCGCGTGGCGGCATAGCCGCTCTCCGCGAAGACGCGACGGGCCGACTCGATGATCTGGGCCCGTCGACGCTCCGCGGACATCCGCCGCTTGGGTGTGCGTTCTCCGGTCACGGAAGAGACGGTAGGACACACCACGGCAACATGGGGCAGAAGACTTGAAACTTATGGGGTTTGTGTGACACATGTGACTGGATGTGCGACCAAAAGTTACGCAAATCACCATTTCGACGAATTCGATTGCAGATCGCGTCATGGCGGCCCTAATCTGGCGTCACTCTCTTGAAGTCAATACCTACTTACTTAGGTCGGGATGCTGCCCCGGCCTTCGCGAAGGAGAAGATATGAGCGTTCCGAAGCCGCTCGTCCGGACCCGGCTGTTGATGGCCCGGTCCGTGATGCACTCCACCCGCGTGAGCCTGGGCGCCAAGCGCACCATGGCCGACTCGATGGCTGGAGCTGCCCGCGCCCCCGAGGGCGCGATCTACGACTTCGACGTGATGGCCGGACTGCCCGTGCAGTTCGTCACCGTCGAGAACACCGGCCCGGCCACCGGCCGCGCCACGATGATCTACCTGCACGGCGGCGGCCACGTCGTCGGCAGCTCGCGCGCCTACCGCGCCTTCGCCGCCCATGTCGCGATGCACGCGGGCATGGACGTCCTGCTGCCCGAGTACCCGCTGGCCCCCGAGAGCCCCTACCCGGCGGCGCTCGACTCCCTGATCGCGCTGTACCGCGCGCTCCCGTCCTACGGCGTCGACCCGAGCACCGTGGTGCTGGCCGGCGACGACGCCGGTGCCGGCCTGGCCCTGTCGATGGCGCTGGAGATCCGCGACCTCGGCCTGCCGATGCCGGCCGCGATCGGCATGATCAGCCCGTGGCTCGACCTCAACGCCGACATCGAGCGGGCCCGCCCCTCGGCCTCGGACCCGTGGTTCACCCCCGCGCTGGCCACTCGCTGGGCGCGCACCTACCTCGGCGGCGCCGACCCGCTCGACCCGAGCGTCTCGCCGCTGCACGGCGACTTCGACGGCCTCCCGCCGATCGTGGTCCACTACAGCGGCCTCGACCCGCTCCGCACCGACGCCGAGGCGTTCCTGCAGAAGGTGACGCTGCGCACCGAGAGCCCCCGCGTCATCGCCCGCGAGTACCCCGACATGTGGCAGTCGTTCCACCTCCAGGCCGGACGCCTCGAGGCGGCCGACCAGGCCACCGAGGAGTTCGGCAAGGCGATGGCCTCGCTCGTCGAGGCCCCGCGCGGTCACGGCGACGTCGTGCCGATCAACCGCCCGGTCGCCGGACTGGGCGGTCGCCGGCTGCGACTGGTCAAGCCAGCTGCTGCCGCAGGAACTCCATCTGTATGAGCTCGAGGTTCTCGGCGACCTCCTCCTGAGGCGTCATGTGCGTGACCCCCGACAGCGGCAGGACCGTGTGGGGGCGTCCCGCCGCCAGGAGTGCCGAGGAGAGCCGCAGCGTGTGCGCGGCGACCACGTTGTCGTCCGCGAGCCCGTGGATGAGCATGAGCGGTCGCTCGAGCCTCGGGGCCAGCGGCAGCAGTGAGTTGGCGTCGTAGACCTCGGGCACCTCGTCGGGGTGGCCGAGGTAGCGCTCGGTGTAGCAGGTGTCGTAGAGGCGCCACTCCGTGACGGGCGCTCCGGCGACGGCCGCGTGGAACACGTCGGGGCGCTGCAGCACCGCGAGCGCGGCGAGGTAGCCGCCGTACGACCAGCCCGTGATGCCGACGCGGCCGGTGTCGACGTCGTCGGGATAGCGCTCGGCGATCGCGGCGACCGTGTCGACCTGGTCCTGCAGCGTGACCTCGGCGAACCGGTGGTGGATCGCGCGGTCCCACTCCGAGCCACGACCGGGCGTGCCGCGGCCGTCGGACACGACGACGCAGAACCCCTGGTCGGCCATCCACTGCGACTTGAGGAACATCCGGCCCGATGCCAGCACGCGCTGGGCGCCCGGGCCGCCGTACGGGTCGAGCAGCAGCGGGAGCCGCGTCGAGCCGGGCACGTGGTCGCGCGGGAAGAGCACCGCGGCACGCAGCTCGCGCTCGCCCAGGCGCACCAGCTCGACGGACGGTGAGATCGGCGCGGGCTCGGACAGCACGCGGAGCGAGCCGGTGGCATTGCCGCGGCGGACCGTGAACGTGCTGGCGGTGGAGTCGAGGTCCGTGCGGACGACGACGGTGGTGCCGCCGCCGACCACCGCGCCGTGGACGGCTGCGCCCTGGGTGAGGACCTCGGCGTCGCGGCCGGCGGCGAACCGCACGAGGTGGACCTCGGTGGGCTCGTCGGACGCGGTGGCGAGCACGCCGTCCTCGTCGACCTCGACGATCGAGCGCACCTGCCAGGCGTCGCCGCTGACGGGGGTGCCGTCCACGCACACGCGACGGCGGCCGTCGACGTCCTCGACCGTGACGAGGCGGCCCTGCGGGTCGCGGCGCGGACCGGCCGACAGCTCGACCCACGCGTCGTCGGAGAGCTCGCGCAGGGTGCGGGTGGCGCCGGTGGCCGGGTCGGCCTCGAGCACGAGGCTGCGGTGCTGGTCGCGGCTGAGCACCTGCAGGAGCGGGTCCGAGCCCTCCGACCAGTCGACCCGGGCGAGGTACTCGAAGGCGTCGTGGTCCCACGCGATCTCGACCGGCTCGCCGCCCTCGAGCGGCACGTGCCACAGCGTGACCACGCTGTTCGCGGTGCCCGCGGCCGGGTAGCGCTGCTCGACCGCGGGGCGGTCGGGGTGCGCGGGGTCGGCGACGTGCCACACCTCGACGTCGACGTCGTCGTAGCGCTCGACCAGCAGCGAGCGGCCGTCCGGCGCCCACCAGAAGCCGCGGTGGCGGTCCATCTCCTCGGCGGCGGTGAACTCGGCGCGGCCCCACACCCGGGTGGGCGTGTCGGGCGTGACCAGCGCGCGGTCCTCGCGGCCGGCCACGTCGACCACGCGCAGCTCGCCGGCGGAGTTCGCGTAGGCGACGTGGCGGCCGGTGGGATCGAGTCGCGGGTCGATCACGGCGCCCTCGGCGGGCAGCTCGCGCACGGCGTCGGCGCCCAGGTGCACGGCGAAGAGGCGTCCCGAGAGCGCGAAGCAGGCCCAGCGGCCGGTCTGGTCGACGTCGTAGGACACGAGGCCGCCGGCGCCCTCGCGGCTGCGCTCGCGGCGCGCGCGCTCCTCGGGTGAGAGGTCCTCGTCGGCCCCGCCGAGCACGGCGACCGGGTCGACCAGCAGCGACTCCTCGCCCGTGGCGACGTCGTACTCCCACAGCCCGCCCGAGCGGGAGACGCCGTTGGCGGTGCGGATGAAGCGCACCGTGCCGCCGTCGGGGGAGACGGTCAGGTTGCGGGGGACGCCGAGCGTGAAGCGCAGGGTGCGTGCGGCCAGCCGGGGATAGGACTCCGTCATGCCCCCATCCTGTCAGGGCGGTCTGTCACCGTCGGCCCCTACATTGGGACCCATGTCCGACCGCCGACTGCTCCTCGTGCACGCCCACCCCGACGACGAGTCGATCCAATCGGGACTCACCATGGCGAAGTACGTCGCCGAGGGGGCTCAGGTCACGCTCGTCAACTGCACGCTGGGCGAGCACGGAGAGGTGCTGGTCCCCGAGCTGGCACACCTCGCGGCCGAGCACGAGGACCGCCTCGGCCCCCAGCGGCTCACCGAGCTCACCGACGCGATGGCCCACCTGGGCGTCACCGACTTCCGCCGGCTCGGCGGCGACGGCGCCTACCGCGACTCCGGCATGGTCTGGGACGAGAACGGCAACGCCGCCGCGATGGACGAGATCGACCCGCGAGCGTTCTGGCGGGCCGACCTGCTCGAGGCCGCGAACCACCTCGTCGCGATCATCCGCGAGGTCCGCCCGCAGGTGCTCGTGACCTACGACGAGTTCGGCAACTACGGCCACCCCGACCACATCCAGGCCCACCGGGTCTCGACCTACGCGGCCGCGCTGGCCGCCGTCGAGTCGCACCGGCGCGACCTCGGTCCCGCGTGGGACGTGCCGAAGATCTACTGGACCGCCGAGTCCGCCTCGCGGCTGCGCGAGGGCGCGGCGATGATGGCCGAGGCCGGCCAGGAGATGCCGTTCCAGTTCGACCTCGAGAACCTGCCGCCGATGTTCTCCGAGGACGAGGACCTCAGCACGGCCGTCTCGTCGACGCCCGAGCACGTGCAGGCGAAGCTCGACGCGATGCGCGCCCACGCCACCCAGATCACCCCCGACGGCGAGTTCTTCGCGATGGGGATGGACCTCGCGGCGATCACGTGGGGCACCGAGTACTACCGCCTCGCGAAGGGTCGGCGCGGACCCGTGGGGGAGTCCGGCTTCGAGGACGACCTGTTCGCCGGCCTGCGCTGAGTCGGGCTGCTTGGGCCGGAGCCCGTAGGCTTGACGGGTGGAGAAGTCCGTCGATCAAGCCGCATTCCGGGGTGCGCTGTCGCGATTCGCCAGTGGCGTGACCGTCGTGTCCACCCAGCACGAGGGTGTCGACCACGCGATGACCGCGAGTGCGTTCACCTCCGTCTCGCTCATTCCACCGCTCGTGCTGGTGTGCTCCAACAAGGGGAGTCGCTTCCACGACGCCGTGCGTGAGTCGCGCCGCTGGGGCGTGTCGATCCTGTCCGAGCACGGCCGCCAGGCCTCCGCCTGGTTCGCCCACCGCGGGCGCCCGCTCGACACCCAGTTCGCCGACATCCCGCACCACCGCAGCCCCGGCGGGCTCGCGCTGCTCGACGACGCGCTGTCCTGGCTCGAGTGCGAGACCGAGGCCGAGCACGACGGCGGCGACCACCTGATCCTCGTCGGCCGGGTGACCTGGGCGCAGTACCAGGACGAGACCGACGACCCGCTGCTCTACTACCGCTCGCACTACGGCACGATCATTCGCCAGCCCGAGTCCGAGAAGACGGCCTACCGAGGGGGCGCATGAGCCGCCGTCGCCTGCTGATCGTCGCGGGCGCCGTCGTGTCCGTGATCGCCCTCGCCTACGTCGCCGGGTACGTCCTCACCGGCCAGCGACTGCCGGCCGACACGTCGATCGCCGGCGTCGACGTCGGCGGCCAGAGCCCCGACGAGGCCGAGGAGACCCTCGAGCAGGGACTCGCGGAGCGCTCGAAGGAGCCGATCCGGGCCACGTTCGACGACCGCGACTTCGAGATCGAGCCCACCCAGGCCGGCCTCGCGGTCGACGTGGCCGCCAGCGTGCGCGCCGCGGGCGGCCGCTCCTGGGACCCGCGCGACATGGTCGCCCTGGTCGCGGGCGGCTCCGACCACGACCCCGTGCTCGACGTGGACGAGACGAAGCTGGCCGCGGCGGTGGCCTCGGTCGCCGAGACCGTGGACCAGCCCGTCGTCGAGGCGCAGATCACCTTCCCCGACGCGAAGCCGAAGGCGCGCGCGCCGAAGGCCGGCAACGAGGTCCCGCAGGACGAGTTCGCCGAGGCGATCCAGGACGCGTGGCTCACGCAGGACGAGCCCGTCGAGGTCCCGGTCGAGGCCGTGGCGCCCGCCGTCGACCGCGCCGGCCTGCGTCAGGCCATCCGCGACATCGCCCGGCCCGCCGTGGCGGCGCCGGTCAAGCTCCAGGTCGGTGACGCGACCATCGACCTGCCCGTCACCGCGTACGCACCGGCCCTCGCGGTGGTCGTCAAGGACGGCGCGATGACCCCGGTCATCGACGCGAAGGACCTCGCGAAGCCGCTCACCAGCTCCACCACCGGCATCGGTCGCAGCGCCGTCGACGCCTCGTTCCGCTTCGAGGGCGGGAAGGCGTTCGTCGTGCCCGGCAAGGCGGGTGTGGGCCTCGACCCCAAGACGATGGCCACGCAGCTGGTGCCGGTGCTGACGAAGACGGGCGACGCCCGCTCGATCACCGTCGAGGCCAGCGCGGTGCAGCCCGAGTTCACCACCGAGGACGCGAAGGCGCTCGGCATCAAGGAGCGCATCAGCTCCTTCACCACCGAGTACCCCCACGCCGACTACCGCAACACGAACCAGGCCGAGGCCGCCCGCCGCATCGACGGCGTCGTCCTCGAGCCCGGCGAGACGTTCAGCTTCAACGACATCGTGGGGGAGCGGACCGCGGCGAACGGCTTCGTGTCGGGCTTCGTCATCAACGGCGGCGTGTTCCGCGAGGAGCTCGGCGGCGGCGTCTCGCAGGTGGCCACCACCGCGTACAACGCGGCGTTCTTCGGCGGCCTCGACGACGTCGAGCACCACCCGCACGCGTTCTACATCGACCGCTACCCGGTGGGCCGCGAGGCGACGATCTACTACGGCAGCCTCGACCTGCGCTTCCGCAACCCCTACAAGACGGGCGTCGTCATCCATGCCTGGGTCGACAAGAGCGCGCCCGGCACGGTGGGCCGCATGAACGTCGAGATGTACGGCACGAAGGTCTACGAGGTGAAGTCGCGCTCGAGCGACCGCTACAACTTCCGCAACCCGGGCACGCAGTACGACGACACCGACCGCTGCGTCTCGCAGGCGCCGGTCACGGGCTTCGACATCGACATCCACCGCGACTTCTACCAGGGCGGCAAGCGGGTCAAGACCGAGAAGGACACGGCCTACTACCAGGCCGCCGACCGCGTCATCTGCGGCAAGAAGCCCGAGAAGGACGACTGACGGCTCGCCGCGCCCGTTCCCCTTCCCCACTTGTGGAACGCGTTGCACGTTCCTGAGTCCGAGAAGCGTGCAACGCGTTCCACAAGTTGCACGGTTCGCTCGGAGGCTCAGGGGGCGGTGAGGTACCGGTACGCGTGGTGCGTGCGGAAGCCGAAGGGCGCGTAGAGCGCGATCGCCGGGTGGTTGTCGCGCATCGTCTGCAGGTAGGCCTTGTCGGCGCCGTGCGCCGCGGCCCAGGCCAGCGAGGTCTCGACGATCCGCCGGGCCAGCCCCTGACGGCGGTGCGCGGGATCGACCTCGACCGCCGCGAGTCCCGCCCACTCGCCAGTCACCACGATGCGCCCGATCGCGGCGTCGCCGATCGACACGAAGCCCACGGTCGCCGGGCCCTCGAGCACCGCGCGCGCGGTGGAGGCGTCGCGCACGCGTCCGTAGTGCCGCAGCCAGCCGTCGGTCGCGTGGTCGGCGACGATCGCCTCGGGATCGGCGGCAGGCACATCGCGCAGGTCGGCGACCTGCACGATCGCGCCCGGCGGCTGGTCGGTGACGCCGACCCAGCCGGCCTCGACGAACCGCTGGTGCCACGCCGAGTCCTCGACGATCTGGACGAGCGGACGCAGGTCGCGGGCGCGGTAGAAGTCGACGACCGCGCCGAACGGGTCGTCGGTGCCCGGGTCGCCGTGCACGGCCGCGGAGTTCGCGCGGCCGGTGAATCCGCTCGCCGCCCGCAGCTCCCACGCGCCCAGCGGCACCGACTCGGTGGCCGGCCAGCCGCGCGACGTGACGCGGGTCAGGTCCTCGGACGAGATCGCGCCGGCCGCGCGCGTGCGGACGGGCCGGTCGGGCACGACGCGCATCGCCAGCACGGTGCCCGCGGGCACGAACGCGAGCTCGCCATCGCGCCGCTCGATGCGCAGCCCGTCGGGCTCCGCGCTCAGCACGCGGCCCACGACGTCGCGCGCGCCGTCGCCGCTGCGATGGCGCACGGAGACGCGACGACCGACCAGATCCACGGCGACACGATCTCATGAGGCGAACCCGGCCAGCGAAGCCCGGGTCCCCCGGGAGATACTGGGGACCGACCCCGAAGGAGCAAGCCCGTGACGTATGTGATCGCCCAGCCTTGTGTCGACATCAAGGACCGTGCGTGTGTGGACGAGTGTCCGGTCGACTGCATCTACGAGGGCAACCGCATGCTCTACATCCACCCGGACGAGTGCGTGGACTGCGGCGCCTGTGAGCCGGTCTGCCCGGTCGAGGCCATCTTCTACGAGGACGACACCCCGGACGAGTGGAAGGACTACTACGACGCGAACGTCCACTTCTTCGACGACCTCGGCTCGCCCGGTGGTGCCGCGAAGATGGGCGTGATCGACGCCGACCACCCGTTCGTCAAGGCCCTGCCTCCCCAGAACCAGGAGTGACGGGCCATGGCCGAGGCCCGGGTGTCGGGACGCTTCCCCGACTTCCCGTGGGACACGATCGCCGCCGCCAAGGCACGGGCCGCCGAGCATCCTGACGGCCTCGTCGACCTGTCGATCGGCACGCCGGTCGATCCCACGCCCGAGGTCGCGCGCCAGGCGCTGATCGCCGCGGCCGACTCGCCCGGGTACCCCACGGTCCTCGGCCCCGAGTCGTTGCGGCAGGCCGTCGTCGACTGGCTCGAGCGCCGCTTCTCCATCACCGGCGTCGGCACCGACAACGTGCTGGCCACGATCGGCAGCAAGGAGCTCATCGCCAACCTGTGCGTGCAGCTCGGCCTCGGCCCCGGCGACGTCGTCGGCCTGCCCGAGACGGCCTACCCGACCTACGCCGTGAGCGCGGCCTACGCGGGGGCCACGGCGATCGCCACGGACTCGCGCGTGGCGTTCGGCCCCCAGCGTCCGAAGCTCGTGTTCATCAACTTCCCGGCCAACCCGCACGGCCGCGTCGTCGGCCGCGAGCACCTCAAGGCGTGGGTCGACTTCTGCCGCGAGTCGGGCGCGCTGCTCGTCAGCGACGAGTGCTACCTCGAGTTCGTCTGGGAGGGCGAGCCCGTCTCGGTGCTCGACCCCGAGGTCAACGGCGGCTCGCTCGACGGCATCCTCGCGCTGCACTCGCTGTCGAAGCGCTCCAACATGGCGGGCTACCGCGACGCGTTCCTCGTGGGCGACCGCTCGGTCGTCGCCGAGCTGCTCGCGGTCCGCAAGCACCTGGGCTTCATGGTGCCCACGCCCGTCGCCGCCGCGATGGAGGCCGCACTGGCCGACGACACGCACGTCGACGAGCAGCGCGAGCGCTACCTCGCGCGGCGGGCCACACTGCGCACGGCGCTGGAGCAGGCGGGCTTCCGCATCGACCACTCGCAGGGCTCGCTGTACCTGTGGGCCACGCGCGGGGAGCCGTGCCGCGACACCGTCGAGTGGCTGGCCGACCGCGGCATCCTCGTTGCTCCGGGCGACTTCTACGGCGCCACCGGCTCGCACCACGTCCGGTTCGCGGTCACGGCCACCGACGAGCGCATCGCCGCCGCTGCCAAGCGCCTCTCGTCCTGAGCGCTGCCTGATCAGCCGGGCAGCTCGACGGCCTCGAGGGCCATCAGCACGCTGCCCACGCACGACGGGCGGTCGTCCAGCTCGGACCCGGTGACCCGCACCTCCCGGGCCACGGGCGTCAGCGCGTGACGGCGCATCGACGCGCGCACCTCGTCGAGCAGCAGGTCGCCCGCCGCGGCGAGGTCGCCGCCGATCACGACGACCTCGGGGCCGAGCAGGTTCGCGACGGCCGCGACGGCCTCGCCCAGGTGGCGTCCGGCGTCCTCGATGAGACGTCGGGCGCCCTGGTCGCCGCGCAGCGCGCGCTCGACGAAGCCTTGCACGTCCAGCTCGCCGCCCGTGGGCGCGTACTGGGCGATGAGGGCGGCGCCACCGACGTAGGCCTCGAGACAGCCGCGGCTGCCGCAGCGGCACAGGGGACCCGACTCGTCCATCGTGAGGTGGCCGAGCTCGCCGGCGGTGCCCAGGCCGCCGTGGTGGACGCGGCCGTCGAGCACGAGTCCGCAGCCGACGCCCGAGGCGATCTTGATGTAGACGAGGTCCTGGTGGCCGCGGCCCGCGCCGCGCATCCACTCGGCCAGCGCGCTGAGGTTGGCGTCGTTGTCCACCACCGTGGTGCGCTCGAAGACCTTCTCGGCCGCGGAGCGGGCGTCGACGCCCACCCAGCCGGGCAGGATCGAGCCGGAGTCGATGATGCCGTCGCGTCCGATCGGGGCGGGGATCGCCATGCCGATGGCGCGCAGGCCGTCGTGGTCGAGGCCCCCGGCCTCCAGCAGCTCGTCCACCATCGAGCGCGCGAGGTCGAGCGCCTCGTCGCTGGGGGCGTCGGGCGCGAGCGGGACGACGCGCGAGTCGCGGATGTCGCCGGCGAGGTCGGCCAGCGCGACCTGCAGGTGCGAGTGGCCGAAGTCGACACCGGCCACGACGCCGGCCTCGGGGGAGACGGTGACGGTGGCGCCGCGGCGTCCCGCCCCGGCCTCGGAGTGCAGGAAGCCCGCCGTGACCAGCTCGCGGATGATGCCCGAGACGGTCGCGGGGGCCAACTGCGTGCGGCGCGCGATCTGTGCCTGGCTGAGCCCGCCGGCCTCGCGGACGACCCGGACCACGCGACTCTGGTTGGAGACGCGCAGGGCAGCGGTCGAACCCGGGCTGGAGGACATGGCGTCCACTGTGACTCACGTCGCAGTTGTCGTCAAGTGTTGAAGACAAACACGGGCTCTACTGTTGCGTAACAAGATTTGCGTTCATCACTTGACGCTTTTCTTGTGACGTAGTTCACTGGTCATGCTCCACGCCGACGTGGGGACGACATTTCTTGGAGGAACTGTGAACACCATCTCCCGCGTCGCCATGCTCACGGCGACCCTGACGATCGGCCTCGGCGGCCTGGCCGCGTGCGGCTCCAACGACGACGGCGACAGTGGCTCGGACGAGGGCAAGACCATCGCCCTGCTGCTCCCGGAGACCAAGACCACCCGCTACGAGAGCTTCGACAAGCCGCTCTTCGAGGCCAAGGTCAAGGAGCTGTGCGACAGCTGCAAGGTCGACTACCTCAACGCCGACCAGGATGCCTCGAAGCAGCAGCAGCAGGCCCAGTCGGCCATCACGAACGGCGCCTCCGTCCTCGTGCTCGACCCGGTCGACGGCAAGGCCGCCACCACCATCGTGAAGTCGGCGCAGAGCTCCGACGTGCCGGTCGTGGCGTACGACCGCTTCATCGAGGGCGCGGACTACTACATCTCGTTCGACAACGAGCGCGTCGGCCAGATGCAGGGCGAGGCCCTCGTCGAGGCCACGGGCGACAAGGGCGACATCCTCATGCTCAACGGCTCGCCGACGGACCCGAACGCCGCGCAGTTCAAGAAGGGCGCGCACTCGGTCCTCGATGCGAGCGGCCTGAACATCGTGGCCGAGTACGACAACCCGGACTGGAGCCCCGACAACGCGCAGAAGTTCACCAGCTCGCAGTTCAACAAGGTCGATCCCGGTGACCTCGCCGGCGTCTACGCCGCCAACGACGGCCAGGCCGGCGGCGTCTTCGCCGCGTTCAAGGCCGCCGGCGCCGCCGACGTCCCGCCGATCACCGGCCAGGACGCCGAGCTCGCGGCGATCCAGCGCATCGTGGCCGGTCAGCAGTTCATGACCGTCTACAAGCCGATCAAGGCCGAGGCCGAGCAGGCGGCCGAGCTGGCCGTCGACCTCGCCAATGGCGAGGACATCAGCGGCACCGAGGACTTCCAGGGCGTGCCCTCGTTCATCCTGGACCCGATCTCGGTGAAGCAGGACAACGTGGGTGACACGGTCGTGAAGGACGAGTTCTACACCGTCGACCAGATCTGCACCGCCGAGTACGCCGACGCCTGCCAGAAGGCCGGCCTGTCCTGAGTGGCACACGGTGGGGCCGGCCGCCGCCGGCCCCACCGTGCTTCCCTTTTCTCCCGTCGCTCGACCCCAGGAACACTCATGACCACACCCGTGCTGTCCATGCGCGGCATCGGCAAGCGATTCGGTGCCGTCCAGGCGCTCACCGACGTCGACTTCGACGTCCGACCCGGCGAGGTGGTCGCCCTCGTCGGTGACAACGGCGCCGGCAAGTCGACCCTCGTCAAGATCATCTCGGGCGTCTACGGCTCCGACTCCGGGACGATCGAGGTGGAGGGCCGCGAGGTCCACATCCACGGCCCGAAGTCCGCCCAGGCGCTCGGCATCGCCACCGTCTTCCAGGACCTCGCGCTCGCCGACAACCTCGACGTCGTCGCGAACCTCTTCCTCGGCCAGGAGGCCACCGCCGGCGGCGTCCTCGACGAGGAGACGATGGAGTCGCGCAGCTGGGAGCTGCTGCGCCAGCTCTCCGCCAAGATCCCGTCGGTGCGCATCCCGATCGCCGCCCTCTCCGGCGGCCAGCGCCAGACCGTGGCCATCGCCCGCAGCCTCGTGGGCGAGCCGAAGATCGTGATGCTCGACGAGCCCACCGCGGCCCTCGGCGTCGCGCAGACCGCGGAGGTGCTGAACCTCATCGAGCGGCTGCGCGAGTCGG
Source organism: Aeromicrobium tamlense (assembly GCF_013408555.1). Lineage (NCBI taxonomy): Bacteria > Bacillati > Actinomycetota > Actinomycetes > Propionibacteriales > Nocardioidaceae > Aeromicrobium > Aeromicrobium tamlense. The sequence goes on from NZ_JACBZN010000001.1 coordinate 530,373, forward strand.
GCCTGGGCGTCGTCGTCATCTCGCACAACATGGCCGACGTGCAGGCCGTCGCCGACCGGATCTACGTGCTGCGGCTCGGCCGCAACGCGGCGGAGTTCCACATCGACGACGTCACCACCGACCAGCTGGTGGCCGCGATCACCGGCGCCTCGGACAACGTGGTGGCCGCCCGCCGCGCCCGTTCCGAGGGCGCCGACGTGGCCCCCAACCCGCAGGCCGACCTGTTGGTCGAGGACGAGGAGGGGAAAGCATGAGCAGCGGAAGCTTCGCGGACCGCGCGGACGAGCGCCTGGTCCAGGACTCCTCGCCCAAGGCCCTGCTGGGCAACCTGAAGCGGCGACTGCGCTCGGGCGACCTCGGGATGATCCCCGTGGTCGTGGGCCTGGTCGTCATCTGGATCGTGTTCTACGCGATGAACCCGCGGTTCCTCTCGTCGCGCAACCTCGTCGAGCTGAGCCTGGACTCCGCCACGATCGGCATGATCTCCGTCGGCATCGTGCTGGTGCTGCTGCTGGGCGAGATCGACCTGTCGGTGGGCTCGGTCTCGGGCCTGTCGGGCTCGATCCTGGCGGTCCTGCTCGTCTACCAGGGCTGGCCGCTGCTGGGCTCGATCCTGGCCGCGCTGTGCGCCGGCCTGCTGATCGGCGTGTTCTACGGCGTCCTCTACACGCGCTTCGGCGTGCCGAGTTTCGTCATCACCCTGGCCGGCCTGCTGGCCTTCCTCGGCGCGCAACTGCAGGTGCTCGGGTCGAACGGCACGGTCAACCTGCCGGGCGAGTCGGCGCTGATCGACTTCGCGAACTTCACGTTCCTGCCCCCGTGGCTGTCGTACGTGCTCGCGGCGGCGGTGGGCGTGGCCTACCTGCTGGCGCGGCTGCGCACCCTGCGTCGCCGTTCCGCGGCGAACCTGTCGACGCCGAGCGTGCAGTCGGTGCTCGTGCGCGCGGTGCTCATCACGGCCGCCATCGCCGGCGTGGCCTGGTACCTCAACATCGACCGCGGCATCGGTGCGATGCCGCTGCTGTGGGTCGGCGTCATCATCGGGATGGACTTCCTGCTGCGCCGCACGACGTGGGGCCGGCACGTGTTCTCCGTCGGCGGCAACGAGGAGGCCTCGCGGCGCGCCGGCATCGGCGTGGACCGGGTCTACATCTCGGTGTTCGCGCTGTGCTCGATGTTCGCGGCGCTCGGCGGCGTGCTGGCGGCCGGCCGTCTCCAGGCGGTGAGCCAGACCTCGGGCGGCACGGACACGAACCTCATGGCGATCGCCGCGGCGGTCATCGGCGGCACCAGCCTCTTCGGCGGGCGTGGCTCGGTGTACTCGGCGCTGTTCGGCATGCTCGTGCTGCAGTCCATCACCAGCGGCCTCAACCTGGTCGGCGTCGACGCCTACGTGCGGTACATGGTCACCGGCGCGGTCCTGCTGCTGGCGGTCACGATCGACTCGCTGTCCCGCCAGGCCCGCAAGAGCAGCGGCAGCGGCTGAGCCGTCCCCTGGTCGCCCTCGCCCCGTCCCCCCGGCGAGTGGCGCAGAGACGCCCGCCACTCGTCGAGTGGCGGGCGTCTCCGCGCCAGTCGGCACCCCGGCTTGCGCCAGTCGCGGACCAAGGTCGGACGGACGTTAGGGTCGAGTCATGCGAACCGAGACCGACATCGTCGTCGATCACCTGTCCAAGCAGTTCGGTTCCGTCAAGGCCGTCGATGACCTGAGCTTCACCGTCCGCCCCGGCGCGGTGACCGGATTCCTCGGCCCGAACGGTGCCGGCAAGACCACCACGCTGCGGATGCTGCTGGGCCTCGTGCGTCCCACCGGGGGCCTCGCGCTCATCGGCGGGAAGCGCTACGAGGACCTCGTGCGCCCCGGCTCCACGGTCGGCGCCGCGCTGGAGGCCTCGAGCTTCCACCCCGGCCGCACCGGCCTCGACCACCTCCGCGTCTTCGCGCCCCAGGTCGGCGCCACCGACGCCCGCTGCCACGAGCTGCTCGAGCTGGTCGGCATGACCGACGCGGCCAAGCGCCGGGTCGGCGGCTACTCGATGGGCATGCGCCAGCGCCTCGGCCTGGCCTACGCGCTGCTCGGCGACCCCGAGGTGATCCTGCTCGACGAGCCCGCCAACGGCCTCGACCCGCAGGGGATCGTGTGGCTGCGTCACCTGCTGCGCGCGTTCGCCGACGAGGGACGCACGGTGCTGGTCTCGAGCCACGTGCTCAGCGAGGTCCAGCACACGGTGGACGACGTCGTGATCATCGCCGGAGGCCGCCTCGTGCACGCCTCGCCGCTGCAGGGCCTGCACGCGCTGGTCGAGTCGCGGGTGCGGCTCGCCGGCCCCACGCCCGACAAGATCGTCGCGCTGGCGTCCGAGAAGGGCTGGCGCACCGAGCCCGTCGCGGGCGGCGTCGACATCATCGACGTCCCGGCGGCCGAGGTCGGCTCCGCCGCCTTCGCCTCAGGCATCGAGGTGCACCAGCTGGCCGACGTGGGCGTCGGCCTCGAGGACGTCTTCCTGCGCCTGACCTCCAGTCCCGACGCCCCGGCGTCGCGAGGCGGTGTTGCGGCATGAGCGAGCGCCAGCGAGTGAACCAGGAGAATCTCATGTCGGTGCCGACGTACCGTGCTCTTTCGACGGAGGTGGCGGCATGAGCGCTGCAGTGAAGGCAGAGCTGCGCAAGCTCTTCAGCACGCGTCTGTGGTGGCTGCTGGCCCTCGTGCTCGTGGCATACCTCGTGTTCATCGGCGCCGTGATGGCGTTCTCGTTCACCGTCGACACGGGGACCGACATGACCGGCGGCGGCCCGCTGGCCGAGGGGGAGGAGCTGGCGAAGCAGATCTACTCGCTGACCAGCCCGATCGGCTACGTCTTCCCGCTCATCATCGGCAGCCTGCTGTTCACGGGCGAGTTCCGGCACAAGACGATCACCGCGTCGCTGCTGGCGCAGCCGAACCGGTCGATCCTCATGGCGGCCAAGCTCGTGGCGGGCATCGCCGTGGGCGTCGTCTACGGCGTGATCGGCACGGCCTCGACGGTCCTGGGCGCGGCGCCGATCCTGGCGTGGCGCGGCGACGGCGCCTACCTCGGCTCGAGCGCGGTGCTCGAGCTGCTGGGGATGTCGGTCCTGGTCATGACGGTCTGGGCCCTGCTGGGCACCGCGATCGGCAGCGTCCTGACCAACCAGGTCGCCGCGATCATCGTGATCCTGGCGTTCACCCAGTTCGTCGAGCCGATCGCCCGCGTGGCGCTCGGCGCCTGGGACGCGACGTCCGAGGTGGCCAAGTACATGCCCGGTGCCGCGGCGGACGCCCTGATGGGCTCGAGCTTCTTCGCCTCCGACGCCAGCGCCGACCTGCTCTCGCGCGGTGCCGGCGCCGCCGTGCTGCTGGCCTACGTGCTGGTCTTCGTGCTGATCGGCCGTCTCGTCACGCTGCGTCGCGACATCGGCTGACGGCCCCTCGCCCCGCCCCTCCACTTCTGGAACGGGATGAACGCCTCCTCGCGCTGAGAGGGTGCATCTCGTTCCAGAAGTGGGAGGGGGCGGGGCGTTCGCGTTCCCGGGTTCAGCGCCGCACGAAGCGGACCTCGGTGCGGCTGGCGTCCTCGGTGGGGCTCCAGCCGGGCTCGTCCTGGTCGGCCTCCCAGCGCATGTCGTCGAAGGTGACCTCGGCGATGCGGAACTCGGTGGAGTTCGCCACGAGGAACTGCGCGAGCGCCCAGCCGCGGGCGTCGACGTCGTCCCCGGTCAGCGCGATCGCGCTCTGGCCCGAGGACGGGTCGGTGTCCACGCGGACCCGGCCGAACGCCTCGTCGAGGTACTCCTCGAGATCGGACGAGACCGAGCCGGCCTTCGGGTCGGTGGCGCACGCGAACGCGGCGGGGGAGTAGCCGCGCAGCGACGAGGCCAGCACGCGCGCGTCGGCCTCGTGGTCGGCGTACGCCTCGGGAAAGCCCGAGCGCTGCACGGCCTGCGCAGCGTCGGTGATCTCCATCGACTCGTAGCCGTCGATCCTCACCAGACCGTCGTAGAACTTCCCGATCGAGTACGACGGGTCGAGGATCTGCTCGACCGAGCCCCAGCCCTGCGACGGGCGCTGCTGGAACAGTCCGACGGAGTCACGGTCGCCGTAGTCGATGTTGCGGATCTTCGACTCCTGGTAGGCGGTCGCGATCGCGATCGTCGTGGCGCGCGGCGGCAGTCCACGCTCCTGGGCCTTCGCCGCGATGAGCGCCGACCACTTCGCCTGCTCGAGGTCGACCTCCACCGTGCGGTCGCCCACCGTGGCCACGCAGTAGTCGCGCGCCTGCGCCTCGGTCTCGTAGATCTTGAAGACGACGAGCACGAGCGCCACCGTCGCGACGACGGTGGCGACGATCCAGCGCATCAGTTGGCGTGCAGGTCGGCGTTCAGCTCGACGCCGGTGCGGCCGCCGCGGGGGCGCGCCTCGATGGCACCGGTCTGGCTGTTCGTGAGGAAGAGGATGCCGTCGGAGCCCGACAACTCGGCGGCCTTGACGACCGCGCCGTCGGGCAGCGTGACCTTGGTGCCCGCGGTGACGTACGTGCCCGCGGCCACGACGCAGTCGTCGCCGAGCGAGATGCCGATGCCGGCGTTGGCGCCGATCAGGCAGCCCTCGCCCACGCGGATGACCTCCTTGCCGCCACCGGACAGCGTGCCCATGATCGAGGCGCCGCCGCCGACGTCGGAGCCGTTGCCCACGACGACGCCGGCCGAGATGCGGCCCTCGACCATCGCATGGCCGAGCGTGCCGGCGTTGAAGTTCACGAAGCCCTCGTGCATGACCGTGGTGCCCTCGGCGAGGTGGGCGCCGAGGCGCACGCGGTCGGCGTCGCCGATGCGCACGCCCGAGGGGATGACGTAGTCGGTCATGCGCGGGAACTTGTCGATGCTGGTGACCGCGACGACGAGGCCGGCGGCGCGGGCGCGGGCGCGCACGTCCTCGAAGCCCTCGACGGGGCACGGGCCGATCGACGTCCACACGACGTTGCTGAGCAGACCGAAGACGCCGTCGAGGCTCTGTCCGTGGGGCTGGACGAGGCGGTGCGAGAGCAGGTGCAGGCGCAGGTAGACGTCGTACGCGTCGGTGGGCGCGGCGTCCAGGTCGGCGATCTCGGTGTGGACCACGCGGGTCTCGACCCCTCGCACGGCGTCGTGGCGCGACGCGGCCACGAGCTCGGCGGGCTCGACGGTGCTCTCCGGCGCAGGACCGAGGGCCGGGGCGGGGTACCAGACGTCCAGGACGGTGCCTTCGGGCGTGACGGTGGCCAGGCCCCAGGCGTGGGCGGATCGAGGGGAGTCGCTCATGCCCCCAAGGCTATCGAGGGGTCACACCCCGCCGGCGAACCCGTGCTGGCGCCAGGCCTCGTAGACCGCGATGGACGCGCAGTTCGCGAGGTTCATCGACCGGCGCGACGGCTGCATCGGCAGCCGGAGGCGGTCGGTGACGCGCGCGTCGGCCATGACCTCCTCGGGCAGACCGGTGGGCTCGGGGCCGAAGAGCAGCACGTCGCCCGGCTCGTACGCCACGTCGCTGTACCGCGTGGTCGCGGCGGTCGTGTACGCGAAGACACGCGCCGGCAGCAGGGCCTCGTAGGCCTCGTCGAGCGTGCGGTGCACCGTGACGACGGCGAGATCGTGGTAGTCCAGGCCTGCCCGGCGCAGCTTCGCGTCCTCGAAGTCGAACAGCGGATCCACCAGGTGCAGGTGCGATCCCGTGGCGGCGGCGAGGCGGATGGCGTTGCCGGTGTTCCCGGCGATGCGCGGCTCGAAGAACAGGATCCGGAACACGCCCCCACAGTAGGCGCTAACACCTTTCCGGCTTCGCCGACGCCAGTTCTTGGAGTGTGAGACGTGGTCGGAGGGGTTCGTGGGACCTGCCTACGGTCGTCGTCGCCCCTCCCACAAGGACCGGGGCGCCCCGCACCGGAAAGGAACCACCGTGTCCGACAACTCCCCCCTCATCGAGGCACCCAAGCGCCGCGGCCCCGCGATCGCGCTGGCTGTCGTCGTGATCGCCGTCGTGGCGGCCCTCATCGCGTTCGCCCTCACCCGGGGTGGCGACAGCGCCGGCGGCGACCTGACGAAGGTCAAGCTCGGCACCGTGGGCGCCAGCGACCCCTACTGGAAGACGCTCCAGGACGAGGCCGAGAAGGAGGGCATCGATCTCGAGGTCGTCGACTTCGCCGACTACGCGCAGCCCAACCCGGCGCTCACCGAGGGCGAGATCGACATCAACCAGTTCCAGCACATCGTCTACCTGGCGGACTACAACGTCTCGAACAAGCAGGACCTCGTGCCCGTCGGCGCCACCGCGATCTACCCGCTGGGCCTGTACTCGCAGAAGGTCGACTCGGTCGAGGAGCTCAAGCAGGGCGACACCGTGGTCGTGCCGGACGACGACAGCAACCAGGCCCGTGGCCTGCTGATCCTGCAGTCGGCCGGCCTCATCAAGCTGAAGGACGGCGGCTCGATCTTCTCGACGCTCGCCGACGTCGACAAGGCCGCCTCGAAGGTCAAGGTCAAGGCGATCAAGGCCGACCTGACGCCCACCTCGCTGCCCGACGTCGACGCCGCGATCGTCAACAACGACTTCGTCGAGAAGGCCGGCCTGAAGTTCTCCGACGCGATCGCCCAGGACGACCCGTCCGACCCGAACGCGCTGCCGTACGTCAACATCTTCGCCGTTCGCGCCGAGGACAAGGACAACAAGACGTACCAGAAGCTCATCGAGATCTACCAGAACAGCAAGCCCGTCCTCGACGGCGTGCAGGAGGTCTCGGGCAACACGGCGCAGCTGCTGAAGACGCCGGCGGCCGACCTGCAGGCGTCGCTCGCCGACGTCGAGGCGGACACCGCCGCGCAGGGCTGACATGGCACTGGTCGAGCTGCGCGACGTCCACAAGATGTTCGCGCCCACGAAGCGGGGCGCGGCCCCCGTCGAGGCGATCCGCGGGGTCGACCTCGACGTGGAGGCCGGTGAGATCCACGCGATCGTCGGCTACTCCGGCGCGGGCAAGTCCACCCTGGTGCGACTGGTCAACGCGCTGGAGCAGCCGACCTCGGGCAGCGTCACGGTGGACGGGACGCGGCTCGACCAGCTGCGCGAGCGCGACCTGCGTGGCGTCCGTCAGGGCATCGGGATGATCTTCCAGCAGTTCAACCTCATGCGGTCGCGCACCGTGTGGGGGAACCTGGAGTTCCCGCTGCGCCTGGCGGGCGTCGACCAGGCCGAGCGTCAGCGCCGGATCTCCGAGCTGCTGCACTTCGTCGGCCTGGCCGACAAGGCGCACGCCTACCCCGAGCAGCTCTCGGGCGGGCAGAAGCAGCGCGTGGGCATCGCCCGGGCGCTCGCGACGAACCCGTCGATCCTGCTGGCGGACGAGTCCACCAGCGCCCTGGATCCCGACACCACGCGTGAGGTGCTCGGGCTGCTCCGCAAGGTCAACGAGGAGCTGGGCATCACGATCATCGTCATCACGCACGAGATGGACGTGGTCCGCACGCTCGCCCACAAGGTGAGCGTCATGGAGCACGGCCGGATCGTCGAGAGCGGACGCGTGGCCGAGATCTTCGCCCGCCCGCGCGAGAACGTGACGCGGCGCTTCGTCGGCACGCTGGTCGAGGAGGTCCCGCAGGGGCCCGAGCTCGCGGCGCTGCGCGAGCGCTTCGGCGGGCGTCTCGTCGTCGTCGACGTCGAGGGCCGCACGAGCCAGTCCGACGTCTTCGCGGCGCTCGTCGCACGGGGACTGAAGGTGGAGATCGTGCAGGGCGGCGTGAACCGCGTCGGCGGCTCGGTCTTCGGGCACGTCACGCTGTCGGTGCACGGTGACGGCGTCGACGAGGCGGTGGCCCAGGTGGGTCGCCTCGAGGGCGTGGAGGTGCTCGCATGATCGCCCGGGACACCAACCTCCCCGAGCTGTGGCCGCTGATCGGCACGGCCACGTGGGAGACGTTCTACATGGTCGCGATCACCGTCGCGATCGGTGGCTTCCTGGGCCTCGTCGTGGGCCTGGCGCTCTACGCCACGCGCGCCGGCGGCCTATTCGCGAACCGCGTCGCCTTCACGGTGCTCAACGTGGTGGTGAACTTCTTCCGCCCGATCCCGTTCGTGATCTTCATCGCGGCGGTGCAGCCGTTCGCGCGGCTCGTCGTGGGCATTGGCATCGGTAACCGGGCGATCATCTTCGCGATGACCCTCGCGGCGATGTTCGGCATCGCGCGCATCGTCGAGCAGAATCTCGTGACCGTCGAGCCCGGCGTGATCGAGGCTGCTCGCTCGATGGGCGCCAGCCGGCTGCGAATCCTCGCGACCGTCGTGGTGCCCGAGGCCCTCGGTCCGCTGATCCTGGGCTACACGTTCGCGTTCGTCGCGATCGTCGACATGAGCGCGATCGCGGGCGTCATCGGCGCCGGCGGCCTGGGCGCCTTCGCCCAGCAGTACGGCTACCGCCAGTTCGACACGGTGGTCACGTGGACGGTCGTGCTGATCATCGTGGCCTTCGTCCAGGTGGGCCAGTTCTTCGGCAACACCCTGGCCCGCAAGGTCCTGCGCCGCTGATCCACGCCTCCGGCGCGCCAGATGTGTGGCGGCATCCACCCTTTTCGAGCCGAATCGGCCGGAAAGAGGTGGATGCCGCTACACATCTCGCGCGCCTCGGGGGCGCGGCCGGCGGTCAGCCGCGGGTCGGGCGGGTCTCGCCGGCCTCGACCGCGACCGGGAGGCGGTTCGCCGCGGGCGGCAGCGGGCACAGGTAGTGGTCGCTGAACGCGCACGGCGGGAGGTGGGCGCGGTTGAAGTCCAGCTCGACCGATCCGTCGGCCGCCGGCGGCCTCGTGTCGAGGAACCGGAACTGCTGGGTCCGGGCCCCGTTGGTGGCGTCCGCGAACACGATCTGGAGGCCGCCCGGGCGAGCCGAGGACGGGAAGGCGAGGAGGTCGGCCTCGTGGTCGCCGATCCGCACGCGCACGCTCCCGGCCAGCGGGTCCTCTGTCGTCGCGCCGTCGACGTGCTCGACCTCGAGGCCGGTCCCGGCCACGGCGGGCGTGAAGCTGCCCGTGAGGACCCATTCCGGACGATGGTCGAAGGCGTCGATGTCGCGCAGGCTCGTCCGGGTCGCGGCCGCGGGATCGAACACCCGCAGCCCCACGTGACCGCCACGCAGGATCGCTCGGAGCTCGACGTCGCCGAAGGGGGCCGCGCCGCCCACGGGCACCACGACCTCGTCGTCGTCGACCCCCCGCACCACGTCACCGGACACGAACCACGTGCCCGGGAGGCCCGGCACGGTCGCCGGGTCCTCGCCGAGCCACGTCGTCGTGGTGAGCGCGGCGACTCCGTGCGGGGCCGTGACGGCGACGAGTCGCTGCGCCCGCCAGTCCTGCCACGACCTCCGCGCGGTGTCGTCCAGCGTGGCCGTCACCGGGCACCCACGAGCTCGCGCTCGGCCAGCTTCGCCCGCACGAGCGGCAGGACGTAGCGCCCGTAGTCGATCGCGTCGTTGAGGTTGTCGTAGCCGCGGATCGAGATCAGGTCGGCGCCGAGCTCCACGTAGTCGACGATCGAGTCGGCGATCGTCTCGGGCGACCCGACCAGCGCGGTGGAGGCGCCGCGCGCCCCGGTCGCCGTGACGGTCGGGTACCAGAGCGCGCGGTCGTGGACCTCGCCCCGGGCGGCGATGTCGAGCAGCCGTTGCGAGCCGACGTTCTCCGGAGCCGGGCCGCCGGGTCCCTTCACGAGGTCGCCTCGCGAGGTGTTCCCCTGGAGCGCGTCGAGGATCCGGTGGGCCTTCTGCCAGGCGAGCTCGTCGGTCTCGGCCACGATCGGGCGGAACGTCACCCAGATGCGCGGCCGGTCCGTGCGGCCCGCCGCGGCGGCCTCGGCGTGGACGCGGTCGATCTGCTCCTTGGTCTCCTTCAGCGGCTCGCCCCAGAGCCCGAAGATGTCGCCGAGCCGGCCGCCGACCCGGTAGGCGGCGTCCGACGAGCCGCCGACCGAGACCGGGATCGTCCCGTTGACCGGCCGGACGGCGTTGCTGAACCCCTCGAAGCGGTAGTGGCGACCCTCGAAGTCGAACGGCTCGGGGGACTCCCAGGCCCGCTTGAGGATACGGACGTACTCCTCGGCCCGGTCGTAGCGCTCGTCCTTGTCGAGGAAGTCGCCCTCGCGGGCCTGCTCTGCGGTGTCGCCGCCGGCGATGACGTGCACCACCGCCCGGCCGCCGCTCAGCTGGTCGAGGGTGGCCAGAGCCTTGGCCGCCACGGTCGGGTAGACCGTGTTCGGCCGCAGCGCGACGATCGTCCGCAGGTGCGACGTGTGCTGCGAGATCGCGGCGGCCTGGACGAACGGGTCGAACGAGGACGAGTGGTACGGCAGCAGCGTGTAGTCGAAGCCGCCCTCGTCGAGGGCGCGGCTGTAGCGCCGCAGGAAGGCCGGGTCGAGCGCGGCGCCCGGGCGCGGGCTCAGCTCGGTCGCGTCGTTCGGGTAGGTGAGGCTGATGAACTCGGTGGTCACGAGGTCTCCCCGCGCGATCAGGCGACCGGCGCGGCGGCGCGGTCGAGCAGCGCGCGGATCTCGTCGTCGCCCTTGGCTCCAGGCGGCAGGTCCTGCTCGACCGCCTCGGCGGTCAGGACCTGCATGGCCTCGTTCAGGGGCGTGGGCACGCCGTGGAGGCGACCCAGCAGCACGATCTCGCCGTTAAGGTAGTCGGTCTCGAGCGGCGCGTGGCGCAGGTAGCTCTGCAGCGTCGAATTGCCCGGGCGGGACCGCCCCGCGATGTCGCCCTCGAGCACTGAGTGGGGCCACAGGGAGATGCCGGACTCGATGGGGCTCAGCGGCGTGATCCCGATCGCGGCGAAGACGCGCAGCGCCTCCTGGCGCAGCCCCTCCTTGACCTCGTCGCGCAGGTCGCTCGGGGCGAAGACCGGCTCGAGGCCGTTGATCGTGTTGTAGCTTAGCTTGGAGGCCTTGATCGCGGTGATGTCCTCGACCGCCTGGAAGCCCAGGCTGGGGGCGACGGAGAGCGCGTCGACGATCGCGCGCAGCTCGTCGTCGACGCCCCGGGTCAGGTAGTGGCCGAGCCACAGCAGGACGCGCTTCTCGCCTCCGTAGTTCTCGATCTCGCCGACCCTCTCCTTGCCTCCGGGGCAGTAGATCGAGCCCGCGACGATGTGCGAGAACCAGCGCAGGGCGGAGCGGTCGGTGTTGAGGCCGTTCTGCACGGTCACCAGCGGCAGGTCGGTGCCGGCGCGACCGCGGCTGCCGTCGGCGCGCAGCACCGGGGCCCAGGCCCAGTCGCGCAGCGCCGCCTCGGCGTCCTGGGACTTCGTCGCGAGCAGCAGCACGTCGCGGTCGGTCAGGGTCAGCTCGGCGGGACCGCCCACCACGTCGAGCGGGACGGTCCGGGTGCCATCGGAGGTGTGGTAGATCAGCCCGCGGCTGCGGATGGACTCGAGCTCGGCGCCGCGCGCGACGGCCACCACGCGGGCGCCGTGGAGGTGGAGCTCGGCGGCGATCGTGCCGCCCGTGGCACCGGGGCCGATGACGATGATGCGGCGGTCCGATGCGGTGGGTGTCGGGTTCGACATGGGGAGGGGCCTTTCGTGGCGGGGTGCGGAGGTGACCCCATCGTGTGCGGGTCGCACGACACGCGTCCAATCACGATCGACGATCGTCACCGATCACGGATCGGCCTTGGACCCCAGTGAATTTACTTCCTAACGTCGTGGTGTCGAATCGTCCGCCCCAGGCCTGCTGGCCCGACCGTCCGGAGCACCCAATGACCACCATCACCACGCAGCAGCCGCCGGCCGCGGAGGCGCCCTCGCCGGGCGCCACCGTGCTCGAGCGGCTGTCCGTCGGTGCCGAGACCTCCGCCCGCCGGCGGCGCTGGTTCTCGCCGCGGAACCTGCTGCGCGCGGCCCTGCCGCTCGGCGCGCTGCTGGCCTGGCACGTGCTCAGCGAGACCGGCGTCATCCCGGCGCTCTACTTCCCCTCGCCGGTCACCGTCTTCGAGGCCCTGGGCGAGCTCGTCCGCAGCGGCGAGCTGCAGGCCGCGGTGCCGACGTCGCTGGCCCGCGCCGTGACGGGCCTGGGCATCGGCCTGGCGATCGGGCTGGTGTTCGGCGTCGCGAACGGGCTCGTGCGGATCTCCGAGGAGATCTTCGACTCCAGCTTCCAGATCGTGCGCCAGGTGCCGTTCATCGCGATGGTGCCGCTGTTCATCATCTGGTTCGGCATCGGCGAGTCGTTCAAGGTCATCGTGATCTCGCTGGCGTGCGTCTTCCCGATCTACATCAACACGTACCACGGGGTGCGGCACGTCGATCCCCGCCTGGTCGAGGCGGCCCAGGTCTTCGGGCTCTCGCGGCTGCGCACGATCGTCACCGTGGTGCTGCCGGCCGCGCTGCCCCAGATCCTCGTCGGCCTTCGGATGTCGATGGGCGTCTCCCTGTTGGCGCTGATCGTGGCTGAGCAGGTCAACAGCCGCAACGGCATCGGCCACATCATCTTCGTCGCCACCGGCGCCCTCCGGATCGACATCATCGCCGGCGCGATCCTCATCTACGCCCTGCTGGGAGTGGTGGTCGACATGATCATGCGCTTCCTCGAGCGACGACTCCTCCCGTGGAAGTGACGGCCATGACGACTCTCGACCTCACCACCGACCCCCGGCCCACGACGGACGAGCCCGCGGTCCGACTCCGTGGGGTCGACAAGCGCTTCGGCGACCGCGTCATCCTCGACGGCGTCGACCTGACCATCCGGCGGGGCGAGTTCGTGGCCCTGCTCGGCGCCTCCGGCTCGGGCAAGACCACACTGCTGCGCATCCTGGCCTCGCTCGACCGGGCCACCGAGGGGGAGCTCGAGGTCTCGCCCCAGCGCTCCGTCGTGTTCCAGGACGCCCGGCTGCTGCCGTTCCACAAGGTCTGGCGCAACGTCCGGCTCGGGCTGCGGCGCGACCGGGCTCCGCGCGAGCGGATCCTCGAGGCGCTCGCCGAGGTGGGCCTGCAGGACCATGCCGACGCCTGGCCCAAGACGCTCTCCGGTGGCGAGGCCCAGCGAGTGGCGCTGGCGCGGGCCCTCATCCGCGACCCGCACCTGCTGCTCCTCGACGAGCCGTTCGCGGCGCTCGACGCACTGACCCGGCTCCGGATGCACGACCTCGTCCTGGGCCTGTGGCGCCGCCACCGTCCCGCGGTGCTCTTCATCACCCACGACGTCGACGAGGCGATCCTGCTGGCCGATCGGATCCTCGTGCTCGACCAGGGACGGTTCGCGGAGGACCTGACGATCGACGTCCCGCGCGAGGAGCGTCGCGTGTGGTCCGGCTTCCTCGACACCCGGGCACGCCTCCTGCGCCACCTCGGCGTCACCCCCTGATCCCTGCGGCGCTCGTCGCAGTCCATCCCCCCGCACGAAACGAACAAAGGAACCGTCATGTCCCTCAGTCCCCAACGCCGACGTCGCACCGTCGGAGCCGCCGTGGCCCTCGTCGCTGCGATGGGGCTCGCGGCCTGCGGCGCCGACGCAGCGTCGGACGGCTCCGGGAAGACGTCCTCCGTGACGCTCACCCTGGGCCAGAACGACCCGTCGGTGAAGGTCCTGCTCCCCGCCTCGGGCGTCTTCAACGACGCGCCGTACGACCTCGAGTTCGTCGACTTCACCAACCAGGTCGACGCCTCCACGGCGCTGACCACCGGTGAGATCGACGGCTCCTTCCTCGCGCAGTACACCGTCGTCCAGGCCGCCGCCAACGCCAAGCCGACGTGGACGCAGAAGACGGCGCCCTACCGCACGATCGGCGTCCCGGCCTTCATCGACGTGGAGAGCCACGACCCGTTCGGGACGGTCTCCTCGGCGAAGTCGGGCATCACCGAGCTGACGGCCGAGTCGGTCCGGGGCAAGAAGTGGACCGCCTCGCCGGGAGCCACGAACTACCTGACGATGCTGCAGACGCTGAACCACCTCGGGCTGGGCATCGACGACATCGAGTACGTCCAGCTGGACAACGCCGCCGGCGCGATCGCGCTGCTCAACAACGAGGTCGACCTCGCGTCCGGCGCGTACTCGGCCTACATCGAGACGGTGAACGCCGGCGGTCACAACCTGGACTCGTCGCACGACGTCGGCCCCGGCAGCCCGAGCGCGCTCGTCGCGACGACGAAGTCGCTGGGCGACCCCGACAAGGAGGCCGCCTGGGAGGACTTCACCCGTCGCTACGCCGCCTACCGCGTGTGGGTCCTGGAGAACAAGGACGAGTACGTCAAGGCGCTGGTCGAGGCCAACAAGGTGACCGAGGAGGCCGCCGCCGCGCAGTGGCTGCAGTTCGGCCGCGGCGGCTTCGGCCCCGTCACGCCGGAGAACGTCGCCGCCGGCCAGGACATCGCCGACCTCGCCTTCGGGGAGGGGGTCATCCCGGCCGAGATCGACGCGTCGATCGGCTACGACGACCGCTTCACGGCCGCGATCGAGAAGGGCGTGGAGGAGAGCGGACTGGACGCCGCGATCGCCGCCTCGATCGAGGAGAACCCGGCGCAGTGATCCCCGCGCGGGCGGCCGGCACGGACACGTGCCGGCCGCCCGCGCCTCGTCCCAGGAGGACCCGATGAAGCTGTCCGTCTTCGATCTCAACCCCGTCTCCGACGGCACGACCGGCGCGGAGGCGCTGCGTGCCGTGGTCGACCTCGCCCGCAACGCCGAGGACTGGGGCTTCCACGGCTACTGGTTCGGTGAGCACCACCTCGGTCGCGGTCGCGTGGGGTCCGCCCCGGTCGTCCTGACGTCGCTCGTGGCGTCGCGGACACGCACCCTGCACGTCGGCACCGCGGTCGCGGTGCTGCCGCACTACCGGCCCCTGTCCCTCGTCGAGCAGGTCGGCACGATCGCCGAGCTGTTCCCGGGGCGCATCCACCTCGGCCTCGGCAAGGGGCTGACGCACGCCGTCGAGCCGACACCCGCACGGGTGACCGCCGCCATCGCGGCCCTCGCCGACCCCGATCGCGAGCCGCCCGAGCTCGAACGGGGCGACCACCCCACGCTGCTGCGCGAGCTGCTCGTCTCGAGCCCGTCCGACGCCGAGGGCTACGACACCTCGGTGCGTCAGGTCCTGAGCCTGCTGCGGCGGCCGATCGCGACGGTGGACGGGCAGCCCGTCCAGGCATCGCCCGGGCTCGGTGCTCCCGTGCGCCCCTGGCTCTTCGGGTCGTCGGGCGTGCCCAGCGCGCTGAGGTCGGCGGCGCTCGGACTGCCGTTCGTGGTCAACCACCACGTCATCGACGAGTCGCTCACCGAGGCCGTCACCGCCTACCGCGACGCGTTCACGCCCTCGGTGCACCTCGACCGGCCCCACGTGGCGGTGTCGGTGCACGCCGTGGCCGCGGACACCGACCGGCAGGCGCAGGAGGCGGCGCGGAGCTACCGTGCTTGGATCTCCGGTGTCCTGACGCGCGGCTTCTCCGACGTCGTGCACGCGCCCGACCACGCGATCCACGGCGACCCGTCGGCCCGGCACGAGAAGTCGGACGGACCCGTCGGGACCCGCATCGTGGGCACGGGTGAGGAAGTGGCCGATCGGATCGCGGAGTTCTCCACGGCGCTCGGCGCCGACGAGGTCCTCGTCAACACGATCGTCCACGGCGACAAGGTGAAGGCCCGCTCGTTCGAGCTGATCGCCGAGCACTGGGCCGCACGGACCTGAGCCCGTGCGCGGGCCCGGCCGTCAGGCCGGGTCCGCGACCACGAGGTGGGAGTGCCGGCCGACGCCGTCGATCTCGATCTCCACCCGGGCGCCCGCGCGCACGGGCGTGAGCGGAGCCTGGTCGAGCTGGCCGGGGCTGCCCACGAGGATGACGTCGCCCGGCAGCAGTGGGACCCGGTGCGACAGGCGCGAGACGATCTGCGCGGCCGAGAAGACGTAGTCGGCGGTCGTCCCGTCCTGGACGAGCTCGCCGTCGATCCAGAGCCGGATCCGCAGGGAGTCCAGCGGACCGACGTCCTCGAGGGCGACGACGTGCGGCCCGACCGGCGCGAAGCCGGGCAGGGACTTGGCCGGGTTGTAGTAGGTGGTGCCGGGCCGGTCGGGGTCTGCGGCGGGGATCGTCACGAAGGCCTCGGCGTCCGCGATGTCGGCGGCGGCGGTGACGCCGGCGACATGCTCGAGCGCCGTGTCCTCGTCGACGCGCCACGCCCGACGGCCGACGACGAGTGCGAGCTCGGCCTCGACGTATACCGCGTCGCTCGTCCGCGTGATCGCGTCGTCCGGGCCGGCAAGGGCGGACCGCAGCTTGGAGATGAAGCCGACGTCGTCGGGATCGCCGAGACCGAACTGGCGCAGCTTGATCCGCGAGTTGATGCCGACCGCGATGATCTGGCGGGGCTCGGGACTCGGGGGCAGCCACGCGGCGTCGTCGGCCACGTGAGCGGCACCGGCGGGGTCGATGGTTCGCGACCAGGCGACGAGCTCGTCCCAGCGCTCGAGCAGCTCGTGGGGGTCGCTCGGCAGGGCGCCGTCGCTGGCCTGCGCCACGTCGATCACGCCCTCGTCCGTGACCAGGACGCCGCGGCCGTCGAGGTTCCCGAGCCGTGTCATCGGGCGCTCGCCCCGGTCGCAACGGGCAGGTCGTGGTGGCTCCACTGCGACCACGAGCCCGGGAACAGTGCCGCGTCGAAGCCGGCGACGGCCAGCGCGGCGATCTCGTGGGCCGCGGTGACGCCCGAGCCGCAGTAGGCCGCGACCGGCTCGCCCTCACGGACGCCGAGGGCCTCGAAGCGCTCGCGCAGCTCGGCCGCCGGCAGGAAGCGCCCGTCGTCGGCGAGGTTGTCCCCGGTGGGGGCGCTGACAGCCCCGGGGACGTGCCCGGCCTTGGGGTCGATCGGCTCGGTCTCGCCGCGGTAGCGCTCAGCGGCACGCGCGTCGAGGAGCACACCGGAGGATGCGAAGTCCGCGACGTCGGACAGCCCCAGCACGGGCACCGAGCCGGGTCGCAGCGTCACGTCGCCCTCGGTCGCGGTGACGTCGTCGGTGGAGAGCGGGAGGCCGGCAGCCGTCCAGGCCGGCAGCGCGCCGTCGAGGAGCCGGACGTCGGCGAGGCCGGCCCAGCGCAGCAGCCACCACGCCCGCGCCGCGGCGAGATTGCCGCCGCCGTCGTAGGCGACGACTGCCGCGCCCTCGGTGACGCCCCATCGGCGTGCCGCGGCCTGCAGCGTCTCGACGCTCGGCAGGGGATGACGACCATCCGTGGGTGCGCCGTGCGACGCGAGCTCGGTGTCGAGATCGACGTACACGGCGCCGGGCACGTGGCCGGTCAGGTAGGTCGCGTGGCCCGGCGGCCCGCCCAGCGACCAGCGCACGTCCAGCACGACGGGTGGCCGGTCGGAGGCGAGGGCGGTGGCAAGGGCATCGGCAGAGATCAGGACCATGTCACCACGCTAGGAACGGCGTCGCGGCCGGTCCAATACGGATCCCGCATGCGTCCCCATCACGCCTCGCGATCGGTCAGACCGCGATGTCGAGCAGGTGGTCCGAGCTGAGTCGGGCGAAGAACGCCTCGCCCGCCTCGATCGCGGTCAGCTCGACCTCGGGGTCCAGTCCCCGGCGCGTGAGCATGTTGAGGCCGGCCGACCCGACGTCGGGGAGGTCGTCGCGCACCACGAGCCCCACGGGAGTGCGGCCGACGTTCGGCAGCAGGGCGACGCCGAGGCCCGCCCGCACGCCGGCGATGACGCCCTCGAGCGTGGACGACTGGCCGGCGACCGCGACGCGGTGGCCGTCGCTGCCGAGCGCGGTCAGGGCGCGCTCGCGCAGCGCGCACGGCTCCTCGAACGCGACGAGCGGGAAGGGCGCGTCGTCGGCGGGTGGCGTCCAGCCGGGGGCCGCGTACCAGTGCAGGGGCAGGCGCCCGATCTCGCGCCCTCCCTCGTTGCCGCGCGACGCGAGAACGAACGCGAAGTCGACGGTTCCCTTGTCCACCGAGTCGGCCAACTGGGTCGAGCGTCCGATCTCGAAGCGCGTGGTCACCTCGGGGAACGCGGCGTGCAGCGCGCGGATCATCTCGGGCAGCACCTGCTCGGCCGAGTGCTCGCTCGAGCCGACCACGACGACACGCTCGGAGCGGACCTGGAGGCGTTCCAACGCCTGGTCGTGGGCGGCCAGGACGGCGCGCGCCTCGCCCAGCACCTGCTCGCCGTCCGCCGTCAGCTTCATGCCGCGCCCGTCCTTGACGAAGAGCTTGCGCTTGAGGCTCCGCTCCAGGAGCCTGACGTGCTGGCTCAGGGCGGGCTGGCTGATGTGGAGCACGACGGCGGCCTTGTTGAACCCGCCGCACTCGGAGATGGCGACGAGGGTCCGGAGGTGGTCGAGGTCGAGCGTGGTGGCCATGGGCTCGACCGTAGGCGGGCGCGGCGGCGGTGAGCCCCGCGTCCACGATGCGGTACCACGTGGATGGCACTGCCTCTCTGGGGGCAGGCACGACCGATCACGCCCGGTGGGGTGCACCGATCAGCGATCGTTGTTGGACGACGGCGTGCGGGTCGGGCACGGTGGACCGGTGACCGTGCTTCCCCCCGGTGCCCTGACCGACCCTGCGGCCCGCGCGGCCGCGACCTCCGACCGCAGCGGACGTCCGGGGGCCGAGCCCCTCGCGGTCGTGCGCGCCGTCGACGTCGACCACGTCGTGGAGGTGCTGCGCTGGGCCACGTCCACGCGGACGCCGGTGGTGACCCGGGGCGGCGGCTCCGGCCTCGCCGGGGGAGCGGTCGCGACGCAGGGCGCCGTGGTCCTCGACGTCGCGGGCCTGGACCGGATCGTCTCGCTGGACCCGGTGGACGAGATCGCCGTGGTGGAGCCGGGCGTGATCACCGCCGACCTCGACGCCGCCGCGCGCGAGCACGGCCTGTTCTACGCCCCCGACCCCGCCAGCGCCCACCTCTCGACCATCGGCGGGAACATCGCGACCAACGCGGGCGGCATGCGCTGCGTGAAGTACGGGGTCACGCGCGACGCGGTGCTGGGGCTGGAGGTCGTGCTGGCCGACGGACGTCGGCTCGCCACCGGCCGCGGCACGCTGAAGGGCGTGACGGGCTACGACCTGACCTCGCTGCTCGTCGGCTCCGAGGGCACGCTCGGCGTCATCGTCGGCGCCACGCTGCGGCTGCGTCCCGTGCCCGTCGCGGAGGCCACCGTCGCGGCCAGCTTCGCCGACGTCGAGACCGCGGCCGCCGCGACCTCGGCCCTGGCCGCGGCCCGACTCGTGCCCTCGGTGCTCGAGCTGCTCGACGCCTGCACCCTGGCGACGATCGACGCGGCGCAGGGCACCTCCCTGAGCGCGCGCGGGGGAGCGCTCGTGCTCGCCCGCACGGACGGCCCCGATGCGGCTTCCCAGGCCTCGGCCGTCGCCGCGGTGCTCGGAGCGACCGCCACGTGGATCGAGCACACCGAGGACGCCGCTCGCGCGGACGAGCTGCTCGCGGCACGGCGGCTGGCGCTGCCCTCGATCGAGCGCTTCGGCCGCGCCCTGATCGAGGACGTCTGCGTGCCGCGCTCCAGGCTCGCCGAGGCCGTGCGCGGCATCGAGGCGATCAGCGCGGAGACCGGCGTCACCGTGCACACGTTCGCCCACGCCGGCGACGGGAACCTGCACCCGATCGTCTCGTGGGACCCGAGACTCGGCGACGAGGTGCCCGAGGACGTCCAGCTGGCCGCCGACCGCATCTTCGACCTCGCGCTGGAGCTCGGCGGCACGCTCACCGGCGAGCACGGCGTGGGCCTGCTCAAGCGCGAGCACGCCCGCCGCGAGCTCGGCGACACGGGTCTCGACGTCCACCGCGCGATCAAGCACGCCCTCGACCCCCTGGGCCTGCTCAACCCGGGCAAGGCCTTCTGACCCTCGTGCACGCCTCCGGCGCGCGAGATGTGTAGCGCTGCCCACCCTTTTCGCGGCGGATCCGAGGGAAAACGGTGGATGCCGCTACACATCTGGCGTGCCCGGGGGGTGCGGCTGTACGGCGGCGGCTGTCAGGCGAGCGGCCGCATGGTGAGACGGCTGGAAAGTGTCCGAGGCGCGTGGCTGACTGGGAGCTCGAGCCCACGAGCACACGCCTGGAGGTGACCGTCATGACCGAGCCGATTGCGAGGCCCGTCTCGCAGCTGCGAGCCGGCGACCTGATCGCGCCCGACGACGAGGGGACCGTCTACGTCGTGTGTGCGGTCTCGCAGCCCGTCGGCACCAGCCGCAGGGCCGAGCTCGTCGACGCCCGCACGGGTGAGGCCGGGCGCTGCGTCCGGCTCCAGCTGCACGACGCCGTGCTCACCGTCCCGGGACGCGCCCAGTGGGTGGTCGTCGCGGGCGGCGAGGCCTCCGAGTCGCTGCTCGTCGGAGCCGACTTCCACGCCGGCGACGAGCGTCACCACCTCACCACGTGGGACGTGGAGATCGACCTGCTCGGTCGTCCCGGCTGGGAGCAGCTGCGACGCGGACCCCGGCTGGAGGCCGCGCGCGCCGCGTGATCAGAGGAAGTCGCGCGGGTCGAACTCGTCGATCGGGATGACCTTGATGCGCGGCAGTGCCACGGTGAACGCGTCGACGTCGTGCTCGAGGTCGTAGCACTCCAGCCCGCGGGGCACGAGCGCGCTGAAGCGGGAGTTGCGGAACTCGTCGAAGCCGAGCACGGCCACGCGGCGCGAGCCGCTGACGAGCGCCTCGACCTGCGGGACGAAGTCGCCGTCGTTGCTCGCGAGCATGACGTCCGCGTCGCGCCGGGCGATCTCCTCCAGCGTGCGCTGGATGGCCAGGTCGACGACCTTCTGGTCGGGCGTGCCCGACAGCGGCACCGGACGGTAGCCGATCGACGTCAGCGCCTGCACGAACGGCATCGGCAGGTCGGTGTCGACCGCGAGGAAGAACAGGCCCTGGACGGGCTGGCTCCAGAGGTCCTCGGCGAACCGGAGCAGCCGGTCCCACCGCGGGCGCTCCTGCGGTTGGGGACGGCGGCCGAGGATCGACATGCCGAGGGTGGCGTCGATGTTCTCGCCGTCCACCAGCAGGTAGGTCTGGGAGCCCGAGTCGCTGTTCACGCTCCGAACCCTACGCGGCCGCGGGCGGTCGGTCCTGCGCGCGGCCTCCCCACTTCTGGAACGGGATGAACGCTTTCGATCGCGGGGAACGTGCAACCCGTTCCAGAAGTGGAGAGGGGCGGCGGGCGTCGGAGGCCGCGTACACGACGACGCCCCCGGGACCGAGGTCCCGGGGGCGTCGTGCGGAGGTGGATCAGACCAGGTCGAACCGGTCGAGGTCCATGACCTTCGTCCACGCGGCGACGAAGTCCCGGACGAACTTCTCCTGCGCGTCGGAGCTGCCGTAGACCTCGGCCAGCGCGCGCAGCTCGGAGTTCGAGCCGAACGCCAGGTCGGCGCGGGTGCCGGTCCAGCGGCCGTCCTTCGTCGCGAAGCGCGTGCTCGACGAGTCCGTGGCGGTCCACTGGGTGTCGATGTCGAGCAGGTTGACGAAGAAGTCGTTCGTCAACGTGCCGACGCGATCGGTGAGGACGCCCAGGTCCGAGCCGTCGTAGTTGGCGCCCAGCACGCGCAGGCCGCCGACGAGGACGGTCGTCTCCGGAGCGGTCAGCGTGAGCAGGTTGGCGCGGTCGATGAGCTCGTACTCGGCCGGCATGCCGCCCTTGCCCTCGTAGTTGCGGAAGCCGTCGTGGCGCGGCTCGAGGTGGCCGAACGACTCGACGTCCGTCTCCTCGAGGCTGGCGTCGACGCGGCCCACCGTGACGGGGACCGTGATCTCGACGCCACCGTCTCGCGCGGCCTTCTCCACCGCGGCCGCACCGGCGATCGCGATGACGTCGGCCAGCGAGACCGCCTTGTCGTAGGCGTCCGCGACGCCCTGCAGGACGTTGAGGACCTTCGCCAGCTGCGCGGGGTTGTTGACCGCCCAGCCGTTCTGCGGCGCGAGACGGATGCGGGCGCCGTTCAGGCCGCCGCGCTTGTCGCTGCCGCGGAAGGACGACGCAGCGGCCCACGCCGTGGAGACGAGCTCGGAGACGGTCAGGCCGGTCTCGAGGACCTTCGCCTTGAGCGCGGTGACGTCGGCGTCGCCGATGACCTCGCCCTCCCACGCCGGCAGCGGGTCCTGCCAGAGCAGGTCCTCCTGCGGGACCTCGGCGCCGAGGTAGCGCGCCTTCGGGCCCATGTCGCGGTGCGTCAGCTTGAACCAGGCACGGGCGAACGCGTCGGTGAACGCCTGCGGGTCGTTCTTGAAGCGCAGCGAGATCTCGCGGTAGGCGGGATCCTCGCGCAGCGCGATGTCCGACGTGAGCATGCGCGGCTCGCGGGCTCCGGAGCCGTGGGCCTCGGGGACCATGTCCGCGCCGCCGCCGTTGACCGGACGCCACTGGTGCGCGCCGGCGGGCGAGGTGAACAGCTCCCACTCGTACGCGAACAGGATGTGGAAGAACTCGTTGTCCCAGCGCGTCGGGTGGTAGGTCCAGGTGACCTCGAGGCCCGACGTGATGGTGTCGGCGCCGTGGCCGGTGCCGTGGTTGTTCTTCCAGCCCAGGCCGAGCTGCTCGATGGGAGCGCCCTCGGGCTCGGGCTCGAGGTTGTCGGCGTCGGCCGCACCGTGCGTCTTGCCGAAGGTGTGGCCACCGGCGATGAGCGCGACGGTCTCCTCGTCGTTCATGGCCATGCGGCCGAACGTCTCGCGGATGTCGCGGGCGGAGGCCAGCGGGTCGGGGTGGCCGCCGGGACCCTCGGGGTTGACGTAGATCAGGCCCATCTGCACGGCGGCGAGGGGAGCCTCGAGCTCACGGTCGCCGGAGTAGCGGTGCTCGTCGCCCAGCCACTCGGTCTCGGCGCCCCAGTACACGTCGGCGTCGGCCTCCCACACGTCCTCGCGGCCACCGGCGAAGCCGTAGGTCGGGAAGCCCATGGTCTCCAGCGAGACGTTGCCCGCGAGGATCATCAGGTCGGCCCAGCTGATCTTCTGGCCGTACTTCTGCTTGACCGGCCACAGCAGCCGGCGGGCCTTGTCGAGGTTGACGTTGTCCGGCCAGGAGTTCAGGGGAGCGAAGCGCTGCTGGCCGGCGCCCGCGCCGCCGCGACCGTCGGTCACGCGGTAGGTGCCGGCGCTGTGCCACGCCATGCGGATCATGAGCGGGCCGTAGTTGCCGAAGTCGGCGGGCCACCAGTCCTTGGAGTCGGTCAGGACGGCCGCGATGTCGGCCTTGACCGCGGCGAGGTCGAGCGAGCTGAACTCCGCGCGGTAGTCGAAGTCGTCGTCCATCGGGTTCCGGACCGGCGCGTTCTTGGCCAGGATGCCGAGGTTGAGGCGCTCGGGCCACCACTTGCGGTTCGCGTCACCGGCCACCGGCTTCGGCAGCTGGTTGTGCACGACGGGGCACTTGCCCTTCGCCTCGTCCGGGTCGTTGACCTCGGCGAGGATCGCGTCGTCGTGGTTCTTGTCAGACATGCTGGTCCTTTCGGGATTCGTCAGGCGTTCTGGGCAGAGCAGGAGGGGCACAGGCCCCAGAAGACGACCTCGGCCTCGTCGATGACGAAGCCGTGGTCCTCGGCGGGCGTGAGGCAGGGCGCGGCGCCGATGGTGCAGTCGATGTCGACGATGCGGCCGCAGGACCGGCACACGAGGTGGTGGTGGTTGTCGTCCGTGCGCGACTCGTAGCGCGCCACCGAGCCGGCTGGCTCGATGCAGCGGACGAGGCCCGCGTCGGTGAGGGCGTGCAGGGCGTCGTAGACGGCCTGGTGCGAGATCTCGGGGAGCGTCGACCGGGCGTGGTCGATGATCGTCGAGGTCTCGGCGTGGGGGTTGGCGGCGACGGCGTCCATGACGGCCGTGCGCTGGCGCGTGACCCTCAGCCCGGCGTCGCGGAGCGACTGCTCGATGGCGGGGGAGGAGGTCATGGCTCCACCCTAGGGGCTTTTCTTGAATCGATCAAGAAAAGGTCGCGGGTGTGTCGCGTCGCGAGGTGTGGCGCGGCAGACTGGGGCCATGCCGCTGACCGGAGAGTACGAACCGAGCACGTCCGAGTGGGCCCGCACGCAGGCCGAGACCTACGAGGCCACGGACGGGCGTGAGGCCAATCTGCTGCAGGGGGTGCCGATCATCGTCCTCACCAGCGTGGGTGCGAAGTCGGGCAAGCTGCGCAAGACCGCGCTCATGCGCGTCGAGCACGAGGGCGAGTACGCCGTCGTCGCCTCGAAGGGCGGGCACCCGTCGCAGCCCAACTGGTACTGGAACCTCAAGGCGAACTCGCACGTCGAGCTGCAGGACGGGGCCGACAAGCGCGACTACCGCGCCCGCGAGCTCGAGGGTGAGGAGTACGAGACCTGGTGGGAGCGCTCGGTGGCCGTGTGGCCCGACTACGCCAACTACCAGAAGAAGACCGACCGGAAGATTCCCGTGTTCGTGCTCGAACCGATGAGCTGAGTCGTGCTCGAACCGATGAGCTGAGTCGTGCTCGAACCGATGAGCTGAGTCGTGCTCGAACCGATCGGCTGAGCGCGCTGGAGCGCATCTGATCGGGTGCCGGTGACAGGAATCGAACCTGCACGCCCGTGAGGACACCAGGACCTAAACCTGGCGCGTCTACCGTTCCGCCACACCGGCAACGGCCCCAGCGTAGGGCCGCGTGACCGCGACCGTCAGGCCGCGTCGAGGCCGAGATCGCGTCGCAGCTTCGCGACGTGACCCGTGGCCTTCACGTTGTACTGCGCGAGCTCGACCTTGCCCTCGTCGTCGATGACGAAGGTCGAGCGGATGACGCCCTCGACGACCTTGCCGTAGAGCTTCTTCTCGCCGAACGCGCCGTACGCACCGAGGACCTGCTTGTCCGGATCGGACAGCAGCGTGATCGACAGGCCGTCGCGCTCGCGGAACGTCGCGAGCTTCTCGGGCTGGTCGGGGCTGATGCCCAGCACGTCGTAGCCCTCGGCCTGCAGCCGGTCGATCGAGTCGCTGAAGTCGCAGGCCTGCTTCGTGCAGCCCGGTGTCATCGCGGCGGGGTAGAAGTAGACGATCACGCGGCGGCCGCGCAGGTCCGAGAGCGTGACGGTCTTCCCGTCGTCGGTCGGGAGGGTGAAGTCGGGGGCCGGATCGCCGGGCTGCAAGCGGGTCGTCATGGGCACTATCCTGACAAGGCACCCCGCACCGAACCGAGAGGACTCCCGTGGCACGAGGAAATGCGGACCCCGCCCAGGCGTCCCCCGACGAGATCGTCGACGAGCTCGAGGTGCTGCTGACGCGGCTCAGCGGCAACATCGACGAGCTCGTCGATCGCGTGAAGCCCGGCAACATCGCCAAGCGCCAGGTGCAGCGGATCAAGGACTACTTCGTCGACGAGGAGACCGGTCCGCGATTCGAGCACATCGTCCCGGTCGTCACCGGCACGGTCGCCACGATCGCCGGCTTCGCGGTGCTGCGCCGACTCCTGAAGTGATGGACGCCAAGCTCCCGATCCGGATGCTGCACGACCGGCTCCTGGTCTCGCTCGACAAGGAGGCCGGCGACCGCCGGTCGTCCGGCGGCATCGTCATCCCCGCCACCGCGGCCATGGGCCGCCGGCTGGGCTGGGCACGGGTCGAGGCCGTCGGCTCGCAGGTCCGGACGGTCGAGGTCGGCGACCGGGTCCTGTTCGACCCCGACGACCGCGCCGAGGTGGAGGTGCGCGGCGAGAGCTTCATCCTGCTCCGGGAGCGCGACCTGCACGCGGTGGCCTCCGAGCGGATCGACGAGGGCCAGACCGGCCTGTACCTGTGAGCGATCGCGACCGGCTCCCGTTCCGCCGGTTGCGCCTGCCCCGCCTCGAGGTCACGCTGCAGGACCGGCTCACCCGGGTGCGTCGCAGCTGGCGCATGCTGCTGCGGATCGCTCTGTCCACCGGTGCCGCATTCGCCATCGCCACGTACGTCCTGGGCCACAGCCAGGCGTTCTTCGCGCCGATCGCGGCGGTCATCACGCTCATGGGCGGCGCCGGACGGCGCCAGCGCGTCGTCTTCGAGCTCGTGCTGGGCGTGGCCTTCGGCGTGCTCGTGGGCGAGATGCTGATCCTGGCGATCGGCCGCGGCGCCTGGCAGATGGCGCTGGTCGCGTCCCTCACGGCCGTGGTGGCGATGCTGTTCAACCTGCGCGGCATGGCGCTCACGCAGGCCATCAACTCGGGCGTGCTGCTGGCGGCGATCGTGCCGCTCGCGGGCGCCGCCAACCCCGCGGTCAGCCGCTTCATCGACGCCCTGATCGGCGGCCTGTGCGGCTTCGCGATGCTGCTCGTGCTGCCGCGCAACACGCGCCGCGACATCGACGAGGGTCTGCAGGAGCTGCTCGCCGGACTCACCGGCGTGCTCGAGCGGATCGCCGCGGCGATGCGCAGCCAAGACGCGCAGCTGGCCGACGCCGCGCTCGCCGAGGCGCGCGACGCACAGCCGGTCATCGAGTCGCTGCACGCCACCGCCGCGAACGTCAGCGAGATCGTGCGACTCGCTCCGTTGCGCTGGAAGGAGCGGGCCGACGTGGAGCGCTACGCCGGCAGCGTCAACGACCTCGACAACGCGCTGCGCGACGCCCGCGTGCTGGCGCGACGCGTCGCCTCGATGCTCCGGCACGGTGAGCGTGCCCCCGACGGGCTGGCCCGCTCCGTCGAGACGCTCGTGGAGGCGGTGCGCATCTACGCCGACGAGTACGCCTCCTCGGTCGACCTCGAGCGGGCGAACGAGCGACTCGTCGAGGCCTCCGACCTGGCGATGCACGCCATGGCCGAACGGCTCACCGTGAACACCGCCTCGATCGCGGCCCAGGTGCGGTCGCTCGCGGCCGACCTGCTGATGGCCGGGGGAGTGCCGCGCACGGCCCTCGACGACCTCCTGGACGTGGACTGATGGAGCCGCGTCACCTGCTCGCCGAGCTGCGCCGGCGCCTCGCCGAGCTCGTCCATGACGACGAATCCGAGGAAACGCCGCCGGAACCCTCGACAGACGAGGATTGATCCACTAGTTTCGACAGGTCGCTCCGACCGGAGTGACTCGTCACACAGACGCAGGAGGTGAGCACCGATGACCCCGTTCCTCGTGTTCACGAACGCCGCCGGGCGCTCCTCCGTCGTGTTGCTGACCTAGTCGACTTCCTTCTGTCGACACGTATCACCAGCCGCTTCGGACGCTCGTCCGGAGCGGCTCTTCTTTTGCCCACCACCCACACGAATCAGAAAGGAGGCGCGTCATGACCACGACTCTCACCCACCTCATGCCCGCGAACACCACCACTGCCCCGACACCCGTCCCGAACTCCGGGACCGTCCACGCGGAGGCGACCACGGGAGAGGAGGTGACCTCCATGTCGTTGTTCGACCTGAAGATCAAGCCGCGACCGCGCCCCGATCTCGATCGCGTCGTGGTCCTGGAGCGGGTGAAGCACCGTCGACGCGCGCAGCGCCAGACCCGTTCCGTCTACAGCCAGGTGTGGGGCGTTCGCGCCAACCGCTGACTGACACGCCACGAGGCGCGTACCCGGACTCTCGTCCCGGTACGCGCCTCGTTCGCGTTCCTGCGGCGTCAGCGGCCCTGCAGCGCCTCGGCGTAGGCGAGGATCCGCTTCGCGTCGCGGATGTGCAGCTCCTCGATCATCTTGCCGTTGTACGTGGCGACGCCCTTCTTCTCGGCCATCGCCTCGTCGAACGCCGCGATCATGCCCTGGGCGCGCTCGACGTCGGCCTCGCTGGGCGCGAACGCCGCGTTGGCCGGCTCGACCTGCGAGGGGTGGATCAGGGTCTTGCCGTCGAAGCCCATCTCGCGACCCTGGCGGGCCTCGGCCGCGAAGCCCTCGTCGTCCTTGACGTCGTTGTAGACGCCGTCGATGACGACCTTGCCGGCGGCGCGGACGGCCAGCAGGGTCCAGGACAGGGCCGTGAGCACGAGCGGGTTGCGGCCCGGGACGTGCAGTCCGTAGGTCTCGTTCACGATGTCGTTGGTGCCCAGGACGATCACCGTGAGGCGGTCGTGCGCCGCGGCGATCTCCTCGGCGTGCAGCAGGGCGGTGGGCGTCTCGATCATGGCCCACAGCTGCGTGTGCGCCGGGGCACCCGCGGCCTCGAGGGCGGCGACCAGGTCGCGCACCTGCTGGGCCGACTCGACCTTGGGCACGAGGATCGCGTCGGGGCCGGCCTTCGCGGCCGCCGCGACGTCGTCGTCGTGCCACTGCGTGCCGATCGAGTTCACGCGGATGGCCAGCTCGCGGTGGCCGTACTCGCCCGAGGTGACCGCGGCGCACACGTTGGCGCGACCGGTCTCCTTGGCGTCGGGGGAGACGGAGTCCTCGAGGTCGAGGATCAGCGCGTCGGCGTCGATCGACTTGGCCTTCTCCAGCGCGCGCTCGTTGGCGCCCGGCATGTAGAGGACGGAGCGGCGGGGACGGATCTCGGTCATGTCAGGCTCCTCAGAGGTCGTAGGCCGCGGCCAGCTCGGGGTCGCGCTCGGCGAGGGACTTGGCCAGGTCGAGCATGACGAGGCACTGCTTGCAGGAGGCGTCGTCCTCCATCTTGCCGTCGATCATGACGGCGCCCGAGCCGTCGCCCATCGCCTCGACGACGCGCTTCGCGTGCGCGACGTCCTCGGCGCTGGGGGAGAAGACCTTCTTGGCGATGTCGATCTGCACCGGGTGCAGGCTCCATGCGCCGACGCAGCCGAGCAGGAACGCGTTGCGGAACTGGTCCTCGCACGCGACGACGTCCTTGATGTCACCGAAGGGGCCGTAGAACGGGAGGATGTCGTTCATCGCGCAGGCGTCCACCATGCGCGCGATCGTGTAGTGCCACAGGTCCTGCTGGTACGTGGTGCGGCCGACGGTGAGGTCCTCGCCGGTCGGGTCCTGGCGCACGATGTAGCCGGGGTGGCCGCCGCCCACGCGGGTGGTCTTCATGCGGCGGCTCGCGGCGAGGTCGGCCGGGCCGAGACTGATGCCCTGCATGCGCGGGCTGGCCGCGGCGATCTCCTCGACGTTGGCGACGCCCTCGGCGGTCTCGAGGATCGCGTGCACGAGGATCTGGCGGTCGAGGCCGGCGCGGGCCTCGAGCTGGGCCAGCAGGCGGTCGACGTAGTGGATGTCCTGGGCGCCCTCGACCTTCGGCACCATGATGACGTCGAGCTTGTCGCCGATCTCGGTGACCAGCGTGATGAGGTCGTCGAGCACCCACGGGGAGTCGAGGCTGTTGACGCGGGTCCACAGCTGCGTGTCGCCGAAGTCGGTGGCCTTCGCGATGTCGACCAGGCCCTGGCGTGCGGCCTCCTTCTTCTCGGTCTTCACCGCGTCCTCGAGGTTGCCGAGGATGATGTCGACCTTCTTCGCGATGTCCGGCACCTTCGCGGCCATCTTCTCGTTGCTCGGGTCGAAGAAGTGGATCATCCGGCTCGGGCGGAACGGGACGTCGGAGCTGGGCTTCGGGGCGCCGACGGCCAGCGGACGCAGGAAGGCACGAGGATTGCGCACGGGAACTCTCTTCCGTGGGAGTCAGGGTCGGGGCCAGTATGGCGCGCCGCGCCCGGACGGGCGCGACGGGTCCGGGCTCACGGCCCTCCGCCAGCCCGAGATTTGCTCCTTGATCCACCTTTGAGAGGTCCTGAAAGGTGGATTGAGGAGCAAATCTGGGGACTCAGAGGATCTCGTCGACCGACTCGATCGGCCGGGCCAGTCGCGCGCCCTTCTCGGTCACGACGAAGGGTCGCTCGACGAGGATCGGGTGCTCGACCATCGCGGCCAGGATCTGATCGTCGGTCGCGTCGGCGAGGCCCAGCTCGCGGTAGAGCGGCTCGCGCTTCCGAGCGGCCTGGGCGGGGGTGAGCCCGGCCGCGGCGAAGAGGTCGCGCAGCTGCTGCTCGGTCCAGCCCTCGTCGGCGTACTTCACGATCGTCGGCTCGACGCCGGTCTCGCGGAGCCGGTCCAGCGTCTTGCGCGAGGTCGTGCAGCGGGGATGGTGATAGATGGTCGCGTCCACGTCTCCGACGGTACTCACCAGACGCGGGCCAGCACAGGGACGCGCTCTCCAGCCGCGAGCCCCGGGCTCGGGACCACGGCCACGGCGTCGGCGTCGGCGAGGCCGCGCAGCATGTGAGGGCGGCTCGCTCCCGCCGGGACGAGGCCGTCGGACGTGCGCACGGCGGGCACGAGCGTGGTGCCGGCCCGGCCTTCGAACGCCGCGGCGGCCACCTCCTGCTCGAGGCGGGGGAGCGGTACGTCCGTGAAGCCCGCGACGAGCGCCGGCACGAAGGACAGCGCCGTCAGCGCGGCGGCCAGCGGGTTTCCCGGCAGCGCCAGCCAGGCGCGGCCGTCGGGCAGGACGGCCAGCGAGACCGGGTGACCGGGACGCATGTCCACACCGCGGAACCGCACGTCGGCGCCGAGCCGGTCCCACGCGGACTCGATCGGGTCGGCGGAGGAGCGTCCGGTGCCACCGGCGCTGACCACGAGGTCGGCGTCGCTGCGCCCGACCTGGGCGACCAGCGCGGAGACGTCGTCGTGGACGCGCTCGTGATGCGAGGTCTTGGCGCCGAGCGCCGCCAACAGCGGCGGCAGCATCGGGGTCATGACGTCGCGGACCTGTCCGGCCGCGGGAACACCCGCGCCGATCAGCTCGTCGCCGGTGACGAGCAGGCGGACGAGCGGCGCGTGGCGCACGCGGACCAGGTCGTGCCCCGCGGCGGACAGCACCGCCAGCCGCGCGGGCGTCAGCACCGAGCCGGACGCCACGATGACGTCGCCCTCCTGCGCCTCCTCGCCCGCGGGCCGGACGTGGCGACCGGCCGGGGGAGCATCGCCGTGCAGGAGGTCGCCATCGACCTCACCCCACTCCGACGGGAGCACGGCGTCGGCGCCCTCGGGCGGCACGCCGCCGGTGACGATGGGCCGGGCGTGCCCCGGCTCGAGCGGCCCGTCGGTCGCGTCGATCCGCCACGGACCCGAGCCCGCCACGGCCCAGCCGTCC
Source organism: Aeromicrobium tamlense (assembly GCF_013408555.1). Classification (NCBI taxonomy): domain Bacteria; kingdom Bacillati; phylum Actinomycetota; class Actinomycetes; order Propionibacteriales; family Nocardioidaceae; genus Aeromicrobium; species Aeromicrobium tamlense. Next base: position 561,367 of record NZ_JACBZN010000001.1, read on the forward strand.
ATCGCCGAGGTCGCGGCATGGGGGACGGGTCCGAGCGCGCACAGGTCGGCGGCGGTGGTGGTGCCGAGGGCGCCGTGCACGTTGAGGTCGGTGGGCTCGGCCGGGCGCACGGCCGCACGGGCCAGCTCCCGGGCCTGTTCCCAGGACGGGTCGGTCACGCGAAGTCCTCGGCCGCCCGCTCGGCCCGCGCGATGAGCTCGGCCATGCTGTCGGCGCCGGCATCGGCGCGTCCGGCGGCGTAGCCGACGAGGAAGGTCGTGAGCGGCGCCGCGGGCCGCACGACCGAGTGCGCTGCGGTGCCGGCCAGGTCGAGCAGCGCCTCCGGGTCCGCCTGCGGGTCGATGCCCAGCTCGGCGGTCAGCGCCTGCCACCAGCGGGTCAGGGTCTCGTCAGTCATCGGCGTGCTCCTCCAGGTCGTCGGGCGTGTCGACGTCGGCACCGGCCGCGGCGTCGACGGGGACGTCGACCGGGTCGAGCCGGCCGATCAAGGATCGCAGGGACGCGCCCTCGGTGGGCGCCGTCGCGACGGCCGCCGCGAGGTCGCCGACGCGCACGACGCAGGCGGCCCACTGGCGGCGGCCGCCGGGGTCGACGGCGACGCGGTTGCCCTCCCCGCCGCGAAGTGCGGCGACCAGCAGGTCGGGCCGGACGAGGTCGGCCGCCAGCACGAGCACCTCGCCGTCCGTGTCGGGCGGAAGCGCTGCGAGCCCGGTGGCCACGGCATGCGCCGGTCCGGCGAAGGGCGGGTCCTCGCGCACCCACGCGACCTCGCGCTCGAGGTCGAGCCGGCGCCAGGGGCCGACCACGACCACCCGATCCGCCTGTGATGCCGCAGCCACGGCGTGGGCCAGGAGGGGGCGTCCGCCGACCGGGACCATCACCTTGTCGATCCCGCCGAGTCGGCTCGCCCGTCCGCCCGCGAGGACGATCGCGTGGAACGGGGCCATGTCCTCATCGTGCCGCACGTGATGGGTGGGTTGCGCGTGACCCACCTCACGCGTTCTGGTGGTGTCATGGCGAAGCCCCTCGATGGCCCCGCAAGCGCTGCACTGCTGAAGACCGGGAGGTTCTTCACTCGGTGGGAGGAGACCGACGACGGTCGAGCCGTCTTTCGCGAGGGAGGACGCCGCGGCGACGTCTTCTACCGCGACCGCTGGAGTCACGACAAGGTCGTCCGGTCCACCCACGGCGTGAACTGCACGGGCTCGTGCTCGTGGAAGGTCTACGTCAAGGACGGGATCATCACGTGGGAGGCGCAGCAGACCGACTACCCCTCGGTCGGACCCGATCGCCCCGAGTACGAGCCTCGCGGCTGTCCTCGGGGCGCGGCCTTCTCCTGGTACACCTACTCGCCCACGCGGGTCCGCTACCCGTACGCGCGCGGCGTGCTGCTGGAGATGTACCGCGAGGCGAAGCAGCGCCTCGGCGACCCGGTGCTGGCGTGGGCCGACGTGGTCGGCGACCCCGAGCGCCGCCGCCGCTACCAGCAGGCCCGCGGCAAGGGCGGCTTCGTCCGCACCAACTGGCAGGAGGCCGTCGAGATCACCGCGGCCGCCCAGGTGCACACGATCAAGCAGCACGGCCCCGACCGCATCGCGACGTTCAGCCCGATCCCGGCGATGTCGATGGTGTCGCATGCCGTCGGTGCCCGCTTCACGCACCTGCTCGGCGGCGCGATGACGTCGTTCTACGACTGGTACGCCGACCTGCCGGTGGCCAGCCCGCAGGTGTTCGGCGACCAGACCGACGTCCCCGAGTCCGGCGACTGGTGGGACTCGACCTACCTCATGATGTGGGGCTCGAACGTTCCCGTGACCCGCACGCCGGACGCGCACTGGATGGCCGAGGTCCGCTACCGCGGCACGAAGGTCGTGACGATCAGCCCCGACTACGCCGACAACACGAAGTTCGCCGACGAGTGGCTGCCCGCGCAGGCCGGCACCGACGGCGCGCTGGCGATGGCGATGACCCACGTCATCCTCAAGGAGTTCTTCGTCGACCGGCGGGTGCCGTTCTTCGTCGACTACGTCCGCCAGTACACCGACCTGCCGTTCCTCATCACGCTCAAGCAGAACGAGGAGCACGGCGGCCTGGTCCCGGGCAAGTTCCTCACGGCGCGCGACCTCGGCGACGAGACGCCCGAGGGCGCGTGGAAGACGGTCCTGGTGAACGCGGCCACGGGCGAGACCGTGGTCCCGAACGGCACGCTCGGCGACCGCTACTCCGAGTCGGGTGAGGGCAGATGGAACCTCGACCTGCAGGGCGTCACGCCGGCGCTGTCGCTGCGGGACGCGAGGGTCGAGACGGACGCCGCGGAGGTGCTGCTGCCGTCGTTCGCCGGCGTCGACGGCGAGGGCGAGGTGCTGCGCCGTGGCGTGCCCGTCACCCGCGTGGGCGACCAGCTGGTCACCACGGTGTTCGACCTCATGCTGGCGCAGCACGGCGTCGGCCGTCCCGACCTGCCGGGCCAGTGGCCCGCGGGCTACGAGGACGCGACCTCGCCGTACACGCCCGCGTGGCAGGCCGAGGTCACGAGCGTCACGCCCGAGGCGTGCGTGCGCGTGGCACGCGAGTTCGCGAGGAACGCCGAGGAGTCCGGCGGCCGCTCGATGATCATCCTGGGCGCCGGCGTCTGCCAGTGGTTCCACGCCGACGCGACCTACCGCGCGATCCTGTCGATGCTGCTGCTGACCGGCAGCATGGGCCGCAACGGCGGCGGCTGGGCGCACTACGTGGGCCAGGAGAAGTGCCGCCCCATCACGGGCTGGATCTCGCTGGCGAACAACCTCGACTGGAGCCGCCCGCCGCGCACGATGACGGGCACCTCGTACTGGTACATGCACACCGACCAGTGGCGCTCCGACGGCTATCGGGCCGACGCCCTCGCCTCGCCGCTCGCGGAGGGGCACCTGACGGGCATGCACACGGCCGACACGATCGCGCAGTCCGCGCGGATGGGCTGGATGCCGTTCTACCCGCAGTTCGATCGCAACCCGCTCGACCTGGCCGACGAGGCATTCGCGGCGATCGAGGCCGGCACGGCCGAGGACGTGAACGACTACGTCGTGCAGCGGCTCAAGGACGGCTCGCTGAGGTTCGCGATCGAGGACGTCGACGCGCCCGAGAACTGGCCGCGCACGCTCACGCTCTGGCGCTCGAATCTGTTCGGCTCGTCGGCGAAGGGAAACGAGTACTTCCTCAAGCACCTGCTGGGCACGCACTCGAACACGAAGGCGGTCGACGGGGAGGCCTCGGTCAGGCCGAAGGACGTCGTCTGGCGGGACGAGGCGCCCGAGGGCAAGCTCGACCTGCTCGTCTCGGCCGACTTCCGCATGACGTCGACGACGCTGCTGTCGGACGTGGTCTTCCCGGCCGCCACCTGGTACGAGAAGCACGACCTCTCGTCCACCGACATGCACCCGTTCGTGCACGCGTTCACGCCGGCGATCGACCCGCCGTGGGAGTCGCAGACCGACTTCTCGATGTTCCACCACGTGGCGAAGAGGTTCTCCGAGCTCGCGAGGACCCATCTCGGCGTGCGGCGCGACATCGTGGCCGTGCCGATGCAGCACGACACCCCCGGCGAGACGGCGCAGCCCGGCGGCGTCGTCCTGGACTGGAAGCGCGGCGACGTCGAGCCGATCCCCGGGAGGACGATGCCGGCCCTGCACCTCGTCGAGCGCGACTACACCGCCGTGGCCGACAAGCTCAAGGCGATCGGCCCGCTGGCCGACCGGCTGGGCTTCGGCGTCAAGAACGTGACCTTCGACCTCACCGAGGCGCTGTCGCTGCTCGCCCAGTCCGGGGGAGTGTTCGACTCGGGCGTCGCCGCCGGCCGACCCGCGATCGACACCGACGCGAAGATGGCCGAGGCGATCCTGACCCTCTCGGGCACCACGAACGGCGAGCTGGCCACGCAGGGCTTCCACACCCTGGAGAAGCGCGTGGGCAAGCGGCTGGCCGACCTGGCGGAGGGCTCGGAGGAGAAGCGCATCACCTTCGCCCAGACGCAGGCCGCGCCTGTCCCGGTCATCACGTCGCCGGAGTGGTCGGGCTCGGAGACCGGAGGCCGGCGGTACGCGCCGTTCACCGTCAACGTGGAGCGGCTCAAGCCGTGGCACACGCTCACCGGCCGCATGCACTTCTTCCTCGACCACGACTGGATGCGCGACCTCGGCGAGGCGATGCCGATCTACCGACCACCCCTCGACATGAGCCGGCTGTTCGGCGGGCCACGCCTGGGCGAGAACGGCGACCGCGAGATCACGGTGCGCTATCTGACGCCGCACTCGAAGTGGTCGATCCACTCCGAGTACCAGGACAACCTGCTGATGCTGTCGCTCTCGCGCGGCGGCCCCACCGCCTGGCTCAGCCAGGAGGACGCCGCGGCGATCGGGGTCAAGGACAACGACTGGATCGAGTGCTCGAACGCGAACGGCGTGTTCGTGTGCCGCGCGATCGTCACGCACCGCCTGCCCGAGGGCGTCACGTACGTCCACCACGCGCAGGAGCGCACGATCGACGTGCCGAAGTCGGAGTTCACCGGCCGGCGCGGCGGCATCCACAACAGCGTGACCCGCGTGCTGGTGAAGCCGACGCACCTCATCGGCGGCTACGCGCAGCTGTCCTACGCGTTCAACTACCTGGGCCCGACGGGCAACCAGCGGGACATCATCGCGACGATCCGTCGCCGGTCGCAGGAGGTGACGTACTGATGCGTGTCATGGCCCAGATGGGCATGGTGATGAACCTCGACAAGTGCATCGGCTGCCAGACGTGCTCGGTCACGTGCAAGCAGGCGTGGACGAACCGCGCGGGAACCGAGTACGTGTGGTTCAACAACGTCGAGACGCGGCCCGGCCAGGGCTACCCCCGCCGGTACGAGGACCAGGAGCAGTGGAAGGGCGGCTGGGAGCTGAACCGCCGCGGCAACCTGACGCTCAAGGCCGGTGGCCGGCTGCGCAAGCTGTTCGGCATCTTCGCCAGCCCCGTCCAGCCCGAGCTGAGCGACTACTACGAGCCGTGGACGTACGACTACTCCACGCTCATCGAGGCCCCGCTGGGCGACGACTTCCCAGTGGCACGTCCGAAGTCGCTCATCACCGGCGAGGACACCAAGGTCTCGTGGTCGGCCAACTGGGACGACAACCTCGCCGGCACGAGCGAGCTGGGGCACCTCGACCCGATCGTGGAGAAGGTCCGCCGCGAGAGCGAGGACAGGATCAGGTTCGAGTTCGAGCAGACCTTCATGTTCTACCTCCCGCGGATCTGCGAGCACTGCCTCAACCCGTCGTGCATGGCGTCGTGCCCCTCGGGCGCGATCTACAAGCGCGCCGAGGACGGCATCGTGCTGGTCGACCAGGATCGCTGCCGCGGCTGGCGCCAGTGCATCACCGGCTGTCCGTACAAGAAGATCTACTTCAACCACAAGTCCGGCAAGGCCGAGAAGTGCACGTTCTGCTACCCGCGGATCGAGGTCGGACTGCCCACCGTCTGCGCCGAGACGTGCGTCGGCCGACTGCGCTACCTGGGCCTGTTCCTCTACGACGCCGACGCCGTGACGGACGCCGCCTCGACCCCGGACCCGCAGGACCTGTACGAGGCCCAGCTGGACCTCATGCTGGACCCGAGCGACCCCGAGGTGGCGCGGCTGGCCCGCGAGCAGGGCATCCCCGAGGACTGGATCGACGCGGCCCGGAGGTCGCCGGTCTACGCGCTGGCGAAGACGTACCGCGTGGCGCTGCCGCTGCATCCGGAGTACCGCACGATGCCGATGGTCTGGTACGTCCCGCCGCTGTCGCCGATCGTCGATCTCCTGCGCGAGCAGGGCCACGACGCCGAGGCCCCCGAGACGCTCTTCGGCGCGATCGGCTCGCTGCGGATCCCGATGGAGTACCTCGCCGAGCTGTTCACCGCCGGCGACACCGAGGTGATCGCCGAGGTGCTGAACAAGCTCGCGGCGATGCGGTCCTACATGCGCGACGTGAGCCTGGGGCGCGAGCCCGACGGCTCGATCCCCGAGGCGGTCGGGATGACCGAGGAGTCGATGTACGAGATGTACCGGCTCATGGCGATCGCCAAGTACGAGGAGCGCTACGTCATTCCCAAGGCGCACGCCGAGGACGCCCACCACCTCGAGGAGATCGGCTGCTCCCTCGACTTCGAGGACGGCCCCGGCATGGGCGGCTCGGGCCCCTTCGGCGAGGCCAGCGGAGGACCTGTGCCGGTCGCGGTCGAGACCTTCCAGGCACTTCGCGACCGCCAGCAGACCGACACCCCGGCCGGCGGCGAGCGCCTGCGTTCGCGCGTCAACCTCCTCAACTGGGACGGCAACGGCGTGCCGCAGGGGTTGTTCCCCGACCGGAGCGAGGATTCATGAGCACCCAGGTCGTCCACCAGGTCGCGTCGTGGGTGCTCTCGTACCCGCACGACGACGTGATCGAGGCGCTGCCGCAGCTGACGGCGGCGCTGCGCGAGCAGCGCCCGACTCGCGCCGTGCGCGAGCTGCTCGAGGTCATCGAGCGGCTCGCCGCCACCGACCCGGAGGAGCTGCGCCACCTCTACGTCGACACGTTCGACCTGACCCGACGGCACGCGCTGCACCTCTCGTACTGGACCGAGGGCGACACCCGTCGCCGTGGCGAGGTGCTCGCCGCGTTCAAGCAGGTCTACCGCGACAGCGGCCAGGTCGTCCGGCTCGGCGGCGAGCTGCCCGACCACCTCCCGGTCGTGCTGGAGTTCGCCGCGGTCGTCGACCCGGAGGCGGGCGCCGCGCTGCTGCAGCGGTACCGCGCGAGCCTCGAGCTGCTGCGCATCGAGCTGGAGGACGACGCATCCCCGTGGGCCGGGGCCGTGCGCGCGGTGTGCGCGACCCTGCCGGGGGAGTCGCCCCGCACGCGCACCGAGGCGATGGCCCTCGCCGGACCCGTGCAGCCCACCGAGACCGTCGGCCTGGAGCCGTTCGACCCGCGGCTGCTGCCGCTCGCGGAAGGAGCACGCCGATGAACGTCCTGCTGTGGGGCGTCCTGCCCTACGTGATGCTGGCGGTGCTGGTCGGCGGCACGATCTGGCGCTACCGCTACGACAAGTTCGGCTGGACGACCCGCTCGTCGCAGCTCTACGAGTCCCGGCTGCTGCGGATCGGCTCGCCCGCGTTCCACTTCGGCATCCTCATGGTCGCGATCGGCCACTTCGGCGGCCTCGTCATCCCCGAGAGCTGGACCGAGGCGGTGGGCGTCACGGAGGACATCTACCACTTCAACGCCCTGTTCTTCGGCACGATCGCGGGCCTGCTGACGCTCGGCGGGCTGGCCCTGCTGATCTACCGCCGCCGCACGACCGGACCCGTCTTCATGGCCACCACCACGAACGACAAGGTCATGTACGTCGTGCTGGTCGCCGCGATCGTGCTGGGACTGTGGACCACGCTCGTCTCGATCGGCGCCGGCCACGAGGCGCACAACTACCGCGAGACGGTCTCGCCGTGGTTCCGATCGATCTTCGTGCTCCAGCCCGACGTCGACGCGATGGCGGCGGCCCCGTTCCAGTTCCACATCCACGTGCTGGTGGGGATGCTGCTGTTCACGATCTGGCCGTTCACCCGGCTCGTGCACGCCTTCACCGCACCGCTGCACTACCTGTTCCGCCCGTACATCGTCTACCGGAGCCGCGATGCGGCGCACGGTGCCGGAGCCCGTGACCCGCGGCCCGGCTGGGACCCCGTCGGCACCCGTGACAACGCGGGAAGAAGGAGAGACCGGTGAGCGATCAGCAGCAGGCCCTCGAGGCGGGACGGGGCCGGAACCTGGCACTGGCCACGCTCGCGTTCGCGATCAGCTTCTGGGCGTGGAACGTCATCGCGCCGCTGGGCGTGAGGTACGCCGAGCAGCTCGACCTGACCGCGGGGGAGAAGTCGCTGCTCGTGGCGACGCCCGTGCTGGTCGGCTCGCTCGGCCGCATCCTGGCCGGCGCCCTGACCGACCGCTTCGGCGGTCGGATCATGTTCCCCGCCCTCATGCTCGTGTCGGCGCCGTTCGTGCTGCTCGTCGCGTTCGCCGGCGACCGGGGCTCGTACCCGCTGCTGCTGCTGTTCGGCTTCTTCCTCGGCATCGCGGGCACGACGTTCGCGGTGGGCATCCCGTTCGTGAACGCGTGGTTCGACAAGCCGCGCCGCGGCTTCGCGACGGGCGTGTTCGGCGCGGGCATGGGCGGCACCGCCCTCTCGGCGTTCTTCACGCCGCGGATGGTCGAGTGGTTCGGCTACGGGATGACGCACGTCCTCATCGCGGCGGCGCTGGTCGCCGTGGCGCTCCTGTCGTGGACGATGATGCGCGACTCGCCCGCATGGTCCGCCAACCACGACCCGGTCGTGCCGAAGCTGGTCGGCGCCGCGAAGCTGCCGATCACGTGGCAGCTGTCGTTCCTGTACGCCGTGGCGTTCGGTGGCTTCGTCGCCTTCTCCACCTACCTACCGACGTACCTCAAGGACGTCTACGACTTCGACCTCGCCGCGGCGGGCACCCGCACCGCCGGCTTCGCGCTGGCCGCGGTGGCCGCGCGACCGCTGGGCGGCATCCTGTCGGACAAGGTCGGCCCGAAGGTGATCACCGGGGTCTCGCTGCTCGGCACCGTCGTGATGGCCGGCGTGGTCGCGCTGCAGCCCGTGCCCGAGGTCCCGGCAGGTGCCGCGTTCATCCTGCTGGCGCTGTTCCTGGGGCTGGGCACCGGATCGGTGTTCGCGTGGGTCGCGCAGCTGGCGCCGCCCGAGCGGGTCGGCAGCGTCACCGGCATCGTCGGCGCCGCCGGCGGCCTTGGCGGCTTCTTCCCGCCGCTGGTCATGGGAGCCACCTACAACGAGGCGGACCACAGCTACACGGTCGGCCTCGTCCTGCTGATGGTCGTGGCGCTGGGCGCCTGCGCGTTCTCCCAGTGGGGGATCAGGGCGAAGCGGACCACCTCGGCCTAGCCCGCCTCAGCCGATCCCCAGCAGGTTCGCCATCACGGTCACGCCCGTGACGATGATGACGATGCCGATGACGTCGAACACGATGCCCGACCGGAGCATCTTGGTGATCGGCACCATGCCGGTGCCGTAGACGATCGCGTTCGGAGGCGTCGACACCGGCAGCATGAACCCGAACGACGCGCCGAACACCGCGGCCAGCACGGGGATCGCCGGGTTCACGTCGGCGGCGAGCGCCAGCTGGGCGGCGATCGGCGCGACCACGACCACGCTGGCGGTGTTGCTCGTGGTCTCGCTGATGATCACGGCGATGACGGTGGCCAGGATGGTGATGCCGACGAGCGTCTCGGTGCCCAGCAGGTCGCCCAGGGAGGTGCCCATCGTCTCGGCCAGACCCGTGGACGACAGCAGTCCGCCCAGCGCGATGCCGCTGCCGAACAGGATGATCGTGCCCCAGTCGATCTTCACCGCGTCGTTCCAGCTCAGGGTGAACTCGCGCCTGCCCCAGTCCAGCGGCAGCAGGAACAGCAGCGAGGCGGCGAAGATCGCGACCGCGCCCTCGTCGAGGTGCTCCAGCAGCCAGTCGTAGGTGTCGGACTCGCCGCCGGTGACCAGGCCGACCGCGCCGGGCAGCACCCACAGGGCGACCGCGGTGCCGAACGCGATGAGGGTGTTGCGGCCTCCGGGGCCCATCGTGCCGAGCTTCTGGCGCTCCTCGGCGATGTAGCCCTCGACGCCCTCGACGCGCTTGATCTCGGGCTTGTTGAGCCGCACCAGCAGGACGCACAGCACGAGGAACATCAGCAGCACGAGCGGGAAGGCCAGGATCATCCACTGGAAGAACGGGATCGTGACGTCGAGCTCCTCCTCCAGGTACGCGCGGCCGATGAGGTTCGGCGGGCTGCCGACGGGCGTGAGCAGTCCGCCGACGCTGGCGCTGTAGGCCACCATCAGCATCAGGGCGGTGGCGAACTGCAGCCGCTGCGGGTTCAGGTCGGTGTCACCGTCGCTGCTGCGGCGCATCGCCGAGGCCATGAAGCCGACGATGCCGGCGCCGATCGGCATCATCATGGCCGCCGTCGCGGTGTTGGAGACGAAGCCGCTCAGCACGGCGGTGATCGCGCCGAACGCCACGATGATGCGCGTGGTCGACGCGGCGACCCCCGGCAAACTCAGGATCCCGAACGCGAAGCGGCGGTCGAGCCCGTGCTTGCGCATCGACTCGGCCAGGATGAAGCCGCCGATGAACACGAAGATCGTGCTGTTGCCGAAGGCCCCGAAGACGTCGTCGGCCGTCGCGATGCCGAGCGCGATCACCGCTGCCATCGCGAGCATCGCGGTGACGGGGATCGGGATCGCCTCGCAGATCCAGTAGACGGCGACCCACGCCAGCACCCCGGCCAGGCGCTGCGCCGGCTCGTCGAGCGCGCTGCACGCGAGGTACGTGACGATGCCCAGGACCGGGCCCGCGAACAGACCCGTGGTGCGGCGGATGCGCTCGAAGCGCTGCTCGGCCGGACTGAGCGTCTCCTGGACCTCGTCGAACGTGCGGTAGGTGGTCGGTCGTTCCTCGGCCGTGCTCATCGCGCCCCCCTGGCGGTGGTGATCGAAGTCACATCAGCCTAGGGAGGCCGCGGGCGTTACGCGAACGGGAGCTCGGCCTGGTCGTCCTCGTCGTCGGCGCTGCTGGCCAGGTGGCGGTGCGCCTGGAGGATCTCGACCTCGGGCCGCTCGGCCATCCACCGCTCCACGGCGTCGAGCACCTCGACGACGTGCGCGCGGTCGATCGAGACGAGGGAGCCGCCGATCCCCGCGCGGCGGTAGAGGTCGAGGGAGTCGGTCTCGGCGGCGGACACCGAGAACCGGCGCCGCAGCTCGTTGACGATCGGGCGGACGATGGCGCGCTTCTCCTTGAGGGAGTGCACGTCACCGAGCCGCAGGTCGAACTCGATCCATCCCACCCACACGTGATCAGTGTGGCAGGAGGTCGTCGACGAGACGGTGGAGGTGCGTGCGCAGGTCCTCGAGGGGCTCGGCGGTGCGCAGGGCGCGGGCGGTCAGGATCGCGCCCTCGATGGCGCTGATCTGGAAGCGGGCGAGCGCCGTGGCGGGCTCCGGCTCGGCCCCGGCCTCGACCAGGAGGTCGGCGAAGGAGCGGGTCCAGGTGTCGAACACCTCGGCCGCGGCCTCGACGACCTCGGGGAACTCACTGCCGGCGATCGCGGCCGCGGCGACCGGGCAGCCGAGGGCGAAGTCGTGGCGCTCGAGCTGGCCCACCCACCAGTCGACCCGCCGGTCGAGGTGCGCGTGCGGGCCGGACGCACCGTCGCGGCGGGCCATGAAGTCGCCGGCCCGACGGGTGGCCGCCGCGACGAGCTCGGCCTTGCCCCCGGGGAAGTGCTGGTAGATCGACTGGCGCGCCGTCCCGCTGGAGCTGAGCAGCTCGGCGATCCCGGTGCCCTGCACGCCGTGGCGGCGCAGGGACGTGATCGTGGCGTCGAGGAGCCGCTCGCGGGGCGAGGTGCGGGAGGCCATGGTGGACACCATAGACCGATCGGTCTACATTGACCAGCATGACCGCCCTGCCGCTCACCGATGACCAGCTCGCCGCGATGTCCCGCATGACCGGGCTCGAGTTCCTGCAGTTCGCCTTCACGCTGCCGCGCGACCAGCGTCCCGCCGTGATCGGCGACCTCTTCGGCATGCAGGTGCTGTCGTTGGAGGAGGGGAAGGTGTCGTTCTCGATCCAGTCGCTGCCGACGGCGGCCAACCCGCTCGGCACGCTGCACGGCGGCGCCTGCGCGACCCTGCTGGACTCGGTGATGGGCTGCGCCGTGCACACGATGCTCGGCCCCGGCGTCGGCTACGGCACGCTCGAGCTCAAGGTCAACTACATCCGCACCGTGCCGGTGGACGGCCGCACGCTGACCGGCACCGGGTCGATCATCCACGTCGGCCGCAGCACCGCCACGGCCGAGGGCAAGGTGCTCGACCCCGACGGCAAGCTCGTCGCGCACGGCACCACCACCTGCATGATCTACTCCTGAGCGGTGGCGGCGACGACCGCTAGGGTGGTCGTCAGGTGTGCCGGGAAGTCTGGTCGGCGTCCTGCCACCGACCCCTGAAGGACTGCCATGACCTCACCCGGCCTGTTCACCCGCGGCAGCTGGCGCGAATCCGCTCGCATCGCCGACATCCTGCGGCGCGAGACCGTGGGCGGCACGATCCTCGTGGTCGCCGCCCTCGCCGCGCTGGTCTGGGCCAACTCGCCCTGGTCGGACGCGTACTTCGACCTCACCCAGGCCCGGATCGGTCCCGAGTCGCTCCACCTGGACCTGACCGTGGCGCACTGGGCCGCCGACGGGCTGCTCGCCATCTTCTTCTTCGTCGTCGGACTCGAGCTCAAGCGCGAGTTCGTCGCGGGCGACCTCAGCGATCCGCGCCGTGCCGCGCTGCCCGTCGTGGCGGCCATGGGCGGCATGGCCGTCCCGGCCCTGATCTTCGTCGCGTTCAACGCCGGCAACGGCACCACCCACGGGTGGGCGATCCCCACGGCGACCGACATCGCCTTCGCGGTGGCGGTGCTGGCGGTGCTGAGCACGCACCTCCCGTCCGCGCTGCGCACGTTCCTGCTGACCCTCGCGGTCGTGGACGACCTGCTCGCGATCACGGTCATCGCGGTGTTCTACACCGCTTCGCTCGACCTCCTGATGCTCGGCGCCGCCGTGATCCCGCTCGCGCTGTTCGCCGTCGTCGCCCGCCGCGGTCCTCGCACGGGCTGGGTCCTGATTCCCCTCGCGCTGCTCACGTGGTGGTTCATGCACGAGTCGGGCGTCCACGCGACGGTGGCCGGCGTGCTGCTCGGCTTCACCGTGCCCGCGCGCGGCGACGACAGCATCGCCGAGCGGATGGAGCACCGGGTGCGTCCCGTGTCCACCGGAGTCGCCGTGCCGATCTTCGCCTTCACGGCCGCGGGCGTCGCCGTGTCGGGCGACGTGCTGGCCGACGCCTTCTCCTCGCCGGTCACCCTCGGCATCGTGGCGGGCCTCGTGCTCGGCAAGCCGATCGGCATCGTGGGCAGCGCCATGCTGCTCTCGGCCACGACGAAGGCGCAGCTCGACCCGAGCATCCGCTGGGTCGACGTCCTCGGCGTGGCGATGCTCGCCGGCATTGGGTTCACGGTCTCGCTGCTGATCGGCGACCTCGCCTACGCGACGGACGCGCTCGAGGAGTACGTCAAGATCGGCGTGCTGGCCGGCTCACTGACGGCGTCGATCCTGGCCGCGATCGTCCTGCGGCGCCGCAATCGGCACTACCGCGACGTGGAGCGCGAGGAGTCGGTGGACGACGACGGCGACGGCGTGCCCGACGCGTTCCAGCGCTGAGTCAGAGCACCCAGACGAAGCCCGCGGCGCAGATCCCCAGCAGCAGGACGAGCCACGGCGTGGTCCTCCAGCCGAGGAACGGCTTCTGCAGGATCACGATCGTCACGGCGTAGATGATGATCGCGAGCGGCACCGAGACGCCGAGCAGGATGATCTGGTCGCCGCGGCGGTCGTCGCCGATCGCCTGCGCGGCGCCGATCGCGCCGAACAGGCCGTGGATCGACGTGACCACCCACGTGATCGCCATGATCCGGCGGCGGACGATGTTGAGGGACTCCTCCGAGGCGTCGGGGAGGCGCTGGCTCATGCCGTGGTCCTTTCGTGGGCCCGGTCGGCCCGCTCGATGAGTTCGTGCAGCCATCGGTTGACCTGCTGGAGCTCGGCGACGTCCATGTCGAAGCGCTCGAGCATCGTCGCCGGGACCGCCAGGGCCTTCTCGCGCAGGGCGCGGCCCTCGTCGGTCACGGTGAGGGAGAAGGCGCGCTCGTCGCCCGCGCGGCGGTCGCGACGGATGAGGCCGGCCGTCTCCAGGCGCTTGACGAGGGGCGACACGGTGGCCGGCTCGAGGCGCAGCGCGTCGCTCAGTCCGCGCAGGGTGAGTCCGTCGTTCTCCCACAGCGCCAGCATCACCAGGTACTGCGGATGGGTGAGGCCGAGCGGCTCGAGGACGTCGCGGTAGCAGCCGATCACGGTGCGCGACGCGACCGAGAGCGCGAAGCACACCTGCTCGTCCAGGGAGAGCGGGTTCGGGGCCGAGGTCATGTCATCAGTGTACTAACGATTCGTGGGCTCACGAAATCGTCTCGCGCCCGGACCCCACCGGGCTTAAGTTGTCCACATGGCCTTCCGCCACCGTCGCGAGTACGACGAATCCGTGCCCCGGGCGCTCCGAGCGGCCCGTGACTCGTACGACGCCGCCACCGCCGAGTACGAGGAGGCCATCGCCCGCGCCCGGCGCGAGTGGGCGGCCGCCCTGGCCACGGCGATCGAGGCCGGGATGTCGTACCAGGAGATCGCCGACGAGGTCGGTGTCTCGCACACCAGCATCAGCCGCGCGATCAAGCAGTACGGCTCGGACTGAGGCGTTCGTGAGGCGGGTCCACGTCACGGTGCGCGGCCGGGTGCAGGGGGTCGGCTACCGCTGGTCGACGCGTCTCGTGGCCGAGCGCGAGCAGGTCACCGGGTGGGTGCGGAACTGCGACGACGGCACGGTCGAGGCCGAGCTGCAGGGCGAGCCCGAGCGGCTCGACGCCGTGCTCGCCTGGATGGCCGAGGGCCCTCCCGGATCGGTCGTGGAGTCGCGCGACGTGGCGGACCTGGAGCCGGTGGAGTCGAGCGGGTTCGACGTCCGATGAGACGACGAAGGCCCCGGTGTGAACCGGGGCCTTCGAGCGGGTGGTACACCCCCTCGGACTCGAACCGAGAACCCATTGATTAAGAGTCAATTGCTCTGCCAATTGAGCTAGGGGTGCTCGCGCGCTGCGCGATCACCAACACTAGCGCATACCCTCCCGCGACATGAAATCGAGTGCCACGATGGTCGTCATGACCACCATCGCGGACTGGAATCGCAGCACCTTCACTCACGCGGGGATCGAGCACGAGACGTTCCGGCGCGGCACGGGGCCCGGCGTCGTCGTGATGCACGAGCTGCCCGGGATCACCCCCGAGGTCATCGCGTTCGCCGACGAGGTGGTCGACCGCGGCTTCACGGTGGTCATGCCGAACCTGTTCGGCGACCCCGGCCGGCCCATGACGGCGGGGTACACGGTCCGATCGGTGGTGCGCGGCTGCGTCAGCAAGGAGTTCACGGCCCTCGCCCTGCGCCGCACGGCTCCCGTGACGCGGTGGCTCGCGGCGCTCGCGTCCGACCTGCACGCCTCGGTGGGCGGGCCCGGCGTCGGCGCGGTCGGGATGTGCTTCACGGGCGGGTTCGCCCTGGCGATGCTGGTGGACGACGCGGTGATCGCGCCGGTCCTCGCGCAGCCGTCGCTGCCGTTCCCCGTCACGCCCGCGCGATCGCGCGACCTCGGGCTGTCCCCGGCCGACCACACGCGAGTGCTCGACCGCGTCGCCGCCGGCTGTCCGGTGCTGGGGCTGCGCTACGAGGACGACCCGGCCTCCGACGGGCGCTTCGAGGTGCTGCGTCGCGAGCTGGGGGAGCGGTTCACCGCCGTCGAGCTCCCGGGCCGCAAGCACAGCACGCTGACGCTGCACCGCCAGCAGCGCGCCGTCGACGCCGTCCTGGACTTCCTCGACGAGCGGCTGCGGTGACGGTCAGAGCGAGTCGAGCAGCGCCCGCGCGGCGCTGTGGCCGCCGAGACCGCTGACCGCGCCGCCGCGCCGCGCGCCGCTGCCGCACAGCAGCACCCGCGGGTGCGCGGTCGCGACGCCCCAGCGCTCGGCCGGGGAGTGCGGACGCTCGCCCTCCTCGAGCCACGGCCACGCGAGGTCGCCGTGGAAGATGTGGCCGCCCGGCATGGCCAGCTCGTGCTCGATCTCGGTGGGCGTCTTGGCCTCGAGCCCCAGGATCAACGGCTCGATCGGCTCGGCGAGGTGCTCGTCGAGCGCGGCCAGGACCCGCTTGACGGCCTCCTCCTTCGCGCCGGGGGCGTCGAGGACGCCCGGGGGCGTGTGCAGGCCGAAGTAGGTCAGTGTCTCGGCGCCTGCGTCGCGCAGCTCGGGGCCGAGGATCGAGCGGTCGGTCAGGGTGTGGCAGTAGAACTCGCCGGTGGCCGGCGGGAGGTCGCCCGACTCGGCGACCGACCACGCGTGCTGCAGCTGGTCGAAGGACTCGTCGAGGTGGAACGTGCCGGCGAACGCCACGCGTGGGTCCACGCCCGAGGCGAGCTCGGGGAGTCGCGAGAGCAGGACGTTGAGCTTGAGCTGCGCCCCGGCGGGCTTGCTGGTCGGGGAATGGCCGAGCAGCCGCTCGAGCACGTACGGCGCCGCGCCGAACAGCACGTGGTCGGCGCGCTCGACGAATCCGTCGCCGCAGATCGTGACGTCGACGTCGCTCACGTCGATGCCGTCGACGGCCGAGTTGAGGCGGATCTCGGCGCCGGCCTCGGTGGCGACCCGCGCGAGCTCCTGCGTGACCGCGCCCATGCCGCCGACGGGGACGCGCCACTCGCCCGTGCCGTTGCCGATCAGGTGGTAGAGGAAGCAGCGGTTCTGCACGAGCGAGAGGTCCTCGAGCGACGCGAACGTGCCGATCAGCGCGTCGGTGGCGACGACCCCGCGCACGACGTCGTCGGCGAACCGGCGCCGGATGGCCTCACCGATCGGCTGCTCCACGAGGTCGGTCCAGATGGCCATCTCGACGTGGTCGCGCACGTCGCCGATGTGGGGGAGGGGCTGCAGCAGCGTGGGCGCGAGGGCCCGGGCCAGCGTGCCGACCTCGTCGTAGAAGGCCTTCCACGCCTCGAACTCGGCGTCGCCGCCGGTGAGCTCGGCGAAGGAGGCGCGCGTGGCCTCGCCGCCGGAGGTCTCGACGAGCAGCCCGCCGGCGCGTCCGTCGCGACGCCACGGCGTGAACGACGCGGTGTCGCGCGAGCGCAGCTCCAGGTCGAGCCCCAGCTCGTCGATGAGCGCCTGCGGGAACAGGCTCACGAGGTAGGAGAAGCGCGAGAGCCGCGCGTCGTGACCGTCGAACGCCTGCGTGCTCACCGCGGCGCCGCCCACGCGGTCGAGCCGCTCCAGCACCAGGACGTCGAGCCCCGCCCGCGCCAGCAGCGCCGCCGCCACGAGCCCGTTGTGTCCTGCCCCGACGATGACGACGCGTTCGGCCATGACCCGAGCCTAGACCGCGGCGGGCCCGGCATGGCGTCATGCGGAGCGGCCGCTCCCACGACCGCTGCGCATGACGTCCTCGTCCGGCTTCCACCCACCTCGGACGAGGGCGCGTCGGACCTGCTGCATGAACTCCGCCGGGGCGACGCGCAGGCCGAGGTTCGGGATGCGCAGCACCGTCGAACGCTCCAACACGACGTGATTCTGGCGAAGGGCATCGGCGACCATCACCGGCGCCTCGAGGTGGTGGACGCCGTCGATCTCGACCGCGACGCCGAACTCCGGCCACTCGACGTCCAGGAACGCCGAGCCCCGTCCGGTTCGTCGCCAAGACTGCCGCGTGGGCGCGGGCAGGCCGTGCTCCCGGCACAGTCGCGCGAAGTCGAGCTCGCCGAGCGCCTGGGAGCCACGGACCAGGTCGGACGTCACGTCGAGCAGAAGACGTCGGCGAGCGTGGCGTCTCACCTCCAGTACGGCCAGAGCGACGTCTTCCGCCCGGCACAGCCGTTGTTGGACGACGGCCGTCAGGAAGTACGCCGCCTGGCGATCGGACCGGGCCCAGAGAGCAGCGCGGACGACAGCGATGGGCGGTCGTACTCGCGGTAGGCCGGGACCTGCGAGGTCAGTGCGCGCAAGACGCCGGGTCTGTCGCACGGTGACGCCGGCGACTCGGGGTGTTCGAGCGCCCCGAGGGACGGAGACGCGGACGGTCTCGCTGTCGACACCGGTCAGTCCGGCGGCCTGGAGTGCCGAGACGCCGTCGAGCATCGCGCGCGGACCGGCCTCGATCACGGCGCGCCACCACGCGGCACGCATCGGGAGAGGCCCTGAGTGCAGGGCGATCGTGTGCCGTCCCCATGACCTCCATCTCCCCGCCCGGAGGTGCGCTCTCAGCGTCGATCGGGTGACGCCGGAGGCGAACAGCTGGCGACGGCTCACGATCTGCTCCTGGGAGGCGGCGACGGCGCGGAGGTCGGGATCCATGCCGAGAGGGTGTCGTTCCAGGGTCGCGAGGTCGATCCGTCGTCCACAGTGCGCGCAATGTCATACGGATCGGTCGCTGGGCAGACCGCTCCGTATGACGCACCGGGGGACCACGGCTCGTTAGGGTGAGGCGCATGTCACAGGAGTTCGTCGGCGCGATCGACCAGGGGACGACCAGCACGCGGTTCATGGTGTTCGACCACCGCGGGGAGGAGCAGGGACGGCACCAGGTGGAGCACGAGCAGGTGCTGCCGCAGGCCGGCTGGGTGGAGCACGATGCCACCGAGATCTGGGAGAACACGCGCGAGGTCATCGAGCGGGGACTCGAGGCCGCCGGGATCACCGCCGCCGACCTCGCCGCCGTCGGCATCACGAACCAGCGCGAGACCACGGTCGTGTGGGACCGGCGCACCGGCGAGCCCTACGCGAACGCGATCGTCTGGCAGGACACCCGCACCGCCGACCTCGCGAAGCGCCTCGACGAGGACGGACACGGCACGGTCATCCACGCCAAGTCCGGCCTGCCGCCCGCCGCGTACTTCGCCGGCGGCAAGCTGCACTGGATCCTGGAGAACGTGGACGGCGTGCGCGAGGACGCCGAAGTGGGCCACGCGCTGTTCGGCACGATCGACACCTGGCTCATCTGGAACCTCACCGGCGGCACCGACGGCGGCGTCCACGTCACCGACGTCACCAACGCCAGCCGCACCATGCTGATGAACCTCGAGAGCCTCGAGTGGGACGACGAGCTGCTCGAGATCTTCGGCGTCCCGCGGCAGATGCTGCCCGAGATCACCTCGTCGTCCCAGGAGTTCGGGCGCACGACCAAGGACGGCCCGTTCGGTGCCGAGGTGATCCTGGCGGGCAACCTCGGCGACCAGCACGCCGCGCTCGTCGGCCAGGCCTGCTTCGAGCCCGGGATGCTCAAGAACACCTACGGCACCGGCAACTTCCTCGTGCTCAACACCGGCACTGAGATCGTCCGCTCCGATCGCGGCCTGCTCACCACGCTGGCCTACCGCTTCGGCGACGAGCCGCCGGTGTACGCGCTGGAGGGCTCGATCGCCGTCACCGGGTCGGCGATCCAGTGGCTGCGCGACCAGCTCAAGGTCTTCGACGACGCGGCCGACTCCGAGGCGCTCGCCGAGACGGTGGACGACAACGGCGGCGTCTACTTCGTCCCGGCCTTCAGCGGCCTGTTCGCGCCGTACTGGCGCTCCGACGCCCGCGGCGTGATCGTCGGGCTCTCGCGCTTCAACACCGTGGCCCACGTGGCCCGGGCCGCCCTCGAGGCGATCTGCTACCAGAGCAAGGACGTCGTCGACGTCATGGTGGCGGACTCCGGCATCGAGCTGGAGGTGCTGCGCGTCGACGGCGGCATCACCGCGAACGAGCTGTGCATGCAGATCCAGGCGGACATCCTCGACATCGAGGTCAGCCGCCCGGTGGTCCCCGAGACCACGTGCCTGGGCGCCGCGTACGCCGCCGGGCTGGCGGTGGGCTTCTGGTCGAGCACCGACGAGCTGGTGGCGAACTGGTCGGAGTCGAAGCGCTGGAGCCCGGACTGGGACGACGAGCAGCGCGACGCCGGCTACCACCAGTGGAAGAAGGCCGTCGAGCGCACGCTGGGGTGGGTCGAGTGAGCGCCGGCACCAGCGCGGGCCTGTCCGCCGCGGCGATGGCCGAGCGTGCCGTGGTGCGCGGCTTCGCCCGTCTCCCGGAGTCCGTGGTCGCGCGGCTCGGCCGGCACGCGCCGGTCAACCGCGACGGGGAGCAGCTCTCGCCCGAGATCGCCGTGGCGCTGCGGGTCCTCAACCGGATCCCCGGTGGCGACTTCACCGAGCACCCCGTCGAGCAGGCCCGCCGCATGCTGACCGACGAGGCCCTCGTGTTCGCCGACGTGTTCCCCGAGTTCGCCGTCGAGGAGGACCTCCTCATCCCCAGCGCGGCCGGCCCGATCCCCGCCACCCGCTACCGCGCGACCACCGAGTCGAAGGGCCTCGTCGTGTACTTCCACGGGGGCGGCTGGGTGCTGGGCAGCCGCGTCAGCACCGACTCGGCCGTGCGCTTCCTGGCCACCGAGGCCGGCGTCGACGTCCTGTCCGTGGACTACCGGCTGGCCCCCGAGCACCCGTTCCCTGCCGCGGTCGAGGACGCGGAGGCGGCGTGGGACTTCGCCGTCGAGCACGCGCCCGGCTGGGGCCTCGACCCGCACCGGATCGTCGTCGCGGGCGACAGCGCGGGCGGCAACCTCAGCGCCGTGCTGTCGAACCGACTCCGCGGACGCGAGGTCGTGCCCGCGCTGCAGGTGCTGCTGTTCCCCGTCACGGACCTGTCCACCAAGCATCCGTCGTACCAGGAGTTCTCCGACGGCTTCTTCCTCACCGAGAAGCACATGGACTGGTACCGCGAGCGCTACCTGGCCGATCCGGCCGACGCGCTCGACCCGCAGGCCTCGCCGCTGCTCGAGCCCGACCTGTCCGGAGCCCCGCCCGCGTACGTCGCCGTGGCGGGCTTCGACCCCCTGCGCGACGAGGGGATCGCCTACGCCGAACGGCTCGAGCAGGCCGGCGTGCCGACCACGCTGGCGCGCGAGGGCTCGCTGATCCACGCCTTCGTCAACATCACCGGCGTCAGCCGTCCCGCGCGGGAGGCCACCACCCGCATCGCCCGAGCGATCGCGGCAGCCGTGGCCTGACACTGGTTGACTGGAGTCCATGCGATCGGTTGCCCTCTCCCCGCAGCACCGCCAGGAGGCGCTCGACGCGCTGGCCTCGGAACACCTCGACGTCCTCGTGATCGGCGGTGGCGTCGTCGGCGGCGGCGCGGCGCTCGACGCGGCGACCCGCGGCCTGTCCGTGGGCCTCGTCGAGGCGCGCGACTTCGGCTCCGGCACGTCCAGCCGCTCGAGCAAGCTCGTCCACGGCGGCCTGCGCTACCTCGAGATGCTCGACTTCCGCCTCGTCGCCGAGGCCCTGGGGGAGCGCAGCCTGCTGATCGACAAGCTCGCGCCGCACCTGGTCAAGCCCGTGCCGTTCCTGTACCCGCTGACCCACCGCGTCTGGGAGCGCTTCTACGCCGGATCCGGCGTCGCCCTGTACGACTCGATGGCGCTGCTGTCGGGCCGCTCGCGCGGTGTGCCGCGGCACCGTCACCTCACCCGCACCGGTGCTCGCCGGATCATGCCCGCGCTGCGCAAGGACGCCCTCGTCGGCGCCCTGCACTACTACGACGGCCAGGTCGACGACGCCCGCCACACGATGTTCCTCTCCCGCACGGCCGCCGCGTACGGCGCGCACGTCGCCAGCCGCACCCGCGTGATCGACCTGCTGCGCGAGGGCGACCGTGTCGTCGGCGCGCGGGTCAAGGACCTCGAGTCGGGCCGCGAGATCGACATCCGCGCGCGCCAGGTCGTCAACGCCACGGGCGTGTGGACCGACGAGACGCAGTCGTTCGCGGCCGAGCGCGGCCAGTTCAACGTGCGCGCCAGCAAGGGCATCCACCTCGTCGTGCCGCGCGACCGGATCCGCGGCGAGTCGGGCCTGATCCTGCGCACCGAGAAGTCGGTCCTCTTCGTCATCCCGTGGGGCCGCCACTGGATCATCGGCACCACCGACACGGACTGGTCGCTCAGCAAGGACCACCCGGCCGCGAGCGCCAAGGACATCCAGTACCTGCTCGACCACGTGAATCGCGTGCTCGTCGAGCCGCTCGAGCCCGAGGACGTCGAGGGTGTCTACGCCGGTCTGCGTCCGCTGCTGGCGGGGGAGGACGAGGCCACGAGCAAGCTCTCGCGCGAGCACGCCGTCTCGACCTCGGTGAAGGGACTCGTCGTCATCGCGGGCGGCAAGTACACGACCTACCGGATCATGGCCAAGGACGCGATCGACGCAGCCGTGCAGCAGATGGGCACGCTGCTCGACCGGCGCGTGCCCGAGTGCGTCACCGACGACATCCCGCTGCTGGGCGCCGACGGGTACGCGGCCCTGTGGAACCAGCGCCAGGCGCTCGCCGCCGCGCACGGCATCGGCGTCGGCCGCGTGGAGCACCTGCTCAACCGCTTCGGCACGCTGGCCACCGAGGTGCTCGACCTCATCGCCGGGCGTCCCGACCTGGGGGAGCCGCTCGCCGGCTCCGACGACTACCTGCGTGCCGAGGTCGTCTACGGCGTCACGCACGAGGGCGCCCGCCACCTCGACGACATCCTCGCCCGCCGCACGCGCATCTCGATCGAGACCTTCCACCGCGGCACCGAGTCCGCGCAGGACGCGGCCGCGCTCATGGCCGAGGCGCTCGGCTGGTCCGACGAGCAGCGCGAGCGCGAGGTCGACCACTACCTCAAGCGGGTCGACGCCGAGCGCGAGAGCCAGACGATGCCCGACGACGAGACGGCCGACGCGGCGCGCCTCGGCGCTCCGGACGTCGTGCCGGTGGCGCGCCAATGAGGAGTGCCGGTGGCGCGCCAGTGAGCCCCGAGAGGGTCCTCGTCGTCTCGGCGACGAAGGCCGAGGCCGCGCACCTGCCGACCGAGATGCCGCTGGTGCTGACGGGGATCGGCAAGGTCGAGGCGGCCACCGCGACCACCGAGGCGATCGCCGCGCTGCGTCCCGAGCTCGTGCTGAACGTGGGCACCGGGGGTGCCCTGCGGCCCGGTCTCACGGGGCTCTTCCTGCCGTCCACGGTGCTCAACCACGACTACTCGGCCGACGCGATCCGCGCCCTGGGGCACGACGCGGTCGACGAGATCGGCCTGCCGGACGGCGACGGGACCGTGCTCGCCACGGGTGACCTGTTCGTCACCGACCCGGCCGTCCGCGCGGGACTGGCCGAGCGGGCTCACCTCGTCGACATGGAGGGATTCGCCGTGGCCCGCGCCGCCCAGCGCGCCGGTGTCCCGTGCCGCCTCGTGAAGATCGTCAGCGACGCCGCGGACGACTCGGCGCTCGAGTGGAACGCCGTGGTCGACGCGTGCGCGCGCCTGCTCGGCCACTGGGTCCGCGAGCAGATCGTCTGAGGGTCAGGGCTCGGGGTCGTCCTCGCGGGCCCACGCGATCGCCACGAGCCGGCGCAGCACGTCGAGGTCGACGTCGTCGAGCCTCTTGACGTAGACGCAGCCCGCGCCCTCGGTGTAGGTGCCCAGGGAGGGCAGCAGTGCGGCGCCCTCGGGGCGGTCCTTCAGCCCGTAGAGCGACAGCGAGGCCTTGCGCGGGGAGAACGCGACCTTGGGCCAGTTCCCGCGCGTGCGCGGGTTGGCGGGGGAGACGTAGCGGTAGCTGCCGTACCCGACCATCGACGGACCCCAGAGGACGGGATCGGTGTCGGTGACCTCGCGGAAGAGCTCGGCCAGCCGCAGTCCGTCCTCGCGGCGGCGCGCGGGAGTGGCGGCGTGGAGGAAGGCCTCGACGTCGGCGTCGGTCGGCTGCGTCTTGATCTCGACCATGAGCCCATCATGACGCATGAAGAACGGCCCGGAATCATTCGATTCCGGGCCGTTTCCTGGGGTGGATGACGGGACTTGAACCCGCGGCCACCGGCACCACAAGCCGGTGCTCTACCAACTGAGCTACACCCACCATGTGCGCCTTGCGGCACAGCGCGACGAGTCTACCGGACGTCGCGCGCGGGACCTACTCCGAGGGGGTGGTCCCGGCGATCTCGGCGGCGATGGCGCGCGCCGACTCGCTGTCGATGCCCGGATCGGGCGTGAAGACCGTGCGGCGGTAGTAGCGCAGCTCGTCGATGCTCTCGCGGATGTCGGCCAGCGCGCGGTGGGCGCCGCCCTTCTCCGGGGCGGCGAAGTAGGCGCGCGGGAACCAGTGGCGGGCCAGCTCCTTGATGGAGGAGACGTCGATGACGCGGTAGTGCAGCCAGTCCTCGAGCTCGACCATGTCGCGGGCCAGGAAGGCGCGATCGGTGCCGATGGAGTTGCCGGCGAGCGGGGTCTTCCGCGGCTCCTTGGCGTACTGGCGCACGTACTCGAGCACCTGCTCCTCGGCCTCGCGCACCGTGATGCCGTGCTGCAGCTCGTCGAGCAGGCCCGAGGTCGTGTGCATCTGCGTGACGACCTCGTTCATCTGGTCGAGCGCCGCCTGCGGGGGCTTGATGATGAGGTCGACGCCGTCGCCGAGGATGTTGAGGTCGTAGTCGGTGACCAGGGCCGCGATCTCGACCAGGGCGTCGTCCTGGATCGACAGACCCGTCATCTCGCAGTCGATCCACACCAGCTTGTCGTTCACCCCGCCACCCTAGTCCGCGACGCCGACAGGTGGGCGGCGACGGGTAGGCTTCCGGCCGTACCGCGTATACGTCTGAGGAGCCACACGTGACGAACGACCGCCAGGCCCGCGCCGCCCGCGCCGAGCAGATGCGCAAGGAGCGCGAGAAGGCCGAGCGCAAGCAGCGCAACAAGATCACCGTCGCGATCGTCGCGATCGTGGTCGTGCTGATCGCCGCGGCCGGCTGGGGCATCAAGTCCCTCTCCGACTCCAACGAGAAGAACACCGAGGTCATCGAGCCGAAGAACCTCACCGAGAGCGGCGTCGACTTCCCGGCGACCGGTGGCGACGTCGACAACGCGGACGCGCCGCTCGTCGAGGTCTTCGAGGACTTCCTGTGCCCCGCGTGCGGCTCGTTCGAGCAGCTGAGCGGCCAGTTCCTGCAGGACCAGGCCGCGTCGGGCGCGATCCGCCTGCGCTTCATGCCGTTCTCGTTCCTGCACAACCAGAGCACCAACGACTACTCGCGCCGCGCCACCAACGTGGCGATGTGCGCCGTCGACCAGGACGGCCCCGAGGCCTTCTGGAAGGTCCACAACGCGCTGTACGCGAACCAGCCCTCCGAGGGTGGCGCCGGTCCCGAGAACGCCGCACTGATCGACCTGGCCGAGGAGGCCGGCGTCACGGGCATCGACGACTGCGTCCGCACCGAGCGCTTCGTGCCGTGGATCGACGACGTGAAGGACACCTTCACCGACGAGCGCGACATCTCCGGCACGCCCACGGTGCACATCGACGGCAAGAACTCCGAGGCGCGCACGCCGCAGGAGCTGCAGGCCGCGATCACCGAGGCGTCCAAGTCCTGACGTGACGAACGACCGCAAGGCCCGTGCCGCTCGTGCCGAGCAGGCGCGGGTCGAGCGCGAGCGGGCCGCGCGTCGCCAGCGCCTCACGATCACGACCGCAGCCGTGGTGGGCGCGCTCGTGCTGGTCGCCGCCGTGGCGTGGGGGATCTCCTCGCTCGGCGGCGACGACGCGGCCGACGGCCCGGTGGTCGAGCCGCGGGGGCTCACCGAGGGTGGGGTGCAGCACCCCGGCACCCCGGCCCGCGGCGCGCCCGTGGTGGAGGTCTACGAGGACTTCCTCTGCTCGCACTGCGCCGACTTCGAGGACGAGCACGGTGCCTACCTGACCGACCTCGCGGAGCAGGGCCAGATCGCGCTGCGCTTCGTGCCGATGACGATCCTCGACGGCACGGCCGACACCGGCCCGGCGCACGACGCCATGAACGCGGCGTTCTGCGTCACCGACCGTCAGGGCGCCGAGGCCTTCTGGGCGATGAAGCCGGCGCTGTTCGCCGCCGGCTTCGCCACCGGGGACGCCGAGCCCACGCAGCGGGCGCTCGCGGCGATCGCCCGCGACGTCGGCGTGCCGGACATCGAGTCGTGCCTCGAGGACGGCACGTTCGTGCCGTGGCTCAACGAGGTGCGCGAGCAGGCCCGCGAGCGTGGCGTCACCGGCACGCCGTCGGTCTTCGTCGACGGCACGAAGCTCGAGGACCCGGCGACCGTGCGCTCGGCCGTCGAGGACGCGCTCGCGTCCTGACGGCCCTCAGTCACCAGCGCAGCTCGACCTCGATCTCGTTGTCCTCGCCGATCTCGACCTCGACGGTCAGCTCGACCTCGTCGGGCACGTCGACCGTGATGCGGTGCCCGTTCTTCTCGAACTCCACGGAGTTGTGGCGCGCGAGGGCGTCGGCGAGGGCGTGCAGCCGCGCGGCGGCCTCCTCGCGACGCAGGCGCTGGGTCTGGTCGAGCTCGAACAGGTCGCTCATGGCGGTCTCCTTCGGTGGAAGCTGGCGCGCCCGGCAGGATTCGAACCTGCGACCTCGAGATTAGAAGGCTCTTGCTCTATCCAGCTGAGCTACGGGCGCCTGCGGCCACACTATCGGTGGCGGCCGCGGTCGTGACGGCGCTCTAGGCTGTCTCCGTGACGACGACCGAGGTGCAGGCCGCCCTCCCCGCCGAGGACGACCCCCTGCGCCAGCGTGGTCGCAAGCTGCTCGTGATCGCCGTCTGGATCGCCGGTGTCGTGGGTGCGGGCGGAGCGGTGTTCTTCGCCTCCACGTCGGGCTCGGTGGCCGGCGCCTCGCTGGCGCTGGTCTACGCGCTGATTCCGCTGCCGGTCGCGCTCGCCGCGTACTGGTGGCTCGACCGGGTCGAGCCCGAGCCGTTCCGCTACAAGGCCGCCGCGTTCGTGTGGGGCGCCGTGATCGCCGTCGCGATCGCGCTGCCGATGGAGATCGGCATGTCCCGCCTCGGGATGAGCGAGGACTGGCTCATCGCGCTGGGCGCGCCGGTGGCCGAGGAGCTCGCCAAGGGCCTGTTCGTCGTGCTCACCCTGGTGCGGCTGCGCCGGATCATCGACGGCGTGCTCGACGGCCTCATCGTCTCGGGCCTCGTCGCGCTGGGCTTCGCCGCGATGGAGAACGTCGGCTACTACGCGGCCAGCTACCTCGGCTTCGACGAGGTCCCGTACTCCGGCACCGAGATGGCCACCGCCACGTTCGTCGTCCGCGGCCTGTTCAGCCCGTTCGCCCACCCGCTGTTCGCCTCGGCGATCGGGATCGCGATGGGACTCGCGGTGCACCGGTCCTCGCGCGCCCAGCGCTGGGGTCTGCTCGCGCTCGGCTACCTGGCCAGCGTCGCGCTGCACGCGCTGTGGAACGGCTCGATCGTCGTCGGAGGGGGCGTCGGCTTCCTGCTGGCGTACGTCGTGCTGGCCTGCCTGCTGCTGGGTCTGGGCATCACCGCCGTCGTCCTGCGGATGCGCCAGCTCGACGTCCTGGCCCGGGCACTCGGCGACATGGCGCGACGCGGCTGGATCCATCCCGCCGAGGTGCCGTGGCTGGTCCGCTTCGCCCGCCGTCGCCAGGCCCGCACGTTCGCCACGCAGTACGGACCCCTGCACGCCGAGGCCGTCGAGCGCTACCAGCGACTCGCCACCGAGGCGGCGTTCCTGCACGACGCGGTCATGACCGGACGGGCCAAGCCCGCAGGGCCCGACCGCACCTACGCGCTGCTCGACCGGATGTGGCACCTGCGCCCGTTCCTGCGCTTCCCTCCGGCGCTGCCGCCGGGCGTCAGATGAGTGTCGCGTCGATTCGTTGGGGCTCGGTACTCGCCGGTACGCTGGTGGGTATGGATTATCGCGTCAAGGACCTGTCCCTCGCCGAGTTCGGCCGCAAGGAGATCGAGCTCGCCGAGCATGAGATGCCGGGCCTCATGGCCATGCGCGAGCGCTACGGCGACACCAAGCCGCTGTCGGGCGCCCGCATCGCCGGCTCGCTGCACATGACGGTGCAGACCGCGGTCCTGATCGAGACCCTCACCGCGCTCGGCGCCGACGTCCGCTGGGCCACCTGCAACATCTTCTCCACCCAGGACCACGCCGCCGCCGCGGTCGTCGTCGGCCCGAACGGCACCGTCGACGCGCCGGCCGGCACGCCGGTCTTCGCGTGGAAGGGCGAGACCCTCGCCGAGTACTGGGACGAGGCCGAGAAGGTCTTCGCCTTCACTGATGAGCAGGGTGCGGAGTGCGGACCGAACGTCCTGCTCGACGACGGCGGCGACATCACGATGCTGCTGCACCTGGGCGTGGAGTACGAGAAGGCCGGCGCCGTCCCGCCGCAGGACTCCACCGACAACGAGGAGTTCAAGGAGGTGCTGCGCGTCCTGGCCCGCTCGCTGGAGACCAAGCCGCAGTACTGGACCACCATCGCGAAGGACATCAAGGGCGTCTCGGAGGAGACCACCACCGGCGTCCTGCGCCTCTACGAGCGCTTCCGCGAGGGCACGCTGCTCTTCCCGGCGATCAACGTCAACGACTCGGTCACCAAGAGCAAGTTCGACAACAAGTACGGCTGCCGCCACTCGCTGATCGACGGCATCAACCGCGCCACCGACGTCATGATCGGCGGCAAGGTCGCGGTCGTGTGCGGCTACGGCGACGTGGGCAAGGGCTCGGCCGAGTCCCTGCGCGGCCAGGGCGCCCGCGTCATCGTCACCGAGATCGACCCGATCTGCGCGCTGCAGGCCGCGATGGACGGCTACGAGGTCAAGCGCCTCGAGTCGGTCGTCGAGATCGCCGACATCTTCGTCACCACGACGGGCAACTTCGACATCATCCGCGTCGAGCACTTCGAGAAGATGAAGCACCAGGCGATCGTCGGCAACATCGGCCACTTCGACAACGAGATCGACATGGCCGGCCTGGCCAAGGTCCCCGGCATCGTCAAGGACGAGATCAAGCCCCAGGTCCACCAGTGGATCTTCCCCGACGGCAAGAAGATCATCGTGCTGTCCGAGGGCCGCCTGCTCAACCTGGGCAACGCCACCGGCCACCCGTCGTTCGTGATGTCGAACTCCTTCACGAACCAGGTCCTCGCGCAGATCGAGCTGTTCAGCAAGGCCGACCAGTACGAGCTGGGCGTTCACGTGCTGCCCAAGCACCTCGACGAGGAGGTCGCCCGGCTGCACCTGGACGCCCTCGGCGTCGAGCTCACTGAGCTGTCGAAGGCGCAGGCCGAGTACCTGGGCGTCGACGTGGCCGGTCCGTACAAGTCGGACCACTACCGCTACTGAGCATGTCGCAACGTCGCCCCAAGAACGATCGGGTGCTCGTCGTCGACGACGACGCGTCGTTGGCGGAGATGCTCACGATCGTCCTCGAGGGCGAGGGCTTCCGGACCTCGGTGTGTCGCACCGGTGACGGCGTGATGGAGGCCTTCGAGGCCTTCAAGCCCGACGTGGTCCTGCTCGACCGGATGCTCCCGGGACTGGACGGCATGGAGGTGTGCCGCCAGATCCGGGAGCTCTCGGGCGTCCCGATCGTCATGCTCACCGCCAAGGGCGACACCCGCGACATCGTCGAGGGGCTCGGCGTCGGCGCCGACGATTACATCACCAAGCCGTTCCGCAACAGCGAGCTGATCGCCCGCATCCGCGCGCGGCTGCGCCGCAGCGACCCGCTCGGCGCGCGGATCGAGTTCGGCGGCATCGTGCTCGATCCCCAGGCGCACACGGTCACGCGCGACGGCCGGCCCGTGTCGCTGACCCCGCTGGAGTTCGATCTGCTGGCGTGCCTGATCTCCGCGCCCGAGCAGGTCTTCAGCCGTGAGGCACTGCTGCAGAAGGTGTGGGGCTACCACCATCCGGGTGACACCAAGCTGGTGAACGTCCACATGACCCGGCTGCGCCAGAAGATCGAGGACGACGCCGAGAACCCGAGCGTCATCCGCACGGTCCGGGGCGTCGGCTACCAGGCCATCGAGCCGGCGTCGCACTGATGGGCCGACTCGTCGGGCTGTGGCGCCGTTCGCTGCGCACGCGAGTCGTCATCAACACCCTGCTGCTGAGCACGGCGGTCATCATGATCGTCGGCTGGGCGCTGCTGCGTGACGTCGCCGGCGGCCTGGCCGACAACCGGCGCGACGCGGCCATCGCGGAGGCGCGCGCGGGACTCGAGCAGGCGCAGTCCCAGCTCGACGCGGCGGTCGACAGCGAGCCCGCCCGCCAGTCGCCGGCGCTGACCCAGCTGGTCGACTCCCTCGCCGCCACCCGCGGGGAGAACCGGGCCTACGAGCTCGTCCTGCAGGGCCCGCTGGCCGAGGGCGGCGACGCCCCCGTGCGGGCCTCGGGCAGCGTCGGCATCGACGAGGTGCCGTCCTCGCTCGCGGAGCGCGTCGGCTCCGACCAGGGCACCTTCTGGACCTTCTCCGAGCTCTCGCCCTTCGGCGCGGGCGACGACGTCCCGGTAGTCACCGTGGGAGGGCGCGTCACGGCGCCGGGCTCCAACGACCAGTACGCGCTCTACTACGTCTTCTCGATGGCCGACCAGCAGGAGACGCTCGACCTCGTGCGGACGGCGCTGCTCGCCGGCGCGGGCGTGCTGCTGGTGATGGTCACGCTCGTGTCGTTCCTCGTCGCGCGCCAGGTGGTCGAACCGGTGCGTCTGGCCCGCCGCATCGCCGAGCGCTTTGCCGCCGGCAACCTCGAGCAGCGCATGCACGTCAAGGGCGAGGACGACATCGCCCGACTGAGCACCTCGTTCAACCAGATGGCCGAGAGCCTGCAGAGCCAGATCCGCCGGCTGGAGAACCTCTCGCGCCTCCAGCAGCGCTTCGTCTCCGACGTCTCGCACGAGCTGCGCACCCCGCTCACCACCGTGCAGATGGCCGGTCAGGTGCTCTACGAGGCGCGCCCGACGTTCGACCCGCAGACCGCCCGGGCGGCCGAGCTGCTGCACACCGAGGTCGGCCGCTTCGAGGCGCTGCTGTCGGACCTGCTCGACCTCAGCCGCTTCGACGCCGGTGCGGCCACGCTCGAGCTCGACCCCGTCGACCTCACCGCCGTGGCCCGGGCGGCCGCCGCCGACGAGGCGCTGACCCGCGCCGGGATCGAGGGGCGCGCCCTCGGGGTCGCCGTGCCGGCGATCGTCGACGCCGACATCCGCCGCGTCGACCGCATGGTGCGCAACCTCATCGTCAACGCCGCCCGGTACAGCCGGTCCCAGCGGGTCGAGGTCGTCGTGTCGCAGGCCCCGGACCGTGTCTCGCTCGCGGTGCGCGATCACGGCGTGGGCATGGACACCGAGGAGGTGCGCCGCGTCTTCGACCGGTTCTGGCGGGGCGATCCGGCCCGCTCGCAGGGTGGCACGGGACTCGGACTGGCGATCGCGCGCGAGGACGCCGCGCTGCACGGCGGGACCCTCGAGGTCTGGTCGCGCAAGGGCGAGGGCACCGAGTTCATCCTGACGCTCCCGCGCGAGGCGGGGGAGCGCGTGTGGTCGCCCGTCACGAAGTCGGTGTACGCATGACGCGCCGCTCCGTGGGCCTCGTGCTCGCCCTCGCCGTCGCCGTGCTGACGGGGTGCGCCGGCATCCCCACGTCGGGTCCGGTCGAGCGCGTCGAGGACGAGGTCGGTCTCGGCGAGAGCACGGTCCGGTACACGCCGTCGGGGCCGATCCCGGGCATGACCGAGACGCAGGTCGTGCGCGGCTTCCTCGACGCGATGCTGGCCTACCCGGTCACGCACCGCGTCGCCGCGGAGTACCTCACGCCCACCGCCGCCCAGCGCTGGCGTCCGGGCGCCAGCACCACCGTCTACTCCTCCGTCGAGGCGTTCTCCGCGTCGGTCGGGTCCACCCGGGTCGAGCTCGGCACCGAGGTGCGCCTCGACGAGCAGGGCTCCCTGACGCCCGCCGAGGGCACCGAGCGGCTGCGGTTCGCGCTCGAGCGGATCGACGGGCAGTGGCGCATCGCGAACCCGCCCGACGGCGTGCTCGTCAGCCGGGACTGGTTCGAGGACTACGTGCGCGCCTTCGACCTGTTCTTCCTCGACGCGTCGGGCCGTCACCTGGTGCCCGTGCCGGTCCACGAGGTCGTCGGCGACCAGCTCGCGACCTCGCTCATGACCAGCCTCGCGCTCGGTCCGCCACCCGAACCTCCGGGACTCACCACCGCCGTCCCGCCCGAGGGCGAGCTGCGGGCCTCGGTGCCGGTCGTCGGCGGAGTGGCGCAGGTCGACTTCGCCCGGCGGGTCGGCGACCTCTCCACCTCGACGCAGAAGCGTCTCTCGGCCCAGGTCGCGTGGACGCTGCGGCAGGTCCCGGTGGTCACGGACGTCCAGATCACCGGCGACGGCACGGTCGTCGCGCCCACCGGCGACCTCGTGCAGGACGCCCGTGGCTGGGCCTCGTACGGCCCCGACAAGTCGCGGCGATGGGTGCACGTGACGGCGGGCGACATCGTCCACCAGGTCGGCCCGCGGGCGCAGCAGCCGGTGCCGGGCGCGTGGGGCCGCACCGACGGCGGAGCCACGGCCGTGGCCGTCGGCGAGGAGCTGGCGGTCGGCGTCTGGACCGATCGCGCCCGCGTCACCACCGCCCGGGGCGGGCGGCCGCTCGACCTCACGGGCGACCGCTTCGTGCGCCCCGCGGTCGACATCGACTCGATGGGCTGGCTCGTCGACCGCCAGGACGGTCGGGCGCGCGTCCGCGTGCACGACGGCGAGTCCCTGACGCTCGTCCCGAGCCCCGGCCTCCCGGTCCTCTCGTCCTTCGCGATCTCGCCCGACGGAGCGCGCTACGCGGCCACGTCGGGCGGGCGTCTGCTGCTCGGCGGGGTGGAGCGGCGCGAGGGCCGCGTGGTCGGTCTGACCGAGCCGGAGCAGCTGCCCACGCAGGCCGCCGCCCGCGAGGTCGCCTGGGTCGACGGCACGCGCGTCGCGCACCTCGGGCCGCGGGGCACGCAGGTCCGCTCGGTGCGCATCGACGGCACGGGCGCCGTGGACGCCTGGCCCGGGGGAGGGCAGCTGCTGCCCGGCATCGACCCGGTCGCCCTCGTCGCGACCCCGGCCGCTCGGTCCGACCTCTACCTGCTGGACACCGAGGGCGGCGTCTGGGTGCTCGACCGCACGCGGTGGGTGCAGCTGGACCTGCCCGCCGCCCGCGGCATCGCCTGACGATCCACAGGCCGTGTCCGGGCGCTGGTGACCGCGCCCCGGCGCGCCCACACTGGCTCGATGGACCGGTGGTGGCAGGGGGCGGCCGACCTCGTGCTCGGGGCGTGCTGTCCGCTGTGCGAGGCGCCCGGAGGACGCGTCTGCCGCCGGTGCGCCGCGAGCCTGCCGCCCGAGCCCGTCCACGTCGCCGCCGGTGACCTCGAGGTGGTCGCCGCGGGCGTCCACGCGGGACCGCGCCGCGATGCCGTGCTGGCCTGGAAGCTCCGCGCCGCCTCGGGCCTCGACCCGCTCCTGGCCCACCACCTCGCCGCCGCCGTGCTGACGCTCGTGGGCGACGCCGAGGCGGTCACACTCGTGCCGGTGCCGTCGACCCGGCGCTCACGCCGCGAGCGAGGGCGCGACCTCGTGGCCGACCTGGCCGTCGCGGCGGCCCGCGACCTGACGGGGATCGGGCTGCACGGCTCGGCCCGGCGGTGCCTGCGGCTCGTGCGCCAGACCGCCGACCAGCACGCGCTGGGACGCGAGGAGCGCGCCCTCAACCTGGCCCGGAGCATGCGCGCGACGGCGCTCCCGACCGGCCCCGTGGTCGTCGTGGATGACATCGTCACGACCGGCTCCACGGTGCGCGAGGCGGTCCGCGCCCTGGCGTCCCGGGGCGATGTCGAGGTGCTCGGCGCGGCAGCTCTCGTGGTCGCCGAGCAGGGCGGTCCAGCGGTGGCGGGTCACCCCGTGGACGGGCTACGGTCGAGGTGAGCCAGAAGCTCGAAACCTCGGGACTGGAGAAGGAGACGGACATGGAAATCGTGGTCACCGGACGCAACAGTGAGATCTCGGAGCGGTTCCGCTCCCACGTCACCGAGAAGCTCCAGCGCATCGAGAAGTTCGACGGTCGTCAGCGCATCAACCGCGTCGAGGTCGAGGTGACCCACGAGAAGAACCCGCGCCAGCACGACAAGGCCGCGCGGGTCGAGATGACGCTCCGCTCGCGGGGCCCCGTCGTCCGCGTCGAGGCCAACTCGACCGACCAGCACTCCGCCCTCGACGCCGCCGTCGACAAGCTGGAGAAGCGCCTGCGCAAGATGGGCGAGCGCCAGATCCGCCACCGCGACAAGCACGCGCCGGCGTCGATCGAGGAGGCCACCGCCGACCTGCGGCTGGCCGGATCGCCCGACGAGGACTCCGGAGAGCCCCACGTGCGCCAGGTCGCGACGCTCGAGGTGCAGGGCGACGGCCCGCTCGTCGTGCGCGAGAAGGACCACACCTCGCCGGCCATGACCCTGGACCAGGCGCTCTACGAGATGGAGCTCGTGGGCCACGACTTCTTCCTCTTCGTGGAGAAGGACTCGATGAAGCCGAGCGTGGTCTACCGCCGCAAGGGGTACGACTACGGCGTGATCCGCTTGTCGGTCGAGGGGTGAATCGCCTCGAACGTGGCATGATCGTGCCGTGACTACGAACGCCGACGCCATCCGGGTGCTGCTGGTCGACGACCAGGAGCTCTTCCGCAGGGGCGTGACGATGGTCCTGGGTGCCGACGGCGGGTTCGAGATCGAGGACGTCGACGACGGCGACGCCGCGCTGGAGCGCATCGCGGAGGAGCCGTTCGACGTCGTCCTGCTCGACGTCCGCATGCCGGGACGCAGCGGCGTCGAGATCTGCGGCGCGATCAAGGAGACCGCGCCCACGACCGGCATCATCATGCTGACCGCGAGCGACGACGAGGCCGACCTCTACGAGTCGATCAAGGCCGGCGCCGCGGGCTACCTGCTCAAGGACGGCTCCACCTACGACCAGGTCGCCGAGGCGGTCAAGCTGGTCGCGGCGGGGCAGTCCCTGATCAGCCCCAGCATGGCCACCAAGCTGCTCGACGAGTTCGTGCACATGGCCAAGGGGCCGGCCCCGGCCACCAGCCTGACCGCCCGCGAGCTGCAGGTGCTGCGCCTGGTCGCCCACGGCAAGAGCAACCGCGACATCGCCGGCGAGCTGTTCATCAGCGAGAACACGGTGAAGAACCACATCCGCAACATCCTGGAGAAGCTCCAGATGAAGTCGCGGATGGAGGCGGCCATGTACGCCGTCCGCAGCAAGCTCATCGACGACGTCCTGTGACCCCGCGCCTCTCGGCGCTGCAGGCCCGGCGCATCGCGCTGGCGGCCCAGGGGTTCACGAGACCCGCGCCCGCCGAGGTGCGGCGTGAGCACGTGGCGCGCGTCGCCCGGCGGCTCGGGTTCTTCCAGATCGACTCGGTGAACGTGCTGCAGCGGGCGCACTACCTGCCCCTGTACTCGCGGCTCGGGCCCTACGACACCGACCTGCTGCACCGCGCCGCGGGCCGCGCCCCGCGGCTGCTGTTCGAGTACTGGGCGCACGAGGCCGCGCTCGTCGACGTCGACCTGTGGCCCGCGATGAGCCACAAGATGCGCTCGGGTCGCGGCATGTGGGGTGCGATGGCCCGGACCGCCGCGGAGAACCCCGCGCTCATCGATGAGGTCGAGGCCGCCGTGGCACGGTGGGGGCCGATCACGGCGCGCGAGCTCGAGGCCCGGCTGGGGTCGCAGGAGCGCGACCGCACGCACTGGGGCTGGAACTGGTCGCAGACCAAGCAGGCGCTGGAGTACCTGTTCTTCGTCGGCCGCGTGTCGGCCGCTCGGCGCAACGCGGCGTTCGAGCGCGAGTACGACCTGCCCGAGCGCGTGCTGCCGGCCCGCGTGATGGCGATGCCCGAGCCCTCCGACGAGGAGGCGTACCTGACGCTCGTGGGGCACGCGTCCCGCGCGCTCGGCGTCGCCACGGTGCAGTGCCTGCGCGACTACTTCCGTCTCGCGCCCGAGCCGACCGCGCAGGCGGTCCAGACGCTGGTCGCCGACGGGACGCTCGAGCCGGTCACGATCGACGGCTGGAAGCGCCCGGCGTTCCTGCACGCCGAGGCCACCCGGCCGCGCCGCGTGGACGCGCGGACGCTGCTGAGCCCCTTCGACCCGCTCGTGTTCGAGCGCACGCGCACCGAGCACCTCTTCGGCTTCCGCTACCGGATCGAGATCTACGTCCCGGCCCCGAAGCGCGTGCACGGCTACTACGTGCTGCCCTTCCTCCTGGGCGACCGGCTCGTGGCGCGGGTCGACCTCAAGGCCGACCGGGCGCGCGGCCGGCTGCTCGTCCCGGGGGCCTTCGCCGAGCCCGACGCACCCGCCTCCACCGCCGCCGAGCTCGCCCGCGAGCTGCACCGGATGGCGGGCTGGCTCGGCCTCGACGGGGTCGAGGTGGGAGATCGTGGTGATCTGGCCCGCAGGCTGGCGACGGAGTGTGCCACCCCGCACTAGGATGTTCGGGTGCCGAAGATCATCGACAGTATCCTGCGGGCCGGCGAGGGCAAGATCCTCAAGCGCCTCGACCGCATCGCCGACCAGGTCAACGCCCTGAGCGACGAGTTCTCCGCCATGAGCGACGCCGAGCTGCGCGCCATGACCGACGAGTTCAAGGAGCG
Organism: Aeromicrobium tamlense; assembly: GCF_013408555.1. Taxonomy (NCBI): domain Bacteria; kingdom Bacillati; phylum Actinomycetota; class Actinomycetes; order Propionibacteriales; family Nocardioidaceae; genus Aeromicrobium; species Aeromicrobium tamlense. The sequence goes on from NZ_JACBZN010000001.1 coordinate 597,711, forward strand.
CCTCGGGGGCGGCGAGTCCCTCGACGACCTGCTGCCCGAGGCCTTCGCCACCGTCCGCGAGGCGGCCACTCGCGTGCTCGGCCAGCGGCACTTCGACGTCCAGATCCTCGGTGGCGCCGCCCTGCACCTGGGCAACATCGCCGAGATGAAGACCGGTGAGGGCAAGACCCTCGTCGCCACCCTGCCGTCCTACCTGAACGCGCTGTCGGAGAAGGGTGTCCACGTCGTCACGGTCAACGACTACCTGGCGAAGTACCAGTCCGAGATGATGGGCCGCGTCCACCACTTCCTGGGTCTCACCGTCGGCGTCGTCGTCGCCGGCCAGACCCCCGCGCAGCGCCGCGAGGCCTACGCCTGCGACATCACCTACGGCACCAACAACGAGTTCGGCTTCGACTACCTGCGCGACAACATGGCCGACTCGCTCGACGAGTGCGTCCAGCGCGGCCACAACTTCGCGATCGTGGACGAGGTCGACTCGATCCTCATCGACGAGGCCCGCACGCCGCTGATCATCTCGGGCCCCACCGAGGACGAGGTCAAGTGGTACGGCGAGTTCGCCCGCATGGTCGGCGCCATGCGCATCGACGAGCACTACGAGGTCGACGAGAAGAAGCGCACCGTCGCCGTCACCGAGAAGGCCATCGACGTCGTCGAGGACCAGCTCGGCATCGCGAACCTCTACGACGCGGTCAACACGCCGCTCATCGGCTTCCTCAACAACGCCGTCAAGGCCAAGGAGCTGTTCAAGCGGGACAAGGACTACGTCGTCATCGACGGCGAGGTCCTGATCGTCGACGAGCACACCGGCCGCCTGCTCGAGGGTCGCCGCTACAACGAGGGCCTGCACCAGGCGATCGAGGCGAAGGAGGGCGTCCGCATCCGCGAGGAGTACCAGACCCTGGCCACGATCACGCTGCAGAACTACTTCCGCCTCTACAGCACGCTCTCGGGCATGACCGGCACCGCGATGACCGAGGCCGCCGAGTTCGACAAGATCTACAAGCTCGGCGTCGTCCCGATCCGTACCAACAAGCCGATCCAGCGCGACGACCTGCCCGACCTCGTCTACCGCACCGAGGACGCCAAGTTCAACGCCGTCGTCGACGACATCGCCGCGCGTCACGCCAAGGGCCAGCCGGTGCTGATCGGCACCACGAGCGTCGCCAAGTCCGAGCGCCTCAGCAAGCAGCTGAAGAAGCAGGGCATCGCCCACGAGGTGCTGAACGCGAAGCACCACGACCGTGAGGCCGCGATCGTCGCCCGCGCCGGTCACAAGGGCGCCGTCACCGTCGCCACCAACATGGCCGGCCGCGGCACCGACATCATGCTCGGCGGCAGCGTCGAGTTCCTCGCCGACGCCGAGCTGCGCAGCAAGGGCCTCGACCCGGTCGAGACCCCGGAGGAGTACGACGCCGCCTGGCCCGAGGCGCTCGAGCGCATCGAGAAGCAGGTCGCGGCCGAGAAGGACGAGGTCGTCGCCGCCGGCGGCCTGGCCGTCATCGGCACCGAGCGCCATGAGTCGCGCCGCATCGACAACCAGCTGCGTGGCCGCTCCGGCCGTCAGGGCGACCCGGGCAGCACCCGGTTCTACCTGTCGCTCGAGGACGACCTCATGCGCCTGTTCAAGGGCGAGTGGGTCAACTGGATCCTGCAGACGATGAAGATCCCGGACGACGTGCCGATCGAGAACAAGCGCGTCACCAAGTCGATCGCGTCGGCCCAGGGCCTGGTCGAGGCGCAGAACTTCGAGACCCGCAAGAACATCCTCAAGTACGACGACGTCATGAGTGCCCAGCGCGAGGTCGTCTACGCCCAGCGCCGCCGGGTGCTCGAGGGCGAGGACCTCGAGCCGCGCGTGCGCCAGATGATCGAGGACGTCACCGGCGCCTACGTCACCGCGGCCACCGAGGGCTACCCGACCGCGTGGGAGCTCGACAAGCTCTGGACCGCCCTGCGCACCCTCTACCCGATCTCGCTCGATCACGAGCAGCTCGTCGAGGAGGCCGGCGGCCAGGAGCGCCTGGACGGCCCCACGCTGCGCACGCAGATCGTCGAGGACGCGCTGGCGGCCTACGACAAGCGCGAGGCCGAGCTGGGCGACGAGGTCGCCCGCGAGCTCGAGCGCCGCGTCGTGCTGAGCGTGCTCGACCGCAAGTGGCGCGAGCACCTCTACGAGATGGACTACCTCCGCGAGGGCATCGGCCTGCGTGCGTACAGCCAGCGCGACCCGCTGGTCGAGTACCAGCGCGAGGGCTACGACCTGTTCAACGCGATGATGGAGGGCATCTCCGAGGAGTCGGTCGGCTACCTGTTCAACCTCAACGTCGAGATCGAGGTCGAGGAGGGCGGCGAGGACGGCGAGGCGCCGCACATCCACGCGAAGGGCCTCGAGGCGGACAGCACGCCCAAGCAGCTGTCGTACTCCGCCCCGTCGGAGGACGGCTCGGCCATCGCGGTGGAGGAGTCGGTCGTCGACGAGGACGAGGAGCTCGACCCGAACGAGCAGGCGCGCCAGAGCAAGGCCAAGGAGGCCGCGCGCCGCAAGGCCAAGGCCCAGCGTCAGTCCCGCAAGAAGAACCGCTGACCTGACCGAGGCCGCTCGTCACGCCCACTCTGCTCGTTAAGCCCACTCGGCTGCCGTGCAGCGCCAGGTCGCGCGCCCCTGAGGGTCGCGACCGCGCTGCAGGCGGACGGCAAGGGCGTGCGAGCGGCCTCGGTGCACCATCCGGGCCGCGATCTCGGCGGCACCGATGTCGACCATGGTGATGTGCACCGACACGACCCGTGGGCTGTGGCGCGGGCCGCCGGAGACGAACCGGTCGGTCACGTAGCGGTGCAGCTGCTCGTACACGTCGCGGCTGAGCCACGGCCCGAGCTGGCGCACGGGCCGAACACCGGTGATCACCTCGGCCAGCGCCTGCGTGAAGCGGGCGCACCGGTGGCGCAGCTCGCTGGCGTCGCCGCGCTCCACCGGCACCGGCAGGAGCGGTGCCGAGGAGGTGAACGGCAGCGGCACCTGGCGCGGTGCGAACGGGTCGGTGGCGAGGGCGGTGGCGGTGATCATCGTGCTCCTGGCGGGTCGAGGCGTTGTCCGGGATGAATCAGGTCGGGGTCGGGGCCGATGACGGCGCGGTTCGCGCCGTGCCAGGCGCGGACCCGGTCGCTCACGGCGGCGTCGTCGGCGACGGGGGAGCGCTCGCGCACGATGGACCACAGGCTCTCGCCGGGTGCGACGACGCGTGCGGACGGGGCGGGGGCTCGGGCCGGCTCCGGCTGCGGGGCAGCCGTCGGCGGGCGCTCGGGCAGGGACAGCCCTTGGAGCGCGTCGACGTCGCTGGTGCTGGCGTGGCTCGGCGCCTGCACCGCCATGACGGCGCCGGTGGCGAGCAGGGCGCGCAGCAGGGGAGGGGCGAGTCGCGCCGCGAGCCTGCGGTCGACGAGTGCCGCGAGCAGCCCGACGCACCACCAGGCGGCCCAGGCCAGCAACAGGGCGGTGAGCACGGTGCGCAGTGCAGCCTCCGGCCCCATGGTCGTCAGGTCGTGCATCCGATCCCCCGATCGATGAGCCACTGACGTCCGATGGAGGCATTTGACGACAGATGGCGTGTGATGGCGACCAGCGAAGCGCATGCCGACCCCGCCGTCAACGGGTGCGTTGGCGGCCTGTGGAGATCAGGTCAGGACGAAGCGCGGGAGCGCAGCCGCCGGTTCTCGCTCTGGAGCCGGGCCAGCTGCTCCTCGAGGGCGAGCACGCGCTCGATGCCGGCGAGGTTCAGCCCCTCGGCCAGCAGGTCGCGGATGCGTACGAGGCGCCGCAGGTCGGTGCGGCTGTAGCGGCGGGTGCCGCCGGGCGTCCGGGTGGGCTCGAGCAGGCCGCGACGCTCGTACACGCGCAGGTTCTGGACCTGCATCGAGACCATCTCGGCCGCCACCGAGATCGCGTAGACCCCGGCCTCGTCGTCGTCGCGCATGCTCCACCTCCGTTGGAACTGAACTCTACTTGACAAGGAATATGAAATGACGAATATAGGTTTCAACGGATGAACCCATCACCACCCAGCGAGGAGGAGACGACGATGATGATCCGCACCACCGACCCGTTCCGTGACTTCGACCGCCTGACCCAGCAGCTCTTCGGGACGACGAACCGACCGGCCATCATGCCGATGGACGCCTGGCGCGAGGGCGACACCTTCGTGGTCGAGTTCGACCTCCCGGGCGTGACGAAGGACAGCATCGACCTCGACGTCGAGCGCAACGTGCTGACGGTTCGCGCCGAGCGCGTCGCGCGCAACGGCGACTGGGAGATGCTCGCCTCCGAGCGCCCCCGTGGCGCGTTCAGCCGCCAGCTCGTGCTGGGCGACAACCTCGATCTTGAGCGGATCGAGGCCGCCTACGACGCCGGCGTGCTGCGCCTGAGCATCCCGGTCGCGGAGCGGGCGAAGCCGCGCAAGATCCAGATCGGCGGCGCCAGCGAGAGCACCGCGATCGAGGCCTGACCCGCCCCTTCCCCCGAGGACACCGTGGGGCCTCCGTGCGAGGCCCTACGGTGTCCTCATGCGTTGGGACCGACTCTTCGCCGACCTCGAGGGCGCGGCGATCGACGAGCACGCCGACGAGCGCGACGCCCTCGCGGAGGACCTGCGCGACGAGCAGTGGGCCGCTCTGGCGTGGACCGACCTGCTCGGGGGTGCCGACGTCCGGCTCGACGTCGTGGGCCTGGGCGAGATCGGTGGACGGGTCACCGGGGTCGGCGATGTGGTGCTCGTGCAGGACGAGACGTCCCGCATCGTCGTGCTGCCCGAGGCGATCGCGGCCGTGGTCGGGCACGACGGTCGTGCTGCCGCGGCACCGACGGTCTCGAGGACGCGGCGCCAGGTCGCCCGTGCCGTGCGCGACGCGGGCGTGGAGGTGCGCGTGGTGCGGCGCGACGGCCGGACCATCGAGGGACCCATCGTGGAGGTCGGCGCGGACTTCGTGCAGGTGGCCGCCGCCGGGCTGCGGGTCAGTCTGCCGTGGGCGTGGATCGCGGCTCTCGTGCCGCGTTGACCGAGGTCTCTCGCGCGGTGCGCTCGTACTGCCGGGCGATGTAGTCCTCGAGGGCACTGGCCTCGATCCGCCACATCTTGCGTCCGCCCACCTGGAAGCCGCGCAGCTCGCCCGACTTCAGCAGTCCCCACACGACCCGCACGTCGACCTTGAGGGTCTCGGCGACGTCGTTCGCCGTGAGGAACTGATGCTCGGGGGCCATGGCGCCCATTCTCACACGCAGCACCGGCGACGAGGCGCACGTCACGCCCGGACTGTGGACGACCGGTGGCAGCCGCGGGTCGCGACCCCGTATGACTGGCCCATGCATGTCACGGGGGGTGACACGTCCCGGCGCGCGCTCGCCCGGCGCACCTCGATCTCCAGATGGCGCCAGCCGCGACTCGTGCTCGGTGCCGTCCTCGTCCTGGCCTCAGCCGTCGCCGGCGGCTGGCTCGTCGCCACCGCGCGCGACTCCACCGACTACTGGCTCGTTCGCGCCGAGGTGAGGGCCGGCGACCCGGTCGATCCCTCGCAGCTGTCGCCCGTGGCCGGTCGGGTGGAGGCGGCGGCGGCCGACTCGCTCGTGCCGGCCGGCGAGGGCGTGCCGCGCGGCGTGTGGGCGCGCGACGCCGGCCCCGGCACGCTCGTCACGCGCGACGCGGTCACGGCATCGGTCGACCGCGGTCGCGAGCTGGCGATGGCGGTGCCCGCGGGCACCGCCCCGCCGGACCTCGCCGCGGGCGACCGGGTCGACGTGTGGGCGGGGCCCGGCGAGAGCGGTGACCCGAGCCGGTCCACGCGGCGCGTCCTCGTCGACGTCCCGGTCGTCTCGCTGTCGGGGGTCGACGGCACCGGCTCGCGCACCCTCGTCGTCGACACGGGCCGTGGCGGACCCGGCGGCGACGTGGTCGCCGCGCTGGGCACCGGTCACCTCACCGTCGTGCGGGTCCCGTGAGCGCGACCGGGTCCCTGCGCGTCGCGGTCGCGGCGTGCGGGGCGCACTGGGAGGCGGTGGCGCTCGCCGAGATCGAGTCCGACCCGCGACTCGTGCTGGTCCGCCGCTGCGTCGACGTCGCCGACCTGCTGGCCACGGCCGGAACGCACCGCCTCGACCTGGCCCTCGTCGCCGTCGACAGTCCCGGCCTCGACGCGGGTGTCGTGCAGCGACTGCTCCAGCTCGGCGTCCGGCCGGCCGCCGTCGAGGGCGACGGCTCGCCCCTGGGGATCGACCAGTCGGCGCGTCTCGGTGCGCTCGCCGACGCGGCGGCCACACCGGTCCCCGAGCCGGAGCGCGAGAGCGAGCCCGGCCTGCTCGTGGCGGTGTGGGGCGCCACCGGCGCACCGGGCCGCAGCTCCCTCGCGGTGTCGCTCGCGGCGGCGGCAGCGGCGACGGGTCGCTCCACCGCGCTGGTGGACGCCGACGTCTACGGCGGGTCACTCGGCCAGCTGCTCGGGGTCCTCGACGAGGTCAGCGGGATCATGGCCGCCTGCCGCGACGTCAATCGTGGGCGGGCGGGCGTGGCCGGGACGCACCTGCTGCGGCTCGCCCCGCACTGGGACCTGCTCACCGGCCTGCCCCGCTCGGACATGTGGCACCACCTGCGGCCCGACGCCCTCGAGGCCGTGCTGCGCGACCTGCGCCGCGACCACGAGCTGGTGGTCGTCGACTGCGGCTTCGGGGTCGAGCCGGCGATGGGTCAGGGGCCGTCGCGCGACCAGGTCACCCGACGCGTGCTCGACCTCGCCGACGAGGTGATGGCGGTCGGCCGGGTCGATCCGGTGGGCCTGGCACGACTCGTCCGCGCGCTCGACGACGCGGGTCCGTGGAGGCGACCGCCGCGGCTGGTCCTGAACGGATTCCGGGCCTCGCTGGGCTGGACCGAGCGCGAGGTCGCCCAGACGGTCCGCGAGCTCACGGGCGTCACGCCGTGGGCGTTCCTGCCCCAGGACGGCGCTGGTCACGACCTTGCCCTGATGACGGGTCGTCCACTCCGCGAGGTCGCGCCGACCTCGGGCTACGTGTCGCGCGTCGAGCGGCTCGCGTCCGAGCTGGTGGCGGCGCGGTGACGCGGCTCAGGTCACAGGAGGCTGCCCTCGCCGATCGCGTCGTAGACGCCCACGATCTCCGAGCCCAGCACGAAGGCGCCGGTGGCGAACAGCGCCACGAGCAGGCTGCGGAGGAGCCAGGCCGCGACCTCGGGCATCCGACGTCCCACCCGGCGCCACAGCAGCCAGCCCGCCACCAGGACGATCGTCACCGGGAAGAGCGGGAACACCCACGGCACCAGCGCGAGCCACGTCCAGCCGCCACGCTGCCATGGCGAGCCGTCGCGCACGGCCCGGTCCACGGCCGGCGGCATGAGCAGGCAGAACACCAGCGGCACCGCCAGGGTCAGCGCGATGGCGGCCCACGTCGGCTCGAGCCGGGTGAAGTCCACGCCCTCGTCGTGCACGAGCGCCGCGCCGACCATCACGGTGCCGCCCACGGCGACCGAGAGTCGACGGAACCACGGCGGACCGAGCGCGAGCCAGCCCAGCGCGAGGTAGATGCCGGCGCCCAGGACGCCCAGGGCCGCGCCGGTCATCAGCAGCTGGAACGTCCCCGACGTCGTGAACTCGCCCATGGGGAAGCCGTCGTCGGTGATCGTCCCGTGGTCCTCGGGGTTCAGGCTCGCCAGCAGGGCCATGAACAGCCGGCCGCCGATGCCGCCCACCAGCAGCCCCAGCGCGGCGCCGACCCACGAGGCGGCGGCGAGACGGCGCGCCGCGGTCACCGCCGGCGCCGACGTTCGGGTGCGTGTCTCCATCCGGGGAGGATGGCACGGTGAGGGCCGGGCTGTCAGCGACTCGCAGCCTTTTCGTTGCCCGTTCGACGGGTGGGTCGGGTGGTAAGTTTCTGGGCTACCGGCGGACCGGACCGAGGCGAGGACAGCAGGGGATCGCATGCAACGACTGAGCCCTCTCGACGCGATGTTCCTGCACCAGGACCATCCCGAGACGCCCCGTCAGGTCGCCTCGCTGGCGATCCTCGAGCCGGGCGACCGGCCCCTCGACTACGACCGCCTGATCCAGGTCATCAACGACCGCATCGACCTCGTGCCGCGCTACCGCCAGGTGCCGCGGCGGATCCCCGGCGGCATCGGCATGCCGGTGTGGGCCGACGACGAGCACTTCGACCTGTCGCTGCACGTGCGCCGCTCGGCGCTCCCGCGGCCCGGCGGACGCGACGCCCTGCACGAGCTCGTCGGACGGCTCATCGCCCGACGGCTCGACCACGAGCGCCCGCTGTGGGAGCTCTACCTCATCGAGGGGCTCCAGGGCGGCGAGATGGCGCTGCTGTTCAAGTCGCACCAGGCGCTCGTCGACGGCTCGCACACGGTCGACCTCGCGCAGGTCCTCCTCGAGGAGACCCAGCGCGACCGTACGATCCCGCACGACGAGTGGACCCCGCGCGCCATGCCCGGCACGGTCGAGCTGCTGGCCGGCTCGGTGCGCTCCCAGCTGAGCCACCCGGCCGAGCTGCTGTGGAACGGCGAGTACCAGTGGTCGCGCGTCGCCTCGCACCTGCCGGTGCTGGGACCTGACGCCGCCACGCACGGCCCCCTCACCGCCACCTTGTCGCGACACCGGCGCTTCACCTCGGTGAGCGCCCCCTTCAGCGAGTTCCGACGGGTCCGCGACGAGCACGGCGGCACGGTCAACGACGTCATCCTCGCGGCGATCGCGGGCGGCCTGCGCGGCTGGATGCTCACCCGCGCCGAGCCCGTCACCGCCAAGACCAGCTTCCGGGCCATGGTGCCGATGTCCGTCACCCGCGACGGCCAGGCAGAGGGCGGCCACCCGACGTCGCTCGGCCCTCTCGTGCGCGGGCTCATGCTCACGCTGCCGGTGGGGGAGTCCAACGCGGTCGTGCGGCTGCACCAGGTCTCCTACGCGCTCAAGGGACACCGCGAGACCGGCTCGGCGGTGGCGGCCAACAAGCTGGCCAACCTGCCCGGCTTCGCCACCTCCACCTTCCACACGGTGGGCGCCCGGGTGGCCGCCGACGAGGCGAACCGGCCCTACCACCTGGTCATCACCAACGTGCCCGGTCCGCAGGACCCGGTCTACATGGCGGGCCAGCAGCTCAAGGAGATCTTCCCGGCGATCCCGCTCACGGGGCACCGGGCGATCTCGGTGGGCGTCACGTCCTACGACGGCCGGGTGTTCTTCGGCATCGTCACCGACCGCGAGGCGGTGCCCGACGCCGACGTGCTGGGCCAGTGCATCCTGGAGGCCCTGGAGGAGCTGACCGAGACGATCGGTCCGAGGCGAGCGCGGGCACCGCGCGGACGGAAGAGGCCCACATGAGCAGGACCCGCGTCTACGCGGCCGCCGACGCCGCGCTGCTGCGCGCGCTGGCCGACGACCGGCCGATCACGCCCGAGCGCGTCACCGCCGCCTCGCAGGACGAGGAGGACGAGTACGACGCGTTGCTGACCGCGGCCGAGCAGGGGCCGGTCGTGGTGTGCGCCGAGCTCGACGACGAGGACGGCCAGATCGTGCTGCGGGACGTGCAGTCGTTCCACGTCGACGCCGACGCCAGCGGCGACCTGGCCTGGTACGCGCCGCAGGAGCTCGCGCAGGTCATCGCGCTGCTGGCCGCACGCTGAGGGCTCACGCCCGCCAGTCGTAGTCCATCTGCCGCGCCACGCGGGCGCCCAGGCCGCCCTCGATCCGGTCGACCAGGTGCAGCGCCAGGTCGATGCCCGCGGAGATGCCCGCCGAGGTGTAGACCTCGCCCTGCCGGATCCAGCGCGGTCCGTCGACGACGTCGAGGCGCGGGAACCGCCTGGCCAGAGCGGCTTGGTCCTCCCAGTGCGTCGTGACGCGCTGGTCGGTGAGGATGCCGGCCTCGGCCAGCAGGAAGGCGCCGGTGCACACCGACGCGATCGTGGGCGTGGCCGCACGGGCGGCGATCCACTCGATCACGCGGGCGTCGCGCTCCACCGCGTCGGTGACGCCGCCGGGCACGAGCAGCAGGTCGAGGTCGGGCGCGTCCTCGAGCGAGGCGTGGGTGCCCAGGACCAGCCCACCACGGGCGACCACGGAGGATCGCCCGGGGTGGGCCGAGACGAGCGTGACGGTGAGCTCGGTGGGGGCGGGCTCGCGGCCCAGCAGCCGGGCCGCCACCGAGAACACCTCGAAGGGCCCGCACGCGTCGAGCACCTCGACGTCGTCGAACGCGAGGATGCCGTACCTCACGCGCGGGTCCTCGACGTCACAGCTGGGTCTTGCCGAACTCCACCTCGTCGCGCAGCGAGGCGGAGATCGCCTTGGCGACCTCGGGCTCGATGCGGCGACCGATGAGCGGGAGCGAGACCTTGACGTCGCCGTCGAGCGACATCGTGGTGGAGGAGGCGGTGCCGGCGATCGTGGACGTGCCGGTCATGCGCGCGGGCTGGCCGTGGATGTCCACCGAGACGTCGGCGGTGCGACCGCCCGAGGCATCGGCCGGGCCCCACTTCTCGACCTGGGTCACGGTGACCGAGTCGCCCGTGAGCTTCTTGATGAAGTCGGGCATGTCCGACTCCATCGTGCGCACGATCGTGACGACCGTCCTGCCGCCCTGCTCCTCCACGGTGACCGTGTAGTCGCGGGCGCCCTGGCGCTCGCACGACTGCTCGCGGAAGGTCTGGTCGCTGACCAGCCCGAAGACCTGCTCGGGGCTGGCGGGGTACTCGTACCGCTCGGTGAGCTTCACGCGTTCTCCTCAGGGGTGGGGGTGCCCTGGCCGAGCCCCTTGAGCTCGGCCAGGCGGGCCTCGATCTCGAGCTGGCCGGCGTCGGCCTCCAGCTCGGCGAACTGGGCGTCGAGGCTGGAGGAGGTCAGCTCCTGCTGACCGCGCACCTGCGCCTCGACGCGACGGACGCGGTCCTCGTAGCGGCTCAGCTCGCTCGTGGGGTCCAGGATGTCGATCGACTTGATCGCGTCGTTGACCTGCGCCTGGGCCTCCGCCGAGCGGTGGCGGGCGACGAGCTCGTCGCGCTTGCTGTTGAGCTCGGTCAGCTTGGTGCGCATCCCGACGAGGCCGGTCTTGAGCTTCTCGACGACCTCGCTCTGCTGCGCGATCATCGGGGCGGCGGCCTTGGCCTCGTTCTCGGCGGTGATCTGCTTGCCCAGCGCGAGCTTGGCGAGCTGGTCGAAGCGGTCGGCCTCGCCCGCGTGGCCGCCGGCTCGCAGCTGGTCGGCCTTGTTGGACGCGGCGATCGCCTTGGCGCCCCACTCCTTCGCGGCGGCGACGTCCTCGGCGTGGTCGGCCTCGGCGAGGCGCAGGTTGCCGATCGTCTGGGCGACGGCCTGCTCGGCCTCGGCGATCGAGTTCGTGTAGTCGCGGACCATCTGGTCCAGCATCTTCTGCGGGTCTTCCGCCTTGTCGAGCAGCGCGTTGATGTTCGCCTTCGTCAACTGGGAGATGCGTCCGAGGATGGACTGTTTCTGAGCCATGCGTCGAGCATAGTGGCGAACGTGAGCGTGAAGGTGGTGTCGCCGGGACGGCTCTGCACCGAGGCGTCTCCGCCGTGGGCCTGCATGATGGCGCGCACGAGCGACATGCCCAGGCCCGCTCCGCCGGCGCTGCGCGTGCGCGACGAGTCGCCGCGCGTGAAGCGCTCCCAGACCACGGGGACGAGGTCCTCGGACAGGCCCGGGCCGTCGTCGTGCACCTGCACGCGCGTCGGGCCGGTGAGGATGCGCACGGTCACGGTGGTGCCCTCCGGGGTGTGACGCGTGGCGTTCGTCAGCAGGTTCGTCACGGCCTGGTGCAGGCGCAGCTCGTCGCCCTCGACCGAGACCGGCTCGGGCGGCACCTCCAGGCGCCACTTGCGGCGCGGGTCGACGACGCGGGCGTCGGCCACGGCCTCGACGACGAGGTGGGTCAGGTCGACCTCGCGCTGCTCGAGCGAGCGCCCGGAGTCGAGCCGCGCGAGCAGCAGCATGTCCTCGACGAGCGCCGTCACGCGACCGACCTCGGACTCGATTCGCGCGAGGGACTCCTTCGGGTCGGCGTCGGTGCGGCGGGTGAGCTCGGCGTAGCCGCGGATCGTGGTCAGGGGAGTGCGCAGCTCGTGCGACGCGTCGGCGAGGAACTGGCGCACCTGCTGCTCGCTCTCGTGCCGCGCGTGGAGCGCGTCGTCGACGTGGCCGAGCATCTGGTTGAAGGCGGCGCCCACGCGGCCCACCTCGCTCACGGGGTCGGTCAGCTCCTCGGGCACTCGCGGGGTGGAGGCGACGTCGCCGCTGGCCAACGGCGTCTCGGCGACCTCGTGCGCCACGGCGGCGACCTGCTGCAGCGGCCGCAGCTGGCGGCGGACGATCTCGCGCGCCACCACCGCGGCGGCGCCGATGCCCAGCAGCGACAGCAGCACCTCCCAGCCGATGAGGCTGCGGATCGTGTCGTCGACGTCGTCGGTGGGCAGGCCGAAGGCCACGCGGTCGCCCGTGGCGTTGGTCGTCGCCGCGACCCGGTAGGACCCGAGATCGGGCAGCTCCACGGTGCGCGGCTCGGAGCCGACCTCGGCCTCGCTCATCGCGTCCACCGCCCCGGCGGACAGCTGGCTGAGCTGGCCACGGTCGGTGATGCGCACGCCGATGCGGCAGGCCGAGCCGAACACGGCCGTGACGCTGCCGGCGTTCTGTCCCGGGGGCAGGGTCGGCAGGTCGCCGCAGTCCGTGACGAGCCCGCTCGATCCGGCACCCGGTCCCTCGACGCGCTCGGCCCGCTCGACCGCTCGCTGCAGGTCGCGGTCGAGGCGCTCCATGAGCGACGACCGCATGATGATCGTGGCGGTCAGGGCGACCAGCATGCTGACGACCGTCACCAGGGCGACGGAGGAGGCGATCAGCCGGCCCGTCAGGGTCTGCGGCCGCATCAGGACGCCGGCGCCTTCAGGACGTAGCCGGCGCCGCGCTTCGTGTGGATCATCGGCTCGCGCCCGGCGTCGATCTTCTTGCGCAGGTAGGAGATGTAGAGCTCGACGATGTTGTCGTTGCCGCCGAAGTCGTAGTCCCAGACCCGATCGAGGATCTGCGCCTTGGACACGACCCGCCGCTCGTTGCGCATGAGGTAGCGCAGCAGCTCGAACTCGGTGGCGGTCAGCTCGATCGGCGTGCCGCCTCGCGAGACCTCGCGGCCGTCCTCGTCGAGCTCGAGATCGCCGACGACGAGCGTCGGGGTCTCGACCTGCTGGCGCCCGCCGGCACGTCGCAGCAGGCCGCGCAGCCGCGCCACGACCTCCTCGAGGCTGAAGGGCTTGGTGACGTAGTCGTCGCCGCCCGCGGTGAGGCCGGCGACGCGGTCCTCCACGGAGTCGCGGGCGGTCAGGAAGATGACGGGGACGTCGGGGGAGAAGGCGCGCACCTTCGCCAGCACCTCGAGCCCGTCGTAGTCCGGCAGCATCCAGTCGAGGATCATCGCGTCGGGCGCGAACTCGCGCGCCGCGGCGACCGCCTTGCGGCCGGTGCCGGCGATGCGGACGTCGAAGCCCTCGTAGCGCAGCGCCATCTGGAGCAGCTCGGCGATGTTGGGCTCGTCGTCGACCACGAGGACGCGCACGGGGGTGCCGTCGACACGGGTGAGGGCAGGGGCGACGCTCATGGGTCCAGTGTGGACCGATGGGCGCGGGAACGGCTGAGTCCGTCCTGTGAGTCCGCTGTGCGCCCTGGAATCACAGCGGTGTCATTAACACACTCCAACCCTAAAGTTCAACTTTAAGTTCATTTCGGCGTGTCGGTGGTCTAGGCTGTCGCCCATGCGCCGGTTGGGACTCGTGGGACTCGTGTGCCTTTTCGTCATGGCAGGGCTCACCGCCACCCAGACCTCGGCGCAGGCGTTCACCGTGATCTGCACCGGCAAGACCAAGTCCGAGGTCGCCACGTGCGACCTCTCCGGCTACGCCGAGGTGATGCACCAGATGCACTGGCGGATGTACGCCGGGCACAACTGCACGAACTACGCCGCCTGGCGGATGAAGAAGGCCGGGGTGCCCGAGCCGAAGATCCTCATGGGCAACGCCCGCGACTGGCACACCAACGCCAAGAAGCTCGGCTACCTCGTGGACAACCGACCCGCCGTCGGCTCGATCGCGCAATGGTCGAAGGCCGCCAGCCACGTGGCCTACGTCGAGCAGGTCGGCTCCGGCTTCCTGATCCTGTCCGAGGACAGCTACACGTCCAAGACGTACCGCCGGTACAAGGTGCTGACGGGCGCCTCCTGGTACCCCGAGCGGTTCATCCACTTCAAGGACGTCGCGGCCCCGCCGCCGGCCGAGTCCGACCCGACCCCCGCTCCGACGACCCCCGCGCCGGCCCCGGCGGTCACCTCGAAGGTCACCGTCTCCGGACCGGCGAAGGTCACCACCTCGGCCAAGCCGAAGGTGACCGTGAAGGTCGCGGCGGCGAAGGGCGTCGTGCCGCAGGGCACGGTCCGCGTCCGTCGCGGCGGCGTCACGGTCAAGACCGTGACCCTCAAGGCCGGCCACCGCGGCTCGGTCGCCGTCACGCTGCCCAAGATGAAGCGCGGCAAGCAGTGGATCTCGGCGGTGTTCGACGGCAGCGCCCAGGTCCGCAAGGCCACCAGCCCCACCATCAAGGTGGTCGTGACGAAGCCGGCGAAGGTCGTCTCCGCGAGGACCGCGATCGTCCTGCCGGCGAAGCAGTTCACGGTCGGAACGCGCCCGACGGCCACGGTCACGGTCACGCCCACGGACGGGCGCACCACGACCAACGCCGTCTCGGTGTACGTCGACGGCAAGCGGATCGCCTCGCCGAAGCTGACGAAGGCGAAGAAGGGCAAGGTCACCGTCCGTCTGCCCGCTCTCGCGCCCGGCCGTCACACGATCCGGGCGACCTACTGGGGCTCCAGGACCGTTCGCCGCTCGAAGGCCAGGGCCCAGGCGTTCGCGGTCGTCGAGCCCACCACCGTCCGCGCCTCGCTGGCGAAGGCCGCGGTGCGCTCGAACGAGCCCGCCCAGGTGGTCGCCACGGTCGGCACGGCACGCGGCGTCGCGCCCGCTGCGGGCGAGGTCTGGGTGCTGGCCGACGGCGCGAAGGTCGCCTCCGCACCGCTCTCGGCCGCGGCCCGCGGCACCGTCACGGTGGCGCTGCCGGTCCTGGCGCCCGGCACCCGCGCGATCTCGGTGCAGTACCGCGGCTCGACCTACCAGACCGCCTCGGCCACGGGGACGCTCCCGCTGCTGGTCCAGGAGCGCTCGATCACGGGCACCTCGCTGTCCGCCACGACGATCAAGTCGACCGCGCAGGCGAAGCTGACCATCTCGGTCCACTCCGGTCGCACGGTGCCGCAGACGTCCGGCGCGGTCGCCGTCCTGGTCGGCGGCAAGCAGGTCGCCACGGTCACCCTGACCGCCGCGTCGAAGGGCAAGGTCGTCGTCACGCTGCCGAAGCTGGCGGTGGGCAAGCACGCCGTCAGCGCCTCCTTCGGCGGCACCGACCTCCTGGAGCCGTCCACCAGCGTGGTGCGGACCCTCACCGTCACGAAGTAGGCGTCCCGGGGCCCGTGCGTGGGCACGTACCCTTGATGTCATGCCTGTCGACTCCGTCTACGCCCGACTCGAGCCGCTGCTCTCGGGAGTCTCCAAGCCGATCCAGTACATCGGCGGTGAGCTCAACTCCACCGTCAAGGACTGGGACGAGGCCGACGTCCGCTGGGCGCTGATGTACCCCGACGCGTACGAGGTCGGCCTGCCCAACCAAGGCGTCCAGATCCTCTACGAGGTGCTCAACGAGCGCGAGGGCATCCTGGCCGAGCGCACGTACGCCGTCATGCCCGACATGGAGGCCGTGCTGCGCGAGCACGGCATCCCGCAGTTCACGGTCGACGCCCACCGCCCGGTCGGCGCGTTCGACCTCTTCGGCCTCAGCTTCTCCACCGAGCTGGGCTACACGAACATGCTGACCGCGCTCGATCTCGCCGGCATTCCGCTGCACGCGGTCGACCGCGACGAGTCGCACCCGATCGTCCTGGCCGGCGGCCACAGCGCCTTCAACCCCGAGCCGATCGCCGACTTCGTCGACGCCGCCGTCATGGGCGACGGCGAGGAGGTCGTCCTCGCGATCAGCGAGGTCGTCCGCGAGTGGAAGGCCGAGGGCCGTCCCGGCGGCCGCGACGAGGTGCTCGCGCGCCTGGCCGCGTCCGGCGGCGTCTACGTGCCGAAGTTCTACGACGTCTCGTACCGCCCCGACGGCCAGATCGGCGCGGTCGTGCCGAACCGACCCGGCGTGCCCACCCGAGTCGCGAAGCACACGCTGATGGACCTCGACAGCTGGCCGTACCCGAAGAAGCCGCTCGTGCCGCTGGCCGAGACCGTGCACGAGCGCTTCAGCGTGGAGATCTTCCGCGGCTGCACGCGCGGCTGCCGCTTCTGCCAGGCCGGCATGATCACGCGTCCCGTCCGCGAGCGCTCGATCCGGACGATCGGCCAGATGGTCGACAACGGCCTCAAGCAGTCCGGCTTCGAGGAGGTCGGCCTGCTCAGCCTGTCGAGCGCCGACCACTCCGAGATCGGCGAGGTCGCCAAGCAGCTCGGCGACCGCTACGAGGGCACCAACACCTCGCTCTCGCTGCCGTCGACCCGCGTCGACGCCTTCAACATCACGCTGGCCAACGAGTTCAGCCGCAACGGCCGCCGCTCCGGCCTCACGTTCGCCCCCGAGGGTGGCAGCGACCGCATGCGCAAGGTCATCAACAAGATGGTCAGCGAGGACGACCTGATCCGCACCGTCGCCGCGGCGTTCTCGCACGGCTGGCGCCAGGTGAAGCTCTACTTCATGTGCGGCCTGCCCACCGAGACAGACGAGGACGTCCTGCAGATCGGCGAGCTCGCCAAGCGCGTCATCGACACCGGCCGCGAGGTCTCTGGCCGCCGCGACATCCGCTGCACCGTCTCGATCGGCGGTTTCGTGCCCAAGCCGCACACGCCGTTCCAGTGGGCCTCGCAGCTCGACCACGAGACCACCGACGAGCGCTTGCGCAAGCTGCGCGCCTCGGTGCAGTCCGACAAGCGCTACGGCAAGGCCATCGGCTTCCGCTACCACGACGGCAAGCCCGGCATCGTCGAGGGACTGCTGTCTCGCGGCGACCGTCGCGTCGGCGGCGTCATCGAGGCCGTGTGGCGCGACGGCGGCCGCTTCGACGGCTGGAGCGAGCACTTCAGCTACGACCGCTGGGCGCAGCAGGCCGCCGAGGTCCTGGAGCCGCAGGGCGTCGACCTCGACTGGTTCACCACGCGCGAGCGCGACCACGACGAGGTCCTGCCGTGGGACCACATGGACTCCGGTCTCGACCGTGAGTGGCTGTGGGAGGACTGGCAGGACGCGATCGACCCCGACGGCGCCGTCGAGGTCGAGGACTGCCGCTGGACCCCGTGCTTCGACTGCGGCGTGTGCCCCGAGATGGATCTGGAGATCCAGATCGGTCCCACGGGCCAGAAGCTCCTGCCCCTCTCGGTGGTCTGACATGGCCGACCAGTCTCCGCGCCAGTCGCTGGTGTTCGCCGCCCTCACGGGCCTGGCGTCGATCGTGCCCATCTGGCGCGCCCCGCGTCCCGTCCGCTTCGCGCTGGTCGCGGGCACGGGCCTGGTCGCCGGTGGCGCCGCCTACGTCGCGCTCACCCGACCCGATCTCATCGACGCCGACCGCGAGCCGGTCGCCGCTCCGCAGTCAGCAGCCGTCGGCACGGGCGTCGCGGTGCTGGCCGGGGGAGCGACGGCGGTGGGATTCGCCGTCGACCGCGCCTTCGAGCAGGGCCTCGTCCGCCGCGGCGTGAAGCACCCCCGCCTCGTGCTCGGCACCGCCGGCGCGGTGCTGTCGTACGCGATCGACGTGCTCGACCGCCGGTTCGACTCGAACTAGCCCGACGTTTCGCCCTGGCTCTCCGACCGCCCCGGCCCCGACTCTTGTGGCGGGATTCGGCCGGATCCGCCTCGGACGGGCGAAAGGCGTCACAAGAGCTGGTTCGGGGTGGGTTCGGGGGTCGGTCCCGCCTAGCGCAGCGTGTCCTCGAGCATCCGGGGACGGCTGATGACGATGCCGGCGGCCGTGATCGCCCCGGCCGACACGATGAGCGCCACGAGCGGCGCGGTCCACGAGCCCGTGGCGTCGTGGAGCGCACCGACGCCGAACGGGCCGAGCCCGGCCAGCAGGTAGCCCAGGCCCTGCGTGAGCAGGGACAGCGCCGTCGTCGCCGCGGGCGTGCGGGTGCGCTTGCCGATCATGGCCAGCACCCACGTGAAGGCGCCGCCGCCGAGGCCGAGCAGCACCGACCACAGCACCGGCAGGCTCGCCGGCGCCAGCAGCACCCCGAGCCAGCCCGCGGCGCTCACGACGCCGAAGAACACCGGGAGCACGGGGGTGTCGCCCGTGCGGGCCATGAGCCAGGGCAGGGCGAGCGTCAGCGGGATGCCGACGCCGGTGATGACGCCCAGCAGGATGCCGGCCTGGTGCTCGCCCACGCCGCCGTCGGTGAGGATCTCGGGGTACCAGCCGAACTGCGCGTACGCGGCGGCCGACTGGGCGCCGAAGCACGCGACCATGGCCCACGCCAGCGGGGACCGCGTGATCTCGCGCAGCGGCAGCCGGTCGGCCGTGGCGGGGCCGGTGTGCACGTCGTGCCGCAGCAGCGTGAGCCACGGCAGGATCGTCACCACGGCCAGCAGCGCCCACGCGGCGAGGCCGGGGCGCCAGCCGCCGAGCGCCTCGCTGATCGGCACCGTGGTGATCGAGGCGATCGTGGCACCGCCCATGATCGCGGCGCCGTAGAGGGCGCTGATGAGGGGGATGCGGTCGGGGAAGTGCACCTTCGCCAGCGGCGGCAGGATGACGTTGCCGACGGCCGCGCCGGCGAGGGCGATCGCGGTCGTGCCGAGGAACAGGGGCGTCTCGTCGAGGAGGGTCCGCGCGACCAGACCGGCCGCGAGCACGGCCAGCAGCGCGACGCAGGCGTGGTGCAGGCCGAACCGGCGGACGAGCCCCCCGGCGCTGAAGCCGATGAGGGCGAAGCACAGGACGGGCAGCGTGGTGAGGATCCCGGCCGTGGTGGGGGTCATCGCGAGGTCGTGGCGCACCTCGGGCAGGACGACGCCGAGGCTGGCGACCACCACGCGCAGGTTCAGCGCGAGCAGGACGATGGCGGCTCCGACCAGCCAGCGCCCGCCGACGCTCGGGGCGGGAGTGGTGGGCTGGTCGGGCACGTGCTCCATCTACGCACACGCCGCGGACGGCGGGACGGGTGGGGCAGGATCAGCGAAGGCGGCGTCAGCGGGGCGCGCCGAGGTTCTGCACCCAGTACGTGCCGTACGTCGACGACGAGTCCGTGGCGTACCCGACGCCCAGGTGGGTGAAGGCGTCGCTCATGAGGTTGGCGCAGTGCCCGGGGCTGCCCAGCCAGCCGCGCATGACCTCGGCGGGGGAGTCATACCCGGCGGCGATGTTCTCCCCGACGGCGCGCCACGCGTAGCCCTGCCGGTCGGCGCGGTCGGCGACGGTCGAGCCGTCACGGCCGGTGTGGCTGAAGTAGTCGTGGACGGCCATGTCCTTCGCGTGGCCCTGCGCGGCGGCGGTCAGCCGCTGGTTCAGCGAGACCGGGGCCTGCGCCTCGTAGGTCTTCGTGCCGCACTCGCGCTCGGAGGCGCGGGCCTCGTTGACGAGGCGGAGGATCTCCTGCGACCGGGCGTCCGGCTTCCAGGGCGCCCGGGCGGCGACCCGCTTCGCCGGGCTGTTGGCGGCCTTGAGCGAGCCCTTCGCCGAGACGCGGACCCGCAGGGCGATCGCGGCACCGGCCTTCGCCGGGGCGCGGTAGCGCAGGACGACGCGCCCGTAGCGGTTCGTGCGGGCGCGGTCGGCCTTGACCCACGTGCCGTTCACGCGGCGCTGGAGCGTGACGACGCGGGCCTTGGACGCGCGACCCTTCGCGGTGACCTTGACCGAGTACTTCAGGGCGGTCCCCGGCTTGACGGCCTGGCCCGCCTTCGTGAAGCCCGCGATCCTCGTCGGGGTCGCGGCGTCTGCCGGCGCGGCGCCCAGGACGAGGGCGCCGGCGGTGAGCAGCACGGCGATGGTGTGACGCATGTGACCTATGTTACGCGCTTTCGACGGCTGTCGGAGCCGTGATTCGAGGCGCCGTAGGCTGGAGCGGTGAGCAACGACGGCAGCACGACCCTCGAGGGCACCCCCAATCCGGAGGCCCCCAATCCGCAGCTGCCGATCGTGCAGAAGCTGCGCATCCGCTACGCCAAGCGCGGCCGGATGCGGTTCACCAGCCACCGCGACTTCGCCCGCGCCTTCGAGCGCGCGATCCGGCGCGCGGCGCTGCCGATCGGCCACTCCTCGGGCTACACGCCCCACCCCAAGATCTCCTACGCCGGGGCGTCGCCCACCGGCGCGGCCAGCGAGGCCGAGTTCGCCGAGATCGGGCTGACCCGCCCGATGGAGCCGGCCGACGTCCGCGCGGCCCTCGACGAGGCCCTGCCCGACGGTCTCGACGTCGTCGACGTGGTCGTCTCTCCCGGGGGCGCGCTGGCCGACCTGCTCCAGGCCAGCCGCTGGTCGATCGAGCTGCCCGACGTCTCGCCCGAGGACGCACGGACCGCCGTCGAGGCCTTCCTGGCCCGCGACGAGGTCCTCGTCGAGCGCATGATGAAGCGGGGCCTGCGCACCTTCGACTGCCGGGCCGCGGTCGTGCGTCTCGCCGTCGATCCCCGGGCAGGCACACACGGGTGTGCGATACTGGACCTGGTCGTACGCCATGACACCCCGTCGGTACGACCGGACGACGTGATCACCGGACTGCGCACCCTGTGCGGCCTGCCGATCGAGAAGGCGCCCCTGGCGACCCGCTCGGACCAAGGGCCGCTGGATGAGCAGCACGGTACGGTCGGCGATCCGCTCGCCACCGGCCGCGACGCACCCTGACAGGTGTCGACCGCGGCGGGTCGGGCTGGTCGCCGCGTGACAGGCCGTGGCGGAGTCCTTACAGACAGACTTGAGGTCCCGCGGGACCGTTGACCAGCCCGGTGGGTGGCTGCGCCGCTGCCGGGCGAAGGAGAGCACATGCTCGATCCGAACGACGCGGCCGACACGCCCGAGACCACCGGCGAGGACACCCCCGAGGCCCCCGTCACCACCACGACCACCACCCGTACGCGCCGTCGTGCCGCGGGTCGTCCCGCCGGGCCGCCCGCCGCGGTCTTCGCGCCTCCGGTCGAGGAGGAGCCCGAGCCCGAACCGGTGATCGACGAGGACGAGGACGCCCAGGACGGCGAGGCCGCTGAGCCCGCTCCCGTGGTCCGCACGCGCCCGCCGGTCGGCGCGATGTTCCAGGCCCCGCCCACCGAGCTGGCCCCGCCGCTCGAGCGCAAGCGCCCCGAGACCGACGACGCCGACTCCGGCTCGGACTCCGACGACGACGAGGACGGCTCGGACGACGACGGCAGCGAGGGCGGCCGCCGCCGTCGCCGCCGCGGAGGCCGTCGCCGCCGCAAGAGCGACCAGGACACCACCGACGACGACTCCGAGTCCGGCTCCGACGACGCCCAGTCGAAGGACAAGGACTCCTCCGAGTCCGGTGACGACGAGCAGTCCGGCTCCGGCTCCACCCGTCGTCGCCGTCGCCGCGCCCGGGCGGGCGAGGGCGCCGAGGGCTCGCCCGACGATCCCGAGAACACCGTCGTGAAGGTCCGCGAGGGGCGCACCGCCGAGGACGAGATCACGGGCGTCACCGGCTCCACCCGCCTCGAGGCCAAGAAGCAGCGCCGCCGCGAGGGCCGCGAGGCCGGCCGCCGCCGCGCGCCCATCGTCAGCGAGGCCGAGTTCCTCGCCCGCCGCGAGGCCGTCGAGCGGGAGATGGTCGTACGCCAGCGCGACGACTACACGCAGATCGCGGTGCTCGAGGACGGCGTCCTCGTCGAGCACTACGTCGCCCGCGAGTCGCAGACCTCGCTCATCGGCAACGTCTACCTGGGCAAGGTCCAGAACGTGCTGCCCAGCATGGAGGCGGCGTTCGTCGACATCGGTGCTGGCCGCAACGCGGTCATCTACGCCGGCGAGGTCGACTGGTCGAACATCCAGAACGGCAAGCAGCGCAAGATCGAGGACGCGCTCCAGCCCGGGCAGACCGTGCTCGTCCAGGTCTCCAAGGACCCGATCGGCCAGAAGGGCGCCCGCCTGACCAGCCAGATCAGCCTGCCCGGACGCTTCCTGGTCTACGTGCCCGGCGGTGGCAGCAACGGCATCAGCCGCAAGCTGCCCGAGAACGAGCGCGCGCGCCTCAAGGGCCTGCTGAAGGAGGCCCTGCCCGAGAGCGCCGGCGTCATCGTCCGCACGGCCGCGGAGGGCGCCACCGAGGATCAGCTGCAGCGCGACATCGCCGCGCTGACCGCCCGCTGGGAGGACATCGAGAGCAAGGTGACCGCCGGCAAGGCGCCCCAGCTGCTCTACTCCGAGCCCGACCTGATGATCAAGGTCATCCGTGACCTGTTCAACGAGGACTTCGCGTCGCTGACGATCCAGGGCGACGAGGCCTGGGACATGGTGGCGGGCTACGTCGCGCACGTCGCGCCCGACCTCGAGGAGCGGGTGAAGCGCTGGGACGGCGATGAGGACATCTTCGCCGCCCGTCGCCTCGACGAGCAGATCCACAAGGCGCTCGACCGCAAGGTCCACCTGCCGTCCGGCGGCTCGCTGGTCATCGACCGCACCGAGGCCATGGTCGTCGTCGACGTCAACACGGGCCGGTTCACCGGCTCGGGCGGCAACCTCGAGGAGACCGTCACCAAGAACAACCTCGAAGCGGCCGAGGAGATCGTGCGCCAGCTCCGGCTGCGCGACCTCGGCGGCATCATCGTCATCGACTTCATCGACATGGTCCTGGAGAGCAACCGCGACCTCGTCATGCGCCGTCTCGTCGAGTGCCTCGGTCGCGACCGCACGCGTCACCAGGTCGCCGAGGTCACCTCGCTGGGCCTGGTCCAGATGACCCGCAAGCGCATCGGCACGGGCCTGCTCGAGTCGTTCAGCCACGACTGCGAGGAGTGCAACGGCCGGGGTGTCGTCATTCAGGACGCGCCGGTCGAGCCGAAGAAGGACGAGGGCCAGCGGCGTGGACGTCGTGGCGGCCGCTCGAACCGCGGCAGCGGCGGCGGCAACGGTGGCGGTGGCAACAACGGTGGCGGACGCCAGCAGCGCTCGGACAAGAGCGACCAGTCCAAGGACGAGCAGCCGAAGGACGAGCAGCCCCAGGACGAGGCACCGCAGCAGGACGCCCCGAAGCCCGCGGAAGCCCAGGCCCAGGAGCAGCCCGCGCAGGCTTCCGACGCCCCCGTTTTGACCGACGATGGGGCGCCCGAGTAGAATCGACAGTCGGTGCGCTCGGCGCGCCCTTCAGACTTTCACGACCCAGTCTTTTTCAGTAAGTACAGAGTGAGGAATCCCGTGGTGTACGCAATCGTGCGCAATGGCGGCGGCCAGGCCAAGGTCGCGGTCGGCGACGTCATCTCGATCGACCAGGTCCAGGCGACCGAGGGCGACACCGTCCAGCTCGCCGCCGTCATGGTGGTCGACGGTGACCAGGTGACGGCCGGTGCCGACGCCTCCAAGGTCAAGGTCGACGCCGAGGTGATCGGCGGCGCCAAGGGCCCCAAGATCATCATCCAGAAGTACAAGAACAAGACCGGTTACAAGAAGCGCCAGGGTCACCGTCAGAAGTACACCCAGGTCAAGATCACCGGAATCAGCAAGTAAGGGACTGACGACATGGCACACAAGAAGGGCGCAGCCTCCACCAAGAACGGTCGCGACTCCAACGCCCAACGCCTCGGCGTCAAGCGTTTCGGCGGCCAGCTGGTCAACGCGGGCGAGATCATCGTCCGTCAGCGTGGCACCCACTTCCACCCCGGCTCCAACGTCGGTCGCGGTGGCGACGACACGCTGTTCGCCCTCGCCCCCGGCGCGGTCGAGTTCGGCACGAAGCGCGGCCGTCGCGTCGTGAACATCGTTCCGGAGCAGTGACACGCAGATCCTCCTGAAGGGGGCGGTCCGCTGATGCGGACTGCCCCTTTCTCATTTCCCTCTCGGGGCTCGTTCCCCACCCAGACGCATCCAGGAGACACCCATGGCGATCCCCACGTTCGTTGACCAGGTGACCCTGCACGTCTCGGGCGGCAACGGTGGGCACGGCGTCGCGTCGGTCCACCGTGAGAAGTTCAAGCCCCTCGGCGGTCCCGACGGCGGCAACGGTGGGCACGGCGGCGACGTCGTCCTGGTCGTCGCGTCCGACGTCACCACGCTGATCGACTACCACCACGAGCCCCACCGCAAGGCCACCAGCGGCGCGCCCGGCGCGGGCTCGAACCGCAACGGCGCCAACGGCGACGACCTCGTCCTGAAGGTCCCGGACGGCACGGTGATCCGCGACGAGAGCGGCGAGATCCTGGCCGACCTGGTCGGCGCCGGCACCTCCCTGGTCATCGCGGCCGGCGGTCGCGGCGGTCTGGGCAACGCCGCCCTCGCGTCGAGCAAGCGCAAGGCACCCGGCTTCGCGCTCAAGGGCGAGCCGGGCGAGGAGCGCACGGTCACGCTCGAGCTGAAGGTCGTGGCCGACATCGGCCTCATCGGCTTCCCCTCGGCCGGCAAGTCCAGTCTCATCGCCTCGCTCTCGCGCGCCCGTCCCAAGATCGCCGACTACCCGTTCACCACGCTGGTGCCGAACCTCGGCGTCGTGCGCGCGGGCGACACCACCTTCACCGTCGCCGACGTGCCCGGCCTCATCGAGGGCGCCAGCGAGGGTCGCGGCCTCGGTCACGACTTCCTGCGCCATGTCGAGCGCTGCGCCGCGCTGGTGCACGTGATCGACTGCGCCACCGTCGAGCCCGGCCGTGACCCGCTCAGCGACCTCGACGTGATCGAGACCGAGCTCGCGCGCTACGGCGAGTACGCCGACGTCGACTTCAGCGACCGTCCCCGTCTCGTCGCCCTCAACAAGACCGACGTCCCCGACGCCGCCCAGATCGCCGAGTTCGTGATCGGCGAGCTGCGCGAGCGCGGCCTGCGCGTCTTCGAGGTCTCCGCGGCCAGCCATGCCGGCCTGCGCGAGCTGTCGTTCGCGATGGCCGAGATCGTCGCCGCGCGTCGCGCCGCCGAGCCGAAGCGCGAGGCCACCCGCATCGTGCTGCGCCCGCCGGCGCCCTCCGGTGTGGGCCGCGAGTTCGAGGTCAGGCAGATCGACGGCCGCTGGCACGTCGTCGGCGAGAAGCCCGCCCGGTGGGTCCGCCAGACCGACTTCAGCAACGACGAGGCCGTCGGCTTCCTCGCCGACCGGCTCAACCGCCTCGGCGTCGAGG
The DNA here is from genome assembly GCF_013408555.1 of Aeromicrobium tamlense. Classification (NCBI taxonomy): domain Bacteria; kingdom Bacillati; phylum Actinomycetota; class Actinomycetes; order Propionibacteriales; family Nocardioidaceae; genus Aeromicrobium; species Aeromicrobium tamlense. The sequence goes on from NZ_JACBZN010000001.1 coordinate 623,136, forward strand.
ACGAGCTGCTCGGCCTGGGTGCCAAGGCCGGCGACGACATCGTCATCGGTGCCGCGCACGCCGGCGAGGTGGGCCGCGACGAGGTCGTGTTCGACTTCGATCCCACGATCACCGCCGGCGCCGAGGTGCTCGGCCGTCGCGGCGAGGACCTGCGCATCGACCAGAGCACGCGCCGCACGAACGCCGAGCGTCGCGAGCTGCTCGCCGCCCGTCGCGCCTGGGAGCTCGAGGCGGCCGCGCTGCGTGCCGAGGGCCGCGAGCCCGAGCCGTTCGACCCCAGCACGGTCCTCGAGGACTGGACGATCGGTGAGGAGTACCCCGGCGACGACGAGCTCGACGACGAGGACCTGCGGTGAGGGTCGTCGTCAAGGTCGGCTCCTCGTCGCTGACGACGCCGGACGGACACCTCGACCCCGACCGCATCGGCACCGTCGTCGACGCCGTCGTCACGGTGCGTGCCCGCGGTGACGAGGTCGTCCTGGTCTCGTCCGGTGCCATCGCCGCCGGCCTCGGCCCCCTGGGCCTGCCGCGCCGTCCCCGCGACCTGCCCACGCAGCAGGCCGCGGCCGCCGTCGGGCAGCGCGCGCTGATCGCGCACTACTCCGAGGCCTTCGCGGCCGCGGGCCTGGTCGTCGGCCAGGTGCTGCTCACCGTCGATGACGTCACGCGCCGCAGCCACTACCGCAACGCGCACCAGACCTTCGCGAAGCTGCTCGAGCTGGGCGTCGTGCCGGTCGTCAATGAGAACGACACGGTCGCCACCTCCGAGATCCGCTTCGGCGACAACGACCGGCTGGCCGCGCTCGTGGCCCACCTCGTCCACGCCGACCAGCTGATCCTGCTGTCCGACGTCGACGGCCTCTACACGGGCCACCCCGACCTGCCCGACTCCCGGCCGATCGCCACGGTGCGGTCCGAGGCCGACCTCGCCGGCATCGACGTCGCGCGCGTCGGCTCGGCCGTCGGCACCGGAGGCATGGTCACGAAGCTCGACGCCGCGCGGATCGCCACGGCCGCCGGCATCCCCGTCCGCCTCACCTCGGCCGCCCGCGCGGTCGAGGCGGTCGAGGGCGAGCCCGTCGGCACGCTGTTCGAGCCCACCGGCAAGCGACGCGGCACGCGCCTGCTGTGGCTCGCGCACGCCAGCGAGACCAGAGGTCGGCTGCTGCTCGACGCGGGCGCGCGCCGGGCGCTCGTCGACCGCGGCGCCTCGCTGCTGGCCGCCGGGATCGTGGGCGTGGAGGGCGACTTCTCCGCCGGCGACCCCGTCGACGTGGTCGATCCCGACGGCGCCGTCATCGCGCGCGGCCTGGTCAACTACGACAGCGACGAGCTGCCCGGCATGCTGGGCCGCTCCACGGCCGAGCTCGCCGCCGAGCACGGTCCCGAGCGCGAGCGCGCGGTCATCCACCGCGACGACCTCATCCTCGTCTCCTGACGCATCACGCGGGCTTGCCCGTGACTCTCCTTCGGTGACACGGTCACCCCAGGAGGTCGGTCATGTCCGGTCAGGACGCCAGCACGGTCGTGATGGAGCTGCGCGTGCACGGCGTGCGCGGCACGCCGACGGACTTGATGCTGGGCGTCCCGGCCGACGAGGTCGTCCAGGTCGCCGGTGACGGAAGGACCGGCTTCTACCGCATCCGCGACGGCGCCGACCCACCGCTGCGCACGCTGCCGCGCGGGATGGCACTCGAGGCCTACTCGTGGGGCGAGCTCACCTCGGGCGTGCGCGGCGTGCTCGGCTGGGTGACCCGGGTCCTGTGGCTCGTCCTGCTGCCGTTCGCGCTGGTGAACCTCGCGTTCTGGGCACGGACCCAGGCCGGCGAGGACAGCGGGCAGGCCCGGTGGGGGATGCGTGCCGTCCGGATCAGCGCGCTGCTGCTCACCGTGATCGCGATGCTGACCGTCTGCTTCGTCGCGATCGACCTCGTCGCCTGGCAGTGCTTCCGCGCGAACGCCGTGGCCTGCCCCGTCCTGCCCGACGCGCTCGACCGCGTGGCCGGACTGTCGGCCGGCGCCCGTATCGCGGTGATGTCGCTGGTCCCGCTCGGTGCCCTGCTCACGCTCGTCGCGCTGTCGTTCCAGAGCCTCGCGCGCTACGAGGCGGCGGTGCACGAGGCGGACGTGACGATGACTGACGAGGAGCGTGGCCGGCCTCGGGCCAGCATCCTCGAGCACCCCCTGATGTGGCGGGGCGAGCAGCGCACCCGCCGGCTGCAGCGCCTGCACGTCGCCGCCGGCCTGACCACGGTCGTGCTGTTCACCGGCATCCACGTGCTGGTGCGCGAGGGGCCGTCCCGGGTGTGGCCGACGACGCTGGCGGCGGCGGCCATCATGGCGGTCGTCGTGCTGCGGACGATGGCGGTCGACCAGGACGACCTGGAGTACCGCGACCGGCCGCACCAGGGACGGCTCAGCCGCCGCGTCTTCCCGTGGACGGGTCCGGGACGGATGATGCGACGGCTGCCGCTCGACGTCCTGGCCTGGGCGGCGCTCGGCGTCGTGGTGGTGCATCTGGCCGTGCTGTGGACGGTCGAGCTGCCCTTCGCGCAGCAGGACCTGGCCTGGTACGGCTCCAACCTGTGGTTCATCGGGCTGTTCGTGCTGCTGACGATCGTGCACGTCATCGTGTTCGTCGGCGGGCGCGTGCGGCTGCGCTGGACGTGCGTCGTGGTCCTCGGCGTGCTGCTCGTCGTGGCGTCCGGCTGGCTCGTGCCCGCGTGGGTGCTGGCGGTCGAGACGGTCGCGGCGTGGGTCGTGCTGCTGGTGTTCCACCGGAACCGCAGCCGCAGGGAGCGCAATCGTCGCGTGGCCTGGGGCGGTGCGGGGGCCTCGGTGATGCTCGGCGCCGCGACGATGGTGGCGCTGCTGTTCACGTCGGCGGGAGCGGTGGCCGCGGCGAACTTCCTCAACGGCGACACCCAGACCGTGGCCGACCTCATCACCGTGCGCAACGAGCGGTCACCCGTCTCGGCGCAGGGGGAGCGGCGGCTGGCGCTGTCCGGCGACATCCGCCTGCAGGGAGCCCGCATCGTCCTGGAGAGCGGTGCCGTGCGGGTCACCCACGGCACCATCCGTGCCGACGCGCTGTCCCGGGAGAGCGACGGCGTGGCCTCCTACTCCTTCGCCTCGACGCTCGTCGACCGAGCCGTCCTCGTGCTGCCGCCGGGCACGCGGACGGTCCGGCTGGTCGGGTCGTGCTTCGGTCGTGCCGACGACCCCGCGTACCCGGCGCAGGAGCCGTGCACGGGGGAGTCGAAGGGGTTCCGGACCGCCGGCGCCCTCGACGTCTCGCCCTCCTGCGTCCGCGACGACGCGCTCGTGCCGTGCCTGCGTGTCAAGGCCGCCGACGGGAAGGTGGCGCTCAAGGTCTCCGATCCGCCGCAGACGCCGATCGTCGTGCCCCAGGTGCTCGTGTGGACGCCGCTCATGCAGTCCTCGATGCTCGTGCTGGGCGGCCTGCTGACCGTCGTGATGGTGGTCCGCTACCGGACGAAGGCCGGTCCCGCGATCCGGCGGCTCGTGGGCCGCGACAGCCTCCGGGTGCCGTCGCAGGATCGCGACGGAGTGACCGACGCGCGCCTCGCGGCGGGCCTGGCCCACCGCGCCGAGCGTCTGCTGGACGGCTCGGGGATGGTGACGACGGCCCTGGCCGTGGCGACGCTCGCCCTCTCGTCGGGAGGCCGGGCGCCGTGGTCGGTCTACCCGGGGCTGCGGCCGCTCGCGACGATCTCGCTCTACGTCGCGCTGCTCGGCAGCATCGGCCTGATGATGGCCGGCGCGCGGGTCCGGCGATCGCCGACGGCGCGCCGCAACGTGGGCATCCTTTGGGACGTCACCACGTTCTGGCCGCGGGCGGCCCATCCCTTCGCACCGCCCTGCTACGCCGAGCGGGTCGTCCCTGAGGTCACGGCGCGGGCACGCTGGGCGCTGGGCGACGACCCGAAGCGGGCGGTCGTCCTGTCCGGACACAGTCAGGGCTCGCTGATCTGCGTGGCGGTGGCGTGCCGCCTGAACGGCCAGGCGTCGCGGCTGCGGCTGCTCACGTACGGCAGCCAGGTCCGCGCGATCTACGGTCGCGTGTTCCCCGCGGCGGCGGGTCCGTCGGCCCTGGGCTACGTGCCGACGCCGGGCCCGACGAGGCTGGGCGAGGCCTGGCCGGACGTGCCCGACGGACGGCCGCAGGCGTCGCCCGCGCCGACCGGCCTGCGGCACCAGCTCGGCGATCCGACGCACTGGGTCAACCTGTTCCGCCGCGGCGACCCGCTCGGCTACCGCGTCTACTCCGACCGCGACCACCCCGTGTTCGACGTCCCGACGCTCGAGGTGCGGCCCGCGGACTCGGGCGATCCCGGCTCGCTCGTGATGACGCATGGCGGCTACCAGCACTCCCCGGAGTACCGCACCGCGATCGCGGCGTGGACGGGGGAGCCCGTGCACGTCTGCCCGACGGATCCGGCCCGGGCCGACGCGCTCCCGCCCACCTGATGCACCAAATCTGAAAAACATTGCATGTGACCCACGTCATACGGCAGGATGCGGGACGTGGACCAGACCCGGCAGCAGCTCGTGCGAGCGGCCCGGCACGCGCTGATCGCGGGCGAGCCGGTCGACGTGGGCAAGGTCGCCGCAGAAGTGGGTGTCGACCGCAGCACCGTGTTCCGGCGCGTGGGCCGTCGTGACCGCCTGGTCGCCGACGCGCTGTGGGAGACCACCGAGCAGATCGCCTGGCCCCGGGTCGTGGCGGAGCACCCGCCGGGGACCGAGCACCGGGCCGCCAGCATCCTGCGCGCCTATGTGCAGCTGCTGATCGACGAGCCCTGGTTCCGCGCGTTCCTGCACCGTGACCCGGCCCGGGCGCTGCGCATCCTCACCACATCCGAGCAGCCCAACCAGGCACGAATGCTCGCCCTCGTGCGCGAGCTCATCCAGACCGAGCCGCCCGGACCGGTCGACCTCCCGTCCGACGAGCTCGCGTTCGTCGTCGTCCGGGTGGCCGAGTCGTTCATCTACGCCGACCTCATCACGGGCGGCACCCCCGACGCCGACGCGGCGTACCAGGTCTTCGTCGCCCTGCTCGGGTGACCGGAAGGAAAGAGAGAGACATGACCCCCCACGGAACCGCCGACCCCCGCTTCGACCGCCTGCGCGACCTCTTCGCCGCGAACCTCGAGTCCGGCGAGGAGCTCGGCGCCGCCATCGCCGTCGACCTCGACGGCAAGACCCTCGTCGACCTGTGGGGCGGGCATGCCGACGTCGCCCGCACCCGCGAGTGGGACCGCGACACGATCGTCAATGTCTGGTCCACCACCAAGGAGATCTCCGCGCTGGCGGTCCTCGTGCTGGTGGAGCGCGGCCTCGTCGACCTCGACGCGCCGGTGGCCACGTACTGGCCCGAGTTCGCCCGGAACGGCAAGGAGGGCGTGCTGGTCCGCCACGTCATGTCGCACACGTCGGGCGTCTCGGGCTGGGAGCAGCCGTTCGTGCTGGAGGACATGTTCGACCGCGAGGCGTCGACGGCGCGGCTGGCGGAGCAGGCGCCGTGGTGGGAGCCGGGCACCGCCTCGGGCTACCACGCGCAGAACCAGGGCCACCTGCTGGGCGAGATCGTCCGGCGGGTCAGCGGCCGCACGCTCACGCAGTTCGTGGCCGAGGAGATCGCGGGCCCGCTCGGCGTCGACCTGCAGATCGGCGCCACCGAGCAGGACGACGACCGGATCGCCGAGATCGTGCCCCCGCCGCCGCTGGACATCGACCTGAGCGCCGTCGCGATGGACTCGCCGATGGTCAAGACGTTCACGGGTCCGGTGGCCGACGCGAACGCCGCGAACACGATCCCGTGGCGTCGGGCCGAGCTGGGCGCGCTCAACGGGCACACGAACGCCCGCGCGCTGGCCCGTGCCTTCTCGGTCGTGTCGCGCGGGGGAGAGGTCGACGGGGTCCGGCTGCTCTCGAAGGGCACGATCGACCAGATCTTCCGCGAGCAGTCGCACGGCGTCGACCTGGTGCTGGGCGTGCCGCTGCGGTTCGGCATCGGCTTCGCCCTGCCCGAGCTGGAGACGCTGCCGTACCTCCCGGACGAGCGGATCTGCTTCTGGGGCGGCTGGGGCGGCTCGATGACCGTGATGCTCCCGGACCGTGGACTGACGTTCTCCTACGTCATGAACAAGATGGCGCCCGGAATCATCGGCTCGGAGCGATCGGCGGGGTACATCACCGAGATCCTCGCCGCCGTGCGGTGAACCAGCGGTCCCACCCCAGCACGATCGCGAGTCCCACGAGGACTCCGAGCACCGTGTCGACCACCCGGTCGAACACGAGCGTGGAGGCCGGGGCGTCCGAGCCGAGGCTCACCATCAGCAGGGCGCACGGCGTGATCGCGACGAGGGCGACGGCGTAGTTGCGACCCACCAGCAGCTCGGCGATCACCTGCAGGACGATGACCACGAGGATCGTCGCGAGTGGGTTCGGCTCGAGGGCGAGCAGCCCGCCCGCGACGACCACGCCGACGGTCGTGCCGACGGCGCGGTGCAGACCGCGCAGGACCTGGTGACCGGTGCTGGGCCCGGAGGCCACGGCCGCGCCGCCGACCGCGGCCCAGTACGCGTGACCGAGGTCGAGCGCGACGGCGGAGGCTCCTGCCGCTCCGACGACGAGGGCGACCCGGGCGACCTCCTCCAGGGTGCGCGGGCTGTGCAGCGCGCGGTGCAGGGGAGCGTCCCAGGCTGACCGCGGCCTGCGACGCGACGGCGTGAGAGCGCCGAGCGTGCCCACCACGAGGGCCAGCACCGCGGTCGCCGCGGCCACGGCTACGTGCGGCAGGACCTCGCTCGCGGCGGCGCCGGTGCTGCTCGTGGCTCCCACGGCGAAGACGGGGAAGAGGGCGCCCGGTGGATGCCACGACCACGCGATCGAGGCGAGCGTGGCGACAGCGCCCGTCGCCGTGAGCGCCACGACGAGGACCCACGGGCCCGTGTCGGCGGCCGCGAGGGTGGTGCCGAGCGCGACGGCGGCGACGAGCACCGTCGCGGCGGAGGTCTGCATCGCCGCGCGGGACCGGTACGCGTTCGCCCGCCCGTACAGCGCGGTGAAGGCGCCGAAGGTGGCCGGCAGGGCGAGGTCGAGACGGTCGATCGCCCACAGCAGGAGCAGCGGGACGCCGAAGCTGACACCGGCCCGCAGCGCGATCCAGTGGGCGTGGCCGTGTGGTGCGAACTCGGTCAGCGACCGCCAGGACCGGCGCAGCGGCGAGTCGGACGAGGGCACCTCCCGAGCCTAGTTCGCGCCACTAGACTCGCCGCATGGGTACCGAGGTCCGTGAGGCTGCTCTGCGCGCGCGTGACGCCGCGCGCGTGCTGGCGCTCGCGACGCGCAAGGACAAGGACGCGGCGCTGACCGCGATGGCCGAGGCGCTCGTCGCCGGCACCGATCGCATCGTCGCGGCGAACGCCGAGGACGTGGCCGAGGCGCGGGCGGAGGGCACGCCCGAGAACGTCATCGACCGCCTCGCGCTCGATGCCGGCCGCGTGGCCGCGTTCGCGCAGGGCGTGCGCGACATCGCCGCGCTGCCCGACCCTGTCGGCGAGGTCGTGCGCGGCTCGACGCTGCCGAACGGCCTGCAGCTGCAGCAGATCCGCGTGCCGATGGGCGTGATCGGCATGATCTACGAGGGCCGCCCGAACGTCACCGCCGATGCCGCGGCCATCTGTCTCAAGGCCGGCAGCGCGTCGCTGCTGCGCGGCTCGCGCTCGGCCCGACGCTCGAACGCCGTCATCGTCGAGATCATGCGCGAGGCCGTCGCCTCGGCCGGGCTGCCCGCCGACACGATCCAGGCCATCAGCGCCGAGGACCGCAGCACCTCCACCGACCTCATGACCGCGCGGGGCCTGGTCGACCTCGTCATCCCGCGCGGCGGCGCCGGCCTGATCCGCACGGTCGTCGAGCAGTCCACCGTGCCCGTCATCGAGACCGGCACGGGCAACGTGCACGTCTATGTCGACGCGGACGCCGACCTCGACATGGCGCTCGACATCGTCCTGAACTCCAAGACTCAGCGCAACAGCGTCTGCAACGCCGCCGAGTCGCTGCTCGTGCACCGCGCGGTCGCCGACGAGTTCCTGCCCCGCGTCGTGAAGGAGCTGCAGCACCGCGGCGTCGCGATCCACGGCGACGAGGCCTTCGGTGCGTTCGACGGGGTCGACGAGGCCACCGAGGACGACTACGCCACCGAGTACCTCGACGCGCAGATCGCGGCCCGCGTGGTGGACTCGCTCGACGAGGCGGTCGACCACGTCCGGCGCTACACCTCGGGGCACACCGAGGCGATCGTCACGCGCTCGCTCGACGCCGCCCGCCGCTTCACGATGGGCGTCGACTCGGCCGCCGTGATGGTCAACGCCTCCACCCGGTTCACCGACGGCGGGGAGTTCGGGTTCGGCGCCGAGATCGGCATCTCCACGCAGAAGCTGCACGCCCGCGGGCCCATGGGCCTGACCGAGATGACCACGACCACCTACGTGGTGACCGGCACCGGTCAGACGCGCTGATAGATTGTCGCCCATGCTCGATCTGATGCTGGCCGCCGAGGAAGTGGCCGAACACGGCGAGGCCGCGATCAACCACTGGGTGGTCGGCGGCATCGCCCTCGGAGTCCTGATGCTGCTGCTGCTCATCACGTTCCTGTTCGGATTGGGTCGCGAGCACACCTGAGCATGACCGACCGTCGCCGCCGCATCGGCGTGATGGGCGGCACGTTCGATCCCATCCACCACGGACACCTCGTTGCCGCCAGCGAGGTGCAGTCGTGGTTCGACCTCGACGAGGTCCTGTTCGTCCCCACGGGCCAGCCCTGGCAGAAGTCCGACCGTGAGGTCTCGCCGCCGGAGGACCGCTACCTGATGACGGTCATCGCCACGGCGGCCAACCCGCGCTTCCGGGTGAGCCGCGTGGACATCGACCGCGCCGGCCTGACCTACACGATCGACACGCTGCGCGAGCTGGCCGCGACGTACCCGGACGACGAGCTCTACTTCATCACCGGCGCCGATGCGATGGCCGCGATCCTCACGTGGCGCGACCACGGCGAGCTGTTCGAGCTGGCGCACTTCGTCGGCTGTACGCGACCCGGCCACGAGATGGACGAGTCCACCCTGGAGGGCCTGCCGAAGGAGCGGGTGACGCTGGTCGAGATCCCGGCCCTGGCGATCAGCTCCACCGACTGCCGCGCACGCGTGCACAGCGGCGAGCCGGTCTGGTACCTCGTGCCCGACGGCGTCGTCCAGTACATCGGCAAGCACGGCCTCTACCAACCCCACGACCCACCCAAGGACCCCTCATGACCGCCACCGATCGCGCGATCGAACTGACTCGTGCCGCTGCTGCTGCCGCCGCCGACAAGCAGGCGGCCGACATCATCGCCTTCGACGTCTCCGAGCAGCTGGCCATCACCGACGTCTTCCTGCTGTGCTCGGCGTCGAACCAGCCGCAGATGAACGCCGTCAAGGACTCCATCGAGGAGAGGCTGCTCGAGATCGGCGCGAAGACGATCCGCCGCGAGGGCCAGCGCGAGTCGCGCTGGATCCTCATGGACTACGGCGACATCGTCGTGCACGTCCAGCACTCCGAGGAGCGCGCGTTCTACGCCCTTGAGCGGCTCTGGAGCGACTGCCCGACCATCGACCTGAAGCTGTCGTGAAGCCCGGCTTCAACCCCGGCCGCCGCGTCATCCTGTGGCGGCACGGGCGCACCGAGTGGAACGTGGCCGGCCGCGTGCAGGGCCAGACCGACATCCCGCTCGACGAGGTCGGCCGCCAGCAGGCCGTCGACGCCGCGGCCCGTCTGGCGTCGCTGCGTCCCGTGCGGATCGTCAGCTCCGACCTGTCACGTGCCGCCGACACGGCCCAGGCGCTCGCCGACCGCACGGGACTCGAGGTCGAGCTCGACCCGCGGCTGCGCGAGCTCGCGTTCGGCGCGCGCGAGGGACTGACGTGGCGCGAGTCGTGGGAGCGGTTCCCGGCCGAGATGCAGGCGTGGGCCGACGGCGACGAGACCCGCATCGAGGGCGCCGAGACGCACGCCCAGGCCGGTGCCCGCCTGGAGGCGGCGCTGCGCGACCACCTCGACGCGCTGCCGCTGGGGGAGACCCTCGTGGTCGTCGCCCACGGTGCCGTCCTGCGCACGGGCATCCTGTCGTTCCTGGGCATCGCCGAGGAGTCGTGGCGCCAGTTCGGCGGCCTGTCGAACTGCCACTGGTCGGTGCTGCAGGAGGCCCGCTACGAGGAGTGGTCGCAGTGGCGCCTCTCGGAGTGGAACTCCGGATCCCTGCCCGAGCCGGTCATGTCGGACGACGAGGCCGACGAACCCGACCCCGGTTTGGGCAACTCGGCACCGGCCGTGTAATCTTACGGAGGTTGTTAGAGGGGCATTGGCGCAGTTGGTAGCGCGCTTCCATGGCATGGAAGAGGTCAGGAGTTCGAATCTCCTATGCTCCACCCGAAGCAGGTCCGGATCCTCCCAGAGGATCCGGACCTGCTGCTTTTTCCGGTGCCGGCGACGCCTACCAGCTGGACTTCGTGATCCCCGGCAGCTCGCCACGGTGGGCCGCCGCGCGGAACCGGATCCTCGACAGTCCCGCCTTGCCCACGTGCCCGCGCGGCCGTCCGTCGACCTGGTCCCGCTTGCGGACTCGCACGGGGCTGGCGTCCCGGGGGAGCCGGGCCAGCGCGCGCACCGCCGCGCGGACCTCGTCCGGGGTGGTCGCCGTCCGGACGGCCTGCTTGAGCTCGGCCCGGCGGACGGCGTGACGGGCCGCGACCTCCTTCCGGCGCTCGTTCGCGACGATCTTCGACCGCTTCGCCATCAGCGCTCCTCCCGGAAGTCGACGTGCCGACGGACGACGGGATCGAACTTGCGCAGCAGCAGCCGGTCGGGGTCGTTGCGCCGGTTCTTGCGCGTGACGTAGGTGAACCCGGTCCCGGCGGTGGACCGGAGCTTCACGATGGGCCGGACGTCGTGACCGCGCCGCGCCATCAGATCCTCACCCCTCGGGCGAGCAGGTCGGCGACGACCGCATCGATGCCCCGGCGGTCGACCGTCTTGATGCCGCGGGCGCTGAGGGTGAGCGTGACGCGACGGTTCAGGCTCGGCACCCAGTAGTGCCTCGTCTGGACGTTGACGTCGAACCGTCGCTTCGTGCGGCGGTGGGAGTGGGAGACCCGGTGACCGAATCCCGGCTGGGCGCCGGTGACCTGGCAGACACGCGACATGCGCACCTCCATCATGTAGAATGATAATCATTGTCAACTACGACGTTAGCAGGAGACCGTGAAGAAGGACATCCATCCCCGATACGAGACCGTGGTCTTCCGGGACAAGTCGTCCGGAACGACCTACCTGACCCGCTCGACCCTCACGAGCGACGAGCGCCTGGAGGTCGACGGCGTGACCCACCCGGTCGTCGACGTGGAGATCTCCAGCGCCAGCCACCCGTTCTGGACGGGCCGCGGCCGGGTCGTCGACACCGAGGGCCGCGTCGAGCGCTTCCGACGCCGCTACGGAACCCCCACGGAAGGAGCGAGTCGATGAAGGTCCGCAACTCACTGAGGTCGCTGAAGGACCAGCCCGGGTCGCAGGTCGTGCGACGCCGCGGCCGGACGTACGTGATCAACAAGCGGAACCCGCGGCTGAAGGCGCGGCAGGGATGACGCCGTCGCAGGCGGTGCCCGTGGTGCTCATCAGCGGCGTCGAGGACGAGCCCATGGCGGCCGCGGCGATCGCCCTGCAGTGGGACCTCCCGCGCGCGGTCGCGGTGCGCCACGTCATCGACGCCGAGCGCGAGGTGCTGTGGCGCATCGTCAGCGACGCCACGGGCGTCGTGGAGCGGACCGAGATCGACGTCGAGCACGCGTGCGTGAGCTGCGCGATCCGCGAGGACGTCGTCCCCACGCTGGAGCGGCTCGGCGCGGACGGGCGCTGGGAGACGATCATCGCCCAGCTGCCCGTCACGGCCGAGGCGGTGCAGGTCTGCCGCGTGATCGGCTGGGCGCCCCACCAGGTGCCGCACGCGCGGATCGCCGCGTCGTTGGTCGCCCTGTCGAGCGACACCCTGCTCGACGACCTCCTGGGCGACGACCTGGTCAACGAGCGCGACCTCCCGGTGCGCGCCGACGACAACCGCGGCGTGGCCGAGGTCACCTGCGCGATGGTCGAGTACGCCGACGTCGTGGCGGTCGGGGACGCGCTCGATGCCGAGGAGCGCGAGGTGCTCGAGGCGCTGGCGCGGCCCGGCGTCCCCGTCGTGGAGTCGTTCAGCCAGGTCGACGCGCGGCCCCTCGTGACGGGCGTCCACGACCACCGCGCGAACGAGTCGTGGGTCGCGGAGGTGCGTCGCGACGCGCTGCCGGACCGCGGGCTCGCGTCCGCCTGGGTGCTGGACTTCACGTCCGATCGGCCGTTCCACCCCGAGCGGCTCCGCGACGCGATCGCCGTCCTCGGGGGCGGTCCCCGGCGCTCGCGTGGCTGCTTCTGGCTGCCGTCGCGCCCGGGGCAGGTCTGCGTGTGGGACGGTGCCGGCGGCCAGCTCAGCGTCGGCTCGACCGAGACGTGGGGGCGTACCCGTCCGCTCACGCGGATCACGGTCGTCGGCGTGGACGACGGTCGCGATGAGCTCGAGCGCGCCTTCGCGTCCTGCGTGCTCACCGATGCCGAGATGCACGAGCGCGGCCCGTACTGGGAGGTGACCGAGGACGGCTTCGAGGCCTGGCTCGGTCCCATCCGCCGCGCCGCCTGACCCGACCACATCCCTCTCCGAAGGAGCCGTCATGGCCGTTCCCAAGCGCAAGCTGTCCCGCAGCAACACCCGTCACCGCCGCTCGTCGTGGAAAGCCACGGCAGCCGACCTCGTCCCCGTGGAGATCGACGGCCACGTCCACCGCGTGCCGCGCCGGCTGGTGAGGGCGGCCCGCCGGGGCCTGCTCGACCTCGACGGACGTGGCTGAGACGGTCGCCGCCCGCTGGGGGTCTGCGCCAGACTGGTCGCATGGCGCGCTACGTGACGTACACCCAGACCGGCGGACCCGAGGTCCTCGAGGTCACGGAGGGACCTGAGCCCCTGCCCGGCGAGGGCCAGGTACTCGTGGCGATCCGTGCGGCCGGTGTGAACCCGATCGACACGAAGCTGCGGGCCGGCATCCGGCCGTCGCCGCCGTTCGAGGAGCCGCGCGGCGCGGGCTTCGACGGCGCCGGCGTGATCGTGGCGGTCGGCGAGGGCGTCGACGGCTGCGGTCCGGGCGACGAGGTCGTCCTGCAGAACACCCAGGGCACCTACGCCACGCACGTGCTGGCCGACCCGGCGAACCTCACGGCGCTCCCCGCGGGCGTCGACTTCGAGGTCGCGGCGGCGCTCGGCGTGCCGGTCTCCACGGCCTACCAGGTGCTGAACTCGCTGGGCGTGGAGACGGGCGACCGCCTGCTCCTGCACGGCGGCTCCGGCAGCGTCGGCCAGGCGGCGATCCAGCTGGCACGCTCGCGCGGCGCGCAGGTCGTGGCCACGGCCGGCGAGGCCAACCACGACCGGCTGCGGGAGCTCGGCGCGGTCCCGGTGACGTACGGCGAGGGCCTGCTGGACCGGCTGCGTGAGGCGGCTCCGGAGGGCTACACCGTCTCGCTCGACTGCGCCGGCACCGAGGAGGCCCTCGAGGCCAGCCTCGCGCTGGTCGACCGCACCCGCATCGGCACGATCGTCCAGGGCGCGCAGTACCACGAGCTGGGCCTGCAGGCGTGGTCCGGCGGCTCGCCCGAGCCGCTGACGCCCGAGCAGCAGGGCTGGCGGAACGAGGCGCTCGGCGTCGTGCTGCCGCTCATCGCCGCCGGCTCCTTCGAGGTCGAGATCGGGACGGTGCTGCCGCTCGACCAGGCGGTCGAGGCGCATCGCCTCAGCGAGCAGGGCGGCGTGCGGGGCAAGATCGTCCTCGTGCCCTGACGCACGCCCGCGCCCACAGCAGGCGCACAACGAGCCCACATGGACGGCTGACGTGCCGTTGGTCTGCTGTTCACCATGAACTCCTACCTGGGCTACGCAGCCGACCTCGTCGCCGTCGCGGTGATGGTCTTCGTCCTGTTCCTCCCACGCGGCGGCCGCCGCGAGCTCGTCGTGGCGTACCTCGCGGTCAACGTCGGCGTCCTCGCCGTGGCGGCGGTGCTGTCCTCGAGTGGCGTCAGCGCCGGCCTCGGCCTGGGCATCTTCGGCGTGCTGTCGATCATCCGGCTGCGGTCGGAGGAGCTCTCGCAGCGTGAGGTCGCGTACTACTTCGTGGCCCTCGCCCTGGGGCTGCTGGGCGGCCTCGCGCCGGCCGACTCGTGGCTCGCGCCGGCCCTCATGGTGGCGCTGCTCGCCGTGCTGTGGGTCGGCGACCACCAGCGCTTCACGACCGGTGGCAGCCGGCAGGAGCTCGTGATCGACCGCGCCATCACCGATCGCGGCGAGCTGGCCGCGCACCTCGAGGCGCTGCTGGGCGCCGAGCCGGCGAGGATCGAGGTCCGGCGCACCGACCTGGTCAACGACACGACCACGCTCGTCGTCCACGGTGGCGCCCGATGACGCTCGTGGCCCCCGAGCGGCTCGCGCCGATCGGGCTGGACGAGCTCGTCGAGGACGCCGCGCTGCTGACGCGGGTCGACCGCAAGTACACGGTCCCGGCGGACGAGGTGGCCTCGCTGCTCCACGCCGTCCCGCCGGGGACGCGCGAGCTGGAGATCGACGGGCGGCGCGCCTTCGGGTACCGCTCCACCTACTTCGACACCGCCGACCTCGCGGCGTTCCACCTGGCGGGCCGGGGACGCCGTCGCCGGTTCAAGGTGCGCTCCCGGTCCTACGAGGACGCCGGGACGACGTGGCTCGAGGTGAAGGTCCCGGGACCGCGCGGCACCACCGTGAAGGAGCGGATCGAGCACCCCGGACTCGACGCGGCGTTCGTCGACGCGGCCCTGGTGGTCGGCCGGATCACGGGCGTGACGGCCGCCGACCTGCGGCCGGTCGTGGTGACCTCGTACCGACGCCGCACCCTGCTGCTGCCCGAGGGCAGCCGCGTGACGATCGACCTCGACCTCGGCTGGACGGACCTCCGCGGCGGCCGCGGCGCCCACCTCGCGCGCCCGGGGCTCGCGATCGTCGAGACCAAGAGCCCCTCCACCCCGTCGGCGTTCGACCGGCTGCTGTGGCGCCGGGGCCATCGACCCACCACCCTCTCGAAGTTCGCGGTCGGCCTGGCCGCGCTCGACCCCGACCTGCCGCGCCTGAAGTGGGCGCGCGTCCTCAAGGAGATCCGATGAAGACCTCGACCTGGAAGCACCGCATCGCCCTGTCCACAGCCGCCGCCGGACTGCTGCTGCTGTCTGCGTGCGGTGGCGAGGAGGGCGCCGCGGGATCGACCTCGACCACGGGAGCCGTGACGGCTCAGGAGGCCCTCGCCGACAACGCGGAGCCGCACGCGGACGGCGACGACACCGTCGACACCGCGAGCGCCACGACCATCACGCTCGCCGACGGCGCGTCCACCAGCTCGGTCGAGAGCGCGGCGACGGTCGCCGGCGACACGGTGACGATCTCCGCGGCCGGGACGTACGTGCTCTCCGGATCGCTCGACGACGGCCGCGTCATCGTGTCGAGCGAGGGGGACGGCGAGGTGACGCTCGTGCTCGACGGCGTCGACATCACGTCGGAGTCGGACTCGCCCCTCGTCGTGACGCAGGCCGACGCGGTGACCGTCGTGCTGGCCGACGGATCGCAGAACGCCCTGTCCGACGGCGCGGGCTCGGCGGCGGACGACGAGGAGGAGGACGCGGCGAACGCGACCCTGTGGTCATCGGACGACCTGACGATCGCGGGCTCGGGCGCCCTGTCGGTGACCTCGCAGGAGGCCGACGGCATCACGTCGAAGGACGGGCTCGTGGTGCTGGGCGGCGAGATCACGGTGGAGGCCGGCGACGACGGCATCCGCGGCAAGGACTACCTCGCCCTCGACGGCGGCACGATCGAGATCCGCGCCGGCGGCGACGGCCTCAAGTCGGACGACGACACCGAGGACGGCACGGGCTACGTCCTGCTCGACGGCGCCACCGTGACCGCCGACGTGGGCGACGACGGGATCTCGGCCACGACCGATGCGCTGGTGGTCTCGGGCTCGCTCGACGTCACCGCGACCGCCCCGGCGGACGAGCAGGACCCGTCGCCGAAGGGGATCAACGCCGGAGCGGTCGTCGCGATCTCCGGCGGCGAGGTCACGGTCGACGACTCCGAGGAGGCGATCCAGGGCACGGTCGTGAGCATCACGGACGGGACGGTCGACCTCACGGCGACGGACGACGGCATCAACGCGTCCAGCGGCTCGGGCGAGTCGATGGCGGCCGAGGACGGCGTCGAGCTGGTCATCGCGGGCGGCACGGTCACGGTGGATGCCGAGGGCGACGGACTGGACTCGAACGGCACCAGCACGATCACGGGCGGCACGGTCGTCGTCGACGGACCGACCCGCGACGGGAACGGCGCGCTCGACGCCGCCGGCGGAACGGCGGTGGACGGCGGATCGCTCGTCGCGGTCGGCAGCGGCGGCATGGCCGAGGCTCCTGCCGACGGGTCGGAGCAGGGCTGGCTCCAGGCCAGCCTGGGCACCGCGGCCGCCGGGGCCGAGGTGACCGTGCAGGACGAGGACGGCCGGGAGGTCGCGACGCACACCCTCGCCAAGGCGGCCGCGAACCTCGTGGTCGCGAACGACGACATCGAGGCGGGGCGGACGTACACCGTGCTGGTCGACGGCCAGCAGGTCGCGTCGGTCACGGCGGGCGAGTCCACCGGCGGCGGCATGGGCGGCGGCCCCGGGGGCGGTGGCCCGGCCGGCGGTGGTCCCGGCGGCGACATGGCGCCACCCGACCGGCAGGAATGAGTTCACGCGGCGTTCAGCCTGACGCGGCCCGGAGTTGGGCCGGGCCCGTCAGGGTGACGCCGTGTCTCGTTCCCTCGCGTGCCTCGCCGGCACCGCCGTGCTGGCCACGGTCCTCCCGCTCCTGACCACCTCCGCCGCGGACGCGGCGCCCGAGAAGTCCTTCCACCGGGTCGCGACGTACCCCGTGTTCCAGAACGTCCCCGCGGGCACTCCCGCCTCGGCCGAGACGGTCGCCGAGATCTCGGCGGTCTCCGACGACGGCCGGACGCTGGTGTACACCGACGCCCTCGGCAAGCGCATCGGCTTCCTCGACATCAGCGACCCGTCGTCGCCGCGCGGCGAGGGCTCGCTGTCGCTGGAGGAGCTCGGCGACGCCGACGACCAGCCCACGTCGGTGAGCATCGTCGGGAAGTACGTCCTCGTGGTCGTCGACACGTCCGCGTCCTTCACCGAGCCGAGCGGCCGGCTCGACGTCGTGCGCCTGTCCGACGGCGTGCGGGTCCGCAGCATCGACCTCGGCGGGCAGCCCGACTCCATCGCCCTCGACCCCGGCACGTCGGTGGCGGCGATCGCGATCGAGAACCAGCGCGACGAGGACGCGACGCCGGCCGGCCGCGCCAAGGGCGACCTGCCGCAGGCCCCGGCGGGCTTCGTGCAGCTGCTCGACCTCGAGGGCGCGCCGGCCGACTGGAGCCTGCGCCGCGTCGACCTCGACCCCGCGGTGCTCGGCGCCGCCGGGATCGCCGAGCCGACGGACCCGGAGCCGGAGTACGTCTCCATCAACGGGAAGGGCACGCTCGCCGTGACCCTCCAGGAGAACAACGGCATCGTGCTGATCGACACCGCGACGGGTGAGGTCGAGAAGGCCTTCAGCGCCGGCTCGGTGGCGCTGTCCGGCGTCGACGCGAAGAAGGACGGCGCGATCTCACTGACCGACTCGCTGGCCGCCGCCCCGCGCGAGCCCGACGCCGTCGCCTGGATCGGCGACGACCACCTGGCCACCGCCAACGAGGGCGACTGGAAGGGCGGCACGCGCGGCTGGACCGTGTTCGACACCGACGGCGACGTCGTGTGGGACGCCGGGAACACGTTCGAGCGCATCGCCGTGAGACACGGCCTGCACAACGACGACCGGGCCGCGAAGAAGGGCGCCGAGCCGGAGGGCCTCGCGGTCGCGGAGTTCGACGGCACGCCGTACGCCTTCGTCGGCTCCGAGCGCAGCAACTTCGTCGCCGTGTACGACGTCAGCGATCCGGCCGACCCGGAGTTCGTCCAGATCATGCCGACGACGAACGGCCCCGAGGGCCTGCTGCCGATCCCGTCGCGCGGTCTCTTCGCGGTGTCCAGCGAGACGGACGACGCCGGCGTCGGCGTCCGCGCCACCGTGGGCCTCTACTCCTGGGAGCCCGGCACGGCAGCGTTCCCGTCGATCGTGTCGGACGACAAGGGCGGCGCGCCGATCGGCTGGCAGGCGCTCGGCGCCCTGTCCGGCGACCCGAAGGACGCGAAGACGCTGTGGACCGCGGCCGACACCGTGATCAAGAACGGCACGCTCTACCGGGTCGACGTCTCGGCCACCCCGGCTCGGATCACCGACTCGGTGGCGGTCACGGACGGAGGGGCTCCGGCGGCGCTCGACATCGAAGGCCTGTTCAAGCGCCCGCAGGGTGGCTTCTGGCTCGCCTCCGAGGGCGCGACCGGCCCGGCGAACGCGCTGGTGCGCACCGACGACGCCGGAGCCGTGCGGGAGCGCGTCCCGCTGCCGGCCGACGTCACGGCGCGACTGGGCAAGTGGGGACTCGAGGGCGTGACCGCCACGAACGACGCCGACGGCGAGCACGTCTGGTTCGCCCTCCAGCGCCCGCTCACCGGCGAGGACGTGGTGCGGATCGGGCGGTACGACGTCGCCGACGGCACGTTCCACTGGTTCGGCTACGAGCTGGAGAGCCCACTGCGCGGTAGCGGCGACTGGGTGGGCCTGTCGGAGATCACGGCGATCGACGACGACACCTTCGCGGTCATCGAGCGCGACAAGCTCAACGGCCCCGCCGCCCGCAACAAGCGGATCTACACGTTCTCGGTCCCGGAGGACTCCGCCGAGGAGCTGCCGGTCGTGGAGAAGCGACTCGCGATCGACGTCCTGCCGCAGCTGCGGGCGACGAACGGCTGGACGCAGGAGAAGCTCGAGGGCTTCACGATCGCGGCCGACGGCTCGCTGTACGCCGTGACCGACAACGACGGCCTCAAGGACGCCACGGGCGAGACGGTGTTCCTGCGCCTGGGCCAGGCCTCCGACGCGTTCGGCGCGGAGCTCGCCACGACGACGGGCCTGAGGGTGTCGGCGTCGCGTGCCGCATACGGCGCGCGCCTGGCCGCCACGGTGACGCTCGGGGGAGCGGCCACCTCCGGCTCGGTCGAGCTGCGCGACGGCTCGAAGGTCGTGGCGCGGGCTCGCGTGGCGGGTGGGAGGGCCACGGTGACGCTGCCGCGCCTCGCGGTCGGCACCCACCGCCTGACGGCCCGCTTCACGGGCTCGGCCTCGGCGGCGGCGTCCACGAGCACGCCGGTCACCGTCACGGTCGTCAAGGCCGCGAGCCGGACGTCGCTCGCCGCGAAGGGCAGTGTGAAGCGTGGCAAGCCGGTCAAGGTCGTCGCGACCGTCCGCGCCATGGGCCACGTGCCCTCGGGGAAGGTCCGGTTCGTGTCCGGCGGGCGCGTCCTGAAGACCGTGAGCCTGAGGAACGGCAAGGCCGTCGCCACGGTCCGGCTGCGCTCGACCGGTGGCCAGCGGATCCGCGCGGTCTACGTGGGCTCGTCGCAGACGAAGGCCTCGACGTCGGCGCCCCGGAAGGTCACCGTCAGGCCATAATGGGCCGATGCCCAAGATCTCCGCGCCCACGGTCGGCGCGCACCGCGCAGCACAGCGTGCCGCGTTGGTGCGCGCCGCCGAGGCCGTCCTGAAGGAGGGTGGCGCGGCGGGGCTCAACCCCCGCACGGTCACCGAGCGTGCGGGGATGTCGCGGTCGAGCTTCTACGACTACTTCCCCTCGAAGGACGACCTGCTGGTGGCCGTCGCGATCGAGGCGTTCGGCCGCTGGAACGAGTCGCTGGCCGAGGCGCTGCGCGACGTCGAGCCCGGCCTGCAGCGGCTCCGGGCTCTCGTCGAGACGACGATGCGGATGACCGGCGACGGCGAGCACGACCTGGAGGGTCACCTGCGCCAGGCCGAGTTCTCGCCGGCCCGGCTCGACGACCTCATGGTGCTGCACGACGAGCTGTTGCGGCCGGTCACCGAGGTGACGGCCGAGCTCGGGGCGCCCGCGCGGTTCGTGCCCCTCGTGCACGGTGTCCTCGGTGCAGGCGTCCAGGCGGTCCAGCACGGTGCCGATCCCGCGTCGACCGCCGCGGACGTCGTCGCGCTGCTGGAGTCGGGACTGCCCCGAGACTGACCGCTCAGGGGTCGAGTGACACACTGTCGGTATCTTCCCGACAGTGTGTCGGGATGCGCCGACCCTCGAGGAGTCCCATGTTCCTGGCGCTGCGCGAGCTGCGGTTCGCCCGTGGCCGCTTCGCCCTGATGGGCACGGTGATCTCGTTGATCTCCGTGCTCGTCGTCCTGCTGTCCGGCCTGTCCACCGGCCTGGTCAACGACGGTGTGTCAGGGCTGAAGGCCATGCCCGTCACCGCCTTCGCCTTCGACGAGGGCACGATGAAGGACAACGCCTTCAGCCGCTCGATCCTCGAGGAGGACCAGCTCGCGCCGTGGCGTGACGCCGAGGGCGTCGACGCGGCCGAGCCGATGGGCGTCAGCATCGTCAACTCCACGACCGACGAGGGCCAGCAGGTCGACCTCACGCTCTTCGGTGTCGACGCCGGGGGCTTCCTGAACCCGGGCACGTCCAGCGGTGAGGGACTCGGCACACCGAATGGCATCGTCGTCTCGGAGACGCTGAAGGACGACGGCGTCCGGATCGGCACCGTCGTCACGCTCGACCGCATCGACGTGGAGCTGACCGTGGTCGGGTTCACCGAGGGACAGGCCACCTTCGGCCACGTCGACGTCGCCTACCTGCCGCTGGAGACGTGGCAGCTCATCGCGTCGAACGCCGTCCAGCCCGGCGCGCCCACCGCCGCGACCGTCGCGGCGGCCGACTACCCGCTCTACAGCGCGATCGCCGTGCAGGCGCAGGACGGCGCCGAGCCGGACCTCGCCGCGATCGACGAGCAGGCCGGGACCACGAGCATGACGCTCACCGAGTCCTTCAACGCCTCACCCGGGTACGAGGCGGAGACGATGACGCTCAGCATGATCCAGGTCTTCCTCTACGTGATCTGCGCGCTCGTCGTGGGCGCCTTCTTCACCGTCTGGACGATCCAGCGCGCCGGCGACCTCGCGGTGCTGCGCGCGATGGGCGCCTCCAGTCGCTACCTGCTGCGTGACAGCCTCGCCCAGGCCACGCTCGTCCTGGTCGTCTTCACCGGCATCGGCGTCGCCGCGGGCGTCGCGATGGGCGCCGTCATGCCCGACGCGATGCCGTTCGAGCTCGAGGCCGGCCCGATCGCCGTCGCCTCCGCGCTCACCATCGTGCTCGGCCTGCTCGGCGCAGCCGTCTCGGTGCTGCGCATCACTCGCATCGACCCGCTCGCCGCGCTGGGAGGCCGACGATGACCACTGACACCACCCCCGCCCTCGAGATCGTCGACGCCACGCTGGAGCTCGGCGACGGAGACTCGCGCGTGCGCGCCCTCGACGGCGTCTCGCTGACCGTGCGCCCCGGAGAGCTCGTCGCGGTCGTGGGACCGTCGGGCTCGGGCAAGTCCTCGCTGCTCGCGGTGGCCGGTGCCCTGTCGCAGCCCGACTCGGGCTCGGTCCGCGTGCACGGCACCGACCTCTCGACACTGTCGAAGGGGGCGGCGGCGCGGTTCCGCCTGGCGACCATCGGCTTCGTCTTCCAGTCCGGCAACCTGCTGCCCGCGCTGTCGGCCGCCGACCAGGTGCGCCTTGCCGGACGGCTGGCCGGCCGGAGGCGTGTCGATCCCGTGCCCGTGCTCGACGCGGTCGGCATGGCGCACCGGGCGACGCACCGCCCGGGCCACCTGTCGGGTGGCGAGCGCCAGCGTGTGGGCATCGCGCGCGCCCTCGTCAACGACCCCTCGCTGCTGCTGGTCGACGAGCCCACCGCGGCCCTCGACCGCCGCCGCAGCCACGAGGTCGTGCAGGTCCTGGCCGACCGGGCGCGCGACGCCGACGTCGCGGTCGTCATGGTCACCCACGACCACGACGTCCTCGGGCACTGCGACCGCGTGCTGGAGATGGTCGACGGGACTCTGACAGAGTTGGCGCATGCTGCCCGAGGGATGGATCCCGCACCGCCGAGGTGACGGCGAGGTGGTCGGCTGGCTGGAGATCGTGGGCGACGACGTCGTCGCCCACGACCTGCTCGGCCAGCAGGTCACGCCGCGCGGGCTCGACTGGCACGAGGCGGAGCAGGCGCTGGAGGATCGGGGCATCGGATACCTGGCAGAGCAGCACACCCTCACGACGCCGTACGGAAAGCTGATGCCCGTCCGCATCGGCGAGGCCACGACGGAGCAGGTGACCGTCGTCGTCGACGAGTTCGGCACGGCCTCGGTGATCGGCGCCGACCTCGAGTCGCACGTCCTCCCGTTCCCCGTGCCGCGGCGGCTCCTGCGCGACTACGTGCGGCCACGCTTCGACCACCGCGCCTGGCTGGACGCCGAGGGCCGTCCGATCGCCTACGGCGACCGGTGGGACATCGGCGAGGACCCGCCCGAGGAGCTGTACAGCGAGTGCGCTCATCCGGAGCGGTTCGAGCCGCTCGTCACCACGGCTCGCGCCCTGCTCGACCACCTGGAGCGCCGGTACGACGTCGAGCGGACCGAGGAGGTCGTGGGGGAGCAGACCAACGTCACGCTCACGCCGACGGGCCCGGGCGCCGTGCTGACCGTGATCCACCCGGCGGGAACGCTGCCGAGCGTCGAGGTCCGTGCGGGAGCGAGGTCCGTCGGGAACTGGCCCGTGTGCGGCTGTGACGCCTGTGACGACTCGGTGCCCGACCTGCTCGACCAGCTGGAGACCGCCGTGTTCGCGATCGCCGAGGGGACGGACGGTCAGCGCGCGCCGTGGCCGCTCAGAGGCTGAGGCGCATCAGCACCCGCGGGAAACGGTTGAGGACCGAGTCGGTGTCGGCAGCCTTCGTGAAGCCCGCGCGCTCGAACAGGGCGCGAGTGCCCACGTAGGCCATCGTGAGGTCGACCTTCGCCCCCTCGTTGTCGACGGGGTACGCCTCGACGGCGGGCGCGCCCTCGGACCGCGCGTACGCCACGGCGCCCTCGACGAGGTGGTGCGCGATGCCCTGGCCGCGATGGCCGGGGCGGACGCGGACGCACCACAGGCTCCAGACCTCGAGGTCGTCGACGTGCGGGATCTTGCGGTTCGTGGCGAAGGAGGTGTCGGCCCGCGGGTGGATCGCGGCCCACCCGACGACCTCGTCACCGTCGTAGGCCAGCACGCCGGGCGGCCCCTGCGCCATCAGCTCGCGGACCTTCTCGCCGCGGGCCTGACGGTGCAGCTCGCGGTTGACCTTGCCGGGCACGCGGTAGCTGAGGCACCAGCACACGTCGGCGTCGGGCCGCTTGGGCCCCACCATCGTGCGGACGTCCTCGAACTCCGTGGCGGGGCGCACCTCGATCGCCATGCCCCGCATCAGATCAGATGACGGGGACGTTCGCCAGGGCCGCCTGCAGGTCCTCGTCCGAGAGCGGGTCGTCCTCGAGCCGGCCGTTGAGGTACGAGTCGTACGCGCCGAGCTCGAGCAGACCGTGACCGGACAGGCCCACCACGATGACCGGCTCGGTGCCGTTCTCGGCGGCCTCCAGGGCGGCCCGGCGGGCCTGGGCCAGGGCGTGGGAGGACTCGGGCGCCGGGACGATGCCCTCGGTGCGCGCGAACTCGATGGCGCTGTCGAAGCACTCGCTCTGGTGCAGCGCCGTCGCCTCGATCAGGCCCTCGTGCACGGCGTGGGACACCAGCGGCGCCATCGCGTGATAGCGCAGGCCACCGGCGTGGATCGGCGACGGGACGAAGTCGTGACCCAGCGTGTACATCTTCATCAGCGGGGTCATGCCGCCCGTGTCGCCGAAGTCGTAGCGGTACTCGCCGCGCGTGAGCGTGGGGCACGAGGCCGGCTCGACGGCGAGGATCCGCGGCGACTGGTGGCCGGCGAGCTTCTCGCGCAGGAACGGGAAGGTGAGGCCGGCGAAGTTCGAGCCGCCGCCGGCGCAGCCGATCACGAGGTCGGCGCCGTCCTCGCCCGCCAGCGCGAGCTGCTTGAGCGCCTCCTCGCCGATGATCGTCTGGTGCAGCAGCACGTGGTTCAGCACCGAGCCGAGCGCGTACTTGATCGTCTCGTCCTGCGCGGCGACCTCGACGGCCTCGCTGATCGCGATGCCGAGCGAGCCGGTGTGGTCCTCGGGCAACGAGCGGCCGAACTCCGTGAGGCGGCTGGGGGAGCGGTGGACCTTGCCGCCGAAGACCTCGATGAGGGTGCGGCGCTGCGGCTTGGTGTCGAACGAGGCGCCGACCTGCCACACCTCGCACTCGAGACCGAACAGCGAGCACGCGTACGCCAGGGCCGTGCCCCACTGGCCCGCGCCGGTCTCGGTGGTCAGGCGGGTGATGCCGTGGATGGCGTTGTAGTACACCTGCGGCACGGACGTGTTCGTCTTGTGCGAGCCGGCCGGCGAGACGCCCTCGTACTTGTAGTAGATGCGCGCCGAGGTGCCGAGCCTCTGCTCCCAGCGCCGGGCGCGCACGAGCGGCGACGGACGGTACTGGCGGTAGACGTCGCGCACGGGCTCGGGGATCTCGACGAAGCGCTCGGAGGTGACCTCCTGGGCGATCAGCTCCGGCGGGAACAGCGGCGCGAGGTCGTCGGGACCGACCGGCTGGTGCGTCCCCGGGTGCAGCGGCGGAGGCGGCGGCGTGGGGAAGTCCGGGACGATGTTGTACCAGTGCGTGGGCATGTCGGACTCGGGGAGCACGAACCTGATCTGATCGGTCACGCGGCGAGCCTAGTGGTCCCGGCTGCCCGCCGAGGGTGAGTGTCGGGGAATCCGTCAGTCGACGCGAGCGGGCGCGCGGGACGCGAGCACGACGGTGGCGACGACGGGAACCGTCAGCAGGGTGGCGACGGCGGTGAGCGCGCCGAAGCTCCAGACGGCGACCACGAGGCCGGCGATCAGGCCGCCGGCGGCGCCGGCGAGGTTCATCGTGAGGTCGCTGAAGCCCTGCACCAGCGGCCGGACCTCCGGGGCGGCGCTGCGGGTGAGCAGGGCCGCGCCGGCGATCACCGACATCGACCAGCCGACGCCCAGCAGGATCAGGCCGATCGTGATCTGCACGTTGGACGAGCCGGCGGTGCCCGCGATGCCGCAGGCGAGGATCAGCACGGACTGCCCGAGCAGGATCGTGGGCTCGGGACCCCAGCGGTCGGACAGCCAGCCGAACAGCGGCGACAGCGCGAACATGCCGGCGATGTGCAGGCTGATCGTGAGGCCGATGATCGAGAGCTCGGCGCCGTGGCCGGACATGTGCACCGGCGTCAGCGCCATGACCGCGACCATGACCGCGTGCGACAACGCGACGGACGTGATCGCGATCGCCGTGGCGCCGCGGACGTGGGGCAGCGCGGCCGCGATCCGCGGCGGCGGGGGAGCGGCGGCGTCGCGGCGCGGAAGCGGGTCGGGCCGCAGCAGCACCCACGTGAGGATCCCGGCAGCCGTGAAGGCGAGCGCCGAGAAGACCTGGGGGCCCGCCAGCTCGGGGATGCCGAGTGCGCGGGCGACCGCGGCGCCCGGACCCGTGAGGTTGGGGCCGGCGACCGACCCGATCGTCGTGGCCCACACGACCAGCGAGATCGAGCGGCCCACCTGTGCGGGCTCGGCCCGGTCGGCGGCGGCGAACCGCGACTGCAGGTTGGCCGCCGTGCTGGCGCCGAACAGGAGGAACCCGACGAGCAGCAGCGGCAGCGAGCGCCACTCGCCGCCCGCGATCACGGCGACCGCGCCGAGCGCGCCGCCGAGCCAGCCCGCGGTCAGGGCGGGCCGACGCCCGCGGTGCACGGCGAGGTTCGACAGCGGCACGGTGAAGCCGGCGGCGCCGAGGGTCATCGCGACGACGGCGAGGCCCGCCCAGCCGGCCGAGCCGCTGACGTCCTCGACGAGCAGGGCGCCCACGGCGAGTCCGGCGCCGTTGCCGATGCCGCCCACGACCTGGGCCAGCGCGAGCGTGCCCAGGGCGCGTCGCTGGTGCGCCCAGGTCACCTCAGGCCCAGATCGTGACGCGCTCGGCCGGGTCGAGCCACAGCGCGTCGTCCGGGGTCACGCCGAACGCCTCGTAGAAGGCGTCGATGTTGCGCACGACCTGGTTGCAGCGGAACTCCGGCGGCGAGTGCGGGTCGACCGTGAGGCGACGGATCGTCTCGGCCGGCCGCACCTTGCCCTGCCACGCGCGCGCCCACGCCAGGAAGAAGCGCTGGTCCGGCGTGAGGCCGTCGATCGGGTCGGCGGGCTTGCCCTCCTGCGCGAGCTTGAACGCGAGGTACGCGATGCCGAGTCCGCCCAGGTCGCCGATGTTCTCGCCGATCGTGAGCGCGCCGTTGACGGTCTGGCCGTCGGCGTTCTCGGGGCTGAGGTCGTCGTACTGCGCGATGATCCTCGCGGCGAGGCCGTCGAACGCGGCGCGGTCCTCGTCGGTCCACCAGTTGCTCAGGGCGCCGGTGCCGTCGTACTGCGAGCCCTGGTCGTCGAAGCCGTGGCCGATCTCGTGGCCGATGACCGAGCCGATAGCGCCGTAGTTCACCGCGTCGTCGATCCCGGCGTCGAAGAACGGCGGCTGCAGGATCGCGGCGGGGAAGACGATCTCGTTCATCGTCGGGTTGTAGTAGGCGTTGACCGTCTGCGGGGTCATGTACCACTCGTCGCGGTCGATGGGCTGGCCGATCTTGGCCAGCTCGCGGTCCATCGCCACCGACTGCGCGCGACGCGCGTTGCCGACGAGGTCGGCCGGGTCGGTCTCGAGCGCCGCGTAGTCCTTGAACGACTCGGGGTGGCCGATCTTCGGCGTGAACGCGTCGAGCTTGGCCAGCGCGCGCTGCTTGGTCTCGTCGCTCATCCACGGCAGCTCGCGGATGCTGATCCGGTAGGCCTCGAGGAGGTTCGCGATGAGCTCCTCCATGCGCGACTTCGCCTCCGCGGGGTACTCGGTGCGGACGTAGATCTTGCCGACGGCCTCGCCCATCGAGCCCTCGACGAAGCCGATGCCGCGCTTCCAGCGGGGACGCAGCTCGTCGGTGCCCTGCAGGGTCTTGCCGTAGAACGCGAAGTTGGTCTCGACGAAGTCGTCGGACAGGAACGGCGCGGCGCCGTGGACCAGCTGCCAGCGCAGCCAGTCGCGCCACGCGGGCAGCGACCCCTCGTCGAGGAGGCCCTGGAGTCCCTCGAGGTAGGACGGCTGCGAGACGACGGCCTCGGCCAGGACGGACAGGTCGATGCCGGCGGCCTGCGCCCACGCCTGCCAGTCAAAGGCGGGGGTCAGCGCGCCGAGCTCGGCGAACGTCTTGAGGTTGTAGGTCTTCTGGGCGTCGCGGACGGCGACGCGGTCCCAGTGGTGCGAGGCGATCGCGGTCTCCAGCTCGAGGACACGGTCGGCGCGGTCGCTCGCGTCGTCGAAGCCGGCCAGCTGGAGCATCGCGGCGACGTGGTCGCGGTAGGCGTCGCGGATCTCGGCGAACTGCTCGTCGCGGTAGTACGACTCGTCGGGCAGACCGATGCCCGCCTGGACCACGTGCGTGACGTAGCGGTCGGGCTGGCCGCGGTCGGGCGCGATGTAGAGGCCGATGATGCTGTTGACGCCCGAGCGCTCCAGCGCGCCGATCGTGCGCACGAGCGAGGGGATCGAGTCGATCGCGTCGATGGCGGCCAGGTCGTCGGCCAGGGGAGCGGCGCCGAGCTGCTCGATGCGCTCGGTGTCCATGAAGCTGGCGAACAGGTCGCCGATCTTGCGCTGCTCGTCGTCCTCGGGCTCGGCCGCGCAGGACTCGACGATGGAGCGGACGAGGATCTCGGCCTCGTCGACGAGGTCCACGAACCCTCCGGCGGTGGCCCGGTCGGGCTTGATCGGCGTGTCGCGCAGCCAGGGCCCGTTCACGTGGCGGAACAGGTCGTCCTGCGGGCGGATCTGGGTGTCGAACGTCGTGGGATCGAAGCCTTGGGTCACGCGGTTTAGGCTACACAGCGTGGCTCAGAAGACCGAGGTGGAACTGACCGTCCAGCGCACCGAGGACCTGGCGCCGCGACTGCGCCGCGTGGTGCTCGGCGGAGCCGCGTTCGAGGAGTACCTGGCGCACCACCTCGACTCCACCGACACCTACGTCAAGCTGGCGTTCGCCGACGGCGACGACACCGTGCTGCGCACCTACACCGTGCGGTGGGTGGATCCCGAGGCCCGCGAGCTCGCGATCGACTTCGTCACCCACGGCACCGAGGGCCTCGCCGGGCCCTGGGCACTCTCGGCGCAGCCCGGCGACACGCTGCGGTTCCGCGGCCCCGGCGGCGCGTACCGGCCCCGACCCGACGCCGACCACCACCTGTTCGTGGGCGACGAGTCGGCTCTCCCGGCCATCGCCGCGTCCCTCGCGGCCCTCGAGCCCGGCGCCCGCGCGACGGCGTTCGTCGAGATCGACGGTCCGGGCCACGAGGTCGACCTGCCGAGCTCGGGCGAGGTCGACGTGCGCTGGCTGCACCGCGACGGCGCGACGCCCGGCTCCACCACGCTCCTCGACGACGCGGTGCGCGCCTGGCCGTGGCCCGAGGGTCGCGTGCAGGCCTTCGTGCACGGCGAGTCCGCGCTGCTGAAGTCCGTGCGTCCCTACCTGCTCGACGGCCGCGTCGAGCGCGCCGACATCTCCGTCTCGGCCTACTGGCGCCGCGGCGAGACCGAGGAGGGCTTCCGCGCCTGGAAGCGCGAGCAGCAGGACGCCGTCATGCGCCCCGGCGCCTGAAGGAGTTCCTCCCCGGTAACCTCGACGGGTGACCGAATTGCGCAACGTGGCCGTGATCCTCGCCGGTGGCACCGGGACCCGCGTGGGGCTGGCGATCCCGAAGCAGCTGATCAAGATCGCCGGCAAGACGATCCTCGAGCACACCATCTCGGTGTTCCAGGCCGCCGACGCGATCGACGAGATCATCATCCTCATGGCCCAGGGCCACTTGGACCCCGTGCACGCGATCGTGCGCGACGGCGCCTACCCGAAGGTCACCCAGGTGCTCGAGGGCGGCTCGACCCGCAACGAGACCACGAGCCTGGCGCTGCAGGCGCTCGGCGACGAGGAGTGCAACGTCCTGTTCCACGACGCGGTGCGCCCGCTCGTGTCGCAGACGATCATCTCCGACGTGGTCGCCGCGCTCGGCACGTACGAGGCCGTCGACACCGCCATCCCGTCGGCCGACACCGTGGTGCAGGTGCACGACGAGCGCACGGGCGACCTCGACACGATCTCCGACGTGCTGCGTCGCGACCTGCTGCGCCGCGGCCAGACCCCGCAGGCCTTCCGGTCCTCGATCATCCGCGACGCCTACGAGAAGGCGTGGCAGGACCCCGACTTCACCGCCACCGACGACTGCACCGTGGTGCTGCGCTACCGCCCCGACGTGCCGATCGCGGTCGTCCAGGGCCACGAGCGGAACATGAAGGTCACCGAGCCGATCGACGTCTACATCGCCGACAAGCTGTTCCAGCTGGCCTCGGCCGAGACGCCGGACGAGCTCGACGACGAGCAGTACCGCGCCGCGCTCGAGGGCAGGACGATGGTCGTGTTCGGCGGCTCCTACGGCATCGGCGGCGACATCGCGAAGCTCGCCGAGTCCTACGGCGCCCGGGTGTTCGCGTTCTCCCGCTCGTCCACGGGCACGCACGTCGACCGCCGCGAGGACGTCGCCGAGGCCGCGCGCGAGGTGGTGGAGAAGGCCGGCCGGGTCGACTTCGTCGTGAACACCGCCGGCGTGCTGCCGATCGGCGACCTCGCCGACACGTCCGAGGAGACGATCTGGGCCGCCACCGAGATCAACTACCTCGCCCCGATCTTCATCGCGCAGGAGTTCCGCCCGCTGCTGGCCGAGTCCAACGGTTCGCTGCTGCTGTTCACGTCGTCGTCCTACACGCGTGGCCGCAAGGGCTACTCGCTGTACTCCTCGGCGAAGGCGGCCACGGTGAACCTCACGCAGGCGCTGGCCGACGAGTGGGCCGGCGAGGTCCGCGTGAACTGCGTCAACCCCGAGCGCACCGGCACGCCGATGCGCACCAAGGCGTTCGGCGAGGAGCCCGAGGGCACGCTGCTGTCGTCCGAGGAGGTCGCGCGTCGCTCGCTCGACGTCCTCGTCGCGCCGATGACGGGGCACGTCATCGACATCCGCCGCGAGGCCGGTCCCGCCGCCATCGGCGGGGGCCACTGAGTCACGCCAGCGGGAACGTCCGGCCGCTGACCCAGCGGCGCTCGGTGCCGTCGACCGGGTCGGTGAGCTCGAGCTCGCTCGCGAGCAGCTGGAGCGGGCTCGAGAAGTCGTCGACCGAGACGTCGGCGACGGTCGGGTAGAGCGGGTCGTTCACGATCGGGCTGCCGAGCCCGGCCAGGTGCATCCGCAGCTGGTGCGTCCGTCCGGTGCGGGGACTGAGGCGGTAGACCGCGAGGTCGCCGCGGCGCTCCTCCAACTCGACGAGGGTCTCGGCGTTGACCGGCGCGTCGGCGACGACCTCGGCGCGGAGGGCGCCCCGGTCCTTGCGCAGGTGGTTGCGGACGACGACCGGCGACTCGAGCGCCTCCTGCCACGGGGCGAGGGCGCGGTAGGTCTTCTTGACCTGCCGGTGCTCGAACAGCGTCTGGTACGGCCCGCGCCAGCGGCGCTCGGTCGCGAGCAGCAGGACGCCCGAGGTGACGCGGTCGAGCCGGTGCAGCGGGGTCAGCTCGGGCAGGTCGAGCTCGGTGCGCAGCCGCACGACGACGCTCTGCAGCACGTGGCGGCCGCGCGGGATCGTCGAGAGGAACGGCGGCTTGTCGACCACGAGGACCCGCTCGTCGCGGTGCAGGACTCGGATCTCGCCGGGGACCTCGACCTCGTCGCGCAGGTCGCGGTGGAACCACACGAACGTGTGCGGCGCGTAGGGATCGCCGACACGTACGGGCGTCAGGTCGTCGTAGACGAAGCGCTCGTCCGCCAGCATCGCGTGGACGTCGGCATGCGGCGCGACCTCGTGCTCGAGCCACGCGACCATCGACGGCCACGGCGGTCCCTGCGGATCGCGGTCGGGCGTGCGCAGCCAGGCCGCCTGGAGCCCGTGACGGGGCGGCAGCGGCGAACGGGGAGGCACCGCCCGAGTCTAGGCACGGGATACTGGAGGGCGTGACGGTCACCAGGCGGGACGTGCAGGCGGCGGCGAGCCGGATCGAAGGACGCGTGCGGCGCACGCCGTTGTGGCAGACCTCGGCGGACGGTTCCCTGTGGCTCAAGCTCGAGCTGCTCCAGCACTGCGGCGTGTTCAAGACGCGCGGTGCGTTCAACCGCCAGCTCGCCGGACTCGAGTCGGGGGAGATCACCGACGCCGGCATCGTGGTGGCGTCCGGCGGGAACGCCGGCCTCGCCCAGGCGTTCGCCGCGCGCGAGCTGGGCGTGCGGGCCAACGTGTTCGTCCCCGAGGCGGCGCCGCAGGTCAAGGTCGACCGCATCGAGGCGTACGGCGCCGAGGTCCGCCGGGTGGGAGCCGAGTTCGCCGAGGCGCACCGTGCGTCCGTCGAGTTCGCCGACGAGACCGGAGCGGCGCTCGCGCACGCCTACGACCAGGTCGACGTCGCAGCCGGAGCCGGCACGCTCGCCGAGGAGCTGCTCGAGGACGAGCCCTCGATCGACACGATCGTCGTCGCGGTGGGCGGCGGAGGCCTGTACGCGGGCGTCGCGGCGTCCGCGTTGGGCCGGGCGCGCGTCGTGGTGGTCGAGCCCGAGCAGTGCCCGACGCTGCACCGCGCGATCGACGCCGGGCGACCCGTGGACGTCGCGGTCTCCGGCGTGGCCTCGGATTCACTCGGCGCGCGCCGGCTCGGCGATCTCGCGTTCTCGGCCGTCGAGGCCGAGGCGCCGGTCCCGGTCATGGTCACCGACGACGAGATCGTCGCAGCCCGGACGGCGCTGTGGGACGAGTTCCGCGTGCCGTCCGAGCACGGTGCCGCCGCGGCCTACGCCGCGCTGCACTCCGGCCGCTACGTGCCGGAGCCCGGCGAGCGCGTCGCGGTCGTCGTCTGCGGCGCGAACACGGACGCGGCCACCCTCGCGCGTCCCTGAGGTGCCCCGGGGACGAACGATGAGGCATTCGGGTAGCCGAGCGGGGCGGAATGCCTCATCGTTCGTCCGCCAGGACCATGCCGACCGACCTCGGGGCGCTGTCGACGAACCCGTGGCGCTCGTACAGGCGGCGGCCGGGCGGGTCGACCATCAGCGAGACGTAGGCGCCCGGGGGAGCGTCCGTGGCGATCACGTCGAGCAGGTGCGACAGGACGAGGTCGCCGAGCCCGCGGCGCTGGTGGTCGGGCAGCACGGCCATGTCGACGACGTGGAAGTACCAGCCGCCGTCGCCGATGACGCGGCCCATCGCCACGGTCTCGCCACTGGCCTCGTGCACCACGTGGCACGCCGCCCAGCCGCCGGCGAGCGCCGGGCCGGCCTGGTCGGGGCGCTTCGGCGTGAGCCCCGACGCCTCGCGCAGGCGCAGGTAGGCGACCTCGTCGGGGGCCGTTCCGTGCAGGGAGTAACCGTCCACCATGGGCCTACTGTCCCACCGTCGGGCCCGGCCAGAGGTGGCGGACGAGGAAGGCCATCGCGGGGTCGGCCTCGAACGCCGGCACCCCGGTGTGGCCGCCCATGTTGGCGTGCAGGGTCTTCTCCGCCGTGGCGAACGCGTCGAACAGGTCGAGGGCCCGTTGCCGGTCGTTGCCCGCGTCGTCCCACTGCAGGAGAACGTGCACGGGGATGCGCAGCCGCCGCGCCTCCTCGAAGGTCGACCGGGGAACGAAGCTGCCGGCGAACAGGAGCGCCGCCGCGATCCGCGGGTCCGTGACGGCGAGCCGGACGGCCAGCGCGATCACGCCGCCCGAGATGCCGACCGGCCCCTCGACCTCGGGCAGCTCGAGTGCGGCGTCGAGGGCCGAGCGCCACTCGGGTGCGGCCAGGTCGACCAGCGTGAGGACGAGGGCATCGACGATCGCGTCGTCGACCGGACGTCCCTCGGCCAGGGCCGAGCGCAGATCGGTGCGGGCCTGCTCCAGCTCCGGGATGCGAGGTCGGACACCCGCGCCGGGCAGCTCGATCGTCAGGGAGGCGAAGCCGTGCTGGGCCGCGTCGCGCGCGCGGCCGAGGAGCCGCTGGTGCATCGGCTGCAGCCCGCCGGGGTGTCCGAGGAGGATGAGGGGAGCGGGGCCGGAGTCCGGCGTCCAGAGGATGCCGGGGACGTCGTCGTGAGTGAGGTGGCGCTCGAGGACGCCGTCGTGGCGCTGCTCGGAGAGGAACTGCATGGTCGTGCCTTTCGGGAGTGCAGGAACGGCGCTCCCGGACGACCTATCGTCCGACCGTGACCCCGGAGGGGAGCACCCGTCGTGATGTGTTCACGGGTACCACCTCCTCGCTGTGCTGCACGGACCCTCCGACCGTAGCAGCGCGCGGCCCGCTCATGGTGCGACGAGCCGTCCGTCCACGTAGAGCGGGGCGCCGGGGATCGTCGCGGCGCGGAGCGCGGCGAGCGTGGCGTCCTCGAGGTCGGGATGGCGTCCGTCGAGGGCGCCGACGCGGTTCGCGACGACGAGGTCGAACGGGTCCTCTCCGGGCTCGAGCCTGAACGACTCGGCGGACGCGTGGCGCACGCCCAGGACACCCGCCGCGATCTCGGTGGCGCAGGCGGTGCGGGTGGCCGCGACACCCCGCTGCGAGCGGTCGACCACGAGGACGAAGCCGCCGGGGGAGACCCGGGCGGCCATCGCGCGGGCGAGCGGGCCGGGCGCTCCGCCGATCTCGAGCACCCGCAGACCCGGCGCGAGCGGCAGCGCCTCGAGGACTGCGGCCAGCCGCGGTGAGAGCGCGCTCATGGCGCCCATCGTCGCAAGATGCGGGCCTGTTCGGCACGCCCCCGCGGGGTTACCGTCGAGGCATGTGCCGCAACATCCGAGTCCTCCACAACTTCGAGCCGGCGACGACGGACGAGGAGGTCCGCGAGGCCGCGCTGCAGTTCGTGCGGAAGGTCAGCGGGTCCACGAAGCCGTCGCGCGCCAACCAGGAGGCGTTCGACCGCGCGGTCGACGAGATCGCGGAGGCCACCCGGCGTCTGCTCGACGACCTCGTGACGAAGGCGCCGCCGAAGAGCCGTGAGCGCGAGGCCATCAAGGGACGCGAGCGTCACGAGAAGCGGATGGAGCGCGAGGTCCGCCTGCGCACCGCGAGCGCATGAGCCTGCGGCGCACGTGAGAAGGGACACGTGCGCGCTCGGGAAGGTTCGAGCCCCGAGCAGACGTTAGTTGAATCATGAACGATTTTCTCGAGCTCTCGTCAGACGCCCAGGACCTGCTGTTCCGTCAGGCCCGCACCGCGAACTCCTTCACCGACGAGCCGGTGACCGATGAGCAGGTCGCGGCGATCCAGGACCTCGTGAAGTTCGGCCCGACCGCGATGAACTCGCAGCCCCTGCGCATCGTCCTCGTCCGCAGCGACGACGCCCGCGCGCGCCTGCTGAAGCACATGGCCGACGGCAACCGCGACAAGACCGCCGCCGCCCCGCTGGTCGCCATCCTCGCCGCGGACACCGACTTCAACGAGCACCTGCCCACCGTCTTCCCGCACGCCGAGGGTGCCAAGGACTGGTTCCCGGACCCGGTCGCGCGCGAGGCCACGGCTCGTCTCAACGCCGGTCTGCAGATCGGCTACTTCATCATGGGCGTGCGCGCCGCCGGCCTGGCCGCGGGCCCGATGACCGGCTTCGACGCCGAGGGCATCGACGAGGACCTGCTGGCCGGCACCGGCTACAAGACGATGGTCGTCGTCAACATCGGCCACCCGGGCGAGAACGCCTGGTTCGACCGCCTCCCGCGCCTCGAGCACGAGCAGGTCGTCACGGCTCTCTGAGCCCCACCGGGGGCGCGTCCACCGCCTCCTCCCCGTGCCCGCGTCGAGTCACCTCGGCGCGGGCACGGTCGATTCCGCCATGCTCCAGCGCGGCGAGGCCCGACTCGCCCTGCCACACCAGCCGGTCGCGGTGGTGGACCGTGACGTGCATCCGGGCGCCGAGGTGCTCGATCGCGCCGGGCACGTTGCGGCGCTCGCGAGGCACCGGCACCGGCAGCACGTGGGCGGCGGCGAGGTCGCCCCAGCCCTCGATCTCGATCCGCCAGCGGGCACTGCGGCCGCGCAGGGACCAGCGCTCGTCGCTGACCTCGGCGCGCACCGGCGACACGACCGGGTCGCCGAGCCGCACGAGCCGCCCGTCGGGCAGCAGCACGACGACGGCCGTCACGGTCGTGCGCAGCGGGCCGGCCGAGACCTCGCCACCCGCGAACGCGACGCACACCGACGGGTCCTCGAAGCCCTGCGCCTGGCCCCACCACCACGCGTCGGGGAAGCCGCCCTTGCCCCAGTTCTTCTCGCCGTAGACCTGCCAGCCGTCGATCTCCCAGGTCTGCGTGCCGACGACCGCCTCGCCGTGGGCCGAGCCGCCGAGCAGCCACGGATGCCAGTACTGGTTGAGGCCCGGGACGGCCTGGAAGATGCTCGAGCCGCCGAGGCTGCGGCGCGGCCACGGCACCGGCTGCCGGACCTCGACGTCGATCCGCGCGTCGGGTCCGAGATCGACGTGCAGGCGGTCGGGCGAGCCGCGGAAGGCGACTCCGGAGACGACGCCGAGCCCGCTCGCGTCCGCCTCGCCCACGGGGTGCGCCGTCGTGCGCAGGAACCCGTTCGGGTGGGAGGCCACGCCGAGCGTCGACCACGTGCCGCCGGCCGCGCGGTTCACCCCGTCGAGGGCGATCAGGACGCGCCCGGAGGCGGGGTCGGCGAACCTCCAGAAGTAGCCCTCCATCGCGACGCCGTGCGCGGGGAGGGGGTCGCCGAACGGGCGGTCCGCACCACTCGCCCGGTAGGCGTCACGCAGCGCGGCTGGCCGGCGCATGGCTCAGTCGAACAGCTCGCCGAGCCAGTGACTCTTCTTCTTGCCCCGGTAGCCGCTGCTGCGGTCGTCGTATCGGCGGTCCCGGTCGTCGTACGACGGGCGCGGCGCGTAGCGGTCGTCCCGCTGCGGCGCCGCCGTGCGGGTGGCGTCCTGCTCGGCGCGCTCGAGGATCTTGTCCAGCTCGCCGCGGTCGAGCCACACGCCCCGGCACTCGGGGCAGTAGTCGATCTCCACGCCGGACCGCTCGCTCATCACGAGGGTCGTCGCGTCGTTGGGGCACTTCATCGGGGACCTCCAGGAGTGGGAACTGGGTTCAGCCTAGGCGGGTCCTGCCAAGGCTGCCGCCGCTCGGCGTGCTTGCCGAGCGGGCCGCGGACGGTGAGCATGAGGCATGACCAGCCCGTCGCGCCGATGGCTCGTCCGGGCCCTCGCGGTGGCGCTGGTGCTGGTCGGGATGGGGGTGGCGGCCGTGTGGGCGCTGCAGCGCCAGCTGATCTACTTCCCCGACGCGGAGCCGGTGCCCGCGGCGGCGGAGGCGGTCCCCGGCGCGCGCGACGTCACGCTGAGCACCGCGGACGGGCTCGAGCTGGGTGCGTGGTTCGTTCCGGCGGCCGAGACCGACACGGGTCTGGCGGTGCTCCTGGCTCCGGGCAACGGGGGCAACCGGCTGAGTCGCACGGGTCTCGCGGAGGAGCTGAGCCGGCGCGGTCTCGCGGTCCTGCTGATGGACTACTGCGGCTACGGCGGCAACCCGGGGCGCCCGAGCGAGGACGGGCTCGCGGCCGACGCGGACGCCGCCCTCGAGGCGCTGGCCGACCTCGGGTACCCGGCCGATCGCACGATCCTGTTCGGCGAGTCCCTCGGCTCGGGCGTGGTCGCCGCGCTGCAGGCGCGCACGACACCGGCGGGAATCGTGCTGCGCTCGCCGTTCACCGAGCTGGCCGACGTCGGTGCGCACCACTACCCGTGGCTGCCGGTGCGGATGCTGCTGCGCGACCGCTTCCCGGTCTCGGAGCACCTGGCCGCCAGCGACGTGCCCGTCACGGTGATCCACGGCCACCACGACACGGTCGTGCCGACCGAGCTCAGCGAGCGCGTCGCCGACGGTGCACCCTCGCTGTTCGAGCGGGTCGTGCTGACCGGCGACCACAACGACGCCGTGATGTTCGGCGCACCTGTCGCGGACGCTGTCCTGCGGCTCGCGCACCACGTTCGGTGAGGCGTCGACGTCGGGTCAGCCCCTCGGCCGCGTGATCATCCGTCCCTGAGGCGATTCGCGAGCAGCTCGACCCCGGGACCGTCGAGGTCGTCGAGGGCGACGCGGCGGCCGGAGAGGGCGAGCAGCAGCGACAGCGTCGGTCCTCGGACCTCGGGCCCGTCGCCCGCCGCCAGGTCGGCGTCCGTGGCAGTCATGCGGACGCCCGTGAGGT
The DNA here is from genome assembly GCF_013408555.1 of Aeromicrobium tamlense. NCBI lineage: Bacteria > Bacillati > Actinomycetota > Actinomycetes > Propionibacteriales > Nocardioidaceae > Aeromicrobium > Aeromicrobium tamlense. The sequence goes on from NZ_JACBZN010000001.1 coordinate 660,779, forward strand.
GCTCCTTGCCGCCGCCGAACGCCACGGTCGTGCGCTCCTGCAGACGGAACGCGCGCACGACCGCCTCCTGCGGGTAGGCGCGCACCAGTCCCAGAGGCCGGCGGATGTCCTCGCCATGGACGACCTCCTCGACGAGGCGGCTGTCGAGCGGCGCCGGCGGCGTGGAGGTCCGGTGCGCGACGTCGCGCAGGCGGCGCAGGGTCTCGTGAGGACTCGCGCCGCGATGGCGGCGGACGCCCCGCTCGTTCTGGCGATGGAAGTCGAACCGCGCCCGGACGAGTCCCGCGACGAAGCCCACCCGTGTCGTCGACGCGGTGTCGACCAGGTGCGCCGCGACGTCGTGCACGGTCCATCCGTCGCACAGCGAGGGCAGCTCCCACGAGGACTCCGGCAGCTGCCCGAGGTCGGCGACGAGCGCCTCGCGCTCGGCATGCACGAGCGGCCAGACGTCGGACATGACGCCCACCCTAGGAGGGATGTACGCCGCGCGCGCCCGGGCGTACATTCCGAGAATGAGCGCAGACGAGCTGCTCCCGCCGTTCCCCGACGACGCGTTCGAGCGCATCCTGTGCGTCGTGGCCCACCCGGATGACGTCGAGTACGGCACGTCCTCGGCCGTGGCGCGCTGGACGAGCGAGGGCGTCGACGTCGCCTACCTCCTGCTGACCCGTGGCGAGGCGGGCATGGACGCGCTGTCGCCGAAGGAGACCGCCGAGTTGCGTCGCGACGAGCAGATCGCCGCCTCCGAGGTCGTGGGCGTGTCGCAGGTCGACTTCCTGGACTACCCGGACGGGATCCTGGAGTACTCCCTGGCGATGCGCCGCGACATCGCGATGTCGATCCGCGGCTTCCGCCCGGACGCGGTGCTGGTGGGCTCGTGGGACGTCGAGTTCGTCGCGGGGCTGAACCAGGCCGATCACCGCGTCGCCGGTCTCGCGGCGATCGACGGCCTGCGCGACGCCGGCAACCGCTGGGTGTTCCCCGAGCTGCTCGCCGAGGGCCTCGAGCCGTGGTCGCCGCGCTGGCTGCTGGTCTCGGGCGACAACCGTCCCACCCACGGAGTCGACGTGACGGGCGAGCCGCTCGAGCGCGGCATCGCGTCGCTGGAGGCGCACGGCCAGTACCTCGCCGGGATCCCCGGCCACCCGCCGCCGCGCCCGATGATCACGGGCATCACGGCGATGCAGGGTCGCCGGATGGGCGTCGACCACGCGGTGCTGTTCCGTGCCTTCGACTTCCATGCGCCGCCGCCGATCGCTCGCGAGGCGATGGAGCTCGGCGGGGCCTGACCTGCGCCCCGTCACGCCGTGAGCAGGCCGATGCCGAGGGTCGTGAGGCTGACGGCCAGCAGCGCGGCACCGCCGAAGACGAGCGCGATCAGCGCGTTCGGCCGCGTGCGTCCCCGGCCCATCGAGGCGAAGAAGAAGCCGCCCGGCATGAGCAGGGCCGAGACCGCGACGCCGGTGCGGGCGAGCCACTCCCAGATCCCGGTGAGTGTGGTGGCGTCGACGAACGGCTGGCAGACCAGGGCGAGGACGAGCAGGACGCCGGCGTGGGCGTGACCGGCCCGGGCGAACTTCTCCTGGAAGGAAGTGACGTCCTCGCGGCCGGTGACGATGCGCACCATGTACAGGCCGCCGGTCTCCACCGTGACGAGCGCGAGGAAGAGGATGCCGGCGAGCTGCCGCGAGTCGTCGGAGAGCAGGGATTCCATGGGGGCTCCAATGTTCGGATAGTGGAACTATCCCATTTATTGGAGACCTGGACTATCCGATCTGTCAAGATGTCCCCATGCGCCTCGCCGAGCTCTCCGCCCGCAGCGGCCTGTCGACCGCGACGATCAAGTACTACCTGCGCGCCGGCCTGGTCCCTCCGGGCGAGACCGAGGGCGCCACGTGGGCCCGCTACGACGAGTCGCACCTGCGCCGGCTGCGGCTGGTCCGCGCCCTGACGGAGGTCGCCGGACTTGCCCTCGACGAGGTGCGGGCGGTCGTCGCGGCGCTCGACGCGTCGGTCTCCGAGCACGAGGCCCGCGGGATCGCCCAGTGGCCGCTCTCGACGCCCGTCGCCGAGAACCCCTCGGACGACTCGCGCGAGCAGGTCGACGCCCTCCTCGCGCGGCATGACTGGCACCTGGAGGCGCAGAGCCCTCACCGCCGCACGCTCGCCGCCGCCCTCGACACGCTGGAGCAGCTCGACTTCCCCGCTACGGACGAGGTCCTCGACGCCTACCTCCGGGCGGCCGAGTCCGTGGCCGCCGTCGACGTCCCGCGCGTCGTGGCCGAGGCCGACCCCATCGTCGCGGCCGAGCGGCTGGTGGTCGGCACGCTGCTCTACGAGCCCGTGCTCACCACGCTGCGACGCATGGCGCACGAGGTCGTCTCTGGCCGCGGCTAGTCCGGGACGGTGCAGTCCCGCGCGGTCACCTCCGGGTGTAACGGACCCACGGGGTGTACGCGCCGCTGGCCGGCAGGTGATCGACGAGCGGCGGGTCGTTGGGATGGAACGTGGTGCCCTCGTAGTAGCCGCTCTGCTGCGTGCGGACGTTCACACGGACCAGCTTCGGGTGGTACAGGCAGCCCTTCTTCGGGCGGATGTGGACGGTGATGACGCCCTTCTGGACGTCCCAGCTCTCGGCGACGGTCCTGCCGCACCGGCCCACCGACGGGTAGGTGCGCCAGCTCTTCTTGAACCGCTTCGAGCCGTGGCGCGCGGAGAACCCGCCGTCGCCCGGCATCCCGAAGGCCTCCGCGAACTCGGCGCCGCCACCCTTCTTGGTGTCGATGAGCATCCGGAAGTCGCCCAGGGGACTGGAGGTCACCCAGTCGACAGGGTCGATCGTGACCGTGATCCGCACGCCCTTGGCGTTGTTCGTGACCTTCACGCGGTGGATGTCGAGCAGGCTCGATCCGCCGCCGCGGGGGTCCCTCGTGGTCTTCGTCTGCGCCACGGCGGGCGCGGCGGTCGCGCTCAGCGCGAGGACGAGCAGCAGGATCCCCCAAGTGCGTCGCATCAGGCCACGGTAGACCTGCACGAACCCGCTCGCCAGCAGTTCCGTTGCGTCGGTACGGACGGATCTCTCACGGGGTCTCACGGATGCGGTCGACCACGAGGTTGGGCACGTGGGCGGCCTCATCGGGACCGCCACGCTCGGGGAAGTCGAACACCGCGAGCATGACCTGCATCGGGTAGCGCGGCGGGGTCGGGCAGGTGCGCAGGAGGCGACCGTCGACCGAGAAGCTGACCTCGTCGGGCGTCCATTCCAGGCCGTAGGTGTGGAAGCGGCTCACGTCGATCGGCACCCGTGAGGTGGCGAAGTCCTCGGGGGCTACCGGGTCGCGGAACGCGTGGAGTCCGGCGCCGACCTCAGCCGACTCGCCGGCGACGATCGTGTCGCCGAAGACCTCGAACACGCAGATCTCGGCGCACTCGCGCGGGTCGACCTCGCGGCCCACCAGCCAGCACGACGCCATCGACCGAGGGGAGAGGTCCATGCGCGCGGTGATCTCGAGTCCGGTCAGCCGCGGGGTCCAGCCCCAGTGCTCGGACTGCTTCTCGCGGACCCGGAGGCCGGGCCGGAAAGGCTGCTGACCCTGCGTGCTGCCGACCGGTCCGGAGTGGTTGCCGCTCTGCACGCCCGAGACCCGCAGCGGCGGCTCGTGGTCGTCCTCGCACCAGACGCCCTGGCCCGGGCCGATCCGCAGGGTCAGGCAGGAGTCGGCCACCGAGTAGTCCGCGGCGGTGGCGTCGAGCGAGCTCCAGGCCGGGAGGTAGTGCGGCAGCCACACCGAGCGGTCGAGGTCCGAGTCGTCGAAGTGGTCGTCGAAGCGCGTGGCCATGCCTCATGGTGCCCCGGGGACGCGCCGAGGGGGACGGATCCTGGTACCCAGATGTCGCCGGAGCGACCCGAAGGCAGGAAGGATCCGTCCCCCCGCAGGGCGGTGCGGCGTCAGTCCTCGGGCTTGTCGGCGAACGCCTTCTTCATGTCGTTGTACCAGCCGAGGGACTTCTTGGGGTGGCGCCAGCGACCCTTCATGGCGTCGCGCGCTGCCTGGTGGATGGCGTCGCCGGACTTCTCGGCGTCCTTGAGGTGCTTGTCCTGGGCCTGGATGACGTCGTCGGCCGTCTCGCCGCGGTGCTCGAGGTCGCAGGGGCCGCCGAGCTCGCGGCACGTCATGGTCTTCATGGTGTTCTCCTTCGAAGCGGTTCTTCTACTCGTCTGACGATCGGGAGGGCGCGAGTGTGACCATTCAGCGCGGATCGGCGCCGTCGCGGCGCACGACCTGCTCGAGCACCTCGGGTGCGGCGCGGAACGTGATGCCCCGCACGAGGCCGTCGGCCACGGTGAAGTCGAAGACGACCTTCGCGTCGCCGAGGTGGAACCAGGCGGTGCCGGGCCGGTCCTCGACGAACACGGGGAGCGCTGCCTGGGCGCTGCCGTTGAAGAACGCCGCCACGTCGCCGCGACCCTCGATCCGCTCGGGGGTGCCGACGAGGATCGCCGCGTCGTCCGCCGTGACGAGGGCGTCGGGAGCCAGCAGCTGCAGCAGCCGGTCGAACTCGCCGTTCTTCGCCGCCGCCATGAACGCGTCCACGACCTCCCAGTCGGCGAGGGCGTCCTCGGCCGCCGGCTGCCGGACCTTCGCGCGGGCCCGCGAGGCGAGCTTGCGCGCCGCGGCCGGCGTCGTGTCGAGCAGCTGCGCGATCGTGGGGAACTCGAAGCCGAACGAGTCGTGCAGCACGAACGCGACGCGCTCGCCCGGCGTCAGCCGGTCGAGAACGACGCTCAGCGCGATGCCGACCGTGTCGGCCAGCGCCACGTCGTCGGCGGGGTCGTCCACGGTCTCGCCGGGGTCGAGGTCGTCCACCGGCTGCGGCGTGCGGGACCGGAGCCGGTCGAGGCACAGCCGCGTGGTGACCGTGGTCAGCCAGGCCGGCAGGTTGTCGATCTCGGTCTCGGTCCCGTGCAGTCGCAGCCACGCCCGCTGCACGATGTCCTCCGCCTCGGCCGGGTCCCCGAGCACGCGGCTCGCGATCGACACGAGCCGCGGTCGCTCCGCCTCGAACTGCTCGTCCTGGTCCACGGTGATCACCCTTCCACGTTCGTCGGTCACTCCCTCGACGTTCGGCGCGGCCCGAGTGTGACAACCGGGGAATCGGTCATCCGCGCGGACCATGTGCGAGTGAGCCCGTTCGGGAGCACAGTGGGAGCAGGAGCTGATCACGATGACGAATCTCCTTCGCTGGGCCGTGGTGATCATCGTGACCGTGCACGGCCTGATCCATCTCCTGGGCGCCGCCGAGCGGTTCGGCTGGGCCGACGACCCGACCCTGGAGCCGTCGAACGGGCTCGGCCTGCTGTGGCTCGCCGCGGCGATCCTGCTGCTCGTCACCGCACTGTTCGCCGCCCTCGGGCGGGTGGTCGGCTGGTGGCTGCTCGCCGTGGTCGCGGCACTCGTCTCGCAGGCCGCGATCCTTACCTCGTGGGACGTGTCGAGCGGCGGGACGGTCGTGAACGTCTTCCTGCTGCTGGTCGCCGTCTACTCGTTCCTGCTGCGCGGGCCCTTCAGCCTGCACGCGCAGTGGCACCGACACGTCGACGACGCGCTCGAGGCGGTCGGGACGGACGCGCGGGTCGTGACAGAGGAGGACCTGCGCGACCTCCCGGCACGGATCGCGGCCTATGTCCGGGCGTCGGGCGCGGTCGGCCGGCCGCGGCCCACGAGCGTCCGCGCCGACTTCCACGGCCGGATCCGCAGTGGCCCCGACGCCGCGTGGATGTCGATCACGGGCAAGCAGGTCAACACGTTCGGCGCCGACCCGCGGCGGTTCTTCCTGCTGGAGACGAGCCGCGCCGGGCTGCCCGTGCTGGTGCTGCACGCGTACGCCGGCGCCACCGCCTCGATGTGCGCGAAGGTGCTCTCGGTGTCCACGGTCGTCGACGCGGCCGGACCCGAGATGGACCAGGGCGAGACCGTCACGGTCTTCAACGACCTCGTCGTGCTGGCCCCCGGGGCGATCGTCGGCGCGCCGATCGAGTGGACGGCGCTCGACGACCGGCAGGTCCGCGGCGTGTTCACGAACGGAGGCCGGAAGGTCGAGGCGACTCTCACCTTCGACGGCGACCGCCTCGTCAACTTCGTCTCGCACGACCGGTTCCGCGCCTCGGCCGACGGGAGGTCGTTCGACCGCCAGGCCTGGTCGACCCCGCTCGCGGGCCACACGGCGGCCGACGGGCGCCACGTCATCACCTCGGGGGTCGGCCGCTGGCAGGACCCGAAGGGCTGGTTCACCTACGTCGAGATCGAGTTCGACGACATCACGCACGACGTCGGCGAGATGCACCGCACCGGCGAGCCTCGGCTCCGCACGCGCGCGTCGACGCCTAGCGATGCGACTCGGTGAGGAACTCGCGGACCTCCTGGTCGCAGCGGCACGCGGCCGCGAACTCCGCGGCCCACTCCAGGGCCTCCTCGTAGGTGGGCACCTGGATCAGGGCGAACCCGGCGATCGCTCCGTTGACCCCGGGCTCGGGGCCGTCGATGATCTTGCGCTCGGGCGTGACGATGGTCGTCTCGTCGTGATGCCTCAGCCCCCCGCCCAGGATCCACACGCCCGCGTCCTTGGCCTCGGCGACCACCGCGTGGGCGGCGCGGACCACCTCCGGCAGCTCCTCCTCGGACACGTCCATCGCGCCTTCGGTGAACGAGATCAGATACTTCGTCATCTCACGCTTCCTTTCGGCAGCCTCGGGGGCCTTACTGGCCATTGTGGACCCGCGGCGGGCTTCCGGGGTGTCGGAAGCGTGTCGCGCGTGCGAGCCTGAGGAAAAGCCCGCAGGAGGATCCATGTCCCAGTACCGCGTCGGCTACTTCGTCGGCAGCCTCTCCTCGACCTCGCTCAACCGGGCGCTGAGCCGGGCGCTCATCCGGCTCGCGCCGGAGAGCCTGGAGTTCACCGAGCTGCCGATCGGCAACCTTCCGCTCTACAGTCCCGACTTCGACAGCGCGTACCCGCCGGAGCCCCAGGCGCTCAAGAACGCCATCGCCTCCTCGCATGCCGTGCTGTTCGTGTCGCCGGAGTACAACCGCTCGATCCCCGGCGCGCTCAAGAACGCCATCGACTGGGCCTCGCGGCCCTGGGGCCAGAACTCGTTCGACCACGTGCCGGCCGCGGTCATCGGCGCCTCGCCGGGCCAGATCGGCACGGCCGTGGGCCAGCAGAGCCTGCGCTCGGTGCTGAGCTTCTGCAACGCCCGTCAGATGACCGCGCCGGAGGCGTACATCACCGCTCCGCCGGGGCTCATCCAGGACGATGGCGAGGTGACGAGCGAGTCCACGGCGGCGTTCCTGAAGGACTTCATGCAGGAGTTCGCCGACCACGTCGCGCGCGTGCTGACGGTGCTGCCGCGCTCGTAGCGTCAGGCCAGCTGCAGCAGCCGCTCGATGGCCGGCACGGTGTGCGTCGCGATCCGCTCCCGCGCGTCGTCGAGAGCGGGTGAGGCGGGGTACCCGGCGGGGATCCGCGTCGGGTTCAGCGGCACGTCGTTCGCCCACGCCTTCACGTCGGGGGCGGAGGTCGCCGACGCGGCGGCGCGCGTGCCCAGGACGGTCATCCGCACCCACGCGGCGAGCGAGTCGCCGTACGGCGTGGGCGGGCACAGGCGGTTCTTCTCCGCGTCGTCGTCGCGGGTCGCCTCCACGTAGCCCGCGAGGGCGGCGCCGAAGCACGGGAAGCCGGCCCGGATGGGCTGGAGGGTGATCGCGCGCGGGCCCCAGATGGGCACGAGCGGCGGATACTTCAGGCCGTCCGCGGCGCAGTGCACGACGAGGGCGTCACGTTCCACCGCGACCGTGGCGTCGGCGAACCTCAGCTCGCCGGGCGCGACCGCCACGAGGTGACCGTGACGGACCACGTTCTCCACGGTGCGCAGCTGCTCGAGCTCCCACGTGGCCAGCGTCGGTGCCTTCGCCATCGTCGGCACTCTCGAGCGGTCGATCCGCAGCATGATGCCGTGATCCTCGAGCCTCAGGAAGAGGTCGTCGAGGGACTCGGCCACCCGTGCCGACTCCATCAGGTCGGCCACCATGCCCAGGAAGATCGCCGGGTCCGGCTGGATCACGGCACGGTTGAACATCCAGGGCTCGCGGGCACGCACCCACGTGATCCGGTCGGGATCGACGCCCTGCGCGAGCAGCCAGATGCAGGCATCCGTGGCGGTCTTGCCCGCTCCCACCACGACGAGCTCGTCGGGCACGTCCTCCAGGCGGGGGAGCGCGTTGACCGGCACGACTCGAACGCCGTCGAGGACCTCGAAGGGTGGTGGCGTCTCGGCGGGGATACTCGGCGCGAGGTAGCGGGCGTCGACGACCCGGCAGCCGCCCGGCACCTCGGTGCGTCGTCCCGAGACGCGCGAGACCACGGCGCCGTCGGCGTACTCGCTGCTGGTGATCAGCTCGACCCGTCCCGTCTCCAGCAGCCGGGCGAGGACCTGCTCGTAGTACCGGCAGATCTCGGTCCGTGTGGCGCGCTCCTGGAGGCCGGCCTCGGGTCCGTGCTGCTGCAGCTGCCCGCCGCCGAGCAGCGTCGACGCGACGCCGTAGAACGCGGAGGCCTGGTGCAGGTGGACGAACGGGTAGGCCTCGAGCCAGTGCCCGCCGACGCCGTGACGGCGGTCGACGAGGGCGACCCGGGCGTCGGCGTGGTCGACCAGGGCGTCGGTGAAGGCCATCCCCATGGCGCCGGCGCCCACCACGAGGTAGTCGGCCTCGAGCGTGCGAGCCACGCCTCCACGGTGCGCCTCGTCCGCGCCTCGGTCAATGGCCGCTCGGAGCGGGGTTCTTTCGCGTGATGCGGTAGTCGAGCGTGAGGAACGGGAAGCCGAAGACCCGGAAGGCGTGCTCGGCGCGCAGGGCGCCGTCCTCGACGAACACGTCGAGCTGCTCCTCGAAGCCCGGCACGGCGAGGGTGGTCAGCTCGTCCGCCTCGGTGTCGACGTAGGAGAGGTAGTGCCCGGCCTGGCCGTCCTCGACGCGGCTGCTCAGGGTGAGGCCGCCGTCGCGTCGCGCCCTCGGGCGCAGGGTGGCGGTGAAGCTGCCCTCCGGCAGGGGGAACCCCACGCTGACGTAGCCGCGACCGTCGTGGACGTAGGTCGTGTAGATCCCGAGCATGATCGGCCGGTCGTCATCGGCGAACGATCGGATCCAGCCGCGCACGGACACGGCGCCGTCGACGCCGCTGATCGTGTCGATCCGGCTGCGGACGCCGCGCTGCGCCTCGCGCTGGTTCATCGGCATGATCGCCTGGCCGAGCGGTTGCGCCACGGCGGACCGGTACAGGAGGTAGCCGGGCCGGACCCAGGCCCGCCACCGGGGCACGATGTCGAGCGCGAACTCCGTGGTGTGCTCGTAGAACTCGCGCACCAGCGGGTGGACGACGGCCGGGTCGAACCCGGGGCCGGCCAAGGTGTCGAGGCTCGCCACGATGCCGGTGTCGCGACGATCCGCGGTGTACGTCCCGCCGAGCTCCTCGGCCAGCTCGCGCACGTAGCCCGTGCCGATGTAGCGCGAGCGCGACCGGCGGGCGACCACGAACGGCAGGTCGGTGGTGCGCGCGCGCTCGGCCAGCAAGGTCACCTGCGCGTCGCGGAAGAGCAGATTGGCGAGGCAGCGCTGGGCGACGACGGCGGTCGTGGCGACCACGGCACCGGGCGACCCCGCACGCCTCAGGACCAGTCCGACGCCCGCGCCGACCACCGGACCCATGAGGACCTTCTGCGGTCGCACGCCGAGCGCGCCCACCGCGGCGCCCGCGGCCGTGCCGATCGCGCCGGGACCGGCACCGGCCCGCTCGGCCGCCCAGCCGAGCGGCGCGGCCAGCGCACCGCTCACGACGATGCGGTGCCAGAGCCCGGGGATCTCGTCGGGCTGCTGGCGCGCGCGGGCGACGGCCTCCGACGCGGCGAGCCCGGCGGCCCCGGCGAGGGCGGACAGCGCCACCGAGCGCGCCCCGCGGCGGGCCGACAGGGCGGCACCGGCGAGACCGCCGATCGCGGCCGCGAAGCCGAGGGAGGAGGGAGTCGCCACGCCCGCGAGCCTAGTGCCGGACGGACTCTCAGCGGACCGCCCGCAGCTGCGACGACGTGGCCAGGGGAGTCCCGTCGGGCGTCCAGATCGTGATGTTCTCGGTGAGCCAGCCGTCATCGCTGGCGTCCACGGTCACGGCGTCGACGAGCACCCACGAGAACTCCGCCGTGGCGACCTCGGGCGTGAACCGCACCGTCGTGCGCACGGTGGGCATCGTGCGCAGCTCGGTCATCACCGCCGAGAGCGACGGGGCGAGTGCGTCGGCCAGCACGAGGAGGCGCTCCCACGGGTCCGCGACCTCCTCCGCGAGCCGGATCCACGCGCGCAGATTCGGCTCGGGCGAGGCCGAGAACGGCAGTGGATCGGTGGCCGGACGGATCTCGATGCGCGTGCTGATCGGCACGAACTCGGGGGGTACGACGAACGGGCGCGCGGTGGCCAGTGGGTGGTCGACCTCGGGTGCCTGCACGCGGGTCGTGGGCACGCCGGGGCGGTGCGTCGAGCCCAGCACGGCGGTGGCCACGGCGGCCGTGCGCGCGCCGGAGGAGGCCGTGGCCGACACGACGGTCACGGCGCGGCCGCGGTGCGTCACCTCGGCTGCCACGCCGAGGCGCGTGTCGACGGGACGGACGAGGTGCGCGGTCAGCTCGACCGGGACGAGGCCCGGACCGGCGACGGCACGCATCTCGCGCAGCGCGATGGCGGCGACGATGCCGCCCTGGAGTCCGCCGAACCCGTGGAACGGCCGCAGGTCGAGGTCGTCCCCCGAGAGCACGTCGGCGATGCCGGGCGAGGTCGTGATGGTCATCGGGGCTCCCTTGCCATCACGGTGACGGAGGACGCGAGCGCGAAGACCGCCGTCGTCCACCACGCGGCCTCGAACGCCTCCGCGCCGGGGGACTGCGCCCCGAGGACGGCGACCAGCACCGCCACGCCGACGGCGATGCCGACCTGTCGGGCGGTCTGCAGGACGGCCGAGCCGGTGCCACGACGGTCGGGCGGCAGCTCGCTGGTCCCGAGCGCCATCGAGGGCGGGACGACGAGGCCGACGCCGACGCCGGTCAGCAGCATGCCGGGCAGGACGGTCGCGGCGTACGAGGTGGAGGCGCCGGCGAGGACCGCCCACGACGCCACGCCTGCCGCGAAGACCGCCCCGCCGAGCGCGATGACGGCGCGCGGGCCGATCGCCGCCACGAGCCGGCCCCCGTACACCGCGACGAACGGCACGAGCAGCGGTCCCGGCGCGATCGCGAGGCCGGCCTCGAGTGCCGAGAGCTCCCAGACCTCCTGCAGCCACAGCACGATCGACAGCAGCATCGCGCCGAACGCGACGTGGAACGTGAGCAGGGTGAGGCTCGTCGACGCGAAGTGCGGCGCCCGCAGGACGTCGAGGCTGACGAGCGGGTCGGCCGCGCGGGTCACCGCGGCCACGTTGAGGGCGAGCCCGACGACCGTGACGGCGGCGAACGCCAGGGTGCGGCCTGACGTCCAGCCCCACTCCGGCCCGTTGACCAGGACGAGGACGAGCGCCGCGACGGTGACGGTCAGGAGCAGCGCGCCGACGAGTCCGGGCGCCCGGCCCCGGTCGCCCGGTGCGTCGGGCAGCACACGCCAGCCGACGAACGCCGCCACGAGGCCGGTGGGGATGTTGACGAGGAAGACCCACCGCCAGTCGGCGTGCACCAGGACGCCACCGACGACGGGTCCGAGGGCGGCGCCGATGCCGCCGAGTCCGGCCCACAGTCGCACGGCGCCCTGGCGGCCCTCGGGCGGGAAGGCGGTGAGGACGAGCCCCAGCGACGAGGGGATCATCAGTGCCGCGCCGGCCGCCTGGACGACGCGGAAGGCGACGAGTCCGGCGAGGCCGGGGGCGAAGGCGCAGGCCGCGGAGGCGGCCGTGAACAGCAGCAGCCCACCGAGGAAGCCGCGCTTGGCGCCGATGCGGTCGCTGATCCGCCCGGCCGGCACCAGCAGCGCGGCGAAGGTGATCGCGTACGCGTTGAGGATCCACGACAGGTCGGCGAGGTCGCTCACGCCGAGCGCGACCGCGATGTCCCCGAGGGCGACGTTGACGATGAACAGGTCGAAGCCGGAGAGGAGGACGCCGACCGCGACGACCGCCATGACGAGGCGGGTCGAGGTGGGACGTTCTGTCAGTTGCGTCACGAAACGCACACTAGACCTAGTGCGTTGCATGGTGCAACTGACTACGCTGGGGGCATGCGCCGCAGCAGCTTCTCCGACATGAACTGTTCGATCGCCCAGAGCCTCGAGGTGATCGGCGAGTGGTGGACGCCTCTGATCCTGCGCGACGCCCTCATGGGTGTGACCCGCTTCGAGCAGTTCCAGTCGCGCCTCGGGATCGCGCGCAACGTCCTGTCGGCCCGCCTGCAGACCCTCGTCGAGCACGGCGTGCTGGAGGAGGTCGAGTACTCGCAGCGGCCGCCCCGCTCGGAGTACGTGCTGACCCCGAAGGGCCGCGAGCTGTGGACCGCCCTCACGATGCTGCGCCAGTGGGGCGACAAGTGGCTCGCGCCCGACGGTGCTCCGGTGGAGCTCGTGCACACCTCTTGCGAGCACGTCGCGCACGCCGAGCTGACCTGCTCGCACTGCGGCGAGCGCCTGCGCGGGCGTGACCTCGAGCTGCGTCACGGGCCCGGCGCCCCCGGCGGCGGACTCCTCCCCGAGCCTCGAGTCGACAGCGGGGTCCCACGGGGCTAGACCTGAGGGATGGAACCAGGCACTCGCGCGGGCGCGAAGCTCGCCGGCATGGCAGCCGCGGCGCTCGGAGGCGTCGTCGCCTACGACCTCACGCAGAAGAAGCACGCGATCCTGCGGAACTTCCCGGTCATCGGCCACTTCCGCTACTGGGTCGAGACGGTCGGTCCCGAGCTGCGCCAGTACATCGTCACGAGCAACGACGAGGAGCGCCCGTTCTCGCGCGACCAGCGGCGCTGGGTCTACGCCAGCGCGAAGGGCGAGAACAACTACTTCGGGTTCGGCACGGACAACGACGTGGAGCGCGTGGTCGGCTACCCGATCATCAAGCACCGCACGTTCACCGGCCCCGGGGCGACCACCGCCCCGCACGGCGGCGAGGGGATGCCGCTGCCCTCGGCGAAGGTGCTCGGAGGTCCGCGCGGACGGCGCCACGCGTTCCGTCCGGCGTCGGTCGTGAACATCTCGGGCATGAGCTTCGGGGCGCTGTCCGCGCCGGCCATCACGGCGCTCAACGCGGGCGCCGCGATCGCCGACTGCCTGCAGAACACGGGGGAGGGCTCGATCGCGCCGGCCCACCGGCAGGGCGGCGACCTGGTATTCCAGATCGGCACCGCCTACTTCGGCTGCCGCGACGAGCAGGGCCGCTTCGACCTCGGACGCCTCGTCGACCTCGTGCAGTCCGCGCCCGTGCGCGCCATCGAGATCAAGCTGTCGCAGGGCGCGAAGCCCGGCCTCGGCGGCATGCTGCCGGCGGCGAAGGTCGACCGCACGATCGCCGGCATCCGCGGCATCCCCGAGGGCGTCGACTGCGCCTCGCCCAGCCGCCACACCGCCTTCGACGACGTCGACTCGATGCTGGACTTCGTCGAGACCGTCGCCGAGGCCACCGGGCTGCCGGTCGGCATCAAGTCCGCCGTCGGCAACATGACGTTCTGGGACGAGCTCGTCGAGCGGATGGAGCCGCGGCAGCGCGGCGTCGACTTCGTGAACGTCGACGGCGGCGAGGGCGGCACGGGCGCGGCGCCGATGATCTTCGCCGACTCGGTGGCCTACCCGTTCCGCATCGCGTTCACCGAGGTCTACAAGCGCTTCGCCGAGGCCGGGCTGACCGATGACCTCACGTTCATCGGCGCCGGGAAGCTGGGCCTCACCGAGAACGCGCTGGTCGCGTTCGCGCTCGGCGCGGACATGGTCAACGTCGGCCGTGAGGCCATGCTCTCCATCGGCTGCATCCAGGCGCAGAAGTGCCACACCGACCACTGCCCGGTGGGCGTCGCGACGCAGAATCCGCGGTACACGCGCGGCCTCGACCCCACCCTGAAGAAGGAGCGGCTGGCGAGCTACGTCCTGTCGCTGCGCCGCGACCTGCTGAAGGTCTCCGAGGCGGTCGGCGTCGTGCACCCCGGCCTCATGAACGCCGACGACATCGACATCCTCGACGGGCAGCGCTCGGCCGAGTCCCTGCGCGCGCTCTACGGCTACGAGCCCGGCTGGGGCGAGCTGGGCCAGGGCCTCCAGGACGAGCTGCTCGACGTCATGGCGTCGCTCGGCGAGGGACAGCACGACGACGAGGACGGGAAGCGCTGAGCGCCGCCGTCCGGGCCGCGGTTAGAAGGTGCGCGTGTTCGACGACGAGTCAGGATCGGCGTTGCCCTTGCCCGAGACGGTGACGGTCCCCGACGGCGACACGGCCATCAGCGCCAGCTGCAGTGGCGTCACGTCCTGGCCGGGCTGGTAGGCGTACTGGCAGCGCACCTGGAGGAAGAAGTACGGGTTGCCGCTCGAGTCGCCGGCCTCGATCGGCCCGCAGTCCCACCCGGGGGAGCGCCGCGCGACGAATCCCGTGACCTGGTTCATGGTGATGTCGACCGCGAGGGTGAACGGCGCCGCGGCGGCGCCCTCCGTCGCGAGGATCGGCACGGTCAGCTCCCAGGACGTCTCGTCGCCGGTCTGGACGAGCGTCGGGTCGCCGACGCCGAGGTCCACCGGCTCCGGCTGAGGCTCCGGCGTCGGCTCGGGAGTCGGTTCCGGGGTCGGCTCGGGAGTGGGCTCCGGGGTCGGCTCGGGAGTGGGCCCTGGGGTGGGCGTGGGTGTCGGGGTCGGCGTCGGATCCGGGTCGGTGACGGGCTCCGGGTCGGGCGTTGGCGTGGGCGCCGGCGGAGGGTCGTCGACCGGCGTCACGTCCGTGGGCGCCGGGTCGGTGGGCGCATCGGTCACGATCAGGGGCGAGGACAGCAGCGTCGCCGCGTCGTCGGGCGCGGGAGTCTCCGCCGGCAGGGGGTCGGCCTCCACGGCGGGCGCGAGCAGGGGAGCGGCCACGTCGACGGGCAGCTCCGCACGGTCGTTCGCGAGGTGGACCACCCCCGCGGCCACGGCGGCGACGACTCCCACGGCCACGGCGATCGCGGGCACGGCCGCGAGGACGCCTCCGGAGGCCGCGGCCGAACCCGCCGCGCCGGCCGAGCCGGCGCCACCGGACGCCCCGCCACCGCCCGAGCCCGACGAACCCGAGCCGTGGGGGGTGACGACACCTGTCGCCGGGGCCGACCACGGGAACGCGCCGGCGGACACGCCGCCCGCGAGCACGAGCGGCCAGACGACGGCGCCCAGCTTCGTGTTGAGGCGGTGCAGGTCGTCGTAGAGGGCGGAGCAGTCGGCGCACTCGCTCAGGTGCTGGTGGACCTTGGCGGTGAGGCGCGAGGTGAGGCTGCCGCGGGCGAGCCGGCTGAGCCGGGCCCGCGTCCACTCGCAGCGGTCGTCGTCGGCGGGGGGCACGTGCTGGTCGAGGTAGGCCACGCGCAGGCCCTCGCGGGCCCGGTAGACCGTGCTGGACACGGTGGTGACGGGCACCTCGAGCTCGCGCGCGACCTCGGCCGGCTTGCTGCCCTGGACGTCGAGGCGCCACAGCAGCTTCTGCCAGGTCTCGGGCAGCGAGCGCAGGGCGCGGGCGGCGCGGTCGGCATCGACCTCGGCCTCGAAGGGCCCGGGCTCCGTCTCGTCCACGGAGTCCAGCAGCCACGGCTTGTCGGACGCGGCCTGCTCGCGGCCGGCCCGGCGACGGCGCTCGAGGTTGAGGTTGCGGATGACGGTGTGCAGGTAGGCGCGGAACCCGCTGGTGGGGCCGCCGCCGTCGGCGATCCGGGTGACCACGCGGGCGAAGGCCTCGGCGGCGAGGTCGTCGGCGTCGGTGTCGGGGCTGACGATGCGGGCGACGCGCAGGGCGTCGGGGTGGTGGCGTGCGTAGAGCTCCGCCATCGACTGATCGTCGCCGGACCGCACCCCTGCCACCAGCTCGGCGTCAGGGATCGCGGCGTGCGTCTCCAGTTCCGTCATCGCCTCGTGAGCGGGTCCCGTCGACCCCGCTCTCCTCCCGTTCGCGCGTCACGTTACTTCACCATGCGGAACAAAGGTCTCGTTTCGCCCCGATGTGAACAGGCCCACATCCGCGCGGTTTTCGCGCGAGATTTCCGGGCTCGTCACTCCAGTAGGCGTAACCAGCGTTCGCGGACTCCGCGGATGCACGCCTCACCACGAAGGACGAGACACCGATGAGACGAACCCTGCCGGCCGTAAGGGCCGCGGTCGTGGCGGCGCTGGCGCTGCTGCTGACCGCGCTGGCGCTGCCTGCGATCGCCGCGACCTCCGGGATCACCTCCAGCCTGCTGCTGAACGGCGCGACCTACCACGGCACGGACGTGGTCACCGAGGGCGACGTGCTGACGCTGCGCGTGCAGTACAACACCGACGTCACCCCCGGCTCGACGGTCGAGTTCGACCTCGGCACGAACGTCAAGCTCACCGGTGTCCCGTCGGCGAACACGGCGATCGAGTCGGTGACGCAGGACGGCAACTCGGTGGCCATCACCTTCAAGGACCCGTGGCCGACGGGCGTCAACCAGGGCGTCTTCGACCTGAAGCTCACGGTCGACGAGGTCGAGGGCAGCTCCGCCGAGAAGATCGTGTGGAAGGTCGACGGCGAGGAGAACTCGATCGACGTCATCATCCGCGACCGCGGCGACGAGTTCGCGAACGTCACGGAGGGCTTCTCCAAGGGCGTGACCCCCGGCAACCTCGACAGCTTCGTGACCGTCGTCGACGGCACCGTGAGGCTGAAGCCGGAGATCGTCGACCAGGACCTCACCTACACGCTTCGGGTGAACTCGCCCGAGGCACGCGACGACTTCGAGATCGCCGACCGTCTCCCCGCCGGCCTCGGCTACGTCGCCGGCTCGTTCGCCGGCGAGATCACGAGCTGGGACGAGGACGGACTCAACAAGAGGACCGGTCCCTTCGCGTTCGCGCCCACCGTCTCGGGACAGACCTTCGCCGGCACCGTGGACGTGCCCGGACCGTCGATCCTCGCAATCACCTACAAGGCCCGGGTCACCGACGTGGCCGCGATCGAGGCACTCCTGCAGGCGCAGCTCGACCGGCTCACCGATGGCTACGGCCAGTTCGAGACCGTGCTGACGAACACGGCCACCTTCGGCTCGGCCACGGTCGAGCGCCAGGCGGGCGTCCGCCTGCGCCACACGGTGGCCAACCCGAACCCCGGTCCGAACGTGGGCTCGCTCTTCGGCAAGACCGCCGACTGGAGCGCGAAGAACGTCGTCACGGACGAGGCCGGGAACCTCGAGCCGCCGGCCGAGATCACCTACACGCTGAAGGCCGACCTGCGCGGCTGGGACGGCAGCAACCCGAACAAGGTGCTCGCGCGCAACGTCGTCATCAGCGACACGCTCCCCGCCCAGGCCGCGTGGCGCACCGACGCCGGTGACTTCATCACCGCCACCGGTATCACGCTGACGAAGGCCGAGACCTGCCCCGCCACCCCCGCCGCGTTCGCGGGCAACGAGTTCGTCGGCCAGTACTGCGTGGACGGCCAGCGCCTGCTGGTCAACGTCGGCAAGGACACGACGACGAACGCGTCCATCGCGGTCAAGGCGCAGCTGAACTCCGTGGACGGACTGACCGTCGCGGGCAGCACGACCATCAAGGACGCGACCCCGTACCGCTGGCGCAACGTCGCGGACTTCCACTACCGCGACGGCAACCCGCACACGTCGACCCGCGACGTCACGGTGGTCGTCCTGCCCGACACGACCGGCGGGATCAACGACCCGAGCGTCTTCAGCAAGACCGGCGCGCCGCGCCAGAAGGCCGTCGACCCGGGCGAGTCCGTGACCGTCGACTACACGTTCACCGTCGCCGCCGGCAAGGGCATCGACGTGCGCGAGAGCCGGATCGTCGACCACGTGGACGCCGACGTCTACGACCTGGGCGACCTCTCCAGCGTGAGCGTCTCCGGCAGCTACGACGGCGTCGCGCTGAACGCCTCCCACTTCGACCTGCGCAAGAGCGCCGACGGCGACCTCGTCATCGAGCTCAACGCCGCGGGCGACGCCATCGTCACCTCGCGTGGGGCCGACAAGCGCTTCCAGGTCACGATCGCGCTGACCACGAAGGCGTTCGAGGGCAAGGAGACGAAGACGATCAAGAACAAGGCCACGCTCCTGGGCCTCGACGACAAGCCCCTCCACTGGTCCGAGACCGTCAGCGAGGCCACGTCGTACGGCGACGAGGCCGAGGTCCGCAAGCGGGTCTGGGACACCGTGAAGCAGGAGTGGGTCGCGTCCCTCTCGGCGCAGATGGACGGCGCGGGCTCGCTCGTGCAGGACGAGTACGTCTACCGCATCGAGTTCATCCCGCACGGCAGCTACGACCAGGTCGCGATCCTGCCGGTCGTCGACGTCCTGCCCGACGCGGTCGAGTTCCTCGGCTTCGTCGACGAGGACGACAAGGCCACGGCCGCCGGCGCGAGCGCGGGACCGGTCGACATCGGTGGCAACCTCGTCGCCTCGCACGACGCGGGCACCGTGACGATCAAGCAGAAGGACGGCACCCGCCTGCAGGCGGGCGGCACGCTCGCGGCCTACGTGGCCGTGAAGGTCACCGACGCGTCGGCCCCGATCGTCAACCGGATCGGTGACACGTCCGCGGAGATCGTGCCGGTGCGCTCGGTGTCGGTCGGCGACTTCGTCTGGGTGGACGAGGACCGCGACGGCCGCCAGGGCGAGGGAGAGCCCGGCATCGAGGGCGTCGTGCTCGAGCTGGTCGGTCCCGACGGCGAGCCCGTCGTGGACGTGTTCGGCCAGCCCGTGCGTCCGGTCACGACCGACGCCGACGGCCGGTACACGTTCGACCACCTCCCGGCGCTGACGGGCGACCAGACGTACACCGTCCGGATCGACCGCGAGGAGTCCGCCGAGGCGCTGCGACCGTACGTCCCGACGCGTCCCGGCATGGGCGACCGCGTGCTCGACTCGTCGACCTGGGAGGCCACCACGGTTCCCGGCGAGCTGCACGAGGACGGCGACCGCGACCCGACGCTGGACTTCGGCTTCGTGACGAAGACCTACGCGATCGGCGACCGGGTCTGGATCGACACCGACAAGGACGGCGTCCAGGACCCCGGTGAGAAGTCGCTGCCCGGCGTGAAGGTCGAGCTGCTCGACACGGACGGCACCGTCCTGGCGACGACCACGACCGACCGTGACGGCCGGTACGCGTTCGACGAGCTGCCCGCGGGCACCTACCGGGTGCGGTTCACGCTGACGCCCGAGCAGCAGCGGACGTACGAGTTCACCAAGCGCGACGCCGGTGACGACGACGCCGCGGACTCGGACGCGAACCCCGCGGACGGGCTCACGATCGAGATCGTCCTCGACGACTCGAACACGGCGCTCACGGGCGACTACGAGCACCGCGAGATCGCGGCCACACAGGGCATCGACCCGACGTGGGACGCCGGCGTCGTCGTGAAGCCGGAGCCGGTCGAGAGCGGCACCGGGGGAGAGCAGGACCCGGAGGGCGAGGACACTCCGGTCACCGACGAGTCCGGTTCTGGGGGACCGGACGCCAGCGAGCCGAACGCCGAGGAGTCGGACGGGCAGCTGCCCCGCACCGGCGCCGACCTCGGCCTCGGGCTCGTCGCGCTCATGCTCGCGCTGCTCGGCGCGGGTGGAGCGCTGGTGTGGCGCGGACGGCGCGGGACGCTGTGAGGGGCGAGTAGCGCCGGTCGCGTGAGGGGGGGGGGAATTGGGGAAGTGACGGTGCCCCGGCCGAGAGGCCGGGGCACCGTTGCGTTCCGCGGCGGTCAGTCCTCGCCGATGCCGGCGTCGCGCGCCCGGGCCACGGCCTCGGCGCGGGTGCCGGCCTGGAGCTTCGCGAGGATGTCGCTGACCCGGTTGCGCACGGTCTTCTCCGAGAGGAACAGCTGTCGGGCGATGCTGGCGTTGTCGAGTCCGCGCGCCATCAGGTCGAGGACCTCCCGCTCGCGGGTGGTGAGGTGGGGGAACGCCGACGTCGCCGGTGCGCTCCCGCCTCCGGCGAAGAACCGCACCACGTGCTCGGCCACCTTCGGGCCGAACACGGCCTCTCCGCGCATCACGCCCTCGACGACCCGGTGGACGTCGTCGGCACCCGACTCCTTCAGCAGGTAGCCGCGGGCGCCGGCGCGCAGGGCGGCGAAGACCGAGTCGGGGTCTTCGTTCATGGTCAGCACCACGACCTTGGTGTCCGGGTGCCGCTCGGTGATCCGCCCGGTGGCGGCGAGGCCGCCGATGCCGGGCATCCGCAGGTCCATCAGCACCACGTCGGGCCGCAGCCGCGCCACGGACTCGAGCGCCTCCTCTCCGGTGGAGGCCTCGCCCGCGACCTCGATCCCAGGCAGGCTGCCGAGGACGGCCAGCATCCCGGCGCGGAAGAGCTCGTGGTCGTCGACGACGAGGACGGTGGTCATGGGCGCTCCTCGGGCAGCGGGATCGAGAGGTGCACGGTGGTGCCGCCGCCGGGGGTGGGGCGGTGCTCGATCGTTCCCTCGAGCTCGGCGGCGCGCTGGCGCATGCTCGTCAGGCCCACGCCGGCGCGCGGGTGGGCGGGCAGCCCGCGGCCGTTGTCGGCGACCGTCACGTGGACGCCGTCGCCTCGACGGGCCTCGAGGCGCACGCGCGAGGCGGCGCTGTGCTTCACCGCGTTCGTCACGGCCTCGGCCGCGATGGCGTAGGCCGCCACCTCGACCGCCGCGGGCAGGTCGCCCAGGTCGTGGACGTCGGCCTCGCCGACGATCGGCTCGATGCCGGCGACGAGCTGGCGAAGCGACTCCTCGAGCCCGACCTGGTCGAGGATCGGCGGGCGCAGGCCGTGCGAGACCGAGCGGACGTCGGCCACGGTCTCGCGCAGGCGGTCGCGGATCAGCACCGCGTGCTCGCCGTGGTCGCTGTCGGAGAGCTGGTGGGCCAGCACGTCGGCCTGCAGGGCGATGGCCGCGAGGGAGGGCCCGACGCCGTCGTGCAGGTCGTTGCGGAGGCGGCGGCGCTCCTCCTCGCGCGCGCCGACGATCGAGGCGCGGCTGCGCTGCACGTCGGCCACGAGTCCGGCCGCGTACGCGAGCATCCCCGCCTGGGCCGCCGACTCGTCGAGCACCTGGCGCTCCTGGCGCGTGAAGCCCTCGCCCTCGCGGCGTGGGCCGATCTCGAGCAGGCCGACCTCGCGCCCCATCGCGACGGCGTCGAGGGCCACGACGTGCTCGGGCCGTCGGCCACTCTCGACCGAGGCGAGGCCGGGCCCGCTGAAGCCGACGTACGGCAGACGCATCGTGGTGCGCACGGCCGCGACCAGCTCGCGCAGGGCCTCGCGCGGCTCGGTCGAGCCCGACATGGCCGCGGCGATGCGGCGGCCGAGCAGGCGCGAGCTCTCGCGTTCGGGGAACAGCCAGCGGTCCACCCCGTGCTGCACCGCCGCGCGCAGCAGCACCGCCGCCACGGCGAGGGCCGCGATGAGGAAGATGCCGCGGCGCGTCCCGGCGACCTCCGGGTCCAGCCGCAGCAGCAGCCAGGCGCCACACGCCATCACGACCGCGAGCACGACGACGAACACCAGCGACCGGCCGAGGACGACGTCGATGTCGAACAGCCGGTGCCGCACGATCGCGACGGCGATGGCGAAGGGCACGCCCAGCAGGCCCATCGCGAACACGGCGGGGTGGGTGTCGGGCACGGCCGAGAGCAGCAGCGACACCAGGACGAAGACGCCGCCGAGCGCGAGCCACTGCAGCTGCGCCCGCTCGACGCCGACCGACCGACGGATGCGTCGCAGCACCGCCACGATCGCCACCGGGATGCCCACGAGGTTGCAGTAGATCGCCGAGATCAGGACGACGTAGTTGAGCGCGTCGGGGACGGGGAGGTCGAGCGGGCTGTAGACGTTCGGGTCGATGTCGCTGCGGCCGGGGACCAGCATGCGGCAGACCGCGACGGCCGCCGCGGCGACGACGATCGACCAGGCGAACGGCCGCCAGCGCGGCGAGGGGAGTCGTCCGTCGGGGAACAGCAGCGGCACGAGGGGCAGCACCAGGACGTAGGCCGCGAAGCCCCACATCGACGTCCAGTCGGTGAACGCGGCGAACGGCAGCTCGGAGACGTAGGCGTTCCAGATGCTGTACTCGCCGAGCAGCTGGTAGACCGAGATCCACGCCGTGCCCACGAGCAGCCAGCCGCAGCGGTTGCGCGGCTGGGCGCGCACGACGACGAGCCCGGCGAGGGGCCACGTCGCGCCGAACGCGAGGTTCGACCACGCGAAGACCGGGACCTCGGGGGAGCGGGCCTGCGCGACGACGTGGAGCGCGACGGCGCCCGCCGAGCACACCAGCGACACGACCACGCAGGCGGCCGCCAGGCGGCGCAGCTGCGGATCGGTCAGGCGGGACACGAGCACATCGTGGCACGCAGCGGCGGTGGCCCGGGCCCGATCCGGGCAGGAATCCCGGGCGATCGGGGGTCCTCGTCCCTCCTGCCCGGGACGCGTCCCGACCTAGCTTCGGGTCACCGAGAACAGATCCGTGATCCTCCAGAAAGGGACCCACCATGACCGCCACCACCGCGCCCCACCCGCAGGCCGAGCCCGCCACCGTCGGACGAGGCCGCTGGCCGCTGCTGGGCGTCGCCGCCGGCATCGGCAGCATCGTCGCCACGCTCGCGCTGGACATCCACCCGTCGGGCTGGGACATCGACACCCCGTACAGCCAGGCCGTCGTCGAGCAGGTCAGCACCGGCAAGGCGCACGCCAGCGTCATCGTCGGCTACCTGACGGTGGGCCTGCTGCTCTTCCTCGCGGCTGCGTGGCGTCGTCACGTCGAGCCGCGAGCGCTGGCCAGCACGGCCGCCCGGGTCGTCCCGCTGGCGCTGACCGCCGCGGCGGGCGCCCTGTCGCTCGGCTACGGCTGGCGCGGCGCGTTCGGCCTCTACACCGGCAACGAGGCGGGCGCCTTCGACACGGAGGGTCTCTACGTCCTGTTCGTGCTGAACGACTTCGGCGCCTACATCGGCTACCTCGGCGTCACCGTCGCCGCGGCCGCCGTGATCTGGATGTCCCTCAAGGAGCGCCTCGTCTCCCGCTGGATCGGCGTCTTCAGCATCCTGCCGATCCTGCCGGTCGTCATCACCGTCGCCGCCTTCGGCCTCCCGGGATTCCCCGGCGTCGTGAGCGGCTTGTGGCTGATCGTCGTCTTCGCCGGCCTCGCCTTCGGCCGCAGCCCGATCAACCGCTGAACGCACCACCCACCGGACCGGCGCCCCTCGGGGCGCCGGTCTCGTGTGTCTGGAGTGATTCGTGGGACGCGCCGCCGATCCGCGCCTACAGTCGCGGGATGACCGCCGAGATCGCCCCTCAGAAGCAGATGCGGCTCCGCTATGCCGGGACCTGTCGCCTGTGTGGCCTCGAGCTGGCGGCGAGGACGCTGGCCGTCTACGAACGTGCATCGCAGACGGTGCGGTGCGTCGACTGCAGCGAGGACACGACGGCCGAGCCGCCCGTCGTCGATCCGGGCGCGCCCGGCGCGTCCGCGCGACGCGAGTACCAGCGCCGCAGGGCCAAGGACGAGCAGGCGATCCGCGACCGGCATCCCAGGACCGCGCGCCTCCGTCTGGCCCTCGGAAGTGAGCGACGGTCGACCAAGTCCTGGGCCACCGGAGCCACGGGCGAGGAGCAGCTGGGCGCCGCCCTCGAGCGGAAGGCGTCGAATCGGCTGCGCGTGCTGCACGACCGTCGCATTCCGGGCAGTCGGGCGAACATCGACCACATCGTCGTCACGCCAGCCGGGGTCTGGGTCATCGACCCCAAGCGGTACGTCGACCAGCGGCCCGTGCGACGGGTCGAGGGTGGAGTCGTCCGACCTCGCACCGAGCGGCTGTTCGTCGGTGGCCGCAACCGAACCCCATTGGTGGAGGGTGTTGAGAAGCAGCTCGGCGTCCTGCGCGAGATCGTTGGCTCCGACGTCCCCCTGCGTGGGGTCCTCTGCTTCATCGAGGCGTCGTGGCCGGTGTTCGGTGGTGACTTCCGCATCCGCGAGATCGACGTCGTCTGGCCGCGCAGGCTTCACGCGATCCTCGACGAGGAGGGCCCGCTCGTCGAGTCTCGGATCGAACAGCTCTACCAGCAGCTCGGCCTCGCCCTCCCGCCGGCGTGACACGGTCCGCCGGATGTGTAGCGGCATCCACCGTTTTCCGGCCTCGAACCCCAAAATTCGGTGCATACCGCTACACATCTCGCGCGCGGGACGCGCGGGACCGAGTCAGACCAGCGTGAACCGGATGCACGCGATGAGCGTGTCGTCCTCGACGGGTGTGCCGGCGGCGGCCCAGAAGCGGCGGTGGCCCGTGCGCCACTCGTCGAGATCGGCGTCGCCCTCGCCCTCGGCGGCGGCGAACTCCCACGGGATCTCGAGGAAGGGGTGGATCGTCAGATCCGTGACCTCGACCGTGCCGATGCGGTTCCCGTCGTCGTCGAGCAGCGCCAGTCGCTCGCCGACGTGCTCGAGCTCCTCGCTCTCCTCGTCGTACTCGCTCAACAGGCCCGCGGTGGCGCGCTTCTGGCCGGCCAGGACGAGCCCGTTCAGGCGGGCGCGCAGCTCGCCGGGGGAGCCGAGCTCGAGCCCGCGCAGGCCGTCGACCCGGGGCCACGTCATCGCGGGCCCTCCGTCCGGCTCAGCGTCGCGCCGACGCGCAGGCGATGCACTGCCGCGCCGTCGGTCGTGCCTCGAGTCGCGCGGGGGCGATCGGTCGTCCACATGTCTCGCATGTCCCATAGACTCCCGCATCGAGGCGCTCGATCGCAGCATCGACCTCGGCGAGGTGTCGGTGGGACTGCTGGATGAGAGAGTCCACCTGCGACCGCTCGAAGGCGATCGTCGAGCCGTCCGGGTCGTGCTCGTCGTCGGCGTTGGAGTCGAGCGAGGCCTCGACGACCGCGTCGAAGTCGCGCGTCAGGCTGGCGAGCTGCCGCAGCGTCCGCCGTCGCTCGTCCTCGAGCCGCTCCCGGGTGTCCATCTCTCGATGATCTCGCACCGTGCCCAGCGCCGTGGGTTCCGCGCAGCGCCACACCCGGCGAGACTGCGGAGATGAGCAGAGTCGATCTGGAGCCGGCGGGCCACGCGCTCCTGCGCACCGCCTCCCGCATCACCGACCAGGACTTCCATCGCCCCACGCCGTGCGAGGGGGGTGACCGTCGGCCAGCTCCTGCACCACGTCGTCGGGCTCACCCAGGCGTTCCGCGCGGCCGCCGACAAGGAGTTCGGACCGCTGACCGACACGGCTCCGGACCCCGACGCCGCCCCGAGCGCGGGCGAGGGCTGGGAGGTCGAGCTGGAGCAGCACGTGCCGCGCCTGGTGAACGCGTGGAGGGAGGCGTCGGCCTGGGAGGGGATGACCCGTGCGGGCGGCGTCGACCTGCCGGGTGCCGCGGCGGGGCTGGTGGCGCTCGACGAGGTCGTCCTGCACGGCTGGGACCTCGCGCGCGCGACGGGTCAGGAGTACGTCCTCGACGACGCCACCGCGGCGGCGTGCCTGGGCTTCGTCGAGTCGTTCGACCCGGGCGGGACGCCCGGCCTGTTCGGACCGGCGGTGCCGATCGCGGACGACGCCCCGGTGCTGGACCGCCTCGTGGCGCGGGCGGGCCGCGACCCCGGCTGGTCGCCGCGCTGACGGCTCAGGCGCGCAGGACCTTCTCCATCGCCTTGCCCTTGGCGAGTTCGTCGACGAGCTTGTCGAGCCAGCGGATCTGCTGCATGAGCGGGTCCTCGACCTCCTCGACGCGCACGTGGCAGACGACGCCGGTGATGAGGGTGGCGCTGGGGTTGAGGTCCGCCTGCGCGAAGAAGTCCTGGAACGTGGTCTCGGCGTCGAGGTGCTTCTGCAGCGCGGCCTCGTCGAAGCCGGTGAGCCACTCGATGACCTGGTCGAGCTCGGCCTTCGTGCGCCCCTTCTTCTCCACCTTGGCGACGTAGTGGGGGTAGACCGAGGCGACGCTCGTGGTGAAGATCCGGTGCATGCCGCGATTCTAGGCCGAGGTCAGCCCTCGACGGCAGCCTCGCTGTAGGCGGTGGCGAAGGTGTCGAAGTGCTCGAGGAACCGCGCTCGCTCGCCCTCGGGCAGCGCCTGCAGGGCACGGTCGAGGAGCGCGAGGTGGTCCTGGAGCTCGCGCGAGAAGTCCTCGAGCGCCGCCTCGCTGGCGCTGAAGTGCCAGGCGTTCTGGCCGGGCTCGCGCGACCGTGTCAGCAGGCCGGCCTTGAGTGCCGCGTTGGCCTGGCGGTTCACGGTGGACTGCTCCAACGCGAGCTCGTCGGCGATCTCCCGCAGCGTCCGCGGCCGGCCGTCGGAGAACATCCACAGCAGGCGTCCGTCGGCGTGCCCGAACCTGACGCTCTCGGCGGCACGGCGACCCCGCTCCAAGCGGGCGATCCCGCGGAGGGCGGCCCACGCGGGGGCGGCGCGGGCGGACTCTGTGAGGGAGGTCATGCGGACTCCGATGCGGCGGGGGACGATCTCCATGTGTAGTCTACACAGGTTGCTTGTGTAAACTACACATCGCTGTTCGGACAGGACCTCCCATGCGCTCACCCTCCGTCGTCGACGAGCCCGTCGACACGCGCTTCCCGCCGCTCGCCGTCATCCTCGTGCTCTGCTTCGGCAGTCTCGCGGGCGCGCTCATGCAGTCGCTCGTCATCCCGATCCAGAGCGACCTGCCGCGCCTGCTGGGCACCGACCCCGGCAACGCCTCGTGGGCCGTCACGGCCACGCTGCTCGCCGCCGCGGTGACGATGCCGGTCACCGGCCGCCTCGCCGACATGTACGGCAAGAAGAAGGTCATGGTCGGGTCCGCCGGCATCCTCGTCCTCGGCTCGCTCATCGCCGCGCTCTCGAGCTCGCTCGCGCCGTTCCTCGTCGGCCGCGCCCTCCAGGGCATGGCGATGGGCTACATCCCCGTCGCGATCAGCATGGTGCGCGAGGTCGCGCCGGTGGAGAAGCGCGCCACCGCCGTCGCCGCCGTCAGCGCGACCCTCGGTGTCGGCGGCGCCCTCGGCCTGCCGCTGGCCGCCTGGATCGCGCAGGACTACTCGTGGCACGCGCTGTTCTGGTTCTCATCCGTCCTCGCGGCGGTCATCCTCGCCGCGACGCTGGTCGTCGTCCCGGGCATCCACGACGAGCACCCCGCCCGGATCGACGTCGTCGGCGTCGCGGGCCTCGCGATCGGCCTGGTCTCGGCGCTCATCGGCGTCAGCAAGGGCAGCGAGTGGGGCTGGACCGACGGTCGCACCCTCGGCTCGATCATCGGCGGCGTCGTGGTCCTGCTGCTCTGGGGCTGGTTCGAGCTGCGTCACGACGACCCGCTCGTCGACCTGCGCACGAGCGCGAACCCGCCGGTGCTGTTCACCAACCTCGCCGCCGTGCTCATCGGCTTCGGCATGATGGCGCAGTCCATCGTCCTGCCGCAGCTCCTGCAGATGCCGGAGGAGACGGGTTTCGGTCTCGGTCAGACGATCCTGCAGGCGGGCCTGTGGATGGCGCCCGGCGGTCTCATGATGATGTTCTTCGCGCCCGTGTCGAGCAAGCTCATCACCACGGTGGGCGCGCGGATCACGCTCTCGGTCGGCGCCACGGTGCTGGCCGTCGGCTACCTCGTGACGCTGTTCCTCATGAACGCGCCGTGGGAGCTCATGCTCGGCTCGCTGGTCGCGTGCGCCGGCGTCGGCATCGGCTACGCCGCGATGCCCACGCTGATCCTCGACAATGTCCCGGAGTCCGAGTCCGGCTCGGGCGTCGGCCTCAACGCGCTCATGCGCTCGGTCGGCACCACGATCGCCGGCGCGATCATGGCCGCCGTGCTGACCAGCAAGACGGTCGACTTCGCCGGCTACGCGATCCCGGACAAGGGGGCGTTCCAGCTGTGCTTCGTGATCGGCGCGGGCGCGGCCTTCGCCGGTGCGCTCGTGGCCCTGCTGGTGCCGCGCCAGGTCAGTCGTCGATGACGTCCTCGCCCCGGGCCTTCAGCGCGGCCAGGCTGTCGCGCATGTGCTGCAGGACCTCGGGCGAGTGCGGGTCCCACGCGACCTCCTCCACGACACGGATCGGGTCCTTGCTCCGGTAGGAGCGTGTCGGGTTCCCCGGGAACCTCTTGTTCGTGAGGTTCGGGTCGTCGTGGAACGGCCCCGTCGGCTCGACGCGGTACACGTGCCCGGGCCCCTCGCCCACCGAGAGCTCGGCGCCCCACACGGCGGCGTCGAGGGTGGCCGCGAAGTAGATGTGGCCGGCGGTGCGGTTCTCGCCGAAGTTGGCGCGCCGCCCCGGCTCGAGGAGGTCACCGGGGGAGAGCGAGGCCTTCGTGCCGTGGAAGAAGGGACCGTCGTCCGGTCCCGGTCGGTCGGTCATGGGAACAGGATGGCCGACCTGGACGGATCTTGGTACCAAGGTGTCGCCGGGGCGACCCGAACGTCGAAGGATCCGTCTCCGTCAGGGACCGGTGGCGCCGCGCCGACGGTGGGACGCCCAGGTGCGGTCGCGCAGGTCGATCGCGTCGCCGCACGCTTGCAGGAAGCGCTCGGTCGCGGCACCGGGGGTGGTGTCGCCGAGGTAGTACTCGAGCAGCTCGCCGCGGGCCGCGGCACCGGGGTCGGCCGCGAGGTGCTGCGCCACGAGCGCCGCCACGTCGGCTTCCTCGTCCAGCAGCGGCAGCGTGTCCATGAGGCGCGACGGCGGCACCGGCACGCGCGGTCGGCAGACCAGCACGGGCTTGCCGCTGGGCAGCCAGTTCAGGGTGACGGCCGAGACGTCGGTGACCAGCAGGTCGGCGTCGGCGAACGACTGCTCGAGCGGCACGTCGGTGTCCACGCGGTCGGCGCGCTCGCGGATCGCCGCGTCGGCCTCGCCGTAGGCCGGGTCGATGACGCCGTTCAGCGGGTGCGGCCGGTAGACGACGCGGTACGTGCCCGACAGCGCGTCGAGGATCGCGGCGCCGTGGGTCAGCAGCGAGCCGTAGGAGACCGACGGCTGCGACGCCTCCCACGTGGGGGCGTAGAGCACGGTGGGGCGCTGCGGGTCAGGGCGCGGTGCGGGCGCGGGCGCGTCCAGCTGCGGCTGGCCGATGAGCACCGAGCGGGCCTGCGCGTCGTAGAGCATCACGCCCACGTCGGTGCGGTCGAGCGCCGCCTGGCCCGCGAGGAAGCACAGGTCGTAGGCCTTGACCTGGTTGGACACCGAGACGCCCTTGTCGCTGTCGCCGTGGCCCAGGTAGACGTGCACGAGCGACGTGAACCGCAGGCACTCGAAGTTGATCGGGTCGTGGTTGACGTAGAGCGCCAGCTTCACGTCGCTGAGCGCGAGGATCTCGTCCAGCTGGCCGTAGCGGGCGAGGGTGACGCAGTCGAGGCCCGACTCGGCGCGCACCAGCGCGGCCGTGCGGGAGTCCTTGAACACCGCGACCACGCCGTGCGCCGCGTCGAGCGCCTGCAACGCTCGGAACCACGGCCGCAGCTGGTAGAGCGCGTCGGCGCCGTTGGGGAAGTAGAGCAGCACCGACTGGGTGAACGCCCGGCCGAGCCGGTGCTCGTCGGTGCGCTTGTCGGGCATGCCGACGGGCAGGAAGCGCGAGCGGCGCAGGCGTGCGATCGCCCACTGGCGGAGCCGGGCGACGATCCCGACCCGCGACTCAGCCACGGACGAGCCCCGGCCTCAGGACGTTGTCGACCATCGAGAGCGCCGACGCGATCGCCATGTGCATGTCGAGGTACTGGTAGGTGCCCAGGCGCCCGCCGAAGTGCACGTCGGACTCGCCGGCCGTGAGCTCGCGATAGGCCTTCAGCGCCGTGCGGTCGTCGGCGGTGTTGACGGGGTAGTACGGCTCGTCGTCGGTGCCGGCGGTCGCGAAGCGGCTGAACTCGCGCATGATCACGGTGGCGTCGGACGGGTAGTCGCGCTCGGGGTGGAAGTGCCGGAACTCGTGGATCCGCGTGTACGGGATCTCCTCGTCGGCGTAGTTCATCACCGGCGTGCCCTGGAAGTCGCCG
This sequence comes from Aeromicrobium tamlense, assembly GCF_013408555.1. Lineage (NCBI taxonomy): Bacteria > Bacillati > Actinomycetota > Actinomycetes > Propionibacteriales > Nocardioidaceae > Aeromicrobium > Aeromicrobium tamlense. The sequence goes on from NZ_JACBZN010000001.1 coordinate 690,980, forward strand.
ATCGGCAGCACCTCGGACTCGAAGTCGAGCGTGCGCCAGCCGAGAGGGCCGTGGGCGTGGTCGAAGTAGCGGTCGAGCGGGCCGGTGTAGACCACCGGCAGCTGCCCGACGGTGGCCGCCTTGTTGAACGGCTGGGACTCGTCGAAGAAGTCGGTGTCGAGGCCGATCGTGATGTTCGGGTGGTCGGCCATGCGCTCGAGCCACGCCGTGTAGCCGTCGGTCGGCAGGCCCTCGTACGTGTCGTTGAAGTAGCGGTTGTCGTACGTGTACCGCACGGGCAGCCGGGTGATGATGTCCGCCGAGAGCGCGGTGGGGTCGGTCTGCCACTGCTTGGCCGTGTATCCGCGGATGAACGCCTCGTAGAGCGGCCGCCCGATCAGGCTGATCGCCTTCTCCTCGAGGTTCGTCGCCGCGGCGGCGCCGCCCGACAGGCCGATGCCGGCCTGCTCGGCCACCCACGCACGGGCCTCGTCGGGTCCCATCGACGAGCGGGTGAACTGGTTGATGGTGCCGAGGTTGATCGGCAGCGGGTACACCTCGCCGCGGTACGTCGAGTAGACGTGGTGGCGGTAGCCCGTGAAGGTCGTGAAGCGGTTGACGTACTCCCACACGCGCTCGTTGGAGGTGTGGAACAGGTGCGCGCCGTAGCGGTGCACCTCGATGCCGGTGGTGGGCTCGGCCTCGCTGTAGGCGTTGCCGCCCAGGTGCGAGCGGCGGTCGATGACGTGCACCGTGAGACCGGGGTCGTTCGCCAGCTGCTCGGCCACGGTGAGGCCGAAGAAGCCCGACCCGACGACGAGGACGTCAGTCATGCGTGCCGCCCTCCAGCGCGGGCATCGGCTGCCACGTGCGGTCGGCCCAGATCCTCCGGCCGTCGCGCCAGCCCTTCACCAGGGAGGAGAAGCCCTTGAAGGAGCGCTCGACCACGATGAGCCGGACGATCTCCTTGGCGAACGTGAGCGCGGTGCCGAGGGCGAAGCCCGGCTTGTTCAGGCGGCCGTGCTCGGCGAAGTAGCGGCCGACGTAGGCCCGGTTCCGCATGACGTGGTACTTCGCCAGCGGGCTGGAGTCGTTGAGGTGCCGCACGCCGAGGCTGACCTGCTTCTGCTCGCGCTTCTTCTGCAGCACGAACTCGTCGACGTAGACGACCTCGGTCTCCAGCGAGGCGAGCCACGCGTAGATCGCGTCGTCCCACGAGATGAAGAAGCGGGGATCGGGCAGTCCGATCCGGCGCACGACGTCGGCGTGCACGAGCATGCCCTCGAAGGTGCCGGAGTTGGTGACGGCGTAGCCGTCGGTGTTGAAGGTGCGCACCGAGTAGGGCAGCGGCACGCCGAGGAACTGGTTGAACTTGGCCTGCCAGTAGAAGGGGGTGCCGTCGACGTCATAGCGGCGGCCGTGGATGACCTTGAACCGCTCCATCCAGGGCGCGAAGCGCTCGAGGGCGTCGGGGAGGATCTCGACGTCGTCGTCCATCAGCCAGACCCACTCGGCGCCCAGCTCGAGGGCGACCTTGGTGCCCTCGCTGAAGCCGCCGGCGCCGCCGGTGTTGGTCTCCATGCGGTGGTTCACCAGCACGTCAGGGCCGAGCTTCGCCTGCCAGCGGGTGACGACCTCCTGCGTGTCGTCGGTGCTCGCGTTGTCGACGACGACGATGCGATCGGGCGCGGTCGTCATCGTGGAGGCGCTCTGCAGCAGCTCGTCGAGCAGGGCGGAGCGGTTGAACGTGACGATGGCGATCGCGAGAGGGCTGGTCGTCGAACTCACCACGACAGGCTATCGGCCCTGATGACGGATCCGTGAATCCCACCTACGCTGAACGGGTGGCGCTGCGCACCGCTGGTCGAGCACTCGCCGTCGTCGGGATCCTGACGACGGCGACCGGTGCGGGCCTGTGGAGCACGAGTCCCGCGTGGGCCGTCGGGCCGGTCAATCCGGTCGTGGTCGACTCCGCCGATCCGGCCAACGCCAACTTCCTGATCTTCGTCGAGGGCGACGCCATCCTCGAGGCCGACGAGGCCGAGGGCACGATGGCCGTCGGCGGCGACGTGACGTTCCGCCGCAACTACAACGTCCTGGCAGGGGCGGCGTCGACTCCGCAGGACGTCGCGCTCTACGTCGGGGGAGGGCTCACGTTCCCGGCCGCCGGCTCCGGCGCGATCCTGCGGATCATCGGGGGCCAGGCCCGGGTGATGGACGACTCCACCTACGACGCGTTCGTCGGCGGTCCCGGTGCGGTCGCGGTGCCGCAGGGCCAGACGGCCGACTACATCCCGCGCCTCGAGGTCCAGACGGCGCAGACCGTCGCGGAGTTCACGCAGCCCGTGCCCGAGGTGGACTTCGACGGCGCTTTCGAGCAGTACCGCACGCTGTCCACCGAGATCGGCGCGTGCGTCGAGAACGTCACCCTCACCAGTGCGAACGGCGATCCGCTCACGCGGCCCGTGCCCGTCGGACAGCAGGCCTACGTGTCGCTGACCGCCGGCACCACCAACGTGCTCAACCTGACCTCCGCCGAGCTCGACGGCCTGACGAGCATCACGTTCAACGACCCGCGGCCGGGCCCCGGGACGCCGCTCGTGATCAACGTGACGGGCGACTTCGACGGGTCCATGCCGAACCTCGCGGGGATCGGCGGCGCGAACGCGCCGTTCATCCTGTGGAACTTCCCCGACGCGACGTCGCTGCAGATCGAGAACTCCGACACCCTCGAGGGCACGATCTACGCCCCGCGCGCCGACCTCGACTGGTACGCGCACGGCAACATCGAGGGCAACGTCATCGCGCGCAGCTTCGACCACCTCAGCTTCGCCGGGCGCACGGTGCGTGAGGTGCACGACTTCCCGTTCCAGGGAGTGATCGACTGCGAGCCGGCCACGCAGCCCACGACCGAGCCGACGACGGAGCCCACCACCGAGCCCACGACGGAGCCCACCACCGAGCCCACGACGGAGCCGACCACGGAGCCGACCACGGAGCCGACGAGCGAGCCCACCACCGTCCCGACCACGACGCCGACCACCGTCCCGACCACCCAGCCGACGGCGATCGACTCGGACGGCGACACGACTGACGACGACGCGTACTACTGGAGCTCCGGCGGCACCACGGGCGGTGGCTCGGGCCTGGCGTCCACCGGCGGTCCCGGGCCGGGACTCGTGGCCGGGGGAGCGGTGGCCACCGTCGCCGGCCTGCTGCTCCTGGCGCTCAGCGGTAGATCGCGCGCTCGGCGTCCGAGCGCTCCACGAAGGCCGTGACCGCGGCGCGGAACGCCTCGAGCGTGCGCTGCTCGGGCGAGCCGAGCAGGTAGGTCGCCAGCTTCGAGCGGTACTCCGCGAGCAGGTCGGGGCCGCGGCCCGTGACCACGTCGAGGAGCTCCTCCACGCCCGTGGCCTGGGCGCCCAGGATCGTGGCCGCGGCGCTGGAGGGGTAGTCCTCGCGGAACTGCTTGGTCGAGGAGCCCTCGTGGTTGAAGACGGCGTAGGGCTTCTCGCCGGCGAGCCAGTCCGACAGCACGCTGGAGATGTCGCTGACGAGCGCCGTGGACTGATTCATCCAGCCGGTCAGCGAGCCCCCCGTGACGACCCGGTGGTCGATCCCGGTGCGTGCCTTGGCGTCGTCGAGGCGGCGGCTGATCACGGCGTGCGCCACGCGGTACTTCGCGTCGCGCTGGCCCGTGAACGGGTGCGGCTTGTAGACGACGCGGACCGAGCCGTCGGCCAGCAGCGCGTCGATCAGCTGCACGCCGATCGCGCGCAGGGAAGAGTACTCCTGGTGCTGGTTGACGCCCTCCCACGTGGGCGCGTAGAGGACCGTCGGGATCTCCTGCTCGCCGATGCGCGGCGTGGGCTCGATCGCGTGCACCTGCGGGCGGCCGACGAAGCGGAACTGGTCCTCGGGGATGTGCATGCCGGACCGGCGGTACCGGTCGGCGCCGGCCTCGCCCGCCACCCAGAGCTCGTCGTAGACCCGTGAGAACGGGTTGTTCGAGGCGCTCTTGTCGCTGTCGCCGTGGCCGATGAAGGCGCTCATCATCGTGGGCAGCCGCAGCAGGTGGATGTTGTTGCCGGTGTTGGCCGGGTAGAGCGCCACCTTGACCGTCGAGAAGTCGAGCATGAGCAGCTCGCCGGGAGCCGGCAGCGAGAGCGTGGGCAGCTTCGAGGCCGCCATCCTCTCGAACAGCGGGTGGTCGCGCAGGACCACCATGACCCGCTGGTCGAGCGCCTCGAGCGCCTCGATCCACGTGTTGATCTGGTAGGCCGCGGTGTCGGGTCCGGACAGGTGGACCACCACCTCGGGCCGGTACTCGTCGATGAACTGCTGGACGGCCGAGAGCTGGGGCGTGAAGCCGGTGGCACGCTTGGCCGTGCGCATCCGCCAGCTGGTGAGCAGCTCGGGCACGGTGCCCGCCAGCACGAGCGCCACGGCCGCGGCTCCGACGGCCAGGACGGCCCACCACGGGGCGCCGAGCACGGCCGGCGCGAGGGCGCCGAGCTGGGCGACGGTGACCAGGAGCGGGCGGCTCTGCGGCTCCTCCTCGATGTACGTGTCGCCGGGGATGTGCCGCGTGCGCATCGGCTTGAGGGGGCCGATGCGGCGGTACTCGGCGTGCAGCGCGCGCACGCACAGCACCGTGATCATGAGCAGCGTGACGAGCAGGAACGCGTGCAGGGCGGGGCCGTCGGCGAACTGCGTGGAGGCGACCGCGGCGACGATGACGCGCAGGGCGAACCGCAGCGGCGGGCCCGCCGACGCCTGCCTCAGCAGCATCGAGGAGACGGGGGAGCGGCGCTCGAGCCACCACTCGGCGGCGGTGGACACGAGCAGGGCGATCACGGCGGCCAGGTCGAGGTCGAGGACCACGAGCAGCAGGGCCAGCAGGATCGTTCCGTTGACCAGCAGCAGGCCCGGAAGCTCCGAGCTGCGACCCAGACGCGTCACGAGGGCACGGACGAAATGCGCCGGGGAAGCCATGGTCCGCAATCTACCGGGTGTGACGGCTGGGGCGGGTGTACCGTCGGGGCGTGCCCTGGCGCCGTCGCTTCCGTCTCCCGGCGTCGATCGCCCACCCCGTGCGATTGCTGCCGCTGACGTTCCTGTCCCTCATCGTGGTCGGCACGCTGCTGCTGCTGATGCCCTTCGCCCGTGCGGGCGAGGAGGACCCGTCGTTCATGGACGCCTTCTTCACGTCGGCGTCCGCCGTCACCGTGACCGGCCTGGCCGTGGTCGACACGGGCACCTACTGGTCGCCGATCGGGCAGGGCATCATCATCGTGCTCGTCGAGATCGGCGGCATCGGCATCATCGCGATGACGACGCTGCTCGGCCTGTTCGTCGGCGGGCGGCTGGGCCTGCGCACGCGGCTGGCGGCCCAGACCGACATGCACGTCGTGAGCCTGGGCGACGTCGGCCCCCTGTTCAAGCGCGTCGCGATCACGACCCTGATCTTCCAGGGCATCACGGCGATCATCCTCACGATCCGCTACGCGACGTATTACTTCGACTCGTTCGCCTACTCGCTGTGGCACGGCGTGTTCGACGCGGTCATGGCGTTCAACAACGCGGGCTTCTCGCTGCACCCCGACAGCCTCACCAGCTACGCGGGCGACTACGCCGTGATCCTGCCGATCTCGGTCGCCGTGTTCGCCGGCGGTGTCGGCTTCCCGGTCCTCGCCGAGCTCTACCAGGAGTGGCGCTCCCCGAAGACGTGGACGATCCACACCCGGCTGACCGTGTGGGGCTCGTTGGCGCTGCTGGCCATCGCCTCCACGATGTTCGTCGTGGTCGAGTGGAACAACGCCGCCACGATCGGCGACCTCAGCCCCATCGACAAGCTGGTCACGGGCATCGAGGGCGGCATCATGCCGCGGTCGGGCGGCCTCAACAGCTTCGACTGGGGCCAGGTCGAGCCCGTCACGCTCTTCACCGCGATCGTCATGATGTTCATCGGCGGCGGCAGCGCCTCCACGGCGGGCGGCATCAAGATCACCACGTTCCTGCTGCTGGCGTACGTCATCCTGGCCGAGCTGCGCGGCGAGGAGCAGGTGCGGATCGGCTCGCGCGCGATCAACGCGCGCACGATCCGCACGGCGCTCAGCATCGCGCTCATCGCCGTCGGCCTCGTCACGGGCGGCGCGATGGCCCTCATGATCGTCGCGGGCGTCCCGCTGTCGGAAGGACTCTTCGAGTCGACGTCCGCGTTCGGCACCGTGGGCCTGTCCACGGGCCTGACCCCCGAGCTCAACGTCGCGGGCCAGCTCGTCCTCATCGTCTTGATGTTCATCGGCCGAGTCGGCACCATTACGGCAGCCTCGGCGTTCGTGCTGCGGCGCCGCGTCGCCAGGTATCACCTTCCCGAGGAGCAACCGATCATTGGCTAACAACGACCCCCTCACCGCCCCGGTCCTGGTCGTCGGCCTGGGCCGCTTCGGCTCGGCCGTCGCGCGCTCGCTGGTCCGCCTCGGCCACGACGTCCTCGGCGTCGACGAGGACGCCGCGCTCGTGCAGCGCTTCGCCAGCGAGTTCACGCACGTCGTCTCCGCCGACACCACGGACACCGAGGCGCTGCGCCAGATCGGCGCCGAGCAGTTCGACCGCGCCGTCGTGGGCATCGGCACCGACATCGAGGCCAGCGTCCTGACCGTGCTGAGCCTCGTCGAGCTCGGCGTCTCGGAGGTGTGGGCCAAGGCCATCAACGCCAAGCACGCCCGGATCCTCGAGCGCGTCGGCGCCACCCACGTGGTGCGTCCCGAGTCGGCGATGGGCGAGCGCGTGGCGCACATGGTCACCGGCGCGATGATCGACTACATCGAGTTCGACGACGGCTTCTCGATCGCGCGCACGCGCGCGCCGAAGCTGGCCGCCGGGCGCACGCTGCTGGAGTCGCAGCTGCGGGCGAAGTTCGGCGTCACCGTCGTCGGCGTCAAGCGGCGCGGCGAGGACTTCACGTACGCCCGCCCCGAGACCTCGATCGAGGCGACCGACGAGCTGATCGTCTCCGGTCCCACCCGCAAGGTGGAGACCTTCTGTGCCCTCGGCAACTCCTGACGCGACGGCGGGCGCCCGAGCCCGGCGGGTAACCTAGGTCGGTGAGCAACCAGGACACCCAGGAGGGCGCGGCAGCCGACGGCGCCGCACACCGGTACACCAGCGCGTACGCCGGCCGCATCGAGACGGCGTGGCAGGACCGCTGGGAGACCGAGGGCACGTTCGAGGCCCCCAACCCGGTCGGTGACCTCGCGCTCGACGACGACCGCCACAACGCCGGCGGCTCGAAGTACTTCCTGATGGACATGTTCCCGTACCCCTCGGGCGCCGGCCTGCACGTCGGCCACCCGCTGGGCTACATCGCCACCGACGTCGTCGGCCGCTTCCGCCGCATGCAGGGCGACAACGTGCTGCACGCCCTCGGCTACGACGCGTTCGGCCTGCCCGCCGAGATCTACGCCGTCCAGACCGGTCGCCACCCGCGCGAGACCACGCTGGAGAACATCGCCAACATGCGGCGCCAGCTGCGCCGCCTGGGCCTGGCCCATGACGCGCGCCGCTCGTTCGCCACGATCGAGCCCGAGTTCATGCGCTGGACGCAGTGGATCTTCCTGCAGATCTTCAACTCCTGGTACGACCCCGAGCAGGGCAAGGCCCGCCCCATCAGCGAGCTGATCGAGCAGCTGGGCACCGACGACCCCGCCGTGATCGACCAGCACCGCCTGGCCTACATCAGCGAGTCCCCGGTCAACTGGTGCCCGGGGCTGGGCACGGTGCTGGCGAACGAGGAGGTCACGGCCGAGGGTCGCAGCGAGCGCGGCAACTTCCCGGTCTTCAAGCGCAGCCTGCGCCAGTGGCAGATGCGCATCACCGCCTACGCCGACCGCCTCATCGACGACCTCGATCGCGTCGACTGGCCCGAGCCGGTCAAGCTCATGCAGCGCAACTGGATCGGCCGCTCGCACGGCGCCCAGGTGCGCTTCGAGTCGGCCGCGGGCCCGATCGAGGTCTTCACCACGCGCCCCGACACGCTGTTCGGCGCCACCTACATGGTGCTCGCGCCCGAGCACCCGATGGTCGACCGGCTGGCCGCCGAGACGTGGCCCGAGGCGGTCGACGAGCGCTGGACCGGCGGTGCGCCCGACCCGGTCGCCGCGATCGCGCAGTACCGCCGCACGGCCGCGGCGAAGTCCGACGTCGAGCGCCAGGAGAACAAGGAGAAGACGGGCGTCTTCACCGGCTCCTTCGCCACCAACCCGGTCAACGGCGAGGCCGTCCCGGTCTTCATCGCCGACTACGTCCTCATGGGCTACGGCACGGGCGCGATCATGGCCGTGCCCGGCCACGACGAGCGCGACTTCGAGTTCGCCACCGAGCTGAGCCTGCGCATCACGCCGGTGGTCCAGGCGCCCGAGGACGAGGTCCTGCCCTGGACGGGTGCGGGCGTCGCGATCAACTCCGACAACACCGGCGTGTTCGGCGACGAGGGCGTGAGCCTCGACGGCCTGACGGTCGACGACGCGAAGGCCGCGATCATCGCGTGGCTCGAGCAGCGCGGCGTCGGCGAGGGCACCACCACCTACCGCCTGCGCGACTGGCTGTTCAGCCGCCAGCGCTACTGGGGCGAGCCGTTCCCGATCGTCTACGACGAGGACGGCCGCGCGATCGCGCTGCCCGAGTCGATGCTGCCGGTCGAGCTGCCCGAGGTGCCCGACTACTCGCCGAAGACCTTCGAGGCCGACGACGCCACGAGCGAGCCCGAGCCGCCGCTGGCGCGCGTGCCCGAGTGGGTCGAGGTCGAGCTGGACCTCGGCGACGGCCCGAAGCGCTACCGCCGCGAGACCAACACGATGCCCAACTGGGCCGGCTCCAGCTGGTACGAGCTGCGCTACACCGATCCGCACAACGCGAACGTCCTCGCGGATCCGCAGAACGAGCGCTACTGGCTCGGCCCGAAGGCGCCCGGCGAGACCGGCGGTGTCGACCTCTACGTCGGCGGCGTCGAGCACGCGGTGCTGCACCTGCTGTACGCGCGCTTCTGGCACAAGGTGATGTTCGACCTCGGCCACGTGAGCAGTGAGGAGCCGTTCCACCGCCTGTTCAACCAGGGCTACATCCAGGCGTACGCCTTCACCGACGAGCGCGGCACCTACGTGCCCGCCGACGAGGTCGAGGAGCGCGACGGCGGCTGGTTCCACGAGGGCAAGCCCGTCAACCGCGAATACGGGAAGATGGGCAAGAGCCTCAAGAACGTCGTCACGCCCGACGAGATGTACGAGGCCTACGGCGCCGACACGTTCCGCGTGTACGAGATGAGCATGGGCCCGCTGGACGTCTCGCGTCCCTGGGAGACCCGCGCGGTCGTCGGCTCGCAGCGCTTCCTCCAGCGCGTGTGGCGCCTCGTCGTGGACGAGGAGACGGGCGAGGTCGTCGCCGACGACACCGAGCCCGACACCGCGTCGCTGCGCGCCCTGCACCAGGCCATCGCCGGCGTCACCGAGGACATGGGCGAGCTGCGGTTCAACACCGCGATCGCCAAGCTCATCGAGCTGACGAACCACCTGACCAAGTCGTCGGTGCGCTCGCGCACGATCATCGAGCCGCTCGTGCTGATGCTGGCCCCGCTGGCCCCGCACCTGGCCGAGGAGCTGTGGTCGCGCCTGGGCCACGAGGACACGCTCACCTACGAGCCGTGGCCCGTCGCCGACGAGCAGTACCTCGTCCAGGACCTGGTCACGTGCGTCGTGCAGATCCAGGGCAAGGTGCGCGGCAAGCTCGAGGTGGCCGCCGACATCAGCGACGAGGACCTCACGGCCCTCGCGCTGGCCGAGCCGAACGTGGTCCGCACGATCGACGGCCGCGAGATCCGCAAGGTCATCGTCCGCGCCCCCAAGCTCGTCAGCATCGTCGTCTGATCACACGCGGGCCGCGTGGGTGTCGGTCCCGGGTCGCGCGTAGACGCCCCAGGCGACCACGAGCATGACCGCGTAGACGGCGGCGAAAGCCCACAGGCCACCGGTGATGCCGAGCTCGGCGAAGGTGCGCGGCACGAAGAACGAGCCGAGCGCGCCGACGGCGCCCGCGATGCCGATGCAGCCCGCGGCGGCGCGGTGCCCGCGGGCTCGGGCGTCGTCGTCGTGCGCGCCGATCTGGAAGGCGATCGGGATCATCCGGTAGACCGAGCCGTTCCCCACGCCGGCCGCGCCGAACAGCACGAGGAACAGGGCCAGGAAGAGCGCGAACGAGGCGTCCTCGAGCGTCAGCACCAGCCCGATCACGCCCGCGGCCATCGCGACGTAGGAGGCCATCGTGACGCGCGTGCCGCCGAAGCGGTCGGCCAGCGCGCCGCCGAAGGGCCGCATCAGCGCGCCGGTGGCTGCGCCGAGGAATGCCATCGCGATCGGCACGTCGGGATGCATCGCCTTCATGAGCGTGGGGAAGGTCAGCGAGAAGCCCAGGAACGAGCCGAACGTGCCGATGTAGAGGAACGAGATGACCCACGTGTGGGGGTTGCGGACGGCCAGCGCGTAGCTGCGCAGGTCGGAGCTCGTGTTGGACAGGTTGTTCATGAGCAGCAGGGCCGCGAGCGCCGAGATGATGGCGGCGGGCACGAAGATCAGTCCCGCGCGCTCGAGGGCGACGCCGGCGCCGGTCGTGATGATGAGCGGCACCACCAGCTGCACGACGCCGGTGCCGAGGTTGCCGCCGGCGGCGTTGATGCCGAGCGCCTTGCCCTTCTCGCGCTGCGGGTAGAAGAACGAGATGTTCACCATCGACGAGGCGAAGTTGCCGCCGCCGAGGCCGGCCAGGGAGGCGACCAGCAGCATCACCGCAAACGGCGTGGTCGGGTCGCTCACCGCCCAGGCGAGCCCGAGCGCGGGGATCAGCAGCAGCAGGGCCGAGATCACGGTCCAGTTCCGCCCGCCGAACACCGGCACCATGAACGTGTAGAGCACGCGCATGGCCGCGCCCGCGAGCCCCGGCAGCGCGATCAGCCAGTAGAGCTGGTCGGTCGAGTAGGAGAAGCCGGCCGTGCCCAGGTTCGGGACGACCACGCTCCACACGCCCAGCATCATGAAGCCGAAGAACTCGGCGAACACGGACACGGTGAGGTTGCGCCGTGCGATCGGGCGACCCTCGGCGGCCCACTGGCCGTCGTTCTCGGGATCCCAGCCGTCGATCCACCGGCCGGGCCGGTGGACGAGGGAGGAGGTCTGCAGGTCGGTGTTCACGGTGGTCATCACGACTCCTGACGCGGGGCTGCTCGGATGGCCACGACCGTAGGAACGGCGCGTTTCGGCCGCCCGCGCCTGCCGGTAACCGGCCGGGAACGTTCTCCTCACAGGCCGTCGGTGACGATCGTGAGACCGATGTCATCGGTTGTTACATCCAGGTGTCGGGCCGGAAACCTGCGCCACGGACGCTGGAGGCATGACACGCAAGAGACTGATCGTGGCCGGCGCCGGCATGGTCGCCCGCCGCCTGGTGGAGGCCCTCGTCGAGCGCGGCGCCACGGAACAGTGGGACATCGACGTGTTCGGTGAGGAGAGCCGTCCTCCCTACGACCGCGTCGCGCTCACCTCCTTCTTCACGGTGGCCGACCCCGACGAGCTGCTGCTCGGCGACCAGGCCCTGTGGCGCACGCCCGGCGTACGACTGCACCGCAACGCGCGGGTCTCGGGCATCGACCGCGAGGCGAGGACGGTCACGGTCCACGGTCGCGAGGAGCATTACGACGAGCTCGTCCTGGCCACCGGCTCGTACGCCGCGGTGCCGCCCGTGGACGGGTCGGACCTGCCGGGCTGCTTCGTCTACCGCACGGTCGACGACGTCACCGAGCTGCGCACGTGGGTGCGCGACCGCGGCGAGCAGCTGGGCCACCCGGCGCGCGGCGTCGTCATCGGCGGCGGCCTGCTCGGTCTCGAGGCGGCCGGCGCCCTGCGCGAGCTGGGCGCCGAGTGCACCGTGGTCGAGTTCGCCGACCGGCTCATGCCCGTCCAGCTCGACCTCGCCGGCGGCCAGGCGCTCCGCCGCCTCATCGAGGGGCTCGGCGTCGAGGTCCGCACGTCCACCGCGACGAAGTCCCTGCGCACCGGTCGCGGGACGAAGAAGGTGGGCAGGATGACGTTCGTCGACGGCGAGACGATCCCCGCCGACGTCGTCGTCTTCGCCACCGGCGTGCGGCCACGCGACGAGCTGGCCCTCGAAGCCGGCCTCGAGGTCCACCCGCGCGGGGGCGTGATGGCCGACGACTCCTGCCGCACGAGCGACGAGCACATCTGGGCGATCGGCGAGGTCGCCTGCATCGCCGATCGCGTCTGGGGCCTCGTCGGTCCGGGCTACACGATGGCCGAGGTCGTCGCTGACCGGCTGCTCGGTGGCTCGGCCGCGTTCACCGGCGCGGACCTCTCCACCAAGCTCAAGCTGATGGGCGTCGACGTCGCCAGCTTCGGCGACGCGTTCGCCGCGCAGGGCGGCAGCCTCGAGGTCGTCTACGCCGATCCGCTCGCCGGCGTCTACAAGAAGCTCGTCATGAGCGACGACGCGAGCACGCTGCTCGGCGGCATGCTCGTCGGCGACGCCTCGGCGTACACGAGCCTGCGCCCGATGGTCGACGCCGAGCTCGGCAGCGACCCCGCCGCGTGGCTGATGCCCGACGGCATCGAGCCGCCGTCGACCGGCGCGCTGCCCGACACCGCCACGGTGTGCTCGTGCAACAACGTGTCCGCGGGCGCGATCCGCTGCGCGATCAGCGGCGGCGAGTGCACCGACCTGGCGGGTGTGAAGGCGTGCACGAAGGCCGGCACCAGCTGCGGCTCGTGCGTGCCGCTCGTGAAGACGATCGTGAACGCCGAGCTCGAGGCGCAGGGCATCACCGTCAGCAACGCCCTGTGCGAGCACTTCGACCTCAGCCGCACCGAGCTGTACGAGGTCGTGCGGGCCACCGGGATCGGCTCGTTCAGCGAGTTGATCGCGCGGCACGGGCGGGGTCACGGTTGCGACATCTGCCGTCCCGTCGCCGCCTCGATCCTGTCGAGCCTGGGCCGCGGCCACGTGCTCGACCGCGAGAACGCCCGACTGCAGGACACGAACGACCACGTCATGGCCAACCTCCAGAAGGACGGCACGTACTCGGTGGTCCCGCGCATCCCCGGCGGCGAGATCACCCCGGAGGGCCTCATCGTCATCGGCCAGGTCGCCGCCGACTTCGGGCTCTACACGAAGATCACGGGTGGACAGCGGATCGACCTCTTCGGCGCCCGCATCGACCAGCTGCCGGCGATCTGGAGGCGCCTCGTCGACGCGGGCTTCGAGTCGGGGCACGCGTACGGCAAGAGCCTGCGCACCGTGAAGTCGTGCGTCGGCCAGACCTGGTGCCGCTACGGCGTCCAGGACTCGGTGGGCCTCGCGGTCGAGCTCGAGCTGCGCTACCGCGGCCTGCGCTCGCCGCACAAGATCAAGCTCGGCGTCTCCGGGTGCGCGCGCGAGTGCGCCGAGGCGCGCGGCAAGGACGTGGGCGTCATCGCCACCGACCACGGCTGGAACATGTACGTCGGCGGCAACGGCGGCTTCACGCCCCGGCACGCGCAGCTGTTCGCCGAGGACCTCACCACCGAGGAGCTCGTGCGGGCCATCGACCGCTTCCTGCTCTACTACGTCCGCACGGCCGACCGGCTCCAGCGCACGGCGCCGTGGATCGAGTCGATCGAGGGCGGGATCGAGCACGTCCGCGACGTCGTCCTGAAGGACTCCCTGGGCATCGGCGCCGAGCTGGACGCGCAGATGGCCGAGCACGTCGAGAGCTACGCGGACGAGTGGGCGCAGACGCTGGCCGATCCCGAGAAGCTGGCCCAGTTCGGCTCCTTCGTGAATGCGCCGGACACGCCCGACCCGGACCTCGCCTACGTCGAGGAGCGTGGTCAGCGCCGGCCCGCCGACCCGGTCGTGATCGCCGGCGACCGCCTGCCCGTCCGGACGGAGGCCGTCTCATGAGCGCCGCCGTGTCGGAGACGGCGTGGACCGCAGTGTGCACGGTCGATCGGCTCTGGGTCGACCGGGGCGCGGCGGCTCTCGTCGACGGCGATCAGGTGGCGATCTTCCGCCTCCAGGACGGCGAGATCCTCGCGGTGGGCCACCGCGACCCGTTCACGGGATCGAACGTCATCGCGCGCGGCCTCGTCGGGTCCCGCGGCGACGTCCCGACGGTGGCCTCGCCGCTGCACAAGCAGGTGTTCGACCTGCGCACCGGCGTGTGCCTCGACGAGCCCGAGGTCACGCTCGGACGCTGGGACGTGCGGGTCGTCGACGACGTCGTCTGGCTGCGCCGGGAGGGCGCGTGACCCCTCACGGGCCGGTGCTCGCCGGGACCCGGATCCTCGTCACCGCGCAGCGCCGCGCCACCGATCTGGCCAGCGCGCTCGTGCGGCGCGGCGCGCAGGTCCACACGGCGGCGACGCTGGGCGTCGAGGCGCACATCGACGAGGCCACGCTCGTCGCGCGCACGCAGGAGCTCATCGACGACCGTCCCGACATCGTCGTCGTGACGACCGCGATCGGCTTCCGCAGCTGGCTGGAGACGGCCGAGTCGGTCGATCTGCTCGAGCCGCTGCACGAGGTGCTGGCCGGCGCCCGCATCGTCGCGCGCGGGCCCAAGGCGCGCGGCGCGATCCAGGCCGCCGGGCTGGTGGCCGACTGGGTCGCGGAGTCCGAGACCTCGCGCGAGATGGCCGAGTACCTCGTCGCGGAGGGCGTCGACGGGCTGCGGATCGCCGTGCAGCACCACGGCGCGGGCGACGACGGACTGGAGTCCGCCGTCTCCGGTGCCGGAGCCTCGACCGTGCCGCTGGTCGTCTACCGCTGGGGCCCGCCGCCGGACCCCGAGGCTGTCGAGCGCTCGGTCCGCGACGCGGCCTGCGGCGGCTTCGACGCCATCGTCTTCACCTCGGCGCCCGGCGCCAGCGCGTGGCTGCGCGTCGTGCGCGAGCTCGGCGTGCTGCCCGAGCTGCTCGAGCTGGCGGGGGAGGGCCGGCTCGTGCTGGCCGCGGTCGGCCCCGTCACCGCGGAGCCGCTCCTCGTCGCCGGCTTCGACCCGCTCGTGCCCGACCGGGGCCGTCTCGGCGCGCTCGTCCGCTCGGTCGTCGTGCACTTCGGCCGTGACGACCTCGGCATCGACGTCGCCACCGGCCGTCTGCGCGTGCACGCCACCGCGGCCACCCTCGACCACGAGGTGCTGCCGCTGCCGCCCGCCGGGCTGGCCGTGCTGCGACTCCTGGCCTCCGAGCCCGGAGCCGTGTTCACCCGCGAGCAGGTGCTGGCCGTCCTGCCGCGCGCCACGGCCGACCCCCACGCCGCCGACGTCGCCGTCGGCCGGCTGCGCGAGGCGCTCGGCGACCGCCGCCTCGTCGGCACCGTCGTCAAGCGCGGCTACCGACTCGAACCGCACACTCTGGAGAGGCCCGCATGAGCATGCCCGTCCTGATCGCCTGCAGTCACGGCACCCGCTCGGAGCGCGGGGCCGCCGCCGTCACCGCCCTGGTGGACGCCGTCCGGGACGCCTCGGGTCTCGAGGTGGTCCCGACGTGGGTCGACGTGCAGGAGCCGGCGCTGCCCGAGGTCGCCGCGTGGCTCGGTGACCGTCCGGCGGTCGTCGTGCCGCTGCTGCTCTCGGCGGGCTACCACGTGCACCACGACATCGCGGGCGTCGTCGCGCGGCGCCCGGCTCACGCCGCTGCCGCGCCGCTCGGCCCGCACGCGGCCGTCATCGACGTGCTCGTCTCGCGGCTGCACGACGAGGGGCTCGCGCCCGACGAGGTCGTGGTCCTGGGCGCCTCCGCCTCCAGCGATCCGCGCGCTCTCGCCGACCTCCGGGCGACCGCCCATGATCTCTCGCTCCGGCTCGACCGCGAGGTCGCGCTCGGCCACGTCGGGCACTGCGGCACGCCGCTGGCCGAGGTCGTGACCTCGGTCCGCCGTCCCGGCCGTCGGGTGCTGGTCGCGAGCCACCTGCTGGCTCCCGGGCACTTCCACGACGCGCTCGGTCGGACCGGCGCGGACGTCGTCACCGCACCGCTGCTCGACGAGCGGACGCCCGACGAGCGCCTCGTCCGTCTCGTGCTCGAGCGGTACGACCAGGCCCGGGCTCGCGAGCTGGCGACGGCGGTCTGACGTGGTGCGCACGGTCTGCGGGTACTGCGGCGTGGGCTGCGGCCTCACCCTGCAGGTCGAGCGACGCCACGACCAGGTGCTCGTCACCGGCGCGGCGGGCACGCCCGACCACCCCGCGAACGCAGGCCGGCTGTGCACGAAGGGCGCGACGACGGCCGACCTGCTCGCCGCACCGGGACGGATGGAGAAGGCCTCGATCCGCTCCGACCGCGCGGCCGACCGGGTCGAGGTCGGCATCGAGGCCGCGCTCGACGAGGCGGCCGCCCGCTTCCGCGCCGTGATCGACGAGCACGGACCCGACGCGGTCGCGCTGTACGTCTCGGGCCAGATGTCGCTGGAGGCGCAGTACCTCGCGACGAAGCTGGCCAAGGGCTACCTGCGCACGGTCAACATCGAGTCGAACTCGCGGCTGTGCATGGCCAGCGCGGGCACGGGCTACAAGCAGTCCCTGGGCGCGGACGGTCCGCCGGGCTCGTACGACGACTTCGACCACGCCGACCTGTTCCTGGTCATCGGCTCGAACATGGCCGACGCCCATCCGATCCTGTTCCTGCGGATGATGGAGCGGGTCAAGGCCGGAGCGCGTCTCGTCGTCGTGGACCCGCGGCGCACGGCGACCGCCGAGAAGGCCGACCTGTTCCTGCAGGTCCGCCCCGGCACCGACCTCGCCCTGCTCAACGGGCTGCTCCACCAGCTCATCGCGACGGACGCCGTGGATCGCGCGTTCGTCGCGGACCACACCCGCGGCTGGGAGGACGTCGAGGCGATGGTGGCCGCGTACGACCCGGACTCCGTCGCCGCCACGAGCGGCGTCGCGGCCGACGACCTGCGCACCCTCGCCGGCTGGATCGCCGCCGCCGACGACTGGATGAGCTGCTGGACGATGGGCCTCAACCAGTCCACGCACGGCACGTGGAACACCAACGTGCTGGTCAACCTGCACCTCGCGACCGGTGCGATCTGCCGCACCGGGTCCGGTCCCTTCTCGCTCACGGGCCAGCCGAACGCGATGGGCGGACGCGAGATGGGCTACATGGGGCCGGGCCTGCCGGGCCAGCGCTCCGTCGTCTCGCCCGCCGACCGGGCGTTCGTCGAGGAGGCGTGGGGGCTCGAGCCCGGCACGATCCGCGACGAGGTGGGCCGCGGCACGATCGACCTCTTCGAGCAGCTGGCCGCGGGTGAGGTCCGCGCCGCGTGGATCATCTGCACGAACCCCGTGCACTCGGTCGCGAACCGCTCCACCGTGCTCGCCGGGCTGGCCGCCGCCGACGTCGTCGTGGTGCAGGACGCCTACGCCGAGAACGAGACGCTCACGCACGCCGACATCGCCCTGCCCGCCGCGCTCTGGACCGAGGCCGAGGGCGTCATGGTCAACTCCGAGCGCAACCTGACGCTGTGCCAGCCGGCCGGGTCGCCGCCGGGGGACGCCCGCCCGGACTGGCGGCTCATCGCCGACATCGCCACGCGACTGGGGTTCGGCGAGGCGTTCGCCTTCGACAGCGCCGAGGAGGTGTTCGACGAGATCCGGTCCTTCGCCAACCCCGCCACGGGCTACGACCTGCGCGGCGCCGACTACGACCGCCTGCGCGAGGGCCCGCTCCAGTGGCCGTGCCCGCCGGACGGCGAGCGGCGCAACCCGATCCGCTACGTCGAGGACGGGGTCGTGAGGTTCCCGACCCCCGACGGCCGCGCCGTGTTCCACGCCCGGCCGCACCTCGCGCCGGCCGAGCTGCCCGACGACCGGTTCCCGGTGGTCCTCAACACCGGGCGCCTGCCGCACCAGTGGCACACCATGACCAAGACCGGGAAGGTCGCGCGACTCAACCGGCTCAACCCCGGCCCCTTCGTCGAGGTCCACCCCGACGACGCCGCTGCGCTCGGGATCGGCGACGGCTCGTCGGTCCGGGTCGTCTCGCGCCGCGGGACCGTCGAGCTGCCGGCCGTCGTCACCGATCGCGTGCTGCCCGGCACGTGCTTCGCGCCGATCCACTGGGGCGAGATGACGGGGGAGCGGCTCGCCGTCAACGCGGTCACGCACGACGCGGTGGACCCCGACTCGCTCCAGCCCGAGTTCAAGTACTGCGCGGTGCGGCTCGAGCGTGCCCCGATCCGGCTGCCCGTCACGCCGCCGCGGCCCACGTCCGAGGCCGAGACGGCCTGGCTCGCGGGATTCCTCGCGGCGAGGACGCACGCCGGTCTACCGGCCTCTGCGCCGGTCGGTCCGGAGGTGCGCGGGTGGTTCGCCGAGGTGCTGGCCGCCCTCGCTCCCGAGGAGGAGTCCGGCGACGCGGACGTCACGGTCCTCACGGCCTCGCAGACCGGCCGCGTGGAGGACCACGCGCCGCAGCTGGTCGAGCTGCTCCGCGCCCGCGGCGTCTCGACGGTGCACCGCTCGATGCGCGACGCCGGCGACCTGCGCGGCACCGTCCTGTTCGTCACCAGCACCACGGGCGACGGCGATCCGCCCACCGAGGCGGTCGGCCTCTGGCGCCGTCTCGTCGCGCCGGACGCACCCCGGCTGGAGGACCTGCGCTTCAGCGTGCTGGCCTTCGGGGACTCCACCTACGCCGACTTCTGCGGCTTCGGGCGGCGCCTCGACGAGCGGCTGGCCGAGCTCGGAGGCCGACGGCTCGCCCCGCGCACGGAGTGCGAGCCGGCGTACGACGGGCCCGCTGCCGCCTGGCTCGAGGCGGTCGGCCGCGCCCTCGGCGCGACGGACGCACCCCCTGTCACGCCCGCGCGCAGGCCCTCCCTGATGACCCGACTCACCCGCAACGAGCTGCTGACCGCGCCGGGCTCGTCGAAGGAGGTGCGCCGGTTCGGCTTCCACCTGCCCGACGACTCGCTCACGTACGAGCCCGGCGACGCGCTGGCCGTGTCGCCGAGGGTCGACCCGGCGTACGTCGACGCCTGGCTCACCCTCACCGGCCTCGACGGCGACGCCGTCGTGGACTCCGACGGCGAGCCCGTGCGCCTCGCCGACGCCCTCGCCGACCGGTACGACCCCGTGACGATCACACCGGCGGTCGTCCGGCTCGTGATCGAACGCCACCGCGGCACGCTCACCGGCCTGCCCGACCCGGATGACCGCCTCGCCGTGCAGGAGTGGGCGTGGGGCCGTCAGGTCGTCGACCTCCTCCACGACCACCCGACCCTCGCCCGGCTCGACCAGTGGCTCGACGTCCTGCGGCCGCTCACGCCGCGGCAGTACTCGATCTCCTCGAGCCCGCTGGAGGACCCGCACGAGGTGCAGGTGACCGTGGGCGTCGTGCGCCACCGCGTGCACGGTCCGGAGCGCCACGGCATCTGCTCGGGCTTCCTCGCCGACCGCGCGGACGACGTCCGGGTCCACGTGCAGCGCCAGCGCCACTTCCGGCCGCCCGCCGACCCGGACGCCGCGGCGATCATGGTCGGTCCCGGCACGGGCATCGCGCCGTTCCGCGGCTTCCTGGCGCACCGCGCGATGGCGGGGGAGCCGGGCCGGAACTGGCTGATCTTCGGCGATCGCCACGAGCAGACCGACTTCCTCTACCGCGAGGAGCTCGAGCGGTGGCGCGACGACGGCGTCCTGACCCGCCTCGACACCGCGTTCTCGCGCGACCAGGACCGTCGCGTCTACGTGCAGGACCGGATGCGCGAGCACGGCGCCGAGCTGTGGCGCTGGCTCGACGAGGGCGCCCACCTCTACGTGTGCGGCGACCGCGTGCACATGGCCAAGGACGTCGAGGCCACCCTGCTGCACCTTGCCGAGCGGCACGGTGGGCTGGGCCGCGAGGCGGCGCGCGACTGGCTCGCGGGCCTCGCCGACGAGGGGCGCTACGCGAAGGACGTGTACTGATCTCGATAGGGTCACGAGCATGACCGTGGCCGTCGTCACCGACTCGACCGCGTCGTTGGATCCCGACGACGCGGCGCGCGAGGGCATCACCGTCGTGCCCACGACCGTCATCATCGGCGCGCGCGTCTACACCGAGGGCGTCGACGTCACGTCGCACATGATCGCCGACGCGCTGGCCGACAACGTGCCCGTCAGCACGTCGAGACCCTCGCCCGAGACCTTCCAGGCCGTCTACCGGGCGCTCGCGTCCACCGGCGTCGACGAGATCGTCTCGGTCCACATCAGCTCGAAGGTCTCCGGCACGGTCGACGCCGCGCGCCTGGCCGCCGACCGCGTCGACGTCCCCGTCCGCGTCGTGGACACGATGCAGGTCGGTCTGGCCACGGGCTTCGCCGCGGGTGCCGCGGCTCGCGCCCGCGACGCCGGCGGCACGGCCGAGGAGGTCGAGGCGGCGGCCGTCGCGTCCGCCCGCTCGGCCCGGGTGCTGCTCTACGTGGACACGCTCGAGTACCTGCGCCGCGGCGGCCGGATCGGTCGGGCCGCCGCCCTCATCGGCTCGGCACTCGCGGTGAAGCCGATCCTCACGCTCGAGGACGGCGAGGTGACGCCGCTGGAGAAGGTCCGCACGTCGTCGAAGGCCCTCGCCCGCGTGGAGGCGCTCGCCGTGGAGGCCGTCCGCGGCTACGCCGGCGACTACGACATCGGCGTGCTGCACCTGGCGAGCGAGCCCGTCGCGGTCCGCGTCGCCCAGTCGCTCGCGCAGCAGCTGGACCGTCCCGAGATCCCCGTCGACGAGGTCGGCGCGGACATCGGCGCCCACGTCGGTCCGGGGATGATCGCGGTCACCGTCAGCGCCCGCTGATCCACAGGCGGGTCCGACCCGTCGCGGCGCTCCACAGGCGCGCGATGACGGGTTCCGCGCCGAGGCCGGGGATTCCTAGGGTCGCGGCATGGTTCCCGTCCCGCCCGAGACCCGCGCCCAGGTCGCACGGCAGCGCCTGGCCGAGCTGGCCGCGACGTTCGACGCGACGCTCCCCGATCCCGACCGCCCGCCACCGGGCCGGCGCCGCAAGCCGCGCCGCGTGCTGCGACCCGTCCACGTCCGGTTCGCCGGGATCGTGGGAGGCGCGGCGGCCGTCCTCGTCGTGTGGTGGCTGCTGGCCGGCCGACCGCAGGAGGTCGCCGTGCCCGACCCGACGCCGGTGGCCGTGAGCGAGGGCGCTCCTGCGGCCTCCGCACCCGCGACCCTCGTCATCGACGTGGCGGGGCGGGTGCGACGTCCCGGCATCGTCACGCTGCCGCCGGGCTCGCGCGTGCACGAGGCGATCGAGGCCGCCGGCGGCACGAAGGGCAAGGTCGACACCGCCTCGCTGAACCTCGCGCGCGTCCTCAGCGACGGCGAGCAGGTCGTGGTGGGCGGACCTTCCGCGGGTGCGGCACCCGCAGGTGACGACGCCCCCGCGACCGTCAATCTCAACTCCGCCGACGTCGTCGCCCTCGACGCCCTGCCCGGCGTCGGCCCCGTGACCGCCGAGGCGATCGTGTCGTGGCGCGACGAGAACGGTCCGTTCCGGTCGGTCGAGGACCTGCTCGACGTGAAGGGGATCGGCGAGGCGACCCTGGCCGACCTGCGTGACCGGGTCGCGCTCTGACCTGAGGGTCGTCCCGGCCGCGCTCGCGGTCTGGGCGGCCGCCGCGGCGCTCTCGCACGCGGCGCCCCCGTGGGCGTTCGGCGCCGCTCTCTCCGGCGCGGTGGTCCTCGCCCTCGGCTGGCGACGCCCGGTGCTCGCGTTCCCCGCCGCCGCCCTCGTGGTGGTCGCCGTCACGTGCGGCTGGCGGGTGACGGCGGTGGAGGCGTCGCCGGTCACCGCACTCGCCGAGCGGGGGACCACCGTCCGCGCCGAGGTCCAGGTGCGCCAGGACGGTCGCGTCTACCGCGCGCCCTCGGGTCCCGGCACGGTCGTCCCGGTGATGGTGCGCGTCGTCGAGGCCCGCGGTCGCACGTGGGAGGTGCGCGTGCGCGCCACGGCGTTCGTCGAGGGGTCGCAGTCGCTCGTCACCGGCACGCGGCTGGCGGTGCGCGCCGAGCTCGCGCCCGCCGACGGCCGGGACGAGGCGGCGGTCCTGCGGGTGCGCGAGTGGCGCAGCGTCGGCTCGGGGCCGTGGTGGTGGCGCTGGAGCGAGGTCGTGCGCGACGGCGTCCGCGACGGTGTCGACCACCGCGACGACCAGGCCGCGGCGCTCGTCCCCGCCCTGGTCGCCGGCGACGAGACCGGACTGTCGGACCGGACCCGCGAGGAGTTCGCGGCGACCGGGCTCACCCACTTGCTCGCCGTCTCCGGCGCGAACCTCACGATCGTGCTGGGCATCGTGCTGCTGGGGCTCAAGGCCGTCGGCGCGTCCCGCCGCGTGGTGCTCGCGGCGGGCGCCCTCACGGTGGTCGCGTTCGTGCTCGTCGCACGACCGGAGCCCAGCGTGCTGCGGGCGGCGGTGATGGGATCGGTCGCGCTCGCCGGTCTCCTCGTCGGTCGCACGGGCGCGGGTCTGCGGGCGCTCGCGTGGTCCGTGATCGCGCTGGTCGTGCTGGACCCGTGGCTCGCGACGAGCGCGGGGTTCGTCCTGTCGGTCTGCGCCACGGCCGGCATCATCGCCCTCGCGCCACCCCTGGCCCGTCGCCTCCGCTGGCTGCCCGGGCCACTCGCCACGGCGGTGGCCGTGCCGATCGCGGCTCACCTCGCCTGCCTGCCGGTCGTCACGTCGTTGAGCGGCGAGGTCTCCCTGGTCGCGGTCTTCGCGAACGTCGTCGTGGCCCCCGCCGTCGCGCCCGCCACGGTGGCGGGGCTCGTCGCGGGACTCCTCGACCTCGTCTGGGCGCCCGTCGCGTCGGTCCCTGGCACCGTCGCGTGGGGTGCGGCCTCGGTGATCGTCGCGGTCGCCCGCGTCGGCGCGTCCGTCCCGGGCGCCTCGGTCGCGTGGCCGTGGCCGTGGTGGACGCTGCTGCCACTGGTGCCGGCGCTCGGCGTCGCCCTCTGGTGGCTCGTCCGTCGACCGGCCCTGACCGTCGGCGTCACCCTCGGCCTGCTCGTCGCGATCGTGCGGACGCCGACGCCCGGATGGCCGCCACGGGACGTCGTGGTGGTGGCGTGCGACGTGGGCCAGGGGGACGGGTTCGTCGTGCCGACGGGGCCGGGCGAGGCGATCGTCGTCGACGTCGGGCAGGAGCCCGGACCGATCGACCGCTGCCTCACCGAGCTGGGTGTCGAGCGCATCCCGCTCCTCGTGCTCACCCACGGCGACGCCGACCACGTCGAGGGCTGGCGCGGCGCGGTCCGCGGGCGCGAGGTCGAGGTGCTCGCCGACGGTCCGTCCGGCGGCCCGGGCGTGCCGGCCGCGCGCCGAGTCCGCCTCCTGTCGGGCAGCACGCTTCAGGTCGGGGACGTGCGCCTCGAGGTCCTCTGGCCGCGCACCGACGCCGAGCGCGTCCCGCCCGAGGCGCGCAACGACGTGAGCGTGGTGCTGCGGGCCACCGTTCGCGGGCACCGCGTCCTGTTCACCGGCGACCTGGGGGAGGAGGCCCAGCGGGGGCTCGGCCGCCTCCACCCCGACCTGGCCGCCGACGTGCTGAAGGTGGCGCACCACGGCAGCGCCGACCAGTGGCCGGGGCTCGTCGAGAGGGTCGCGCCGACGGTCGCGCTGATCGGCGTGGGCGCCGACAACCCGCACGGTCATCCCACCGGGGCGGCCCTGGACGAGCTGGCCTCGCACGGGGTCTCGGTGTGGCGCACGGACACCTCGGGCACGGTCGCGGTGGTCGACCGCAACGGGAGACTCGTCGTGTCGGCGCGGTGACCTATTCTCGGGACGTGGCGAACCCGTTCGGCAAGATCCTGCTGGTCACCGGCAACTCCGAGTTCCTCTCCGACCGTGCCCGGCGCCAGGCCGTCGCGCAGGTCCGCGAGGCGGCGCCCGAGGCCGAGATCGCCGAGTCGTCCGCCTCCTCGCTCGCCCCGGGCGAGTTCACCGCGCTCACCAGCGCGTCGCTGTTCAGCCAGGCCACGGCCGTCGTGCTCACCGACCTGCAGGACCTCGGCGAGCAGGTCGCCGCCGAGCTGCTCCAGTACGCCGCGTCGCCGTCCGACGACACGGCCGTCGTGCTGGTGCACGGCGGGGGAGCGAAGGGCAAGGGCCTGCTCGACAAGCTGCGCAAGACCGCGGCCGTCAGCGAGGTCGCCCAACAGGCGCCGAAGTACGAGCGCGACCTCATCGCGTGGGCGCGCCAGGAGGCGCGCTCGCGCGGCCGAGCGATCGACGACGAGGGCGCGGCGCTGCTCGTGGCGGCGGTCGGCTCGGACCTGCGGTCCCTGGCCGCGGCCGTCGACCAGCTGGTCACCACCCTCGCCGAGGGGGAGCGGCTCGACGCCGCGGTCGTCGGACGGTACTTCGGCGGGCGCGCCGAGGTGCGCGGCTACGAGATCGCCGACGCGGCCCTCGACGGGCGCCTCGACCTCGCGCTCGAGCGGGCCCGGTGGGCCGAGGCCGCGAAGGTCGCGCCGCTGCTCATCACCGCGGCGCTCGCGTCCGGCCTTCGCCAGCTGGCGCGCGTCGCCACGGCCGACCCCGGCCTGCGCGACGCCGACCTGGCCCGCGAGGTGGGCGCGCCGCCGTTCAAGATCCGCACGCTGCGCCAGAGCGCTCGCGGCTGGACCGAGGCGTCCCTGCGCCAGGCGCTCGACGCCGTCGCCCGCGCCGACCTCGCGGTCAAGGGCGGCTCGGCCGAGCCGGGTCACGCGGTCGAGCGGATGATCATCGACATCGCGGTCGCGCGCTCGCGCGGCTGACTCCCGAACGCACGAACGCCCCGCCACCCATCGGGTGCGGGGCGTTCGAGGCGGAGCTCAGAGAGCGGCGGCCTTCTTGGCGATCGCCGACTTGCGGTTCGCAGCCTGGTTCTTGTGGATGACACCCTTCGAAGCAGCCTTGTCGAGCTTCTTCGCGGTGTCGGCGGCGAGGACCTTCGCCTCGTCGGCGTTGCCGGCCTCGACGGCCTCCTGGAAGCGGCGAACCGAGGTCTTCAGTGCCGAGCGCACGGACTTGTTGCGCTCGCGCGCGGCCTCGTTCTGCCGGTTGCGCTTGATCTGCGACTTGATGTTCGCCACGGCAAACCTGTTCTTTCGTCGTTCTGGGTGATGAGAAGTCTGGTCGCGTCCGAGCCCGTCGTACGGTGGGCTGGACACGCAATCGTCAATGCTACCAGCGGTGACGGTCGGTCCTCAAATCCGGTGCGTCTCGTAGGCTACGGGCGTGCAGCTCCTCTACGACATCCTGGTCTGGGTCCACATCGCGTGCTGGGTCGCGGCCCTCGTCCTGTGGGCCATGTCCCTCAAGGCTCCGCGCGTCCCGAAGGGCATGGCGCACGCCGTCGCCACGGCCCTGGTCATCGGCATCGTGCTGACCGGCATCGGCTCGGCCAGCGAGGCCGTCCACGACCCGAACAACGCGAAGGTGGGCGTCAAGCTCGTCATCGCCGCGGTTGCCACCGCGCTGGCGTTCATGAAGCAGAAGCTCCCCGCGCCGAACCCGTGGGGACACGTCGTGGCGGCCCTCGTGCTCGTCAACGTCGTGATCGCGTACGCCTGGCGCTGATCGGCTGTCACGACCCCTGTGCGGGTCGTGGACAATGGATCTCACCATGACGCGCCCCACCACCGCCCCGGCCCCGGGGTCGACGCCGCCCGACCTGCTGCGGAACTTCTGCATCATCGCGCACATCGACCACGGCAAGTCGACCCTCGCCGACCGCATGCTGCAGCTGACCGGCGTCGTGGACGAGCGCGCCGCCCGCGCCCAGTACCTCGACCGGATGGACATCGAGCGCGAGCGCGGCATCACGATCAAGAGCCAGGCCGTGCGGATGCCGTTCACGAAGTCCGACGGCGACGACGCGGGCACGACCTACGTGCTCAACATGATCGACACGCCCGGGCACGTGGACTTCACCTACGAGGTGAGCCGCTCGCTCGAGGCGTGCGAGGGCGCGATCCTGCTGGTCGACGCGGCCCAGGGCATCGAGGCGCAGACGCTGGCGAACCTCTACCTGGCGATGGACGCCGACCTGCACATCATCCCGGTGCTCAACAAGATCGACCTGCCGGGCGCGCAGCCGGAGAAGTACGCCGAGGAGATCGCCGGGATCATCGGCGGCGACCCCGACGACGTGCTGCGGGTCTCGGCGAAGACCGGCCAGGGCGTCGAGGCGCTGCTGAACCTCATCGTCGACGAGGTCCCGCCGCCCGAGGGCGATCCCGACGGCCCGCCGCGTGCGCTGATCTTCGACTCCGTCTACGACACGTACCGCGGCGTCGTGACCTACGTCCGCGTGGTCGACGGCAAGCTCAGCCACCGCGACAAGATCAAGATG
The DNA here is from genome assembly GCF_013408555.1 of Aeromicrobium tamlense. Taxonomy (NCBI): domain Bacteria; kingdom Bacillati; phylum Actinomycetota; class Actinomycetes; order Propionibacteriales; family Nocardioidaceae; genus Aeromicrobium; species Aeromicrobium tamlense. Next base: position 717,388 of record NZ_JACBZN010000001.1, read on the forward strand.
ATGTCCACCGGCGCGGTCCACGAGATGCTCGAGGTCGGCGTGATCAGCCCCGAGCCCGTCAAGGAGGACCACCTCGGCGTGGGCGAGGTCGGCTACCTCATCACCGGCGTGAAGGAGGTCCGCCAGAGCCGCGTCGGCGACACCGTCACGTCGGCCACGAAGCCGGCCTCCGAACCGCTCGGCGGCTACCAGCACCCGAACCCGATGGTGTTCTCCGGCCTGTACCCGATCGACGGCGACGACTTCTCCACCCTGCGCGACGCGCTGGAGAAGCTGCAGCTCAACGACGCGGCGCTGGTCTACGAGCCCGAGTCGTCCGGCGCACTGGGCTTCGGCTTCCGCATCGGCTTCCTGGGCCTGCTGCACCTGGAGATCGTCCGCGAGCGGCTCGAGCGCGAGTTCAACCTCGACCTCATCTCCACGGCGCCCAACGTGGTCTACCGCATCGAGCTCGAGGACGGCAGCGAGCACGTCGTCACCAACCCGAGCGAGTACCCGAACTCGGGCAAGATCGCGAAGGTCTACGAGCCCGTCGTCTCGGCCACGATCCTGGCGCCCTCGGACTACATCGGCACGATCATGGAGCTCTGCCAGGCGCGACGCGGCCAGCTCGGCGGCATGGACTACCTGTCCGAGGACCGCGTCGAGATCCGCTACACGCTGCCGATGGGCGAGATCATGTTCGACTTCTTCGACGCGCTGAAGTCGCGCACGAAGGGCTACGCCTCGCTGAACTACGAGCTCGCCGGCGAGCAGGCCGCCGACCTGGTGAAGGTCGACATCCTGCTGCAGGGCGAGGTGGTCGACGCGTTCAGCGCGATCGTCCACCGCGACAGCGCCTACACGTACGGCGTCGCGCTCGCGGGCAAGCTCAAGGAGCTCATCCCGCGCCAGCAGTTCGAGGTGCCGATCCAGGCCGCCATCGGCGCGCGCGTCATCGCCCGCGAGAACATCCGCGCGATCCGCAAGGACGTCCTCGCCAAGTGCTACGGCGGCGACATCAGCCGCAAGCGCAAGCTGCTGGAGAAGCAGAAGGAAGGCAAGAAGCGCATGAAGATGGTCGGTCGCGTCGAGGTCCCCCAGGAGGCGTTCATCGCCGCCCTCTCCACCGGGGACGCCAAGCAGTCCTGAGCCCTCGGGGCCAACTGTGACGAGAAACACCCGCGTGGCCCGTACGCGCGGGTAGGGTGACGGGCATCACAGTGTCGACCGTCCCCCGGGAGCTCTCCAATGTCCGTCTCCGCCGCCGACCAACTCACGATCGTCCAGAACCGCGCCCGCAGCGTCGGTGAGCTGTTCTTCAGCCGCGTCGACGCGTCGGGTCCCCGCGAGGCGTTCCGCTACCCCGATGCCGACGAGAACTGGCACTCGCTGACCTGGACCCAGTCCGGCGAGAAGGTCACGAAGCTGGCTGCGGGCCTCGTCGCCCTGGGCATCGAGCCCGAGGAGCGCGTCGCGATCGCGTCGGGCACGCGCATCGAGTGGATCCTGTCCGACCTCGCCATCAACTCCGCGGGCGCGGCCACGACCACCGTCTACCCCAGCACGGTGACGAACGACGTCGTCTACATCCTGGCCGACTCCGAGAGCCGCGTCGTCTTCGCCGAGGACGACAGCCAGGTCGCGAAGCTGCGCGAGGGCCGCGCCGAGCTGCCGCAGGTGGCCAAGGTCGTCGTCTACGAGGGCGAGACCGACGGCGACTGGGTCATCTCGTTCCAGGACCTGCTGGACCTCGGCGAGAAGCACCTCGCCGACCACCCGGGCGTCGTGCAGGAGCGCATCGCGGCCACGGGCCCCGAGTCCCTGGCCACGCTGATCTACACGTCGGGCACCACCGGCCGTCCCAAGGGCGTTCGCCTCGTGCACGACTGCTGGACCTACGAGGGCGCCGCCGTGGCCGCGCCCGGCTTCCTCTCCATCGACGACCTCGAGTACCGCTGGCTGCCGATGGCGCACTCGTTCGGCAAGGTGCTGCTGACGACGCAACTCGCCGTCGGCTTCCCGTGCGCGGTCGACGGCCGCGTGCCGAAGATCGTCGAGAACCTCGCGGTCGTGAAGCCCACGTTCATGGGCGCCGCGCCGCGCATCTTCGAGAAGGCCTACGGACGCATCGTCGGCATGATGGAGGAGGAGGGCGGCCCCAAGCTCAAGCTCTTCCACTGGGCCGAGCGCGTCGGCCTGCAGGTCTCGCGCCTCACCCGGGCCGGCAAGCCCGTGCCGCTGCCGCTGAAGGCGCAGCACGCGATCGCCGACAGGCTCGTGTTCTCCAAGGTCCGCGACCGCTTCGGCGGGCGCGTCCGGTTCTTCATCTCCGGCGCCGCCTCGCTCTCCACCGACATCGCCGAGTGGTTCCACGCCGCCGGCATCCTCGTGCTGGAGGGCTACGGCCTGACCGAGACGTCGGCCGGCGCCGTCGTGGCCCACCCCGACGACTTCAAGATCGGCACCGTCGGCCGCCCGTTCCCCGGCTCCGAGGTCAAGATCGCCGAGGACGGCGAGGTCCTCATCAAGGGTCCGAACGTCATGCGCGGCTACCACAACCTCGAGACCGAGTCGGCGTCCGCGCTGACCGACGACGGATGGCTCGCCACCGGCGACATCGGCGAGTTCGACGCCGACGGCTTCCTGCGGATCACCGATCGCAAGAAGGACCTCTTCAAGACCTCGGGCGGCAAGTACGTCGCGCCGTCGCACATCGAGGGCATCTTCAAGGCGGTGTGCCCGTTGGCCAGCCAGATGGTGGTGCACGGCAACGACCGCAAGTTTTGCTCGGCGCTCATCACGCTCGACCCCGACGCCGTCGACGGCTGGGCCGAGCACCACGGCATGTCCGGCAAGTCCTACCAGGAGATCGTGTCTTCGCCCGGCATCCAGCAGCAGATCGCGCAGGACGTGGAGGAGCTCAACGCGAAGCTCAACCCGTGGGAGACGATCAAGAAGTGGGCCGTCCTCGACCACGACCTGTCGATCGAGTCCGGGGAGATCACGCCGAGCATGAAGGTCAAGCGCCGGGTCGTCGAGGAGCGCTACGCCGACGTGCTCGACGGCTTCTACGCCGGGGCCTGACGGGCCGCCACGTACCCTTGGTGCGTGGCGTTCGGCATCTACCTGCACGTGCCGTTCTGCTCGGTGCGGTGCGGCTACTGCGACTTCAACACGTACACCGCCGACGAGCTCGGCGGACCCGACGTGGTCGGTGCGTCGCGCACCACCTACATCCAGGCGGCGCTGCGCGAGCTCGACCTCGTGCCCGAGCGCACGGTCGACACCGTGTTCGTCGGCGGCGGCACGCCGTCGCAGGTGCCTGCGGGTGACCTCGTGCGGTTCCTGAAGGCGGTCGACGCGCGCGGCGCGCTGGCCCCCGGCGCCGAGGTCACCACCGAGGCCAACCCCGACAGCGTCTCGCCCGCCTCGCTCGCCGAGCTGCGCGAGGGCGGCTTCACCCGGATCTCGTTCGGCATGCAGTCCGCCGTGCGGCACGTCCTGTCGGTGCTCGACCGCACGCACGATCCCGAGCGCGTTCCGCAGGCCGTGGCCTGGGCGCGCGAGGCCGGCTTCGAGCAGGTCAGCCTCGACCTCATCTACGGCTCGCCCACCGAGACGATGGACGACTGGCGTCACACCGTGGAGGCGGCGCTGGAGATGGAGCCCGACCACATCAGCGCCTATGCGCTGATCGTCGAGGACGGCACCGCCTTCGCCCGCAAGGTCCGTCGCGGTGAGGTCGTCATGCCCGACGACGACGAGACCGCGGACAAGTACCTGCTGGCCGACGACCTGCTCGAGGCCGCGGGGCTGCGCTGGTACGAGCTGTCGAACTGGGCTCGCGACGAGGCGGCACAGTGCCGTCACAACGTCGGCTACTGGAACGGCGGCGAGTGGTGGGGCGTCGGACCCGGCGCGCACTCGTTCGTCGACGGTGAGCGCTGGTGGAACGTCAAGCACCCCGCCGCCTACGCGCAGCGGCTCACGGCGGGGGAGTCGCCCCGTGCCGACGGCGAGCGTCCCGACGCCGACGCGCGTCACCTCGAGGACGTCATGTTGCGCATCCGCCTGGCCGAGGGGATCGAGCCGAGCCTGCTCGGCGACGTGAGCCGGTTCGTCGACGCGGGCTGGCTCGAGCCGCGCGGCGACCGCGTGGTGCTGACCCGCACGGGCCGCCTCATGGCCGACCGTGTGGTCCTTGAGGCTGTCGGCGACCTCTGAGGCCTGTTCGGCACCCTGTCGGCTGCGCTACGTTCGCCCCATGGGGGACGTGGAGGTCACCACCTCGAAGGTCAGCCGCCCGGTCCTGACCGCGATGGTCATCGGCTCCATGGTCGGAGCCGGGGTCTTCTCGCTGCCGGCGCGCTTCGGCACGGCCACGGGCGTCGCGGGCGCCCTCATCGCGTGGACGATCGCCGGCACCGGCATGCTCATGCTGGCCTTCTGCTTCCAGGCCCTCGCGGTGCGCAAGCCCGAGCTGGACTCCGGCGTGTTCATCTACGCCAAGGCCGGGTTCGGCGACTACGTCGGCTTCAACTCCGCGGTCGGCTTCTGGGCCAGCACGATGGCCGGCAACGCCTTCTACTGGGTCTTCATCACTGCGACGATCGGCGCGTTCTTCCCGGAGTTCGGCGACGGCGACACGATCCTGGCGGTCGCGATCTCGTCCGCCGGCGTGTGGGTGTTCCACGTCCTCATCGCGCGCGGCGTCCGCGACGCGGCCGTCATCAACCGCCTCGTCACGATCTTCAAGATCATCCCGATCCTCGTGTTCATCGTGGTGCTGGGCCTGAGCTTCGACGCGGGCACGTTCAGCGACAACTTCTTCGCCTACGACGACCTCGGCACGATGACCGAGCAGGTCAAGAGCACGATGCTCGTCACGACGTTCGTCTTCATCGGCATCGAGGGCGCCAGCGTCTACTCGCGCTACGCCCAGCGCCGCGAGCACGTCGGTCAGGCCACGGTGGTGGGCTTCCTGAGCGTGCTGGCGATCTTCTCGCTCGTCACCCTCGTGTCGTACGGCGCGTTCCCGCAGTCGCAGATCGCCGGCACCCGCCAGCCGTCGATGGTGGGCCTCTTCGAGGAGACCGTCGGCCCGTGGGGCGAGTGGTTCATCAGCGCGGGTGTCATCGTGTCGGTGCTCGGCGCCTACCTCGCGTGGACCCTGATGGCCGCCGAGGTCGCGTTCGTCCCCGCCCGCAGCAACGACATGCCGCGGTTCCTCGGCCGCGAGAACGCCTCGGGAACCCCGATCGCCGCGCTCATCGCGACCACGATCGGCGTGCAGGCCCTGCTGGCGCTGACGCTGTTCGTCGACGACTCGCTCAACTTCATGCTGGACCTCACCACGAGCCTCGCGCTCGTGCCGTACCTGCTGGCGGCGGCCTACGCGCTGAAGCTGACCCTGTCGGGTGAGACCTACGAGGAGGACTCCTCCGAGCGGGTGAAGCACGGAGTCTTCGCGGGCGTCGCCACCGCGTACGCGATCTTCCTCTTCGTCGCCGCAGGTCTGGAGTTCCTGCTGTTGTCGTGCTTGCTCTACGCGCCCGCGGTGCTGCTCTACGTCATCGCGCGCTTCGAACGCCGTCTGCGGATCTTCACCGTGTCGGAGGGGGCGTTGTGCGCGATCATCTTCATGGGCGCCGTCGTCGCCCTGTTCGCACTCGTCACCGGCTGGATCACGCTGTGATGCCACGTCCCGAAGGAGCCCCATGACGAACCCGTCCGACGCCTACGGCGTCCACTCCGAGGTCGGTCGACTGCGGAAGGTCCTGGTCTGCGCGCCGGGCCTCGCGCACGAGCGCCTCACGCCGTCGAACTGCGACGACCTGCTCTTCGACGACGTGCTGTGGGTGCAGAACGCCCAGCGCGACCACCAGGACTTCGTCGAGAAGATGCGCGAGCGGGACGTCGAGGTCATCGAGCTGCACGACGTCCTCGCCGACACAATGGCCGATCGTGCCGCGCGCGCCTGGCTGCTCGACCGCAAGATCGTCGCGAACGAGGTCGGCGTCGGCCTCGTGGAGGAGACGCGCGGCTACCTCGACGAGCTGCCCGCCGACGAGCTGACTCGCTTCCTCATCGGCGGCCTGTCCACGCGCGACCTGCCGCGCGAGCTGGCGCCCGGCTACCGCGCCCTGGTGCGGGAGGCCCACGGCGGTCACGAGTACCTGATGCCGCCGCTGCCGAACACGCTCTACACGCGCGACACGACGTGCTGGGTGTACGGCGGACTCACGCTGAACCCGCTGTACTGGGCGGCGCGCAAGGACGAGACGCTGCTGATGAAGGCGGTCTACGAGTTCCACCCCGACTTCGCCGGCTCGAAGGTCTGGTGGGGCGACCCCGAGGTCAACTGGGGCACAGCCACCGTGGAGGGCGGCGACGTCCTCGTCCCCGGCAACGGCGTCGTGCTGATCGGCATGAGCGAGCGGTCGTCGCGCCAGGGCATCACGCAGCTGGCCAAGTCCCTCTTCGACCGGGGCGCCGCCGAGAAGGTGATCGTCGCCGGCATGCCGAAGCTGCGCGCTGCGATGCACCTCGACACCGTGTTCACGTTCGCCGACCGCGACGTGGTGACGATCTACCCCGACATCGTGAACACGATCCACGCCTTCACGGTGCTGCCCGGCGAGGGGCTCCCGGGCATCGAGGTGATCGACCACGAGGACACCCCGTTCCTCGACGTGGTGGCCGACGCGCTGGGCATCGAGAAGTTCCAGGTCGTCGAGACGGGCGGCAGCGAGTACGACACCGAGCGCCAGCAGTGGGACAGCGGCAACAACCTCGTCGCGCTGGAGCCGGGCGTCGTCGTGGCCTACGACCGCAACACCTACACGAACTCGCTGCTGCGCAAGGCCGGCATCGAGGTCATCGAGATCGTCGGAGCCGAGCTCGGGCGCGGCCGCGGGGGCGGGCACTGCATGACGTGCCCGATCATCCGTGAGCCCCTCGACGGCTGAGCCGCGGCGCCGCTGGCTGCGCTTCGCGGTCACCGTCGCGGTGACGCTGCTGATCCTGGCCGTCGGGATCAGCCTCGCGGACGAGATCGACTGGGAGGGCGTGCGCTCCTCGCTCGCCCGGCTCGAGGCGTGGCAGCTGCTGGTGCTGTGCCTCGGGCTGCTGCTGCGGCAGTGGCTCAACGCGCTGCCGCTGGCGCTGTTCATCGACGGTCTGCCGTCGTGGCGGGCGATGCAGAACGACCAGGCCGCGATCCTCATGACCACGGTCGCGCCGCCCCCGGCGGACTACGTGATGCGGTTCGCGATCTTCACGTCCTGGGGGATCGCGCTGCCCGCCGCGGTGGCCGGCTCGGTCATGAACACGCTCTCGTTCTACGTCGTGCGGTTCGGGGCGCCGGTGCTGGGCAGCCTGCTGATGATCCTCCTCGGCACGTTCCACCTCGGTGAGCTGCTCGGCGCCCTGCCGAGCATGCTCGTGAGCGTCGCGATCCTCGGGGCGCTGTGGCTGGCGTTCCGTGGCGAGGCGTTCACGGCCGTGCTCGCGCGCCGGGCGGGCGACCTCGTGGCGCGGGTGCGGCCGAAGGTCTCGGGGGAGGCCTGGGCGGAGTCGGCGGCCGGCTTCCGTCGCCAGGTCATCGGGCGGGTGCCGCGGGCGCTGCCGCGCTCGCTGCTCGCGCTGACGGCCATGGTGCTGGTGGACGCGACGCTGCTCGTCGCGTCGCTCCGGTTCGTCGGGGTGGACGCGCAGCAGGTGCCCGCGATCGAGGTCGTCGTGGCGTTCCTCGTCGCCTACCCGCTCACGCTGTTCCCGTTCTCGGGCATCGGCATCCTCGACGCCGTGGTCATCGCGACCCTCCTCAGCGTCGGCACCGACGTGTACGAGGAGGGCGTCATCGCAGGATTCTTCGTGTGGCGCATCGTGACGATCGGCGGCCCGATCCTGCTGGGCCTGCTGTCGGTGGCGCTGTGGAAGTGGGAACTGCTGCGGCGCCCGACTACGCCGGCTGCGTGACGAAGTCGATGAGCTCCTCGACCCGCCCCAGGAAGGCCGGCTCGAGGTCGGTCCAGGAGTCGACCCGGCCGAGGATCGCCTTCCACGCCCGCGCGATGTCGGCCTGCTCGGCGTGCGGCCAGCCGAGGTGGGCGCAGATGCCCTTCTTCCACTCGATGGTGCGGGGGATCGTGGGCCACGCGTCCATGCCGAGGCGCTGCGGCTTCACGGCCTGCCACACGTCGACGTAGGGGTGACCCACCACCAGCAGGTGCGGCACGTGGGCGACGGCGTCGGCGAGGCGCTGCTCCTTCGAGCCGGGCACGAGGTGGTCGACGAGGACGCCGAGGCGGCGCTTCGGGCCGGGGGAGAAGTCGCGCACGATGCCCGCGAGGTCGTCGATGCCGCCGAGGTGCTCCACGGCCACGCCCTCGGCGCGCAGGTCGTCGCCCCAGACCTTCTCGACGAGCTCGGCGTCGTGACGACCCTCGACGAAGATGCGGCTGGGCAGCGCGACCTTCGCGCGGGTGTCTGCCGCGACGCGCGAGCCCGAGGCGGTGCGGGTGGGCGCGGCGGCGACCTTCGGCGTGGGCGCGACGAGCACGACGGGCTTGCCCTCCATGAGGAAGCCGGGGCCGAGCGGGAAGACCTTGCGTCGCATCCGGCGGTCCTCCAGCTCCACGGTGCCGAGGTCGCGCTCGACACGCATGATCTCGCCGACGAAGCCGGAGGAGGCCTCCTCGACGACCAGGCCGGGATCGGCGGCCAGCTCGGTGGAGCGGCCTCGGGCGGGCCGGCGCCAGTCGCCGGAGAGCACGTCGGACCCGTAGCGGTCAGCCATGGCCGAACCACGCCCCCAGGAGTCGCTGGTGGAAGTCCTCGACGTCGTCCTTCGTGCCGCTGTCGAGCGTGTCGCCGGCGATGAGGCCGATCGCGAGGTCGACCGCGGCGGGCCAGGTCTTGGGGACCTCGGCCGGTATCTCGTCGGTGACGAGAGCGCCGAGCGCGACCTCGGGCGCGTGACCGGGGCGGGTGACCACCATGACGAGCTCGCCGCCCTCGGGCCCATGGCCCAGGTGCGAGACCTCGACGAACGCCTCGCCGACGGCGCCGGCCCAGACCGACGCCATCGAGCCGCCGCGCGACTCGTGCGCGACGGTGGTGCCGTCGGGGGCGGTCACGGCGTAGGGGGTGTAGACGAGGACCTGGTCCCCGTCGACGACCTCGATCGCGCCGTCGGGGCGCACGGAGACCTCACTCACCCCGACAGGTTGCCATGTCCGCGGACGCCGTTCGTGCAGGCACACCGCCCTCGACGGCCTCGCTAGACTGGCACTGGTCAGGGTCGAGTGCCAGCAGCGTGGGAGGTGACAGCGTGATCGAGGACCGCCGGCTCAACGTCCTGCGAGCCATCGTCGAGGACTACGTCGCCACCCAGGAGCCCGTCGGCTCGAAGGCGCTGGTCGAGCGCCACCGCCTCGGCGTCTCGCCCGCCACGATCCGCAACGACATGGCCGCCCTGGAGGACGAGGGGTACCTCACCGCGCCGCACACCAGCGCCGGCCGGATCCCCACCGACAAGGGCTACCGGATGTTCGTCGACCGGCTCGCCGAGGTCAAGGCGCTGTCGGGCGCCGAGCGCCGCGCGATCGAGACCTTCCTGTCCGGCGCGATCGACGTCGACGACATCGTCATGCGCAGCGTGAAGATCCTCGCCCAGCTGACCAACCAGGTCGCGATCGTGCAGTACCCGTCGCTGACCCGGTCGACGGTGCGCCACGTCGAGCTCGTCGCGCTCGAGGGCTCGCGCGTGCTGATCGTGGTCATCACCAGCAGCGGCCGCGTCGAGCAGCGCATCGTCGAGCTCGCCCAGACCCCCGGCGAGGGCCTGTTGGGCGACCTCAAGTCGCGCCTCGTGCGGGCCACCCTCGGCGAGCGCCTGCCCGAGGCCTCGCTGCGCCTGGCCGAGCTGATCGACACGTTCGAGGTCGACGACCGCCCCGTCGTCTCCGCGATCGTCACCACGCTGGCCAACACGTTCTCCAACGAGCGGTCCGACGAGCGCGTCGCGGTCGGTGGCACCGCCAACCTGGCCCGCTTCGGCGCCGACTTCGACACCGCCATCCGGCCCGTGCTGGAGGCGATGGAGGAGCAGGTCGTGCTGCTGCACCTGTTGGGGGAGGCCACGGTCGGCCCACACGTGCGGATCGGCCGCGAGACCGGACGCGACGACCTGTCGGGCACGGCCGTCGTCTCCAGCACCTACGGACCCGACGGGGAGTCCTTCGCCCAGCTGGGCACGATGGGGCCGACCCGCATGGACTACCCCGCCACGATGGCCGCCGTCGGCGCCGTCGCCCGCTACGTCGGGCGAATCCTCGCCGACGGCTGAGCGCTCCACCTCGGACTGCGAAAGAGAAGAGATCTTGGACTACTACGAACTGCTGGGCGTGTCGCGCGAGGCGACCCCGGAGGAGCTGAAGAAGGCCTACCGCAAGGCGGCCCGCAAGTGGCACCCCGACGTGAGCGACGCCCCCGACGCCGCCGAGCGCTTCAAGGAGGTCACGACCGCCTACGAGGTGCTGTCCGACCCCCAGAAGCGGTCGATCTACGACCGCGGCGGCGACCCGCTGTCGGCCGGCGGCGGCATGGGCGGCGGCTTCGGCCAGGGCTTCAGCTTCGACGACATCATGGACGCGTTCTTCGGCCAGACGTCGTCGCGCGGCCCGCGCCCGCGCACCCAGCGTGGCCAGGACGCGCTGCTGCGCCTCTCGGTCAGCCTCGCCGAGGCGGCGTTCGGCGTCCAGCGCGAGATCAAGGTCGACACCGCGGTCACGTGCGAGGTCTGCGACGGCTCCGGCGCGAACGCCGGCTCCGAGCCGGTCACGTGCGGCACCTGCCACGGTCACGGCAGCGTCCACCACGTCCAGCGCTCGCTGCTCGGCGACATCCGCACCTCGCGCCCCTGCCCCACCTGCCACGGCTACGGCACCGTCATCCCCGACCCCTGCCGCGAGTGCAACGGCGAGGGCCGGGTCCGCTCGCGCCGCAGCCTGCAGGTCAACGTGCCGGCCGGTGTCGACGACGGCAACCGGATCCAGCTCGCGGGCGAGGGCGAGGTCGGCGCCGGGGGAGGCCCCGCCGGTGACCTCTACATCGAGATCAAGGTGGCGCGTCACCCCGTCTTCACGCGTCAGGGCGACGCGCTGGCCTGCCAGATCACGGTGCCGATGACGGCCGCCGCGCTCGGCACCCGCATCGACCTGCCCACGATCGACGCCGACCGCGAGGACGTCGAGGCCGACCAGCGGACCGTCGCGATCGAGGTGCCCGCCGGCACGCAGTCGGGCGAGACCGTCGTGGCGCGCGGCCACGGCGTCCCGCGCCTGCGTGGCTCGGGACGCGGCGACCTCACGGTGCAGGTCGTGGTGGAGACGCCGCGCGACCTCGACGCCGAGCAGCGCGAGCTGCTGGAGAAGCTGGCCGCGTCCCGCGGCGAGGAGCACGTCGACCCGGTCGTGGGTCACCACTCCCGCTCCGGCGTCTTCGGCCGCATCCGCGACGCCTTCAAGTAGGCCGCGGCGGGTCGCTAGAGTCGCCCCATGGCTGCTGACTGCATCTTCTGCAAGATCGTCGCCGGGGAGATCCCGGCCGAGATCGTCGCCGAGTCCGAGCACACGATCGCGTTCCGCGACATCAACCCGAAGGCGCCCGTCCACGTGCTCGTGGTGCCGAAGGTCCACGAGCCCGACGCGGCCTCGCTCGCCTCGGCCGAGCCGGCCGTCGCGGCCGAGCTCCTCGCGCAGACGCGTGTGGTGGCCACGCAGGAGGGGTACGAGGACTACAACCTGGTGTTCAACACCGGGGCGAACGCGGGACAGACCGTCTTCCACGCGCACGTGCACCTGCTCGCAGGCGTCGACGTCTCGAAGCTGTTCCTGGCCTGACGCTACGCTGGAGGGGTATGACTGACGACACTGCACCGCCGCGGCACACGGTGACGATTCCCGCATCCGTGCCCCTGGTCTCCCTGTTCGGGCCCGCCGACGAGTTCCTGCGTCTCATGGAGGCGGCGTTCGACGCCCGGATCCATGCCCGCGGCAACGAGGTCACGATCACGGGCGAGCCCGCCGAGGCCGCCCTCGTGGAGCGACTCCTCGACGAGCTCGTCACGATCCTGCGCACCGGGCAGGCGCTCACGTCCGAGACGGTCGAGCGCAGCATCGGCATGCTGCGCACCGAGACGCAGGAGCGCCCGGCCGACGTGCTGAGCCTCAACATCCTGTCGAACCGTGGCCGCACGATCCGCCCCAAGACGCTCAACCAGAAGAAGTACGTCGACGCGATCGACGAGCACACGATCGTCTTCGGCATCGGTCCCGCCGGCACCGGCAAGACCTACCTCGCGATGGCCAAGGCCGTGCAGGCGCTGCAGGCCAAGGAGGTCACCCGCATCATCCTGACCCGGCCCGCGGTCGAGGCCGGCGAGCGGCTGGGCTACCTGCCGGGCACCCTCAGCGAGAAGATCGACCCGTACCTGCGTCCGCTGTACGACGCGCTGCACGACATGCTCGATCCCGAGTCGATCCCCAAGCTGCTGACGTCGGGCGTCATCGAGGTCGCGCCGCTGGCCTACATGCGCGGCCGCACGCTCAACGACGCGTTCATCATCCTCGACGAGGCGCAGAACACCACCGCCGAGCAGATGAAGATGTTCCTCACCCGCCTGGGCTTCGGCTCGAAGATGGTCGTCACGGGCGACGTCACGCAGGTCGACCTGCCCGGTGGCGCCACCAGCGGCCTGCGCGTGGTGCAGCAGATCCTCGACGACGTGCGCGACGTGCACTTCAGCCGGCTCACCAGCCACGACGTCGTCCGCCACAAGCTGGTCGGCCGCATCGTCGCCGCCTACGACCAGTACGAGGCGAACGGTCGCGGACGCGCCGACGCCGCCGGGGGAGCGCATGACCGTCGACGTCCTCAATGAGTCCGGGGTCGACGACGTCGACGTCGCGGCCCTCACCTCGCTGTGCCGGTTCGTCATGCGCCGCATGCGCCTGCACCCGCAGACCGAGATGACGCTGCGCCTCGTCGACGTCGACACGATCGCCGTGCTCAACGCGCAGTGGATGGGCAAGAAGGGCCCCACCGACGTGCTCTCGTTCCCCATGGACGAGCTGACGCCGGGCCGCGACGACGAGGAGCGCGACGCGGGCTACCTCGGCGACATCGCGCTGTGTCCTCAGGTCGCCGAGCAGCAGGCCCCGGCCGCCGGTCACGACCGCGACGACGAGATGGCGCTGCTCACCGTCCACGGCATCCTGCACCTGCTGGGCTACGACCACGCCGAGCCCGAGGAGCACGCCGAGATGTTCGGCATCCAGGGCCGCCTGCTGCTCGAGTGGGCCGACCCGGCCCTCCGGGAGAGCTGAGATGAGTGGTCCAGCCATAGCCCTGGCCGTCTTCCTCGTGGTGCTGGCCGGCGTGCTGGTGGCGGTGGAGGCGGCCCTCTCCACGTTCTCGCGCGCCCGCGCCGACGAGCTCACCGAGGCGGGCGTCGGCGGCGCCAAGCGCCTCGCGCGGATCCTCGAGGACCCGGCGCCCTACCTGAACTCCGTGCTGCTCCTGCGCATGCTGGCCGAGACCACGGGCATCGTGCTCGTCGCGGCGATCGTCGCCGACGAGGTCGAGGGCTACTGGCAGAACGTCCTCATCGCCGCCGGTCTCATGTCGGTGGTGTCGTTCGTCGTCATCGGCGTCGCGCCGCGCACGCTGGGCCGGCAGCACTCCGAGAGCATCGCCGTGGCATCCGCCGCGCCGGTGATCTGGCTGACCGTGCTGCTGGGTCCCGTCCCGCGGCTGCTGATCCTGCTGGGCAACGCGCTCACCCCGGGCCGCGGCTTCGCCGAGGGCCCGTTCGCGTCGGAGGTCGAGGTCCGCGAGCTCGTCGACCTCGCCGCCGCCAGCTCGGTGATCGAGTCCGACGAGTCCAAGATGATCCAGTCCGTGTTCGAGCTGGGCGACACGATCGTCCGCGAGGTCATGGTGCCGCGCCCCGACCTGGTCTACATCGAGAAGCACAAGACGCTGCGCCAGGCGATGTCGCTGGGCCTGCGCAGCGGCTACTCGCGCATCCCCGTGATCGGCGAGAACCTCGACGACGTCATCGGCATGGCGTACCTCAAGGACGTCACGAAGCGCGTCTTCGACAACCACGCGGCCGAGACCACCGAGAAGGTCGACTCGATCTGCCGCCCGTGCGTCTACGTGCCCGACACCAAGCACGCCGACGACCTGCTGCGCGAGATGCAGGCGCAGCGCACCCACGTGGCGATCGTGATCGACGAGTTCGGCGGCACCGCCGGCATGGTGACGATCGAGGACATCCTCGAGGAGATCGTCGGCGAGATCACCGACGAGTACGACGACGAGCCCGATGAGCGCGAGCAGCTGTCCGACGGCGCCTGGCGCGTCAGCGCCCGCTTCGACGTCGACGACCTCGAGGAGCTCTTCGGCATCCCCGTCGAGGACGAGGACGTCGACTCCGTGGGCGGCCTCATGGCCAAGCACCTCGGCACCGTCCCGATCCCGGGCTCGGTCGTCGAGGTCGACGGCCTGCGCCTCGAGGCCCAGGCGCCCCAGGGCCGCCGCAACCGCATCGGCCGCGTCGTCGTCTCGCGCGTCGAGCCGCTGGACGTCACCGCCGAGGCCTGAGCCCGGCCGGTACATTCGTCGCATGGACCTGACCTCCGAGGACGCGAAGCTCGTGACGCTCGCCCGGACCTCTCGTGCCCGTCTCGGAGTGGCCCAGGGGGCCGCCGTGCGTGACCTCGACGGCCGCACCTACGCCGCTGCCACCGTCCACCTCGACACGCTGCGGGTGTCCGCGCTCGACCTCGCCGTCGCGATGGCCGTCTCGTCGGGCGCGAAGGGCCTGGAGGCCGCCGCGCTGGTCACCGAGGGCGACGTCCCGGTCGGGCTGGACTCGGTGATCGAGTTCGGCGGCGCCGGCGTCACCGTCGTGGTCGCCGATCCGGCGGGCGCCGTCGACACGGTGCTGTCGACATGAGCCAGTTCCGCTCCGGCTTCGCCTGCTTCGTCGGCCGGCCCAACGCCGGCAAGTCCACGCTGACCAACGCCCTCGTGGGCGGCAAGGTCGCGATCACGTCCTCGCGCCCCCAGACCACGCGCCACGTCATCCGTGGCCTCGTCCACCGCGAGGACGCCCAGCTCGTCCTCGTCGACACCCCCGGCCTGCACAAGCCCCGCACCCTGCTGGGACAGCGCCTCAACGACCTGGTCCGCACCACGTGGGCCGAGGTCGACACCGTGGGCATGTGCCTGCCGGCCAACGAGAAGATCGGCCCGGGCGACCGCTTCCTCATCAAGGAGATCGCGGCGCTGCGCCGCAAGCCGGTCATCGCGATCGCCACGAAGACCGACCTCGTGACTCCCGCCCGCCTCGCCGAGCACCTGACCGAGATCGCCGCCGCCGGCGCTGAAGCGGGCCTGTCCTGGCACGAGGTCGTGCCGGTGTCCGCCGTCTCCGGCGAGCAGGTCGAGCTGCTGGGCTCGCTCCTCATCGACACGCTCCCCGAGGGGCCGCCGCTGTATCCCGAGGGTCAGCTCACGGACGAGCCCGAGGAGACGCTGATCGCCGAGATCATCCGCGAGTCCGCGCTCGAGGGAGTCCACGACGAGCTGCCGCACTCGCTGGCGGTCGTGGTCGAGGAGGTCGTGCCTCGCGAGGACCGTCCCGCCGAGAAGCCGCTGCTCGACGTGCGCGCCAACGTGTACGTGGAGCGCGACAGCCAGAAGGGCATCATCATCGGCAAGAAGGGCGCCCGCCTCAAGCAGATCGGCATCGACTCGCGCTCGCAGATCGAGCGGCTGCTGGGCACGCCCGTGCACCTCGACCTGCACGTCAAGGTGGCCAAGGACTGGCAGCGCGACCCGCGCCAGCTGCGCAAGCTCGGCTTCTAGGCCACGCGGTACCGCTCGACGTGGGCCATCGGCCCGTCGAGGTGACGGTCGTCGAGGTGTCCGTGGGACTTCATGTTGTGGTGCCGTCGGCACAGGCAGCGCAGGTTGTCGGCCGAGGTGGTGCCGCCCCGGTCGTAGGCGAGCTCGTGGTCGAGGTCGGTCGAGCCGGCAGGAGCCCGGCAGCCGACGACCCGGCAGGCGCCGTCCCTGAAGCGCAGGGCCTGCCGCAGTGACTCCGGGGGCCGGTAGGCCAGAACCGTCGAGTCGAGCACGGTGCCGGCCGCGTCGAGCACCAGCCGCCGCAGCACGGTGTGCTCGGACTGCGCCAGCTCGCGCACCCACGCGGCACCGACCGGTTCGCCGTCGAGAGTGAGGCCCGGGCCGTCCGTGAGCCCGATGAGGTCGGTGGCCGCGATGCTGATCGCGACCTCGGCGCGGACATCGGTCGCGGTGCCCTCACACGACGTGAGCCAGTGGGCTACGAGGTCGGCCTGCTTCTGGTCACGGGTGCGGCGGTCGCGCTCGCCCGTCTCGGGGTCGACGGCGGGCAGCGCCTTCGCCGCACGACGGAGGCGCTCGGCCACCACCACGGCCACGCCGGTGGGCAACAGCGCGTTCAGCCAGCTGGTGCCGTCGTCGAGGTGAGTGACGCTGACGCGACGCTCCTCCACGGCGCGTGCCGTCTCGTCCGCCACCTCGTCGGGCTCGAGCCGGGCGCGCAGGCGCCGCAGCCACGAGCGGAGCTCGCCGACCGTGTGCGTCTCGGCGTAGTCGACGGCGGAGGCGTCCACGGCAGCGACGGCCTCGGAGGTGCGCAGCCTCTCCACCGTGGCGGCGATCGCGCCCGCCTTCGCCGCGTCGATGTGACCGACCCGGAACGTGGCCCAGACGCGAGGCGTGTGGTCGCGCAGGGTGCGGGCGTCGTGCAGGATGCCCCACGCCCGCTGCTCGGAGATCGCCAGCTGCTGGGCCATGTCGAGCACCACGGCGCTGCGGCCGTGCTGCTTGCAGATCGACGGCTGGTCGGCTGCGTCGATGAGCTTCGTCGCGCGTTCGAAGTGGTTCAGAATGAGATTCCACGTGGCGTACTCGGCGCGGGCCTGCTCGCGGCGGACGTCGGCGAATGCCTCGTCGTCGGTGCGGGCCCTGAGCATGCCTCATCATAGAACAGGTGTTCGAACATGAAGTTAATTCACGCCGTCCTTCCCGCGATGCGAGACGGGTTCATCGACCGGGTGAGTGGGTGGACACGGCGTCGCTGAGTCGGTCGAGCAACTCGGAGTCGAGTCGCCAGCGCTGCCAGTACAGGGCTACGCGTGTCACCGATCGGCCGAGCCGGGTGAGCGTGCCGCCCTCGATGCCGGTGCGGGCCTGCGCCTCGGGGAGCAGCCCCCAGCCGAGCCCGGCCTCGATCGCGGCCCGGAAGTCGTCGGATGACGGGACCTCGTGGACGACGGGAGGCGCGACCTCGGTGTGGCGCCGAAGCTCCTCGTGCTGGAGCCGGTCCTTGGCGTTGAACACGACCATCGGCATGCCCGACCAGTCGGCTCGCCCCGAGCGAAGGAGCGACGGGTGGGCGACCGGCAGGTACCTCATCGCGCCGAGCGGGGTCACCGAGCAGCCCTGGACGGGGGAGGGGTCGCTGGTCACCGCGGCGACCACCTCGCCGCGCCGCAGCAGGTCGTGGCTGTGCCCCTCGTCCTCCACGCGCAGCCGCAGCGCGACACCCTCCCACGTGGCGATCTCGGCCAGCACGGGCCGGAACCACGTGGCCAGGGAGTCGGCGTTGATCGCCAGCGCGAGGTCGGTCGGGCCCTCGGTCAGCCCGTCCGTGAGTGCCTCTGCGAAGACGAGCTCGAGCTGGCGGCCGAGCCGCACGAGTGGGGCTCCCGCCTCGGTCGGCACGCAGGGCGTCCCGCGGCCCACGAGCACCCGGCCGACGGCGCTCTCGAGCGCACGGATGCGCTGGCTGACGGCGCTCGGGGTGACGTGAAGCCGCTCGGCCGCGGCCTCGAAGGAGCCGGTGTCGGCGATCGCCACGAGCGCCGACAGCTGGGCGGGGGAGAGGTCCATGGATCGAGTTAAGCACTCCTTCACCATGCGAAGAAAGATTCGTTGGACTTCACGACGTCACGGATCCTACGGTCGAATGGTGCTGAACGCCTTCGTGACCGGAATGATCACCGGCCTGTCCCTCATCGTCGTCATCGGCGCCCAGAACGCCTTCGTCCTGCGCCAGGGCATCCGGCGTGCCCACGTCGGCGCCGTCGTCGCCATCTGCGCGGTGTCGGACCTCGCGCTGATCCTCGCCGGCGTCGCGGGCATCGGGGCGATCATCGACCGCGCGGGCTGGCTCATCGACGTCGTCACGTGGCTCGGCGTGGCGTTCCTGGTCTGGTACGGCATCAGCTCGATCCGGCGCGCGTTCCGCCCCGAGCACCTGGACGCCGCCGGGCGCACCGCCGCCACCCTGCGTGCCGTGATCCTGCAGGTGCTGGCGCTCACTTGGCTCAACCCGCACGTCTACCTCGACACGGTGGTGCTGCTCGGCTCGATCGCCCAGACCCACGGCGACGACCGCTGGTGGTTCGGAGCGGGCGCCTCCGTCGGCAGCATCGTGTGGTTCTCGTCGCTGGGATTCGGGGCCACGCGCCTCGCGCCCCTGCTCGCGCGCCCCCGGGCGTGGCAGGTGCTCGACCTGGTCATCGGCCTCGTGATGTTCGTGATCGCGGCGTCACTGGTCTGGTGACTCACGAGGACATCCCGCACGATGGAGGGGTGGACCCCGTCGAGGCGCTGCGCGAGACCGCGTTCTGGCTCGAGCGCGAGCGTGCGTCGACCTACCGGGTCGAGGCCTTCCGCAAGGCCGCCGCGGCACTCGCCGACCTGACCCCCGACGAGGTCGTCGAGCGTGCCGGGAACGGTTCGCTGGGTCGGATGAAGGGCCTCGGCCCCCGCACGACCACGGTCGTCGAGCAGGCGCTGTCGGGCGACGTGCCGGAGTACCTCTCCGACCTCCGCGCGCGCAACACCGGACCTCTCGCCGAGGCCGGGGCCGAGCTCCGGGCCCTGCTGCGGGGCGACCTGCACAGCCACTCCGACTGGTCCGACGGTGGGAGCCCGATCGAGGAGATGGCGCGCGCGGCGGTCTGGCGCGGCCGCGAGTACCAGGCCATCACCGACCACTCGCCCCGGCTCACGGTCGCCAACGGGCTGAGCCGCGAGCGTCTCGAGGTGCAGCTCGAGGTCGTCGCCGACGTGAACGACCAGTTCCCCGACGTCACGCTGCTGACGGGCATCGAGGTCGACATCCTCGACGACGGCGCGCTCGACCAGGACGACGACCTCCTCGGTCGCCTCGACGTGGTGGTGGCGAGCGTCCACTCGAAGCTGCGCATGGACGCCCCGGCGATGACGCGGCGCATGGTCGCCGCGGTCTCGAACCCGCACACCGACGTGCTGGGGCACTGCACCGGCCGCCTCGTCGAGGGCTCGCGTGGCACCCGGAAGCAGTCCCAGTTCGACCCCGATCAGGTCTTCCGCGCGTGCGCCGAGCACGGCGTCGCCGTCGAGATCAACTCCCGCCCGGAGCGCCAGGACCCGCCGGACGAGCTGATCGACCTCGCGTACGACCTGGGCTGCCTGTTCGCGATCGACACGGACGCCCACGCGCCGGGCCAGCTGGACTTCCTCGACCACGGCGCCGCCCGCGCGGCCGATCGTGGCATCGACCCCGACCGGATCGTCACGACCTGGCCGCTCGACCGCCTGCGGGAGTGGCTACGACGCTAGCGAGCCGCAGGAGCCCGGATCAGGCCATGAGCAGCGCGGCGAGCGTGCCGCCGAGCTCGGTGGCCGCGTCGAGGTGCGGGTCGACATCGCCGGTGAAGACCAGCGGGGGAGCGGCCAGGGTCCACTGCAGTCCGGTCGTGATCGACTCCATCGCGCGCTCGGCGCCGATCGTGTCGTAGCCACCGCGGATCCAGTACGAGACGGGCCGCTTGGCGGTGGGCTCGCGCACGTCGTTGTAGACCGTGTCGAAGAAGTGCTTGAGGGCGCCCGAGATGTAGCCGAGGTTCGCCGACGTGCCCAGCACGTAGCCGTCGGCCGCCAGGACGTCCTCGACGGTGGCCTCGAGCGCGGAACGCACGACGACCTCGACGCCCTCGATCGCGTCGTCGCGCGCACCGGCCAGGACGGCGTCACCGAGGGTGGTCAGACGCGGGGTGGGACAGTGCTGAACGACGAGGAGGCGGGCCATGGCGTCACCGTAGCCGCCGGTCCGTTCGTTCGCGTGTCCGATATTGCTCGGTGTGCCTAGGATCAGGCCATGGACTTCGCCGCAGCAGCACAGGCCGTCCTCGACAACGTGGCCAAGGTCATCGACGGCAAGCAGCAGGCGATCGAGACTGCCCTCGTGGTGATGCTGGCCGAGGGCCACCTGCTCATCGAGGACGTCCCCGGAGTCGGCAAGACTGCGCTCGCCCGCGCCCTGGCCCGCTCGGTCGACGGCTCGGTGCGACGCATCCAGTTCACGCCCGACCTGCTCCCGTCCGACGTCACCGGCGTCTCGGTGTTCAACCAGGCCAGCGCGGAGTTCGAGTTCAAGCCCGGCGCCGTCTTCGCGAACCTCGTGGTCGGCGACGAGATCAACCGCGCCTCGCCCAAGACCCAGTCGGCGCTGCTGGAGTCGATGGAGGAGCGCCAGGTCTCGGTCGACGGCACCACCTACCCGCTGCCCCGCCCGTTCATGGTGGTGGCCACGCAGAACCCGTTCGAGATGGAGGGGACGTACGTCCTGCCGGAGGCGCAGCGCGACCGGTTCATGGCGCGCATCTCGCTCGGCTACCCCGACACCGACGCCGAGCTGGCGATGCTGCGCGACCGCGACACCCGCGACCCGGCGGCGCTGCTCGAGTCGGTGATCCTCGTCGACGACCTGCAGCAGATGATCGCGCACGCCCGCGGCATCCACGTGGCCGAGTCGGTCGAGCGCTACGTCGTCGCCCTGGCCCGCGCCACGCGCGAGTCGGGCGACCTCCGCCTGGGCGCCAGCCCGCGCGCCACGCTCCAGCTGGTGCGCGCCGCCAAGGCCCTCGCCGCCGTCCGCGACCGTGAGTTCGTCCTGCCGGACGACGTGGTCGAGCTCGCGCCCCTCGTGCTGACCCACCGCCTGGTCCCGCTGCGTGGTGGCGGGAGCTCCGACGAGATCGTGTCGGACATCCTGCGCAGGGTCCCGGTCTGACCATGTGGCTCACCGGACGGTCCATCGCGTTGATCGCGGCCGCTGCGGTGAGCCTCGCCCTGGCCGCCCTCGTCGGCATCCCCGCGCTCCTCTACGTCACGGGACTGTGCGCCGGGCTCGTCGCCGTCGCGGTGGTCCTCGCCGTGCTGGCCCGGCCGAGGCTCGTGCTCACCCGCACCGTGACGCCCGCGATCGTCGAGCCCGACGAGCCGGTCGAGGTCGTGCTGGACGTCGGCGTCGTCTCGGGCGTGCCGGTCGTCGCGGGTCACTGGCGCGACCGCCTGCCCAGCACCGTGCTCGGCACGGCCACCGGCACGGTCCCCGTCACCGGCGAGCCACGCGCCCGGGTGGAGTACGTCGTCACCGGGCGCCGTCGCGGGAGTCACGAGCTCGGCCCGTTCTCGGTCTCGGTGGGCGACGCCTTCGGGCTGGTGCAGCGCTCCCTCGTCGCGGGCGGCCGCGACCGCTTCATCGTGCTGCCGCGTCGTCACTCGCTCGACGTGCGGGTGGGCCCGGCCGGCGCCACCGACGGGGCCACGCGGCTGCACCCGACCTCGGGCCTGGGGCAGGACGACGTCATCGCGCGCCCCTACCTGCCGGGCGACGCCCTGAAGCGCTGGCACTGGAAGGCCACCGCCCACCACGGCGAGCCGATGGTGCGGCAGGAGGAGTCCGAGCTGCGGCCCACCGTCCTGGTCGTCCTCGACGCCGACCCGCGCGTCCACGACCACGCCGGCTTCGAGTGGAGCGTCTCGGCCGCCGCCTCGGTCGTCGCCCACTACGGGGGACGCGGCTTCGACGTCGACCTCGCCACCGGCGCCCAGCAGGTGTCGCTCGAGTCCGGCCACGGTCTGCAGGACGCCCTCGTGGTGCTGGCGCTCGCCGAGCCCGACTCCTCGCCCCTGATCATCCCGGCGCGCGAGCGCACCACCTTCGTCATGACCGGCTCGCTCGACTCCACCTCGGCTGCTCGCCTGCTCCAGGCCGTGCCGTCGCGCGACACGATCGCGTTCGTCGCCCGCGGCACCTCCGAGGACGCCCACGGCGCCCTCGCCGCGGCCGGCTGGCACGTCGTCGTCCGCGACTCGAACGAGGACCTGGAGGCCGCATGGGCCGCGGCGACGGGGGTGCCGGCGTGAGGCGCGACCGCGGCGACGAGCTCAACGACACGCTGGTGGTGCTGGGCGCGACGGCCGTGCTGCTCGGTGGCTTCGCGCCCTTGTTCGACGGCCTGCGCTGGATGGTCGTGGTGCTGTCGCTCATGGTCTCCGTCGCGGCGGTGACCGCCGTGGTCCGCCTCTTCGCGCCCACGTGGGCCACGCCCGCCGGCGCCCTGGCCGCGGTGCTCGGGCTGGTGTGGATGTTCGTTCCCGGCACCACCGTCCTCGGCATCCCCACGCCGTCCTCGTTCGTCGAGCTGGCGTCCATGCTCGGCGATGCCCGGACCACGATCGTGGAGGAGGTCGCGCCGATCCTGCCGCCCGACTCGGTGGTGCTGCTCGTCGCGATCGCGTACCTCGTGATCTTCGTGCTGTCCGACGCCGTGGCCCGCCAGGCGTGGCGTGTGCCGCTTCTCGGGCTGCTGTGGGCGACGATGCTCGTCGTCCCCAGCGTCATCGCGATGGAGATGCCCCCGTGGTGGCTGTTCGCCGGCACGGCCGTGGCGTGGCTGTGGCTGTGGTGGTCGGAGTCCCCGCACGTCGGCGTCATCCCGAGCGGTGCCGCGGCCGTCACGGGCGTCGGCGCGGTGGCCGTCGCGCTGGTGGTGCCGGTCGTCGGGCCCGAGATCGACCCCACCTCGAGCGACTTCGGCGTCGCCGAGAGCCAGGTCTTCGGCACCGGCATCAACCCGATGATCGAGCTGGGCCGCAACCTGCGCCAGACCCAGCCCCGCCGCGTCCTGACGTACTCCACCGAGGGCACCACGGGCCAGTACCTCAAGGTCGCGACGCTGCGTCAGTTCAGCGGGCGTTCCTGGATCCCCAGTCCGGTCATGGGCGACCTCGACATCGAGGGCCTCGACGACCTCGACGAGACCATCACGTCCGAGGAGCGCACCACCAGCATCCGGATCGAGAGCCTGCGCTCGAGCCTGCTGCCGGTGCCGTACCCGGCCACCAGCATCAAGGGCCTCGAGGGTGACTGGCAGTGGCTGCGCGACGGCAGCACCGTGCGGGCCCAGGGTCGCACCACGACCGAGGACCAGAGCTACACCGTGACGAGCCTGGACCGGCTGCCCACGGCCGACCAGGTCCGCGACGCCGGCGACGCGGGACGGTCGCTCGACTCGTACCGCTCGCTGCCGGACGACGTGCCCGAGCTGGTCACGCGGCTGGCCCGCGAGCGCGCCGGCGACGCGGACAACGACTACGACCGCATGCTGGCGCTCCAGGACTGGCTGCGCACCGACTTCTCGTACTCGGTCGAGGCGCCGGTGGACGAGGGCTACGACGGCAACGGGCTCGACGTCATGGAGGAGTTCCTGGAGAAGCAGACCGGGTACTGCGTGCACTTCGCGTCCACCCTGGCCGTGATGGGTCGCGTGCTCGACGTGCCCACGCGCGTCGCGGTCGGCTACGCGCCGGGCGACAGCCTCTTGGGCCGTTCGGTCGACGAGTCGACGTTCGGCGTCGACTCCGACGACCTGCACGCCTGGACCGAGGTGTACTTCCGCGACATCGGCTGGATCCCCTTCGACGCGACGCCGGGCATCGGCGAGGCCACCGAGTTCGCCGAGGAGGTCGAGTCGAGCGGCGGTTCGGACGCCGACTCCGAGGTTCCCGAGGCGAGCGGCCAGAACGGGCGGACCCTCGACCCGCAGGACGAGCAGTCCGCGCAGCAGTCCGCCGGCGAGACGGGCCCCACGTGGCGGCCCGCCCTGCTGGCGCTGCTCACGGTGTCCGTGCTCGGCGCGGTTCCCGCGCTGGTCCGCCAGGTGCGTCGCCGTCGCCGGTGGAGCGCGGGCAAGCGATCCAGCGAGCCGCTGTGGAGCGAGGTCTCCGACACCGCGCGCGACCTCGGCATCGGCCTCGACCCCACCGAGACACCGCGGGTGTTCGCGGGCCGGCTCGAGTCCCACGGCGTCGCGGGGTCCGACCTCGACGGGCTCGTCGCCCAGGTCGAGCGCGACCGCTACGCCGGGACCGGACCGGGCACGGCTCGGGTCGAGGAGGCGCAGCGCGTCGTGGAGTCGCTGCAGGCCGCCAGCAGCCGCAAGGCGCGCTGGTGGGCGCGGCTCGCGCCGCGGTCGCTGCTCAGGTGACGGGCTCGAGCCACACCGAGGTGTCGGGCCCCTTCGGCACGATCTGCGTCGGGTTGATGTCGGTCTGCACCACGTAGTAGTGCTGCTTGATCTGCTCGAAGTCGGTGTTGCCGCCGAACGCGGGGTGTGCGTAGAGGTCGCGGGCGTAGCGCCACAGGTGCGGCATCTCGGTGAGCTGGTTGCGGTTGCACTTGAAGTGACCGTGGTAGACGGCGTCGAAGCGCGCGAGCGTGGTGAACAGGCGCACGTCGGCCTCGGTGATCGCGTCGCCCATGAGATAGCGACGGTCGGAAAGGCGGTGCTCGAGCCAGTCCATCGTGCTCCAGAGCCGGTCGTAGGCCGCGTCGTACGCCTCCTGCGACCCGGCGAAGCCGCACCGGTAGACGCCGTTGTTCACCTCGGTGAACACGCGCTCCATGACGTCCTCCATCTCGTCGCGCACGGCGGCGGGCCAGAGGTCGGGGGCGTCGGGGGAGTGGTGCTCGCGCCACTCGAAGAACAGGTCGTGGGTGATCCACGGGAAGTCGTTCGTGACGACCTGACCCGAGGCGACCTCGACCATCGCCGGCACGGTGATGCCGCGCGGGTAGTCGGGGTAGCGCGCGAAGTAGGCCTGCTGGAGCCGCTCGATGCCCAGGACGGGGTCGACGCCGCCGGGGTCGAGGTCGAAGGTCCAGCTGCGGGCGTCGTGGGTGGGGCCGGGGAGGCCCACGCTGATGACGTCCTGCAGTCCGAGCAGGTCGCGGACGATCAGGGCGCGGGTGGCCCAGGGGCACGCCTTCGCGGCGACGAGCCGGTAGCGGCCGGGCTCGACGGGCCACGTGGGCGCGTCGGCCACGGGCGGCTTGCCGGTGCCCGCGCGGTCATCCGCAGGGGCGCCGCCGTCGCGCGTGATGCGGTCGGGGATGTAGTTCATGTCGCGGTCGAAGGCCGAGCCGGCCTTCACGTACGAACCGGTCGTGGCGTGTGCGTCGTCGGCCATGCTCCCGACCCTAGCCACCCGGGACGATCCGCGCCGGGAACGGCCGGTGCTACGCTGGCCCCATCATGCGGATCGCGAACCTCCTCCTTCGCCGCCGCGTCGAGGTCCTCTGAAGGTCGGACCCCTCGGCGCGGAGTCAGTCATGGCCGGCCGCTGAATCGCTCGACGATCCCCGAGGAAGACCTCCCATGAAGAACAACCCTGTTTCCCCCCAGCAGCCCTCCGGCATGCCGTTCGGCCGCTACCAGCCCTTCACCCCGATCGACCTGCCCGACCGCACGTGGCCGGCCCAGCAGATCACGCAGGCCCCGCGCTGGCTCTCCACCGACCTGCGCGACGGCAACCAGGCCCTGATCGATCCCATGACCCCGGCCCGCAAGCGCCGCATGTTCGACCTGCTCGTGCGCATGGGCTACAAGGAGATCGAGGTCGGCTTCCCGTCGGCCAGCCAGACCGACTTCGACTTCGTCCGCTCGTTGATCGAGGGCGGCGCCGTCCCCGAGGACGTCACGATCTCGGTGCTGACGCAGGCCCGCGAGGACCTGATCGAGCGCACCGTCGAGTCGCTGGTGGGCGCCCCGCGCGCCAACGTGCACCTGTACAACGCGGTCGCTCCGCTGTTCCGCCGCGTCGTGTTCAACGTCGACCGCGACGAGTGCCGCGCCATCGCCACCCGGGGCACCGAGATGGTGATGAAGTACGCCGAGCAGCTGCTGGGCGACACCGCGTTCGGCTACCAGTACAGCCCCGAGATCTTCACGGGCGCCGAGCTGGAGTTCAGCCTCGAGGTCTGCGAGGCCGTCATGGACGTCTGGCAGCCCGAGGGCGACCGCGAGATCATCCTGAACCTGCCGGCCACCGTCGAGATGGCCACGCCGAACACGTACGCCGACCAGATCGAGTGGTTCAGCCGCAGCATCAGCCGTCGTGACGCCGTCGCGATCTCGCTGCACCCGCACAACGACCGCGGCACCGCCGTGGCCGCCACCGAGCTGGCGATGATGGCCGGCGCCGACCGCGTCGAGGGCTGCCTGTTCGGCCACGGCGAGCGCACCGGCAACGTCGACCTGGTGACGCTGGGCATGAACCTGTTCAGCCAGGGCATCGACCCGCAGATCGACTTCTCCGACATCGACGAGGTCCGTCGCACGGTCGAGTACTGCACGAACCTGCCGGTCCACCCGCGCCACCCGTACGCGGGCGACCTGGTCTACACCGCGTTCAGCGGCTCGCACCAGGACGCGATCAAGAAGGGCCTGGAGGATCTCGACCGCCAGGCCGCCGCGCAGGGCGTCCCGGTCGCCGAGCTGCCGTGGGAGGCGCCCTACCTGCCGATCGACCCGCACGACGTCGGCCGCACGTACGAGGCCGTCATCCGCGTCAACAGCCAGTCCGGCAAGGGCGGCGTCGCGTACATCATGAAGACCGAGCACCAGCTCGACCTGCCGCGTCGCCTGCAGATCGAGTTCAGCCGCGCGATCCAGTCGATGAGCGAGGGCGAGGCCGGCGAGATCCAGCCCGACGAGATCTGGGGCGCGTTCACGCGCGAGTACCTGGAGCGCGACGAGCCGTACTCGCTGACGCGCTTCACCTCGGTCACCACCGAGGACGGTCGCGACGAGCAGGTCGTCGACCTCGTCGTCCGTGGCCAGGAGCGCTCGTTCAAGGGCGAGGGCAACGGTCCGGTCGCGGCCTTCGTCGACGGCATGCGTCAGGCCGGGGCCGACATCCGTGTCCTGGACTACAGCGAGCACGCGCTCAGCTCGGGCGGCGACGCGAAGGCCGCGGCCTACGTCGAGTGCGAGATCGCCGGCGAGGTCGTGTGGGGCGTCGGCATCCACGAGAACATCGTCACCGCGTCGCTGCGTGCCGTGGTGTGCGCCGCCAACCGCGCGGAGGCCACCACCATCCCGGTGGGCTGAGCGAGCAAGGTCCGACGTCGGGGTCGTTGGTATACCGTTTTGGTATGCCAACGACCTCGACCTCGTTCCGCCCCTTGCGCGACGACGTCCGCGACCTGATCCGCGAGCGGATCATCGCGGGCACGCACGCGCCGGGCACCCGCCTCGTGGAGCGGACGATCGCGTCCGACCTCGGCGTCTCGCGGATCCCCGTGCGCGAGGCGCTGCAGGCACTCGTGCTGGAGGGCTTCGCGGTCGACCGTGACACCCGCGGCATCGCGGTCCGGGCCTACGAGCCCGGCCAGATCGCCGAGCTGGCCGAGGTCGGCGCCGCCCTCGAGCGCGTGCTGGTGGGCCAGGTCGTCGCGACCGTCACGGACGAGGGGCTCGTCGGCCTGCGCGCGGTGCTGGACGAGGCGCAGGACGCCATCGACCGGGGCGACCTCGACGCGGCCGTCGCGGCCAACGGCCGGTTCCACGACGCGCTCGCCGCCCTCGGCGAGGGCACGATGGCGCACGAGGTGCTGGGCACGGTGTCGCAGCGTCGCCGCTGGCTGCTCGCGCAGCACACCGATCCGGCGCCGATCCACGCCGAGCACGTCGCGCTGTTCGACGCGATCGCCAGCGGCGACGCCGACCGGGCCCGGCGGATCACGGAGGACCACGCGCGGACCACGGTCGAGAACGCGCTGCGCACTCGGGGACCGGTCTCGTGAGCCTGCGCACCGCGTCGCTCGCGGCGATCGTGGCCTCGGCCGGGCTCCTGCTGGCGGCCTGCCAGGCGTCGGGGGAGGACCGGGCCGAGCGGCTTGCCGCGAGCACGACGGCCACCCCGACGACGCCGCCCACCACGGCGTCCCCGTCCCCCTCGCGGAAGGACCCGCTGATGGACCTCGACCAGGACCAGCTCGACGCCCGGCTGATCGCCGCCGCCTGGGACGACGACGTGACGGCCGCGCGTCGGCTGATCGCCGCCGGCGCCGACGTCAACGCCACCGACGACACCGTCCAGAGTGCCCACCTCATCGCCGCGAGCGAGGGGCGTCGCGCCCTGCTCGACCTCACGCTGCGGCACGGCGCGGACCTCGACGTGCACGACTCGTTCGACGGCACCGGCGTGATCCGCGCGGCCGAGCGCGGGCACGCCTGGGTCGTCGGGCGCCTGCTGCAGGCCGGCGCCGACCCGGATCACGTCAACACCCTCGGCTGGGTGGGCCTGCACGAGGCCCTCGTCTTCGCCAAGCCCGAGCGCCGGCGCCAGTACGTCGACACCGTGCGCGTGCTCGTCGCCGGGGGAGCCGACGTGCGGATCGCGTCCCGGCGCGACGGACTCACGCCGGTGCAGCTGGCCGAGCGGCACGGGCTCGAGCCGCAGGCGCGCCTGCTGCAGAGGGCCCGGGGCGCCGAGAAGGTGGGCCCCGAGGTCGCCGGCCGCCGGCTGCTCGCGGCGGCGCGCGAGGGAGACGCGGACGCCGCTGCCCTCGCCCTGCGTGCGGGCGCCGACCTCGAGGTCCGCAACGAGCTGCGCCAGACGCCGCTGCTGCTGGCCTCGACCCACGACAGCGTCGCGGTGGCCCGCCTGCTGGTGGCGATGGGTGCCGACCCGGACGCGCTCGACCACCAGCACGACACGCCCTGGCTCGTGACGGGGGTGACGGGCAGCGTCGCGATGCTGGAGGCGCTGCTGCCCGCCCGTCCCGACCTCACCATCGAGAACCGGTACGGCGGCCTCTCGCCGATCCCGGCGGGGGAGCGCGGCCACGTGGACTACATCCGCCGCGTCATCCGCACCGACGTCGACCTCGATCACGTGAACGACCTGGGCTGGACCGCGCTGCTGGAGGCGGTCATCCTCGGCGACGGCTCGCGCCGCTACGAGCAGATCGTCCGGCTTCTCGTCGACGCCGGCGTGGACACGGGCATCGCCGACAAGAACGGCGTGACGGCGCTGGAGCACGCGCGAGCCGCCGGGTACGACGGGATCGTCCGGCTGCTCGAGCGGGCCTGAGGGCTCAGCGCGCCCGCAGCGCCTCGACGATGGCGCGCAGCAGCGGGCGGTCGCGCTCGCCGGAGCGCACGGCCGCGCGGATCTCGCGCCCGAGCCGGGCGCCGGCCGGGACCGCGGTGTGCAGTCCGCGCCGGTCGACGTCGATCGCCAGCTGGGGCAGCAGGGTGACCCCCTGCCCGGCCGCGACCGCGCGGGACAGCAGCTGGAGGTCGTCGGTCTCCCAGCGCACCTGCGGCTCGAAGCCCGCCTGCCGGCAGGCGTAGCGGACCGACTGGCCGCACGCCGCCTCGGCGGGTGGCATGACCCACGGCGCGTCCGCGAGGTCGGCCAGCGTGGTGCCCTCGGGGAACGGCTCGCGCCCGATGAGCACGAGCGGCTCGCGGTGCACGCTCGTGGCGGTCACCCGCGGCGGGATGGGCATGGGGGCGTGCTCGTAGACGTCGACGAGCGCGAGGTCGATCCGGCCCTCGTGCAGCGCGGCCAGGCTCGACTGCGGCTCGGCCACCGTGACGGTGGCGTCGATGCCGGGATGGTGCTCGCGCAGGTCGGTCAGCGTGGGCAGCACGAACTCCTGCGCGGCCGAGGCGATCGTGCCGATGCGGACCCGGCCGACGAGGTGGTCGTCGAAGCCGTCGATGTCGCCGCGAGTGGCCTCGAGCAGGCGGACGAGGCTGCGACCGCGCTCGGCCAGCACCTCGCCGGCGGCCGTGAGGGCCACGCCGCGGGGGAGTCGCTCCAGCAGCGGCACGCCGGACTCGCGCTCGAGCGTGGTGATCTGCTGGGAGACGGCCGACGGGGTGATGCTGTTGGCACGGGCGGCGCCGGCGATGGAGCCGTGGTGGGCGACGTCCACGAGGAGCCGCAGTCGGTTCGGGTCGGGCAGGTCGCGCACGGTGGTCCTCCGAATGCGTTAGAAGAACTTACGCTGGACAGTCTGCCGCATCAGGCAGACGATGGGGTAGTGAGGATTGAGAACGTCGCCGTGTTCGGACTCGGCAAGGTCGGAGAGCTCGTCGCGCACCTGCTGTCGCGCGCGGAGTTCAAGGTGGTCGGCTTCGACTCGCGCGAGCGGGAGGTGCCGAACCTGCAGACGCGGGTGCTGGACGTCGCCGACGCCGACGCGCTGCGCGCGGCGCTGAGCGAGGTCGACGGCGTCGTCTCGTGCCTGCCGTACCACCTGAACATCGCCGTCGCGGAGGCCGCGCACGACACCGGCGTGCACTACTTCGACCTCACCGAGGACGTCCCCACGACGAACCGCGTGATCGAGCTGTCGAAGGACCGCCCCGACAGCGTGTTCGTCCCCCAGTGCGGTCTGGCGCCCGGCCTCATCGGCATCGTCGGCGCCAGCCTGGCCTCGACGTTCGACTCGATCCGCAGCATGGAGCTGAAGGTCGGCGCGCTGCCGCAGAACCCCACGGGTCTGCTGGGCTACGCGTTCAACTGGTCGGCCGAGGGCGTCGTCAACGAGTACCTCAACGACTGCGAGGTCGTTCGGTCCGGCGAGCGCCGCATGGTGCCCCCGATGACCGAGAAGGAGCGCGTCGTCATCGGCGGCATCGAGCTCGAGGCCGCGCTGACCTCGGGCGGCCTCGGCACGATGTGCCAGACCTACGAGGGCCGCCTGCAGCGCCTGGACTACAAGACGATGCGGTACCCGGGCCACTTCGAGCAGATGCACTTCCTGTTCGAGGAGCTCAACCTGCGCGACGAGCGCGAGCTCGTCGGCCGGATCCTGGTGGACGCCAAGCCGCCGGTGAACGACGACGTCGTCTACCTGCACGCCGCGGTGGAGGGCATCCACTCCGGCCAGCCGTTCCGACGCAACCACGTCCGCGCCTACCGGCCGATCGAGATCGACGGCCAGACCTGGCGCGCCATCAGCTGGACCACCGCGGCGAGCGCCGTGGCCGTCGTCGAGCTGGTCGCCGCCGGGAAGCTCCCCGCCACCGGCTTCGTCCGGCAGGAGGACATCTCCCTGACCGACCTGCTCGCGACGTACTCCGGCCAGCTCTTCGACACCCACGGAAAGATCGACGCATGAACGAGCGCCAGCGAGTGAACGAGGGGCCCCGAATGCCGGCTTCTTCGTACCCTGCACTTTCTTCGACGAAGGAGTCGGCATGAGCATTTCTGACCAGGTCACCGAGATCTTCGGGCGCATCGGCGCGTCCACGCAGTTCGCCGCCGACGGCGAGATCGTCTGCCGCACCCCGATCGACGGCTCCGAGCTGGGCCGCCTCCAGGCCGACACGGCGCAGTCCGTGGGCGAGGCCGTGGGCCGGGCCCACGCCGCCTTCCAGGAGTGGCGCACGGTGCCGGCTCCCGCCCGCGGCGCGTTCGTCCGCGAGCTGGGCAACCTGCTGCGCGAGCACAAGGACGACCTCGGCGCCCTCGTGACGATCGAGGCCGGCAAGATCCTGTCCGAGGGCCTCGGCGAGGTCCAGGAGATGATCGACATCTGCGACCTGGCCGTGGGCCTGTCGCGCCAGCTGCACGGCCTGACGATCGCCAGCGAGCGACCGGGCCACCGCATGATGGAGCAGTGGCACCCGCTGGGCGTCGTCGGCGTCATCAGCGCCTTCAACTTCCCGGTCGCGGTGTGGTCGTGGAACGCCGCGCTGGCGTTCGTCTGCGGCGACAGCATCGTGTGGAAGCCGTCGGAGAAGACCGTGCTCACGGCGCTCGCGTGCCGCGCGCTCGCCGAGGAGGCCGCCCGACGCTCGGGTGCCCCCGAGGGCCTGCTGCAGGTCGTGGTCGGCGCCCGCGAGGTGGGCGAGGCGCTCGTCGACGACCCGCGCGTGCCGCTGGTCTCGGCCACCGGATCCACGCGGATGGGCAAGGAGGTCGCGCCCCGCGTGGCCGCCCGCCTCGGCCGCAGCCTGCTGGAGCTCGGCGGCAACAACGCCGCGATCATCGCGCCCAGCGCCGACCTCGAGCTGGCGGTGCGCGGCATCGTGTTCTCGGCGGTCGGCACCGCCGGCCAGCGCTGCACGTCGCTGCGTCGCGTGATCGTGCACGAGTCGGTGAAGGACGAGCTGCTCCAGCGCCTCGTCGCCGCCTACGAGACCCTGCCGATCGGCTCGCCGCTGGACTCCGGGACGCTCGTCGGCCCGCTGGTGGACGAGTCCGCCGCGGCCGGCTTCGCCAAGGCCCTCGACCAGGCGCGCTCCGACGGCGGCGCCGTGCTGACCGGCGGCACCACCGCCGAGGGCGTGGAGGGTGGCCACTACGTGCACCCCGCGATCGTCGACATGCCCGACCAGACCGAGATCGTGCGCGCCGAGACCTTCGCGCCGCTGCTCTACGTGCTGACGTACCGCGACCTCGACGAGGCCGTCGCGCTGCACAACGCCGTCGACCAGGGCCTGTCCAGCGCCATCTTCACGATGGACGTGCGCGAGGCCGAGCTGTTCGTCTCGGCGACCGGCTCGGACTGCGGCATCGCCAACGTCAACATCGGCACCTCGGGCGCCGAGATCGGCGGCGCGTTCGGCGGTGAGAAGGACACCGGCGGAGGCCGCGAGTCCGGCTCGGACGCGTGGAAGAGCTACATGCGCCGGTCGACGAACACGATCAACTACTCCACTGAGCTGCCGCTCGCGCAGGGCGTCGACTTCGGCTGAGTCAGCCCAGCGCGGAGCGGTACGCGAACAGCGAGGGGCCGCCGCCGGTGTGCAGGAACACCGTGCGGCGGCGCAGCTCGGGGTCGCCGGGCAGCGCCGCGTACGCCTTCGCCGTGTAGACGGGATCGAGCGCGATGCCGCGCGTGGTGGCGAGGCGGTGGATCTCGGCCAGGCCGGCCGGCGACGGGATGCCGTAGCCGTCGCCGAGCTGAGAGTCGTCGAGCACCCAGCGGTCGTCGTCGGGGACGGGCACGCCCAGCTCGTCGGACGCCTGCGCCAGCAGGTCGCGCAGCTGGGCCTCGGTCTGCTCGAGCGAGTGGTAGACGCAGACTCCGCGCACGACCGTGTCGACCTCGGCGGCGGCGAGCCCGATCACCAGGCCCGCCATGGTGCCGCACGTGGACGCGGCGACGACGATCTCGTGCGGGTCGAACTCGAGCTGGCTGTACAGCTCGAGCGCGGTGTCCACGTGACCGAGGACGCCGATGCGGTCCGAGCCGCCGGGCAGGATCACGGCGAGGTCGTCGCCGTGCTCGGCCATGAGCTCCAGCGCGAGTGCGCCCGCGGCGTCGTCGTCGGCCACGACGTGGCGGGTCGCGCCGAACAGCTCGGTCAGGAACGCGTTGCCCGAGCCCGTGTAGTCCGCGTCGGTCCGCGGCACGGCCTGCACGGCGATGGCGTCCAGGTGCAGCCCGAGGCGGGCGCAGGCGGCTGCGGTGGCGCGCACGTGGTTGGACTGCAGCGCGCCGAAGGTGACCACGCGGCGCTGGCCGCGGGCGACCGCCGCGCCCAGCAGGAACTCGAGCTTGCGGACCTTGTTGCCGCCGAAGCCGAAGCCGCTGAGGTCCTCGCGCTTCATCCAGAGTCCGTCCACGTCCTGCAGGGGCGTGGGCCACACGCCGAGGTGGGCGCGGGGGCGATCGCTCAGGTCCATGGACCCGAGCGTGCCACACCGGCGGACGACCGCGACTGGGGCAGAATGGAGCGGTGGGCACCTATCGCGACTCCGGTGTCGTCCTGCGCACCCAGAAGCTGGGGGAGGCCGACCGCATCGTCACGATGCTCACGCGCGGACGCGGCGTCGTGCGGGCCGTGGGCCGCGGGGTCCGCAAGACCTCCAGCCGCTTCGGCGGGCGCCTGGAGCCCTTCATGCACGTCGACGTGCAGTTCGCCGAGGGCCGCTCGCTCGACGTCATCGCCCAGGTCGTGACGATCGACCCCTTCGCCTCGCACCTCGGCGCCGACTACGGCGCCTACACGGCGGGCACGGCGATGCTGGAGACCGCCGAGCGTCTCGTCGCCGACACCGCCGAGCCCTCGGTCCCGCAGTACCACCTGCTGGTGGGGGCGCTGCGCGCGCTCACCGAGCACCGCCAGCCGCCCGGCGTGCTGCTCGACTCGTTCCAGCTGCGGTCGCTCGCGATCGCCGGCTACGCCCCGTCGTTCGACGGCTGCGCCCGCTGCGGCCTCGAGGGCCCGCACCGCCACTTCCATGCCGGATCCGGCGGCATGCTGTGTGACGGCTGCCGCGTGCCGGGCTCCTCGGTCCCGTCGGCCACCACGGTGGCCCTGCTCGCCGCGCTGCTCGTGGGCGACTGGAGCGCGGTCGGGCTGGCCGACGAGCGGTCCCGCCGCGAGGCCGGGGGCATCGTGGCCAACTACCTGTCCTGGCACCTCGAGCGCGGCCTGCGCTCCCTGGCCCACGTGGATCGCTGATGCCCCGAAACCCCACCCCGCACCCGTCGGGGGCCACCCCGCCGCGCCTCGCCCCCGAGCAGGTGCCCCAGCACGTCGCGATCGTCATGGACGGCAACGGCCGCTGGGCGAAGGAGCGCGGACTGCCGCGCACCGAGGGCCACAAGGCCGGCGAGGCGGCGCTGTTCGACGTCGTCGAGGGCGCGATCGAGATCGGCGTCAAGGCCGTCAGCGCCTATGCCTTCAGCACCGAGAACTGGAAGCGGTCGCCCGACGAGGTGAAGTTCCTGATGGGCTTCAACCGCGACGTCATCCGCCGCCGCCGCGACGAGATGCACGAGCTCGGCGTCCGCGTCCGCTGGGCGGGCCGGCGCCCCCGGCTGTGGCGCAGCGTCATCCGCGAGCTGGAGGAGGCCGAGCAGCTCACCAAGGACAACACGGTCTGCACCCTGACGATGTGCGTGAACTACGGCGGCCGGGCCGAGATCGCCGACGCCGCCGCGGCACTCGCGCGCGACGTCAAGGCCGGCCGGCTGAACCCCGAGAAGATCACCGAGGCCACCTTCGCGCGCTACCTCGACGAGCCGTGGATGCCTGACGTCGACCTCTTCTGGCGCACCTCCGGCGAGCAGCGCACCAGCAACTTCCTGCCGTGGCAGTCGGCCTACGCCGAGCTGGTGTTCAGCGACATCGCGTGGCCCGACGTCGACCGCCGCGCCCTGTGGGCCGCGGTGGAGGAGTACGCCACGCGCCAGCGCCGCTACGGCTCCGCCTGACCGACCCCGCCTCCGGCGGGCGAGATGTGTAGCGCTCTCCACTCTTCTGAGGCCACATGGCCGGATTCCCGGTGGACACCGCTACACATTTCGCGTCGCTAAGCGGTGGCGGGACCGTCGAGCGACCAGCGCGTCGTGCCGGCGAGGACGTCGGTGACGAAGCCGCGGAACCGCGGGCACTGGGTGATGTCGTGCGAGCGGCAGCGCAGGGCGTGCTCGGTCATCTCGCGCGAGCGCTCCATCTCCTGCATGCGCCGGTCGAGGTCGGCCAGGTGGGACTCCAGCACCTCGTGGCGCGACGGCGCCTCCTCGTCGAGCAGCACGGCGATCTGCTCGAGCGACATCCCGGCGGCCTTGCTGCGCAGGATGACGGCGACCCGCACCAGGTCGTCGTCGCCGTAGCGGCGCCGGTCGGCACCGTCGCGGGCCGGCCGCAGCAGTCCCACGTCCTCCCAGTGCCGCAGCACGTGGGTCTCGAGCCCGAACCGCGCGGCGACGTCCCCGATCGACTGACTTGACTTCATGTCGACCTGAAGTCGCAGGCTCGTCTCGTTATTCCATTCGAGAGGGGAACACCATGTACGACGCGCTCGTCATCGGCGGCGGACCGGCCGGGCTGCAGGCCGCGCTCACGCTCGGCCGCATGCACCGGACCGCCGTCCTCATCGACTCCGGCCGCTACCGCAACGGCACGGTCGAGCACGCCCACAACTTCGTGACCCACGACGGTCGAGCGCCGGCCGAGATCCGCCGGCTGGCCCGCGAGGACCTTGCCGCGTACGACACCGTCGAGCTCCGCGACACCACGGTGCACGCCGTCCGCGAGGAGGGCGACGGCTTCGTGGCCGAGACCGACGGCGGCCCGATCCACGCCCGCACGCTGATCCTGGCGACGGGCCTGAAGGACGACCTGGGCTCGATCCCGGGCCTGGAGGAGGCGTGGGGTCGCGAGGTCGCGGCGTGCCCGTTCTGCCACGGCCACGAGCTCTCGGGTCGCGTGATCGGCCTCGCCGGCACCGGACCTCACGTGCCGATGATGACCGCGATGCTGGCACCGATCGCGTCGCGCCTCGTGCACTTCGAGGATGGTGAGGTCACGAAGATCGAGCGGACCGGCGACGGCGTCCGGGTGCACCGCGCGACCGGTGAGCCGGTCGAGGTGGCGGGCCTGTTCGTCCACCCGGCGTTCGCCCAGGCGGCCCCGTTCGCGGAGCAGCTCGGTCTCGAGCTGCTGCCGTCGGGCTGCATCCGGATCGACGTCCTCGGCCAGACCAGCCACCCGCGCGTCTTCGCCGCGGGCGACCTCGCGCACGTGGAGCAGCTGCCGATGCCGATGGCCTCGGTGCTGGGTGCCGCGGCGGCGGGCCTGACCGCCGGGGCGAGCGTCGTGAGGACCCTCGCCCTCGCCGAGTCCGCGCAGGGCTGAGCGGCGCGGTCCGGGTCGGGCGGACCGCGCGGACCTCGGTAGTCTGGAGCGCATGCGCGTGGCCAGATTCGCCGGTGACGACGACCCCCGTTTCGGGGTCGTCGGCACCGAGGGCGACACCCCGATCATCGCCCCTCTCAAGGGGGACCCCCTCTACGCTCCGCTGGAGCTCACCGGCGAGAAGCTGGCGCTGGAGGACGTGCGCCTGCTGGCGCCGGTCATCCCGCGCAGCAAGGTGGTGTGCGTCGGCAAGAACTACGTCGCGCACGCCGCCGAGATGGGCGGCGACGTCCCCGAGGAGCCGCTGATCTTCCTCAAGCCGAACACCTCGGTGATCGGTCCGGGCGAGCCGATCTTCTACCCGAAGCAGTCGCAGAACGTGCACTTCGAGGGCGAGCTCGCGATCGTGATCGGCCGCATCTGCCGCAACCTCACGGCCGAGGACGCGCCCAAGGTGATCTACGGCTACACCGTGGCCAACGACGTCACGGCGCGCGACCTGCAGAAGAAGGACGGCCAGTGGGCCCGTGCGAAGGGCTTCGACACGTTCTGCCCGCTCGGCCCGTGGATCGAGACCGACTTCGACCCCTCCGACGTCCGCGTGCGCACCACGCTCAACGGCGAGACGAAGCAGGACGGCCGCACGTCGGACATGGTCTTCGACGTGACCACGATCCTGCAGTACGTGACCAGCTTCATGACCCTCCTGCCCGGTGACGTCGTCCTGACCGGCACGCCCGACGGCGTCGGCCCCATGGTGGCCGGCGACGACGTGGCCGTGACGATCGACGGCCTGGGCACCCTGACGAACCCGGTGGTGGCAGATGAGTGAGACCCGTTGGACGACCGCGACCGG
The DNA here is from genome assembly GCF_013408555.1 of Aeromicrobium tamlense. Lineage (NCBI taxonomy): Bacteria > Bacillati > Actinomycetota > Actinomycetes > Propionibacteriales > Nocardioidaceae > Aeromicrobium > Aeromicrobium tamlense. Next base: position 755,089 of record NZ_JACBZN010000001.1, read on the forward strand.
CAGCGACGTGGTCGCCCGGTTCTGCCCGTCGCCGACCGGCAACCCGCACGTCGGCATGGCGCGCACGGCACTGTTCAGCTGGGCCTTCGCGCGTCACCACGGTGGGCGCTTCGTCTTCCGCATCGAGGACACCGACGCCAGCCGTGACTCCCAGGAGTCCTACGACCTGCTGATCGACGTCATGCGATGGCTCGGCCTGGACTGGGACGAGGGCGTCGAGGTCGGCGGCCCGAACGGCCCCTACCGCCAGAGCCAGCGCATGGACGTCTACGCCGACGTCGCGCAGCGCCTCCTCGACGCGGGCTTCGCGTACAAGGCCTACGACACCGCCGAGGAGCTGGAGGAGCGCCGCAACGCCGCGCGCGCCGCCGGCCGCCCGAGCGGCTACGACGGACTGCACCGCGACCTCACGCCCGAACAGCAGGCGGCGTACGAGGCCGAGGGCCGCCAGCCGGTCATCCGCTTCAAGATGCCCGAGCGCGACTGGACCTTCGACGACCTCGTCCGCGGCGAGATCACGTTCGGCGCCGAGAACGTGCAGGACTTCGTGATCGTCCGCGCCAACGGCCAGCCGCTCTACACGCTGACCAACCCGGTCGACGACGCGCTCATGGGGATCACGCACGTGCTGCGCGGCGAGGACATCCTGTCGTCCACCCCGCGCCAGATGGCGCTGTACGAGGCGTTCGGCGAGATCGGCGTCGGCTCGGGCTTCACGCCGCGGTTCGGCCACCTGCCCTACGTCATGGGCGCGGGCAACAAGAAGCTCTCGAAGCGCGACCCCGAGTCGAACCTGCTCGGCTACCGCGACCAGGGCTTCCTGCCCGAGGGCCTGCTGAACTACCTCGCCCTGCTCGGCTGGTCGATCGCCGAGGACCGCGACATCTTCTCGCTCGAGGAGATGGTGGCCGCATTCGAGGTGGAGCGCGTCAACCCCAACCCGGCCCGCTTCGACCTGAAGAAGTGCGAGGCGATCAACGGCGACCACGTGCGCCTGCTCGCCCCGGACGAGTTCGTCCGCCGGCTGCTGCCGTACCTGCCCGAGGGCGTCGACGAGGCGCTCGTGACGCAGGCCGCGCCGCTCGTGCAGGAGCGCAGCAACCTGCTCACCGAGGCCGCCGAGATGCTCGGCTTCCTGTTCGCGGGCGAGGACTTCGCCGTCGATCCCGACGACGCCGCCAAGCAGCTCAACGAGGACGGCCTCGAGGTCGCGAAGGCGGCCCGCGAGGCGCTGTCCGGCCTCGACGCGTGGACCACCGAGTCGATCGAGGCGGCCCTGCGCCAGGCCCTCGTCGAGGAGCGCGGCCTCAAGCCGCGTCTCGCCTTCGGCCCGGTCCGCGTCGCGGTCACCGGCCGTCGCATCTCCCCGCCGCTGTTCGAGTCGATGGAGCTGCTGGGCCGCGAGACCTCGCTCGCACGCCTCGACGCCGTCCTCTGACGCACGAGAACGCGGTCCACCCCGGCTGGGGTGGACCGCGTTCGTCGTCTCCGGGCGATCAGACCTTGTCGGCCTCGGTGCCCATCTGCAGCGAGCGGATGCTGTCCTTCGCGTAGTAGCCCTTCAGGCCCACCAGCACCGCGACCAGGCCGACCGCGGCGAACAGCACCACGTAGTAGGCCGGGGAGATCGGGTCACCCGTGCGGGCGATCAGCCACGTGGCCACGAGCGGCGCCGTGCCGCCGAGCAGGGCGAAGGCCATGTTGTAGGCCAGCGCGCTCGCCGTGTAGCGGATCTCGGGGCGGAACAGCTCGACCATGATCACCGGGGTGATCAGCGCGATCGCGCCGGCGAAGATGCCGTAGAGGCCCTGGCCGAGCATGGTGGCACCGAGGCCGCCCATGCCCATGATGTGGAACGACGGGATCACGGCCACGGCCAGGCCGATGGCGGCGGCGATGGCGACCGGACGCCGACCCCAGCGGTCGGCGGCCAGGCCGGTCAGCGGGCAGGAGATCGCGAAGACCAGCAGCGCGACGATGTACGAGGTCAGCGCGTCGACCCGGCCGAGACCGAGCTCCTCGGTGTTGTACGCCACCATGTAGCCGCCGAGCAGGTAGAAGCTCACCGCGGTGACCATCGACCAGGCGAAGACGACCATCATCGGGCGCAGGCCCTCCTGGAAGGCGCGGACGATCGGCGGGTGGACCGCCTCGGCGGCGGCCTCGCGAACGGCCTCGAACTCGGGCGTCTCCTGGATCTTCAGGCGCAGGTAGAGGCCGACCAGGCCGACCGGACCGGCGAGGATGAACGGGATGCGCCAGCCCCAGCTCTCGAGGGACGCCTCGTTCATCGACTGGGTCACGACCAGGCCCACGGTCGCGCCGGCGGCGGTGCCCAGGGCGACGGACATCGGGTTCACGGCGCCGAACAGCGCGCGGCGGTGCGACGGCGCGTACTCGATGATGAAGCTGCCCGAGCCGGCGTACTCGCCGCCGGCCGACAGGCCCTGGAGGATGCGCCAGGCGACGAGCAGGACGGGGGCGAGCAGGCCCACGGACTCGTAGCTGGGGGTGAGGCCGATCGCGACGGTCGCGCCCGACATCAGCAGGACGGCGCCGGACAGGGCCGTACGGCGGCCGACGCGGTCGCCGATGTTGCCGAAGATGATGCCGCCGATCGGGCGGGCGAGGAAGCCGACCGCGAAGGCGGCGAAGCCCGACAGCAGCGACGCGGTGGGGTTGTCGCTGGGGAAGAACTTCATGCTGATGATGGTGATGAACTGGGCGTAGATGCCGAAGTCGAACCATTCGACGAAGTTGCCGATGCCGGCGGCGGACACGGCTTTCTTGCGTGCGCCGGCGATCTCGGCGGTCTTGAGGTCGGTCATGACCCGGGCCTTTCTGGAGTGGGTGAGTCGAGTGGAGGGGGAGGCGTCAGCGCAGCTCGCGACGCAGGATCTTTCCGGTGACGGACTGGGGGAGGCGGTCGAGGACCTCGACCTCTCGCGGGTACTTGTAGGCGGCCATCCGCTCCCGGCAGAACGCGATGAGCTCGTCGGGGGTGGCCTCGGCGCCGGAGTGCAGGGCGACGTAGGCCTTCACGGTCTCGCCGCGGTACTCGTGCGCGACGCCGACGACCGCGGCCTCCTTCACGGCCGGGTGGGCGTAGAGGACGTCCTCCACCTCGCGCGGCCACACCTTATAGCCGGAGGCGATGATCATGTCCTTCTTGCGGTCGACGATGAAGAACCAGCCGTCAGCGTCCATGAAGCCCATGTCGCCCGTGCGCAGCTCGCGGTCGATGATCGCCTCCGCCGTGGCCTCCGGGTTGTTCCAGTAGCCGGGGATGACCTGCGGGCCGGAGGTGGCGAACTCGCCGATCTGGCCCACGGGGACCTCGGCGCCGTCCTCGTCCACGACGCGCACGTGCGTGTTGAAGACGGGGAAGCCGACCGCCAGCGCGCCCGAGACCGGGTCCACGGGCGCCCGCAGGCCGCGGGGGACGCCGTGGGTGGGGGAGGTGGTCTCGGTCATGCCGTAGAAGTTGTGGGCGTAGAACCCGAACTCCTCCTCGATCCGGTCGGCGACGGACGGCGGGATCGGGGCGCCACCGGAGTAGACGACCTCGAGGGACGTGAAGTCGTCACGCGTGGCTCCCTCGGCGCTGGTGAGGGCGACGAGTGCGGTGATCGCGCCGATCGTGAAGAAGGGCCGGTGCTCACGGATGGCGTCGAGCATCGAGAGCGGCTCGAAGCGGTGCGTGAGGACCAGTGGCCCGCCGAGCAGCATCGCCAGCGTGGCGTGCCCGACGAGGCCGGTGATGTGGAACAGCGGCGCGATGGCCAGGACGCCGGCGCCCTCGGGCAGGTCCATCCAGTCGCGGTAGGTCTGCGTGTTGAACGTCATCGCGCCGTGCGTGTTCATGGCGCCCTTGGGCAGGCCGGTCGTGCCCGACGTGTAGGTCAGGACGGCGATGCTGTCGGGGCCCAGGTCGGGAGCGGGGACGCGACGGCCGGCGTGCGTCCGGGCGACGTCGGTGAGCCGCAGGGTGCCCTCGGTGACCACGGCATCGGTGCCCAGCACGCGCGGGTCGTTCCGCGTCTGGAAGTCGGTCGCCGAGGTGGTGATGACGGTCGTGACCGAGGTCTGTCCCGAGTCGACGACGTCGCGGGCCACTGTCGCGTACAGGTCGTCGAGGGTGAGCAGGGCGACGGCGCCGGAGTCGCGAAGCAGGTTCCCGACCTCGCGCTGCTTGTTCATCGGGTTGACGAGCACGGCGATGCCGCCGGCCTTCCACGCCGCGACGAGGCCGAGGGGGAACGCCGGGTCGTTCTGCAGGTACAGCGCGAGGCGGTCACCGGGCACGAAGCCGCGCTCGACGAGGACCGCGGCTATCGCGTCGGTGAGGGCGTCGACCTCGGCGTAGGTCAGGGTGCCGTCGAAGTACCGCACGGCGGGAGCGTCGGCGCCGCGCTCGACCGCGGCGGAGAACATCTCCAGGCACGTGGCGTACTCGGCGACGATGGTCTCGGGCTTGCCCTCGGGGTAGCCGGACAGCCACGGCGGGCGGGTCTGGGTGACGGAGTCGGACATCGAGTTCCTCGTGAGGCGAGCCGTTCAGGTTCAGCGGACTGAACTCGCTGAACTCACTGAACGACCGTTCGGGTGTGACGCAGGGAACAGTAATCACCGCTGTCCTGACGGCAAAACCGCCGATTCCGTGTTCAGGTGTTCAGTTCAGGCGACCTGAACACGCGACGGCGGTCAGCGTCGCAGGACGGCCTCGGCCAGGGTGACGGGAAGCGTGCTTCCGCCTCGGATCTCGGGCGGAATCAGCCACGAGACCCCCGCGAGCCGCAGGACGGCCGCGCTGAACTCGTCGGCCGACAGGGGAGCGCCGCCGGTGGCGTTCAGGGCCTCGTCGGCGTGCACGCGCAGGGTGTCGTAGACGCCGCGGCACCGCGCCGCGATCCGCCCGCTCTCGGGCTCGTCGAGGCTGCGCAGCTCGGAGTCCGCCACGCGAGCCAGCTCGGGGTGCTGCTCGCGGAAGGTGCTCATGGCCTCGACGACGTTGACGACGCGGTCGTGCGGGGTCGCGCCGTCCTCGGCCGCCGCGGCCACGCGCGCCTGCAACTCGTCGAGCAGGAGGTCGTAGACCGAGACCAGGATGCTGTGCTTGCTGCGGTGGTGGTGGTAGACGCCGGCGACGCTCAGCTGGGCCGTCGCGGCGATCGCCCGCATGGTGGCGCCGTGGTAGCCCGCTTCGTGGAACACCGTGACGGCGGCGGCGGTAACGTTGTCGAGTCGGATCGTCGACGAGGCGCGCCACGGACGCGGCCGGTCGAGCGACGGGGGCGTCCCGGCGGAAGACACCGAGGGAGGCTGCATGACCAGGTGGGCGGTCTCGGTGCCCAGTGCCGAGGCGATCTGCGAGAGGCGGGCGATGCTGACCCCGACCTTGTCGTTCTCGATCGCGCTCATGGTGCCCGCGCTGACGCCCACGGTGGAGGCCAGGTCCCGCAGGGTGACGCCCGCTGCCTGGCGCGCGAGGCGGATCGCGGCGCCGACCGTGGGAGCCCCGGACGTCTCGGTCACGCAGCGGACTCTACCGGCCCGACCTGCCCTTCTCGTCCGGCCACGGGCGGCGGCATGAGCGCGGGCGAGGGGCGCCCTTGGACCGCCTGGTACCCCGACGGCGACGTCGACCTCGCGGCCAGCGGGCTGACCCTCATGGACCACTTCGGCGCCACGGTCGCGCGCCAGCCGGGCCGCGTCGCGGTGCGCTACTTCGACGGCGCGATCACGTACGCCGAGCTCGACGCGATGGCGGACTCGCTCGCCGCGCACCTGCGCGACGCCGGGCTCGGTCCCGCCTCCACCGTCGCCCTGATGCTGCAGAACAACCCCGCGTTCCTCGTCGCCGTCGTCGCGGCATGGAAGCTGGGTGCCGTGGCCGCGCCGCTGTCGCCGCTGGCGACCTCGCCCGAGCTCAGTCACCTGCTGGACGAGTGCGACGCCGACGCCGTCGTGATCCTCGACGAGCTGCTCCAGGTGCACGGCTCGCGCGTGTCCCGCCTGCGCGACCGACCGGTCGTCGTCACGACCCGGACCGACTTCGACGGCTCCCCGGCCCAGGTCGGTGGCGACGCCACCTCGCTGGCGCGGATCGTGGCGACCCGCGTCGACCCGGTCGCGACCGAGCTCGACCCGGCGTGGCCGGCGGTGTTCGTGCCGACCTCGGGAACCACCGGGATGTCGAAGTTCACGGTGAACACGCACGCCAACGTGGAGTTCGACGCCTCGGTCTACCGGCAGTGGGCCCGGCTGCGCGACGGCGCGGTCGTGCTGGGGCTGAGCCCGATCTTCCACGTGACGGGCCTCATCGGGCACGTCGCGGTGACGCTGCGCATCGGTGCCACGCTCGTGCTGACGCACCGGGTGCGCCCCGACGTGGTGCTCGACGCGATCCGCCGTCACCGTCCCGAGTTCACGATCGCCGTCATCACCGCCTACATCGGGCTGGCGGAGCTGCCCGACGTGACGCCCGACGACTTCGCGAGCTTCCGTGAGCTCTGGTCCGGCGGCGCGCCGGTGGAGCCCGACGTGGCCGCGCGCCTGGGGGAGCGCTTCGGCCGGCCGATCCACAATGTCTACGGCCTCACCGAGGCGACCTCGGCGGTGGCAGCGGTCCCGCGAGGTCTGCGCACGCCCGTGGACGAGGACACCCGGACTTTGTCGATCGGCGTCCCGGTCTTCGGGACCACGGTCCGCATCGTCGGCGAGGACGGTGCCGACCTGGCGCCCGGCGAGGTCGGCGAGATCGTCGTCTCCGGGCCGCAGGTGGCGGCGGGCTACCTGAACAAGCCGATGTCGACCGCCGAGGTCTTCGGCGGGGGTCGGCTGCGCACCGGCGACGTCGGCTTCATGGATGCCGACGGCTGGTTCTACGTGATCGACCGCAGCAAGGACATGATCAGCGCGAGCGGCTTCAAGGTCTGGCCGCGCGAGATCGAGGCCGCGCTCATGACGCACCCGCACGTCCGCGAGGCGGCCGTGGTCGCCATCCCCGACCAGTACCGCGGCCAGTCGCCGAAGGCGTACGTCGTCCTCGAGCCCGACGCGTCGGTGTCGGAGTACGAGCTGATCGAGTTCAGCCGCTCGATCCTCGCGCCCACGAAGTACCCCCGCGAGGTGGAGTTCGTGGCCGAGCTCCCGCGCACCGCCACGGGCAAGATCCGGCGCTCCGCGCTGGGGTGAAGCGCGCATCACACGACACGCGAGCATCCCCGGTTTGGGCGCACGCGAGGGTGTCCGGTAAAGTCATCTCTTGGTTCGGAGCGCTGCCGCGAGGCAGGGATCCGATACCCCCATGGGGTATGGTGTAATTGGCAACACAGCGGTTTCTGGTACCGCCATTCTAGGTTCGAGTCCTAGTACCCCAGCGAGGACCTACTGGAGAGCATCTGGTAGCGTTTCTCACTGCTGGCCCCGTTGTGTAGCGGCCTAGCACGTCGCCCTCTCAAGGCGGTAGCGCGGGTTCGAATCCCGTCGGGGCTACCAGCAGAAAGGCCCCCGATCCTCGGATCGGGGGCCTTCTCCATTTCTGGGTGGAATGCGCCGCAGGTGGGACGGATCCTCCGACCTTCGGGTCGTCCCAGGGGCGCCTTGGTACCAAGATGCGTGTGCCGGAGGCTCAGCAGGCCGGGCCCTCGGTGCAGGTCTCGGCGCCCTCGCCCGCGACGGCCGCGATCGCGCGGGCGGCGTCGCCCAGGGCCGCGAGCTGCTCGTCGGTCAGCACGTCGATGACGAGCCGGCGCACCTCGCGCACGTGACCGGGTGCGATCGCCTCGATCTTGGCCAGGCCGGTCTCGGTGAGCCGCGCCTGCATCCGGCGGCCGCCGGGCTCGGCGGCGGGGCACCGCTCGACCCAGCCGGCCTTCTCCAGGCGCGTGAGGGCGTGGGAGAGCCGCGACAGCGAGCCGCGCGCCTCCTCGGCCAGGACGGAGAGTCCGATGGTGTGACCGGGGGACTGCGACAGCGCCGCGAGCACCTGGTACTCGTACGCGTTCACGCCCGCGTCGCGCTTGAGCTGGGCGTCGATGGCACTCGGCAGCGTCGACAGGAGGCCGAAGAGGGCGCGCCACTGCTCCTGCTGCTCGGTCGTCAGCCAGCGCACGGATTCCGTCGTGTCGGAGGGGGCAGTGTCGGAGGTCACGCAGAACAGGATACCCCCTGGGCTTGAACGTTCAAGCGGGTTGGACGTAGGGTCGACTTGAACATTCAAGTCAAGGAGACCCGCATGACCCTGCTTCGTGTCGACGCCAGCATCCAGGGCCCGATGTCCGCCAGCAGCGCGCTGGCCGATCTCGTCCTCGACGAGTTCACCGCCGCCCGGCCCGAGGTCCCGGTCGTGCGCCGTCACCTCGGCCAGCATCCTCTCGGAGCCGAGGTGTGGAGCGGTGCCATCGCCGGCAGCTACACGCCCGAGGAGGACCGCAACGCCGCCCAGCGCGAGGCGATCGCCCTCGCCGAGCAGGTCGCCGACGAGCTGCAGCAGGCCTCGCTCGCCGTCCTCGCGATGCCGCTCTACAACTTCGGCATCTCCCAGCACGCCAAGACGTGGATCGACGTCGCCCTGGCCGGCGCCCCGCAGGGCACGCGCCTGCTCGAGGGCACCCCGACCGTCCTGGTGACCACCCGCGGTGGCGCCTACGGCCCCGGCACCCCGCGCGAGGGCTGGGACCACAACACCGACTTCCTGCGCCGGATCCTGGTGGACATCTGGGGCGCCGACCTGACCGTCGTGGAGCGAGAGTTCACCCTCGTCGGCGTGAACCCGGCCCTCGACGAGTTCACCGAGATGGCCTCGATCATGCGCAAGACGGCCGAGGAGGCCGCCACGTCCGCGGGCGCCGACCTCGCGGCCCGCGCCGCCTGAGTCCCCCAGACGCGAAGGGGCCCCGACCGTCACCGGTCGGGGCCCTCGCTCGTGTGGGACGGTCAGCCCTTCACCTTGATCTTCGTGCTGGCGGTCTTGCCGGCGTAGGCCGTGTTGCCCAGGTACGACACCTTGGCGCTCCACGTGCCCTTCGTCAGCTTCGGGAGCCTGACCGTGGCCTTGCCCGAGCGGACGGTGCCGACGACGGCCTTCGTGCTCGAGCCGCGCTTGAGCACGATCCGGACCTTGCCCGACGCCTTGGCCAGGCCGCTCGGCGTCGTGACGGTCACCGTGGCGACGGTGGCCTTCTTGGCGCGAACGGTCTTGCGGGGCTTCAGCGAGACGCCTCGCACGGCCGCCTTGGCCACCGTCACGCGCGCCGTGGTGCTGGCCGCCCGGACGTTGGCGTTGCCGCCGTAGACGATCGTCAGCGCGTAGGCCTTCGGCGTCAGGGTGCGCGGCAGCGAGACGTTGGCGCGGCCCGCGGCGTCGAGGCGACCGACGTACGACGTCCCGCCGGCGGTCACCGTGACGGTGCCGCTGGGCGTGACGCCCGCGGGACCGGTGACGGTGGTCCGGACGACCGGAGCCGTGCCGTAACGGGTCGCGGCGACCGTGGCCTTCAGCGTGGCGTTCGCCTTCGCGACGACGAGCTCCGCCGCCTCGGACTCCGACGCGCCGTACTTGTCGTCACCGGTGTAGCGGGCGACGAGCGAGTGGCGACCCGCCGGCGTGGTGGCCGGCACCGTGAAGGTGGCCGTGCCGTCCTCGATCACGGCCGTGAGCGGCTCGCCGGGCAGGCCGGTGAGTCGCACCGAGCCGGTGGCGCCCTCGGTGACCGTGGCGGTCACCGAGCCGCCGGCGCCGTGGGTCACCGACGCCGGAACGCTGAGCGTCGTGGTGGACGGATCGCCCGCGACCGCGAACGAGACGGACGCCTGCGAGGGCTCGATCACGTCGCCTCGACCGAGGTAGCGGACCGTCAGGTCGGTCTCGCCGGCCGGCTGGGCCGGGAGCACGATCGAGGCGGTGCCGTTGCGCTTCAGACGCGCCTGGCCGACCTTCTGGCCACCGTCGAAGACAGCGACGAAGCCGGACGGCTTGCCGGTGTCGGAGACGAGCGGCGTGTTGGCGTTGGCCGAGTTCAGCGAGATGAACGGCGCGTAGCCGGCCGCGGCGACCGAGACGTCGAGCGTGGGCGTGCCGCCGACGGAGACCGGGCCGACCTCGGCCACGGTGGTGGTGCTGGCGTGCGCCTGCTTCGCGAACCCGCGGAAGACCGTGTGGATCTCGTCGATGGCCTCCTTGGCGAACGCGCGCTGGCTCTGCAGGGAGTTCGCGCCCGTCTCGCTGGTGGGGTTCAGCGCGCCCCGGAGGGTCGGGTCGCCCTTCTCCAGATCACGGCCGGCGACGTACCACCACTCGGTCATGTGCTCGGTGTGTCCGCCGTCGTCGTTGCGACGGATCGCCTGGTCGACGACCGGAGCCGGGTTGCCGAGCGCGTCGACGTGGTCCTTGTTGTACGTCAGCACGTGACCGACCTGGATCTTGCGCGCCTGGCGCAGCTCCTTGGTCGTGTCGCCGCCGGGGTAGTACGAGACGGCGTTGACGCTGCCGCCGCCGAGGTCGGCGACGTCCTGCGCCGTGCGGTACTGCGTGGAGGCGTTCGGCAGGTACGTGTTCACGAGGTCGCCGTACAGGTGCGACGGACGCGACGCCTTCAGGGTGCCGTCCTCGGTCGTCGCGGCCGCGTTGTCGCGGATGTGGCCGAGGTCGGAGCCGCCGTTGCCGGTGGAGAACAGCGAGAAGTCGAAGTTGTAGACCGTCTTCACGCCGTACTGCTGGGCGTCCGCGTTCACGTCCTTGATGATCGCGCGGGTGTTGTGGCACCACGTGCCGCCGAACAGCAGCGGGATGTCGCCGGGCTTGCCGAGCAGGTGGATGAGCTCGGGGTAGGTGAGCGTCTGGATCCGGAAGCCGTCCGTGCCGTCGGCGTCGGTCAGGATCTGGCCGCCGTGCGTCTCCGCTGTGGGGTACGACGCGCTGTGGCGGCGGTTGACCTCGTCCTTCTGGAACTGGAAGTTCGTGTTGGTGGCGTAGCTGGAGACGCTGCCGAGCACGTCCTCGACCTGGTCCTCGTACGCCGCGACCTCGGTCGGGGTGTCGAGGTCGGCTGCGGTCTTGGCGCCGCCCAGCGCGGCGACGATGCGGTCCTCGACACCGCCGTCGACGCGGTCCTTGTTGTAGACGAACAGGTACGGGTCGCTGGCCGCGTTCTTCGTGAACGAGGTCTGCGCGTCCTTGTTCAGGTAGTCGGTGATCAGCCGGTTGCCCACGTTGCCGTAGAACGTGCGGCCGGCCTCGTTGAGGCCGGAGCGGCTGAGGTCCCAGACGTTCAGGGTGTCGCCATCGAGCTTGGGCGTGAAGTTGTAGACCTTCGAGATGCCCTGGGCCTTCGCCACGCGGTTGACGTGCGCGATCGTGGCCTGGCTCGACGGGTCGGACGGGTCGCCGATGAAGAAGGCGATATTGCCGGTCTGGTTCTTCAGCAGGTACTCGAAGCGCTCGATCGTCACGGTCTCGAAGACGCTGTTCGCGCCGAGGTCGTCGTACACGTCGTCGAAGTAGTCCACGGTGACGCCGAGGGAGGGGACGGGCGCCGCGGCGTGCGCGGTGGTCGTCGCCAGGCCCAGCAGCGAGGCCGTCAGGGCCCCGACCGCGGCGGCCGCGAGTCCGCGCCGCACAGGGCGCCGGAGGGAGGTGGTCATGGTGGTGTCGCTTTCTCCTGCCACACTGGGCAGGCCGGTTCAGGGGAGTGTTCTCGTGGGTCGGTGGGCTGGATCGCCGGGCGTGTGCATGTCGGGCGATCCAGCCGTCCTGCACATCGCCGTGGTCAGGCGATCACCTCCGCCAGTCGCGTGCGCGCCGCACGACGGCGGCCGGTCAGCACGTGCCACGTGAGCGACGCGACGCCGGCCAGCGCGAGGACGACCAGGATGGCCAGGCCCGTGTGCGGCGGGACGGTCTCGGCGACCTCGGTCACCGCGGCGGCCGCGGCCACCTCGGCACCGCCGACCTCGACCGGCGTGCTGGAGATCTCGGTGCCGTCGAAGAGGACGACCAGCGAGTGCTCGCCGGTCTCGACCGTCTCGGGGATCGTGACCGCGGTCGTGAACCCGCCGTTGGCGTCGGTGGCGACCGTGCCCAGGACCACCGGGGTGGAGTGCAGCTCGAGGGTGAGCTCGGGGACGTCGGCGGCGAAGCCAGTGCCGGTCACGGTGACCGCGGCGCCGGGCTCGAGGTCACCGGTGACGGCGACCGTGCCGACGACCTCGGTGACCGGCTTGCCGACCGTGGCGATCTCCGACGGCGGAGAGGACGGCGACTCGCCGGCCTCGTTCACGGCGCGCACCGCGGCGCGGTAGGTGCCGTCGGGCAGGTCGGAGAACGTGTGGGTCGTGGTCGCGGCGTCGAGCTGCACCGGGTCGGCGCCGCTGAAGCGCAGGACGTAGCCCGTGACGCTCTCGAGCTCGGCGTCGGGGCCGGCCTGCCACGTGACCGTGACGTCCTTGCCGTCGACCGTCAGGACCGGCGCGGCGGGCGCGGACGGCGCGCCCTCGGCGACGACCTCGTTCTCGTCGACACCCAGGCTGTCGGTGGTCGTGGTCGGCGCACCCGTGTCGACCGACTTCTTCGTCGTCGGCTTGGTCGTCGGCTTCGCGGTGGGCTTGGCGACGGGCTTGGCGGTCGGCTTCGTCGTGGGCTTGGCGGTCGGCTTCGGAGTCGGCTCGGCCTTGATCTCGTCGGCGTACTTCACGTCGTTCGGGTTGCCCTGCCAGATGCCCGTCTTCCGGCTGGGCAGGACGTACTTGCCGTCGTCGTCCTGGTAGCAGCCGCTGATCGGCGTGCACCACTGGTCGGCGGGCAGGGCATCGAGGGCGCGACCCATGTCGTCGTTGAGGCACGGCTGGTCGTCACCGCCGTCGACCCAGGTGATGGTCGCGGCCTTCGCGGGCACGAGCAGGCCCTGTCCGGATAGCAGGATGGTCGTCGCGAGCGCGAACGCCAGGAGCAGGTGCAGCGGCCGGGGCAGGCGCAGGGACTTCGAGGTCACGAGGACTCCTTCGGTGGGGGGGGGTGCGGGGTCAGCGGGTGGAGCCGAGCGGACGGCGCTCGGTGGGACGGTCGTCGATCGAGCAGGCGCCGACGGGGACGCCGCGGGCCACGGGGATCTCGCCGACCGCGGCCTCGAGGCGCTCCTTGGCCGAGGCCTCGTGCGGGACGACGGCCTCCTTGCGGCCGGCGAACACGTCGTCGTCGAGACGTCCGACGCGGCGAGCCACCACGGTGGCCGCGACCGCGGCGGCGGTGACGTTGGTCATCGTGCGCGCCATGTCGACGATCGCGCTGATCGGCAGCGTGAGGATGACGACCTCGAGCGGCAGGCCGGCCGCGGTGAGCACGGTGGTGGCCACGATCGTGGCGGTGCCGGGGACGCCGGCGGTGCCGATCGACACCAGGAGGCACAGCACGACGAGCAGCGCGTAGTCCGCCAGCCCGTAGGACAGTCCGAGGCCGTTGATGGCGTAGACCGCGAGCATGATCGGCCAGATGCCGGCGCAGCCCGGCATGCCGATCGTGGTGCCGAGCGGCGCGGTGAAGCCGGCGACGTCGGACGGGACGCCCACGCGCTGGGTCAGCACCGTGGTGGTGACGGGCAGGGTGCCGGCGCTGCTCTGCGTCGTGAACGCGGTGCTCTGTGCCGGGAAGATCTTGCGGAAGAACGCGAGCGGGCTCACGTGGGCGGCGCTGCGCAGGATCACCGCGTTCACGACGAACGTGTGCACGAAGCAGGCGACGTAGCCGACCACCAGCAGGCCCAGCAGCGAGAGCAGCTGGTCGCGGCGGCCGACCGCGGAGGAGGCGGCGCCCGCCGTCAGCACCAGGACCGCGTAGGGGGTCAGGGCGATGACGTAGCCGACGGCCTTGTAGATGATGACGCGGCCGGCCTCGACGAGGTTCAGGAACGGCGCGACCGTCTTCGGCGACCGCTCCGCGACGACCGCGGTGGCCACCGCGACGAGCAGCGTGAAGACGATGATCGGGATGATGTTGTTCTCCGAGACGTCCTTGACGATGTTCGTCGGGAAGAACCCGATGAAGACCTCGGCGAACGGCTTCTGGATCTCGTCGAGGGAGCGGGTGTCGACGCCGGCGGTCTCGAGGTCGGCGTTCTTGCCGATCCCCAGCTCGAGGGTGAGCCCGAGCGTCAGCAGGATGGCGATGAGGTTCATGCCGAGCAGCCACGCCGTGGACGAGAGGCCGATCGTGCGGAGCTTCGCGGTGGAGCCGAGCGACGTGACGCTGGACAGGATGGACACGATCACCAGCGGCGCGACGATCGCCAGCAGCAGGTTGATGTAGATCCGCCCGAGCGGTGCGAGGTAGTCGACGTGGTCGCGGAAGACGACGCCGACGGCGGCGCCGACGACCAGCGCCCCGATCGTCAGCACGGCGAAGTTCACGCCGATGCGGCCCAGGACCCACACGCCCGCGAACAGGCCGAAGGTCACGGCCAGGGCCACCAGGTTCCACGTGTCCACGCGGCTCCTCCTCGAGATCGGCGCGGGTCGGATCCCGGGCGCTGATGGTGATCCTGTCGGTCGGTGAGCGCGTCGAATGGCGATCTCAATTATTGGGACGACGTCCGCATGATGAGATTTGTCGTGGTAGTCCGAGCCGACTGGCAGGCTCTCGCCCACGGTCACGAGTGCCAGCCGCGTCCTCGACGCACAGCCCCGGCTTGCTGGTCGGCAACCCTCCGTCGCGGCGGGGTGCTCCGGGTGAGGACCGGGCCTCGGCCGACCGGCCGGGGCAAGCGCGAGTCACCCCGGAGGTCCTCCATGTCGTCTGTCCTGTCCCACGCCGACTGCCCGCTGCTGCCCCTCGTGGGCGCCGACGTCACCGTCCCCCTCGTCGACGGACGGTCGGTGCGTCACGTCAATCTCGACGGCGCGGCCAGCGCGCCCGCGCTGGCCTCCGTCGCCGAGCGCGTGAACGCCGTGCTGCCCTGGTACGCCAGCGTCCACCGCGGCGCCGGCTACGCCTCGCAGGTGTCGACCGCGCTGTACGAGCAGGCGCGCGAGGCCGTCGGCTCGTTCGTCGGCGCGCGTTCCGCCGACGTCACGATCTTCACGCGCAACACCACCGATGCCACCAACCTGCTGGCGGGCGCGGTGCCCGGGCGGGTGCTGGTGCTCGACGTGGAGCACCACGCGAACCTGCTGCCGTGGCGGCGCAGCCTCGGCGGCTGCGAGGTGCTCGGGGTCCAGGCCACCGTCGGTGCCACCTTGAAGGCGCTCGCCTCGGTGCTGTCGCGGCGCCAGATCAGCCTGCTGTCGGTCACGGGCGCCTCGAACGTCACGGGGGAGTCGCTGCCGATCGACGCGGTCGTCGACCTCGCCCACCGGTACGGCGCGCGGGTCTTCGTCGACGGCGCGCAGCTGCTGGCCCACCGGTCGCTCTCGCTGGCCGAGTCGGGTGTCGACTACGTCGCCTTCTCCGGCCACAAGGTGCATGCCCCGTTCGGCGCGGGTGCGCTCGTGGGCCGTCCTGACTGGCTCGAGGGGATCGAGCCGTACCTGGCCGGTGGCGGGGCGGTGCGGCGGATCACCGACGAGGACGTCGAGTGGACCGACGGGCCCGCCCGGCACGAGGCGGGCACGCCGAACCTCGTCGGTGCCGTCGCCCTGGCGGCCGCAGCGGAGGCGCTGTCGTCGCTCGAGCCCGACGCGGTGGCCGCGCACGAGTCCTCGCTGCGCTCGCGACTGGTGGAGGGCCTGCGCGAGCTCCCCGGCGTCGACGTCGCGCGGATCTGGTCGGACTCGGCCGAGCCGATCGGCGTGGTGACGTTCCGCCTCGAGGGAGTCGATCCGGGTCTGCTGGCGGCGTTCCTGGCGGCCGAGCACGGTGTGTCCGTGCGTGACGGCCGGTTCTGCGCTCACCCGCTGCTCGACCGACTCGGCTGGGGCGACGGCGCGGTCCGGGCGAGCATCGGCGTGGGCAGCCGCGCCGAGGACGTCGAGCGCCTCCTGTCCGGCGTGCGCGCCTGGGTGGCGGGGGAGCGCGCGGCCGAGTACCGCCGCGAAGCCGGGGTGTGGGTCGTCGTGGACGACCCCCGCCCGACTCCGGCGTCCCTCGACATCGACCGCCTCGTCGCCACCGCGGCGGCCTGCGCGCCGGTCACCGTCTGACCGCCGCGCCGGCGGAGGGCGTCAGGCGGGCGACGGCGTGGGGCAGGTGTCCAGCATCGAGGCCAGGGCGCGGGCCTCGCTCGTGTCGACGGCGAGGTCCCAGCGCTGCTTCACGTCGATCCAGCGGGTGGCGTAGGCGCACTGGAAGGCGGCCTTCGGTCGCCAACCGGCGGGGTCCTGCGAGCCCTTCGAGGCGTTCGTCGGGCCGTCCGCCGCCACGAGCGACGGCAGGTCGTTCGCGAACCGTGAGCGTCGCTCGGCACTCCACGCGTGCGCGCCCGAGACCCAGGCCTCGGCGAGCGGGACGACGTGGTCGATCTGGATCGCCTGGGCCTGACGCTGGTCCTTGAGGTCGTCGAACTCCAGGCGCGTACCGTGGTACGGGTCCGTCCACGTCCCCGCGATCACGTCGTGCGGGCACGAGCGCTGCACCTGGACGACGACGGTGCCCGGCACCGCGTCGCGCAGCAGCACGTCGTCGCGCTGGTTGCAGCCGTTACGGTCGACGTCCCGCCACGCCGGACCGAAGGCCTCGCGGTCGTAGGCAGGCACGCGCGGGCGGCGGTCGACGGTGCGCAGGGCGTCGAGCGCCGAGCGCGCCTCGGCCGGCTCGAGCGTGGGCGCCGGCGCGACCGCGGCGTCGTCGCCCGCTGACTCGACGAGGTCGAGCAGCTCGCACCCCGCGAGCGGGACGAGGAGCAGCGAGAGCAGCACGGACCGGAGACGCACGGGGCCACTGTGGCACGTGGGTCCGACAGTGAAGCCGTCCGGCGCGCGCGTCCGGTGGGGACTGATCTTTCGATGTTGCGGTCGCCCCGACGACGTCTTGGTACCGAGATCCGTCCCCGTCAGGGCGCGTCGGACTCCAAGGGCCGCTTGAACCCCTCGTGGCTCGCCGTGTAGCCGAGGGACTCGTAGAAGCGGTGGGCGTCGGTGCGGCGCTTGTCCGAGGTCAGCTGCGCGAGGGTGGCCCCGCGAGCCGCGCCCCACGCGTGGGCCCAGCCGATCAGGGCGCGCCCGAGCCCGGAGCCGCGGGTCGACGACGCCACGCGGACCGCCTCGATCAGCAGCCGCTTCGTCCCGCCGCGCGACAGCCCGGGCAGCAGCGTCAGCTGCATCGTCGCGACGAGCATGCCGTCGTCGTCGCGGACCACCACCAGGAGGTGGGCGTCGTCCCGGTCGACGTCGCGGAACGCCTCGACGTAGGGCGCGAGATCCACCGACTCGCGACCCGCGCCGATCTCGTCGTCGGTCAGCAGCGCGACGATGCCGGGCACGTCCGGCTCGGCGGCGCGCTCGAGCGCGAAGGTGCGGCCGTCCAGCGTGAGGGTGTCCATGCCGCCAGTCTCACAGCCCGCGGACGACGGGAGCGCTCGGCGTCAGGCCGGCTCGCTGACGTACCGCGTCGCGTGGTGCACGAGGAGGTCGTGGAGGTCCTGCGCCGCCTTCGTCGGCCGGGCGCCGCGGCGGCGCAGCAGGGCCATCCGGATCACGGTGCCCTCGTCCTCGATGGGGCGGAACGCGAGCCGCGTGCTCGCCTCGCGCAGGTCGAAGGACGTGAAGTCGGGCATGAGCGAGACGCCGATGCCCGAGGAGACCATCTGCTGGCACACATCGGCGCTGTCGGCGGTGTGCCACTTCAACGGCGGCGAGTCACCGAAGACGCGGTGCGCCACCCGGTGCATCAGGTAGCCGGGGCGGGCGCCGACGAAGACCTCCTGGCGCAGGTCGTCGACGGTGACGGTGGCGCGCTCCGCGAGCGGGTGGTCGGCGGGCAGCACCGCCACCGGCCGGCCGTGGAACAGCTCGGTCGCGACGAGGTCGGGGTGCACGTCGTCGCCGGGCAGCAGCGTCACGAGGCCGAGATCGAGCGAGCCGTCGCGCAGGCCGTCGCGGACCTCGCCGTGACGCAGCTGGCGCAGGTCGACCGAGGTGTGCTCGTGGTCGAGCTCGTGCCCTCGCAGCGCCGGCAGGACGAGCGCGGTGACGCCGAAGTAGACACTGCCGACGCGCGTGGGCCGGTGGAACTGCGACTCGCCGCGAGCGGCCGCGCGCAGCCGGTCGACGGCGTCGAGGACCTCGAGGATCCGCGGCAGCAGCTCCCGTCCCGTGCCGTTGATGCGGGTGCCCGAGCGGTGCCGGTCGACGAGCGTCACGCCGAGCTCGCGCTCGAGCTTGGTGACCGCCTCGCTGAGCGCCGGCAGCGACACGTGCAGGTGCTCCCCGGCGCGACGCAGCGAGCCCTGCTCGCTCACCGCCCTGACGTATTCGAGCTGCTCCAGTCGCATGCTCACCTCCCCGTTGACGGGCGACGCTACGTGATCGGCGACGCCTGTCGGGTGATCTCCCGCGTCGTGAGATGGGGCCGGACCCGGTGCCGGCGTTCGTAGCGTCGTCGACACGCAACAGCGCCCCTCACGAGAAGAAGGCACTCATGACTCACGTCCGTTCCCACCGGTTCCTCCGCACCCTGGTCGTCGCCGCGGCCGCCGCGCTCGCCGCGACGAGCCTGACCGCCTGTGGCAGCGCCGGCGCGGACTCGGGGAAGGAGGAGACCACGATCCGCTACCAGAGCTACGCGGGTGCGGTCGACGCGTTCCTGCTCGCCGACGCGCTCGGCGAGTTCGAGGGCCTGACGCTCAAGCGGGTCGGCGACGTCACGGGCGGCCCGCAGGCCCTCCAGGCGCTCGTCTCGAACCAGACCGACATCGGCGGCTCCGCCTTCTACGGCGCGATCGCCCAGCTCGTGGCCACGGGCGCGCCGATCAAGGCGGTCATCCCGTTCTACGGCTCGAACGAGACCACGAACTCGCAGCTCGTCGTCCTCGACGAGTCGCCGATCCAGGACGCGAAGGACCTCGTCGGCAAGAAGATCGCCGTCAACACGCTCGGCGCGAACGCCGAGGCCGTGCTGGACACGTGGTTCGACCAGGAGGGCCTCAACCAGGCCGAGCAGGACAAGGTCACGCTCGTCCCGCTGCCGCCGCTCAACATCCCCGAGGCCCTCGGCAGCGGCAAGATCGACGCCGCCGTCGTCAGCTTCCTGGGCAAGCGCCAGACCGAGGCGCAGTACGAGATCCGCACGCTGCACCGCGACATCGACGTCGTCGGTGCCCCGTACGCCGGCGGCGGGCTGACGCTGCGCAACGAGTTCATCGAGAAGAACCCGAACACCTCACGCCAGCTCGTCGAGGGCGTCGCCGCGGCGATCGAGTTCATCGAGACCCACGACAAGCAGGAGGTCTTCGACGTCTACTTCCCGTACCTGGAGAAGGAGGGCTACGGCGACTACATCGAGCCGATCAAGACCAACTTCCCCGGCACGCTCGGCATCGACGCCAAGCCCGTCATCCACGACGAGGACATCTCCCGCTGGGTCGACTGGCTCGACAGCCGCGGCGACATCGACGCCAAGAAGCTGAAGATCTCCGACGTCTACACCAACGAGCTCAACCCGAACGCCTGAGGAGGCAGCCATGAGTTCACGCATCGAGCTGAGGAACGTCGGCCAGACCTTCTGGGTCCGCGGCGACGAGGACAGGAAACTGCGCGAGTTCGTCGCGCTCGACGGGCTCGACCTGGACATCCGGGCAGGGGAGTTCCTGACCCTCGTCGGCCCGTCCGGCTGCGGCAAGTCCACCGTGCTCGACCTGATCTCGGGCCTGGCGACGCCGACGTCCGGCACGGTCACGGTCGACGGCACGCCGATCACGGGCCCCGGCCTCGATCGCAGCGTCGTGTTCCAGCAGTACACGCTGCTGCCGTGGCGCTCGGCCGCGGCGAACATCGAGTTCGCCCTCGAGGCCAAGGGCGGACTGTCGAGGGCCGAGCGGGCCGCGACCGCCCGCGAGTACCTCGACCTGGTCGGCCTGGGCGAGTTCGCGAACCGCTACCCGCACGAGCTCTCGGGCGGCATGAAGCAGCGCGTGGCCATCGCGCGCAGCCTCTCGTACCAGCCGCAGGTCCTGCTGATGGACGAGCCGTTCGGCGCGCTCGACGCCCAGACCCGCGAGCGCCTCCAGGAGGAGCTCGTCCGGATCTGGGAGCACACCGGCACGACGGTCGTGTTCATCACGCACGACATCGAGGAGGCCGTGTTCCTGGGCCAGCGCGTCGCCGTCATGAGCGGTCGCCCCGGGCGGATCAAGGAGATCGTCACGATCGACCTCGACCGGTCGGGCGCCCACGACGAGGACGTCCGCGCGACGCCCGCGTTCACCGAGCACCGGCACCACATCTGGTCGCTGTTGCGCGAGAAGACCGCCGCGAAGGAGCTGGCCCATGTCTGACCTGCTGACCGAGCGGACTGCCGCGCGGCCCAACCCCCGCCAGGAGGAGGCCGCCAAGGCCCGTGCCGCCTCGCCCGGCCGCGACCGTGCGGTGGCCGTCGCTCGGGGCGCCGCCGGCCTCGTCGCCCTCGCCCTGGTGTGGGAGCTCGCTCCGCGCATCGGGCTGGTGGACGCGTACTCGATCCCGCCGCTGCACGTCGTGCTGCAGGAGTGGTGGTCGATGGTGCTCGACGGCGAGCTGTGGCGCCACGTCTCGGCGAGCCTGCAGCGCTCGGTGATCGGCTTCGCCCTGGCGATCGTCATCGCGATCCCGCTGGGGGCCGCGATCGCCTGGTACCGGCCCGTGCGCGAGTTCTTCACCCCGTCGCTCGAGCTGTTCCGCAACACCGCGGCGCTGGCGATCCTGCCCGTGTTCATCCTGCTGCTCGGGCTGGGGGAGACCTCGAAGATCGCGATCGTCCTCTACGCCTGCTTCTTCCCGATCCTGCTGTCGACGATCGCGGGCGTGTCCAGCGTGGACCCGCAGCTGCTCCGGTCGGCGCGGGTGCTCGGGCTCTCGCCCGTCGCCACGTTCCGCAAGGTGGCCTTCCCGGCGGCCGTGCCCACGATCTTCACCGGCATCCGCATCTCGGGCGCCGCCGCGATCCTGGTGCTCATCGCCGCCGAGATGATCGGCGCGGACGCCGGCCTGGGCTTCCTCATCAACTACGCGCAGTTCAACTTCCTCATCCCGAAGATGTACGCCGCGATCCTCACCACCTCCCTCATCGGCGTGGCCGTGAACTACGGACTCGTCGCCCTCGAGCGCCGCTTCTCGCGGTGGCGCGCCCTCTGACCCCTCCTCCCGGAAGAGAGATCCCCATGACTCGTCAGCTCAGCCTCAACGCCTTCCTGCACGACACCGGCCACCACGAGGCCTCGTGGCGGCACCCCGACTCGGCCGTCGACCGCATCCACGACATCGACTTCGACACCACCAACGCGCAGATCGCGGAGGAGGCGAAGTTCGACGCGATCTTCTTCGCCGACGCCCCGGGCCTGTGGGCGGCCACCCCGTTCCGGCCCGCCGGACACCTCGAGCCGATCACGCGGCTCGCGGCGATCGCGGCGCGGACCGAGCGGATCGGCCTGATCGCCACCGCGTCGACCACGTTCTACGACCCGTACAACCTCGCGCGGCTGTTCTCCTCGCTCGACACGATCTCGCGCGGCCGCGCCGGCTGGAACATCGTGACCACCCAGTCCGAGGCGGTCGCGCGGAACTTCAGCCTGTCCGAGCTGCCCAGCGCGTCCGAGCGCTACATCCGGGCGCAGGAGTTCATCGACGTCGTCACGAAGCTCTGGGACAGCTGGGAGGACGACGCCGTCCTGGCCGACCGCGAGTCGGGACGCTTCTTCGACCCCGAGAAGGTCCACTCGATCCACCACGTCGGCAACCACTTCCAGGTGGAGGGGCCCCTGTCCCAGCCGCGCTCGCCGCAGGGTCGTCCGGTCTACGTGCAGGCCGGATCGTCGAACGACGGTCGCGCCTTCGCCGGCCGCAACGCCGAGGCGATCTTCACCGCCCACCAGACGCTCGGCGACGCGCAGGCGTTCTACGCCGACATCAAGTCGCGCGCGGCGGCGTTCGGCCGCTCGCCCGACGACGTGAAGATCCTGCCCGGCCTCAGCCCCTTCGTGGCCGACACGCAGGCCGAGGCCGAGGAGCTCCAGCGGTACGTGAACTCGCTGACCGTGCCCGCCTACGGCATCGCGCAGCTGGAGGGACTGGCCGGCGTCTCGCTGGCACACCTCGAGCTCGACGAGCCCGTGCCGCTCGACGTCTTCGGCCAGGCCGGCGACGTCCTCGACAACAACCGCAGCCGCCTGCAGGTGATCGCCAACATCGTCGAGCGCGACCGCCTGACGCTGCGCGAGCTGCTGCACCGGCTGGCCGGCGCGCGCGGCCACCACGTCGTCGCCGGCACGCCCACCCAGGTGGCGGACATCATCACCGAGTGGTTCCAGAACGGCGCCGCCGACGGCTTCAACGTCATGCCGCCGCTGTACCCGCAGCTGCTGCAGGAGTTCACGCAGAAGGTCGTCCCGATCCTCCAGGATCGCGGCCTCTTCCGCACCGAGTACACCGGATCCACGCTGCGCGACCACTTCGGGCTGTCCCGTCCGGACTCGCTGTACGGCGCGGAGGCGCAGCAGGAGGCTCACGTTGTTTGAGAACGACAGAGTGTCTGAGAACGACAGAGTGTCTGAGGACAGCAGAGTGTCTGAGGACAGCAGAGCGTCTGAGAACAGCAGAGTGTCTGAGTACGGAGACGCCGTCCGCACGGCCGTGGTCGTGGGCAACCCGAAGGCTGCCTCGCGCACGCTCTCGGCCGCCACGCACGTGGCGCGCGAGCTCACGGGCGGCGAGCCCGACCTCGTGGTCGACCTCGCCACCCTCGGCCCGGCCGTCCTCGACGGGGGCTCCGCCGAGGTGACCGAGCTCGTCGCGCAGGTCGGTGGGGCCGACCTCGTGGTCGTGGCCTCGCCGACCTACAAGGGGACCTACACGGGACTGCTCAAGGTGTTCCTCGACCGGTTCGCCGGCGGCACGGGACTGCGCGGGCTGGCGGTGCCGCTGCTGCTCGGCGCCGGCCCGGGCCACGCGCTCGCGCCCGAGCTCACGCTGCGGCCGGTCCTCACCGAGCTCGGCGCCACGGTCCCGGGCCGGGGCCTGTTCGTCCTGGACTCCCAGTACGGCGACCCCGGCGCGTACGAGCCGTGGCTCGAGGCCACCCGGCCCATCGTGCGGGGCCTCCTGCAGGCGGTCGCATGACCGCGTTCTTCCCCACGAACCAGGACCTCGACGCGGGGCGCCTGCGGTCGGCGTTCGGGAACTTCCCCACGGGCGTGGTGGCGGTGGCCGCCGAGGTCGACGGTGAGCCCGTCGGCCTCGCGGCCAGCAGCTTCACCAGCGTGAGCCTCGACCCGCCACTCGTCTCCATCAACCTGGCCGCCACGTCGAAGACCTGGCCCGACCTGCGCCGGGCCGAGCGGCTCGGCGTCACGGTGCTGGCCAGCCATCACGGACCCCTGTGCCGGCAGCTCGCGGGCCCGGTGGAGCAGCGCTTCGAGGGGATCGAGTACAGCGTCAGCCCTGAGGGGGCGATCTTCGTCGACGACGGCATGGCCACGTTCGACACGACGATCCACCGGGAGGTGGAGGCCGGTGACCACGTCCTCGTGCTGCTCGAGCTGCACGCCGTCGACCACCGCGTCGACGGGGGACCGCTGCTGTTCCACCGCAGCGCCTTCGGCCGGCTGGCCGTCGCGGAGTAGGTCAGGCCGCGACCGGCTGGTCCTCCTCGGGGCGCAGCGCGACCACGGCGCACAGGATGAGCACCGCCCCGACGAGGCCGGCCGGTCCGAGCCGCTCTCCCAGCACCACCGCGGCGAGCGCGGCGGCCGAGATCGGCTCGACGAGGGTGGCCACCGTGGCGGCCGAGCCCGACGTGGTGCGCAGGCCCGCGTAGAGCAGGCCGTAGGACAGCGCCATCGTGGCGATGCCGAGGTAGGCCAGCAGCGCCAGCGACCCGGGGGACGTGCCGGCCACCGGCTCGCCCGAGGCGACGGCCAGCACGAGGAACGGTGCCAGCAGCACCGCACCCGCACCGGTGGCGCACGTGGTGAGGGCGACGGGCTCGAGACGCGGCGCCAGCACGTGGCCCAGCACCGTGGTGGCGGCGTAGGTGGCGCCCGCGGCGACGGCGAGCACGAGCCCCAGCACGGGACGGTCGGCGGGGGCGGCGGTCCCGTGCCCGGCGGTCGCGCTGATCAGCACGAGACCGGTCAGCGCGGCCGCGAGGACCGCGACGTCGGGCACGCCGGGTCGGGTCCTCGCGCGCAGGTGCTCCCACGTCGCGGCGAGGACGGGAGCCAGTCCGAGGGAGACCACGGTCGCCACGCTGACGCCGACCATGAGCACCGAGACGAAGTAGAGGCCCTGGTAGATCGCGGTGCCGCAGCCGATGACGATCGCGGTCACGGGGTGCTCACGCAGGACGGTGCGCACCGACCCGAGGCGCCTCGTCAGCACCACGAACGCGACCAGCGCGACCGCCGCGATGAGCATGCGCCACGCGCTGACGGTCATCGCACCGACGCCGTCGCGCTCGTGCAGGACGGTGACGACGAGGCCGCCCGTGCCCCACAGCACGCCCGCCGCGCAGACCTGCAGCAGTCCGAGGCGCGCGTTCACGCGCCCAGACTAGGGTCCGCCCCCTCCGGGTCACGCTGGTGGGCGGTGAGAGGTCAACCCTTCCGCGCACCCTCCGGTCAGCCGTCAACCGAAAGAGGGCCTCGTTCGGTTGACGGCTGACCGCGGTCGGGCGGGAAGGGTTGAGGGCTCACCGCCCTCTCGAGACCTACGTCCGGTCGCGCTCCGCGCCGATGGTGGTGTCCTGGCCGTGGCCGGTGTGCACGACGGTCTCGGGCGGCAGCGTGAACAGCCGCTCGGTGATCGAGGCGCGGATGACGTCGACGTCGCTATACGAGCGACCCGTCGCGCCCGGCCCACCGTGGAACAGGGTGTCGCCGGTGAAGACGCAGCCCAGCTCCTCCGCCAGCAGGCACGTCGCGCCCGGCGCGTGGCCCGGCGTGTGGATCGCGCGCAGCGTGGTGCCGGCGACCGTGATCTCCGTGCCGTCGACGAGATCCTCGTCCCAGGTGGCGTCGGGGTGCGTGAGCTCCCACAGCGGGCGGTCCTCCGGGTTCAACCAGATCGGCGCACCGGTGCGCTCGCGCAGCTCGGGCGCGATGCGGCAGTGGTCGTCGTGCGCGTGCGTCAGCACGATCGCCGTGAGGGTGCGGCGGCCGATCAGGTGCAGGATCGCGTCGACGTCGTGCGGCGCGTCGATCAGGACGCACTCGCTGTCGTCGCCCACGATCCACACGTTGTTGTCGACGTCGAACGTCTCGCCGTCCAGGCTGAAGGTGCCCGAGACGACGCCGTAGTCGAGGCGCGCGCCCATCAGAGCACCACCACCGAGCGCAGGACGTCGCCGTGGTGCATCTTCTCGAACGCGGCCTCCACGTCCTCGATGCCGATCTCCTCGGTGACGAACGCGTCGAGGTCGAGGCGACCCTGGCGGTACAGGTCGATGAGCATCGGGAAGTCGCGGCTGGGCAGGCAGTCGCCGTACCAGCTGGACTTGAGTGCGCCGCCGCGTCCGAAGACGTCGATCAGGGGCAGGTCGGGAACGGTCATGTCGGGCGTCGGGACGCCGACGAGGACCACGGTGCCGGCGAGGTCACGGGCGTAGAAGGCCTGCTTCCAGGTCTCGGGGCGACCGACGGCCTCGATCACGACGTCCGCGCCCTCGGCGCCTTCGTAGGTCTCGGCGCAGATGCGCTTGATCTCCTCGACCGGGTCCACCCTCGACGAGTCGACGGTGTGGGTGGCGCCCATCTTGGTGGCCGCCTCGAGCTTCGCCGGGTCGATGTCCACGGCGATGATCGGGCTGGCTCCGGCCAGGGCCGCACCCGCGACCGCGGCGACGCCGACGCCGCCACAGCCGATGACGGCGGCGGAGCGTCCGCGGGTGAGGGCGCCGGTGTTGATGGCGGCCCCGATGCCGGCCATGACGCCGCAGCCCAGCAGGCCGGCCGCGGCGGGCCGGGCCTCGGGGTCGACCTTGGTGCACTGACCGGCGGCGACGAGGGTCTTCTCGATGAACGCGCCGATGCCCAGGGCGGGGGAGAGCTCGGTGCCGTCCTCGAGCGTCATCCTCTGCTTGGCGTTGTGCGTGGCGAAGCAGTACTGGAGGTCGCCGCGCTTGCACGCGCGACACTGGCCGCAGACCGCGCGCCAGTTGAGGACCACGAAGTCTCCGGGCGCGACCTCGGTGACGCCCTCGCCGACCGACTCCACGACGCCGGCTGCTTCGTGGCCCAGCAGGAACGGGAACTCGTCGTTGATGCCGCCCTGACGGTAGTGCAGGTCGGTGTGGCAGACGCCGCACGCCTGGATCGTCACCACGGCCTCGCCCGGGCCCGGATCGGGGACGTTGATGGTGACCAGTTCGACCGGCGCGTCCTTCGCGCGGGCGATGACGCCCTTGACCTGCTGCACGGCTGTCTCCTTGCTTCGGGGGTTCACCAGCGAGCCTGCCAGAGTGGCTCGTGAGGCGCGAACGGCCGGTGTGCGCTCAGCGCAGGCGGGCGATGTCCGCGTATTGAGACGGCAGGAGAAAGAACGCACGAATCGAACATATGAGCGATAGGATCGACGCATGCAGTCGGGGGACGCGGAGCTGGTCGAGGTCATGCGCCGCTGCGCGTCCGCGCTCCAGTCGGTGACGTGCTCCGTGTCCGACGAGGCTCGCGCGCTGGCGGCCCTGCGTGACGCCGCCGAGGCGGCCCTCGCCGAGCGGCTCGAGGAGATCGACCGGACGAAGGCCTTCGTCGCCGAGGACGCCTCCAGCACCACCACCTGGGCGCGCCGCGAGCTGCGCCAGGACGCCCGCCGCACGCGCCAGCTGATCCGCGCCGGCGTCACGATGCGCGAGCTGCCGGCGGTGGGCGAGGCCGCCCGCGCCGGGCGGGTCTCGTCCGAGCACGTCGCGCGGTTCTCCTTCGCGCTGGCCCACGTCGACGAGGCCGAGGTCCGCCGTGTCGAGGCGCACCTCGTCGCCGTGGCCGAGCTCCACCCGCCGTCGCGAGTGAAGTCGCTCGTCGACCGACTGCGCTCGGTCGTGCACCCCGAGGAGCTGGACGAGGCCTGGATCGCCGGCGCCGACAAGGCGCACCTCAGCCTGAACCCGCTGCCCGACGGCTGGCACGTCACGGGGTTCCTGCCCATCGAGGTCGGCGCGAAGCTGCAGGCCGTGCTCGACGCCGTCGCGGTGCCGCGCGAGGCCGGCGACCGGCGCACGGCGTCGCAGCGGCGCATCGACGGACTCGATCTGGTGCTCACCCGGGTGCTGGCCGAGGGTCTGCCCACCGACGGCACCGTCCGTCCGCAGGTGCACGTCGTGGTCGACGCCGGCACGCTCCAGCGTGCCCTCGCGCCGGACACCGCCAGCGCGTTCGAGCCGGTCGAGCCCGCGGTCCTGCAGGGCTTCGGCCATGTGGGCCCGAACCTGCTGGCCCACCTCACGTGCGGGGCGGATCTGGTGCCGGTCCTCGTCGACCGGATCGAGGCCAACCGCACGGTCCTCGACGTCGGTCGCCGTCATCGCGACGCCATGCCGAAGCAGCGCCACGCGGTCTGGTTCCAGCAGGCCGGTCGCTGCGCCACCGAGCACTGCCGGAACACCGTCGACCACGTCCACCACCGACGGCGATGGTCCGACGGTGGCCCGACCGACCTCGCGAACCTCGTCGGACTCTGCAGTGCCTGCCACCGTCATGAGCACCGGCACGACGTCGCTCTCGCCCGCGCGGGCTGAGGGCCGACGGTCGTGTCCGATTCCCGCGAGAAGTGTCATGCCGGGTGGGTCAGGATGGAGCCATGGAACCGAGCGACTGCTACCGCGCCGTGAGCGCGCGCGACGCCCGGTTCGACGGCGTCTTCTTCACGGCCGTGCGCACCACGGGCATCTACTGCCGACCCTCGTGCCCGGCCGTCACGCCCCGGCAGGCGAACGTCACGTTCTACCCGTCGGCGGCGGCCGCCGAGCGCTCGGGCTACCGCGCCTGCCGTCGCTGCCGGCCCGACAGCACGCCCGGCTCGCCCGAGTGGAACGTCCGGGCCGACGTCGTGGCGCGGGCCGTCCGGATGATCGGCGACGGCGTCGTCGAGCGCGAGGGGGTCAGCGGCCTGGCCGACCGGCTCGGCTACAGCGAGCGCCAGGTCAACCGGCTCGTCACCACCGAGCTCGGCGCCGGACCTCAGGCGATCGCCCGCAGCAACCGGGCACGCACGGCGCGGATCCTGCTCGAGACCACGACGATGCGCGCCGCCGACGTGGCGTTCGCGGCGGGCTACGGCTCGGTGCGGCAGTTCAACGACTCCATCCGCGAGTCGTTCGACCTCACCCCGCGCGAGCTGCGCGCGCGGTCGCGCCGCTCCAGCCATCCCGGCGCGGGCCGGATCCAGCTGGAGCTGGCGTTGCGGCCGCCGTTCCAGGGAGCCGCGCTCCTCGACTGGTTCGCGCCCCGCGCCATCGAGGGCGTCGAGCGGGTCGACGGTCGTACGTACGCCCGCGTCCTGAACCTCCCGCACGGCGTCGGCGCGGTCGAGCTCACCCTGCACGACGAACGCGTCTCGGCCGAGCTCGAGCTGACCGACCTGCGCGACCTCGCCCCGGCGGTGCAGCGGTGCCGTCGGCTGCTCGACCTCGACGCCGATCCCGCCGCGATCGACGAGGCCCTGTCAGCCGACCCGCTGCTCGCGCGTCTCGTGCAGGAGGCGCCCGGCATGAGACTGCCCGGCCAGGTCGACGGCTTCGAGATGGTGATGCGCGCGATCGTCGGCCAGCAGGTCTCGGTGGCGGGCGCGCGCACGATCCTGGGTCGGGTCGCGCGCTCGCGCGGGACCGAGGTCGACCTCGAGCTCGCCCACCGCCACGGCCTCACCCACGCGTTCGCCACGGCCGAGTCCGTCGCCGAGGCGGCGCCCGAGGAGTTCGCGATGCCGCGTGGCCGTGCCGCCGCGATCCTCGCCGTCGCCCACGCGGTGGCCTCGGGCGACCTCGACCTGCACCCCGGAGCCGACCGCGCGGCCGCGCGCGAGCGGCTGCTCGCGGTCCGGGGGATCGGCCCGTGGACCGCCGACTACGTCAGGATGAGGGCGCTCGGGGACCCCGACGTCCTGCTCGACACCGACCTCGTGCTGCGCCGCGTCCTCGCGCGCGAGGGACTGGACCGGACGCGCACCGAACGGTGGCGACCCTGGCGGTCGTACGCCTCACTGCACCTGTGGAGGGTCGCATGAAGACACGCTGGATGGACTCGCCCATCGGGGGCCTGCGGCTGCACGTCGACGCCGGGCTGCTCACCGCGATCGACTTCGGGGCCGAGCCGCGCGGCGAGCGCGTCGACGACGCACTGCTCGACGCCGCCGAGCACCAGCTGGAGGAGTACTTCGCCGGCGGCCGCCGCGAGTTCGACCTCCCGGTGGCTGCGGACGGCACCGAGTTCCAGAAGAAGGTCTGGGCCTACCTGCGCACGATCCCGTACGGCGAGACCGTCACGTACGGACAGGTCGCGACCGACCTGGGCTACCAGCCCGGCATCTCCCGCGCGGTGGGCGCGGCGAACGGGGCCAACCCGATCCCGATCGTCGTGCCGTGCCACCGCGTCATCGGGTCGAACGGCAAGCTCACCGGCTACGCCGGCGGGCTCGACCGCAAGACCACGCTGCTCGAGCTGGAGCGACCTGGCCTCTTCTGAAGGAGTGGAGCGGCGCCGAGACGTCAGCGGCGCAGGTTCTGCGACAGCCGCTCGGCGGCCGCCACCACGGCGGGCGCGTGCATGCGGCCGGGCTGGCGGGTGAGCCGCTCCAGCGGACCGGAGACCGACACGGCCGCGACGACCTTGCCGCTGGGGGACCGGACCGGCGCCGAGACCGAGCCCACGCCGGGCTCGCGCTCGCCCACGCTCTGCGCCCAGCCGCGCTTGCGCACGGCCGACAGCTCGGCGGCGGAGAACGTGGCCTTCATGAGGCCCTTGTTCATGCGCTCGGGGTCCTCCCACGCGAGCAGCACCTGGGCGGCCGAGCCGCCGGACATCGTCAGCTGGCTGCCGACGGGGATCGAGTCGCGCAGGCCGGTGGGCCGGTCGGCCGCGGAGACGCACACGCGGTGGTCGCCCTGGCGGCGGAACAGCTGGGCCGACTCGCCCGTGATGTCGCGCAGGCGGGCCAGCACGGGGCCGGCGGCGGCGAGCAGGCGGTCCTCGCCGGCAGCGGCGGCCAGCTCGGACAGGCGCGGGCCTAGGATGAACCGACCCTGCATGTCGCGCGCGACGAGCCGGTGGTGCTCCAGGGCGACCGCGAGGCGGTGAGCCGTGGGCCGCGCCAGTCCGGTGGCCGTGACCAGCCCGGCCAGCGTCGCGGGCCCCGGCTCCAGGGCGGCCAGCACGAGGGCGGCTTTGTCGAGAACGCCGACTCCGCTAGAGTTGTCCATGTCTTGATACTGCCGTATCGCATTGTGAGACGCAACCCCCGAAGTGAGAGTGAATCATGGGCAAGACGCTCGCCGAGAAGATCTGGGACGACCACGTCGTCCGTTCCGCGCCGGGTGAACCGGACCTGCTGTTCATCGACCTGCACCTCCTCCACGAGGTCACGAGCCCGCAGGCGTTCGACGGACTCCGCCTCTCCGGACGCGCCGTGCGTCGCCCCGACCTCACCCTCGCCACCGAGGACCACAACATTCCGACGACCGACCTCGACAAGCCGATCGCCGACCCCGTGTCGCGCACGCAGGTCGAGACGCTGCGCCGCAACGCGCAGGAGTTCGGCGTGCGCCTGCACCCGATGGGCGACATCGAGCAGGGCATCGTCCACGTCGTCGGCCCGCAGCTCGGCCTGACGCAGCCCGGCATGACGATCGTGTGCGGCGACTCGCACACCTCCACGCACGGCGCGTTCGGCTCGATCGCCTTCGGCATCGGCACCAGCGAGGTCGAGCACGTGCTCGCCACCCAGTCGCTGTCGCAGGCCAAACCCAAGATGATGGCCGTCGAGGTCGTCGGCGATCTGCCCGCCGGCTCCACCGCCAAGGACCTGATCCTCGCGCTCATCACGCAGGAGACCACCGGCGGCGGCCAGGGATACATCGTCGAGTACCGCGGCGAGGCGATCCGTGCGCTCTCGATGGAGGAGCGCATGACGATCTGCAACATGAGCATCGAGTGGGGCGCGAAGGCCGGCCTCATCGCGCCCGACCAGACCACCTTCGACTACATCGAGGGCCGCCCGCACGCGCCGCAGGGCGCCGACTGGGACGCCGCCGTCGACTACTGGAAGAGCCTGGTCACCGACGAGGACGCCACGTTCGACAAGGTCGTCACGATCGACGCCTCGAAGGTCACCCCGTGGGTCACGTGGGGCACCAACCCGGGCCAGGGCGTGGCGCTGTCCGGCGTCGTCCCGACCCCCGCCGACTTCGCCGACGCCGACGAGCGCGAGGCCGCTCAGAACGCCCTGCGCTACATGGGCCTCGAAGCCGGCACGCCGATGCGCGACATCGCGGTCGACACCGTCTTCGTCGGCTCCTGCACGAACGGCCGCATCAGCGACCTGCGTCGCGCCGCCGACCTCATCAAGGGCAGGAAGGTCGCCGAGGGCACCCGCATGCTCGTCGTCCCCGGCTCGGTGCGCGTGCGCCTGCAGGCCGAGGAGGAGGGCCTCGATGTCGTCTTCAAGGAGGCCGGCGCCGAGTGGCGCGGCGCGGGCTGCTCGATGTGCCTGGGCATGAACCCCGACCAGCTCACGCCGGGCGAGCGCAGCGCCTCGACCTCCAACCGCAACTTCGAAGGCCGTCAGGGCAAGGGTGGCCGCACGCACCTGGTCTCGCCCGACGTCGCCGTCGCCACCGCCGTCACCGGCCACCTGGCCTCGCCGGCCGACCTCTGAGGACGATCACCATGGACAAGTTCATCTCCCACACCGGCGTCGGCGCCCCGCTGCGCCGCAGCAACGTCGACACCGACCAGATCATCCCGGCGGTCTACCTCAAGCGCGTCACCCGCACGGGCTTCGAGGACGGCCTCTTCGCCGCTTGGCGCAACGACCCGGAGTTCGTCCTGAACCAGCCGGCGTACACGAACGCCACGGTGCTCGTGGCGGGCCCCGACTTCGGCACCGGCTCGTCGCGCGAGCACGCCGTCTGGGCGCTGCAGAACTACGGCTTCAAGGTCATCATCAGCCCCCGCTTCGGCGACATCTTCCGCGGCAACTCCGGCAAAGCCGGCCTCCTCGCGGCGCAGGTCGACGACAAGGTCGTCACGGCGCTGTGGGAGTACCTCGAGGCCAACCCGGGCGCGCAGATCAGCGTCGACCTCGAGTCGCGCACGGTCTCGGCCGGCGAGGGCGTCGACCGCATCGAGGACTCGTTCACGATCGACGACTACACCCGCTGGCGCCTGCTGGAGGGCCTCGACGACATCGGCATCACGCTCGGCCACGCCGACGACATCGCCGCGTACGAGTCCCGTCGTCCGAGCTTCAAGCCCGCGACGCTCTGACGGTTCACTGGCACGGCCTCCGGGTCGTACTAGGGTCATCCCATGTCCCGCACCCGTCCGCTGCCCACCGTGCTGCGGATCGTGGTCGTGGTGCTGCGGCCGATCTTCATGGTGGTCACCAAGCGTGACTGGAAGGGCGCGGAGCACCTGCCGCGCTCCGGCGGTTTCGTCGTCGCCGTGAACCATCTGTCGTACACCGATCCGTTCCTGTTCGGGCACTGGCTCGTCGACCACGACATCCCGCCGCGGTTCCTCGTGAAGGACCCGCTGTTCGCGGTGCCGGTGATCGGGTGGCTGTTGCGCAAGGCGGGGCAGATCCCGGTCTACCGCGGCACGGGCGCGGCCGCGGAGTCGCTGCGCGCGGCCATCCAGACGGTCGAGTCCGGATCCGTCGTGGCGATCTACCCCGAGGGCACGATGACCCGCGACCCCGGCGGCTGGCCGATGTCCGGCCGCGACGGCGCCGTCCGCACGGCGCACGCGGGCGGCGTCCCGCTCGTCCCGGTGGCCCAGTGGGGACCGCAGGAGATCATGTGGCCCTACCGCCGCGAGCTCCGCCTCTTCCCGCGCAAGACCGTCCACGTGCGGGTCGGCGCGCCGATCGACCTCTCGGGGCTCGGCGAGCACCCCACGCAGGAGCAGATCCACGCCGCCACCGAGCGGCTCATGGACGAGATCACCGCGCTGCAGGCGCAGATCAGGGGCGAGTCGCCCACGTCCCCGCGGATCGACGTCCGCACGCTGAAGAAGCCCAAGACCCGATACGAGGAGAGCTGATGGTCACTGCAGCAGTCATGGGAGCCGGGTCCTGGGGCACCGCCTTCTCGATCGTGCTCGCCGACGCGGGCCACGACGTCCACCTGTGGGGGCGGCGCGAGGAGACGTGCGAGAACATCAACGAGCGGCACGAGAACAC
Source organism: Aeromicrobium tamlense (assembly GCF_013408555.1). Lineage (NCBI taxonomy): Bacteria > Bacillati > Actinomycetota > Actinomycetes > Propionibacteriales > Nocardioidaceae > Aeromicrobium > Aeromicrobium tamlense. The sequence goes on from NZ_JACBZN010000001.1 coordinate 788,596, forward strand.
CGAGTACCTGCCGGGCCAGGAGCTGCCGGGCACGATCCGCGCCACCACCGACCCCGCCGAGGCGCTCGCCGATGCCGCGATCGTCGTGCTGGCCGTGCCGTCCCAGACGCTGCGCCCCAACCTCGAGTCGTGGGGACACCTCATCGAGCCGTCCGCCGTGATGGTGAGCCTCATGAAGGGCGTCGAGCTCGGCTCCCACATGCGCATGAGCGAGGTCATCGCCGAGGTCACGGGCGCCGGTCCCGAGCGGATCGCCGTCATCACGGGACCCAACCTCGCGAAGGAGATCGCCCGGCGCGAGCCCGCCGCCGCGGTGGTGGCGTGCGCCGACGAGTCGGTGGCCCTCCAGCTGCAGAAGTACCTGCACACCACGGCCTTCCGGCCCTACACGAACACCGACGTCGTCGGCTGCGAGCTCGGCGGCACGGTGAAGAACATCATCGGCCTCGCCGTCGGCGTGTGCGACGGCCTCGGCTTCGGCGACAACACCAAGGCGTCGGTCATCACCCGCGGCCTGGCCGAGACGGCCCGCCTCGGCATGGCGATGGGCGCCGACCCGATGACGTTCATGGGCTTGGCCGGCCTCGGCGACCTCGTGGCCACGTGCTCCTCGCCGCTCTCGCGCAACCGCACGTTCGGCGAGAAGCTGGGCCGCGGCATGACGGTCGACGAGATCACCTCGCAGACCCGCCAGGTCGCCGAGGGCGTGAAGTCCTGCGTGTCCGTCGCCGAGCTGTCGGAGATGCACGGCGTCGAGATGCCGATCGTCGAGCACGTCCGCGCGCTCGTCGACGGTCACATGACGCCCACCGAGCTCGTCAACGCGCTGATCAGCCGCTCGGCCAAGCCCGAGACCCGCTGACGGGCGTCAGCCCAGGGCGGCCTCGATGTCGGCCCACAGGTCCTCGACGGCCTCGATGCCGACGCTGAGCCGGATCAGTCCCGCGGGGATCGTCTCGGGCTCGGCGGGGAAGCGGCGACGGCGCTCCCACGTGGACTCCACGCCGCCGAGGCTGGTCGCGTGCGTGATGACGCGGCTGGACTCCGTCGCCCGCTGCGCGTGGTCGGCGTCGTCGACGACGAAGCAGACCATCGAGCCGAACCCGGGGTAGCGGACCTCGGCCACGGCCGGGTGCGCCTTCAGCCGGTCCGCGAGCACGGCGGCGCTGGCCTCGGCGCGGTCGAGTCGCACGGCCAGCGTGCGCACGCCGCGCACGGCCAGGAAGCACTCGAGCGCACCCGGGATCGCGCCGTGCAGCGACCGGTGGTCGTGAAGGCGTTCGTACAGCGTGTCGTCGCCGGTCGCAAGGACGCCGAGGACGAGGTCGCTGTGGCCGCCGAGCAGCTTCGAGGCGGAGTGGGTCACGATGTCGGCGCCGTAGGACAGTGGACGGTCGCGCAGCGGCGTGCGGAAGGTGTTGTCCACCGCGACGAGCGCGCCCGCCTCCTTCGCAGCCGCCACCAGGGCGGGCAGGTCGCCGACCTCCATCGCGGGATTGGTGGGCGACTCCAGCCAGACCAGGTCCGCTCCGGTGAACGCGTCGATGCTGCCGGCGGTGTCGGACGGGTCGATGAGGCGCACCTCGTACGGCCCGCTCTGCACGAGGCTCGTCGTGCCGTTGTAGCCGTGGCGGGGGAGCACCACGACCGCGCCGGGCTCCAGCAGGCCGAGCGTGGCCGCCGCGGTCGCGATGCCGGAGGCGAAGGCCAGCGCGCGGCCACCCTCGAGCTCGCCGACGACGCTCTCGAACGACTCGTACGCCGGGTTGGCGTGCCGCCCGTACTCGAACGCGCCGCCCGCGTGGAACGAGCTCGCGAGGGTGATGGGGGCGTTGAGCGGCGCGCCGGGCTCGTGAGCCGGGCGACCTGCGATGACGGTCACGGTGTCGGGCTGCATGGTTCCAGTGTCACAGGCGGGTAGAGTCGAGCCGATGCGCACCACGATCGCCGTCGTCTTCGGAGGCCAGTCCAGTGAGCACGGCGTCTCGTGCCTGACCGCGCGCGAGGTCCTCGCCGTGATCGATCGCGACCGCTACGACGTCGTCCCCGTCGGCATCACGCCCGACGGCCGGTGGGTCGAGGAGACCGCCGTGTGGGACGACCTCGAGCCCGGGGCGCTGCCGTCGGTCCGCGACGGTTTCCCGCCGTTCTCGTGGGACCGCATCCGCGACCTCGACGTCGTCTTCCCGCTGCTGCACGGCCCGTGGGGCGAGGACGGCACCGTCCAGGGCCTGTTCGAGCTCGCCGGCGTCCGCTACGTCGGCGCGGGCGTCTTGGCCAGCTCGGTCGGCATGGACAAGCCGTTCACCAAGACCGTCTTCTCGGCCGCCGGACTGCCGCAGCTGCCCTACGTGACGATCCAGCCGTGGGAGTGGGACGCCAAGCGCGACCGCGCCGAGGCGCGCATCCACGCGCTCGGGCTGCCGGTCTTCGTCAAGCCCGCGCGCGCCGGCTCCAGCTCGGGCGTCACGCCCGTCCACGACTGGGACCAGCTCGAGGACGCCGTGCTCACCGCGCGGAAGTTCGACCCCAAGGTCATCGTCGAGTCCGCCGCGCACGGCAAGCGCGAGGTCGAGTGCGCGGTCATCCAGGACGAGCGCGGCATGCCGATCGCCAGCGAGGTCGGCGAGATCGTCGTGGCCGAGGACACCGACCACGAGTACTACGACTTCGAGGCCAAGTACCTCGACGGCACGAGCACCAACGTGGTGCCGGCCGACCTGTCCGAGACGATGCGCCAGCGCATCCGCGAGTACGCCCTCCAGGCGTTCGACGCGATCGGCTGCGAAGGCCTCGCCCGCGTGGACTTCTTCCTCACCGACAGCGTCGGCGGGGGACTCGTCATCAACGAGATCAACACGATGCCGGGGTTCACCCCGTTCTCGATGTTCCCCAAGCTCTGGGCCGCCTCCGGCGTGGACTACCCCGAGCTGGTCGAGCGCCTCATCCAGCTGGCGCTCCAGCGCCCCACCGGCCTCCGTTGATCCCGAGATCTGCTCCATTTTCCACTTCTGAACCCGGCTGAGACGTAGAAGATCAAGCACATCTCGCCCGTTGGAGGGCGTCGACGACTCGACGGAAGACCATCGTCGGGTTCGCGAGGTCGGCGACGGTGACCACGACGACCCGCCAGCCCTCGGCTTCCAGCAGCTCACGCCGACGCAGGTCGTGCTGACGCTGCCGCGCGTCGCGCTCGTGCTGCCAGCCGTCGTACTCGACGACGACCCGCTCCCGGCGGTAGACGAGATCGCCATAGGCGAGGAATCCGCCGTGGGCGTCGGCGATGAGGCCGTTGAGCTCCGGCTCCGGGAGACCTCCGAGGACCAGGAGGAGCCTCACGCGCGTCTCCTGTGGTGAGGCCGAACCTTCGCGGACCCACTCCATCGCCCGTCGCGCCCGCTGCACGCCGTCGAAGTGCACGGCATGGACGAAGCCGAGGAGGTCGAGGCGCTCGACGATCCCCTTCGCGATCATCCAGTCGCCGACGACGACCAGCTCCTGCCAGGACAGCACCGTCCCACAGTCGACGAAGGTGCGAGCAGCGCCGACCAGGCGGAGTCCGTCGACCTCCTCGAGGAACAGCGAGCCCTGGAAGCGGTGGACACGGTAGCCGTCGGCGGTCCGATCGATCCGGCGCCGGGTGGCCAAGTGCACGGGGGAGGCGGACCGTAGGTCGAGGCCGCGCCACGCGAGGTTGCTCGTGTGACTCAGACCCGCACCGTCACCGAGCCAGGCCAAGCCCGCCAGCGCCTCCAGCTCGAAGGAGGACTCCATGGTGGCGTAGCGGTACCAGCCGGGGGCAACGCTGACGCAGCGTGGGCCGGCGAGGACGCGGTCGGTCAGTCCGGCAGCGAGCGCCTCGCGTCGACTGAAGACGGTCTGGTGGAACTGCTCGGGAAGAGGGGAGAGCCGTGGCATGCCCGACAGGCTGCCGGGAGCGGCGGGCCTCGGCGCAGCTCATCCACAGCACCCCGCACGCGCACAAGATTTGCTCCTTTTTCGACGTTTCAGACCCTCTGAAACGTCGAAAAAGGAGCAAATCTCGGGAGGGGCGGAGGTCAGATCCGGACGACGGGGCAGGTCAGCGTGCGGGTGATGCCGGGGACGCGCTGGATCTGCGAGACGACGAGGGATCCGAGCTCGTCGACCGAGGGACCCTCGGCGCGGACGATGACGTCGTAGGGACCCGTGACGTCCTCGGACAGCTCGACCCCCTGGATCTGGGCGATCGCGGCGGCGACGTCGGCAGCCTTGCCGACCTCGGTCTGGACGAGGATGTAGGCGTGAACGGCCATCGGGGACGTCCTTTCTTCCGGGCCATGACACGCTACCGCAGTCCCCGGGGTCGGGCGCATGCGGCTGAGACAATGACGTCGTGAGCGAGCAGACGATTGCGGAACTGGGCGAGTTCGCCCTGATCGACCTCGTCCGGGGCCGCCTGGGCACGAGCGACTACGTGCTGGTCGGGCCAGGCGACGACGCGGCCCACATCGCCACCGCCGACGGCACCTACGTGACCGCGACCGACATCCTCGTCGAGGGACGTCACTTCCGCCGCGACTGGTCCACCGCGGCCGACATCGGTCGCAAGGCGGTCGCCGCGAACCTCTCCGACATCAACGCCATGGGCGGGGTGGCCACGGCGCTCGTCGTCGCGTTCGCCGCGCCCGGCGACACCCCGGTCAAGTGGGTCGCCGACCTCATCGGCGGCATGGTCGAGGAGTGCGACAAGGTCGGCGCCAAGATCGTCGGCGGCGACATGTCCGCGGCCGACCAGATCGTCATCTCGATCACCGCGCTGGGCGACGCCGAGCGTCCGGTCACCCGCTCGGGCGCGCAGGTGGGCGACCAGGTCGCGTACGCGGGCACCCTGGGCCTCGCGTCGGCGGGCTACGGCGCCCTGAGCCGCGGGTTCCGCTCGCCCAAGGCCGCCGTCGACGAGCACCGTGCCCCGCACCCGCCGTACGCCGCCGGACCGGCCGCCGCGGCGGGTGGAGCCACGTCGATGATCGACATCAGCGACGGCCTGCTGGCCGACCTCGGCCACGTCGCCCGCGCGAGCAAGGTCGCCATCGATCTCGACCCCGCGTCGTTCCCCATCCTCGACGCCGTGCAGACGGTCGCCGGCGCGCTCGGCGGCGTCGACCCGCTGCGGTTCGTGCTGGCCGGCGGCGACGACTACGCGCTGGCCGCCACGTTCCCCACGAGCGCGAGCCTGCCCGAGGGCTGGACCCGCATCGGCGTCGTCAAGGCGGGGGAGGGCGTCACCGTGGCCGGCGCGCCCTACGAGGGCGGCACCGGCCACAAGCACTGGAACTGACGGCTTCGCCGTCGGGGCACTGGAACTGACGGCGTCGCCGTCGGGGCCCTGGAACGGACGGCGTTGTCGTCGGGGCACTGGAGCCGATCAGTCCTGGATCCGCGCGAAGGGCGCGGCGGCCTCGAGCTCGAAGGCCAGCTCCAGCAGCGTGCGCTCGTCGCCGTGGTCGGCCGAGAAGTGCAGGCCGAGCGGCAGATCGGTCGAGGTGCGTCCCAGCGGCAGGCTGATCGCCGGACCGCCCGAGGCGTTGTTGAGCGGCGTGTAGGCCACGTACGTGCGCAGCCGCTCGAACGCCACGTCGAACTCGACGCCCGGATCCAGCCAGCCCAGCTCGGGCGTCGTGTGCCCCAGGACGGGACTCAGCACGACATCCCGGTCGGCGAAGATCTCCCCGTACGCGCGCGCCGACCGCTTGAGGGCGACGATCGCGCCGGGAGTGCGCCAGAAGGTGCGCAGGAACGCCCGGGCCAGGCCGTGGGTGAACGGGTCGACCCGGCTGCGGTCGAAGTCGCGGGACAGGACGAAGCGGCCGGCGTAGTCGAGCGAGAACGCCAGGGTGCGCCAGTACTGCACGAAGTGGCGCTCGAACGCGGCGTCGACCGGGATCGGCATCTCGACGACCTCGTGGCCCAGTGACGCGACGAGGTCGGCCACGCGCCGCAGCTCCCGCAGGCTGTCCGCGTCCAGCGGCGCCCCGCCGAGCGTCTCGGTGACGAGCCCGACGCGAAGGCGGCGCGCCGCGGGTCCCTCCACGAGACCCACCTTGGGCAGCCGGGGGACCGGGCGGTGGCGCTCGGCGGCGGCGAGGAACACGGCGGTGTCGCGCACGCTGCGGGTCAGCACGCCGTTGGCGACGATGTCGAGCGGCGCGTCGGCCATCTCCTTGGCCGGGGCGAGCCGGTGGCGCGTGGTCTTCAGTCCGACCAGGCCGCAGGCCGCCGCGGGAATCCGGATCGAGCCGCCTCCGTCGTTGCCGTGCGCGATCGGCACGACGCCGGCGGCGACCAGCGCGGCCGAGCCGCCCGAGGAGGCCCCGGAGGAGTAGGCGGGGTTCCACGGGTTGCGCGTGGGCTCGCGGTCGACGAACTCCGTGGAGGCGGTGAGGCCGAAGGCCGGCAGGGTGGTCGCCCCGAGGACGTTGACGCCGGTGGAGAGGAACTGCTCGGTGAAGGGCTCGTGCCGCTCGGCGGGCTCGGGCGGGACGGCCGCGGAGCCCTGCTGCGTGGGCAGGCCCTTGAAGTCGGTGTTGTTCTTGATCAGCGAGGGGACGCCGGCGAACGGCGCGCCGTCGGGCGAGGTCTCTTCGGCGCGGACGATCGCACGGGCCCGGTCGTCGTGGCTGATCCCCTGGAGCGTCGGGTTGACGCGGTCGAGGCGAGCCAGGGCGGCCTCGAGCACCTCGGAGCGGCTGGCCTCCCCGGAGGCGATCAGCGCGGCGACGCCCACCGCGTCGTGATCGGCCAGGACGTCATCGGTGAAGGCGTGGATGCGGGTCACCCCGCGAGAATAGACAACGGCGGCCCGAGGGCCGCCGTTGTCTATGAAAGATCTGAACGTCTCAGCGCGAGACCTTGCCGGCCTTCAGGCAACCGGTGCAGACGTTGAGCCGCTTCGGGGTGCCCTCGACGACGGCGCGGACGCGCTGGATGTTCGGATCGAAACGACGCTTGGTGCGTCGGTGCGAGTGGGACACGTTGTGGCCGAAGCCCGGTCCCTTGCCGCACACATCGCAGACGGCTGCCACGGCGACCACTCCTGAACTCGTTCGGGGGAAAAATACAACCTCTCGAGCATACCTGACGCGACACGGCCAGCGCGAATCGAGTCCGACCACGGCCCGATAGTCTCGACCCATGGCCCTGCGGATCAGCACCGAGCGCTTCGACGCGTGGGCCCGTCTGTGCACCCGGCTGCTGGCGGAGTCGCGCGACGAGATCGACGCGCTGAACGTCTTCCCGGTGCCCGACAGCGACACCGGCACGAACGCCTACTTCACCTTCGTGGCGGGCGTCGAGGCGATCGACGCGCTCCCGGCCGACACCTCGCCCCTCGACCTCATGCGCACGTTCGCCGAGGGCCTGCTGATGGGCGCCCGGGGCAACTGCGGCACGATCCTGGCCGAGCTCGTGCGCGGCTCGCTGCGCGTCCTGCGAGGCTGCGTCGACGGGCTCAGCGCCGACGACGTCGCCGGAGCGCTGGAGGCCGCGTCCGCCGCCGCCTACGCCGCCGTCGGCCGGCCGCAGGAGGGCACGATCCTCACCGTCGCGGCTGCCGCGGCGAGGGCCGCCCGCGAGGCCGCCACCAACGACGACGACCCGAAGCGCGTCTTCGACGTGGCGTCCGGCGCCGCCCGCGAGGCGCTCGCGCTGACGCCCACGCAGTTCGAGCGGCTGGCGCGGGCCGGGGTGGTCGACGCCGGCGGCCGCGCGCTCGTGGTCGTCCTCGACTCCGTCGCCTTCGCGCTCACCGGCCGCACGCCCACCCCGCGACCCGCCACCGTGCCCGTCCCGATCGTCGAGCCCGGCGCCGACCTGGGGGAGGACGGTCCGTCGTACGAGGTCATGTACCTGCTGCGCACCGCCGACGACCGCATCCCCGAGCTGCGCACCGCGCTCGAGCCGCTGGGCGACTCGCTCGTCGTCGTGGGCGGCGAGGGGCTGTGGAACGTGCACGTCCACGTCGACGACGTCGGCGCGGCGATCGAGGCCGGCATCGCGGCCGGGTCCCCGTTCCGGATCTCGGTCACGCACTTCGCCGAGCAGATCGCGCGTCCGGCCCGGCCCGCCGGCGGCCGCCTCATCCTCAGCGCCGTCACGGGTCCCGGCCTCGCCGAGCTCACCCATCGTGCGGGCGGCACGGCGCTGCACTTCGCGCCCGACCGGTCGCTCACGGTGGCCGAGGTCGCCGCCGCGATCGACGGCAGCGGCGCCGACGAGGTCATCCTGCTGCCCAACCGCGCCGGCCACATCGCGATGTTCGAGGCCGCCGCCGCGAAGGCCCGCGACGCCGGGGCCCGCGTGGCGGTGCTGCCCACCACGGTGCAGGTCCAGGCCCTCACCGCGCTCGCGGTGCACGACCCCGGACGGCCGTTCGACGTCGTGGTCGTCGCGATGTCCAACGCGGCAGGCGCCACGCGGCACGGCGCGGTCACGATCGCGGCCGAGGACGGTATCACGATGGCCGGGCCCTGCAGCGCCGGCGACGTGCTCGGCGTCGTGAACGGCGACTTCGCGATCGTCGGCTCCTCGCAGGTCGACGTCGCCTTCGACGTGCTCCAGCGGCTCGACCTCGCCACCGCGGAGATGGTCACGCTCGTCACGGGCCGCGACTGCGACGCCGCCACGAGCGAGAAGATCGCGGCGCGCGTGCAGCAGGAGGCGCCGCACGTCGACGTCGAGACGATCGAGGGCGACCAGGACACCTACCCGCTCTTCCTGGCGGTGGAATGACCGCGATCGACTTCGACACCCGCCTGTCCAAGGTCGTGGGGGACTCGGCCAAGAAGCTCGAGAAGGCGTTCGGGCACCGCACCGTCGGCGACCTGCTGCGGCACTTCCCGCGCCGCTACATCGACCTCGAGCACCCCGACTCGTTCGAGGACCTCGAGGAGGGCCACGTCGTGGCGTTCGTCGCCACGGTCCTCGACGTGAAGAAGCTCCCCTTCCGCAACAACCCGCGCAAGTTCCGCGTGGTCGTGACGCTGTCGGACGGTCGCGCCACGATGGAGGCCGTCTTCTTCAACCAGTACGCCGTCTCCAAGACGCCCGTCGGCAGCCAGCAGCTGCTGTCGGGCGAGGTCTCGGTCTACCAGGGGCGCCTCCAGCTGGCCTCGCCCCACATGCGCGAGCTGCCCGAGGGCAAGACGCTCGCCGACCTCGGTCGTGGCGGCGGTGCGATGCCGATCTATCCGGCGGGCGGGGGCCTCACCACGTGGGACGTCGAGCGCGCCGTCACGGTGGCGCTCGACGTCGTCGACGTGTTCCCCGAGCCCATCCCGGCCGCGGTCCGGTCCGAGCGCGGCCTGCTCGACGCGCCCACGGCCTACGAGTACATCCACCGTCCGCGGAAGCGCTCGGACTGGGTGTTCGCCCAGACCCGGCTGCGCTTCGAGGAGGCGTTCGAGGTGCAGGCGGTCTTCGCCAAGCGCCGCTCCGACTCCGCGCAGCGGCGCTCGCTCGCGCGGCCGGGGCGCGGCGACGGCATTCGCGTGGCGTTCGAGCAGCGGCTCCCGTTCCAGCTCACCGCGGGTCAGGCGCAGGTGGCCGCCGAGATCGACCAGGACCTCGCCGCCACCCATCCCATGCACCGGCTGCTGCAGGGCGAGGTCGGCTCGGGCAAGACCATCGTCGCGCTGCTGGCGATGCTGCAGGTCGTCGACTCCGGCGGCCAGGCGGCACTGTTGGCACCCACTGAGGTGCTCGCGACCCAGCACCACCGCAGCATGGAGCGGATGCTCGGCGACCTGGCGAAGGGCGGGATGCTCGGCGGCGCCGACGAGGCCACCCGGATCCGGCTGCTCACCGGCTCGATGGGCGCGAAGGCCCGCCAGCAGACGCTGCTCGACATCGTCTCGGGCGAGGCCGGCATCGTGGTCGGCACGCACGCGCTGCTGGAGCAGACCGTGCAGTTCGCCGACCTCGGCCTCGTCGTCATCGACGAGCAGCACCGGTTCGGCGTCGAGCAGCGGTCGGCCCTGTCCGACCGCGCGGCGGCCGCGGACGGCGTCAGCCCGCACGTGCTCGTCATGACCGCCACCCCGATCCCGCGCACCATCGCGATGACCGTCTTCGGCGACCTCGAGGTCTCCACGCTCCGCGAGCTGCCCGCCGGGCGCCAGCCCATCCAGTCCAACGTCGTGCCCGTCGCCGAGCAGCCGGGGTGGCTCGAGCGGGCGTGGCAGCGCGTGCACGAGGAGGTCGGGCGCGGCCGTCAGGCCTACGTGGTCGTCTCGCGCATCGGCGAGGCCACGGCCGACGACGACGTCGAGCCGCCGCCCGACGACGACGCCGAGGAGAAGCGCCCCACGGTCGGTCTCGTCGAGCTGGCCGAGGCGTTGGAGCAGGGGCCCCTGGCGGGCCTGCGGCTCGGGAGGCTCCACGGCCGCATGCCGCCCGACGAGAAGGACGCCGTGATGTCCGCCTTCGCGGCCGGCGACGTCGACGTGCTGGTCGCGACGACCGTGGTCGAGGTGGGCGTCGACGTCCCCAACGCCACGATGATGATCGTCATGGACGCCGACCGCTTCGGCGTCTCGCAGCTGCACCAGCTGCGCGGGCGCGTGGGCCGTGGGTCCGAGCCCGGCCTGTGCCTGCTCGTCACGGGGTCGCCGGCCGGCACGTCGGCCCGCGAGCGCCTCGCCGCCGTGGCCGCCAGCACCGACGGCTTCGAGCTGTCGCGACTCGACGTCGAGCTGCGCCGCGAGGGTGACGTCCTGGGCGCGCGCCAGTCGGGCGTCCGCTCCAGCCTCAAGCTGCTGTCGGTCGTGCGCGACGAGCAGATCATCGCCGACGCGCGCGACGCCGCCGTGGCCGCGCTGGACTCGGGTGACGTCCCGCCCGACCTCGAGGCGTCGATCCGCCGCCTCGAGGAGTCCGAGCGCGCTGAGTACCTGGAGCGTGCATGAGCGAGCGCCAGCGAGCGAGCATGCGGCTGTCGATGCCGTCGCCGTCGTACCGTGCGTCCTTCACGGCGGTGACGGCATGACGAGGATCATCGCCGGCCGCTGGGGCGGCAGGCGGCTGGCGACGCCGCCCGGCGACGGCACCCGTCCCACCTCCGACCGGGTGCGCGAGTCGATGTTCGCCTCGCTCAACTCGCTGCTCGGCGGCTTCGACGGGGTGCGGGTCCTCGACCTCTTCGCCGGCTCGGGCGCTCTGGGGCTCGAGGCCGTGTCGCGCGGCGCCCAGCACGCCGACCTCGTCGAGTCGAACGACCGCGCGGCCCGCACGATCCAGCGCAACGTCGCCGACCTGAAGGCGCCCGCCCGCGTGCACAAGGTCACCGCCCAGCGGTTCGTGGCCGCGCCGGGAGGTCCGTGGCACCTCGTGTTCCTCGATCCTCCCTACGCCGTCACGACCGACGAGGTGGCCTCGATCGTCGCCGCGCTGCGGCCGTCCCTGGCCGAGGACGCCGTCGTCGTGGTCGAGCGTTCCAGCCGCGATCCGTTCGCCTGGCCCGAGGGGTTCGACGCGCTGCGGGACAAGGCGTACGGCGAGACGCGGCTTTGGTACGGTCACTGACATGACGCGCGTGGTGTGCCCCGGTTCCTTCGATCCCGTCACGAACGGCCACCTCGACATCATCGAGCGCGCCTCGTTCCTGTTCGACGAGGTCGTCGTCGTGGTCCTGGTCAACGAGAGCAAGGCCGGGCTGTTCCCGATCGAGCGCCGCATCGAGCTGATCGCCGAGGCGACCGCCGAGATGGAGAACGTCACCCTCGACTCGTACGCGGGCCTGCTGGTCGACTACTGCGCCCAGAACGACGTCCAGGCGATCGTCAAGGGCCTGCGCGCGGTGTCGGACTTCGACTACGAGCTGCAGATGGCCCAGATGAACGGCAACCTCACGGGCATCGACACGGTCTTCATCCCCACGTCGCCCGACTACACGTTCATCGCCTCGAGCCTGGTCAAGGAGGTCGCGCGCCACGGCGGCGACGTCAACGGCCTCGTGCCCAAGCACGTGATGAACGCTCTCGACGAGGCCTTCGGTCACTGACCCGTCACTGCACGGGCGAGCGCGGCTCCCAGCGCCGTCCGAGGTGACTCCCGCGGCGGACCGCCTGGTTCCCGAAGCGCGCCGCGACGCGGTCGAGCGTCTGGTCGAGCGCCGGGTCGGCCTCGTCGTCGAGCGGCAGCACCAGCTGCGCGCCATGGTCGTCGAGCCCCGACAGGGCGACGCCCACCAACGTGATGCCGTCGCGGTCGATCTCGTCGCGGCGCGACGCGAGCAGGGCTCGGGCGACCTCGGAGATCACCGAGGTGCTCTCGGTGGGGCGGGGGAGCGTGCGCGAGGAGGTCGAGCGGCGGAAGTCGCCGAACCGCAGCCGCACCGTGACGGTCGCGGCCGTGCGCCCGGCCCGGCGCATCCGTCGGCCCACCTTGTCGCACAGCGCGAGCAGCGCGAGGTCGGCGGCCTCGAAGCGGGCCCGCCCCAGCGCGTGCTGCGCGCCGATGGACCGGCGCGACGGCGCGGACTCGACCTTGCGCGCGTCGCGACCGTGGGCGAGGGCGTGCAGGTGGTGGCCGGCCGCGCGCCCCACGATCGCCGAGAGCTCTGCGGGGGAGAGCCGCGCGACGTCGGCCACGGTGCGCAGGCGGGCGGCGCGCAGCTTCTCGGCCGTGACGTCGCCCACGCCCCACAGCCGCTCGACGGGCAGCGCGTGGAGGAACTGGAGCTCGTCGTCGAGGGGGACCACGAGCAGGCCGTCGGGCTTGGCGAGCGTGCTGGCGACCTTGGCGAGGTACGGCGTGCGGGCGAGGCCGACCGAGATCGGCAGGCCGGTCTCGGCCTGCACGCGGCGCCGCAGCTCGCGCGCGATCGGCAGGGCCGGACCGCGCAGGCGCCGCAGGCCCGACACGTCGAGGAACGCCTCGTCGATCGACAGCGCCCGGACCAGGGGAGTGGTGTCGCGGAAGATCTCGAAGACGGCCTTGCTGGCCGCGACGTAGGCCTCGAAGCGCGGCGGCACGACGACCGCGTCGGGGCACAGGCGCAGCGCCTGGCGCCCACCCATCGCGGTGCGGACGCCGCGGGCGCGGGCCTCGTAGGAGCCCGACAGGACCACCCCGCCACCGACGATGACCGGCCGCCCCCGCAGCGCGGGGTCGTCGCGCTGCTCGACCGAGGCGTAGAACGCATCGAGGTCGGCGTGCAGGATGGACCCGAACGGGTCCGGTTCCACCGTCTCCACCCTCCGACCTTCGCACCGAGGACTGACGGAAACCGACGCCGCCACCGACCGCGATTCGCGTCCGCGAGGCGCGGCGGGGTAGGATCGACGCTGGCCCGTTTGCGGGCCGTGATCTTCTGATGCACTCGATGAGGGGCTGTTGTGACTTCGGGACCGTTCGTGTTCGACACCTTGGTGTTGGGACGTCGACCCGGGACCGAGAAGTCGTACGACCTCGTCCTCGATGCACCTGCTGATCTCGGCCTGGACGTCTTCGGTGTTCCTGAGGGATCGCCCATCGAGCTCGAGCTTCGGCTCGAGGCTGTGATGGACGGTGTCCTCGCCACCGGGACGGCCTCGGCCCATGCTGTCGGAGAGTGTGTGCGCTGCCTGATCGGCGTCGAGAGCGATCTCGAGGTCGACTTCCAGGAGCTCTACCTCTACGACGACGCGGGCGAGGACGAGCTGGAGCTCGAGGACGACCTGCTCGACCTCGAGCCCGTCCTGCGGGACGCGGTGGTGCTCGCACTGCCGCACAACCCGTTGTGTGATCCGGAGTGTCCGGGACTGTGCCCCGAGTGCGGGGTGCGACTCGCGGACGATCCCGAGCACACACACGGTGAGGCGATCGACCCGAGATGGTCGGCGCTGACCCAACTGACCGAACGACCTGAGGAGTAACCGTGGCCGTCCCGAAGCGGAAGATGTCGCGCAGCAACACCCGGCACCGCCGTTCTGCCTGGAAGACGACGGCTGTCGCCACCGTCGACTGCGCCAACCCCGCCTGCAACGCGAAGGTGATGTCGCACCGCGCCTGCGCCGAGTGCGGCCAGTACGGCGCGCGCGGCGAGCGTCGTCAGGTCCTCTGACCTGCACGACGTGCCCGAGCTCGCGGCACTGAGTGAGACGCTCGGGGTCCCTGATCTGGACCCCGAGCTCCTCACTCATGCCCTGACGCACCGGTCGTTCTCCTACGAGAACGGCCAGATCCCGAACAACGAGCGCCTGGAGTTCCTGGGCGACTCGGTGCTCGGGCTCGTGGTCACCGAGACGCTGTTCCGGGGCCACCCCGACCTCCCCGAGGGTCAGCTGGCGAAGCTGCGTGCAGCGGTCGTCAGCGCCAAGGCGCTCGCGGAGGTCGCTCGCACGCTCGGACTCGGCGACCACCTCCGACTCGGGCGCGGCGAGGAGGCCTCCGGCGGTCGGAACAAGCCCTCGATCCTGTCCGATGCCATGGAGGCCGTGCTCGGCGCGGTCTTCGTCGAGTTCGGCATCGAGCGCGCAGCCGACGTCATCCACTCGATCTTCGACCCGGTCATCGCCGACGCCGCCCAGATGGGCGCAGGCCTGGACTGGAAGACGTCGCTGCAGGAGATCTCCGCCCTGCACGGACTCGGCGTCCCCGTCTACGTCCTCGAGGGCACCGGCCCCGACCACGACAAGACCTTCACCGCCTCGGTCGTGCTGAACGACCAGCGCTTCGACGGCGGCACCGGCCGCTCCAAGAAGGACGCCGAGCAGATGGTCGCCGAGATCGCCTGGCGCTCCATCAGCGCCCGCGCGGCGGCCGCCGACGGCGCGAACGCCCACGGTGCCCGAACTTCCTGAGGTCGAGGTCGTCCGGCGCGGCCTGGACGACCACGTCGTCGGTCGCACCCTCACCGCGGTGGAGGTGCTCGACGCCCGCTCCGTCCGCCGCCACGGCCCCGGACCCTCCGACTTCGTCGCCCGCCTGACCGGTCGCCACGTCACGGCCGCCCACCGCCGCGGCAAGTACCTCTGGATGTCGCTCGACGACGGCTCCAGCGTCCTGACCCATCTCGGCATGAGCGGCCAGGCCCTGATCTGCGACCCCGACGCCCCGCCACCGCGTCACCTGCGGATCACGTTCGACCTCGACGACGGCCGCCAGCTGCGGTTCGCCGACCAGCGAATCTTCGGCGGCATGGCGGTCAGCGAGACCGACCCGCCCACCGAGATCGCGCACATCGCGCTCGACCCGCTCGACCCCGACTTCGACGACGCCGCGTTCGTGGCGCGCCTGCGCCGCCGCCAGACGGGCGTCAAGCGCGCGCTGCTCGACCAGGGTCTCGTCTCGGGCGTGGGGAACATCTACGCCGACGAGGCGCTGTGGCGCAGCCGCCTGCACTACGCCCGCAACACGAAGGGCCTGCGCATCGCCGAGGTCACCGACCTGATCGGGCACGTCCGCGACGTCATGGCCGAGGCCCTCGAGCAGGGCGGCACCTCGTTCGACGCGCTCTACGTCAACGTCAACGGGCAGAGCGGCTACTTCGACCGGTCGCTGCACGCGTACGGGCAGGAAGGCCGCCCGTGCGACCGCTGCGGGTCGATCATCGTGCGCGAGCCGTTCATGAACCGGTCGTCCTACCGGTGCCCCACCTGTCAGCCTCGCCCGCGCAACGGTCGCTGGTGAGCGCGGCGGGCCGCTCGCCTCGCTAGGGTGACGGCGTGGACCGGTACGGGAGCGAGGCGCGCGAGCGCTACGTCGCCGAGCCGCCCAAGCGCTCGGGACGCACGTCCTTCGAGCGCGACCGTGCCCGGATCCTGCACTCGTCGGCGCTGCGCCGGCTGGCCGGCAAGACCCAGGTCATGGGCGCCGGCACCGACGACTTCGTCCGCAACCGGCTGACGCACTCGCTCGAGGTCGCCCAGGTCGCCCGCGAGCTCGGGAAGAGCCTGGGCTGCGACCCCGAGATCGTCGACTCCGCCGCCCTCTCGCACGACCTCGGTCACCCTCCGTTCGGCCACAACGGCGAGATGGCGCTGAACGAGGTCGCCGGGTCGATCGGCGGGTTCGAGGGCAACGCCCAGACGCTGCGGATCCTCTCGCGGCTCGAGGCCAAGACGGTCGACGCGCACGGCCGCAGCGTGGGCCTCAACCTGACGCGCGCGACCCTGGCCTCCTGCGTGAAGTACCCGTGGCGTCGCGGCGAGCGCGACACCCCCAAGTTCGGCGTCTACGAGGACGACCTGCCGGTGTTCGAGTGGCTCGACACGCAGGGCCGGCTCACGATCGAGGCGCAGGTCATGGACCTCTCCGACGACATCGCGTACAGCGTGCACGACGTCGAGGACGGCGTGTTCGGCGGCTGGTTCAGCCTCGTCGGCGACCTCGACACGCCGGGCTCGTGGCAGGTGGCGCGCGACTGGTACGACGCCTCGGCCACCGACGACCGCCTCGACGCGGCGCTCACGCGGCTGCAGGACCTGCCCGAGTGGCCCACCGCCCCGTTCGCCGCCGACCGTCCGGCCCGCGCCGTGCTCAAGAGCCTCACCAGCGCCCTCATCGGCCGGTTCGCGGGGGCGGCCTACGCGGCCACCGTGGAGCGCTGGGGGACCGACCCGCTCGTCCGCTACGGGGGCGACGTCGAGGTCCCGCGGGACACGCTCGACGAGATCAACGTGCTCAAGTCCCTCGCCGCCCACCACGTGATGCGTGCCGATCCGCGCGTCCGCGATCTCGCCCAGCAGCGCGACCTCCTCCACGGGATCGTGGCCCACCTGCGGCTGAAGGGCGAGGGTGAGCTGGAGCCCGAGTTCGCCGCCGACTTCCGCGCGGCGAGCGACGACGCGCAGCGGCTGCGCGTCATCGTCGACCAGGTCGCGAGCCTCACCGACGCCTCGGCGGTCGCGTGGGGCCGTCGCCTCCTCGGCTAGCCGCGACGACCCACCACGAGGGGTGGCGTCGCCGCGTAGGATCACGCCATGGCGCGGATCAAGGACGAGGACATCCAACTCGTCCGCGAGCGCATCCGGATCGACGAGGTCGTCGAGCAGTACGTCACCCTCAAGAACGCCGGCGGCGGCGCCCGCAAGGGACTGTGCCCGTTCCACGACGAGAAGTCGCCGTCGTTCAACGTGCGCCCCGCGCAGGGGTTCTACCACTGCTTCGGCTGCGGAGCGGGTGGCGACGCGATCAAGTTCCTCATGGAGATCGAGGGGCTCGCGTTCGCCGAGGCCGTCGAGCGGCTCGCCGACAAGTACGGCATCCAGCTGCGCTACGAGGAGACCGGCGCGCCCACGGGCCCGCGCCGCGACCCCGGCCAGCGCCAGCGTCTCCTGCTCGCCCACAAGGCCGCCGCCTCGTTCTACGCCGAGCAGCTGATGTCGTCGCCCGAGGCCGTGCCGGGCCGTCGCCTGGTCACCGACCGCGGCTTCGACCAGGCCGCGGCCGAGCTCTTTGGCATGGGGTGGGCGCCCAAGTCGGGCGAGGCCCTCGTGGCGCACCTGCGCGGTAAGGGCTTCACCGAGGAGGAGCTCATCGTCGGCGGCCTGGCCCGCCGGTCCGCACGCGGCCTGTTCGACGCGTTCCAGGGCCGCCTGCTGTGGCCGATCAAGGAGATCTCGGGCGAGGTCATCGGCTTCGGCGGGCGCCGGATGTTCGACGACGACTTCATGAAGGGCAAGTACGTCAACACGTCCGAGACGCCGATCTACAAGAAGGCCCAGGTCCTCTACGGCATCGACCTCGCGCGCGACCCGATCCGCAAGCAGAGCCAGGCGGTGGTTGTCGAGGGCTACACCGACGTCATGGCGTGCCACCAGGCCGGCGTGCTGACGGCGGTGGCCACGTGCGGCACCGCCTTCGGCGAGGGGCACGCGCGCGTCATGCGGCGCCTCATGCTCGACCACGACGCCTTCCGCGGCGAGGTCATCTTCACCTTCGACGGCGACGAGGCAGGCCAGAAGGCTGCGGTGAAGGCGTTCGAGGGCGATGACGAATTCAGTGGACAGACCTACGTCGCGGTCGAGAAGAGAGGCATGGACCCGTGCGACCTGCGCCTGAACGATGGCGACGAGGCCGTCCGCGAGCTGATTTCGTCCCGCGTCCCCCTCTATCGGTTCATCCTGGACAACACGCTTGAGAAGTATGACCTCGATCGCGCTGATCAGCGCATTGATGCCGTCCGTGAAGCTCTTGGTCTCACGGCCGCCGTTCGGGACGATTCGAAGGTGGCGTCGTTCCTGAGAGAGATCGCGGCTCGCGTCGGCATCGACCCGACCGTGGTGTACGCCGAACGGAAGAAGCTGAGCCAGCAGCCGACGCCAGCCCGGCGGGTGTCCCGGCCGACTCAATCCGACCAGCAGCGCCCCGAGCCCACGGTGTTCGCCAGCTTCGGCGCGCCCCAGTTCGCCGACGAGCGCGAGGCCCTCAAGGCGCTCGCGCAGTACCCGCACGTGGCCCGGCCCGTCGCGGCCGACCTGACCGACGACGACTTCGTGCACCCCGTGGCGCGCGAGATCTGGCGGCACATGGTGGCGCGCGGCCTGCCTGAGCAGTCGGACGCGGGCTGGCTGCCCGCCGTCGCCGACTCGCTGCCCGGGGACGACCTGCGTCGCGTGCTCGGTGTCGCCGCGGTCGAGCCCCTGCACGCGTCCGAGCAGGGTGCCGTCGCGGTCGTGCCGGCCGTGCTCGTGCGGCTCCAGGAGCTGTCGCTGGCGCGTCAGATCACCGACGTGAAGTCGCGTCTGCAGCGCACGGAGCCCACGGCTCCGGAGTACCAGGAGGTCTTCGGTCGCCTCGTGGAGCTGGAGCAGCGTCGCCGCGGCCTGCGCGAGCGCGCGCTCGGCGCGGCTCTCTGAGTCCCGGGCCGGGGGAGTGCTGTGCACGACCGCTGGGTGCCGTCCACAGCCTGACGCGAGTCCCTGTCGCGGCCTCGGCCCGCACGCGAGGTTGGGGTGGTGTCGCCCTTCGTCATCCACGCCCTCGCCCAGGTCCCGATCCCCGCGGACGCCGAACGGATCCTCGCGCGCGCCGCGGTCGCCGGCGACCGTGAGGCACGCGAGGAGCTCATCTGCGCCGGCCTGCGCAACGTCGCCCTGCACGCGCTGCGGCTCGGTCACCGCGGCGAGCGCCTCGACGAGGCCGTCGCGGCCGGTGCCGAGGGCCTGATCCTCGCCGTCGACCGGTTCGATCCCGAGCGGGGGACCCGCCTGTCGACGTTCGCCTGGCAGTGGATCGCCCGAGCGATGGCCCCGCCCCGCGAGGCCCCCGTCGTCGAGCTCGCCGAGACGCCCGTGTCCGGCGACGACCTCCTCGTCGGCCTGCCCGAGCACCTCGCCGCGGTGGTCGGACTGCGGTACGGCCTGCTGTGCGAGGACGGGGTCGGGTTGACGATCGACGAGGTCGCCGAGCACCTCGGGCTCACCCGCTGGCAGGTGCGCGATCGGGAGGGGAGGGCCCTTTCGCATCTTCGGAGCCGACTTGCTAGAGTTGGCCGCCGTGCTCCTCTTGAGGAGCCGATCCCCCGTAGCTCAATTGGCAGAGCATTCGACTGTTAATCGAAGGGTTATTGGTTCGAGTCCAATCGGGGGAGCGGGACAGGCCCGGTTCTCACTGCGATCGCAGTGAGGACCGGGCCTTCTTCATGCTCCGACGAGCCGGACTTGTAGGGTCGTGCGCGACGGGGGAGGTAGCTCAGCCGGTCAGAGCAGAGGACTCATAATCCTTGGGTCGTGGGTTCGAGCCCCACCCTCCCCACCAGGTGGCGTCGCGGCAGCGGGTCAGTCGCCCTCGTCGGGCGGCAGCAGGCGCGCGAGGTCCTCGCGACTGTCCGCGCCGAGCTTGGCGCGGGCCTGCGCAAGGTGCGACTCCACGGTGCGCACACCGCACTCGAGCACCTCGGCGATGTCGCGGTTGCGCAGGCCGCGGGCGGCCAGCCGGGCGGCCTCGAGCTCGCGTGGGGTCAGCGTCTCCGGCACGTCCGAGACGGCGGAGTCCGCCGAGAGCCACGGCGCGTTCCGGCGGATCTTGTCGCGGACGGCCGCGAGCTCGGCGTCGCAGGCCTGTGCCTTGCCCACGGCGCGCCGACCCACGTAGATCCGGCGAGCGTCGCCGAACGCGTAGGCGCTCGGCAGCCACATGTCGTACTCCCGGAAGATCCCCGCGATCCGCGTGAGCTGGGCGGGGTTGCGCTCGTGCGTGGCGTCGAGGTGGGCGCGCGCCAGGCGGATGAGCGGCAGTGCGCCGGCCTTCGGCTCCAGTCCCGTGCGCAGTGCCTGGAGGGGACCGTGCAGGCCGGCGAAGTACAGCAGGATCCGGTACGGGTACTCCGAGGACAGCCGCTCGAGGTCGTCGGGCTCGCGCGTGGGGTCCGACACCGCGTCCAGCGCCGCGCCGACCTGCTCGACGTAGTGACGCAGGCGCGCGGGGACGAGCCGCGGGACCGAGCCCGCGAACAGCTGCCACTCGCGCAGTCCCCGGCCCATCTCGCCGAACGTCGCGGCCGTGCTGGACGCGACGACGTGGCGCAGCCACCGCTCGTGGTGGTCTCGGTCGGGGAGCCGGGCGGCCAGCTCCAGGAGTGGCTCTCGGCGCGCCGAGGCCTCGCCGATCAGCAGCAGCACGAGTGCCTGGGCGACGAGGATCGTGCCCGTGACGTCGCTCAGGACCGGCGAGGTCGGCATCGTCGCCGCGGGCAGCGGATTCGGCGCGTGCAGCGTCGAGGTGTGAGGCGGCACGAGCCCCGCCCAGACGGCATCGAGGTCCACCAGGAGGGCGGCCAGCGCGGCGACACCCGGGTCGGGATGCTGGGCCGCGACGGCCCGCACGAGGGGCGTGGCGTCGCCCAGCGGCTCGGTCCGACTCCACCACTGCAGGACGAGCTCGGTCGCGGCGTCCTGGTCGCGGACGTCGTCGGTGCCACCGGGCATCGGTGCCTCGGCGGTCTCGGCGAGCAGGACGCTGCGGGCGAAACGGGTGGCGAGACGGACGTCGGGGTCGTCGTCCGTGATGGCGTCGACCACACGGACGGCCTCGTTCGTGTTGCCGAGCGCGGCGAGGGCGCGGGCCCTCGCCAGCGGCGGCAGCTCGAGCCGGTGCGACGCCAGCCTCAGCACGGCCGCGCGCACCTGGGCCGCCTCGCCGAAGGTGGTCAGCCGGGTGACGGCACGGGCGACGAGTCGACGAAGGGCCTCGGAGAGGTCCGCGTCGAGTAGATCGTCCGGCGCGAGCGCGCGGACGCAGTAGAGGGTGTCGCGCTCGGACAGGGGGACGCCGACGAGCTCCTGCCCCAGCAGGCCCGTCGCGATCTCGCGCCGGCACCGCTCCACCTGGTCGAACGAGGACCGCTGGCGCAGTGCGATGGCGACGAAGGCGGGGACCTCCAGCTGCTGGGACCCACCGGTCGGCACGAGGACCCCGGCTACGGTGAGGGTCTCGACGATCGCCGGGTCGACGAGCGCGCCGAGGCCGAGCTCGTCGAGCGGCTCGATGCCCGACAGTGCCACGGCGGCGGCGGCACACTCGGGGGAGACCGTCGCGAGCGAGGCGCGCAGGCTCTGCAGGGCCGGGAGCGGGGCGTCACCGGGAGCGAGCAGCGGGTTGATGGAGGGAAAGGGGTCGGCCTGGATCTGCTCGGCCCGCGCGAGGCTCAGCAGGTCCATCGCCCAGGCCCGACGCCCGAGGGCGAGGGTGGTGATGGCGCGCAGCGTGTGCGAGTCGAGCGGCTCCTCGCCGGCGTGGGCGTGCAGGAAGCGCGCCATGGTCTCGTCGTCGAGGGGAGTCAGGTGCGTGCGGTGGACCGTGGCGGCGTCGTGACCCAGCGGGTGCGATCCGTACACGGTGCGCAGGGCGCGGGTGGAGTACGCGCGGGGATGCCGTCCGGTCTCGAACATCGCGACGACGCGCCCGCCGTGCTCGGTGTGGGCCGACAGTCGGCTCAGCAGGTCCTCCGGTGCGCTCTCGAGGTCGTCGACGAGCAGGACGGCCGTGGCGTCGTCCGCCTCGTCGTGGTCGGGCGCCCAGGCATCCGCCCGCAGCGCGCGGGCCGCGACGCCCGCGGCGTCGAGCCGGTCCTGCACGGTCCGCAGCAGGCTGGACTTGCCGGTGCCGCTGGGTCCCGTGACGAGGGCGCTGGAGCCTGCACGCACACCGTCGACGATCGAGAGAGCGAGGTCCCGCAGGTCCTCCACGCCGTCCGTTCTCGCTGTCATCACGCCGTTTCCGCTGTCCCCGAGAGAGTCCGAGAGCGTTCGGACCCCGATACCGAATTCTGGATTCGCGGCGCGGATCGCCCGTGCTACGGAGCTCGACCGCGCCTCGTCTCTGCGTACGTACCCATCAAACCTCAGTAGTAACGCACGTCACACCCGGTACTACGCAGCTGCGTGGCTCCCCACCGGAACTGGTCCTAACGTCCAAGAAATCGGGGGAGGTGGAAGGCGCCTCCACGCATCACCGGCCCGCCCGGAGCCTCCGTGCGGCGACGCAGCGAATCGAGGGAACCTTGAACGAACACAGCCGAAGGTCTCGCGGCCTTCTGACCCGTGCCCGCGCCGTCGCGATCGGCACGGCGGCCGCCGTGGTCATCGCGCCCACGGCACTCCTCAGCTCGGCCCTGGCCGACGACGTCGTCGTGGCCGGCGACGCGGCAGCCCATGGCCACGGCCTCTTCGTGGAGGGTCTCGGCCTCGACGTCGCCGGAGCTGCGCGCTCGATCGCGAGCAGCGCCACCGCCCCGGGGCCCACCACCGACGACCTCGACGCCACGGTGCTCGAGGGCCTCGTCGACGTGAACCTCGGCACCGTGAGCCTGCCGCTCATCACGCCGACCGAGGGCGGGGACGGCCTGCTCTACCTCGGCGACCTCGGCACGATCTCCAGCCGGTCGGCGGCGCCCAGCTCGACCGAGGCCGTCGCCTCCTCGGGCCTCATCAACGAGGACGGCTCGCTGAACGTGGACACCGCGGCCGGCGGCGACTTCGAGCCGGCCCAGCTGGACGTCACGCGACTGCTGGGCCAGGTCATCGGGGCGGAAGCCGTCGAGGAGCTCGTCAACGGCGCCTCCCTCGAGATCGGCGCCCTCGGCGCCCGCGCCGCGAAGGACGGCCCGACCGTGACGAGCGAGTACGCCGTCTCGGACCTCGAGCTCAACGTGGACAGCCCGCTCGTCGCGGCGCTGACCACCGACGTGGACACCGCGGTGGGCGCGACGCTGCAGCCGCTCGTGGACCTGCTCGGCACCGGAGGAGCGGTCGAGACCGCCGTCGGCGACGTCGTGGAGACCATCGACGCCCTGCCGCTCGTCTCCGCCGAGCTCGACGCGGTCTCGATCGACACGCAGTCCGTGGTCGACTCCGTGCGCACCGAGCTGCTGAGCGAGCCGCTGTCCAACGCGGAGGGCTCCGTCTCGGTCAACCTGGCCGACGGCACCATCACGGTGGACCTCGCGCAGCTCGTCCTCGACGCCGCCGGCGTCGAGGACCTCAACGAGCTGCCCGCGAACACCGAGGTCCTCAGCGGTCCGGTCGTGAACGCGGTGCTCGACGGTGTCACCGACGCCCTCGTGGGCCCCGGTGCGGACTCGCTCGTCTCCAAGGTCGTCGACGTGGTGACGGACGGCGTCTACGACGCCGAGCTCGACGTCGCCATCGATGTCACGGCGCCGCTGGGCGTCACCGCGCCCGTCTCGATCAACGGCACCCTCGGTGGGTTCCTCGGTGAGGCCGGCGCCGCCGAGCCGACGGTCGACGTCAGCGGCCTCGAGCTCTTGGGCATCGACCTCGGTGGGATCCTGACGCCGGTCACCACCGCGCTGACCGGACTGGTCGGCGACCTCGGTGCCCCGCTGGAGCCGGCCGTCGACGAGGTCCTCGCCGACGTCCAGCCGACCGTGACCACGGCGCTCGAGCCGCTCGTCACCGAGCTGCTCGACGACGCGCTCGAGCCGCTGCTGGAGCAGGTCGTCGACGCGCGGATCAATGCGCAGCCGACGGCCGCGCCGTTCAGCGGCACCGGCGACCTCGGTGCCGGCAGCTTCACGGTCCGCGCCCTGTCGATCAGCGTGCTCCCGGAGATCGCCGACGTGGACATCGAGCTCGGCTCGGCCTCCGTGCGGGCGCTCGACGAGGTCGACGCCGATGCCGATGCGGACGCGGTCGATGCCGTGGACGCGGACGCGGTGGATGCGGACGCGACGGACGCCACTGACGCGACGGATGCCACCGATGCGACCGACGCGACGGATGCCACCGACGCCACTGACGCGACGGACGCCACCGACGCGACGGACGCCACCGACGCGACGGACGCGACGGACGCGACGGATGCCACCGATGCGACCGACGCGACGGATGCGACCGACGCCACTGACGCGACCGACGCGACCGACGCGACCGACGCGACGGATGCGACCGACGCCACTGACGCGACCGACGCGACCGACGCGACCGACGCGACGGATGCGACCGACGCCACTGACGCGACGGATGCCACCGACGCCACCGATGCCACCGATGCGACGGATGCAACTGACGCCGGGGCGACGGACGCGACGGACGCGACCGACGCCGACGCGACGGACGCGACCGATGCCGGGGCCGACGCCGACGTGAGCGCCGACGCGGATGCCACGGACGCCGACGCGACGGACGCCGGAGCAGACGCGGACGACGCCCTGGGCGCCGACGCGCTCGAGAACGACGTCGACAGCACCGACGCGCTCGACGGCGCAGGCGGCAACGGCGTCGACGGCACGGGCACCCTGGCGGCCACGGGCAGTACTTCCTCGCTGCTCTCCGTGGCAGGCGCGATCATCCTCGTCGCGCTGGGTGTCACCGCGATGGTGCTGTCGCGCCGACGCGGAAAGGCCTGATCGGCCACCCGTGGTGACGGGTCGGGAGCGTTTCCCAGGCGCTCCCGGCCCGTCCACTCACCCCGCACACCCCGCCTCCAGGAGCCCTCGTGAAGTCAGCCAAGGCAGCCGACCCGGTCCGGCGGACCGGGATCGTGGCGCTGATCATCGCTGCGGTGGTCATGCTGACGACCGCCCTGGTCGTGGCACCCGAGGGCACGCCCCTGCGCGAGCAGGTGCGGTCCCTCGTCCTGCCGTACTTCGGCCAGAACTGGCGCGTGTTCGCGCCGGACATCCTCAAGACCAACCGCACCCTCGAGATCCGCGCCCAGTGGCGCGACGACTCCGGGGACCTCGTGCGCTCGGACTGGGTGTCCGTCACCGACATCGAGCTGCGGGCCGTAAGGGGCCACGTGGTGCCGTCGCGCATCGCGAAGAGCAGCTGGAACGCCTCCAGCACGTATCTGCAGCGCTACCAGGCCCTGGACGAGGTCCAGCGCGAGACCGCCCGGGACTCCTTCGTCGAGGGCGACGGGGCCGGGTCCCGCGCCGTGCCCGACGCTGAGCTCATCGATCGGCTCGGGGCAGGCGACCCGGACGTCATCCGCTTCCTGCGGATGGACTACATGATGATGCGGAACGCCACGATGTACGCCACGGCGGGATTCGGGCGGCCCATCGAGCACGTCCAGTGGCGCGTGGTGCGACAGCGTCCGAACGACTTCGCCAACCGGTTCGTGGAGCGGCAGCAGTTCCGCACCGCGACCACCACGTTCGGCTGGCGCCGGGCGAACGTGAGCGTCGAGCCCCGCGTCGTCGAGGCGTACCGCGACCTGATTCGGCGGCACGGTGCCGGCTGGGTCTTCCAGGAGGCCGCATGACGACCCTGCAGTCCCGCGTCGACGGCCTGCTGACCTGGCTGACCTCGGCCCAGCACCACCCGCGGAGCTTCGCGCTCCTGCGGATCCTGCTCGGCGTCGCGATCCTGCTGACTCTCGTGCCCAGCGCCCGGGATCGCGAGCTGCTGTGGGGCGACGCCTCCTTCTGGGTGGACCCCGAGGCCAGACGGCGGGGCTTCGCCACGTTCGACGTCCTGGTGCCGAAGGACTCGCCGTTGCTGTTCGAGGTCGCCTTCTTCGGCCTCGTCGTCCTGGCGGTGCTCTTCACGATCGGCCTGCGGACGCGGATCGTCCTCCCGGTCATGCTGGTGTTGCTGGTGTCGCTGCAGGCGAACAACCCCTACGTGCTCAACGGCGGGGACACGCTCATCCGGCTCGCCCTGCTGTTCATGCTGTTCGCGAATCTCGACGCCCACCTCTCGGTCGACGCGCTGCTGCGGCGTGGCCGCGCGCGGCGACGCCGGGTGCCGGCCCACGTCGCGAACGCCGCCCACAACGTCGGCCTCGTGCTCTGCTGGTTCCAGATTCTCGTCGTGTACGTCGTGTCGGGCTTCTGGAAGCTGTCGGGAGGGGAGTGGCTCGACGGGACGGCCCTCTTCTACGCCCTGCGCCTGGACGCCTTCGCCGTGCAGCCGATCGCGAACGAGCTGCTGTGGCAGTCGTCCCTGGCGATCGGGCTGGCCACGTTCGTGGCACTGTGGGCGCAGACGCTGTTCCCGCTCGCCGTCCTGTGGCGGCCGACCCGCATCGTCGTGCTCGTCACGCTGGTCCTGATGCACCTCGGCGTCGCCACGCTGATGGGGCTGTGGCCCTTCTCGTTGGCGATGATCGGGCTGGACCTGCTCTTCGTCCGCGACTCGACCTGGGTCGACCTCCGCGCCCGTGCCGGCCGCCTGCGGCAGGGCGTCCGGCGACCGACGGAGAATCCGGGGCGACCCCGTGCGGCGGCTCCGGTGCGCTGACCGCCGCTGACAGGATGGCCCCATGACCCGTGAGGCCGCCCTGTTCGATCTCGACGGCACGCTGTGCGACACCTCGCAGATCGAGCACCTCGTGACCGGGCCCGACGCCGACTACCGCGCCTTCCACGCGGCGTCGGCCGACGCGCCCACCCGCGCCGACGTGCACGCCGCGCTGGACGAGGCGCGGGGCAGAGGTCTGGCGATCGTCCTGTGGACGGGCCGGGAGTTCCTGTGGCGCGACCTGACGCTCGACTGGCTCGACCGGCACGGCATCGCCCAGGACGGCCTTTACATGCGCCTGGCCGCCGACTACCGGCCCGCCACCGTGGTCAAGACCGAGCTGCTACGAGACATCGCCTCGGACGGGCTGACCGTGGTGGAGGCGTGGGAGGACGACCGTGAGATCGTCGACCTGCTGCGCTCCGCGGGAGTCCCCGACGTCCGACAGGTGGCGGGTGGGGCGTCGTGAGGCGCTCGTCGGGGCAACGCTTGTCGGAAGTGCTCGGGATGGGTCACAATGGGGACAGGTATCACCCGAGATCGCTGGGGAAGGCGCACCTAGGGAGGTACCGATGAACACGGTGAATACGGTCCGGACCGGCACCCCGATGACGCGGGGTGTCCTTTTCGTGCACTCTTCACCCTCGGCTCTGTGCGCCCACATCGAGTGGGCAGCGGCCGGCGTGCTGGGCGGCAAGGTCGACCTCTCATGGACCCCGCAGCCCGCCGAGCCGGGCACCTACCGCGCCGAGCTGTCGTGGCAGGCCCCGTCGGGCACCGCCGCGGCGCTCACGTCCGTGCTGCGCGGCTGGGACCTGCTCCGCTTCGAGATCACCGAGGAGCCCACCGCCACCAGCGAGGGCGCCCGCTACTCCTTCACGCCCAGCCTGGGCATCTTCCACGCCATGACCGGCCTGCACGGCGACGTGCTGATCCCCGAGGACCGCATCAAGGCGTTCCGGGTCAAGGCGGCCCAGGGCGACATCACGATGGACGAGGCCCTCGACGGCCTGCTGGGCGTCAAGTGGGACGCCGAGCTCGAGCCCTTCCGTCAGGCGGGCGAGGGCGCTCCCGTGCGCTGGCTGCACCAGGTGATCTGACCCGGTGATCTGACCCGGCTCAGCCGATCGTGACGGTGATGTCGGGCGTGGAGTCGCCCGACGCCTTGTCGGTGACGCGGAACTTCCGCTCGCCGGTGCGCGACGTGTAGATCTTCGTCTCGAAGCGACCGCCGTCGGTGGCCGCGACGGTGACGGGGAAGTCGTCCCACGGCCCGTCGCCGTCCTTGACCTGGATCTGCAGCTGCGCGCCCTTGTCGGCCGACGGCAGCACGCCGACGATGTCGAAGCGCTCGCCGGGGGCGGCGCGGTTGCCCGGGACGGGCGTCAGCTTGGGCTGGGGGCCCTTGTCCTCGGGCTCGGGCTCGGGCGTCGGGGTGGGGGTCGGCGTCGGCGCCGTGGTGGGCGCGCTCGTGGGAGCCGCCAGTGGCGGCAGGTCGGCCGAGGTGACGCCCGTGGCGGTCAGCGCGCCGGCGGAGAACAGGCCGATCCCGACGCCCAGCGCCACGCCGATGAGCGCGAGCCAGCCGAAGGCGCGCGCGGCCGGGTGGCGCAGGTCAGGTCGAGACGTCACAGCCGGAAGTCTACGGGGCTTCTCCGAGAATCCCGCGACGACCTGACCTACGATGAGCGAATGGTGCGGCCCCCCGAGCGCGGAGCGGTGGACGACGTCGACTACGTCGTGGTCCACGGCTACCGCCGCGCGTATCGGATGCGCGGATCGGGCCCGCCGCTGCTGCTCCTGCACGGGATGGCCTGCGACTCCAGCACCTGGTTCCCGGTGATGGACCTGCTCGCCGAGCACTTCACCGTCATCGCGCCCGACCTCCTCGGCCACGGCGAGTCCGACAAGCCCAACGCCGACTACTCGCTCGGCGGCTTCGCCAACGGCATGCGCGACCTGCTGACGATCCTGGGCATCGACAAGGTCACGGTCGCCGGTCACAGCTTCGGCGGCGGCGTCGCGATGCAGTTCGCCTACCAGTTCCCCGAGCGCACCGAACGGGTCGTCCTGGTCTCCAGCGGGGGACTGGGCCCCGAGGTCACGCCGCTGATCCGCGCCCTCACGCTGCCGGGCGTCGGGCTGGGCATGCGCCTGGCCACGCTCAAGCCGTGGCGCGGGGTCGCCAGCGGCGCCCTGCGAGCGCTCTCACGCGTCCCGGCGGCGCGCGACCTCGACGAGGTGGCCGCGATCTACGAGCGGCTCGCCGACCCCGCCACGACCCTGGCGATCCGCCGTCTCACCCGCACCGTGCTCGACATGAACGGCCAGTTCGTCACGATGGCCGACCGCGCCTACCTGACCCGGCTGATGCCGCTGCTGGTGGTCTGGGGACGCGACGACCGCGTCATCCCCGTGGCCCACGCCCAGCGGCTGCCGCTGCTGGAGAACTCCCACGTGCACGTCTTCGAGGACTCCGGGCACTTCCCGCACAAGGACCACCCCGAGGAGTTCGCCCGGCTCGTGGTCGACTTCTGCCGGATCCAGGCGCCGGCGCAGTACCACCGGGGAAAGTGGCGCGCGCTGCTGCGCCGCGGCGATCAGGCCGGGTTGGCCAGCGTGTCGCTGTCGGACGCCGGGTCGGAGTCGCCCTCCGCCGTCAGCTGAAGCTTGTGGTGCCTCTGGTGCCAGAACCCGTTGCCGGTGGCCCAGCCGCCCAGCGCCACCGCGAGCCAGCCGATGAAGGCGCCGGCGATGTCGTCGGCGATGAAGTGCCAGCCGAAGTAGATCGTCGCGATGACGGTGAGGACGAAGTAGACCCAGGCGGTGATCTGCAGGTAGCGCGGCTGGTCGGTGCGCTGGAAGAACAGGACCGCGGTGAAGGTCACCGAGACGTGCAGCGAGGCGAACGCGGCGATGCCCCAGATCGGCGCGCCGGTGGGGTCCTCGTAGTTCTGTGCCGCATTGATGAACAGCGACTCCTGCAGCTGGGTGACGCCCGTGGTGGGCAGGTCGTCGAACAGGGTCGCGTTCGAGTACGTCGGGCCCAGCGAGGGGAAGATGTAGTAGCTGGCGGTGCCGAGCACCCAGTTCAGCGAGAGCGCCGTGGCGTACCAGGCACCGAGCGTGTAGTCGCGGTTCAGCACGAGGAACGCGGCCAGCGTGATCGGGATCAGCATGAGGTAGCTGACGTAGACCGTGGCCAGCACCTGTGCCGAGATGCCCGTGCCCAGCAGGCTGTGCATGACGTCGGCGGGGTGGTTGCCGAACATCAGCCAGTAGTCCCAGCGCGACAGCATCGTGTCGAAGTTGACGCCCTCGCGCAGGACGGGCAGGAAGCCCTTGATGTTCCGGTAGGCGACGTAGCAGATGTAGAACGTCAGCAGGCCGGTCGCGATGTGCGCGACGCGGCCCCAAGTCCACTCGTCGCGCACGATCTCGCGAGCGCCGCGGAAGGCGTGACGCCACCCGGCGCGACGGATCGCGGCCGGCACGACGCCCAGGGCGAAGAACGCCAGGCCCATGACGGGCAGGCGGACGTACGCCGGACCGAGGAAGCCCTCGGGATCCTTCAGCGCGATGCCCAGCTGGGCCGACAGCACGAGCGCGGTGATGCCGATTCCGGCCGCGAGAGCGACCCCGAAGGTGTACGGCCACGCGCGCAGCACGTCCCACCATCGTCTGAGCATGCGCACCAGTCTACGGCGCCCTCGCTGAGAGCACCCTGAGGCGTCCTGCCGAACGGGTCAGGCGTCGGCGCCCTCCTGCTTCACGCCTGCAACGGCGGTGGGATCGTCGATCCGCAGCGAGTCGAACGCCTCCTGCGCGACCTTGGCGTCGATCCGACCCTCGCGTCCGAGCGACGCCAGCACCGCCACCACGATCGACTCGGCGTCGATCTGGAAGTAGCGGCGGGCACCCGCGCGGGTGTCGGCGAAGCCGAAGCCGTCGGCGCCCAGCGAGGTCCACGTGCCGGGCACCCAGCGCGAGATCTGGTCGGGAACGGCGCGCATGTAGTCGCTGACGGCGATCGTGGGGCCGCCCTCGCCGAGCTTCGTCGTGATCCACGGCGTCCGGGGCTCCTCGGCGAGGTGGTTGAAGTTCCACCGCTCCGCGGCCTCGGCCTCGCGGGCCAGCTCGTTCCAGGACGTGACCGACCAGACCTCGGCGGCGACGCCGTACTCCTCGGCCAGCGTGGCCTGGGC
The DNA here is from genome assembly GCF_013408555.1 of Aeromicrobium tamlense. NCBI lineage: Bacteria > Bacillati > Actinomycetota > Actinomycetes > Propionibacteriales > Nocardioidaceae > Aeromicrobium > Aeromicrobium tamlense. The sequence continues at coordinate 819,470 of NZ_JACBZN010000001.1, forward strand.
CTGCAGCGCCCACGGCACCGAGACGCCCGAGGCGAGGATGCGCGCGGGGGCGTCGCCCTCGATCGGCGACGCGGCGTAGCGGTGGGCGCCCTTGAGGATGCCCTCCACGTCGACGCCCTCGGGCTCGGCCGGCTGGTTGATCGGCTCGTTGTAGACCGTCAGGTAGTAGATGACGTCCTCGCCGAAGCTGCTGCCGCCGTGGTCGGAGTCGCCGTACATCCGGCGCAGGCCGTCGCGCATGATGTGCGCGATCTCGAACGCGTACGCGGGGTCGTAGTGGACGACCGCCGGGTTCGTGCGCGCGATGAGCGGGGAGTGGCCGTCGGCGTGCTGCAGGCCCTCGCCGGTGAGCGTCGTGCGACCCGCCGTGGCGCCCACGAGGAAGCCGCGCGAGAGCTGGTCGGCCATCGCCCAGAACGAGTCACCCGTGCGCTGGAAGCCGAACATCGAGTAGAAGAGGTAGACCGGGATCATCGGCTCGCCGTGCGTCGCGTACGCGCTGCCGGCCGCGATCGCCGAAGCGGCCGCGCCGGCCTCGCTGATGCCCTCGTGCAGGAGCTGGCCCTGCTCGCTCTCCTTGTACGCCAGCAGCAGCTTGCGGTCGACAGACTCGTAGGTCTGGCCGTGCGGGCTGTAGATCTTCGCCGACGGGAACATCGAGTCCATGCCGAACGTGCGGTACTCGTCCGGCGCGATGGGGACGATCCGCTGGCCGATCTGCTTGTCCTTCATGAACTCGCGCAGCAGCCGCACGAACGCCATCGTCGTGGCGATCTGCTGCTTGCCCGAGCCCTTGCGCAGGTCGGCGTACGCGCCCTCCTCGGGCAGCGTGAGCGGCTTGGCCCGCACGATGCGCGACGGCAGCGAGCCGCCGAGCTCGCGTCGGCGCTCGAGCATGTACCGGATGTCCTCGTGGTCGGCGCCCGGGTGGTAGTACGGGGCGCCGTCGGGGGAGTCGATCTGCTCGTCGGTGATCGGGATCCGCAGCCGGTCGCGGAAGGTCTTCAGGTCGTCGTTCGTCAGCTTCTTCATCTGGTGCGTCGCGTTGCGCGCCATGAACGACTCGAGCAGCCAGCCCTTGATGGTGTGGGCCAGGATCACGGTCGGCTGGCCCTTGTGCTTGCGGGCCGACTCGAACGCGGCGTAGACCTTGCGGTAGTCGTGACCGCCGCGCGGGAGCTTCTCGATGTCCTCGTCCGAGAGGTGCTCCACGATCTTGGCCAGCTCCGGGTCGGGACCGAAGAAGTGCTCGCGGTTGTACGCGCCCGTCTCGATCGAGAGGGTCTGGAACTCGCCGTCGGGCACGCGGTTCATCTGGTTGACGAGCGCGCCCGTGGTGTCGCGGGCGAGCAGGTCGTCCCACTCGCGTCCCCACACGACCTTGATGACGTTCCAGCCGGCGCCCAGGAAGAAGGACTCGAGCTCCTGGATGACCTTGCCGTTGCCGCGGACCGGGCCGTCGAGCTGCTGCAGGTTGCAGTTGACGACGAACGTGAGGTTGTCGAGCTGCTCGCGGGCGGCCAGGCCGATCGCGCCGAGGGACTCGGGCTCGCCCATCTCGCCGTCGCCCAGGAACGTCCAGACGTGCTGCTCGCTGGTGTCCTTGATGCCGCGGTTCTCCAGGTAGCGGTTGAAGCGCGCCTGGTAGATCGAGTTGATCGCCGCGAGGCCCATCGAGACCGTGGGGAACTCCCAGTAGTCGCTCATGAGGCGCGGGTGCGGGTAGGACGGGAGGCCCTTGCCCTCGCCCTGGGACTTCTCCTGGCGGAAGTTGTTGAGGGCGGACTCGTCGAAGCGGCCCTCGAGGAAGGAGCGGGCGTAGATGCCGGGCGCGGCGTGGCCCTGGTAGTAGATCTGGTCGCCGCCGCCGGGGTGCTCCTTGCCGCGGAAGAAGTGGTTGAAGCCGACCTCGTAGAGGCTGGCCGCCGACTGGTAGGTGGCGATGTGGCCGCCCACGCCGAGGCCGGGGCGGTTCGCCCGCGACACCATGACCGCGGCGTTCCAGCGGATGTACGAGCGGATGCGTCGCTCGATGTCCTCGTCGCCGGGGAACTCCGGCTCGCGCTCGGGCGGGATGGTGTTGATGAAGTCGGTGCTGCGCAGCGCCGGCATGCCGACGGCCCGCTCACGGGACCTCTCGAGCATGCGCAGCATGACGTAGCGGGCGCGGTCGCGTCCTCGCTCGTCGACCATCTGGTCGAGTGAGCGGAGCCAGTCCTGCGTCTCGTCGGGATCCACGTCGGGCAGCTGTGTGGGCATGCCGCCGTGGATGATGGGGCGGTCGGGGCCGGATGAGGCCATGGTGCACTCCCTGGGGTGTCGGGATGGACCCTTCCATCAAACCACCCGGAGTTCGCTAGTGTGAGTCCGGCAAGGAACCGATACGCCCTACTGGACAGTAGGGAAGAAGGAGGTGCGGTGGACGCGGGGAAGCTGGGCTTCGAACCTGACTCCGTCATCCAGGAGCTCGGCTGGGACGAGGACACCGACGCGGAGTTCCGCTCCGCCATCGAGTCCCACACGGGCAGCGAGCTGGTGGACGGCGACATCGGCGAGGTCGTCGATGGCGTGATCCTGTGGTGGCGCGAGGAGGACGGCGATCTGACCGACGCCCTCGTCGACGCGACGCAGGATGTGGCCGAAGGCGGATTCGTCTGGCTCCTGACCCCCAAGGTCGGTCACGAGGGACACGTCTCGGGCGCCGACATCGGTGAGGCCGCCCCCATCGCGGGCCTGTCGATCACCACGACGTCCGCCGTCGGCCCGAACTGGGTCGCCACCAAGCTCTCCACGCACAAGAGGTGACCGTGAGCATCGAGATCGGGTCGCCCGCACCGGACTTCACCCTCAAGAACCAGCACGGCGAGGACGTCACGCTGTCGAGTCTGCGTGGCCGCAACGTGGTCGTGCTGTTCTACCCCTTCGCGTTCAGCGGGATCTGCACCGGCGAGCTGTGCGAGATCCGCGACAACCTCGCGATCTTCAACGACGTCGACGCCGAGGTCCTGGCGATCTCGTGCGACCACATGTTCAGCCTGCGCGCCTACGCCGAGCAGGACGGGTACGAGTTCAGCCTGCTGAGCGACTTCTGGCCGCACGGCGCCGTCTCGAAGGCCTACGGCATCTTCCAGGAGAAGGCCGGTGCCGCTGCCCGAGGCACCTACCTGATCGATCGCGAGGGGATCGTGCGCTGGAAGGTGGAGAACGGAATCGGCGAGGCTCGTGATCTCTCTGCTTACCGTGAGGCACTTGCGTCACTGGGGTAATCCCACAGCAAATTTTCAGACCACAACGCGTGGAAATCACTCACGCCGGCCATGGCGATCTGGTTTGATGGAACTACCGCGCCGCCGGGGACCCGAGACCCCGGCGGCGCGGCTTTTCTGTGCCGGGGCGGGACGCGAGATGCTTGCGTTACCGTTCTCCTGCACGTCCTCGTGCCGTGGGGCGAATAGCTCAGCTGGTCAGAGCATCCGGTTTACACCCGGAAGGTCGGGGGTTCGAGCCCCTCTTCGCCCACCGCACCCCGTCGCCGGACCGCTCGGCCCCGGTCGTCGTGACCGACGTGCCGACCTACACTGGCCGCATGTCCGTGGAGGCGGTGAGGAGCCGGGGTCGCATCCGGTTCGTGTTGCTGGGTGGACTGCTCGTCGCGGGTGTGATCGTCGGCCTGCTGGGCATGCACACGCTCAACCTCCACGGGACCCCCGCCGCGCAGGCTCCCGCCGTCGCGCACGCCGCGCACGACGTGGGGGAGCACCTCGCGGCCGACGCCGTCGTGCCGGCGGCCGAGAGCCCGGCGAGCTGCGTCGAGTGCGCCGTCGGCGGTCACCTGGGCATGGCCATGGCCTGCGTCCTGGCGCTCCTGCTCGTCCTGCTGGTCCTCGCGCTCCCGCGGCTGCTCCCGTCATGGCTCCATCGCTCGTGGACCGTGCCCGCGCGGCTCGACATCGCGCTCCCCGTCCTGTCCCGAGCACCCTCGCTCCAGGCCCTCTGCATCAGCCGAACGTGATGGGTCGGGCCCCTGATGACACCCGTCACGGGGCCTCCTGCCCGAGCCGCGCCGACGACGGCGCGTGCCGACACCCTCACGAACACGGAGAAGACATGAGACGACGTACTGCCGCGCCCGCGGCACTGGCCCTCCTCGCGGCGCTGACCCTCGGCGGCTGCTCGGACGATGCACGCGAGCCCGGAGCCGACCACCGCGGTCACGGCTCCGCGGACGCGCAGACCGAGAGAGCGGACGCCAACGAGGCGGACGTGATGTTCGCGACGATGATGATCCCGCACCACGAGCAGGCGATCGAGATGAGCGACCTGATCCTCGCCAAGGACGGGATCGACCCGCGGGTCCGCGCGCTGGCCGAGGAGATCAAGCAGGCCCAGGCCCCCGAGATCGAGCAGCTGCGCGGTTGGCTCGCGGACTGGGACGCCCCGACGGCCGACGCGTCGCACGGCGGTGGCCACGGCGCCGGGATGATGGACGAGCAGGACATGGCCGCGCTCGAGGACGCCGAGGGCGACCGCGCGTCGCGACTGTTCCTCGAGCAGATGATCGAGCACCACGAGGGCGCGATCGACATGGCGCGCAGCGAGGTCGCCGACGGTCGTCACCCGGACGCCGTGGGCCTGGCGGGCTCGATCGTCGCCACCCAGCTGCTGGAGATCGAGCGGATGAACGACCTCCTGGAGCAGTCGTGACCGCGCGGCGGCGAGGCGTCCTCGTCCTGCTGGTCGCGTGCCTCCTCGCGATCGCCGCGTGCTCGGGCGGCGGCGACGAGAAGGCCGACGGCGCCGAGGAGGCGTTCCTGGCCCGGTACGACCTGGACGGGCTCTCCGCGACGGAGGTGATCGACCGCCTCGACGCGATGCCCGTGCAGGAGCGACCGGAGGGCCTCACGGCCTCGGTGCGCCCTGACGTCGTCGTGCTCGGCGACGGCCGACGGGAGGTGGAGCTGCCGATGCCGCGGGACGAGGTCTACGTGTCGGTCGCCCCCTACCGCCGGGACACGCACGAGTGTCACTTCCACAGCCTCACCACGTGCGTGGGCGAGCTCGCGAACACCCCGCTGCGCGTCGAGCTCACGGCGACGGACGGCGAGGTCGTGCTCAGCGAGACGCGGTCGACGTTCGACAACGGCTTCGTCGGTCTGTGGGTGCCGCGGGGGATCCGCGGGACGCTCACGGTGGAGCACGAGGGCAGCCGGGGGACCGTGCCGGTGTCGACGCAGGGCGACCAGGACGCCACCTGTGTCACGACGCTCCGGCTGACCTGAGGTGCAGTCGCGGGGCGCCCGGGCATCGGGCGCTCCGCGACTGCGGGCCTACAGGAGCGTCGACAGCCGCTTCTTGCGGCGGTTCTCCCGGACGATCCACGCGACGTCCGGCAGCTCGGTGTCGAGGGCGAGGAACGCGCCGAGACCCACACCGGGATCGGCCGCCACCGCCACGCTCCAGCCGTAGCCCAGCGCCTGGCGCAGGGTCCGGGCGTCGGGCCGGCGGGCCGCCTCTGCCGGGAGTGCCGCGAGGTGACGGGTCGCCCGCGCGCAGACGTCGACGGCGGCGGCAGCGGTCTCGCTCGTGCGCAGCAGGCGGGGCTCGCAGATCGCGGCGACCGCGGCGCGCTGGACGAGGGGACTGGGGTCGTCGACCCAGCGAGACGCGATGGAGCGCCACGCGTGCGGGTCGGTGTCGCCGAGGAGCTGGAGCCCGAGCGCCACGCCCTCGCGCACGCGCCAGCGCTCGTCGGCGGCGAGCGCACGAGCCGTGACCTCGACCGATGCGTCGGACGACCGCCGCGCCACCGCGGCGGCCGCGCACATGGCCGGGTACTCGCGCCCGTCGGCGAGCAGCGCCTCGACGGCGGCGGGGTCGGCACGCTCGGCCACGACCCCCACGAGCGCGAGGTTCGCGCGGGGGCCGGGCAGCCCCGAGCGCGTCTCCACGTACTCCGGCCACTCCGTCGGACCGAGTCCTGCGAGGTCCTCGCGCCACTGGCTCACGTCGGTCACGGCCTCGACGGTAGCCGCCGGCGGGGTCTCCGGGATTCCCGTCCGCGCGACCGCGTGGGAGGGTCGGGCCATGACCGAGACGCCGCAGGAGGCGCTGGCGCGCCGGGTCCGTCACCAGCTCGCGGGACGGGTGACGCGCGAGGTCACGATGTTCGGCGGGCTGTCGTTCATGGTGGACGAGGCGCTCACGGTGGCCGCACGTCGCGACGGGAGCCTGCTGGTGCGGGTCGACCCGGCGACGCGGGCGGAGGCGCTCGCCCGGCCCGGCGCGGAGCCGGCCGCGATGCGGAACGGACGGGTGATGGGCGACGGCTGGCTCTCGGTCCGGTCCGAGGGGCTCGCGACCGACGACCAGCTGCGGTCCTGGCTGGACGTCGCGCTGGCCGCCGCGGGCCGCTGATGCAGCGGTCCGGAGGCGTTGTCGGCGGAGCCTGACACGATCGGTGCATGACGTCGATCGCCACGACCACGGCCGATGAGGCCCTCGAACGACTGCGCGCCCTCACCGGGCGCCCCGACGCGACCTTCCACGAGGGCCAGCTCGAGGCGATCGCCGCGCTGGTCGACCAGCAGCGTCGCGCGCTCGTCGTCCAGCGCACGGGCTGGGGCAAGTCGGCGGTCTACTTCGTGGCCACGGCGCTGCTGCGCGCGCGGGGCGCCGGGCCCACGGTGCTGGTGTCGCCGCTGCTGGCGCTGATGCGCGACCAGGTCGCCGCGGCCGAGCGTGCGGGCGTCCGCGCCGCGGCCATCAACTCGGCCACCGTCGAGGAGTGGGACGACATCGAGTCGCGCCTGGCGAACGACACGATCGACGTGCTGCTCGTCTCGCCCGAGCGGCTGAACAACCCCACCTTCCGCGAGCAGCAGCTGCCGCGGCTGCTTGACCGGATGGGCCTGCTCGTGGTCGACGAGGCGCATTGCATCTCCGACTGGGGCCATGACTTCCGGCCCGACTACCGTCGGTTGGCCCACGTGATCGAGTCCCTCGGCTCGCACGTGCCGGTGCTGGCCACCACGGCCACGGCGAACGCGCGGGTCGTGGCCGACGTCGCCGAGCAGCTGGGCGGCGACGTGCTCACGCTGCGCGGCTCCCTCGCGCGTGACTCGCTGCGGCTCGGCTCGCTCACCCTGCCCACCGCCAAGCAGCGGCTCGGCTGGCTCGTGGCGCACCTGGGCGACCTCACCGGCAGCGGGATCATCTATGCGCTCACGGTCTCCGCGGCCGAGGACACCGCGCGGCTCCTGCGCGAGGCCGGCTACGAGGTGCGCGCCTACACCGGTCGCACCGATCCGTCCGAGCGCGAGGAGCTCGAGCAGGCGCTCAAGGACAACCGCGTGAAGGCGCTCGTGGCCACCAGCGCGCTCGGGATGGGCTTCGACAAGCCCGACCTCGGCTTCGTCGTCCACCTCGGCGCCCCGTCGTCGCCCGTGGCGTACTACCAGCAGGTCGGCCGCGCCGGCCGCGCCACCGACCGCGCCGACGTGCTGCTGCTCCCGGGCACCGAGGACCGCGAGATCTGGCGCTACTTCGCCACGGCCTCGATGCCCGACCCCGAGCGGGCCGAGCGCGTCATCGGCCAGCTCGGGTCCGAGCCGATCTCCACGCCCGCGCTGGAGGCCCTCGTCGACGTCAAGCGCACCCAGCTCGAGCTGCTGCTGAAGGTGCTCGACGTGGACGGCGCCGTGCGCAAGGTGCGCGGTGGCTGGATCGCCACCGGACAGCCCTGGACCTACGACGCCGAGCGCTACCAGCGGATCGCCGCGGCCCGCGAGCACGAGCAGCAGGCGATGCTCACGTACGAGCGCGGCGAGACGTGCCGGATGGAGCTGCTCCAGCGCGACCTCGACGACCCGTCCGCGACCCGGTGCGGCCGGTGCGACGTGTGCACCGGCTCTTGGTACCCGACGGACGTCCCCGAGGCCACCGTCGGGCGAGCCACCGAGGCGCTCGACCGGGTCGGCGTCCCGATCGAGCCGCGGGGCCAGTGGCCCACCGGGGCCGACCGCCGCGGCGTCGACGTCAAGGGCCGGATCGCGGTCGACGAGCGCGCCGAGACGGGTCGCGTCATCGCGCGACTCACCGACCTCGGCTGGGGTGGTGCGCTGCGCGAGCTGTTCGCCGCGGGCGCGCCCGACCAGCCGATCCCCGAGGCGCTCGTCGGCGCCGCCGTCCGCGCGTTGCGCGACTGGCCGTGGGAGCAGCGACCCGTCGCCGTCGTCGCGATGCCCTCCGTCACGCGTCCGACCCTCGTGTCGTCCGCGGCCGAGACGATCTCGCGGCTCGGGCGGATGCCGCTGCTGGGCACGCTCGACCTCGACCCCCACGTCCCGCGTGCGGAGACCGGTGGCAACAGCGCCTTCCGGCTGGCGTCGGTGTGGGGACGGTTCGCGGTCGGCGCCGACCTGGCCGCGCGCCTGCGCGGGGTGGACGGACCGGTCCTGCTCGTCGACGACCTCGTCGACAGCCGGTGGACGGTGACGGTCGCGGCACGTGAGCTGAGGCGGGCCGGCGCGCCCGCGGTGCTGCCCTTCGCGCTGGCGACGGTGGCCTGACATGGGCAAGACCGGAGCGTGGCGTCGCGTCGTCAGCAGTCTGTTCCCGCTCTGGGCCTGGCTGTTCCTGCTGGGCATCGCGGCGGGTCTGCTGCTCGACGTCCCCATCGGGCTGTCGAGCCTGGTCGTGCTCGTGTCGTTCGCGCTGTGCCTCGTGCGGCCACCGAAGCAGGACCACCGTGAGCCCCTGCAGGTGGCCAGTCCCGTCCGCGGCACATGGACCGTGGTGCACAGTCCGGCGTCGTCGGTGCCCAGTCACGGGGTCCGGGGCTACGGCCAGTCCCATGCCGTCGACCTGATCCATCCGCGCCCCGAGGGGACGAAGGCCGAGTACCCCGTGTTCGGCGGCTTCGAGAGGCCCGAGGAGTTCAGCTCGTTCGGCGAGCCGATCCACGCCGTCGCCGACGGCACCGTGGTGAGGGTCGTCGACGGCCGCCGCGACCACCTGTCGCGCACCTCGTGGCTCGCCTTCGCGTACATGATGGTGATCGACGGCCTGCGCGACCTCGGCGGACCCGGCGCGGTGATCGGCAACCGCGTGGTCGTCGACCACGGCGACGGGACCTACGCCCTCTACGCGCACGTGAGGCGGGGCACCGCGACGGTGCGCGTCGGCGACCGGGTCGCCGCGGGCGACGTGCTGGGACAGGTGGGCAACTCGGGCAACACGTCCGAGCCCCACCTGCACTTCCAGCTGATGGACCGCGCGCAGCCGCTGCGGGCGGCCGGACTCCCGTTGAGGTTCGGCGACATCGCCCAGACGCCCGGCGCGGTCGACCGCGGGTGGACCACGAAGGAGCCCGAGACCGAGATCGAGCCGGGCATGCCGGCGAACTTCCAGGTCTTCCAGGCCTGACGGACGGCCGTGACAGACTCGCCCCATGCCATCGCTGCGTGACGTCATCGCCGTCCTGGACGGCCTCTACGACCCCCGGTGGGCCGACGACTGGGACGCCGTGGGCACGGTCGCGGGAGACCCCGACGCAGAGGTCTCCTCGATCCTGTTCGCCGTCGACCCGGTCCAGGCCGTCGTCGACGAGGCGGTCGAGCGGGGCGCCCAGCTCGTCGTCACGCACCATCCGCTGTACCTCAAGGGCGTCACGTCGGTGGCCGCGACCACGCCGAAGGGACGGGTCGTGCACACGCTCATCGCGAACGGGATCGCGCTGCACACGTGCCACACGAACGCCGACTGCGCGCCGCGCGGCGTCAGCGAGTCGATGGCCCTCGCACTCGACCTCACCGACGTGCGGCCGCTCGAGACCGACGCGGAGCCGCCACTCGACAAGTGGGTCGTCTACGTGCCGCGTGACGATGCCGCTCGCGTCGTCGGCGCGATGCACGACGCGGGCGCGGGTCGTCTCGGCGACTACGACCGGGCGCAGTTCCAGAGCCCCGGTCGCGGCTCGTTCCGCCCCCTCGACGGCGCCGACCCGGCCATCGGGTCGGTGGGGGAGGTCGAGTGGGTCGAGGAGACCCGCGTCGAGGTCGTCGCCGACCGTGGGATCCGCGAGGCGGTGCGTGCCGCGATGATCGACGCCCACCCGTACGAGGAGACGGCCTACGACCTCTGGCCGCTCGCCGCGCGACCGAGCGAGCGCGGCTCGGGTCGCATCGGTCGCCTGCCGCAGCCGATGACGCTGGGCGAGTTCGCGGAGCACGTCCGGACCAGCCTCCCGGCGCACGCGGGCGCCACGCGCATCGCCGGCGACCTCGACCGGCGCGTCGAGACCGTGGCCCTGTGCGGCGGCTCGGGCGACTTCCTGCTGGGCGCGGCGCAGGCCGCCGGAGCCGACGTCTACGTCACGTCCGACCTGCGCCACCACCCCGTCAGTGAGCACCTCGAGCGCCCCGGTGCGTGTGCCGTCGTCGACGTGCCGCACTGGGCCGCCGAGTGGACCTGGCTGCCGACCGTGGCGGCGGCCGTCCGCGAGGAGTTGGGCGATACGGTGAAGACCCACGTCTCCACGATCGGCACCGATCCCTGGAGCCGGACATTGTCATGAGGAGTCGCACGTGAAGGCTGAACCGGTCGCCCAGCAGGCGTTGCTGGACCTGCAGGAGAAGGACTCGGCGCTCGCGCAGCTGACCCACCGCCGCAACACCCTGCCCGAGCACGCCGAGATCGCCGCGTCCGACGCGCGCCTGCGCGAGATCGAGTCCCGCCGGGTGGCCGCGCAGACCCGCGTGTCCGACCTCGAGCGGGCGCAGGCGAAGGCCGACGTCGAGGTGGAGCAGGTCAAGGCGCGGCGCACGCGCGACGAGGACCGCATGGCCTCCGGCGCCATCACCAACCCGAAGGACCTGTCCAGCCTGCAGAGCGAGCTCGAGGCCCTGGCCCGCCGGATCTCCACGCTGGAGGACGAGGAGCTCGAGGTCATGGAGCAGCTCGAGGCCGCGCAGGCCGAGCTGGATGAGGCCGTCGCCGCGCTCGACGCCGAGACCGCCGCGCGCGACGCGCTCGTCGCCGCGCGCGACGAGAAGATCGCCGCGCTCGATGCAGAGGCGTCGGAGGCGTCCGCGGCCCGCGAGTCGATCCGGCCGAACGTGCCCGAGGACCTCTTCGCGCTCTACCAGAAGGTCGCCGCGAACCACGGTGGCCTCGGCGCCGCCGCGCTGCGCGCACGTCGCTGCCAGGGCTGCCACCTGGAGATCAACGGCGCCGACCTGCGCGAGCTGGCCGCCGAGCCCGAGGACACCGTGCTGCGCTGCCCCGAGTGCAGCCGCATCCTCGTCCGCAGCTCCGAGTCCGGCGTCTGATGGGCTGGGTCGCCGAGGCCGACGGAGGATCGCGCGGCAATCCGGGGCCGGCCGCCTACGGGTCGGCGCTGCTGCGCGACGGCGTGCTCGTCGCCGACCGCGGCGAGACGATCGGCATCGCGACGAACAACGTCGCGGAGTACCGCGGCCTGATCGGCGCCCTCGAGCTCGCGCGTGAGCACGCCGCCGGCGAGCCGCTCGAGGTCCGCATGGACTCCAAGCTCGTCATCGAGCAGATGGCGGGGCGCTGGAAGATCAAGCACCCCGACATGAAGCCGCTGGCGATGCAGGCGCAGACGATCGTCCGCGACCTCGGCCCGGTCACGTGGACCTGGGTGCCGCGCGCGAAGAACGCCCGTGCGGACAGCCTCGCCAATGCCGCGCTCGACGCCGAGAAGGCGGGCCGCCCGGGCCGCGTCTCCACCCTCGAGTCCCGCGAGCCGGTGCAGCTGGCCGACGAGCCGCCCGAGGCCCCCGCGCTGTTCACCGAGCCGCGTGAGGCGGACGCGCCGCTGGACGCGAAGGGCAAGAATCCGCTGCTGGGCTGGCGCGGCTCGATGCACGGCGACCCGACCACGTTCATCCTGCTGCGTCACGGCGTCACCGCCCACACGCAGCGCAAGCTCTTCAGCGGCACCGGCGGGGAGGACCCGCCGCTGGTCGACGAGGGCGTCGAGCAGGCCCGCCGGGCCGCCGCGTGGATCGCCGAGCGCGGGGGAGCCGACGCCATCGTGGCCTCGCCGCTGCAGCGCACGCGCCAGACCGCCGCGCAGGTGGCCGAGCGTCTCGGGCTGCCGGTCGCCATCGAGGAGGGCTTCGCCGAGGCCGGCTTCGGCGAGTGGGACGGCTTCTCGTTCGGCGACATCATGAAGCGCTGGCCCGCCGAGCTGGAGAAGTGGCTGTCGTCCACCGCCGTCCCGCCGCCGGGCGGCGAGTCCTTCGACGAGGTCGCCACGCGCGTCGAGGCGGCCCGCGACCGGATCCTGCACCAGTACGCGGGTCAGACGGTCGTCGTGGCCAGCCACGTCACGCCCATCAAGCTGATGGTGCGTCTCGCGCTGGGCTCGGACATGGGCGTCATCCATCGGATGGAGCTCGCGCCCGCCTCGATCACCACCATCTCCTGGTGGCCCGACGGCACCCCGAGCCTGCGCAACTTCTCCGTCACTCCCTGACCCTGCGCATCTCGCGCGGCCGAGTCAGCGCAGGATGACGTCGAGGCGCGCGGGGCCCGAGGTCTCGACGGTCCAGCCGAGGTCACGCAGGGCGTCACCGAACGTCTCGGCGTCCTTGGCCTCGACGGCCTCGGCGAGCACCCGGCGGACGATCTGGCCCTTGGTGGCCTTGTTGCTGTGGCTGACGATCGAGCGCTTCCCGTTCGCCTCCGTCAGCACGCGCAGCGTGACCGAGCCCGTCGGAGCCTGCCCGAGCGCCACGTAGGTGCCTGAGCGGAGGTCGAGCACGAGCTCGCCCTCGGCCAGCTCGACCAGCGCCTTCGGCACGACGGGCTTCCAGCGGCTGGCGACGGTGCCGAGCCGGGGGAGCGAAACCGAGCCACTCATCCGGTAGGCGGGGATCTCGTCGTGCGGGCGCAGCAGCCCGAACAGCGCCGAGGCGATCGCCAGGCTGGTCCGCCCGCGCTCCTGGGCGGCCTCGTCGAGCGTGGTCCAGCCGAGCTCGGAGTACAGCACGCCGGTGTAGACGTCGATCGCGGGCGCGGTGGGCTCCTCGCGCAGCCGCGCGTTGCGGGCGATGTCGTCGGCCTGCTTCGGCCCGAGCTCGAGGATCTCGGCGGCCCGCTTCGTGGAGCTGAGCCGCACGAGGGCGTTGATCAGCTGCTCGCGGGTGCGGTTCAGTCGCGGCGACGAGAGGGTCTCGAGATCGAGCGGGGAGCCGGACTCGGGACGGGTCTTGCCCTCCGAGGGCGGCAGCACGATCAGCACGTGGCGACCCTATCGACCTCACACATGCGAGACGCCCTCGAGGATCAGCACGACGGCGAACACGAAGAACGCGATCGCGGCGGCGTACTTGATCGTCCTCTCCGGCAGGCGCTTGCCGAGCAGGAAGCCCACCCAGATGGCCAGCGCATCGGCCGCGACCATGCCGACGGTGCTGCCGATCCACGTGCCGAACCAGTTCTCCTGCACCGCCAGCGTGATGGTCGCGAGCATCGTCTTGTCGCCGAGCTCTGCGAGGAAGAACGCCGTGCCGACGGCCAGGATGGAGAAGCCGGTGCTCCTCTGGGCCTTCTCGGCCTCCTCCTCGGTGAGCTCGTCACCGCGCAGGGTCCACAGGCCGAACGCGATGAAGGCGACACCGGCCGCGATGGAGATCCACGCCTGGTAGTCCTCGAAGGCGGCGCCGATGAAGTAGCCGATCGCGACCGACGCGAGGTGGACGATCGCGGTGGCGATCGTGATGCCGATCAGCACGTCGCGGGCGCGGTACCGCGTGGCGAACGTCATCGCCATCAACTGGCTCTTGTCGCCGAGCTCGGCGACGAAGATCACCACGGTGCTCAGCAGTAGGGCTTCCCACATGAAAAAATGCTCCTCGTCCTGCCCGGACGAGGAGCGTGTGCGTACCGACGAGCCTCGACCGGGCTCGTGTACACGAATCCGGTCGAAAGTCTCGTCCGCCAGTTGCCTGGCCCGCTGCACCGGAGGCGAGGCCTCAGTGTGTCGACGCAGCGATTGGGGACTACTCCCTTTCGATGTCGCCAGCCTACCGGGCGGGTCATGGCACGGGCTCGGCGGGCATAGGATGGACGGGCGAATGAGTCGGCCGGGCGGCCGCGGCATCCCTCGAGGGTGTCGAGGAAAGTCCGGACTCCACAGAGCGACGGTGGTGGCCAACAGCCACCCACGGCGACGTGCGGGACAGTGCCACAGAGAACAGACCGCCAGCGGCCACCCTCGGGTGGTGCGGGTAAGGGTGAAACGGTGAGGTAAGAGCTCACCAGCACGGCGGGTGACCGTCGTGGCTCGGTAAACCCCACCGGGAGCAAGACCAAGTAGGCCCCGTCCGCGGGGCCGTGCCGCAGGGCTGCTCGTCCTCAGCGGCAGGTAGGTCGCACCGAGGTGTCCAGCAATGGGCATCCCAGATGGATGGCCGCCCCTGCTCCGGCAGGACAGAATCCGGCTTACAGGCCGACTCATTCGCGCCCCGGGCGACCCGGGAGCGGTGGGGCTCGCGGAGGGCGCTCGGTCGACGTCCTCCCGACCGGCACACGCCAGTGGTTGCGCGTAGGTTGGCCACGTGAGCAAGGCGGTGTCGCCCACCCACCACCTGCCGGGCCCAGGTCCCTTTCTGACGATCCCCAACGCGATCACGGTGCTCCGCGCTCTGGGTGCAGCGGTCCTGGCGGTCACCGCGCTCGTCGCCTCGGATCCCGTCCCGTGGCTGATCGCCGGATACCTCACGTACTGGCTCGGTGACAGCCTCGATGGGCTCGCTGCGCGCGTGCTGGGGCAGGAGACGAGGGCCGGCGCGGTGTTCGACATCTGCAGTGATCGCCTGAGCACCGCGATCCTGGCGGCGGGACTCGTGATGCACGAGCCGGACCTGGCTCTCCCCATCGGGATGTTCCTCGTCAACTTCATGGTGATCGACCAGCTCCTCTCGCTCTCGTTCCTGCTGTGGCCGATCGTGAGTCCCAACTACTTCAGCCAGGTCGATCCCACCGTGTTCCGCTACAACTGGTCGCATCCGGCCAAGGCGCTGAACAATGCCGGGATCATCGTCGCCGTCCTCATCGGCAGCATGCCCGTGGCCCTGGTGATCGTCACGGCCCAGCTGGCCGTCAAGATCGCCAGCGCCGTCCGAGTGGCACGTCTGGCCTCTGAGAGAGCGCCCGGGCCGATACGGGCCTACGGTGAGGTGGGTGCAGACGTGCTCCCCGATTCCGGCCACCCACCGGGTCGTGCGTGAGGCGCCTCGGGTCGGTGTAGGCCCGGGGCTTCCCTCGGAGTCACGTCCATCCGTGTCGCGGTGCCTCCGGAATCGCGCCCCCGGGCGTCCGGTCCCCGCATCGGGCACGATGAGCCCATGGCGTACTTCTACTGCTTGAAGCACAACTCCGTCGAGGGCGAGGAGGGCTGCCGGGCGTCCGACCGCCTGGGACCCTACGAGACCGAGGCCGAGGCCGCACGTGCCCTCGAGACCGCGCACGAGAAGTCGAAGGCGTGGGACGAGGACCCGAACTGGAACGACGACGCCCCGCCCGCCGGCTCGCCTGAGTGACGCGGTCCGACCGGCCCCCGCGCGGCGGGTGGCCGATCGCGTGGGCGGCACTCGTCCTCCCGCTGCTGGTGTGGGCCGTCGTCCTCCTGGCCGGGGGATGGGTCCCGCACGGTGACACGGCGGTCGAGGCGGTGCGCGCGCACGACGTCCTCGGAGCGCACACGCCCCTGCTGGGGATGCCCTCGACGAGCGGCGCCACGGTCGTGGGCGTGCACGCGCACCATCCCGGTCCGCTGCAGTTCCAGCTGCTGGCGCCGCTGTACGCGCTGAGCGGCTTCGCGCCGTGGGCGCTCGTCGTCGGCTCGCTCCTGATCCTCGCGGCCCTCGTCGCCGTCTCGCTCGCCGCCGCCGATCGGGCTGCGGGCGCGCGGGGACGGCAGACGATGACCGTCGTGAACGGCGTCCTGGTGCTGGGCGTCGGCAGCTCCCTGGTGACCCCGTGGAACCCGTGGGTGGCGATGTTCGCCCTGGCGGCCGCCACCGCGTCGGCCTGGGCGGTCCTGGCCGGACACGGCCGGTGGTGGCCGGGGTTCGTCGTCACCGTCTCGCTCGCGGCGCAGTCGCACCTGGCGGTCGCCCCGGTGGCCGTCTCGCTCGGCGTGGTCACCTTGGTCGCCTCGGTGCTCCTGGGGCGCCGCGGCCGCCTCGACCTGCCGCGCCGCTCACTCGTGGTGTCGGTGGCCCTGGGGATGGCCTGCTGGGCGGCGCCGCTGGTGGAGGTCGCCCGGAACGAGCCCGACAACCTCGGCCTGCTGTGGACCGTCGCGCGGTCCGGGGACGGCGGACTGCTCGCCACCCTCGTGCTGCTCGTCGGCGTCGTCGCCGTCGTGTGGTGGACCGGCCGCCGGGGGCGCGGCCTGACCTCGGGCCGCCCGTTCGCGATCGTGCCGCTGACCCTCATCGGCACGCTCGTCCTGCTGGCGGCCGGCACCCGCGCGGGGGAGGGCCGGGACTGGTACATCGTCTACGGGGCCGCGGTCCCCCTGACCCTCGTGGCCTGGACCGTCGTCGGCCGGGTCCGGCGGTCGCGCCACCGCCGCACGCTGGGCCGGGTCGCCGTCGCGGTGGCCGTGGCGGCCTTCCTCTTCCTCCCACGTCCGCTGTCGGACGCCGCGCGCCTGGACAGCGTGCGCGCCGCGCCCGTCGTCGACCGGGCGCGCGAGCTGGTCGCCGGTGCCGACGGACCGATCGCGATCGAGACGGTCGGCGGTCTCGCGTGGGTCAGCATCGGCCCGGCGGTCTACGCGGCGCTGCTGGCCGACGGTCACGAGGTGTACTTCGACGCGCGCGTGGACGGGATGCGCGAGGACGACTTCCGGCACCCGCGAAACCTCGACGAGCCGCACCGCACGCTGGTCGTGCACAGCCATCCCGGCCGTCCCGAGCCGCCGCCGGAGGGCGCCGTGGTCGACCGGGTCGAGCTGGCCCGGGACGCCGGCGCCACCCAGGTCGCCGGGGACGAGCGGTACGTCGACCTCGTGCTGGTGCAGCCGTAGGCCGGCGCCGCTTGCGCGTGTGCGGCGCTCGGGTGCAGCCCGTAGCGTCGGAGGCATGACCGTTCCCACCCTCACCCTGAACAACGGCGTCCAGATCCCGCAATTCGGCTACGGCACGTGGCAGGTGCCGCCGGAGACCGCGCAGGACCGGGTCGCCGAGGCCCTCGAGCTCGGCTACCGCCACATCGACACGGCCCAGATGTACGGCAACGAGGCCGGCGTCGGCGCCGCGATCGCCGCCTCCGGACTGCCGCGCGACGAGGTCTTCGTCACCACCAAGCTCAACAACAACCGCCACGACCCCGCCGTGGTCGCCTCGTCGCTCGACGAGTCGCTGGAGAAGCTCCAGCTCGACCGCGTGGATCTCTTTCTCATCCACTGGCCGCTGCCGACGACCGACATCGACTTCGTCGACACGTGGCGCGCGATGGAGGAGGTCTACTCCGCCGGCAAGGCTCGTGCGATCGGCGTCTCCAACTTCCAGCCCTCGCACCTGCGTCGTGTGGTGCAGGAGGCGACCGTGGTCCCGGCCGTGAACCAGGTCGAGATCCACCCGTACTTCACCCAGGACGAGCTGCGCGCGGTCGACTCCGAGCTCGGCATCGCGACCGAGGCCTGGTCGCCGCTCGCGCAGGGCCAGGTCTTCGACGACCCGGCGCTCCAGGCGATCGCGAGCAGCACGGGCCGCAGCGTCTCGCAGGTCGTGCTGCGCTGGCACCTGCAGCGCGGGGACATCGTGTTCCCGAAGGCCTCGTCGGTGGAGCGCCTGAAGCAGAACTTCGACCTGTTCGACTTCGAGCTCTCCGACGCCGACATGAGTGCCGTCTCGGCCCTCGACGCCGGCCGCCGCATCGGGCCCGACCCGGACACCATGGCCTGGATCCCGGAGGGCTGATCGAAGTTTCCCCGGTTAGCAGGGGAAACCGTCACGATGCGGGGAAACGTCCCCCGCATCGTGACGGGAAACCCCGCTCGGTCGGCCGAGCGGGCCCCGTGGTCAGCTCTCGAAGGAGTGCTCGGCTGCGGGGAACGAGCCGTCGGCGACCTCGTTCTGGAACTGCTCGACGGCGCCTGAGATCACGCTGCGCAGGTCGGCGTACTTCTTGACGAAGCGCGGGGCGCGGCCGGCGCGCAGGCCGAGCATGTCCTGCCAGACCAGCACCTGCGCGTCGCAGCCGGCGCCGGCGCCGATGCCCACGGTGGGGATGCGCAGGGTCGAGGTGATCTCGGTCGCGACCGGCTCGGGCACCATCTCCATCACCACGGCGAACGCGCCAGCGTCCTGCACGGCGAGTGCGTCATCAATCAGCCGCTGGCGGGCGTCACCGCGACCCTGCACGCGGTAGCCGCCGAGGCTGTGCTCGGACTGGGGCGTGAAGCCGATGTGCGCCATGACGGGGATGCCGCCCTCGGTCAGCTTGCGGATCTGGGGCGCCATCTCGGCGCCGCCCTCGAGCTTGACCGCGTGCGCGAGCCCCTCCTTCATGAACCGCACACCCGTGTCGTAGGCCTGCTCCGGGTCGCGCTGGTACGAGCCGAAGGGCAGATCGGCGACGACGAGCGTGCGCTGCACCGAACGCGTCACGGCCTTCACCAGGACCAGCAGCTCGTCCACCGTGACGGGCAGCGAGGACTCGTAGCCGAAGACGTTGTTCGCGGCCGAGTCGCCGACGAGCAGCACGGGGATCCCGGCCTCGTCGAAGAGCTGGGCGGTGTACTGGTCGTAGCTGGTGAGCATCGCCCACCGATGACCCTCGGACTTCCACTTCGCGAGGTGGTGCGTGCGGACCTTGCGCACGTCGGGCGAGGCGGTGGGACGGGAACCGTACGGTGCGGGCTCTTCAGTCATGCCCACACGGTAGCCCCCGGCGAACGGTGCCCGGCGACCGTAGACTGCTCGGGACCTCGAACCCGCCCCGCCCAGGAGCTCCGTGTCGACCTCCTCCGCCTCGATCCCCACCCGGATCGGACGACGACTCGCCCTGCGCGAGCACGCCTGGTTCTGGATCGCGCTCGGACTGCTGATGGTGCCGATCGTCGTCTGGTTCGTCTCACGCCTGACCGAGGGCTGGCTGCCCCAGGGCGACGACGCGATGATCGCGATCCGCGCCCACGACGCCTGGACCGGTCACTGGCCGCTGGTGGGCATGCGCTCGACGAGCGACCAGACCGTAGAAGGCGTGTTCGCCTACCACCCGGGTCCCCTCGAGTTCTACGTGATCGGGCTGCCGTACCTGCTCTCGGGCTGGCGGGTGTGGGGCCTGCTCCTGGGCTGCGCGCTGGTGCTCGCCGCGTTCGTGGCCGTGTCGCTGTGGTCGGGCTACCGCGCCGCGGGACGTCCGGGTCTGCTGGTCATGGTCGGCGCCACGGTCACCCTCTACGGACTGTTCGGCTCGGTGCTCGTGCTGCCCTGGAACCCGTGGCCCACGGTCTTCGGCCTGCTCGCGAGCCTCGCCGTCGCCTGGCGGATGCTGCTCGGACACCGGGGGCTGTGGCCGCTGTTCATGGTCTGCGTCAGCTGGACCGGGCAGGCACACCTGGGCGTCACGCCGATCGTCGGGCTGCTGGGCGCCTGGATGCTCGCCCTGACGATCCGCCGCTGGTGGCGGGGCTTCCGCAGTGCACCGGGCGAGGTCGCCCGGACCCTGCTGGTCACGTTCGTGTGCTGGCTGGGACCGCTGGTCGAGGTGCTGACGTACTCGCCGAACAACATCGGCGAGATCGCCGCACTCACGACGGCCGAGAAGACCGAGGACACGCCCACGGGCGACGCCTGGGTCCACCTGACCCACATGGTCTTCCCGTGGATCCGCCTGTGGCGCGACACCGGCGACGTCACCTACCCGGGCGCTGCGCTGATCGGGCTCGGGATCGTCGCCGTGGTCTGGCGTCGGCGGGATCGGCGCCGGCGCCGGCTCGACCGTGACGTCGACGTGGCGACCAGCGCGGTCGTCATCGGGCTCTTCGCGGTGGCGGCGACGTTCTGGGCGGGCACGCGCACCGGCGGCGACCTGCGGATCGTCTACCTCGACTTCACGATGGCGGGACCCGTCTTCTTCACGTTCGCGGTGGCGCTCTGGGCGTATCACCGCGCCCGCGCGTCACTGCGAAGCCAGGGCACGACCGACGACCGGATCCGCACCCTCACCACCGCGGCCGCGGCCGGCGTGCTCGCGCTGCCGGTGCTCGGCACCACCGCGGGCTCCTCGTCGGTGCGCACGTTCGTCGAGGCGGGCAACGAGGTCAACGCGGAGCAGGCCCGCCTCGTGCTCGACGAGCTCGTGCCGGTGCTGGGGGAGCCGCCGTACGCCGACCTGCCGGTCGAGGTCGAGGGCGTCGGCCTCACCGCATGGGGGAGCGTGGGACCCGCGGTCTCGCACCGCCTCGTCGTCGCCGGTCGCGACGTGTTCTACGAGTCGTGGTGGCCGAAGTCCGCCGACGACGACCACCGGCGCCCTCGCGACATCGACGGCGAGCGCGTGGTGGTGCGCCTCGAGGAGCGGACGGGAACCGCGTCGTGGGAGGAGCCGGAGGAGCCCGTGGACGAGACCCTCACCTACCCGCTGCTGACCGACGAGGACGGCGGCGAGATCCGCGTCCTGCTGTCGGTCCGCGCGGGCTGAGGCCTCAGAGGCTCTCGCGCCAGCGGCTGGTGATCGGCACGCGCCGGTCGCGACCGAAGTTGCGCTTGCTGATCTTCGGGCCCGGCGGGTACTGGCGCCGCTTGTACTCGGCACGGTCGACGAGCGTGATGACCTTCTCGACGATCGCGGGGTCGAAGCCCTCGGCCACCACGTCGGCCGAGCCGAGGTCGCGCTCGACGTAGGCATCGAGGATGCCGTCGAGCACGGGGTAGGGCGGCAGGCTGTCCGAGTCGCGCTGGCCCGGGCGCAGCTCGGCCGAGGGCTCCTTGGAGATCGTGTTCGGCGGGATCGGGGGCGTCTGGCCCTGGGACTCGGCCCAGGCGTTGCGCCACTTCGCCAGCTCCCAGACGACGGTCTTGGGCACGTCCTTGATCGGCGCGTAGCCGCCCACGGCGTCGCCGTAGATCGTGGAGTAGCCGGTGGCCAGCTCGGACTTGTTGCCGCACGCCAGGACCAGGTGGTTCTCCTGGTTCGACAGGCCCATCCAGATCACCGCGCGGATGCGGGCCTGGAGGTTCTCCTCGGCGATCCCGTCGAGGCTGAGCGCGTCCTGGTAGGCGTCGAAGATCGGCGCGATCGCGATCGTGCGCAGGTCGAGGCCGGTGCGCTCGGCTTGGTCGGCGGCGTCGGAGCGCGAGTGCTCGGTGGACCATTCGCTGGGGTTGGAGACGCCGAAGACCCGCTCGGGTCCGAGAGCGTCGCACGCGATCGCGGCGACGAGCGTGGAGTCGATGCCGCCGGACATGCCGAGCAGCACCGACGTGAAGCCGTTCTTCTCGACGTAGTCGCGCAGGCCCAGGACGATCGCCTGCCAACGCTCGCCGAGGTCGTCCCATCGCTCGGCGACGCTGCCGCTCACGGGCTCGTAGGCGGGCAGAGGCTCGCTGCTGATGACGGTGCGCTCGACCAGCAGGCCCTCGAACCGGGTGCCGGGCTCGGGCATGGCGGCGGTGGCGGCCTGCAGGTCGAGGTCGGCGATCAGCAGCTCGCTCTCGAACTGCCTCGCACGGGCGACGACCTCGCCGCGGGAGTCGACCACGAGCGAGTCGCCGTCGAAGACCAGCTCGTCCTGGCCGCCGACGAGGTTGGCGTAGGCCAGGGCGCACTCGCCCTCGCGGGCGCGGCGGGCACACAGGTCGAGCCGCTCGTCGTCCTTCGCGGCCTCGTACGGCGAGCCGTTCAGCACGACCAGCAGGCCGGCCTCGGCGTGCTTGGCCGCCTGGGACGGTCCGTCCTGCCAGATGTCCTCGCAGATCGCGATGGCGATGTCGACGCCGTGCACCTGGATGATCTGAGTGCGGTCGCCGGCCACGAAGTGGCGGAACTCGTCGAACACGCCGTAGTTGGGCAGGTGGTGCTTGTCGTAGCGGGTCACGACCTCGCCGCCGGTGAGGACCGAGGCGGAGTTGACCGGAGCGTTCTTCGGCACGCCCAGCCGATCCTCCACGTGGGTCGCGCGGTCGAGGTGGCCGACGATGACGACGAGGTCGCCCAGGCCCTCCTGTGCGAGGCGCTCGGCCAGCGTGGCGACGGCAGCCTGCGAGCGCTCGATGAACGACTTGCGGTAGGCGAGGTCCTCGATCGGGTAGCCGGTCAGCACCATCTCGGGGGTGACCAGCACGTGCGCCCCGGCGGCGTGCGCGTCGCGCGCGTGCTGCAGGACGAGCTCGAGGTTGCCGTCGACGTCTCCGACGACGGCGTTGACCTGGGCGAGGGCGAGACGAAGGTGGGGCACGACTCCCAGCCTAGGGCGTCCGACGGACGTGAGCCGGGTGACGGAAACCGCGACACGGACCGCGCGACGGCGGCCCTACACTGACCGCATGGGTAAGCAGGAGGACTTCGTCCTACGCGCGATCGAGGAGCGGGACGTCCGCTTCGTCCGGCTCTGGTTCACCGACGTGCTCGGCTCGTTGAAGTCGGTGGCGATCGCCCCGACCGAGCTCGAGGGCGCGTTCGAGGAGGGCATCGGCTTCGACGGCTCGGCCATCGAGGGCTTCGCCCGCGTGCACGAGGCCGACATGCTGGCCAAGCCGGACCCGTCGACGTTCCAGATCCTGCCGTGGCGCGGCGAGACGCCCGCGACGGCGCGCATGTTCTGCGACATCGCGATGCCCGACGGCAGCCCCTCGTACGCCGACCCGCGCTACGTGCTCAAGCGGGCGCTGGCGAAGGCGGCCGACTCGGGCTTCACCTTCTACACGCACCCCGAGATCGAGTTCTTCGTCTTCAAGAGCAAGCCCGAGCCCGGCACGCGCCCCGTCGCGGTCGACGACAGCGGCTACTTCGACCACACGGCCCAGGGCGCCAGCCAGGACTTCCGCCGCGAGGTCATCACGATGCTCGAGGCGATGGGCATCTCGGTCGAGTTCAGCCACCACGAGGGCGGCCCGGGCCAGCAGGAGATCGACCTGCGCTACGCCGACGCGCTGTCGATGGCCGACAACATCATGACCTTCCGCACGATCGTCCGCGAGGTCGCGCTGAGCCAGGGCAAGTGGGCGTCCTTCATGCCCAAGCCGTTCACCGACCACCCGGGCTCGGGCATGCACACGCACGTGTCGCTGTTCGAGGGTGACGAGAACGTCTTCTACGAGGCGGGCGCCGAGTACCAGCTGAGCAAGACCGGCCGCGCATTCATCGCCGGCATCCTCGAGCACACGCCCGAGATCACCGCCGTGACCAACCAGTGGGTGAACTCCTACAAGCGCCTCGCGTGGGGCGGCGAGGCCCCGAACTACGTCTGCTGGGGCCACAACAACCGCTCGGCCCTGGTGCGGGTGCCGATGTACAAGCCGCACAAGTCGGGCTCGGCCCGCGTCGAGCTGCGCGCCCCCGACTCGGCCTGCAACCCCTACCTGGCCTACGCGCTCATCCTCGCCGCCGGCCTCAAGGGCATCGAGAACGGCTACGAGCTGCCGCCGGAGGCCGAGGACGACGTCTGGTCGCTCAGCGAGAACGAGCGGCGTGCGATGGGCATCGCCCCGCTCCCGCGCAACCTCGACGAGGCGATCCGCACCATGGAGACCAGCGAGCTCGTCGCCGAGACGCTGGGCGAGCACGTCTTCGACTTCTTCCTGCGCAACAAGCGCGCGGAGTGGCAGGACTACCGCTCGCAGGTGACCCAGTTCGAGATCGACCGGCTGATGCCGGTCCTGTGAGCGCGTGACCCGCACCCGCTTCTCCGACCCCGAGACCGCCGCCGCGAACCTGGCGCGGCTCGGCGAGATCTCGTCCGACTTCGTCGACCAGATCGTGGCGGTGGCCGACCCCGACGGCGCGCTCGCGTCGCTCGTGGCGATCGCCGAGACCGACGAGGGTCCCGCGCTCGTCGCCGCGATGGAGGAGGACGCCGTCCTGCGCCAGCGCACCCTGATCGTGCTGGGCACCAGCCGGGCGATCGGTGAGTTCTGGCGTCGGCACCCCGAGTACGTGCGCGACCTCGTGGGGGAGCGGCTGCTCGAGCGGCCCGCCACCGAGCAGGAGTACCGCGACTGGCTGGCCGACGTGGACGACCCCGACGCGCTGCGCGTGGGCTACCACCGCGAGCTCGCCGCGATCGCCGCGCGCGACCTCAACGCCCACACCACGTTCGCGCAGTCGTCGGCCGAGCTCTCCGACCTCGCGGTCGCCACGCTCGGCGCCGCCCTGCGGATCGCGGCGGACGAGGAGGACGACTCGGATCTCGTGCGCCTCGCCGTCATCGCGATGGGCAAGACGGGCGGCCACGAGCTCAACTACGTGAGCGACGTCGACGTCATCTACGTCCACGAGCCCGTCGCGGGCGCCGACGAGCAGCGGGCCGCGGCCGCCGCCACCCGCATGGCCTCCGCGATCATCCGGATCTGCGGCGACCACACGGCCGAGGGCACGATCTGGGAGGTCGACCCGAACCTGCGCCCCGAGGGCAAGCAGGGGCCGCTCACCCGCACGCTGGCCAGCCACGTGGCCTACTACGACCGCTGGGCGGTCACGTGGGAGTTCCAGGCGCTGCTGAAGGCGCGCTACGCCGCGGGCGACCGCGAGCTCGCCGACGCCTACCTCGAGGCCCTGCGGCCGCTGGTCTGGAAGGCCGCCGAGCGCGAGGACTTCGTGCCCGAGGTCCGCCGCATGCGCCGCCGCGTCATCGAGAACATCCCGGCGGCCCACCGCGACCGCCAGCTCAAGCTCGGCAGCGGCGGCCTGCGCGACGTCGAGTTCGCGGTCCAGCTGCTCCAGCTCGTGCACGGGCGCGTCGACGAGAACATCCGCAGCTCCAACACGCTCGAGGCGCTGCGTGCGCTCACCGATCGCGGCTACGTCGGACGGCGCGACGGCTCGGCCCTGGAGGAGGCGTACGAGTTCCTCCGTGCCCTCGAGCACCGCATGCAGCTGTTCCGGCTGCGGCGCACGCACCTGGTGCCCGAGGACCTCGACGACCTGCGCCGCATCGGCCGCAGCATGGGCTTCACGACGAACCCGGCCGACAACCTGGTCAAGGAGTGGCAGGCGCACCGGCGCATCGTCAGCCGGCTGCACGAGAAGATCTTCTACCGCCCGCTGCTCGAGGCGGTCGCCTCGCTGCCCGAGGACCGGCTGCGGCTCAGCACGCAGGCGGCCGAGGACCGGCTCGCCGCGCTCGGCTACAGCGACCCGAAGGGCGCGATGGCCCACATCGGCGCGCTCACCTCCGGGGTCACCCGCCGCGCCGTGATCCACCGGTCGCTGCTGCCGGCGATGCTGTCGTGGTTCGCCGAGTCGCCGCAGCCCGACGCCGCGCTGCTGGCGTTCCGGCAGATCTCCGAGGAGCTCGGCGACTCGCCCTGGTACCTGCGCAAGCTGCGAGACGAGGGCACCGGCGCGCAGCAGTTCGCGCACATGCTGGCCTCCAGCACGTACGTCACCGACCTCATCCGCCGCGCGCCCGACGCCGTGGCGCTGCTCGGTGACGACGCGGCGCTCGTGCCGCGCGACCTCGACCGCCTCGACACCGAGATGACGTTGGCGGCGAAGCGCCACCAGATCCCCGAGGGCGCCGTGCGCGCCGTCCGGCGGATCCGGCGTCGCGAGCTGTCGCGCGTGGCGATGTCCGACGTGCTGGGCCGTCTCGACGTCACCGAGGTGGGGGAGGCGTTGACCGCGATCAACACCGCCACGATCTCGGCCACGCTCGCCACCGCCGAGGCCGCCTGGACCCTCGAGAACGACCGTCCGCTGCCCACCCGCAACGCGATCGTCCTCATGGGGCGCCTCGGCGGCCACGAGGCCGGCTACGGCTCCGACGCCGACGTCATGTTCGTGCACGACCCCGTCGAGGGCGCCGATGTCGACGAGGCCAAGGCGTGCGCGCTGTGGATCGCCCAGCTGATCCGTCAGATGCTCGGCGCCGCCGGCGCCGACCCGGCCCTGGAGATCGACGCCGGGCTGCGACCCGAGGGCAAGAACGGGCCGCTCGTGCGCACGTTCGAGGCGTACGCGGCCTATTACGCGAAGTGGTCGGACACGTGGGAGGCCCAGGCGCTGCTGCGTGCCGAGGCCGCCGTGGGCGACCCCGACCTGTGCACGCGCTTCACCGAGCTCATCGACCCGCTCCGCTATCCCGAGGGCGGCCTCTCGGCCTCGCAGGAGCGCGACATCCGCCGGATCAAGGCGCGCGTCGACTCCGAGCGGCTCCCGCGCGGGGCGAACCCGAACACGCACCTCAAGCTCGGCCGCGGCGGCCTGGCCGACGTCGAGTGGACGATCCAGCTGCTCCAGATGCAGCACGCGCACCGCGTTCCGGCGCTGCGGACCACCCGCACGATCGAGGCGCTCGAGGCGGCCGCGGACGCCGAGATCCTCTCGGCCGACGACGCCCAGGCGCTGATCGACTCGTGGCGGCTCGTCACCCGCATCCGCAACGGCGTGGTGCTGTGGCGCGCCAAGCCCGCCGAGTCGATGGTCGAGACGGCCGCCGACCGCACCGGGCTCGCCCACATCCTCGGCATCGGGCAGGACCACACCGAGGAGATGGTCAACGACTACATGCGGATCACCCGCCGGGCCCGCCAGGTCGTGGAGCGCGTCTTCTACGAGTGAGGGCCGCCGCGTCTCGATGCGGGGGAGCGGGAGTCCGCGGGTTAGCCTGAGCGCATGCTCGCGCGACTGCTGCTTCCCCTCGTCCTGGCCGTGGGCCTGCTCTCGGCGGCGCCCGCCCAGGCGGCCGGCCCCACGCCCGTGGCCCCTGCGGCCGTCGCGCCCACCTCGCAGCCGGCGCCGCAGCGGATCGTGGTGCTCGAGAACCCGAAGGTGAAGGGCACCCACCGGTTCGGCAAGACGCTGACGCGGTCGGTCGGCCGCTACTCGGTCGGCGGGTTGAAGATCCGCACCCAGTGGCTGCGCAACGGCAAGCCCATCAAGGGCGCCAACCGGTGGAAGTACCGGCTCAAGGCCCAGGACGTCGGCAGCACCCTGCGCGTGCGGGTCACCGTGAGCCGCCCCGGCTACACGACCGTCTCGAGGCGCTCGCCGTGGCGCAAGGTCAAGCACGTGCGCGACGTGCGACGCACCGTGAAGTACTCGATCGTCACGAACGGCAAGATGACCACGAGTGTGAAGACCTTCAAGCGCCAGGTCGCCGAGATCCTCGACGACCCGCGCGGCTGGCGGGCCGCCGGCATCCGGTTCAAGCGCGTGAAGTCCGGCGGCTCCATGACGATCGTGCTGGCGCAGGCGTCGCGCGTGCCCACCTACTCGAGCGCGTGCTCGTCCACGTGGAGCTGCCGCGTCGGCCGCCACGTCATCATCAACCAGGAGCGCTGGAAGCACGCGTCGCCGGCGTGGAACGCCGCCAAGGGCACCACGCTGCTGGGCTACCGCCACATGGTGGTCAACCACGAGACCGGGCACTGGCTCGGCTGGCACCACAAGTCGTGCGGCGGCAAGGGCCAGAAGGCGCCCGTCATGATGCAGCAGTCGAAGGGACGGGGCGGCTGCACGTTCAACCCGTGGCCGAAGCCCTCGGAGCGCAACGTGCCCCGGTACCGCTAGGGCACCGGGGCACGCAGGACGCGTCGGTCGGGTCAGCTCATGATCGATGCACAGGTCTCGTCGTCCTCGAAGGCCTTCTTGAGTCCCTCGTCGCTCGCGCTCAGCTCGGCCAGGGGACCTTCGTAGCTCGACGACTCCGCCAGTGACTCGCTGACCTGCAGCAGCGTGGCCTCCATCTGGTCGGCGTCGGCGGAGCTGGCGGACTTGAGGTTCTTGATGACGCCCTGGAGCGTCTTCGCGCCGGAGGCGAGGGACTCCTTCGCCTGGTCGAACGAGGCGGGATCGACCTCGGGCGGAGCGCCCGCGTCGTCGAGCACGGTGGCCTGGGCCTCGAGCCGGTCGCGCAGCGTGCGCAGGAACCCCACGATCGCCTCCTGCGATTCCGCGGCGGTGCCGCTGGTCGAGGGGGGCTCCACCGGGGCGGTGGTCGGCTCCAGCGCCTTGCACAGCGCCTGGACCCACTGCTGCTGAGGCGTCGCGGGCTTCGCCTTGGCCTCGGGCTCGTCGGCGGAGCCGGTGCACCCGCCGAGCACGAGTCCCATCGCCGCCCCGGCGAGGGCCACTCGGATCGTCCTGTTCATGTCATGCCTTCCACGTCGGAACGAGGGAGGGCCCCACCGCGGCTGCGGCAGGACCCTCCCCGGGGTTCAGCTGGTGATGATCACGCTGCTCACGGGGCGAGCGTCGCGGTCAGCTTGTTGCCCGGACCCGAGGCGAAGATCGACAGGACGTCGTTCAGCAGGCCACAGCCCTGCAGCTTCGCGATCGAGTACGTGCTGGAGACCGAGCCGCCCTGGAGCGGATCGAAGCGGCCGTTGGACGCCAGCGTGATGTCGGACGGCTTGGACGTCTGGCACTTGCTGCCACCGCCCAGCTTCAGGCCGAACGACTTGATCGACGTGATCTGGATGTTGACCTTCGAGTTGGCGGTCAGCTGGCCGTTGGCCAGGTTGATGCCACCGGTGGTCTTGCCCACCGAGGTGAAGGCCAGGTCAGCGTCGACGGGCAGGAAGCCCAGCGCCTTCAGCTTCGCCTGGGTCTTGTCCAGCGTCAGGTCGGCGACGAACTGGCCCGTGGCGAGGTTGAAGTCGGCCGCGATCTTGCCGTTGAGCGGCGCCGTGCCGTTGCCGGCCTTGATGGTGGTGCTGCCCTTCAGCTTGAACGGCACCTTGATGACCGGGTCGCTCGTCGGCTGCGTCGTCGGCTGCGTCGTGGGCTCCGTGGTCGGCTGGGTGGTCGGCTCCGTGGTCGGCTCCGTCGTGGGCTCCGTGGTCGGCTGGGTGGTCGGCTCCGTGGTCGGCTCCGTCGTGGGCTCCGTGGTCGGCTCCGTCGTGGGCTCGGTGGTCGGCTCCGTGGTCGGCTCCGTCGTGGGCTCCGTGGTCGGCTCCGTCGTGGGCTCCGTCGTGGGCTCGGTGGTCGGCTCCGTCGTGGGCTCCGTGGTCGGCTCCGTGGTCGGCTCCGTGGTCGGCTCCGTCGTGGGCTCGGTGGTGGGCTCCGTCGTGGGCTCGGTCACACCGATCGAGCCCAGCGCCAGGTCGGCGGGGCCGGTGCAGGAGAGGGTGGACGGGATCGTGGAGTTGTCCGCCTTGTAGATGGTTGCGGCGATGTTGAACGTCGCCGGCATGCCCACGACCACCGAGTCGACCGCGTAGTCCGGGGTCGTGATCGGCGGCACGGTGCCGGTGGCGGGGATCAGCCACGGCTCGTTGGCGGTCTGGGGGATCGGCGTCCGCGGCGAGCCCAGGTTCGGGATCGCGACCGTGGTGGTCTGTCCACCCGTGGTCAGGGTGACGGCCGAGTCGGTCGACGAACCCGCAGCCTCGCGGCCACCGAGCAGCAGCGCCGTGGACTGGCGCAGGAGCTCGGGCATGGTGAGGGTGATGTTGACCGGCGTCTCGGGGATCACCTGGCCGGGGGTCACCGTGTCGGGCACGACGGTCGAGGCGCGGACGCCGATGTCCTGGATGCCCAGGTTGAGGCCGCCGGCGACCACCTCACACTTGTAGAGGAAGTTCTTCTCCAACGTCACGTCCGCAGCGCTGGCGCTGGCGGCTCCGATCACACTGATGGCCCCGGCGCTCAGGGCTGCAGCTGCCCCTGTCGCCAGGACCTTTCCGGTCTTCGTCATCTTCTTCACAAGGGTGTCCTTCTATGGGAGTTGAGCCGACCCGTCGAGAACGCGAGAGGTGCCCTCGGGAGAGACGGCTGTGACAGACACCACACAACCTAGAGCCACGAAAACGAAAGTGCAACTAGTGGTTACAAAGTCAGTGATCACTTTCTTCCCACCCGTCACGCGCCGCGGAAGCATGCGGGAATGCCAGCGAAAAGATGCACCACGGAAAACACGAAGCGCCCCGAATCCAGGGATTCGGGGCGCCTCGGAGGGCGTGGAGTGAGGTTCAGGCAGCCTGTGCGGCCTGCTTCGCCTCGCGCTTGGCGCGACGCAGGGCCTTGGACTCCGGCGAGTTGCCGACCCTGTAGGGGTCCGACGGCTTGCGGCTGTACTGCGCGAGCTGACGCGCCACGCTCAGCAGCTGCTTGGGCAGCGGGCCGGTGTTGTAGCGCAGGCCGTACTTCTCCACGAGGCGCTTCACGTCGACGCTGACCTCGGCGTAGCGGCGCGCGGGGATGTCGGGGAACAGGTGGTGCTCGATCTGGTGCGAGAGGTTGCCCGACATGAGGTGCAGGAGCTTCGAGCCCGAGATGTTGGCAGAGCCCAGGAGCTGGCGCAGGTACCACTGGCCGCGGCTCTCGTTCTGCGCGTCCTCCTCCATGAAGGTCTCGGCGCCCGCGGGGAAGTGGCCGCAGAAGATGATGAGGAACGTCCAGATGTTGCGGACGATGTTCGCGACCACGTTGGCGCCCAGCACCCACAGGGGAGCGGACCAGCCCATGATGGGCACGAGCGGCAGGGCCAGGGCCGGGTAGATCACGTAGTCCTTGAAGACCTGGCGGCGCGTCTTCTTCAGCGCGCGCGCCTTGTGCTCCTTGAACTCCTCCTTGCTCATGCGGCCGTTGATGTAGTCCGAGACCTCCAGGCCGTGGTACATCACGCCCCACTCGAAGAAGATCATCAGCATGAACGCCGCCGGCAGGTTGAAGCGGTGGCTGGGGTACCACGGCTGGTCCTCGTCGATGCGCAGCAGCCCGTAGCCGATGTCGCGGTCCATGCCGTGGATGTTCGTGTACGTGTGGTGGATGTAGTTGTGCCCGTGCTTCCAGTCATGGGCCGGGGCGACGTTGTCCCACTCGTAGCGCTTGCCGTCGATCATCGGGTCGTTCATCCAGTCGTACTGACCGTGCATGATGTTGTGCCCGATCTCCATGTTCTCGATGATCTTCGAGATGGAGAGGCAGATGACGCCGGCGATGAAGGCGGGCGGGAAGATCGGCAGGAAGATGCCGATGCGGCCCAGCACCTCGAACCACTTCTGGGCGCGCAGGACGCGTCGGATGTAGTCGGCGTCCTTCTGGCCCAGGTCGTCGAGCACGCGCTTGCGCACGGCGTCGAGCTCGTCACCGAACTCCTCGAGCTGCTCGTACGTCATGAACTCGAGACCGATCGTGGACCGGCGGTTCGGGTCGTAGGCGTCGACCAGCGGCACCGGGGCCTGGTTGTGGTCGCTGGCGCTCAGCGGCTCGATCGGGGCGGGCTTGGACCGTCGCAAGAGGGACATGTTCTCTCCGTTCAGAGGTCGACCGCGACATCGCCCACGGGGACGTTGACGCAGACCTTGATGGTTTCGTCGGTGTCGGCACAGACCTCACCGCTGATGACGTGGCGCACCGCGCCGTGGAGCTTCTTGACCGCACACGTGTTGCACACGCCCATGCGGCATCCGTAGGCCGGCTTGAGGCCGGCGGCCTCGGCCTGCTCGAGGATCGTGGCGCCCGAGTTGGGCGCGTCGACGCCGCTGGCGTCGAAGGAGACGCTGCCGGTGGCGTCCTCGGCGTCGAGGTCCACCGACGGGACCTTGAAGTACTCGGCCGTGAGCTGGTCGCTCGCGCCCAGCTCGTCGTAGAGCCCGGTGACCGTGGCGATGAGGCCGGCCGGTCCGCAGACCCAGGTGGGGGTCGTGGTCGGCTCGAGGTCGAGGCGCTTGAGGTGCTCCAGCGTGATGCGACCGGTGAGCTCGGCGTCGGGCTCGGGGTCGCGCGTGTAGACGCGGACCATGTCGACGAAGGGCAGCTGGGCGAGGGCGTCGAGCTCGATCGAGAACATCTCGTCCTCGCGCGAGCGCGCGTAGTGCAGGAAGGTGACGCGGCCCTGGTGGCCGCGGTCGGCGAGGGTGCGCAGCATGCTCATGACGGGCGTGATGCCGGAGCCACCGCTGATCAGCAGCACGTGGTCGGGCACCTGCTGCGGCAGCACGAACTCGCCGGACGCGGGGGAGAGGTAGACGACGGTGCCCGGCTCGAGGCTCCCGGCATGCAGGAACTGCGACACGTAGCCGTCCGGGTGGGCCTTCACCGAGACGCTGAAGAGGCCGTCCTTGCGCTCCGCGGAGCTGGAGACGCTGAAGACGCGCACGCGGCGGGTGCCCTCGACCTCGACGCCGAACTCGACGTGCTGGCCCGGGACGAAGCCCGACCAGGAGCCGTTGGGGCGCATGACGACGGTGCTGGCGGCGCCGGTCTCGCGGATGACGTCCACGACCCGACCGCGCACGGCCTTCACCGTGAGCATGGGGTGCACCAGTGTCAGGTAGTCGTCCGGATGGTGCGGAGACGTCACCTTGGCGACGACCGATGAGGCCAGGGCCTTGCGGATCAGTCCCATGGGACTCCTGTCGGGTGCGGGGTTGTCATCAATCAGTGAACATCTGTTCACCAAAGCATCTCAGGTAGGGGCCCCGTGGGTCAACACGACGTGCCGTGTCGTGGAACACGTGTTCACCCAGTCCTCGCGCGGGCGACAGCACCGCGGGCGACGGTGAGCCCGCCCGGGGATCCACCGTCTGGCTGCCCCGCGCGTCGTCCCCCTAGGCTGGGGCCGTGTCCGAGGCCGTCAGTGCGCGTCAGCTGCAGAAGGAGCGCACGCGTGGTGCGCTGCTCGACGCCGCGCTCGAGCTGAGCAGCGAGCAGGGCTTCGCCCAGACCAGCCTGCGCCAGGTCGCGAAGCGCGCCGGCGTCGTGCCCGCGGCCTTCTACCGGCACTTCGCCTCGATGGACGAGCTGGGCCTCGCGCTGGTGGAGCGGTGCTTCGGCACTCTGCGCACCATGATCCGCGACGCCTCGCGCGACCCCGAGGTCTTCCTGCAGATCATCGACGCCGCGGCCGAGATCCTCGTCGACGCCGTCAAAGAGAACAAGGCCGACTTCGCCTTCGTCGCGCGCGAGCGCGTCGGTGGGTCCGAGGTCGTGCGGCGCGCCATCGGGCACGAGCTCGATCTCTTCGTCTCCGAGCTCGCCGTCGTCCTGGCGCGGCTGCCCAACATCGAGAACTGGAGCGCCGACGACGTCCAGATGGTCTCGCGCCTCTTCGTCCGCAACATGGTGGCGAACGCCGAGGAGGTCGTCGAGATGCCCGAGGGGCGGCCGGATCTCGAGGCCAGGATCCGCGAGGGCGCGCGTCGCCAGATGCGCCTGATCGTGCTCGGGTTCAAGGACTGGCGCAGTTGATCGGCGCGCCGCGCTTTCGTCGACCGGGCACGATGGGCGCATGAGCGTGAGCGGATCAGCGGCCGGCGAGACCGAGAGTGGGACGGAGGAGCCGTCCGATCTCGACATCGGGGTCCTGCGCCAGCTGGCCGGAGCCCCGCACGGACCCGTCGAGTTCCGGCGCCGCCTGCGCGAGACGCAGCAGCAGATGTCCTCCTTCCTCATGGAGTACAAGTTCGCGCTCGACGAGGTCGAGACGAAGATCTCGATCCTGCGCGAGGAGTTCGAGCTCGCCCACGAGTACAGCCCGATCGAGCACGTGAAGTCGCGGCTCAAGACCCTCGAGAGCCTCGTGGCGAAGGTCGACCGCGTCGGCTGCCCGCGTGACCTCGGCGCGATCCGCGAGCAGATCCGCGACATCGCCGGCATCCGCGTCTCGTGCGTGTTCGTCGAGGACACCTACCGGTTCGCGCGGATGCTCACCCAGCAGCAGGACCTCACGGTGCTGGAGACGAAGGACTACATCGCGAACCCGAAGCCGAACGGCTATCGGAGTCTGCACCTCATCATCGAGCTGCCCGTGTTCCTGTCCGACCGCACGGTCCACGTGCCCGTCGAGGTGCAGATTCGCACCATCGCGATGGACTTCTGGGCCAGCGTCGAGCACCAGATCTACTACAAGTACGGCACGCACGTCCCCGAGCACCTGCACGACAAGCTGACCGAGGTGGCGAGCACCGCGGCGGACCTCGATGCGCAGATGGGTCTGCTCCGCGAGGAGATCCGCTCGCTCGGCTGAGCCGTTCTCGGCTATCGTGTGACTAAGCAAGCGCTTAGTCAGGAGTTCCCATGTCCGTGGTGCTGTCCCGTCGGGACGTCGATTTCCTACTGTTCGACTGGCTCAAGGCCGCCGAGCTGACCGAGCGGGAGCGGTACGCCGAGCACTCGCGCGAGACGTTCGACGCGGTCCTCGACCTGTCCGAGACGATCGCCACCGAGCGGTTCGCCCCCATCAACCGTCTGCTCGACGCCAACGAGCCGGTCGTGGGGGAGGACGGCAAGGTCGTCCTGCCCGCCGAGCTGGGTGAGGCGCTCGCCGTCTACCGCGACTCGGGGACGCCCGCGGGCGTCTTCGACGCCGACCTGGGCGGCATGCAGCTGCCCTTCACGGTCAGCCAGGGTGCGTTCGCGTTCTTCCAGGCCGCCAGCGCCGCCGCGGCGTCGTACCCGTTCCTGTCGACCGGCAACGCCAACCTGCTCGTCGAGCACGGTACGCCCGAGCAGGTGCAGACGTACGCGGTGCCGGTGATCGAGGGCCGCTGGTACGGCACGATGTGTCTCTCCGAGCCCCAGGCCGGCTCGTCGCTCGGCGACATCACGACACGCGCCGTGCGGCAGGAGGACGGCACCTACCGCCTGTTCGGCACGAAGATGTGGATCTCCGGCGGCGACCACGAGCTGACCGAGAACATCGTCCACCTCGTCCTGGCCAAGGTCGAGGGCGCGCCTCCGGGCGTGAAGGGCATCAGCCTGTTCATCGTGCCGAAGCACCTCGTGAACGAGGACGGCTCGATCGGCGAGCGCAACGACGTCGCCCTCGTCGGCCTCAACCACAAGATGGGCTGGCGCGGCACCACGAACACGCTGCTGAACTTCGGCGAGGGTCTCGCCACCCCCGGCGGCGCGGCCGGTGCCGTCGGCCACCTCGTGGGCGACGAGGGCCAGGGCCTCGCGCAGATGTTCCACATGATGAACGAGGCGCGGATCTCGGTGGGCATGGGCGCCGTGGCACTCGGCTACACGGGCTACCTGCATGCGCTCGACTACGCGAAGACCCGCACGCAGGGCCGGATCCCCGGCGCGAAGGACCCGTCGGCGCCGATGGTGCCGCTCACCGCGCACGCCGACGTTCGCCGGATGCTGCTGGCGCAGAAGTCCTACGTCGAGGGCGGCCTCGGGCTGCTGCTGTACTGCGCACGGCTCATCGACGAGCAGGCCACCGGTGCCGACGAGGCCGCGCGGACCCGCGCGCACGACCTCCTCGAGGTCCTCACGCCGATCGCCAAGTCGTGGCCCTCGCAGTGGTGCCTGGCGGCCAACGACCTGGCGATCCAGGTGCACGGCGGCTACGGCTACACCCGCGACTACGCCGTGGAGCAGTTCTACCGGGACAACCGGCTGAACCCGATCCACGAGGGCACGCACGGCATCCAGAGCCTCGACCTTCTCGGCCGCAAGGTCATCGCCGGAGGGGGCGCCTGGCTGGCGACCCTCGTCGAGACCATCAAGGCCACGGTGGCGCGTGCCGCCGCCGCGGACGAGACCGCCGACTACGCGAAGCAGCTCGATGCCCGCGTCGACCGCCTCGTCGAGGTCACGGGCCAGCTGTGGGCCGGTGGCGACCCGGCCGTCGCCCTGGCGAACTCCGCGGTCTACCTCGAGGCCGCCGGCCACGTGGTCGTCGCCTGGGTGTGGCTCGAGCAGCTGCTCGCGGTGGGGGAGCGCCACGACGCGTTCTTCGAGGGCAAGCGCGCCGCGACGCGCTACTTCTTCGCCTTCGAGCTGCCGAAGGTCGACCCCCAGCTCGACCTCCTGGCCTCGCTCGACCGGACCGTCCTGGACCTCGATCCGGCCTCGCTGTGATCCTGCCCGCGGGGTCGTCGTGAAGGGGGACGACGACCCCGCGGTCAGGCGGTGGCCGCCTCCCTCGCGAGGGCGGCCTTGACCCGGCGCATGCCCGCCAGGCCGACGGGGGCGCCGCAGTAGGCGCCGCAGTGGATGACGACCTCGGTGATCTCCTCGGGCGTCAGTCCGTTGCGCAGGCCCCCGAGGACGTGGGCCTCGAGCTCGTCCCCGTGGCCCCCGGCCACGAGGAGGGCGATCGTGACGAGGCTCCGGGACCGCCGGTCGAGCGCCTCGCGGTTCCACAGCGTGCCCCACACCTGCCCCGTGAGCAGGTGCTGCTGGTCGTCGCCGGGCTCCGCCGGTCGCTCCAGCGTGCGGGCCACGTAGGCCTCGCCCAGGACGGAGCGCCGGGTGGCCAGGCCCTGGCGGACCGCCGGGTCGTCGGAGGACTCGAGGTCGGACAGGACGCTCATGCGGGGGACTCCACGAAGTCGCGCAGCAGCTTCACGATCTCGTCGGAGACCTCGATCTCGCCGGCGGCGAAGGTGGCGTCGCGGGCCGCGACCGAGCGGTCGAAGGGCATGCGCACGGGGGAGTCCGGGTCGGCCGGACGCGTGGACCGCACCCAGTCGCCGTACTCGCCGGCGCGCTGGGGGAAGTCCGACGAGAACGCGTTCGGGTCCATCACGACCATGAAGAAGCCCATGTCGGTGAGCCAGGGTGGATCGGTCTCGGCACCGGACATCATGCCGAGCAGCTGCGCGCTGATCGCCAGGCCCGAGCCCTTGTGGCCGCCCCACGGGGCGATCGCGCCGCCGTCGAGCGCGGCAGCCGCGTCGGTGGTGGGGGAGCCGTCGGGCGCGAAGGCGAGGCCGGGAGCGAGCTCCTGGCCGGTCTTGATGGCGAACGACAGGTCGGCGAGCATCGCCGCCGACGTGCCGATGTCCCAGATGATCGGCTGGCCGGGCGTCGGGAAGCCCCACGCCACGGGGTTGGTGCCGAACCGTCCCTCGGTGCCGCCGTGCGGCG
Source organism: Aeromicrobium tamlense (assembly GCF_013408555.1). NCBI lineage: Bacteria > Bacillati > Actinomycetota > Actinomycetes > Propionibacteriales > Nocardioidaceae > Aeromicrobium > Aeromicrobium tamlense. The sequence continues at coordinate 856,448 of NZ_JACBZN010000001.1, forward strand.
CGACCGTGGGACCTCCGCTGCTGGCGACGAAGCCGACGAGGCCGGCGGCGGTCACCATCTCGAGGTAGTACGTGAACATGCCGGTGCACCACGTGTTGCGCGCGGTGCCGGCGACGACCGGCACGTGCCGGGCCTTCTCGATGAGGGTCTCGGTCAGCTGCTTGGCCACGATGTAGCCGAGCTGGTCGCCGCCGTCGAGCGCGATGCTGGACGCGGTCTCCTGCTCGACGACGACCGGGCCGAACGGCTCGGACCTGCCGAGCCGCTCGACGAGGGTCGCGGCGCGGGGGAGCCCGCCGACGTCGAAGCCGCGGACGGTGCAGTCGATGAGGTGGTCGGCGATGATCGTCTGCTGGGCGTCGTCGTAGCCGAACCGGGCCATCGCCTGTCGGACGAGGTCGTGGGCCTCGGTGATCTGGAGCTTCATGCGGTCCTCCTCGCCGGAGCGATCTTCTCGAGCTCGGCCTTGATCTGGACGGCCAGGTACTTGGAGTTGGCGCGGCACGCGGCCAGGCTGCCGGCGTGGAACCACAGACCGGGCTGGGCCGTGCGGCGCCACATGTTGCGCATCTCGCCGTCGTCGTCGACGCCCCAGATCGGGCCCACGGCGTCGGCGACCTCGTCGCCGAAGTAGCGGCGGACGTCCTCCTGCTGGTTGCCGTAGCCGGTCGCCATCACCACGAGGTCGAGCGGCAGGACCGAGCCGTCGCGCAGGCGCACGCCGTCGGCGGTGAAGCGCTCGATCTGGTCGTGCTGGATGAGGCCCACCTCGCCGTCGGCGATCAGGTCCGAGCAGCCGACGTTGATGTAGTAGCCACCACCACGGCGGTTGTACTTCAGGTGGAAGCCGGTGTGGTCCTCGCCGATGTCGGTCCGGAAGCCGACGGCGTGCAGTCGCTCGAGCAGCTCGGCGTCGTCCTTCAGCATCTGCTGGGCGAGCAGCTGGTTCGCCTTGATGAGCGTGGGGAACGAGTTGCCCGCCGCGATCAGGTCGGCGTCGTCGAGCGGCAGGCCCTGGGAGAAGAGCGCGTACACCGAGATGCCGCTCGGCTCCAGGCTCACCACAGTGGTCGAGCTGCGCTGGACGATGGAGACCTCCGAGCCGAGGGCGTGGAGGTCCTGGGCCACGTCGTGGCCGCTGGTGCCCGTGCCGATCACGAGGGCCCTGCGGCCTCGGAACTCGGCGCCGGAGGAGTAGCGGCTCGAGTGCATGACCTCGCCGGCGAACTCGTCGAGCCCCGGGAGCTTCGGCATGCTCGGGATGCCGCTGACGCTGCCGGTGGCCATGACGACGTGACGCGGCTGCATCGTCACCGTGGTGCCCTCGCGGTCCAGCTCGACCGTCCACTGGTCCGCGGACTCGTCGTAGCGGCCCGAGACCAGGCGGGTGCTGGTCCACGTGTTCAGCTCCATCGCCTCGGCGTAGAACTCGAACCAGTCGGCGAGCTTGTCCTTGGGGATGTAGGTCGGCCACGTGTCGGGGAACTCCAGGTAGGGCAGGCTCGCGACCCACGCCTCGTTGTGCAGCGTGAGGGAGTGGTAGCGCTTGCGCCACACGTCGCCGACGCGCTCGTGGGCGTCGATGACCAGGGCGTCGACGCCGATGGTGCGCAGGCGCGCCGCGATCGTCAGGCCGGCCTGTCCGCCGCCGACGACCAGGACCTCGGGGTCACGGTCGGCGTAGGCGCGCTCGGCCTCGCGCAGGTCCTTCCAGTTCTGGCCGCCGAAGGTGCGCGAGTAGGCGGTGCCGTGGGGACGGCGGGCGCCGCGCCGCTCCTCGAAGCCCTCGAGCTCCTGCAGCGTCGTGAGCAGCGTCTTGGCGAGCATGCGGCCGTCGGGCTCCTCGCGCAGCCGCACGATGCCCGTGCCGTGGCCGACCGAGGTCTCGAACGTGTGGAAGCCCTCGACGACCTCCTCGCCGGCGCGCCGCACCCGGGAGGTCGGCGTCCGCGTCAGGTCCGGGAGCACCTGGCTGGCGCGCGTCTCGGCGTTCGTCTCGAGCAGCCGGTCGGCGATGGCCTCCGGGCCGACCGCGGTGCTGAAGTCCCACGTGAACGCGACGATGTCGCGCCAGTCGGCGTCCTCGGTGAACAGGGACGCGAGCGCCTGCCTGTCCTCGCGCTCGAGCGCCGACGCGAACGCGGCGAGCCAGGCGTCCAGTGCGGACTGCTCCGGGGTGGGGTGGTGGGACATGCGGCCTCCGTTGCTGCGAGGGGTGTGCCGTGCTCTGTGGTGCAGGTCACTGTAAGTTGAACCTGGCGCCATTGTCAACTATCATCGGTTCCCATCGCGGTCCCGCGTACGGGCTCGCGCGTCGTGCACAATGCGCAGTGGCGAGACGTTGGAGACGAGGGGCGGACGTGGCACCGGTACATGACAAGCAGCTGACCGAGCGGGGGCGCAGGACGCGCGACAACCTGCTCCATGCGGCCTCGGTCGTCTTCGCACGCCAGGGCTTCCTGGACACGAAGATCACCGACATCACCACCGAGGCCGGCACGGCCAACGGCAGCTTCTACAACTACTTCGACTCCAAGGAGGACATCTTCCGCGCCGCGATCGCGCAGGTGAACGGACGGATGTTCGAGGTGGCGGCGTCGCGGCTGCCCGAGGGGGCCTCGCCCTACGAGCGCATCGAGGCGGCGACCCGCCGGTACGTCGAGGGCTACAAGGCCGACGCGGGGATGATCATGATCCTCGAGCAGGTCGCCACCTTCAGTCCGGAGTTCAAGGCCATGCGCCGCGAGACGCGCACGATGTTCCGGGCGCGCACCGAGCGTGGCATCCGCCGCTGGCAGGAGGCGGGCGTCATCGACCCCGCGCTCCCGGCCCAGGTCGCGGCCGACGCGCTGACCTCGATGGTGAGCAACTTCTGCTACATGTGGCTCGTCTTCGACGAGGACTACGACACCGAGACCGTGGTCACGACCCTCAGCCGGATGTGGGCGCAGGCGCTGGGGCTCCCCGTCCCGGACTGACGTCATCCCAGGATGGCGGCCGGGTTGGCCACCAGCATCTGCTCGATCTGCGCGTCGGTCACGCCGCGGTCCCGCAGTGCCGGCAGGACGTCCGCGTGGACGTGCTCGTAGTGCCAGTTCGGCATCAGCTTCTCCTTGGCATCCAGGTCGAAATTGTGCGTGTAGCTCGAGGCGTCGTGGGCCAGGACCAGCTGCCCCGCGTAGCCCTTCTCGCACAGGGTCGCCACGGTCGCGACGCGGTCCTCGAAGGAGAGCATGAGGTCCAGGCCGAACCGGTCCATGCCGAGGTAGACCCCGTGGTCGAGCAGTCGCTCGAGGTAGTCCAGGTCGGTCGTGTCGCCCGAGTGACCGATCACGACGCGTGACAGGTCGACGCCCTCCTCGACGAAGACGGCGAGCTGGTCGGCGCCGCGCTCGGTGGGGGCGTGCGTGTGCGTGGAGATCGGCGCGCCGGTCTCCCGGTGGGCGCGGGCGGCCGCCCGCAGGATGCGCTCGACGCCGGGCGTGATGCCCTGGGCGTCGGTGGCGCACTTGATGATGCTGGCCGTGATCCCGGTGTCGGCGATGCCCTCGGTGAGGTCCTTGACGAAGAACTCCGTCAGCAGCTCGGGGCCGTCGATCAGCAGCCCCGGTCCGCGGAACTTGAAGAACATCGGCACGTCGTCGTACGCGTACAGGCCCGTGGCCACGACGATGTTCATCCGCACCTGCTCGGCGACCCGCTGCACGCGCGGGAGGTCGCGTCCGAGGCCCACCACGGTGAGGTCGACGATCGTCCGCACGCCGCGGTCGTACGCCGACTCGAGCTTGGCGATCGCGTCCGCCACGCGGACCTCCTCGTCCCAGCGGCCGGGGTAGTTCCGCTCGATCTCCGCGTTCAGCACGAAGACGTGCTCGTGCATGAGCGTGTGTCCGAGCTCGGTCACGGGGACGTGTCGGCCGGCTGCGGTGGCGATGGTCTTCATGGGGTCCTTTTCCGTGGGGCGGTAGTTGACAGTGGCGCCAGATTCATGTTTGGTGTGTGACAGCCAACACAGTGGAGCGTCCGGTTGTCAAGGGCCCCACCCGCACAGGAAGCAGGATCGTGGCCCTCGAATCACCATCTCCCCACGCCGCACCGGAGTCCCTCGACCCGGGCATCGACGCGCTCTTCAACGCCCGTCGCATCGCGATCGTCGGCGCGTCCGGCCGCGAGGGGAATCCGTTCGCCCGCCCCCTGCAGTACCTGACCGAGTTCGGCTTCGACGGCGACGTCTACCCGGTCAACCCCGGCTACGAGACCCTGCGCGGCCTCCCGTGCTTCCCGGACCTCGCGAGCCTGCCCGCGCCGGTCGACCTCGCGCTGCTGATGGTGCCCGGACGGGCGGCCGTCGAGCTCATGCCCCAGGTCGCCGCCGCCGGCGCCCGGGCCGCGGTCGTGTTCGCGTCCGGCTTCTCCGAGACCGGCGACGAGGGCGTCCGCCTCCAGGCCGAGCTGACCGCCGCCGCGCGGGAGCACGGCGTCCGCGTCATCGGACCCAACTGTCAAGGCGTGCTGTCTACGACGCACCGCCTCTACGGCACCTTCACCGCCGCGCTCGAGCTCGGTCCGGTGCGCACCGGCGGCCTCGCGTACGTCGGCCAGAGCGGCGCCGTCGGCGGCTCCATCCTCAGCATGGCGCGCGAGCAGGGCATCGGGATCTCCAGCTGGGTCAGCACCGGCAACCAGGCCGACCTGACCACCGTCGAGGTGGCGCGGCACCTCGTCGAGCTCCCCGAGACGGAGGTGCTCGCGCTCTACCTCGAGAGCGCCGTGGGGGAGAGCGAGTTCCGCGACCTGGCCGCCCGCGCCCAGGAGCTCGACACGTCGCTGATCGTGCTGCGGTCGGCCACGAGCGCCGCCGGCGCGAAGGCGGCGGCCTCCCACACCGGCGCGATCGTCGGCGACGACGGTGCCTACCGGGTCGCCGCACGCGAGCACGGCGTGGTCGAGGCCTCCGACATCGACGACCTCGTCCGTCTCGCGCACGCCCACCTCGCCCTGCCCCGCAGCGCCGGGCCGTCGACCGTGATCGTCACGACCTCGGGCGGCGCCGGGAGCCTGGCCGCCGACAAGGCCCACGAGCTCGGCCTGACGATCGAGGACCTGCGCCCCGAGACGCAGGAGCGACTCGCCACCCTGGTGCCCGACTTCGGCGCGATCGACAACCCGGTGGACGTGACGGCGCAGATCTTCCGCTCCAGCGAGATCGACGACTTCGTCGAGGTCTGCCGGATCGGCTGCGCCGCACAGGAGGTCGACGCGATCGTCATCGCGCTCACCCTCGTCACGGGCGAGCTGGCCGCCTCGATGGCCACGGCACTCGCCGAGCTGATCCCGCAGGTGAGCAAGCCCGTCGCCCTGGTCTGGGCCGCGGCCCGCGAGCAGACCGTCAAGGGTCGCGAGATCCTCCGCGAGGCGGGCGTCCCCGTCTTCGACTCGTCCGAGCAGGCGATGCGTGCCATCGCGTCGCTGCGCCGCGTGCCGGCGCCGGTCCGGCCCGGCGGACGGCCCTCGGGCTTCGACGAGACCGTCGTCCGCCGCCTCCTCGACGACCTCACGGGCACCGTGACCGAGTCCCAGGCGCAGGAGATCCTGGCCGCCGCCGGCATCGCGACGCCCGATGCGCGGCTCGTCACGGACGTCGCGATGGCCGAGTCGCTCTCGCTCGGGACAGACCGCGCCTACGTCGTGAAGATCCAGGCCGCGGGGATCGCCCACAAGACCGAGCGCGGCGGCGTCCGTCTGGGACTCGACGCGACCGAGGTCGCCGGCGTCGCCCGCACGATGCTCGAGGACTTCGCCGCCGACGATCCGCAGGGCGTCCTGGTGCAGGAGATGGTGCCGGCCGGCGTCGAGCTGATCGTCGGCGTCACCCGCACCGACGGCGGCCTGCCGCTCGTGACGGTCGGCCTCGGCGGCACCGCGACCGAGCTCTACGCCGACACCGCGACGACCTTCGCGCCCGTGGACGCCACGCGGGCCCGCGCGCTCCTGCTCGACCTCAAGGCCGCCCCGCTGCTCACGGGCTTCCGCGGCTCGCCGGCGCTCGACGTGGACGCCGTGGCCGACCTCGTCGCCCGGGTGAGCCACGTCGCCGACATCGCGGGCCCGGCCCTGCGCGAGCTCGAGGTGAACCCCGTGCGGGTCCTCGACCGCGCGGAGCGCCCGGTGCTCGCCCTCGATTTCCTGATGACCCTCGAAAGGGAGACAGCATGACCGGACGTATCGGCCTGGACCGCGTGGGCGCGGTCGCGGTGATCACCGTCGACAACACCCGCATCAAGAACGCGCTCACCCAGCAGATGGCGCGCGATCTCGGTGCCGTGTGCGAGGAGATCGACGCCGACGCGTCGATCGGCTGCACGGTGATCCAGGGCGCGGGTGGCACGTTCTGCTCCGGGGCCGACACGTCGACCTGGGCCGAGACCTACGGCGACGACCCGCTCAGCGACGAGGCCTACGCCGACACCGACGAGATGTACGGCTCGTTCGTCCGCTTCGGCGAGCTCAAGGCGCCGACGATCGCCGCCGTCCGCGGTGCCGCCGTGGGCGCGGGCCTCAACCTCGCGCTGGCGGCCGACCTCCGGGTCGCCGCCGATGACGCCCGCCTGCTGGCCGGCTTCCTCGCGGCGGGCATCCACCCCGGCGGAGGGTTCTTCACCCTCGTGCGTCGCCTCGCCGGTCGTGAGGCCGCCGCGACGCTCGGCCTCTTCAGCCAGGAGGTCTCGGGCCGCGAGGCCAAGGGCTTCGGGCTCGTCGGCGTCTGCGTCCCCGACGAGGACACCGAGAAGACCGCGCTGGAGATCGCGCAGCACGTGGCTCGCGACCCTCTCGTCGCTCGGCGGGCGAAGCGCAGCTTCAACCTCGAGACGCAGTCCACCCCGCTGCCGTGGGCGGCCGCGCTCGAGGTCGAGCGAGGCGTCCAGCTGTGGACCCAGGCGCGCCGCCTGCGCCACCAGCGGGAGCAGGCGTGATGCGCTTCGCGGCCGAGCCGCTGACCGAGGACGAGCTGCGCCTGCGCGACGAGGTGCGCGAGTTCATGGCGCAGGAGCGCGCGAACGGGCTCGGCGTCGGGCTGGGCATCAACGCCGAGGCCGACATGGAGTTCAGCCGCCGCGTCGCCGCGAGGGGCTGGGTCGGCATGACCATCCCGAAGGAGCACGGCGGACCCGGCCGCACGGCGGTCGAGCGCTTCGTCGTCGTCGAGGAGATGCTCGCGGCCGGCGCCCCGATCAGCGCCCATTGGGTCGGCGACCGTCAGACCGCCCAGATGTTCGTCCGCTTCGGCAGCGAGGAGCACCAGCGCGAGTTCCTGCCGCGGATCGTCGCGGGTGACGTGTGGTTCTGCCTCGGCATGAGCGAGCCGGACAGCGGCTCGGACCTCGCGTCCGTCCGCACCCGGGCGACGCGGACGGAGGGCGGCTGGCTGCTCAACGGCCAGAAGGTGTGGACCTCCGGGGCCCAGTACGCCGACTACGTCGTGACGCTGTGCCGGACCTCGCCCGCCGAGGGCCGCAAGCACGTCGGTCTCAGCCAGCTCCTCGTCGACCTGCGCGCCGACGGCGTGACCGTGTCGCCGATCCGGCTGCTGAACGGCTTCCACCACTTCAACGAGGTGCACTTCGACGACGTCTTCGTGCCCGACTCGATGGTGCTGGGCCAGGAGGGCGACGGCTGGCACCAGGTGACGTCCGAGCTGGCCCACGAGCGCTCCGGCCCCGACCGGTTCCTCTCCGTGATGCCGGTGCTCGCGCGGCTCTACGAGGAGCTCCGTCACCGCGACCTCCCGGACGACGTCCTCACGTCGCTCGGCCGCACGTTCTCCACGTACATGACGCTGCGCTCGATGTCGCTGTCCATCGCCCGGGCGCTCGACCGGGGCGAGACCCCGGCCGTCGAGGCCGCGCTGGTCAAGGACCTCGGCACGCAGTTCGAGCAGGAGGCGATCGAGCAGCTGCGCACCCTCGTCGGTGGCGAGCTGGACCCGACCGCGCCGGGACTCGAGGGGCTGCTGGCCGACGCGGTCATCACGGCGCCCACGTTCACGCTCCGCGGCGGGACGAACGAGGTCCTGCGGACCGTCGTCTGGAAGTCCCTGCAGCGCTCGAGGAAGGAATCGGCATGAGCGACCTCTCCCGGGAGCTGTTCACGGCCCTGAACGACATCGTCACGGCCCGCGCCGCGCGCGACGGCCACGAGGCCATCGCGACGTGGAGCCCTGACCTGTGGTCGACGCTCGACGACCAGGGCTACACGTCCATCGACCCGGACGAGCCGGAGGTCGGCCTGGCCGAGTTCTGCGCCGTCGCCACCGCCGTCGGGACGCACGCCCTGGGCCTCCCGCTCGTCGAGGCGGGCCTCGCGGCCTGGCTCGCGTCCGCCGCGGACCTGAAGCTGCCCGCGGGACTCGTCGTGCCGGCGGTCTCCACGGGCGACGTCCTCACCGTCGTGGAGCAGGACGACGACGGCCTCGTCGTCGAGGGCACCCTGCGGCGCGTGCCGTGGGCCCGCCACGCCGAGCTCGTCCTGGCGTTCGTCGAGACGGAGTCCGGACGCCGCCTGGTGGCGCTCGAGCCGCTCGACGTGACGGAGGGCGCGAACCTGGCCGGGGAGCCCCGCGACACCGTCACGGTCGAGCGTCAGCGGGTCGGCGCGGCCCAGGTCGGCTCGACCGAGGGCGTCGACCTGCGTGAGGCACGGGCGCGGGGCGCCCTGCTTCGGGCCGCGGCGGCCGCGGGGGCCATGGACACGATCGCGGAGCTGGTCGTCGAGTACGCCGGCCAGCGCCACCAGTTCGGCCAGCCCATCGGCGCCTTCCAGGCCATCCAGCAGCACGTGGTCACGGTTGCGCAGGCGGCCGCGGCGACGCGCGCCGCGGTGGAGTCCACCGTGGCGGCCGCGCCCGACCACCGCGTGCTGGCGGCCGCGTCCGCGAAGGTCACGCTCGGGATCCAGGCGGGTCGCCTCGCCCGGTCGGCGCACCAGGTCTTCGGCGCGATCGGCGCCACCGAGGAGCACCGCCTGCACCTGCTCACGCGGCGGCTCTGGAGCTGGCAGGACGAGTACGGCACGCAGCACGAGTGGTCGCACTTCCTCGGCGAGCGACTCGTGTTCCCCGAGGCGCCCGGCCTGTGGGAGGTCCTCACGCCTCCGCACCCGGCCGTGACGGCGCGCGGCGTGGGGGAGTCGGCACCGTGGTGACCATCGACCAGGAGCTGCTCGTCGAGCGGCGCGGCGGGGTCGCGGAGGTGCGGCTCAACCGCCCCGAGCGCCTCAATGCGCTCAGCTCCTCGGTGCAGCAGCGACTCGTGGAGGTGTTCGCCGAGCTCGACCGCGACGACTCGGTCCGCGCGGTGACCCTCGGGTCCACGAGCCGCAAGGCGTTCTCCGTCGGCGCCGACCTCAAGGAGATGGCGGCGGGCGACGACGCCGGTGCGCGTCCGTACGAGCCGATGCACGGCACCACCCGCAACGTCTACGAGACCGTGCTCGAGTGCCGCAAGCCCACGATCGCCGTCCTCGACGGCTGGGTGGTCGGCGGCGGGATGGAGCTGGCGATGGCGTGCGACATCCGCATCGCCTCGCACGACGCCCGCTTCCTGCTGCCGGAGGCCAAGGTCGGGCTGGGCGCGAACTTCGGCAGCCAGATGCTGCCGCGACTGGTCGCCGCGACGCACGCGTTCGAGATCCTCTACGGCGCCGAGCCGTTCGACGCCGAGCACGCGGAGCGCATCGGCTTCGTGTCGCGCGCCGTCCAGGCGGACGAGCTCGAGGAGGACGCGCGGCGCACGGCCGACCTCATCGCCTCGCGCGCGCCCGTCACCATCCGTCGCTACAAGGCGATGGTCAACCTCGGCTCCTCGCTGCCGATCGCGGCCGCGCTGCGACTCGACCCGGGCCCGAGCCCGTACTTCAGCCAGGACCGCGCGGAGGGCGCTCGTGCCTTCCGCGAGAAGAGAGAACCGATCTGGAGTGGCCGATGAAGCGGCCGGCACCGGAGCGTCACGGGCACACCAGCCCACCACCCCCCGAAAGGAAGATGACCATGAAGTCGACACGACGAGGCCGAGGCAACTCGGCGCTGCGGGCGGCCATCGCGCTCCCGCTGGCCGGCACCCTGCTCCTCTCGGCATGCGCCGGTGGAGACGACGAGGGTGGCGACGACGCCCCGATCAAGGTGGGCGTGGTGGCGGCCCTGACCGGCATCGCCGCCCCGTACGGCGTGCAGAGCCTGAACTCCTTCAAGCTCGCCGTCGAGGACCTCAACGAGGCCGGTGGCATCGACGGTCGCGACATCGAGGTCGTGGCCCTGGACAACCGCTCCAAGCCCGAGGAGGTGCCCGCCCTGATGCGGCGTCTCGTCGGCGAGGACGTCAACGTGATCCTCGGCGCCTCGTCCACGCCGCTGACCGTGACGGGCGCCCAGGCGGCCGACCAGCTCAAGGTCCCGCTGCTGGTCCCGATGGAGGCCGGCGACGTCATCATCGGCGAGGGCCGCTCGCACGTCTTCAAGCTGGCCCCGTCGGTCCTGGCCGACCAGGGCTGGTCCGCGCAAGGCGTCCGTGCCGTGATGAAGGGCTCGGAGGAGGCCGGCGACCCGATCAGGACCGCGTACATGATCAACGCCAGCACCGGCGCGTTCCCCGAGGCCGGGAAGGCCTGGGCGGGCACCCTGGAGAAGGAGTTCCCCGACGTCGAGCTGATCGACACGCTCACCTTCGACGAGGCCTCCACGAGCGACTTCGGCCCGCTCGTGGCGAAGGCGAAGGCGGCGAACCCCGACCTGCTGATCTTCGGCGGCAACCCGCAGAGCGCCTTCCAGTTCTACCCGGCGCTGCAGGACTCGGGCTGGCAGCCCAAGGCCACGCTGGGCTCGCTGGGCGGCAACACCAACTCCCAGTTCATCTCCTCGGTGGGCGCCGAGGCGGCCGACGGCGACGTCGCGGGCAACTACTGGACCGCCGAGCTCAAGCCGGGCGACGACGCCAAGCAGACGCCGCAGGGCTTCGTCGACGACTACAAGGAGGCGTACGACGGCCAGGTGCCCGACGGCGTCGGCGCCTACTACTACTCCGCGGGAGCCGTGGTCGCCGAGGCGCTGCGCAACGCCGACGACGTCGACGACCGCGAGTCGATCACCAAGGCGCTGCGCGAGGTCGACATCGCGGGCATCAACGGCGACGACAACGGCCTGTACATCGTCAGCCACGGCGTCGACTTCGACGAGCAGGGCTTCAACGCCGCCGCGGTCGGTCTCGTGACGCAGATCCAGGACGGCAAGTACGTGCCCGTGTTCCCGGACGACGTCGCCAACGCCACGATCGTCTACCCCAAGCGCTGAGGCGCGAGGAACGAGGAAATCGCCATGGACACCGCATTGCTCGTCGAGCAGTTCAGTGTGTGGCGGGGACGCTCGGAGATCGTCAGGTCCGTCGACCTGACGATCCCGGGCGGGACCCTGGTCGCACTGGTCGGCTCCAACGGTGCCGGAAAGACCACCTTCATCGAAGGCGTGCTGGGCATCCTGACCACCAAGGCCGGACGGTTCGAGCTGTTCGGCGAGGACGTCCGTGGCCGCAAGCCCTGGGACCTCGTCAACGACGGTCTCGTCGTGGTGCCGCAGGAGCGCCGGCTCTTCCCGATGATGACCGTCGAGGAGAACCTCGACATCGTCGGCTCGAAGGGCGACAAGGGCAGGGGAGCGCGGTTCACGCGTGACGAGCTCTACGACCTCTTCCCGCGCCTGCAGGAGCGGTCGTCGAACTTCGCCGGCACTCTCAGCGGCGGTGAGCGCAGCATGCTCGCGATCGCCCGCGGCCTGGCGCTGCAGCCGCGACTGCTCATCCTCGACGAGCCCTCGCTCGGACTCGCGCCGGTCGTCATCGACTCGATCATGGCCACGATCCGCGAGATCTCGCAGACGGGGCTGTCCATCCTGCTCGTCGAGCAGAACGTGCACCAGGCGCTCGCGATGGCGTCGTGGGCGCACGTGCTCGACGCGGGCGCGGTGATCGCCTCCGACACGAGCGACCATCTCCGCGACTCGCCGCTGCTGGAGTCGGGCTACCTCGGCGTGGTCCCCGCGGCCGACGAGAAAGGAACCGTCTGATGCAGACACTGACCCAGATCCTCATGACGGGGGTCCTCCAGGGACTGATCTACGCGCTGATCGGCCTGGGGCTGTACCTGATCTTCAGCGTGATGCGCGTCGTGAACTTCGCGCACGGCTTCTTCGTGCTGCTCGGCATGTACGGGCTGCTGTGGGTGGGGCCGACGTCCCTGCCGGGCTTCCTCGCGGCGACCGTCGTCGTGGTGGCCGTCGCGGGCGCGTTCGGCTACGTGGTCGAGCGGGTCCTCATCGAGTCCACGCTGCACAAGCCCGGTCACGCCCAGCTGGTCATCACGATCAGCCTCGGCCTGGCGATGCAGTACTTCTTCCAGATCATGTTCCCCGAGCCGTACCAGAAGATCGCCAACCCGTGGCCGTTCGACGCCATCCAGGTGCTCGGCGTGACAGTCGGCTCCGGCCGGCTCGCGGCCGGCGTCATCAGCCTGCTGCTCGCGCTCGGCGTGTCCTTCCTCGTCTACAAGACGCGGTTCGGCAGCCTCATGCGGGCGTGCTCGCAGTCACTCGAGGGCGCGGTGCACGTGGGCATCAACTACACGCGCGTCTACCGCGCCACGTTCGCGCTGGGCGCGGCGATCGCCGCGATCGCGGGTGCCCTGCTCATCCCGTTCCAGCCGGTCTCGCCGCATCTCGGGCTCGAGCTGACGATCAAGGCGTTCATCGTCGTGGTGGTCGGCGGCAGCGAGTCCATGTGGGGCGTGCTCTCCGCGGGCATCCTGCTCGGCATCGCCGAGGCGGCCGGCAGCATCCTGGTCTCCGGCTCGCTGGCGACGTCGGCCATCTATCTCCTCTTCCTGGCGGTCATCCTCGTGCGGCCGCAAGGACTCGTCATGCGTCGGAAGGTGTCCTCCTCATGAGCGTCCCCGAGCTCCTCGCGCGCTTCGACACGCCCGTCAAGCGGATCAATGCCGTCATCGCGACGGTGGCGATCGTCTGCGCCGTCCTCTACCCGTTCGTCGTCGAGTCGCCGCTGGTCAGCGTCGGCTTCGTCGCCCTGATCTTCGCGATGCGCAACTTCACCTGGAACATCGCCGGGGGCCTGACCGGCCTGCTCTCGCTCGCGCACGTCGCCGGCTTCGGCATCGGCGCGTTCGCGGTGGCCATCCTGACGTGGACCCACGGGTGGAACGTCTGGCTCGCGATCCTCGCGGGCATGGCGGTCTCGGCCGCGGTCGGCGTCGGCGTCAGCCTGATCATGAGCCGCTTCGGCGTCAACGCGTTCTTCTTCGCGCTCGGCACCATGGCGCTGTCGCTCGCGATCGCGGGCATCGCGGCCTCGTGGTCGGTGACGGGCGGCAACGACGGACTGCAGAACCTGTCCGCCGACGAGGGCCTGCTGCACCTGCAGTGGTTCACCAACCCCGTGCCGCTCTACTTCGTGGCCCTGCTCCTGCTCGCGCTGATGGTCATCGGGACCGCGTGGATGGTGAAGCGGACCCGCTTCGGCCGGTCGCTCGCCTTCATCCGTGAGGACCCGCAGATGGCCGCGAGCATGGGCATCGACGTGGTGCGCAACCAGGCCGGCGCGATGGGACTCAGCATGGGTCTGACCGCGGTGAGCGGCTCGCTCATGGCCCAGTACACGAACTTCGTCAGCTACGACTCGGTCTTCTCGATGGAGATCGGCATCGCGATGATGGTCGGCGCGATCATCGGCGGCTCGGCCACCCTGGCCGGCCCGATCGTGGCGGGCATCGGGATCGCCGCCCTGGAGGAGGCGCTGCGCTCGTTCGACGTGTCCAGCTCGAACGTCTCCAGCTTCACGCAGATCCTCTACGCGGTGATCGTGATCGTCCTGGTGCGCTACGGCACCGACGGGATCGTCCCGATGTGGAACGCCCTGCTCGAGCGACTCTTCGGCGACGGGCGCGACCCGGACCCCGAGGACCTCGAGGACGAACGACGCGACGAGGCCTCGAAGGAGGTCGCTCATGCTTGAGGTCAGGGGAGTGGCGAAGAAGTTCGGCGGACTGCGCGTCCTGACGGACGTCTCGTTCGAGGCGGAGAGCGGCCAGGTCACGGCGCTCATCGGGCCGAACGGCGCCGGCAAGTCCACGCTCGTCAACCTGGTGTCGGGGTACCTGACGCCGAACGCCGGCTCGATCACGCTCGACGGCAAGGACATCACCGGGATGGCTCCGGCGAAGGTCTTCGGCGAGGGAGTGGCCCGCACCTTCCAGGTGTCGGGCAACGTCGCCGAGCTGAACGTCTTCGAGTGCGTGGCGATGTCGGCCTACCGCACCGCGTCGTCCTACCGCGGGGCGAACGAGATCGCCGAGGAGGAGCTCAAGCGCTTCGACCTGTGGCAGTACCGCTCCCGTGCGCTGGGCGACATCCCCACGGCCATGGTGCGAATCGTCGACTGCGCCCGAGGGATGGCCGCGCGACCGAAGATCCTGCTCCTCGACGAGGTCATGGCCGGTCTGACGCCGGCCGAGGTCGACATCGTCATCGAGCAGGTCCGCGCCTGTCGCGACGCCGGAGTGGCGATCGTGATGATCGAGCACGTCCTCCAGGCGGTCAACGCGCTCGCCGACCGCGTGGTCGTCCTCAACCAGGGGACGATCGTCGCCACCGGATCCATGGCAGAGGTCTCGCAGAACGACGAGGTCAAGGAGGCCTACCTGGGCTCCGCCGCGGTGAAATGACACCCGTGTCGTCGGCATCGTGGGGCCTTCCGGGCCCTCGATGCCGACGGCAGTCGTTTCTCCCTGCAATTCCAGGTGTGACGTAGGACGCGTAGGGGGCGGTTTGCCAAGGTTGGAGACGTGTGTGTAATGTTCTTCTTGTTGCTCCGCACGGCGGGGGAACGGGAAGCGCAGACCGAAGCGGTTAACGCCAGGAGCCCTGTGGGGAGCCGGAAACTGGCCGCGGGAAAACGTTGCGCTGGCATCGTGACCGAGCTGGGTTTGACCTGGTGGAAAACGGCGATGTAATGTGGATGAGCCCCTGTGGTTGTGCCGGTGACGGTGTGGTTGTGGGTGTGCGTCTGATCCTTGAGAACTCAACAGTGTGTCAAAAGTCGACGAATTTTTTTATCAGTACCCCGGCGACTCTGAAGGATTCCGGCTTCGGTTGGTTTCGCGCAGGGTTGCAGGGACAATTCCGACAATTAATGACTGTCCAGCAGTCAGATCTTGTCAGTGTTGAACTGTCTAGTTGTTGACCGTGATCTCTTCGGAGGTTGTGGGATTTTTTCAACGGAGAGTTTGATCCTGGCTCAGGACGAACGCTGGCGGCGTGCTTAACACATGCAAGTCGAGCGGTAAGGCCCCTTCGGGGGTACACGAGCGGCGAACGGGTGAGTAACACGTGAGTAACCTGCCCCATTCTTCGGAATAACCAGTGGAAACGCTGGCTAATGCCGAATATGACCATCGAAGGCATCTTCTGGTGGTGGAAAGCTCCGGCGGAGTGGGATGGACTCGCGGCCTATCAGCTTGTTGGTGAGGTAACGGCTCACCAAGGCGACGACGGGTAGCCGGCCTGAGAGGGTGACCGGCCACACTGGGACTGAGACACGGCCCAGACTCCTACGGGAGGCAGCAGTGGGGAATATTGGACAATGGGCGAAAGCCTGATCCAGCAACGCCGCGTGAGGGATGACGGCCTTCGGGTTGTAAACCTCTTTCAGCAGGGACGAAGCGAAAGTGACGGTACCTGCAGAAGAAGGACCGGCCAACTACGTGCCAGCAGCCGCGGTAATACGTAGGGTCCGAGCGTTGTCCGGAATTATTGGGCGTAAAGGGCTCGTAGGCGGTTTGTCGCGTCGGGAGTGAAAACTCAGGGCTCAACCCTGAGCGTGCTTACGATACGGGCAAACTAGAGGTATGCAGGGGAGAACGGAATTCCTGGTGTAGCGGTGGAATGCGCAGATATCAGGAGGAACACCGGTGGCGAAGGCGGTTCTCTGGGCATTACCTGACGCTGAGGAGCGAAAGCATGGGGAGCGAACAGGATTAGATACCCTGGTAGTCCATGCCGTAAACGTTGGGCGCTAGGTGTGGGGACCTTCCACGGTCTCCGTGCCGCAGCTAACGCATTAAGCGCCCCGCCTGGGGAGTACGGCCGCAAGGCTAAAACTCAAAGGAATTGACGGGGGCCCGCACAAGCGGCGGAGCATGCTGATTAATTCGATGCAACGCGAAGAACCTTACCTGGGTTTGACATATGCCGGAAACGCCTAGAGATAGGCGCCCCCTTGTGGTCGGTATACAGGTGGTGCATGGCTGTCGTCAGCTCGTGTCGTGAGATGTTGGGTTAAGTCCCGCAACGAGCGCAACCCTCGTCCTATGTTGCCAGCACGTCATGGTGGGGACTCATAGGAGACTGCCGGGGTCAACTCGGAGGAAGGTGGGGATGACGTCAAGTCTTCATGCCCCTTATGTCCAGGGCTTCAAGCATGCTACAATGGCCGGTACAAAGGGCTGCGAAACCGCGAGGTGGAGCGAATCCCAAAAAGCCGGTCTCAGTTCGGATTGGGGTCTGCAACTCGACCCCATGAAGTCGGAGTCGCTAGTAATCGCAGATCAGCAACGCTGCGGTGAATACGTTCCCGGGCCTTGTACACACCGCCCGTCACGTCATGAAAGTCGGCAACACCCGAAGCCGGTGGCCCAACCCTTGTGGAGGGAGCCGTCGAAGGTGGGGCTGGCGATTGGGACGAAGTCGTAACAAGGTAGCCGTACCGGAAGGTGCGGCTGGATCACCTCCTTTCTAAGGAGCATCTGGCCAGCTTTGTCTGGTCCAGGCGGACACCGTTCGTCAGCGAATGTCTGACGCGGGTCCAGCTCACTAGTGGATCGTCGATTATTTGACTTGCTGCCCGTCTCGGGCCGTCAGTACTGCTCACCTTTTGGGGTGGGCGTGGAACCTCGGTCCTGGTGGTGGGTGGCAGCTCAGGCACACTGTTGGGTCCTGAGGGATCAGCATCTCTTGCTGGATCTCTCGGACCGTACATCTCCTCGAACCATCCGACCCTGTGGGGTGGGGCAGGCGGGGAACCGGGTACGGGACCGATCGTATTTTGAGAACTTCACAGTGGACGCGAGCATCTTTGTAGTAACAACAAGCTACTAAGTGCACATGGTGGATGCCTTGGCATCGAGAGCCGATGAAGGACGTTGGAGTCTGCGAAAAGCCCCGGGGAGTTGACAACCGAGCTGTGATCCGGGGATGTCCGAATGGGGAAACCCACTCAGAGGAAAGTCTGAGTACCTGCGCCTGAACACATAGGGCGTTTGGAGGGAACGTGGGGAAGTGAAACATCTCAGTACCCACAGGAAGAGAAAACAACAGTGATTCCGGTAGTAGTGGCGAGCGAAACCGGAAGAGGCCAAACCTTGGGTGTGTGATAGCCGGCGGGCGTTGCATCCAGGGGGTTGTGGGACCGCACTGACTGTTCTGCCGGACAGTCGAAGAGTCATAAACCATGAGTGAAGGTGAAGCTGACTGGAAAGTCGCGACACAGAGGGTGAGATCCCCGTAACCGTAAGCTCATGGCTCTTGTGCGTCATCCCGAGTAACACCGAACCCCTGAAATTCGGTGTGAATCTGGCGGGACCACCCGCTAAGCCTAAATACTCCTCGATGACCGATAGCGGACTAGTACCGTGAGGGAAAGGTGAAAAGTACCCCGGGAGGGGAGTGAAATAGTACCTGAAACCGTGTGCATACAATCCGTTGGAGCGGTTCCTTGTGAACTGTGACAGCGTGCCTTTTGAAGAATGAGCCTGCGAGTTAGCGTTGTGTAGCAAGGTTAAGGCGAGTGCCGTAGCCGTAGCGAAAGCGAGTCCGAATAGGGCGCTTGAGTTGCACGATCTAGACCCGAAGCGGAGTGATCTATCCATGGCCAGGTTGAAGCGCGGGTAAGACCGCGTGGAGGACCGAACCCACCTAGGTTAAAAACTGGGGGGATGAGCTGTGGATAGGGGTGAAAGGCCAATCAAACTCCGTGATAGCTGGTTCTCCCCGAAATGCATTTAGGTGCAGCGTTGCGTGTTTCTTGCCGGAGGTAGAGCACTGGATGGGCTAGGGGGCCTACAAGCTTACTGAACTCAACCAAACTCCGAATGCCGGTAAGTGAGAGCGCAGCAGTGAGACTGCGGGGGATAAGCTCCGTAGTCGAGAGGGAAACAGCCCAGACCATCAGCTAAGGTCCCAAAGCGATTGCTAAGTGGAAAAGGATGTGGAGTCGCAGAGACAACCAGGAGGTTGGCTTAGAAGCAGCCACCCTTGAAAGAGTGCGTAATAGCTCACTGGTCAAGTAATTCCGCGCCGACAATTTAGCGGGGCTCAAGCAATCCACCGAAGCTATGGGATTCACACATGAGGTAGGCCTTCGTGGTCCAGCCGTGTGGATCGGTAGGGGAGCGTCGTGTCGCGAGCGAAGCGGCGGGGTAACCCAGCCGTGGATGCGACACGAGTGAGAATGCAGGCATGAGTAGCGAATGAAGAGTGAGAAACTCTTCCACCGAATGACCAAGGGTTCCAGGGTCAAGCTAATCTTCCCTGGGTAAGTCGGGACCTAAGGCGAGGCCGACAGGCGTAGTCGATGGACAACGGGTTGATATTCCCGTACCGGCGTTGAATCGCCCATGCTGAATCCAGTGATGCTAAGTGCCCGAAACCGTACCTACCGTCTCTTCGGAGACCACGGTGCGGCAGAGCGCATGACCCGATCTGGTAGTAGGCAAGCAATGGTGTGACGCAGGAAGGTAGCTCAACCGTGGCGATGGTAGTCCACGGGTAAGGTCGTAGGGCGAGTGATAGGCAAATCCGTCACTCATATGCCTGAGAGCCGATGCCACCCACGTAGTGGAGTGTGAGTGATCCTATGCTGCCGAGAAAAGCATCTAGCGAGATTCAGAGCCGCCCGTACCCCAAACCGACTCAGGTGGTCAAGTAGAGAATACTAAGGTGATCGAGAGAATCATGGTTAAGGAACTCGGCAAAATGCCCCCGTAACTTCGGGAGAAGGGGGGCCGGATGCGTCATCGGACTTGCTCCGAGAAGCGTTGAAGGCCGCAGAGACCAGGCCCAAGCGACTGTTTACTAAAAACACAGGTCCATGCTAAGTCGAAAGACGCCGTATATGGACTGACTCCTGCCCGGTGCTGGAAGGTTAAGGGGACGTGTTAGCGCAAGCGAAGCACAGAACTTAAGCCCCAGTAAACGGCGGTGGTAACTATAACCATCCTAAGGTAGCGAAATTCCTTGTCGGGTAAGTTCCGACCTGCACGAATGGAGTAACGACTTGGGCGCTGTCTCAACCATGAACTCGGCGAAATTGCACTACGAGTAAAGATGCTCGTTACGCGCGGCAGGACGGAAAGACCCCGGGACCTTTACTATAGTTTGGTATTGGTGTTTGGTTCGACTTGTGTAGGATAGGTGGGAGACTGTGAAGCTCGGACGCCAGTTCGAGTGGAGTCATCGTTGAAATACCACTCTGGTCGTACTAGATATCTAACCTAGGTCCGTTATCCGGATCAGGGACAGTGCCTGATGGGTAGTTTAACTGGGGCGGTTGCCTCCTAAAATGTAACGGAGGCGCTCAAAGGTTCCCTCAGCCTGGTTGGCAATCAGGTTTCGAGTGTAAGTGCACAAGGGAGCTTGACTGTGAGAGTGACAGCTCGAGCAGGGACGAAAGTCGGAACTAGTGATCCGGCGCTGGCATGTGGAAGCGGCGTCGCTCAACGGATAAAAGGTACCCCGGGGATAACAGGCTGATCTTCCCCAAGAGTCCATATCGACGGGATGGTTTGGCACCTCGATGTCGGCTCGTCGCATCCTGGGGCCGTAGCAGGTCCCAAGGGTTGGGCTGTTCGCCCATTAAAGCGGCACGCGAGCTGGGTTTAGAACGTCGTGAGACAGTTCGGTCCCTATCCGCCGCGCGCGTAGGAAACTTGAGAAAGGCTGCCCCTAGTACGAGAGGACCGGGGTGGACGAACCTCTGGTGTGCCAGTTGTTCTGCCAAGAGCACGGCTGGTTGGCTACGTTCGGAAGTGATAACCGCTGAAAGCATCTAAGCGGGAAGCATGTTTCAAGATGAGGTTTCCCACTCCCTCGAGGAGGTAAGGCCCCCAGCAGACCACTGGGTTGATAGGCCGGAAGTAGAAGTGCAGCAATGCATGGAGCTGACCGGTACTAATAGGCCGAGGGCTTGTTTCTTACAAAGACCGCCACGCGTCCACTGTGAGGTTCCCGAGATATGATCGGGAACCACGAAGAACACGAGAGTGTTCTCCAAGGTTTGTTGATATCTCTATAGAGTTTCGGCGACCATGGCGAAGGGGAAATACCCGGCTACATTCCGAACCCGGAAGTCAAGCCCTTCAGCGCCGATGGTACTGCACTGGAGACGGTGTGGGAGAGTAGGACGTCGCCGGACAACCATTGATGCGCGAGGCCGCTCCCAACAGGGAGCGGCCTTGCTGCATTTCACCCCCCGACCACCCCCAACGAGCGGGTGGTCCTGCTGGCGCACGGGCCCCGACCCCGCCACAGTGGAGGGGCACACGAACACCCACCCAGCCGGGCGCCAGGCCAGGCACCCGAGAGGAACCCGCACCATGGCCCAGGACCGAAACCCCCGCAACGGCGGCAACAACCGCGGCGGCAAGCCCAGCAACAAGCCCGGCAACACCCGCGGCAAGCCCACCAGCAGCAGCCGCAACAGCGGCAAGCCCACCTCCCGCGACGGCAAGCCCACCTCCCGCGACGGCAAGCCCACCAGCGGCTCCCGCTCCGGCGGCGGCCAGCGCTCCGGCCCCGGCGGCCAGCGCTCCGGCCCCGGCCAGCGCTCCGGCCCCGGCCAGCGCTCCGGCCCCGGCTCGCGCTCGGGCGCCCCGCGGTCCGGCGGCCGCCCCAGCGCCCCCGAGCGCACCGCCGAGCAGAAGATCTACGACGGACCCCCCATCCCCGACGACGTCTCCGCCAAGGACCTGGACAAGCACGCCCGCCAAGAGCTCTCCGGCCTGCCCGACAAGCTCGCCGACAAGGTCGCCCGCCACCTCGTCATGGCCGGCACCCTCCTGCACACCGACCCCGAGACCGCCCACAAGCACGCCCTCGCCGCCCGCGCCCGCGCCATGCGCGTCGGCCTCGTCCGCGAAGCCACCGGCGAAACCGCCTACGCCCTGGGCAACTGGGCCGAAGCCCTCGCCGAATTCCGCGCCGCCCGCCGCATGACCGGCCGCCACATCTACGCCCCCATGATGGCCGACGCCGAACGCGCCCTCGGCCGCCCCGAAAAAGCCCTCGAATACGACAACCCCACCACACGCGCCCACCTCGACGAACCCGGCAACACCGAACTGTCCATCGTCATCGCCGGCGCCCGCCGCGACCTCGGACACCTCGACGCCGCCCTCCACATCCTCGAAACCGAACCCCTCCACACCACCAACCGCTCCGACTGGGTCACCCGCCTGCGATACGCCTACGCCGACACCCTCCTCGCCACCGGCAACACCCAAGACGCCATCACCTGGTTCCACCGCACCGCCGGCACCGACACCCACCACACCACCGACGTCCACGACCGCCTCAAACAACTCGAAAACTAACCCGTCGCGGGTTTCGGGAGCGGAGAGTCTCCTCCGGTTGTGGGTTCCTCCGGCCGGGGATAGACTCGCAGTAGAAAGTTGTAGATACAACTACCGCTCTCTGGAAGGACGCCGAGGATGGCCCTCTCACACGGCCTGCATCACAGTCGACGCGGTGACGCCCAGAAGGCCGACCGCACAGGTGCGCGCGAAGGTGATGCGGTCCGAGAGGGTGGGCCCACCGCGCTCGGTGGGCTGGTCATGAACGTCGGCCTGGTCCTCATGGCCGTCCTGTGGGTGGTGTCGCTGGTCCAGCTCATCCGGCTGCCGGCGCAAGGACCGCTGACGACCACGGGGGAGGCCGCCGTCTGGACGGCGCTCGCGATCGCCTCCGCGATCTCGACCTTCCTGCTCGGGGTCTGGAAGGTGCATCGCAGCTGATCTCAGTCTTCGGCCCGAGGCCGCTCAGGGAACCGAGAGAGTCCTTGGCGGCCACGGGTCGAACCCCGTGTGCCCGCGAGCACGCGCTGACCGGGGTCCAGTCCCGCCAGCAGCCGGTCGCCGATCCGGCGGACCTGGCCGAGCTGCTCACGCGTCAGCCGGCTGACGAAGACCTCGCGGACGAGGTCCACGTGACCGGGGGAGGCGGCCTCGAGTCGCTCCCAGCCCGACGGGGTCAGGCGAGCGTGCCGCGAGCGTCCGTCGTCAGGGCTCGCCGTCCGCAGCAGCAGTCCGTCGTGCTCCAGTCGGGTTACGACGCGCGAGAGGCGTGCCGGGGTGGTGTTCATGGCGGTGGCGAGGTCGGTCAGCCGCATCGAGTCCTCGTGGGTCTCGGCTAGCTGCACCAGCACGAGGAACTCGAAGAACGTCAAGTCGGCGTCGCGCCCGAGCTGGGAGTCCAGGGTCGCCGGGAGCACCTCGAGGATGGACACCAGCGCGAGCCACGCCTCGGCCTCGTCGTCGTCGAGCCAGCGCTCGCTCTCACTCATGGTGGCGACGCTAGCCGATGTCGGGTGGACGGCGAGGGTCAGCGCGGAGGCGTCTCGCCCCGGAGCCCCTGGACCGTGATCATCGTCAGCACGCGGGCGACCTCGTCGGTGTCCAGCTCCACCCCGCGGAAGTGCGCGTCCATCGCGATGCCCCAGCACATCCCGACGCACATGGGCGAGGAGAGGGCCGGATCGGCGTTCTGGGCCCAGAGGGTGCCGGCGGCGCCGCGTACGTGCTCGGCGAGCGAGTCGATGAACGGCGCGATGCGGCGCAGGTAGAACTCCTGGCCGCTGTCGCGGTCACTGAACAGGACGACGTTGAACAGGTCGAGGTACTCGACGAAGACCTCCAGCAGGCCGCGGTAGAAGATCGTGACCGCGTCGGACGAGCCGTTGATGCTCCCGGCGACGGTCTGGGCCAGGACGTCCTGCAGCAGGTGGTCGATCGGCTCGACGACGGCCTCCTCGAACAGCTGCTCCTTGGACTCGAAGTAGCGGTAGAGCAGGGCGACGTTGACACCCGCCAGCTTGGCGATGTCGCTGATGCGCGCACCCTCGGGTCCGACCCGCGCGAACTCCTCGCGCGCGACAGCCAGCAGCTGCCTGCGTCGTTCCTCGGCATGAAGCCTGACCACGTTCCACCTCCGTGCGGCGAGCCTAGGTCGATTCTCTGCGGACGGCTCTGGGAACACCGGTTTACAGGGACGAACGCCCCCGGGACTGGGGTCCGAGGGAGGGGTTCACCTCGCTCAGCATCCGTGATACGTGTGACATAGATCACATTATCGTCTCGGGAAAACCGTCCCCTCTCAAGGAGTCCGAGATGCGTCCAGTATGGAGAGTTCTCACCGCAGCGACGACGGCGACCGCCGTCGCCCTCACCTTCGCACCGTCAGCGTCCGCGCACGGCAAGCACCGCCCCACCCACCGACCCATCACCGTCGTCGCCGACGGGCTCGAGGGGCCGTTCCAAGTCTCGCGCGACGTCGGCCACCGGCTCCTCGTCATGGAGTCCGGCGCCGGCCGGGTCATCTCCGTGGATCCGCGCCACCGGGGCAAGGTGCGCACGCTGGTGAGCGGCCTGGGGCCGAACGCCGCCAGCGGCGCGGTCCGTGTCGGGAAGTACATCGCCATCGTGACCGGCGAGGCCGATCCGTCGGCGCCGGCGGGCCCGTACCCCGGCTCCTCGGTGCTGGTCGCCAGGAAGGGCAAGGTGAGCGTGTTCGCCGACCTGATGGCGCACGAGCTGAAGTACAACCCCGACGGCCAGACGCAGTTCGGCCCCGACGGTGCGCCCCTGGACGCGCTGTCGAACCCCTTCAGCCTGCTGGCCGAGCGCGGACGCCACGGGGGAGTGCTCGTGGCCGACGGTGGCGCCAACGCGGTGCTGCGCGTGAGCGCGAAGGGCAAGGTCTCGACGTTCTTCGTCCCGCCGACCGTCAACACCGGCGCCTGTGAGGGCCGGCCGAACAACGACGCGAGCACCGTGGGCTGCGACGCGGTCCCGACGGGTCTGGCCTACGGTCCGCGCAACACGCTCTACGTGTCCGCGCTGACCGGCGAGGCACCCGGAGAGGGTCGCGTGTACGTGCTCGACGCCCGGACGGGCAAGGTGAAGCGTGTCATCAAGGGCTTCACGTCACCGACCGGGGTGGCGGTGCGCCGCGACGGCACGATCTACGTGAGCGAGGTCCTCGAGGGCATGCCCGAGGGTGAGCCCGGACCCGGCTTCGATCCGTCCACCGTCGGGCAGATCGTCAAGGTGTCCCCGTGGGGCAAGCGGACGTACGCGCAGGTGACGATGCCGACCGGCCTCGTGATCTCGGGCAAGTCGCTGTACTCCACCGCCTGGTCGATCGCGGGCTTCCTGGGCATCGAGGGTGCCGGGCAGGTCGTGAAGGTCTCGGACCGGGCGTTCCGCCGGGCCTCCTGAGGGAGGCACGTCTCGGCCGCAGGGGCGCTGGTGCTCGGGACCGGCGCCCTTGTGGTGTCCTCGGCACGGGGTGCCCTCGGTCCGGTGACGCGGTCGGGCCGATGACCGTGGACGTCCCTAGACTCGAAGGGTTCGCCGGAGGCCGCTGGGGCGTCCGGCCGGAAGCCGAAGGCGAGATGATGGAGCAGCACGACCAGCGCCCGTGGGCCGTCCACTACGGACCCGGCGTCCCGGCGGAGATCGAGATCCCCGACGAGCCGGTGACGGCAGGACTCGCGCGATCGGCGCAGCGCTTCCCGGAACGGATCGCCACCGACTTCCTCGGCGCGACCGCCACGTACGCCGAGACCGAGCAGGCCGTGCGCCGCGCCATGGTGGTGCTGAGTGGGCTGGGCGTGCACGCGGGATCGCGGGTCGCGCTCGTGCTGCCGAACTGCCCGTCCCACCTCGTGGCGTACCACGCGGTCCTGCGCCTGGGTGCGGTCGTCGTGGACCTCAACCCGACGTACACGCAGGCCGAGCTCGAGCACCTGCTCGGCGACTGCGGCGCGACCCACGCGCTGGTGTGGCACAAGGCCGTCGAGCGGGTCCTCCCGGCGCGGGCCACGACGCCCCTGGAGACCGTGGTGAGCGTCGACGTCAGTCGCGACCTGCCGACGCTCTCGCGCCTGCTCCTGCGCCTGCCGCTCAAGCCCGCTCGGGCGAAGCGCGAGGCGCTGCTCGGCACCGTGCCGTCCGACATCGCCGACTGGCACCATCTCGTCGCCGGGGCGCAGGGCGAGGTGCCGCCGGCCACGGTTCGGGCCGACGACCTCGCGCTGCTGCAGTACACCGGCGGCACGACGGGAACGCCGAAGGCGGCGATGCTGACGCACCGCAACCTCGTGGCGAACCTCGTGCACGGCCAGGCGTGGGCGGGCTTCCGGGAGGGCGAGGAGACCGTCTACGGCGTGCTGCCGTTCTTCCACGCCTTCGGGCTGACGTTCTGCCTCAACCTGCCCGGCCACATCGGGGCGACCCTCGTGATGTTCCCGAACTTCGATCCCGCGGCCGTCGTGCAGGCGTTCGGCCGCCGGCCCGCCACGTTCATGGCCGGGGTCGCGCCGATGTTCGACCGGATCGCCGCGACCGCCGAGGCCTCGGGCAAGCCTCCCGCCGAGGGTTTCCGGGAGTGCCGGCTCGGTTTCGCCGGCGCGATGCCGATCCCGCCCGCCACGGTGGAGCGCTGGGAGCGGCTCACCGGGGGACTGCTGATCGAGGGCTACGGCATGACCGAGTGCGCGCCGATCGCCCTCGGCAACCCGTGCGCGCCCACGCGCCGCCCCGGCACGCTCGGCGTCCCGTTCCCCAACACTGACATGCGGATCGTCGACGTCGACGACCACACGCGCGAGGTCGGGCCGAACGAGAGCGGCGTTCGCCGCGGCGAGCTGCTGGTCCGAGGTCCGCAGGTCTTCACGGGCTACCTGAACCGGCCCGAGGAGACGGCCCACCAGCTGCTCGAGGACGGCTGGCTGCGCACGGGCGACGTCGTCGAGGTCGACGCGACCGGCTGGGTCACGCTGGTCGACCGGGTCAAGGAGATGATCATCGTGGGCGGCTTCAAGGTGTACCCGTCCACGGTGGAGGACCACCTGCGACTGCTTCCCGGCGTCACCGACGTCGCGGTCGTGGGCGTCAGCACGCGTGCCGGCGACCACGAGGTGCTCGCGGCGTTCGTGATGGAGTCCGGCGCCGCGACGCCCTCGGTCGAGACGGTCCGGGCGCACGGGGAGCAGCGTCTCGCGCGCTACGCGCTGCCGCGCCGGGTCGAGTTCGTGGAGGACCTGCCGCGCTCGCAGATCGGCAAGGTGATGCGTCGTCAGGTGCAGGAGATGTTCAGTCACCGCGACCGCGACTAGGCGACTCCGGCGCCTGCCGCGGACTCGGCGGCGGCCGCGGCGCCGCGCCGGAACGGCTCGCCGTGGCCCGGCAGCACCGTGCCGGCACCCGTGGCCGCGATCGCGTCGAGCGACCGCAGGGCACCGCGCGCGTCCTTCGTGCCGGCGCGCGCCACGATGCGCGGGCCGGTGCGACCCGTGTACGGGTCCAGCGTGACGAGCGCGTCGCCGGTGAAGACGACGTCGGAGTCGGGCAGCAGCAGCACGCAGTGGCCGTCGGTGTGGCCGGGCGTCGCGACCACCTCGACGCCGGCGGGAAGACCGTCCGCCCCGGGGTGGAGGTTCTCGATCTGCGCGACGCCCTCGACCTTCAGGGCGCCGGCAGCGACCATGCGCGCGAGGACGGGGACCGAGGCCGGGTGGCGCAGCGGGTAGAGCAGGCGCGGCCGCCCGGGCTGGTAGCGGTAGGGGCGACGGGCGATCCGGTGGTCGCCGGGATGGGCCCAGATGCGGGCGCCGGCCCGGGACGCGTGGGCCGCGAAGCCGAGGTGGTCGAAGTGCGCGTGCGTCAGCAGGACGTCGGTGACGTCGACCCAGTCGTGACCACTCTCGCGCAGGGCCTGCTCGGCGAGCTCGCGGGTGCGGGAGAGTCCGGCGTCGACGAAGTAGGGCGCGCCGGCGCTGGTGACGAGGTAGCAGTTGGTCCCCGCCTGCTCGATCCGCACGATCCCGTCGCGCACCTGGGTGATGCCCATGAGGTCCTCCGCTCGCTCCTCGAAGGGAGTACCCGTGCGACGGCGGGACATGCACCCCGCCGCCCGCACGCCAGATGAGACGCGAGGGAGCGACCACCTCTCCCGACCTAGGCTCGAGGGCATGACCTCCCACCCCCGCCTCGTCGACGTCCAGTGGCTCCGCGATCGCCTGGACGATCCCTCGATCCGCGTCGTCGACGCCACCGTCCACCTCACCTTCGACGCCGAGGGCGCGCACACCGAGTCGGGTCGCGCGACCTACCGCGAGGCCCACGTCCCCGGGGCCACGTTCGCCGACCAGCTGGCCGACCTCACCGTCCACGACGGGGAGGCGGCGTTCGAGGCCGCGCCCTCCGACCAGTTCGCGCGGGTGATCGGCGACCTCGGCATCGGCAACGGGCACACGGTCGTGGTCTACGACCACGTCAACGGCATCTGGGCCACGCGGCTGTGGTGGCAGCTCGAGCTCGAGGGGCACCCCGACGTCGTCGTGCTCGACGGCGGACTGAAGGCCTGGCAGGACGCGGGCCTGCCCGTGGAGACGGGCGACACGACCTACGAGCCGGCGCGGTTCACGCCCTCGCGCAGCAGCGAGCGCATCGCGAGCACCGCCGACGTGGAGGCCGCGACGCAGGACGGCTCGGTCCTGCTCATCAACTCCCTCGACCGCGAGTCCTTCGCCGGCGGTCGCATCCCGGGCAGTGTCAACGTGCCGTTCGGCGAGCTCGTGGACGAGCAGGGACGCCTGCGCAATCTCGACGAGCTGCGCCCGCTCTTCGAGTCGGTCGGCGCGCTCGATCCCGAGGTGGCGCCCGTGACGTACTGCGGCGGCGGGATCGCGGCGACGGCCGTCGCGTTCGCGCTGAAGGGCCTCGGCCGCGACGACGTCGCGATCTACGACGGCTCGCTCAACGCCTGGACCGCAGACCCGGCGCGTCCTCTCGAGCAGGGCTGAGACACGAGGAGGGGCCGGCGATCCGTCGCCGGCCCCTGGCTCGGGTCCGGGTTGGGGGAGAGGCGTAGGGTGGTAGTTGAACCCTCAACTAAACGCCCTGAGGGCGCTCCCACCATCAAGGAAGAGAGGAAGTGGGCGACATGGTCGTCTACAACGAGATCGTGGCCGTCACGTCGGGCGCGGGTCTCCTCGGCGTCGCGATGTTCCTGCACCACCTGCTGCGAGGCAAGCGCGTCGACAGCGAGGGATGGGCCGCGTTCTTCGGACTGACCGGTCTGCTGCTGTTCGTCCTGGGCGTGCACACCACCGTGACCTGGCCGTTCGGCGGGGAGGGCTTCGAGTACGCCAACATCGCCTTCGGCCAGCCGGCCGCCGCCTTCGGCGCGCTGCTGCTGTTCGCCGCGATCTACCTGTGGCGCAACCGCGAGCTCTTCGCCGGCGAGCAGGAGCTCGTCCGGGCCGCGGTGCTGTCCGCCGTGAAGCCCGCGAGCATCTTCGTCGGCGCCCTCGGCCTGGGCATGGCCGTCCTGGCCATCGCGTTCGTGCGGTTCCAGCTGGGTGCCGCGCCCCCGGAGGAGCCCATCAGCGGCCGCTTCGGCCACCTGCCGATCCTCGAGGCGCTGTTCCTCGGCGGCCTGTGGGGCATCGTCGCGGTGGGCGCGCTGCTGTTCGCGTTCGCGCTGCTGACCGACCGCCCGCAGCTGCTGCGCTGGGTCGTGTGGGCCTTCGTGATCGGCGGCGTGGTGTTCCTGCTGTTCGGTGCGATGAACTTCTACACGCACATCGGGATGTATCACAACATCGAGTACGGCACGAACTACAACTGGTGACGGCCTGAGGCACCCCGAACGGGCGGGCGGTGACGCGTGAGCGCACCGCCCGCCCGTTCGTTCGCCCGGAGTTCGGATCCATCAGAAGCCCGCCGCGAGCCACATCGACGCCTGCCACCCGTGGCGCGAGGGCGAGCTGGAGGTGGTGAGGCCGCGCGTCGTCGTTTGCCTCGGCGCCACGGCGGGCCGTTCGGTGCTGGGTCGGACCGTGCGGATCCGTGAGGAGCGCGGGCACGTGCTCGAGGTCGACGCGCCCTACGCGGTGGTGCTCACCACACACCCCTCGGCGCTGCTGCGCCTGCGCGACCGCGGCGACGACGCCACCGGCTGCAGGACCTCGCCGTCGACCTGCGACGTGCCGACTCGCCGCGTGAGCGACTACTGCTGCTCGGACTCGAGCTCGGGACGGGTCTTCGCGGCGCGGTCGCTGCCGTGGAGGTTGCCCGTGTCGACGAGCTCCTGCGCGATGTCGCGCAGCTTGAGGTTGCTGTGCGAGCTGATCCGCACGAGCACCTGGAACGCGGCCGCCGAGTTGACGCCGTAGCGCTCCATGACGATGCCGACGGCCTGTCCGACGAGCGTGCGTGCGTCCAGCGCGCGGGTGAGGTTCTCCTGCGCCTGGGCGGCGGCGAGCGCGACGGCGATGTGGGCGGCGAGCGCGGTGCCCTCGTCGCGGTCGTCCTCGCTGAAGCCGTCACGGCGCTGCGAGTAGAGGTTGAGGGCGCCGATGTCGTCCTTCTCGGTGAACAGGCGCAGGCACAGGACGCTCAGCACCCCCTGCTCCTCGGCGACCCGCGGTCCCCAGATGCCCCAGCGGGCGTCGTCGGTGAGGTCGGGCGAGTGCACGACGGCCTCGTCCCACACGGCCTGCAGGCACGGGCCGTCGCCGAGGTCGTACTGGAGCCGGTCGCAGGCCAGCGCGACGCCGTCGCTGGACGAGGGCGTCTCGAGCGCCCCGCGCCGTCGCACGAGCGTGACGCTGGCGGAGTCGCAGTGGCGGATGTTCGTGACCGCCAGCTGCACGGCGGTCTCCATCGTGGCGCTCGCGCTCGGCGCGGTCTGGAGGTTGCGTGCGGCCTCGGCGAGCCGTTCGGCGAGCGGCAGGTCCTCGCTCATGAGCCGACGCCCTCCCACGGCTCTGCGTCCTCGGCGAGGGACGACGGGAACAGGTCGGCGCAGCCGGCACGGCGCGCGACCACCCGGTGGTAGTCGGAGTCGCCGACCACCTCGAGATCTCCGCCACGAGCACGCAGCCTCAGCTGCTCGTCCCGCAGCACCCGCAGGTTCGACTCGTCCACGTACGTCACCTCCTCCACGTCCACCTCCACGCGGGTGCACCCGCGCGTCGCCAGGCACTCGAGCACGTCGGCGAGGTGTGCGGTCGTCGACGGGTCGAGCTCGCCGAAGATGCGCACCTGCGCCAGCGGTGGATCGCACGAGAACTGAAAATCGGTCTGCAAGACAGACCTCCTCTGGGGGAGGAGGATCAGTGCCTGGGTTTGAAGCACCGCGCTAGAGCCCCAAAGTACAAGTGCAGGGGTGCCCGGAGCAATTCAGGGAGGGCGTGTCAGCCGAACGTGTCGAGCGCCCTGCGCAGGGCGAGCACGACGCTGTGGACGAGCAGCTGCTCGTGGGTCTCGCCGGGCTGGTTCCGCAGCAGCTGCTCGAGCTCGGCGTCGGCGGCCGTGAGCGTGGACTGCGTGTCCCCGCCGTACTGGTAGGCGTCGAGGGCGTCGGCCACCCGGTGCATCGCGCGGGCGATGGGCTCGCGAGCGTCGTCGGAGAGTGCGGCACGACCCTCGGGGTCCCCGGGGACGCCGTGGGGCAGCAGCACGAGGTCGCTGACGTCGGAGACCAGGAGGGACACGCGGTCGAGCGAGTCCGCCTCCTGGGTCAGCACGTCCAGCGCGTCACGGTGCCGGCGGGCGCGCGCGTTCGCCGTGAGGGACTCGTGGACCAGGGTGACGGCGTCGCGCATCGCGGTCCGGGCCCGCCGGAGCTCGGAGTGCTCACGGTGCCACTCGTCGAGCGTCGGCAGCTCGTGCTGGACCATGAGGTCGCCCAGCTCGCGCAGCTGGGCCGCCAGCACCGTTCGGGTGCGTCCGACGGCGAGTCGCGCGGGGGCGAGCGGCAGCGGCGGCGCGACCATGTTCACGGCGATGCCGACCATCGCGCCGACGAGTGTCAGCCCGCCGTACGCGGCGATGAAGTTGGCCTCGCCGTGACCGATGATCAGCGTGAACACCGCCGCCGTGGGCGCCCAGCCGCCCATGGCGCCGAGGGGTCGCCAGCCCGCGACGCTCACGGAGATCGCGACGACGAGCGCCAGCGTGACGGCCGCGACGTAGTCCCCGGTGGCCGTGTCGACGAGCCAGGCGATCACGCCGCCGACGACGATCGCCCCGACCGCCTGCAGGGACTCGCGCACCGAGCCTGCCAGCGTGGATGTCGTGGCGATGATCGCGCCGAACGGCGCGTAGTACGGATAGTCCTGCGACCCCGGGACGAAGCGCACGAGGATCCACGCCAGCCCGGCGGCGACGGCCGCACGCAGTGCGAGGGCGATCCGGGGATGCATCATCCACCGGTCGAGGAGCCATCGGGTCGCTGCGTGCATCACCTCACCGTGACACGAGCCGCCGACGGCGGCACCTCGTCCTGGCTCAGCCGTTCCCGCGGGGCGTCAGCACGACCTTGCCGACCGTGGCCCGGGTCTCGAGCGCCCGGTGGGCCTCGGCCGCCTCGGCCAGCGGCAGGACCGTGCCCACGAGGGGCACCCGGGTCCCGTCCGCCGCCGCGGCCAGTGCCCTTCGCTCGAGCTCGGGCAGGCGGTCGAGGATCGGCGGCCCCAGCACGTCGATCACCCGGCGCTCGGGATCGGCGTAGGCGTTCTGCTCGCCCGACGACCAGCCGAACCGCACGAGCCGCCCGCCCGGGGCCAGCCCACCGAACAGGACGCGTCCCACGGGCCCGGCGACCCCGTCGAGCACCACGGTCGGCGTCCCGGCCTCGGCGATCCGCGACTCCCAGCCGGGGGAGAGGCGGTCGAGGGCGAGGTCCGCGCCGAGCCGCTCGACGAGCGCCGTCTTCTCCTGACCGCCGGCCACGCCGACGGTGCGCGCGCCCGCGCTCCGCGCACCCTGGAGCAGCAACGGGCCGAGGCCTCCGGCAGCGGACGTGACGACGACGACGTCGTCGGGTCGCAGCCCGGCGAGCTCGAGGATCGCGGTGGCGGTGCGACCGGTGCCGATCGTCGCGACGGCGGTCGGTGCGTCCATGCCGTCGGGGATCGCATGCGCCCGGTCGGCGGCCACGACGGCCTGGTCGGCGTAGCCGCCCCCGCCGAACCCGAGGTGGGCGACGACGCGCCGGCCGAGCCAGCCGGCGTCCACACCGGCGCCGACCTCGTCGACCACGCCGGCGACCTCACGGCCCGGGACGAGCGGCAGCTCGGGCCGCGGGCCCGCGCCGAAGGAGTCACCCGCCCGGATCGACGTGTCCAGCAGGTGCACCCCGGCGGCCTCGACCGCCATGCGGAGCTGCCCCGGGGCAGGGGCCAGGTCGGGGAGGCGCTCGAGGCGCAGGACGTCGGCGGGCCCGAACTCGTGGTGGCGGATCGCGTGCATGACCCCACCGGACAACCTCAACCGCCGTTGAGGTCAAGCGAACGCCTCGCCGCACGGGCACACCGTGCGTAGGGTGCCAGCATGAGCGCGATCTCCCTGACCCCCGAGGACCCCCGCGGCATCCTGCTCTTCGCGCCGGGAGCCGGGGGCGACCCCACGCGCTACCGCCGGCTGCTCGACGCGGCGGCGGACGCCGGCTTCCTCGTCCATGCCCCGGAGCACGAGCTCACCGAGACGTTCTCCGACGACGTGGTGCGCCGGAGGGTGGAGGCGCTGGTCGCGCCTCTCGCCGGGCTCGACCGCGACGACCTGCCCGTGGTGGCGGCGGGACACTCGCTGGGTGGGTGCGCCGCCCTGTGCCTCGCGGGAGCCCGTCCCCGCACGCGGGCCGGGGAGCCGTTCGAGGTCCCGACCGAGCCGCGCGTCTCGCGCGTGGTGGTGCTGGCGCCGGCGACCGGCTGGTTCGCGGGCCCTGACGCGCTCGACGCCGTGACCGCCCCCGTCACCGCGTTCGTCGGCTCGGAGGACACCGTGACCCCACCGGAGTCGGCCGAGCTGCTCCGCCCGGCGCCGGCCGGCCTCGACCTGCACTCCTACGACGGCGTCGGCCACTTCGACTTCATGTCGCCGCTGCCGTCGAACAAGGTGCCGACACCGCGGCTCGATCCCGACGCGTTCTACGAGGTCTTCCTCCGGGACTTCCTCGCCGCGATCGGCTGACCCGACCGTCCGTCGACTGTTCGCGGCGACCCCGTCGGCCGCTCGTGGCCGTCGCGTCCGCCGGCGGGTCGAAGGGTCGGGCTGGCCCGACACCAGGTGTCGGGGTGGCAGGATCGTGTCCCGGCCGCGACACGACGACGATCGAGACATGACCACCATGAGCATCCCCACCACCGCACGGCGCGACCCGTCACCGCTGGCCGCCCGCGTCGGGTGGGACACCCTGTACGCCCTCACCGCCTTCCCGCTCGGCCTCCTGGGCTTCGTGATCACGGTCGTGGGCGTCGCCACCGGCGTCGCGACCCTGATCGTGTGGGTCGGCGTCCTGGTCCTCGCCGCGACGCTGGTCGTCTCGTCGTGGCTGGCGCGCCTCGAGCGCGTGCGGCTCGTCGCGATGCAGGGCCGCGAGCCGCGGCCGACGACGTACCGCGTCGGCACCGGGCGCGAGGGCCGCGTCGCCCGTCTGATCGCGCCGCTGCGCGACCCGCAGATGTGGCTCGACACGCTGTGGGGTCCGCTCGCGTTCGTCACGGGCCTCGCCGCGTTCATCGTGACCGTGGTCTGGTGGGCGGGCGTGCTGACCGGGCTGACCTACTGGTTCTGGCAGATTTGGCTTCCGCAGAGCGAGGGCAACGAGACGCTGGCGTCGCTCATCGGCCTCGGCGACGGGCGGCTGGCGGACAGCCTGCTGAACCTCGCGATCGGCCTGGCGGCGCTCGTGACCCTGCCGTGGGTCGTCCGCGGAGCCGCGTGGCTGCACGCATCGCTCGCCGACGTCGTGCTCAACGGCCGGAGCTCGATGTCGGCCCGGGTCGAGCGCGCCGAGGGGGCGCGCGACGCCGCGCAGGAGGCCGAGGCCGTGGCGCTGCGCCGCCTCGAGCGCGACATCCACGACGGGCCGCAGCAGCGCCTCGTCCGCCTGACGATGGACCTCGGTCGGGCGCGCCGTCAGGTCGGTGCGGACCCCGAGCAGGCCTCCGCCACGATCGAGTCGGCCCTGGAGCAGGCACGCGAGACGCTCGACGAGCTGCGCGCGCTGTCGCGCGGCATCGCCCCGCCGCTGCTGGTGGATCGGGGCCTCGGGGTCGCGCTCGACGAGCTGGTCGTCCGCAGCGCCGTCCCGGTGACCCTCGTCCACGACCTGCCCGCGGGCCTGTCGCCGCACGTGGAGACTGCCGTCTACTTCACCGTCTCGGAGGCGCTCACCAACGTGGCCAAGCACTCCGGCGCGGACACGGCCGACGTGCGCGTCGTGCCCAACGGCTCGGACCTGCTGGTGCAGGTGCGCGACGCGGGCGTCGGCGGGGCCCACCCGGGCAAGGGACAGGGCCTCGCGGGCCTCGCCCAGCGAGTCGCGGCGGTCGGCGGCACGCTCGAGGTCGACTCGCCGGTGGGCGGTCCGACGCTCGTCACTGCGCGCATCCCGGCCGGGTGACCACCGGCGGCGGGACCGCGACCGGGCCGATGCACGATGCTGGTGCGATGCGCATCGTGATCGCCGACGACTCGGTCCTGCTCCGCGAGGGCCTGCGGCTGCTGCTGACCGAAGCGGGTCACGAGGTCGTGGCGCAGGTCGCCGACGGGCCCGGATTCGTGGCAGCCATGACCGAGCACCGTCCCGACATCGGCGTCGTCGACGTGCGGATGCCGCCGAGCCACACCGATGAGGGACTGCGGGCTGCGGTCGAGGTGCGGGGCCGGTGGCCGCAGGCGCGGATCGTGGTGCTGAGCCAGTACGTCGAGGTCTCGTACGCCGACGATCTGCTGGCCGGAGGCGAGGGCGGGGTCGGGTACCTGCTGAAGGACCGCGTGAGCGACGTCGACGACTTCCTCGGCGCCCTCGACCAGGT
This sequence comes from Aeromicrobium tamlense, assembly GCF_013408555.1. NCBI lineage: Bacteria > Bacillati > Actinomycetota > Actinomycetes > Propionibacteriales > Nocardioidaceae > Aeromicrobium > Aeromicrobium tamlense. The sequence continues at coordinate 891,661 of NZ_JACBZN010000001.1, forward strand.
CGTCGCCGGTGGCACCGTGCTCGATCCGCAGGTGGTCCAGCAGTGGATGGGACGCCGGGCCGACCCGGTCGCGGCGCTGACTCCGCGCGAGCGCGAGGTCCTCGCGCTGATGGCCGAGGGCCGCTCCAACCAGGCGATCGCGCAGGCCCTGCACGTCACCGAGGGCGCGGTCGAGAAGCACACGCAGCGCATCTTCGCGAAGCTCGGCCTGTACGCCGACGAGAGCGACCACCGGCGGGTGCGTGCCGTGCTGGGGTGGCTGCGCTCCACCTCGCGCTGAGGCTCAGAGCGCCGCGGTGCCCTCGACCAGCAGAGTCGCCGGGTCGCCCTCCTCGGGCGTGGGGACCACGGGGCTCACGGGCTCGCACCGCAGGGAGCGCAGCTCGCACGTGACGACCTGCCGAGCACGGACGATGTTGTCGACGTGGGCCTCGTCGATCTCCTCGGCCACGCCGAAGAACGTGTCCGCGTCGCTCCAGCCGGCCAGCGTGAAGTGCTCCCACGGTGCGTCGATCCCGCGCTGGTCGCCGCTGGCGGCGTCGTAGACGACGGCCTGGGTCGGCCACGCCGAGGTGTCGAAGATCGTGCTGCGATCGGGTGACAGGAGCCCCGGTCCGTACAGCGAGGAGTCCGACAGCTCGCGGTGACGACCCTCGCCGCTGATGCTGACGCGGTAGCCCGCGGGGAACAGCGTGTCGGCCAGGTGCGGGTAGACCTCGAGGCCGTCGGCATCGAGGGTCGCGGCCTCGCGCGAGCCGTCCTCGAGGTCGATCGTGGCACCGTCGAAGAAGACGTGCTCGGTGCTGACGCCGTGCAGCAGCGGCATGATCTCGCCGTACAGGTCGGCGAGGTCGGCCTCGCGGTCAGGCTTCTCGTCCGGCGTGCGGTAGAGCTGCTCGCCGGTGCGGGTGTCGAACGCGGCGACCTGGATGACGTGGGTGCCGTAGCGGTCGGTCGGGCCGCGCGACTGGTCGACCGTGGCGAGCACGGAGCGGTCCGCCGAGACGGCGAGGTTGTCCCACCCGACGTCGGCGACCTCGCGGATGTCGCCCTCGGCGCTGGTGAACAGCAGGGTCCCGCCGCGATTCCAGTAGACGCCCGTCGCGCCCAGGACGAACTGGTCCACGTCGTCGCCGAGCTCCACGGTCACGTCGCCCACGTGCAGCGTGCCGTCGAGCAGCCAGGCCGGCGCGGTCGTGTCCCACGTGGTCGGGCCCACGGGCAGCGTGAACGCAGGCGTGACCGCCGACCCCTCGGTCGAGCCCGCACACCCCGCCAGCACGACGCAGGCGAGCAGCGCCACGATCGTGCCTCGGATGCCCACCGGGCCATGATCACACGGCCGCCCGCGAGCACGTCGGACGCGCGGGCTAGCCTGCAGGCGAGACACGGGGTGCCCCACCGGGGCTGAGATCACACCCGTCGAACCTGATCTAGTTCGTCCTAGCGAAGGGAATGTCGCGATGTCGCGCACGCCTGCAGACCTGTCCTCCTTCACCTCCGAGGCCCTGGGCCGCGTCCGCGCCCGGGGGCCGCTCGTCCACTGCATCACCAACAGCGTGGTGGTGAACTTCACCGCCAACGCCCTGCTCGCCGCCGGGGCGGCGCCGGCCATGGTCGACATCCCCGACGAGGCCGGTCCGTTCGCCACCGTCGCCGACGGGCTCCTGGTGAACCTCGGCACGCCCACGGCGGAGCAGCGAGCCGCGATGGTCGAGGCCGCCGAGGCCGCGAACGCCACGGGCACCCCCTGGGTCCTCGACCCGGTCGCGGTCGGGTCGCTGCCCGTGCGGACCGCGCTCGCCGAGCAGTTGCGCGACCTCGGGCCGACCGTGGTCCGCGGCAACGCATCGGAGATCATCGCCGTCAGTGGATCCGGGGGCGGTGGCCGCGGGGTCGACGCCACGGACGACGTCGAGGGGGCCGTCGAGTCGGCGCGCGCTCTGGCCGTCCGCACGGGTGGCGTCGTCGCGGTCTCCGGACCGGTCGACGTCGTGACCGACGGCGAGCGCCTGGTCCGGATCGCCAACGGCGACCCGCTGCTCACGCGGATCACCGGTGGCGGCTGTGCCCTCGGCGCGCTGATGGCGGCGTTCGCCGCGGTGGACGACGACCGTCTGGCCACGACCGTTGCCGCGGTCACCGTCTACACCGTCGCCGCGGAGCTCGCCGCGAAGCAGAGCGCCGGCCCCGGCACCTTCGGCCCGGCCTTCCTGGACGCGCTGGCCTCGATCGACGCAGCCGACCTCGACGCGCGGGCGCGGCTGTCGTGAGCGCCGACCTGTCGGTCTACCTCGTCACGGACGCGGCGGTCGCCGCGTCGCGCGGACGGGAGGTCGTGGAGGTGGTCGCCGAGGCGGCCGCCGGGGGAGTGACCGCGGTGCAGGTGCGCGAGAAGGAGGCGCCGGCCGCCGACTTCCTCGCCACCGTCGTCGCCGTGTCGGAGGTCCTGCCGGAGCACGTCGCCCTGATCGTCAACGACCGCGTCGACGTGTTCCTCGCCGCCCGGGCCCGCGGCGCCCGGGTCACGGGCGTGCACCTGGGGCAGGCGGACCTGCCGTCCGCGGTGGTTCGCGAGCTCGTCGGCCCCGAGGCGCTGATCGGCCTGAGCGCCGCCACGCCTGCGGAGCTGACCGCCGCCGAACTGGATCCCGGCCGGGTCGGCTACGTGGGGATCGGGGTGCTGCGGGCGACGACGACCAAGCCGGACGCGCCGCCGCCGCTCGGTATCGAGGGATTCGAGCGGCTCGCGCGGAGCACCTCCCTGCCCGCCGTCGCGATCGGCGGCATCACGAGCGCGGACCTGCCGGCACTGCGCGCCGCGGGTGCGGCCGGAGCAGCCGTCGCCTCGTCGATCTGCGGTGCGGCAGACCCTCGCGCGGCTGCGCGCGAGCACGCTGACGCGTGGGGTCTGGCGTGAGCGCCCCGGTCCAGGTGCCGCGGGTGCTCTCCATCGCCGGCACCGACCCGACGGGCGGCGCGGGCGTCCAGGCCGACCTCAAGAGCATCGCGGCCCAGGGCGGCTACGGCATGGCCGTGGTCACCGCGCTGGTCGCGCAGAACACGCACGGCGTGCGGTCGGTGCACGTGCCGCCGGTCGCCTTCCTCGCCGAGCAGCTGGACGCGGTGAGCGACGACGTCGAGATCGACGCGGTGAAGATCGGGATGCTGGCCGGCCGCGAGGTCATGGAGACCGTGAGCGCGTGGCTCGACCGCGCACGACCGCCGGTGGTCGTGCTCGACCCCGTGATGGTCGCGACGAGCGGTGATCGGCTGCTCGACGCGGACGCCGAGGAGGCACTGCGGGGCCTGCTGCCGCGGGTCGACCTCATCACGCCCAACGTGCCCGAGCTGGCGGTCTTCGCCGAGGAGGCTCCCGCGACCTCGTGGGGCGAGGTGCTGGCGCAGGCCTCCCGCGTCTCGGCGGCGTACGGGGTGCGGGTGCTGGCGAAGGGCGGCCACCTCGACGGCGAGTCCGTCCCGGACGCCCTGGTCGACGGGAGTCGCGTCGTCGAGTTCACCGGGGCCCGGATCACGACCACGTCCACCCACGGCACGGGATGCTCGCTCTCGTCCGCCGTCGCGACGATCGTCGCGCGCACCGGCTCGTGGGAGCAGGCGACGGCCGACGCCAAGCGCTGGCTGGCCGAGAGCATCGCCCACGGCGAGGATCTGCGCGTCGGCTCGGGCCATGGCCCGGTCAGCCACTTCGCCGGGCTGTGGGCCCGCGGAGGCCTCACGACCCGGCTCACCGCGGCCGAGGTGGAGCGCGACTGGTGGGACGCCGTGGCGGACGTCCGGGCGGCGATCGACGATCTGGGCTTCGTGCGGGGACTGGGGGACGGGACGCTGTCGAAGGAGGCGTTCGGCTGGTACTTGGCGCAGGACGCGCTGTACCTGCGGGACTACGCGCGGGTGCTGGCGGAGGCGAGCCGGCTGGCGCCGACGCTGGGGGAGCAGGCGTTCTGGGCGTCCGGCGCCCACGGCGCCCTCGTCACCGAGCTGGCCCTGCACACGGACTGGCTGGGTGGCGTGGAGCCGGCGGCGCCGAGCGCCACGACCACGGCGTACCTCGACCACCTGCTGGCCACCGCCGCGCGGGGCGACCACCGTGTGCTCGCGGCGGCGGTGCTGCCCTGCTACTGGATTTACGCCGACCTCGGCGAGCGCCTCCGCGGGCTCGCGACCGACGGGCACCCCTACCGCGACTGGCTGCTCACGTACGGGGATCCCGCGTTCGAGTCCGCGACCGAGCAGGCGATCGTCGTCGTCACCCGGCTCGCCGCCGAGGCCGACGACGCCACCCGGGACGCGATGTGGCGGGCGTTCCGCGCCTCGTGCGAGCACGAGCTGGCCTTCTTCGCTGCTCCGCCGGACGGAACGGTCTAGCCGCCTCGTCGCGCGAGGAAGACGTCGTGCTCCGCGCACGACTCGGGCACGGTGACGCCTGCGATCGAGAGCGGTCCGGGCGGCACCGTGTCCGACGAGTGCTCGAGGACCATCCCGCCCGGCACCTCGACCCGGTCGCCGAGCGAGAGCTCGCCGAGGTGCGGGATGTCGATCGTGAGCGGGTCCTCGTCGACGACGTCGGTGCCGACGGGCCAGATCACGACGATGCCGTCCGCGCCGAGACACCCGCCGACCAGCTCGAGGGTGCCGCCGCCCAGCGCGTCGGCGCCGGAGCTCGACCGCTCGCCGACGAGCACCGTCGCGTCGCCGGCGGTGATCTCCTTGCCGCCGCAGCCCGCGAGGGCGAGAGCGATGAGGAGGGCGGGCAGGGTGCGCATGCCTGAACCCTGCCCGTTCGCCGTGCAGACGGTCGACGTTTCGCCGAACTCCGCGCCGGACCCATCCGACGACGCCTCGGTTCCGAATGACTCGCATGGATGCACCGGAGAACACCCGGGTCGCTGTCATCGGTTCCGGGATCTCCGGGCTGAGCGCGGCCTGGTTCGCCACCCAGGCGGGCGCCCGCGTGGTGCTCTACGAGGCCGACGACCGCCTGGGAGGACACGCCGACACGCATGTGGTCGCCGAGGGCAGCCGCGAGCTGGCGATCGACACGGGCTTCATCGTCCACAACCGCCACACGTACCCGGTCCTGTGCCGTCTGTTCGACGAGCTCGGCGTGCAGACGCAGCCGTCGGAGATGTCCCTGTCGGTGCACGACGTGGCGACCGGACTGGAGTGGGCGGGTGCCAAGGGACGGCGCGGGCTGTTCCCCGAGCCGCGTCGCGTGCTCGACGTCGGGCACTGGCGGATGCTCGCCGAGATCCCGCGCTTCCACCGGGCAGCCCGCCGCCTGCTGGCGTCGCCGCCCGAGGCGGGCGACCCGACCCTCGACGAGTTCCTGGACCGGCACCGGTTCAGCGACCGGCTCCGTCGGCACTTCATCCGCGCGCTCGTGGCGGCGGTCTGGTCCTGCGATCCCGAGATCGCGGGGCGGTACCCGGCGCGTCACCTGTTCGCGTTCCTCGCGAACCACGGCATGCTCGCGGTGTTCGGCAGCCCGCGGTGGCGGACGGTCGTCGGCGGGTCCCACGACTACGTGCGACGGATCGCCAAGGAGCTCCCGGACATCCGGGTCTCGACCCCGGTGACGGGCATCGAGGAGGACGTCGACGGCGTGACCGTGCTCGACGCCGGCGGAGGCCGGGAGCGCTTCGACCGCGTCGTCGTCGCCACCCATCCCCGCCAGGCGCTCGCGATGCTCTCCGCGCCGACGCCGGCACAGCGCGAGGTCCTGGCCGCGATGCCGTACTCGCCGAACCCGGCCCTGCTGCACACCGACGAGAGCCTGCTGCCGCGCTCGGACGGGGCTCAGGCCGCGTGGAACCTGCGCCTGCCGAGCTCGCCCGACGGACGCGTGACGGTCACGTACGACATGACCCGGCTGCAGCGTCTGCCCACCGCGCGGCGCTACCTGGTGACCCTGGGCGGCGAGGATCTCGTCGATCCCGCCACGGTCATCGCGCGGATGGACTACGAGCACCCGGTCTACACGGCCGAGACCGTCGCGGCCCAGCGACGACTTCCCGAGATCGACACCGATCGCATCGTCTTCGCCGGTGCCTACCACGGCTGGGGATTCCACGAGGACGGCGCTCGGTCGGGCGCCGAGGCCGTGCGGAGGCTCGGGCTGGGCGCCCCCGCCCCCGCAGCCCGCGCCCCGGAGGTCTTCCGCACCACCGTCGGCCATCGCCGGACGCAGCCGTTCACCCGGTCGTTCGAGCAGCGGTCCTCGACGTGGGTCGTCGACATCGACCAGCAGGCCGCACGGCAGGCGGGACAGTCGCGGTGGCGCCGGGTGACCGGCGGCACGATCGAGTCGCGCGACCACCTCGGCGACCCGAAGGCCACGCTGCGCCAGAACCTGGCGGCGTTCCTGGCCCGGAACGGACTCGAGCTCGGCGACGCGACCGTGCGCCTGATGGCCCACCCCCGAGCCTTCGGCTTCTGCTTCAACCCGATCAGCGTGTGGTGGTGCACGACGCCCGACGGCACTGCGCTGGCCACGGTCGTCGAGGTCCACAACACCTACGGCGACCGCCATGCCTACCTGTTCGACGGCGGCACCGAGACGGAGCGCCGGGTCGACAAGGCGATGTACGTCTCGCCGTTCCACGGCGTGGAGGGCTCGTACCGGGTGTCGGCCCCCGTGCCGACGGACGCTCTCGACGTCCGCGTCGAGCTCGACCTGCCCCACGGCGGGGCGTTCCAGGCCTCGATCCGGGGCCGGCGGACGTCCGGCCACCGCCGGGCCGCCGTCTCCGGACTCGTCGACCGTCTCGCCATCACCGCGCACGGCCTCGTCCTGTGGGCCCGGCGCCTGCCGATCCACCCTCGTCCCACCCATCACCAGGAAGGTGTCCGATGACGACCCTCAGCCTCTCGGCCTCGCACTGGCCGACCCTGGACCTGCCGTCCCCCTCGCGCGCGACCGACGTCAGGGCCGCCCTGGCGCGACGCCTCTTCGACTCGGCCGTGGAGCGGCTCGACGTGAGCGTGAGGATCGAGGGCCGCACCCTCGGAGCGGGCGGCCCGCTGATGACGATTCACCGTCCCGACGAGTTCTTCCAGCGTCTGGGCGCCCGGCCCTCGACGGGCTTCGGCGAGTCCTACATGACGGGAGCGTGGGACGCGGACGACCTCGGGGCGTTCCTCACGGTGCTGGCCTCGGGGATCCGCACGCTCGTGCCGCGGTCGCTGCAGGTCATGCGCGGTGCCGTCATGCCGCGGCCTCCGCGCGACGAGCGGGGGGACAAGGCCGACACGCAGCGCGTCGTCGGGCATCACTACGACCTCTCGAACGACCTGTTCGAGACCTTCCTGGACCCGACGATGACGTACTCGAGTGCGCTGTTCGAGGAGACCTCGGACGGCACCCCGGTGGTCGGCGGTGACCTGGAGCAGGCCCAGGAGCGGAAGCTCGACCGCCTGCTGGACCTCGCCGGTGTGGGCGAGGGCACCCGCCTGCTGGAGATCGGGTCGGGCTGGGGCTCGCTGGCCATGCGGGCCGCCCGTCGCGGCGCGCGGGTCCGGACGATCACCCTCTCGGTGGCCCAGCAGCAGCTGGCCCGCGAGCGGATCGCCGCGGCCGGCCTGCAGGACCGGATCGACGTCGACCTGTGCGACTACCGCGACGTGAAGGGCCGCTACGACGCCGTGGTGTCGATCGAGATGATCGAGGCCGTCGGCTGGCGCCACTGGGGCACCTACCTCGCGACGATCGACCGGGTGCTCGCGCCCGGGGGACGGGCCGCGATCCAGGCCATCACGATGCCGCACGACCGGATGCGGGTCACCCGCAACACCCAGACCTGGGTCACGACGTACATCTTCCCCGGCGGGTCGCTGCCGTCGGTCCGGGCGCTCGAGGAGGCGACGGCGGGGACGTCGCTGCGCCTCACGTCGACCGAGGCGATCGGAGCCCACTACGCCGAGACGCTGCGCCAGTGGGACGAGAGCTTCCTGGCCGGCGCCGACGAGGTGCGGGCCCTCGGGTTCGATGACACCTTCTGCCGGATGTGGCACTTCTACCTGCAGTACTCGCGAGCCGGGTTCAGCTCGGGCTACCTCGACGATCACCACCTCGTCTTCACGAAGGAGAGCGGACGATGAGCCATCGACAGCGCATCGACGGACTGGCCGGGCAGACCGCGGCCGTGCTCGAGCCGGTCGTGGGGGAGATCCCCGTGCGCCTGGAGTTCTGGGACGGGTCGGTCGTCGGGCCGGCGCGCGGCCCGATCGTGCGCATCACGTCGCCAGCGGCCCTGCGACGCCTGCTGTGGAGCCCGGGCGAGCTCGGCGCCGCGCAGGCGTACGTCTCGGGCGAGGCCGAGATCGAGGGTGACCTCGACGCCGCCCTGACGACGCTGCTGGCCGCGGGGCGCGAGGCAGGACCGGTTCCGCCCGCGCGGACCGCGAGGACGATGGCGCGCGCCCTGCCGCTGCTGATCAGGGCCGGGGCGATCGGTCGCCGCCCGGCGCCCCCGGCGTCCCAGGCGGTCGTCAAGGGACGGCTGCACTCGCGCGACCGCGACCGTGCCGCGATCTCGCACCACTACGACCTGTCGAACGAGTTCTACGAGCAGATCCTCGACCCGACGATGGCCTACTCGTGCGGCTACTACACCTCTGACGACGCCACGCTGCAGCAGGCGCAGGAGGCGAAGCTCTCGCTGATCTGTCGCAAGCTGGGGCTCGGCCCGGGCAGCCGGCTGCTCGACGTCGGGTGCGGCTGGGGATCGCTGACCATCCACGCCGCCCGGGAGTTCGGGGCGCAGGTCAACGCGGTCACGATCGCCGCGGAGCAGCGGGACTTCGTCGCCGAGCGCGTGCGCCGCGCTGGTCTTGAGGACCTCGTCGACGTGCAGCTGTGCGACTACCGCGACGCCGCGGGCGTGTACGACGCCGCCGCGTCGGTCGAGATGGGCGAGCACGTCGGTGCCGAGAACTACCCGGTGTTCGCCGGCGTCCTGCGCGACCGCGTGCGCCCGGGCGGGCGGGTCCTGATCCAGCAGATGTCGCGCACGGGCCGCTGGCCCGGAGGGGGCCCGTTCATCGAGAGCTTCATCGCTCCCGACATGCACATGCGTCCGGTGGGCCAGACGGTCGACCTGCTCGAGCAGTCCGGTCTGGAGGTGCGCGACGTCCACGCCCTGCGCGAGCACTACGTGCGCACCGTCGCCGGCTGGATCGAGAACTTCGAGGCCCACACCGACCGCCTGACCGAGCTGGTCGGCGAGGAGGTCGTGCGCGTCTGGCGGCTCTACCTCGCGGGAGGCGCCGCGGCGTTCCGCGACGGTCGCATGGGCGTCGACCAGATCCTGGCGGTGCGTCCCGGAGCGCCGCACGGCCTCGACCGCGAGCCGCGCGCATGGTGACCGTCCTGGCGGCACTGGCGGGGGTCGCGCTGGTGATGACGGCCGGCGCCGTGGCGTCCCGCGTCAGGAACACGTTCGCGATCGTGGACGTCGCCTGGCCGGTGGCCTTCGGCGTGGGCATGGCGGCAGCGACGACGGTGGGCCTCGCAGGTGATCTCGGGGAGGCCTGGCGAGGCGTGCTCGTACTCGTGCTGGTGCTGCTGTGGTCGGGACGGCTGGCCTCGCACCTCGGAGCGCGGACCTTCGCGGCCGAGGAGGACGACCCGCGGTACCTCGAGTACATGGGCGGCTCGGCGCGGGAGGTGCCGTTCCTCGCGCTCCTGACGAAGGTCTACGGGCTCCAGGCCGTGCTGGTGCTCGCGGTGGGCTACGCGGCGTTCGTGTCGGTCTCGCTGTCGGTTCGCTGGCCGGCCGTCGCGGTCGCCGGCGCGCTGGTCACGGTGGCCGGCGTGGTCCTCGAGGCCGTCGCCGACCGCCAGCTCGCGGTCTACCGTGCGACGCCGAAGCAGGAGCGCGAGCCGGTCCTGTCCTCGGGCGTCTGGTCGTGGAGCCGCCACCCGAACTACTTCGGCGAGGCCGTGACGTGGTGGGGCATCTGGCTCTCGGCCGGCGCGGCGAGCGGGTGGGGGCCGCTGCTGTGGACGCTGCCCGCGCCGATCGTGCTGACCGCGATCGTCACGGTGGTCTCCGGCGTCCGGATCGCGGAGCGACGCATGCGCGGCCGGCCGGGCTGGGAGGAGTACGCCGCCCGGACCTCCGTCTTCGTCCCGCTGCCGCCCCGTCGGAGCTGACGCGCCACACTGGTGACGTGAGTCCCACGGTCCCTGCGCCTCTTCCCTACGACCTCGAGCTGCGCGAGCGCATCGCCGGACACCTGGCCGGGCACGAGCGGCGGGTGGTGGCCGACGAGGGCCGGAGGCACGCGGCGGTGGCCGTCGTCCTCGTCGACTCCGAGCCCGGGGAGGCCCGCATCGATCCCGTGCCGGGCGACCCCGAGCTCGCCCCGTCCGAGGAGGTCGTCCACGAGCTCGACGGCCGCATGCAGGACGTGTCGGGCGGAGCCGCCTTCCTGCTGAGCCGCCGCTCCGGCCGGCTGCGCACCCACTCGGGGCAGTGGGCGCTGCCCGGGGGTCGGATCGACGAGGGCGAGGACGCCGTCACCGCGGCCATCCGCGAGACGGACGAGGAGCTCGGGGTGCGCCTGACGCCCGACCACGTCCTGGGTCTCATGGACGACTACCCGACGCGCTCGGGCTACGTGATCACGCCGGTCGTGCTGTGGGGCGGGGGTCGGCTCGACCTGCGGCCTTCGCCCGACGAGGTCCTCGCGGCCTTCCGCGTCGGCCTGCACCAGCTGCTGCGATCGGACTCGCCGCGGTTCCTGGACATCCCCGAGAGCGATCGGCCGGTCGTGCAGATCCCGCTCGGCGAGACCGACCGCGTCCACGCTCCGACCGGAGCCGTCCTGCTGCAGCTGCGGCGCCTCGGCCTCGAGGGCGACCCGACGCGCGTGGACGACCTCGAGCAGCCGACCTTCGCCTGGCGCTAGTCCCGCGCGGACGCCGGGTCGGTGCTGAGCACGCGGACGGCGAGGGTCGTGGTCGACTCGACGCCGAGGAAGCCGACGACCCGGTGGACGTGGCCGAGCTCGAGCGGGAGCAGTCCGGGAGTGCCGGGCACCTCTGGGGTGAGTCCGAGGTCGAGGTCGTCGCGCCCCGACATGATCCGCACGTTGAAGTCGTAGCGCTCGCGCGCCTCGGGGAGGGCGAGCCGGCGGACGACGGTGGCGCCCATGCGGCGCGAGCCGGTCTCCACGGCCCAGGCGTCGAGCGTGGCGGCCAGCACGCGACCCTCGTTGTGCTCGATGTCGGCCCAGACCGCCTGCATCGAGCCGGCCTGCGTGAGCAGGGTGGCCGCGGTCTTCTCGCCGATGCCCGAGACGCCGGGCAGGTTGTCGCTGGGGTCGCCGCGCAGGGCGGCGAAGTCGAGGTAGCTCTCGGCGGCGACGCCGTACATGCTCAGGAGTCGCGCCGGGTTGAGCAGCGGCGAGCCGTCGATGCCGCCGTTGATGAGGCGCAGGACCTGGGTGTGCTCGCTGATGTGGGCGAACGCGTCGCGATCGGACGTGATGATCACGCAGCTCCAGCCGTGGTCGCGCGCCCACCTCGCCCCGGACGCGCTGACGTCGTCGGCCTCGAGCCCCGGGGGAGTCAGCGTCGCCAGGCCGAGGGCGTCGAGGAACGCGCCCGAGCGATCGAGCTGCTCGACGAGCGCCACGTCCTTGGGCGCCCGGCCGGCCTTGTAGTCGGGGTAGAGGTCCGCGCGCTCGGACGCGGTCCGGTCGTCGAGCCCGAAGATCACGGCGTCGGGGGCGAACCGCTCGATCGCCTCGATGATCTGGCGCAGCATGCCGTGCAGCGCCCACGCGGGCCGTCCCGCCCGGTCCATCAGCCGCGTGTGCGCCCGCGCGTGGTGGTTGCGGTGCAGGAGCGAGGGTGCGTCGACCACGAGCAACAGCTGGCGGGGACGAGCGTCTGAGGCGGCCATGGAGTGCTCGCCATCATAGTCGCGGCTCCGCGAGCGTCCGGCCGAGCCCGAAGCGCAGGTACCAGACCAGCATGAAGACCGTGCTGCCCAGGTGGAACGAGTGCAGCGCCCACAGCGGGCCCGGCGGCAGGCTGAAGACGTACAGCGAGTGCACCGCGTTGCCGACGTTCGCCAGGGCGAGGTTGCCCAGGCTGTAGGAGGTCAGGTCGCGCGTGCGGAGCGCCTTCACGAGCATCGGCAGCGTGCTGGACGCGAAGATCACCGTGGAGACGATCCCGGCCAGCATCGGCATGGAGGCGCTCATGGGATCGCTCCCGTCGCGCGTGAGTGGTGGTGCATGTCCTTCGTCCTGTCGTCGTGCTCCGTCACCGGGTACGAGAGTCGGGCGGACCGCGTCTTCGGACATCGGGAGGGGTTGTTCTTTGCCCGCCCGGGACGACGATGGGAGGACGGGCCGGAGGTGCCCGGCACGCGAGGAGGCGCGGACATGGCGGACCTGACGGTGGACTGCATCACCTCGCTCGACGGCTTCGGCGCGGCCGAGGGCTGGCCGGGGCTGTGGGGGATGCACAGCGCCGACTACCTGGACTGGGTCGGGCAGGAGGGCGCGCAGGACCACGTGCTGCTGATGGGTGCGACGACCTACCGGCTGTTCACCGGCTTCATCGAGTCGGGCGAGGAGGACATGAGCGGGCTGAGCGGCACGTCGAAGCTGGTCTTCTCCCGCACGCTGCGAGAGCCGCTCGCATGGGAGGGCTCGACGCTCGTCCGGGCGGACGCGGTCGTGCACGTGCGGTCGCTCAAGGACGCGAGCGAGGTCCCGCTGCGCACGATCGGCAGCCTGAGCCTGTGCCGCGCTCTGCTCGCCGCGGGACTCGTCGACCGCTACCGCGTCGTCGTGTTCCCGGTCGTCACCGGAGCGACGGGACGCGATCGCGTCTACGACGGCTGGCCGGACGTCCGGCTCGAGCTCGTCGCGTCACGGGCCTTCGACGGTGGGATGCAGCTGCTCCAGTACGTCCCGACCGTGCTCGACGGACCGCCTGCATCGGAGCCGTCGCGCTGAGCCCCGGTGACGTCGGGGGCGGTCGCTCAGAGGTCGCGGTGCACGTCCTCGACGCGGCCGGGACCGCTGCGGTTCAGGTTGACGATCGCCGCCACGAGACCGCCCCAGAGGGCGACCATCGCGACGATCATCATGATGATGGCGTCGGCGCTCATCGTTCGCCTCCTTCCGTGTGCTCGGCGGGCACCTGCAGGGTCGTCCCCGCGCGCCAGGGGATGGGGGCCAGCAGGTATCCCGCGACCATGACCGATGCCGCGGCGCCCCAGCCGAACAGCGCGATCATCCAGGCGGGATAGCCGCCGTACGGCGTCTCCACCACGGCGCGGAACGAGTCGAACGCGAGATACGCCAGCGCGATCGGGACGACGACGCCCACCAGCAGTCGCCACCACAGCAGCAGCTTCACGGATCCGTGCTGATTCATGTGGTCGGCCAGCTGCGGCAGGGCCCGCAGGGACCAGGCGACGACCACCATCGACACCATCGCGACCAGCAGGATCCCGAACTGGTTGATGAAGTGGTCGAGGATGTCCAGAACGTACAGGCCGCTGGCCGTGGAGAAGAACACCAGGCTGATGACGGCCGCCGGGATGCTGACGACGGCGGCGGCCATCGGGCGCGACATCTCGAACTTGTCCCGCACGGCGGACACGACCACCTCGAGCACCGAGACCAGTGACGTGATGCCCGCGACCACGAGCGAGCCGAAGAAGAGCACGCCGATGAGCGCGCCTCCGGTGGCCTCGCCGATGATCGTCGGGAAGGTGATGAAGGCCAGCCCGACACCGCCGCCGACGACCTCGTCGACCGCGACTCCCTGGGCCTGTGCCATGAAGCCGAGGGCGGCGAACACGCCGATGCCGGCGAGCAGCTCGAAGCTGGAGTTCGCCAGCCCCACGACCGTGCCGGAGCCGGTCATGTCGGTGTCGCGACCGACGTAGGACGCGTAGGTGATCATGATGCCGAAGCCGATGGACAGCGAGAAGAAGATCTGTCCGAAGGCGGCCGCCCAGACTCCCGCGTGGGTGAGGGTGCTCCAGTCGGGCGTGAAGAAGGCCTCGAGGCCCTCGGTCGCGCCGGGAAGGAACAGCGAGCGGACCACGAGGACGAGGAACGCGACCACCAGGATGGGAATCGCGACCACGGAGGTCAGGCCGATGCCCTTCTCCACGCCGACCACCATGACGACGATCACCGCGAGCCACACGATCGCCATCGGGACCAGGACGCCCGCCACCACGGTCAGGTCGACCGTGAGGTCTCCGGTCTGCAGGAAGTCCTTCATGAAGAACGTCTCGGGATCGTCGCCCCACGCCGTGTTGACGGAGAAGAACGTGTACCGCAGCGCCCACGCGATCACGGCGGCGTAGTACACGGCGATCATGAAGCAGACGCCGACCTGCCACCAGCCGATGGCCTCGGCGGGACGACTCAGCCGCGCGAACGACAGGGGCGCGGACCCGCGGAAGCGGTGACCGAGGGCGTAGTCGAGATACAGGAACGGCAGGCCCGCGCAGAACAGCGCGACGAGGTAGGGGACGAGGAACGCGCCGCCGCCGTTCTCGTAGGCGACGTACGGGAAGCGCCAGATGTTCCCCAGCCCGACGGCGGAGCCGATCGCGGCGAAGATGAAGACCTTGCGTGAGGAGAACGCTCCCCGCCTGGCCTTCTCGGTCGTGACCTCGGTCGTCATCGGGATCCTCTCGGGCTGAGGCGTCGGGTGTGCTGGATCACCTCATCCTGTCATCCCGCGGCGGAGCGGCCGCCCGGGGTCAGCGCTTGACCTTGCGTCCCTTGCTGACCTTGGCGACCGTCAGGTGGCTCGACTTCGAGACCGTGATGCGGACCCGGACGACCTTGCCGCGGTCGGCCTTCTTGAGCTTGTAGGTCGCCTTCGTGGCGCCGCGGATGGCCTTGCCGTTGCGCTGCCACTGGTAGCGGATCCGGACCGGCTTGGGTCCCCACTTCGCGGTCTTGGCCTTGAGGCTCTTCCCCGCCTTCGCGGTGCCGACGACCTTGACGGTGCCGGGCTTGAGGGCGCGCTTCGCGACCGTGGTGCTCGAGTTGCTGACGTAGGCGTTCCACCAGCCGGGGCGACGGACCGTGACGCGGACCTTCAGGCGCTGGTTCACGTCGGCGGAGCGGACGGTGTAGGTGCGGGCGGTCGCCCCCGAGATCGCGGTCGAGCCGCGCACCCACTGGTAGCTGACGGTCGCGTTGGGGTCGGCGGTCAGGCCGGTCGGCCCGTACAGCGTGCGACCGACGGTGGCCGTGCCCCGGGGCGCCGGGGCAGCCTTGAGGGCCTGGACGGGGCGGCTGCCCGCGACCTGCACCTGGGCGCGCTGGTACGCGTCGCTGCCGTCGACGTAGTTGCCCTGCGCGTCCTTCTTGTAGATCTTCAGGCGCGCGTCGATGCGGGCGCCGGCGTGCGCGGCGGCCACGGTGAACCGCGAGCTGGCGGCGTCGTACGAGGTCGCGGCCGGCTGCGGGACGCCGTCGACGAACCAGCTGATCTCGCTGTACGTGCTGGCGGGCTTGCCGAAGCTCGCGGTGAGCGTCGAGCCGGGCGAGGCCGTGCCGGAGATCTGCAGCGGCGACGTCGGCTGGACGTGCTGCGTGCCGCCGACCTTGGTGGTGGGCGTGGTCAGGGTGGCCGGCTTGTAGCCCGCACGGCTCGCCGTGACGCGGGCGAAGATCCACGCGCCCTCCTGTGCCGGGGTGGGCGTGAAGCTGGCCGAGGTCGCGCCCGCGATCGGGGCCGCGAGGGCGTTGTCGCGCTGCGACATCCACTGGTAGGTGAACGTGGCGTGCGTCGGGCGCCAGCCCTCCTGACCGACGATCGTGATCGGCTCGCCGGTGCGGAAGGAGCCGACGAAGAACGGGTCGACGGGCGCCATGCCCAGGCCCTGCCGGGGCAGCGTCACCGAGAAGGTCTTGGACGGCGCGGCCGTCGTCGAGGTCCACGTCGTCGCGGTCTGGTGCGAGGTGGCGTTGGGCCAGCAGGTGTCGCGGTGGCGGACCTCGGGCTGCCAGAAGCTCGTCGAGGACGCCTGGCCGTACCAGCTGTCGGAGAAGCACACGCGGTACCTGCCGCCGACCGGCACGTTCCAGGAGAAGCGGCCCTTCGCGTCGGTCAGCTTCGGACCGAACGGGTAGGTCTGCCACGACCCGTCCTTGAGCTCGTAGATCTCCCAGTTCACGTTCGGGAGCGGCTTGCCGTCGGGGCCGACGGCGACGCCCGTGATGGTCCCGGTCGCGGCGTGTGCCGGAGCGACGGCGGACAGGGGGACGAGCACGAGGGCCAGAGCGGCGAGCAGCACGGGACGCAGGAGACGCATGGTGCTGAACCTACTGACCCGCTCGCCGCAGCGGAGCCCCTGGAATCGGGGGGGGGAGGACGAGGTCTCAGCTGCCGCCGGCCGGCAGCTCGTCGAGCATGACGTCGGGGTTGTCACGGGCGACCTTGCTGGCTCGCCACTTGTCGGTGAAGAGCGCCAGGTGCGTGCCGTCCGCGCGCTGCAGCACCTCGGCGCCGCGCGTGCCAGCCAGCGCCCGGGCGCCGTCGGCGTTGGTCCGTCGGGCCACCTGGTACTCCAGGCGCGAGAGGCGGATGGGCGAGGAGAACTCGTTCTTCATGCGCTCCTCGACGACCTCGAACTGCAGGGGACCCACCGCCGCCAGGACGGGGCTCTGGTCGCCGCGGAGGTCGGAGCGGAGCACCTGGACGACGCCCTCCTGGTCGAGCTGCTCGATCCCGCGGCGGAACTGCTTGTACCGACCGATGTCGACCGCGGTGGCCGTCATGAAGTGCTCGGGGGCGAAGCTCGGCACCGGTGGGTAGTCGATGGGGTCGCCGTCGTACACCGTGTCGCCGACGCGCAGCGCCTGGGCGTTGACGAAGCCGATGATGTCGCCCGGCGACGCGTGCTCGGCCGCAGAGGTGGTCCGGCCGAAGACGGCCTGCGCGTACTTGGTGGCGAAGGGACGCCCGGTGGACGCGTGGGTCACGATCATGCCGCGGTCGAAGGTCCCCGAGACCACGCGCGCGTAGGCCAGCCGGTCGCGGTGGGAGGTGTTCATCCCGGACTGCACCTTGAAGACGAACGCGCTGAAGGCGTCGTCCACCTCGCGGACCGTGCCGTCGACCCCGGTGGTCGCGCTCGGCCCGGGGGCGAGCTCGAGGAGCAGCTCGAGCAGCTGCGCGACGCCGAAGTTCTGCAGCGCCGAGGCGAACATGACGGGCGTGGTCTCGCCGGCGAGAAAGGTGGCCTGGTCGTGGTCGTAACCGTCGAGGGAGAGCAGCTCGCTCTCGTCGGTCGCCGCGGACCAGACGTCGGCGTCCATGTCCTCGACCTCGCTCGGTGCCAGCCGGCGCTCGGGTGCGCGCTCGGCTCCTCCGGCAGTGCGGGTGTACTTCACGAACTCGCCCGTGCGGCGGTCCAGGACGCCCCGGAAGTCGCCGGCCTCGCCCACCGGCCAGGTGAGGGGAGTGGGGCGCAGCTTGATCTGCTGCTCGATCTCGTCCATGAGGCCCAGCGGCGACAGGCCCGGCCGGTCCCACTTGTTGATGACGGTGATCACCGGGATGCCGCGCAGCGCGCACACGCGGAACAGCTTGAGCGTCTGCGGCTCGAGGCCCTTGCCGGCGTCGACCAGCATGACCGCCGAGTCGACCGCCGACAGGACGCGGTAGGTGTCCTCCGAGAAGTCGCTGTGGCCGGGCGTGTCCACCAGGTTGACCACGTGGTCGCGGTACACGAACTGCAGCGCCGCGGACGTGATCGAGATGCCGCGCGCCTTCTCCATGTCCATCCAGTCCGAGACGGTCGCCTTGCGGTCGTCCTTGCCGTGCACGGCACCGGCCTGGTTGATGACGCGCGCGTGCAGCGCGAGCGCCTCGGTCAGGGTGGACTTGCCGGCGTCGGGGTGGCTGATCACTGCGAAGGTACGCCGGGGGCGCTTGTCGGACACCAATCGAATCTACTCGGCGACCCTGGGGGCAGGGTCGGGACGGGTCAGATGTCGGCGCCGGACTCGTCGATCGGCGCGGCGCGGCCGCTGACGGCGACGGTCTCCACGTCCTCGTCGAGGTCGACCAGCAGCTCGCTCGGGCGGCCCATGTCGTGGCCCTGGTGGATCGTGGCGCGCGAGGGCAGCGGCACGAGCGCGAGGTCGCGCAGGTACCCGCCGAACGCGGCGGCGGCCGCACCGGTGGCCGGATCCTCGACCACGCCGCCCGGCGGGAACGGGTCGCGGGCGTGGAACGTGGTCGCGTCCTCGGCCCAGAACAGGTGCGCCGTCGTCCACCGCTCCTGCGCCATGAGCGCGTCGAGGGCGGCGTAGTCGTAGTCGAGCGCGGCCAGCGTCGCGCGGTCGCGGACGGCCACGAGGAGGTGGTCGTTGCCGGCGAACGCGACGTGTGCGGGATAGGCCGGGTCGAGGTCGTCGCGGCTCCATCGGAGCGCGTTCAGCGCCTCGTCCAGGACGTCGGGGTCCACGGGGCGCGTGTGCGCCGGGGGAGAGGTGAGGGTGGCGACGAGGTGCCCGTTCTCGTGCCGGGTGTCGACGCTCACCGGCCCCGCGGGGGTGCTCAGTCGGAGGACCCCGGGGCCGTGGCGCTCCGCCCAGGCCACCGCGGTGGCCACCGTGGCGTGCCCGCAGAAGGCGACCTCGGCGACGGGGCTGAAGTAGCGTATGTCCGCCGCGACCTCGCCGTTCGTCGACGCGCCCGCCACGAGGAACGCCGTCTCGGAGTAGCCGACGTCCTGCGCGATCGCGAGCATCTCGGCGTCGGACAGCCCCCGCGCGTCGAGGACCACGCCGGCAGGATTCCCGCCGCCCTGGTCGGTCGTGAACGCGGCGTACCGCAGCACCTCGGTCATCGTGGCTCCTCTTCCTCGGGCGTCTGCTCCGCGTCGATGATCTCGCCGTTGCGGGGCAGCCGGCCACGAAACGCGATCGGCACGGCCGTGGCGTTCGGCACGTCGGCGCGGTCGAGGGCCTGCACGTGGACGTGCGGCTCGGTGCTGTTGCCCGAGTTCCCGCATCGTCCGAGCGGCTCACCGACCCGCACGGTGTGGCCGAGCTGCACCCGGACGCTCGACTGCTGGAGGTGGCACACCGCGGCGACGACGCCGTCCGGCGTCTCGATCATCACGTGGTTGCCCGCCAGTGCGACCCAGCCCTCGGTGGCTCGCCCGCGCTGCGTGAGCGCGTAGCCGACCGACGGCAGCCCGCGGTACGCCTCGTGGTCGGGCGCTCCGTCGTGCATCCCGACGACGGTCCCCGCGACCGGCGACAGGATCGGGCGGCCGAACCCCGGGAACCTGCCCGGCGGCTCCGGCGTGAAGAGCGATCGGGTGTTGACGGGCGCCGTCCTTCCCGCCACGTCGACCGGAACGAAGTCGATCGCGAACGAGGACGCGAACAGCGCGGTCCCGTGGCTCGGCACCCGGTTCGCCGGGCTGTTCCGCACGAGCCACCGCCCCGCGAACGGGTACTCCAGGTCGACGATCACCGTGCCAGCCTCCCGCCACCGTTCTCTCAGGATGATGCATTCGGGTACCGCAGCGGGGACGAATGCCTCATCGTTCGTCGCCCGGGGAACGCGAACGGCCCCCGACCTTCGCAGGTCGGGGGCCGTCCGTCGAGCAGGTCGACTCAGATGTCGTAGTAGAGAGGGGTTCAGTCGTGGATCTGCGTCTGACCAGCGGAAATGCCAGTAGGAGTGGTTCGCCGGCGCACACTCGGCGCACAAGAGCGGATCTGAGGCTCCGGTGAGGCCAATCGATCTGCCGAACTCGTGCTTCGTCTGTTCGCGTCGCGTAGGGCGATTCTGGGGAGCATTGGCTTTGTATGAGGTGGAGGGGAGCGCCATGACCGACATCTCGATCGTCGGCTTCTGTCTCGCGCATCGGCTCTCGTCCATCGAAGGGTGGCGCGATCACATTCGTTCCAAGGGCGCAGTCCACGAGTTTGCCGAGCCAGTCGAGCTCAGGGCTTATGAGCTTCCTCGTTTCATGGCAGCGGCCCAGGACGCCTTTGGGTTCTAGGACGCGCGAGGGATGGGGTGGGGCATCTCGGGGGGACGCAGAGGCTCCGCGCGCCGCGAAGCGGTGCGTGGAGGGGCGGGCCCTGCCCCATCCCTCGCGCGGCCGGCCACCTATACCCTTCGGCCATGAGTGTGGCTAGTGAGTTTGGTGAGGTTCGTGGTGTTGCTGTGGGAACGTGGTTCGAGTCGCGAAGCGCCGTGCGTGACGCGGGTTTGCACCGTCACCTCATGGCCGGGATCTCTGGCAACTTCTACGAAGGCGCGGATGCCATCGTTCTGTCCGGCGGCTACAAGGACGACGAGGACCGCGGCGACTGGATCCTCTACACAGGTCAGGGCGGAAACGAAGCGGGCAGGCAGGTCAGAGACCAAACGCTTACCAAAGGAAACTTGGCGCTCGCGCTTTCCGAGGAACAAGGCCTGCCGGTAAGGGTGATCCGAAAGCAACGACGTGGCGGCGTCGACGGCTACGTCTACAGCGGGCTCTACTCCGTGCGGCGCCACTGGGTCGAGGCGAGCTCCGACGGACCGCTGATCTATCGATTCGAACTCGACCGTGAGCCGTCACAGGGGGAATGGGAACCCCAAGAAGCGACGGGTCACCGTGCCACAAGTGTCATGCAACGCATCGTTCGAAACAGCTCGGTGACGCAGTACGTGAAAGAGCTCTACGACTTCACGTGCCAATTCTGTGGCGTGCGTCTCGAAGTTGACGCCGGTGCGTATGCCGAGGGCGCGCATGTGCGGCCGCTCGGCGGGGTTCACGCCGGTCGCGATGCGATCTCCAACGTTCTCTGCCTCTGCCCGAACGATCACGTGCTTTTCGACAAGGGCGCGACATTCGTGGACGCGGAGTCGAGGCTCGTCCGCACGGCAACGGACGAAGTGATTACGGAGTTGTCCCTTGAGCATTACGTTAATCCCGGAAACTTCTCCTACCACCGGACACGGATCGCCGGCCAGGCGTACTAGCGGGTGCGCGTCTGTAACACAGCACCCGCAAACTGCATTATCGACGTGGTTCCAATAGCGAACCTGGATTCTCGGAGGCGCTCAGCGTGAACGAATCAGTTTCGAATATCGATCTCGTCAACATCTTCTCGAGCGTTGCCTCTATCGTTCTTGCGCTGGTTGCCCTGGCGCTCTCCATTTACTTCTACCGGCAGAGCGTGGCGGAGGCTAAACAGTCCGAGAAGAGCGCCGGCGAGATCTCGTCGAGTGTTGCGAAACTGGAAAAGTTGTTCGACACGCTGTACTCAGACACCTTCTCGATGATGAAGGACACGGTTACGGACATGAGACAGCATGTCTGGACGAAATCAGATACGGGCATCGCGGTTCAGACGGACACCTCGGCAGACGACGGACCGGTCGCAGGCCTTGTCGAGAGGTTGGAAACGCTTGTCGCGAAAATCGACAGCGCCACTGAGTCTTCGAACGGGGCCGTGCAGCTTGACGCGCAAGCTCTGAAACAGATCGGCGAGCTAGTCGAGCAGGCGGCCTCGACTTGGAAGCCGCCGGCATCCCAGAGCATCTCTGGCGTCGGAGTGAAAGCGCTTCTGAGGGAACGACTGTCGAAGGCACGAGGCGGCAGCACCGTTCCCCTCGAACGCCTCGTTAAGTTCGCCGAACGTCTGCGTGTCTCAGAGGTCGAAGTCGTCAACGCGCTCTTTGCGATGAGGTCGGCTGGTGAGATCGAGTGGGACGGGTCAGCGGGAACGCTCAAACCGAACACTCAGATCCGACTCGTTGAGCAGGGGAGTCGCTAGTCTGAGACTGTGAGCGACTTCCGATCCGAGCCGATGCCGACAGCCGAAGGTCGGGGGCGAGCACGCGCAGCGTGGGATGCATACGCGGCTGCGAGCCAGAAGGTCTTTGGACCCGCGGTCGAGACGCTGCTCGGGGGCGCGATCAGAAGTGTGTCCGCCAGCACTGTCGCGGATTTGGTGGGTTTCTGGGTGTTGTGGCACCTCCACGGTGGCTTCGAGGGCCTGTTGAAGCTAGGGATGAGCCGCGCATCGATCTACCGGAAGGTGGCGCTATTTCGCAAGCTCTTCGGGAAGCATCCGGACGAGTTCGAGTTCCCCGGAATCACGCTGGACGTAGCGACCTATTTCGGCACTCAGGAAGACCAGCAAGAGACTTAGTCTCAAATGTGCGACTCAACGGTCAGATTCGTGTATCGTCTCAAGTATGAGACTAGGGCGCGAAACGAAGCCGTTGACGGAGCTTGCCTCCGGCTTCGACGCGCTGTACATGACGGCAGAGTGTGTGCTGCCGAAGTTGTTCTTGGCGGACCTCAAGGCAGCTCAGGACCGGGCGAGGGACGAGGGTTCGCCCTCGCCGCTTGAGTTGGGCCCCGAGACGTTTCTCGTAGGGGAGCGGGGCATCAACCGCTACCGATACGCACTCCACCACCCCAACGGGCTTATCGCCCTGACGCAGAGCAAGAATCTGCCGGCCGTCTCGATCCAGCCTCGGGCACGGTTCATTCATGCCGTCGGAGTAGAGCCGGCAACGAGATGGTTCTCTGAGCTTGTCGAGAGCATTGTCGGGCCTGTTCGCTGGAAGGCGAGTCGCGCGGACCTCTTCATGGATTCGCATGGCTGGGACCTCACGGGCAACGACCGGGAGCGCTTCCTCTGTCGCGCGAAGGACCTCCGTACGTGGGAGTCGCATTCAGCGTTGACAGGCCTCGGGTTCGGGTCCGGGAAGACGCTGTCGGCCCGCATCTACGACAAGACCGAGGAGATGCGGGCGAAGGGAAGTGACTGGTGGCCGGATGTTTGGGGCGCCGACTACCTGAGCTCGGAGCGTGTGCTCCGAGTTGAGTTTCAGCTCCGCCGGTCCGTCATCAGAGAGGTCGGACTGGACTCGCCGGAGGACGTGCTGCGAGAGGCGCCCCGTGTCTGGGCGTACCTGACCGACGAGTGGCTGACCTTTCGCGACCCAAGCGGAGACAAGACCAGGTCACGTTGGCCCGTTTCACCGGCGTGGACGAGTGTCCAGGCAGCAAGCCTGAGAGCCGAAGCCGTGGGTCTGGAGCGAGTCTCGGCCGGCGAGCGCGCAGGTTCGATCCGGCGCTTACTCCCGCAGCTTCAGGGCTACCTGAGCAGTGCCGGCGCCCTCTTGAACGCGACGACGCGCGAAGAGACGCTTCACCGTGTTGGCCGGCTCCTGGAGGCGGAAGCGGAGCGAACTGGCATTAGTTTCGAGCAGCGTCTCGCGGGGAAACGGGCTGACTTGAGGGCGGTGGGAGCATGAGCACCGCAATGCCTGAACGGCTCTGGACGCTCGATGAAACGGCATCCTTTCTCGCCATTCCTCCTTCGACGCTCTACAAGCTCAACCACAAGCGAACGGGCCCGGCGTTCTTTCGGGTAGGAAAGCACTGCCGTTATGATCCGCGGGATGTTCTTGCGTGGCTCAAACGCCACGCCCATCTCCCGGAGCAGGCGTAACCATGGCGTCTGTCTCTGATCGCTGGCACGTCGTGGACCCCGCAACGGGCAAGCGACGTCGATCCCCGCGCTACGGCACGGGGAAGCGCTGGCAGGTCCGCTATCGGGATCCGGACGGGTCCTCACGCAATCGATCATTCGAACGGAAAGCTGACGCAGAACGCTATCTTGTCCAGCTCGGCGCTCAGCTGCTCGACGGTTCGTATGTCGATCCGAGAGGCGGACGAGTTCCATTCGGCGCTTACGCCGAGGAGTGGTTCGAGCGTCAGACGTACGGCCCTACGTCGCGGGAGTCGGTTCGGCGGCGTCTCGACGTCCATGTGCTTTCGACTTGGCGGGACACTCCGTTGGTGAACATCCGATCGAATGACATTCAGAGCTGGATCCGTGGACTCCAAGACATCTTGGCGCCCTCGACGGTTCGACAGGTGTTCGTCGTGTTCAGTGCGGTTCTCGGCGCGGCCGTTGCGGATGGGCTGTTGGTCTCGAACCCGTCTCGAGCCGCTTCGGTTCGCCTACCGCCAGTGCCGTCAAAGAAGGTCCATCCGTGGACGGCTGATCGGGTCGGAGCGCTCCTAGACGCTCTGCCGCCGCGATACCGACTTGCTGCCTCGCTGGCTGCCGGCTGCGGCCTCCGGCAAGGGGAGTGCTTTGGAATCCGGCTCGAGGACATCGATTTCCAGAGGCGCGAGGTCCACGTTCGACAGCAGGTGGTCCTGCTCGAGTCAAGACCGATGATCTCGCCGCCTAAGTACGGACGTACTCGCATCGTCCCGGCGCCGGCGTGGGTCCTCGAGGCCGCGGAGGGTCACCTCGAGCACTGGAAGCCGCTCGAAACGGGCCTGCTGACCTATAGCCGCGAAGCGAAGCCAGTCAACAAGAATTACTTCAACGCATCCGTATGGCGTCCTGCGCTGGACGCGGCAGGGATCCCGCGAGGGCGAGAGAACGGGATGCACGCGCTTCGCCACACCTGCGCGTCGCTGTGGTTGGAGAATGGCGTCAGCATCAAGGCGGTCTCTGAGTACCTGGGCCACGCCGATCCCGGGTTTACGCTTCGGGTCTATACGCATGTCATGCCCACGTCCGGTGATCGAGCGCGCAACGCGATGGATGCGGCGTTCGGCAAGGGGCGGAGCCCCGCGAACGGCGCACCCATCGCGGGCGCACCGTCGGCGCACGAGAGCACGACAATCGTTGGACAACAACGGAAAGCTTCGGCCAGTGATTCTGGCTGATATGAAAGGGAAAGGCCCCGCCGCACCATGTGCGACAGGGCCCTTCCGATCCCGACAAATCAGATGTCGTAGTACAGCTCGAACTCGTGCGGGTGCGGGCGCAGCTGGATCGGGAGGATCTCCTCGTTGCGCTTGTAGTCGATCCACGTCTCGATGAGGTCGGGCGTGAACACGTCGCCGACGGTCAGGAACTCGTGGTCGGCCTCGAGCGCGTCGAGCACGGCGCCGAGCGAGGTCGGGACCATGTCGATCTCCGCGTACTCCTCCGGCGGCAGCTCGTAGATGTTCTTGTCGATCGGGGCCGGCGGCTCGATCTTGTTCTTGATGCCGTCGATGCCGGCGAGCAGCAGCGCGGAGAACGCCAGGTACGGGTTGCTCGACGGGTCGGGGCAGCGGAACTCGATGCGCTTGGCCTTGGCGTTGGCGCCGGTGATCGGGATGCGGACGCAGGCCGAGCGGTTGCGGGCCGAGTAGACCAGCGCGATCGGGGCCTCGAAGCCCGGCACCAGACGGTGGTAGGAGTTCACCGACGGGTTGGTGAACGCCAGCAGCGACGGGGCGTGCTTCAGGATGCCGCCGATGTACCAGCGGGCCGTGTCGGACAGGCCGCCGTAGCCGGACTCGTCGTAGAACAGCGGCTCGCCGTTGTTCCAGATCGACTGGTGCACGTGCATGCCCGAGCCGTTGTCGCCGAAGATCGGCTTCGGCATGAACGTCACGGTCTTGTCGTTCGCCCACGCGGTGTTGCGCACGAGGTACTTGAACTTCATCGTGTCGTCCGCGGCCTTGAGCAGCGTGTCGAACTTGTAGTTGATCTCGGCCTGGCCGGCGGTGCCGACCTCGTGGTGGCCGCGCTCGAGGACCAGGCCTGCGTTCGACAGGTGGGTCATCATGTCGTTGCGCAGGTCGGCGAAGCGGTCGGTGGGCTGGACGGGGAAGTAGCCGCCCTTGTAGCGCACCTTGTAGCCGCGGTTCTCGTGCAGCTCGTCGCCGGTGGACCAGGCGGACTCGGCCGACTGGATCTCGTAGTAGCTCTTGTGGGCGCTGGTGCCGTAGGAGACGCGGTCGAAGATGTAGAACTCGGCCTCGGGCGCGAAGAACGCGGTGTCGCCGATGCCGGTGGTCTTCAGGTAGGCCTCGGCCTTGCGAGCGATGTTGCGCGGGTCGCGCGAGTAGGCCTCGCCGGTGATCGGGTCGTGGACGAAGAAGTCCATCGCGATCGTCTTGGGGTTGCGGAAGGGGTCGACGTACGCCGTGCCGTAGTCCGGCAGCAGCTTCATGTCCGACTGGTCGATGGTCTGGAAGCCGCGGATCGACGAGCCGTCGAACGCGACGCCCTCGGCGGCGGTTCCCTCGTCGAACGCCGAGATCGGCATCGTGACCTGCTGCTGGATGCCCGGGAGGTCGGTGAATCGGATGTCGATGTACTCGACGCCTTCGTCCCGGACAAACTTGAAGAACTCGTCGGCATTGCCGAACATTGGGCCTCCTCGACCGCGGTGCGGCTGGTAGATCGGTGCGGACAGCATCTCCCTGCGTCCACCTAGAGGCTAGGTCGGGGCAGTTTCCCGTCCATCACCGGATTGTTACATGCAGGTTACGCGTTCGCAGGTCGGTGCCGAGGTGCCGGGTGTGAGGCCCGAAGGGCACGCCGAAGGACCCTCGCGGGCTGGAAATCCGGTCTGAATCGGTCGCGACGTCGCGGCTCAGTACTTCGGGTCGGCGTAGAACACGACGTTCGACGTGTGTCGCTTCACGATGTGCACGCCGCGCGGATGGGCCATCCCGCCGCCGGAGGACACGTTGCCCTCGACCGTCCACACGTAGTCGCCCTGGTGCTTCGCGACGATGCCGACGTGCGACGCGGTGCCCTTGCTGAAGTAGCCGATGTAGGCGAGACGGCCGACGCGCGGCGTCTGCGAGGTGCGGCCGCGCTTGCGCTCCGCCTTGAGCAGCGAGCCGAAGGACTTGGCCTTGATCACCGAGCCGGGCTTGTCGGCCGCGTACGCGAGCCAGGAGACGAAGAAGCCGCACCACGGGTCGTAGGCGCCCGTGCGCTTGATCCACCGGTTGTACTTGCTCTTGCGCGGCTTGGGCTCGCGGTAGCCCACCTGTGAGCGGGCGACGGCGACGAGGTCGGCGGCGCCGAGCTTGGGCGAGACGGCCGACGTGACGGTCTTCTTGGCCTTCTTGTTCACGTAGACCGCGCCGGTGCGGAACTGCTGCAGGCAGGCGCCCTCGGGCAGGCCGCAGCGCAGGTCGCCGGTCGGGGCGCCCAGCGATCCGCCTGCGCCCCCGCGAGCGCGCATCTGCTTGAGAGCGTGGGTGCGCACGACCGACGTGCGGCCGCCGTACTGGACGAGCGTGGCCTTCGTGTACTCGCGGTAGACGTAGTTCCTGGCGCGCTTGACGCCGCCCTTCGGTGAGCCGAGCAGGAACGACATCGCCTTCTCGCGGCTGGCGAGCGAGCGCTTCCCGTACGTGCGCTTCACCGTGATCTTGGGGGAGTAGCGGTGGCGGCTGACGATGGCGCGGTACTTCCCGCTCTTGGGCACCTTCGGCATCCATGAGTACCAGCCCTTGGCCGAGGTGCGCACCGTCGCGACCTTGACGCGGCCGTTCTTCGTGTCGCGGTAGATCCGCACCTTGGTGCGCGCGTGCGGCTTGCCGCTGGTGGTGAGGACGCGGCCGCGGAGCCAGAAGTTCTCGCGGGTGAGCACGCGGGTGTCGGCGCCGCTGTTGATGCGGATGCTGACCCAGCGGCCGGACTTCGCCGGGGTGTTCACCGAGGGCGCGGAGGCCGCGGTGGCGGCGGGCGCGCGGGACGCGGTGGTCCGGCGGGCGGGTGCCGCAGGAGCCGCGGCGGAGGGCTCGACGGCCGGCTCGGGCGCCTCCGGGGAGGCCGTCTCCGGCTCGGCCACCTCCTCCGGCTCGGCGGGCTCCGACGTCACCTCGGCCGACGGTGCGACCTCGGGTTCGGGCTCCACCGACTCGGCATGACTGGGCAGGGCGATCAACGAGAGGACGAGGGCGAGGGCCACGGCCGTGCTTCCCCGACGAGCAACGCGCACCATGCCAAAAGGGTGCAACACTTCCGGCCCATCCGCATCTGCCGCCCCCTCGATCCCGCTCAGGAAGGTGCTCGTCCACAGCCGTGGGACGACCCCTTGCGCCGGTCACTGCGAGCCCGGCAGGATGCGGCGCAGTCTGGACGGCTTTCGGGGGGAAGCATGGATGTCTTGGGGGACCGTGTGAGGGCCTTGGTGCGCGAACGGCGCATCGACCCACGCACGGACATCGACGCCGTGCGTCGCGCGGCCGCGGAGGCGGTCGCCGAGCACGAGCAGCGCAGTCTCACGGGAGCCGTCCGGGCGCTCGAGGAGCCCGACCACGTCGTCGGCCAGCTCGTGGCCGACCTGGTCGGCTTCGGGCCGCTGCAGCGCTTCCTCGACGATCCCGAGGTCGAGGAGCTCTGGATCAACGAGCCCGAGCGCGTCTTCGTCGCCCGCGCCGGGCGTCATGAGCTGACCTCGGTGATGCTCACGGCACGGCAGGTCCGCGAGCTCGTCGAGCGGATGCTGTCCTCCAGTGGACGACGCCTCGACCTCAGCCAGCCGTTCGTCGATGCCATGCTGCCGGGCGGGCACCGCCTGCACGTCGTGCTCGACGGCATCACGCGCGGCTTCACGGCCGTCAACATCCGGAAGTTCGTCGCGAAGGCCGGCGGGCTCGACGACCTCGTCGCGCTCGGCACCATCGACGACCGCGCGGCGGCGTTCCTCACGTCGTGCGTCCAGGCAGGGCTCAACATCGTCGTCAGCGGAGGCACCCAGGCGGGCAAGACCACCCTCCTGAACTGCCTCGCAGCAGCCATCCCCGGCACCCAGCGACTGGTGTCCGTCGAGGAGGTCTTCGAGCTCAAGACGTCGCACCCCGACTGGGTCGCGATGCAGACCCGTCAGGCGGGCCTCGAGGGAACCGGCGAGATCACCCTGCGGATGCTGGTCAAGGAGGCGCTGCGGATGCGGCCGAACCGGATCATCGTCGGCGAGGTCCGCGCCGAGGAGGCGCTGGACCTGCTTCTCGCCCTCAACTCCGGGTTGCCGGGCATGGCGTCCATCCACGCGAACTCCGCGAAGCAGGCCTTGGTCAAGCTCTGCACGCTGCCGCTGCTCGCCGGCGAGAACGTCTCCGCCGGCTTCGTCGTTCCCACCGTCGCCACCGCGGTCGACATCGTCGTGCACACCGGGATCGACACGTCGGGCCGCCGCGCGGTGCGCGAGATCGTCGCCACCACCGGGCGCTCCGAGAACGGGATCATCGAGGCCGAGCCGATCTTCGTCCGCCGAGCCGGGGTGCTCGAGAGGGGTGCCGGCACGCCGCAGCGCCGCGAGGCCTTCGAGGCCGCTGGGATCGACCCGGGAGCGCTGTGGGAACGCTGATCGGGCTGACCTTCGGGATCGGCCTGCTCCTCATGGCCGAGAGCTGGAACCCGAGGCCGAGCCGGCCCCAGCGCGCCGTGCGGCGGCACCCGCTCGAGTCGCTGCTGCTCCGCGCCGGGATGCCCGATGTCGCCCCGCGCACGGTCGTCGCCGCCGTCGCCGCGGCAGCGGTCGCCGGGACGGCGGCTGGTGCGGTCACGTCGGTTCCGGTCATGGCCCTGCTCGCCGGCGCCGCGGCCGCGTGGACGCCGTTCGCCGTGGTCCGCTCGCGAGCCGCCCGACGGCAGCGCGAGCATGCGGAGGCCTGGCCCGATGCCGTCGACCATCTCGCCTCGGCCGTGCGCGCGGGCCTGTCTCTCCCCGAGGCGCTCATCCAGCTGGGGCAGCGCGGTCCCGAGCCCTTGCGGGACCCGTTCACCCAGTTCGGCCGCGACTACGGCTCGTCAGGGCGGTTCGCCGAGAGCCTCGACCGGCTGAAGGCACGGCTCGCAGATCCCGTCGGCGACCGCGTCGTGGAGGCACTCCGGATCGCGCGCGAGGTTCTCGGGGGAGATCTCGGACGGCTGCTGCGGTCGCTCTCGGGCTTCCTGCGCGACGACCTGCGCACCCGCGGCGAGATCGAGTCGCGGCAGTCCTGGACCATCGGCGCCGCCCGGCTGACTCGTTCCATTGGCGAGTCGCTGGGCAGCAACGCCGCCATCACTCGCCGGCTGCGTCGCTGCGCGAGCGATGACGACGTCGAGGACTTCCGGGTCCGCCAGGCCACGTGGGGCGCGATCGGGCTCGCGATCGCCGTCGCCGTCTCGCTGCTGGCGTGGTCGGCGGCGCACCCGCCGGTCGTGGCGCTGCTGCTGTGGTGCGGAGCCGGACTCGTCGGCGGCTGCCTCGCCTGCGACCAGGCGCTCTCCTCGCAGGTCCGCCGGCACGAGACCCGGATGCGTGCCGAGTTCCCGACCATCGCCGACCTGCTCGCGCTGTCGGTCGCCGCAGGGGAGAGCCCCGTCGCCGCGATCGAGCGCGTGAGCCGCGTCAGCCACGGCGCCCTGTCACTGGAGCTCGGCCGCGTGCTGGCCGACGTTCGTGCCGGCGCCACGGTCGTCGATGCCCTCGACGTGCTTGCAGCGCGCACGGGAGTCCTGAGCGTGGCGCGCTTCGCGGAGGCGCTCGCGGTCGCGATCGACCGGGGGACACCGCTGATCGACGTGCTCCACGCCCAAGCGGCCGACGTTCGCGAGACCGCTCGCCGCGAGCTCATCGAGTCGGGCGGACGTCGCGAGATCGCGATGATGGTGCCGGTCGTCTTCCTGATCCTCCCGGTCACGATCGCCTACACCCTATGTCAATTTGGGAGTATTGATGGTCATCGGAAGGCATCGTTCAAGGAGTAAGAGAGGTGAAGTGCTTCCGGCCACCCCGCGTCGGCAAAGGTCTCGAGGATCTGGCGTAGTTGGTTGAGTCGGATTGGGTCGTGAAGGACCGTCGCGCGGTGGAAGGCCAGGTACTGGCCCACGATCTCTACGACAGTGGCCACGCCCAGAGTTTCGTATCGAAGCGCAGGACTTCCTACGACACAGTCGCTGATCGCGTCGAAGACTTCGGGAGGGTCCACATCGACCAAGGACTGAAGGATTTGCAGAAGGTCGTACGCGGTCCTTGGGTGGAAGCTGGATGTCATCGCGCGGAGTATCGGCTTCGCCTGGAGATACCAAGCCGCCCGCTGTTCATCTGTCGGTCGCTCCGGATACGAGCTCGACTCATACGCGCCGGATGCGAAATAGAGCTCCGTGACGAGTTGGTCAGCAGCTTTTATAACCGCGGCGTCAACGGACGGAGCACGTAGTCGTTCGGAGAGTGTGGAGGCAGCTACGGCGACTAGCTCCATAAACTTGGCTCGCTCGCTAGCCGTTCGCTCGAATGAGAGTCGAGATCGCATGACGGACATGGCGGCTTCGAACTGAATGCGGTGCTCTGTGGGATCGGTGTACCAGGAGCGGAGGGTGTCGGCGCACCGACTGTCTGGCAGCACGGCAAATAGCTCGATATGCACGGCGGCCCAGACTCGCGCGAGTTCGTGGAGTTCGGACTCGTCAGATCCCTCGATAAGATCCGGAACCGCAGGGCCGCCGCTTCGAGACGCGCTCAAACCCTGAACGAGCTCGTCGACCATTTTAGGATCCAGTCCCTGTGCAGAGTGGAGGACGAAAGAGAGCAGTTCCGCATTTTCCTCGCGCTCGCCGAACCGCGTCAAGGCGGTTGCTAACTCTTCCGAGTCGGGGTAGAGAATGGGCGCTGCGCGGAGCGCCGTTGTCCGGACGTGATCTTCGGGGTCCGTCATCGCGGACACAAGCACCTCGCGGAGCTCAGATGCCAACTCCGGCAGCTCCACTCTCGCCCGATAGTAGAGACGAACGCAGGTTTCGATCGCTGTACTGCGCGTTGTCACGCCAAAGACAACCATCGGCTTTACTCCATCCAGGGCGGGAGATCGTCCCCGCCAAGAAGGGCAACTGCAACTTTGGCGAGGTACCTGCTCTGAGACTCATTGCAGTCTGCGATCTTGCTGAGGTTAGCTGCGTGGGACGCCGCCAAGTACCTGGCATGCTCAACAACTTGCACCTGTTCGGTCTGACTCCCTGCTAAGGCGATGACGTCCGCGAGTGAGGCCCAGGTGTCAGACGGACTGGAGTTGCCATTCGTGAGCTCAGAAGCTCGTCTCAAGATCTCCATTACGGTCTTGCTCACGGCGTCCTTGTCGACCCCCGATAAGTCGGCCCAAAGCTCTCCTTCATCGACAGACGTCACTGTGCTCGTGAATGACGTAGGACCCGCGGCTTCGCTAGGCATTCCTAGTGTTTCGAGCTCCTGGAGGCGTTTGACCGAGGCCGGATCGCGAAGCTGCTCGGAGGCCATGACGACAAGAGCCTGATCGCGAGCCTCCTCAAGCCAGACACGTCTCTTGTCGCCACTCGGCCAAGCAGTTGCTAGTTGATGCACCTGTCTTTCGAGGTCTCTGTGGTCCGACTCAGTCATGAGTGGGCTTGCCACGCGGATGAGATCGATGCATGCGCGTCGGGTGTCTGGCGATTCGAGGAGGCCCCGCGAGTGAGTCAGCACCGGGGCCACAGTTACCGCGAGCGCGGCATTCGAAAGCGCCTCCGACAGAAGGGCCGTCCACGCACTGGGATTGCTTACCGATGCGATCCACTCGTTGATCTCAGGACTAACGTCGATCTGTGATCTTGCTCGTGAAGCGATCTCTTCCACGCTGATTCTCACCAAGTCGTCAAGGTGCTGCGTACGCGAGAGATCCAGTGGAAATCCGTACGCCTCAATCGATCCCGCGGCATGTTCGTTGCATACGGTGAAAGTCCTTGTCTCGCGAGACTCGTTCTGCAGCACGCGCCCCAGTGTGCGGACGGACTTCCGGGGGGAAGCGATGCATAGATCGCGCCATCCCTCTGTCGCAATCACGTAGTAGAGCATCTCGTGGGCCTGGCGCCATGATTCGACGAGCGAGAGGATCGCGCCACCTAGCGAAACGGACTTCTCCTCGGTCGCGTCGAAGCTGTATACGGCCTCGACTATCCCGGTGGCAAGGTCGTCGTCCACGGCAGCGATCTCGCCCAGCCGGGAAAGCAGCGGTCGAAGAGGAAGAAGTCCCCAGAACTGGGTGACGGGCGGATCTAAGCACTTGCCGACAACAGCGGGTGTACCTGGAAGCATCGCAATAGAGTCTGCGACCGCTTCCAATGCGCGTGCGCCAAGCCATTCACGGGCCGCAGGATCAGCCTGCGCGAAGCTCAGGAGCCCCTCGATGGCTGCTGCGTGCGCTTTCGCCTCCTCACCGTTTCGAGGCAGGGGACTGAGGCGGCGAACCTCCCAGATGAGCCGGGCAAGTGCCACCGCTATCTCATTCGGCCTGGACTGAGAGCTTGCCCAAGCGGCGTAGATCGCTCCAACAAGTTGATCGATCGTGTCGAGCCGATCCTGCCGAAGCTGGGCTCGCTCCTCGTTGCTTAACGCGCTCATGGCGGTTGCTAGATGCTGCACGATACTGGCAGTCGCTTCTGGAAGTGCGTTCGTATTCGCTACCAGCCGCCGAAAATCGTTACCCTCGGTCATCTCGCGGATCGCGTGTATCGCCATAGCTGCGACCGCTAGCGGCTTTGATGCTTGAACGAGCACGATCGCCGTATCCCAGTAGGTCTCCCGATTCGGGTCTGCTGACCAAAGATCTGCGATCAACAGGTCGATAGAGGGCCTCGCGAATACGACGAGGTTCGGGTCTTCCTCAAGAACGCGTGCGAGACCGGCCGGCGCGAGTACCGCGGCAGCCACGGCGTAGTCGAAGATCACGTGATGCGCGAATTCCAACGTAGCGGCGGGAAGCAGGCGTCCGGTGCGAGCGCCCTCGACCAGGACGCCGCGACCGAGCAGACCCTCCACATGCTCGAGGAGCTGCGGCTCTATCTCTTGAATGCTGGCACGCAAGGAGCGGGACCGAATCATCCTCCGCGCGAGGTCATGGACGGCCTGTATGCGCCCGAGTGCCCCTTCCCCGCTCGTGATCCTTTCTTCCCAGTAGGCGCCCAGCAGCTCCGCTCGCGTCTGGAACCTGGCGATGCTCGCTGCGTCGAGGTCACAAAGCAACTCGCACGCAAGCGAAAGGTTGAACGGATTCGAGATAAGTTCGACGAAGTTAGAGGACCCCGTAGCCACAAAGAAATTGTCGACACCGGGACTCTGCTCCCGCACCTGTGACAGCTCACTCGCGTTGAAGTCGCCAATCGCCAAGTGCCGAACGTCCTTCAGTACGGGCGAGGGATCTAAGTCCGTAGGTGAGAGCGGAGTTCCCTTGAACGTTTGCCGCCAAACGGGGCTATGTAGCAACTCGAAACGCCGCACCGTGGCTACTACTCGCCACCGAGTCCCCTGAAGCTCGTTGACAACCGTCGCTAGCCATGACGCGCCAGTACGGTGGGCGTCGAGCCCGTCGAGATAGAGCGTCGCGGGATCTTCGCCAGTCCATCCACGAAGGACCTCCGCGAGGTCGCTACTTAACCCCCACTGAAGCGTTGCGACTGCCCGGTCTGTTGGGACATTGTCAACGACCAACACCACCTTGTCGCCGCGGGTCGATTCAGCCAGCTTCGCCAGCACACCAGTTTTTCCCGTGCCTGGCCCTCCAACAACCAAGAGATTGTCGGGGTCCTCGGCGATTCCGGACGGGATCTCTCTCTCCACGGTGATCGAACCCTCGGGCACTGGGAGAGTGGTATGTCTACTGAGCGAACCTAGCGACTGGGTAGTCAAGCGCTGCAGAGTGGCTCGGTCCATGTGAGCATCGCGTGTCGCACGAGGCATTGAAATGGCGCTTCGAATCGCGTCAGGCGAACGCCAGCTCCTGGAGGTAGCGCAATCGATGCCCTCGGCTACCAGCCGATCGAATGGGGAGCTGTGCGAGCTCGTCACCAATTCTTGATTGATCCGAGTTCGATCTATCCCATCGGCATCAAAGTCGTAGCGCTTGAATTCGAGCACCCTGAGGAGCGATCGCAGCTCGTGGTCCTCAGGCAAGGCTCCGCCAGACGCGACCTTCCACCGATTGCGCACAATGCTGAGCAACCGCGAAAGCGCGGCTTCCTCTCTGCCGTTCACTGCGACGTCTGCGATGGGACGCTTCGCAGGATGAAACCTGGCTCGAGCGCATACCGTGCTCAGCGCCTCGAAGGCCGAACTTGACGCAGACGTGGTCGCAATTATCAGCCGATCTCTCTTGACGTCGAACAGCCGGTGCGGCTCGAACGGCAGACCCTCGCGAAAGGCA
This sequence comes from Aeromicrobium tamlense, assembly GCF_013408555.1. NCBI lineage: Bacteria > Bacillati > Actinomycetota > Actinomycetes > Propionibacteriales > Nocardioidaceae > Aeromicrobium > Aeromicrobium tamlense. The sequence continues at coordinate 926,679 of NZ_JACBZN010000001.1, forward strand.
GAGATCACCTGGTCGACCGCGGACACTAGGTCCGGCGCTCGAATATCTAGCCGTTTGAGTCCTGCTTTTGCCTGGATGAGGATCATGCCCCCGTCGCTCAGAACGACGCCGACGTCATCGACGTCCAGCGAGACCTCCGAGCCGATCAAGGCAACGTGCGAGTCCTTAGGGAGTCCGAGGCCCACGGCAGTTCCCGAAGCCGCGAAGGAGGCCCAGCGAGCGAACACCTGAGCTTGAAACTGGATACCCCCGGCGGCTCGGGATCCACCCGCCGAAGAGCGTTTGGCGGAGACGGACACGCGAGTTCCATTCATGTCGGTTCTTCGTACGCTTGCGTCATGGCTTCGGCCACTGCTTGATAAAGGCTTCCGCCAGCACCTTGCCGCGAGTGTCGATTTGCTTCGAGGTCCACGACTGAGAAGTCAGGATGCCTTTATGAACCTTTAGCCCAGCGGCGTCCTGCTTGATTCCGACCTTCTTCTCTGCGTAGGGCTTGTTGCGCAATGAACTGTTGTGCGGTCGGGTGATGGGAGTGAGATTTCCGATGCAATGCAGCCGGGCCCCAAGGCGTTCGATATCCGACGCAGATAGACCCCACTTCGCGAAATCCGGAGCCCAGCGGCGTGAGTCCTGAGGGAAGACGTGTTCAATGCTGTAAATCTCAGATTCGATAGCGTGCGGTCCGCCCGCCTTCGTAAGTGCGGCCTCGATTCCTCGAAAGACGGCCATGAGAGCATCTGATTTCATTTTTGCGTACAGATCAAGCTCCAAGAACGCCCTACGGACATCTGAGTCGGAGTCTGCCGCGGCCTTCAAGGGAAGCTTGAACTCGGCCACGCTCAGTGTTCCGCCGTATCCCGGAAGCTTCCCGCAGATGACCATGAAGCTGCTGCGGAGATTGGAAATTCCTGACAGGCAGACGGCCGCCCGCGTCACGTAAGAGTCAACTGCGGCGAGCGCGGTGTTAAGGCCGCTGTCGGTCCATCCTGCGTCCTTCCGTAGCCAGCGAACCAAGGCGATCATGACCATCGGAACCGGCGGGCCCGCGGAGACAGCCATCAGAGAGCTGATCCGGCTAAGTGCGGCTTTCGGTACCTTTCTCGTCTTTCCTTCGAACATCACCGACTCGGCTGCTCCCACAGCAACCGGCCAGACGGCTGCCGCGGGGAAGAACTCCTCGCGTAGGAAGGTGTCCAATCGAGCGTCATAGTCTTTCGCGGTTCGAGGGACGTCGCTGTCGACTTTCCGCAGGAAGTGACTGTAGCCGCGCGCTTGGCTGAGTGATCCCTGCCGCGAGTGCTCGCCGGAGCCGATTAGGTAGTCGTACAGGAAGACGTCCTGGTAGGGAGCGCGCTTCTTCGGCCACGTCGTCTTGCTCAATCTTTCTTCGGCGGGATGCCAGTATTTATCGAAGACCTCTTCTCGATTGGCGGGGTCGGAGATCCTCATGAAAATGCTGTTCTTAACGAGGTCCAAGGGAAATAGGCCCTTGCCGGAGGCATTGATCGTTTCGAAGATGATCGAAGTGTCTTCGTCGTTCGATCCGCGCTGCAAGTTGTAGAAGAACAGCCTTTCATTGACTGCCGACTGAAGGTGCGTCAGGTTCCACGGCTTCCGCGCGCCCGGAGGCAGTCCTTCGCCCGGCCTAGCGGCTTCAATTGACTCGAGCTTCTCGATCCATTGGGATTCCACGTTCGCAGGGTCGAACTTCGAAATTGAGATCATAGGCAGCCTGTCGAGGACCTTCGTATTCGCTGAAAGAAGCATCGGTTCGGCATCCCTACCAAGCGCAAGCAGGAATCGGAAATACGAGTACGCCTGCCAGATAGCTGACTCGTTACCCATCCGCGCGGAAATCACATCTCGCCATTGACCGCCGATTGCTGCTTCGAAGTCCATCCGGTCGGAACGTTGTGGCACTAGACGCAACATGGGCTCGATGCCAGCCGGCGCATGGGTGAACCAACTCGTGCCGTCAGCTTCGGGATCGCCGCCGGACTCCTCGAGCGCCCGGTGGCGGATGGCGGCAGACAGGAGGGCGAGTGTCACAAACCGCTGCTGACCGTCGACGAGGGAGAAGGTGGCCCGTTTGACTGATGATGAGCTCGTCTCGGTCAGGACGGTACCCATGAAGTGCTTCGGCTTGAATTTCCCGCCGACATCGGTTGGCGACTCCTGTGCAAGCACGTCTGCGAACAACCGCCGCCAGTCTTCTGCAGTCCACTCGTACGTGCGTTGATAGGTCGGAATTTCGAAGCAGATGTTGCCATCGATCAGTTCCCTCAGCGAGATCTGCTCGCCCTTCATAGTTTCCGAGACTTTGCTCAACCGAATGTCCTTCTCAAAAGCCTGTCGCCCGCAAGTCGGGCCGCTGCGCAGACGTTTGCGACTGCTGTTCACACAGTATGGCGAGGTAAGGGCAGATTTTCGGGAGCATGGCGTCCTGTGCTCAGTGTGCGTTGACGCGAGGGTGCGGAGGTGGGGGGCTGCCTCCTCGTCCCACATTTCCTTCCCGGTGGTGCTTAGCCAGCCGGAGACTGCACAGGTTCCAGGATTTGCCCTGGGCCCGGGAGCGTCGCGGCTTGGACGCTCCCGGGTGGGCCTCAGGCAGGAGTTGCGAGGGATTCGAACGTCACCGTTGCGCGGAGGTTCAAGCTTGAGCCCGCCGCGGTGGAAGCGACAATGCGACCGAGTCGCGGGTCGGCCTGACCGATCACGTTCTCGAAGTGCGATCTGACGTGCGCGTCTGCATTGATGCTCTTGCCGGGGAAGATCGTTGCGGAGATATCAACGATGGTGAGGCGCTTGCCGTCGACGTCATGTGTGCGGGTTTCCGTCTCCAGCGCGCGAAGCTTCGGGTCACGCGAGCTCGCACTGGAGTATGCGTTGTAGTCGTGCGGAAGGAGGGACGAAACGATCCTGGCGGCGACACTCCGTGCCCAACCCAGCGCACTTTCATTCGTCGGCGCTGAAGCGATGAAGCGGTCAGCGAGCACGCCCGAGAGTCGAAGCGTGAGTGAGTCGGTGACCGTTTGGCTCAGATCGCCTTCGGGCGGTCGAGCGTCGAACACGGAGGGATGAAGCGTCCAGTCACGCTTCTTGATCGCCTCTTGCACGGTGTTCTCACTCAGCGGGGCAAACAGGGAAGACCGGGTGAAACTCACATTGATCTCACCCTTCAGCCCCCAAGGAGTTTCCTCGGGTGCCTCCTTCGCAAGAACAGTGATCGACGGCGCTCCGCGAGGTTCAGTCTCACCAGGAAGAACGACGGACACCGGCACGTGCTCGCCATAAATTCCTCGGAGCATCTCCGCGGTGAGCTCAGACAACCGGGTGTCGGTGTTGGGCAGGGCTCGCCGGAGCTTGGACAGCTTGCGAGTCAGTCGTCCCTTTAGCTCGCCGAGCCGCTCGACCTCGGCCTGGGCCTCCTGCCGTTCCGCGAGCGTGGCCGTGCCGTAAATCCATCCTTCGTGGACATCGTTGGAGTGGTCCTCCGCCTCGGATAGGCGGTCCGGCAGTGCCGCCAGCTCTGACTCGATGAGTTCAATCTCGGCGGCGGTGACGGCGGCGCTGGAGCGGATCTGCTCCGCAGTGGTGTTGCTCGACTTGGTGGTGTTGCTCAATGGATTCTCCTTCGGGTAGGTGCTTGGTTCAGTCCGGTCAGGGGCGGAAGGTGTCTGACCTGTTCGTGGTGTCGGTTCGTCGGACCCAGCCGCTCATGTTGCGGGTGGACTGTTGGTCTCGCCAGGAATGACCGCGCTGGAGCTGGCGGCGGGTGGTGTCGGTTCCGACCAGCTGGTCGAGCCGAGATCCAGAGCGGATCGGCCTCGAGCGTTTAGACATCGTTGTTCTTCTCCTTCGTAGGTGACTGAGGCACCCCGGCAGGGGTGCCCTCTGGGTTCGGGGGCTGAACGAGTGGGCCGCTGGCGCGGCCCCTTCGCATAGACCTCTCCTGGTCTTCCGTCGTTTGCTGTCTGCTTTCTCGCTTTCTGGGGACGACTGAGGCACCCCTCCGGGGTGCTTTAAGTCGAGTGGCTCATGGCTGTCTGGGCCGCTGGCGCGGCCTCTACTGCTCAGTTGAGTGAGACTCCGACCTCCAGCTCTCCGCTCGCCGGCGCTAGAGCTGCTTGGTGCGGCGATTCACGAGTGGAGGAGTGGTGCGGACCAAGCTCGTCAGTTTCCTCTATGAGAAGACTCAGGAGAGGCGTCCCATTTCCCTTGGCATAGCAGGAGGCTTGCCCTCGCCAGATGAGGGTCGAACCCTCATTTAGTGAGGGTTTCTCGGCAGAAAACCCTCATCTGGTGAGGGTCTAGTGTCGGGAGCACTGTTCATAGATCGACCCTCTGGTGCCTCCTTCGACGGCGTGCGACGGGACGATGAGACACCTCCCGTTCGACCCCGCTGCGAGCCAGCCCCGGTCGACGGCTTCGGCGACGTACCGAGCTGCGTTCTTCATGTCGGGCAGAAACTCACCTGTCGTCGAATCGACTCGAGCCAGCAGATCAGCCAGTTCACCGATTCCGAGCGGCGCGTGACCGTTCCGCTTGTGCGTGCCGTAGGCGTGGCTCGCTACCCGGAGCCATTTCGGGTGGCGTGGGTCGTGTGCTCTCTCGATCCATGGCCCGCGATAGTGCTTGCTCCATTCGTCTGTCTTCCGGTGCGTGGTCATTCCTGGGCTCTCGTCGTCTCAACTTCAAGGACGCTCAGTCGAGCACGACGACTGGACAACTGATAGCCGGTGAAGGGCCAAGCGTCCGCGCTGCCCAGTGACGCAGCGACCAGAGCGGGAACAGTGCCACACCTGAACGAGAGCAGCGAATGTAGGCAGGGCCAGCTCCAGAGCGGTGCGCAGCTCGCAGCACAGACGGCGCGATTCCGAGTGACTTAGCAGCGTCCTCAGATTTGAGGGTCCTGTTCCCCTTCGTGGCCTCCACCGCGCGAGCTCGGTTCGGCATCCGACCGACGTAGCTTCGTTGGCTCACGCGGCAACACCCTCGAGCGTGGCGCTCAGCGGCGCAGGATCGCGGTTCTGAGTGGCCAGCGCTGTTTCCGCGGACTCAAGGCGGTCTGCCTTCCAGCGGCGTGCGTGGTGAGCCGACCCTCTGACCGAGCGCCAGCCGTTCGACTTACCCACCGGCCACGACAACATGACCTGGGTGCAGTTCGGGCACGGCGGATCGACAGCGGTAAAACCGAGCTGGACGCCGTAGGCGAACTCAGCGGCGCAGGGGTAGCAGAGTCCTGCACCGTGAGCGCAGTTCTTGACCGTCTCCCACTGTCGGGCCTGCTTGGGAGTCTCGGGATGATGGATCTTCATAAGTTCCTCCTGGGAATGACAAGAGCCCCGCCCGGTAGGGGAGGCTCGGTATGTGTGGTGTTTTGGGGAAGTCAGCTGCCTGCGTTGAGCTTCCTCCAGCTGTCGAGGTCCTCGGCGCGGTACAAGTGGACCCTTCGAGCAAGAGTGAGGTGTCGTGGACCGACCCCCCTCGCGCGCCACGATGACACGGTCCCCTCCGCTACGCCGAGGTGCGCCGCAGCGTCGGCGCTGGTCAATAGCCGTCGTGAGGTCGATGTCGCCGGTTACGGTCGCGACGCCTGCATTCGAGCGTTCACACAGAACAATCAGCTTCTCGAGATCAACCATTGATCGCGTCAGTCGGTCCATGTGCCACGCCACGACGACGTCCACTTGGCCGCCTTCGATCATCGCCAGCACGCGGTCCCAACCTGGGCGGGCCTTGCCTGTGTAGGCGGACTTGCTGAGATCCTCTACAAGCTCGACTACCTCCCAATCCCGAAGGTCGCAGAGAGCTTGGCACTTCGCTGCCTGCCGTTTCGTGGACTCACTCGCCCCCGACCTCTTCGGTGATTCCATCGCGGCATTCGACGTGGCGTCCACCCACACCGAGCCCTTCGGCCGCTACCGGGCGGCACCATGAGATCCGAGCGTGGCAACGTCACCGTCCTGACCGTCGGGTTCCTCGCGATCCTCGGCCTGCTCGTCGTCATGGTCGTCAACGCCTCGGCCGCCTTCCTCGAGCGGCGCGAGCTGATGAACCTCGCCGACCGCGTCGCCCTGCACGCCGCGGATGGGCTCGACCGCGACCGCGTCTATCTCCGGGGCATCACCGACAAGGCGACACTCGAGTCCGCCGACGCCCGGGCCCTCACCGCCGGGATCGTCCCCGACGACGTCAGCCTCAGGCTCATGACCAGCGACGACCGGGTCGAGGTCCGCGTCATGCGACAGACGCGGCTGCCCCTGGTCCCACCCGGCTGCCCGGACACCGCCACGGTCCGCGCCGAGGCGTCCGCCCGGCTGCAGATCGCGCCCTGAGACGTATCCGTCACGCTGCTCGGCGCTCACGGTGAGGGAGGGCGGGCACCGTGCCCGCACCGAAGGAGGCCGACGATGAGACGCTCACACCTGGTTCCCGCGCTCTGCGGAGCCGCACTTCTGGTGTGCGGCGTGGCCGCACCGGCCGCGGCCCAGACGGTCGACCGGAACGACCCTGCCGGCGACGCCCCGGCGCGCATCGACATCACCAAGGTTCGCTACACGCACCTGTCCGACCGCGTGCGTGTCGCCGCGAAGATCCCCGACCTCGGCCCGTCCGGCACCGCTGACTTGCTGGTTTCCCGCTACGAGATCTTCGAGGCGGGCTATGTCGTGCGGATCCGCCAGCACCGGGGCCAGCCCGCCAAGGTCTCGCTGCTGTACTACGACCACTTCAGCTTGAGGAAGCGCACCTGCAAGGGCATCTCCGGCAGCTGGGGACCCGAGGTCGTCCGGTTGAAGGTGCCGCGGTCGTGCCTGAAGGGCCACGCCACGAAGCACGTCTTCGCGCAGTTCGTCATCGCGTTCGGCGCGGGCGGCGAGCAGTTCGACGAGGCCCCGGCGGTCACCCGGCTGCGCCGGTCCTGACCGGCGACCCGGCCCGGGGGACAGGGGCCCGGCTGCCTAGGCTGGTGGGCGTGACCGAGACCTTCGACGACGAACCGTCCCTGGGCCGGCGCCTCGTGGCGCTGCTGATCGACTGGGTGATCGCCTCGCTCTCCGCCGTGGCGATGTTCGCCTGGGCCGGCGTGACCTTCCCGCCCGAGGGCATCCGCGACCAGCTGATCATCAACGCCGTGTTCATCGTGGAGGTCGCGATCCTCGTCGGCCTCACCGGCTTCTCGATCGGCAAGCGGATCATGGGCCTGCGGCTCATCAACCCCGACGGCATGCCCATCGGCATCCCACGCGCCCTGCTGCGCACCCTGCTGCTCAGCGTCGTCATCCCCGCGATCGTCATGACCGACGACAAGCGCGGCCTCCACGACCTCGCAGCGGGCAGCAAGGTCGTCAAGGCCTGACTGGCGCAGGAACGCCCGCCACTCGACGAGTGGCGGGCGTTCCTGCGCCACTCGCGGGGAGCGGGTGGCGACGGCTGGGGCGGGGTCAGCCGCGCATCATCTTGCGGGCGCCCTTCATGCTCGTGGGCACCGGGCCGCGCGGCATCGGGGCGGCCGGACGCATCGCATCGAGCGCCTTGAGCTTGTAGAGCACGTCGGTCTGCTGGGCCGGCTTGATGGCCTTCTTCAGCTTCTTGACCCGCTTCACCAGGTCGGGCAGGGGCACCTCGCCCTCGCCGCGGCCCACGATCAGCGTGGTGATCGGGACGCCGTCGCCGACGATGCGGCGGTGCTTCTTCACCTCGGCGCCGAGCAGGTTCTTCACGCGCGCGTGCTGGCCCTCGCCCACGAGCACGACGCCCGGGCGGCCGACGAGGCGGTGGATGACGTCCTGCTGCTTAGTGAACGCCACGGCCGGCTTCACGTCCCAGCCGCGACGCAGCATCTGCAGCGCACCCGCGCCGGCGCCCAGCTGGCCCTCGGCCTGCTGGTACATCGACTTCTCGGCACGCTTGCCGAACACGATCATCGTCACCAGCAGCGCGGTGGTCAGCGCCAGGATGGCGGAGATGACGATGCCCAGCCACCAGACCCCGAGGATGAGCAGCGAGACGGTCGCCATGGCGGCAGCGGACAGCACGAACACGGCGACGAGGAGCAGACCGAGACGAGGCTGGGTCCGCTTCGTCATCGTGTACGCCGAGCGCAGCTGCGCGATGCGTCCGGTGGGTGCGGCGGGGGCGGGGCTGGACATGACCCCGATTCTACGTCAGGCCCGTGCGTCCATGGCCTGCTGGTAGAGCCTTCCGGCGCGGTACGACGAGCGGACCAGCGGGCCGGACATGACGCCGGAGAAGCCGATCTCGTCGGCCTCCTGCTGCAGCTCGACGAACTCCTCGGGCTTCACCCACCGCTCGACGGGGTGGTGACGCGCCGACGGGCGCAGGTACTGCGTGATCGTGATGAGCTCGCAGCCCGCCTCGTGCAGGTCGCGCAGCGCCTGCGAGACCTCCTCGCGCGTCTCGCCCAGGCCCAAGATGAGGTTCGACTTCGTGACCAGGCCGAACTGGCGCGCCTGCGTCAGCACGTCGAGCGAGCGCTCGTAGCGGAAGGCCGGACGGATGCGCTTGAAGATGCGCGGCACCGTCTCCACGTTGTGCGCGAGCACCTCGGGACGCGACTCGAAGACCTCGGTCAGCAGCTCGGGGATGCCGTTGAAGTCGGGGATGAGGTTCTCCACGCCGGTGCCCGGGTTGAGCTCGTGGATCTTGCGCACCGTCTCGGCGTAGAGCCAGGCTCCGCCGTCGGGCAGGTCGTCGCGGGCGACGCCGGTGATGGTGGCGTACTTGAGCTCCATCGTGCGGACGCTCTCGGCGACGCGGCGCGGCTCGTCACGGTCGAGGTCGGCGGGCTTGCCGGTGTCGATCTGGCAGAAGTCGCAGCGGCGCGTGCACTGCTCGCCACCGATGAGGAACGTGGCCTCGCGGTCCTCCCAGCACTCGAAGATGTTGGGACAGCCGGCCTCCTGGCACACCGTGTGCAGGCCCTCGCCCTTCACGAGCTTCATGAGCTCCTGGTACTCGGGGCCCATCTTGGCGCGCGTCTTGATCCACGCCGGCTTCTTCTCGATGGGGGTCTCGGCGTTGCGGACCTCGAGCCGCAACATCTTGCGTCCTTCGGGAGCGATGGTCACGGTGACCACCCTACGCCGCGGGACCCACCGCGCCCGCTCGGGCGACGCCCTACGGCTGCAGCAGCGGGACCGAGGCGTGCTGCACGCGCTCGATGTCGGGCGAGGGCTCGTAGGTGCGCCAGGTCAGGAGGTCGTCGAGGTGCGTGATCACGCTGGGCGCCACGTCCGAGGGACGGAGGTCGCGGCCGACCTCGCGGTCGAGCGACGTCACGCCCGCGTCGGCGATCCCGCACGGGACGAACCGGTCGTACCAGTCGAGGTCGACGTCGCAGTTGAGGCTGAAGCCGTGCATCGCGACGCCGCGCGAGACGCGGATGCCGATCGCGGCGATCTTGCGCTCGGGGCGTCCGGCGGACTCCGGCAGCCACACGCCCGAGCGGCCGGGCACGCGGCCGGTGGCGAGGCCCTGGTCGGCGAGGGCGCGGATGAGCGCCTCCTCGATCCGGCGGACGTAGTCGACGACGAGCACGTGGCCGGGCAGCTTCACGATGGGGTATCCCACCAGCTGGCCGGGACCGTGGAACGTGATCTTGCCGCCGCGGTCGACGTCGACGACGGGGGTGCCGTCCTGCGGGCGCTCGTGCGGCTCGGTGCGGCGGCCGGCGGTGTAGACCGGCGGGTGCTCGAGCAGCAGCACGGTGTCCCCGATGCGGTCGGCCACGCGGTCGGCGTGCAGGTCGCGCTGGAGCTGCCACGCCTGCGTGTAGTCGAGGGCGGCGTCGCCGTACCAGTCCTGGAGGTAGCGCACGAGGATCAGCCTACGACGCGGCGCAGGATCGTCAGGTCGAGCCAGCGGTCGAACTTGCGGCCGACCTCGGCGAGGCGCCCCGTCTGCTCGAAGCCGAGGTCCTCGTGCAGCTCGATCGACACGGTGTTGCCGGACTCGATCAGTGCCAGCACCACGTGCACGTCGGGGTTGTCGCAGGCGTGCCCGAGGAGCGCGACCATCAGCTGGCGGGCGATCCCGCGGCGGCGGTGGTCGTGGTGCACGTAGACGGCGTTCTCGACCGTGTGGCGGTACGACTCGCGCGGCCGGAAGACGCCGTAGCTGGCGTAGCCGGCCACCTCGCCGCGCGCCTCGGCCACCAGCACGGGGTGGCCGGCCTCGATCCGGGTCTCGTACCAGCGGACGCGGTCGGCGAGATCGACCGGCGTCTCGTCCCAGATGGCCGTCGTGTTGACGATGGCCTCGTTGTGGATCTCGAGGATCGCGGGGAGGTCGGCGGGGGTCGCCGCGCGGATGGTCGCCACGGGTCCATCGTGGCAGGGCTGTGGACGACGAGTCGACACGGGCGCACCCCGGCCGCGAGGCTGCGGCCATGGGGGAGTGGATCGCGGCTCTCGTCGCCCTCGCCGTGCCGTCCACGGCGCGCTGCGACGCGCTGGCGGCCCTCGACGTGGTGCGGGCGCTCGCATGGACCTCGGGCGACCGGCGGCTGCTGGCGGCCGCCTACGCGCCCGGCTCGGGCGTCGACGACACCGACCGCCTGAGGGCCTGGAACGAGCGAGGGATCCGGGTGGAGGGAGCCCGCACGCTGCGGGCGTCGTGCCGGGACCGCGGGGCACACGAGGTCGAGGTCGTGGAGCGGCTGGGACCCACCGTGGCCGTGCTGCCCGACGGCTCGCGGCAGACCCTGCCCACCGACGCCTGGGACCGCAGGGTCGTCGCGCTGGGCCACCGGGGCGGCTGGTGGCGGATCGAGCGTGTGCGCTGAATCAGGCGCCGCGACCGAGCGCCGTGCGCAGCACCCGGTCGATGCCGGGATCGGCGAAGGAGAACTTGTCGTCCATCAGCGCCTGCGGCCGCACGCGCAGCGAGCCGAGCAGGTCGTCGGCCAGACCGCCGAGCGCGAGCCGGATCGCGAACGCCGGGGCGGCCAGCACGGCCGGCCGGTGCACCGTGGTGGCGAGGGTCCGGGTGAAGTCGCGGTTGGTGACGTCGTCGGGGATGGCCAGGTTCACCGGACCGCTGAGCTCGCCCTCGAGGACGTGGGTGACCGCGGCGATCCAGTCGCGTCGCGAGATGGTGGAGAAGTACTGGTGGCCGTCGCCGAGGCGTGCGCCGAGGCCCAGTCGGAACGGCAGCAGCATGAGCTTCAGCGCGCCGCCGGAGCGGTCCATGACGATCCCGGTGCGCAGCCAGGCCACGCGGGCGCCGGCGTCGACCGCCGGGGCGGCGGCCTCCTCCCAGCGCTGGGCCACCTCGGCGAGGAAGCCCGGACCGGCGGCGGCGTCCTCGGTCAGCTCCTCGTCACCGCGGTCGGTGCCGTACCAGCCGATCGCCGAGCCCGACAGGAAGGCCGGGGGAGTGGGAGCCGCCGCGATCGCCCGCGCCAGCGTGGACGTGGCGTCGAGGCGCGACGCGAGGATCTCTCGTTTGCGTGCGGGAGTGCGGGGCCACTGCGAGATCGGCGATCCCGAGAGGTTGACGACCGCGTCGGCTTCGTCGATCAGCGTCTGGTCGATGAGGCCCTCGGAGGGCTTCCACCACGACTCGCCCTGCCCGGCCGTGCGCCGCACGAGCGCCGTGACGTCGTGCCCGCGCTGGCGCAGGTGGACGACCAGGGGCGCGCCGAGAAACCCCGACGCGCCCCCGATCACCACACGCATGGTCAGCCCAACTCGCCTTCGAAGGCGCCGGCCTGCAGGCGCTCCTTGATGGCGGTCAGGAAGCGACCGGCGTCGGCACCGTCGATGATCCGGTGGTCGTACGTCAGCGCGAGGTACGCCATCGAGCGGATCGCGATGGACTCCGAGCCGTTCGCGTCGGTGATGACGACCGGGCGCTTGACGATCGAGCCGACGCCGAGGATCGCGACCTGCGGCTGGTTGATGATCGGCGTGTCGAACAGGGCGCCGTTGCTGCCCAGGTTCGTGATCGAGAACGTACCGCCGGAGAGCTCGTCCGGAAGGATCTTGTTGTTCCGGGTGCGATCGGCGATGTCCGCGATCTTGCGGGCCAGTCCGGCGATGTTGAGATCGCCGGCATCCTTGATCGTGGGCGCCAGCAGGCCGCGCTCGGTGTCGACCGCGATCGAGAGGTGCTCGCCGTCGGGATAGGTGACGGTGCCGCCCTCGAGGTCGAGTGCCGCGTTGACCTGCGGGTACTGCTTGAGCGCCTCGATGGCCGCCTTCGCGAAGAACGGCAGGTACGTCAGCTTGACGCCCTCGCGCTCCAGGAACGCGTTCTTGTGCTGGGCGCGCAGGCGGACGACCTCGGTGACGTCGACCTCGTGCACCTGCGTGAGCTGGGCCGCGACCTGCAGCGACTCGACCATGCGGTTGGCGATGGTCTTGCGCAGGCGGGTGAGCTTGTCGGTGCGGCCACGCAGCGGCGAGGTCTCGGCCGGCGCCGGCGCGGCGGCAGCGGGCTTCTCCTCGGCGGGCGCCTCGGACGCCTTGTTCTTCTCGGCGGCGTCGAGGATGTCCTGCTTGCGGATGCGGCCGCCGACGCCGGAGCCGGTGACGGTGGCCAGGTCGACGCCGTGCTGCTTCGCGAGCTTGCGCACGATCGGGGTCACGTAGCCCTCGGACGAGCCGGAGTCGGACGAGGCGGAGACCTCGACCTTCGGCTCCTCGGCCTGGGGCTCCTCCGCCTTCGGCTCCTCCTTCGGAGCCTCCTCCTGCTTCGGCTCCTCGGGCTCGGGCTCGGGCTCGGGCTCCTCGGCCTTCGGCTGCTCGGGCTCGGACGACTCGGCGGGCGCGGCGCCCTCCTCGCCGATGATGGCCAGCTCGGCGCCGACCTCGACGGTCTCGTCCTCGTCGACCTTGATCTCCAGCAGCGTGCCGGCGATCGGCGACGGGATCTCGGTGTCGACCTTGTCGGTGGAGATCTCCAGGAGCGGCTCGTCGACCTCGACGGTGTCGCCGACGGACTTGAGCCACTGCGTGACGGTGCCCTCGGTGACGGACTCGCCGAGCGCGGGCAGTGTGACGGCCTGGCCGCTCGTGCCGCCGGACGAGGCGGGCTTGGCCTCCGGCTCGGGGGCGGGCGCCTCCTCGTCGGGCTCGGTGGCGGGCTCCTCGGCCTCGCTGGGCGGGTCCTCGGGCTGCGGCTCGGGATCGGCCGCCGGCGCGTCCTGGTTGGTGTCGCCGGCGCCGCTGTCGGAGCTGCTCTCGCCCTCGTCGCCGATGATCGCCAGGACGGCGCCCACCTCGACGGTGTCGTCCTCCTCGGCCTTGATCTCCAGGATCGTGCCGGCCACGGGGGAGGGGATCTCGGTGTCGACCTTGTCGGTGGAGATCTCCAGCAGCGGCTCGTCGACCTCGATCGTGTCGCCGACGGACTTCAGCCACTGCGTGACCGTGCCCTCCGTGACGGACTCGCCGAGCGCGGGAAGGGTGACTTCGGTTGCCATGTGGGTGTCCTGTTCCGTTCTCAGGCGTGCGAGTGCAGCGGCTTGCCGGCCAGGGCGAGAGCGGCCTCGCCGAGGGATTCGTTCTGGGTGGGGTGCGCGTGGATGAACTCGGCCACGTCGTCGGGGTAGGCCTCCCAGCCGACCCAGAGCGTCGCCTCGCCGATCTGCTCGCCCATGCGAGCGCCGAGCATGTGGACGCCCACGATGGGGCCGTCCTTCTCGCGCACGACCTTCACGACGCCGGCGGTCTGCAGGATCTGGCTCTTGCCGTTGCCGCCGAGGTTGTACTCGACGGTCTCGACCTCGCCGTGCTTCTCCTTGGCCTGGGCCTCGGTGAGGCCCACCGACGCGAGCTCGGGCTCGCAGTAGGTGACGCGCGGGATGTTGGAGTCGATGACGGGCTGCGGGCTCAGGCCCGCGATCTCTTCGGCGACGAAGATGCCGTGGGCGAAGCCGCGGTGCGCCAGCTGCAGGCCCGGGACCAGGTCGCCCACGGCGAAGACGCCGTCGACGTTGGTGCGCAGGCGCTCGTCGGTGGGCACCCAGCCGCGCTCGACGGTGACGCCGGCCTCCTCGAAGCCCAGGCCCGCCGAGCGGGGGCCGCGGCCCACGGCGACCAGGACCACGTCGGTCTCGATCGTGTCGCCGTTCTCGAGGGTGACGACGGCGCCGTTCTCGTTCTGCTCGACCCCGGTGAACTTCACGCCGGTCTTGAAGGCGATCTTGCGCTTGCGGAACGCGCGCTCGAGGCCCTTGCTGAGGATCGGGTCCTCCAGCGGCACGAGCGTGGGCAGCGCCTCGACGATCGTGACCTCGGCGCCGAAGTGGTTCCAGACGGAGGCGAACTCGACGCCGATGACCGAGCCGCCGATGATGACGGCGCGCTTCGGGACCTCGTCGAGCTGGAGGGCCTGGTCGCTGGTCATCACGCGGCCGCCGATCTCGATGCCCAGGGTGCGGGGCTCGGAGCCGGTGGCGAGGACGACGTTCGTGCCGGTGTAGCGCTGGCCGTCGACCTCGACGGTCTTGGCGTCGACCAGGCGGCCCTCGCCCTCGACGACGGTGATGCCGCCGGACTTCACCAGACCGGTGAGTCCCTTGTAGAGGCGGTCGATGACGCCCTGCTTGTAGGCGTTGACCTTCGTCATGTCGACGCCGTCGAAGCTGGTGTGGACGCCGATCGAGTCGCCCTCGCTGGCGACGTGGGCGACCTCGGCGGCGTGGAGCAGCGCCTTGGTCGGGATGCAGCCCTCGTGGAGGCACGTGCCGCCCACCTTGGCCTTCTCGATCATGGCGACGGTCTTGCCGAGCTGCACGGCGCGCAGGGCGCACGCGTAGCCTCCGCTGCCGGCTCCGAGAATGACGATGTCGAACGAATGGGGTGCGTCGTCGGGCACGATGTCCTCCGGGTAGGTGGTCTGCTGTCATCTTGTCACCTGTCCGGTGAGGGCTGCCACCGGGGAGGGCCCGTGTCGATGTGACTTCGGCGTAGGTTCCGCGAGGTTCCCGCGGGGAGTGGGCGCGGTCCGGCAGAATTGCCGCGTGGGACTGTTCAAGCGCCGTCGACGCACCGCTGCGGGTGCCGTCGTGTCCGATCGCGACGCCAGCAAGGCCGACCTGGCCGCGCTGCGCGAGTTCGCCACGTCGCGGTCGGGGGTCGAGGCGTACGTCGAGCCCAAGACCACCGTCACGCAGACCACGGTGGTGTTCGTCGCCGCCGACGGCGAGTGGACCCGGCGCCGCGTCGCCAACGAGAAGGTCGCCTCCGACCTCGCGCGCAGCCTCAAGATCCCGCTGTACGACGCGAACCGCGTCGGCTACCCCCAGCGGATGCGCGACTACAACGCCCGCGCCACGGCCAAGAAGACCAGCGTCGAGGTCGAGCGGGGCGACTACAGCCCGGCGCAGTTCGCCGCGATCATGACGCTCGAGACGATCGCCGGCACCGAGCCGCTGCCGCGCAACCCCTCGAGGTCCGACCTCGAGCGGGTGCTGCGCGCCGCGCGCAGCAAGGCGCACCCCGACCGCACGGGCGGTGACCGCGCCCGCTGGGACAAGGTCGAGGAGGCCGCGCGCAAGCTCGGTCTGTGAGCCCTGGCCGGGCGGTGGGCAGTCAACCGGATGGCGTGCCGATTCGGTTCATGACTCACCGCCCTCAGTCGGGAAGGGTTGACTGCTCACCGCTCCCTCCTGCGGGGGCGTCAGTGCCAGCCGCGGGGATCCAGGCCGCCGGGGTGCTCGACCGTCGGGTCGTAGGGCTCGCGGCCGAGGACGAACGAGGCCAGGTCCAGCGCGCCGTCGAGTCGCACCACGAGACGCTCGCCCGCGAAGTACGTGTCGAGCCCGCGCCAGCCGTCGCCGTCGCGCACGAACCGCGAGCGCCGGTTCCCGTTGACGTCGCTCAGGTGGAAGCCGTCGGGCGTGGCCTCGAGCCGGTACGGCACCGCGCCCCAGAACCAGTCGCCGACGAGCGCGGCGACGTCGGGGGCGGGCTCGACCGTCTCGCGACGGGGCGAGGACGGGTGCAGGGCGCTGGCCGCGTCGAGCAGGCTCGTGGCGAGGTCGCCCAGGTGCAGCGTGTCGTTGGCCAGCACCACGATGCCCCAGCCGGTGGCGGGCTCGGCGATCACGGTGGCGAGGAAGCCGGGCATCGATCCACCGTGACCCACGCGGCGACCCGAGCCGCTGCCGGGCCAGACGCGCCAGCCGAGTGCCTGCGCCGTGGCCCACGGGGCGTCGGGGCGGTCGTCCACCGCGAGCGGCACGACCATCTCCTCCCACGTGGAGCCGGCGAGGACGTCGCCGGTGTCGCCTGCGGCGAACGCCGCCCAGCGCGCCAGGTCCTCGACGCCCGACCACAGCTGACCCGCGGGGGCCATCGCGCCGGCGTCGTGGTGCGGCTCGACGAGCAGCCGCCCGTCGCGCGGGTGCCGCGAAAGGCCGGTGGCCGCGCCCTCTCCGGGGTGTTCGGAGATCGCGCCGATGCCCAGCGGGTCGAGGATGCCCGTGCGGATCGCCTCGAACCACGAGGTCCCGCGCAGCACCGCGACGAGGCGGCCCAGCACGGCGAAGCCCACGTTGGAGTAGTGGAACCGCGTGCCCGGGGTGTGCACGAGCCGCAGGCCCGAGCCGACCAGCTGGTCCCAGTCGCCACCGGGGGTGCGCTCCCACCACGGGCCGTTGGTCTCGGCCTGCAGCCCCGAGGTGTGCGTGAGCAGCTGGGCGATCGTGACGTGCCCGAACGGCACGTCCGGCAGGTGCCGGTCGATCCGGTCGGCGAGGTCGAGCCGGCCCTCGTCGCGCAGGCGCAGGACCTCGACCGCGACGAACGTCTTGGTGATCGAGCCGATCCGGTAGGGGGTGGCCGTGGTGGCGGGCGCGCCGCCACGGCCGTCGAGCGTGCCCACGGCGCCGGACCAGTACAGGCTGCCGTCCCGCACCACCGCGGCGGCGATGGACGCGGAGCCCGACTCCTCGTGCTCGGCGCGCAGCAGGTCGTCGAACGCCGACATCGCGGTCAGCCCAGGTCTCGGGCGAGCGCGACGAGCGTGCGCACGCCGGCGCCGGTGCCGCCGACGGGCGTGTAGTCGAAGACGCCGGCCTCGTTGAACGCCGGGCCCGCGATGTCGAGGTGCGCCCACGAGGCGTCCTTCACGAACTCGCGCAGGAACGCCGCGGCGTAGAGCGTGCCGCCGTAGGGCTTCGGGTTGTGCTGGCGCAGGTCCGCGATCGACGACGTGGTGACCGCCGCGCCGATCTCCTCGGTGATGGGCAGGCGCCACATCGACTCGCCGGTGAGCTCGGCGGCGGCGAGCACGCGGTCCTGGAGCTCGTCGTCGTTGCCCAGCACGGCCGTGGTGCGGGTGCCGAGCGCCACCATGGCGGCGCCGGTCAGGGTGGCGACGTCGACGACGTGGTCGGCCTTCGACTCGACCGCGAGCGCCAGGCCGTCGGCCAGCACGAGGCGGCCCTCGGCGTCGGTGTTGTGGACCTCGACCGTGGCGCCCGAGCGCATGCGCAGGACGTCGCCGGGACGCGTGGCGGTGCCGCTGGGCAGGTTCTCGGCGATGCACGCGAAGGCCGTGACGCGGATCGGCAGGCCGAGGCGCGCGATCGCGTGGGTGGCGGCCACGATGGCGGCGGCGCCGCCCATGTCGCACTTCATCGTCATCATCGAGGCGCCGGGCTTGAGCGACAGGCCGCCCGAGTCGAACGTGATGCCCTTGCCCACCAGGGCGAGGTGGGTCTTCGCGCCGTCGGGGCTGTACTCGAGGCGGACCAGGCGCGGCGGGGCGTCCGAGCCGGCGCCGACGCCGACGATGCCGCCGCACCGCTCCTTGGCCAGGCGCTTCTCGTCCCAGACGGTGACGCGCACGCCCGACGGGGCGGCGGCCTTGATCGCGTCGGCGAAGGCCGGCGGGCGCAGGTCGCCCGGGGGAGTGTTGACCCAGTCGCGGGCCACGCACGTCGCCTCGGCCACGACGACGGCCTCGTCGACGAGGCGCTTCGTCGCGGCCTTGCGGGCGTCGGGGCTCAGGATCGTGGCCGTCTCGACGACCGTGGTCTTCTGGCGGGCGTCGTCGCCCTTGTAGTCCAGGTACACGTACGAGGTCAGCACGACGGCCTCGGCGATCGCGGCGAGGTCGGCGCCGGCCACGCGGCTGGGATCGATGCCCACACGGGTGGCCTTGGGCACGGCTCGCAGGCCCTTGGCGACGGCACGACGCTGCTGCTCCGCCGTGGGCTCGGCGGCGGTGGCGACCCACGCCGTCAGCTGGGCGTCGCCGCTGGCCACGACGGCCACGTCGCCCGCCTCCCCGGTGAAGCCGAAGGCCGCCCAGGGGACGTCGTCGGGAAGGTCTGAGCCCGAGGGGATCAGCGCGACGATCGCATCGACGGTGGGCAGGGTGGCACGCAACTGGACCGTGGACATGCCGCCACTGTAGTCAGCGGTAGTTTGGCTCGCATGGACCTGCTGCTGTCGCCCCTGCACCAGCGCCACGAGGCGCTCGGCGCCAAGTTCTCCGAGTTCGGTGGCTGGTCGATGCCGCTGGAGTACGCCGGCGGCGGCGTCCTGGCCGAGCACAAGGCCGTCCGCGAGGCCGTCGGCCTGTTCGACGTCAGCCACCTGGGCAAGGCGCTCGTCCGCGGCACCGGAGCGGCCGGATTCGTGAACCGCTGCCTGACGAACGACCTCGGCCGCATCGCGCCCGGGAAGGCCCAGTACACGCTGTGCTGCTCCGAGGACGGCGGCACCGTCGACGACCTCATCGCCTACCTGCGCAGCGAGTTCGAGGTCTTCCTCATCCCCAACGCGGCCAACACCGCCGAGGTCGTGCGCCGGCTGCGCGCCGCCGCCCCCGAGGGCGTCGAGGTCGTCGACCAGCACCGCGACTACGCCGTGCTCGCGATCCAGGGCCCGCTGAGCGACGAGCTGCTCGAGGCGCTCGGCCTGCCGGCCGACCATGAGTACATGTCCTTCACGAAGGGCACGATCGACGGCGTCGAGCTGACGGTCTGCCGCACGGGCTACACCGGAGAGCGCGGCTACGAGCTCGTCGTCGCCGCCGAGGACGCCGTCCCGGTCTGGGACGCGGTCATGGCCGCCGGCGAGTCACTGGGCATCCGCGCCTGCGGCCTCGGCGCCCGCGACACCCTGCGCACCGAGATGGGCTACCCGCTGCACGGCCACGAGCTGTCGGCCGAGGTCAGCCCCGTCATGGCACGCGCGGGCTGGGCGGTGGGCTGGTCCAAGCCCGAGTTCTGGGGCAAGGCGGCGCTCGAGCGCCAGCGCGAGGAGAAGACCGTGCGCACCCTGCGGGGCCTGCTGGCCGAGGGGCGCGGCATCCCGCGCCCGGGCATGGCCGTGCACGACGCCGACGGCCACGTGCTCGGCGAGATCACCTCGGGCACCTTCTCGCCCACGCTGCGCCAGGGGATCGGCCTCGCGCTGCTCGACCGCACCGTCGCCGACGGCGACACCGTCTCGGTCGACGTCCGCGGCCGCGTCCAGGCCTTCACGGTGACCAAGCCGCCGTTCGTCCAACCGTCGACCAAGGAGAGCTGACATGGGCTTCACGTGGCAGTACGAGAACAGCGCCGGCGAGGCCGTCGGCACGTCGGAGGAGTTCGACCAGCGAGGCGAGGCCGAGTCGTGGATCGGCACGGCCTTCGAGGACCTGCTGGAGGACGGCGTCGAGCAGGTCCGCCTGCTCGAGGACGGGGCCGAGGTCTACGGCCCGATGTCACTGCGCCCGGAGTGACCTCCGCCGTCAGTACTGCTCGCGCAGCGGCTGGCCGATCTCGATGGCCGGCTTCGGCAGGCGCATGCGACGCAGCTGCGTGCTGCGCAGCACCGCGTAGAGCACCGCGCCGCGGCTCTCGGCCTTGGTGAAGCGCTTCTTCAGCTCGCGCTTGATCGTGGCGACCAGCCAGATCTCGTCGAGGATCGTGGCGAAGATCGTGACCGTCCACAGCGAGAAGACGATCGACGCCATCGCGGGGAAGAAGCTGAGCACGAGGATCACGACGAGCAGGGGGAGCATGAACTCGGCGACGGTGCGACGACGGTCGACGGCGTCGCGGGCGAGGGCCTTCGCGGGCCCGCGGTCGCGGGGCGGCAGGTCGGCCGTGGAGCCCGTGCCCATGAGCGCCTCGCGCTGCTTGTCACGGGCGGCGGAGCGGCGACGGCGCTCGCGCTCGGCCTGCTCGCGGCGGGTCAGCGGCCGCTTCATCTGCTGCCGGCGAGCCGCTTCGGCCTCCTTGCGGCTGCGGGTCGGTCCACCCTTGCGCTGGGGGGTGCCTTCGGGTGCGTCGTTCACGCGAACGACCCTACAAGGCCGGGCCTCGTGCTGGTGTGCACGGCTAGGGTGGTGCCATGGCTGAGGGCGGGTTCTGGACACGGACGAAGCGGCTGTTCCGTTCGCACACCGCGAAGGACGCCGGAGCCGATCCCGAGGAGGTGCGCGAGCGCCTCGACGAGGCCTATCGCACCCAGTCGCGACTGCTGGCCCAGGTGCGCCGCGGCGTGGCCGACGTCGCCACCAGCCGCAAGCGCGTCGAGATCCAGCTGGCGTCGCTGCGCCGCGAGATCGAGTCCGCGGGTGCCGAGGCCAAGGCCGCGGTCGACCGCGGCGACGACGCCTCCGCCCGCCTGGCGCTGGAGCGTCAGGTCGCGCTGGAGAAGGCCGCCACCGAGCTCGACGACCGTCGCTCCCAGCTGCGCTCCGAGGAGCAGCAGCTGATCGGCTCGGCCGCGGGCATCGAGCGCCAGATCGAGGACTTCCGCGTCCGCAAGGACACGCTGGCCGCCCGGTACTCCGCGGCGCAGGCGCGCACCGAGATCCAGGGCGCCACGGCCGGCATCGGCGCCGCCGCGGGCGACGTCGGTCGCGTCATGGCCGACGCCGAGCGGCACACCCGCGAGCTCGAGGCCACGGCCGACGCCGTCGACGAGCTCATGAACGAAGGCATCCTCACCCGACCGGGTGAGTCGCAGGACGAGGCGCTGCTGCGGCGCTTCGACGAGGCCCTCGGCTCGATCGACTCCGAGCCGCGCGCCGTGGAGGGAGACGGACATGGCCCGCACCAGATTTCGCAGTGACCGCGGGCTGACCCTGCGCATGGGCGGGGTCGGCCTGGGACTGGTCCTGCTCTACGTGCTGTTCGGCGCGATGCTGATCTCGGTCGCCGGCAGCCTGTGGGTGGCCGTCATCATCACGCTCGGCATGGCGTGGGGTCAGTGGTACTTCTCCGACTCGCTCGCGCTGAAGTCGATGGGCGCGCACGTCGTCACGCCCGAGCAGGCCCCCGAGCTGCACGCGATGATCGACCGGCTCGTCGCCCTGGCCGACATGCCCAAGCCGCGCGTGGCCGTCGCGGTCACCGACATGCCCAACGCCTTCGCCACCGGGCGCTCGCCGAACCACTCGGCGGTGTGCGTCACCACCGGCATCATGCAGCGCCTCGACGCCGACGAGCTCGAGGGCGTGCTGGCCCACGAGCTCGCGCACGTGGCCAACCGCGACGTCTCGGTCATGACCGTCGCCTCGTCGCTCGGCCTGCTCGCCGGCTTCCTCACCCGCTGGGGCATGTGGTTCGGCGGCGGCAGCCGCGACAAGAACAGCGGCCCCGCGATGATCGTCGTGATCCTGGTGAGCCTCGTCGTCACGGCCGTCAGCTTCTTCCTGACGCGGGCGCTGTCGCGCTACCGCGAGCTGAGCGCCGACCGCTCGGGCTCCTACCTCACCGGCCGCCCGTCCAAGCTGGCCTCGGCGCTGGTCAAGATCTCGGGCGACATGGGCCGCATCCCCACGTCCGACCTGCGCGAGGCGCAGTCGATGAACGCCTTCTTCATCGCCCCGGCGCTCAAGGGCGACACGGCACAGGCGCTGTTCTCCACGCACCCGCCGCTGCAGACGCGCCTCGACCAGCTCGCCCGGATCGGCGCCGACCTCACCGAGCGGCGCTGAGCGTGGGGTTCCTCGACGGGATCCTCGGCCGCAGCAAGCCGCCGAAGGCCAACCTCGACGTCCTGTTCGCGGTGCCGCAGGCGGCGCTCACGCTCGAGGCCGAGGGCTTCGCGTTCAGCGGTCACGGCGCGGTCTGCTTCCGTGACGCCGAGGGGCGCGCCGACGACGAGGTCATCGCCTCGGCGCAGGAGATGATCCGCACCGACCCCACCGCCACGGTCGAGATGCACCACGACGAGTTCGGCTTCACGTGGCTCGAGGTGATCCGGCCGTCCGGTGACGTGTCGGGCCTGGTCACCGACCTGCACGCCGTGAACTCCACGATGGCCGCCCAGGGCTTCGACGCGTCGATGCTGTGCTCCACGGTGGTCTTCGAGCACGAGGGCCACCGGTCGGCGCTGGTCTACCTGTTCAAGCGCGGCACGTTCTACCCGTTCGTGCCCGACCCCTCCGCAGCGCGTCGCCGGGACAACCCCACCGAGCTGAGGATGCGCGCGCTCGTGGAGAACGACGTGCCGATCGAGGCCGACCTCGGCCGCTGGCTCGCGATCTGGGGCGCCCCGGGACTGTGACGGACTCGGTCTAGACTCAGCGCCCATGGGGGAGCTGAGCCGGGTGCTGCGCGACGCGATCGCCGTGGTGTGGCAGGGATTCCGGCTGGTCGGGGCGCACTGGCCGGTGCTGGCCACGATCTACCTGCTCGGCGCCGCCGGGCGGTGGGGGTTCCTGTGGCTCGCCGTCGTGCTCAGCGACGAGCACTCCACGCTCGCCGGCCTGATCGTGCCGCTGGCGCCGCTGTCCACCCTCGTGGCGATCATCGTCATGCTCCTGGTCGTCTCGTCGTCGGTCACCGGACTGGTCGCCGACACGTCGGCTCCGGAGCCCGGCACCGGACCCCGCACCGACGGCTGGCTCGGCGTGCTCGCCGGCGCCCTGCTGCCGTTCCTCACGGTCTACGCCGCGCAGGGACTGCTCAAGGAGGACGTGCGCGCGTACGTCAACGAGGCCACCTACGACGAGCTGTACGGCAGCGCGGGATCCTTCTACGGCGAGGCCGCCGACCTCGACCGCACCGCGATCGCCACGGGCTGGCTGCTCTTCGGGATCGTCCTGCTGGCGCTGGTGCTGCGGTTCCTGTTCGACCGCTTCAACCTCCCGGCGCGCAGCCGGGCGCTCGCGTTCGGAGCCGCCTACGTCGAGACGCTGTGGATCGTCACGCTCGGTGTCTCGTTCGCGGCCTACCAGGACCGCGTCTGGGCGTGGGTCGCCGACCGGCGCTTCGTGCACTGGGTCCAGGACACGTGGGCCGACCTCATCGCGTTCCTCGGCCCGATCGGCGACCCGGTCGCCACGGTCGTGGGCTGGATCGGCACGTTCATCGACAACGCCGACGACGTCGTGCTGGTGCCGCTCGCGTGGCTCACGGTGGCGGCCGTCGTCTTCGGCCGCAGCATCGCCCCGCCCGCGCCGCGCGAGCGCCCGTCCCGACTCTCCCGCGTGCGACCGCTGGCCGTCGTCGGCTCACGGACCCCGGCCGTCGTCAAGCGCTGGGCGGGAGAGGCGACCTCGGGCTTCCGCGGCCGGTTCAGCGGCCTGCGCGACGGGTTCCGGGTGCTGGCGCTCGGCGGGCTCGTCCCGATGGTGATGTTCTGCCTCGTCTTCGTCATCGCCGACCAGGCGAACGCCTTGGCGAGCGAGGTCTGGCGCGCGGTCCTCGGCCCCCGCGACCGGGACACCGCGCTGGCGTTCTCGCCGTGGCTCGACATCATCTCGTCGGGCGTCGAGTACGTCGTCCTCGCCGGCCTGCTCGCCGCGGCGATCGGACGGATCCTGTCGAACCAGCGGCGCTGGACGCAGCCGGATCAGGCGGCCGAGCCGTCCACCGGCAGCTCCACGTAGCGCGGGAGGAAGTACCAGAGCCGCACCGCGGTGGGCTCGGCCTCCGCGGGCAGCACGAACAGGGTCTCGGTGGTGAACGAGGCCGGGCGCGGCTCGTCGCCCTCGCGCAGCCGGGGCTCCTCGGTGCTGCCGAGCTCCGCCTGCGGACCCGGCGTCGCGTTCGGGACGCAGCTGGAGAACCGGGCGCCGTCCAGCGGCAGGCCCGAGTCGGACTCGCCGTGCAGGTTGCCGGCGGCGTCCACCACCGCGACGGTGCAGCCGACGAGCGACACGTCGGGGTCGGCGCTCACGTCGAGCCGCAGTCGCCACGCGCGCACGCCGTCGGGGAGCGGATCCCCGCCGATCAGGGTCACGTCGTCCGCCGGCTCGAACGCGTTGACGGTGTACCGCGCCTCGATCGGGTAGCGCAGGTGACCGTCGTCGTACTCGTCGACGAGGTGCGCCTGCGAGGCCTCGACGGGCGCGGGTGAGTGGAACCCCTTCGCCCACCAGTAGTCCTGGAGCCGCGAGCTGCCCGCCGCCAGCGCCAGCACGAGAGCGAGAGGAAGAGCCACGAGTCCCCAGCGGTTGCGCTGCCACCACGTGCGGCGGTGCTCGATCGTGCTGGTCACGACGCCTCCGTCCGAATCAGCTCGCGCGGGGCCGGCAGCTCGAGCGGCTCCTCGCGCTCCTGCCAGCGCTCGACGTCGCTCGCGTCGACTCCGAGCTCGACCACGGCCATGGAGTCCCAGCGCTCGTCGAGGCCGAGGGGCGCCAGTGCCACGGAGGCGCCGGGGACGCTGCGCGGATCCGCCTCGACGACGGCGACGCACCGCGCGGGCCGGTCGACCATGAGGCCGGTGCACGAGACGGAGCTGCGGCCGCTGGTGCCGAAGAACGGCAGCACGCGTCCGGCGTTGTCCCGCAGGGCGGCGTAGGTGAGGTCGGAGGACTCGCCCCGCGGGGTCCAGGCGAGCTCGACCGCGACGAAGACGCCGGGGGAGACCATGGTCGCGCCGCCGGCGGGCGCCACCGAGCGCGCGCCGTCGACCGACAGCACCTCGAGGTCACCGCTGCGCAGCGCGGCCGTGCCGCCGACCGCGACCGGCTCCTCGAAGGGGCGTGAGGACTGGGCACGCTCCGGCAGCTGCTGGTGCAGCCACTGCCCGAGCACGAGGGCGAGCACGACGAGGACGCCGGCGGTCGCGGGAGGCCGTCGCAGGCCGAGCACGCTCATGACGCACGCCCCTGCGACACCGCGAGCGTGCCCGCGTGGGTGACCGTCGGGTCGAACCACATCAGCTGGTCGTCGAGCGAGCTGCGGCGCCAGGTCCAGGCCGAGACGGCCACGGTGGCCTCGGTCGGCAACGGCTCGGACGCCGCCTGCTCCCACACGAAGGCGACCTCGTACTCGAGCCCGGGCGCGACGGCACTGAGCGGGCTGGCGTCGGCCAGCACGAGCACCTGCGGCGCGGCGTCGTCGCTCCGCCCGGTCTCCTCGCCGAGCAGCCCCGTGTAGAAGCCGTCGAGGCCCTTCAAGCGCACGGAGTCGCGGACGGTGCTGGTGTAGACGGGGTGGTCGGACGTGTTCTCCACCGTCGCGACGGCCACGAGGTAGCGTCCGCGGACGTCCTCGTCGAGGCCCAGGTCGTCCGACCACCGCAGCCGCTCGACGGTGAGGTCGAAGGGCTCGGCGTGGAACGGCTCGCCGGCCACGATCTCGGTGGGTCCGGCCGTCCTCGCGGTGGCGAGCCCGCCGAACAGCCCCGAGGCCAGCACGACCACCGTGGCGCCCGCGGCGAGCACCTGGCGCAGCGTCATCGTGCGGCTCAGCTGGCGCAGCCACCGGCGCACGCGTCCGCCCTCGTCCCCCGTCATGGCCCTGATGGTAGGGCAGCCCGAGCGGGCCGCGATGCCGGAGCAGGCACGACCGTGCTGCGCGATACCTTGGGTCCGTGACCCTCGACTCCCTCTCCCGTGACCAGCTCGACGCCTTCCTGGCCGAGCAGCAGCAGGCCTATGCCGACCTCCAGCAGGCCGGCCTGAAGCTCGACATCACGCGCGGCAAGCCGTCCTCGGACCAGCTCGACCTCTCCGAGGGCCTGCTGACGACGCCGGTCGAGGCTCACGTGTCCGGCGGCGTCGACGTCCGCAACTACGGCGGCGGCACGGGCCTGACCGAGCTGCGCGAGATCTTCGCCGAGCTGCTCGGCGTCCCCGTGGGCCAGCTCCTCGCCGGCAACAACGCGAGCCTGTCGATGATGCACGACTCGATCGTGTTCGCGATGCTGCACGGCGTCCCCGGCGGATCGGCCCCGTGGAAGGACGGCCCGGTCAAGTTCCTGGCCCCCGCGCCGGGCTACGACCGCCACTTCGCGATCTGCGAGCACCTCGGGATCGAGATGATCCCGGTCGAGATGCGCGAGGACGGCCCCGACATGGAGGCCGTGCGCGCCCACGTCGCCGACCCCGCGGTCAAGGGCATCTGGATCGTGCCGACCTACTCCAACCCCACCGGTGCCGTCGTGAGCGAGCAGGTCGCCGCCGAGCTCGCCTCGCTGGAGACCGCCGCCGACGACTTCCGGATCTACTGGGACAACGCCTACGCGGTCCACGACCTCACCGAGGAGCACGCGAAGTCGGCCGACATCCTCGGCCTGTGCTCGGCAGCCGGGCACCCCGACCGCCCGCTGATGTTCGCGTCCACGTCGAAGATCACGCTGGCCGGATCGGGCGTCAGCTTCCTCGCGGGCTCGCCCGACAACATCGCCTGGTACCTGTCGCACACGGCGATCCGCACGATCGGCCCCGACAAGGTCAACCAGCTGCGCCACGCGCAGTTCCTCGGCAGCCCGCAGGGCGTGCTCGACCTCATGGCGCGCCACCGCGAGATCCTGGCGCCGAAGTTCGACACGGTGCTGCGGATCCTGTCCGAGCGTCTCGGCCCGCACGAGGTCGCCACGTGGACCACGCCCAAGGGCGGCTACTTCGTCAGCCTCGACGTCGTCGACGGCACCGCCTCGCGCGTCGTGCAGCTGGCCAAGGAGGCCGGCATCTCGCTCACGCCCGCCGGCGCCTCGTTCCCGTACGGCAAGGACCCGCGCGACCGCAACATCCGCATCGCGCCGTCGTTCCCGCCGCTGCAGGAGCTGACGCTCGCGATGGAGGGCCTGGCCACGTGCGTGCTGCTCGCCGCGGCCGAGAAGGCCGCCTCGGCCTGACGTGCGCATCGTCGTCGCCCCGGACAAGTTCGCCGGCACTCTTACCGCACCCCAGGCTGCGCGCGCCATCGCCGAGGGGTGGCGGCGCACCGCGCCCGGCGACGAGCTCGTCGAGGCACCCATGGCCGACGGTGGACCGGGCTTCCTCGACGCCCTGCAGGGCGCGTTCGGAGCCGACGCGCGCCTCGAGGTCGTCACCGTGCCCGGCCCGCTGGGCGAGCCGGCGCCGGTCGGGCTGCTGGTCGCCGGTGACACGGTCTACCTGGAGTCCGCGCAGGCGTGCGGGCTGCACCTGGTGTCCGAGCGGCGTCCGATGGACGCCACCACCGTCGGCGTCGGCCGGGCGATCGCCGCGGCCGTCGACGGGGGAGCGCGGCGCATCGTCGTGGGACTGGGCGGCAGCGCCACCAGCGACGGAGGAGCGGGACTGCTCGCGGCCCTCGGCGCCACGTCCGACGTCCCCCTGGACGCCGGCCCCACCGGGCTGGACGGCGTCACCGAGGTCGACCTGGCCCCGGCACGTGCGCGGCTCGAGGGGATCGAGCTCGTGGTCGCGGCCGACGTTGAGACCACCCTGCTCGGGATGTTCGGCGCGGCGCGCACCTTCGGTCCCCAGAAGGGCCTCACGGACGAGCAGGTCATCACCGTCGACCACCGTCTCGACCGCTTCGTCGAGGCCGCCTGCGGCAGCACGCCCGCCGAGCGACGCGTCGCCGACCAGAAGGGTGCCGGCGCCGCCGGTGGTCTCGGGTTCGCGCTGCTGGTCCTGGGCGCCGAGGTCACGTCGGGCATCGGCCTGGTCGCCCGGGAGGCGGGCCTCGCCGACCTCGTGGCGGGCGCCGACCTCGTGATCTCGGGGGAGGGGGCGTTCGACTACTCCTCCCGCGCGGGCAAGGTCGTGCACGGCGTCGCCTCGATCGCCATGGAGCACGCCACGCCCTGTGTCGTCCTCGCCGGTCGCGTCGACGTCGGCAGCCGCGAGATGCGCGCCCTGGGCGTCGAGTCGGCCTACGGGATGGTCGACCGGGTGGGCGAGGAGGCCGCGCTGCGCGAGCCCCACCGGTATCTGGCCGACCTCGCCGAGCGCGTCGCCCGGTCCTGGTCGGCCTGAGACGGCGCGCGCGACCGGCCGGTGCCGCTCGACGACTTCGATCCGCCGCGTACCATGGGAATCGAATCCGATCGCGCCGTGTTGCACCTGACGGCATGATCCATCCGTAGACCGAGGAGCCTCGATGACCGCCACGGACCAGACCACCACCGAGACCACGCCCGCCGACGGTGTGACCCTGAGCGACGGCGCGGCCGGGAAGGTCAAGAGCCTGCTGCAGCAGGAGGGCCGCGACGACCTCGCGCTGCGCATCGCCGTGCAGCCCGGCGGCTGCTCGGGACTGCGCTACCAGCTCTTCTTCGACGAGCGCACGCTCGACGGCGACGAGATCCGCGAGTTCGACGGCGTCAACGTCGTCGTCGACCGCATGAGCCTGCCGTACCTCCACGGCGCGACGATCGACTTCGTCGACACCATCGAGAAGCAGGGCTTCACCATCGACAACCCGATGGCGACCGGCTCCTGCGCCTGCGGTGACTCCTTCCACTGAGTCGTCCAGCAGCCCACGTCGATCGGGGCACGCCACCGGGGTTTCCGGCGGCGTGCCCCGATCGCATATGGTGGCGGCCGTGCACCTCGCCATCGCCGGGTCGGTAGCCACCGACCACCTGCAGACCTTCGCCGGCAAGTTCTCCGACTCGCTCGTCCCCGACCAGCTGGACAAGCTGGCGGTCTCGTTCCTGGTCGAGGACCTCGACGTCCGCCGCGGCGGATGCGCCGCCAACATCGCCTTCGGGCTCGGCAGCCTCGGGCTGCACCCCACGCTCGTCGCCGCCGTCGGTCGCGACTTCGACCTCGGCTACCGCGAGTGGCTCCAGGAGTCCGGCGTCGACTGCTCGAGCGTCTTGGTGTCGCCCACGCTGCACACCGCGCTGTGCACCATCACGACCGACGAGGCGCACGCCCAGATCGTGACGTTCTACCCCGGCGCGATGGCCCAGGCGCGCGAGATCGACATCGCCGCGCTGCATGCCGAGCGCCCGATCGACCTGCTCCTCATCGGCCCCGACGACCCCGACGGCATGCTGCGGCACACGCGCACCGCCCGCGAGCTGGGCATCCCGTTCGCCGCCGATCCCTCCCAGCAGCTGGCCTGGGCCGGGGGAGAGCTGATCCGCGACCTGATCGACGGTGCCGCGTACCTGTTCAGCAACGACTACGAAGCGGCCCTGATCGCCAAGAAGACCGGCTGGAGCGACGCCGACATCGCCGAGCGCGTGGGCGTCCGCGTCGTCACGCACGGCAAGGACGGCTGCGTCGTCCACGAGGCCGACGGCACGCGCCACCAGATCGGGGCCATCGAGGGCGTCACCGCCGTCGACCCGACGGGCGTCGGCGACAGCTTCCGGGCGGGATTCATGGCCGGCGTCGCCGCCGGGCTCTCGCTCGACCGCGCGGCCCAGGTGGGCTGCACGATCGCGGCCAGCGTGGTCGAGACGATCGGCACCCAGGAGTACGTGCTGGAACGCTCGGCGTTCCTCGATCGGGTGCGCTCGACGTACGGCGACGAGGCCTGCGACGAGATCGGCACGGCGCTGTCGATCACCCATGACACGGTCGTCAAGTCAGGCTGACCTAACCCGCTAGGCGACCGGTCGCCTGCGTTACTGTTCATCAAAACCCTGTGTGGTCGAGATCTTCTGAGAAAGGCGCTCCGTGGGTCGAATGAAACTGGCGGCGTTGACCGCCCTGGCCGCTGTCATGCTTGGCGGCTGCTCGCCCTTGGACGAGTCGGACCTGAACCGACTCGCGCTCCCCGTGGCCGGATCTGACCGATCCATCTACATGTGGAACCTGTGGCTCGGTACGTGGATCGCAGTGCTCGTGGTGTTCCTGCTGGTGTTCGGCATGATCCTCTACGCGCCCCTCCGCTACCGCCGCAAGAACGCCGATGATCCCGCGCCGGTCCAGGTGCGCTACAACCTCCCGCTGGAGGCGCTGTACACGATCGCCCCGGTCATCATCGTCGCGGTGTTCTTCTTCCACACGGTCGAGTCGCAGAACGCGCAGCTCGAGGAGGTCGAGAACCCCGATCACACGATCGAGGTCGTCGGCAGCAAGTGGCAGTGGACCTTCAACTACCTCGAGGGCGCCCCCGGTGGGGAGTCGGTCTTCGACCAGGGTGACACCGCGAACCTGCCCGAGCTGTGGCTGCCCAAGGGCGAGTCGGTGAAGTTCGAGCTCATCTCGCCGGACGTCATCCACTCCTTCTGGGTCCCCGAGTTCTACTTCAAGATGGACGTCGTCCCGGGCAACATCCCCGGCAAGGACGGCAACAACTCATTCACGATGACGCCGAACCGCGAGGGCACCTTCACCGGTCGCTGCGCCGAGCTCTGCGGCGTCTACCACACCCGCATGCTGTTCAAGGTCAAGGTCGTCTCCCCCGAGGAGTACCGCGCCCACCTCGCCGAGCTCGAGGCCGCCGGCCAGGTCGGCGATCCGAAGGGCTCGACCACAGCTGACACCGTCGCCGGGCTGGACGCCAGCGGCGAGAGCGAACCGGAGGACTGATGGCCACCGCAACCTTCGACGCGTCAGAACCGCGCCGACCCGTCAGGGAGCGCTCCCTCGGGACGAAGGCCTTCACGCTGCTGACGACCACCGACCACAAGGTCATCGGTCAGATGTACGCCGTGACGACGTTCTTCTTCTTCATCTTCGGTGGCATCCTGGCCCTCATCATCCGTGCCGAGCTCGCTCGCCCGGGTGGCCAGTTCGTCGGCGACGAGACGTACAACCAGCTGTTCACGATGCACGGCACGATCATGCTGCTGATGTTCGCGACGCCGCTGTTCTTCGCCTTCGGCAACATGATCATGCCGCTGCAGATCGGTGCTCCCGACGTCGCGTTCCCGCGCCTGAACATGTTCAGCTACTGGCTGTACCTGTTCGGCTCGCTGATCGCCGTCTCGGGCTTCATCGTCCCCGGCGGCGCCGCCAGCTTCGGCTGGTTCGCCTACCTGCCGCTGTCGGACTCGATCCACAGCCCCGGCGTCGGTGGCGACCTGTGGGTCATGGGCCTGTACATGTCGGGTCTGGGCACGATCCTGGGCGCGGTCAACTTCATCACCACGATCTTCTGCATGCGCGCTCCCGGCATGACGATGTTCCGGATGCCGATCTTCGTGTGGAACACGCTGGTCACCAGCATCCTGATCATCATCGTGTTCCCGGTGTTCGCCGCGGCGCTGCTCGCGCTGGGCGCCGACCGCATGCTCGGGGCGCACGTGTTCGACCCCTCCACGGGCGGACCGATCATGTACCAGCACCTGTTCTGGTTCTTCGGTCACCCCGAGGTCTACATCATCGCCCTGCCGTTCTTCGGCATCATCACCGAAGTCCTGCCGGTCTTCAGCCGCAAGCCGGTCTTCGGCTACGTCGGTCTGGTCGGCGCGACCCTGGCGATCGCGGTCCTCTCGGCCGCGGTGTGGGCCCACCACATGTTCGTCACCGGAGCGGTGAACCTGGCGTTCTTCAGCTTCATGACGTTGTTGATCGGCGTGCCGACAGGCGTGAAGTTCTTCAACTGGATCGGCACGATGTGGGGCGGGTCCGTCTCGTTCGACACACCCCTGCTGTTCTCGCTGGGCTTCCTCACGACCTTCCTCTTCGGTGGTCTGACCGGCATCGTCCTGGCCTCGCCGGCCCTGGACTTCCACCTCTCCGACACCTACTTCGTCGTGGCGCACTTCCACTACGTCGTGTTCGGCACGGTCGTGTTCGCGATGTTCGCCGGCTACTACTACTGGTGGCCGAAGATCACGGGCCGGATGCTCGACGAGAAGCTGGGCAAGATCCACTTCTGGCTGCTGTTCGTCGGCTTCCACCTGACGTTCCTGGTGCAGCACTGGCTGGGCGTCGAGGGCTTCCCGCGTCGCTACGCCGACTACCTGCCCGGCGACGGCTTCACCCGCCTGAACGAGATCTCCACGATCGGTGCGTTCCTGCTCGGTGCCTCCACGCTGCCGTTCATCTACAACGTGTGGAAGTCCCGCAAGGCGCCCCTGGTCCGCCAGGACGACCCGTGGGGCTGGGGCCGCACGCTCGAGTGGGCCACGTCCAGCCCGCCGCCGCGTCACAACTTCGTGTCGCTGCCGCGGATCCGCTCGGAGAGCCCGGCCTTCGACCTGCACCACCCCGACGTGGTGGAGCTGGAGATGGCCCAGAACCCCGACGCCAACGAGCCGCTGGCCGACACCCCCGACCTCGAGGGTCGTGGCGAGGCGCTCGGCGGCAAGAACCCCAAGGCTGGTGAGTGATCGATGCGCAAGGAATTCTGGCTGTTCTTCAGCTGCGCGATCTTCTTCGTGATCGTCACCCCGGTCTACTGGGCCGTGGCGCACGAGGTCACCGGCACGGTCGCGCTGATCATGGCGATGCTGCTGTTCTTCATGATCAGCTTCTACCTGTGGTTCGTGGCCAAGGCCATCCCCGAGCGTCCCGAGGACCGTCTCGACGGTGAGATCGCGGAGGGCGCCGGCGAGCTCGGCTTCTTCCCGCCCTTCTCCTGGTGGCCGCTGTTCGCCGCCATGTCTTTCGGCTTCCTGGTCCTGGGCGTCGTCTTCGGCTGGTGGATGTTCATCCTGGCCCTGCCATTCGGCGCGATCTGCGTCTGCGGCTGGATCTTCGAGTACTACCGCGGGATCCACGCTCACTGAGCCCGATCCCCGCGCGTCACGCCCTCGGTGTTCCGACACCGGGGGCGTTTCGCTGTCCGGGCCGTGGGGTGCGATTGCCTAGACTTCCAGGCGTGAGCAGGTGGGGAATGCGGGCCGTGGGTGCCCTGGTCGTGATGGTCCTGGCGTCGTCGTGCACGAGTGGCGGCGGCAGCGGTGACCCGGCCGAGCAGGAGAAGGCCAAGGATCCGCTGACGATCACCGCGAGCGTCGAGAACGGTGCCGCGGACGTCCCCGTCGACTCGGTGGTCACGGTCGACGGCTTCGACGGCCAGCTGGCCGACGTCACGCTCGCGAGCGCCGACGGCGCGACGACGATCCCCGGCGAGGTGCACGGCGTCCGCTGGACCGCCGGGCAGCTGCTCGAGCCCGCCACCACCTACGTGCTCACCGCCTCCGGAACGGGTGACGACGGCCGGCAGGTCACCGAGACCTCGCGGTTCACCACGCGAGCCCTGAGCCTCGACGAGCAGACGTACCCGGCCGTGGCCCCGCTCCAGGGCGAGACCGTCGGCGTCGGCATGCCCGTCATCGTCAGCTTCGACATCGCGGTCAAGGACCGGGCCGCCTTCGAGAAGCGGATGAAGGTCACCGCCCAGCCGGCCACCGACGGTGGCTGGTACTGGCTCAGCGACAACACCGCCCACTGGCGGCCGAAGAAGTTCTGGAAGCCCGGCACGAAGGTCACGGTCGACCTCGGCCTGAACAGCGTCCACGCCGGCAACGGCATCTACGGCCAGCAGGACCAGCACGTGGAGTTCACGGTGGGTCGCTCGGTCGTGAGCGTCGTCGACACGCGGCGCCATCGCATGACCGTGAAGATCGACGGCAAGGCCCGGCGGACGATCCCGGTCTCCACCGGCGACGCCGACCACCGCAGCCGCAACGGCATCAAGGTGATCATGGAGAAGCACCGTTCGATCGACATGGACGCGGCCACGACGGGCGTGGACTCCGACGACCCGAACTACTACAACCTCAAGGGCGTCAAGTACGCGATGCGCGTGACGAACTCGGGAGAGTTCCTCCACGCTGCCCCGTGGTCCGCCGCCTCGCAGGGCAACGCCAACGTGAGCCACGGCTGCGTCGGCATGAGCACGAAGGACGCCGCGTGGGTGTTCGCGCAGAGCAAGCGCGGCGACATCGTCAGCTATGTCGGCAGCCCGCGTCGCCTCGAGCCCGCCAACGGGTGGACCGACTGGAACCGCTCGTGGGACGAGTGGCTCGAGGGCTCCGCGCTGGGCGCGGACGCCGAGGACGCCTGAGCCTCAGCGCGCCTTCGCCGCCTTCGCCGCCGCCTTCTGCTCGCGCTTGAACTCGCGCACCTTCGCCAGCGACTCGGGACTGGTGATGTCCGCGACGCTGCGGTGACCGGGCTGGCCGTAGTCGCCGGCGGCCTCGCGCCAGCCGGCGCCGTCGAAGCCGTACTGCTTGCCGAGCAGGGCCAGGAAGATCTTGGCCTTCTGCTCGCCGAAGCCGGGCAGCGCCTTGAGCCGCTTGAGCACCTCGGCGCCGTCGGGGGAGCCCTGGGTCCAGATCGCCGCGGCGTCGCCGCCCCACTCGTCGCGCACGGCGGCCGCGAGCGTCTGCACGCGCCCGGCCATCGAGCCGGGGTAGCGGTGCACGGCGGGCGTCTGCCGGAAGACGGCCTCGAAGCCCTCAGGATCCTGCGTGGCGATCTCGGCCGGGTCCAGCGTGCCGACGCGCTCGAGGATCTTCGCCGGCCCGGAGAAGGCCGCCTCCATCGCGATCTGCTGGTCGAGCAGCATGCCCACGAGGAGGGCGAAGGGGTCGTCCGTCAGCAGCTGGTCGGCGGTGGCATCACCGGTGATCGAGAGGCTCATGGCCCCATCGTCGCATCCCCACCGAGGTGCCTCCCAACGTTCATGCCGCGTTCATCGCAGGTGCTCATCTCTCCGCCGCAGCGTCCCTAGAGTCACAGCCGTCGTTGTTCGGGGTCGAGAGCTTGGAGGTCGTGTGACCACGGTCCTGCCCACCCGGGTGTCGTCCGACGCACCGGACGTCCCCCGCACGATCCGAGGCGGCCAGGCCGGCGCCGACCGGGTCTTCGCCGTCGCCATGAGGGCCACCGGGACGACCGTCCTGCTGATCACCGGCGGCATCGGCCTGTTCCTCGCGCTGCAGGCGGTGCCGACGCTGCGCCACTACGGTGCCTCGTTCTTCACCGAGACGCAGTGGGAGCCCGACGCGGACGTCGTCGGCATCGGTGCCGTGCTGGTCGGCACGTTCTCGGTCGCGGCCGTCGCGCTCGTCGTGGCGTTCCCGCTGGCGCTCGCCACGGCGCTGTACATCAGCGAGTACGCGCCGGCGCGGCTGCGCGGCCTGCTGGTGTCGATGGTCGACCTCATGGCGGCCGTGCCGAGCATCATCTACGGACTCTGGGGCTTCTTCCTGCTCCAGCCGCACGCGAGCGCGGTGGCCCGCTGGCTGCACGAGTACCTGGGCTTCCTGCCGTTCTTCGAGGTGCAGGCCGATCCGCAGGCCGCGATCTGGGAGCAGAGCCGCTACACCGCGTCGGCGTTCATCGCCGGCCTCGCCGTGGCCATGATGGTGATCCCGATGGCGTGCGCCGTGATGCGCCAAGTGTTCAGCCAGGCGCCGCTGGGGGAGCGGGAGGCCGCGTACGCCCTCGGCGCCACCCGCTGGGGCATGATCCGCTCGGTCGTCCTGCCCTTCGGGCGGGGCGGCATCATCGGCGGCACGATGCTCGGCCTCGGCCGCGCCCTCGGTGAGACCATCGCGGTCCTGCTGATCATCTCCCCGGCGTTCGAGCTCAAGCCTCGCGTGCTGGAGATCGGCACCAACACCGTCTCGGCGCTCATCGCCGGGCGGTTCGGCGAGGCCAGCGGCGGCCAGCTCCAGGCCCTGCTGACGGCGGGCTTCGTCCTGTTCGTCATCACGCTCGTCATCAACACGGCCGCGGCGGTCGTGGTCTCACGGAGCCGATCCGGAGCGGGGACCGAGGCATGAGCACCAGCATCGCCCGGCCGGACCTGGCCACGCCCCAGCCGCCCACCGGCACCCGCCGCCTGTCCACCGTGACGGCCGAGGACCGGTTCGTCGAGATCGGCTCGTGGGTCGCCGGCTTCGCTCTGGCGTGGATCGTCAACGCGCGGCTGCTGCCGTGGACGGGCCTGCTGCCCCTCGTGCTCTCGACCGTCGTCGCGGGCCTCGCCGTGCTCGCGGTGGCCACCGCCATGACCGAGCCGCGGCCCGTCGTCGTCGACCGGGTGGTCGCGGCCCTCGTGCACGTCGCGGCGCTCACGGTCGCCGTCGCACTGCTCTCCACCGTGGCGTTCATCGTCTACCGCGGCGCGGAGGCACTGTTCCACCTCTCGCTGCTCACGCAGGACATGTCCGGGGTCGGCCCGCGGGACTCCTTCGACCGCGGCGGCATCCTGCACGCGATCGCCGGGTCGCTCATCCAGGTCGGCATCGCCGTGCTCGTCACGGTGCCGCTCGGCATCGGCACGGCCGTGTTCATGACCGAGGTGGGCGGGCGCTACGCGCGCATCGTCCGCACGGTCGTCGAGGCGATGACGGCGCTGCCGTCGATCGTGGCCGGCCTGTTCATCTACACGACGCTCATCGTGGCGCTCGGGATCGACCGGTCGGGCTTCGCGGCCGCCATGGCGCTCGGTGTCATGATGCTGCCGATCATCGCCCGCGCGGCCGACGTCGTGCTGCGGGTGGTGCCGGGCGGCCTGCGCGAGGCGAGCCTCGCCCTCGGCGCGTCACGGTGGCGGACGGTCTGGCACGTCGTCCTGCCCACGGCACGCCCCGGCCTGGCCACCGCGCTCATCCTCGGCGTCGCCCGCGGCATCGGCGAGACCTCGCCGGTGCTGCTGACCTCCGGCGCCGCCTCGTTCCTCGTGCTCGACCCCACCGACGGCGTGATGAACTCGCTGCCGCTGTTCATCTACTCGACCGTGCGCAGCGGCGAGCCGATGTACATCGAGCGCGCCTTCGCCGCCGCCACCGTCCTCCTCCTGCTGGTGCTCGTGCTGTTCGCCATCGCCCGCCGCCTCGCCCGTCCTCGAAAGGGATCCCGATGACCCTGTCCCCCCTGCGCACGCGGAACCGCCTGGTCCTCGTGCTGGCGGCGCTCACGATCGTGACGCTGTCGTCGATCCGCCCCGCCCACGCGGCGTACGCCCAGATCGAGGGCTCGGGCTCCACCTGGTCGGAGGTGATCGTCCAGCAGTGGATCGCCGACGTGAACGCCAACGGCATGAAGGTCACCTACAACGGCGGCGGCTCGTCCCAGGGTCGCAAGGCGTTCGCCCAGCACGTCACCGACTTCGGCATCACCGAGATCCCGTACCAGGGCAAGGACGAGAGCGGCAACGCCGACACCGCGGGCAGCCGCGAGTTCGCGTACATGCCGATCATCGCCGGCGGCACGGCGTTCTCCTACCAGATCCGCGTCGGCGGGAAGCTGGTCAAGAACCTGCGGCTGTCGGGCGACACGCTGTCCAAGATCTTCACGAACCAGATCACCAACTGGAACCACCCGGCGATCGCGAAGGACAACAACGGGCGCAAGCTCCCCTCGCTCAAGATCATCCCCGTGGTCCGCTCCGACGGCTCGGGCACCACGGCGCAGTTCACGCGCTGGATGGACGCCCAGCACCCCAAGGTCTGGCGCGGGTTCTTCGGCACGTCCGGTCTCACGTCGTACTACCCGCGCCGGGGCGACACGATCGCGGCGGCCGGCTCGGACCAGGTCATGAACACGATCGCCGGCGCCGCGGGCAACGGCACGATCGGCTACGTCGAGTACTCGTACCCGGTGAACAAGAAGTTCCCGGTCGTGAAGGTGCTCAACGAGGCGGGCTTCTTCGTCGAGCCCACCCAGTACAACGTGGCCGTGGCGCTGACCAGGGCGCGGATCAACACCGACAAGGGCTCGCAGGACTACCTGACCCAGATCCTCGACGGCGTCTACAACGCGAAGGACCCGCGAGCCTACCCGCTGAGCTCGTACTCCTACATGCTGCTGCCCACCGGCGCGTCGGACCGGCGGATGTCGACGACCAAGCGGCAGACGCTCGCGGACTTCATGTACTACTCGCTGTGCGAGGGCCAGTCGAAGGCCGGCGCGTACGGCTACTCGCCGCTGCCGCTCAACCTCGTGAAGGCGGGCTTCGACCAGCTCAAGCGCCTCAAGAACGCCGACCCCAAGGTGGAGATCGCGGGGCGCGACGTGAAGTCGTGCAACAACCCGACCTTCGTGGCCGGTGACCTGACGAAGAACAAGCTCGCCGAGATCGCGCCCAAGCCCGCTGCGTGCGACAAGGTCGGCGCGGGCCCGTGCGACGGTGGCACCGGATCGGCCCCGACCACGCTCGAGGAGGCCCAGAAGTCCAGCACGGACAAGGCCGCCTCGGACACCCCGGCGGGCGCCGGGACCGACCCGTCGGGCGCGGTCGACACCGCGCCCGAGGGCGGTGCCGTGGACCCCGTCACGGGTGACGCGGTCCAGGCGTCCGGCCAGGTGGGAGGGAGCGCCCAGGCCGTGCCGGTCGAGCTGACCTCGTCGCGGCCCGGTGACTCGCGGGTCTTCGGGACCGTGGCGGTCCTGGAGCTGCTCGCGATCGTCCTGATCCCCGGCATCGTGGCGGCGCTCCTGCGCCGGCGAGGAGACCTCCGATGAAGCGCCTCATGCTGCTCCTGCCCGCCCTGCTGGTGCTGGCCGCCGGCCTGCCCGTCACCGCGGCACCTGACGCCGAGGCCGCCCCGAGCTCCGCGTTCACCCGGACGAAGGAGGTCGACCGCGCCTTCGAGGACGACGGCGACACGATCTCGGTGGAGAAGCGCCGCGTGACGGTGAGCGTCGACCACACCGAGAACCTGCGCGGCCGCGAGCGCGTGCGGGTCAGCTGGAAGGGAGCCCACCCCAGCGGCGGGCGCGCTGCCAGCCCGTTCGGTGCCGCCGGCCTGCGCCAGGAGTACCCAGTGGTCATCCTGCAGTGCCGTGGTCGCGACGACGCGGGCCTCCCGGCCGCCCAGCGGGTCTCGCCCGAGACGTGCTGGACCTCGACGGCCCAGCAGCGCTTCCGCTCCACGTCGGACCGCCAGGCCATCTGGCGGCGCGACCTGCACGCCAGGCCTGGCGACACCGAGCAGAAGAGCGGCATCGAGCCGTTCCCCACGAGCGGGTGCGACGACGTGCCGAGCTTCTCGGCGCACGCCGTGCCGTTCGTCGCGGCCAGCGGCAAGACGTACACGTCGTGCAGCGCCGAGACGATGGCCCCGGAGGCCGCCGTGGACGCGGCCCTCCCAGCCGCCGAGCAGGCCGCCTTCACCGACACCGACGGCACCGGCTCGGTGAGCTTCGAGGTCCGCACCGCGACCGAGAACGAGTCGCTGGGCTGCAGCGACACCGTGGCGTGCTCCATCGTCGTCATCCCGATCATGGGGCTGAGCTGCGTGGACGGCGACGACGAGTGCACCCGCACGGGACGGTTCGCGCCCGGCTCCAGCAACTTCGCCGGCGAGGGCGTCGACGACGCCGTGTCCGCCGGCTATTGGTGGGCCGGCTCGAACTGGCGCAACCGGATCACGGTCCCCGTCACGTTCGGCACCGCGCCGAACGTGTGCGACGTGCTCGACTCGCGCGCGCCCACGGCCTTCTACGGCTCCGAGCTGATGTCCCAGGCCGCGCTGCAGTGGGCGCCGGCTTACTGCCTGTCGAAGAAGCGCTTCAAGTTCCAGCACAACCGGATGTCCGACGAGGCCGCCTTCGCCCTCGTGGAGAAGAACGTCGCGCCCGCGGCGCTGGTGTCCGGTCGCCGCGAGCAGGAGGACGAGACGCCGGTGGCCTACGCGCCGACGGCCGTCACCGGGTTCGCGATCTCGTACGTCATCGACCGGCCGGACAACGCGGGGGAGTACGAGCGACTCCGCCTGACACCGCGCCTGCTGGCCAAGCTGCTCACGCAGTCGTACACGGGATCGGCCTACGGGGCCCAGCACCCCGGCATGGGGCGCAACCCCCAGTCGCTCAACCAGGATCCGGAGTTCATCGCCCTCAACCCCGGGCTCGACACGACGACGCGCGAGGCGGCCGCCACGGTGCTGTCGCTCTCGGAGTCCTCGGACGTGATGACGTCCCTGACGTCCTACATCGCGGCCGACGCGGACGCGCGCGCGTTCGTGAACGGCACCGCCGATCCGTGGGGCATGGTCGTCAACCCGAGCTACCGGCGGATCAGGCTGCCGGTGGCGGAGTGGCCGCTGCTCGACACGTTCGTGCCCGAGTACGACCTCGACTGCCAGCAGCAGCTGAGCACGCCGTACTTCACCCAGCTCGCGGCGCCGGTGTCAAGCCTGCGCACGATCGCGGAGGCCGTGCTCGACGCGTGGCCGAACGTCCAGACGAAGTGCGAGCGACCCTCGAGCTCCGACCCGTACAAGTTCGGTCGGGCGGACCGCCAGGGCGTCGGCGCGCGCTTCATGCTGGGCGTGGTGAGCGTCGGCGACGCCGAGCGACTCGGTCTGAGGACCGCGGCCGTCCGCACCTCGGCGAGCACGTGGGTCGCGCCGACACCGTCCTCGATGGCTGCGGCCGTCGCGGCCGCCACCGAGGTGAAGGGCACCACCGGCGCCTTCGCCATCACGCAGAAGGCGCTGGCGAAGCGTCCGAAGGCGTACCCCGGGACGATGATCGTCTACACCGTGGCGCGCACGCGCGGCCTGGCCGCGAAGGACGCGAAGCACGTGGCGCAGTTCATCCGCGTCGCCACGACCGAGGGCCAGCGGCCCGGGTCGGCGAACGGCACCCTGCCCGCGGGCTACGTCCCGATCGTCGCGTCCGGTGTCACCAAGCGCCTGTACGACGCGGCACGGCACGCCGCCGACCTCATCGCGGCGCAGCGCCCGGAGCGGGCACCCGACACGACCCCCAGCACGTCTCCGCCGTCCGGCGGTGGCGGCGGATCCTCCGACGCGCCGGTCTCCGCGCCGGGCGGCGACGTCCCCGAGGAGCAGGTCAGGGCGTCCGGCGCGACCAAGGTGACCTTGGTCGAGACCGCGCCCACCGGGGCGATCACGTCGACTTCGGGCCGGATGCTGCTGCCGCTGCTGCTGTGCGTCGGGCTGGCGGCCGCCTCCGTCGGGCCGGTGCTCCGCGGGATCGCGACGGCGAGGGCACGCCGGTGAGCGCCTGGACCGTGCGCGTGCCGGGACGGCGCGCCAAGCCGCGGGTCGCCGCCCAGCCGGTCACGCTGCCGGCCGAGATCGCGATGGTGACCGAGGCGCTGACCGTGGTCGCGGTCGTGTGCGCGTGGGTCGTGCTGCAGCTGCTCGTGCTGGGCGGCGTCGCGCACGACCGCGCCCAGCACGTGCTCTACGCGCAGTTCCGCACGGACCTCGCCTCGGCCACAGCCCCGGTCGGGGGAGTGATCGAGCCGGGGACCGCGGTGTCCACCCTGACGGTGAAGCGGCACGGGATCAGCGAGGTCGTCGTCGAGGGCACCGCCTCGAGCCAGACGCTCGACGGACCGGGTCACCGGCGGGACACGGTCCTGCCGGGCCA
Source organism: Aeromicrobium tamlense (assembly GCF_013408555.1). Classification (NCBI taxonomy): domain Bacteria; kingdom Bacillati; phylum Actinomycetota; class Actinomycetes; order Propionibacteriales; family Nocardioidaceae; genus Aeromicrobium; species Aeromicrobium tamlense. The sequence goes on from NZ_JACBZN010000001.1 coordinate 968,049, forward strand.
GCCCGGCACCTCGGTGGTCTACGGCCGCAGCAGTACGTTCGGCGCGCCGTTCGGGGGACTGGCGGACCTGCGGGTCGGCGACACGATCACCACGGTCACCGGACAGGGCCGTGCCGCCTACGAGGTGAGCGGGGTGAGGCGCGCGGGCGACCCGCTGCCCCAGCCGCTCGTCCCCGGGCAGGGACGCCTCGTCCTGGTGGGAGCCGAGGGTCAGGGTCGACTGGCGGCGCTGTCGCCCGGAGCCGTGATCTACGTGGACGCCGAGCTCGTCTCCACGCCCCATGAGGCGGGTCCGGCACGGATGACGGCCGTGCCCGCGGCCGAGCAGCCGATGGGCCGTGACACCTCCGTGCTGCCGCTCCTGGCGCTCGTGCTGGCGGGACTCGGGGTGCTGGCCGGCGTGGCGACGTATGCGCGAGCCCGGCTCGGGCGCGCCCGCGCGTGGGTCCTGCTGTCCGCCCCGGTCGTCGCCTTGGCCTGGATCGCGACCGATCTCGGCATGAGCCTGCTGCCGAACCTGGTGTGAGCGCCAGATGGCCCTCCGGGTTTCACCTGCCGTTCACCGCAAGCGCCCCGAGGCCGGGGCAGTCACTCATAGCGTGCCGCACGAGACCCGGCAGATCGCCGGCTCGAGGAAAGGGAACCCCCGATGAAGCGAAACCGTGTATCGGCCATCACGGCCGGTGCGGCCCTCGTGGTCGGCTCGACGCTGACCCTCATGTCGCCCGCCGTCGCGGCCGACGTGAACCCCTTCGATCCGACCTTCGTCCCGAACACCACCGACGACCTGGTCGGTGTCGGCTCGGACACGACCCAGATCGTCACCCACGACCTGGCCGTCGCCTACAACGCCGGCCGCGCCTCGGGCCGCCTCGCGTCGTTCGCGGCTGACGGCACGCCCGCCACGGTCACACTGCGCAGCGGCCTCGCCGCCATCACCCGCCCGAACGGCTCGGGCGCGGGCAAGAAGCTCCTCTACGCGCCGGACAACAACGCGAACGTCTCGTTCGCCCGGTCGTCGTCGACCCTGAGCCCGGCCGAGATCACCGGCGGCCTCAAGCAGGCGGCCTTCGCCGTGGACGGCCTCCAGATGGCCGTGAGCGCCTCCGCCACGAACGCGCCGGCGGACCTCACGATCGACCAGATCCTCAAGATCTACAAGGGCGAGGTCACGAACTGGAGCCAGGTCGGCGGCAGGCCGGGCACGATCAAGGCGCTCATCCCGCAGTCGGGGTCGGGCACGCTCAGCTTCTTCACCTCGCAGCTGACCGCGGCGAACGGCGGCATCCCGTTCACGCCGGTCGCGACCTCCACGCAGGAGCACAGCGACGCCGACGTGAAGGGCGATCCCAACGCCATCGCGCCGTTCTCCAGCGCCCGCACCACGATCACCTCCACGGTCGCCGCGCTCGGTGGCTGGAAGGCGACCCGCGCGGTGTACAACGTCGTGCGCACCGCCGATCTCGCGAACGCGACCGTGGGCGCGCGCCTCACCAACGTCTTCGGCGAGGACGGCTGGATCTGCGGACCCGACGGCCGTGCCGTGATCGAGAAGGCGGGCTTCGAGCAGCTGGCCTCGACGGAGGACGGCGGCGCCTGCGGCCAGTTCGTCACCGACCCGGTCTCCAACCTCAAGACCTCCGACCAGGCCGACGCCGTCGTCACCACCACGACGCTCGCGGCCTCGGCGCCGGGTCAGCGCACCGTGGGCCTGCGCGCGACGGTCGGCACGGGTGGCGGCGCGCCCGCGGCCGGCAAGGTCGAGTTCCGTGAGGGCGACGCCCTCGTCGGCACCGCGTTCACGTCCGGCGGGGTCGCATCCCTGACGCTCACCGGCGTCTCGGTCGGCACGCACCAGTACACGGCCTCCTTCGTGCCGACGCGCGTGAACGACTTCGCCCCGTCGCAGTCCACGGTCCAGCAGGTCGTCGTCAAGACGCCCGCCGCCGTGAGCGTCACCGGCGTCTCTGCGCCGTACGGCAAGGCCAAGACGGTCACCGTGAAGGCGACCGTCGGTGGCGCCGCGGCCACCGGCACCGTCCGCGTCGCGGTCGGCGGCGGAGCGGCCCGGGCGTACACGCTGTCGCGCGGCACGGCCACCGTGTCGGTCGCAGCCGCCACGCCGGCCGGCAGCCTGCGCGTCACCGCCTCGCTGCCCGGATCGGCCTCGGTCGACGCCGCCAGCGGCTCGGCCACCCTCCGGATCGCCAAGGCGAAGGGCGCCGTGACCGCGAAGCTCGTGAAGGCGAAGGTCAAGGCCTCGCAGCGCGGCGTGCTGCGCGTGGCGGTCAAGCCTGCCGGCGTCCCGGTCACCGGCAAGGTCACGGTGAAGGTCGGCTCGAAGGTCGTCGGCCGTGGCGTCGTCCGCAACGGCAAGGTCACCGTGAAGCTGGCGAAGCTGAAGAAGGGGACGCACCGCCTGGTCGTCGCCTACGGCGGCAACGGCAACGTCACGGGCGCCAAGGCCAAGGTCCTGAAGATCAAGGTCACCCGCTAACAGCCCCTCACCGAGGCCGGGGCGGCGCTCCCACCAGCCCGTCCCGGCCCTCGGCACCCATCGAAGGAACTCCCTTGAGCGTCACCACCGACACCTCGGTCATCCCCCTCGCCGAGACCGAGACCACCGTCGTCCCGGCCGTCGACGGCCCCACGCCGGCCGGTCTCCACGCCGTCGGCGTCTCGGCCTGGTTCGGCCGGCACCACGTCCTCGACCGCGTCTCCCTGGACATGCCGGCGGGTCACGTCACCGCCCTGATCGGTCCGTCGGGCTGCGGGAAGTCCACCTTCCTGCGCACCTTGAACCGCATGCACGAGCTCGTCGACGGTGCCCAGTTCGCCGGCGAGGTCCGCCTCGACGGCGCCGACGTCTACGACCCGCGCCGCAAGCTCATGGACGTCCGCCGCAGCATCGGCATGGTCTTCCAGAAGCCCAACCCGTTCCCGGCGATGTCGATCCGGGACAACGTGCTGGCCGGTCTGAGGCTCACGGGCACCCGCGCGAGCCGCTCGACGCGCGACGAGCTCGTCGAGTCCTGCCTGCGCCGCGGCGGCCTGTGGAACGAGGTGAAGGACCGCCTCGACGCCCCCGGCGGTGGTCTGTCCGGCGGCCAGCAGCAGCGCCTGTGCATCGCCCGCTCGCTCGCGATCCGTCCACGCGTCCTGCTGATGGACGAGCCCTGCTCCGCCCTCGACCCGACCTCCACCCGGGTCATCGAGGAGACGATGGTCGAGCTCGCCAAGGAGGTCACGATCGTGATCGTCACGCACAACATGCAGCAGGCCGCGCGCGTGTCGGACCAGTGCGCGTTCTTCCTCGCCGCCCAGGGCACGCCGGGCGTCATCGTCGAGCACGGCGACACGGCGTCGATGTTCGGCTCGCCGCAGGACCAGCGCACGCACGACTACGTCAACGGCCGCTTCGGATGAGGCGCGCCGCCCGGCTGCGGCTGGCCGTCACGGTCGTCGTGGCCGTGGCGGGCGCGTCCGCGGTGGCGGTCGTCGCCGCGGCGGCCCTGACCGGGGGAGTGGGGACGCTCGCCATCGCGGACGACCGGGTGCAGGACCTCTCGGCGGAGGTCGTGGAGCCGGCACCGTTCCCTGTCGCCGGTTCGTCCCGATCCTCCGGCGTCGACCCGGACTGGGTGCTGAGGAGCGCCGAGCGCACGGACATCCCCGCGGTCGCCGTGCGCGCCTACGCCGATGCCGCCCTCACCCTCGCGTCCGAGCAGCCTGCGTGCCACGTGGGCTGGACGACGCTCGCCGGCATCGCCACCGTGGAGTCCGACCACGGGCGCCACGGCGGGGGAGACGTCGACGAGCACGGCCGCACCAGCGTCCCGATCGTCGGGCCCGCGCTCGACGGCTCCCCGGGACTCGCGGCCATCCCCGCCGACGCGGCCTCGACCGCCCGGCACGGCGACCCGGTCTGGGACCACGCGGTCGGGCCCTTCCAGTTCATCGGCTCCACGTGGGAGCGCTGGGGCACCGACGGGGACGGCGACGGGATCGAGGACCCGCACGACCTCGACGACGCCGCCCTGGCCGCTGCCCGCTACCTCTGCGCCTCGGGTGAGGACCTGCGCACGGGCCCCGGGTGGAGCCGGGCGATCCACTCCTACAACCACTCCGACGAGTACGTCCTCGCCGTCCTGGCGGCCGCGGAGTCGGTGGCGCGCTGAGGCCCGGGCTCAGGCCTGCACGTCCGTCAGGTCGGCGGCCAGGTCTCGCATCCGCGCGACCAGTGCGTCCAGCCACGTGCCGACGCTGGCGCGGGCGACGTGGGTGTCGGGGTAGCGGCAGCGCAGGTGGACGCCCGAGTCGTCGATGATGAACCACAGCATCACGCCGTGCGTGCGGATGGCGGCGCCGACGTACTGGGCGTCCAGGCCGGCCGCGTCGATCCGTACCGGCAGCCTGCGCAGGTCGAGCCACGACACCGCGAACATGCCGGGCTGCTCGGGCATGCCGCCCCACGGCGCCATGAGGTCGGCGAGGGGCCACGAGCCGAGCCGGATCGCCTGCTTGACGGCGGCGGAGCACGCGCGCGGGTCGGTGTCGGCGGACTCGAGCACCGAGTTCGTGATGAACCAGCCCACCGAGTCGTGCCAGCGGTCCTGGTGGCGGCTGTGCACGGGGAACACGGTGCGCAGGGGAGTGCCGGCCAGCTCGAGCGTGATCGCGGTCATCGCCGACACCGCGAGTGCCAGCGTGGACACGCGCTCGGCCGACGCGCGCGCCGAGAAGTCGGCCAGCTCGCGCAGGTCGAGGACGTCGCGGATCACGACGCGCTCGGGCTGGGGGGTGGGGTCGCCCAGGGGGAGCGGGAAGCGGGGCATGGCGCCGCCCCCGGCCTCGATCACGTGGTCCCAGCGCTCGCGGATCTCGTCGGGCGCCGGGGGACGCTGCGCGAGCTCGACGGTGTGCTCGGCGAAGGTCGGCACGGCAGGCAGCGCGGGCGACTCGCCCTCGCCGATCCGCCCGAGCGCCGCCAGCAGGTCGCGCGCGATGACGAGCAACGACCACATGTCCACGTGGGCGTGGTCGGCCGCGATCACCAGGGTCGGGCCGTCGGCGGTCTCGATCACGCAGAACCGGTGGGACGGCCGTGCGTACGGCCGGCAGGTCGCGTCGAGGACGTCGCGCAGCGCGTCGTTCATGGCCTGACCCGGCAGGACCTCGTGCTCGGTCCACCTCCCGGCCTCGACGGTCACCTCGTGCAGGGCGGGCGTCCCGTCGTCGTCCGGCACGAAGACCGAGCGCAGCGTGCCGTGCGCCTGGACGACGGCGCACCACGCCGCCGCCAGGTCGTCGCGCGGCACGGGGGAGGGCAGGCGCATCGCGAGCGCCATCCACGAGCCGGGACGGTCGCCGAAGCTCACGTGGCGGGCCTGGTCGAACGACACGGGCAGCCGGGCGCCCGGCTCGGACACGATCGGGTCGTGACTCAGCAGGGGCCCGAAGGGGAGGCGCAGGTGCGCGACGTGCGTCAGTCGCATGCCAGTAACCTATTGCCCTCGCCGCCATCACGACTCAGGAGCAGCCCGTGCACCGTTTCTCCGTGCCGGACGCCGAGCTCGCCTGGGCGTTCAGCGACGAGTCCGGTCACCCCGTCGTGCAGCTGCACGGCCTGACCTCCAGCCGTTCGCGTGACCGCCTGCTCGACCTCGACCTCGGTCGCGGACTGTCCGACACGCGCCTGCTGCGCTACGACGCGCGCGGCCACGGGCACTCGAGCGGCCGACCCGTGCCCGAGGACTACCGCTGGGCGAACCTCGCGGACGACCTGCTGCGACTGCTCGACTTCTGGTTCCCCGACGAGGCCGTGCACGGGGTGGGCCCGTCGATGGGCACCGCCACGCTGCTGCATGCCGCCGTGCGCGAGCCCGATCGCTTCAGCGGCTTCACCCTGCTGCTGCCTCCCACGGCGTGGGCCACCCGTACGGCGCGCGCCGACGACTACCGGCGGCTGGCCGACCTCGTCGAGACCGAGGGGGTCGAGCCGTTCCTCGCGCTCGACCGGGTGGCGCCCAAGCCGCCGGCCACCCTCGGGCATCCCGACACCGTCCCTCACGTGCGCGGCGAGCTGCTGCCTTCGGTGCTGCGTGGCGCCGCGCTCAGCGACCTGCCTGCTCCCGAGCTCCTGGAGCGGATCGACCTGCCGACCACGGTGCTCGCGTGGATCGACGACCCGGCCCACCCCCTCTCCACGGCCGAGGCCCTCGTCGACCTCCTGCCGCAGGCGGTCCTGCAGGTCGCCCACACGCCCGAGGACGTCCGGCGCTGGCCCGGTGTGCTCGCCGCCGACATCGCGCGCCACACCGCCTGAGTCCGCACACGCGTCCCACCGAGCGAGGTTTCCCGTCACCTTGCGGGGGAAGTTCTCCCCGCAAGGTGACGGATTCCCCGGTGAACAGGGGAATCCTCGACCCTCCCCGCCCACAGCACGAGGGCCCCGACCGAAGCGGTCGGGGCCCTCGTGGGTGAAGTGCGATCAGTGGACGCGCGGGACGCCGGTCTCGGAGACGCCCTGGAAGTCGTCGCCGAGCTCCACCGGGTGCTCGCCGCCGCCGGCCAGGTGCTCGGCCGCGTGGTCCATGTCGTGACGGGTCGGCTTGTCCACCGAGCCGTCGTAGTAGAAGCGGCGCAGCTTGGCGCGGAGCGACTGCTTGCGGTACTTCGGGTTCCGCACGCCGTACGCGTCCTGCTGGTGCACTTCCTCGATCTCGGGCAGACGCTCGCGCGACGACGTGAGCTGGTAAGCGGACGAGTCCGGCAGCGGGGCGTGACGCTCCGCGTACCCACCGTCGGGGGAGCGGTCGATGACGCCCGTCTCCCAGCCGTGGGTCAGCGTCTCGTTGTCCTTGCGCTGCAGCGAGATGCAGATGCGCTTCGTGACGATGAACGCGATCACCGGGAACACGAAGATGCCGATGCGCAGGACCCACGTGATGGCGAAGATGTCCAGGCCGAACTTCAGCGCGATGATGTCGTTGCCGCCGGCGATCCAGCCGCAGGCGTAGGCGGTCATCGCGGCCACGCCGAGCGCGGTGCGGACCGGGGCGTTGCGCGGACGCTCGAGCAGGTGGTGCTCACGCTGGTCGCCGGTGATCCAGCGCTCGATGAACGGCCACAGGGCGAGCGACGTGAACAGGATGCCCAGGCCACCGACGCCGGGGAGGAAGACGCTCCACGTCCACGTGCGGTTGAACCACGTGGTCTCCAGCGGCGGCATGAGGCGCACGAGGCCCTCGGACAGACCCATGTACCAGTCGGGCTGCGAGCCGGCCGTGACCTCGGAGGGGTTGTACGGACCGTACGCCCACACCGGGTTGATCTGGATCAGCGCACCCATGAGGGCGGTGAAGCCGAACACGACGAAGAAGAAGCCGCCGGCCTTGGCCATGTACACCGGGAGCATGGGGTAGCCCACGACGTTCTCCTGCGTGCGTCCTGCGCCCGGCCACTGCGTGTGCTTGTGGTAGACGAGCAGCAGCATGTGCGCACCGATGAGGCCCAGCAGGATCGCCGGGATGAGCAGGATGTGTGCCATGTAGAGGCGGGGGATGATGATCTCGCCGGGGAACTCGCCGCCGAAGATGAAGAACTCCAGGTAGGAGCCGACGAGCGGGATCGAGCGGATCAGACCGTCGACGAACCGCAGGCCCGTGCCCGACAGCAGGTCGTCGGGGAGCGAGTAGCCCGCGAAGCCCTCGACCATGCCCAGCGCGAGCAGGCCGACGCCGATGAGCCAGTTGATCTCACGCGGCTTGCGGTAGGCGCCCGTGAAGAACACGCGCAGCATGTGGGCCATCATCGCCGCCACGAACAGGGCAGCCGCCCAGTGGTGGATCTGGCGCATCAGCAGGCCGCCGCGGATGTCGAACGAGATGTCGAGCGTGGAGGCGTAGGCCTGCGACATCTCGATGCCGTAGAGCGGCGCGTAGGAGCCGCGGTACTCGACCTCGCCCATGCTGGGGACGAACCACAGCGTGAGGAAGACGCCCGACAGCAGCAGGACGACGAAGCTCCACAGAGCGATCTCGCCGAGCATGAAGGACCAGTGCTCGGGGAAGACCTTGCGCAGGTTCTTCTTGCCTGCGGCGGCCAGACCGAGCCGGTCGTCGAACCAGCCGACCGGGCCGGCCAGCTTCTTGCCGGTCGAGGAGTCCTCGATCCGGGTGAAGGTGCTCTGGCTCATGCGTCATCACCGGACTTCTTGTCGAGGTTCTTCTGATCGCGGGCGAGTTCGGGGTAGCTCGGCGCGACGATCTCGGGGAAGTCGCTGACCGCGATGAGGTAGCCCTCGCCGTCGACCGCGAGCGGCAGCTGCGGCAGCGGGCGGTAGGCGGGGCCGAAGATCACCTTGCCGTTGTCCGCCAGGTCGAAGGTCGACTGGTGGCAGGGGCACAGCAGGTGGTGGGTCTGCTGTTCCCACAGGCTGATGGGGCAGCCGACGTGGGTGCAGATCTTGGAGTAGCACAGGATGCCGTCGACACCCCAGTTCTCGCGCCCCTTCTTGGGGGTGATGTCCTCGGGGCGCATGCGCACGACGATGACCGCGGCCTTGGCCTTGGCGGCCAGCAGGTCGTGACCGTGCAGGACCGGGTGGCCCTCGTCGTCGGTCTCGAAGAAGATCGCGGGCTCGGCGTTGACGAGCTGGCCGACCTCGAGGTCGGACGGCTTGATGGGGGCGCCCGAGACGTCGTTGACGACGCGCATGCCCTTCTTCCACACCGTCTCGTCCTGGCTGTGGGGGAGGGGGCCCAGGTCGCGCAGCAGCACGATCGCGGGCAGGCCCATCGCGCCGACGGCGCCGAGGAGGCTGTTGCGGATCAGGGGACGACGGCCGATGCCGCTCTCCTGGACGCCCGCGTTGAGGTCGGCCAGGACGGCCGCGCGGTCCTCGTCGCTGGAGCGCGCCGGGTGACGGAGCTCGACCATCTCCTGATCGCCCATGAGCTTCTTGGCCCACTGGATGATGCCGATGCCGATCAGCAGCAGGGCGCCGCCGAGTGTCGTGCCGAACGCGAAGTTCTGCGCCGACCAGCCGCCGAAGGCGTTGCCGCTGTTCGGGTCGCCGAACGCGAAGATGCGCGTGTCGGCGTCGACCGTGAAGTACGCGACGCAGAAGCCCAGCAGCAGCAGCGTGGCCACGCCGAACATGCCGGCGATCTGGCGCTCGGTGCGGCGCTCCTGGTCGACGTCGACGTCCTGCGGGCGGTACTGGTGGGGAGCCAGTCCCGGATCGGCGACGGGATCGCCGGTGGGTTCGATGTCCGTGCTCATCGCTTCTTCGACCTCGTTCCGTGCATGCCGATCCAGACCGCGAACGCGGTGAGCCCGCCGATGCCGATGATCCAGACGAACATGCCGTCGACCACGGGGCCCAGGCCGCCGCCACCGATGCCGCCGTCGTTGCCCTGCTGCTGCACGGTCTTGACGTAGGCGATGATGTTGCGCTTGTCCTCGGGGGTCAGCACGTCCTCGGAGAAGACGGGCATCTGCTGCGGGCCGGTGAGCATGGCCTCGTAGATGTGGATGGCGTCGACGCCCTTGAGCGTCGGGGCGTAGCGGCCACTGGGGAGGGCGCCGCCGGCGCCGACCGAGTTGTGGCACGCGGTGCAGTTGGTGCGGAAGAACTCGCCGCCCTCGGAGATGCCCTCCTTGTCGACGCTCTGCCAGTCGAGGTCCTCCTCGGACGGACGCGCGGGTCCGGGGGCGAGGGAGGCGACGTAGGCGGCGATCTGGTCGATCTCGTCCTGCGTGTACTCGATGTGCTTGCGCGGGGCCTGCGGCGCGGTCTGCGCCATCGGCATGCGGCCGGTCTCCATCTGGAAGCCGACGGCGGCCGCGCCGACGCCGATCAGGGAGGGGCCGTAGTTGCCCTTCTCGTCACCGTCGCCGGCGGTCGTGATGCCCTCGGCGTTGAGGCCGTGGCAGCTGGCGCAGCCGACGACGAAGAGCTGGCGGCCCGCCTCGATCTGCGAGACCGAGGAGGCGGACTCGGCGGTGGCCGGTTCCGGCGCGACCGTCGCGTATGCCGCGCCGGTCAGCAAGAGGGCCAGGGCCAGCAGCGCCAGGAGCGCCATGGGGTGCCGGCGGCGTGTCGACAGTTTCCGCACCGAGAGAACCTCGTTCCTGAGAATCTGAGAATCGGGACCGGAGGTGGGGTCGGCGTCGCGACTTCGTCCCATCTCCGAGGGCCCGTGCATTCGCCTCAGACTAGCGAGGCACGAGCTCAGCCTGTGTAGTTAGGTCCGCCTATCCCCGAGGGGTCAGCGGATGATGTAGATGGCCGCGAACAGGGCCACCCAGACGACGTCGACGAAGTGCCAGTAGTAGGACACGACGATCGCGGAGACCGCCTGCTCGTGGGTGAACTTGCGCGCCGCGTAGGTGCGGCCGATGACGAGCAGGAAGGCCAGCAGGCCGCCGATCACGTGCAGGCCGTGGAAGCCGGTGGCGAGGTAGAAGAGGGAGCCGTACGCGGAGCTCTGGATCGTCAGGCCCTCGTGGACCAGCTCGGCGTACTCGGTGGCCTGACCGCCGATGAACACGGCGCCCATGATGAAGCTGATGATGAACCACTTGCGCATGCCGGCCGCGTTGCCCTTGGCCGCGGCGTAGACGCCGAGCTGGCAGGTGACGGACGACAGCACCAGGATCGTGGTGTTGACCGTGGCGAACGGGATGTTCAGGAGCTCGGTCTCCTGGGCCCACAGCTCCGGCGCGACGCTGCGCACCGTGAAGTAGGCCGCGAACAGCGTCGCGAAGAACATCAGCTCACTGGACAGCCACACGATGGTGCCGACCGTCACGTAGGACGGACGGCCCTCGACGCCGTGGAGCCGGGACGCGGGGATCGCAGAAGTAGTTGCCACGCCCTCATTATGTACGATGCCATCGTGAGCCAGCACCAGCCCCTTCGTGTCCTGCTCTACAGCGATGACGTCAAGGTCCGAACGGCCGTCGTCGCAGCGCTGGGCACCAGGCCGCACCCCGATCTGCCGCCGTTGGAATTCGTCGAGTGCGCCACCGAGCCGGTGGTCTGGCAGCAGCTCGACGCCGGGGGCATCGCGCTGGCGATCCTCGACGGCGAGGCCGTCCCGGCCGGCGGCATGGGCATCGCCCGCCAGATGAAGGACGAGCTCTACCAGGGCCCGCCGAGCCTCGTGCTGACCGGTCGCCCGCAGGACGCGTGGCTGGCCACCTGGTCGCGCGCGGACGCGGTGGTCCCGCAGCCGCTCGACCCGTTCCGCCTCGCCGAGTCGGTCATCGCGCTGCTGCGCGGTGCCGCCGTCCCGGCCGCGCGTCCTTGAGCGGCGGCCCCGCGGCGCTGTCCTGGCCGCACGTCCTCACCGAGCTGCTCGCCGGGCACGACCTCGACGCCGACGCCACCGCGTGGGCGATGGGCGAGATCCTCTCCGGTGACGCCAGCGGCGCCCAGATCGCGGGCTTCGCGGTCGCGCTGCGCGCCAAGGGCGAGACGTCCGCCGAGCTGCAGGGCCTGGTCGACGCGATGTACGCCAAGGCCACCACGCTCGACCTCGACGACCGCGTCGTCGACATCGTGGGCACGGGCGGCGACATGGCCAAGACGGTCAACATCTCCTCGATGGCCGCCGTCACCACCGCCGGTGCCGGGGTCGGCGTCGTCAAGCACGGCAACCGCGCGGCCTCCAGCCAGTCGGGCACGGCCGACGTCTTCGAGCGTCTCGGCGTGCGCCTCACGGTGCCGGCCGAGCACGTTCTCGACGTCTACCGCGAGGCCGGCATCACCTTCTGCTTCGCGCCGGTCTTCCACGCCTCGATGCGGTTCGCCGGCCCGGCCCGCCGCGAGCTCGGCGTGCCCACGTTCTTCAACTTCCTCGGCCCGCTGACCAACCCGGCCCGCCCGGCGGCGTCGGCGATCGGCTGCGCCGACCCGCGCATGGCGCCGCTCATGGCCGAGGTGCTGGCGCGTCGTGGCAGCGACGCCCTGGTGTTCCGCGGAGACGACGGCCTCGACGAGATCACGGTGACCACCACCACGCGGTTCTGGCTGCCCGGTCCGGACGGCATCGAGGAGCACGTGCTCGACCCGGCCGACCTCGGCTTCGACCACGCGCCGGCCGATGCGCTGCGCGGCGGTGAGCCCGAGTACAACGCCGACGTGTTCCGCCGGGTGCTCGACGGCGAGACCGGTCCGGTGCGCGACGCGGTCGTGCTCAACGCGGGCGCCGCGATCGCCGCCCACACGGGCTCCGAGGGCCCGCTCGTCGAGCGACTGCGCGCCGGCGTGGCCCGTGCGACCGAGTCGATCGACTCCGGTGCCGCCCGCGCGGCCCTGGCCCGCTGGGTCGAGGCGACCTCGCGCCACGTCGCCTGACACCGGTCGTCCCGGCCGGCGATAGCGTGGCGGCATGAGCATCGCCGGCGACCTCACACTCCTGGCCACCGATCCCGACACCGGCACGTTCCGGCTGGCGAGCTCGAACCCGACCGCCGTGTTCGCCGGTGCGCACCTCATCGACCTCGTGCAGCTGGGTCGCGTGGACACCATCGGAGAGAGGCGTCGCGCGAAGGTGCAGGTGCTCGACCGGACCCCGACGGGCCGACCCGACGTCGACCACGCGCTGTCGCGGCTCAAGGACAGGCCGGTCTCGATCTCCTCGGCCATCTCGCGGATGGGGCACCAAGGGCGTCAGCGGGCCTACGCCGCCCTGGAGCAGGAGCACCGGGTGCGCTCGCGCACCGAGCGGGTGCTGCTGTTCGAGGTCACCCGGCACGACGTCGTGGACACCGAGCGGCGTGACCGGCTCGTGCGCGACGTCCGCGCCGTGCTGGTCGAGGGCGCCGAGCCGGACGCCACCACGGGCCCGCTGGTCTCGCTGCTCGCGGCGGTGAGCCAGCTGCGGCTCGTCGTGGAGCGGTCGGAGCACAGGGCCGCGAAGGCACGCGCCAAGCAGGTCTCGGCGGAGGACTGGGCGAGCGAGGCGGTACGCCGCGCGGTGGCGGGTGCCGAGGCCGCCGTCACGGCGGCGATCATCGGCGCCACGACCGCGGCGGCCGCCGGCGCCTCGTGAGCCTCGGTCCAGGCCACGCGGTGAGTGGTCGACCCTTCCGCGCAGCTCGCGGTGACCTGTCAACGGAATGGGACTGGGGTTCGGTTGCTGGGGCACCGGCGATGAGCGGGAAGGGTTGACAGCTCACCGCCTCACCAGCGGGCGACTCAGTCGAGGCCGATGCTGAACGCGTCCTCGAGGTCGTGCCGGCTGAACGCGCGGAAGGCGATCTGCGTCTGGGTGGACAGCACCCCGGGCACCTTGTTGAGCCGGTCGGCCACGACCGACGCGATCTCGTCGTGGGTGCGCACGCGCACCATCGCGATGAGGTCGTGGTCGCCGGTGACGGAGTAGACCTCGCTGACCCCGGGGATGTCGGCGATCGCTGCGCCGGTCTCGGGGATGGAGGAGACCTCGGCCTGGACGAAGACGATGGCGGTGATCACCGGGTCAGCCTAGCCGCGGTGTCAGGCCAGGCGCGCGACCTCGAGGTCGACGTCGAAGCGGTCGACGTGACGTGCGGCGGCCGGCCATGCCGAGGCCCACGAGCCGCGCACCATGCGCACGCCGGGCGACTCGAGCCAGCGCAGCAGCACCTCGGTCTCCTCGACGAGCGCGGCGGGCATCGGCCGGGGCGCGGGCTCGACGGTCTCGGCGGTGGTGAGCAGCGTGTCGACCCAGCCGGCCGTGGCGCCGCGCGTGGTGGCGACCTGGCGCGGCAGGATCGCCGCGGCGGCGAGCCGGCCGTGGCGGATGACGTGGACCTGCCAGCCGTCGTCGTGTGGTGCCGCCGCGATGACCTCGGGCTCGGAGGCCAGCGAGTCGAGCCGCTGCGTGCGCCGCACGGCGCGGATCAGGCTGGCCGCGCGGTCGCGCAGGACCGCGGCGTCCTCGAAGCGCTGGGACTCGGCCAGGTGCGCCATCCGCTGCTCGAGGTGGGTGACGACCTCGACCGGGTCGGCGGTCATCGCCGTGCGGACGCGCGACACCTCGTACAGGTAGTCGGTGGGCGTGACGGCGCCGTCGCAGGGGGAGAGGCACTGGCCCAGCTCGGCCAGCACGCACGCGGCCCGGCTGGGCTTGATCGGCAGCCGGCCGGAGCACTGGCGGATCCGGAACGCGTCGTGGAGCGTGGCCAGCGCGGCCTCGGCCTGGCGGCGGCTGCGGAACGGGCCGATGTGGGTCGCGGCCCCCTCGGTGACCGAGCGGACGAGCGAGATCCGCGGCCAGGGCTCGTCGGTGAGGCGCAGCCACGACACGCGCTCGGGGAACTTCGACCGCCGGTTGTACGGCGGACGGTGCCGGTCGATGAGGCGCAGCTCGCGCACGCGCGCCTCGGTGTCGGTGGCGCACACGACGGTGTCGACGCGCTCGGCCAGCGCGATCATCTCGCCCATGCGGGTGCGGGTCTCGGCCTTGGTGAAGTACGACCGCACGCGCGTGCGCAGCGAGCGGGAGGTGCCGACGTAGAGCACCTCGTCGCGGGCATCGCGGAAGAGGTAGACGCCCGGGGCGTCGGGCACGCTGTCGGCGAGGTGGCGCTTGCGGCGCTGCTGCGGGGTGACCTTGGACGTGAAGGACGCGACGTCCTCGACCGTGGCCACGTTCCACGTGCCGAGCCGCTCGAACAGGGCGTGCAGGACGTCGACCGTGGCCCGCGCGTCGGTGAGGGCCCGGTGGTCGGGCCGGACGGGGGAGAAGCGCGCCGCGAGCGTGGCGAGCTTGACGTTGGGCACCTCGTCGCGCAGCAGCACGCGCCGCGCGAGGACGGCCGTGTCGACGACGTCGAAGCCGGGCCAGGCGATGTCGAGCTCGCGCGCCGCGTGCTTGAGGAAGCCGGTGTCGAACGGCGCGTTGTGCGCCACGAGCACGCTGCCGTGCGCGAACTCGAGGAAGGAGGGGAGCGCCTCGGCGATCCGGGGCGCCTCGACGACCATCTGGTCGGTGATCCCCGTGAGCACCGTGATGAACGCGGGAATGAGCTGGTCGGGGTTCACCAGCGTCTGGAACTCGCCCAGGATCTCGCCGCCGCGCACCTTCACCGCACCGATCTCGGTGATCTTCGAGCCCTTCGCCGGCGAGCCGCCCGTGGTCTCGAGGTCGACGACGCAGAACGTGGTGTCGTGGAGCGGACGGCCACCCCAGTCGATGCCGGGATCGTCGAAGGCGGGTTGGTGCGGTGCCATGGGTGTGACCGTAGGTCGACGGTCCGACGAATCCGGGTAGGCTGCGCCGCGGACCGAAATTGTCGGATGTCACACCTAGCGTCGCGGCCATGAACGAGATGGAACCCACGGCACCGGTCGTCGTCGACTGCGACAGCTGCCTCGTCCGCTGCCCCGCAGTGTGCGGCGACTGCGTCGTCTCGGTCCTGCTCGGACCGCCCGACGACGTCGCCTTCGACGCCGACGAACGCGCCGCCCTCGACACGCTCGCCGCCACCGGCCTGGTGCCCCCGCTGCGCCTCGTCGTGGGCCTGTCCGATCCCCAGACACACCTCGACGCAGGTTGATCGGCTGGGACGGGCGAACTACTGTTGCGTCTTGTGCCGCCGACGGCGGCACCGCCGAATCGTCCGGCCGCTCGCGGCCGCCGAACCGGGGAACCAAGTACGTGGGGTGAATCGACCGGCCCGCCGGTCGTAGGGCAAGACCGAGGCCCGAATCCGTCAGCTCACCTGGTAGGCGTCGAGGTACAGCAGGAGATTCTTTCGTGCGCTTTCGCACCGCAGCGGCCTCCGTGGCCGCGTCGGCCTTCGTGGCCGGCACGTTCATCGCCGTCTCCCCGGCCAACGCCGATCCCGAGGTGACCGAGGCCGACGTCGAGAAGGCCTTCGACCGCGCCGAGGCCGCCAACGAGACGCTCAACCAGCTGACGGCCGACGCCGAGGACCTGGACGGGCGCATCGACGAGGTCGGCTCCGAGATCCGCACGATCCGCAAGGTCTACCGCGTCCAGCGCGACGAGCTGGGCGCCGACATCGTGCAGCAGCAGCTCGAGCAGCCGCTCGGCCCGACGGTCGGCCTGCTCGGCAGCCAGGACCCCGACCTGTTCATCGAGGGCCTCAGCGCCATCGACGCGCTCAACACCACCCGCGCCGACGCGCTCGAGTCGTTCACGCGCACCCGCGTCGAGCTGGAGAAGCGCCAGGCGCAGCTGGCCGAGCACCAGCGCGAGCTCGACGGCAAGCTGGAGAAGGCCGAGAAGACCAAGAAGAAGCTGACCGAGTCCTACCGGAAGGCCAAGTCCGACTTCGCCCTCCTGTCGGCCGCGCAGCAGTCGCAGATGAACGCCGGCGACGTCACCGCCGTCCGCAACGCCGGTGCCGGTGCGGCCAAGAAGGCCATCGCCTTCGCCATGAACCAGCTCGGCGACCCCTACGTCTACGGTGGCACGGGTCCGGACAGCTGGGACTGCTCGGGCCTCGTGCAGAAGGCCTACGCCGCCGCGGGCGTCTCGCTGCCGCGCGTCGTCGGCCCGCAGATGTCGGCCGGTCGCAAGATCTCGGCCGGTGAGCTGGCGCCCGGCGACCTCGTCGCCTACCCGAGCATGTCGCACATCGGCATCTACCTCGGCGACGGCAAGGTCATCCACGCGCCGCGCCCCGGCAAGAGCGTCGAGATCACCAGCCTCTCGTCCGGCTTCGGCGTCTACGCGCGCGTCTCCTGACCCAGGCTGCACGCAGAACGGCCCCCGGCGATGCCGGGGGCCGTTCTCGTGCTCGGGGTGATCAGCGCACGTAGAGCGCCTCGATCGTGTCGTGCAGGTCGCGCACCACCATGTGGCGCTTCACCTTGAACGAGGGCGTCAGGTAGCCGTTCTCCTCGGTCCAGTCGTCCTCGACGATCACGAACTTGCGGATCGCCTCGGCGCGCGAGACCTGCGCGTTGGCGTCGTCGATCGCCTTCTGGACCTCGGCGAGCAGCTCGGGGTCGTCCAGGTCGCCCTCCCACGCCTCGGTGTCGATCGTGACGAGTGCGGCGACGAAGGGCTTGGCCTCGCCGACGACCAGGCACTGGCTGACCAGCGGGTGCGCGCGGACGCGGTCCTCGAGGATCGCGGGGGAGACGTTCTTGCCGCCCGCGGTGACGATGAGCTCCTTCTTGCGGCCCGTGATGCGGACGAACCCGTCCTCGGTGACCTCGCCCAGGTCGCCGGTGGAGAACCAGCCGTCCTCGGTGAGCACGTCGCGCGTGGCGCCCTCGGCGTTCCAGTAGCCCTGGAACACCTGCGGGCCGCGGAACTGCAGCTCGCCGTCGTCGCCGGTGCGGACCTCGACGCCCGGCAGGGGCGGGCCGACGGTGCCGATGCGCTGGGCGCCGGGGTGGTTCACGGTGAGGGCCGCGGTGGTCTCGGTGAGGCCGTAGCCCTCGAACACGTTGAGGCCGACGCCGCGGTAGAAGTGGCCGAGACGGTCGCCGAGGGGCGCGCCGCCGGAGATCGCGTGCGTGGCGCGACCGCCCAGGGCGTCGCGCAGCTTGCCGTAGACGAGCTTGCTGTAGAGCCCGTGCTTGGCCCGCAGCGCGAGCGACGCCTTGCCGGACTCGGTGGCGCGGCTGTAGGCGATGGCGGTGCGGACGGCCGCGTCGAAGATCTTGCCCTTGCCCTCGGCGTACGCCTTCGTGCTGGCGCTGTTGAAGACCTTCTCGAACACGCGCGGGACGGCGAGCACGAACGTGGGCTTGAACTGGCCCAGGTGCTCGACGAGGTTGGCGATGTCGGCGGTGTGGCCCAGCACCGAGCCGTAGCGGATCGCGCCGACCTGGACGATGCGCGCGAACACGTGCGCGAGCGGCAGGAACAGCAGGGTGGCCGCGTCGTCGGGGGCGAACATCACCTCGAGGCGCTCGTTGGCGCCCCACAGCTCGGCGCGGAAGTTGGCGTGCGTGAGCTCGCAGCCCTTGGGGCGGCCGGTGGTGCCGGACGTGTAGATCAGCGTCGCGAGGTCACCCTCGACCACGGCGGCGCGGCGGGCCTCGAGCGTCTCGTCGTCGATCGCGGCGCCCTCGGCGGCGAGCAGCGTCAGCACGTCCTCGATGGGACGGCTGGAGGCGAGCTCGGGCGCCTCGGGTCGGGCCTCGTCGATGCGGGCGCGGTGCTCGTCGTTCTCGTAGAAGATGTGGGTCGCGCCGGAGTCGGCGAGGATCCAGGCGATCTGCGGCGCGGACGAGGTCTCGTAGATCGGCACGGTGACGGCGCCGATCCACCAGTTGGCGTAGTCGAGGACGGTCCACTCGTAGCGCGTCTTGGCCAGCAGTGCCACGCGGTCGCCGTGGCCGACGCCACCGGCCAGCAGGCCCTTGGCCGCCGCGGTCACCTGCTCGTGGAACTGGCCCAGCGTGACGTCGATCCACTCGCCGTCGACGACGCGGCGCAGCGACACGCGGTCGCGCTGGGCGTCGAGGCGGTCCAGGACGTCGAGGCTCAGGGTGCCCCAGGAGGCAGGGACGGGGTTCGAATTCTCCGTGGTCACAGACAGCACCGTACCGTCCCGCCACGCGGTGCCTCTGCGCCGATAGGCTGGTCGCCAGTCGAGGAGGTGGACATGGCGCGCACGGTCAGCGACATCGTGATCGAGGCTCCGGCCGGGGATGTGATGTCGGTCATCGCCGCGTTCGACGACTACCCCGATTGGGCCACCGGAATGCGCGAGGTCACGGTGCTTGCCACCGACGCCGCGGGGCGTCCGCTCGATGTCCGCTTCGTGGTGGACTCCGCCCCCATCCGCGACACGTTCACGCTGCGCTACGACTGGCGCGACGAGCGGCTCGTCACGTGGAGCCTGGTGCCCGCCGACGAGACGATGCTGTCGGGCATGGACGGCTCCTACTCGCTGGACTCGGTGGCCGACGACAAGACCCGCGTCACCTACCAGCTGGCGGTCGACCTGAAGCTGCCGCTGCTGGGCATGCTCAAGCGCAAGGCGGAGAAGGTCATCGTCGACACGGCGCTCAAGGGACTCAAGCGCCGCGTCGAGGGCCACGCCGGTGGCTGAGCGCCTCGCCGTCGGGATCGACGTCGGCGGCACGAAGATCGCCGGGGGCGTCGTCGACGAGGACGGCCGGATCCTGGCGCGGTCGCGTCGCGCCACTCCCAGCACCGACCCGTCCGCCGTGCTCGACGCGATCGCCGACCTGGTCGAGGAGTTCCGCGACCAGTACGTCGTCCGCGCCGTCGGCGTGGGCGCGGCCGGCTACGTCGACGTCACGGGCTCCACCGTCGTGTTCTCGCCGCACCTGGCGTGGCGCAACGAGCCGCTGCGCGACGCGGTGGTCCGCCGCACGGGCCTGCCGGTCCTGGTGGACAACGACGCGAACGCCGCCGGCTGGGCCGAGTGGCGCTTCGGCGCGGCG
Source organism: Aeromicrobium tamlense (assembly GCF_013408555.1). NCBI lineage: Bacteria > Bacillati > Actinomycetota > Actinomycetes > Propionibacteriales > Nocardioidaceae > Aeromicrobium > Aeromicrobium tamlense. The sequence continues at coordinate 987,445 of NZ_JACBZN010000001.1, forward strand.
CAGAACCTGCCCGACGTCGTCCTGGTGAACCTCGGCACGGGCATCGGCGGCGCGATGGTGCTCGACGGCAAGCTCTACCGCGGCCACTCCGGCATGGCCGGCGAGTTCGGCCACCAGCGGGTCGTCGACGACGGCCGCCCCTGCGAGTGCGGCAACCGGGGGTGCTGGGAGCAGTACGCCAGTGGCCGTGTCCTCGAGCGCCGGGCGCAGGCCGCGGTGGCCGAGGGATCGGACATCGGCCGGGCCCTGGTCGAGGCGGCCGGGGGAGCCGACCGCGTCGACGGCGCCACGGTCGGACGCCTGTCGGCCGACGGCCACGAGGAGGCCCAGGCCTGGGTCGGCGACGTCGGCCGCTGGCTGGGCATCGGGCTGGCCAACCTGGCGGCCTCGCTGGACCCCGCGATCTTCGTCATCGGCGGCGGGGTCAGCCAGACGGGCGAGACGCTGCTGCGGCCGGCCCGGTTCGCCTTCCACGACCACCTGACGGGACGCGGCTACCGTTCCGAGGCGCGCATCGTCGCGGCCCACCTGGGCAACGACGCCGGCCTCGTCGGGGCGGCCGACCTCGCCCGGCTCAGAGCGCGGCGCCGTCGTCCGGCCAGTCCGGGTTACTCGGTCCGCGGTCCGGCAGTCGCGCGATCAGGTAGGCGACGGCGCAGACCGCGGCGATGACCACGGCCGCCACCAGCACGGGCGGCGGGGTCAGGTCGGCGAGGCGCGCCAGGATCAGCAGTGCCGGGCCGCCGATGATGACGAGCCAGGCCGTCTTGGTGCGCTTGTCGGTGGGCAGGTCCGCCGGACCGACGTCGCGGTAGAACTGGTCGTCCTGCTCCTCGGGCTCGGCGGCGCGCCGCCGCTCGTCCTCGAGCTCCTCGCGCTCGCGGGCCGCGGCGGCCCGCGCGGCCGAGCGGTCGAAGTCGTCGAGTCCGCTGAGGTCGAGCTCGAGGCCTTCGACGATCCGGTCGAAGTCGTCGCGCGGTGATGCGGGGTCGGTCATGGCGACCTCCTCGGGACGGTGGAGCGGCTCACGCGCCGGGCGCGTGGTCGGCGATGAACTGTGCCGACCTCTCCATGATGAACTCCGCATCGTGATCGAGCGTCGCGACGTGGAAGCTGTCGTTCAGCTCGACCAGCTCGCGCTCGCCGGAGGAGACGCCCTCCATGACCAGGCCGACGGTGGTCTCGTCGACCACGTGGTCGTCGGTGGACCGGAACACCAGCAGGGGAGCGGTGACGCGGTCGAGGTTCTCGCGCACGTCGCGCCACAGCTGCAGCTGCGAGGCGAGCGCCTTCAGCGGCGTGCGGCTGTAGGCGATCTCGTCCTGGCCCGGCTTCTTGATGTCGTTGGACACGCCGCCGATCGACGGCAGCACGCGGCTCAGCAGGGGCACCAGCTTGAGGTCGAGACGCTTGAGCGCGATCGCGGGGTTCACCAGCACGAGCGCGTCGACCTCGTCGGGTCGCTGCTCGGCCAGCCGCAGCGCCAGCGCGCCACCCATCGACAGCCCGCACACCGCCACCCAGTCGCACTGCTCGCGCAGGTCGGTCAGCGCGGTGTCGACCTCGCCGTACCAGTCACGCCACGTCGTCGTGTTCATCTCCTGCCACGTGGTGCCGTGCCCGGGCAGCCGCGGCACCGACACCGTGTGTCCGGCCTCGGCCAGCAGCCGGCCCCACGGCGTCATCGAGGCGGGCGAGCCGGTGAAGCCGTGGCTCAGCAGGACGCCCACACGGCCGCCGGGGGAGAAGAACGCTTCGGCACCGGGACGGACGGGTGACGTGCCGGGGGCGAGGGACTCGGACATGACGCCATGGTGCCCCATGTCACGTCCGGTCGGACAGCGGCGCGGTAATGTCTCGTGCGTGTTCTACTGGTTCCTCAAGTTCCTGGCTCTGGGTCCGGTGCTCAAGCTGATCTTCAGGCCGTGGGCCGAGGGCACCGAGAACGTCCCGCGCGAGGGCGCGGTGATCCTGGCCAGCAACCACCTGTCGTACAGCGACTGGCTGTTCATGCCGCTGGTGATCCCGCGCCGCGTCACCTTCGTGGCCAAGGCCGAGTACTTCGAGGGCACCGGTCTCAAGGGCTTCCTGCAGCGCTCCTTCTTCTCCGGCTCGGGCCAGGTCCCGATCGACCGCAGCAGCGGCAGCGCCGCCGCCGGCGCGATCCGCACCCAGCTGCGCCTGCTCGCCGAGGGCGAGGTCTGCGGCATCTACCCCGAGGGCACCCGGTCGCACGACGGCAAGCTCTACCGCGGCCGCACCGGCGTGGCCCGCCTCGCCCTCGAGGCCAAGGTCCCGGTCATCCCCGTCGCCGTCATCAACACCGACGTCGTCGCGCCTCCCGGGAAGATCGTGGGGCGCTACGCCCGGCCCGGGGTGCGCTTCGGCAAGCCGCTGGACTTCAGCCGCTACGAGGGCATGCAGGACGACCGCTACATCCTGCGCGCGATCACCGACGAGATCCTCTACGAGATCATGAACCTCTCGGGCCAGGAGTACGTCGACCTCTACGCGCCCGACGCGAAGAAGCGCGACAAGGAGCTGGAGCGCCAGGCCGCCAAGGAGCGCGACCGCGCCGAGGCCGACGAGGTCTGGGAGGAGATCGCCGAGTAGGGCTGTCCCGTCCTGCATGCGGACGTCGTCGGGGGCGCGGGAACCGGTCGCGTATCCTTTCTTGGTGAGCATTCCCAGCCTTGAAGAACTGCGTGCGATCGGTGCTGCGCAGCAGCCCACGTACCCCGATCTCGATGCGCGCGACGCCGCCGTCGAGAAGCTGCGGAAGATGCCCCCGCTGGTCTTCGCGGGCGAGTGCGACTCGCTGCGCGACAAGATGGCGGCCGTGGCACGCGGCGAGGCCTTTCTGCTCCAGGGCGGCGACTGCGCCGAGACGTTCGAGGGCGTCACCGCCGAGAACGTGCGCAACAAGCTGCGCGTGCTGCTGTCGATGGCCGTCGTCCTGACCTACGCCGCGAGCGTCCCGGTCGTGAAGGTCGGCCGCCTGGCCGGCCAGTACGCCAAGCCGCGCTCGAGCGACACCGAGACGCGCGACGGCGTCACGCTGCCGGCCTACCGCGGCGACGCGGTCAACGGGTTCGACTTCACCCCCGAGGCGCGTCACCCCGATCCGCAGCGCCTGCTCGACGTCTACCACGCCTCGAGCGCCACGCTGAACCTCGCGCGCGCCTTCACCACCGGCGGCTACGCCGACCTGCGCCAGATGCACTCGTGGAACACGGACTTCGTGCGCAACAGCCCCGTGCGCGAGCGCTACGAGCGCATCGGCGACGAGATCGACCGCGCCCTGGCCTTCATGGAGGCCATCGGCGCCGATCCCGACGAGCTGCACACCGTGGACTTCTACTCCTCCCACGAGGCCCTCGTGCTGGAGTACGAGCACGCGCTGACGCGCATCGACTCGCGCACCGACCGCCCGTACGACGTCTCGGGCCACTTCGTGTGGATCGGCGAGCGCACGCGCCAGCTGGACGGCGCCCACGTCGAGCTGCTGAGCCGCATCGCCAACCCGATCGGCGTGAAGCTCGGTCCCACCAGCACGGCCGACGACGCGCTCGCGCTCTACGAGAAGCTCAACCCCGACCACGTGCCGGGCAAGATCACGTTCATCACCCGCTTCGGCGCCGAGAAGATCCGTGACCTGCTGCCCACGCTCGTGGAGAAGGTCACGGCCGCGGGCGCGCAGGTCGCGTGGGTCACCGATCCCATGCACGGCAACACGTTCGCCACCGACAACGGCTACAAGACGCGTGAGTTCGACGCCGTCATCGACGAGGTCCGGGGCTTCTTCGAGGTCCACCGCGCCCTCGGCACGTGGCCCGGCGGCCTGCACGTCGAGCTCACCGGCGACGACGTCACCGAGTGCCTCGGCGGCGGCATGCGCCTGTCGGCCCAGGACCTGGAGCACCGCTACGAGACGCTGTGCGACCCGCGCCTGAACCGGGCGCAGTCGCTGGAGCTGGCCTTCCTCGTCGCCGAGATGCTCGCCGGCCGCTCCTGATTCCTCTCCTGACCTCGCGCCCCGGCGCGAGGTCAGGAGAGGAACACGGTGACGGTCGAGCCGGGCTTGACCTTCTTGCCCACGGTCGTCATCTGGTACTGGACGCGGGCGTCGTCGCCCGAGAACGGGTTCTTCGCGGCGTTCAGCTTCAGGCCGAGCGCGGTGACGGCCGCGCGGGCCTCGTCCTCGGTCATGCCGCGCAGGTCGGGCACCGCGACGAGCTCGGGTCCCTTGGAGACCGTGAGCGCAATCGTGTCGCCGCGCACCCCAGTGCCTGCCGACGGGGTCTGCGAGATGACCACGCCCTTCTTGACGCTGTCGCTGAACTGCTCGACCTCGCGGACGACGAAGCCGGCGTCCTCGAGGGCGGCGGAGGCGTCGTCGGCCGCCTGGCCGGTGTAGTCGGTGATCGTGATGGGCTTGGGGCCCTTGCTGACGACGAGGTCGACGGCGGTGTCGCGCTTCACCTGGTCGCCGACCTTGTGGCTCGAGGACTTGATGATCCCGTCGGTGGGGACCTTGTCGCTGAAGGCCTGGGTGACCTCGCCGACGCGCAGGTTCAGCGAGCCCAGGATGGTCTCGGCCTCGGACACGGAGCGGCCCTGGATGTTCGGGATCTCGTAGCGCTCCTTGCCCTTGCTGACGACGAGCGTGATGACGTCGTCGGGCAGGGCACGCGACCCGGCGTCGGGGTCCGACGAGACCACGGCGCCCTTCTCGACGACCTCGGAGAAGGCGGGCTCGCCCAGCTCGGTGGTGAAGCCGGCGGCCTCGGCGGTCTTGACGGCCTCGGCCTGGTCGAGCGAGACGAGGTTCGGCACGGTCTCGTAGCGGCCGATCGCCAGGTACCAGCCGAGCAGGGCGGTGGCGGCCAGCGCGGCGAGCGCCACGAGGAGCAGGACCGGACCGCGACGACGCCGGCCCGCCGGGGCGGGCTCGGCCTCGGAAGGACGGTCGACCGCGGCAGGCGCGACCGGACCGCCGAACGTGGTGGTGGGCTCGGTGACGGCGGTGGTGGGCTGGTCCTGGCCGACGTCCCACAGCGAGGTGACCGGCGCGGTCATCTCGACGTCCGCGGGTGGGCCGTCGAGGACGGGCGCGACGACCGGCGTGGGCCCCGAGCCCGGGAGCAGGTCCTGCGTCAGCTCGGGATCGTCGGCGAGACCGGCGGCCAGGGCGCGCTGGACCTGGCGCAGCTGGTGCAGCAGGACGCGGGCGTCGGGGGAGCGGCGCTCGCGGTCGCGCGTCATGGCGCGACGCACCAGAGCGTCGAGGTAGGGCGGGATGCCCGGCTGCAGCGTGGAGGGCGGCGCGACGTCCTCGTTGACGTGCTGGTGGGCTACGGCCAGCGGCGAGTCGCCCGTGTGGGGCTTGGAGCCCGTGAGCATCTCGAAGAGCATCGCGCCGCACGCGTAGACGTCGGTGCGGGCGTCGGCGCCCTGGTGGGTGATGACCTCGGGCGCCAGGTAGGACACGGTGCCGACGAGGACGCCGTCGAAGGTCGAGTCGTTGGAGATCGCGCGGGCCAGCCCGAAGTCGGCCAGCTTGACCTCGCCGGTGGTGGAGATCAGCACGTTCTCGGGCTTGATGTCGCGGTGGATCAGGCCGGCGTCGTGGGCCGCCGAGAGCGCCATCAGCACGGGCTCGAGGTAGGACAGCGCCCGCCGTGGCGCCATCGGCGCCTCCTCGCGCAGCACGTCGCGCAGGGTGCGACCCGGGACGTACTCCATGACGAGGTAGATCGTCTCGCCGTCGACACCCTGGTCGTAGACCGAGACGATGCCGCGGTGGTTGAGCTTCGCCGCCGACTGGGCCTCGCGCACGAACCGCTCGGGGGTGTCCTCGAGGTCGGTGTCGGGGTGCATGATCTTGACCGCGACGATCCGGTCGAGCCGCAGATCGGTGGCGCGGAAGACGCTCGCCATGCCGCCCCGGGCGATGCGCTCATGGATCACGTAACGCTGGTCGAGCGTGCGCCCGACCAGTGCGTCGTCGTCCGTGACCGTCATGCTCGCCTCCTGGGACACCTCGATTCTAAGGGCTGGGCCCCCAGCACCCGTGCTCCCTCGGATCAGCGGACGCGTCGGATGGCCGCGTCGACCAGCGGCTCGAGCACCGGACCGGCCGACGGGCCGATCCGGGCGATGGCGCGCAGCGACTGCTCGACGAGCCGGTCGATGTCGGCCTCGACCTGCTCGAGGGCCCCGCTGGACTCGATGAGGTCGTGCAGCTCGGCGACGCCCTCCTGGGTGCCGAGGAGCGCCAGGACGCGCTCGTGGCCGACCGCGTCAGCGGTGCGGGCGACCAGGACGGTGCGCTTGCCCTCGCGCAGGTCGTCGCCGATCGGCTTGCCGGTGTCGGCCGGGTCGCCGAAGACGCCCAGGACGTCGTCGCGCAGCTGGAATGCCTCGCCGAGCGGCAGCGCGACCTCGGTCAGCCGGCCCAGCAGGTCATCGTCGCCGCCGGCCAGCGCCGCGCCCACGTGGAGGGGCCGCTCGATCGTGTACTTGGCGGACTTGAAGCGGATCACGTGCATCGCGCTGGCGACGTCGAGCCGGTCGCGGGTCTGCGCGAGGACGTCGAGGAACTGGCCCGAGACGACCTCGGACTTGCACGCGTCCCACAGTCGCGCGGCGCGGGCGTCGGGCTCGGCTCGACGCAGCTGCTCGTCGGCCCACGACAGCATGAGGTCGCCGACGAGGATCGCCACGCGGGCCCCGTACTCGTGGGCCTCGCCGTGACCGCCGGCCGCGACGTGCCGCGCCTCGAAGTCGCGGTGCACGCTGGGGCGGCCGCGCCGGGTGTCGGAGCCGTCCATCAAGTCGTCGTGGACCAGCGCGCTGCCCTGGAGCCACTCGAACGCCGCGCCCGCCGCGGCGATGCGCTCGTCCGAGGGGGCGCCGCCGGCGAGGAGCCAGCCGGCGTGGCAGAAGGTGGGCCGGAGCAGCTTGCCACCGGCGGTGAAGTCGACGGCGGCGTCGACGAGGTCGCCCACCGCGGGATCGAGATCGGTCAGCAGTCGCCGCTGCTCGCCGACGAAGGAGTCCAGCTGTCGAGCGACAGCTGTCCGAAAGGTGGAATCGGCTGCCGGGCTGTTCACGTCCGTGACGATACCGTTGGGACCATGCCCGCTTCCCCCGACGCCGCGTCCCACGACCCGATCCTGCAGGCGCTCGCCTCGGACCGGCCGGCCGTGTCGTTCGAGTTCTTCCCGCCGAAGGACGACGAGGGCGAGGCGCAGCTGTGGCGCACGATCGACGACCTCTCGCCGCTCGAGCCGACGTTCGTCTCGGTCACCTACGGCGCCGGCGGCACCAGCCAGGACCGCACCGTGCGGATCACCGAGCGGATCGCCCGCGAGGCGTCGATGCCGCCCGTCGGTCACCTCACGCTCGTGGGGCAGAGCCGCGGCGAGATCGAGACGGTGCTCAAGCAGTACGTCGCGGCGGGCGTCCAGCACGTGCTGGCCCTGCGCGGCGATCCGGCCGGAGGCCCGCGCGCTCCGTGGGAGCCGCACCCCGACGGCATGAGCCACGCGATCGAGCTGGTCGACCTCGTGCGCGAGGTAGGCGGGCTCTCCGTCGGCGTGGCGGCGTTCCCCGAGGGTCACCCCGACTGTGGCGGCCTCGACGAGGACGCCGACGTGCTCGTGGCCAAGTCGCGCGCCGGCGCGTCCTTCGCGATCTCGCAGCTGTTCTTCCGCGCCGACGACTACTTCGGCCTCGTCCGCCGCGTGCGCGACCGCGGCTGCGACCTGCCGATCGTGCCGGGCATCATGCCGATCCTGAACTTCGGCCAGGTGGCCCGCATGGCCGAGCTCTCCGGCGCCGACATGCCGCGCGAGGTGCTCGACCAGATCGAGCCGATCGCCGACGACCGCGCCGCCGTGCGCGCCAAGGGCATCGAGCTGGCCACCCAGCTGTGCCGCGATCTGCTCGCCGGCGGCGCCCCCGGACTGCACTTCATGACGCTCAACCGCTCGCCCGCGACGCGCGAGATCTTCGAGCAGCTCCGCGCCGACGGCCTCGTCTGAGCCGACCGAGCGGGGTTTCCCGCCACGATGCGGGGGAAGTTCTCCCCGCAAGGTGACGGATTCCCCGGTTGACCGGGGAATCCTCGCCTAGCGCGGCACGGCGCCGAGGTGGGCCGCCAGGGCGGCGGTGCCCATGCCGGTGATCTCGAGGCCGGCGCCGGGCGCGGCCGCCGCGCCGACGAGCCACAGGCCCTCGCGCGGGCTGCGGGCCGGGAGGGGCAGGTCGGAGACGGCCGGGGGAGCGGGCACGCTCTCGCGCCATGTCACGTGGGGCCGCAGGTCGTGGCCGTGCCGGGCGAGCACCTCGAGCGGGTCCGTGCCGGTCGGCGCCTCGAGCACCCAGCCGTCGTCGCCCGAGCGCCAGCCGCGCACCACGTCGCGACCGTGCACGACGAGGTCGTCGGCCGCCACGGCCCCGTCGAGCCGCACGGCGGTGAGGGTGCGCGCGCCGGAGGTCTCGGAGCCGGCGGCCCACACGACCAGGTCGGCCTCGCGCACGGATCCGTCGGCGAGCACGACGCCGTCGACGACACCGGAGGCCGCCGCGGGCTCGACCACCTCGACGCCGGTCTCGACGGTGACCCGTCGCTCACCGAGCCGCTTCAGCAGTGCGGCCGCGAGTCCGGCGCTGCCGCCGTCGAACCGCCACCGGCCGAAGTTGCGCTCGACGTAGTGCCAGACCGCCAGCACCGACGGGCCCGATTGGTCGACCCACCCGAGCTCGGCACCCACGCGACGCAGCCGTGCGTCGCGCACGGGACGGACCAGCCGCTCGAGGGAGACGTCCGCGAGCGGCACCTCCGGGGCGGGCGCGCCGAACGGGTGCGCCGCCTCGAACACGGTGCGGCGGACGGCGTCCCACGGGTCGGCGAGCTCGTCCACCCACGGTGACCAAAGGTCCGAGCCGAGCGCCGTGGTCACCGCGTCGTGCTGGGCGCCCCGGGTACCGAAGGGCAGGTCGAGCTCGAGGCCCCGGCCGGGCCAGCGGCCGGCCACGACGTGACGGCGCGGTCCCGCGGGGGAGATCGCGATGAGGGCGTCCATCGGTCGACCGGACTTGCGGAAGAGATCGCGGAAGACGCCGGGCAGGGTCACGCCGTCGGGCCCGGCGGCCCACCGGGCGCCGCCGATCGGGCGGCCGAGCAGCAGCCCGCCCGCCTCGCCGTCGCGCTCGAGCACGGTGACCTGATGCCGCAGCTTCGCCAGCCGGGCGGCGGCGGACAGTCCGGCGAAGCCGCTGCCGACGACGATGATCCGGGCCACGCTCAGCCCCTCCGCTCGCGCCGCCGGGCGCGGGAGCGCCTGATCGCGCGCCACAGCCACAGGAAGAGGGAGACGCCGAGGACCAGCGCGACCGCCGTGACGACGAGGGCGACCCACGGGTGCGCGAGCGCCAGCAGCACGACGGCCACGACGCTCAGGTCCTCGCCGGTGCTCAGCGCGGCGTTGGAGAACGGCTCGGGGGAGGTGTTCGCCGCCGCGCGCACGCCGGCCTTCACTCCGTGGGAGGCCAGCGCGGTGCCGCCGCCGAGCGCCGCGAGCAGCGCCGGGTCGAGCGTGCCGCCGTGCTCGGCCAGCTTCCACGCCACGACCGCGCCGATCGCCGGACGGACGACCGTGGAGACGCCGTCCCAGGCCGAGTCGAGCCACGGCACCTTGTCCACGACGAACTCGATCGCGAACATGCCCAGGCTCAGCCCGATGACCCACCAGTCGCCGAATCCGGCCGGCACCCACTCCGAGCCGCCGGCGCGCGCCACGATCCCGAGCACCGCCACGGTGGCCCAGGCGTTGACGCCGCTGGCCCATCCCGTGGCGAAGACGAGGGCCGCCAGATCCATGCCGCGACCGTACCGCGAGGCGCTGCGCCACCTCCCCTGTGGGAAGGTGACGTCATGGGTCCGATCCGTGGCGTGCTGGCGTGGCAGTCCGTGCTCGACGCGCTGGTGCAGGCCGGCGCGGCCCCTGACGGCTCCGGATCCCTCGACGTGCTCGACCTCGGTGGCGGCACCGGCTCGGACGCCGTGCGCGTCGCCGCGCTCGGTCATCGCGTCGTCGTGGTCGATCCCAGCCCTGACGCCCTGGCCGCCTCCGCCCGCCGCGCAGCCGAGGCCGGCGTCGAGGTCGAGGGCCGACTCGGCGACTCCGCCGACCTGGCGGAGCACGTCGCGGCCGCCAGTGTCGACGTCGTGATCTGTCACGGCGTGCTGGAGCACGTCGACGATCCCGGCCAGGCCGTGGCCGCGGCGCGCGAGGTGCTGCGCCCCGGCGGCTGGCTGAGCGTGATCGTCCCCGGCCGCGTCGCGGCGGTCGCGGCGCGAGCCGCGGCGGGCGACTTCGCCGGTGCCACCGCCCTCGTCGAGGCCGCTCCCGACGCCTCGTGGGACCTCGCAGGGCTCGGCCCGCGACGCTGGTTCGCCGAGGAGCTCGAGGACCTGCTCGTCGACCACGGACTGACCCCGGTCCTGAGCCAGGGCGTGCGGGCCCTGAGCGACGACGTGCCGGGGGTCGTGGTCGACGGATCGGCCGGTGCCCGCGAGGAGCTCTTCGCCCTCGAGCGCTCGATCCGCCGGATTCCGCAGTTCGCTGGACGTTCGGCTGGTTTGCAGACCATGGCCCGCCTAGAATCGACCTCACACCCCTGACCAAGGAGTCACCGTGCCACTGTCGGACGAAGAGGCCCGGCTGCTCGCCCAGTTGGAGCAGTCGCTGGCCGCAGAGGATCCCGAGTTCGCGTCCACGCTGCGCGGCTCCAAGTTGATCGCGCACAACCGTCGTGTCGCGGCCATCTGTGTCGTGGGCTTCCTCGCCGGCATCGCCATGCTGCTGGGCGGAGCCGTGTCCAAGATGACCTGGGTCGGCGCACTCGGCTTCGTCGCCATGGTGGCGGCCGCCTACTTCTTCGTCCGTGCCTGGCGACGCGGGATCAGCGGCGCCCAGGAGCCCAGCGGCCCCGCGCCCAGCTCGCCGAAGGGCTCCGGCTCGTTCGTCGAGCGCATGGAGGAGCGCTGGCAGCGCCGTCAGGACGACGGCATCTGATCGCTCCACCGCGCCCCACCGTCCACGAGACCCCGCCGATCGGCGGGGTCTTCGTCGTTCTCGCCCCCCTTCGCTCCACCAGCGGCTGAATTCCCCCCACTTCCCTCCACCGACCCGCCATCGCTGAGATGGCGGGCCTTTTGCGCTCTCGTCCCACGCGACACGCCTGACTCTTGACGAAATCAGGGTGGATGGTGGAGCGTTGTGGGTTAAGGTGGGGCGTAGTGGTGGAAACACCGGACTTCGACCTCGAGGGAGAGCGACGTGGAGCAGGGAGGACGCGATGGCCGCACCGGCATCGACGCACTTCTTCGGCACGTTCACGCCTCGCCTCGACGAGAAGGGCAGGCTCTTCTTGCCGGCGAAGTTCCGACCGCTGCTGACGGACGGCGTGGTGCTGACGCGTGGTCAGGAGCACTGCATCTACGGCTGGACGCCCGAGGCCTTCGACGAGTTCTCCGAGCGGGCGCGGCAGGCGTCGTTCACGAACCGACAGGCGCGCAACTTCATCCGCATGCTCTTCGGCGGTGCGGCGCACGAGACGCCGGACAAGCAGGGACGCGTGCCCGTGTCGCAGCTGCTGCGCGACTGGGCCGGCCTGGACCGCGACTGCACGGTCGTGGGCACGGGCGAGCGGTTCGAGATCTGGGACTCGGCGAAGTGGAACGACTTCTCCGACGAGCACGAGGAGGGCTTCGCCGACCTGTCGGAGGAGATCTTCCCCGGGATCTTCTGAGCACTCCCGCGGTGGGGCGCGATGCCCGCCTGAGGGGTTCTGACGTCACTTCCCCGGCGTCAGAACTCTGCAGGCGGGGATCGGGCCCCATCGGCGCGCCGTCGGTGACCGGGACGCTGGCATGAGCGCGCGGCACGTCCCGGTGATGCTGGACCGCGTCGTGTCGGAGTTCACCCCCGTCGTGGAGGGACGTGACCGGCCGGTCGTCGTCGACACCACGCTCGGACTGGGCGGGCACACCGAGGCGCTCCTGAACCGCTACCCGAGCCTGCACGTCATCGGCATCGATCGTGACCCCGAGGCCCTGCGCCGTGCGGGGGAGCGACTGGCTCCGTTCGGTGACCGCTTCGAGGCCGCGCACGCGGTCTACGACGAGATCGCCGAGGTCGTGCACGACTCGGGCCGCACGAGCGTCGACGGGGTCCTGTTCGACCTCGGCGTCTCCTCGATGCAGCTCGACCTGGCGGACCGCGGCTTCGCCTACGCGCAGGACGCGCCGCTGGACATGCGGATGAACTCCGAGGACGACCTCACGGCGGCCGGCGTGCTCAACACCTACGCCGAGGACGACCTGGCGCGGATCCTGCGCGAGTACGGCGAGGAGAAGTTCGCCCGCCGCATCGCCAGGGAGATCGTCGCCGAGCGCGAGCAGCGTCCGTTCGAGCGCAGCGAGCAGCTCGTCGAGCTGATCCGCCGCTGCATCCCGGCCCCGGCGCGGCGCACGGGCGGCAACCCCGCCAAGCGCACGTTCCAGGCGCTGCGGATCGAGGTCAACGACGAGCTCGGCGTCTACCGGCGGGCGCTGCCGGCGGCGCTGGACCTGCTCTCGGTCGGCGGGCGCGTCGTCGTCCTGTCGTACCACTCCCTGGAGGACCGGATCACCAAGCGCGTGTTCACCTCCGCCACCACGAGCACGGCTCCGCGGGACCTTCCCGTGGTGCCCGAGTCCATGCAGGCCCGCTTCCGCTCCCTGACCCGGGGAGCCGAGCTGGCCGGCGAGGACGAGATCACCGACAACCCCCGCGCGCGTTCGGTCCGGATGCGCGCTGTCGAACGGATCGCCGCATGAACGACGCCCAGCGAGAGACCCGATGAGCACCGCCACCTCCCCCCGTGCCCTCAGTCGCACGGCCGCCGCGCGATCGTCCGCGCTCGCGTCCGGCATCGCCGCGCGCGGTCGTGACGCGCGTGACGTCGGGCTGAAGCTGGTCGGCCCGGTCCGCGTCCGCGCGCGCCGGGCGCCCTTCGTCGTCGTCGTGCTGTCCGTCCTGGCCGCGGGCCTCGTCGGCCTGATCCTGCTGAGCACCGCCATGCAGGCCCAGTCGTTCAAGATCGACGACCTGCAGCAGCGCGCCACCCTCCTGCAGGCGCAGAAGGAGCAGCTCGCCGCCGAGGTGGACCGCATGCAGAGCCCGTCGGGCCTGGCCGACCGCGCCCTGAGCGAGGGCATGGTCCCCAACGCCAACCCCGTCTTCCTGCGCCTCGCCGACGGCAAGGTCATCGGCGAGCCGGTCCCGGCCGAGCCCGACACGAACGTCAGGAGGGCCGGCTGATGCCCGTCTCGGTCACCCGGAACCGGCTGCGGGTCCTCGTGGTCTGCGTGCTCGGCCTCTTCCTGCTCTTCGCCGGCCGCCTGTTCCAAATCCAGGCGGTCGACTCGAAGGCGTACGCGGCGATGGCCGTCGAGGCCGGCACGCGCAAGGCCGTCGTGCCCGCGCCCCGAGGCGACATCGTCGACCGCAACGGCGAGGAGCTGGTCACCAGCACCGACGGACTCACGATCACGGGCGATCCGTCGATGACGGCCGAGAAGGCCCCCGAGATCGCGCGCATCCTGCACGAGAAGCTCGGCGACGAGATCGACTACTTCGACACGATCCAGAAGCTGCGCACGCCGAAGTCGCGCTACGTCTTCCTCGCGAAGGACCTGCCGGCGTACGAGGCCCGCAAGGCGGTGAAGGCCGTCGCCGAGGCCGGCTACACCGGCGTGTTCACCGAGACGGAGAGCCTGCGCAGCTACCCGGGCGGCTCGCTCGCGGCGAACGTCCTGGGCATCACCGAGGAGAACGGCAAGGGCATCGCCGGCCTCGAGATGCAGTACGACCAGCAGCTCACCGGCAAGGACGGCTCGTCGACGTACGAGGTCTCCACGACCGGCCAGCGCATCCCGATGGCCGACTCCACGGTCGAGGAGATGGTGCCGGGCGCGAACGTCAACACCACGATCGACCGTGACCTGCAGTGGTACGCCGACCAGCGCCTGCGCGACGTCGTCAGCTCCGCCGGTGCCGACTACGGCCTGGCGATCACGATGGACGTCCGCACGTGCCAGATCGTGCAGCTCTCGCAGGCGCCCACGTTCAACCCCGACAGTCGCGCCGGCGTCAACGACGGCACGCTCGTCAACCGCGCGGTGTCGAACGTCTTCGAGCCCGGCTCGGTCATGAAGACGATCACCATGGCGGCGCTGGCCGACCAGGGCAAGGTCACCGCCGACACCAGGATCAAGGTGCCGTCGGGCATGGTCATCGACGGCTTCCCGATCGGCGACTACTGGCAGCACGGCGCGATCCGGCTGACGGCTGCGGGCGTCATCGCGAAGTCCTCGAACCTCGGCACGATCGTCGCGGCCGAGCAGATGTCGGACTCGACGTTCTACTCGTACCTGCGCAAGTTCGGCTTCGGCGCCCACAGCGGCATCGACCTGCCCGAGGAGTCGGTGGGCATCGTCTCCCCGGCGCGCGACTGGACGAAGGCCAAGCACGCCACGACCTCGTTCGGACAGGGCGTCTCGGTCAACGCGATCCAGATGATCCGCGCGGTCGGTGCGATCGCCAACGGCGGCGTCATGTGCACGCCGCGGGTCGTGGACTCGCTGACGAAGGCCGACGGCTCGGTCGAGAAGACCGATCCGGGCGAGTCGCGCCGGGTCGTCTCCCGCGAGGCCGCGTCCGAGGTCACCCGCATGATGGAGGCCGTCACGGCCGACGACGGCACGGCGCCCGCCGCGCAGATCGAGGGCTACCGCGTGGCCGGCAAGACCGGCACCGCCTGGCGCGTCAACCCCACCACCGGCAAGTACGTGCGGGGCCAGAACACGATCTCGTTCATGGGCTTCGCGCCGGCGGACAACCCGCGCTTCATCACCTACGTCGTGATCGACAAGCCCCCGCGCAACGCCGGTGGTGGCTCGATGGCCGGCCCGGTGTTCCACGACATCATGTCGATGGCCCTGGAGCGCTTCGGCGTGACGCCCACGGGCGCCAAGCCGCCCAAGATCAAGCAGGACTGGTAGCCGTCGTGCCGCCCGGTAGGTTGGGGCGGGTGGACGAGATGAGGGTCAGGCCGTTCGACACGCCCACGTGGTCCCTCGCCGAGGTGGCCGCGGCGTGGTCCGGGGCGACGGCCGAAGGCGACGCGAGCGTCACCGGGATCAGCCTCTCCACCCGCGACGTCGTGGCCGGCGACCTGTTCGCCGCGCTGCCCGGTGCCAGCACGCACGGCGCCCGGTTCGCGCCCCAGGCGCTCGAGGCCGGGGCCGTGGCGATCCTCACCGACGCCGAGGGCGCCGCGACGCTGCCGGGCGACGTCCCGCGGGTCGTCGTCGAGGAGCCGCGACGCGGTCTCGCCGCGTTCGCCGCGCGGTTCTACGACCGGCCCAGCAGCCGGTTCACCACCGTCGGCGTCACGGGCACGCAGGGCAAGACCACGACCACGTACCTCGCCGAGGCCGCGCTGGGGGAGTCGCGCTCGGCCGTCATCGGCACGATCGGCACCCGCATCGCGGGACGCCCGGCGGCCAGCAGCCTGACCACCCCCGAGGCCCCCGCCCTGCAGGCGCTGTTCGCCGTCATGGCCGAGGAGCAGGTCGCCGCGTGCGCGATGGAGGTCTCGAGCCACGCCATCGTGCAGGGACGCGTCGACGGCTTCGTGCTCGACGCCGCGGTGTTCCTCAACCTCGGTCGCGACCACCTGGACTTCCACCACGACCTCGAGTCGTACTTCGCCGCGAAGGCCGAGCTCTTCACGCCCGAGCACGCCCGCCGCGCCGTGATCAACCTCGACGACGCGCACGGGCGCCGGCTCGCGCAGCAGACCGTGCTCCCGGTCACGACCTTCTCCACCGAGGGGGCGCCCGCCGACTGGCGTGCGGTGAACGTGCGCTCGCACCGCCTCGGCAGCGACGTCACACTGATCTCGCCCGACGGCACCGAGACCGAGCTGTCCGTGCCGCTGGCCGGCGCCTTCAACGTCTCCAACGCCGTCGCCGCGATCGTGGCGCTGGCGGGGGAGGGCCACGACCTGCGTGAGCTCGTCCGCGGCGTCGCCTCCGCGCGGGGCGTGCCGGGCCGGATGGAGCGCGTCGACGCGGGCCAGCCCTTCACGGCCGTCGTCGACTACGCCCACAAGCCCGAGGCGGTCGAGGCCGTCCTGGCCGCACTGCGACCCGTCACCGCGGGTCGGCTGATCGTCGTGATCGGCGCCGGGGGCGACCGCGACCGCGGCAAGCGACCGCTGATGGGCGAGGTCGCGGCGCGGCTCGCCGACCTGGTGGTCGTCACCGACGACAACCCGCGCAGCGAGGAGCCGGCGCGGATCCGCGCCGAGGTCCTGGCCGGCGCCGAGCGGGGCACCGCCGAGGTGCTCGAGGTGGGCGACCGACGCGAGGCGATCGCGGTGGCCGTCGGACAGGCGCGCACCGGCGACACGGTCGTGGTCGCGGGCAAGGGCCACGAGCGCGGCCAGCAGGTCGGCGACGTGGTCCACCCGTTCGACGACCGCGAGGTGCTCGTCGAGCTGATCGGAGGCGCCTCGTGACCCCCACCACCCTGGCCCAGGTCGCCGTCGCCACCGACGGCCGCGTCGAGGGCGACGACGCGCTCTCGGTCGAGGGCCCCGTCGCCATCGACTCCCGCCGGGTGACGCCCGGCTGCCTCTTCGTGGCGATCCCGGGCGAGCACGTGGACGGGCACGACTACGTCGAGGCCGCCCTCGAGGGCGGAGCCGTGGCCACGCTCGCCACGCGCGCGGTGCCGGGTCCTCACGTGATCGTGGCCGACCCCGTCCGGGCGCTCGGCCGGCTCGCCGCCGACCGGCTCGCGTCGCTGAGGTCCGAGACCGACCTGCGGGTGGTGGCCATCACCGGCTCGCAGGGCAAGACCTCGGTCAAGGACCTCGTCGCGCACGTCCTCCGGACCGAGGGCGCCACGGTCGCGCCCGAGGGCTCGTTCAACAATGAGCTCGGCGTGCCGCTCACCGTGCTGCGCGCCGACGCCGGCACGCGCCACCTCGTGCTCGAGATGGGAGCCCGCGGGATCGGCCACATCGCCACGCTGTGCGAGATCGCGCCGCCCGACGTCTCCGTCGTCCTGAACGTCGGCACGGCCCACGCGGGCGAGTTCGGCGGTCTCGACCGCACGGCCCAGGCCAAGGGCGAGCTCGTCGAGGCGCTGGACGAGCACGGCACGGCCGTCCTCAACGCCGACGACGAGCGCGTCGCGGCGATGGCGTCGCGCACGCGCGGTCGCGTCCTGACCTTCGGGCGGGCCGGGCAGGTCCGCCTCGTCGGCGACGTCACCCTCGACGACGCCGGGCACCCGCGCTTCGTCGTCGAGGCCGACGGCCTCACGCTCGACGCCACGGTCCCGCAGCTGGGCGCGCACCACGCGATCAACGCCGTCGCGGCCGTCGCCGCGACCTCCGCCCTGGGCGTGCCCGTCGAGGCCGCCGTGCACGCGCTGACCACCGCGACGGCCACCTCGCCCATGCGGATGGAGCGCCACGAGACGGCCGGGGGAGTCGTCGTCGTCAACGACGCGTACAACGCCAACCCCGAGTCCATGGCGGCGGCCCTGCGCACCCTCGCAGGACTGGCCCCGGGACGCGGCGTCGCCGTGCTCGGTGAGATGCTTGAGCTGGGCGAGGACTCGCCCGCGCAGCACCACAGGATCGGCCGGCTCGCCGCCGACCTCGGCATCGCCCGGGTCATCGCGGTCGGTGCCGGAGCCGCCGAGATCGCCCGGGGAGCCGGGTCGGCGGGTCTCCAGATGGACGATGTCGAGGCAGCGGTGGACGCACTCTCCGCGAGCCTGGATGCCGGTGACGTGGTGCTTGTGAAAGCATCGAGGGGCGCCCGCCTGGAGCGGGTCGTCGAAGCGCTGCTGCGCAACTGACACGCACGGAAGGAACGAACGGAAGCGATGCTGGCCGTACTGATCGCAGGGGTCGTGGGACTCGTCGGCACACTCGTCGGCACCCGTTTCGCGATCTCCGTGCTCGTGGCCAAGGGCTACGGACAGCTCATCCGCGACGACGGTCCGACCTCGCACCACGTCAAGCGCGGCACGCCCACCATGGGCGGCCTCGTCATCATCATCAGCACGGTGCTGGGCTACGCCATCGCGAAGCTGGTCACCGGCTACGAGCCCAGCGCCTCGGCGGTGCTGCTGCTCTTCCTGTTCGTCGGCCTCGGCGCCATCGGCTTCCTCGACGACTGGATCAAGGTCGCGAAGCAGCGCAACCTGGGTCTGCGCAGCAAGGCCAAGATGGTGGGCCAGATCCTCGTCGGCCTCGTGTTCGCCGTCCTGGCGATCGGCTGGGAGAACGACAACGGCCAGACCCCGATCACCCACGCGATCTCGTTCACGCGCGACCTGTCGTGGGAGCTGCCCACGGTGCTGCTGATCGTGTGGGTGCTGCTGATGATCGCGGGTGCCAGCAACGGCGTGAACCTCACCGACGGCCTCGACGGCCTGGCCACCGGCGCCGCCGTGATGGTCTTCGGTGCGTTCATCCTCATCAACGTCTGGCAGTCCAACCAGAGCTGCTTCATGCTCGACCCCGGCCCGAAGTGCTACGAGGTGCGCGACCCGCTCGACCTCGCGGTGGTCGCCTCGGCCGTCACCGGCGCGTGCTTCGGCTTCCTGTGGTGGAACGCCTCGCCCGCCAAGATCTTCATGGGCGACACCGGCTCGCTCTCGCTCGGCGGCCTCATGGCCGGCTTCGCGCTGATGACCCGTACCGAGCTGCTGCTCATCGTGCTGGGCGGCCTGTTCGTCATCATCACCTTCTCGGTGATCCTGCAGGTCGGGTACTTCAAGCTCTCCGGCGGCAAGCGCATCTTCCGGATGGCGCCGCTGCAGCACCACTTCGAGCTCAAGGGCTGGGCCGAGATCACGATCGTGGTCCGGTTCTGGATCATCAGCGGCATCTGCGTGATCTCCGGCATCGGCCTCTTCTACTGGGAATGGGTCGTCGGTGCCTTCTGAGCGCGACGTCTCGTCGCTGCACCGCGACTCCTCGTGGGAGGGCGTCCGCGCCGTCGTCGCCGGCTTCGGCGTCAGCGGCTTCGCGGCCGCCGACACGCTGAACCATCTCGGTGCGAGCGTCGTCGTGCTCGACGAGTCCGAGGGCGACGCCCACCGGCAGGAGCAGGCGCAGCTGCTCGAGGTCCTGGGTGCCGACGTGCGCCTGGGCCCCGGCACCGCCGCCGAGCTGCCGCGGGACGTCGACCTCGTGATCACGTCACCCGGCTGGCGCCCCACCGTGCCGCTGCTGGCCGAGGCCGCCGGCCGGGGCATCCCGGTCTGGGGCGAGGTCGAGCTGGCCTGGCGCCTGCGGGGCGCCGATCCCGCGCCGTGGCTGGCCGTCACGGGCACCAACGGCAAGACCACCACGGTGCAGATGCTCGAGGCGATCCTGCAGGCGGCGGGGCTGCGCGCCCAGGCCGTCGGCAACGTCGGCACCCCGATCCTCGAGGCCGTCATGGACCCCGAGGGCCGCGACGTGCTGGCCGTCGAGCTCTCCAGCTTCCAGCTGCACTGGACGCAGTCGATGGCGGCCGAGTCCGCCGCCGTGCTGAACCTCGCACCCGACCACTACGACTGGCACGGCGGGGCGCAGGCCTACGCCGCCGCGAAGGGCAAGGTCTACGAGCAGGTCCGGCGCGCGTGCGTCTACAACGTGGCCGACGAGGCCACGAGGCACCTGGTCGAGGAGGCCGACGTGGTCGAGGGCGCCCGCGCCATCGGGTTCACCCTGGGCATCCCCGAGCCCGGCATGGTCGGCATCGTCGACGACCTGCTGGTCGATCGGGCCTTCGTGGACTCCCGCGCCACGAGCGCCGCCGAGATGGCCTCGATCTCCGACCTCGACGACGACTCGCCGCACAACGTGCAGAACGCGCTCGCGGCCGCCGCGCTCGCGCGGGCCCACGGGGTCGCCCCGGTCGCGGTCCGCGACGGCCTGCGCGCCTTCCGCCTCGGACCTCACCGGATCAGCACGGTCGCCGAGCGCGACGGCGTCCGCTGGGTGGACGACTCCAAGGCCACCAACCCGCACGCCGCTCGCGCCTCGCTGCGCGCCTTCGACCACGTGGTCTGGGTCGCCGGGGGACTGGCGAAGGGCGCCACGTACGGCGACCTGGTCCGCGACGTCCGCGAGCACCTGCGGGCCGCCGTGCTCATCGGCGCCGACCGCGACCTCATCGCCGCCGAGCTGGCCGCCCAGGCGCCCGACGTGCCGGTCGAGCTCGCCGACGGCGACGACGCCGACGCGCTGATGGACGCCGTCGCGACCGCCGCCCGGCGCCACGCCCGTCCGGGCGACACCGTCCTGCTCGCTCCCGCCGCCGCCTCGATGGACCAGTTCCGCGACTACGCCCACCGCGGCGACGCGTTCGCGCAGGCCGTCGACCGCCTCGGCTGACCCCGGTCCGCTCGGAGGCGGTGAGTGGTCAACCACTCCCGGTGACCGCCGGTGACCGGTCAACCCTTCGGGGCTCCGTTCAGGTTGAGGGCTCACCGCCCCACCCCGGGTTCGGTTCCCCACTCACCGCTCCCGCGGCCGGACGCGGCGACACGCGCCCGGAGGTCCACGCGGCACGCCGTCCCACGGGCCACACTGGGGAGCAGTTTCCCTTTCTTCCCCGAAGGAACGCCATGAGTACCACCGCTTCTCGGCGGTCGTCGAGCACGCTCGAGACCGTGCGGAACCTGCTGGAGCGACCGCTCGCGTCGTACCAGCTCGTGCTCGGCACGACCGGCCTGCTGCTTGGGCTCGGTCTCATCATGGTCCTCAGCGCCAGCTCGGTGTTCGCGCTGCGCGTCTACGGCAACTCCTTCGAGATCTTCAGCCGCCAGGCGATCTTCGCTGTCGTCGGGCTCGTGGGCATGGTCATCGCGATGCGCATCCCGCTCGAGCGGGTGCGCCAGCTGTCGCGACCCGTCCTGCTCGTGGTCGTCGTGCTGATCGGGCTGACCTTCACGCCGCTGGGCATGGACATCAACGGCAACCGGAACTGGATCCCGCTGTTCGCCGGCTTCAACCTCCAGCCGTCCGAGTTCGCGAAGCTCGCGATCGTGATGTGGATCGCCGACCTCTACACCCGCCGACACCGACACCTCGGCACGCCGCGATTCGTCATCACGCCCGTCGTCCCGATCGCGGGAGCCGTCTCGGCGCTCGTCGTGTTCCAGAAGGATCTCGGCACCGCGGTCATCCTGTTCGCGATCATCGCGGGCATGCTGTGGGTCGCCGGCCTGCCGCTCAAGCCGATGCTGGGCTTCGGCGCCGGCCTCGTCGTGCTGCTGCTGTTCTTCGTGGCCACGGCGCAGCACCGCGTCGACCGCTTCATGTCGTTCCTCAACCCGATGGCCGATCCCGAGCAGTCGGGCTACCAGGCGATCAAGGCCATGATGGGCTTCGCCCGCGGGGGCTTCTGGGGCCTGGGCCTGGGCAGCAGTCGTCAGAAGTGGGGCGCCCTGCCCGAGGCGCACACCGACTTCATCCTCGCGGTCATCGGCGAGGAGCTCGGCCTGGCCGGCAGCCTCGTGATCCTGGCCCTGTTCGGCCTGCTGGCGTACACCGGCTTCCGCATCGCCCACCGCAGCCGCGACCGCTTCGCGCGCTACCTCGCCGCCGGCATCACGATCTGGCTCACGACGCAGGCGATCATCAACATCGGCATGGTGCTCGGCCTGCTGCCGGTCATCGGCGTGCCGCTTCCGCTCGTCTCGTACGGTGGTTCCAGCATGCTCGCCACACTCGCCGCGCTGGGCCTCCTGGCCAACTGCGCCACCACCGAACCCGGCGCCGCCCGCGCCCTGTCCGTCTCGCGTCGTGCCAAGGCGCGCAAGAAGCAGCGGGCGGGTCGCTGACGATGCGTGTCCTGCTCGCCGGCGGTGGTACCGCCGGTCACACGTCTCCGCTGCTCGCGACCGCCGCGGTCCTGGCCGACGCGGGCGACGACATCGTCTGCCTGGGCACTCCGCGCGGCCTCGAGGTCACGCTGATCCCGCAGGCCGGCCACGCGCTCGAGCTGGTGCCGCCGGTGCCGCTGCCGCGCCGCCCCAACGCCGACCTGGTGAAGCTGCCCGCCAACCTGCGCCGCTCGGTCTCGGCCACGCTCGAGGTCTTCGACCGGTTCCGTCCCGACGTCGTCGTCGGCTTCGGCGGCTACGTCTCGGTGCCGGCCTACCTCGCGGCCCGCAGGCGCAAGCTGCCCCTCGTCGTCCACGAGGGCAACGCGCTGCCCGGCATCGCGAACAAGCTCGGCGCGCGCCTCACCCGTCACGTGGCGACCAGCTTCCCCGACACCGAGCTGCGCCACGGCACCTACACGGGCCTGCCGATCCGTCGGCAGATCGCCGACCTCGACCGGTACGCCTCGCGGGCCGAGGGCCGCCGGCACTTCGGCCTCGACCCCGATCGCCCGACGATCCTGGTCACCGGAGGCTCGCAGGGCGCCCGTCGCATCAACACCACGATGGCCGCCGCCGCGCGTGACCTCGCCGACGCCGGCATTCAGGTGCTGCACGCGGCCGGTCGTCCCGAGGAGGTCGAGCTCGACAGCCGTGCGGACGACCCGCCCTACGTCGTCGAGCAGTACATCGACCGGATCGACCTCGCCTACGCCGCCGCGGACCTGGTGGTGTGCCGCTCGGGCGCCAACACCGTCACCGAGGTCGCGGCCGTCGGCCTGCCGGCCGTCTTCGTCCCGCTGCCGATCGGCAACGGCGAGCAGGCCCTCAACGCCCACCCGGTGGTGGGTGCCGGCGGTGCGCTGCTGATCGAGGACGGCGCGTTCACGCCGGCGTGGGTCGACAGCGCGATCGTCTCGCTCGTCACCTCGCCCGAGCGCCTCGAGCGCATGTCGCAAGCCGCCTCCGGCATCGTCCGGCGCGATGCCGCCGAGCGTCTCGCGCAGATGGTGCACGAGGCGGGGGAGGCCGGCCGGTGAGGATCGACCTGCCGTCCGAGGTCCTGCCCGCCGACCGGCTCGGCCGCGTGCACCTCATCGGCATCGGCGGCGCGGGGCTCTCGGCCATCGCCCTGCTGATGCACGAGGCCGGCGTCGACGTGAGCGGCAGCGACGGCAAGGACTCCGCCGTGCTCGACCGTCTGCGTGCCGCCGGCATCACGTGCCACGTCGGTCACGACGCCGCGCACCTGGCCGACCGCGACACGGTCATCGCGTCCACCGCGGTGCCCGAGGACAACCCCGAGGTCGTCGAGGCGCGCCGCCGCGGCCTGCGCCTGTGGCCGCGCTCGGCCGGCCTCATGTCGACGATGCTCGGCGACCGCCGGATCGCGATCGCGGGCACGCACGGCAAGACCACCACCACCGCGATGCTGACGTTCGCGCTGCGCGGCGCCGGCGCCGACCCGTCGTTCGCGATCGGGGCCGAGGTCGCCGGGCTGGGCACCAACGCCCGCCGCGGCACCGGTCCCGAGTTCGTCGTCGAGTCCGACGAGAGCGACGGCGCCTTCCTGCACTACCGCCCGCACGCCGCCGTCGTCACGAACATCGACGCCGACCACCTCGACACGTGGGGCACGGTCGAGGCGTACGAGCTCGCCTTCGCCCAGTTCGCCGCCACGGTCGACGAGGTCGTCGTGGTCTCGGCCGACGACCCCGGCTGCCGTCGCCTGCGCGACACCGTGAGCAGCCCGCGGATCCTCACCGCCGGGTTCGCCGAGGACGCGCACGTCCGCGGCACGGACGTCGAGGTCGCTGGCTCGACCACCCGCTTCACCCTCCACGTGCCGGGCCTGGAGCCCACCGAGGTCGTCCTCGCCGTCCCCGGACGGCACTACGCCGCCGACGCCCTGCTCGCGCTGGCCATCGGCCTCGAGCTGGGGCACGACCTCGCCGGGATGGTCGAGGGCCTGGCGGGCTACACCGGGGCCGCGCGCCGCATGGAGCCCAAGGGCGAGGCCGGGGGAGTGCGCGTCGTCGACTCCTACGCGCACCACCCCACCGAGATCGCGGCCGATCTGGCTGCCGCCCGCGCGCTCGCCGGCGACGACCGTCTCGTCGTGGTCTTCCAGCCCCACTTGGTCAGCCGCACCCGCCTGTTCGGCGAGCGCATGGGCCAGGAGCTCGCCGCCGCCGACCTCGTCGTGGTGGCCGACCTCTATCTCGCGCGCGAGGCCGCCGATCCCGCGGTCACCTCGGCCCTCGTCGTCGACGCGGCCGGCCCGGACGCCCACCTGGGCGGTCCGGTCGAGGACGTGCCCGCGTTCCTGCAGCCGATGCTGCGCCCGGGCGACCTCGTGCTGACGCTCGGCGCCGGCGACGTCACGACCGTGGGCCCGGCGCTGCTGGACCTCCTGCGGGACTCCGGCGATGAGTGACCGCTTCAGCGAGAAGCTCCGGCTCAAGCGGCGCAGGTCGCGCTGGCGCATCGCGGGGATCGTGCTGCTCGTCCTCCTCGTCGCGGGCGCGGTCTGGGCGATCTGGTTCTCGAGCCTCTTCGAGACGCGCGAGACCACGGTCTCCGGCACCGAGCACGTCCCGGTCGAGCGCGTGGTGCGCGTCGCCCAGGTGCCGCTCGGCGAGCCGGTGCTGCGCGTGGACACCGACGCGATCGAGGAGCGGGTCGCCGCGCTCAAGCCCGTCCGGTCGGTGCGCGTCGAGCGCGACCTCCCGCACACGATCCGCATCGTCGTCACCGAGCGCACGGCCGTGGCGTGGGTCGACCGCTCGGGCACGCCGTGGGCCGTCGACGCGACCGGCGTGGTCTACCGGCCGCTGAACTCGCGCCCGGGCCACCTGCCGCAGCTGGACGTCGACGCCGACGACCGCCGCGTCGTCGCGGCCACCGCCCGCGTGGCGGCCGACATCGCCGACGGCGACCGCGAGCTGCTCGCCGACACGAACGCCATCACGGCCGAGACGCGCGACTCGATCGAGCTCGCGCTGACGAGGGACCGCACGGTCGTGTGGGGGAGTGCGGAGGAGGCCGGGCCCAAGCTCGCCGTCCTGCGACCGCTGCTGCAGATCGAGGCCAGCAGCTACGACGTCAGCGCGCCCGAGCGCCCGACGACGCTCGAGTAGACGCGCGTCCCCCGAGTAGACGAACAACACGCCGCCGGCGCGGCGTGTCGTCCGAGATCGATCCGGCGTACCCACCTAGTGTCAAGACATCGACGAGGTTGACATAACTATAAGCCTCGACTTGAACGTTAAGGTTTCGAAGGGGAAGACGACATGGCGGTCCAGAACTACCTTGCGGTGATCAAGGTCGTCGGCATCGGCGGCGGTGGTGTCAACGCCGTCAACCGCATGATCGAGGCCGGGCTCAAGGGTGTGGAGTTCATCGCGATCAACACCGACGCCCAGGCGCTGCTGATGACCGATGCCGACGTGAAGCTCGACGTGGGGCGCGACTCCACGCGAGGCCTCGGCGCCGGCGCCGATCCCGAGATCGGCAAGAAGGCCGCCGAGGACCACGCCGAGGAGATCGAGGCGGCCCTCAAGGGCGCCGACATGGTCTTCGTCACGGCGGGCGAGGGCGGTGGCACGGGCACCGGCGGCGCTCCGGTGGTGGCGCGCATCGCGCGCTCGCTCGGCGCCCTCACCATCGGGGTCGTCACGCGACCCTTCAAGTTCGAAGGCCGCAACCGCGCGGCCCAGGCGGACGTGGGCGTGCAGCGACTCCGCGAGGAGGTCGACACCCTCATCGTCATCCCGAACGACCGACTGCTCTCGATCAGCGACCAGAACATCAGTCTGCTGGACGCGTTCCGCCAGGCCGACCAGGTGCTCTACCAGGGCGTCTCGGGCATCTCCGAGCTCATCACCACGCCCGGCCTGATCAACGTCGACTTCGCGGACGTGAAGTCGATCATGAGCGACGCCGGCTCGGCCCTCATGGGCATCGGCTCGGCGCGCGGCGAGCACCGTGCTGCCACGGCCGCCGAGCTGGCCGTCTCCAGCCCGCTGCTCGAGGCCTCCATCGAGGGCGCCCGCGGCGTGCTGCTGTCCATCGCGGGTGGCTCCGACCTCGGCCTGTTCGAGATCAACGAGGCCGCCGAGCTCGTCCAGGAGGCCGTCCACGACGACGCCAAGATCATCTTCGGCACGGTCATCGACGACTCGCTCGGCGACGAGGTGCGCATCACGGTCATCGCCGCCGGCTTCGACGGCGGCGAGCCGAAGCAGCGCGACGCCGCCCAGCCCGCGCTGCGGGGTCGCGACCAGCAGGCGCCCGCGAAGGAGTCGGCCCCGGCCGCCCCGAGCAAGCCCGCCGAGCGCACCGAGGCCTCCGAGCAGCGTGTCGTGTCCGAGCCCGTCCCGGTGTCCCAGCCCGCGGGCCAGGAGTTCGGCGACGGCCTCGACATCCCGGACTTCCTGCGCTGACCGTGCCCGACAGCACGCCCGGCTCCTCCGCGCCGTTCTGGTTCCGGTCCGACCTCGGGGTCGCGGCGTTCGGCTTCACCGACGCGCGCACCGACCTGGGTCGGGGCCCGATCGACGGATCACCCGCGGAGGGCCCGGGCGTCGTGGCCGCGGCGCTCGGGGGCCGGCCGGCCCTGATGCGCCAGGTCCACGGTGCCGACGTGGCCGTCGCCGACCCTGACGCCCAGCCCGAGGCCGACGCGCTCGTGCTCGACCGGCCGGGCGTCGTCGCGATCGTCCGGGTCGCCGACTGCGTCCCGATCGTCGTCGCGTCGCCCGACCGGCCACTGGCGGCCGTCGTGCACGCGGGTCGCGTGGGCATGGCGTCCGGCGTGGTCCCCGCGGCCGTGGCCGCCCTGCGCGAGCGCGGCGCCGACCGGCTCGAGGCGTGGGTCGGACCCCGGGCCTGTGGCTCCTGCTACGAGGTGCCGCAGGCGATGGCCGACGAGGTCGCCGCGGCCGAGCCCGCCGCCCGGGCCACCACCCGGCAGGGTACGCCCGGCCTCGACATCGGCGCCGGCGTGCTGGCCCAGCTCGAGCGCGACGGCGTGGTCGCCCACGACCTCGGTGGCTGCACGATCGAGGACGAGCAGTTCTGGTCGCACCGGCGTCAGGGTGAGGCCGCAGGACGCTTCGGCGCCGCGGTCGTCCTGCGCGAGGGGAGTGCCGATGTCGCGCCGTGACGCGCTCGCGCAGAACCTCGCGGCCGTCCGCGAGCGGATCGCCCGCGCCTGCGAGCAGGCCGGCCGCGATCCCGGCGAGGTCACCCTCGTCGTCGTCACCAAGACCCACCCGGCGAGCGACGTCGAGCTGCTCGCCGACCTCGGCGTCACCGACGTCGGCGAGAACCGCCACCCCGAGGCCGCCGACAAGCAGGCCGAGGTCGCGGCGAGCGGGGCCTCGCTGCGCTGGCACTTCGTCGGAGGGCTCCAGACCAACAAGGCCGGCGCCGTCGCCCGCTACGCCGACGTCGTCCACAGCGTCGATCGCGCGAAGCTCGCCCGGTCGCTCGACCGCGGGGCCGAGGCGGCCGGGCGCACGCTGCGCGTCCTCGTCCAGGTCGACTTCGACACCACCGACCCCGGCCGCGCGGGCGTCCCGCCGGCCGACGTGCAGGCGCTCGCCGACGTGATCGTGGGGGAGTGCCCGCACCTCGAGCTCGGGGGCGTCATGACCGTCGCGCCGCTCGGGCAGGACCCCGAGCCGAGCTTCGCGCACCTGCGCGAGATCAGCGCCGACCTGGTGCGCACCGTGCCGTCCGCGACCACGATCTCGGCCGGCATGAGCGAGGACTTCGAGGTCGCGATCCGGCACGGCGCGACACACGTGCGCGTGGGTCGTTCGGTGCTGGGGCAGCGCCCTGTACTGCAGTAGTCTCAACAACGTCAAGACCGAAGATCGGGAGTGAGCATGGCTGGCGCAATGCGGAGGATGGGCGAGTACCTCGGACTCGTCGAGCAGGCCGAGTACGACGAGGCGCTGGAGTACGAGCCGGAGGCCCCGGCACGCACCGCCGCGCCGGTGCGTCAGGCTGCCCCCCAGTCGGTCGCGCCGCGCACCGTGACGGCCCTCGACGACCGCCGTCAGCCCGGCCTGTCCGTGGCCGACCTGGCGCGCATCGAGACCGTCACACCCCGCACGTACAACGATGCCCGCACCATCGGCGAGTCGTTCCGCTCGGGCGTGCCGGTGATCATGAACCTCTCCGACATCGGCGACGACGACGCGAAGCGTCTCGTCGACTTCGCCGCCGGACTGGTCTTCGCCGTCCACGGCACGATCAACCGGATCACGGCGAAGGTCTTCCTGCTGTCGCCCGAGGGAGTGCAGGTGTCCGACGAGGACCGCGCCACCCTCGCCGCCGGCGGCTTCTACAACCAGAGCTGAGGCCCCGTGTCACCGATCGGGACCATTCTCTACAACCTCATCTACCTGGCGATCATCTTCGTGATCGCCAGGTTCGTCGTGGACTGGGTGCAGCTGCTTGCCCGCCAGTGGCAGCCCCGCGGCTTCATCGCGGTGCTGTGCGAGTTCATCTTCACCGTCACCGACCCGCCGCTGCGCGCCCTGCGCAAGGTCATCCCTCCGATCCGTCTGGGTGGCGTCATGCTCGACGTCTCGGCGATGGTCCTGTTGCTCCTGTTGTTCATCGCGCAGTCCCTGGTGGTCGTCATCTTTTAGGTGATCGTTGAGACTTGAGCACCGGCCCGCTGCCCGGTGCTTAGGATGAGGCGGTACCGTTGACGAGGCCCCGAATCTTTCCCCCGACAGACCCGACTCACACGCAGAGGTGACCAGATGGCGCTCACGCCCCAGGACATTCGCGACAAGCAGTTCACTGCCGTGCGCTTGCGCGACGGCTACGACATGGGTGAGGTCGAGCAGTTCCTCGATGAGGTCGAGGTCGAGTTCGAACGCCTCGTCAACGAGAACTCCGAGCTGAAGGCCAAGGTCGCCGAGCTCGAGGCCGCGCTCGAGGAGGCCTCCAAGGCCCAGCCCGCTCCCGCCGCCGCCAAGCCCGAGCCCGTCAAGGAGCCCGAGCCGGTCAAGGAGCCCGAGCCCACCCCGGCCCCCGCCGCTCCGGCCCCCGCCGCTCCGCAGGAGCTGCGCGTCACCTCCACCGCCGAGGCCTCCACGGCCGCCGCGCGCCTCCTCGAGATCGCGTCGGCCAACGCCGACCAGCTCATGGACGCCGCGAAGGAGGAGGCCGACACGATCATCGGTGAGGCCCGCGTCGAGGCCGAGCAGCTCTCGGCCGAGGCCCGTCGCAACGCCGACACGCTGCAGTACGAGTCGCGCAAGCGCGCCGAGCAGCTCGACGTCGAGACCGAGCAGCGCCGCAAGGAGGTCATCTCCAGCCTCGAGCGTGAGCGTCAGGAGCTCCAGGGCGAGATCGACCACCTGCGTGCCTACGAGCGCGAGTACCGCGCCCGCCTCAAGGCCTACTTCCAGGACCAGCTCGCGCAGCTCGAGGGCAGCTCGCCCGTCGCGCCGCAGCAGGGCTCCGCGCTGGACAGCAAGGACTGATCTCGCGGCACCGCGTCACTGAGTCGAACGACGGCGCCCGATCCCTCCGGGGATCGGGCGCCGTCGTCGTTCGTGATCGCGTGGCGTCGGGTGGAGAGACGCGAGCGGGGTGCCGGGACCGAAGTCCGGGCACCCCGCTTTCTCGTTCGAGGGTCAGGCGCGAGCCAGGCTCACTGCGAGGCCGAGATCCTCGTCGTGCACGTCGTCGGCCTCGCCGGGCGCGAACGCGACCGCCAGGACCTCCTCGGCGATGCTGTCGCCGTGCTCGCGCAGCGCCTCGGCGGTCTCGCCCTCGGCGGCCCACGTGAGCGTGATGCGGTCGGTGATCTCCAGCCCGGCGGCCTTGCGCGCCTCCTGGATCACGCGCACGGCCTCACGGGCCAGGCCCGCGCGGCGCAGCTCGTCGTCGATGGCCAGGTCGAGCGCGACGGTCTCACCCTGCTCGTTGACGACCGACCAGCCCTCGCGCGGACGCTCGGTGATGATGACGTCGTCGGCCTCGACCTGCCACGACTCGCCGCCAGCCGTGACGGTGGCCTCGCCGGACTCGAGCGCGCGGGCGAGCTCGCCGGCGTCGGTCGCGGCGATGGCCTGCGCGACCATCGGGGTCTGCTTGCCGTAGCGCTTGCCCAGCTGGCGGAAGTTGGCCTTGGCCGAGAACTCCACGAGGTCGGCGCCGGCGTCGGCCAGCGAGCCGAGCTCGACGATGTTGAGCTCCTCGCACACCTGCGCGCGCAGGTCCTCGCCGAGCGACTCGAAGTGGGCCGAGCCGATGAGCGCACGGCGCAGGGGCTGGCGCGTGCGGACCTTGGCCTCGGCGCGGGCGGCGCGACCGAGCTCGGTGACGCGTCGGGCCAGGCCCACGCGTGCGGCCAGGCCCTCGACGCGCAGCGACGCGTCGGTCTCGGGCCACGACGCGAGGTGCACCGACGGCGCGGCGTCGGGGTCGACGGGGACCACGAGGTCCTGCCAGACCCGCTCGGTGACGAACGGGACGAGCGGCGCCATGAGGCGTG
The DNA here is from genome assembly GCF_013408555.1 of Aeromicrobium tamlense. NCBI lineage: Bacteria > Bacillati > Actinomycetota > Actinomycetes > Propionibacteriales > Nocardioidaceae > Aeromicrobium > Aeromicrobium tamlense. The sequence goes on from NZ_JACBZN010000001.1 coordinate 1,017,994, forward strand.
TCAGCACGTCGAGCACCTCGTGCAGGGTGGCCAGGGCGGCCGCGTCGCCGCGCCAGAAGCGCTTGCGCGAGCGACGCACGTACCAGTTGGACAGGTCGTCGACGAAGGTCGCCAGGACCGCGCCGGCGCGCTGGGTGTCGAAGTCCTCCAGGGCCGACGTGACGTCGGTGACCAGGTCCTGCGTCTGCGACAGCAGCCACTGGTCGAGGACGCCGCGCTCGGCCACCGGGGGAGCGTCGGTGGCCGGGCTCCAGTCGGCGGCGCGGGCGTACAGGACGTGGAACGCCACGGTGTTCCAGTACGTCAGCAGCACCTTGCGCACGATCTCGGTGAGCGCGGTGGGGCCGATGCGGCGCGCCGACCACGGCGAGCCCGCGCACGCCATGAACCAGCGCAGCGCGTCGGCGCCGTGCTCGTCCATGAGCGGCATGGGCAGCAGGATGTTGCCCAGGTGCTTGCTCATCTTGCGGCCGTCCTCGGCCAGGATGTGGCCCAGGCACACGACGTTCTCGTAGCTGGACTCGTCGAACACGAGCGTGCCGACGGCCATGAGGGAGTAGAACCAGCCACGGGTCTGGTCGATGGCCTCGGAGATGTACTGCGCGGGGTAGGCGCGCTCGAACCTCTCCTTCGAGCCCTCCACGTGCGGGTAGCCCCACTGCGCGAACGGCATCGAGCCGGAGTCGAACCACGCGTCGATGACCTCGGGCACGCGACGGTACGTGCCGGGCTCGCCGTCGACCGTGAAGGTGACGTCGTCGATGTACGGGCGGTGGGGATCGAGGTCGGACTGGTCGGTGCCGGTCAGCTCGGACAGGTGGGCCAGCGACTCGACGCAGACGACCTTGCTCGGATCGGCGTCGTTGCGCCAGATCGGCAGGGGCGTGCCCCAGAAACGGTTGCGCGAGAGCGACCAGTCGATGTTGTTCTGCAGCCAGTCGCCGTAGCGGCCGTGCTTGATGGTCTCGGGGTACCAGTTGGTCTTCTCGTTCTGCGCGAGCAGCTCGTCCTTGCGCGCCGTGGTGCGGATGTACCAGGCGGGCAGCGCGAAGTACATGAGCGGCGTGTGGCAGCGCCAGCAGTGCGGGTAGCTGTGCTCGTAGTCCAGCGCGCGGAACAGCAGGCCGCGCGACTCGAGGTCGGCCACCAGCGTGGGGTCGGCCTCCTTGAAGAAGGCGCCGCCGACGAGCGGGACGTCGGCCTCGAAGTGGCCGTCGGGCGCGATCGGGTTGACCACGGGCAGGCCGTACGCCTTGCAGACCGCCATGTCGTCCGCGCCGAACGCGGGGGACTGGTGCACCAGGCCGGTGCCGTCGTCGGTGGTGACGTAGTCGCCCAGGACGACGAAGTGCGCGTCGGGGATCTCGACGAGGTCGAAGGGGCGACGGTACGTCCAGCGCTCCATGTCACGACCGGTGACGGTCTCGACGGTCTCCCAGCCCTCGCCGAGGGCGGAGGCGACGAGCGGCTCGGCCACGACGACGCGGTCGGTGCCGTTCGTGGCCACGACGTAGGTGACCTCGGGGTGCACGGCGACGGCCGTGTTCGACACGAGGGTCCACGGCGTGGTGGTCCAGACCAGCAGGTCGGTGCCCTCCCACGGGCCCGACGTCAGCGGGAAGCGCACGTAGACCGAGGGATCGACGACGGTCTCGTAGCCCTGCGCGAGCTCGTGGTCGGACAGCGTGGTGCCGCAGCGCGGGCAGTACGGCGCGACGCGGTAGTCCTCGACCAGCAGGCCCTTGCCGTGGATCTGCGACAGCGCCCACCACACGCTCTCGACATACGAGGCGTCCATCGTGCGGTAGGGGTCGGACATGTCGGTCCAGTACGCCATGCGCTCGGTCATGGTCTCGAACTGGTCGACGTTGCGCAGGACGGACTCGCGGCACTTCGCGTTGAACTCCGCGATGCCGAAGGCCTCGATGTCGGGCTTGCCGTTGAAGCCGAGCTCCTTCTCGACGGCGATCTCCACGGGCAGGCCGTGGCAGTCCCAGCCGGCCTTGCGCTCGACGTGGAAGCCCTGCATGGTCTTGAAGCGCGGGAAGACGTCCTTGAAGACGCGGGCCTCCACGTGGTGGGTGCCGGGGACGCCGTTCGCGGTGGGCGGGCCCTCGTAGAAGGTCCAGCGCGGCGCGTCGGCGCGGGTGCTCAGGCTGGCGGCGAAGGTGCCCTGCTCGGCCCACAGGTCGAGGATCTCGCGCTCCATCGCCGGCAGGTCGACGTGGGCCGGCACGGGCCGGTATCGCAGCGACTCAGCGGGGGTGGCGGAGGGACCGGATGCAGCCTGTGCTGCGGGGGCGTTCGGGGCGTCCTGACTCACTCGGCCAATCCTACGGTGGGGCGACTTGCACGCGTCCCGTGGTCGGTCTACTGTCCCGGGCATGCCCAAGACCACGTTGGCCGTCCGCGCGGACGAAGAGCCCTGGACCCCTGCGGAGGCCAAGGCCGTGCGCGAGGAGCTCGTCGAGGACCTCGCCCGCCTGAGGACCGAGCTCGACCACTCCGCCCGTGATCTGCAGGACATCCTGGCGGGCGGTGTCGACGGCGCGGGCAACGACCAGGCCGACGTCGGCTCGAACAGCCTCGAGCGCGACGCCGAGCTCTCGCTCGCCGCGAACCAGCGCGAGCTGCTGCTGCAGACCGAGAAGGCGCTGGCTCGTCTCGACGACGGCACCTACGGCGTCTGTGAGCAGTGCGGCGAGCCGATCGGCAAGCTGCGCCTCATGGCGTTCCCCCGCGCGACGCTGTGCATGGACTGCAAGCGTCGCGAGGAGCGTCGCTGACTCCCGTGACCCCGTCCTCGGACCCGTCGACCGAGCCGATCGGCCGTCGCCGGGTCGGCCTGTTCGCGTTCGTCGCGATCGCGGTCGTGGCGCTCGACCAGCTCACCAAGTGGTGGGCGGTCGCGCGGCTCGACGGCCGTGACGCCATCCCGCTGCTGGGCGACCTGCTGAGCCTGCGCTTCGTGCTCAATCCCGGCGCCGCGCTCGGCACCGCCGCGGGCTACACGATCGTGCTGAGCCTCGTCGCGATCGCCGTCACGGTCACCCTCATCGTCATCGCGCCCCGGCTGCGCGACCCGTGGTGGGCCGTGGGGCTCGGGCTGTTCCTCGGGGGCGCCGTGGGAAACTTGATCGACCGGCTCTTCCGTGAGCCGTCGTTCCTGCGGGGCCACGTCGTGGACTTCATCGACTACGCCGGCTTCTTCGTGGGGAACGTGGCCGATATCGCCCTGACGGTGGCGGCCGTGGTCATCATCTGGCGGTCGTGGCGAGGACATCGCTTCGACGGCACCCGGGAGGAATCGTGACCGACGACGCCACGCAGGTGCGCAGCGTCTACATCCCCGAGGGCCTGGCCGGCGAGCGCGTCGACGTCGCCCTGGCCCGGCTCTTCGGCGTCTCGCGCACGCGCGCCGGCGACCTCGTCGCCGAGGGGCTCGTGCTGCTCGACGGCAGCCAGCCGATCAAGTCCGAGCGCGTCGAGCCCGGCGCGCTGATCGAGGCCACCATCCCCGCACCCCGGCGCGCCGTGGTGGTCCCCACCGAGGTCGAGGGCATGTCGATCGTGCACGAGGACGACGACATCGTCGTGGTCGACAAGCCGATCGGCGTTGCGGCGCATCCCGGCGTGGGCTGGGACGGGCCCACCGTCTCGGGTCACCTGGCCGGCGTGGGCGTGCGGATCTCCACCAGCGGCGCGGCCGAGCGCCAGGGCATCGTGCAGCGCCTCGACGTCGGCACCAGCGGCCTCATGGTCGTGGCCAAGTCCGAGCGCGCCTACACCGTGCTGAAGCAGGCGTTCCGCGACCGCACGGTCGACAAGACCTACCACTCGCTCGTGCAGGGCCACCCCGACCCGCACACCGGCACGATCGACGCGCCGATCGCCCGGCACCCCAAGCACGACTTCAAGTTCACGGTCCGCGCCGACGGCCGCGCCTCGGTCACGCACTACGACACGCTCGAGGCGCACCGCTTCGCGTCGCTGCTGGAGATCAAGCTCGAGACCGGTCGCACCCACCAGATCCGCGTGCACATGGCCGCCATCAAGCACCCGTGCGTGGGCGACCCGTTGTACGGCGCCGACCCGGTGCTGGCCAAGCGCGTCGGCCTCGAGCGCCAGTGGCTCCACGCGGTGCGGCTCGGCTTCACCCACCCGGCGTCGGGGGAGTGGGTCGAGTACGAGAGCCCCTACCCCGACGACCTCCAGCGCGCGCTCGACGTCGTCCGCGAGCTGGACTGACCCGCAGTTTCCCCGGTTAACCGGGGAAACCGTCACCTCGCGAGGTTCGCGAACCTCGCGAAGTGACAGGAAACCTCGTTCAGTCGCCGCCGGGAGTCGCGGCCGGGAGGTGGAGGGCGTCCGGCACAATGGGCGCATGAGTCCTGTCGTGCGCCAGTCGGAGAAGTTGAGGGATGTCCTGTACGACATCCGCGGCCCCGTCAGCGCGCGAGCTGCCCAGCTGGAGGCCGAGGGTCATCGGATCCTCAAGCTCAACATCGGCAACCCGCAGCCGTTCGGGTTCGACGCGCCCTCGGAGATCCTCCAGGACGTCATCGCCGGCCTGCCCACGGCGCAGGGCTACTCCGACTCGCGCGGCATCCAGTCCGCGCGGCGTGCGGTGGTGCACCACTACCAGCTGCAGGAGGGCTTCCCGGCCCTCGACATCGACGACGTCTGGCTCGGCAACGGCGTCAGCGAGCTGATCCAGATCGCCCTGCAGGCGCTGCTCGACAACGGCGACGAGGTGCTGATCCCCACGCCGGACTACCCGCTGTGGACCGCGGTGACGAACCTCGCCGGTGGGCGCCCCGTGCACTACCGGTGCGACGAGGACAACGACTGGAACCCCGACCTGGCCGACCTCGAGGCGAAGATCACCGATCGCACCAAGGTCATCGTCGTCATCAACCCGAACAACCCCACGGGCGCCGTCTACAGCCGCGAGACCCTCACGGCGATCGCCGATCTCGCGCGCAAGCACGACCTGATCCTCATGGCGGACGAGATCTACGACAAGATCCTCTACGACGACGCCGTCCACATCCCCTTGGCCAGCATCGCGCCCGACGTCCTGACGCTGACGTTCAACGGCCTCTCCAAGGCGTACCGCGTGTGCGGCTACCGTGCGGGCTGGCTCGTCGTCACCGGTCCGCTCGAGCGCGCCCAGGACTATCTCGAGGGCCTCACCCTGCTGGCGTCGATGCGGCTGTGCCCCAACGTGCCGGCACAGAACGCGATCCAGGTGGCGCTCGGCGGCTACCAGTCGATCAAGGAGCTGATCCTGCCCGGCGGCCGCCTGCTGGAGCAACGCGACACCGCGGTCAACGAGCTGCGCAAGATCCCCGGCGTCAGCGTCGTCGCGCCGCGCGGCGCCCTGTACGCGTTCCCGCGCCTCGACCCCGAGGTCTACCCGATCAAGGACGACCAGCAGTTCGTGCTGGACCTGCTGATGTCGGAGAAGATCCTGCTGACCCAGGGCACGGGCTTCAACTGGCCCGATCCCGACCACCTGCGCATCGTCACCCTGCCGTGGTCGCGCGACCTGGCGGAGGCGATCCAGCGCATGGGCCATTTCCTCAGCACCTACCGCCAGGACTGACGCAGCCTCCCCAGCCAGCCAGTGCGCCGCTCGGGCTCCGGCGGGGGCGGCGTCGCCGCCTGGTCGGCGAAGTCCTTCTTGCGCCACCGGTGCTTGAAGGCCGGGTCGGGCGTGCTCCAGCCGGGACCGTAGATCGTCTCGAGGTAGCCCACGGGGTCGGCCGGCAGCGGCACCGTCACGCCGAGGAACTCCCGCTCGCTGGTGGGGAACATGGTCGCGCGGTCGAGGGCACCGCGCGTGCCGGGGTACCAGGCGATCCGGTCACCCTCGAACAGCGCCGAGAACACGTCGACGTTCTTGCCGCCCCCGGCGGGCGCGACGTGCCGGTGGCCGAAGAAGTCGCCCTTGACCGTGAAGCCGCGCGCCCGCAGGAAGTCCTCGACCAGCGCGTGGGCCTCGGGCAGCGTGGCGGCCTCGTGCGGCTCGAACGCCACGATGAGGTCGAGGTCGTCGTCGTGCGGGATGAGGTCGCCGTCGCGCACCACGGCCAGCGCCGCGCCGTAGCCGAAGCACACGTGAGGCGTCAGGTCCCGGAGCGCGTCGGCCACCGCGACGGTGGAGCGGACGTAGTCCTGCTTCTCCTCGGCCGACCAGAACCGGAAGGACCGCGTGGGACCGTGCGCCGTCCAGTCGAGGGAGCGGTCGTGGAGCACGCCCTCGCTCACGGTGCGGACGAACTCGCGGCGCGCCTCGTCGCTGAGCTGCTTCGCCGCCGACTTCATGGCCGTGCGGGCCGGCTGGTAGTGCCCCGCGACGGTGAGCGCGAGGGGTCCGGCGAGCAGCTCGAACGTCGGCCGCAGGTCGTCGGGGACGTCGACCGTCCGGGCCCGGACCCAGGCCTGCAGCTCCTCGGCGCGGCCGGGCGCGTCGTAGACCGTGACCCAGGGACCGCCGGGGGAGCCGATCAGCACGCGCACGTCGCGGCTCTCGATCGCGGCGCGGGCCGCGATGCCACGCAGGTGCAGGGCGGTGAGCTCGACCGGCTCGGCGAACGCGACCTCGGCCCACGGCAGAGCCTCGTGCTCGGTGCGGATCTGCACGCCGTGCGGGTGCTCCGCGTCGAGAAGACGCTCGGGGTCGAACGTCTCGCGGAACCCGTCGGCGAAGCTGCTCGCCGTGATCGTGACGCGAGCGGCCAGCTCGACGGGGGAGAGCGCCGGCGTGGTGGACACGCCCAGGGACTGCAGCCGCAGGATGGACGGCGAGGCCAGCTCGACGCGCACGCGGTCGACCGTGGTCGGTGGGAGGGCGACGTGCAGCTGGCCGGCGGGCCGGACGAAGTCGAGGTCGGGGAAGGCGGCGCGGGCCGACCGGACCGTCTCGGTCAGGAGCTCGCCGAGCGTCTCCACCTCAACGCCTCGTGAGCAGCGCCCGCGCGACGTAGGCGTCGTCCTCGCGGTACTTCGCGAAGCCGTAGCCCTCCACCGCGTAGGTGACGTCGAAGCCGTGCAGGACGGCCTGGGCGTTGAACGAGGTGGGGTCGACGAAGCGGCGGTAGTGGCGGCCGGTGACCTTGGCGCCGCTGGAGTCGCGCAGAGTGCGGTACTCGACGGCGAGCCGGTCGCCGGGCGAGGTGAGCTCGGCGACCAGGCGCAGGAACGCCGCCTGCTCGTCGTCGGTGATCGCGTGCACGAAGAAGCGTGCGTAGACGAGGGTGTTCCCGGGCTCGACGCGCAGCTGCGCGGCCAGCCCCTCTTGGTCGATCGAGGCACTGACGAACTCGACGTCGAGCCCCAGCTCCTCGGCCAGCTCGGAGCACGCCTCGACCGCGGCCTTCGAGCCGTCGACGCCGGTCACGTCGTGCCCGTGCGCGGCGAGGAAGAGCGAGTCGCGTCCCGATCCGCTGCCGAACTCGAGGATCCGCGTGGGCCCGTCGAGCTCGCCAGCCACGAAGGCGGCGAACTGGGACGGGACGGGACGCCGGGCGACGCCGCCGTCCGCGTAGAACGCGTTCCAGTAGTCCGTGCGCTCCGCCGGCACCACGCCGGACGGCTCGTCGGATCGACTCATGGGTCACCCCCTGCTCAGCACGCCCCGTGCGTCACGAGGCGAAATTCCGCTCACCGTACCGGCTCGGCGGGCCGTTCCGCGAGGGAATCGGCGGTCCGGCGTGTCAGCCGTTGCGGAAGCTGCGCCGCACCTCGCGGGCGCCGCGCTCGTCGAGCTCGCGCAGCTCGCGGGCGATGTCGGCGCTGGCCTTGCGGGCGTGGTTCAGGTCCTCGCGCACCTCCTGCAGGTGCTCCTTCCAGGTGCGCTCGAAGCCGTTCATGCTGCCGATCCGCTCGTCCTCGGGGGTGAGGCGGCCCTCGCGGATCGCGAGGCGGATCTCCTGCAGGCGCTCGGCGGCCGTGTCGAGGGCGCGCGCGCAGTCCTGCAGCTCCTCGCCGACGGAGGCGATGTCGTCGGGGCGCGACAGCCGTGTGGGATCGGGCGTGGACTGGTCGTCCCCGGACTTCACCGGCCCGGCGATCGCCTGCCGCTGCCGGGGGAGCTGCTCGACGAGCTGGTTGTCGAGGCGGTTCACCCCGCGCAGCGCCTCGACGAGCTCGTCGAAGATCGCCTGCACGGTCTGGCGGTAGCGCTCGGCGATCTGGTCGGCCTTGCCGTCGAGCATGATCGCGACGGACCCGTGCCGGTCGGTGAACTCGAGGCCGGCGAGGCGCCGCAGCGGGCCCTCGACCTGGTTCAGGACCTGCTGGTCCGCCATCTTGATCAGGTCGCTCGCCTCGGTGGGCGGCTCGGGCTCGCGGCGTTCGTGGTCGCGATCGGCGCCGCCGCCACCGCCGCCGCCGCCCTTGCGGTCCCTCTCGGCCCGCTCGCGCTCGCGACGCTCGGCCCGCTCGCGCTCGCGATGCTCGGCCCGCTCGCGCTCGGCCTCGCGGTGCTCGCGGGCAGCCTGCTCGTTGAGGTCGCCCACCTGGTCGCGCAGGTCCTGGCGGGCCTGACGCCAGCGGCGACGGGTCTCGTCGAGGGTGCCCAGGGCGTCGGTCATGCGATCGGCCTGGCGACGGATCAGCTCGACGAGATCGGAGAGCTGATCGGCGTCGGCCTCCAGGACCTGGCCGAGCGTGCCGGCGACGCGCGACATCGCGCGGACGGTGGGTCCGCGCGTCTCCTGCGGCGCGTCGGCCTCGCGCAGGCGCTTGCCGACGTCGGTCAGCTCGGCCACGAGGTCCTGGAGCTTCTCGGCACCGTGACGCAGACGATCCGGATCGCCCGGGACGTCGAGTGCGTCGGGATGGAAACGGATGACCTGCTGCAGGTCGACAGCCATGATGAACCCCCCGAGTTCGAGTCAGTGCTGGGCAATTTCTACCACTGACGGAACGAGTCGGCAGCCAAGGGCTGATTTCTGTCGGGTGTGTGGCCCATGATCGAGGGATGAGCGACATGATCCGCGCGACCGGACTGGTCAAGCGCTATGGCGACGTCGAGGCCCTCGCCGGGCTCGACCTGGCGGTGCCCGAGGGCACCGTCCTGGGACTGCTCGGGCCCAACGGTGCGGGCAAGACCACGGCGGTCCGCATCCTCACCACCCTGCTCACGCCCGACGAGGGCCAGGCCACGGTGGCCGGGGTCGACGTCCGGGCCGATCCCGACGGCGTGCGCCGGCGCATCGGCCTGTCCGGGCAGTACGCGGCGGTCGACGAGTACCTGACGGGCTACGAGAACCTCGAGATGGTCGGGCGGCTGTACGGGATGAAGGCCAAGGACGCCGGCGCGCGCGCCCGCGACCTGCTCGCCCGGTTCGGCCTGTCCGACGCGGCCGACCGGCCCTCGAAGACCTACTCCGGCGGCATGCGTCGCCGGCTCGACCTCGCGGGCGCTCTGGTCGCCGAGCCGCCGGTGATCGTGCTGGACGAGCCCACCACGGGCCTCGACCCGCGCAGCCGCCAGCAGATGTGGGAGGTCATCTCCGACCTCGTCTCCTCCGGCGCGACGGTGCTGCTCACGACGCAGTACCTCGAGGAGGCCGACCTGCTGGCCGACAACATCATCGTGATCGACCGCGGGCGGTCGATCGCCGAGGGCACGGCCGACCAGCTGAAGTCCCAGGTCGGCGGCGAGCGGATCGAGGTCGTGGTGGACGACCCGGCCCACGCGTCGCGCGTCCGCGACTTCCTCGCCGAGGTCGCCAAGGGCGAGGTCACGGTGCGCGAGCGCTCCGTGGCCGCCGCGGTCAGCGGCTCTGGCGCCGACGACCTCATGCAGGTCCTGGGCAACATCCGCGGGGCGGGCATCGACGTGCTCGACATCGGCCTGCGGCGTCCCACCCTCGACGACGTGTTCCTGTCCTTGACCGGCCACGAGGCCGAGGACGCCACCACCGATCAGGAGGTCACGCGATGACCACCCTCACCCAGCGCAGCGGTCCGCTCCGCGTGCTCAGCGACGGCTGGGTCTGCGCCAAGCGCAACCTCATCAAGATCAAGCGCGTCCCCGAGATCATGGTCTTCGTCCTGATCTCGCCCATCATGTTCGTCCTGCTGTTCGCGTACGTGTTCGGCGGCGCGATCGACGCCGGTCCGGGCCTGGACTACAAGGAGTTCCTGATCGGCGGCATCTTCGCGCAGACCGTGGTGTTCGGCGCCACGTTCTCCGGCGCGGCGATGGCCGAGGACATGCAGAAGGGCTTCATCGACCGGTTCCGGTCACTGCCGATGTCCCGCTCGGCGGTGCTCGTGGGGCGCACGGGCGCGGACGTCGTCTACAACGTGCTCTCGCTGATCATCATGGCGCTGACGGGCCTGCTCGTCGGCTGGCGCGCGCACAACGGCATCCCGAAGATGCTCGGCGCCTTCGCGCTGCTGCTCGTGTTCGCCTACGCGATCAGCTGGATCATGGCGTGGATCGGCCTCATCGTGCCCAGCGTCGACGTGATCAACAACGCGTCGTTCATCGTGATCATGCCGCTGACGTTCGTCTCCAACGCGTTCGTGCCCACCGAGTCGTTCCCCGACTTCCTCAAGCCGTTCGTCGAGTGGAACCCGGTCTCGGCCGTCACCCAGGCGGTGCGCGAGCTGTTCGGCAACGTCCCGGACGGCGTGCCCGTGCCCGACGCCTGGAGCCTGCAGCACCCCGTGATCTACACGCTCCTGTGGACCGTGCTGATCGTCGCGGTGTTCGTGCCTCTGTCGGTCCGCGCCTACCAGCGCGCCGCGAGCAAGTAGCGCACCGGGGGAGGACTCCCGCGCGGGCGTGCCCTACCGACTCCGGTCGGGCGCTCACGTAGGCTGGAGTCCTTCCCCGATCCCCGGCCGCCGACCCTGTCTGCGGCTTCGACCACTGTCCCCGGATCCGGGACCAGAACGACGTAGCGGAGGCCGACGGCGACCATGGCGAGTGACTCGAGCTTCGTGCACCTGCACGTCCACACGGAGTACTCGATGCTCGACGGACACTCGTTGCTGGACGGGCTGTTCGAGCGCACGGCGCAGCAGGAGATGCCGGCCATCGCGATGACCGACCACGGCAACGTGCACGGCGCCTACGACTTCTGGAACACCGCTCGCAAGCACGGCGTCAAGCCGATCATCGGCCTCGAGGCCTACCTCACGCCGGGCACGCACCGCAGCGAGAAGAAGCGCGTCCGCTGGGGCCGTGGCAACGCGGCCGAGGAGGGCGGCGACGACGTCGCCGGCGGTGGCGCGTACACCCACATGACGATGTGGGCCTCGTCCACCGAGGGCATGCACAACCTCTTCCGGCTGTCGTCCCTGTCCAGCCTCGAGGGCTACTACTACAAGCCGCGCGCCGACCGCGAGCTGCTCGAGCGCTACTCCACCGGACTCATCGCCACCACGGGCTGCCCGTCGGGCGCCGTCCAGACCCGGCTGCGGCTGGGCCAGTACGAGGAGGCCCGCCGCGAGGCCGCCGAGCTGCAGGAGATCTTCGGAAAGGAGAACCTCTTCCTCGAGCTGATGGACCACGACATCTCGGTCGAGCGCCGGGTCCGCGAGGACCTGCTGCGCCTCGGCCGCGAGCTCGGCATCCCGCCCGTGGCCACGAACGACTCGCACTACACGCACCCGCAGGACGCGGCCGCGCACGACGCGCTCATCTGCGTCGCGTCGGGCAAGCGCATCAGCGACGAGAAGCGCCTGCGCTTCGACGGCGGTGGCTACTACATCAAGTCCGCGGCCGAGATGCGGTCCCTGTGGGAGGACAAGCACGGGATGAAGGAGGCGTGCGACAACACGCTGCTCATCGCCGAGCGCTGCGACGTCGAGTTCACCGAGTCCACGGGCGGCTACATGGCCCGCGCCGACGTCCCCGACGGCGAGACCGAGGAGTCCTGGTTCCGCCAGGAGGTCTGGCGCGGCATCGAGGCCCGCTACGGGAAGGACTTCGGCGACGACGTCCGCGCCCGTACCGAGATGGAGCTCGCGGTCATCGCCCAGAAGGGGTACTGCGGCTACTACCTCGTGGTCGCCGACTTCATCAACTGGTCGAAGGACAACGGCATCCGCGTCGGACCCGGCCGTGGCTCGGGCGCCGGCTCGATCGCCGCCTACGCGCTGCGGATCACCGACCTGTGCCCGCTGCAGAACGGCCTGATCTTCGAGCGCTTCCTCAACCCCGAGCGCCCCTCGATGCCCGACTTCGACATCGACTTCGACGAGCGTCGTCGCGGCGAGGTCATCCAGTACGTCACGCGCAAGTACGGCACCGACAAGGTCGCCCAGATCGCCACGTTCGGCCGGCTCAAGTCCAAGGCCGCGGTCAAGGACGCCAGCCGCATCCTGGACTACCCGTTCGCGATGGGCGACAAGATCACCAAGGCGATGCCCGCCGACGTGATGGGCAAGGGCGTCAAGCTCGGCGACATCTTCGACGAGTCGCACAGCCGCTACAACGACGGCAAGGACTTCCGCGACCTGCATGCGCAGGACCCCGACGTCCGCAAGGTCTACGACATCGCGCTCGGCCTCGAGGGCCAGATCCGCAACTGGGGCGTGCACGCCGCCGGCGTCATCATGAGCAGCGACCCGCTGCTGGACATCGTGCCGATCATGAAGCGCGAGGCCGACGGCTCGGTCATCACCCAGTTCGACTACCCGATGTGCGAGTCGCTCGGCCTGGTCAAGATGGACTTCCTGGGCCTGCGCAACCTCACGGTCCTCAACGACGCCATCGAGAACATCAAGGCCAATCGCGACGTCGACCTCGTGCTGGAGGACCTGGGCTTCGACGACCCCGAGGCCTACGCGCTGCTGTGCCGCGGCGACACCCTCGGCGTCTTCCAGCTCGACTCGCCGCCGATCCGCCAGCTGCTCAAGCAGATGCAGCCGGACAACTTCGAGGACATCAGCGCCGTCATCGCGCTGTACCGCCCCGGACCGATGGGCGCGGACAGCCACACGAACTATGCGAAGCGCAAGAACGGTCGCCAGGAGATCGACTACATCCATCCTGAGCTGACCGAGGCGCTGAAGCCGATCCTGGGCACCACCTACGGGCTGATCGTGTACCAGGAGCAGGTCATGGAGATCGCCCAGGTGCTGGCCGGGTACTCGCTCGGACAGGCCGACAACCTGCGTCGCGCGATGGGCAAGAAGAAGCGCGAGGTCCTGCAGCAGGAGTTCGTGGGCTTCGAGGCCGGCATGATCGAGCGCGGGTTCTCCAAGGCCGCGGTCAAGACGCTGTGGGAGATCCTCGTCCCGTTCGCCGACTACGCCTTCAACAAGGCGCACTCGGCCTCGTACGGCGTCATCAGCTACTGGACCGCCTATCTCAAGGCGCGCTACCCCGCCGAGTACATGGCGGCCCTGCTCACCAGCGTCAAGGACGACAAGGACAAGTCCGCGCTCTACCTGGCCGAGTGCCGGCGCCTGGGCATCAAGGTGCTGCCGCCCGACGTCAACGACTCGGTCGCGAACTTCGCCTCGGTCGGGCCCGACATCCGCTTCGGCCTCACCGCCGTGCGCAACGTCGGCGCCAACGTCGTGGCCGGCATCATCGAGGCCCGCGAGACCAAGGGCGCGTTCACGGACTTCGCCGACTTCCTCGACAAGGTCCCCACGCAGGTGTGCAACAAGCGCGTGCTCGACTCGCTCATCAAGGCGGGTGCGTTCGACTCCCTCGGCCACGGCCGGCGGGCGCTCGCGTCGATCGCCGAGGAGGCCGTCGACCAGTACATCGACATCAAGCGCAACGCCGCGATCGGCCAGGACTCGCTGTTCGGCGCGTTCGAGGAGGAGTTCGACGGACTCGGCATCACGGTCCCCGACATCGCCGACTGGGACAAGACGCAGAAGCTCGCCTTCGAGCGCGACATGCTCGGCCTCTACGTGTCCGACCACCCGCTCGGCGGGCTCGAGCACGTGCTGGCCGCCAACTCCGACTCCTCGATCGGCACCCTGCTCGACGGCGACCGTCCCGACGGCGACGTCCTCAAGCTGTGCGGCCTGGTCACCAACGTGCAGCGCCGCATGAGCAAGAAGGGCGACACCTGGGCCACGATCACGCTCGAGGACCTCGAGGGCTCGGTCGACATCGCCGTGTTCCCGGCCGCCTACAACCTCGCGTCGTCGGTGCTCACGCAGGACTCGCTCGTGGTGGCCAAGGTCCGCGTGCGGCGCAACGACGAGGGCATGGACCTGTCGGCCAACGAGGTCACCCGGCCCGCGATCGGCGAGGGCCGCACCGACCAGCCGCTCGTCGTCAGCCTGGCGGCGTCGCGCTGCACGATCGACACGATCAACGCGTTCAAGCAGGTGCTGGGCTCGCACCCGGGCGTCACCGAGGTGCACCTGCGGCTCACGGGCCAGGGCAAGACCACCACGATGCGCCTCGACAAGGGCCTGCGCGTCTCCACGACGTCGTCGCTGTTCGCCGACCTCAAGGAGCTGCTCGGCCCGGGGTGCCTCGCATGACCCGCACCACCAAGGTGCTGCTGGCCGTCGTCGCCTCGGGAGCTCCCGCGGCGTTCGCCTGGTGGGCGTTCGCGCGGCCGTCGCAGTGGCTGGCCACCGAGCGCGGCCTCGTCCTCACCGAGGGCAACGCCGCCGGCACGTTCCAGGTCGTCGCGGTGTTCACGATCATCGGGATCGTGCTGGGCGTCGTGTCGGGCGTCGTGGTCCACCGCGTCACCCGGGCCGTCCGCTGGGAGATCGTGCTCGGCCTCACGGCGGCGTCCACCGCCGCCGCGCTGCTGTGCTGGCGCCTCGGCATCTGGCTCGGCCCCGGCCCGCTCGAGGACGTCACGGGTCTGAAGGCAGGGGAGCAGGTGTCCGCCCCGCTCGCGGTCGACGCCCTCGTCCCGTTCCTGGTGTGGCCGCTCGTCTCGGTGCTGAGCTACACGCTCTCGCTCTACCTCAGCACCGACGGGACCGAGGACGACGAGGAGATCGACGACGTCAGCGCGCGATCCGAGCGGTGACCGCCCGGGTGTGCGCCACGAGGTCCTCGGGCGCCAGCTCGAGGTCGAGGCCGCGCCGGCCGCCCGAGACGAACACGGTCGGGTGCGTCAGCGCGCTGACGTCGACCACGGTGCGGTGCAGCTTGCGCTGGCCGAACGGGCTGATCCCGCCCAGGACGTAGCCGGTGGCCCGCTGGGCCGCCGCGGCGTCCGCCAGCTGGGCCCGCTTGCCGTTCAGCGCCGAGGCGGCGCGCTTGAGGTCGAGGCTTCCCGAGACCGGGACCACCGCGACCGCCAGGAGGCCGTCGACGTCGATCATCAGCGTCTTGAAGACCCGCGCGTGCTCGAGGCCGAGCGCGTCGGCCGCCTCGTGACCGTAGGACCGGGCGCGGGGGTCGTGCTCGTACGTGTGGGCGGTGACCTCGACGCCGGCACGGTGCAGTGCCGCAAGCGCGGGGGTCGCCTCGCCGACCTTCTTGTTGGCCACGAGCGAGAGGCTACCTCCGTCCGGGGTCAGATTTCCGGCGTTACGGACCATTTCCTCGGCCGGCGAATCGTCAGGGGCGGTCGAGGGTGGCGCGCACTGCGAGGCCCAGCAGCAGGGCCCAGAACGCGGCGCCGACCGACAGCAGCGAGATCCCCGAGGCGGCGAGCAGGAACGTCAGTCCCGCGCTCGTGCGGTGCCGAGGCTGCTCGAACGCGCCCTGCAGCGATCCGACGAGCGCGCCGATCAGCGCGAGTCCGGCGACCGCCTCGATGATTCCCGGGGGAGCGACCGCGGCCAGCGCGACGACGAGTCCCGCGGCCGCCGCGATGACGAGGTACCCCACGCCGGCCGACACGGCGGCGACCCAGCGGCGCTCCCGGGGGCCGGCCTCGTCCCCGGCCGCGAGCGCGGCCGACAGCGCGGCGAGATTCATCGCGTGACCGCCGAACGGGGCGACGAGCGCGGTGCCGACGCCCGTCGCGACCACCGACGAGCGCCACGGCACGGAGAAGCCGAAGCTGCGCAGCACCGCTGCGCCGGGCAGGTTCTGCGAGGCCATCGTGACGATCGTCAGGGGCAGCGCGATGCCGACGATCGCGGGCCACGTCCACGTCGGGGTGGTCCACTCCAGCCGCGGGACCAGCGAGGCGGTGTCGAGCGACTGTCCGGAGCGGTTCGCGGCCACCGCGATCGCGCCGACGGCGACGAGCAGCGCCACCGGGACGGCCCAGCGCGGAGCCACGCGGCTCGTCACGAGCCACGCGAGGATCACCGGCAGGACGTACCCCGGCGAGTCCGCGAGGGCGAGGAACGGCGCGAGGCACAGCTGCAGCAGGATGCCGGCCAGCATCGCCTGGGCGATCTCGGTGGGGATCCGCGCCACGAGGTCGCCCAGCAGGGGGACCGCGCCGATCAGCGCGATGAGCACGCCCGTGACGACGAACGCGCCCACGGCGGCGGGCCAGCCGCCCTCGACGGCGCCCGTGGAGACCAGCAGTGCGGCGCCCGGCGTGGACCACGCGAGGGTCACCGGCACGCGGTGCACGAGCGCGAGCCCGACGATGAGCAGGCCGAAGCCCACGGTCAGCGCGAGCAGGCCGCTGGCCGCCTGCGACGGCGACGCCCCGACGGCGCGCAGGCCCGCCAGCACGACGGCGAACGACGACGTGAAGCCGACGAGGGCGGTGACGGCGCCGGCCGTGACGGGCTGCTGCCAGCGCACGGCGTCGGGGGAGCGGGACACGCTGCGAGGCTAGGCCATGGCGCGACCTAGACTTCACACGTGCTTCGACGACTCGACCTGAGAGACCAGACCGACGGCTACCGCGACGCGGTGCCCCGTGCCGAGGTCGACGTCGAGCATGCCCTCGCGGCCGTCGTCCCGATCTGCGACGACGTGCGCGATCGAGGCGCCGAGGCGGTGCTCGACGCGGGCGAGCGCTTCGACGGCGTGCGCCCCGAGCGGCTGCGCGTCTCGGCCGAGGACATCGAGAAGGCCCGCGCCGGACTCGACCCGGCCGTGCTCGACGCGATCGACGAGTCGATCCGCCGGCTGCGAGCCACCTGCGAGGCCGAGCTCGAGCGCACGGTCGAGATCGAGGTCGCGCCCGGCGCCACCGTCGAGCGGCGCATCGTGCCGATGCAGCGCGTCGGCCTCTACGTGCCCGGCGGCCTCGCGCCGCTGGTCAGCACCGTGATCATGAACGCCGTCCCCGCCCAGGTCGCGGGCGTCCCGGGCATCGCCCTGGCCAGCCCGCCACAGGCCGAGTTCGGCGGCCTCCCGCACCCCACGATCCTGGCCGCCTGCGCGCGACTGGGCATCGACGAGGTCTACGCCGCCGGTGGCGCGCAGGCGCTGGCGATGCTGGCGTACGGCACGCAGGAGAGCGAGCCGGTCAACCTCATCACCGGCCCGGGCAACATCTACGTCGCCGCCGCGAAGCGTCACCTGCAGGGCGTCGTCGCGATCGACTCCGAGGCCGGTCCCACCGAGATCGCCATCGTGGCCGACGCCACCGCCGATCCCGCGTTCGTCGCGGCGGACCTCATCAGCCAGGCCGAGCACGACCCGATGGCCGCCGCGGTGCTGATCACCGACTCGCTCGAGCTGGCCGACGCCGTCGACGCCGAGCTGGAGCGCCAGGTGCCCACCGCGCGCCACGAGGAGCGGATCCGCACCGCGCTCGCGGGCCAGCAGTCGGCGACCGTCCTGGTGCGCGACACCGGCCAGGGCGTCGACGTGGCGAACGCGTACGCCGCGGAGCACCTCGAGATCCAGACCGCCGACTCGGCGGCCGTGGCCGCCAGGATCGTCAACGCCGGCGCGGTCTTCGTCGGGTCGTTCGCGCCCGTGTCGCTGGGCGACTACGCCGCCGGCTCGAACCACGTGCTGCCCACCGCGGGCTGCGCGTGCCACTCGTCGGGCCTCTCGGTGCGCGCGTTCGTCAAGAACATGCACGTCGTGACCTACAGCGACGCCGCCCTGCGCGAGGTCGGACCGCAGGTGGTCACGCTCGCCGAGGCCGAGGACCTGCCCTCGCACGGCGCCGCCGTGACCGTCCGCCTGGAGCGCGAGGCGACGACGCGATGACGGTCCCCGCCTGGGTGCCCATCCGTGACGAGCTGCGCGACGAGGTGCCCTACGGCGCCCCGCAGATCGACGTCCCGGTGCGCCTCAACACGAACGAGAACCCGTACGGTCCCAGCCAGGAGGCCGCGGCCGACATCGCCGCGGCCGTGCAGGAGGCCGCGCTCGAGCTGAACCGCTACCCCGACCGCGAGGCGTGGGCGCTGCGCGAGGCCCTCGCCGGCTATCTCGGGCACGGCCTCACGGCCGAGCGCGTGTGGGCGGCCAACGGCTCCAACGAGGTCATGCAGCAGATCCTGCAGGCCTTCGGAGGCCCCGGCCGCACCGCCGTGTCCTTCGCGCCGACCTACTCGATGTACCCCGAGTACGCCCGCAACACCCACACCCGCTGGGTGGCCGGACGCCGGCGCGAGGACTTCGCGATCGACGTCGCCGCGGCGGTCGCGCTGATCGAGGCCGAGCAGCCCGAGGTCGTCTTCCTGACCTCGCCGAACAACCCCACGGGCACCGCGCTGGCGCCCGAGGAGCTGCGCGCCGTGCTCGACGTCGCTCCCGGCATCGTCGTGGTCGACGAGGCCTACGCGGAGTTCCGCCGCGCCGGCACGCCCACGGCACTCGAGCTGCTGGACGACCACCCGCGACTCATCGTCACGCGCACGATGAGCAAGGCGTTCGCGCTGGCCGGTGGCCGGCTCGGCTACCTCGCGGCCGACGCTGCGGTCGTCGACGCGCTGCGCATCGTGCGGCTGCCGTACCACCTGTCGGCCGTCACGCAGGCCACCGCGCTCGGCGCCCTGCGGCACACCGACGAGCTGCTCGCCCAGGTCGACGCGCTGCGCGAGACCCGCGACGAGACGGCCGACTGGCTGTCCGGACGCGGGTACGACGTGGCCGCCTCCGACGCCAACTTCGTGCTGTTCGGGCATTTCGCCGATCGCCACGCGGTGTGGGAGGGTTTGGTCGACCGAGGCGTCCTCATCCGCGAGGTGGGGCCCGAGGGCTGGCTGCGGGTGTCGATCGGCACCCCCGAGGAGATGCAGGCGTTCCGCGCCGCACTGATGGAGGTAGACCCCCGATGAGCGAGCGCAGGACCGCACGGATCGAGCGGAAGACCTCCGAGTCGCACGTCGTCGTCGAGCTCGACCTCGACGGCAGCGGCCGCACGGAGATCAGCACGGGCGTGGGCTTCTACGACCACATGCTCACGGCGCTGGGCCGCCACTCGCTGATGGACCTCACCGTCCGCTCCGAGGGCGACCTGCACATCGACGCCCACCACACGGTGGAGGACACCGCGATCTGCATCGGCCAGGCGATCCGCGAGGCGCTCGGCGACAAGGCCGGCATCCGCCGCTACGGCAACGCGATGGTGCCGCTCGACGAGGCCATCGCGCAGTGCGTGGTCGACGTCTCGGGCCGTCCCTACTTCGTGCACACCGGTGAGCCGGAGCGCCAGATCACCGCGATCATCGGCGGCTCCTACATCGGCTCGCTGACGTCGCACGTCTTCGAGTCGATCGCGCACCACGCCGGGATCACGATGCACATGAACCTGCTGGCCGGTCGCGACCCTCACCACATCGCCGAGTGCCAGTTCAAGGCGCTCGCCCGCGCCCTGCGCACCGCCGTCGAGCCCGACCCGCGTGAGACGGGCATCCCGTCCACGAAGGGCGCGCTGTGAGCGGAGCGGCCCGATGACCACGGTCGCGGTCCTGGACTACGGCTCGGGCAACGTGCGCTCCGCGGTGCGCGCGGTCGAGCGTGCCGGCGAGGCCACCCAGGTGTCGGTCGTGCTGACCTCCGACCGCTCGGTCGCCGAGCAGGCCGACGGTCTGCTGGTGCCCGGCGTCGGCGCGTTCGCGGCGTGCATGCGCGGCCTGCGCGAGGTCGACGGCGAGCGGATCATCGAGCGCCGGCTCATCGCGGGCCGTCCCGTGCTGGGCATCTGCGTCGGCATGCAGATCCTGTTCGCGGAGGGCATCGAGCACGGCGTGCGGACCACCGGCTGCGGCGAGTGGCCGGGCACGGTGGAGCGCCTCCAGGCGCCGATCGTGCCCCACATGGGCTGGAACACGATCGAGCCTCCCGCCGAGTCGCGGATGTTCGCAGGCCTGGAGTCCGAGCGGTTCTACTTCGTGCACTCCTACGGCGTGCGCGACTGGCTCGTCGACGCCGAGGGCACCGCGTTCACGCCGCCCGGCGTCACGTGGACCGGGTACGGCGGCGACCGCTTCGTCTCGGCCGTCGAGCACGGCCCGCTGTGGGCCACGCAGTTCCACCCCGAGAAGTCGGGCGACGCGGGCCGCCGCCTGCTCGAGAACTGGATCGCCACCCTCTAGCCGACGAACGATGAGGCATTCGGGTACCCCAGCGGGGCCGTATGCCTCATCCTGCGTCCCTCAGGCCCGGTAGCGCTCGGGACGGTGGTTGAACGCCAGCACGATGTTGAGGATGACCGCGCCCATCGCGGACAGCAGCACGTTGTCCCACGGCACGACGAGGATCGCCGCCAGCACCACCAGCACGTCGAGCGCCATCTGCACGTAGCCGGCGCGCAGGCCCGCCTGCTCCTGCGCGATGAGCGCCAGGACGCTGAAGCCGCCGAGGCTCGAGCCGTGCCGGAAGAGGATGAGGATGCCCGTGCCGGCGAGCAGGTTGCCGGTGACGATGCCGTAGACCGGGGCAAGGTCGGGGGAGGGGATCATCTCGGCGTGGATCGCGGTGAAGAACGAGAGCAGCGCGACGGCGATCACCGACCGGACGGTGAACTGCAGGCCCTTCTTCCACAGCGCGAGCGCGAAGAACGGCACGTTCGCCACGAGCAGGACCACCGGGAGCGGCAGCGCCACGGCGTAGGTGATCAGCAGCGAGAGTCCCGCGGTGCCGCCCGTGACGGCGTGCGCCTCGTAGAGCAGGTGCAGGCCCAGCGAGGCCAGCCACGTGCCCGTCAGGACGCCCAGGACGTCCTCGGCGGGAGTGTGGGGCAGGGTGACGGCGGTCGGCTCGGTGGGATCGTCGTCCTCGGGGGACGGATGCTCGGCGTGGCTGTCGTTCATGGCCCGCTCACTCTACGGAGGTGCCTCGATACGATCGCGGGGTGACTCTCGAACTCCTCCCCGCCGTCGACGTCGCCGAGGGACGGGCCGTGCGCCTCGTCCAGGGCGAGCTCGGCAGCGAGACGTCCTACGGCTCCCCGCTCGACGCGGCCCTGCAATGGCAGGCCGATGGCGCCGAGTGGATCCACCTGGTCGACCTCGACGCCGCGTTCGGGAAGGGCAGCAACCGCGAGCTGCTGGCCGAGGTCGTCGGCCGCCTCGACGTGAAGGTCGAGCTGTCGGGCGGGATCCGCGACGACGAGTCGCTCGACGCCGCGATGGCCACCGGCTGCCGCCGGGTCAACCTCGGCACCGCCGCGATCGAGGATCCCGACTGGTGCCGCTCGGCGATCGCCCGGTACGGCGACCGCATCGCCGTGGGCCTCGACGTCCGCGGCCGCACGCTGGCCGCCCGCGGCTGGGTCAAGGAGGGCGGCGACCTCTTCGAGACCCTGGCGCGGCTCGACGCCGACGGCTGCGCCCGCTACGTCGTCACCGACGTCACGAAGGACGGCACGCTGTCCGGCCCCAACCTCGACCTCCTGCGCCAGGTCTGCGAGCAGACCGACCAGCCCGTCGTCGCCTCCGGCGGCGTCTCCAGCCTCGACGACCTGCGCGCGATCGCCTCCCTCACGGGGATCGGCGTCGAGGGCGCGATCGTCGGCAAGGCGCTCTACGCGGGAGCGTTCACGCTGCCCGAGGCGCTCGACGCGGTCCGGGACTGACATGGGCGCGCAGGTCGACTGGAGCCGCTTCAGCGCCGACCCGCGCCGTCCCGAGGTCGCGGGCGTGCGCGCGTCCGACGCCGATCGCGAGACCGCGATCGAGTGCCTGCGCGAGGCGTACGCCGACGGCCGGCTCGACCGCATCGAGTTCGACCGGCGCTCCGCCGACGCGCTCGCTGCGACGCTGCTCGGCGAGTTCGCGCCGCTGCTGCAGGACCTCGAGCCGCAGCTGCCGCAGGAGTCGTCGGTCCACGAGCAGGCGGTGCGGCGCTACCGCCGCGAGGCGCGCGACGCCCGCAACGGATTCGTGGGCATCAGCGTCCTGACCACGGGCATCTGGGGCGCCACGAACTTCGGTGACATCCTCGCGGGGCAGGCCGGCTTCTTCTGGCCGGTCTTCCCGATCCTGGGCGTCGGCGCCGGCTGGCTGATGCAGGTCCTCAAGCGCAAGGACCGCATCGAGCACCACGAGCGCCGCATCGTGCGGCACCGCCGCGAGACGACGGAGGACTGAGGCTCAGCAGCCGTCGCGCATGAGGTCGGGACGCGTGCCCGTGGTGACCTCGAGCATCAGGACCTTGCTGGTCGGGCCGACCGCCTCGGTGTCCTCGGCGAACAGGAAGCCCAGCCACGCGTCGCCCTCGGTGACGAACACCCCGGTCTGGCCGTAGCCGGCCTCGGTCATCTCGGCGGTCTCGTAGACGCCGGTGACGTCCTTGAGCGTGCTGCCGACACCGAGGCCGTCGGCGGTGCGCGGCTGCTCGCCCCGCACGCCCAGCGACACGACGGTGCCGTCCTCCTTCGTCAGCACGTCGAGCGAGGAGGCGTACGCGGACTTCCAGCCCAGCGGCTCGGTGCGGCCGCACTCCTCGCCGGGCACCTCGACGTCGGCGTCGAACAGGCCGGTGGCGAGCGCCTCGTCCTTCGACATCCCGGTGGTGACGGGGCCGACGGCGCCGGGCACGACGGTGAGCTCCTCGATCGCCGGCAGCGGCGCGGGCGCCTCGGCGGTGGGCGACTCGGTGGTCGCGCTGGGCGAGGCCGAGGTCGTCGACCCGGTGGGATCGGGCGTCTCCTCGGGCGAGTCGGAGCACGCGGCGAGGGTCAGGGCAGCGACCGCGGCGACCACCCACAGGCGGCTCGTCGCGACGGCGGACCCACGGACTACGCTCATGGCCGTGAGCCTAGCCGTCCGTGTGATCCCCTGTTTGGACGTGGACGGCGGTCGCGTCGTCAAGGGCGTCAACTTCGTCGACCTGCGCGACGCGGGCGACCCGGTCGAGATGGCGCGCGTGTACGACGCCGAGGGCGCCGACGAGCTGACGTTCCTCGACATCACCGCCTCCAGCGGCGACCGCTCCACCACCTACGACATCGTCGGCCAGACCGCCGAGCAGGTCTTCATCCCGCTCACCGTCGGCGGGGGAGTGCGCACCGTCGACGACGTCGACCGGCTGCTGCGCGCGGGCGCCGACAAGGTCGGCATCAACACCGCCGCGATCGCCCGACCCGACGTGATCGGCGAGATCGCGCACCGCTTCGGGAATCAGGTGCTCGTGCTGAGCGTTGACGCTCGACGTGCAGATGATCAGCCCAGCGGGTTCGAGGTGACCACCCACGGCGGCCGGCGCTCCGCCGGCATCGACGCGATCGAGTGGGTGCGCCGCGGCTCCGAGCTCGGCGCGGGCGAGATCCTGCTCAACTCGATGGACGCCGACGGCACGCAGGCCGGGTTCGACCTCGAGATGATCCGTGCCGCCCGCGGCGTCACGGACGTCCCCCTCATCGCCAGCGGCGGCGCCGGTCGCCTCGAGCACTTCGCGCCCGCGGTCGACGCGGGCGCCGACGCCGTGCTCGCCGCCAGTGTCTTCCACTTCGGCACGCTGACGATCCCCGCAGTGAAGGAGACGCTGCGAGCCGCCGGACACGTGGTCCGGTGAGCGCCCCGGCTCTCGACACCCTCAGCGGCGGCGGCACCGACCGGCTGACCCGGCGCGGCTTCCGCGTCATGGGGCGCGGCATCGCGCGCCAGAAGGTCATGTTCACGTGGGCCGCGCTGGCCTCGCTGCTGTTCGGCGTCATGACCGTCGCCGACGCGTGGGTGCTGGGCTGGGCCACCGACCACGTCATCACACCATCGGTCGAGGCCGGCGCGATCGACTGGTCCACGCTGTGGACCGGCGTCGGGCTGTTCATCCTCGCGGCGCTGCTGCGCACCGTGGGCGTCGTCGGCCGTCGCCTGCTCGGCGGCGTCGTCTTCTACCGGCTCGTGCGCGACGACCGCCTGCGCGTCACCCGCCGCTACCTCCAGCTGCCGCTGCGCTGGCACCACCGCCACCCGGCCGGCCAGCTGCTCAGCAACGCCAACGCCGACGTCGAGGCCACGTGGTCGGTGTTCATGCCGCTGCCGATGGCCCTCGGCACGATCGCGATGCTCGTCGCGGCCATCGTCACGATGGTGCTGGCCGACCCGGTCCTCACGATCGTCGGCCTCGTCGTGATCCCGCTGCTGTTCGCCGCGAACGCGGTCTACCAGCGCTGGCAGGGGCCGCGGATCGCGCTGGCCCAGAGCCTGCGCGGCGACGTCTCCACCGTCGCCCACGAGTCCTTCGACGGCGCCCTCGTGGTGAAGTCGCTCGGTCGCGAGGCCGACGAGACCGCCCGCTTCCGCGCCGCCAGCGAGCGGCTGCGCGACGCCGCGATCGGCATCGGCCGCGTGCGCGCGATCTTCGACCCCGTGATCGAGGCGCTGCCCAACCTCGCCGTGCTCGCGGTCCTGGCGATCGGCGCCTGGCGGGTCGGCTCCGACGCCGCCGACGCGGGCGACGTCGTGCAGGTCGCGTACCTGTTCACCGTGATCGGCATGCAGATCCGCTCGTTCGGCTGGGTGCTCGGCGAGCTGCCCCGCGCCGTCGTCGGCTGGGACCGCGTCTCGCGCGTCATCGACGAGGACGACGCGATGGACTACGGCACCCAGGACGTCCCGGGCGCCGGTCCGGTCGACCTCACCGTCGACGGCCTCGACTACAGCCACCCCGACGAGCCCGACACGGCGGTCCTGCGCGACATCGCGTTCGAGGTCCCGGCGGGGAAGGTCACCGCGGTCGTCGGCGCCACCGGCAGCGGCAAGAGCACCCTGACCTCGCTCGTCACCCGCCTCGTCGACCCCGATCGGGGCGCCGTGCGCGTGGGCGGCACCGATGCCCGCGACCTGTCGCAGCAGGCACTCACGCGCGCCGTGGCCCTCGTGCCCCAGTCCACGTTCCTGTTCGACGACACCGTGCGCGCCAACGTCGCGCTCGACCTCGACGTCCCCGACGAGCGGGTCTGGGAGGTGCTGCGGATCGTGCAGGCCGACCGCTTCGTCAGCGCCCTGCCCGACGGGCTCGACACCGAGCTGGGGGAGCGCGGCACGTCGCTCTCGGGCGGCCAGCGCCAGCGCCTGGCACTGGCCCGCGCGCTCGTGCGCGACCCGCGCGTGCTCGTGATGGACGACGCCACCAGCGCGCTCGACCCCGAGGTCGAGCAGCGCATCCTGCGCGCCCTGGCCGACCGGGCCGGCTCGCCCACCACGGTGGTCGTGGCCTACCGCAAGGCCACGATCGCGCTCGCCGACGAGGTCGTCTTCCTCGCCGACGGTCGCGTGGCCGACCGTGGCACCGACGCCGAGCTGCGCGCGCGGTCCGCGGCCTACCGCAACCTCGTCGACGCGTACGACCAGGCCCGGGAGGAGGTCGACCATGAGTGACCCGAAGCAGCGCGAGGGCGGCATCTCCGTCCTGGCGCGCGGCATGCGCCGCAACCCCGAGATCACCGAGGGCATCTGGGTGACCCTGCTGCTGGCGCTGATCAGCACCGCCGGCGGCTCGCTCGTGCCGATCGTGGTGCGCGCCGCGCTCGACGACGGCTTCGCGGCCGGAGACGTCGACACCGGCCTCGTCACCCGCTACGTCGCGATCGCCGCGGTCCTCATGGTGGGCATCGCGATCGCCGGCTACTGGTCCAAGGTGCGGATCTTCACCGCGAGCGAGCGGGGCCTGGCCAACCTGCGCGTCGCGGCCTTCCGCCACGTGCACGACCTGTCGATGCTCACCCAGAACACGCAGCGCCGCGGCTCGCTCGTCTCGCGGGTCACGTCCGACGTCGACCAGATCAGCCAGTTCCTGCAGTTCACCGGGATCATGATGATCATCAGCGTCGGGCAGATGATCGTCGCCACGATCGTCATGGCGTTCCTGTCCTGGCAGCTCACGCTCGTCGTCCTCATCAGCTTCGTGCCGCTCGCGCTGAGCCTGCGGTGGCTGGCCGGCGCGATGTCGCGCGCCTACGACCACGTGCGGGCCAGCGTGGGCGAGATGCTCGCCGTCATCGCCGAGCCGGTCGTCGGCGCCTCCGTCGTGCGCTCGTACGGCATCGAGGACCGCACGCAGCAGCGCGTCGACGTCGCCGTCCGCGCCAACTACCGCAACAACATCCGCGCCCAGACGATCACCGCGGGCGCGTTCTCGGCCGCGATCCTGGTCGGCGGCATCGCGAACGCCGCGGTGCTGGCGATCGGCGTGTGGCTGGGCGTCCTGGGCGACCTGTCCGTCGGCACGATCGTCGCGTTCGTGTTCCTCGTCGGCCTGTTCACCGGCCCGGCGCAGATGGCCACGCAGGTGATCTCCGAGGCGCAGAACGCGATCTCGTCGTGGCGCCGCGTGCTCGACCTGCTCGACACCCCGGCCGACGTCGTCGATCCCGGCGCCGAGGCCGAGCCGCTGCCCGCCGGCGACCTCGAGGCCCGCTTCGAGAAGGTCTCGTTCGCCTACCCCGAGGGACCCACGGTCCTGGCGGGCGTCGATGTGACCATCGAGGCGCGCCAGCGCGTCGCGGTCGTCGGCGAGACCGGCTCGGGCAAGACCACGTTCGCGAAGCTGCTCACCCGACTGATGGATCCCGTCGAGGGACGGGTCGTGCTGGGCGGGGTCGACATCTCGCGCGTGGCCTTCGAGGACCTGCGTCGTCACGTGCTGATGGTGCCGCAGGAGGGCTTCCTGTTCGACGCCACGCTCGGCGAGAACCTGCGCTACGGGGCCCGCGACGCCACCGACGCCGACCTCGTCTCCGCCGTCGAGCGGCTGGGCCTGGCCGACTGGTTCGCGGCGCTGCCGCGCGGCCTGGAGACCCGCGTCGGCCAGCGTGGCGAGTCGCTCTCGGCGGGAGAGCGCCAGCTCGTCGCGCTCGTGCGGTCTGCGCTGGCCGATCCGGCGCTGCTCGTCCTCGACGAGGCGACGAGCGCGGTCGACCCGCAGACCGAGCTGCGCGCCACCCGCGCCCTCGACCGCCTGCTCGAGGGCCGCACCAGCGTCACGATCGCGCACCGGCTCTCCACCGCCGAGAACGCCGACCGGGTCCTCGTCTTCGACCAGGGGCGGCTCGTCGAGGACGGCCACCACCGCGACCTCGTCTCCGCCGGCGGCGTCTACGCCCGCCTGCACGCCTCGTGGGTCGCGCAGGCCACCCTCGCCTGATGCCGGCCGCCGGGCGCGGCCTGAGAGAATGAGGGACGTGAGCTCTCTCGATGCGGCGATCGCCGGCCGGCTGAAGCGCGACGACTCGGGCCTGGTCCCCGCGGTGGTGCAGGACGCGACGTCTCGCGCCGTCCTCATGGTCGGCTGGATGGACGACGAGGCGCTGCACCGCACGCTGACCACCGGCCGCTCCACGTTCTGGAGCCGCAGCCGCGGCGAGTACTGGGTCAAGGGCGAGACGTCGGGCCACACCCAGCACGTGCGCGAGGTCCGCCTCGACTGCGACGGCGACACGCTGCTCGTCGTCGTCGACCAGGTCGGTCCGGCGTGCCACACCGGCGCCACGACGTGCTTCGACGAGGACCTGCTGACGTGAGGCGCAACCTTCTCGGCCCGTCCGTCCTGCTGCTGCTGGCGCTGGGCGGCGGCACGCTGCTCGCCGTCCGCGCGGCGTGGGCCACGGCCACCGCGCAGGCCGCGGGACTGCCCGAGGTCGAGCTGAGCGTCTCGGGCGCCGACGCGGTGCCCGGCGCCGTCGGCCTCGCCGTGCTCGTGATGGCGGCCGGCCTCGGCGTGCTCGCGTCCGGCCCGCGGCTGCGCCGCGCGATCGGCACGCTCGTCGCGCTGGCCGGTGTCGTCGGCGTCGTGTTGACGGCCCGGGCCGGCGACGCGATCGCCACCGCCCAGCGCCGCGCGATCGACGAGGCGGCCGCCTCGGGCATCGACGTGCAGTGGAGCACCACCGCCGCGCAGCCCCTCGCGGTCGCCGGGTTCGCGCTCGTGGTCGCGGTCGGCGCCGCGGTCGCGTGGCTGGGTCCGCGGTGGGCCACGATGGGCCGCAAGTACGACGCCCCGGCCGCGCGCGAGCCCGACGCGAGCGACCTCTGGAAGGCGATGGACGACGGCGTCGATCCCACCGCCTGACGACCGAGTAGGCTGTCGTCCGAACCACCCCGAGCACCTCTAGGAGCACACCCCATGTCGCACGGATCGTCGCCGGCCGCCTGGACCGCCGTCCTCGTCAGCCTCGCCGGCTTCCTCGTCGGCGGGATCGGCCTGATCCCCGAGCCGAACTGGGTCATCTTCACGATCGGCGTCGTGCTCGCGGTGGGCGCCCTGCCGCTCGGCAAGGTGATGTCGCTCGCCGGCTACGGCACCAGCCGGGTGAAGGAGCACTGACCAGCCCGGTCATCCCGACGACCGCCTCGCGCGGTCACCTGCTGCGCGGCCCGCTGATCGCGGGTGCCGCCGGCGCCGCCGCGCTCGCGCTGCTGCACGTGCGCGACCCCCACGTCCAGGGCTCCTACGGGTTCTGTCCGTTCCTGGTGCTCACCGGGGAGCCGTGTCCCGGCTGCGGGGGCCTGCGCGCGGTCAACCTGCTGACCCGCGGCGACCTCGTCGCCGCCGTGTCGAGCAACCTGTTCGCCGTCAGCCTGGTGGCGATCGCCGTGGTGGCGTGGGCGGTGTGGCTCGTGCGCCGCGCGCGGGGGATCCCGGCGCGCTATCTCACCTGGTCGGCCCGCACCGTCACCGTGCTGGGAGTCGCCGCTGCCGTCTTCGGTCTCGCCCGCCTCACCCCGTGGGGCGCCTGGCTCGCTCCCTGACGTGAGCCAGATGTGTAGCGCTGACCACCGAAAGTCCCTCGGATCCACCGAATTCCGGGGGATACTGCTACAGATCTCGCGTCCCGGAGGGGCGTGACGATCCGCGAGTCCGAAGGAGTGCCGTGACCGACAGGGGGACGCCCGCCGCCGCGGGGGCCGAGGTCGCCGGGTCGGGGCGCCGTCGCGTGCCGCGGGTGCACCGCGCGTGGCTGGTCGCCGGGGTCACGTTCCTCGTCCTGCTCGCCTCGGCCGCGTTCCGGTCGAGCCTGGGCGTCCTGCTGGTCCCGATCGAGGAGGACCTGGGCTGGAGCCGCACCGACACCTCGATCGCGGTCTCGATCAACCTCATCGTCTACGGCGTCGCCGCCCCGTTCGCGGCGGCGCTGCTCGAGCGCATCGGCGTCCGCCGCACCGCCGTCGTGGCGCTCCTGCTCATCTGCCTCGGCTGCCTGGCGTCCACCGTCATGACTGCTCCGTGGCAGCTGTCCGTCCTGTGGGGCGGCGTGATCGGCGTCGCCACCGGCTCGGTTGCCCTCGTCTTCGGCGCCATCGTCGTCAACCGCTGGTTCGTCGCGCGCCGTGGGCTCGTGCTGGGCATCCTGGGCGCCGCGTGGGCCACCGGTCAGCTGATCTTCCTGCCGCTGCTCGCCGCGACGGTCGACGCCTTCGGCTGGCGCGCCGCCGCCTACGTCATCGCTGGCTGCTGCGCCGTGCTGCTGCCGGTGGTCGCCCTCGTGCTGCGCGACCGTCCGTCCGACGTCGGGCTGGAGCCCTACGGCGGCGTCGACGACGAGGTGGTCGTGGTCGCGCCGCCCACCGCGACGGCCGCCGTCGTCCATGCCGTCACCGTGCTGCGCGAGGTCGTCGCCACCCGCGCGTTCCTCTTGCTGGCCGGCACGTTCTTCGTCTGCGGCTGGACCACCAACGGCATCATCAGCAGCCACTTCGTGCCGGCCGCGCACGACCACGGGATGGCCGCGACCACGGCGGCAGGCCTGCTCGCGGTCGTGGGCGTCTTCGACATCGTCGGCACGATCGGCTCCGGCTGGCTCACCGACCGCTACGACCCGCGCGTCCTGCTGGCGGCCTACTACGGGCTCCGGGGCCTGGCGCTGCTCGCCGTGCCGGCGCTGCTGGGACCGTCGGTGGAGCCGCCGCTGCTCGTCGTGATCGCGCTCTTCGGACTCGACTGGGTCGCCACCGTGCCGCCGACCGTGGTGCTGTGCCGCTCGGCCTTTGGCGCCGAGCGCGGCGGCATCGTCTTCGGCTGGGTGTTCGCCGCCCACATGATCGGCGCGGGCGTCGCCGCGGCGGCCAGCGGCGCGATGCGCGCGGCGTCGGGCGACTACACGTCCGCGTGGATCCTGGCCGGCGCGCTCGCGGTGGCGGCGGCGGTGGGGGCGCTGCTGCTGCCCCGCCGGGTCAGCTGAGTGTGGCCAGGTCGATGAAAGCGCTGCCCATCGAGACGAGGGTGCCCAGCACGCCCAGCACGATGGCGGCGACACCCACCCAGAAGGCGGCCGTGACCATCGACGTGTCGGCGTAGGGCCCGCCCCACTGCTGCAGCCGGCTGCGCTCGGCGCGAGCCAGCACGACGGCCACGATGCCGCCGGCGACGCCGAGGATCCCGCAGCAGCAGCCGGCCGGGATGCTCACGATGGCGATGACCAGCGCCCACACGCCCTGGTTGCCGCTGTCGCCGGGGACCGGCTGTCCGTAGACGTAGCCGTACGGGGGCTGGCCGCCCGGCGGCGGGGGATGGCTCGACACCGGTCGAGCATAGGACGGCGCGACCCGGCTGCTCGCCGGGCCGCGCCGTGGGGGTCGATCAGGCGGCGACGGGCTGGTCCTGGAACTTCTTGTAGGCGTAGGCCGAGGCGATCGCCACGACGGGATAGGCGAGGAACAGCAGCAGGCCGCACGGGCAGGCGCCGATGAGGATGACCACGAAGGACAGGAGCGCCAAGAGGATCGAATTCCCGAGGTTGGCCCGGACGAGATCGATGCTCGCCTTGAGCGAGTCGACGGGGGAGAGCCCACGATCCACCAGGAACGTCATCGCGAAGTAGGTCAGGAAGGTCAGCACGAAGCCGACCAGCGACAGGATCGCGCCGAGGAACCCCGGAAGGAGGCTGCCGAGGTTGCCGATCAGCGCCAGGATCACCGACAGGACGATGACCGGCGCGAGATCGATCCGGCCCAGCGCGTTGCCGAGGTCGAATGCCCTTCCCTCGGTGGCGTCGAGCGCACCGCGGACGGCGACCGCATTGAGGATGGACAGGGCCACCGTCAGCGCGAATCCCATGAGGAAGAAGACGAGGAGACCGCCGAAGGAGGATTCGTCACCCGCCAGCGCGACGCCCACGGAGGAGAAGAAGATCGCGATGAAGAAGATGGCCATGAGGGCCAGGGCGATCAGGCCCAGGACCAGCCAGGGCCCGAGGTTCGCGGTGAGCTTGCGCCAGCCGTAGCCGATCGCGTCCGGGGCGCTGAACGGCTCGACGAACCCGGAGCCGCCACCGGGCGGCGGCGGGTAGCCGCCGTAGCCACCACCGCCGGGCGGCGGCGGGTAGGCGCTGCCGCCGTAGCCGGGCGCGTCGCCGGGCGGGGGCGGGTAGGCCGGCCCGTCGGACGGCGGCTGCGGGGGCGGCGGGGGCACGGGACCGTCCGGGCGCTCGGGGTCGGGGCCGAGGGGCGGTTCGTTCGTCGACATGCGCTGAGCATAGGGAGTATCGAGGAGGCCGTATACCGCCTCCGCCCCGTGTTGTCGTCCCGAAACGGAGGGCGCGTGCCACTTCCGGGCGTCCCGGGGCTACGCTGGAGGTCAGTTCGGAGCCGAGTCCCGACAGGGGAAGGGAGAGTGCGATGACCGTGCTCGACGACATCCTCGCGGGGGTGGCCGAGGACCGGGCCGAGCGCCAGGCCCGGGTGAGCCTGGACGATCTCAAGCGCCAGGCCGACAAGCAGCCGCCCGCGCTCGACCCGATGCCCGCCTTCCGGTCCGACGGCGTCTCGGTGATCGCCGAGGTGAAGCGGTCCAGCCCCAGCAAGGGCGCGCTCGCCGACATCAAGGACCCCGCCGCCCTGGCCGGCGACTACGCCGCCGGTGGCGCCTCGGCCATCAGCGTCCTGACCGAGCAGCGCCGCTTCGGCGGCTCGCTCGACGACCTGCGCGCCGTCCGCGCCGACGTCCACGTGCCGGTGCTGCGCAAGGACTTCATCACCACCTCGTACGAGCTGTGGGAGGCCCGGGCCGCGGGGGCCGACATGGCGCTGCTCATCGTCGCCGCGCTCGACCAGAACGCGCTCGAGTCGCTCATCGATCGCGCGCGCTCGATCGGCCTGACGCCGCTCGTGGAGGTCCACGACGAGGAGGAGGTGCGCCGCGCCGTCGCGGCCGACGCCGACCTCATCGGTGTGAACGCCCGCAACCTCAAGACGCTCGAGGTCGACCGCCAGACGTTCGAGCGCCTCGCGCCGCAGATCCCCGACTCGATCGTCAAGGTCGCCGAGTCCGGCGTCCGTGGACCCCACGACGTCATCGAGTACGCGCGCTTCGGCGCCAACGTCGTGCTCGTGGGCGAGACGCTCGTCAAGGGCGACGACCCGCGCGCCACCGTCGCCGACCTGGTCGCCGCCGGGCTTCACCCGGCCCTGCAGCATCGATGGCAGCCCAGCTGACTCCTCCAGCTTCCTGCCGACCCCTCACCCAGGACGACCATGACTGACATCTCCGGCCGATCGCCGTCGCGATCGGCGCTTCCCGACGGGCCCGGGCACTTCGGCCGCTTCGGCGGCCGCTTCATGCCCGAGGCCCTCATCGCCCCGCTCGACGAGATCACCCGCGAGTGGGAGGCCGCGCAGGCCGATCCCGCGTTCCGGAACGAGCTCGACCGGATGCTGCGCGAGTACGCCAACGTGCCGAGCCCGCTGTACGAGGCGCACCGCTTCAGCCGCGCCGTCGGCGCGCGGATCCTGCTCAAGCGCGAGGACCTCAACCACACCGGCGCGCACAAGATCCGCAACGTCATCGGCCAGGCGCTGCTGGCCAAGCGCATCGGCAAGCCGCGCTGCATCGCCGAGACGGGCGCGGGCCAGCACGGCGTCGCCTCGGCCACCGCGTGCGCCTACCTCGATCTCGAGTGCACCGTCTACATGGGCCAGGTCGACACCGAGCGCCAGGCGCTCAACGTCGCGCGCATGCAGATGCTGGGCGCCGAGGTCATCCCGGTCACCACCGGAAGCGCCACGCTCAAGGACGCGATCAACGAGGCGCTGCGCGACTGGGTCACCACGGTCGACACCACGCACTACCTGTTCGGCACCGCGGCCGGCCCGCACCCGTTCCCCACGATGGTGCGCGAGCTCACCCGCGGCATCGGCGACGAGGCCCGGGCCCAGGTGCTCGAGCTCGACGGCCGGCTGCCCGACGCCGCGGTGGCGTGCGTCGGCGGCGGCTCCAACGCGATCGGCCTGTTCACCGCCTTCGTGCCCGACGAGGGCGTGCGCCTCGTGGGCGTCGAGGCCGGGGGCGACGGCTTCGAGACCGGCCGCCATGCCGCCACGATCACGGCGGGCGAGGTCGGCGTGCTGCACGGCGCGCGCTCCTTCCTGCTGCAGGACGAGGACGGCCAGACCATCGAGTCGCACTCGATCAGCGCCGGCCTGGACTACCCGGGCGTCGGCCCCGAGCACGCCTACCTCGCCGACACCGGTCGTGCCGAGTACCGCCCGGCCACCGACGCGCAGGCCATGGCCGCGTTCGACCTGCTGTGCAAGACCGAGGGCATCATCCCGGCGATCGAGTCGGCCCACGCGCTGGCCGGCGCGGTGACCCTGGCCGAGGAGCTGGGGCCCGACGCCACGATCCTGGTCAACCTCTCGGGGCGCGGCGACAAGGACGTGCACACGGCGGCGACGTACTTCGGCCTGCTGGACGAGAACGACCGGGCGGAGACCGACCGATGAGCGTCACGAGCCCGATCGACGAGCTGTTCGAGCGCACGCGCGCCGAGAACCGCGCCGCGCTGGTGGGCTACCTGCCGGCCGGGTTCCCCACGGTCGACGGCTCCATCCGCGCGATCGAGGCGATGGTCGAGGCCGGCGTCGACCTGGTCGAGGTCGGCCTGCCCTACAGCGACCCCGTGATGGACGGTCCCACGATCCAGGCCGCCGCCGAGGCCGCGCTGGTGAACGGCACCCGCGTCGACGACGTGTTCCGCGTCGTGGAGGCGGCCTCCGCCGCCGGGGCCGTGACGGTCGTCATGACCTACTGGAACCCGGTCGAGCGCCGCGGCGTCGACCGGTTCGCGGCCGACCTGGCCGCCGCCGGGGGAGCGGGCCTCATCACGCCCGACCTGATCCCCGACGAGGCCACCGAGTGGGACCGCGCCTCGCGCGCCCACGGCCTCGACCGCATCTTCCTCGTCTCGCCGTCCTCGTCCGACGAGCGGCTCGCGATGACGGCCGACGCGGCCAGCGGCTTCATCTACGCCACGGCCGTCATGGGCGTGACGGGTCAGCGCGAGCAGACCAGCAGCCTCGCTCCCGAGCTCGTGGGACGGCTGCGCAAGGTCACCGACAAGCCCGTCGGCGTCGGCCTCGGCGTCAGCAACGGCGCCCAGGCCCACGAGATCGCCGCGTTCTCCGACGCGGTCATCGTGGGCTCGGCGCTCGTGCGCTGCCTGCTCGACCAGCCCGACGAGGCGTCCGGCCTCGCCGCCATCCGCGAGCTCGCGGCCGACCTGCGCGCCGGCGTCGAACGGGACTGACATGACGATCGCCACCTTCATCCCGTCGCCGGAGCAGGCCGTCTGGCACCTCGGGCCGCTGCCGCTGCGCGCCTACGCCCTGTGCATCATCGCGGGCGTCGTCGCCGCGATCTGGATCGGCGAGAAGCGCTTCGTGGCCGCCGGCGGCCGCCCGGGCGCGATCGGCGACATCGCGATCTGGGCCGTGCCCTTCGGCATCATCGGCGGGCGGATCTACCACGTCCTCACCGATCCCGAGCTCTACTTCGGCGACGGCCGCGACCCCATCGACGCGCTGAAGATCTGGGAGGGCGGCCTGGGCATCTGGGGCGCCATCGCGTTCGGCGGTGTCGGCGCGTGGATCGCCTGCAAGCGGTACGACATCGACTTCCTGAAGATGGCCGACGCGCTGGCGCCCGGCCTGCTCGTCGCGCAGGCGATCGGACGTCTGGGCAACTACTTCAACCAGGAGCTCTTCGGACGCCCCACCACGGTGCCGTGGGCCCTGGAGATCTCCGAGCGTCACCGGCCCGACGGCTACGAGCAGTTCGCCACCTTCCACCCGACGTTCCTCTACGAGGCGCTGTGGAACCTCGCGGCGGCCGCGCTGCTGGTGTGGCTGGGCAAGCGGTTCGCGCTGACCCACGGCAGGGTGTTCGCGCTCTACGTGATGCTCTACACGCTGGGTCGCGGCTGGATCGAGGCCCTGCGCATCGACACCGTGAATCACCTCGGCCCGTTCCGGCTGAACATCTGGACCTCGATCGTGGTCTTCTGCCTCGCCCTCGCGTACTTCGTGTGGGCGGGCCGCCACTACCGCGAGCGCGCTGAGCGTGACGTCTCCGGGGCTGACACGCCGTAATCGGCCCGCCAACGTCACTCCCAGCGCTGAGTCAGGCCTTCGGCTCGTCGTCGAGGCGCTCGGCGGCCTCCTTGAGCTTCGCCGCGGCGTCGTCGATCTTCTCGGTGAACTTGCCATCGGTGGCGCGGTCGGCGAGGTCGGCCACCTTGTCGATCGCGGCGTCGACCTCCTCGTCGCGTTGCGCGACCTCCTCCTTGACCCGGGCCACCATCTGCTCCGCGTCCTTGCCCTTGAACTTGTCCAGGAAGCCCACGGGGTTCCCCTCTCGTGTGTTGCGGTCCCGCCGGTCGGGTCCCGGTCGTCACGGTACTGCGGTCGGGCGCGGGCGGCCTGAAAGACTGGCCCCATGAGCGCGCCCCGTCCCGTCGTCGCCGTGGTGGGCCCGACGGCCTCGGGCAAGACCCGGCTCTCGGTCGACCTCGCGCGCGCCGTGCACGGCGAGGTCGTGAACACCGACTCCGTGCAGCTCTACCGCGGGATGG
Source organism: Aeromicrobium tamlense (assembly GCF_013408555.1). Classification (NCBI taxonomy): domain Bacteria; kingdom Bacillati; phylum Actinomycetota; class Actinomycetes; order Propionibacteriales; family Nocardioidaceae; genus Aeromicrobium; species Aeromicrobium tamlense. The sequence continues at coordinate 1,054,068 of NZ_JACBZN010000001.1, forward strand.
ACGTGGGCAGCGCCAAGGCGACTCCGGACGAGCGCGGGGGAGTCCCGCACCACCTCCTCGACGTGCTCGACCCCGTCCAGGAGGCCAGCGTCGCCGCGTTCCAGCGCGAGGCGCGGGCCGCGATCGAGCAGATCCGCGCACGCGACGCCGTCCCGATCCTCGTCGGCGGGTCCTCGCTGTACGTGCGGGCCGTCCTGGACCCGCTGGACTTCCCCGGCACCGATCCCGCCGTGCGTCGCCGCTGGACCGAGCGCCTCGACGAGGTCGGCCCCGAAGTGCTGCACGAGGAGCTGGCGCGGCGCGACCCGGCCGCGGCCGAGGCGATCCTGCCCACGAACGGGCGTCGCATCGTGCGCGCCCTGGAGGTCGGCGAGCTCACCGGAGAGCCCTTCGCGGCCACGATGCCCGCGTACGCGTCGATCTACCCCGAGGTCGTGATGATCGGCCTCGACGTGCCGCGCGACGTGCTGGACGCGCGCATCGACGCCCGGGTCGAGCAGATGTGGGCCGATGGCCTCGTCGACGAGGTGCGAGGACTGCCCGGACTCGCCGGCTCGCCCACCGCGTCGCGGGCGCTGGGCTACCAGCAGGTGCTCGCGATGCTCGCGGGCGACCTCACCGAGGAGGAGGCGAAGGAGGAGACGAAGTCGGGCACCCGTCGCTTCGCCCGCCGCCAGGACCGGATGATGCGCAAGGACCCCCGGATCCACTGGCTGCCCTTCGACGATCCCGACCTGCTCGCGCGTGCTGTGGCACTCGCCGGAGCCCCGTAGGCTGAGGACATGGAATTCACGTGGTTCAAGGGACACGGCACCGAGAACGACTTCGTGCTGCTGCCCGACCACGACGGCACCCTGCACGGTGATCTCGACCCCGCCTTCGTGGCCGCCCTGTGCGACCGTCGTCGCGGCATCGGCGCCGACGGCGTCATGCGGGTCGTGCGGTGCACCGCGCTCGGTCACAACTCGCCCGCCGAGTGGTTCATGGACTACCGCAACGCTGACGGCTCGCTGAGCCAGATGTGCGGCAACGGCATCCGCGTCTTCGCCCGGCACCTGCTGGAGGAGGGCCTCGTCGAGGGTCCCGAGTTCCCCATCGACACCCGCGACGGACTGAAGTTCCTCACCGTCGTCGGCGACGAGATCGCCGTCGACATGGGCGCGTTCACCACGGGCACCCACTCGAAGGTCTCGGCCGGCGGCCAGTCCTGGGAGGCGCTCGAGGTCCACACCGGCAACCCCCACGCCGTCGCGTTCGTCGACCGCGTGGCCGACGCCGGCCCCCTGCTCGAGCAGCCCGGGTACGCCGAGTCCGTCTACCCCGAGGGCGTCAACATCGAGTTCGTCGAGCGCCGCGGCACGCACCACGTCGCGATGCGCGTGCACGAGCGCGGCTCGGGCGAGACCCGCTCGTGCGGCACCGGTGCCTGCGCCGTGGCGATCGCCACCGCGAAGGCCGACGGCGCCCCCGACCCCACCACCTACCGCGTCGACGTCCCCGGAGGCACCTTGCACGTCACCGTCTCACCCGATCGCACGATCCTGAGGGGCCCGGCGCGCATCGTCGCCGCGGGCACCATGGAGTGGCGCGGATGACCGAGGAGACCCGTCCCGACGTCGAGCTCCAGCCCGGCGAGATGGACCTGCAGGACCGGTCCTCGCTGCGCCGCGTCGCCGGCCTGTCCACCGAGCTCGAGGACATCACCGAGGTCGAGTACCGCCAGCTGCGGCTGGAGCGGGTCGTCCTCGTCGGCGTGTGGACCGAGGGCTCGGTGGAGGACGCCGAGAACTCGCTCACCGAGCTGAAGGCGCTCGCCGAGACGGCAGGCTCCGACGTGCTCGACGCGCTCATCCAGCGTCGTCAGAAGCCCGACCCGGCGACCTTCATCGGCCGCGGCAAGGTCGACGAGCTGCGCGACGCCGTGCAGGCCACCGGTGCCGACACCGTGATCTGCGACGGCGAGCTCGCGCCCAGCCAGCTGCGCAACCTCGAGGACCGCGTCAAGGTCAAGGTCGTCGACCGCGTCGCGCTGATCCTCGACATCTTCGCCCAGCACGCGAAGAGCGCCGAGGGCAAGGCCCAGGTCGAGCTGGCCCAGCTGCAGTACCAGACCCAGCGCCTGCGCGGCTGGGGCGGCAACCTGTCGCGCCAGGCCGGCGGCCGGGCGGCCGGCGGCGAGGGCATCGGCGGCCGCGGCCCCGGTGAGACCAAGCTTGAGACCGACCGTCGTCGCATCCAGGCCAAGATGGCCAAGCTGCGCCGTGAGCTCAAGGAGCTGCGCGGCACGCGCGAGACGAAGAAGGCCGAGCGCCGCCGCAACAAGATCCCGTCCGTGGCGATCGCGGGCTACACGAACGCCGGCAAGTCGAGCCTGCTCAACCGGCTCACGGGTGCGGGCGTGCTCGTCGAGGACGCGCTGTTCGCCACCCTCGACCCCACCACGCGTCGCGCCGAGACCTCGGACGGCCGCGTCTACACGCTGTCCGACACGGTCGGCTTCGTCCGGCACCTGCCCCACCAGCTGGTCGAGGCGTTCCGGTCCACGCTGGAGGAGGTGGCCGACGCCGACCTCGTGCTGCACGTGGTCGACGGCTCGCACCCCGATCCCGAGAGCCAGATCGCGGCGGTCCGCGAGGTGTTCGCGCAGATCGAGGCCTTCAAGGTCCCCGAGATCATCGTCATCAACAAGGCCGACCAGGCCGACCCGCTCGTGCTGAAGGCGCTGCTGGCGCGTGAGCCGCACGCCGTCGTCGTGAGCGCCCGCACGGGCGAGGGCATCGACGAGCTGCTGAGCGCCATCGAGGCCGACCTGCCGGTGCCCGAGGTGCTGGTCGACGCGGTCGTCCCGTACTCGCGCGGCGACCTGGTCAACCAGCTGCACCTGCACGCAGAGATCGAGACGCTCGAGCACGTCGCCGAGGGCACCCACGTGGTCGCGCGGGTGCATCCCGAGCTCGCCAACGACCTCGCCCCGTTCGCGCAGCAGCCCTGAGCGGCCTCGGGGGCGGTGCGTCCTCAGCCCTTCGCCGGCTGTCCCGGTGGGTGATCAACCGTATGGCCGGGGATGAGGTCGAAGGGTCACCGGAGCCGTGCGGGAGGGGTCGAGGACTCACCGCTCACCCCAGCCGGCCCCGTGACGGGGCGGGCTGTGGATCGGTGGTCGCTGCCGGGGGAGAGCCGGGTAGCGTTCTCGCATGCCCTCCCGACCCGGTGTGACCGACGTCCTCGGTGCCGCCGTCGCGGCGGTCGGCGGGGCCGAGCGCCCCGGACAGGTCGCGATGGCCGAGGCCGTCGCCCAGGCCCTCGCCGACGAGCGCCACCTGCTCGTGCAGGCGGGCACCGGCACCGGCAAGTCGCTCGGCTACCTGGTCCCGGCGCTGCTCCACGACAAGCGCGTCGTCGTCGCCACCGCCACGCTCAACCTCCAGCACCAGCTCGTCGAGCGCGACATCCCCGCGCTCAAGGAGGCGGCCCGCGACACCATGTCCACGGTGCCGCACCATGCCGTGCTGAAGGGTCGCGCGAACTACGCGTGCCTGCACCGCGTGCGCCAGGGTGCACCCGACGACCAGGGCGTCCTCGTCGAGGTGCCCGAGGGGTCGCTGGGGGCCGAGGTCGTCCAGCTGCGCGAGTGGGCCGAGGAGCAGGCCGAGGGCGGCCACACCGGCGATCGCGACGGCGCCCCGTCCCACGGCGAGCGGGCCTGGCGCCAGGTCAGCGTGTCGTCGCGCGAGTGCCTGGGCGCCTCTCGCTGCGAGTACGCGGCCGAGTGCTTCGCCGAGCGGGCGAAGGAGGACGCCGCCAACGCCCACGTCGTCGTCACGAACCACGCGATGCTCGCGATCGACGCGATCGAGGGCGTGCCGATGCTGCCCGAGTTCGACGCCGTGGTGGTCGACGAGGCCCACGAGCTGGCCGCGCGCGTCACCCAGGCCTCCACCGACGAGCTCGATCCCGGCCTCGTCGAGCGGGCCGCCCGCCGGGCCCGTCCGTACCTCGACGACGGCGGCACGGCCGACGACCTCGGCGACGCCGCCGACGCTCTGGCCGACGCCCTCACCCACGTCCAGCCCGGCCGCATCGACGCGATCGACCCGGCCCTGGCCGGTGCGCTCGCGCTCGTGCGCGACAGCGCCCGCGCCTGCTTCTCGAACTTCACGAAGGAGAAGGGCGAGGAGGCCGACCCCGGTCGCCAGCAGGCCCGCAGCACGATCGACGACGTCCGCCAGGTCGCCGAGCGGATGGCTGCCGGCCGCGAGACCGAGGTGCTGTGGCTGGGCGAGGGCCGCAGCGGTCTGCACCTGCGCATCGCGCCGATCGACGTGTCGGGCGCCCTGCGCGAGAAGCTCTTCGGCGAGAAGACCGTCGTGCTCACCAGCGCCACGCTCACGCTCGGCGGCTCCTTCGCCCCCGTCGCCGCCTCGCTCGGCCTCGACCTCAAGGGGTCGGACTGGACCGGGCTCGACGTCGGCTCGCCGTTCGACTACCAGCGCCAGGGCATCCTCTACGTCGCGAAGCACCTGCCGGCCCCCGGCCGCGACGGGCTCGAGGCCGAGCAGCTCGGCGAGATCACGGCCCTCATCAAGGCGGCCGGCGGCCGCACCCTCGGGCTCTTCTCGTCGCGTCGCGCGGCCGAGCGCGCCGCCCAGTACGTGCGCGAGTCGCTGCCCGAGCTCGAGATCCTCTGCCAGGGCGACGCCCAGCTGCCCGAGCTCGCGCGTCGGTTCGCCGACGAGCCCAGCGCGTGCCTGTTCGGCACCCTCAGCCTGTGGCAGGGCGTCGACCTCCCGGGCGACACCTGCACCCTCGTGCTCATCGACCGGATCCCGTTCCCGCGACCCGACGACCCGCTCAGCAGTGCGCGCCAGCGGCTGGTCGAGCGTCGCGGGGGCAACGGCTTCATGCAGGTCGCCGCCCAGCACGCCGCACTGCTGCTGGCGCAGGGCGTGGGCCGCCTGATCCGGCGCTCCACCGACCGCGGCGTGGTCGCGATCCTCGACCCGCGCATCGCCACCGCACGCTACGGCGGGTTCCTCGCGTCGTCCCTGCCGCCGCTGTGGCGCACCACCGACCGTCAGGTCGTGACCGCCGCACTGCGACGCCTCGACGAGTCGGCGAAGGCGGGGGATCCGGCCGCGGTTTGATACCGTGGCCCGGACTCATCGCTCAACCAGCTCGGGGATCCCATGCCGTTCCGTCTTCCCTCGCTCGCCGCTGCATGCCTGGCGCTCGTCGGATCTCTCTTCGTCACCGTCGCACCCGCGGAGGCCGCGGGCACGCTGTCGACCAAGACGTCCCTCGTCGCCATGACCAACGCCGGTTACGGCTCGGTCTGGGCGCGCTGCACCAAGAAGAAGGCCTGCAAGGGCACGATCTGGGTCGAGGGCGCCTCCGCGCAGAAGCGCAGCTTCAAGGTCAAGGCGAGGTCGGCCGGCTACGTCACCTTCCGCAACACGAACTGGCGCGCCAAGCCCAAGGCCGTGGTGCGCATGAGCGGCGCGTCCCCGCGCCCCATCACCCAGCAGGCCAAGGTCACCTACGGCACGATCGCCGGCACCGTCGCCCGCACGGGCGGCGCGGCCGCCACCGGCGTCAAGGTCGAGCTGTGGCGCATCGGCTCGCGCAACCGCAACGTGCTGGTCTCCACCGCCTCCGACGTCGAGCGCAACGCCGGTCGGTTCGCGTTCCGCGTCCGCATGGGCGCGAACAACTCGCCGTCGGCCACGTACAAGCTGCACGTCATCGGCACCTCCGGTGGCGAGCGTCGCTCCTGGTGGTGGCGCGGCAACGGCAAGGGCGCCTTCGTCGGCGGTGCGCGCGACATGGGCGCCGGCACCAAGATCAAGGTGACCCGCGGCCTCAACTACCGCTACGTGGCCAACGCCCGCTACTCCTCGATCCGCGGCCAGGTCGTCAACGGCTCCAAGGCCGTCTCCGGCACCGAGGTCACGGTCGTCGGCCGCCCGCCGTACTGGTCGAGGTCCTCGCGCGTGCTGCGTGACCTCGACTTCATGTCCTGCGGCAACGTCTACGGCCGCACCCGCACGAACTCCAGCGGCCGCTACGAGGTCGGCTTCCTGCCCACCTCGGCGAACCGCATCTACGCGGTCAAGCCCGCGGGCAGCCTGTGGTTCGGCTCGAACGACCGTGCCTGGGGCACGTGCCACGCCGTCGTGAACAACCGCGGCGAGTCGCGCTCCACCGCGCGCATGCTGCACCTGCCGAACGCCGGCCTGACCGGCCGTGTGCAGAACATCGGCCGCGGCCGCACCACGGTCAGCGTCGTCGCCGGCGGCTACCAGGGCAAGGCCAGCTCGGCCAAGGTCGACCGCTACCTCACCGTCCGTGAGTACGCGAAGGGCCGCAAGATCCTGGCCTCCGACGTCGTGCGCGCCGGGACCGGCCGCAAGGTCAGCCTCGGCGAGGGCTGGTACTGGTTCGAGATGGGCCGCCGCACCGGCTGCCACGCCTGGTACAAGAGCCGCTACAAGAACAACGACGGCTACTTCAACGGCCTCGACCGTGGCTTCGAGAAGTGGAAGGCCAAGAACTACCGGATGTACCGCCAGCACTGCCGTGCCTGGACCTCGGGCACCTACAAGCTGGTCTACGTCAAGGGCTCGTCGATGCGGGTCGGCCTGAAGAACTACAAGGGCGGCTCGGTCAGCGGCCGCGTGACGGCGGCGAAGGTCAAGCCCCGCACCGAGCTGATGATCCGCCTGACGTCCACCGACGGCAAGAAGGTCTACCGCACCGCGATGACCGACGGCGCCGGCAAGTTCAAGGTCACCGGCCTGGCGTCGGGTCGCTACCGGATCGTCGTGAACGCCGACTCGTGGCGCGGCATCTCGCGCGGCTTCTCCGGGGCCAAGACCGTCAAGGTCACCCGGGGCAAGAACAAGTCGGTCGGCACCCTGCGCTTCCGGCAGTAGTCCGGCGCCCTAGGCTGCCACCATGGCGATCCTGGTCACCGGCGGAGCCGGGTACATCGGCGCGCACGTGGTCCGGGCGCTCGAGCGGGCGGGTCTGGAGTCGGTCGTCGTCGACGACCTCTCCAGCGGCCACCGCGAGTTCGTCCGGCCCGGCGTCCCGTTCATCGACCTCAACGTCCTGCACGCGAAGCAGCTGGTCGACCAGCTCGCCGATCTCCAGATCGAGGCGGTCATCCACCTCGCCGCATTCAAGTACGCGGGCGTCTCGGTGGAGCAGCCGGTGCACACGTGGCGCCAGAACGTCGGCGGCACGCTGAGTCTGCTCCGAGCCATGGAGCGTCTCGACATCGGTGCGATCGTGTTCTCCAGCAGCGCCGCGGTCTACGGCACCCCCGACGTCGAGGTGGTCACCGAGGACACCGCGACCCATCCGGAGTCGCCGTACGGCGAGTCCAAGCTCGTGGGGGAGTGGATGATCCGCGACCAGGGGGTCGCCACCGGACTGCGTCACACCTCGCTGCGGTACTTCAACGTGGTCGGCTCGGGTGAGCCCGACCTGTACGACTCGAGCCCGCACAACCTCTTCCCGCTGGTGATCAAGGCGCTCTCGCAGGGACACCGACCGAGGATCTTCGGCGAGGACTACCCGACGCCCGACGGCACGTGCGTGCGTGACTACGTGCACGTGGCCGACCTCGCCGAGGCGCACGTGACCGCGGTGCGCCGACTGCTGGACGGCCGGGACCTTGAGCCGGTCTACAACCTCGGCAACGGCGACGGCGTGTCCGTGCGCCAGATCATGCAGGCGGTCTCGACCGCCACGGGCGTGGACTTCGAGCCCGAGGTCATGGGACGACGCCCCGGCGACCCGGCCCGCATCGTGGCCTCGGGGGAGCGGGCGGCGCGCGACCTGGACTGGAAGCTCACGCACACCCTCGACGACATGGTCGCCAGTGCGTGGCAGGCCCGACCGGTCGAGCCTGCCGACGACTGAGCGTCAGACGCGACGCAGGACCGCGGTGACCTTGCCGATGATCTGTGCGTCGGTGCCGTCGATCGGCTCGTAGGCCGCGTTCTGGGGGAGCAGCCAGACCTGGCCGTCCTTGCGGCTGAGCGTCTTCACCGTGGCCTCGCCGTCGATCATGGCGGCGACGATCTCGCCGTTCTCGGCGACCTGCTGCTGGCGGATCACGACGTAGTCGCCGTCGCAGATCGCCGCCTCGACCATCGAGTCGCCCTTGACCTCGAGCAGGAACAGGGTGCCGTCGCCGACGAGCGAGCGGGGCAGCGGCATGACCTCCTCGACGCGCTGCTCGGCCAGGATCGGGCCGCCGGCCGCGATGCGGCCCACCATCGGCACGTAGGCCGGCTGGGGGACCGCGTCGCCGCTGTCGGTCTCGTCGACCTCGGCCGGACGGCTGCGCATCGCGGGCTTCGCGTCGGGCAGGAAGATCTCGAGCGCGCGCGGACGGTTCGGGTCGCGGCGGATGAAGCCCTTGCGCTCGAGCATCCGGAGCTGGTGCGAGACCGAGGACGTGCTGGCCAGGTCGCACGCGGCGCCGACCTCGCGCATGCTCGGCGGGTAGCCGCGCGACTCGATGTGGTCCTTCAGGAAGACCAGGATGCGCCGCTGGCGCTTGGTCAGTCCCGTCAGGTCGACCGGCTCGTCCAGGTTCTCGCTCATGGCACGACGGTAGCCGCGGGGCGACCGCGGATCAAACACGTGTTCGATACGGCGTGTCCGGTGTCGGTGGCCTAGGGTGTGGGCGTGAGCTACGTGGTCGTGGGTACGCGCGAGGGCGACGGCTGGACGGTCGACGTGTCGGGGGTGGGTCGTTCCACGGCCGACGACCTGGCCGAGATCGAGGCGTCGGCCCGCGAGGTGCTGCGCGAGCACGGCGTCGCCGACCACGCCACGGTCGACCTGCAGCTGCTGCTGCCCGACTTCGAGGTCGACCTGCAGCGTCGCGGCGTGCCCGACCACGGGCTGCGCCCGGTCGAGATCGTCAGCGGGGTCATCGCGCTGGTCGTGGTGGTCGGCGCGCTCGCCTTCCTCCTCGGCCGCCTGCTCGGCTGAGTCCTAGCGCCGGGTCTGGTCGTCGAGCTCGTCGGTGAAGCGGTCGAGACCCGCCGCGATCTCGGCCTCGTGGGAGCGCCGGCGTGCCAGCTCCTCATCCTCGCTGAGGGTCTCGCGCGTGACGATGTGCTCGCGGGCGGCCTCGACGCAGGCGCCCAGCAGGATCGCGTACATGCCGATCCAGAGCCACAGCAGCAGTACGACCACGCCGGCGAGCGCGCCGTAGGTCTTCGAGTAGTTGCCGAACAGGTCGACGTACAGCGAGAAGCCCACGGACACCAGCAGCCACAGCGCGGACGCCATCAGCACGCCCTTCGTGACGATGCTGCCCGTGGCCGGACGGTCGGGCGCCACGCGATAGAGCACGCCGATCGCCACGACGATGCCGCCGGCCAGCAACACCCAGCGCAGCACGTTGGCCAGCAGCCTGATCCCCGGCACGACGTCGACGAGGTTGAGGACGGCGGGCACCACGGCCACGAGGGAGATCGCGACGAGGCCGAACACCACGCCGGCACCCGTCAGGCCGAGGGCGAGCGCCTTGCTCCTCACGAACGACCGTCCGTCCTGCACGCCGTACAGCTGGTTGATCGCGGTGACGAGGTTGCCGATGCCGCCCGACGCGGCGTAGACGGCGAGCACGATGGCGATCACGGCGCTGAGTCCCAGCGAGCCGGACGGGGCGGAGGTCAGCTGCTCGAGCTGGCCGTTGACGAGCGACGCCGCGTCGGCGGGCAGGGCGTCGGAGATCCGGGTGGTCTGCTCGGCCACCGTCTCGGGGTCGGCGACCAGGCCGTAGATCGAGACGGCGGCGATGAGCGCGGGAAAGAGCGACGTGAACAGGTAGAAGGCGACGCCCGCGGCCAGCAGTGGCGCCTGGCGGGCCGAGGCCTGACGCCACGCGGTGAGGAAGGTGCGCACGATCGACATGCCTCGACGCTAGCGGCGCGTGCGGCCGCCCGCACGACACGCCGATTCGAACAAAATTTCGACGATGCTCGATTCTGTCGGAGCCGACCCGTACAGTCGTTCGTGTGTTCGATAGAACACCTGATCGAATCGAACAGCACGACAGCCCGAACTTCCCCGGAGGCCATCATGAGCATCACCCTCGACCACACCCCGTTCCCGGCGCTCGACCTGCGTCGCCCCGCCGTGACCCGCACGACCTACGTGTCGGCCGCCGCGCAGCCCGCGGCCCCGCTGCGGCTCACGGGCCGGGGCCGCGCCGTGATCGTGGCCGTGGCGCTCGCCGTCATCACGACGCTCGCGATCGTCTTCGGCTCCGCGGTCGCGGCCACCGACTCGGCCTCCGAGCCGGGCATCGTCACCACGGTGACCGTCCAGCCCGGACAGACCCTGTGGAGCATCGCCGCCGAGGCGCGTCCCAACGCCGACATCCGCTCGACCGTCGACGAGATCGTCAAGCTGAACGCGCTCGAGGACGGCGCCTCGCTGCCGATCGGCTCCACCCTCGCGGTGCCGGTCCAGGACTGACCTCTCCGGTCGTCCGCCGCGCCAGCACACGGCGCTCATCGTTGCCTCGGGGAAGGGGCCGGTGGGCGCCGTGTGCGTCTGTTCTCCCGTCGTTCGACACGCCTTCGTGCGGTAGTGGTCCCGCCGGACGCCGGGGCGGCGTAGCGTGGACGAGGACAACGATGTCGAGGAGGTCGTCGCCATGGCCATCGTCGCCCACGGTCACCACATCCACGTGATGACGCGGTTCCGCGGACAGGTGCTCAGTCGCGCCGCGGTGCTGCTGCTCGCCAGCGCGGTCACCTGGCTCGTGCCCGACCGCGCCGGGGCGCACGGGATCGACGCGCCCGCCGCCTGGCTCGGCAGTGCGCTCACCGAGATCCTCTGGCCCGCCGCGGCCGTCCTGCTCGTCGTCCTCGCGGTGGTCGGCTGGGCCTGGCAGCGCGGTCGTCCCGCCGACATGGGCGCCCTGGCCTGGGTCGTGGCCGGGGGAGCGCTCGGCTTCGTCTCCCTGGCCATCGTGCTCGTCAGCGGGCTGGGCGAGGGACCGGTCTACTGGTGGCTCGGCTCGGCCGTCGTCATCACGTCGATGACCCTGCAGGTCCTCGCCGCGCTGGCCGGCCACGGGATCGCCGTGCTGCAGGCCCGGCGCTCCGCGGCCGCCCCCGCCTGACGCCCTGCGCGCGGAACGCCCCCGGTCCGACGGACCGGGGGCGTTCTCGGGTGTGGGGGAGTGTCAGCTCTTGAGCTCGCCGCCAGCGCTCTCGAGGTGCGCGCGGACGAACCAGTGGAACAGCTCCAGCGTCTTGATCTGTCCGATGACCATGTCCTCGGTCACGGGATCGAGGTCGGCGACGGCGGCCTGGGCCTTGCGGTGGTCGTCGATGAGGCCGATGTAGACCTCGTCGAGTGCCTTGAGGTGCTCGGTCGTGGTCGCGCGGCCCAGCGGGTAGTCGTCCCACGAGCGGCCCTCCACGATCGCGGCGGGCGTGCCCAGCGGCACGGCGCCGAGGGTGGCGATGCGCTCCGCGGTCTCGTCGACCATGTCGCGCACCTCCACGACGTGGGGATCGATCATCTCGTGCACGGCGATGAAGTGGGGGCCCACGACGTTCCAGTGCACATGCTTCAGGGTCAGCATCAGGTCGTTGAGTGCGTTCAACCGGTCCTGCAGCGTCTTCGCGATGCTCTCGCCATCGGCGATGCTGAGACCGGGAACCGTGTACTTGGGTTTGGTGGCCATGCCTCCACCGTAGGGTGCTCGCAGCGGCTCGCAACCGCAGCGAATGTGACGTGACTAGCGCTCGACCTCGCCGCGCAGCCTCTGGTGCTCCGACGCGCTGCGCGCGCGTGCGACCGCTGCGGTCCATGCTCGGTCTGCCTCCTCGGCGCGGCCCATCCGGCGCAGCAGCTCGGCACGGGTGGCGTGGAAGAGGTGCGTGTCGACGCCCATGCGCTCGACCGACTCCAGCGCGGCCTCGGGGCCCGTCACCTCGGCCACCGCACACGCGCGCCCGAGCGCGACGGCGTCGGAGGGTGCGAGCTCCATGAGGCGGTCGTACAGCGTCAGCAGGCGGGGCCAGTCGGTGTCGGACGCCTCGTGGGCCGTGACGTGCGCGGCCTGGATGGAGGCGCGGACCTGGTAGGGGCCGGTGCGCCCCTTGCGCTGGCTGCCCCGCAGCAGGAACAGCCCTTCCTCGATCTCGGCGTGGTGCCACAGGTCGCGGTCCTGGACCTCGAGCGCGCGCAGGGTGCCGTCGGACTCCTGACGTGCGTCGCGTCGCGCCCGGGTGAGCAGCATGAGCGCCAGCAGGGCGCGTGGCTCCTGCTCGCCATGGAAGAGCTCGATGAGCACCCGGGTGGTCTCGACCGCCTCCCACGGCAGGTCGACGGGCGCATGGGGGTGCACGACGCCGTCGTCGAAGATCAGCATCAGGACGTCGAGCACACGACCGAGCTGCGCCGAGACGTCCTCCTCGGCGATCGGCTCGCCGAGGCTCGGTCGCACCCGCATCTCGGCCCAGGCGATCCGCTGGGCCATGACCGGCTCGGGGGCGGCGAACACGTGCCCGATGTCATCGGTGGACAACCCAGCGGCCGCGCTGAGCACGAGCGCGATGCGTGCCGCTTCGGGCAGGGATCGATGAGCGCACGTCGCCAGCAGACGCAGGACGGGAGCGGTGTCGTCCGCGGGGACCCTGCCGGGAGGCCGCTCCAGCCCGGCGACCTCCCACGCCCGCGCCAGGATGGCGTCGGGCTCCCAGTCGTCAGCGCCTCGCGGCGGCGCGGCCAGCGCGGCGTCGAGCGCTGTGCGGGCTGGGGTGACGTCGCCCAGGCGGTCGGTCAGGACGGCCAGGGCGCGCAGGCGTGCGGAACGGAGCTCGCGAGGCAGGGACGTTGTCATCGGGTGACGGGCGACGCGGTGGCGGCGCGCGGGCTCCTCTCGATTCTCGGGGCGGCGATCGCGGGCGGGTGACCCCTCGATGGTGGCCGACACGCCGGGACTCCGCGACTCGAGAGACCGTCGCCCCCGTTCCCACCAGCGCAAACGCCGGGGTTGCAGGGGCGTCGACGCATTCTGTCGGACGTGTCTGCGAAGTTGTTGCTTACGGGCTCACTGGCACGTAGAGTGACCACTACATCTAGTAGTTACACGGATGTGATTCTCCACATATAGGTCCACAGCAATCCTGCTGTTGCCCACAGCCCGCGAGGATCTGTCCACAGTTCGTCCCCAGGCCCGTCCACGGGGACCCCGATCCGCCCGACGCGAGGAGGAAGCCATGCACTGCCCGTTCTGCCGGAACACCGACACCCGCGTGCTCGACTCCCGCGTCGCCGACGAGGGCGGCTCGATCCGTCGTCGTCGCGCGTGCTCGCAGTGCGAGAAGCGCTTCACCACGATCGAGCAGATGCAGCTCATGGTCGTGAAGCGCTCGGGCGCCACCGAGCCGTTCGTCCGCGAGAAGGCGGTCGCCGGCGTCGCCAAGGCCTGCAAGGGCCGCCCGGTCTCCACCGACGACCTCGCGTGCCTGGGCCAGCAGGTCGAGGACACCCTGCGGGCCTCGGGCCAGGCCGAGATCAACACGCAGGACATCGGACTGGCCATCCTCGAGCCGCTGCGCACCCTCGACGAGGTTGCGTACCTGCGGTTCGCCTCGGTCTACAAGTCCTTCGACTCCGCCGACGACTTCGTCGCCGAGATCGCCGGGCTGATGGCCGACCACGCCGACATCTCCACGCTGGACGAGGCCGAGCTCGACGCGGCCGACCCCGGACACGGGTCTTGACGGACCCCCACCAGACGCCACACCCAACCACGCAGCACCACCAGGACAGGAGCACCACATGACCGAGACGGTCGGCGGGAACTCGGGACCCGCCCCTCGCACCAGCCGCAAGTCCGCCTCCAAGGCCGGACTCAAGATCGAGCGCGTCCACACCACCGAAGGCGTGCACCCCTACGACGCGGTCACGTGGGAGCGTCGCGACGTCGTCCAGACCAACTGGAAGACCGGCGAGACCGTCTTCGAGCAGCGTGGCGTGGAGTTCCCCGACTTCTGGAGCCTCAACGCCTCCACCATCGTCACCACCAAGTACTTCCGCGGCGCCGTGGGCACGCCCGAGCGTGAGCAGAGCCTGCGCCAGCTGCTCGACCGCGTGGTGCTCACGTACGTCAAGGCCGGCAAGGACTTCGGCTACTTCTCCTCCGACGCCGACGCCGAGATCTTCGAGCACGAGCTGACGTACATGCTCCTGCACCAGGTCTTCAGCTTCAACAGCCCGGTGTGGTTCAACGTGGGCACGTCCAGCCCGCAGCAGGTCAGCGCGTGCTTCATCCTGGCGGTCGACGACTCGATGGACTCGATCCTGAACTGGTACCGCGAGGAGGGCCTGATCTTCAAGGGCGGCTCCGGTGCCGGCCTGAACCTGTCGCGCATCCGCTCGAGCAAGGAGCTGCTCCGCTCCTCCGGCGGCACCGCCTCGGGCCCGGTCTCCTTCATGCGTGGCGCCGACGCCTCCGCCGGCACGATCAAGTCCGGTGGCGCCACCCGTCGCGCCGCCAAGATGGTCGTGCTCGACGTCGACCACCCCGACATCGTCGAGTTCGTCGAGACCAAGGAGCGCGAGGAGGAGAAGATCCGCGTGCTGCGTGACGCGGGCTTCGACATGGACCTGGGTGGCTCCGACATCACCAGCGTCCAGTACCAGAACGCCAACAACTCGGTCCGCGTCAACGACGAGTTCATGGAGGCCGTCGAGGCCGGCACCGCCTTCGGCCTGCGCGCCCGCACCACCGGCGAGGTCATCGAGGAGATCGACGCCCGCGACCTGTGGGGCAAGATGGCCCAGGCCGCGTGGGCCTGCGCCGACCCGGGCATCCAGTACGACTCGACGATCAACGACTGGCACACCACGCCGGAGTCGGGCCGCATCACCGCCTCGAACCCGTGCAGCGAGTACATGCACCTGGACAACTCCAGCTGCAACCTGGCCAGCCTCAACCTGCTGAAGTTCCTCACCGACGAGGGCACCTTCGACACGCAGAAGTTCGTCAAGAGCGTCGAGTTCATCATCACCGCGATGGACATCTCGATCTGCTTCGCCGACTTCCCGACCGAGGCGATCGGCGACACCACCCGCAAGTTCCGCCAGCTCGGCATCGGCTACGCCAACCTCGGCGCCCTGCTGATGGCCTCGGGCCTGGCGTACGACTCCGAGGGCGGCCGCGCGCTCGCCGCGTCGATCACGTCGCTCATGACGGGCACGTCCTACCGTCGCAGCGCCGAGCTCGCGGGTGTCGTCGGCGCCTACGAGGGCTACGCGGCCAACGTCGACGGCCACCAGCGCGTCATGCGCAAGCACCAGGCGGCCAACGACGAGATCCGCTCCAAGCACGCGATGGACATCGCCGTGCAGAAGGAGGCCACCAAGCAGTGGGCGGCCAACCTGAAGATCGGTGAGAAGAACGGCTGGCGCAACTCGCAGGCCTCGGTCCTGGCGCCCACCGGCACGATCGGCTTCATGATGGACTGCGACACCACCGGCATCGAGCCGGACTTCTCGCTGGTCAAGTTCAAGAAGCTCGTCGGCGGCGGCTCGCTGCAGGTCGTCAACCAGACGATCCCCGTCGCGCTGGAGAAGCTGGGCTACACCGGCGAGACCATCGAGGCGATCGTTGAGTACATCGCCGAGAAGGGCCACGTCATCGACGCCCCGGGCCTGCGCCCCGAGCACTACGAGGTCTTCGACTGCGCGGTCGGCGAGCGTGCGATCAAGCCGATGGGCCACGTCCGGATGATGGCG
Organism: Aeromicrobium tamlense; assembly: GCF_013408555.1. Taxonomy (NCBI): domain Bacteria; kingdom Bacillati; phylum Actinomycetota; class Actinomycetes; order Propionibacteriales; family Nocardioidaceae; genus Aeromicrobium; species Aeromicrobium tamlense. Next base: position 1,069,860 of record NZ_JACBZN010000001.1, read on the forward strand.
GCCTGCCAGCCGTTCCTGTCCGGCGCCATCAGCAAGACGGTCAACATGCCCGAGACCTCCACGGTCGACGAGATCGCCGACGTCTACTTCCAGGGTTGGAAGCTCGGCCTGAAGGCGCTCGCGGTCTACCGCGACAACTGCAAGGTCGGCCAGCCGCTGTCCAGCCAGAAGGCCCAGGACGACAAGACCGACGCGCCGAAGGCCACCGAGGTCCAGGTCGTCGAGAAGATCGTCGAGAAGCCGATCCGTCGTCGCCTGCCGAAGTCGCGCGCGTCGATCACCACCAGCTTCAGCGTCGGCGGTGCCGAGGGCTACATGACCTCCGGCGCCCACGACGACGGCACGCTGGGCGAGATCTTCCTCAAGCTCGGCAAGCAGGGCTCGACCCTGGCCGGCGTGATGGACGCGTTCAGCATCGCGGTGTCGATCGGCCTGCAGTACGGCGTGCCGCTGGAGACCTTCGTCAGCAAGTTCACGAACCTCAAGTTCGAGCCCGCCGGTCTGACCGACGACCCGGACGTGCGGATGGCGCAGTCGATCATGGACTACGTGTTCCGCCGGGTGGCGCTGGACTACCTGGACTTCGACACCCGTTCGGCGATGTCCATCCACTCGGTCGAGGAGCGTCAGCGCTACCTGGACACGGGCTCGTACGAGCCGGTCAAGGGTGACGGCACGACGGCGGCCGAGCTGGTCTCCGAGGAGCCCGCGGGTGCCTCGAGCGAGGCCGCGGCCGAGCTGAAGGCCGAGGCGCAGGTCGCCGACGCCGCGGCGGTCGAGGTCCAGATCGAGACGGCGCGTCCGGCCTCCGGCCAGGCGCACACCTCGGCGGAGCTGCTGGAGGAGATCACGGGCGCGGCGGTCGACAGCCCGCTGTGCATGACCTGCGGCACGAAGATGCGGCCGGCCGGATCCTGCCACGTCTGCGAGGGCTGCGGCAGCACCAGCGGCTGCAGCTGACCGTCACGAGCCGCGGCGCGGTCGACCCTGGGGAAGGGGTCGGCCGCGCCGCTCTCGTGTGTCCGGGGTCGGGCGCTCAGGACAGGAGCAGGACGGTGGCCAGCGCCAGGAGCGTGGAGTCGATCCGGTCCAGCAGCCCGCCGGCGCCGGCCATCATGGTGCCGGAGTCCTTCGCCCGCACGCCGCGCTTGACGAGGGACTCCAGGAGGTCGCCGGCCGGGGCGCCGACGGCGACCGCGATCGCGGTGGGCCACGTCAGCGCGCCGAGCAGCGCGAGCACGGCGATGCCCGCCGCGGCACCGACCAGCAGGCCGCTCCACCGCTTCGCCGGGGACAGGGGCGACAGCCGTGGTCCGCCGAGTCGGGGCCCGGCGAAGAACGCGACGATGTCGGCCACCGACACGGCGACGAACAGGGCCAGCGCGGTGCCCCCGAGCGTCACGAGCCCGGCGAGCGGAGCCAGCCAGGCGAGCCCCAGGAGCCCACCGCTGATCCGGCGCAGCCCCTCGTCCGCGTCGCCCTGCAGGAGCGGCGGCGCCACGACGAGCAGCGCCCCGGCGCCCAGCGCGTGCAGGACGAGGTCGGGCTCGAGCCAGGAGGTGCCCACGACGCCGACCAGGGCGACGCCGAGCACCACGACGTCCTCGCGGCGCAGCCCGAGCAGGATCCCGAGCTCGATCGCCGCGACGATGCCGGCCACCGAGGCGAGCAGGGCCGTCCCGGGCCCGCCCCACCAGAACAGGGCCACGACGACCGGCACGGCTCCGGCCCAGATGAGCCAGCGACGGATCAGCTCCCCGCGCCGGGACGCCAGGACCGCGATCCCGCCGATCACCAGGGCGCCGCCGATCCAGGGGACGAGCGACTCGACGGAGACCATCAGCGGCCCAGCACCTCGGCGCAGGCGGCGACGATGCGGTCGTTCTCCTCCACGTCACGCACCGCGACCCGTACGGTCCGGCCCTCGTAGGCGGGCGAGAGCGGCGACAGGTCGCGCAGGAAGACGTCGTGCTCGCGCAGCGCGGCGACGAAGGAGGCCGCGCTCGGCCCGCCGCGGGGGAGGGTGAGGCACAGGAAGTTCGCCTCGGAGTCCTCGACCTCGAGGCCTCCGATCCCGTCCAGCCGCTTGGCGAGGTCGCGGCGCAGCTCGTGGGTCCGGTCCCAGGCGTCGCGGTAGTGGTCGGGATCGCGCAGCGCCGCGACGGCGGCGACCTGCGCCGGGAGACTGACCTGCCACGGCGGGGTGAGGCGGCGCATCGCGGTCGCGGTCTCGGGGCGCGCCACGAGGTAGGCGGCGCGCATCCCCGACAGTGCGTACATCTTCGACAGCGAGGTGCACACGACGAGGCGCGGGTCGGTGGCGGCCAGCCCGGCCAGGGACTCCCCGGGGCCGACGTAGCCCAGGTAGGCCTCGTCGACCCACCAGCGGGTCCCGTCCGGCGATGCGGTGATCGCACGACGGAGGTCCTCCGCGGGCGTCAGCCGACCCGTGGGGTTGTTCGGGTTCACCACCACGACGAGGTCGTACGCGCCCGCGGCCACCGTGGCCGCGAGGGCCCCGGTGTCGACGCGCCAGCCGTCCTCGCGCCGGAGGACGAACCGCTCGACGTGGCAGCCGACGACGCGCTCGGTGACGTGGGCGTACTCGCCGTACCCGGGGTCGACGAGCAGCACCCGGCTGGACGGCGTGAGCCAGGACGTGAAGGCGCGGAAGATGAGGTCGGAGGACCCGGACCCCACCGCGAGCGCGTCGACCGGCAGACCGCGGTGGGCGGCGATCTCGGCGAGCAGTCCCTCGGCGACCGACGGCGGGGACGTGCGGGCGAGCCACCCCGGATCCTCGGCGAGCAGGGCGCGCGCGCCGGGCGCCGGCTCGAACCAGGCGTCGAGGACGTCGGCGGCGACGACCTCGGTGCGGCGCTCGAGCGTGCGGAAGGCGGTGCCGATCGCGCCGAACGACGCGCCGCCGTGCTCGCAGCCGTCGGGGCGGGTGGCGAACGGGGCGTCGAGCTCCCACGTGACGGTGGTCCGCCAGCGCTCGACGAGCTCCGCGAACGGACCGAGCGCGAGCGCCGTGAGAGCGGCGACGGACGTGCTCATGACCTCGAAGTCGACCGAGCCGCTGCTCACCGTGCGGCCGGTGGGCACGAGCCCGACGCCGCGGTAGAGGTCCATGACCTCGCTGCGTCCCATCGCGACGATCGTGCGACCGCCGCGGCTGGCCACCCAGCGCATCGCGGCGTACATCAGCAGCGTGGCGACGCCGGTGTGCCGCTGGTCGGGCCGCACCGTGAGGATGCGGACCTCGAACACGTCGGGCTCGTCGAGCAGCGGGAGCTCCGCGCGGGTGACGTACTTGTCGAGGCCGAACCGGCCCACCCACGGCGGCGTGACGCTCACGAAGCCGACCGGCTCGCCGTCGCGGGCCGCGACGAGGTAGACGTTGTCGCCGTCCAGCGTGTCGGTGAGGAGGCCGTCGGCGTTGGTCGGGTGCTGCCCGAGCTCCTCCGCATAGACGCGGTGCCGCAGGGCGAGGGCCCAGGACACGTCCTCCGGCGTTGCGGTACGAATCGTCAGGTCGTCGTTCACGTGGATCTCCTCGCGGGGCGGCCGAGTGGCCAACCTACGGCACCGCGGGGGTGCGTGGGGGCACATCGTCTCCGCGCGCGGGGTTGCGTCGCGGCCCGCGGGGCGGACGATGGGGGCATGGAGCGACTCGTGATCGTCGGAGGAGGACTGGCCGCCGCGAAGGCGGTCGAGCGACTGCGTGAGGAGGGGTACGAGGGATCGGTGACCGTCGTGGGCGCCGAGGGGAGCCCGCCGTACGAGCGGCCGCCGCTGTCGAAGGACCTGCTGCTCGGCAAGGACACCGACCCGACGGTGCTCGACGCCGACTGGTGGTCCGAGCACGACGTGCAGCTGATGACGGGCACGCGGGTCACCGCGCTCGACCGCGAGGCGCGGCGGGTCGAGCTGGAGTCGGGGGACCGGCTCGAGTACGACCTGCTGGTGCTGGCGACCGGCGCCGAGCCGCGGGTGCCCGACCTGCCGGGCGCCGACCGGGCGCTCTACCTGCGCACCCTCGAGGACAAGGACCGCATCCTGGCCACGCTGGAGTCCGGGAGCCGGCTCGTCATCGTCGGCGCGGGCTGGATCGGGCTGGAGGTGGCGGCCGCGGCGCGCAGCCACGACGTCCGAGTCACGGTGCTCGAGCGCGACGACCTGCCCCTGCAGCGGGTGCTCGGCGACGAGCTGGCCACGCACCTGGCCGCGTTGCACCGCTCCCACGGGGTCGACCTGCGCACCGGGGTCACGGTGGAGGAGATCGTGCTGGGGGACGACGGACCCGTCGGCGTCCGCGCGTCGGGGGAGACCATCGAGGCCGACCACGTCCTCGTCGCGATCGGTGCGGTGCCGGCGACGGCGCTGGCCGAGGAGTCCGGCCTCGAGGTGGACGACGGCATCGTCGTGGACGAGCGGTTCCAGACCGCCGACGAGCACGTCCTGGCGATCGGCGACGTCGCGGGAGCGTGGAACGTGACGCTCGAGGACCGGCTCCGCGTCGAGCACTGGGACAACGCGATCCGGCAGGGCCGCGCCGTGGCCGACGTGCTGCTGGGCCGCGACACGGTGCACGACTGGTACCCGTACTTCTACACCGACCAGTTCGAGTTCTCGATGGAGTACGTCGGGCGCCCCGGACCCAAGGACACGGTGGAGATCCGCGGCGACCTCGAGGCGAATGCCTTCATCGCCTACTGGATCGACGAGGAGTCGCGGCTGACCGCGGGCATGAACGTGGGGATCTGGGACGTGAACGACACGCTGCGCGAGATGGTCGGCACCCGAGTGGACCGCTCGGAGCTGACCGACTTGAGCTGAGCGGGCCGCCGCCGGGGTGGGGCCCCGGTCTGCACCACACCGCCCGGGGCCCCGTCCCGAGCTGCGGGGGCGTGCGCGGGACCCCTCGACCGTAGGTGACGAACGACACGAGGGCAACTCGCAGTTACCGTCGCTCTGCACTGGTGCAAGGTTTGCACGACTGCATAGAATGCAGTTGTGCAAACTGAAGTCGTCAGCCCTCTCGTGGCCGAGCGCCAGCGCCAGACGTGGACCGCCATCCACCATGCCGCGGCCACGGCCGCCCTCGAGCACGGTCCCGACGCCGTCACGGTCGCGCAGATCGCGGCCACCGCCGGCATCTCGCCGCGCACCTTCTTCAACTACTTCGAGTCCAAGGAGGACGCCATCGTCGGCGTCCGTCCGGCGCGGGTCACCGAGGAGACGCTGCAGGCGCTGCGCGACTCCGAGGGCCAGCCCGCGCTCAAGCGCGTCAGCCTCCTGGTCCTGGAGGTCGCCTCCAGCACCATCGGTCCCGAGGTCGACCTCGCCCAGCGCCGCGCGCTGTCCGCGGCCAACCCGCGGCTGCGCTCGCGACTCACCCAGGTCTTCACCGACGCGCGCAAGCTCGTCGTCGCCCGCTTCGTCGAGGACGTCGAGATCCCGTGGCTCGGCATCGCCGGCCTCCCGGCCGACCTGCACGAGGCCCGCGCCCTGATCCTGCTGGCCGGATCGGTCGTCACGCTCGCGTGGACGAACGATCCCGACCAGCTCATGTCCCACCGCGACGACGCTCTCGACGCGGCCATCGCCACCTTCCGGAAGGTCACCTCCACCGCCCTATGACCACGACATCCCCCTCCACCACGACGCACGAGAAGCGCACCGTCACCCTCGTCTTCGCCGCGCTCATGCTCGTCATGCTGCTCGCCTCCCTGAGCCAGACGGTCCTGTCGACCGCGCTGCCGACGATCGTCGGCTCGCTCGACGGCGCCGACCACATCGCGTGGGTCATGACCGCCTACCTGCTGGGCATGACCGTCACGATGCCGATCTACGGCCGCCTCGGCGACCGCGTCGGCCGCAAGCCCATGCTGCTGATCGCGATCACCCTGTTCACGATCGGCTCGCTCGTGGGCGCCCTCGCCCAGGACATGACCGTCCTGATCGCCGGCCGCGCCGTCCAGGGCCTCGGCGGCGGCGGCCTCATGGTGCTGTCGCAGGCCGCCATCGCCGACGTGGTGCCGGCCCGCGATCGCGGCAAGTACATGGGCATCCTCGGTGCCGTGTTCGGCCTCTCCTCAGTCGCCGGCCCGCTGCTCGGCGGCTGGTTCACCGAGGGTCCCGGCTGGCGCTGGACCTTCTGGATCAACGTGCCGCTGGGCATCATCGCGGCCGTCGCCGTGGTCGCGCTGCTGCACAAGCCCACCACCGAGCGGGCCCGGACCCGGGTCGACTTCCTCGGCATGGCGCTGCTCGCCCTCGCGACGAGCTCGCTGATCCTCGCCGCGACGTGGGGCGGTCACCAGTACGACTGGAACAGCCCGCAGATCATCGGCCTCATCGTGACGACCATCGTCGGCGCGATCGCGTTCGTCGCGGTCGAGCGTCGCGCGGAGGAGCCCGTCATGCCGCTGGCGCTGTTCCGCGACCGGAACTTCAACCTCACGACGGTAGGCGTCATCATCCTCGGCGTCGCGATGTTCGGGTCGCTGTCGTACCTGCCCACCTACCTGCAGATGTCGGTCGGCGTCGACGCCACCCACGCGGGCCTCATGATGATCCCGATGATGGGCGGCATGCTCGTCACGTCCATCGTCGTGGGCCAGGCCGTCAGCCGCACGGGCAAGTACCGCTGGTACCCGATCGCCGGCGCGCTGGTCACGGGTCTCGGCCTGTTCCTGCTCTCCACGATCGAGATCGGCGACTCGCGCTGGCAGATCGAGGGCTCGCTGCTGGTGCTCGGCATCGGCATCGGCCTGGGCATGCAGATCCTGACGCTGATCGTGCAGAACTCGTTCTCGCACCGCATCGTCGGCACGGCCACCGCGGCGAACAACTACTTCCGCCAAGTGGGCGGCACGCTCGGTGCCGCGGCCGTGGGCTCGATCTTCACGTCGCGCCTGACCGAGTCGCTCGCGACCAGGCTGCCGTCGGCCGGCGAGGCGCACAGTGGGTCGTCCTCGCTGACGCCCGACTCGGTGGCCCACCTCCCGCAGGAGATCCACGACATCGTCGTGACCGCCTACAACGGCGCGCTGATGCCGATCTTCCTGTGGCTGGCGCCGCTGACGCTGGTCTCGGCCCTCGTGCTGTGGTTCGTGCACGAGAAGCCGCTGCGCCACACGATCGAGGCGTCCAAGCAGGAGGAGTCGCTCGGCGAGCAGACCCTCGACGCCACGGAGGCGATGACCGGCGCCGAGCGCTGACCTATCGCACCGCTGCTCGGGCGGCGAGTCGCTCCGCGATCCCACTGGATCGGGCGACTCGCCGCCCGATCGCCGTCCGGATGTCCTCGGTCGTGCCGATCACGGTCACCGCGGCGACCGAGCGGGTGATCGCCGTGTAGAGCAGCTCGCGCGTCATGGCGCGCGAGTCCGGACCCGGCAGCAGGACGGTGACGTGCTCGAACTCACTGCCCTGGCTGCGGTGGATCGTCATGGCGTAGCCGGTCTGGACGTCGGGCAGCCGCGACGTCGCCAGCTCGCGGACGGGATCGCCGTCGAGGACGACCTCGACGTGCCCGTCGCGCGCCACCACGACGCCGCCGTCGCCGTTGAACACGCCCAGCGGCGCGTCGTTGCGGGTGACCAGCACGGGTCGGCCCGGGTACCAGTCGTCGTAGCCGACGTCGGGTCGCAGCCAGGCGGTGACGTGGTCGTTCCAGGTGGTGGCACCTGTGGGCCCGTCGCGGTGGGCGCACAGCAGGCGGTGCCCGCCGAGCCGCCGGAGCGCGGTGGCGGCGTCGCCGGCGCGACCGGCGGCGACGAGATCGCGGGCCAGGGGGAGCAGCGTGCCCTCGAGCTCGGCCTGGGCGCGGGCCGGGTCGACGAGACGGATGGTCGGATCGCCGGCCGTCAGCAGGGCGACGGCAGTGTCGGCGTCGCCGTCGCGGACGGCCTCGGCCAGGCGGCCGATGCCCGCCCCGAAGCGATGGCTGCGGATGAGCCGGACGACGTGCTGGTCGGACCAGCCGGCCACCACGTCGTGGAGCACCGCGCCGGCCTCGACCGAGGCGAGCTGGTCGGCGTCGCCGACGAGGATGAGCCGCGTGTCGGGCCGCAGCGCCTCGAGCAGCCGCGCGACGTTCTCCAGCGACGCCATCGAGGTCTCGTCGACGACCACGACGTCGTGCGGCAGCCGCCGCGTGCGGTCGTGGCGGAACCGCGTGTGGTTGTCGTGGCGCCAGCCCAGCAGGCGGTGCATCGTCGAGGCGGGCAGCGCCGTGAGCCACTCGCGCTCGTCGGGGGTGAGGTCGAGCCGGGCGGCGGTGGCCGCCACGGCCTCGCGCATGCGGGCCGCGGCCTTGCCCGTGGGCGCCGTCAGCGCGACGCGCAGCGGACGGCCGAGGGTGGCCAGCGACTGCGCCTGCAGGATCGCCAGGACGCCCGCCACCGTGGTGGTCTTGCCCGTGCCCGGCCCACCGGTGAGCACGATCGTGCCGACCCGTGCGGCGCGCTCGGCAGCCGCGCGCTGGTCGAGGTGGTCGGCGCCGGGGAACAGCCGGTCGAGGTCGGCGACGAGCCGTTCCTCGTCGAGCGCCGGCGGCGTGGCGGCGGCCCGGGCGGCGAGGTCGTCGCACAGCGCGACCTCGAGCTCGCGGTAGCGGTCGAGGTAGAGCAGGTCGTGCTCGACCAGGAGCACGCGCCCGAGCCGGCTGGAGCGGACGGCGTCGAGCCAGGCCCGCGGGTCGGGCCAGGCCAGGCCGGGGACCTCGGGGTCCTGGCGCGGGTCGAAGCACGTGGACCCGTGCCGGACGGCACGGACCGCGAACGCCAGCGCGAGCAGCGGCAGCGGCGCCGTCTCGCCGGTGAGCCGCGCGAGGCGCGCCGTCATGAGTGCGTCGCCGGTGGTGAGCTCCTCGGCGGCGACGAAGTCGTCGATCGTGGCGGGGGCGGTCACGAGGCCTCCTCGCGGGTGGTGCCGTCGAGCAGGTCGGACAGGGCGAGGACGAGCCCGGTGGGCGGCCGCCACGAGAAGACGCCGTAGGGCACGCCGTCGACCCGCGGCGCGTCGGCACCGACCATGCCGCGCACGTAGAGGTAGAGGACCCCGCCGAGGTGCTCCTGCGGGTCGTAGCCGCGCACCCGCCAGCGCAGGAAGCGGTGCAGGACGACCGCGTACAGCAGCGCCTGTAGCGGGTAGGTACCCGAGTTCATCGCGGTGGCGAGCGCGTCGGGTCGGTACCCGCCGATCGTGAGCGGCGCGTCGGGGGCGCCGAGCCAGTTCGTCTTGTGGTCGACCACGAGGAACCGTCCGGACGGCAGCCGGAGCGCGAGGTCGATCGAGCCGGTCAGGTACCCCCGCAGCGGCTGGTCGGCCAAAGCGGGAGCGCGGAGCCGGTCGGCGAAGGGTCGCAGCGGGTCGTCGGCGGGCAGGTGCTGCTCGAGCAGGTCGGCCAGCTGGCCCAGCCGTCCGATCGTGGCCACCGGATGGTCGCCGCCGCCCAGGGGCAGCTCGAAGTCGAGCTCCTTGAACTGGCGCTCCGCCAGGACCGTCGCGAGGTCGAGGTCGTCCGCCAGCGGACCGAGCGGCGTGGTGAGGATGGCCTCGAACGCGGCGACCGTGGCGTCGACGTCGAGCTCGACCGGCCACAGGGCGATCTGCTCGAGGACACGCTCCTCGAGCTCGGCGCGCAGGTCGGCGGCCGTGACGTCGACCTCCTCGAGGACGGCGTGCACGAGACTGCCGAACGTGGCGCCCTTGGGCAGGTCGGCCATGGGGGAGGGCCGCTCGTCGCGGTCGGTGGCCACGACCGGCAGGTCGATCTCGTCCGTGGTGCCCTCGGCGTCGGGCTCGGTGCCGGCGTGCGGTGCGGCCTCCTGCTCGGCACGGATGAGCCCGGAGTAGGAGGTGCGCCGCCACATGGTGTCGAGCCCGCGGTCGAAGGTGCGCACGGCGAGGTCGGCGGGCTCGTCGCGCGGGGCGGTGGCGGGCACGGTGCGCGCGTCGACCCGCTCGAGCTCGGGCCCGCCGCGCTCGTGCCAGCCGCGCAGCACCGACCACGCCGTGGGGTCGTCGGGCGCCGGGACCTCGTCGGGCACCTCGGGGCGCGCGGGATCGGGCCGGAACAGCAGGCGGTGCAGGCCGGAGTTGCGGGCGTCGCGCGTGGGCGCCCACCAGGCGACCAGCTGCGACTTGGCGCGGGTCATCGCGACGTAGGCCAGCCGCAGGACCTCGCCGGCGTCCTCGGTCTGGGCGGCGCGGGAGTGCGCAGCGAAGTCGGGCGAGCCCGGGCCGCCGACGTCGAGGATCCGGGCGCCCGACGCGTCGTGGAAGCGCGGTCGCTCGTCGCGGTCGGGACGCCAGCGGTTGAACAGGAACGGCAGGTGCACCACAGGGAACTCGAGGCCCTTGCTGGCGTGGATTGTGAGCACCTGGACGGCCTTCGCGTCGCTGTCGAGGCGACGGGTCAGCTCGGCCGACTCGCCGGTCTCGGCCCGCTTGCGCCGCAGCCATTGGACGAGGCCCGAGAGGCCGAGCCGCTCGCGCAGGGCGACCTCGTGCAGCAGGTGCGCGACGTGGCGCAGGTCGGTCATCCGCCGGTAGCCGTCGGGTCGGGCCAGGATGCGTGCGGCGAAGACCTCGTCGGTGAGGGACTCGACGACCGCGGCCACCCCGCGGGCGCCCAGCAGGTCGGCCAGGTCGCGGACCCGGGTGGCGAGCGCGTCGGTCAGCCGGTCGCCGCCGGCGACGAGCGTGGCCGCGTCGTGGCCGAGGAGGTCGGTGAGCCCCGCGGCGCGCACCAGCCCGGAGCGCTGCGGCGACTCCATCGCCTCGAGCAGGGTGAGCCAGTCGTCGGCGGCCTGGCTGACGAGCACGTTGCTGCCGCCGCCGAGGACCGCCGGGATGCCGTGCCGGGCGAAGGTGCGGCGCACGAGGTCGGCCTCGACACCCGTGGCGACGAGGACGGCGATGTCGCCGGCGGCCAGGGGTCGCACCTCGGAGCCGGAGTCGTAGGTGGCGCCGGACGCCAGCGCCTCGGCGACGTCGAGCGCCAGGTCCTCGACGATCCGCTCGCGCGCGGCTGCCACGGGCAGGTCGCGCTCGGGCTCGTCGGCGTCCTCGCGGTCGAGCACCCGCAGCCGGAACGCCGCGGGGTGCGGCAGGCCCACCAGCCGGCTGCCCGCGTGCCGCGCCCGGACGGGACGCACCGCGATGTCGGGGTGGCCCAGCTGCGCGCCCGCGAAGGTGGCGCCGAGCGCGTCGACCAGCGGCGCGTCGCTGCGCCAGTTGACGGGCAGGGTGCGCCGCTCGGTGGCCGTGGCCGCCGCGCGCAGGTAGGTGTGGACGTCGCCGCCCCGGAACGCGTAGATCGCCTGCTTCGGGTCGCCGATGAGCACGAGCGTGGCCGCGCCGCTGAAGGCGCGGTCGAGCACGTTCCACTGGACGGGGTCGGTGTCCTGGAACTCGTCGACGAGCACGACCCGCCAGCGCGACCGCATGAGCGCGCGGGCGGGCGAGTCGGGATCCTCCAGCACGGTCTCGAGCCGCTTCAGCAGGTCGTCGTAGTCGAGCAGGCCGAGCTCGCGCTTGCGCTGGTCGAGCCGTCGCCGGACGGCGTGGGCGAACCGGACGCGCACGCCCGCCGGGGAGTCCGGGTCGGCCTCGACCGGGACGAGGGCCGCGTGCGGGTCGGAGACGACGGCCTGGGCCAGCGTGCGGGCCTGGCCGTGCGAGAGTGCGGGCCCGTCCTCGTTCGCGTACTTCGCGACGTAGAGGTCGTCGACGATCTGGTCGACCAGCTCGGTGAGGTCGTCGGTCAGCTCGGCCGAGCCGTCGGAGTCGCCGGCGGTGCCCAGGCTGCGCAGGACGGTCTGGCAGAACTGGTGGGTGGTCGCGATCGTCGCGCCGTCGAAGTCGGCCAGCGCCGCGCGGAGGCGGGCACGGCGGGCGGCGCGCTCGGCCTCGGGGACGTCGACCAGCAGCGCGAGCAGCGGGTCGTCGCCGTCGCGGTGCGCCGCCGGGTCGGCGAGCGCGGCCTCGGCCGCCACGAGCTGGTCGCGGACGCGCTCGCGCATCTCGCGGCTGGCGGCCCGGCCGAACGTGATGACGAGGAGCTCGGGCAGCGTGACGACGCCCTCGGCGACGTAACGGGAGACGAGCGCGCCGATGGTCCAGGTCTTGCCGGTGCCGGCGCTCGCCTCGAGCAGCGTCGTGCCGCTCGGCAGCGGATCGGCGATGTCGAACGGACGCAGGTCGGTGGGGCGGTCGTCCGCCGGGGGAGTGGTCACAGCGCGGCCTCCTGCTGGTGGTCGAGCGCGCCGTCCCACAGGCGCGCGGCGAGCGACGTGAACCCGTCGGCGACGAGCGCCGAGAACGGCGCCTTCGGACCCCACACGCGCACGATCTCCTCCGCGTCGCGGTCGGCGGGTGGGCCGTAGGCCTTGGGCTCGCGCTGCCATTCGCGCGCGGCGATGCGGGCTGCGGCCTGCGGGCCGCGGGCCCGCTGCTGGAACGCGAACAGCCGGGCCAGCTCGACCGGCAGCGGCAGCGGCCGCACGAGTCCCGCGTCGCGCAGCTCGACGAGATCGGCGAGCAGGCCGAGCGCCTCCTCGCGCGAGTCGGGGGCGCGGGTGACGACCTGGGCCGTGCCACGACCGACCTTGCCGGCGAGGTGGGCGACCCACGGCACCTCAGGACGCTCGCACGCCAGCGCGAGCAAGCGCACCCAGTCGCGCAGGCGATGCCGACCGTGCACCGTGGAGTAGGAGACCGTGACGAGACGGTCGTCGTGCACGCCCTCGACCGTGCCGGTGAGGCGCCGTCCGTCGGGCAGCGCGACGTCGACGTCGATCGTGGAGGCGTCGCCGGTGCGTAGTGCGGCGGTGCCCGCGACGAGGGTGGCCACGCGCGTGCCGACGTCGGTGCCCACGGCCTCGCCCAGCCGGCCCGGCGGCATCATCCCGGCGCGCCACACGGCCGACCAGGCGTCGGCCGGGGCGACGCCGCGCACGGCGTCGTCGAGCAGGCGCTGGCCGATGCGCCACCGTTCGAGCCCGTCGAGCGTGATGGGCAGGTCCTCGTCGAGCAGGTCCTCCTCGCCCCGCAGCAGCACGTCGAGCCGCTGCCGCCAGAACGCCCGGACCGGGTTCTGCACGAACCCGACGAGGTCGGCCAGCACGAGGTCCTCGCGGGCGGCCGCGGGCAGCGGCTCGGACAGGAACGGTGGGGGCTCGGTGCGCGGCCGCAGGCTGGCCCGGGCCCCGGCCAGCGCGGCGGGGTCGAAGCTGAAGGGACGCCCGTCGGCGGTGATCGCGCCGGGACGCAGGTTCCGCGGGTCGAACGGCTGCAGCGGGTGATGGGTGACGACGTCGACCTCGCCCGCCGTGCGCCGCACCTGGTCGAGCAGCTCGCCGAGCGGGACGGCCGGCGGACGCGGCTGGCCGCGGTGCTCGTCGGCGCCGGTGTAGGTGACGACGAGGGTCTCGGTGGCCGACATGACCGCGTCGAGCAGCAGCTGACGGTCCTCGGCCCGCGCGTCGCGCTCGCCCGTGAGCGGACGGCGGGCCAGCACGTCGTCGCCGTCGACGTGGGTGGCCCGCGGGAACGTGCCGTCGTCGAGGCCGACCAGGCACACGACCCGGTGGGGCACCGAGCGCATCGGCACCATCGTGCAGACGGTGAGGCTGCCGGTGCGGAAGCTGGCGCGCGACGGGCGGCCGGCCCAGCGGTCGCGGACCATCGAGAGGACCTCGCCCGGGCGGAGCACCGTGGACTCGTCGTCGAGGCGCTCCAGCTCGCGCTCGACCTGCTGGCGCTGCCACGCGTCGCGGTGCGGGACCTCGGCGAGGTCGTCGAGCATCGCCGCGATCCGCGCCGACCACTGCGCCATGGTGGCGTCGCGCCCGAACGCCTCGACCGCCTGCTCGAGGCCGTCGACGAACGTGACCAGTCGGCCCGCGAGGTCGACGTCGCCGCTGGGGACGTCGTCGAGCGGCAGCACGTCGGCCACGGGCCGGCTGGGGTCCTCGGTGGCCACGACGCCGGCGACGAGGCGGTCGAGCCCCGCGCGCCAGGTGTTCTGCTCGACCCGCAGACCGAAGCGCCGTCGGTGCTCGGCATCGAATCCCCAGCGCACGCCGCTGGACTCGACCCAGCCGGCGATCCGCTCGATCGCGTCGTCGTCGAGGTCGAAGCGCTGCCGCACGGGCTCGGTGCCGAGCAGGTCGAGCACCTCGGCGTTGGTGGCGCGGCCGCGCCGGGCGAGCTCGAGCACCGCGACGGTCAGCCCGAGCAGGGGATTGGTGCGCGAGGCGGCACGGTCGGCGAGCATGACGCGCAGCCGGTGGCCGGGATGGTGGGGCGTGTCGCCGAGGACCTCGGACTGGCCGAAGGCCGCGTGGAACAGCGGGGCGTAGGCCTCGATGTCGGGCACCATGACGAGCACGTCGCGCGGCTCGAGCGTGGGGTCGTCCTCGAGCAGGCCGACGACGACGTCGCGCAGCACGTCGACCTGCCGCGCGCGACCGTGGCAGGCGTGCACCTGCACCGAGCGGTCGGACGCCGGCGGGACCGGTCCGCCGGCACCGGGCCGATCGGCGGCGACGTCGGCCTGCAGCCGCCCCAGCAGCGTGTCCGGGCGAGGCACGGGGAGCGACGGGTGCGTGACGGCTTCAGGGGCAACCGAGGCGAGCGACCGCTGGAGCTCGCGCACGTCGCGGCCGAGGGCGGCCAGCAGGGGATTCTCGACCCGCTCGGCGGTGTCGTCGTCGGCGCGCGGGACGATCGCGGCGACGTCGTCGAGGCGGTCCCAGGCGACGGGGGAGGCGTGCGGCAGCCACAGGTGCACGTCGCGCTGCGCGGCGAGCGCCGCCAGCACCTGCAGCTCGCCGAGCGGGAGGCGGCTGTGGCCGAAGAGGCTGACGCGGGCGGGGAGGTCGGCGGCGGCCGCGGACGCGCCGAGGTCGGCGATCGTGGCGGCGATGCGCTCGTCGGGCGAGGGCGCGTCGATCCGCGCCCGCACACGGCGCCACACCTCGGCCTGCCAGCGCACGTCGGCGGGCAGCGCGGCGCCGGTGCCGTCCTCGTCGCGGCCCTGCGACCACGCCCGCGTCATCGAGGGACGCTGGCGCGCGTAGGCGTGCAGCCGGCCGGCGACGCTCCGCGCGACGCCCAGCCGCCGGTCGAGACGCAGCTCGCGCTCGAGGCCGGAGTGGCCCTCACCGACGTGGCGCGCGACGGGCGCCAGCCACGGCTCGCCGAGCGACGCGTCGAGCACCTCGAGCACCCGCCACACCAGGGCGTCGGGTCGCCACGGGTCCTGCTCGTCCTCGCCGAGCAGCTCGGCGACGATCGAGTGCGGCCGCGCGAACCGGACGCCGGCCGTGACCCCGTCGCCCCCGCCGGGGGACGCGCCCAGCCGGTGGCTGAGCCGCTGCGACAGCCAGCGCTCGGTGCCCAGGGCCGCGACGACGACGAGCTCGGTGGCGAACGGGTCGTCGGTGGGCTCGGCCAGCAGGGCGGCGAGGCCGTCGGCGAGCACGTCGGTGCGCTCGGCGCGGTGCAGGTGGAAGGTCATGTCGAGCCTCAGTCTGCCGTGTCCCACCGACACGCGGAGCGGCCCCGGTGAACGGGTGAGACCTCGGTCTCACACAAATCCGCGAAACCGCGTCATGGCGCGCCGGAAGGCGCGTCTCACTGGCATGAGCAGAAGGACGGTGCGCAGCGTGGACCCGCTGTCGCGCCCCAGACTGACGGTCGTGCGCGGCGAGGCCGCCGCCGAACCCACTCCCGCACCTGAGCGCGCCGACGCCACCGACGTGCTCTCCACGATCCTGATCGACGCCTTCGGCGATCGGGTCCTGTTCCTGTTCCACCGCCGCATCCCCGGCCAGACGGGCGACCTGCCCGTCATCGCCGTGACGTCCACGGGCGTGCACCTGGTCGAGCCGCGCTCGTACCCGGGCAAGAAGGTCCGCGCGTGCCGCGACGGCAGCACGTTCGAGATCGACGGCGTGCGCCACACCCGGCTCTCCGAGCAGATGGCCGAGCACGCCGAGGCGCTGCAGGCGGCCGTCTCGACGGGCCCGCTGCCCGAGGCGCCGGTGCACACCAGCTACTGCTTCGTCGAGGGCGAGCTGCCGATGCGCCCGCTCGAGGTCGACGGGGTGCGGGTGCTCTCGGTCCGCTCCACCCTGCGCCGGCTGCGGGCGGGCGGACCCCTGGACGAGCGTGAGGTCGAGGCGCTGCACCGCGACCTCGCGCGCCGCCTCGTGCGCAGCTGACGCGCGAAGACGACGATGGGGCGGCCTCTCGGGGCCGCCCCATCGTCGCGTCTGCCAGGTGCTCGTCCTCAGTGGTCGAGCGCCTTGCCCTCCGCGCCCGCACCGGTGAGGGCGCGGACCTCCATCTCCGCGGCCTTGATCTCCAGGTGCTCCTTGCTGGTGAGCGTGCCGATGATGCCCAGCAGGAAGGAGGCCGGGATCGACACCAGGCCCGGGTTGGCCAGCGGGAACCACGACCAGTCCTGGTCGGGGAACATCGCCGTCTCGGAGCCCGACACCGCGGGGCTGAAGACGATCAGCCCGACCGTGATGATGAGGCCACCGTAGATGCTCCAGAGGCAGCCGCGGGTGTTGAACCGCTTCCAGAACAGCGAGTAGAGGATCGTCGGCAGGTTGGCCGAGGCCGCGACCGCGAACGCCAGCGCGACGAGGAACGCGATGTTCTGGCCGTTGGCCGCGATGCCACCGAGGATCGCCACGATGCCGATGACGATCGCCGCGATGCGGGCGACCTTGACCTCCTGGCCGTCCGGCGCCTTGCCGCGGTGGATCACGTTCGTGTAGATGTCGTGCGCGAACGAGGCCGACGCGGTGATGGTGAGGCCGGCGACGACCGCGAGGATCGTCGCGAACGCCACCGCCGACACGATGCCGAGCAGGAGGGTGCCTCCCAGCTCGTACGCCAGCAGCGGTGCCGCCGAGTTGGCCGCGCCGGGTGCCGCCGCGATCCGCTCCGGACCGACGAGCGCCGCGGCGCCGTAGCCCAGGGTCAGCGTGAACAGGTAGAACAGGCCGATCAGCCAGATGGCCCACACGACCGACTTCCGGGCCTCCTTGGCCGTGGGCACGGTGTAGAAGCGCATGAGGATGTGCGGCAGGCCCGCGGTGCCCAGCACCAGGGCGACCGACAGCGAGATGAAGTCGATCTTCGTGACGCCGTCGAGGCCGTACTTCTTGCCCGGCTCGAGGGCGGCACCGGCGGCGGCGCCGTCACCGAGCAGGTCGGAGAAGTTGAAGCCGTACTGCGCCAGGACCCACACGGTCATCAGCAGCGCGGCGCCGATCAGCAGGATCGCCTTGATGATCTGGACGTAGGTCGTGCCCTTCATGCCGCCGACGAGGACGTACACGATCATCAGCGCGCCGACTCCGGCGATGACCAGGGCCTGGCCGAAGGAGTCGTTGATGTTGAGCAGCAGGGCGACCAGGCCACCGGCGCCGGCCATCTGGGCCAGCAGGTAGAAGAAGGACACGACGAGCGTCGAGACGGCCGCGGCGGTGCGCACGGGACGCTCCTGCATGCGGAAGCTCAGCACGTCGGCCATCGTGAACCGGCCGGTGTTGCGCAGCAGCTCGGCCACCAGCAGCAGGGCGATGACCCAGGCCACGAGGAAGCCGATGCTGTAGAGGAAGCCGTCGTAGCCGGTCAGCGCGATGGCGCCGGCGATCCCCAGGAACGAGGCGGCCGACAGGTAGTCGCCCGAGATGGCGAAGCCGTTCTGGCGACCCGTGAAGGACGCGCCGGCGGTGTACATCTGCGACGTGCTCTTGTTGGTGCGGCTCGCCCGGATCACGAAGACGAGGGTCAGCACCACGAAGGCCGCGAAGATCGCGATGTTCAGGGTGGTGTTGCCGACCTGCTCGGACTCGGCGGCCCGCGCGAGGGCGGGCAGGGAGGTGGTGATCATGCGAGGCCCTCGGCTTCCATCTCGTCGCGGATCTTGGCCGAGCGGGGATCGAGCTCACGGTCGGCGTAGCGGACGTACGCCATCGTCACCACGAAGGTCGCGACGAACTGCAGCAGCCCGAAGACGAGCCCGACGTTGATGTTGCCGAACAGCTTCTGGCTCATGAAGTCGACGGCGTACGTGGACGCGAGGACGTAGACGAAGTAGAAGACCAGGGCCGCGCCCGTGGCCGGCAGGACCCAGTTCCGGTGCTTGCGCTTCAGCTCCTGGAACTCCGGCGACGCGAGGACGGCGATGTACGCGGCCTCGCGCTCGGTCGGCGCCGGGGACGCCGAGTCGGATTCGGTCGACTTGCTCACAGCTTCACCTCCAGGGTGATGATCGGAGTGCGTGACCGGCATCACAGTGACGGCGGTCACATCCGACGCTAGGTGGGGTGGCTCTCCGGCGCCGTCCCGCCACGGCGCGCGTGCGATGAACGACCGGATTCTGCGACGAACGGTCGTGCCGGGAGCCTTCGTCGCCGCTCGGCGGCGCGCTCAGCCCGCCGCGGTGGAGCCCGTGATCTCGGCCTCGAGGGCGGGCAGGACGCCCGGACCGAGCCGCGCCACGTGGTGCCCGGCGTGCATCAGGAAGCGCGCTTGCCGGCGCAGCTCCGCCGGCATCGGCGGCAGGTCGCGCTCGGCCTCGCCCAGTGCGCCCGCCACCTCGGGCCCGATCCGGTCGGACGCGAGCGTCGTGCTGCGCGCGTCCACGATCCCGAGTCCGGCGCCCGCCTGGGCGGCGCTGCGCAGCACGTCGACCACGTGGGGCAGGTCGTCGGGGGAGGCGTCGATCGGCAGCAGCGGCACGAGGTGCGCGGTCAGCAGGTCGGCGACCTCGTGCGCCTCGGGCGTGAACGCGGCGTCCAGCCCGAGGCGATGGGTCGTGGACGCGCCGAATCCCGTGCGGGCGCCGGGGTCGTCGGCCGGCCAGGTGCGGCCGTCGAGCGTCGGGGTCGCGAGGACGACCGCGCGCTCGCGTCGCCGACGACGTGTGAACCAGCCCACACTCGTAGGGTACGCGGGACAACCAGGGTGACTCGTGGAAGAAATGTGACGAGAGTTGCGTCATGGGGCGCGTGCCGCGCCGTCTCACCGTCGCAGGCAACAGGACCGAGCGGCGGACGAAGGGAGGCGGGACGGTGAAGGTCGAACGCATCTGGTGGCGCGAGATCAGCCCCGAGGACTACTACTCGATGGAGAAGTCCACGCGGGTGCTGCGCGGGAGGACGAGCGTGGAGATCCGCCAGGTCGCCGACCTGCTGGAGTTCGCCGGCCTCGACCGCTTCGCCTCGCCCGACGGCTGGCAGGACGTGCGCATCGTCCCGCACGTCGTCGGCGATCCCTCCGTCTCCGCGCCGCTCGTGTTCAAGGCCCACCGGCGTCACGGCGTCTACGAGCTGACCGGGCAGAACCGCCACGACGAGCGGCACGAGCGTCACCCCGCGTGGCTCCCGCTGCACGGCTGGCCCGACCTGCGCATCCCGACCTCGGTCGAGGACGCCAAGGCCGTCCTGGCCGAGCTCGGCGGCCTGCACGTCTACGTCGCGCGCACCGTCACGGGCCAGTACTTCGCCGGCCACACCACGGGGGCCTCGCTGCCGCCCGGCTGGCCGTCGTCGTGCCAGCCGCTGTTCACCGGCTCGGAGTCGGGCGTCATCAGCGTCGGCAGCGGCTCGGTGCAGAGCCTGACGCCGCTCGCGCGCAAGATCCTCGACGCCTTCCGCGACCGCAAGAACGTCCTCATCTACGGACCTCCGGCCACCGGCAAGACGCACGCCGTCGCGCAGGTCCGGCAGATCCTCGACGACAAGTGGACCGGTGGCGAGGCCATCGAGATCGACCCCCACCGTGTCGACCATCCGTTCAGCTCGGGCTTCGAGGCGTCGCCGGTCGTGCCGCCCGTCATCACCGACTGGGTCACCTTCCACCAGGACTACGGCTACGAGGACTTCATCGTCGGCCTGCGTCCCACTGGCGAGGGCATCCGCCTGGCGCCGTTCGCCGGCCGCCTGCTCGACCTCGCGATCCGGCTCGACCGTCAGGGCCGCGGCTCGGCGCTGCTCGTCATCGACGAGATCAACCGTGGCAACGTGCCGAAGATCCTCGGCGACTTCATGACCTACATGGACACGTCCTACCGCCGCGGCCGCGACGGGAACACCCGCTCGGCCATCCCGGTGAACCTGCCGAAGGTCCAGCGCAGCCCCACGGGCGACCCCGTCACCGAGCCCATCTGGATGCTCTCGGGCGACTCGTACATGCTGCCGCAGCCGTGGACCTTCCCCCACGACGTGCACATCCTGGCCACGATGAACTCGGTCGACCGCGCGGTCGCGCCGCTGGACTCGGCGATCGGCCGGCGCTTCGAGCGCATCGACGCCTACGCCGACCTGGACTTCCTCGCCCAGCACCTCGGGGTCAGCCTCGAGGTCGCGACGGCGCCGGACATCGACGCCGAGCACTGGACGCCCCAGGCCGCGGCCGTCGCGCTGCTGGCCTACCTGAACGACGAGATCACCGAGCGGCTCGGGCAGGACTACGAGCTCGGGCACCTGTACTTCTGGAAGATCGCGACATGGGAGGACCTGCAGCGCGTGTGGGACCACGACATCTGGCCGCAGATCCGGGACCGCTTCGGCGCCCGACCCGATCAGCTGGCCGACCTGCTGCGCGTGAACTCGCGCAACGCTCCGGCGAACTACCCCTTCCGCACGCGGACGGTCACGGGCCGGGCCCTGGCCGTCGACAGCCTCATGGGACAGTCCCACGAGGACACCGCCATCACCCTGGACTTCCTGGTGCGCGGATGATCGGCGCGCAGACCCTCCTCGAGGGCGGCCCCGCCCAGCCGTTCACGGGCACCGCGTCGGACCTCGCCGAGCTGCGCCTGCGCTCGTCCGAGCTGGCCACCCGACTCGGCCTGGCCGAGGAGCCGTTCGTCATCGACGAGGCCGCGGGCACGGTCGAGGTGCGCGGCGTCGCGGGCTTCGTCTCGCTCGGCGACTCGACGATCGAGATCATGCCGCACTTCCTGCGCCACGACCCGGGCTGGCGCGTCTCGATGCTGACGATCCTCACCACAGTGCACCACCTCGAGTGGGTGCCGCGGGTCGACCGCGGCACGCGCCACGCGGGCCTGTCGGACCTGCTCGGCATGATCGTCGCCGGTGCCATGGGGCGCGCCTCGTCCGAGGGCGTGCCGCGCACCTACGTCGAGCGCACGGCCGTCACGGCCTCGATCCGCGGCCAGGTCGACGCGGGCCGGATGTGGCGCCGCGTCGTCGACCCGTACAGCGTCGACTGCCGCTTCTCCGAGTTCGTCGCCGACGGCCCGGTCACCTCCGCGCTCACGTGGGCGTGCACCGAGCTCGCGGGCGCCGTGCAGCAGCCGTGGCTGGAGTCCGAGCTGCGCGCCTACGCCGACCTGTTCCCCGAGGCCTCCCGCGACCTGCCGCCGCCGGCGATCATGGACGGCCTCCGGCTGACGCCACAGTTCGGCTTCCTCGGCGAGGCGCTCGACGTCGCGCGGATGCTGGCGATGGGCCCGCAGAACGGCACCGGCGGTCGCGCCGACGGCCCGACGCGGGCGTTCCTGTGGAGCACCGAGCAGCTGTTCGGCGACTTCGTCCAGGTCGTGGCCGAGCGGGCCGCGAAGTCCGCCGGCTTCACCGCCTACCGTGGAGGCCGCTCGCGCCGCCTCAACGACGCCTCCGCCGCCGCGGGCACCGTCGACACGATCGTCGAGTCCGACGCCGAGCTCGTCGCCACGTCGGTGTGCGCCCGCGACTACACCGAGGACCTCGCCGACGAGATCGCGGCGGGACTGATCTCCGCCGGACGCGGTCTGGGCGCCTCGGACGTCGCGATCGTGTTCCCCGCGAGCATGGGCCTGCGCCCGGGCACGCAGATGCGCGTGCGCGAGGCCGGCGGGCCGTCGATGCTGCACCTGCTCACCGTCGACCCGTCGGGGCTGGGCGAGAGCGGTGGCATGGCCCGCGTCGTCAACGAGTTCGAGCTCGACCTGGGGATGGTGCTGACCATCGCGCAGCGCCGTCCGGTGGGATCGCGCCGCCGCCTCGGCGGCACCGCCTGACCGCGGCGCTCAGTAGCGCAGCTGGACCAGGACCTCGAGCTCGGCGTCGGTGAGCTCGGTGAGCGCGCCCTCGCCGGCGTTGACGACCGCGTCGGCCAGCGCGCGCTTGGCGCTGATCAGCTCGGCGATCGACTCCTCGATCGTGCCCTCGGCCACGAGGCGGTGCACCTGCACGTTCCTCGTCTGGCCGATGCGGTGGGCGCGGTCGGTGGCCTGGTCCTCGACGGCCGGGTTCCACCAGCGGTCGTAGTGCACGACGTGGTCGGCACGGGTCAGGTTGAGGCCCGTTCCAGCGGCCTTGAGCGACAGCACGAAGACGTCGGTCTGGCCGTCCTGGAACGCGCGCACCATCTGCTCGCGCCGGCTGACGGGCGTGCCGCCGTGCAGGAAGTCGTGACGCACCTTGCGCTCGCCGAGCCGCCGCGCGAGCAGCCGGCCCATCTGCGCGTACTGGGTGAACACGAGCGCGGCGCCGCCCTCGTCGACGATCTCCTCGACGAGCTCGTCGAACGCCTCGAGCTTGCCCGAGCGCCCGGGCAGCCGGGCCTCGGGCTCGTGCAGGAACTGCGCCGGGTGGTTGCAGATCTGCTTGAGCTGGGTGAGCAGCTTGACGACCAGACCCCGGCGGCGGATGCCGGTGGAGTCGGCGATCTCGGACATCGTGCGCTGGACGACCGCCTCGTAGAGCCCCACCTGCTCACGGGTCAGCGGCACGCGGTGGTCGGTCTCGATCTTCGGCGGCAGCTCGGGCGCGATGCCGGGGTCGGACTTGCGGCGACGCAGCACGAACGGCCGGATCAGCTGCGAGAGCTGGGCGGCGCGCTCGGTGTCGTGGTCGCGCTCGATCTGGCGTGACCACTCGCGGCGGAACTGCTCGCGCGTGCCCAGCAGGCCGGGCGTGGTCCAGTCGAGCAGCGCCCACAGCTCGCCGAGGTGGTTCTCGACCGGGGTGCCCGTCAGCGCCATGCGGGCCTCGGAGTCGATCCGGCGCAGGGCCTGCGCGGCGCCGCTGCCGGGGTTCTTCACGTGCTGGGCCTCGTCGGCGACGACCAGGTTCCAGCGGTGACGGCGCAGCTCCTCGACGCTCGACCGCATCGTGGCGTAGGTGGTGACGACGAAGCCGGTCTTGGCGTCGTCGAGGGTGCGGCGCGGACCGTGGTACCGGGACACGGGCACGCTCGGCGCGAAGCGCGCGATCTCCCGCTCCCACGTGGCCAGCACCGACGCCGGACACACGACCAGCGTGGGCTCGGGGGAGTCCAGGTGCAGGTGCAGCGAGATGAGCATGAGTGTCTTGCCCAGGCCCATGTCGTCGGCGAGGATGCCGCCGAGCCCGAGGTCGACGAGCTGGCTCATCCAGCGCAGGCCGCGCAGCTGGTACTCGCGCAGGCTGCCGTCCAGGCCGTCGGGCTGCACGGCGGGTGCGATGTCGGCGTCCTGCTCGGCCAGTCGGCGTCGCACGTCCTCGAGCCAGCCAACGGTGTCGACCTCGGTCTCGAGCCCGTCGATCTCCAGGCTGCCCGTGACGGCGGCGCGCAGGGCCTCGCCGGCGCCCAGGGTGCGGCCGTGGCCCTCCAGCACGCGGGCGACCTGGGCCTGGTCGACCATGACCCAGCGGTCGCGCAGGTGGAGCATGCCCGACTGCGACTCCGCGAGCTGCTCGACCTCGGCTCGCGTGAGGTGCTCGCCGCCGACCGAGACGCTCCAGTCGAAGCGGAACAGCTGGTCGGACGTGAAGGCGCGGGGCCGGTCGTGCTCGCGGTCGAGGCGGGGCTCCTCGCCGTCGACCCGGCTGACGACGCCGGTGGCCTGCACGTCGCGACGCAGCCCCTCGGGCCACGCGATCTCGATCCGGTTGGCCAGCGCGGCGATGAGCGGCTGTCCCTGGCCGAGCGCGCCGAGCTCCTCGGGGGTCACCCGGGCGCGGCCCTCGCGGGCGAGCTGGTCGGCGGGCGGCCAGCTGACGGCGAGGCGCTCGAGCATGGCGACGAGGGCGGGACGGGCGGCCTCGCCGAGGTGGTGGTCGTCGCGCGTCAGCACGGCGGGCGCGGGCACGGACGCGCGGTTCAGGGCCTGCGGGCGCACCTGCAGCTCGAGGTCGGCCATCGCGTCGGCGTCCTCGCTGAGCGTGATGTCGAGGCGGTACGAGAAGCTCGTGGGCCGCTCGATCGTGGGGCGCGGCTGCTCGGTCTCGCGGCGGCGCTGCGGGGTGGTGGCCACGGCGGGCGCGCCCGCGACGAGCGCGGCGAGGAAGGCGCGGATCGCGGCCTGGCCCTCGGCCGGCGTCGGGCCGACCGACCGGCCGGCGTCGAGCATCTGCTGCAGCTCCGAGGAGCCGGGGGAGGCGAGCGTGCCCGTGGCCATGAGGCGCAGCGCGACGATCGACGGGGTGGCCCACGCCCGGACGCTGGGGTCGGCCGTGAGGGCGCGGATGCCGCCGCTGAGCGGGCCGACGGCCTCGTTCGCGGTGGCCTCGAGGGGGCCGCTCGGGGTGTCGAAGACGAAGACCGACCGGGCCGGGTCCTCCTGGTCCTGAACGAACCTGACCGGGTGCCGGAGTGCGATCTGCAACTCGGTCGGGGTGGCCATCCCTCCATTGTCGCGCACGCTCGCAAACGTCCCGTCGTCTGGTATAGTTGAACCATCAACTATCAGGAGTCGATGATGAACCTGCGACCCGAGACCGTGCCCACGCACTCGCTCTCCGACCTCACGAACCGGCTCGTCCCGAGCCCGCGGATGCCCGTGCTGTTCGTCGGTCACGGCAACCCGATGAACGCGCTCGCGGACAACACGTTCACCCGCGAGTGGGAGCGCGTCGGCGCCGGCCTGCCGGACGCCCAGGCGATCGTGGTCATCAGCGCGCACTGGCTCACGCCCGGCGGCACGCACATCACCGACGCGCCGAGGAACCCGATCATCTACGACTTCGGCGGCTTCCCCGACGAGCTCTACCGCGTGAAGTACGAGTCGCACGGCGACGAGCAGGTCGCGCGCCTCCTGGCCGAGCACCTCGTGGAGTACGAGGCGCGCCTCGACAGCCAATGGGGCCTCGACCACGGCACGTGGAGCGTCCTGAAGTTCCTCGCGCCGGCGCCTCAGGTGCCCGTGCTGCAGATCAGCATCGACTACTCGATGCCGCTGCCGCAGCTGTACGACCTGTTCGCGCGCCTGCGCGACCTGCGCCGCCGCGGCGTCGTGTTCATCGGCAGCGGCAACATCGTGCACGCGCTCGGCCGCGTCCGCTGGGGCGGCGGACCCGCCTGGGACTGGGCGCAGGAGTTCGACACCCAGACCGCCGAGGCGCTCGCCACGCGCGACGTGGCCAGGCTGGTGGATCCGTACCGGAACTGGTCGGCGGCCCGCATCGCGGTGCCCACCGACGACCACTACCGCCCGATGGTCGCCGCCCTGAGCCTGCTCGAGGCCGACGAGGAGATCGGCTTCTTCAACGCCGAGATCGACCTCGGCTCGATCGGCATGCGCTCGTTCATCACGGCTGCGTGACGTCCCAGCCGCCGAGCACGGCGCCGGTGAACGAGTCGAACGTGAGGTCGTCCGGGCCGGCGGGCTTCGGACCCAGCCGGACGGCGACGAGGTCCTCCGACGGCACCACCGCGAGGAGCTGGTTGCCCCAGCCCAGCGCCCAGAAGGCGTCCTCCGGCGCGGACGGGGCCAGCCGGCCCTCGTACGGCTCGCGGTCGACGTCGAAGCCCGCGGCGCGGCGGACCTCCACGACCCGACCCTGCGCGTTCGTCCACCACAGCAGGCCGTAGGCGGCGTTCCGGTCGGACGAGGTGGTGGTCAGCTCGGACACGGCCGCGGGGGACAGGATCTGGCGCCCCTCGAACCGCCCGCCGTCGCGCATCATGACGCCGAGCCGGGCCAGGTCGGCGCACGAGGAGACGATCCCGGCGTAGGTCTTCACGTTCCCGGCGGCGTCGCGCTCCCACGAGGTGTCGGCGAGTCCGAGCGGTCCGAAGAGCCGCTCGCGCGCGTAGGCCTCGACGTCGCCCACGGCGGACTCCAGGACGGCCGAGAGCACCTGGCTGGCCAGGTTGTCGTACCGCCACTGCTCGCCCGCGGGGTCCTGCTGCCCGGTCGCGAGTGCGGCGGCGGTCTGGTCGCCCGTGCGGATCATCGCGGCGTCGAGCGCCTCGGTCCAGGCCCGACCCGACGTCATGGACATGAGGTGGCGAATCGTCACGTCGGCGGACTCGTCGGGCCACTGCGGCACGTGGCGCGCGACGGGGTCGTCGAGGTCGAGCTCGCCCTCGGCCGCGGCGGCGGCCAGCAGCACCCCGGTGACCGACTTGGTGATCGAGTAGACCCGACGGGTCGCGTGGCGCGAGTCGGCGGGGTGCTCGTGGACGACCTCGTCGCCGCGCAGCACGAGCGTGCACGTGGACCCGGACGCGTCGACGAGCCGGTCGAGCGCCGCGAAGTCCGGCGGGGGAGTCGGCTCCGGGCTCGGGCTCGGCGAGGCGGACACGGTGGGCAGCGAGGCGTCGGACAAGTCGGTCCTTCCGGGAGCGTCGGTGGTGCAGGCGGCCAGCGCGGCGCACGCCACGAGGACGGTCGCCGCGCGCCCCCACCTCGTTACTTCTGGAACGCGCTGCACCGTTCTGAGCGCCAGAACGGTGCAACGCGCTCCAAGAGTGGGAACGGGTTGGCGGGTCACATGCGGCCGGTGTCGAGGTAGCGCTGGTGCCACGAGAGGGCCTCGTCCAGCAGGTGCGGGGTGTGGCGGGCGTCGGGGCGCTGCGCCAGCGCGCGCTCGAGGTAGTCGCGCAGCCGTGGCCGGAAGTCGGGGTGCGCGCAGTTCGCGATGATCCGCTCGGCCCGCGCCCGCGGCGACAGGCCACGCAGGTCGGCCAGGCCGTGCTCGGTGACGACGACGTGCACGTCGTGCTCGGTGTGGTCGACGTGGCTCACCATCGGCACGATCGTGGAGATCGCGCCGCCCTTCGCCGTCGACGGCGTCAGGAAGAAGTTGAGGTACGCGTTGCGCGCGAAGTCGCCGCTGCCGCCGATGCCGTTCATCACCGAGCTGCCCATCACGTGGGTCGAGTTCACGTTGCCGTAGATGTCGGCCTCGATCATCCCGTTCATCGCGATGACGCCGAGCCGGCGCACGACCTCGGGGTGGTTCGAGATCTCCTCGCTGCGCATGAGGATGCGGCCCTTGTACCCGTTGATCCCGGAGTGGAAGCGCTCCATGCCCTCGCGCGACAGGCCGAACGAGGCCGTGGACGCCGCCCGCAGCGTGCCCGAGTCGAGCAGGTCGAGCATGCCGTCCTGGAGCACCTCGGTGTACGCCACGAGACTGGTGAACTCGCTGTCGTCGAGTCCCTGCAGCACCGCGTTGGCGACGTTGCCGACGCCGGACTGCAGCGGCAGCAGCTCGGGCGGCATCCGGCCGGCGCCGACCTCGCCGCGCAGGAAGTCCAGCGCGTGACCGGCGATCGCCCGGGAGACGTCGTCGGGGGCGGAGAACGCGGCGCCGGCGTCGGGCTCGCGGGTCTCCACCACGGCGACCACCTTGGCGGGGTCGACCTTGAGGTAGGGCTCGCCGATGCGCTGCATCGGCTCGGTCAGCACGAGGGGTCGCCGGTGGGGCGGCAGCGCCGTGCCGGGGTAGATGTCGTGGAAGCCCTCGAGCTCGCGCGGCTGCCAGTGGTTGACCTCGAGGATCACGCGGTCGGCCTGGTCGAGCCAGGTCTTGTTGTTGCCCACCGAGCTGCCCGGCACGAGCAGCCCGTCGGGCAGGACGGCGGTGACCTCGATCACGGCCACGTCGAGCGGGCCGTAGAAGCCGAACCACATCTGCTGCGCCGAGTGGCTCAGGTGGGCGTCGACGTAGTCGACCTCACCGGCGTTGATCTGGCGCCGCAGCAGCGGGTCGGAGTTGTACGGGAGGCGCTTGGAGATCGCGTGCGCCTCGGCCAGGACGCCGTCGGCCTGCGGAGCGGTGGAGGCACCGGTCCACAGGCCGATCCGGAAGTCCTCGCCGGCGTCGTGAGCGGCGCGCGCCTTCGCGGCGAGCGCGGGCGGGATCGCCTTGGGGTAGCCCGCGCCGGTGAAGCCGCTCATCCCGACGTTGTCGCCGGGACGGATGAACTCGACCGCCTCCTCGGCGGTCATGATGCGCGAGGACACCTCGGGGCACGTCACACGACTCATGACCCCAGTATCCCAGCGCGGGGACTCAGTTCTGCGAGGCCTCCGGGACGTCGGGCGACTGGGCCTGCTCCTGCTCGGCGATCTCGCGGCGCACCTGGTCCATGTCGAGTGCGCGGACCTGGCCGATGATCTCGTCGAGGGCGTCGGCGGGCAGTGCGCCGGGCTGGGCGTACAGCAGCACGCCGTCGCGGAACGCCATCAGCGTGGGGATCGAGGAGATCTGCACGGCGGCGGACAGCTCCTGCTCGGCCTCGGTGTCGATCTTGGCGAAGGTGATGTCGGGGTGGCGGTCGCTGGCGGCCTCGTAGACCGGCGCGAACTGCATGCACGGCCCGCACCAGCCGGCCCACCAGTCCACCAGGGTGATGCCGTCCGAGGTCACGGTGTCCTGGAACGTGTCGGCGGTCAGGTTGATCGTGGTCATGATGGCCTTTCGTCGGTTACTGCTGTCAACGTCCTCGTCCACTGTGGCATTCCACGACTAGGGCGAGTCCGCTGGTTGCGGCATGATCGGGTCATGGATCGCAGGAGCGTCATCGTCGGCGGAGCCGCGCTGGGCGCCGCCTGGCTGGCCGGGTGCAGCGGCGACGATCCCGAGCCGCGTCCCAGCCGGTCCACGGGCTCGAGCCCCTCCGCCTCGCCGACCACCACCGCCACCACGACCACCCCGCCGGCTCCGCAGGCCGTCGACCCGCGGGTCGACGGCACCGTGGCCACGGGCCTGAACGTGCCCTGGGCGATCGCGTTCCTCGCCGACGGCACGGCCCTGGTCACCCAGCGCGACGACGCCTCGATCGTGCGGGTCACCGCCGACGGCGACGTCTCGAGGGTGGGCGACGTGCCCGGCGTGGCGCCGGGGGGAGAGGGCGGTCTGCAGGGCCTCGCCGTCGCGCCCGACGAGTCGGCCCTCTACGTCTACCTCACCGGCCCGGAGGACAACCGCGTCGTGCGGTTGGCGTTCGACGGCGAGCGCATCGGTCGCGCCGAGCCGATCCTGACGGGCCTCGCGAAGGCCTTCAACCACCAGGGCGGCGCGCTGACCTTCGACCGTCGCGGCCACCTGTTCGTCGCCGTCGGCGACGCCGCCAACACCGGCACGCCGCAGGACCGCGACTCGCTCAACGGCAAGATCCTGCGCATCGACACCGAGGGGCGCGCGGTCGACGGCAACCCGTTCGGCAACGAGGTCTGGTCGTACGGCCACCGCAACGTCGAGGGCCTCGCCTGGGACGGCGAGGGCCGGCTGTGGGCCAGCGAGTTCGGTGACCGCAGCCAGGACGAGCTCAACCGGATCGTCAAGGGCGGCAACTACGGCTGGCCGATCGTCGAGGGCGACAGCGACGACGGCCGCTTCGTCCGTCCTAAGGTCACGTGGCCCACCGCCGACGCCTCTCCCGCGGGGCTCGCGATCAGCGGCGACCGCGCGTTCGTGGCGGCGTTGCGCGGAGAGCGCCTGTGGCAGGTGCCGCTCGAGGGCACGTCCACGGGGGAGCCGCGCGCCTTCTTCACGCGTGAGCTCGGCCGGCTGCGCGCCGTGGCCGCCGCGCCCGACGGCTCGCTGTGGCTCGGCACCTCCAACACCGACGGCCGCGGCCGTCCCCGTGACGGCGACGACCGGATCGTGCGCGTCGCGATATCCGCCTGAGATTTCACTGGCGTTTCGAGGTGCGGGTCGGTTATCGTCATCGGTGGGGGACGACTCGGCTCGCCGACGTCATGGGGAATGCAGCGCCTCTGGGCCACGGGCCCGCGCGGCTTTTCGAATCGTCCTTCCGTCACCCCTCGTGACTGCTTCGGAGACGCGAGCGGGTGGAGGCGGTTCGCCGCCCTGTGAGTCCGGCTCCCTCCCGGCACTGACAGCAAGAACCCCACCACCTCGCGGTGGTGGGGTTCTTGGCGTTCAGCGTTCAGGCTGTGCAGCCGTCAGGCAGTGAGTCCGTCTCAGAGGGGACGGATGTTCGCGGCCTGGAGGCCCTTCTGGCCCTGCTCGACGTCGAACTCGACCTTCTGGTTCTCGTTCAGCGAGCGGTAGCCGCTGGACTGGATCGCGCTGTAGTGCGCGAAGACGTCCTCGCCGCCGTCGTCGGGGGCGATGAATCCGAAGCCCTTGTCGGCGTTGAACCACTTGACGGTACCGGTGGCCATGGTCTTTCTCCTCTTGATCCTTCTGGCGATGGTCGGACGCGATGGTCACGGCCGACGGTCGCGACGCACATCCAACCGCGAGAGGAACCACGCCCCGGAGGGAACCGCATCCTTTTGCTGTCCAACGTCGTGCAACTGGCACCACCCTACGACACGGGAAGGGGTCGGGGCAGGCCCCTGAGACACCGCGTCGGAGTGAATGTCGCGTGAACGCGGCGCGCCGCGACACCCACCCGAGTGACTACGTCGGTATAGTCAGGAAGAACCACCCGCCAGGGGTGGTGCCCGCCGGTCCGCCGGAGGGCCGAGCGGGGGGCGTGCATCCGGGGGGACGGCGCGTCCCCCGCACCTGTTCCGGCCCCGCTCAGCGGCGGTCGGCCGTCTCGAAGTCGTCGATCGCGCCGGGCGCCCCGCCGAACTCGTCGGCGACCTCTCCCGCCACCTCACCGGCCTCGCGATCGGCGTGCGCGTCCTCGTCCATCCCGGCGTCCGCACGGCGCAGGGCGGCATGGTTCGTGGTCAGGACGGCGATGGCCGCGAGGCAGGCGAGCGAGGCGATCGCGAACGGCACGTGCAGGTTCGTGGCCTCGACCAGCTGGCCCGCCGCGAACGGCGCGAGTCCGCCGCCGATGAAGCGCACGAAGCCGTACGCGGCCGACGCCACCGGGCGCTCGACGGGCGAGATGACCATGACGGCCTGGGTGGTGAGCGTGTTGTTGATGCCGATGAAGACGCCCGACACGATCACGCAGGTCACCAGGACCGCGCGGTCGTCGGGGAAGGCCGCGATGCACGCCAGCACCACCGCGAAGCCGGCGAGTGCTCCGTACAGCGACACGGCCGTGCCGAAGCGGGCCTGCAGGCGCGGCGCGCCGACGACCGAGAAGATCGCGACCAGCACGCCCCAGCCGAAGAACACCCAGCCCAGCTGCATCGCCTCGAGCTCCATCGGGAACGGCGCGTAGCCCAGCATCGTGAAGAAGGCCCAGTTGTAGAGCAGAGCGGTGAGGCTCATGAGCAGCAGGCCGCGGTGGCGCAGGGCGCGCAGGGGAGCGGACAGCGAGGTCGGGGTGGCGGGCTTCGGGGTGGCCGGCAGCAGCAGCGTCGTCGCGACGAGGGCCAGCGACATGAGCAGCGCCACGCCGTAGAACGGGCCGCGCCAGCTGATGTCGCCCAGCACGCCGCCGAGCAGCGGACCGGCGGCGATGCCCAGGCCGAGCGCCGCCTCGTAGAGGATGATCGCGCCGGCGAAGCCGCCCCGGGCGCTGGAGACGATGGCCGCGAGACTCGTCGCGATGAACAGGGCGTTGCCCAGGCCCCAGCCCGCACGGAAGGCGACGATGCCGCCGATGCTGTCGGCCGAGCCGGCCAGCGCGCTGAAGACCACGATGATCGCCAGTCCGACGAGCAGCGTGCGCTTGGCGCCGATGCGGCTGGACACCCAGCCGGTGACGAGCATCATCACCGCGGTGACGACGAGGTAGCTGGTGAACAGCAGCGTGACCTGGCTCGGCGTCGCGTCCAGCTCGGATGACAGCGCCGGCAGGATCGGGTCGACCAGGCCGATCCCCATGAAGGAGATGACGCAGGCGAAGGCGACGGCGTACACGGCCTTCGGCTGGCGGAACAGGTGCGGGGCTTCAGCGTGACTCATGCGACTCCGTGAAGTGGGTGAGGGCGGACAGGGCGGCGGCGATCGCGGCGCGGTCGTCGGGGGAGAGGCGCGCGACGGTCGCGGCGATGAGCTCGTCCTGCAGGCGCAGTCGCTCGTGCAGCACGGCGAGGCCTTCGGGCGTGATCGAGATGAGGCTGGCCCGCGCGTCGGCCGGGTCGGCGGCGCGCGTGACGAGGCCCTGGGCCTCGAGCCGCTGCACGAGGTTGGTCATCGCAGGCTGCGACACCGCCTCGCGCTCGGCCAGGGCGGTGATGCGCTGGGGACCCTCGGAGTCGAGGATGGCCAGGCTGCTCGCCGCGGCTCGGCTGGTCTCCAGCCGGGGCGTGCGGCGCGCGATCGTGTTGCTCAGCCGACGCAGCACGTCGGTGATGTCGGCGATCTCTTCCATAGCCCCGTTATATCACGGGGCTATGTATCTGCCGCTCAGCCGAGGTCGTAGTCGATCGTGAGCGGCGCGTGGTCGGACCAGCGCTCGCCCCAGCTGGCCGCCCGGTCGACCGTCGCGGCGCGGGCCGACTGCGCCAGCTCGGGGGTCGCGATCTGGTAGTCGATCCGCCAGCCGGTGTCGTTGTCGAAGGCCTGGCCGCGCATCGACCACCACGTGTACGGGCCCTCGACGGGTCCGGCGAGGTGACGGTGCACGTCGTACCAGCCCAGGTCGCCGAAGAACTGGTCGAAGTACGCGCGCTCCTCGGGCAGGAAGCCCGCCTTCTTGCGGTTGCCCTTCCAGTTCCGGATGTCCAGCTCGGTGTGGCCGACGTTGAGGTCGCCGGTGACGAGCGCGTGCCCGTCCATCCCGCCGAGCTCGGCCATCCGCTTGGTCATCTGGTCGAGGAAGCGGTACTTCTCCTCCTGGCGCGGCGTGCCGGCCTCGCCCGAGTGCACGTAGACGCTGACGACCGTGAGGACCGAGCCGTCGGCCAGGGTGAGGTCGGACTCGATCCAGCGTCCGGCGTCGTCGAAGAACGCGTCGCCGTTGCCGACGCGGTGGCTGGTGGGCTCGAGGCGGCTGATCACCGCGACGCCGGCGCGGCCCTTCGCCGCGGCCTCGGTGTGCACCACGTGGTAGCCGGTGCCCTCGAGGATCTCGTGCACGATCGCGTCGGGCGCGCGCACCTCCTGCAGAGTGATGATGTCGGCGTCGCGGCCCTCGAGCCACTCCTTCATCCCCTTGCGCCACGCGGCGCGGATGCCATTGACGTTGACGGTCGAGATCCTCAGCACCCCGCGAGGGTACCGGCCCCCACCCACCACTTTTGGAACGGGAGGCACGCTTCCGGGCGGCGAAAGCGTGCATCGCGTTCCAGAAGTGCGGAGGGCGGGCGAACGTCAGTCGGAGAAGGGCGGGCGCTCGTCGAGGCGGATCGAGCGGCGGCCGGCCCAGCGCCAGACGCGCGCGGTGAGGTCGTGGTCCTCGTCGGTGACGAGGTTGCCCATGACGCGCAGGGCGATCGTCATGAGCGCGTGCGAGCGCATGCCGATCGGGCCGGCGGCGGGCAGCAGGTGCGGCACGGTGAGCAGGCCCGCGAGACGCCGTGCGATCGAGAAGGCGGGGCCGTAGTGCGCGGTCAGCATGGCCGGCCACGCCGCGGCGGGGGAGTCGCCCGTGGCGAGCAGCTCGGCGCCGATGCGTCCGGTCTCGAGCCCGTAGTCGATGCCCTCGCCGTTGAGCGGGTTGACGCAGCCGGCGGCGTCGCCGATGACGATCCAGTTGGGTCCGGCGACGCCGGACACGGCGCCGCCCATCGGCAGCAGCGCCGAGGTGGGCAGGTGCAGGTCGGCGCCGAGGTCCCAGTCCTCGCGGCGCAGGGTGGCGTAGTACTCCATGAGCGGGCGGATCTGGACCTTCGCCGGGCGCTTCGCGGTGGCCAGCGCGCCCACGCCGAGGTTCACGCGACCGTCGCCCAGCGGGAAGATCCAGCCGTAGCCGGGCAGCAGCTCGCCGCTCTCACCGCGCAGCTCGAGGTGCGACGAGATCCACGGGTCGTCGCCGCGTCCCGACTTGACGTAGCTGCGGCCCGCGACGCCGTACGCGGTCTCGCGGTGCCACTCGCGCCCGAGCACGCGGCCCAGCGGAGAGCGGACCCCGTCGGCCACGACGAGGCGACGGCACGCGATCGTGTGGCGGCCGGCGGCCGTGTCGAAGACGACGCCGGTGACCGAGCCGTCGGGACCGCGCTCGACGTCGACCGCACGGGCGCCGTCGATCCCGGTGGCGCCGGCGTCGATGGCGCGCTGCCGGATGCGGTCGTCGAGCTCGGTGCGGGGGACCGCCGAGCCGTGGTCGGGCAGCGAGCCGCCGGGCCACGGCAGCAGCAGCTCCTGGCCGAAGCCGGCGGCGCGCAGGCCGCGGTTCACGGTGTGGCCGCGCACCCAGTCACCGAGGTCGAGACGCTCGAGCTCGGCGATCGCGCGCGGGGTGAGTCCGTCGCCGCAGGTCTTGTCGCGCGGGAACGTGGCCGCGTCGGCCAGGACGGTGTCCAGCCCGAGTCGCGAGGTCCACGCGGCGGCCGAGGAGCCGGCGGGACCGGCGCCGACGACGAGGACGTCGGTGGTGGTCGGCAGGCTCATGTGACGATTCTCCCACCGGGCCCACGCCGGGTCGGCGCGGGGCGCGCCGTGGGAGGATGGCGGTCGTGTCCCACACGTCCACGCCGAGCCCCGACGTCGTCCGGTTCGCCTCCCGCGGCTCCACCCACTACGACGTCCTGATCGCGATGTTCTGCGTCGTGATCGTCGTGTCGAACATCGTCGCGAGCAAGGCCGTCGAGATCGGCTCCGGCCAGGTGATGCTGGGTCCGGTGCAGCTGTGGCCGCTCGTCGTCGACGGCGGCGTCGTGCTGTTCCCGCTGGCCTACGTGCTCGGCGACGTGATCTCCGAGGTCTACGGCCTGCGCGCCGCCCGCCGAGCGATCCTCACCGGCTTCGCGGCCGCCGCGCTGGCCACCGCCACGTTCTTCGTGGTCCAGCTGCTGCCCGGCGCGTCCTGGTACGAGAACCAGGCGGCGTACGAGGCCGTCCTCGGCCCGGTCGCGCAGATCGTGCTGGCCAGCCTGGCCGGCTACGTCGTCGGGCAGCTCCTCAACTCGTGGGTCCTGGTGCGGATGAAGCAGCGCTCGGCCGAGCGTCGCCTCGTCGCCCGACTCATCGGCTCCACCGGAGTGGGCGAGGTCGCCGACACCCTGATCTTCTGCGCGATCGCCGCCTCCGCGATCGGCGTCACCACGTTCGGCGCCTTCGTGAACTACTTCGTCATGGGCGTCGTGCTGAAGGTCGGCGTCGAGCTGCTGGTCATGCCCGTCACGGTGCGGGTCATCGCGGGGCTCAAGCGGCGCGAGCCCAGCTACCTCGCGGCCTGACTCAGCGCCGGCCCGCCAGGTAGCGGCCCAGCCAGTCCTGCTTCAGCTCGGCGAAGTCGCCGTTCTCGATGGCCGCGCGCATCGCGTCGACGAGCCGCACGAAGAACCGCTCGTTGTGGATCGAGCACAGCGTCGCGGCGTTGTACTCGTTCGCCTTGAACAGGTGGTGCAGGTACGCCTTCGTGTAGTGCGTGCAGGTGTAGCAGTCGCAGCCGTCCTCGATGGGCCCGAAGTCGCGGCGCGAGGCCGCCACCATGAGGTTGTAGCGACCAGTGGCGCTGTAGACGCGCGACGAGCGCGCCACCCGGGTGGGCGTGACGCAGTCGAAGGTGTCGCAGCCGGCCTCGACGCCCTCGAAGAGGTCCTCGGGCTCGCCGATGCCGAGCAGGTGCCGCGGGCGGTCGTCGGGCAGCTCGTCGGTCACCCAGCGCACGATCGTGCCGAGGCTCTCCTTCTCGATCGCGCCGCCGACGCCGTAGCCGTCGAAGGCCAGGTCGGCCAGGCCCCGGGCCGCGCGGCGCCGCAGGTCCTCGTGCTGGGCGCCCTGCACGACGCCGTAGAGCGCCTGGCGCGGACGGTCGGGGTGCAGCGCGCGCAGCCGCTCGATCTCGTCGAGGCAGCGCCGCGCCCACGCCTGCGTGCGCGCGAGCGACTCCTCCTGGTACTCGCGGGAGTTCATCAGCGTGGTCAGCTCGTCGAACGCGAAGATGACGTCCGCGCCGAGCTGGTGCTGGATGCCCATCGAGACCTCGGGCGTGAAGCGGTGCCTCGAGCCGTCGAGGTGGCTCTTGAACGTGACGCCGTCGTCGTCCACGTGGGCGAGGCGGTCCTTGCCGGGGGCGATGACGTCGTCGGCCTCGGTGCCCACCGCGTCCATCGCGAGGGTCTTCTTGAACCCGGCGCCCAGGCTCAGCACCTGGAAGCCACCCGAGTCGGTGAAGGTGGGACCGGGCCAGTTCATGAAGGCCCCGAGCCCGCCGGCCTCCTCGACGATGTCGGCGCCGGGCTGCAGGTACAGGTGGTACGCGTTGGCCAGCACGGCCTGCCCGCCCAGCTCGGAGATCGACTCGGGCAGCACGGCCTTGACCGTGGCCTTCGTGCCCACGGGGACGAAGGCGGGGGTCCGGATCGAGCCGTGCGGGGTCTCGATGGTGCCCGATCTTCCGGGGGCGTCCGGCAAGGTGCTTCCGACGGTGAACACGGCCCCATCCAAACAGACGGGGCCGTGCTCGCGGTCAGTCGGCGGGGCGGTCGACCAGCTCGACGCGCGTGGCGTCGCGCGCGCTGGAGCCCATCGCGGCGGCGAGGCGGTGGTGCACCGCGCCCTCGCGGTGACGACTCTGCCGGTCGAGCGACAGGCCGAGCGCGGTCTGCGCCCAGGCGCTCGTGGGCTCGAGATCGACCAGCGTGCGGAACGCCTCCTCGGCCGGGCCCAGGTGGGCGGCGGCGAAGTGCGCACGGCCCAGCAGCTCCCACACGGCGGCATTGCGCGGCTCGGCCTCGGTAAGCGGCCGCAGCACGCGGGCGGCCTCACGCGGGAAGCGCGAGTCCAGCAGCTCCTCGGCGTAGCGGAACGCCGCCAAGGGCTCCATCGCCTCGATCTTCTCGTCGGTCAGCGTGGGCTTCATCCAGATGGTCATTCCGCTCTCCTCTCGTCACCGCTTCCAACGGCGGGAGGGTGCGGAATGTTCCCGGCTACTCCTGGGCCCCGGCCGTGGGCTCCGGCGTGGGCTCGACCGTGGGCGCGGTGGTCGGATCCGGCACCTGCGGCGCGGGCGCGGGTGCGGTCGTCGGGGCCGTCGTGGGCGCCGTCGTCGGAGCCGTGGTGGGGTCGGCGGTCGGGTCCGCGGTGGGCCGCGTCGACTCCGAGGGCGCCGGTTCGTCGTTCGACTCGCCGCCGCTGCCGCGGTCCTGCCACGGGCGGCTGATCGTGGGGTTGTCGGCCTTGCCGAACGAGGACCCGGTGGCCAGCTCGTACCCGCCGATGACCAGCAGCGCCGTGCCCAGGCCCAGCGCGGTCCAGGTCAGGACGCGCTTCCACGAGAAGGCTCGCTCGGAGTCCTCGACGGCCACGGTCGACTCGTGCTCGGTGACGAGGATCTCGCCCTCCTCGACTCCCTCCACCTCGCCGGCGGGCGCCGCGCGCGAGACCACGGTGCCGCTCTCGGTGATGAACGTCGTGCCGCGGTCGAGGCCGCGCACGTAGAGGGCGCTGGCGATCGACGCCACGAGGCTGCCGACCGCCGCGCCGATGATCGTGCCGGCCACGCCGAGGTACGACGCGACCCACGCAGAGGTCATCGCGGCGAGTGCACCGGCCACCAGTTGGAGCCAGGACAGACCGGTGGCAGGACCTTTGCGGGACATGACCTCGAGCCTAACGAACGGCTGAGCGCCGCCGTAGTGACTCGAGTCTCAGGCCAGAGCCTGCTCCAGGTCCTCCAGGAGGTCCTCGACGTCCTCGATCCCGACCGACAGGCGGACCAGGTCCTCGGGCACCTCGAGCTGCGACCCGGCCGTGGAGGCGTGGGTCATCGCACCGGGGTGCTCGATGAGCGACTCGACGCCGCCGAGGCTCTCGGCGAGCGTGAACACCTTCGTCCGCGAGCACAGGTCGAGCGCGGCCTCGCGACCGCCGGCCAGTCGCAGCGAGATCATGCCGCCGAAGCGGCGCATCTGGCGCGCGGCCACCTCGTGACCGGGGTGGTCGGGCAGGCCGGGGTAGCTCACGTGGCTGACGGCGTCGTGGTCGACGAGCATCCGCGCGATCGCCTCGGCGTTGTCGCAGTGGCGGTCCATGCGGACGGCGAGGGTCTTGATCCCGCGCATCGTCAGGTAGGCGTCGAACGGACCGGGCACGCCGCCCGCGCCGTTCTGCAGGAACGCGAACGCCTCGTCGAGCTCGGCGTCCGACGTGACCAGCGCGCCACCGACGACGTCACTGTGACCGCCCAGGTACTTCGTGGACGAGTGCAGCACGATGTCGGCGCCGAGGGCCAGCGGCTGCTGGAGGTACGGCGAGGCGAACGTGCTGTCGACGAGCAGCCGGGCGCCGGCGTCGCGCGCGATCGCCGAGACGGCCTCGATGTCGGCCACGTTCAGCAGCGGGTTCGTGGGCGTCTCGAGCCAGACCAGCTTCGTGCGATCGGTGATCGCCGCGGCGATGGCCTCGGGGTCGTTGACCGGCGCCGGCGTGTGCTCGATGCCCCAGTGCGAGAACACCTTGTCGATGAGCCGGAACGTGCCGCCGTACGCGTCGTCGGGGATCACGAGGTGGTCGCCCGGACGCAGGATCGCACGCAGGGCCGTGTCGGTGGCCGCCATGCCGGAAGAGAACGCCCGGCCGTACGTGCCTCCCTCGAGCGCGGCGAGGTTGGCCTCGAGCGCCCGACGGGTGGGGTTGCCGGTGCGGGCGTACTCGAAGCCCTCGCGCATGCCGCCGACGCCGTCCTGCGCGAACGTGGAGCTGGCGTAGATCGGGATGTTGACCGCGCCGGTGCGCGGGTCCGGGTCCTGGCCGGCGTGGATCGCGCGGGTGGAGAAGCCTCCGCCGTTCTCGCTCATACGTGCACTCCCAACAGGTCGTGGCGGGTGAGGACGCCGAGTGGCTTGCCCTCGTCGACGACCATCAGCGCGTCGCTGCCCTTGAACGCGTCGAGGGCGGCGGCGAGGTCCTCGCCGGAGCCGATGATCGGCAACGGCGGCTCCATGTGCTGGGCGACCGCGTCGGTCAGCTGGGCGCGGCCCTCGAAGACGGCGCTGACGAGCTCGCGCTCGCTCACGCTGCCGGCGACCTCGCCGATCACGACCGGCGGCTCGGGACCGACGACCGGCATCTGCGAGACGTTGTACTCGCGCAGGATCTCGATCGCGTCGCGCACCGTCTCGGACGGGTGCGTGTGCACCAGGGCCGGCATCGCGCCGCTCTTGCGACGCAGGATGTCGCTCACGTGCAGGTCGGCGGCGTGGCCGTCGAGCGGCGTCCGCAGGAAGCCGTAGGACGCCATCCAGTCGTCGTTGAAGATCTTCGACAGGTAGCCGCGGCCGCCGTCGGGCAGCAGCACGACGACGAGGTCGTCGGGGCCGAGTCGCTCGGCCACGCGCACGGCGGCGACGACCGCCATGCCGCACGAGCCGCCGACGAGCAGGCCCTCCTCGCGGGCGAGGCGGCGGGTCATGTCGAACGAGTCGGCGTCCGAGACGGCGATGATCTCGTCGGGGATCGCGGGGTCGTAGGCCGAGGGCCAGAAGTCCTCGCCGACGCCCTCGACGAGGTACGGGCGACCCGAGCCACCGGAGTAGACCGAGCCCTCGGGGTCGGCGCCGATGACCTTGAGGTCGGGGTTCTGCTGCTTGAGGTAGCGACCGGCTCCCGTGATGGTGCCGCCGGTGCCGACGCCCGCGACGAAGTGCGTGACGCGACCGTCGGTGTCACGCCAGATCTCCGGGCCCGTCGTCTCGAAGTGGCTGGCGGGACCGGCCGGGTTCGAGTACTGGTCGGGCTTCCAGGCGTTCGGGGTCTCGCGCACGAGCCGGTCGGAGACGTTGTAGTAGGAGTCCGGGTGGTCCGGCGGGACCGCCGTGGGGCACACCACGACCTGCGCGCCGTACGCCTTGAGCGTGTTGCGCTTGTCCTCGCTGACCTTGTCGGGGCACACGAAGATGCACGAGTAGCCGCGCTGCTGCGCGACGAGCGCGAGGCCGACCCCCGTGTTGCCCGAGGTGGGCTCGACGATGGTGCCGCCCGGCTTGAGCGCACCGGACGCCTCGGCCTCGTCGACCATCTTGACCGCGATGCGGTCCTTGGCGCTGCCTCCGGGGTTCAGGTACTCGAGCTTGGCCACGACGGTGGCCGCGCCTTCGGGTACGACGGAGTTCAGCCGGACTAGGGGAGTGTCGCCGATGAGGTCGACCACGTGGTTCGCGATGGCCATGACCCCATCATCGCACCGTGTGTCACACGCGTCCGATCAGGACCTGAGCGGGCGCCCGTTAGCGTCCTTGGAGTCCGACACGAGGATCAGGATCCCGTCGATGAACGGCCACAGCGCACCGATGCCGCACGTGACGAGGGTGACCACCAGCTGGGCGACGCCCATGCTCGTGTGTCCGGTGTAGAACCGGCCGATCCCCAGCGGGATGATCAGCTGGAGCAGGCCCGCGACGATCTTGGACTTGTCCGAGAACGGGATGCCGGTCTTCGGGTCGATCCCGTACGGCGCCCCCGGGACGCCCCAGCCCGGACCCTGCCCCGGAGGGGGCGGGGGCGGGAAGGACGCACCCGGAGGCGGCGGCGGAGGCGGGGGAGGCGGGGGCTGTGCCCCGCCGAACCGCACCGTCGGATCGTGGTCGCCCGCGTGCGGATCGGGATCCGGCTGCGGGTCGTTCGGCGGGGTCGTCATGACCCGAACGGTACCGCGCGATCAGACGATCGCGCCCTCGTCCGGCATGCCGCGCCCGTCGACGATGTGGGCGTACGGATCGACCTTGTTCCGCGGGTCCTTGTCCGGGTTGTACGGCCAGCGCTCCTCCAGCAGCAGGCCGAGCGTGGCCGCCGTGAACACGGTGGAGAAGTGGCCGAACAGCAGGCCCAGCAGCACCGCGATCGAGAAGTCGCGCAGCGAGTCGCCGCCGAGGAACATGAGCGCCGCGAGGATGAACGTGGCACCCATGGCGGTGTTGATCGTTCGTGGCAGCGTCGACAGGATCGCCTCGTTGACCATCTCGCGCAACGGGATGTCCCGGGTGCGCGTGCGTTCTCGGATGCGGTCGAGGACGACGATCGAGTCGTTGACCGCCAGGCCGATGATGGACAGGATCGCGGCGAGGAACACGCCGTCGATCGGCTTGCCCCACCAGGCGAACACGCCGACCACGGCCAGCACGACCGACGCCATCGAGACGATGGCGGCCGCGGCCCAGGTCCAGCGGAAGCGCCAGGCGAGGTACGCCATCTGGGCCGCCACCGCGATGAGGAACGCCAGGATCGCCTTGTTGCGCAGCTCCTTGCCGAGCGTGGGGTCGATCGTGTCGGAGCGGACCTGGACGGTCTCGCCGCCGACCTCGGCGATCGAGGCACGGACCTGCTCGGCCTGGTCCTCGTCGATGTTGGGCAGGCGAACCGAGATGTTCTCGCCGCCGTCGCCCGAGGACGACTGGACCACGGCCTCGGGGAAGCCGGCGTCCGCGACCGCCTCGCGGGCCTGGTCGGGGGTGATCTCCTCTGCGGTCGTGTACTCGATCTGGCGACCACCGGCGAACTCGACGCCGAGGTCGAGGCCGCGCACCACGATGCCGCCGATGGCGACCGCGGCCACGGCCAGCGAGACCGCGACCCACATGCCCGCGCGACGCACGAGGTAGGGGCCGTGGTCGTTCAGCCAGCGACGCACGCTGGAGATGCCGGCGATGCCGCTGACCTGCGGGTGCTGGCGCACCCAGCCGCGCTTGACCAGCCACTCGGTCAGCCAGCGGGCCACGACGAGCGCGGAGAACATCGAGGCGATGACGCCGATGGTCAGCGTGATGCCGAAGCCCTTGACCGGTCCGGCGGACAGGAAGAACAGGAGCAGCGCCGCGAGGACGGTGGTGACGTTGGAGTCGATGATCGCGGACCAGGCCTTGGAGAAGCCGGTGGTCAGGGCCGAGAGCAGACCGGCCTTCGGATTCTCGTGATACTCCTCGCGCGCTCGTTCGTAGACCAGGACGTTGGCGTCGATGGCCAGACCGATCGCGAGCACGAAGCCGGCGAGGCCGGGCAGGGTCAGGGTGGCGCCCAGCAGGACCAGTGCGCCGTAGGAGATGAGGGCGTAGACGCACAGGGCGATCGTGGCCATCACGCCGGTGAGGCGGTAGATGAAGATGATGAAGAGGCCGGTGAGGGCCAGACCGATGATCGAGGCCTGGATGGAGGCGTCGATGGCTGCGGCGCCGAGCGTCGGGCCGACGGTGCGCTGGTCGATGATCTCGACCGGCACGGGCAGCGCGCCGCCCTTGATCAGCGCGGCGAGGTCCTCGGCGCTGGCCTGCGTGAAGTCGCCGGTGATGCTGGTGGAGCTGCCGCCGCCGGACTGGCACAGCTCGGGGACGATGCCGGGCGAGGAGATGACCTCGTTGTCCAGGATGATCGCGATGCGGTTGCCCGCGGCGGTGTTCTGGCAGGCCGAGGTGACCAGGTCGCGCCACGGCCCGCGGCCGGTGCCGTTGAACTCCACGTTGACGACCCAGTCGCCCAGGCCCTGCTGGGGGAGCGCGGCGTTGGCGTCACTGATGCCGTTGCCGTCGAACGCGACGGGGCCCAGGAGCAGGCTCTGGCCGGACTCGTCGGGCAGGACGACCTCACCCTTCGCGGGCTTGGTGCTCTCGTCGGCCGGAGCCTTGACCTCACGGAACTCCAGGCTGGCCGTCTGGCCGATGACCTCGGCGGCCTTCTTCGGGTCCTGGACGTTGGGGAGCTCGACGATGATCCGCTTGTCGCCCGAGCGCGCGAGCGTGGGCTCGGAGACGCCGAGGGCGTCGACGCGGCCGCGCAGGACCTCGAGGGCCCGGTCGGTGGACTCGGCGTCGGCCGTGACGCGATCGGTGGACTTCGTCTCGAGGGTGAGCTGCGTGCCGCCGCGCAGGTCGAGGCCCAGGTTGGGCTTCATGGTGAACGCGACGGCGATCGACCCGACGATGACGGCGAGGCAGATCAGCCCGCGCCAGAAGTTGGTCTTGGAGCGCATGGGTGACTTTCGATGGGGGCCGCGGGGCGCGGCGAGGAAGAACAGGGGTGGCGGGACGGACCGGGGATCCGGTCAGGCCAGCGGCGGGGCGCGGCCGGCGGGCGCCGGGACGGCCCGACCCACCTGCGCGACGACGAGTGCCACGGCCAGGGCCACGAGGCCGGCCGCCGTGAGGGTCAGCGCGGCGTCGATCGTGCCCGCGGGCAGGTCGACGGAGATCGCGTGATCGTCGGAGGTCGCCTTCGCGACCGTGACCCGGGGCTGCGCGGGACCGTCCTGGCCGGCCGACATCGTCGTGCCGCTGGCCCGACGGTCCGAGCCGGAGAAACCGGCGACGGCACCCAGTCCCAGCATGCCGGCGAGCAGCACGGCGGCCAGGGCCGCGACGAGACGTCGCGCGGCGTGGGTGGTCCGGATCACCCGGCGAGTGTAACCGTCCTACGGTGGGGGCGTGAGCACACGACACGTCCTGGGCACGAGCGGCATCGAGGTCGGACCGGTGGGGATCGGCTGCAACGCGTTCGGAGCGCGCATCGACGGCGACCAGGTGGCCGCCGTCGTCGACGCGGCCTTCGAGCACGGCGTGCGATTCTTCGACACGGCCGACACCTACTCCCTCGGCGAGAGCGAGACGCTCCTGGGCGCCGCGCTGCGCGGCCGGCGCGACGAGGTGGTGATCGCGACGAAGTTCGGCATGGACATGCAGGGACGCAACGGCGACGACGGCGGACGCCGCGGCAGCGCGGCCTACGTGCGCCGCGCGGCCGAGGCGAGCCTGCGGCGGCTCGGCACCGACGTCATCGACCTCTACCAGCTGCACACGCCCGATCCGGGCACGCCGGTCGAGGAGACCCTCGGCGCGATGACCGAGCTCGTCGACGAGGGCAAGGTCCGCGCGATCGGCTGCTCGAACTTCACGGCCTGGCAGCTCGTCGACGCCGACTGGGTGTCGCGCACGGCCGACCTCGCGCACTTCGTGACGGCGCAGAACGAGTACTCGCTCTACAACCCGGCGGCCGAGGTCGAGCTGGTCCCGGCGTGTGTCGAGCTGGAGGTGGGGATCCTGCCGTACTTCCCGCTCGCCTACGGGCTGCTGACGGGCAAGTACTCGCGCGACGCCGAGCCCGAGGCGGGCACCCGCCTCGCAGGTCAGCGGGCGCGCTGGGAGGGCGCGGACTGGGACCGGATCGACGCGCTCCAGGCGTTCGCCGACGAGCGCGGGATCAGCCTGCTCGAGCTCGCGATGGGCGGGCTCGCGTCGCGTCCCGCGGTGGCCTCGGTGATCGCGGGCGTCTCGCGCCCGGAGCAGGTGGCCGCGAACGCGCAGGCGGCGCAGTGGACCCCCACGGCGCAGGACTCCGAGGGGCTCGACGAGCTGATGGCGCCCGCGCGCTCGTACACGACGTTCGCGCCCCGCTGAGGGCGTGGAGGGGGAGGGGCGCGCC
The DNA here is from genome assembly GCF_013408555.1 of Aeromicrobium tamlense. Taxonomy (NCBI): domain Bacteria; kingdom Bacillati; phylum Actinomycetota; class Actinomycetes; order Propionibacteriales; family Nocardioidaceae; genus Aeromicrobium; species Aeromicrobium tamlense. The sequence continues at coordinate 1,114,463 of NZ_JACBZN010000001.1, forward strand.
GGGTCGGGAGCGCCTCACGGCGCGTGGCCGCTCGTAGCGGCTGATGTTGGGACCCGGGGCTACCTCGACCCGGCGCGGGAACCAGCCTAGACGACCGGACCCAAACTCAGTGCAGCTCTCCGTGTCGCTCGGCCTCGGCCGCGGCGCGCAGGTGGCGCGCCGTGTCGACGAGGCGCGCGGCACTGGCCGGATCGCTGTCGTCGATCTGTCCGCGGCCCACGCCGACGATGTGCGCGAAGGCCGCGGCCCGGTCGAGGGCGACGTCGAAGTCCGCCGTGACGATGCCCCGCACGACGGTGTCCGCGAGCTCGATGACCTCGTTCGGCCCGGGCGGGTCGACGACTCCGGCCAGGACCTCCTGCACCGGCGCGTAGGCGCGTCCGGCCGCGAACTCGCGCGACGCCTGCACGGGGTTGTTGCGCACCCACGTGCGCAGGACGTAGAGCCGCCACAGGGCGCCCGCCACGGTCTCGGGCGGCGCCTTGGACCACAGCTCGGCGATGACGCCCATGCCCTCGGAGTCGGCCAGGTGCAGGACGCGGTCGATCAGGTCACGATCGCTCGGGTCGTGCGCGCCGCGCACCAGCAGGTTCGCGATGCGATGGCCCGCCGCCGTGCGCTCGGCCGGGTCGTCCCGGTCGGGCACCGCGTCGAACAGGGCGGCACCGGGCAACGACGGCTTGTGGAAGTCGGCCATGCGTTCGAGCGTAGACCCGCGGCGGTGAGGTGACGCGCAGGTTCGTTCGGATGCGGCTCAGGGGTCGACGAGCGCCGCGGCGATGGGCGCCGCGACCAGCTCGATCTGCCAGTTCCGGCTGCCGCGCTCGCGCAGCTCGGCCGCGATCGACTCGGGATCGAGGTCGGCCGGCGGCTGCCAGGCGAGGCCGCGGACGAGGGCGGGCCCCACGAGGTTCTCGGCCGGCAGGTTGTGCTCCTCGGCGATGCCGGCGACCACGGCGCGCACCCGCACGAGGCGGGCCGCGGCGACGGGGTCCTTGTCTGCCCAGGCGCGTGGCGGCGGCGGGCCCTCGGAGCGCTGGCCCGAGGTGGGCAGCTCGTCCTCGGGCAGGCCGAGCGCCGACTCGATCGCCGTGAACCAGTCGTCGAGGAACCGGCGCGGGCCGCGGCGACGCATCGTGGGGTCGTCCTTCAGCGCCGAGAGGCTGGTCGGCGCCTGCGTGGCGAGCGCGACGATCGACGCGTCGGGCAGGATCCGCCCGGGCGTGACGTCGCGGTCGGCGGCGATGGCGTCGCGGGCGTGCCACAGCGCGCGCACGATGGCCAGCGACCGGCGGCTGCGGATCTTGTGGATGCTCGAGGTGCGCCGCCACGGGTCCTTGCGCTCCGGCGGGCCGGTGAACGACAGCAGGGCGTCGAACTCCTCGCGCGCCCAGCCGTCCTTGCCGGCGGCGACCAGGTCGGCCAGCACGAGCTCGCGCAGCTCGAGCAGGACCTCGACGTCGAGGGCAGCGTACTCCAGCCACGGCTCGGGCAGGGGCCGCGTGGACCAGTCGGCCGCCGAGAACTCCTTGGCCAGGCTCATCCCGAGGTAGTGCTCGACGAGGGCCGCCAGGCCGACGCGCGGCAGGTTGAGCAGGCGCCCGGCGAGCTCGGTGTCGAACAGCGACGCGGGGCGCAGGCCGACCTCGGCCAGGCAGGGCAGGTCCTGGGTGGCGGCGTGCAGGATCCACTCGGCGTCGCCGAAGGCCAGGCCGAGCTCGGTGAGGTCGGGGAAGGCGATGGGGTCGATCAGCCACGAGCCGGAGCCCTCGCGACGCACCTGCACGAGGTACGCGCGCTGGGAGTAGCGGTAGCCGGACGCGCGCTCGGCGTCGAGGGCGATCGGGCCCTCGCCCAGCGAGATCTCGGCGCACGCGCGCGCCAGGGCGTCCTCGGTGTCGACGACCGGGGTCAGCGGCTCGCGGAGGCCGAGGCGGGGGAGGACGGGCTCGGGCGCCTCGTCGGGGATGATCTCTTCCGGTTCGTTCGTCAACGGGCCGAGCGCCTACGCGTGAGGGGGACGACGCCGGGCGCCATCGGGGGGAGGCCGGCCAGCTTGCCGAGCAGCTCCATCCACGCCGCGGCGTGCGGCTCGAGGTCACCGTGCGGCGTCCACGAGGCCCGGACCTCGATCTGGGCGTCGGTCTCGTCGTCGGCCATCGCGCCGAACCCCTCGGAGCGGACCACGGTGATGCTGCCGGCCGGGTTCGCGTGCTCGGCACCGGCGCCGTCGAGCGCATCGGTCAGCCAACTCCAGCCGACCTGCGTGATGAGCGGGTCGGAGGCCATCTCCTGCTCGATGTCGGCCCGGGCGAACGTGACGCAGCGGAACGTGCCGTCCCAGGCCTCGTTGCCGGCCGGGTCGTGCAGCAGGATGAAGCGACCGGTGCCGAGGTCGGCGCCGGCGACGACGACGTCGGCGGTCATGGCGTGCGCGAAGGGCGCGATCCGCTGCGGGGCCGGCATCTCGCCGATCTCGAGCTCGGGGCGCGCGACGGCACGCTTGACCTCCTCGACAGCCCGCGTGAACGGTGCCGGGATGCCTTCAAGCTTGGTTCGGGCGCCCACACCGTGATCTTAGGCACGGATCGCGGGGGCCGGGGGCTCGACACGCAGGGCGTGACAGACTCGGGACGTGACCACCGACGCTCGCACCACCCCCCTCGACGATGCCATCACGAGCCCGTTCCTGCGGGCCTGCCGGGGTCTGGAGCCCTCGCACACGCCGGTGTGGTTCATGCGTCAGGCCGGTCGGTCCCTGCCGGAGTACCTCGCGATCCGCGAGGGCGTGCCGATGCTGGAGTCGTGCTTCCGCACCGACATGGTCGTCGAGATCACGATGCAGCCGGTCCGCCGTCACGGCGTGGACGCGGCGATCTTCTTCTCCGACATCGTGGTGCCGCTGAAGGCGATCGGCGTCGACCTGGACATCGTGCCGGGCACCGGGCCCGTCGTGGCCGAGCCGATCCGATCGGCCGAGCAGGTGGGCGCGCTGCGCGACCTCGAGCCCGACGACGTCACCTCGATCACCGATGCCGTGCGCGGCCTCGTGCAGGAGCTCGACGGCACGCCGCTCATCGGCTTCGCGGGCGCGCCGTTCACGCTCGCGTCCTACCTCGTCGAGGGCGGACCGTCGCGCGACCACCGCCGTACGAAGGAGCTGATGTACGGCAACCCCGACCTGTGGCACGCGCTGCTGGGGCGGATCGCGGCGATCGCGGGCCAGTTCCTGCGGCTGCAGGTCGAGGCCGGGGCCTCGGCGATCCAGCTGTTCGACTCGTGGGCGGGCGCGCTGTCGCCGGCGGACTACGACACCTACGTGCGGCCGCACTCGACCGCCGTGCTCGAGTCGGTGGCCGACCTCGACGTGCCGCGCATCCACTTCGGCGTCGGCACGGGCGAGCTGCTGTCGCGGATGGGCGACGCCGGTGCCGACGTCGTGGGCGTCGACTGGCGCGTGCCGCTGGCCGACGCGATCGGCCGGGTCGGCCCGAGGGCGGTGCAGGGCAACCTCGACCCCACGCTGCTCTTCGCCCCCACCGAGGTCGTCCACGCACGGGCCGCCGAGGTCATCGAGGCCGGACGCGCCGCGCGCGGCCACGTGTTCAACCTCGGCCACGGCGTGCTGCCCGCCACCGACCCCGACGCGCTGACGCGCCTGGTCGACTTCGTCCACTCCTACGAGCCGGAGGCCTGACGTGCGGGTCGCCGTCGTCGGCGGCGGGATCGCCGGGCTGTCCGCCGCGTTCCACCTCGCGGCCGCGGGCGCCGAGCCCGTCGTGCTCGAGGGCTCGCCCAAGATCGGCGGCAAGCTGCGCCAGGCGCGACTGGGCGACCTCACCGTGGACGTCGGGGCCGAGGCGATGCTGGCGCGGCGGCCCGAGGCGCTCGAGCTGGTCGCCGCGGCAGGCCTGTCCGGCGACGTCGTCGCGCCCGAGCCGATCCCGTCGATGGTGTGGAGTCACGGCGCGCTCCGGCCGCTGCCGCCCACGATCATGGGCGTGCCGACCGACCTGTCCGCGCTGGAGGCGTCCGGGATCCTCACCGATCCGGTGACGTCGGTGGCGGTGCCCGTGCCCGACGAGGACCTCTCCGTGGCGCAGTTCGTCGGCGACCGGCTGGGCCGCGACGTCGTCGACCGCCTCGTCGAGCCGCTGCTCGGCGGTGTGTACGCCGGTCACGCCGATCGCCTCTCGCTGCGGGCTGCGGCGCCGGTGATCTCCGAGCTCGGTCCCGACCTGCTGGCTGGTGCCGCCGAGCGTGCTGCCCTGCCGAAGGCCTCGGGCCCGGCGCTGGTGGGCGTGCGCGGGGGAGTCGGGCGCGTGCCAGGAGCGGTCGTCGAGACCGGCGGCTTCGAGGTGCGCACCGGAGCCACCGTCCGCTCGGTCCGTCGCGACGGTGACGGCTGGGAGCTCGTGGTCGGGCCCACGACCGCTGCCGTCCGCGAGCGCTTCGACGCCGTCGTGATGGCCACGCCCGCGCCGGCTGCCGCGCGACTGCTGGCCGAGGCCGCGCCCCGGGCCGCGTTCGCGCTGGCGGGCGTCGACTACGCCTCGATGGTGGTGGTGTCGCTGCTGCTCGAGGGCGCCGAGCTGCCCGCGGGCACCGGCTTCCTCGTGCCGCCGGTCGAGCCGCTGGAGATCAAGGCGGCCACGTTCTCGTCGCGCAAGTGGGCCTGGCTGGCCGAGGAGGCCGGCGGCGCCACGGTGCTGCGCGCCTCGATCGGCCGCGCCGGCGGCACCGCCGTGCTCCAGCGCGATGACCCCGCGCTCGTGGACCTCGCCGTCACCGATCTGCGGTCCGTGCTGGCGTCGGCCGGCTCGCTCGGCACGGTGTCCGCGTCGGCGGTCCAGCGGTGGGGCGGTGGCCTCCCGCAGTACGAGGTCGGGCACCGCGAGCTCGTTCGCACCGTGCTCGACGACGTCGCGACCGTGCCGGGTCTTGAGGTGTGCGGCGCGGCCTACGAGGGCGTCGGGATCGCCGCGGTGGTGGCTTCGGGGAGGGCTGCTGCCGAGCGAACCATGGCCGGGTGAGAATGGACGTATGAGTTCGCACGAGGTCGACCCCGAACAGATCAACTCCACCATCCGGTACGCGATGTACTCGGTGTTCCGGGTCGAGCGTCCACTCGGCGACGGTGACCGGGCCGCGATGGCGGCCGAGGTCGACGCGCTGTTCGACAAGCTCGACGACGTGGTCGTGCGCGGCACCTACGACCTGAGTGGCATGCGCGCCGAGGCCGACCTGATGATCTGGTGGCACGCGGCCACGGCCGACGCGTTGCAGGACGCCTACAACGCCTTCCGCCGCACCGAGCTGGGCTCGCACCTGGCGCCCGTGTGGTCGAACGCGGGCCTGCACCGCCCGGCGGAGTTCAACCGTTCGCACGTCCCCAACTTCCTCGCCGACGAGAACACCCTGAAGTACATCTGCGTGTACCCGTTCGTCCGCTCGTACGAGTGGTACCTGCTGCCGGACGACGAGCGCCGCCACCTGCTGCGCGAGCACGGCGAGGCCGCCCGCGACTACGCCGACGTCCGCGCGAACACGATCGCCTCGTTCGCTCTGGGCGACTACGAGTGGCTGCTGGCCTTCGAGGCCGACGAGCTGCACCGCATCGTCGACCTCATGCGCGAGCTGCGCGCCACCGGCGCCCGCAACCACGTGCGCGAGGAGCTGCCCTTCTACACCGGCCGCGCCCTCTCGCTCCCCGAGCTCACCCAGCTCTGGCCCTGACCGCCGCGCCGCGGTCACGCGGTCCCCGCGCGCGAGATGTGTAGCGGTATCCACCCTTTTTCGGGCCTGACGGCCTGAAAGGCGTGGATGCCGCTACACATCTTTCGCTAGCGGGTGAGGACGGGTCTGGCTTCGCGGATGCGCAGGGTCGTGGCGGGGCCGGTGGCGGTGATGGTGGTGTCGAGCTGCTGCCAGTCGCCGTCGTCGATGCGGTAGGTCACGCGGTAGGTGACGTCGACGCGTGCGCTGGCTCGTCCTGGCTCGCGGTAGCGGTGGACGATGTCGAGGGCGGGGTAGGGGCGGCCTGGGCTGCTGGTGGTCTGGGTGGTGCCGTCGCCGTGGTGCCAGGTGTAGCCGGCGGGCGTGGCGCGCAGGTCGACGGTGGAGTCGAGGATGTCGACTGATCGTTCGAACGGCGTGGCGCTGGTGTAGAAGATCGTCTCGAGGTTCACGAGCGTCGACCCCGCGGGCTGGACCGCCACCTGGAGCCGTGGGAGCCCGACGCGCTCGATCGCCTCGACGACGTCGCCGGGCCTGACCTCGCGCTCCGGCGCCTCGGTTGGGTCCGCCGGCTCGGGCCGGGTGATGCAGTCATCGTTAGGGAACGGTGCCTCGGGACGGCAGTAGAACGGATCGGGGACGTGCTCGGTCGGCGGAGGCTGCCGGTAGTCGATATTCCAGTCCGGGACCTGGTCGCGGGGCGACGTCTCCCTCTCGTCCCAGATCACGACGCCCTCGTCGTGGAACGGGTCTTCGCCGACGTCAGGGTCGCCAGCGAGGACCGTGCTGATCAACATCGCTGACGCCGCGATGAAGGTCCCCATCACTTCGCATCCCCCCGATATATCGCGGTCACGCGGCGTCCGTCCGCTGAGCCCGTGACTCCGAAGGTGAGTCGCATCTCCGACGCGGAGACGCTCTCTGGCTCGGACGACCGGTCTTCGCGGCGTGTTCCCTCTGCGATCTTCATGTCGATCGTCACGAGACTCTCACCGTCTCGCACGTAGCCTCCCTTTGCGCCCTGGAACGTGCGAGCTCCGCCAGTGATCTGCCCGCCAGCCTCTGCTAGATCCTGGATCGCTGTGATGTAGGACTGACAAGCGTCGCAGCCGGGATCGGACAGCCTGGACAGCTCGGCCGTCTGGCCGGTCCAGTGGGCGTAGGACAGAACCTTCAGATAGTACGAGACGAAATCGGTCACACCTTGCGGTGAGTCATCACCGGCCCTCGGCGGAACGGTCGGCGGAGGCTCGGTGACAGTGGTCGCCGTCGTGCTGGGTTCGGGTGGCGGCGGGTCGTCCCCGCCGCAGGCGCTCAGTGTGAGCGCGAGTGTCGCCATGACGGCAGACGTGACCAGCCGCATCGTTCCCCCTGACTCGATGGTGTGAACCCGAGTTGCAGGAACCCTAGCGACCAGGCGAGCTCCGCGGGAGCCTCCGTCTCAGCCCTGTGGACAGGGGGAAGCGCGCACCCCAGAAAATGTGTAGCGGTATCCACCCGAATTCCGGCGGAAGCGCCGGAAAAGGGTGGATACCGCTACAGATCTCGCGCGCCGGAGGCGCGAAGCCCGGGTCAGTCGGCCTGGAGGTCCAGGGCGATGCCGTTGATGCAGTACCGCAGGTCGGTCGGCGTGGCGAAGCCCTCGCCGGCGAAGACGTGGCCGAGGTGGGAGCCGCAGTTGGCGCAGCGGACCTCGGTGCGCTTCATGCCGAGCGTGGAGTCCTCGATGTACTCGACGCGGTCCTCGGCCAGGGGGGAGTAGAACGACGGCCAGCCGCACTGGGCGTCGAACTTGGTCTCGCTGCGGAACAGCTCGGCTCCGCAGCCGCGACAGCGGTACACGCCGACCGTGGGGTCGTGCTCGTAGTCGCTGCTGAAGGGTCGCTCGGTTCCGGCCTGGCGCAGCACGTGGTACTCGGCGGCGCTGAGGTCCTCGCGCCACTGGTCGTCGCTGCGGTCGACCGCGTAGGTCTTGTCGGTGGGGTTGCTCACATCTCCGCCTGTTCGTCGAAGGTCAGGTGTTCCAACAGGTGCAACGTCGGGACGTCCAGTTTTCTTCTCGCGCGCGACGTCCAGTCGAGGTGAAGGAACTCACGCACGACGTGCGGCTCGGTGAGGATGATGACCTCGTCGCAGGACTGCTCCTTCACGAGGTCGACCAGCGCGTCGATCGGGTCGTACTCCACGAGCTTCGTGGTGACCTTCTGCCCGCGCTCGACGAGCAGGGCCGCGGACGCGTCGAGCTCCTGCTGACCGTCCGCGCGCAGCTCGTCCTCGATGCGCGTGTAGGAGGCGGGCTCCTCGAGCGGGACGAACTGGGCCCCGCCGAACGCCGTCATGGACGCGCTCAGTGCCGCCGGGGACGAGTCCACGGGCAGCAGCATGTGATAGGTGACCTCGTCGTCGACGCCCTCGTGCAGGGCGAGGATCTGGTCGGCGTCGAGGTCGATGAGCTGGCGCTCCACCAGCAGGGCCACGTTGTACATGTCCCCAGCCTAGGCCGCGCGCCGATCACGGACCCAGCGTGTGAGCAGCACGCCGTCGTCGTCGATCGCATGACCCAGCCGCATCGGCAGCTCCACGGGTCGCGCGCCCTCGGTCATCCGCTTCGCGGCGCCTCCGAGGAGGTGCGGCGACACGGTCAGGCAGACCTCGTCGACGAGGTCGAGGTCGACCAGCGTCCCGTGCAGGTCGGGCCCGCCCTCGCACAGGATCCGGTCGAGGCCGCGGGCGGCGAACGCGTCGAGCACGGCCGGCCAGTCGACCTCGTGCTCGCCCGCGACGATCACCTCGACGGACTGCGACAGCTCCTGCCGCCGCTCGGCGTCGGAGGCGGCCGGCGTGATCACCATGAGCCCGGGCGTCAGGAGCGACTCCGGGATGTCGAGGTGGCGGCTGACGACGGCCAGCTGCGGCACGCGGGGACGGTCCTCGCGCAGCGTCTCGTGTATGGCGTCCGCACCGATCGGGCGGTAGCCCTCGGCCCGCGCGGTGCCCGCGCCCACGACCACGACGTCGGCGAGGCTGCGCAGCACCTGGAACAGCCGGGCGTCCTGCTCGCCGCCGAGCGTGCCCGAGAGGCCCTGCGAGTTCTGCACCCCGCCGTCGACCGAGGCGACGAAGTTCGTGCGCAGCCACGGCTTGTGGGACTCGGGGTAGGCGTACAGGTCGGCGAGCTCATCCAGATCCGGCATGGCTCCACCGTAGGGCGACCTGAGGCATACTGCCGAGATGACGGACCTGCGCTCGACCCTCGCGACCACCGGACCGATCGACCTGGCCGCGCACCCCTCCGACGCGACCCCCGGATTCACGGGAACGAAGCGCGACGCGAAGCGCCTGCTGCCCGAGATCGGCGCGCGGCTGATGGACCTGCAGGAGCTGCTGTTCGCCAACGGTCGCGCGGGCACCACCGACCGCAAGGTGCTTCTGCTGCTGCAGGGCATGGACACGTCCGGCAAGGGCGGCACGCTGCGCCACGTCGCCGGTCTCGTCGACCCGCAGGGCCTGGCGATCACCGCATTCAAGGCCCCCACCGACGAGGAGCGCGAGCACGACTTCCTCTGGCGGATCGGCCGGCGACTGCCCGAGCCCGGCATGATCGGCGTCTTCGACCGCTCACAGTACGAGGACGTCCTGATCGGTCGCGTGCGCGAGCTCGCCCCGGCCGACGAGATCGAGCAGCGGTACGAGCAGATCAACGCGTTCGAGCGCGAGTTCACCGGCGGCGGGGGAGTCCTGCTGAAGTGCTTCCTGCACATCAGCCCCGACGACCAGCGCGAGCGCCTCGCCGAGCGGCTCGAGGACCCCACGAAGTTCTGGAAGTACAACCCCGCCGACCTCGACGAGCGCAGCCTGTGGCCTCAGTACCAGCAGGCCTACGAGATCGTCCTCGAGCGCTGCTCCACCGAGTACGCCCCGTGGCACGTCGTCCCCGCGGGCCGCAAGTGGTACCGCAACTGGGCGATCGCCACGATGCTCGGCGAGACGCTGGCCGAGCTCGGCCTCGACTGGCCGGCCGCCGACTTCGACGTGGAGGAGCAGAAGAGGCGCCTGGCCACGATGTGACCAGACGCCTCCCTCCGCCCTCGGGCGGTTGCTCTCAGACGTCGGCGAAGAGCGCGTCCATCGGGACCAGGTCCACCGCGCCCACGGCGTAGCGGGCCAGGATCACCTCGGCGACCTCGTCGGCGACACCGAGCGGCTCGGCGACCGCCACGGCGCCGGCCTCGAGCGCGAGCTCCCTGGCGCGGTCGGGCAGGACGCCCGGCGCCAGGAACAGCATGCCCACGGCGATGTGACGTCGACCGTCCGCGCGGTGCGCGCGCACGGCCTCGCTGGCCGCCGGCGGGACGCTCGAGGCGAACGCGGCGATCGTGGGCAGCTTGTGGTGCGCACCCCACGCGCGGGCGGCGCGGGAGATCATCGCGTTGGCCATCGGGTCGGACGAGCCGGCGCCGGTCAGCACGAGCGCGTCGAGCTCACGCACGCGGTTCTCGCGCAGCGCCTCGCGCAGGCGACGGTCGAGGACGTTGAGGAACGTGCCCTCGATGCCCAGGACCTTCGTCACCTCGATGCGGACGTCGTGCTTCGCCGAGGCGGCCTTCGCGACCTCCGGGACGTCGACCTTGGCGTGGTACGCCTCGGTCAGCAGCAGCGGCACGACGACGATCTCGCCGAAGCCCTCCGCGGCCAGCTGCTCGACGACCTCGTCGAAGCTCGGGCCGCACAGGTCCAGGAACGCCGTCTCCACGCGCAGGTCGGGGCGCATGCACGCCACCACCTCCGTGAGGGCGTTGATGGTCTCGGCCGATCGCGGATCGCGGCTGCCATGGGCCAGGGCGATCAGTGCGGGTGCGGTCATCGTGCATTCCTCCCTTCCTGCGGTGCTGTGCTGGTGATGTCGGTGCGGGCCAGGTGGCCCAGGAACTTGAGTCGGAACGCGCGCAGACAGCTGCGGCACTCCCACTCGCCGTGCGTCTCGCCGTGAGGACGCAGGTCCTCGTCGGCGCAGTACGGGCACGAATAGGGGACGAGGCGTTCACTCATCGCGACACCGCCTCGAAGAAGCAACGGTCCGGCGATGTGGCGACTCGTGATGCTGAAAGGTTCGCTCGCTGGCGCTCGCTCATCGCAAGACCTCCTCGTCGGCCCGGGCGACCCACGCGGCGAAGGACTCGCCGTCCTCGCGGTTCGCCAGGTAGGTGCGCGAGAGCTTCTCGACGTAGTCGGGCAGCTCGTCGCCGGTGACCTTGTGGGCGCGCAGCTTGCGGCCGAACCCGGCGTCGAGGCCGAGCGCGCCGCCGAGGTGGACCTGGAAGCCCTCGACCTGCTGGCCGTCCTCGTTCAGGACGAGCTGGCCCTTGAGGCCGATGTCGGCGGTCTGGATCCGTGCGCAGGAGTTCGGGCAGCCGTTGACGTTGACCGTGATCGGCGTGTCGAGCTCGGGGACGCGCTGCTCCAGCTCGTCGATGAGCGCCGCGGCGCGGTCCTTGGTGTTGACGATCGCGAGCTTGCAGTACTCGATGCCGGTGCAGGCCATCGTGTGCTGGCGCCACTGCGACGGACGCGCGTGCAGGCCGAGCTCGGCGAGCGCCGCGACGAGCGACTCGACGCGGTCCTCCTCGACGTCGAGGACGACGATCTTCTGCATCGGCGTCAGCGCGACGCGGGCGGAGCCATGGGCCTCGACGACGTCGGCGAGCCGCTGGAGCAGCGGACCGGAGATGCGTCCCACCGTGGTGGCGGCGCCGACGTAGAAGCGTCCGTCGACCTGGCGGTGCACGCCCACGTGGTCGACCGGGGTGTCGGGGACCGCGGGAGCGTCGAGGTCGATCAACGGGCGCCCGAGGTACTTCGTCTCGAGGACCTCGCGGAACTTCTCGATGCCCCAGTCCTGGACGAGGAACTTCAGTCGGGCACGCGAGCGCAGCCGGCGGTAGCCGTAGTCGCGGAAGATGCTGACGACGCCCTCCCACACCTCGGGGACCTCGTCGAGCGGCACCCAAGCGCCCAGGCGCAGGGCCAGGTGCGGGTTGGTGGACAGGCCGCCGCCGACCCAGACGTCGAAGCCGGGCCCGTGCTCGGGGTGGACCGCGCCGACGAACGCGACGTCGTTGATCTGCGGGACGACGTCGTGGCCGGGGTGGCCGCTGATCGCGGTCTTGAACTTGCGGGGCAGGTTCGAGAAGGCCTGGTCGCCGATGTAGCGGCTCTCGATCGCGTCGATCGCGGGACGGCCGTCGATCAGCTCGTCCGCCGAGACGCCGGCGACCGGGCTGCCCATGATGACGCGGGGGCAGTCGCCGCAGGCCTCCTGCGTGGACAGGCCGACCGACTCGAGGCGCTGCCAGATCGTGGGGACGTCGCGGACGTCGATCCAGTGGAACTGGATGTTCTGGCGGTCGGTGACGTCGGCCGAGCCGCGGCCGAAGTCGACCGAGACGTCGGCGATCGCGCGCAACTGCTCGAGCGAGAGCTGACCGCCGTCGATGCGCACGCGCATCATGAAGTAGGAGTCGTCGAGCTCCTCGGGCTCGAGCGTGGCGGTCTTGCCGCCGTCGATGCCGGCCTTGCGCTGGGTGTAGAGGCCCCACCAGCGGAACCGGCCGCGCAGGTCGCCGCCGTCGATGCTCTCGAAGCCCCGGTGCGCGTAGATGTTCTCGATGCGGGCGCGCACGTTGAGCGGGTTGTCGTCCTTCTTGGACTGCTCGTTGGCGTTGAGGGGCTCGCGGTAGCCCAGGGCCCACTGGCCCTCGCCCTTACGGCGGCGGGGACGTGCGGGTGCTGCGGGGGAGGAAGACATCGTTGCTCTCTGTCGCGGTGCGGGTGCGCGGGCGTCGTCGCCTCGGCGCTGAGGACTGCGGGGTGGGGCAGATCAACGACACATCATGGAGCGCGCACGACCGAGGTCGACGTGGAGTCGTTCCACGAGCCAGGTGGTCTGTGCGGCGAGCATGCAGACAGTCTGTCCAGTGAGACGGTGGTCCAACAAACGGACGTCTCAAATGATGGAACCATCGTCCGCATGGCGAGACTCGCGAAAGCGAAGCGCCGAATTTCCAGGCTGAATTGATGTCGCGATTCAGCCGAGCCTGCGCGTGACGCACGTCTCACTCCAGCCCACGGTACCGCGAGGCGGGTGCAAGGTGCTGAGCGAACATTGCACGGGTGCTATGGACAGGCATAGCACGCGTGCGATACGGTCCCGGCATGCGAGGACCGATCGAGCACGACGACTTCTACGAGGGCATCGCCCGACAGGTGGTCGAGCAGCGCACCGTGCGCCGCCTGTCCCAGCGCGAGCTGGCCGACCTGTGCGGCACCACCCAGTCGGCGATCGCCCGCTTCGAGACCGGCTCACGGCCGCCGAAGCTCGACACCCTGCTGCGGATCGCCGCGGCCCTCGACTGCGAGCTGGACGTTACGTTCCGCCCGCGCACCCGTCCCATGAAGGAGTCCCGATGAGCACCCGCGTCAACACCGAGGAGATCGAGTCCACGCGCAGCGAGCGGCTGCTGGCGGTCCTGCTCGCGGCCTTCCTGCTGGTCGGCACGGTGTGGTTCTACGTGAAGGTCCCGGCGTGGGTCGACGACGCGATGCCGTCGGTCGACGACTCCGCGGTGGTCCGGGCCGAGGACCGGCAGCAGGAGACGGCCGACGCCCGCTGGGACGCCGAGACCGCCCGCGACGAGGCGCTCGTCCAGCTCGACCTCGAGCGTGAGGAGTACAAGGTCGCCCTGCAGGAGGGTGAGGGCGTGCAGGCCGCGCGTGCCGAGTACGAGCAGGCCCAGGGCGAGCACGAGCGCGCTGACGCCGCCCTGACGACGGCCACCGAGCAGGCGAGCACGGCCGAGAAGGCCGCCGTCGAGGCACGCGAGGACTACGACCGGGAGAACCGCTCCGGGCTCAAGGCGTGGCTGGTCGCGGGCATCCGCCTCGCGTTCGTCGCGGCCTGGACCGTCGGCGCCTACCAGCTGATGGCGCGGCTGCGGCGGCGCGACTCGCGCTATCTCACGCTGGCGTTCGCGGGCGCCGCCGTCGGCGCGGTGATGGCGCTGGTCTTCGCGATCGACTACGTCACCGACTACATCGACCCGCTCGATCTCGGGCCGTTCGTGCTGTCAGCCCTCGGCGTCGCGGCCACGGTGGTGGCGTTCCGTGTCCTGCAGAGGTACCTCGCGGCGCGGCTGCCCGGGCGGCGGGTGCGCAAGGGGGAGTGCCCGTTCTGCGGCTTCCCGCACCAGGACGCCGGGATGCCGGGCGCCCACTGTGCCGGCTGCGGCCGCGAGGTCGTGGGCGAGTGCTCCACGTGCGGGGCACCCCGCCGCGTCGGCTCGCCGCACTGCGTGTCGTGCGGGGCCGCCTGATCAGGCCAGGCGGCTCACGGTGACCCACGCGGAGGCGCCGGACAGGACCTCCAGCTCGGCAGGCGTCAGCTCGATCGCCGAGTCGGCGCTGCCGACGGCGGGGAACACCGTGTCGAAGCGCTTCAACGACGTGTCGAGGAACACGGTGGCGCTCTCGGGGTTCGCGAACGGGCAGACGCCGCCCACGGGGTGACCCGTGAGCGCCTCGACCTCGTCGGCCTTGAGCATCGTGGCCTTGCGGCCGAAGCGGGCCTTGAACGCGGCGTTGTCGGTGCGGGCGTCCCCGGCCATCACGACCAGGATGCAGGTCTCGGGGGAGTCGCCGCGGAAGGACAGGGTCTTGGCGATCCGGGCCGGCTCGACGCCGAACGCCGCGGCGGCCTCGGCCACGGTGGCACTGGATCCGTCGGTGCGGCGGATGGCGCCGCCGCGGCCGTGCTCGCTCAGGAACTCCTGCACGCTCTCGATCGACATGGCTCGATCCTGCCCGACGGCGTCAGACGCGGGGGAAGCGGTCGGCGAGGTCGGAGTTCTGCAGGACCTGGTCGCGCAGGAAGCGGCTGCCGTCGTTGTTGGGGTGGATGCCGTCGGGTGCCTGGGCCAGGGTCAGGGACTCGGTGTCCACCCACGAGAAGCCGTAGCGCTCGGCCGCGGCCTGCACGATCGGGCGGATGATGCGGCCCTTACGCGCTTTCGTGGTGCCCCAGGGCGTCATGACGTAGACCTCGGCGCGGGGATGACCGAGCTCGTCCCAGACGCCGGCGAGCTCGGCGAAGAAGCCGTCGGTCGCCCGCTCGATCTCGGTGCGGGTGGCCTCCACGACGCGACCGTCGCGCGTGCAGCGGCGCCAGTCGTTGCGGCCGCCCTCGATCATGAGGATGCGCGGGTCGACGGCGCGCACCGTGTCGAGGCGGGCCTTAAAGCGGGTGTGCGCGCAGCTGCTGCTGCGCGAGAGGAAGCCGGTGCCGCCCATCGCGTCGAGCTGCGGCTCGAGGCCCAGGTCGGTGGCGAGCATGGCCCACCAGCCGGGATAGCGGCTGTGGCGGTCGCCGTAGTAGGAGGAGTACGAGTCGCCGATGACGAGCATCGTCTCGGGCTGCGCCGGCACGGTGACCGGGGCGACTGTCGGGCTGGCCGCGGGCGTCGTGGACGGCGAGGCCGCTCCGGCGCCGGTGACGAGGGCGATCAGGGTGCCGGCGATGGCCAGGGCCACGAGTCCGAGGCGCCGCCAGGGCAAGTGAGCACGGCTCGTCACGCCGGTTCCTCCGAGGGTTCGTTACTGCTGAGTCAGTAGAAGATAGCGCGCCCGCCGCGTCCGATCGTGCCTCGGCACGCGGGAGTGAGACGGCGTGTCGTCACTGGGGGGCCGGATCCGCGACGAGGTCGCGAAAGGGCCCCGGAGATTGTCACATGCCGGGGGCCCCGCCCTCGAATCGCGACGGGGTCAGTGCCAGCTGAACCGTTGCACCAGCACGTCGACCCGCGTGAGCCGTGACAGCGCCGTGAGGAGACCGAAGCCGAGCAGCGCTCCCGCGACGTTGAAGAGGAGGTCGTTCACGTCGGCGACGTGGCCGCCGTGGAAGAGGTGCGCCGCGACGTACTGGGACACCTCGATCGCGAGGCTGAACGCCGCTCCCACGACCAGGACGCGCCGCCAGGACGCACCCGCCACGAGCAGCGGGACGAGCACCCCGACCGGCAGGAACACGACGATGTTCATCACCGCGTCGGCGAGCTCGTAGTCCACGAGGGGCACGGTGGACAGCGACGCGTGCCAGGGGCGGTCGCCGCCGGGCATGTCCAGGTAGATCGGGAACACGGTGTTCGCCACGACTCCGGCGGCGTAGACGCAGAGCACGAGCGCGACCGACGCCCGCGGCGCCGTGAGCTGCTCCCGACGGTGCAGGACCCACAGCAGGACGAGGAGGACGACAGCCGCGAGGGGCACGACCACGGGCAGCACGGGGACCTCGCCGAACACTCGGTGTCGCTCCTCCCGTGGGGACCAGCCCTGAACATGCGAGAACCCCCGGTCTCCCGGGGGTTCTCAGTGGGTGGGCGATACTGGGTTTGAACCAGTGACCTCTTCCGTGTCAGGGAAGCGCGCTACCGCTGCGCCAATCGCCCGTGGTGATGCAGTTTTCAGCGAGGTGGGTACGGGATTTGAACCCGTGTAAACGGATTTGCAGTCCGTTGCCTCGCCTCTCGGCCAACCCACCGCAGATGGGTCCGGCGAGACCCTCTCCGAGCGGATGACGGGATTCGAACCCGCGACCCTCACCTTGGCAAGGTGATGCTCTACCACTGAGCCACATCCGCGCTGGCCGCGTTACCGGCCGAGAAGAAACATTAGCCGATGGTCGTGGCGCACTCAAAACCGGGTCGGCCTACAGTCGAGTCATGAAGGCGTGGATCAACGGCGAGGTGCTGGAATCACCGGACGAACCGGTCCTGAGTGTGCTCGATCACGGGCTCGTCGTGGGCGACGGAGTGTTCGAGACGGCCGCCGTGATCGACGGCGAGCCGTTCGCGATGACGCGTCACCTCGACCGCCTGGTGACGTCCGCCGAAGGTCTCGGGATCGGCCGACCCGACGTCGGGGCGCTCCGCGAGGGGATCACGGCGACGATCGACGGCCAGGAGCTCGCGTTCGGACGCATCCGCATCACGGTGACCTCGGGGAAGGGCCCGCTGGGCTCGCCGCGGGGGAGCAGTGGCCTCACGCACGTCGTGGTCACCGAGCCGGCCGAGCGCCCGCCCGCCGTCAGCCGGATCGCGACCGTGCCGTGGACGCGCAACGAGCGGAGCGCGCTGGCCGGACTCAAGACCACGTCGTACGCCGAGAACGCCAAGATGGTCGAGTACGCGAAGGCGCGCGGCGCCTCGGAGGCCGTCATGGCGAACACGCGTGGCCACCTCTGCGAAGGCACCGGCTCGAACGTGATGTACGTGCTGGACGGGCAGGTCGTCACGCCGACCCTGCACTCGGGCTGTCTCGCCGGAATCACGCGTGCGCTGGCCATCGAGTGGCTCTCCGGCGAGCTGGACGTAGTCGAGCGCGACGCGCCGCTGGAGGTCCTCTTCGACGCCGACGAGGTGATGCTCGTGGGGACCACACGCACGATCCAGGCGATCAGTCAAGTGGACGACCGCGAGCTGCCCGCACCCGGCCCGATCACCCAGCGCGCGCAGGAGATCTGGCGTGCTCGGGAGGCCGAGTCGACCGACCCGTGACGACGCCCTGACCCGGTGTCGGTGGTCGTCCCTAGTGTCGATTCCATGACCTCGACGACCGCTGGCGACGCCGTGATCGCTCGTCTGCGCGACGCCGCGCAGACGCTGCGGTCGGTCTCGTCGTCCGCCCTCGACGAGGTGCGCGCGATGGTCGCGGCGCGCGATGCGCTCGACGCGGCGATCTCCGAGTCGCTGCTCGCGATCGAGGAGACGGGCGTCCATCGCGAGGAGGACGCGTCCACGGTGCAGACCTGGGCGCGACGCGAGGTGCGTCTCGACGCCGCCGAGACCCGCTCGCGGTTGCGCTCGGCGCGGGCGATGCGACGGCTGCCGGCGATGGCCGAGGCCCACCGTCAGGGCCGGATCTCGGCCGAACACGCCAAGGCGTTCGACTTCGCGCTGCGGCACGTGGGGGAGCCCGAGACGGTCGAGCTCGAGCCGGCACTGCTCGACGTGGCCCTCGTGGCCGAGCCCACCGAGCTGCGCCGGGTGGCACGCCGTTTCAAGGACGTCATGCACCCCGAGGCGCTCGACGAGGCCTGGCTGCGCGGTATGGACCGACGTGACCTGCAGGTGCACCGGTTCGAGGACGGCTGGCACGTGAACGGCTTCCTGCCGATCCAGACCGGTGCACGCCTCCAGGCCTTCCTCACGGCCGCCTCCGCGCCCGGAGAGGCCTGCGACGAGCGCACGGCCGCGCAGCGGCGCGTCGATGCGCTCGACGACCTCCTTGACCGTGTCCTCGCCGAGGGCCTGCCCACGGACGGCACCGTGGCGCCCCAGCTGCACGTCATCGTCGAGGCCGGGACGCTGCGCGAGGCGCTGGCTCCGGGCGCGCAATCGTCCTTCGAGGCCGGCGAGCCCGCCGTGCTGGTCGGCTTCGGGATGATCGGCCGGAACCTGCTGCGCCATCTCGCGTGCGGCGCCACCCTCACGCCCGTGCTCGTCGAGCGGATCGAGCCGAACCTGAAGATCCTTGACGTCGGCCGGGCCGAACGTCTCGCCACCCGGAAGCAGCGGCAGGCGATCTGGCTCCGGCAGGGCGGGGAGTGCGCCACCGAGGGGTGCCGGAACCCGATCGACCACGTCCACCACGAGATCCCGTGGTCGCTCGGCGGACCCACGGACCTCGGCGTCATGACCGGACGCTGCGCCGTCTGCCACACCCACGTTCACTCGCGCGACGGCACGATTCGGGCGGTGGCGTAGGGACGAGGGGCATCGGGGATGCCCCCGTTCGTGCTGCGCCGGGGGTGTGCGTTAGTCTGGTCGTCGCACTCGGGCGATTGGCGCAGTGGTAGCGCGCTTCGTTCACACCGAAGAGGTCACTGGTTCGAACCCAGTATCGCCCACCCGAGGAGAGCCCCGGAACCGCAACGGTTCCGGGGCTCTCGGCATTGCTGGGTCCTCACCTCGTGCTCGCACGTCCGATTCCTGAGAAAAACTTATTCATGTTGCTTGCCACATGAATAAGTTACGTAGTACGGTCGGACTACTCACCGAGTTGTGCACCCAGCTCGCGTCAGTACGCACCCCTGGGGAAGGGGCAGTTCCATGGTCAACATCAAGAGGCTTCCGTCGCCCATCATCGAGTCCTACGAATGGCAGTGGGAGGGCGCCTGCATGGGTGCCGACTCCTCGGTCTTCTTCTCGCCCGAGGCTGAGCGTGGGATGAAGCGGCACCGCCGTGAGGAGAACGCCAAGGCCGTCTGCGCCACGTGCCCGGTCATCGACCGGTGCCGTGAGCACGCGCTCGCGGTCCAGGAGCCGTACGGCGTCTGGGGCGGTCTCACCGAGTCCGAGCGCACCGAGATCCTCGCGGGCCGTCAGGTGGCCGTCGGCTGAGACCGACCCGGGTGCGGGCGGCGTGACCGGCGCCCGCATGGCCCATCGGGGTCATCTCTGCTGAATCCGCGGTCACGGCACCTGTCGTGATGCGAGCATCCACGCATGAAAGACCTGGTCAAGCGGCTCGCGGCCTGGATGGCCGCGAGCTCGCAGGACGCATCGCTGGTGTGCGGCACCGAGGGCTGCAACGGTGATGCGCGGTACTCGCCTCCCAGTCGGGGTCACGTCAAGACCTGCCTGTGGGTGGGCGACTTCTGAGGCGCCGATCACCCGTGAAGCACGTCGTCGTCGCGATCGCCGCCGCGGTCGCTCTCTCGCTCCTGCCCGGCGTCGCCCACGCGGCCACCTCGGTCGAGGTGGCCCGCGGTGCGCCGCCCTGCGAGCCCGAGTCTCGCACCGCCCGACCGATGTCGAAGTCCGCTCCGGCGACCTACCGACGCGCCGGGGCCTGGACGTACGGCGACTCGATCACGTTTCAGTCGCGGCAGCACCTGCGGCGGATCGTCACCGTCCGCACCGCCGTCGACGCGCACTGGGGCCGTGACACCGAGAGCGCGGTCGACGCGCTGGCGGCCGACGTGCGCCGGCACGGCGCTCCTCCGGTCGTCGTCATGGCGGTCGGCACCAATGACCTGAAGGACGTTCGCGCCTTTCGCGCCCAGGTGGTCCGGACGCGCCAGCTGCTGCCGCGACGCACGCGCCTGGTGTGGGTGGACGTCTACGCCGACGCCGTGACGGGGCACGACGCGGCGAACCGCGCCCTGCGCAGCGTTCGGGGCATCGAGGTGCTCGAGTGGTCGCGACAGAACACCCGGCGGCTGCGCGACGGCCGGTCCCGCCTGCTCGGCGACGGCATCCACGTCAACGCGCGGGGCTGCGAGATCCGCAACGACCTGATCGGCACGGCGCTGACCCGGGCCGCGCGTCGTTGACGCCCCGCGGGGCTCAGGCCAGGACGCCGACGAGCAGCGCGACGATGCCGAGCACGGGAAGCGTGCCCTGGGTGATCGCGGCGCGGGCCTTGCTCCGGTCCGAGAGCAGCAGGACGAGCGCGGCGGCGGCCATGGAGCCGATGCCGGCGAGCACGAGCGCCACGCCGGCGTCGTCCTCGTTCGACAGGACGAGGGCGATGCCGATGCCCGTGACGATGGCGAGGAACAGGTTGTAGAAGCCTTGGTTGTAGGCCATCTGCTTCGTCGCCTCGGCCTCCTGGGCGCTGAGTCCGAACGTGGCGCGGGTCCGCGGACTCGTCCAGGTGACGGACTCCATCACGAAGATGTACACGTGCAGCAGGGCGGCGAGCCCCGCGAGGACCAGACCGATCGTGACCATGGCCCGATCCTGCCCTGCAAAGGGCCCGAGCGCACGCACCGGCGTGCCGCGGTTGGGGGCGGCGCTTAGACTCGCCTCACTCTGATGGACGACGCCGTCGTCCGCCGTCGACCCGAGAGAGACATGGACATACACAGTACGAGCCCCCTGCCTGCACCTGAGGAAGACGCGGACGGGGGGAATGAGAACTGATGTGGGCGCTGACACTGCTGCTCGGCGTCGTGGTGGTCCTGGCGATCACCGCCGTCACCGGGTACTTCGTGGCGCAGGAGTTCGCCTACATGGCGGTCGACCGCGCTCGGCTCGGCGCCCTGGCCGAGAAGGGTGACCAACGGGCCCGGCGTGCGCTGTCCGTGACGCGCCGCACGTCCTTCATGCTGTCGGGTGCCCAGCTGGGCATCACCGTCACCGGACTGCTGGTCGGCTACGTCGCCGAGCCGCTGATCGGCGAGTCGCTCGGCACCGCCCTCGGAGGCGTGGACGTCCCCACGGGCGTCGGGATCGCGATCGGCACGGTCGTCGCGCTGCTGCTGTCGACGTTCGTCCAGATGGTCTTCGGCGAGCTGTTCCCGAAGAACCTCGCGATCGCGCGGCCGGAGCCGGTCTCGCTGTGGCTGGCCCGCTCGACGACGATCTACCTCGCAGCGTTCGGCTGGCTGATCACGCTGTTCGACGCCGCCTCGAACGCGCTCCTGCGTGCGCTGCGCATCGAGCCGGTGCACGACGTCGAGCACGCGGCCACGCCGCGCGACCTCGAGCACATCGTCGAGCAGTCCGAGCGCAGCGGCGATCTCCCGCACGAGCTGTCGACGCTGCTCGACCGCGTGCTCGACTTCCCGCAGGCCGACGTGGAGCACGCCATGATCCCGCGCTCGCGCGTCGACGTGCTGCGCCCCGACGCGGGGCTCGACGAGATCCGCACGGTCATGGCCGAGGGTCACTCGCGCTACCCGGTGCTGAGCGAGGACGACGAGGTGCTGGGCGTCGTCCAGCTCGCGGACGTGCTCGAGGCCGACGTCAGGTCGGCCGAGCCCACCGCGGCCGACCTGCTGCGACCAGCGCTCATCCTGCCCACGACGATGGCGCTGCCCGCCGCGCTCCAGGCCCTGACCGGCGAGCGGCAGCAGCTGGCCTGCGTGGTCGACGAGTACGGCGGATTCGCCGGTGTGCTCACCGTGGAGGACCTGGCCGAGGAGCTGGTCGGCGAGATCACCGATGAGCACGATCCCGACGACCCGACGGCCGAGCCACAGCCCGACGACGGCAGCTGGGTGATGGGCGGCGACGTCCACATCGACGAGGTGGAGCGCGCGATCGGTCACGAGCTGCCGCCCGGCGACTACGAGACCATCGCCGGCTTCGTCATCGCCCACCACGGCGCCCTGCCCGAGCTCGGCTCGACCGTCGAGGTCGAGCTGCCGCTGCGCCCGTCCGACCTCGTCGGCGCCGAGGACGTCGCGCCGCCGCTGCTGCGCGTGGAGGTGCTCGCGATCGAGCGGCACGTCCCGGCGCTCGTCCGCGTCACCACCCCCGTCGACGACCAGGCCGAGGAGGCCCTCCGATGAGCAACCCCTGGCTGATCGTCGGCGCCACCGTCGCGCTCATCACCCTCAGCGCGTTCTTCGTGGCCGTGGAGTTCGCGCTCCTGGCCGCCAAGCGGCACCGTCTCGAGGACGCCGCCAGCACGAGCCGCTCCGCCCGGGCGGCCCTGCGCAGCTCGAGCGAGCTGACCCTGCTGCTGGCGGGGTCCCAGCTGGGCATCACCGCCTGCACGCTGGCGCTCGGTGCCATCACGAAGCCGGCGGTCCACCACTGGCTGACTCCGTGGTTCGAGACCTGGGGGATGGCCCTGTGGGTCGCCGACGTCGCGGGCTTCGTCCTCGCGCTGATCATCGTCACGTTCCTGCACCTCGTGGTGGGCGAGATGGCGCCGAAGTCGTGGGCGATCGCTCACCCCGAGCTCTCGGCGACCGTCCTGGCGCTGCCGATGCGCGGCTTCATGTGGCTCACGCGTCCGCTGCTGCGGGGGCTGAACGAGCTGGCCAACCGGTGCCTGCGCCGCGTGGGCGTCGAGCCGACCAACGAGGTCGCCTCGGGGCAGACGAGCGACGACCTGCGTCACCTGGTCGCGCACTCCGCCACCGCGGGCACGCTCGATCCGGCCTACTCGAGCCAGCTCTCGGTGGCGCTCGAGCTCCAGTCGCTGACGGTGGCCGAGCTGCTCGCAGCGGACTCGGAGCCCGTGGGCGTGCCCGCGGACGCGACCGTGGCCGACGTGCGCCGGGCGGCGCAGGAGTCCGGGCACCTGCGGATCCTGCTCCACCAGGAGGACGCGACGCACGGCTTCGTGCACGTGCGCGACACCCTGCTGCACGAGCCGGACGCCCCCGTGCGAGCGCTCGTCCGGCCGGTGCTCGCGCTCGACCCGACCACCCCGGTGTTCAGCGCACTCGCGTCGATGCGGGAGTCGCGCAGCCACCTCGCCGTCGTCGGCGCGCCGGGCACGAACGGGGTCCACGGCGTCATCACGATGACCGACGTCCTGGACCGGCTGTTCCCCACGCCGACGCAGGCCGTCTAGGCCGGCGCGGCACTGGAGCGTCGGGAGACTGGGAGACTGGTTCGCGTGTACGTGAAGATCTGTGGACTCCGCACGGCCGAGCACGCGCGCGCGGCGGTGGACGCCGGCGCCGACGCGATCGGCGTCGTCATGAACGCGACGAGCCCGCGCCGGGCCACCGACGACGAGGCTCGCGCGGTGGTCGAGGCGTCGGGCGCCGCCGACACCGTGCTCGTGGTCAACGACCTCCCGTCGGCCGAGGCGGCGAGGACCGCGCAGCGGCTGGGCTTCGACGTCCTGCAGCTGCACGGGCGTGCCTACGGCGAGGCCGACTTCGCCGCGGCCCTCGCGGTCGTCCCGCGCGTGTGGCGGGCCACCTCGCTCGACCTCGACCCGCCGCTCGAGGTCGGGGCGTGGGGCGAGGAGGCCTTGCTGCTCGACGCGCCGAAGCCCGGCTCGGGCGAGCGCTGGGACCTGTCGGAGCTCGCCGAGCGCGCGCCCGACGGCCGGTGGCTGCTGGCCGGCGGACTCTCGCCGGCCAACGTCGCCGAGGCCGTGTCGGCGGTCCGTCCCGGTGGGGTGGACGTCTCGAGCGGCGTCGAGGTCGCGCCGGGGGAGAAGTCCTCCGACCTCATCCGCGCGTTCGTCGCGGCGGCGCGTCGGGGCTGACCCGGGCGGTCGGCCGGACCATTGCGGCCACGACCGCCGCGAGGGCGGCCACGACGAAGGTCGTCCGCGCGTCCGAGGCCTCGTCGACCGCGCCGAGGGCCGACGAGCCCGCGGCCTGCCCGAGGGCGAGCACGAGGAACGCCCAGCCCACGCCTGCGGCGGGACTGCGGGGGTGCACGCGCGTGGCCCACACCAGCAGCAGGCCGGTGACGGCGATGTAGGCGGCGCCGAAGGACGCGGCGGCCACCGAAGCGGTCGCGAGCCGGCCCGGCGCGACGGCCAGCAGTGCCGTGGCGCCGGCGAGGAGGAGGGTCGCACCGGACCACGCCGCGGGGATCCCGAGTCGTGCGGCGAGATCGCCGGCGCCGGCGCCCAGGGCGCCGAGCAGGATCCACGCGACGGTGGACCCCTGCTCGTCCAGCCCCTCGGCGACCATGAGGTCGCGACCGAACGTCCAGACGGCGGCGCTCGCGGCCCCGGCGAGGACTGCGGCCACCGTGAGGTGCAGGCTCCCCGGCGGGAAGAAGGGCCGCGGCAGCAGTCCGGTCGGCGGAGCGTCACCGCGGTCGCCCGGGACCCGGACGGCGGCCCAGAGCGTCGCGAGCGAGGCGAGGATCGCGAAGGACAGCCAGGCCTCGCGCCACTCGTCGCGGGTCAGCAGGGCGATCGGGCCGGCGATGGCGACCCCCACGCCGGTGCCGGCGTTGACGACCGTCTGGACGCGCCCCTGTCGCTCCGAGGCCACCCGGTGCGCCACCGCGTGGGCGAGAGCGGGGGACACCAGTCCGGAGCTCGCCCCGCCCAGCAGGACGCCGAGCACCAGCGCGGGTGTGCTGCCGGCGAGCGCGATCGTCAACGTGCCCGCCGTCGCGAAGGCACCGGCGGTCACCGCCACCCCCCGGGCGCCGAGCCGCGGCGTGAGCACCGACGCGGCGAGCACCGCCACGCAGTAGACGACGTACCCGCCGGACGCGATGACTCCGGTGGCGGTCGCGTCGAGGGAGAACTCGTCTCGGAACGAGGGCACGAACAGGCCGTACGCGAACCGGGCGAGGCCGTAGCAGGCACCGATCAGGCACAGGCCGGCTGCGCTCAGTGCCAGCTCCTCGCGACGGGTCATCGGGCTCCTAACTTCACAGATCTGTGAATACGTCTCGACGCTACTACACTGATCGGTGAACAGCAGGGGAGCGAGCATGGACGCGATGACCACCGACGAGGGCGAGCTGGTCCCGCCCGACCTCACGCCCGCGGCCGGGCGCATCCTCGACGCGGCCGCCGAGCTCTTCTACCTCCACGGGATCCACGCCGTGGGGGTCGACACGATCGCCGACGCGTCGGGTGTCACCAAGCGCACGCTCTACGACCGGTTCGGCTCCAAGGACGTGCTCGTGGCCACGTACCTGCGCGCCCGGCATGCCGCGTGGTGGGCACGTCTCGACGAGCGACTGGCGGAGGCACCGGAACCGCGCGCCCTGGCGGTCTTCGACGCTTACGCGCAGGACGCGCCGTCGGTCGAGCGAGGGTGTGCGTTCCTCAACGCCGCGGGCGAGCTGCCGGCGGGCCACCCGGCGCACGCCGTGATCCGTGCGCACAAGCACGCGGTGCGGGTGCGCCTGGAGGAGCTCGTGCGGGCCGATCGGCCGGACCTCGACGCGGCCGCGACGGCCGAGCACCTGTTCCTGCTCCTGGAGGGCGGCGTCGCGCAGCGCGGGATCGACGGCGACGCGCGCCTCATGCGCTCGGCGCGCGAGCTGGCGGCTCGTCTCCTGGGCTGACCGGAGGGAAGCCGCCGAGCCGCACGAGGTTCCCGTGTGGATCGATGACGTGGAACTCCGTGGCTCCCCACGGCTCGTTCCGTGGCTCGCTCAGGACCGACGGGGCGGTCACCTCCACCCCGCTCCAGGCCGCGTGACAGGCCCGAGCGGCGTCCGGATCGGCGAAGCGGACGTAGCAGGCCACGTCGTTCGTCCACCGGTCCACGGCGAGGTCGCGCCAGAAGTGCAGCTCGATCCCGAGGTCCTCGTGACGCAGGACGAGGTACTCGTCCCACCGGCCCCGCTCGACGAAGCCGAGGTCACGCCAGAACGTCGCGGTGGTGTCGAAGTCCGCGCTGGGCAGGATCGGGATGGTCTCCGGCATGGGTCGAGTATGAGCCCCGCGTGCTGGTCAGGAGGTCGTCGTTGCCGGTGGACCCCACCGTTCGGGACAGTGAAGGAGGGCATCCTGCCCCGCGATCACGGGAGGCGTGACATGGCGGACGGCGGAGCCGGCGCGGCGGCCGGCGGTGGAGCGATCTACGGCCTCGGGATCTTCGGGGCCTGGGTGTGGTTCTGGACCGAGGCCGAGGGGTTCTGGGAGCACGCATACGCGATCTTCCAGGGCCTGTTCTGGCCGGCGTACATGATCTACGACGCCTTCGCGGCGCTCGCGCGCTGACGGCCGGCGGGGATCAGCGCGACTGCCACGCCTCCGTGTGCTCGGTGCGCTTGAGCACGGACGACGGCAGGTTGCCCTCGGCGAGCTGCTCGATCGTGACCGTCTCCAGCACCTCGCGCAGGGCGTCGCGCGCGGCGATCCACACGGGCTTGAGGCTCTCGGCGCGACCGTTGTACGTGACCGCCTCGGGACGGAGGCCGTAGATCGAGACGATCGGGCCGTCGACCGCGCGAATGACGTCGGCGATCGTCACGGCGTAGGCGGGTCGGGCGAGCCTCCAGCCGCCGGACTGGCCGCGCTGGGCGATGAGGACGCCGGCCTTGCGCAGGTCGCCGAGGATCGACTGGAGGAACCCGTGGGGGATGTCCTGGCGTCGTCCGAGCTCGTCGGCGGTCACCGGCTTGTCGCCCGGCTCGGCCGCCAGCTCGATCAGCGCGCGCAGCGCGTAGTCGGCCTTCGTCGAGACTCTCACCCGACCAGTGTCCCAAAGCGGGTCGCCGGTGGCGTGAGTATCCTCCGAGAGTGACCCGCGCCGACTCCCCGAACGACGTCTCGACCCTCACCGCCGCCCCGCTCGCGCACGTGGTGCGCGGCGAGCTCGTCGAGTCGGTGCACCTGGGCCATCTCGTGGCGCTCGGCGCCGACGGCGAGCCGGTGCTGGAGCTCGGCGACCCGGGCG
Source organism: Aeromicrobium tamlense (assembly GCF_013408555.1). NCBI lineage: Bacteria > Bacillati > Actinomycetota > Actinomycetes > Propionibacteriales > Nocardioidaceae > Aeromicrobium > Aeromicrobium tamlense. Next base: position 1,141,329 of record NZ_JACBZN010000001.1, read on the forward strand.
TGACGATGTGGCCGCGGTCCAGCGTCAAGCCGTTCCAGGCGGTCGCGATGGTGCGTCACGGGCTCGACCTGCCCGATCGGCTGATGGCGCTCGCCGCCGCCAGCCACAACGGCGAGCCCGACCACGTCGCCGGCGCGCTCGCGATCCTGGCCTGCGCGGGCCTCGACGAGGGGGCCCTGCGCAACACGCCCGACCTGCCGTGGGGATCCACCGCGATGCGCGACTGGCTCGCCGCCGGGCAGGGTCCCGAGCGGATCAGCCAGAACTGCTCGGGCAAGCACGCGGCGATGCTGCTGACCTGCGTCACCGCGGGCTGGGACACCGAGACCTACCTGCAGCCCGACCACCCGCTCCAGCGGGCGATCCGCGAGACCGTCGGCGAGCTCACGGGCGTGCCCGTCACGACCGAGACGGTCGACGGCTGCGGAGCGCCGCTGTTCGCCACGACGGTCACGGGCCTCGCGCGGGGATTCGCCCGCGTGGCGGCCGCTCCGACGAGCGATCCGGAGTCCGCCGAGGCTCGCGTCGCGCGCGCCATGGCGGCCCATCCCGACATGGTCGCCGGCGGTCAGCGGCCCACCACCACGCTCATGCGCGCGGTCCCCGGGCTGGTCGCCAAGGACGGCGCTGACGGGATCTTCGCCGCGGGTCTGCCCGACGGCCGCGCCGTGGCGTTCAAGGTGCTCGACGGCGGCGAGCGTCCCCTGGCTCCCGTCCTCGTCACGGCCCTCGACGCGCTGGGCGCGTTCGACGGGGACGGCGTGGACCACGAGGCCGTCGCGTCGCTGCGCGAGCGTGACGTGCTGGGCGCCGGGCGCCCCGTCGGCGCGATCCGCGCCGCGTTCTGACCTCAGGGCTGTTCACGCACCCAGTCGATGACGACGGGGTCGCTGGTCCGGAAGCGCTCGACCTCCTCGCCTCCGTCGCAACGGCACAGGACGACGTCGGCCTCGGCGCCGAGCTCGACGAGCTGGCACGTGCCGCCGTGGGCGACCCAGCGCTCGAGCCGCGCGATCGCGTCGCTCACGGGAGTCCCGCCCACGTGCGGAGCTGGCGGTGCACGCTCCACGCGCCCACCAGCACGGGGGAGTCGCCGAGCTCGGGCACGGGCTCGGTCAGGTCGGGGTCGACCTTCCAGCCGCGCGGGTGCACGAGCACCGCGTGGTTCTGCGGACCGCCGATGCCGCCGTGCGAGCCGACCTGCCCCTCGAACGCGTGGATGCCGCCGAGCTCGTCCACCGTGGAGATCACGACGAGGTCGCCGCAGTCCTGCAGGCCGTGCAGCCGGGCGAGGTCGGCCGCGGTACGCGAGGGGTAGGCCCGCAGCGGGTCCTCGCCCGTCACCGTGCCGTCCGCGCCGAGCGCGCGTGCGCCTGCGGGCCCGAACACGATCGGCTCGCCCGTGTCGTCGGTGCCCATGACGAGTCCGACGCCCGGACTGGCCAACAGGCCCGGCACGAGGTTCGGCCACGTGCCGTCGACCTGCGACAGCGCGGGCCGCTCCGCCAGGCGGGGGAACCACACCATGCCGAGGTTGCCACCGCCGGTGACGACGACCTCGGGATCCTCGGAGTCGGCCACGACCTTCTCGGGGCGTCGCTGGCCCTCGCCGACGACGCTGGAGACCAGGGCGTTGACGGGACCACGCTCCTCGCCACCCTCGGTGGTGGTGAGCAGCGACGCGTCGGACTGGTCGGTGCGCATCAGCGCCGCCACGTGCTCGGGGAACGAGACGCCGGCGAGGTCGGAGAACGGGGCGCCCAGGCTCTGGCCGTGGTCCGAGACCAGGACGAGGTCGTACCGCGTCGCCACCGAGCGCGCCACGCCCTCGAGCGCACCGAGGACCCCGTCGAGGCCCTCGATCGCGCGCATCGACTCGGGGCGCTCGGGACCGGCGTGGTGGGCGATCTCGTCGTAGTCCACGAAGTCCACGAAGATCAGCGGCGAGCCGTGCGCCATCTCCTCGGCGACGAGCGACAGGTTGAGCTTGCGCAGCAGCACGTTCGTCACACCGCGCAGCACGACGTAGCCGCCCTTGCGGGGGATGCGCGGCTGCACGTCGCGAGCGCGCTGGCGGTACCCCTGGTGCAGCTCCTTGAGCACCTCGCCGACGGTCATGACGATCGCCCCGGGCAGCAGGAAGGGCCGGATGAAGAACGCGAGGTACGTGGAGCCGGACCCCAGGTCGCGGACGCGGGTGGCCTTGCTGATCGTCAGGTACGCGCGCGACGAGCCGCCCGTGTAGGTCGTGCTGATGGCGCTCCCGTCGCGCAGCAGGCCCGAGTCGGGCGGGAACCGCGACTCGACCAAGCGCGAATCGGCCGGGTTGCCCGCAGCGAGCAGACGACCCGAGCGCCGGTCCCACCAGCGGAACGCGGGCACGTCGGGGCTGCCGTGCAGGAAGCCCGCCATGCTGGCCGGCGTGGTGCAGGGGATCGTGGCCCACCAGCCCGTCAGCGCGTGGCTCGAGCCGATCCAGCGGGCGATGTTGGGCGCCTGCCCGCCGGCGATCGCGCGGCGCAGCACGGGCAGGGCCAGTCCGTCGAGCTGGACGACCAGCACGCCGCGGCCGCCGGGGTCGGACCGCGCCCGCCCGAGGGCGCGCGCGGTGCGCGCCGTCGCGGCGCCGACGACGTAGCCGCTGTCGGTCGCGCCGGAGAACCAGCGTCCGACGGCCATGACCGCCGACGCGACGAGCAGGACGACGAGCGTCTCGCCGACGTCGAGGTCGGCCCGGGCGCCGAGGCTGATCGCCGTACCCAGCACGACCACCTGCGCGCCGAGGCCGAGCGCCATCGCCAGCAGCACGCTGCCGCGCGAGGCCAGCAGCCGCAGCGGACCGGCGAGGACGACGTCGACGAGGAACATCGCGACGATCACGAAGACGATCAGCTGCACCTTGTCGTCGACGGTCTCGCCGACGGACCACAGGCCGAGGGTGACCGCGGCGGTGGTGACGAGGACCGTCCACAGCGCCTGCATCACGTCGGCGACGCGCGGCACCCACCGAGAGCGCCGGACGGCGACGACGCGCTCCTCGGCCCAGCCGACGGGTGCGATCTGGCTCACATCGGCATCGTCCCACGCGGCAGGGGCGTCCGGACGCCCATCGGCGGCGCCACCACGTGGTCGGCCAGGCCGGCCTCGGCGGCGGCCTCGAGGAAGCGGCCGGCCGGCCGGGTGAACCACTCCTCGTGTGTCGGCCCCGAGGACCGCAGCACCACGGGCCAGTAGGTGCCGTGGTGGACCGGCACGATCCAGCGCGCGCCGACCTGCCGCACGGCCTCGACGGCCTGCACGGGGTCGAGGTGGCCGTGGCCGAGGGACGGGCCCCAGCCGCCGATCGGCACGAGCGCGAGGTCCACGGGGCGGACGGCGCGGAAGTCCATCACCCCGGTGTCGCCGGGGTACCAGCACGTCGTGCCGTCGCGACCGAACCGGTAGCCGACCGATGGCGCCTCGGCCGCACCAGGTCGCTTGTCGCGCCGGCCGTCGTGGCGGGCGGGGAGGACCTCGATGTCGACGCCCGCGACCTGGAGACGGTCGCCGGGGGACACCTCGATCGTGACGAGCCGCTCGAGCGGTCGCACGGCGGGCACCGCCCCGCGCGGGACGACGATCGGGACGGTGTCGTCGAACCGCCGCAGCGTCGGCACGTGCAGGTGGTCGTGGTGCAGGTGGGAGACCAGGACGAGGTCGGCGCGGGTCGCCGCCGACGGCGGCGGGGGCGAGGCGCGCCGCACGTGGAACAGGCGGCGCACCATGAGCGGGTCGGTCACGACGGTCGCTCCGGGCAGCTCGACCGTGGCGAACGAGTGCCCCCACCAGGTCACCGCCGTCATGGCGTCCGGTCCTCCATGACGTCAGTGTGGACCGCCGGCGGGTCGCGACGGCGCGATGGACCGAAGTGACAAGCCGGGCCGCCAACTTGTGCACGAGTGACAAGAGGCTGGGGTGGCGCACCCTGGTTTGTCCGCCGTGCACAATCCGCGCCCCGAAGTTCTGCCGAAACGCGCCTGTTTGCGGCATGCGCGACTGGCCTACGGTCCGGAACTGTGGCCCACATCACACACTCGGACCGGAGGAACGACGCGATGACCCTGCCGTATCTCAGCGACGCACTCGCCCAGCAGCACGGCGACGCACCGGCCGTCGCCGACGAGCGGACGGCCCTGACGTTCGCCGAGCTCGACGCCCGCGCGTCCGCCGTGGCGGGACGTCTGGCCGCCGAGGGGTTCGGACGCGGCGACGTCCTGGCCGTGATGCTGCCGAACCGCGTCGAGCTGGTGGTCTGCCTGTTCGCCGCGTGGCGGCTCGGCGGGACGGCCACGCCGGTCAACCCCGCGTTCACCGAGGTCGAGGCCACGCACCAGGTCGCCGACTCCGGAGCGACCCTGATCGTCGTCGAGAGCGACGACGCACCGACCGGCGGCGCCCGACCCCTCACCGTGGCTTCCCTCGCCACGGCCACCCCCACGGGCGCCGCCCCGGTCGATGTCTCGCCCGACGACCTGGCGCTGCTGGTCTACACGAGCGGCTCCACCGGCCGGCCGAAGGGCGTCATGCTGAGCCACGCGAACGTCGACGCGATGTCGGCGACCATGGCGCGGCACATGGAGCTGACGGCGGACGACCACTGCATGCTGATCCTGCCGCTGTTCCACGTCAACGCGGTCATGGTCTCCCTGCTCGCGCCGCTGCGGGTCGGCGGCCGGCTGACGATCATCGGGCGCTTCAGCCCCCAGACGTTCTTCGGCGAGGTCGAGCGGCTGCGCCCCACCTACTTCTCGGCCGTGCCGACGATCTACGCGCTGCTCGCGGCGTTGCCCGAGGAGGTCCGTCCCGACACGTCGTCGCTGCGGTTCGTCGTGTGCGGCGCGGCGCCGGTGTCGCAGGAGCTGCTGGCGGCCTGCGAGCGTCGGTTCGGCTTCGTGATGGTCGAGGGCTACGGCCTGACCGAGGGCACGTGCGCCTCGGCCTGCAACCCGGTCGGCCCCGACGCCGTGCGCAAGCTCGGCACCGTCGGCCCGGCGCTCCCGGGCCAGTGCATCGCCATCGCCGGACCGGACGGCGAGCACCTGCCCCCGGGCGAGACCGGCGAGGTCCTCATCGCCGGCCCCACCGTCATGCAGGGCTACCTGAACAAGCCCGAGGCCACCGCCGAGACGGTCGTCGACGGCTGGCTGCACACCGGCGACGTGGGCCGGCTCGACGAGGACGGCTACCTCCAGCTCGTCGACCGGATCAAGGACATGATCATCCGCGGCGGCGAGAACCTGTATCCCAAGGAGATCGAGAACGCGATCGCGCGCATCGAGGGCGTCCTCGAGGTGGCGGTCGTCGGCCGCCACGACGACGTCCTGGGCGAGGTTCCCGTCGCGTTCGTCGTCGCCTACCCCGGCGCGGTGCTGACCGAGGACGACGTCCTCGCGCACTGCCGGCGCGAGCTCACCCGGGTGAAGGTCCCGGCTGCCGTCGACGTCGTCGAGGCACTGCCGAAGAACCCGGTCGGAAAGATCGACAAGCCCACCCTGCGCCGACTCGTGCGCAGCGCCTGACACATCGAGAAAGGTCGAGGTTCATGGGATTCACGACAGCGGACATGCCACCGGTCGATCCGGAGCGGTTCGAGCAGATGCCGGTGATGGACCGGATGAGGCTGCTCGCGGTGCACTGGGCCGACTACGGCTTCGGCGGGCCCAAGCAGATGCACGCGATCTACCTGGTCAAGACGATCGCCTTCATCGTCGGCGGCTGGCTCGTCGTCGGGCTCACCACGCCCGGGCTGGGCCTGCTGTCCCTCGGCGACTGGTGGGGCGAGCTGATCGTCTACCAGAAGCTGATGGTCTGGATCGTGCTGTGGGAGATCACGGGGCACGCGGCCTCGTGGGGACCGCTCTCGTTCAAGTTCGGGCCGTTCACCGGCGGCTGGAAGTACTGGACGAAGGTCGGCACCCTGCGCTGCCCGCCCTACGGGGACACGGTCCCCGGCACGGGCGGCGCGGCCCGGAGCGTCTTCGACGTCGCGCTCTACCTGGCCCTCGTGGCGATGCTCGTCGTCGCCCTGGTCCTGCCCGGGCAGCAGACCGACGCGGCCTACTCCGAGGTCGGCATGATCGCGTCCTGGCCGCTCGTCGCCTACTTCGTGGGCCTCGTGGTCATGGCGTTCCGCGACAAGGTCGTCTTCCTGGCCTCGCGTCCCGAGCAGTACGCGCTGTGCCTGCTGGCCTTCGCCACGCTGTCCTCGCACGTCGACATGGTGCTGGTCGCCAAGATCGCGATGGTCACGATCTGGCTCGGCGCCGGCGTCTCCAAGTTCGGCCACCACCTGACGTTCGTCGTCCAGGCGATGATGAGCAACACCCCGTGGCTGACCTCGAAGCGGTTCAAGCGCTCGCTCTACCGCGACGTCGAGAACGAGGACCTCATGCCCACGAGGATGGCGTTCGGGTGGGCGCACATCGGCGGCACCGTCGTGGAGCTCGTGCTGCCGCTCGTGCTGCTGTTCTCGACGAACGCGACGATCACGTGGCTCGCGATCGCCGGCATGATGGCGTTCCACCTGTTCATCTACTCCACCTACCCGCTCGCGGTGCCGCTGGAGTGGAACATCTTCTTCATCTTCGTGACGCCGTTCCTGTTCGGCGGGTTCATGGCCGGCGACGGCTACGGCATCGGCGACTTCTCCAGCCCGTGGCTGCTCGCGGCCGTGCTGGTCGGCTTCCTGACCGGCCCGATCCTGGGCAACCTCAAGCCCGAGTGGGTCTCGTTCCTCATCTCCATGCGCCAGTACGCCGGCAACTGGGCGTCGGGCACGATGGCGTTCCGGATGAACGGCGCCGAGGACAAGCTCGACGCGGGTCTGGTGAAGGGCATGAGGATCCAGCGCGAGCAGCTCGCCGCCCTGTACGGCTACGACGTGGCCGAGGTCTTCCTGCAGAAGTGCGTCGCGTTCCGCAGCATGCACAGCCACGGCCGGGTGCAGCTCGCACTCATGCAGCGACACGTCGACGCCCTCGAGAACTACCGGCTCCGTGAGGGCGAGGTCGTCTGCACGGTGCTGCTGGGCTGGCAGTTCGGCGACGGCCACCTGTTCGACGAGCGCACGATTGCGGCGGTGCAGCAGCGCTGCGGCTTCGAGCCCGGCGAGTGGGTCACCACGTTCACCGAGTCGCAGCCGATCCACACCACGAAGGTGCAGTACAAGGTGATCGACGCGGCCCTGGGTGTCGTCGAGCGCGGGTGGTACGACGTGCGCGATGCTGTGTCCGAGCAGCCCTGGATCCCGAACGGCGTCCAGCACACGGTCACGTGGCAGGCGCCCGGCTACCGTCCGGCGGGGGAGCTGTCCGGTGAGGAGAAGGTGGCGACGTGACGACGGCGGTGGTGGTCGGCAGCGGTCCGAACGGGCTCGCTGCCGCCCTCACCCTCGCCGCCGCCGGCGTCGAGGTCGAGGTGCTCGAGGCCGCCGACGAGATCGGCGGCGGCACCCGCAGCGGCCACTACACGGTCGACGGGGTGCTGCACGACGAGTGCTCGGGGTTCCACCCGCTCGCGGTCGACACGGCCTTCAGTCGAGCGTTCGACCTGGCGGCGGAGGGCCTGGCCTGGCGGTGGCCCGAGGTGCAGTACGCGCACCCGCTCGACGGCGGCTCCGGCGCTGCGGTGTGGCGCGACGTCGACCGCACGGCGCAGGCGCTGGGGGAGTCCGGCGCGGCCTACCGGAGGCTGTTCGGCCCGCTGTCCGACCGGTTCGACAAGATCGCCACCGAGTTCCTCCAGCCGATCGTCCACGTGCCGCGGCACCCGATCGCCCTGGCCGGCTTCGGCGTGGCCAGCCTGCTGCCGGCCACGTGGCTCGGCCGGATGCTGCGGTCGCCGGAGTCGGCGGCGCTGTTCGCCGGCGTCGCGGCCCACGCGTTCCGGCCGCTGGGCTCGCCGCTGTCGTCCGCGATCGGCGTCGCCCTCGGCACGGCGGCCCACCGCTACGGGTGGCCCGTCGCCGAGGGCGGCACCGCGGCGATCTCGCGCGCCATGGAGCAGCTGCTGGCGGAGCACGGCGGGAAGGTCACCACGGGCGTCCGCGTGACCGGCCGCGACCAGCTCGCGCACGCCGACATCGTCATGCTCGACACCACGCCGGGAGCCGCCGCCGACATCCTCGGGGACGCCCTGCCGCCGCGCGTGGCCCGGGCCTACCGCCGCTACCGCTACGGACCCGGCGCGTTCCAGGTCGCGCTCGCGGTCGAGGGCGGGATCCCGTGGACCCACGAGCCCACGCGTGCCGCGGGCACGGTCCACCTGGGCGGCTCGATGGCGCAGATCGCCACGGCTGAGCGCGAGGTCTGGCGCGGCCGGATGCCCGAACGGCCCTTCGTCCTGCTGGGCCAGCAGTCGCAGGCCGACCCGGGCCGCCGCGCGGGGGACGTGCACCCGATCGACGCCTACGCGCACGTCCCGTCCGGGTACGACGGCGACGCCACCGAGGCGATCCTGGCCCAGATCGAGCGGTTCGCGCCGGGCGTGCGCGAGCGCGTCGTCGGCATGTCGGTGCGCTCCACCGAGCAGATCACCCGCGACAACGCGAACTACGTGGGAGGCGACATCGTGACCGGCGCGAACACGCCGCGGCAGCTGATCTTCCGTCCGCGGGTCGCGCTCGACCCGTACGCCACCGGCGTCCCCGGCACGTGGCTGTGCTCGGCGGCCACCCCGCCGGGCGCGGGCGCCCACGGGATGTGCGGCCATCTCGCCGCCCGCAGGGCCTTGCGCCGCGCGGGCATCGCCGGGACCATCGGGCCATGACGCAGCCGCTGACCGGGGCGGGACCCGACGCCGCCGAGGTCCGACGGCTCGTGGCGACGATGGGACAGCGGCTCGCCGAGCAGCAGCCCTACCTGACCCGCGTGCTCACCGACAACATCCGGTCGATCAGCGACCTCGACCTCGACCAGCCGCTCATCGACCTGCTGGACGCCAGCGTCGACAGCAACATCAACACGATCGTCCACCTGCTCATCAACGCGATCCCGGTGGAGCGGATCCAGGCGCCCACCGCGGCCGTCGAGTACGCGCTGCGGCTCGCGCAGCGCGGCGTCCCGTCGTACTCCCTCGTGCGGGCCTACCAGCTGGGCCAGGAGTACCTCATGACCGTGGTGCTGCAGGAGTTCGAGCAGGTCGACGCCGACCGCGCCCACACCCTGCGGGCGGTCCGCGTCATCGCCGACGCGGTCTACCAGTACATCGACTGGATCTGCCTGCACCTGCTGGATCGCTACGAGGACGAGCGGGGCCGCTGGGCGACCACCTCGGGCAACGTCGCCTCGGCGATGCTGCAGGGCCTGCTGCGCGGCGTGGACACGTCGGTGCACGACTTCGAGTCCGAGACCGGCTACCGGATGGACCAGCACCACGTCGGCCTCGTGCTGTGGTCGCGCGATCCCGGCGGCATCACCGACGCGCTGCTCACGATGGAGCGGATCAGCCGCGAGCTCGACGCGCGGATCGGCACCGGCACGCCGCCGTTGTTCTCCGCCATCGACCGCACCACCGGCTGGCTGTGGATGGGCCGGGGGCGTCACGCCGAGCCGATCGACCGCGTGGTGGCCGAGGTGCTGGCGAAGTTCCCGGATCTCGGTGCCGCCGTCGGCCTGCCCGAGCCGGGCATCGACGGCTTCCGGCGCACGCACGCGCAGGCGCGCGACACGTTCGAGCTGGCGCTCACGGCCGGTGACCGCATCGGCCAGGTGGTGGGGTTCGGCGACCGGGGCATCGCCCTGATCTCCCTGCTGCTGCAGCAGCCCGGAGGCCTGCAGCGCTGGGTGCGCGACGTGCTGGGGCCGCTCGGCGAGGTCTCGCCCGCGGCGGCCCGGGCACGGGCCACGCTCGGTGCGTGGCTCGACCACGACCGGAACTTCCAGGCGACGGCCGAGGCGCTGCAGGTACACCGGAACACGGTGAAGTACCGCATCGAGCGGATCACGGCCGACCTCGACGACCGCCTGGGCGACCGTCGGGTCGACCTCGAGCTCGCGCTGCTGGCCTGCCGGCTGCTCGGCGACGAGCTGCTCGTGGAGCCGGACGGCCACCGCCGGCCCGGCCAGGGCTGAGCCCCGGCCGGGACGCGGCTCAGCGCGCGGCGGCGAGCGCGGCGCGGGCGCCGCTCATCATCATGAGGTCCGAGTCGTCCTCGGCCATGATCAGCTCGCCGTTGGCGAACGTGGCGTACACGTCGATGTCCTGCTTGCCGCAGCCCTGGTAGGTGCGGTCCTCGAGGACCGTCACGCCCTTGGCCTGCAGAGCCTTCACCTCGGCGATGGCCTCGTCGATCAGGACGACGATCTCGGGCATCTCGTCACCGAGCAGCACCTTGAGCGCCTCGAGCTGCGCGATCAGCTTGTCGGGCGTGTACGACTCGCCCGAGCCGCGCGAGTGCAGCTTGCGGGCGGTGTTGGCGATGCTGTCGCCGATCACGTCGGGGGAGAAGGCCGGGTCGACCTTGAGGCTGCGCAGGTTCTGCACGGTGGCGCAGCGGCCCTGCTTGACGACGAGGCGCTGCTTCTTCACGGTGGCGCGCTTCTTGCCCTTGTACTTGTAGGTGACCTTCGTGGTCACGCGGTAGGTGCCGGGCTTGAGCTTCACGGCGGTGCGGTTCTTGCGCAGCACCTTCCCGCCCTGGTGGATCGTCATGGCCTTCTTGAGGACCTTGACCTTCTTGGCCTTCGTGAAGGACGGCTTCACCAGCGCGGTCCCGTACCAGTCGATGGACTTGTTCGAGATCGTCTTGATGGTGACCGGCTTGGCGGCGGCCTGGGCCGGTGCGGCGACGAGCGTGGTGCTCGCGGCGACGGCGACGGCGGCGACGAGGCCGAGGAGGGTGCGGCGCATGCGATGACGCCTTTCCGAGAACGGGGACAAAGTCCACCCAGCGTACGCGAGCGGGGACGGTCGCCGGGGCAGAACGACGACGTCGGTAGGGTGAGGCCAAGAGCGCTGCCCAGCCGTAGGGGCCGCCCAGTCACCGAGGGGATCTCATGAGCCTGTCCGTCACCGTCAACGGAGCCCAGCAGCAGGTCGATCCCGGGACGCGGGTGTGGCAGCTGTTCTCCGACGACCCCCAGGTCATCGCCGCCCGGGTGGGCGACGCGCTGGTCGACCTCGCGCGCGAGCTGGCCGACGGCGACGTCGTCGAGCCCGTCGCGATCGACTCGCCCGACGGCCTCGACGTGCTGCGCCACTCCACGGCCCACGTCATGGCGCAGGCCGTGCAGGAGCTCTTCCCCGACGCGAAGCTCGGCATCGGCCCGCCGATCGCCGACGGCTTCTACTACGACTTCGACGTCGAGACGCCCTTCACTCCCGAGGATCTCCAGAAGATCGAGTCGCGGATGAGGAAGATCGTCAAGGAGGGCCAGAAGTTCAGCCGCCGCGAGATCAGCGACGACGACGCCCGCGCCGAGCTGGCCGACGAGCCGTACAAGCTCGAGCTCATCGGCCTCAAGTCCTCCGCGAGCGATGCCGCAGAAGGTGCCAGCGTCGAGGTCGGCGAGGGCGGCCTGAGCATCTACGACAACCTCAAGCGCGACGGCTCGCTGGCGTGGAAGGACCTGTGCCGCGGCCCGCACCTGCCCACCACGAAGCGCATCCCGGCCTTCACGCTCATGCGCTCGGCGGCCGCCTACTGGCGCGGCGACGAGAAGAACAAGCAGCTGCAGCGCATCTACGGCACCGCGTGGCCCACCAAGGAGGACCTCGAGGCGCACCTGCACCGCATCGAGGAGGCTCAACGCCGCGACCACCGTCGCCTGGGGACCGAGCTCGACCTCTACAGCTTCCCCGACGAGATCGGCTCGGGCCTGCCGGTGTTCCATCCCCGCGGTGGCGTGATCAAGCGTGAGATGGAGGACTACGTCCGCCGCCGGCACATCGAGGAGGGCTTCGAGTACGTCGGCACCCCGCACATCGCCAAGGAAGGCCTGTTCCACACCTCGGGCCACCTGCCGTACTACGGCGAGGGCATGTTCCCGGCGCTCGAGGTCGACGGCGGCGACTACCGCCTCAAGGCGATGAACTGCCCGATGCACAACCTCATCTACCGGTCGCGCCAGCGTTCGTACCGCGAGCTGCCGCTGCGGCTGTTCGAGTTCGGCCACGTGTACCGCAACGAGAAGTCGGGCGTCATCCACGGCCTCACCCGCGTGCGCGGCTTCGCCCAGGACGACTCGCACTCCTACGTCACGCCCGAGCAGGCGCCCGCCGAGGTGGCCCACCTGCTGAACTTCATGCTGAGCCTGCTCGACGACTTCGGCATGGACGACTACTACCTCGAGCTGTCCACCCGCGACGCCTCGAAGGACAAGTTCATCGGCTCCGACGAGGACTGGGAGACCGCGACGAAGGTGCTGGAGGAGGTTGCCACCGCGACCGGCCTCGAGCTCGTGCCCGATCCGGGCGGCGCGGCCTATTACGGCCCGAAGATCTCGGTCCAGGCGCGCGACGCGATCGGCCGCACGTGGCAGATGGGCACGGTGCAGTACGACTTCAACCAGCCGTCGGCCGACCGCTTCAACCTCGAGTACGTCGCCGCCGACGGCTCGCGCCAGCAGCCGGTCATGATCCACTCGGCCAAGTTCGGCTCGATCGAGCGGTTCATGGGCGTGCTGGTCGAGCACTACGCGGGCGCCTTCCCTCCGTGGCTCGCCCCGGTCCAGGCGGTGGGCATCCCCGTGGCCGAGCGCCACGTGGAGTACCTCGAGCGGCTCGCGGTGCGGCTGCGCGCCGAGGGGATCCGCTTCGAGGTCGACGACTCCGACGAGCGCATGCAGAAGAAGATCCGCAACGCCCAGACGCAGAAGGTGCCGTTCATGGTGCTGGTCGGCGACAAGGACGTCGAGGCCAGTGCCGTCTCCTTCCGCTTCCGCAACGGAGAGCAGGAGAACGGCGTCTCGCTCGACGACGCGGTCGCCAAGATCGTGGCCGCGGTGCGCGACCGGGTCCAGGTCTGATGCCGGATCCGGACGGCCTCGAGCGGCTGTGGGCGCCCTACCGGATGGCCTACGTCCGCGAGGCCGGCACCGACGCCGGCCACGACGACGGCTGCCCGTTCTGCGCGATGGTCGCGGGGGAGCGCCAGACCGACCTCATCGTCGTGCGCGGCGAGCACTGCTTCGTGGCGATGAACCTGTACCCGTACAACCCGGGCCACCTCATGGTGCTGCCGAACCGGCACGAGTCCGGCCTCACCGAGCTCACGCTCGAGGAGTCCACCGAGCTGACGCTGCTGACGCAGCAGGCGATCCGCGCGATCGGCGAGGTCAGCTCGCCGCACGGCTACAACGTCGGCCTCAACCTCGGGGCGTCCGCCGGCGGCTCGATCTCGCAGCACCTGCACCAGCACGTCGTGCCGCGGTGGGGTGGCGACGCCAACTTCATGACCGTCGTCGGGCGCACCAAGACGCTGCCGCAGACGATCGCCGAGTCCGCCGAGCTCCTGCGTGCCGCCTGGCCCGCAGTCGACCAGTGAGCAGGTGACCTGATGCTCGAACGCTTCCGCGCCTTCTGGAACCGGCTGTTCTCGCCGGTCGCCGACGGCCTGATCAGGATCGGCGTCACTCCGAACATGGTCACCTGGGTCGGCACGATCGGCGTGTCCTTCGGAGCGCTGTTCTTCTTCCCGCAGGGGATCTTCTTCTGGGGCACGCTGTTCATCACCGCCTTCGTGTTCAGCGACATCATCGACGGCACGATGGCCCGCAAGCTCGGCCGCTCCTCGAAGTACGGGGCGTTCCTGGACTCCACGCTCGATCGCGTCGGCGATGCGGCGGTCTTCGGCGGCATCGCGCTCTGGTACGCGTGGGAGGGCGACTCCAAGGTCTACCTGTGCCTCGCGCTGGCCTGCCTCGTCCTGGGCGCGCTGACGTCGTACATCCGGGCCCGCGCCGAGTCGCTCGGCATGGAGGCCAAGGGCGGCATCGCCGAGCGGTCCGACCGCCTGGTCTCGATCCTGGTGATGACGGGCCTGTCGGGCCTGTTCGACCTGCCGATCCTGCAGCACGTCACGCTGTGGGCGCTGGCCGCCGCGAGCCTGGTCACCGTGGCCCAGCGCATGGCGATGGTCAGGCGCCAGGCCGACGCCGCCTGACCCTCGTCTCGTCGACGACCGGCCGGGACGGGAGCGATCAGCGGGCCTCGTAGACTTGACCCGTGAGTACCGAGATCCCCAGCAACGACCAGTCCACGACCGGCAGCGCCCGGGTCAAGCGCGGCATGGCCGAGATGCTGAAGGGCGGCGTCATCATGGACGTCGTCGACGCCGAGCAGGCCAAGATCGCCGAGGACGCCGGCGCCGTCGCCGTCATGGCGCTCGAGCGCGTGCCCGCGGACATCCGCTCCCAGGGCGGCGTCGCCCGCATGAGCGACCCCGACCTCATCGACGGCATCATCGAGGCCGTCTCGATCCCCGTCATGGCCAAGGCCCGCATCGGTCACTTCGCCGAGGCGCAGGTGCTGCAGAGCCTGGGCGTGGACTACATCGACGAGTCCGAGGTGCTGACCCCGGCCGACTACGCCAACCACATCGACAAGTGGGCCTTCACGGTCCCGTTCGTGTGCGGTGCCACCAACCTGGGCGAGGCGCTGCGCCGGATCACCGAGGGCGCGGCCATGATCCGCTCCAAGGGCGAGGCCGGCACCGGTGACGTCTCCAACGCCACGGGCCACATGCGCAAGATCCGCGCCGAGATCGCGCGTCTGCAGAGCCTGCCGAAGGACGAGCTGTTCGTGGCGGCCAAGGAGCTCCAGGCCCCCTACGAGCTCGTCGCCGAGGTGGCCGAGGCGGGCAAGCTGCCGGTCGTGCTGTTCACCGCGGGCGGCATCGCCACCCCGGCCGACGCGGCCATGATGATGCAGCTGGGCGCCGAGGGCGTGTTCGTCGGCTCGGGCATCTTCAAGTCGGGCAACCCCGCGCAGCGCGCCGAGGCCATCGTCAAGGCCACGACGTTCTACGACGACCCCGACGTGATCGCCAAGGTCTCGCGAGGCCTGGGCGAGGCCATGGTCGGCATCAACGTCGACGAGATCCCCGAGCCGCACCGCCTGGAGACCCGCGGCTGGTGACCCGTACCACAGCTGACGAGCGAACGCCCCCGGTTTCGGCCGGGGGCGTTCGTTCGTAGGGGGGTCCTTGGTCACAAAGGACGATGTCATGGTCACAAAGAACCATGACTCTAGTCATGAATCGTTCGTGACATGTGACTCATTTTCGTTATTTCTTCGCTAAATGGCATCAGAGTGCCGGTATTTCGTCGTTACATGGTTGTAGCAGGTGCAACAGATGCACCAGTTACGGATGTGATCGATGGTCGATCAGCCTCATGACGTAGGAGAAGAAGATGAACAAGTCCACCAAGGGCGCCATCGCCGCCGGAGCCGCCGCCGTCCTCATGCTCGGCGGAGCGGGCTCGCTGGCGTACTGGAACGCCGAGGGCGACATCGCCGGTGGCTCCATCACGGCCGGCGAGCTGAAGCTGACCGACCCGACGCCCGGCGCCTGGACGCTCAACGGCAGCCCCGTCACCAGCCTGTCCTCCGTGCGCGTCGTTCCCGGCGACGAGCTCGAGTACACCGCCGGCTGGGACATCACCGCGACCGGTGACAACCTCAAGGCCGTCGTCGACGTGACCGGCTTCAACGCCTCGGGCTCGCTGGCCTCCGCGGTCACCCTCACCGACACCTACCTCGTCGGCGGCACGGCTCCCGCGGGCAACCAGATCACGAGCGCCGACGACGGCGAGACCCTCGCCGCCACCCTGAACGTCGACTTCCCGTTCGGCACCTCTGCTGACAACACGACGCAGACGCTGACGCTCGACCTGTCCGACGTGAAGGTCGCCCTCACGCAGGTGCAGTGACCCGGGACTGAGCGAACCGACCGACCATCGAACGAGGAAGGCCCACGAGGATGACGACCACCACGACCACCCGCACGCACCGCACGGTGCTGGGGTGGGCCGTCCAGGCTCTGGCCTGGGGTGTCATCCTCGTGGCCACCTCGGCGATCGCCGTCGGCGTGCTCGTCCCGCGGATCGGGGGCGCGACGCCCTACACGATCCTCACCAGCTCCATGGAGCCGTCCTACCCGCCCGGCACGCTTGTGGTGGTCCGGCCGACGCCCGCCGAGGAGATCGGCGTGGGCACGGTCGTCACCTACCAGCTCGAGTCGGGCCGCAGCGACGTCGTGACCCACCGGGTCGTCTCGGTCGCCTACGGGGCGGACGGCCAGCCCGAGTTCACGACGCAGGGCGACGCCAACGACGGTGTCGACGCCGAGCCGGTCCAGCCGGTCCAGCTCAAGGGCACCCTCTGGTACGCCGTGCCGAAGCTGGGATTCCTCAGCACGGCGATCGGGCACGACCAGCGCGACTCGGCCGTGTACGTCGTCGCGGGTGGCCTGGGCCTCTACGCCGCGTGGATGTTCGCCGGCGCGATCCGCGACCGCCGCCGGAGCGACTCCGACGCCGAGGCGGTGACCACGCGATGAAGTCCGTGCGCACCGCAGCGGGTGCACTCGGGGCAGCCGTCATGCTGGCCGTGATGGTGCCCCTGGGGTCCTCTGCGGCCTCGGCGCCCGCGGCCCGCCTCGGCCTGAGCGCCGACGGGGTCGGTCCGTGGACCTCGACGCTGACCGAGCCGGTCTTCGCCGACGACACCCGCTGGGTGCCCGGTGACGCCCAGACCGGAGAGTTCTGGGCCCGCAACCAATCCTCCGACGCCGCGGAGATCGAGCTGGTGATCGTGCCCCGGGACGGCGCCCTTCACGCGTCCGGCGACCTCGACGTGCAGATCCGGACCGATGGCGAGGCGTGGCAGCCCCTCTCCACCGCCTGGACCGCGCCTCGTCCTCTGGCGGCGGGCGCGACGGCACGGGTCCAGGTCCGCGCCGCGCTGTCCGAGACGGCGTCCAACGCCGACCAGGCCCAGCACTTCGCGTTCGACGTCCGGACCCGGCTGACCCAGGTCACCGGGACCGAGCCGACCACCGGGCCGACCACGGAGCCGACCGCGAGGCCCACCGCGGCCTCGCCGACCAGCGCGGTCGCTCCCGGCGATCGAGCCGAGACCGCGCCCGCGCGCGACGGCTCGCTGCCGAGCACCGGCGCCGAGCTGCCCTCGTGGCTCCTGCCCGCGGGCATCGGCGCCTCCATCACCGGCCTGTGGCTCGCCCTGGGCGCCCGCCGGAACCGAGAAGAGAGTGACGTTTCATGACGCAGTCCACGACCTCGCGCCTCGTCCGCACCCTGCGGTCGACCCGCACGCGAGCGATCCTGAGCCTCGGCATGGTGCTGGGCCTGACCAGCGTCAGCACGCTGGCGTACTGGACCGACGAGGCCCAGCTGACCACGGGCACCATCCAGGCCGGATCGCTCGACCTGCTGATCCTCGACGGCCGGCTCGACGGCCAGGGCGGCTCGGTCACGAACACGGCCATGTCGGCCACCGCGATGATCCCGGGGGAGAGCTTCGCGTTCACTGTGCCGGTGCAGCGCAAGGCCAACACCGCGGGCTTCGCGCTCACCGCGACCGGCACGGCGGCGGGCACCCTGTCGCCCCACGTCCAGTGGTCGGTCTACGAGGGCACCGCCGGGACCCAGACCACCAACGCGAACGGTGTCCGCTCCAACACCTGCTCAGGAACGCAGCTGTCCACGAACGTCACGCTCGACGGCACCGCCAAGCCGCTGATCCCCACGGCCACGCCCGTGAACCTCGGCGGCACGACGTTCAGCAAGAACCTGTGCTTCCGCGTGGCGATGCCGTCCACCACCGGCAACAGTGCGCAGGGAACGACGGGCACCGCGACGTTCTCCCTCACCGCCAGCCAGCTGCAGTGACCCCGACCCGACGAACGAGTGACCTGACATGAACCGCACGCTCCGCGAGACGATCCTGTGGATCGGCGCCGGCCTGGGCACGCTGTGCCTGGCCTGGACCGCCGCCATGCTCGCCTTCGGGCTCACGCCACTGGTGTTCACGTCGGGCTCGATGTCGCCGGCGATCGAGGCCGGCGACCTGGCCTTCGCCACCACGGTGCCGGCTGACGAGCTCGCCGAGGGCGACGTCGTCAGCGTGATCGACGACCGCGGCGTGCGCATCACGCACCGCGTCACCGGGATCGATCCTCAGGACGACGGGGGAGCGGTGCTGCAGCTCCAGGGCGACGCCAACGCCTCGCCGGACGAGCAGGCGTACAACGTCGACGAGGTCGAGCGCGTGAGCTTCTCCGTGCCGAAGGCCGGCTACGTGATCAACGCCGTGAACTCGCCGTTCGGCATGTTCGTCATCGGACTGCTCGTGGCCACGATCCTGGTGATCGCGTTCCGTCGCGACGGCGGTGGCGGTCCGGACGCGTCGGCCGAGGACGACAGCGACGACGCCGCACCCGACGATCGGGGGCTCGTCCCCGATCACGGCGTGGGCCACCGCGTGCGGCGCGTCGTCGGCGTGGGCGCGGGTGCCGGTGCGCTGCTCGTGGCCTCGGGACTCGGGCTCCAGCCCACCATGGCCGCCTTCGGCGACAGCCCGACGATCGTCTCCGGCGCTCTCGGGGCCGCGAGCGTGCAGGCGCCGGCCACCTTCACGTGCACCAATGTCGGCGGCAGTGGCGCGTCGGTCAATCTCACGTTCCCGCACCAGGACGCCCGCTACGACTACGTCGTCACGATCGTGAACGACCAGACCGGTGCGACCGTCGCGAACCGGGGCGGGACGATCACGGGAGCGGGGACCGTGGGCGCTGCCCAGACCGTCAACGTGGCGCGCAACTTCACCCCGTGGGGCCTCTTCGACGCCGGTGCCGTCCAGTACACGGCGCGCGTCAGCAGCCGGCTCAAGTCGTCGACGACGTGGACGTCCTCCGACGTCACGCTCAAGCTCTACGAGACGCGCGGGCTCTTCGAGTTCAGCTACCGCACGTACTGCGGGACGGCCTGAGCTCTCCCCACCCCCGATGGCCCCATCCGTCACACGAGTTACTCTCGTCACATCGGCCGGCGCCTGAGCCGGGCCGAGACGACTCCAAGAGCGCGGGTCGGACGACACGAGGACGTCGTTCCCGTTCCCCACGGGGAGGAGCTCATGAAGACCTGGACCAAGGGCGCGGTCGCCGGGGCCTCGGCGCTCGTGCTGCTCGGCGGCGCGGCGTCGCTCGCGTACTGGAACGGTTCCGGATCCGTCGCCGGCGGCAGCATCTCAGCAGGCCGACTCACGCTGACGGAGTCCACGCCCGGCGCCTGGACGCTCAACGGCACTCCGCTCGCCGACGTCTCGGCCGTGCGTGCCGTTCCGGGTGACACCTTGCTGTTCACCGGCTCGTGGACGATATCGGCGACCGGCGACGACCTCGAGGCGACCGTCGATGTCACGGGCCTCGAGGGTCAGGGCGGCCTGGCCGACGACGTCTCGATCACGGATACGTACACGGTGGACGGGACGCCTCTGGCGGGCCAGATCACGGACGACCACGACGGCGACGTTCTCGCCGCGGAGGTCGTGGTCGACTTCCCGTTCGGCACGGGCTTCGGCAACACGTCACAGGGCCATGTACTCGACCTGACCGACGTCAGGGTCGCCGTCGCCCAGGGTGACTAGACTTCCGGGGTGACTTCCATCGGTGTGTTCGCCCTCCAGGGCGACGTCCGCGAGCACCTGCACGCGCTGCAGCGGCTGGGCGTGGACGCGTTCACGGTCCGTCGCCCGGCCGAGCTCGAGCGGTGCGACGGGCTCATCGTGCCCGGCGGGGAGTCCACCACGATGTACAAGCTGGCGCGCACGTTCGACCTGCTCGAGCCGCTGCGCCGGCGCGTGAAGGACGGCATGCCCACCTTCGGCACCTGTGCCGGGATGATCATGCTCGCCGAGCGGATCCATGACGGTGCGGCGGGGCAGGAGACCGTCGGCGGTCTCGACGTCACCGTGCGTCGCAACGCGTTCGGCCGTCAGGTCGACTCGTTCGAGACCGACCTGCAGATGGCGGGCGTCGCCGACCCGGTGCACGCCGTGTTCATCCGCGCCCCCTGGGTCGAGGAGGTCGGGCCCGGCGTCGAGGTGCTTGCCGCGGTCCCCTCGGGCGAGGCCGCCGGTAGGATCGTGGCGGTGCGGCAGGGGCCGCTCATGGCGACGTCCTTCCACCCCGAGGTCGGGGACGACGACCGTGTGCACGGACTCTTCGTCGATCTCGTGAAGCAGAGCTAGGACTACGCAAAGGAACGACATGTCGGGCCACTCCAAATGGGCAACCACCAAGCACAAGAAGGCCGCGATCGATGCGAAGCGCGGCAAGCTGTTCGCCAAGCTGATCAAGAACATCGAGGTCGCGGCGCGCACGGGTGGACCCGACCCTGACGGCAACCCCACGCTCTACGACGCGATCCAGAAGGCCAAGAAGCAGTCGGTCCCCAACGACAACATCGACCGCGCCGTCAAGCGCGGCGGGGGAGCCGACGGCGGCGGCGCCGACTACACCACGATCATGTACGAGGGCTACGGCCCCAGCGGCGTCGCGTTCCTCATCGAGTGCCTCACCGACAACAAGAACCGGGCCGCCATGGAGGTCCGCACCGCGATGACCCGCAACGGCGGCACGATGGCCGACCCGGGCTCGGTGTCCTACATGTTCGGCCGCAAGGGCGTCATCATCGTCCCCGCCGAGCAGGAGGGCGGTGCCACCAACGAGGACGACGTCCTGATGGCGGTGCTCGACGCGGGCGCCGAGGAGGTCAACGACCTCGGTGGCAGCTTCGAGGTGCTGTGCGACCCCAGCGACCTCGTCACGGTCCGCACGGCACTGCAGGAGGCCGGCCTGGACTACGACTCGGCCGACGCCTCGTTCGTGCCCAGCGTGACCGTCGAGGTCGATGCCGAGGGGGCGGCCAAGGTCGTCAAGCTGATCGACGCGCTCGAGGACTCCGACGACGTGCAGAACGTGTTCGCCAACTTCGACGCGCCCGACGAGGTCATGGCCGAGCTCTGAGCCGGCCTCGGCCATGATGTGGCCATGGACCGACGCGTGCGCACCCCCGACGGCGTCGGGTGGACCGTCCGTGTCGGTCGTCCCGCGCTGCGCGGACACGAGGGCGACCTCGTCGTCGGCGGCACGCCGACCGGTGGCGGCTTCGGCCCGCTGCTCGTCGTGGCGGGGCTCGTCCTGCTCGGCGTCCTGACGCCGGTCCTGCTGAAGTCGGATCGCGGCTGGGTGCTCGCGCTCGTCCCCGTGCTGCTCGTCGCCGGCTGGCTGTTGCTCGCGCGGTATCCCGTCGAGCTGCGCCGCGACGGCTCCGAGCGGCCGCTGCACCGCACGCTCGTGGCGGGACGGCTGAACGCGCGCCGCGTCGCCGGAGAGCTGGCCGAGGAGATCGAGCGCACCCCGGACGACCAGCTGACGGGCTGAGCCCGGCGCGCGGCGTGCCTCCGCGAGGCCGTCGCCGCCACCGCCTACAGTGTCGAACATGCGTTCCCTTCGTGTGCTCGGAGTCGACCCCGGCCTCACTCGGTGCGGCGTGGGCGTCGTCGAGGGGATGGTGGGCCGCCCGCTCGACCTGGTCGACGTCGGCGTCGTGCGCACCCCGGCCGACCTCGACCTCGCGAAGCGGCTGCTGCGTCTCGAGCGCGCGCTCGACGACCTCGTCGTCCGGCTGCGGCCCGACGTCGTCGCGGTCGAGCGCGTCTTCAGCCAGCAGAACGTCCGCTCGGTGATGGGCACGGCCCAGGCCAGCGGCATCGCGATGCTCGTCGCGGCGCGCCACGGCATCCCCGTCCAGCTGCACACCCCGTCGGAGGTCAAGGCCGCCGTCACCGGCAGCGGCCGGGCCGACAAGGCCCAGGTCACCGCGATGGTCACCCGGCTGCTGCGCCTCGACGCGCCGCCGAAGCCCGCCGATGCCGCCGACGCGCTCGCGCTCGCGATCTGCCACCTGTGGCGCGGCTCGGCGCAGAACCGCCTGGCCGCGGCCGTCGCCGCCGCGGGAGGCACCCGGTGATCGCGCATCTGCGGGGCTCCGTGGCCACCGTCTCGCTCAACTCCGCCGTCCTCGACCTGCAGGGCGTCGGCTACCACGTGATGTGCACGCCCTCCACGATCGCCGACCTGCGGATCGGGCAGGAGGCCACGCTGTGGACCTCGATGGTCGTCCGCGAGGACTCGATGACCCTCTACGGCTTCGCCGACGCCGAGGAGCGCGACATGTTCGAGCTCGTCCAGACCGCCAGCGGCGTCGGCCCCAAGGTCGCCCAGGCGATGCTCGCGGTGCTGCCACCCGAGCGCCTGCGCAGCGCGATCGCGTCGGCCGACCACGCCACGCTCACCAAGGTCCCGGGCATCGGTCGCAAGGGGGCCGAGCGCATCGTCGTCGAGCTCAAGGACCGCGTCGGCGCCGTCGCCGCGTCGGCCGCCGCGCCCGCCCGTGCGGGGTGGCGCGACCAGGTGCACGAGGCCCTCGTCGGTCTCGGCTGGTCGGCCAAGGACGCCGACGCCGCGATCGACCGCGTGGCCGACGGCGTCGGCGACGACCCCGACGTCTCCACCGTCCTGCGCGACGCCCTGCGATCGATGGACCGGCGCCGATGAGCATGGACGAGTACGACGACTTCGAGTCGATCGTGGCCGAAGCCGCCGGACCGCAGGACACCGCGTTCGAGCAGGCGCTGCGGCCCCGCACGCTGGACGAGCTGATCGGCCAGGAGCGCGTCCGCGAGCAGCTGGCCCTCGTGCTGGACGCCGCCGTCGCGCGCGAGCGCACCCCCGACCACGTGCTGCTGTCGGGTCCTCCCGGACTCGGCAAGACCACGATCGCGATGATCATCGCGCACCAGCTCTCCGCCCCGCTGCGGCTCACCAGCGGCCCCGCCATCCAGCACGCCGGCGACCTCGCGGCGATCCTCTCGGGCATCAACGAGGGCGACGTGCTCTTCATCGACGAGATCCACCGCATGTCGCGCCCCGCCGAGGAGCTGCTCTACATGGCGATGGAGGACTTCCGGGTCGACGTCGTCGTGGGCAAGGGTCCGGGCGCCACGGCGATCCCGCTGCAGATCCCGCCGTTCACCGTCGTCGGCGCCACCACCCGCGCCGGCCTGCTGCCGGGCCCGCTGCGCGACCGCTTCGGCTTCACCGCCCAGCTCGACTACTACGAGCCCGCCGACCTCGACCGCATCGTGCGCCGCTCGGCCGATCTGCTCGACCTGGGCATCAGCGCCGAGGCCTCGGCCGAGATCGGCTCGCGCTCGCGCGGCACCCCGCGCATCGCGAACCGGCTGCTGCGCCGCGTGCGCGACTACGCCGAGGTCCGCGCCGACGGCTCGGTCGACCACGCCATCGCGCGGGCCGCGCTCGACCTGTACGAGGTCGACGACCTCGGCCTCGACCGGCTCGACCGGGCCGTGCTCGACGTCCTGTGCCGCAGCTTCGGCGGGGGACCGGTGGGCATCGCCACGCTCGCCGTGGCGGTGTCGGAGGAGCGCGAGACGGTCGAGGAGCTGGCCGAGCCGTTCCTCGTCCGGCTGGGCTTCCTGGCCCGCACGCCACGCGGCCGCATCGCCACCGCGGCGGCCTGGCGGCACCTCGGCCTCACCCCGCCGGCCGTGCCCGACACGCTCGACTTCGACGGGTGAGAACTCAGAGCAGGCTCGGGTAGGCCGCGAACAGCGCGGCGGCGAGGGCCGCGGCGCCGAGGCGCAGCACGAAGGCCAGCAACCCCGTCATCCCGAAGCGCAGGCGGGCCAGCGCCCGCCACGTCAGCACCAGGGTCGCGAGCGGCATGAGGATCCAGGCGACGTCGGCCCACGAGCCGTACAGGTCGGGCGTCGACAGGCCGTACGCGCGGGCGCCCGCCATGACCCCGGCCGCGTACCACGGGAAGGCGAGTACCGCGGATCCACGGATGGCGGCTCCCAGGGCGATGCCCAGCGCTCGGCGCGGCGCGTCCGCGAGGAGCCGGAAGTACGCCCTCCGTCCGATCGCGACGAACGCGACGGCGAGGACGACCGCCGCCCACCACCATGCGGACGCGGTGGAATCGTCCATGACGGGCGGGCGGTGATCGACGGCGGGCGACAGCGACGTGCTCGCCCACACGAGTGTCGGGACGAGTGCGACGACGCCGGCGCTGAGCGCGAGGGTCGCGAGCGTACGAGCCGTGCGCGTGGTCCAGGCGAGACCGGGCTCGCTCGGCGCCGGGGCCGACTCGGGCGTCAAGCGGGACGACGGGACGACGGCGGTGACCGTCGGACCCGCCTGGGCGGCCCCGATCGACTCGAAGGGGGCGAGCGCCGCGGCGAAGTCGGCGGCGCTCGCGTAGCGACGGTCGGGATCGATCGCCATGGCACGGTGCAGGACGTCCACGAGCCCTGCGGGGATCGCCGGATCGACCTCGCGCGGATCCGGCCGGTCGGCCGAGCGGTGCGCCATCAGCTGCACCGCCGGCGGGCCGGGGAACGGCGTGCGGCCGGTCAAGGTCTCGAACAGCAGGCACGCGACGGAGTACACGTCACTGCGCCGGTCGACCCGGCCCTCGTACTGCTCGGGGGACATGTAGTGCGGAGTGCCGGCGATCGTGGCCGTCAGGTCGGAGGCCGCGCGGGAGATGCCGAAGTCGACGAGGCGCACGTCGCCTGCCGCCGTCAGCAGGACGTTGGCGGGCTTGATGTCCAGGTGCAGGATGTCCGCCCGATGGCAGGCGTCGAGAGCGGCCAGCACGTGCCGGACGAGTCGCACGGACTCGATGCTCGGTCCGTGGTCGGTGAGCAGCTGCTTCACGCTCGTGCCGTCGACGAGCTCCATCACGAGGTGCGGCGACTCCTCGCCGTCGCCGTCGGGCAGCATCACCAGGTCGTGGATCGTGACGACGTACGGGTGACTCACGCGGGCGAGGGCGTTGACCTCCCGCCGGATGCGGTGCATCGCCCGCGGGTCGTCGGTCAGGACGTGCGCGAACCGCTTCACGGCCACGTCCCGGCGCAGCTGGTGGTCGTGCGCGCGGTAGACGACGCCGTGACTGCCCGCGCCGATCCGCTCGAGCATCTCGAAGCGGGGTGCCCGGTCGAGGGCACCGACGGTCACGACCATGGGCTCATTGTCCCCCGAGCAGCGGCACGGTCCCGAACGCGTCGGCGCGCACGGTGAGTCGGACGCCGGCGAGCTCGATCGTGGAGCCGGGCCCGAAGGGCTGCCACGCGTCGTTCGACAGGCGCTCGCCGTCGACCACCGTCCCGTTCGTGCTGCCCAGGTCCCGGATCTCCCAGCCGCCGCCGCGGTGGCGCACGGCGGCATGGCGACCCGAGACCTCCGGGGCGGTGAGCCGTACGGGGGACTGGTCGCCCCGACCCAGCACGACGATCGACCCCTTCTCCACGTGGGCGGATCCGTCGGGCCCCACCAGCTCGATCCCGGACCGGCCGACGGCCACGGTGGCAGGCTCGCGAGTCTGGTCGATCTGGGCCGCGGTCCAGGTGGCGGTGATCGGACCGGTGTCGTCCGTGGCGAGCGACACCGACCGCGGGCTCGCGACCCGCGCCCAGGCGGCCGCCCGTTGGGCGTCGGTGCCGGTCGGGGCCGACGCGACCGGCTCGGGAGCGGTGGGGCGGCCGACCCCGCGCGCCGGCGGGATCCAGCCGGGACGGAGGACCGGGTCGATCTCGATGGCCACCTGCACGTCCGTGGGCACCTTCCACTGGTTGCGGGCGGCGTGCTTGAGGTACAGCTGGACGGCATCGCGCTCGAGCCCCGAGAGCTCGCCTTCGGGAGCGAGGCGCTCGGCGTCCTCCGGGGAGATCCGCACGACGAGGCGCGGGTGGGCGTGCCGCTCGCCGCTGGGCATGACGACGTGCTGACTCGTCACGGCGCGGGCGAACCGGCGCCGCAGGGCGCCGGGCGTCGCGGTCGGCAGCGACGTGAGACGGGCGGCCGCCTCGACGGCCGTCGACCGGATCGAGACCGTGCCGAACACCGAGCGGGCGACCAGCAGCGCCACGACCACGACGCCGAGGAACACCGCGAGCACGACTAGATTGGATCCGAGGGTCGTCAGCGAGTCGATCATGACGCCAGCGTGCGGCCCCCGGATCGGTGGTGTCGAGCCGCCGTGGAACACGTTCCGCGCGAGGGGACTCACATGCGCATCGCCTGGTCGACCGACGCCGGCCCGTCCGGCACGGCCGAGCTCGAGCCGGGGCAGCGGTGCGTCGTCGCCCGCCGGATGGACCTGCCCACGGACCGGCTGGTCGCGGCCACGGAGATCGACGGATCGTGCTTCGTCTTCGTGCGGCTGCCGTACGTCAGCGACCCGGCCCTCGTGCTCACGGCCTCGGCGGACCGCCCGGCGCTCTACCGAGGCCAGCGCGCGAACGGCGCGATCGTCGAGGTCAGGACCGGCACCGGCGAGATCACCGTCCCCGCGGCCGGCCAGCACCTGTCGTTGCCGCACACACGCACCGAGGTGTCGTTGCGCTTCCCGGACCTGGTCATGACGCTCGACATCGAGACACCGCAGCAGGCGCCGACGGAGGGCTCCGGGACGGTGCAGCTGGGCGTCGCCGCGCTGGAGGGCGATGACGGGTGGCTCGTCGGAGCGCTCGCCGTGGCGCTCTCGCCGCCACACGGTGTGGTCGCCCACGGGGACCTGAAGACGGCGTTCGCGACGTGGCGTGGCATCCCCGAGCCGAGTGACGGCGCCTTCGACCGCAACGTCCTGCGCCCGGCGCTGGCGCGGCGCTCGATCGACCTCCCCGGGCCGCGGCTGAACAAGATCGTCTACCTCGTCGAGCGGTGTCGCGCGACGACCGAGTTCCCTCCCCGGATACTCGACGAGATCCGCGCGGGGCTCGACCCCTAGAATCGATCGGGATGAGTCCCGCTGACCTGATTCCCCTCCTCCTTCTTGCCGTCGTCTTCTTCCTGCTGATCATCCGGCCGATGCGTGCGCGCCAGAAGCAGTACACCGAGCTGCGCCAGATGCAGGACGCCCTCCAGCCGGGCGCCCGCGTCATGATCAGCAGCGGCATCCACGGCACCGTGCAGAGCCTCGCCGACGAGACGATCGACCTCGAGGTCGCGCCCGGCGTCGTCATCACCGTCGCCCGCGCCGCGGTCGCCGAAGTGATCGACCCCCAGGCATGAGCGACTTCCCCGAGGTCGCCGCGCGCCTCGTGCGCGCCATCGAGGACTGGCCCGAGGCCGGCGTCACGTTCCGTGACATCACCCCGTTGCTCGCCGCCCCCGAGGGCCTGCGCGCCACCGTCGACGCCCTCGTCGACGCCGCGCGCGCATTCGGCCCGCTCGACGTCGTCGCCGGCGTCGAGGCCCGTGGGTTCCTGCTCGCGCCGCTGATCGCCGAGGCGCTCGGCATCGGCCTCGTGCCGGTCCGCAAGGCCGGCAAGCTGCCGGCGCGGACCCTCGCGGAGAACTACTCCCTCGAGTACGGCGAGGCGGTCGTGGAGATCCACGCCGACGCCGTCACCGAGGGTGCCCGCGTCCTCCTCGTCGACGACGTCCTCGCCACGGGCGGCACGCTGGCCGCCTCCCGGCGCCTGTTCGAGCGCGCCGGCGCCGAGGTCGCCGGCGGGCTCGTCCTCATCGAGCTGCCCGCCCTGGGCGGCCGCGACGCCCTCGGCGACCTCGCCCTGACCGCACTCCTGGAGTACTGATGAGCCAGAACACCGTCCGCATCGTCGCCATCATCGCGATCGCCGCGCTCGTGCTCGGCGTGTTCGCGTCGGTGATCTCCGGCGCGCTCTGACCGGGCCTCCGTAGGATGGACTGAAGGAGGCACGCGTGGCTGAGCGGACCGAGGGATCCTCGACGAAGCCGGCCGAGTCCAGGACACCTGACTCGGCGCGGACGTCCTCGCGCGTGCGCAGCCGCCTCGCGCGGATCGGCGGCCGGTCCACCGGCGCCGGCAACCCGGTGCTCGACCCGCTCATCAAGGTCTACCGCGACACGCATCCCAAGGGCGACGTCACCGCGATCCAGAAGGCCTACGAGGTCGCCGCTGCGATGCACGAGGGTCAGAAGCGCAAGAGCGGCGACCCGTACATCACGCACCCGCTGGCCGTCGCCACGATCCTGGCCGAGCTCGGCATGACCGCGCCCACCCTGTGCGCCGCGCTGCTCCACGACACGGTCGAGGACACCTCGTACACGATCGAGCAGCTGCGCAAGGACTTCGGCGACGAGGTCGTGCACCTGGTCGACGGCGTCACGAAGCTCGACAAGGTCAAGTACGGCGATTCGGCCCAGTCCGAGACGATCCGCAAGATGGTCGTCGCGATGGCGCGCGACATCCGCGTGCTGGTCATCAAGCTCGCCGACCGCCTGCACAACATGCGCACCCTGCGCTACCTGCGCCAGGACAAGCAGGAGCGCATCGCCCGCGAGACGATCGAGATCTTCGCGCCCCTGGCCCACCGCCTGGGCATGAACACGATCAAGTGGGAGCTCGAGGACCTGTCGTTCGCGACCCTGCACCCCAAGGTCTACGACGAGATCGTGCGCCTGGTCGCCGAGCGCGCGCCGTCCCGCGAGGCGTTCCTGGAGCGCGTGATCCGCGACGTGAACTCCGACCTCGGGCACGCCAAGATCAAGGCGAAGATCACGGGCCGGCCGAAGCACTACTTCTCGATCTACCAGAAGATGCTCGTGCGGGGCCGCGACTTCTCCGACATCTTCGACCTCGTGGGCGTGCGCATCCTCGTCGACGACGTGGCCGACTGCTACGCCGTGCTCGGCGTCCTGCACGCGCGCTGGAACCCGATCCCGGGCCGCTTCAAGGACTACATCAGCGTCCCGAAGTTCAACATGTACCAGTCGCTGCACACCACCGTGATCGGCCCGCAGGGCAAGCCGGTCGAGCTGCAGATCCGCACGTACGCCATGCACCGTCGCGCCGAGTTCGGCGTCGCGGCGCACTGGAAGTACAAGGAGGAGTCGCTGGCGGCGGTCGGCGGCAAGGCGTCCAAGGGCGCCCCCGGCGGCAACGAGATGGTGTGGCTGCGCGAGCTCGTCGACTGGCAGTCCGAGACCGAGGACTCGAGCGACTTCCTGGACTCACTGCGCTTCGAGATGCAGAACGCCGGCGTCTACGCGTACACGCCGCGAGGCGATCTCATCCAGCTGCCCGCCGGGGCCACGCCCGTGGACTTCGCGTACGGCGTGCACACCGAGGTCGGTCACACGTGCGTCGGCGCCCGGGTCAACGGCCGCCTCGTCTCGTTGGAGTCCAAGCTCGAGAGCGGCGACGTCGTCGAGATCTTCACGTCGAAGTCGCCCACGGCCGGACCGAGCCGCGACTGGCTCGACTTCGTCAAGAGTCCCCGCGCCCGCAACAAGATCCGCCAGTGGTTCACGAAGGAGCGCCGCGAGGAGGCCATCGACCACGGCAAGGACCTCATCGCGAAGCAGATGCGCAAGGAGGGCCTCCCGATGCATCGCCTGTTCCGGCAGGCGAACCTCGACACGGTGGCCAAGGAGATGGGCCACGCCGACATCGCCGCGCTGTACGCGGCGGTGGGGGAGAGCAACGTCGGCGCGCAGAACGTCGTCGACCGCGTCATCGACCTCGCCGGCGGCCGTGAGGGCGCCGAGGAGGAGGCGGCCGAGGCCACGGCGATGCCGTTGCGCACGAGCCGCTCGGTCACGTCGGTCCGCGGCGACGCGGGCGTCGAGGTCGTGGGCGTGTCGGGCGACGTCATGGTCAAGCTGGCGCGCTGCTGCACTCCAGTGCCCGGTGACGCCATCCAGGGCTTCGTCACGCGCGGCTCCGGCATCTCGGTGCACCGCACCGACTGCGTGAACTTCACCGAGCTGGCCCACCAGACGGAGCGCGTCGTGGACGTGCGCTGGATCGCGAACGCGAAGACGACGTTCCTGGTGGCGATGCAGGTCGAGGGCCTCGACCGCCCGCACCTGCTGTCCGACATCACCAAGGTGATCTCCGACCAGCACGTCAACATCCTGTCGGCCACCCTCAGCACCGGGCGCGACCGCGTCGCGAAGAGCCGCTTCACCTTCGAGATGGCCGACGCCAAGCACCTCGGCGCCGTCCTCAAGGCCGTCGGCAACGTCCCCGGCGTCTTCGACGCCTACCGCGTCACCCAGTAGCCCGCGCCTCCGGCGCGCGAGATGTGTAGCGCTGTCCACCCTTTTACCGGCAGAACCGGCTGAAAAGGGTGGACAGCGCTACAGATCTGGAGCCCGAAGGGCTCGGAGCCTCAGCTGAAGTCGGAGGCGGTGCGGCGGGCGATGTCGAGGAAGGCCTGGCGGGACTCGAGGTTCTCGCGGAGCTTCGCGACCTTCTTCGTGTCGCCGGCGGCCTCGGCCTTGGCGATGTCGGCCTCGATGCCGGCGATGGCGTCCTCGAGCTTGGTGATCATGTCGTCCGCGCGGGCCGACTTCTCGGGGTCGGTGCGCTTCCACTCCTGGTCACCGGCGTCGCGGATCGCCTTCTCGACGGCGCGGATGCGACCCTCGAGCTCCTTGATCTGGTCGCGCGGGACCTTGCCCGCGGCCTCCCAGCGGTCGGCGATGTCGTGCCAGGCGCGACGCGTGGCCTCGAGGTCCTTGATCGGCAGCAGCGCCTCGGCCTCGACGAGGATCTCGCGCTTGACCGCGGCGTTCTCGGCGAACTCGGACTCCTGCGCGGCGTTCGCGGCCTCGCGAGCCTGGAAGAAGACGTCCTGGGCGGCGCGGAAGCGCTTCCACAGCTTGTCCTCGACGTTGCGCGGCGCGGAGCCGGCGGCCTTCCAGCGCTGCATGAGGTCGCGGTAGGCGCCGGAGGTCGGCCCCCACTCGGTGGAGCCGGAGAGCGCCTCGGCCTCCTCGATCAGCTTCTCCTTGATCTTCTTGGCCTCGTCGCGGCGGACGCTCTGCTCGCCGAAGTGGGCCTTGCGCTTCTTCGTGTACGCGGTGCGGGCGCTGGAGAAGCGGTGCCACAGCTCGTCGTCGGCGGCCTTGCTGAGCCGGGGGAGCGCCTTCCACTCGTCGAGCAGCGCGCGCAGCCGGTCGGCGCCGTTGCGCCAGTCCTGGCCGGCGCCGATCTTCTCGGCCTCGGCGACGATGCGCGTCTTGGCCTCGGTGGCCTCGGCGGTGCGCTGCTCGCGCTCGGCCTTGCGCTTGGCCCGCAGCTCGCCCAGGGCCGGCTCGAGCTTGTCGAGGCGCGCGGACAGCGACGCGAGGTCGCCGATCGCCTGCGCGTCGACGAGCTGCTCGCGGATGGTCGCGATCGCCTTCGTGGCGTCGTCGGGCGAGACGGTGCCGGCCTCGATCCGCTTCTCCAGCAGATCGACCTCGGTCTCGAGGTTGTCGAAGCGTCGCGTGTAGAACGCGAGCGCCTCGTCGGCGTCGCCGCCGGTCACCCATTGTCCGATCAGACGCTCGCCGTCGCCCTCTTTGACGTAGACGTTGCCGTCCGCGTCGACGCGGCCCCAGTCACTCATGGCGGTCAGTCTAGGAGGTTCGCGGCGCTGGGTCCTCCTCGCGTACCCTGACAGGCGTGCTTCTCACCGCCTTCCCCGCCGGACCGCTGCAGGCGAACTGCTATTTCGTCGCCTCCGGACCCGGCCAGCCGTGCGCGATCGTCGACCCCGGGATGCAGTCCTTCGAGGGCGTCCGCGCCGTCGTCGCCGAGCACGACCTGACCCCGGCGGCCGTGCTGGTCACCCACGGCCACTTCGACCACATGTGGGACGCCGCGCAGGTCGCCGACGCCTACGGCTGCCCGCTGTGGATCCACCCGGCCGACCGGCACCTGCTCGCCGACCCGATGGCCGCGATCTCGAACGAGTCGGCGGCGATGCTGCGCCAGCAGCTCGGCGAGATCGACGAGTCCCAGTTCTCCGAGCCCGCCGACATCCGCGACGCAGTCGACGGCGCCACGATCGAGGTCGGCGACCTGACGCTCACGGTCGACCACTGCCCGGGCCACACGCCGGGCACGGTCGCGTACCGCGTCGACTACACGGGCCCCGAGCCCGTCTCGCAGATCATGTTCTCCGGCGACTTCCTGTTCTACGGCTCGATCGGCCGCACCGACCTGGTCGGCGGCGTGCACGCCGAGATGCTGCGCAGCCTGCAGTCCAAGGTGCTGACGCTGCCCGACGACGTTGTCGTCCTGCCGGGCCACGGCCAGCAGACCTCGATCGGCCGCGAGAAGGCCACGAACCCGTTCCTCGCGGAGCTGACGGCATGATCGAGCGCCAGCGAGATCCATTCAGGCACCTCATGTCGGCGCGTCCGTACCGTGCTTCTTCGACGGAGGTGTCGTCATGAGCAGACTGAGCGGCTTCCCGGAGTTCCTGCCGGCGGAGCGGAACGTCGAGCTCGTCGTGCTCGACCACCTCGCGCGCGTCTTCGAGCTGCACGGGTTCGGCAACATCGAGACCCGCGCCGTCGAGCCGCTCGAGACGCTGCTGCGCAAGGGCGAGATCGACAAGGAGGTCTACGCCGTCCGCCGCCTGCACGCCGACGAGTCCGAGGCCTCCGAGCTGGCCCTGCACTTCGACCTCACCGTGCCGTTCGCGCGCTACGTCGTGGAGAACGCCGGCCACCTGCAGTTCCCGTTCCGCCGCTACCAGATCCAGAAGGTCTGGCGCGGCGAGCGCCCGCAGGCCGGCCGCTTCCGTGAGTTCACGCAGGCCGACATCGACATCGTCGGCGACGGCACGCTGCCGTTCCACTTCGACGTCGAGGTCGCCCGCGTCATGGCGGAGGCGCTCGCGGGGCTGCCCATCCCGGGCCTGTCGCTGACACTGCAGGTCAGCAACCGCAAGGTCCTCGAGGGCTTCTACCTGGGTCTGGGCATCGCCGAGCCCACGGCCGTCATGCAGGTGATCGACAAGCTCGACAAGCTGCCGGCCGAGCGCATCGCCGAGCTGCTGACCGAGCAGGGCCTCACGCCCGATCAGGCCGAGGCGTGCCTGGCGCTGGCCGAGATCGTCACCACCGACACGTCGTTCGTGCAGCGCGTGCGCGACCTCGGCGTCGAGCACCCGATGCTCGACGAGGGGCTCACCGAGCTCGAGGCCGTGGTCGCGGGCTGCGCCACCGTCGAGGGCGTCACCGTCACGGCCGACCTGCGCATCGCGCGCGGCCTCGACTACTACACCGGCACCGTGTTCGAGACCCGCGTGGCCGAGCACCCGGCGCTGGGCTCGATCTGCTCGGGCGGCCGCTACGACCAGCTGGCCAGCGACGGCAAGCGCACGTACCCCGGCGTCGGCCTGTCGATCGGCGTCTCGCGCCTGCTGTCCACGCTCACGACGAGCGGCATCACGTCCTCGCGCTCGGTGCCGTCGGCGGTCCTCGTGGCCGTCAACGACGAGGACTCCCGACCCGGCAGCGATGCGATCGCGCAGCGCCTGCGCGCCCGCGGCATCGCGTGCGAGGTGGCCCCGGCCGCCCAGAAGTTCGGCAAGCAGATCCGCTTCGCCGAGCGCCGCGGCATCCCGTTCGTCTGGTTCGTCACCGAGGATGGCGACCAGGTGAAGGACATCCGAACCGGTGAGCAGGTGTCGGCCGATCCCGACGCCTGGACGCCCCCCGAGACCGACCTGCGACCGCAGGTGACCCACAAGGAGACGACAGCGTGATCCGCACCCATGACGCCGGAACCCTGACGGCCGCGAACATCGGCGAGAGCGTCACGCTCGCCGGGTGGGTCGCCCGTCGCCGCGACCACGGCGGCGTCGCCTTCATCGACCTGCGCGAGGCCAGTGGCGTCGCCCAGGTCGTCGTCCGCGAGGACGTCGCCCACCAGCTGCGCAGCGAGTTCTGCCTCAAGGTCACCGGCACGGTCCAGCGCCGTCCCGAGGGCAACGAGAACCCCGCGATCGCCACGGGCGAGATCGAGGTCATCGCCGACGACGTCGAGATCCTGTCGCGCTCCGAGCCGCTGCCGTTCCCGATCGACGAGCACGTGGAAGTGGGCGAGGAGGCGCGGCTCAAGCATCGCTACCTCGACCTGCGCCGGCCCGCCCCGGCCCACGCGATGCGGCTGCGCTCGAAGGTCAACACGGCCGCCCGCGCCGTGCTGGAGCGCCACGACTTCGTCGAGGTCGAGACGCCCACGCTGACCCGCTCCACACCCGAGGGCGCGCGCGACTTCCTCGTTCCGGCGCGCCTGCGTCCCGGCTCCTGGTACGCGCTGCCCCAGAGCCCCCAGCTGTTCAAGCAGCTGCTCATGGTGGGCGGGCTCGAGCGGTACTACCAGATCGCGCGCTGCTACCGCGACGAGGACTTCCGCGCCGACCGCCAGCCCGAGTTCACCCAGCTGGACATCGAGATGAGCTTCGTCGACCCCGACGACGTCATGGCGCTGGCCGAGGAGATCTACGTCGCGCTGTGGAAGCTGATCGACGTCGACCTGCCGACGCCGTTCCCGCGGATCACGTACGCCGACGCGATGAGCAAGTACGGCTCGGACAAGCCCGACCTGCGCTTCAACCTCGAGCTCGTCGAGCTGACCGACTACTTCAAGGACACGCCGTTCCGCGTCTTCCAGGCGCCGTACGTCGGCGCGGTCGTGCACCCGGGCGGCGCCTCGCAGGCCCGCCGCACGCTCGACGGCTGGCAGGAGTGGGCCAAGCAGCGCGGCGCCCGCGGGCTCGCCTACGTGCTGGTCCAGGAGGACGGCACGCTCGGCGGACCGGTGGCCAAGAACCTGTCCGAGACCGAGCGCGAGGGCCTCGTCGAGGCCGTCGGTGCGAAGCCCGGCGACGCGGTCTACTTCTCGGCAGGCCCGGTCAAGAGCTCGCGCCAGCTGCTCGGTGCCGCGCGCATCGAGATCGCGAAGCGCGAGAACCTCATCGACGAGTCGGCGTGGGCCTTCGCGTTCGTCGTCGACTGGCCGATGTTCGAGGCCGTCAGCGAGCTCGACTCCGGCGACGTCGCCGTCGGTGGCGGCGAGTGGACCGCGGTGCACCACGCGTTCACCGCGCCCCAGGACCCGGAGACACTGGCCACGCCGGGCGACTCGCTCGCGCAGGCCTACGACATCGTCTGCAACGGCAACGAGGTCGGCGGCGGCTCGATCCGCATCCACCGCGAGGACGTCCAGAAGCGCGTCTTCGAGATCATGGGCATCGGCGCCGAGGAGGCCCAGGAGAAGTTCGGCTTCCTGCTGGAGGCGTTCAAGTACGGCGCCCCGCCGCACGGCGGCATCGCGTTCGGCTGGGACCGCACGGTCGCGCTGCTCGCCGGGGCCGACTCGATCCGTGAGGTCATCGCGTTCCCGAAGTCCGGCGGCGGCTACGACCCGCTGACCGCGGCGCCCGCGCCGATCACGCCCGAGCAGCGTGCCGAGGCCGGTGTCGACGCCGAGCCCGAGGCGGACGACGAGAACGCCGACGAGGCGTGAGCTCCGTCGGCGAGAAGGCCACCTACGTCGAGTACCTGGCCCAGTACCGCCAGACGCTGCTGCGCAAGTGCGAGGACCTCTCGCCCGAGCAGCTCGCGCTGCGCAGCGTGCCGCCCAGCACGCTGTCGCTGCTCGGCCTCGTCCGTCACATGGCGTACGTCGAGCACACCTGGTTCGTGCGCGTCGGTCAGCAGTCGTCGGAGGCACCGCTGTTCCTGAAGGAGCAGGACAGCGACGCGGACTTCAACGACGCGGTCGGCACGCAGGAGTGCGTCGACGAGGCCTTCGCCGCGCTGCGCACCCAGGTGGAGCGGGCCGAGCAGTGGCTCGATGGCATCGACGAGGCCGACTTCGGCCGCGAGCTGCCCCATCACCGCTCCGGCACGGTCGAGATCCGCGACCTGCTGGTCCACATGATCGAGGAGTACGCGCGCCACTGCGGTCACGCCGACCTGCTGCGCGAGTGCATCGACGGTCGCACGGGAGAGTAGGCGCCACGCGGGAGTGACGCCGTAGGCTCGTGGGGTGACCGACGGACTCTTCGACCTTCCCGAGGCGCCCGACACGAGCCGGCGCGACTCCAGCGGCACGCTCGCCGGCAACGCCCACTCCAGCGCGCCGCTCGCGGTGCGGATGCGGCCGCAGTCGCTGGACGAGCTGGTGGGCCAGCAGCACCTTCTCGCGCCGGGCTCGCCGCTGCGCCGGATGATCGAGGGCAGCGCTCCGCTGACCGTGCTGCTGTGGGGGCCTCCCGGCACCGGCAAGACCACGCTCGCCAGCCTCATCAGCCACCAGACCGATCGACGCTTCGTGGAGGTCTCGGCGGTCAGCGCCGGCGTGAAGGAGGTCCGCGAGGTCATCGCGGGCGCCCGTCAGGCGCTGTCGCGCGGCAAGGAGACCGTCCTCTTCGTCGACGAGGTCCACCGCTTCAGCAAGGCCCAGCAGGACGCGCTGCTTCCCGGGGTCGAGAACCGCTGGGTCAGCCTCGTCGCGGCCACCACCGAGAACCCGCACTTCAGCGTCATCTCGCCGCTGCTGAGCCGCTCGCTGCTGCTCACCCTCCAGCCGCTGACCGACGACGACATCACGGTGCTGGTGGACCGCGCGATCGAGGACGAGCGCGGCTACGGCGGCGCGATCTCGATCAGCCAGGAGGCGCGGGAGCACCTCGTACGGCTGGCCGGCGGCGACGGCCGCCGCGTGCTGACCTACCTCGAGGCCGCGGCCGGTGCCGCCGCCGACCAGGGCCACGAGGAGATCACCCTCGACGACGCCGCGCTCGCGGTGGACAAGGCCGCCGTCCGCTACGACCGCCAGGGCGACCAGCACTACGACGTGACGAGCGCATTCATCAAGTCGATCCGCGGCTCCGACGTGGACGCCGCGCTGCACTACCTGGCGCGGATGATCGAGGCGGGGGAGGACCCGCGGTTCATCGCCCGCCGCCTGATGATCCATGCCAGCGAGGACATCGGCATGGCCGACCCCACCGCGCTGCCGCTGGCCACCGCGACGGCGCAGGCGGTCGCGATGATCGGCTTCCCCGAGGCCCGCATCCCGCTCGCGCAGGCCGTGATCCACCTGGCCACGGCGCCGAAGTCGAACTCGGTCATCCGCGCGATCGACGCGGCGATGGCCGACGTGCGGGCCGGCAAGGTGGGCGCCGTCCCGCCCGCACTGCGCGACGCGCACTACTCCGGCGCCAAGAAGCTGGGCCACGGGCACGACTACGTCTACGCCCACGACGACCCGCGCGGCGTCGTGTCGCAGCAGTACGCGCCCGACGACGTCGACGGCTCCGACTACTACCGGCCGGGGCCCCACGGCGCGGAAGGAGCGATCGCGGAGCGGCTCGCCCGAATCCGCGCGATCGTCCGAGACCGGTAACCTCGTTCCCATGTCCGTGCAGCTCGCGATGCTCGTCGCCACCGCCGTCCTGGCGGTCGTCGCGGTGGCCGCGGCCGTGGTCGCGGTGCGCGCGCTGCGCCAGGCGAAGGCGCTGGCCGACCGAGAGCCGGCGAGCGTGGGCGAGCCGGTGAGCACGGTGCTCGAGCCGGTCCTGGTGACCGAGCCCAAGGGCGAGGGCGAGCGCGAGCCGGAGCTCGAGGTCGTGCGCGTCGTCGAGGGCCGCGTGATCGTGCAGCCCACCCACGACCAGGTCGTGTCGGCGTCGATGACGCGTCCTGCCGTCCGGCTGAACATCGTCGCGGCGGGCGTCGCGCACGCGCTGCGTCCCGAGAGCCGCGACCGGATCCTGGGCCTCATGCGCCGTGAGTACCGCGCCCGGAAGCGAGCTCGTCAGCGGGCCGCCCGTGCGGCGGCCCGCGCCACCAACGGACCGCCCCCACCGCCCGGCGGCCGGGGCTGGGTGGGCTCATGAGCGCCCGCCTCGCCTGGTTCGTCGCCGGCGCCGCGGCGGGCGTCTACTCCAGCGTCAAGGCCAAGCGGGCGGCCTACCGGCTGTCCATGCCCGGCCTGATCGACCAGGCGGCCGCGCTCGGCTCCGGCGTCCGTGCCTTCCGTGCCGAGATGGCCGAGGGCATGTCCGCCCAGGAGCAGCACCTGCGCCAGCACCTGCTCGACCACGAACCCCGGCTCGCCCTGACCGAGCCCACCGAACCCTCCGAACCTAAGGACCCCCACTGATGGAGACCGCTGAGATCCGGCGCCGATTCCTGAACCACTTCGAGAACGCCGGCCACACGGTCGTGCCCTCGGCGCCGCTGCTGTTCGACGACCCGAACCTGCTGTTCGTCAACGCCGGCATGGTGCCGTTCAAGCCGTACTTCCTCGGCCAGGAGACGCCGCCGTTCGACCGCGCCACGAGCGTGCAGAAGTGCGTGCGCACCCTCGACATCGAGGAGGTCGGCAAGACCACCCGCCACGGCACGTTCTTCCAGATGAACGGCAACTTCAGCTTCGGCGACTACTTCAAGGAAGGCGCCATCACGCTCGCGTGGGAGCTGATCACGAAGTCGGTCGACGACGGGGGCCTGGGCTTCGACCCGGAGAAGATCTGGGTCACGGTCCTGCACACCGACACCGAGGCGCGCGAGATCTGGAAGAGGGTCGCGGGCCTGCCCGACGAGCGCATCCAGAACCGCGGCCTGCTGGACAACTACTGGCACATGGGCGTCGAGGGACCGGGCGGCCCCTGCTCGGAGATCTACGTCGACCGCGGCCCCGAGTACGGCCCCGACGGCGGCCCCGAGGCCGACGAGGACCGCTTCCTGGAGATCTGGAACCTGGTCTTCATGCAGGAGGAGATCACCAACGTCACCGCGAAGGACCAGTTCGACGTCCTCCAGCCGCTGCCGAAGCAGAACATCGACACCGGCATGGGGCTGGAGCGCGTCGCGTACCTGCTGCAGGGCAAGGAGAACCTCTACGAGATCGACGAGGTCTTCCCGGTCATCGAGCGTGCCTCCGAGCTCACGGGCCGCACGTACGGCGCCGACCACACCGACGACGTGCGCTTCCGTGTGGTCGCCGACCACGTCCGCAGCAGCCTCATGCTGATCGGCGACGGCGTCACGCCCGGCAACGAGAGCCGCGGCTACGTGCTGCGCCGGCTCCTGCGCCGCGCGGTCCGCTCGATGCGCCTGCTCGGCTACGAGGACCCCGCGCTGCCCCAACTGCTCCCGGTGAGCATGGAGCGGATGAAGGCCTCCTACCCCGAGCTGGAGACCGACT
This sequence comes from Aeromicrobium tamlense, assembly GCF_013408555.1. Taxonomy (NCBI): domain Bacteria; kingdom Bacillati; phylum Actinomycetota; class Actinomycetes; order Propionibacteriales; family Nocardioidaceae; genus Aeromicrobium; species Aeromicrobium tamlense. The sequence continues at coordinate 1,180,415 of NZ_JACBZN010000001.1, forward strand.
TCGCGCGCATCAGCCAGATCGCGTACGCCGAGGAGGAGGCGTTCCGCCAGACCCTCGGCAAGGGCACGCAGATCTTCGACGTCGCCGCGGGCGAGACGAAGAGGTCCGGCGGCACGGTGCTGGGCGGCCAGCAGGCGTTCCAGCTGCACGACACGTACGGCTTCCCGATCGACCTGACCCTGGAGATGGCCGAGGAGCAGGGCCTCTCGGTCGACCAGGAGGGCTTCCGCTCGCTCATGGCCGAGCAGAAGGCGCGCGCGAAGGCGGACGCGAAGTCCAAGAAGGGCCTGCACGCCGACACCACGGTCTACCGCGAGACGATCGACGCGTTCGGCCCCACCGACTGGGTCGCGTACACGAACCTCATCACCGAGTCGAAGGTGCTGGCGCTGCTGTCCGGCGGCCAGTCGGTGCCGGTGCTGTCCGAGGGCCAGGTCGGCGAGGTCGTGCTCGACCGCACCGGCTTCTACGCCGAGTCCGGTGGCCAGAACGCCGACGCCGGCGTGCTGCGCTGGGACGGCGGCCGGGCCGAGGTGCTCGACGTCCAGCGCCCGATCCGTGGCCTCGTCGTGCACCAGGTGCGCGTGGTCGAGGGCGAGCTGACCACGGGCTTCGAACTGTCGGCCGAGGTCGACCACGAGTGGCGCGTGGGCGCCCGCCAGGCGCACTCGGGCACGCACGTCGTGCACGCGGCGCTGCGCGAGGTGCTCGGCCCCACGGCCCTGCAGTCCGGCTCGTACAACCGGCCGGGCTACCTGCGCCTCGACTTCGGCTGGGGCAGCGCGCTCGATCCCGAGCAGTTCCACCAGGTCGAGCAGGTCTCCAACCGGGCGCTGCGCGAGGACCTGCAGGTCTCGCAGCACTGGATGACGCTGCCCGAGGCGAAGGAGTTCGGCGCGCTCGCGCTGTTCGGTGAGACGTACGGCGAGGAGGTCCGCGTCATCGAGATCGGCGGCCCCTGGTCGCGCGAGCTCTGCGGCGGCACGCATGTCGAGCGCTCCAGCCAGATCGGCACCGTCGTGCTGACCTCGGACACCTCGGTGGGTGCCGGCAACCGCCGCATCGAGGCGCTCACCGGCATCGAGGGCTTCCAGTACCTCGCCCGCGAGCGCGACCTCGTGCTGCAGCTGACCGACGTGCTGAAGGCCAAGCCCGAGGACCTGCCGCACCGCGTGCAGGACCTCGTCTCGCGCCTGAAGGGCACCGAGAAGGAGCTCGAGAAGATCCGCACCGCGCAGCTCCAGGGCGCGGCGGGCGACGTGGCCAAGGCCGCCGAGGACATCGACGGCGTCGCGTTCGTCGGCCACCGTGCCGAGGGCGTCGGCGGCGGCGACGTGCGTCAGCTGGCGCTGGACATCCGTGGCCGCATCACGGATCGTCCCGCGGTCGTCGTGGTGATCGGCACGGCCGGTGACAAGCCGTCCGCCGTCGTCGCGCTCAACCCCGCGGCGATCGACCGCGGCCTGTCGGCGCAGCAGCTCATCGCGACGGTGGGCGAGCGGATCGGCGGTCGCGGTGGCGGCAAGGCCGACGTCGCCCAGGGCGGCGGCACCGACCTGGCCGGCATCGATCCCGCGTTCGCGGCCGTCCGGGACGCCCTGCGCGGATGATCGGGCACCGATGACCTGGCGCAGGGGCCGCCGGCTCGGCGTCGACGTCGGCGACGCCCGGATCGGGGTCGCGTCGTGCGACCCCGACGGGCTGATCGCCACGCCGATCGAGACGGTGCCCGCCGGACCGGCGGCGATCGGCCGTCTCGTCGCCCTCGCCGACGAGTACGAGGCGCTCGAGGTCGTCGTCGGGCTGCCTCTGGGCCTGTCCGGTCGCGAGGGGCCCGCCGCGGTCAAGGTGCGGGCCTTCGCGGCGGCACTCGCCACCGCGCTTCCGCGGGTTTCGGTACGGTTGATCGATGAACGACTCTCGACGGTGGCGGGCCAGGCCCAGCTGCACGCGAGTGGACGCACGACGAAATCGTCACGATCGGTCATCGACCAGGCAGCAGCCGTGGTGATTCTGCAGTCGGCCATCGACGCCGAGAAGATGCGCGGAACCGCGCCCGGCGAGCTGGTCGTGACGACGGAAGGAAACGACGCATGAGCGAGAGTGACGGCGGTCTGGAGATCCTGACCGGCGAGGAGGAGCCGAGACGCGCGCGTCCCGGCTCGCGTCGCAGGGAGGAGCCCCCGAAGAAGAAGTCGGGGATCAAGAACGTGATCGCCCTGCTCGCGGTCATCGCCATCCTCATCGGCGGGTACGTCGTCGTCACCAACGTCATGGACCGCATGGGCGGCGCCGAGGACTACTCGGGCCAGGGCACCGGCACGGCCGAGGTCACGATCCCGTCCGGCGCGAACGGCGTCCAGATCGCCCGCCTGCTCGCCGAGCAGGACGTCGTGAAGTCGTCCGAGGCGTTCTACCAGCTCAGCCTCACCGACGCGCGCGCCCAGAAGATCCAGCCGGGCACCTACACGCTGCGCCAGCAGATGTCGGCCGAGGCCGCGCTGACCGCGCTCGTCGACCCGTCGGCGCGCGTCCAGGCCAAGTTCACCGTGCCCGAGGGCGCCCGCGTGGGCCAGATCGTCGAGATCATCTCGAAGAACACCGAGCTGGAGGCCAAGGACCTCGAGGCGGCGCTCGACGACCCGTCGACGATCGGCCTGCCCGACTACGCGAACGGCAACCCCGAGGGCTACCTCTACCCCGAGACGTACTTCGTCGAGCCGGGCGACGACGCGAAGGCCGTGCTGACGCGCATGGTCCAGCAGACGCTCAAGGTCGCGAAGGACCTCGACATCGGCTCGCGCGCGCCCGCGCTCGGCCTCAACGGCGAAGAGGTCCTGACCGTCGCCAGCATCCTGGAGTACGAGGGCCAGAAGCCCGAGGACTACGCCAAGATCGCGCGCGTGCTCTACAACCGCATCGACCAGGGCATGCCCCTGCAGCTCGACTCCACCGTCTCGTACGTGAGCGAGCGCAAGGGCGACGTCTGGACCACGGCCGAGGAGCGCGCCAACCCGTCGCTCTACAACACGTACCAGCACGCGGGCCTGCCCCCGGGCCCGATCGGCTCGCCCGGCCAGGCCTCGATCGAGGCGGCGCTGAACCCGGCGGACGGCGACTGGCTGTACTTCTTCGCCAAGAAGGACGGCTCGGTCGTCTACAACCAGGACTTCGGCAAGCACACCTCGGACTGCCAGGCCGAGTACGGCGCCGGTTCGTGCGGCGGCTGACATGAGGTGTGCCGTCCTCGGCTCGCCGATCGCGCACTCCCTGTCACCGGCGATGCACCGCGCGGCCTACCGGGTGCTCGGCCTCGACTGGAGCTACGGCGCGTTCGACGTGCAGGAGGGTGAGCTCACCGAGTTCGTCTCGGAGCACCGTGACGGCTGGCGGGGCTACTCCGTCACCGCACCGCTCAAGCGCGAGGCCGCCGCGCTCGCGGCGCGCCGCGACGCCGTCGTCGAGGCGCTCGGCGTGGCGAACACGCTCGTGGCGGTCGACGGTGGCTGGGCCGCGTCGAACACCGACGTGCCCGGGGCGGCCAACGCCCTCCGCGAGGTCGGTGTCGGGTCGCTCGCGTCCGTGCGCATCGTCGGCGCGGGCGCGACGGCCGCCTCGGTCGCGCTCTCGTGCTCCCGGCTGGGAGCGCGCGAGGTCGAGCTGCGCGTTCGCGACACCGCGCGCGCCGCGGCCACGGCGAGCGTGATCGAGTCGCTGGGACTCGCGGTGTCGGTCGTGCCGCTGCACGTCGACGTGCTCGAGTCGGTCGACCTGTTGGTCTCCACGGTGCCCGGCGACGCCCTCGCGGGTCGCGAGCACGCGTTCATCGGCTCGGCCGCCGCGGTGTTCGACGTCGTCTACGACCCGTGGCCCACGGGCCTCATGCGCTCGGCCCAGGCCGAGGGCCTCCCGCTCGCCACCGGACTCGACCTGCTGGCTCACCAGGCGGTGCTCCAGGTCGACCTCATGACCGGGCGCACGGTCGAGCCGGGCGTCCTGGTGACGGCGGCCATGGAGGCGCTCGCCAGCCGTTAGGGTGCACCTCGTGCCCCTTCCCGTCGCCTCGGTCGTCGCGATCCTGCTGGCCGGACTGCTGGCCGCGCTCTCGCCCCGGATGCTGGCCCGGCTGCCCGAGCCGACCGGGGAGCCGGAGCCGGACATGCCGCCGAAGATCCCGTACGCCGAGCTCGCCGGCGCGCGCTGGCTCGGCCTGTGGCTCGCGCTGCCCGCGATGGTCCTCGCCGGGGTCGCCGCCGCGACGATCAGCGAGCCCGCGCTGCTGCCCGTGTGGGTGCCCATCGCCGCCGCGACGCCCGTGCTGGCGTGGGTGGACTGGAAGGTCCACCTCCTGCCGTACCTGATCGTCGCGCCGCTGTACGTCGTCACGTGGCTCCTGACCGGCCTCGGGGCGTTGCTGATGCGCGACGCCTCGGTGCTGCTGGGGGCGCTCATCGGCAACGTGCTGGTGTTCGGCTTCTACTTCGTCCTCGCCCTGATCGGGCCGATGGGCTACGGCGACGTGCGGCTGTCGGCGGTGGTGGGCGTGGGCCTCGGTCCGCTGGGTCTCGTGGCCACGTACTACGGCGTGTTCTTCGGTCTGTGCATCGGCGCCGTCGTCGGGCTGGTGCTCGTCCGCGGACGCCTCGGCCGGAACATCCCGATCGCGTTCGGTCCGTACCTGCTGCTCGGTGCGTTCGCCGCGGTGTGGGTCTGAGAGAATCGCCCCATGCTTCGTTGGTTGACCGCCGGTGAGTCACACGGCCCCGCACTCGTCGCGACCCTCGACGGCCTCCCGGCCGGTGTGGAGGTCACGAGCAAGGAGATCCAGGCGGCCCTCGCGCGCCGCCGCCTCGGCTACGGCCGCGGCGCCCGGATGGCCTTCGAGGCCGACGAGCTCGAGATCATCGGCGGCATCCGCCACGGGCGCACGCTCGGCAGCCCGATCGCGATGCGGATCGGCAACAGCGAGTGGCCCAAGTGGGAGCAGGTCATGGCGGCCGACCCGGTCGACCCCGAGACCCTCGCCGGTCTCAAGCGCAACGCCCCGCTGACGCGTCCGCGCCCCGGCCACGCCGACCTCGCGGGCATGCAGAAGTTCGACTTCGACGAGGCCCGCCCGATCCTCGAGCGCGCGAGCGCCCGCGAGACCGCGGCCCGCGTCGCGCTCGGCGAGATCGCCGCGCAGTTCATCGCGCAGACCACCGGCGCCCGCATCGTCAGCCACGTCGTCGAGCTGGGCACCGTGAAGGCGCCCGCCGGTGTGCTGCCGGGCCACGCCGACGTCGAGCGCCTCGACGCCGACCCGCTGCGCTGCTTCGACCCCGCCACGTCCGAGCTGATGGTGGCCGAGGTCGACGCCGCCCACAAGGACGGCGACACCCTCGGCGGCGTCGTCGAGGTCATCGTCGAGGGCCTGCCGCCGGGACTCGGCTCGCACACGCAGTGGGACCGCCGTCTCGACAGCCGCCTCGCGGCCGCGCTCATGGGCATCCAGGCCATCAAGGGCGTCGAGCTCGGCGACGGCTTCGAGCTGGCGCGCACGCGCGGCTCGCTGGCCCACGACGAGATCGTGCCGACGCCCGAGGGCATCCGGCGTGTCTCCGGCCGTGCCGGCGGCACCGAGGGCGGCATGACCACCGGTGAGCTGCTGCGCGTCCGCGCCGCGATGAAGCCCATCGCCACCGTCCCGCGTGCGCTGCGCACCGTCGACGTGCAGACCGGCGAGGAGACGCGAGCCCACCACCAGCGCTCCGACGTGTGCGCGGTCCCGGCCGCCGGCATCGTCGCCGAGGCCATGGTCGCGCTCGTCGTCGCCGACGCGCTGCTGGAGAAGTTCGGCGGCGACTCCGTCGGCGAGACCAGCCGCAACGTGCGCTCCTACCTCGACAACCTGAGCCACCGGTGACCGGCACCCGCCCGGTCGTCGTGGTCGTCGGTCCGCCCGGCGCCGGGAAGACCACGGTGGCCGGACTGCTGGCGGATCGACTCGGGGTGCAGGTCCGCGACACCGACCAGGACGTCGAGGCCGCCGAGGGCGAGAGCGTGCAGGACATCTTCGTCGGCCGTGGCGAGCCCGTCTTCCGCCGGCTCGAGGCCGCCGCGGTGGCCGAGGCGCTGCGCACGCACGACGGCGTGCTCGCACTGGGTGGGGGAGCGGTCATGGACGACGGCACCCGCGCGCTGCTGGCCGACCACGTCGTGGCCCACCTCGACGTGGGTCTGGCGCAGGCCGCCGCCCGCGTCGGCATGAACTCCGGCCGCCCGCTGCTGCTGGGCAACATCCGCGGGCAGCTCAAGGCCCTCATGGACTCGCGCCGCCCGCTCTACAACGAGGTCGCGACGTTCACCGTGGACACGAACGACCTCTCGCCCGACCAGGTCGTCGACCGCGTCCTCGCGGAGCTGGGCCGATGACCCGCCGCGTCGCGGTCGAGACCTCCCAGCCCTACGAGGTCGTGGTCGGGCACCACGTCATGGCCGAGCTCGAGACGCTCGTGCCCGACGACGCGCTGCGCGTCGCGATCGTCCACGCCGGACCCGTCGCCGGCGTCGCCGAGGGTCTCGCGCAGCACCTGCCCGGCCGCGAGGTGCTGCTGATCGAGGCGCCCGACGGCGAGCAGGCCAAGACCGTCGAGTTCCTGGCGCACTGCTGGGACCAGCTGGGCCTGCGGGGCTTCACCCGCTCCGACCTCGTGATCGGCGTCGGGGGAGGAGCCACCACCGACCTCGCCGGGTTCGTCGCGGCCAGCTGGCTGCGCGGCGTCCGGTTCGTCACGGTCCCCACGACCGTGCTCGGCATGGTCGACGCGGCCGTCGGCGGCAAGACCGGCATCAACGTCGCCGCCGGCAAGAACCTCGTGGGCGCGTTCCACGAGCCGATCGGCGTGCTGTGCGACCTCGCCACGCTCGCGGAGCTGCCCGAGCGTGAGCTGCGCGGGGGACTGGCCGAGGTCGTGAAGTGCGGCTTCATCGCCGACCCGTCCATCCTCACCGACGTCGAGGCCTCGCCCGAGCGGGCGCTCGACCCCACCGACGACCTCCTCGCCGACCTCGTCACCCGCGGCATCGCCGTGAAGGCGCGCACCGTCGCCGCCGACCTTCACGAGCGCGGCGCCGACGGCTCGATCGGCCGCGAGGCGCTCAACTACGGCCACACGCTCGGCCACGCGATCGAGCGGCACGAGCGGTACACCCTGCGCCACGGCGAGGCGATCAGCGTGGGCATGGTGTTCGTGGCCGAGCTCGCCCACCGCACCGGCCTGGTCGACGACGCGCTGCTGGCCCGTCACCGTGACACGCTGGGTCTCGTGGGCCTGCCGACCAGCTACGACGGAGCGACGTTCGAGGAGCTGCTCGCCGGGATGCGCCTCGACAAGAAGACGCGCGGCGACCAGCTGCGGTTCGTCGTGCTCGACGGCCTCGCGAGCCCGCGCATCCTCGCCGGTCCCGACGAGGACGTGCTCCGCGCCAGCTGGGAGGCCGTCCGTGGCTGACCCGAGCCGGCTCGAGCGCCTCCGCGGCCTGCTGGCCGAGGGCGGCCATGCCGCGATGTACGTCTCCGACCTGGTCAACCTGCGCTACCTGACCGGCTTCACGGGGTCGAACGGCGCCGCGCTGGTGCCCACCGAGGGCGAGCCGCTGTTCCTCACCGACGGGCGCTACCGCGACCAGGCCGCGGCCGAGCTCGACGCCGCCGGACTGGGGGACGTCGAGATCGTCATCACGCGCGACCTGATCGGGGTGGCCGCGGGCCGCGCACCGGCCGACCTCGTCGCCGAGACCCACCTGCTCGACGTCGACTCGTGGCAGCGGCTCGACCGTCCCGAGGCCTCCGGTCGGCTCGTGGAGCGGCTGCGCGAGGTCAAGGACGAGACCGAGGTCGCCGCGCTGCGTCGGGCCTGTGAGATCTCCTGCGAGGCACTCGAGGCCCTGCTGGTCGGTCCGCTCGTCGGCCGCACCGAGCGCGAGGTGGCCCGCGACCTCGAGTGGCGCATGCTCGAGCTCGGCGCCGAGGACAAGGCGTTCGACACGATCCTGGCCTCCGGCGAGCACACCGCGATCCCGCACCACTCGCCGACCGACCGTGAGCTGCGCGCCGGCGACCTGCTCAAGATCGACTTCGGCGCGCGGTTCGACGGCTACCACGCCGACTGCACCCGCACGGTCGTCCTCGGCCCCGCCGCCGACTGGCAGCGCGAGATCCACGCCGCCGTGCGCGAGTCCCAGGCGGCGGGTCTCGACCGCCTGCGACCGGACGTCCCGGTGGCCGACGCGAACACCGCGGCACGCGCGTCGCTGGAGGCCTCGGGCTGGATCGACGCCTTCACGACCGGTCTGGGCCACGGCGTCGGGCTGCAGATCCACGAGGACCCGTTCATCGGCTCCGCGCACCCCGGTAGACTGGTCAGCCGCACCGTCCTGACGATGGAGCCGGGGATCTACCTTCCGGGCCGTGGGGGCGTGCGCATCGAGGACACCGTCCTCGTCACCGACCCCGACCACGGCGGTGAGCCCGACGTGCTCACCGACCTCACCAAGGAACTCCTGGAGATCGACTGATGGCAACCACGAACGACCTCAAGAACGGCATGGTTCTCAAGATCGACGGAAAGCTGTTGGCCGTCACCGAGTTCCAGCACGTCAAGCCGGGCAAGGGCCCCGCCTTCGTCCGTACGAAGCTCAAGGACGTCGAGTCCGGCAAGACCCTCGACAAGACCTTCAACGCCGGCACCAAGGTCGAGACGGCCACGGTCGACAAGCGCGACATGCAGTACCTGTACAACGACGGCACCAACTACGTGTTCATGGACATCTCCACGTACGACCAGATCGAGGTCACGCCCGAGTCGATGGGCACCACGGTCGACTACCTGCTGGAGAACCAGAACGCCGTCGTCGCCACCAACGAGGGCCGCGTGCTCTACGTCGAGCTGCCGGCCTCGGTCGAGCTCGTCATCGAGCACACCGACCCGGGCCTGCAGGGCGACCGCTCCAGCGGCGGCACCAAGCCCGCCCGCCTGGAGACCGGCAAGGAGATCCAGGTGCCGCTGTTCATCGACTCCGGCGAGAAGGTCAAGGTCGACACGCGCGACGGCAGCTACCTCGGTCGTGTGAAGGCCTGATGGCTGCACGCACCAAGTACCGCAAGCGGGCCCTGGACATCCTCTTCGAGTCCGAGTCCCGCGGCCTGGCGGCCGACGGCACGCTGGCCGACCGCCTCGAGGTCAACGACCCGCCGGTGAATCCGTACACGGTCGGGCTCGTCGAGGGCGTCGCCGCGCACGCCGCGCAGATCGACGCCCTCCTCGAGGAGCACTCGCACGCGTGGTCGCTCGACCGGATGCCGGCCGTCGACCGCAACCTGCTGCGGATCGGCGTCTACGAGATCCTGTGGGCCGAGGACGTGCCCGATCCGGTGGCGATCAGCGAGGCCGTCGAGCTGGCCCGCGAGCTGTCCACCGACGAGTCGCCGAAGTTCATCAACGGCCTGCTGTCGAAGGTCGCCGAAGTGAAGCCGCAGGCGCTGCGCGCGGCCGAGCAGGCCTCAGCCGAAGAGCCCGTCGCCGACGGAGCCGCCGGGCCTGATGCCGCGGGGGATCGCGAAGACGGCTGAGCCGATGTGGCGGATGTACTCGTTGAGTGCATCCGTCGCGAGCGACCGCTGGATGTCGATGAACTGCTGCGGCGAGCGTCCGTAGGCCAGGAAGAACAGTCCCGCATTGAGCTGTCCGAGGTCGTTGTTGCCCTCGACGTAGTTGTAGCCGCGCCGCAGCAGGCGCGCCCCGCCGTTCTGGTCGGGGTGCGCCAGGCGCATGTGCGCGGTCATCGGGATCGCCGGACCGCCAGCCTGCGTGGAGACCACGTCGAAGTCGGGGTCGGTGAACTCGCGGCCGCCCGACAGGGGCGCGCCCTCGCCCTTGTCGCGACCGATGATCGCCTCCTGCTCCTCCAGCCGGACGCGGTCCCACGACTCGATGAGCATCGCGATCTTGCGGGCCACGAGGAACGAGCCGCCCGCCATCCACGGCTGGTCGGAGCCGTCGGACCACACCCACCGCTCGAGGTCGGCGGTGTCGGTGCCGAACACGTTCGCGGTGCCGTCCTTGAACCCGAAGAGGTTGCGCGGGGTGGCCTGCGCCTTCGTCGTGGTGGACGTGCGCCCGTAGCCCAGCTGGGTCCAGCGCACCTGCGCCCGTCCGAACGCGATGCGCGAGAGGTTGCGGATCGCGTGCACGGCGACCTGCGGGTCCTCGGCGCACGCCTGGATGCACAGGTCGCCGCCGCTGTAGCGGTCCTCCAGCAGGTCGAACGCGAACGACGGCAGCTCGACGAGCTCGCGCGGGCGCCGGTCGGCGAGACCGAAGCGGTCGTCGAAGAGACTGGGGCCGAAGCCGAACGTCACGGTCAGGGCGTGGGCCGAGAGGCCGAGCGCCTCGCCGGTGTCGTCCGGCGGCTTGTAGGGGCCACCGCCGGTGGCGCCCTCGGCCGTGACCTCCTCGCCGCGCGTCATCCGCGCGGCCGCGTCGGTCCAGTCGGCCAGCAGCGACCTCACGTCGTCGCGGTCGGCGGTGGACGTCAGGTCGAACGACGCGAAGTACAGGTGCTGCTGCACGGGCGTGGTGATGCCGGCCTGGTGCGGGCCGTGGAACGGCACCACACGGTCCTCGGTGGCCGGCGCGTCGTCGCGGGTGGCGCCGGCGGCGAACCCGCCGGTGACGCCCACGGCGCCCGCGGCGCCGATCAGCCCGAGGGCCGACCGGCGCGACAGCCGCGAGCCGGTCATGACGAGGAGACCCCGAGGACGGTGTGCGTGAGCTGCGACAGCGGCTCGCTCAGGGCGTTGAGCTGCGCGCCGAGCTCGTTGCGCTGCGGCTGCTCCACGGTGTCGTACGAGACGAAGCCCTTGTCGTAGTCGCCGTGCGTCTCGAGCAGCGCGAACATCGAGCCGAACTGCTCGTCGAGGTCGGTGACCAGCTGGGCACCGTCCTCGCCCTTGCTCTCGGCGATGTCGCGCACGGACGTGTAGGCCACCTTGGCGCCCTCGACGTTGGCGTAGAAGTCGTAGAGGTCGGTGTGACTGAACTCGTCCTCCTCGCCCGGGAGCTTGCCGTCGGGCGCGGCGACCTCGTCGAGCAGGCCGATGGCGCCGTTCGTGATGTCGCCGATCGAGAGCACGAAGTCGTCGGAGTGGACCTTGTCGTACAGCGCCTGGATGTCGGTGACGAGCTGCTCACCGAGCTCCTTCCGCGCGGCCGCGTCCAGCGGGGCGATCTTCTCGTCGGGGTAGTTCTTGCGAGCCTCGTCGAGCCACAGGTCCATCTCGATCCGGTGGAAGCCGGTGAACGGCAGGCCCTCGGCCTCGGCGCCGGGCTTGCGGTAGTCGATCTTCGGGTCGAGGTCGCCGAACTGCTCGGCCGTGGGCTCGATCCGCTCGTAGTTGATGCGGGTGATCGGGAAGAGCTCGCGCGCCTTCGCGTCGTCGCCGGAGGCGTAGGCGGCCACGAACTGCTCGACGTTGCCGACGAGCTCGCCGACCTGGTCCTTGGTGTACGCGGTGTAGGAGTCGACGGCCGCGTCGATGGCCTCCTGCTCGCCCTCGTCCACCGCGACGTCGTCGCCGGTGACCGTGAAGGCCGCGTTCCCGACGCCGTCGCCGACCATGCCGGGCTTGCACTCGGTGAAGTAGTCGCCGGGCTGCGCCTGCACCGTGAGGTTGCGCGAGGTGCCCGGGGCGATGTTCTCGACCTCGCCGATGATCCGCAGCTTGTCGCTGTCGAGCAGGTAGAACTCCGTGATCTTGTCGCCGTCGTTCGTCACCTCGAACGTGATGGTGCCGCTGGCGGCCTTCGCCGCCGAGACCTCGCAGCCATCGGCGGTGCTGGAGACCTCGATCGCGGCGTCGCCGGACTCGGAGTTCTTGACGCAGGCGCTCAGGCCGAGCGTCGCGGTGAGGGCGACGGCTAGCACGGTGGAGCGGGAGCGACGGTTCATGCACGGGTTCCTTCGTTCGAGGCGGCGCGGGCCGCACGGCGGGGTCGACCGACGACCCGCGCGTACGCGGTGCCGACGACGACGAGGTAGATCGCCCAGACGGCGATCTCGAGCTGGGTCATGTCCGGGGAGAACCCCACCGTGCCCTTGAGGAGGGCAGCGGGCAGACCCGTGGGGTCGATGGTGTCGCTGAGCTGGAACGCCCAGCCGGTGGTGCCGGTCCACGGACCGGGAAGCACCCCGGCCTCCTGGAGGTCGTGCACGCCGTAGGCGAGGATGCCGGCGGCGACGACGATCAGCAGTGCGCCGGTCCAGGTGAAGAACGTCCCGAGGTTGATCCGCACGATGCCGCGGTAGATCAGCCAGCCGATCGCCACGGCGGCGAGCAGGCCGAGGACGGCCCCGATCCAGGCCAGGGGAGCGTCACCGCTGGACCGGACGGCGCTCCAGAGGAACAGCGCGGTCTCCAGTCCCTCGCGGGCGACGGCGACGAAGCCGATCGCGACCAGTCCCCATCCGGGACCGTCGAGGCGCGCGTCGACCTGGTGCTCGAGCTCGCTCTTGAGACCGCGGGCCGTGCGGGCCATCCAGAAGATCATCCAGGTGACGAGCCCGACGGCGAGGATCGACAGGGTGCCGCCGATGATCTCCTGCGCCTCGAAGCTCAGCCCGTAGGTCCCGAAGGTCAGCAGGGCGCCGAGGCCGAGCGACAGCGCGACCGCGATCGCCACGCCGGCCCAGATGCGGGGCACCACGTCGTCGCGCCCGATCTTGCGGACGTAGGCGATGAGGATGCCGACGACGAGCGAGGCCTCGAGGCCCTCGCGCAGGCCGATCAGGAACGTTCCGAGCATGACTCACCTTCGGTTTCGTGCAGCCCGGCTTAGGGCAGCCTCAGCAAAGGTACTCCCATCCGCGCTCACCCTCGACGCACCCCGGGTGTAGCAAGGGTCACAGGACTCGGTAGCGCTCGTGGCGGCTCAGGGGCGCGTCGAGGTGGCGGTCGTGGAAGTGACCGTGGGACTTCATGTTGTGGTGTTTTCGACAGAGGCAGCGGAGGTTGGTTCCGCTGGTGGATCCGCCGGAGTCGTAGGCCTTCGCGTGGTCGAGGTCGGTCTCGTGGACGGGGGCTCGGCAGCCGGCGACTCGACAGGTGCCGTCGCGCCAGTGCAGTGCTTGGCGGAGTGATTCGGGTGGTCGGTAGGTGAGGACTTGGGTGTCGAGGACGTGTCCGAGGGGGTCGAGGACCAGCCGTCGGAGCACGGCGTGCTCGGAGGTGGCGAGCTCGCGGACCCATGCGGCGCCGACGGGCTCGCCGTCGAGGGTGAGGCCGGGGCCGTTGGTGTAGCCGAGCAGGTCGGTGGCGCTGATGCTGATGGCGATCTCGGCACGGAGGTCGCCGACGGTCCCGGTGTTGGAGGTCAGCCAGTCGGCGACGAGGTCGGCCTGCTTCTGGTCGCGGGTGCGGCGGTCGCGCTCACCCGTGACGGGGTCGATCGTCGGGATCGCGCGGGCGGCCTTGCGCAGCCGTTCGCCGATCGCGATCGCCAGCCCGGTGGGCAGCAGCGCGTTGAACCACGACGTGCCGTCGTCGTTGTGGGTGATCGAGACGCGTCGCTGCTCGACCGCACGGTCGGCCTCGGCCTGCGTCTCCTCGGGCTCGAGCCGTGCCCGCAGCCGACGCAGCCACGACCGCAGCTCGGCCAGCGTGTGAGTAGCCGCGTACTCCGGAGCCGAGTGCTCCAGCGCCGCCCACGCCTCACGCGTCTGGAGCCGCTCGGCCGTCGAGGCGATCGCGGACGTGCGGTCGGCGTCGATGTCACCGGACCGGAACGACTCCCACACCCCCGGCGCCCGCGTCTGCAGCGTGTCGGCCTCGTGGACCATGCCCCACACCTGGTGCTCGGTGGTCCGCAGCGCTCGCGCCAGGTCGAGTGTGACCTCACGCCGGGCCAGATCCTTCGACAGCGGGATGTCATCGACGCGGTCGATCTCGGCCACCCGCATCGCATGGTGGGAGACCACGAACTCCCACTCCTCGAACTCCGCGATCGCACGTGCGCGACGCACCGCGTCACCCGTGACCACCGCTCGGCTCAAGTCCATGAAGCCCAACCTAGTGGGTGCCACCGACAGATTCCGAACGTGAGGTCGAAGCGTCAGCTGGAGGCAGCCTCGGCGAGGGCGGCCACCGCGGCGCCAACGGCCCCAGGGTCGATCAGCTGGTGCAGGTGGGAGCCGTCGAGGCGCCGGACGGGCCAACCCGACGCGGCAGCGAGCTCGTACTCATCCGCGTAGGTGTCGCCGAAGGCGAGGTAGGCGGCCGGTCGCTCGGTCCAACGCTCGGGCACGGGGACGGTGCGCGTGAAGTAGGCGAGCGGCACCCGCGGCTGCTCGCGCTCGACGGCGGCTCGCGTGCCCGGGTCGGGGAAGAGGTGGTCGACGGCGGGCCACCACTGGGTCCAGGGCGGCAGCGTGCCGTCGGGGTCCTCGAGGTCGCGCAGGAAGCCGAGGAACGCCTGAGGGGCGAGCCGGGCCTCGGTCGCCGTGGGCTCGGGCAGTGCCGCGTCGACGTAGACGGTGCCCGTGACGGACAGGACGGTGCCCAGGTGTGCCGCGTACAGCCCCGCATTGCTGTGCGGGACGAGGACGACCGACCGGTCGCCGGCGGCCGCCCTCACGGACTCGACCACGCCCTCCGGCGTGCGCGGCCCGGACCCGAGGTCGACCGTGCTCGCCTCGTGCCCCTGCGCGAACAGCCAGTCCTCGACCGGTCGCCACGTGGCCGGGCCGAGCAGCGGACTGGGGACGAGCAGGAACACCGGGCTCACCGCCGCCGGGCGGGTGTCCTCGGCGGCAGCTCGTGGAGCCGGACGTCGCGCAGGGTCCCCGCGTCGGCGACCGCGGTCATGTACGTGCAGAACGGCTGGCGCCGGCGGTCGGTGGGGGACCCCGGGTTGAGCAGGCGCAGTCCCGACGCCGTCGTGGTGTCCCACGGGATGTGGCTGTGCCCGAAGACCAGCACGTCGGCGTCGGGGTACTCGGCACTGCAGCGCGCCTCGCGGCCCTTCGCGTCGCCGGTCTCGTGGACGACCGCGAACCGCATGCCCTCGATCTCGGAGTGGGCGACGAGCGGCAGCCGCTCGCGCAGGACGCCGTGGTCGTTGTTGCCGTACACCGCGAGCAGCCGCGCGGACCGGGCCTCGAGGGCGTCCAAGGTGTCCACGTCGACCCAGTCGCCCGCGTGAACGACGACGTCCGCCTCGTCGACGGCGGCCCAGACCTCGTCCGGCAGGTCCTTCGCGCGCTTGGGCAGGTGGGTGTCAGCGAGCAGGAGGAGTCGGGTGGCCATGGGGACAGTCAACCGTCTCACTCAGTCGAGCGCCGCCTCGATCTCGCGGCGGGCCGCGTCGTCGTAGCCGACCAGGAGGACGTGCTCGACGCCGAACGTGCCCGCGTGCACCGCACGGACGGCCGCTGCGACCGAGTCGGCCTTCGACCACCCGTAGACGCCGGCCCCGATGAGCGGGAACGCGACCTCACGGGCGCCGAGATCGTCGGCGACCTCCAGCGAGCGCCGGTAGCAGGACTCGAGCAGGGCGACGTCGGTCTGACCGGCATGGCGGTTCGGCCCGACGGTGTGGATGATCCAGCGCGCGGGCAGGTCACCCGCAGTGGTCCAGCCGGCGTCACCGGTCGCGAGACCAACGGGGAACCGGGCGACGCAGTCGGCCAGCACGGCGGGGCCGCCCGCGGCGTGGATCGCGCCGTCGACGCCGCCACCGCCGCGCATGGCGTTGTTCGCGGCGTTGACGATCGCGTCGACCTCCAGCGTCGTGATGTCGGCATGGATCGCGCTGAGCCGGGTCATGTGCCGATCGTAGGTCGAGAGCGCAGGAATAGCCCGACGCCGGAACGCCTTGAACCACCCGTGGACGCGAAGTGGACGACGCCCCTGCTGACCGCGGTCGCACCCGTCGCGTGGGGATCGACGTACTACGTCACCGGCGCCTTCCTCCCGCCCGATCGTCCGCTGTTCGGGGCCCTGATGCGGGCGCTCCCGGTCGGGCTGCTGCTGCTCGCGCTGCGGCCGACCCTGCCCAGCGGCTCGTGGTGGTGGCGCGCCCTGCTGCTCGGCACGCTCAACATCGGCGCGTTCTTCGCCCTGATCTTCGTGGCGGCCTACCGGCTGCCCAGCGGGCTGGCGGCGACGCTGACGGCCACGGCGCCCATCGCGATGATGCTCGTGGCGTGGCTGCTGATCGCCGAGCGCCCACGGCTCGCCTCGCTCGGTGCGGCCGTCCTCGGCATCGCCGGGGTCGCCCTGCTCGTCCTGAGGGCCGGCTTCGCGGTCGACATGGTCGGGGTCGCCGCCTCGCTCGGCGCCGTGGTGATGTCGTCGTTCGGCTACGTGCTGCTCAAGCGGTGGACCGCCCCGGTCGACCTGCTCACCCTCACGGCCTGGCAGCTCGTCGCCGGCGGCCTGCTCCTGCTGCCCGTCGCGCTCGTCGTGGAGGGGCCGCCGCCCGCGCTGGACGCGCCGGCCGTGCTGGGCTTCCTCTACATCGGCCTCGTGGCCACGGGCCTGGCGAACTACCTGTGGTTCCGGGGCCTGCAGCGGATGCCGGCCGCGTCGGTGTCGCTCATCGGCCTGCTGAACCCGGTGGCCGGCACGGTGCTGGGCGTGGCCCTGGCGCACGAGATCTTCGGCCCCGTGCAGGCGATCGGCATGCTGCTGGTGCTGGCGGGCGTGCTGCTGGGCCAGGCGCCCGTGCAGGACGCGCTCGGACGCCTGCTGCGGCGCCGCGAGCGGGTGCCGGTGCGCTGACTCACTCCTCGCGTTCGACCCAGGCCTGGTTGCCGGGCTCGATCACCTCGAGCTCGACCGTGCCGAAGTCGCCGAGGACGAACGTGACCGGCTCGTCGCGGTCGACGCCCTCGGGCAGGTCGAACGTCGACGTGGTCGGCACGTAGTCCATCGTCGCCGGGCGGCCCTCGACCGCGCTCACCTGCACCGTGACGGTCTGGCCCTCGGCACTGGCCTGGCGGACGATCGCGGGATTCGTGCTGCTGCCGTACGTCACCACGTGGATGCGTCCCTCCTCGCCGACGACGACGCCCGCGGGGGAGTCGAGTCGCTCCTCGACGCCGGACGGCACGCCGCGGCTCGGGGCCGGCGTCGCCGACGTCGGCGAGTCGGAGCCGGGGGAGTCGTCCTCGCCACCGCACGCCGTGAGGGCGAGGGCCACCACCGCCAGCACCGCGACTCGGGACAGGATGCGCATGGCGGCTCCTCGATCAGACCGGCAGCAGGCGGGTGACGAAGTGCGTCAGCTGATCGACGTTCGCGCACTCGTGCATGGGGACGATCTCAGCGTAGGCCAGCGCCTCGGAGTCGCCCAGACCCCACCGCGTGTGGTGCTCGGGATTGAGCCAGTAAGTCCGTCGCGACCGCATCGCGATCTCGTGCAGGGCGTCGAAGCGCGGGTTCTGGTTGTTGTTGCGCGCATCGCCCAGGATCAGCACCGCGGTGCGCGGGCCGACCGCGTCGAGGAAGAACTCCTGGAAGTCCAGGAAGGCTTCGCCGTAGTCGCTGCTCGTGTGCCACTTCGTGATCTTCGCCTCGGCGCGGATGCGCGGCTCGATCTCGGCGCCACCGGAGACCGCGCCGTCGCGGACGATCTCGGTGACCTCGGCCATGGCGTTGACGAAGGCGAAGACGCGGACCTTGCTGAACTGCGCGCTCAGTGCCTGCGTCAGCAGCATCGTGAAGTTGGAGAAGCCCGCGACCGAGCCCGAGACGTCGCACAGCAGGACGAGCTCGGGGCGGCTGGGACGCGGCTTCTCGAACACGGGTCGCATCGGGACGCCGCCGGTGCCCATCGCGCGGCGCAGCGTGCGGCGCATGTCGATCTTCCCGCGGCGGCGACGCCGGCGACGGGCGGACAGGCGCGTGGCCAGCACGCGCGCGAGGGGCTGCACCGAGCGGCGCAGCTCCTCGAGCTGCTGGCGGTTCGCGCTGAGGAAGTCCACGCGGTCGCGTGACGAGCGCACGGCGTGGCGGGCGACGAGCTCGCGGCCACGCAGCTCGGCGGAGCGACGCCGGGCCTCGGCCTGCACCATCTCGCGGAAGGCCTCGACGCCCTGACGGACCTCGTCGCGGGCGAGGCGGTCGGTGAACTGCGTGCCGAGGCCCTGCCCGCCCTGGCCCGAACCGCCACCGGGACGCATCGCCATGGCGGCGGCGATGAGCGTCTGGGGCTGGAGCCGGTCGATGGTCTGGTAGGCCGACCAGCCGGCGGTCTCGGTGCCGGGCTGGCCCACCTCGCCGAGCACGTCGACGGCGATCTCCGCGATCTGAGCCAGCGTGCGCGGGTCGCGGTCGAGCAGCGCCATGAGCAGCAGCTCGCGGATCTGCTGGACGTCGAGGTCCTCGTCGGCGTCGCGGGCGGCCTCGGGACGGCCCACGCCGATCGGGAAGAACAGGTCGAAGGTCTGGTCGAAGACGTCGCGCTGACCGCCGCGGCGCACGAGCGCAGCGGCGAGGCCCTCGCGGAGCAGATCGCGGTCGTCGAGGCCCAGCACGCGCATGACGTCGGCCGCGTCGATCGTCTCGCTGGGCCCGGCGTTGACGCCCTTGACGCGCAGCGCCTCGACGAACTCGACCAGCCGGGTGGCGACCTGGGTGCTCATGAGAGAACGGCGTCCAGGTCCAGCTTCGCGCGGGCCTTGTCGATGTCGTCGTTGTGCTTGAGCACGACGCCGAGGCTCTCCGAGACGACCTCGGAGGTCAGGGTGTCGGCGCCGAGGGCCACGAGGGTGCGCGCCCAGTCGAGCGTCTCGGAGACCGAGGGGGCCTTGCGCAGCGGCATCGCGCGCAGGGCGTTGACGACGCGGACCACCGAGTCGGCGAGCGCCTGGTCGAGGTCGGGCACCTTCAGGGCGACGATGTCGCGCTCCAGGTCGGCCGAGGGGAACTCGATGTGCAGGAACAGGCAGCGGCGGCGCAGCGCCTCGCTCAGCTCGCGGGTCGCGTTCGAGGTCAGCACCACGAAGGGGCGCTGGGTCGCCGTCACGGTGCCGAGCTCGGGGATCGTGATCTGGAAGTCGCCCAGGACCTCCAGCAGCAGACCCTCGATCTCGACGTCGGCCTTGTCGGTCTCGTCGATGAGCAGCACCGTGGGGCCCTCGTTGCGGATCGCCGAGAGCAGCGGGCGCGGCAGCAGGAACTCCTCGGAGAAGATGTCCGACTTCGCCTCGCTCCACGTCTCGTCCTGTCCGGCCGAGATGCGCAGCAGCTGCTTCGCGTGGTTCCACTCGTAGATCGCGCGCGACTCGTCGACGCCCTCGTAGCACTGGAGGCGGACGAGCTCGGCGCCGCAGGCCTGGGCGACCGCGCGCGAGAGCTCGGTCTTGCCGACGCCGGCGGGGCCCTCGACGAGCAGCGGCTTGCCCAGCTCGCTGGCGAGGAAGACGGTGGTGGCGACGGCGTCCGAGGCCAGGTAGCCGGCCGTGGCCAGGCGCGCCTTGACGTCGGCGACCGAGGAGAACGGCATGGTGCCCTTGTTGAACATGGATTCAACTCTACGCTGTCCGTATGGCCAGGACGGTAGTGAGGTACACGTCACACCACGACGTCGAGTCGGCGTTCGCTCGGGTGACCGATTGGGAGCGCCACCGCGTGCCCCTCACGACGATCACCACGCGGCCCGACGGCTTCACCGCCCGGACCGCGATCGGACCCGTCGGCTTCGACGACCCGATGGACGTGACGGCGTGGGAGCCGCCGCGCCGCGTCGACCTCGTGAAGCGGGGACGCGTCGTCCGGGGGAGGGCCTCGATCACCGTCGAGCCGCACGGCACGGGGTCGGTCGTCACGTGGGACGAGGACGTGAGCGTCATCGGCGTGCCGCGCCTCCTCGACCCGGTCACCCGGCGGCTGCTGGGCCTGATGGTCTCGACGGTCCTGCGGCGTCTGCTGGCCTGACTAGGCTGGACGCATGTCCGCCGCCGAGAACGAGGTCGTTGACCTCTGCCGTGACCTGATCCGGATCGACACGTCCAACTACGGTGACTCCTCGGGCCCGGGCGAGCGCGCCGCCGCCGAGTACGTCGCCGCCAGCCTCGCCGAGGTCGGCATCGAGTCGACCATCCTCGAGTCGGAGTCCGGACGCGCCTCGGTGCTGGCGCGGTGGGGCGACCAGACCTCCTCGCGCCCCGGGCTCGTGGTCCACGGCCACCTCGACGTGGTGCCGGCGCAGGCGTCGGACTGGTCGGTCGACCCGTTCGCCGCCGAGATCGTCGACGACTACGTCGTGGGCCGCGGCGCCGTGGACATGAAGGACTTCGACGCGATCCTGCTGGCCGTGGTGCGCGAGCGCCAGCGTGCCGGCCGCATCCCCGCCCGCCCGATCCTGCTGGTCTTCACGGCCGACGAGGAGGCCGGCGGACAGCTCGGCGCCCACTGGCTCGTGGCCGAGCACCCCGAGTGGTTCGAGGGCTGCACCGAGGCCGTCGGCGAGGTCGGCGGCTTCTCCACCGAGGTCGCCGGCAAGCGCCTCTACCTGCTGGAGTCGGGGGAGAAGGGCATCGCCTGGCTGCGCCTCACCGCCACCGGCACGGCCGGCCACGGCTCGATGGCCAACCCCGACAACGCGATCACCCACCTCGCCCGGGCGCTCGTCCGCATCGGCGAGCACGAGTGGCCCCTCGAGCCCGGCCCCTCGATGCGGCTGCTGCTGGACAAGGTGCGCGAGCTGAGCGGCACCGAGGGCACGCCCGACGAGCTCCTCGAGCACTTCGGCCCCGCCGTGCGGATGATCGGCTCCGGCCTGCGGAACTCGACCAACACGACGATGGCGCAGGCCGGGTACAAGCACAACGTCGTGCCGGGGGAGGCCGTCGCCTACGTCGACGGACGTCCGCTGCCCGGACACCACGAGACGTTCGTGTCGCGCGTGCAGGACATCGTCGGCGAGGGCGTCCGGGTCGAGCCGTACCACCAGGACATCCCGCTCGAGTACGGCTTCGAGGGCGACCTCGTCGACGCGATGACCGTGTCGCTGCTCAAGCACGACCCCGAGGCGCACGTCGCGCCCTTCCTCATGTCCGGTGGCACCGACGCGAAGGCGTGGCACAAGCTCGGCATGACGTCGTACGGGTTCGTGCCGCTGCGGCTCCCTGCCGACCTCGACTTCACCGCCCTGTTCCACGGCGTCGACGAGCGCGTGCCGGTCGACGCGCTGCAGTTCGGCACCCGGGTCTTCGACGAGTTCCTCGATCTGGCCTGACCCCGCATACCTCCGCAGGGGTGGGGTACTCCCTCGACGCAAGAGTCACAGTCGATCGAGTGGAGGTGGCCACCATGGCCCGAAAGTTGACGTTCCTCGTAGGTGCCGCGGCCGGATACGTCCTGGGCACGCGCTCGGGACGAGAGCGGTACGACCAGATCGTCCAGAAGGCGCAGAGCCTGTGGAAGGACCCGCGGGTCCAGGACGTGGCCGACAAGGCGCAGCACGCCGCCCAGGAGCACGTGCCGGGAATGGGCGGGAGCGACTCGGGCAGCGGCTCGAGCTCCGGCAGCAGCGGGTCCGGCTTCGGCGGCTCGGGCTCCGGCTCCGGCAGCACCGGGTCCAGCACCGGCGGCAGCAGCTTCGGCTCCGGCGCCGGCTCGACTCCGGGCGGCACCGGTACCTCCGGCACGGGCGGCTCGGGCACGACCGGCGGCGGGACCGGAGCCGGTGGGCGATGAGTCACCACGAGCCCGGTGGTGAGGCCTCGACGGGCGAGCTCATCTCGCGCCTGACCGACGATCTCAAGACGCTCGTCCGGGACGAGATGCGCCTCGCCCAGATCGAGGTCTCGAGCAAGGCCAAGCGGGCCGGCGTCGGCGCCGGCATCATCGGCGCCGGCGGCCTGATCGCGCTGTACGGCCTCGGCGCGCTGATCGCCGCGATCATCGCGGCACTGTCGCTCGCCATGGACGTCTGGATCGCCGCCCTGATCGTCGCGGTGGTGCTGTTCGTCATCGCCGGCGTCGCCGCCCTCATGGGCAAGAACCGCGTGCAGGAGGCCGGCGCCCCCGTGCCCCAGGCGACGGTGGAGAGCGTCAAGGCCGACGTCGACGCCGTCCGTCACGCCCGCGATCACTGAACCGGAGGAACCCATGACCGAACCCCACGAATCCGAAGTGCTGCGCGAGGACGTCGAGCGCACCCGTGAGCAGCTCGCCGACACCGTCGACGAGCTGGCCGCGAAGTTCGACGTCAAGTCCAGGGCGAAGGAGTCCGCGCACGAGTTCACCGAGTCCGCGAAGACGCAGGTCGTCGACTCCGACGGCAAGCCGCGCCCGGAGGTGCTGGCACTCGCCGGCGGCCTCCTGTCGCTGTACCTCGCGAGCCTGGTGCTCCGCTCGCTGCGCCGGCGCCGCTGATGGCATCCGAACCCGGTCAGGCGCACGGCCCCGACTCGCCGAAGGAGCTCAAGAAGCGGCCGTGGATGTACGTGTTCCGCAAGACCGCTCGGGAGTTCTCCGAGGACCAGGGGACCGACCTGGCGGCCGCGCTGACGTACTACTCGGTGCTGGCCCTGTTCCCCGGTCTGCTGGCCGTGCTGTCGCTCGTCGGCCTGACGGGCCGCAGCGCGGACACGGTCGACGCGATGCTCCAGGTGCTGCGAGACGTCGGGGCCTCCGGCGCCGCGGAGACGCTGGAGCCGACGCTGCGCCAGCTGGGTGAGAACCAGAACTCGGGTCTCGGGTTCGTCATCGGCCTCGCAGCGGCGCTGTGGTCGGCCTCGGCCTACGTCAACGCGTTCTCGCGGGGCATGAACCGCATCTACGAGATCGACGAGGGACGTCCGTTCTGGAAGCTTCGCCCGGTCATGCTGGTGCTGACGCTGGTGACGGTCCTGCTCACCGCGCTCGTGGGGCTGAGTCTCGTGCTCACCGGTCCCGCCGCGGAGGCGGTCGGCAACGCCCTCGGGATCGGCGAGACCGCCGTGACGGTCTGGAACATCGCCAAGTGGCCCGTGATGCTGTGCGTCGTGGTGCTCATCGTGGCGCTGCTCTACTACGTCACGCCGAACGTCAAGCAGCCCCGGTTCCGCTGGATCAGCGTGGGCGCCGTGGTCGCGATCGTGACGTGGCTGATCGCGTCGGCGCTGTTCGGCCTCTACGTGGCCAACTTCTCGAACTATGACCGCACGTACGGCTCCCTGGCCGGCGTCATCGTGTTCCTGCTGTGGCTGTGGATCACGAACCTCGCGCTGATCTTCGGCGCCGAGCTCGACGCCGAGCTCGAGCGGGGTCGTGAGCTGCAGGCCGGGCTGCCGGCCGAGGAGGAGATCCAGCTGCCTCCGCGCGACACCACGAAGATCGAGAAGGACCGCAAGAAGTACGAGGAGGACGTCCGTCGGGCCCGTGCGCTGCGGCGCAGCCGCGGCGAGACGGACGACGCCTGACCGTCAGACGGTGGCGCGCATCCGGATGACCTTGCGCCGCAGCCGCACCGTGCGGTGACCGGTGGGATCCTTGCGCAGGCGGTCGAGCTCCCAGCCCTGGAACTCGGCCGCCTGTGTCAGCCACTGGCACACGGCGTTGCGCGACTTGGTGCGCGAGATGGCGACGTCCCAGAACTCGTACTCGATCATCGGACTCCTTCGGACACGTCGCTCAGCGCGGCGACGATCTCGTGGGGCAGGTCGAGCAGCTCGGAGCCGAGGGACTCCTGGAGCTGGGCGGTGGTGCGGGCGCCGACGATCGCGGCGCCGACGTGCGGCTGGTCGCGCAGCCAGGCCAGCGCGACGTGGGAGATCGGCACGCCGAGTCCCTCGGCGGCTGCCGCGAGGGCATCGACCACACGGGCCTTGGACGGGGTCAGGTGAGGGGCGACGAACGCCTCCCAGCGGGCATCGGCCGCCCGCGAGTCGGAAGGGACGCCGCCGCGGTACTTCCCGGTGAGGACGCCGCGGCCCAGCGGCGACCAGGCGAGGAGGCTCAGGCCCGCGTGCTGCGCGGCCGGGACGACCTCGATCTCGGGCTCGCGTCGCAGCAGCGAGTACTCGACCTGGGTGCTGACCAGCGGCACGCCACCGCCGAGCCGGCTGAACGCGTGCTGGGCGGCCACGGTCTGCCAACCGGTGAAGTTGCTGATGCCGGCGTAGCGGACCTTGCCCGAGCGGATCGCCTGGTCGAGCGCGGCCATCGTCTCGTCGACGGGGACGGAGTCGTCCCAGCGGTGGACCTGCCACAGGTCGAGGTGGTCGGTGCCGAGGTCGGCGAGCGTCTGGTCCAGCTGGCGCAGCAGCGAGCGCAGGGAGCCGTCGGTGACGACGCGGCCGTCACGACGCGCGACCCCCGCCTTGCCGGCCAGCACGAGCTCGTCGCGGGCGCCGTGCTTGTCGAGCAGCGCGCCGATGACGCGCTCGCACGATCCGTCGCCGTAGATGGGGGCGGTGTCGAGAAGGGTGCCGCCGGAGTCGAGGAACAGCCTCAGCTGCTCGTCGGCCGCGTACTCGTCGACGGCCGCACCCCAGGACATGGTCCCGAGAGCGAGTCGCGACACCTGGAGACCGGAACCGCCGAGTCGACGCACCTGCATGCGGATGAGGTTAGTCGGTGGCCTGAACTTTGCTGTGTAGGCTCGCACGGTGGATCTGCTGCGCTCCGTCATCCTGGGCATCGTCCAGGGCCTGACCGAATTCCTCCCGATCTCGAGCAGCGCGCACCTGGCGATCGTGCCGCAGCTGCTCGGCTGGGAGGACCCCGGCGCCGCGTACACCGCGGTGGTCCAGATCGGCACCGAGCTGGCGGTCGTCCTCTACTTCTGGCGTGACATCTGGACCATCGGGTCCGGCTGGGTGAAGGGCCTGTTCAGCGCCGACGCCCGTCGCCAGTCCGAGTGGCGGATGGGCTGGTTCATCATCATCGGCTCGACGCCGATCGTGATCCTGGGCCTGCTGCTGGAGGACCTGATCGACAGCGAGTTCCGGAACCTGTGGTTCATCGGCGCGATGCTCATCGGCATGGGCCTCGTGCTCGGCCTCGCGGAGAAGCTGGGGCGCAAGACCAAGCCGATCGCCGACCTCTCCACGCGCGACGCGATCCTGCTCGGCTTCGCGCAGTCGTGCGCGCTGGTGCCGGGCGTGTCCCGCTCGGGCGCGACGATCTCGATGGGCCTGTTCCTGGGCTACGAGCGCCAGGCCGCCACCCGCTACGCGTTCCTGCTGGCGATCCCCGCCGTCGTGGGCGCCGGCGTCTACAAGCTCAAGGACATCCCGGGCGGTGAGAACGCCTACGGCACCGTGCCCACGCTCGTCGGCACGGCCGTCTCGTTCGTGGTCGGCCTCGCCGTGATCCACTGGCTGCTCAAGTACGTCAGCAACCATTCGTACAAGCCGTTCGTGATCTACCGCGTCGCCCTCGGCTCCCTCGTGCTCATCCTGCTCGCCGCCGGCGTCCTCACCGGGGCGGTCGCTGCCTGACGCCGCTGTGGGGCGCGGCCGGGACGAACGATGAGGCATTCGGGTATCGGAGCGGGGCCGAAGGCATCATCGTTCGTCAGCTGAGCGGGCCGACGGGTGATCTTGTGCCACCTGCGCCTGTATGTGGGCCTGAGCGCCACAAGATAGGCAGTGGGCGCGGTCATGGGACGAACAATGATGCATGTGGATACCGGAGCGGGGCCAAAGGCCTCATCGTTCGTCCCGCACGCCCGTCCCTGACGTCAGGCCGAGGCGATCAGCCAGTAGCCGACCAGCACCGCGAGGTAGAGCAGGCCGAGTGCGGCGCTCACGCCGACGATCCAGGGCCACGGCGACGGGTTCCGCGGTGTCGGCTGTTCCGGACGACCCGTCGCCGGGTACGGGGGCACGCCGAACCTGTCTTTCGTCCGTCCGTCCTCGTGGGCAGTCACGACGGGATCTCCGCTCGAACCCTCACAGCCAGCCCGACTTCTTGAATCGGCGGTAGACGTAGAAGCAGGCGGCGCCCATGGCGGCGAGGCAGATCGGGTAGCCGTAGGTCCAGGTGAGCTCGGGCATGTGCTCGAAGTTCATCCCGTAGATCCCGGCGACGGCCGTGGGGATGGCGAACAGCGTGGCGCCGGCGGTGAGCTTCCGCATGTCCTCGTTCTGCTGCACGCTCAGCTGGGCGAGGTGGGCGTTGAGCGCGTTGGTCAGCAGCGAGTCGATCGAGTCGATGGCGTCGAGGGCGCGCTGGAGGTGGTCGGCGATGTCGCGGAAGTACGGGCGCAGGTCCTCGGGGTCGGCCACCTGGGCGAAGCGCAGGATCGGGTCGCGCAGGGGAGCGACGGCGTGCCGGAACTCCAGCGTCTCGCGCTTGAGCCGGTAGATGCGGGCCGAGTCGCGGGTGCGGTCGGCCGAGAACACCGAGGTCTCGACCTCCTCGACGTCGGTCACGAGCTCGCCGGCGACGTCCTCGTAGCGGTCGACGATCGCGTCCACGACGGCGTGGACGGCCGCGATCGGGCCCTGCCTGAGCCGCTCGGGCACCCGTTCGGCGCGGTGGCGGGCCATCGACAGCTCGGGCCCACCGTGGCGCACCGTCAGGACGTAGTGCCGTCCGAGACAGATGTTGACCTCGCTGGTGGTGATGTCGTCGTCGCTGTACGAGACGATCCGCAGCGACAGGAACAGGTGGTCGCTGAACCGGTCCACACGCGGCCGCTGGTGGGGAGCGAGCGTGTCCTCGATCGCCAGCGGGTGCAGTCCGAGGGCGCCGCCGAGGCGCTCCATCTCCTCGTGCGTGGGGTCGCTGACGCCGATCCAGAGGAAGTCCTGACCGCTCAGGTCGGCCAGCGTGTCGTCGAGCGTCTCGGGGTCGCGGTCGGTCTCCTCGCGCACTCCGTCGAGATACACCGCGCAATCCATGATCACCTGCTCATTGTGGACTTCAGGGTCCCGATAGGCTCGACGACATGCAGAGTTGGTCCCGCCCGCCGATCCCACGACTCTCGGACTCCGGGCTCGGTACGGGACCGCAGCTCCACGTCCATGACACGGCCCGCCGCACGGTGGTCCCGTCGGCGCCCGACGGCGCCGCGCGCCTCTACGTCTGCGGCATCACGCCCTACGACGCCACGCACCTCGGGCACGCGAACACGTACCTCGCGTTCGACCTGCTGCAGCGCCAGTGGCTCGACCAAGGCCTTGAGGTCCACTACACGCAGAACGTCACCGACGTCGACGACCCGCTGCTCGAGCGCGCGAACGCCACGGGCATCGACTGGGTCCAGCTCGCCGAGCGCGAGACGCAGCTGTTCCGCGAGGACATGACGGCCCTGCGCATCCTGCCGCCCGAGCACTACATCGGCGCGGTCGAGTCGATCCCGCTCGTGATCGACCTCGTGCGCCGCCTGGAGAAGACCGGCGGCGTCTACAAGGTCGATGACGACCTGTACTTCGAGGTCCGCTCGTCGGGGACGTTCGGCGAGGTCTCGGGCTTCGACACCGAGACGATGCTGAGGATCTTCCCCGAGCGCGGCGGCGACCCCGACCGCGCCGGCAAGCGCGACCCGCTCGACTGCCTCCTGTGGCAGGCCGAGCGACCGGGCGAGCCCGCCTGGGACACCGAGCTCGGCCGCGGCCGTCCCGGCTGGCACATCGAGTGCGCCGCGATCGCCCTGCACCACCTGGGCACGGCGTTCGACGTGCAGGGCGGTGGCTCCGACCTGGTCTTCCCGCACCACGAGATGTCGGCCGCCGAGGCCGAGGCCGCCACGGGCGAGCCGTTCGCGCGCGCCTACGTCCACGCCGGCATGGTCGGCTACGAGGGCGAGAAGATGAGCAAGTCCAAGGGCAACCTGGTGCTCGTCTCGAAGCTGCGCGCCGAGGGTCACGACCCGATGGCGATCCGGCTCGCGCTGCTGGCGCACCACTACCGCGAGGACTGGGAGTGGTTCGCCGAAGCGATCGACGCCGCCGAGCAGCGCCTCGCCACGTGGCGCGCCGCGGCCGACCGCTCGACCGGTCCCTCGGGCGAGGAGCTCGTCGAGCGGCTGCGCGCGGCGCTCGCGAACGACCTCGACGCGCCGGCCGCCCTCGCGGCGGTCGACGAGTGGGCCGCCACGCAGGGCACCGACGTGGACGGACCGCGCACCGTGCGCGCCGCGGTCGACGCGCTGCTCGGCGTCGCGCTCTGACCGCCGGGGAGCGGTGAGTGCTCAACCTCAAGCACCCCTCATGAGGTTGACCAGTCACCGCCCACCTGCGGGAAGGGTTGACTGCTCACCGCTCACGAAGGGGACCGGGCGTCAGGAGTCCTCGGTGGGGCGCCGGCGCAGGTAGCGCTCGAACTCCCGCGCGATCGCGTCGCCGGAGGCCTCGGGCGGCTCGCCGGCGTCGCGCTCGTTCTCCAGGGTGCGGACGTACTCGAGCAGGTCCTCGTCCTGCTCCATGAGGTCGTCGGCGCCGCGCTGCCAGGCGTCGGACATCTCGCGCAGCACGCCCTGGGGGAGTCCGACGCCGATCGCGTCCTCGAGGGCGCCCAGCAGGCCCAGCGTGGCCTTGTAGCAGGGCGGCTCGGCCACGTAGTGCGGCACGGCGGCCCAGATGCCGGCGGTGGCCAGTCCCGCGCGGGCGGCGACGTCGCTGAGCACGGTGGTGATGCCGATGGGGCCGCTGTAGCGCGACTGGTCGAGGGAGAGCCGCTCCATCAGCACGGGGTCGTTCGTGGATCCGGTGACGGGCACGGGGCGCGTGTGCGGCGTGTCGGCCAGCAGGGCGCCGAGGGTGATCAGCTCGTGCACGCCGGCGGCCTGCGCGAGATCCACCACCGTGGCGCAGAACGCCTGCCAGCGGTAGTTCGGCTCGACCGCGCGCAGGAGCAGGACGTCGCGATCCTGGCGCGGCGGATGGGCCAGGTACAGCGTGGGGGTGGGCCACACGATGTCGCGCGTGCCGTTCTCCGAGGGCGCGATGACCGGGCGGACCGCCTGGAAGTCGTAGAACTCCTGCGGGTCGAGCTCGGCGAAGATCTCGGCGTCCCACTCCTCGAGGAGATGGTCGACGGTGCTCGTGGCGGCGTCCGCCGCATCGTTCCAGCCCTCGAAGGCGGCCACCATCCAGGGGTTCCTCAGGCGGGCGATGTCGGCGTCGGTCACGCCTTCAGCCTACTCATCCTCGGTTCGATAGCCGAGGTTCGGCGACAGCCACCGCTCGGCCTCCGCGATGGTCCAGCCCTTGCGCTCCGCGTAGTCCTGCACCTGGTCGCGCCCGATCCGGCCGAGCACGAAGTACTGCGACTGCGGGTGCGAGAAGTACAGACCGCTCACCGAGGCGCCCGGCCACATCGCCATGCTCTCGGTCAGCTCGATGCCCGTGCGCGCCTCGACGTCGAGCAGCTCCCAGATGGTGCGCTTCTCGGTGTGCTCGGGGCACGCGGGGTAGCCCGGCGCCGGACGGATGCCGTCGTACTTCTCCTTGATGAGCTCGGTGTTCGAGAGCTTCTCGTCGGGGGAGTAGCCCCACAGCTCGGTGCGCACCCGCTCGTGCAGGCGCTCGGCGAACGCCTCGGCCAGCCGGTCGGCCAGCGCCTCGACCATGATCGCGGAGTAGTCGTCGAGCTCGGCCTTGAACGCCGTGACGCGCTCGGTGCTGCCGAGTCCGGCGGTGACCGCGAAGGCGCCCACGTAGTCGGGCAGGCCCGTCTCGGCCGGCGCGACGAAGTCGGCCAGGGAGCGGTGCGGGACGCCGGGGCGGTGCTCGGTCTGCTGGCGCAGGTGGTGCAGGCGCGTGAGCTCGGTCGTGCGCGACTCGTCGGCGTAGACGATCGTGCTGTCGCCCTCACGGGCCGCGGGGAACAGACCGGCGATGCCGCGTGCGGTCAGCCAGTCCTCGGCGATGATGCGGTCGAGCATCTCGTTGGCGTCGTCGTAGAGCTTGCGCGCGGCCTCGCCGTGCGTCGGGGAATTGAGGATGTCGGGGAACGAGCCCTTCATCTCCCAGGCGTTGAAGAACGGCTGCCAGTCGATGTACTCGCGCAGCTCGCCCAGCGGGTACGGGCCGAACTCGTGGATGCCGGGCTTCGCCGGGACCGGAGGCGTGTAGGCCGACCAGTCGAGCGGCGTCTGGCCCTCGCGCGCGGCCTCGAGCGGCAGGATCGTGCGCGCGTCGCCGCGGTTGGCGTGGCGCTCGCGCAGCGCGTCGTAGTCGGTCTTGATGTCGGCCATGAGCTTCGGGCGCTGCTCGTCCGAGAGCAGGGCGGCCACGACCGGCACCGAGCGCGAGGCGTCCTTGACCCACACGACGGGGCCGGGGTACTTGCGGTCGACCTTGACGGCGGTGTGGGCGCGCGACGTGGTGGCGCCGCCGATCAGCAGCGGGATGTCGAAGTCCTGGCGCGCCATCTCGGCGGCGAAGCTCTCCATCTCGTCGAGCGACGGCGTGATGAGGCCGGACAGGCCGATGACGTCGGCGTCGTGCTCGCGCGCGGCGTCCAGGATCTTCTGCGCCGGCACCATGACGCCGAGGTCGATGACGTCGTAGTTGTTGCACTGCAGCACGACCCCGACGATGTTCTTGCCGATGTCGTGCACGTCGCCCTTGACCGTGGCCATGACGACGGTGCCGTTGCTGTTGCCCACGTCGTCGGGCGACTTCTCGGCCTCGATGAACGGGATGAGGTACGCGACGGCCTTCTTCATGACCCGCGCTGACTTCACGACCTGGGGCAGGAACATCTTGCCGGCGCCGAACAGGTCGCCGACGACGTTCATGCCGTCCATCAGTGGGCCCTCGATGACCTCGATCGGGCGGCCGCCGCGATCGGAGATCAGCTGGCGCAGCTCCTCGGTGTCGGACTCGACGTGGGCGTCGATGCCCTTCACGAGGGCGTGGGTGATGCGCTCGCCGACGGGCAGGTCGCGCCACTCCTCGGTGGCGGCCTCGGCCTTCTCGCCGTCGCCGGCGTAGTCCGAGGCGATCTCGAGGAGGCGCTCCGTGGCGTCGTCGCGGCGGTTGAGGACGACGTCCTCGATGCGGTCGCGCAGCTCGGTGGGCACGGTGTCGTAGGGCACGAGCGCGCCGGCGTTCACGATGCCCATGTCCATGCCCGCGCCGATGGCGTGGAAGAGGAAGACGGCGTGGATGGCCTCGCGCACGGGGTTGTTGCCGCGGAACGAGAACGAGACGTTGGAGACGCCGCCCGAGACGAGCGCGCCGGGCAGGTTCTGCTTGATCCAGCGGGTGGCCTCGATGAAGTCCAGGCCGTACTCGGCGTGCTCCTCGATGCCCGTGGCGACGGCAAAGACGTTCGGGTCGAAGATGATGTCCTCGGCCGGGAAGCCGACCTCCTCGGTCAGGATCCGGTAGGCGCGCTCGCTGATCTGCTTGCGGCGCTCGAGGTTGTCGGCCTGGCCGTCCTCGTCGAAGCCCATGACCACGACGGCCGCGCCGTACTTGCGGCACAGGCGCGCCTGCTCGACGAACTTCTCCTCGCCTTCCTTCAGGGAGATCGAGTTGACGATGCACTTGCCCTGGATGGCCTTGAGGCCGGTCTCGATGACCTCGAACTTGGACGAGTCGACCATGACCGGCACGCGGCTGATGTCGGGCTCGGCCGCGATCAGCTTGCAGAAGCGGTCCATCGCGGCGACGCCGTCGATCATGCCCTCGTCCATGTTGATGTCGATGACCTGCGCGCCGTTCTCTACCTGCTGCAGCGCCACCGCGAGGGCCGCCGGGTAGTCCTCGGCCTTGATGAGGTTGCGGAAGCGGGCCGATCCCGTGATGTTCGTGCGCTCGCCCACGTTGACGAACAGGGAGTCCTCGGTCACGGTGACGGGCTCGAGACCCGAGAGGCGCAGTGCCGGGGCGATCTCGGGCAGCTCGCGCGGGGGCAGGCCCTCGACGACCGAGGCGATGCGGCCGATGTGGGCCGGCGTCGTGCCGCAGCAGCCGCCGACCACGTTGAAGAAGCCGCTCTCGGCGAACTCGCGCAGGATCCCCGCGGTCTGGTCGGGCGACTCGTCGTACTCGCCGAAGGCGTTCGGCAGGCCCGCGTTGGGGTAGCAGGAGATGTGACAGTCGGCGATGCGCGAGAGCTCGGCGATGTAGGGGCGCATCTCGTCGGCGCCCAGGGCGCAGTTCAGGCCCACGAGCAGCGGGCGCACGTGGCGGACCGAGTGCCAGAAGGCCTCGACCGTCTGACCCGAGAGCGTGCGGCCCGACGCGTCGGTGATCGTGCCGGAGATGACGACGGGCCAGCGGCGGCCGGTCTCCTCGAACAGCGTCTCGACGGCGAAGATCGCCGCCTTGGCGTTGAGGGTGTCGAAGATCGTCTCGATCATCAGCAGGTCGGCGCCGCCGTCGACCAGACCGCGCGCGGCGACGAGGTAGGCGTCGACGAGCTCGTCCCACGTGACGTTACGGGCGCCGGGGTCGTTGACGTCGGGGGAGATCGAGGCGGTGCGCGTGGTCGGGCCGAGCGCGCCGGCGACGTAGCGCGGGTGCTCGGGCGTGCCCACGGCGTCCGCGGCCTCGCGGGCGAGCCGCGCGGCGGCGTAGTTCAGCTCGTACGCGAGGTCGACCATGTCGTAGTCGCGCAGCGAGATCGCGTTCGCGTTGAACGTGTTCGTCTCGATGATGTCGGCGCCGGCCTCGAGGTACTCGCGGTGGATGCTCGCGATGATCTCGGGCTGGGTCAGCGTCAGGAGGTCGTTGTTGCCCTGGACGTCGCACGACCACTGCGCGAAGCGCTCGCCGCGGTAGCCGGCCTCGTCGGGCCGGTCGCGCTGGATGGCGGTGCCCATGGCGCCGTCGAGCACGAGGATCCGTCGCGCCATCGCCTCGGTGAGAGCGGCGGTGGCGTCGGGACGGAACTGCGGGACGAACTCGGTCATGGGTGAAGAATCCTCGGGGCATCGGCGAACGGATGCTGGGAACCTTCAGCCGGCGGCGGGCTCGCCTGGGCCTCGGGAAGGTTCCGAACGATGACGTTCACTCTACGGTAGTTCCCGGCCGGTAACCGGGAGCCGCCGCAGAGTGGAACGCCACGTTCGGAGGCGGGCGAACCCGCCCTCGTGTCAGTGCGCGGCGGGCTCGACGACCTCGGCCGTCTCGGTCTTCGTGCTCCGCACGAACAGCGCCACGACGACCGCGATCGCGGAGATCGCGCCGCCGTAGAACAGGGCGGCGTGGACGCCCGCGGCGGTGGCGTCGACGACCGATGCGCCGGCGTCCAGCTCGGCCACCGAGTGGCGCGTCATCACCGTCACGAACAGCGCGGTGCCGGCGGCGCCCGCGACCTGCTGCAGCGTCGAGACGGTGGCGCTGCCGTGGGAGTACAGGTGGTGCGGCAGTGAGCCGAGCGCCGAGGTGAGCAGCGGCGTGAACATCAGCGCGAGGCCGACGCTCATCGCGACGTGCACCGCGACGACGAGGCCCTGCGACGTGTCCGTGTCGAACATCGACATCGACCAGAGGGCGGCCGAGGTGATCGCGGCGCCCGGGGCGACCAGCGGGCGGGGGCCGTGCTGGTCGAACAGGCGGCCGACGAACGGCGCCAGCAGGCCCATGACCAGACCGCCGGGCAGCAGCACGAGCCCCGTGTCGAGCGTGCTGAGGCCGAGCACGGACTGGAGGTAGATCGGCAGCAGGATCAGCGTGCCGAACAGCGCCATCATGCTGACGGCGACGAGGACGACCGCGATCGAGAAGCTGCGATGTGCGAAGGTGCGCAGGTCCAGCAGGGCCCGCTCGCGCAGCGACAGCTGGCGCAGCACGAACACGACGAGCGCCAGGGCGCCCACCGCGATCGGGATCCACGGCGACACGGGCACCTCGCCCGCGGCGGCCTCGCCGATGCTGCTGAGGCCGTAGATGAGGCCGCCGAACGCGAGGGCCGAGAGGACCACCGAGGGCACGTCGATGGGCACGTCGACCGGCTCGGTCACGTTCCGCACCCACGCCGCGCCCAGGACGAGCGCGACGAGCGCGATGGGGAGCACGAGCCAGAACATCCAGCGCCAGTCGAGCTGGTCGAGGACGAGGCCCGAGATCGTCGGGCCGATCGCGGGCGCGACGGAGATGACGATCGAGACCGTGCCCATCATGCGACCGCGGCGGTCGGCCGGCACCAGGTTGAGGATCGTCGTGATCAGCAGCGGCATCATCAGCGCGGTGCCGACGGCCTGGACCGCGCGAGCGGCCACGAGCACGCCGAAGGTGGGCGCCAACGCCGCGAGCAGCGTGCCGGCGGTGAACGAGATCATCGCCGCCATGAAGACCCGGCGCAGCGGGAAGCGCGTCAGCAGGAAGCCGGTGATCGGGATGACCACGGCCATGGTCAGCAGGAACGCCGTGGTCAGCCACTGCGCCGTCGTCGCCTGGACGTCGAACTCGCGCATCAGCTCGGGCAGCGCGACGCTCATGATCGTCTCGTTGAGGATCACGACGAAGGCCGAGCCGACCAGCAGCGCGATGAGGCGGCCGGAGTGGTCGGTGCTCGAGGTGGGCGGTGCCGAGGTGGCAGTGGTGGTCACAGTGCTCCTGTGCGGTCGTGCGGTGGGGGACGGGTCGCCCGAGGCGACAGTGGTCCTGAACGCGCCGCCGCGCGTCCTTGTTCCCATCCGTCACAGCCGTGACATGACTCACGCGGCGACGTACCCTCGCTGGAGGAGTCCGACAGGTCCGGGGGGATCGAGCATGCGGGGATGGGCAGCGGCCGTGGTGGCCGTCATGACGATGGTGCTGGCGGCGACGGCGATGCAGCCGGCGGTGGCCGAGGCACCCGCGACGCAGGTGACCGGCCGGATCGTCGACGATCTCGACCGCCCGGTGAAGGGCATGAAGGTCCGGCTCACGCCAGCCGGCGGCGGTGCCGCGATCGACCTGGTGACGTCGGCGACCGGCGAGTTCAGCACGACCGCCGCGGCGCCCGGCCAGTACACCTTGGTCGCGGAGGAGTACTTCACCGACAGCTTCTACTGGGAGCCGAACCCCGTGAAGTACACCTGGGTCGACCCCGTCACGGTGACGGTGCAGGAGGGCACGGCCTCGCTCGGCACGTTCGAGGTGGCTCGAGGCAGCACGGTGCGCGCCACCGTCACGACGCCATCCGGCCACCGTCTGCCGCGCTACCTCGTGGAGGCGAAGGGAGCGACCAGCCCGGTGTTCGGCGAGCGCTACTCGTTCACGGACGCCCGCGGCATCCTGACGCTGCGCGGCCTGCCGACCGGTACGTGGCCGTTGACGGGCCGGCAGGACTTCTCGGACAACATCCCGAAGGTGACGTTCCCGTCGCTGGTCAGGATCTCGAAGCCCGGCGAGGTCGTCCGCAACGTCAAGCTGGTGACCAAGGTGCACTGGTCGACGTTCCTGCGCGACCGCGGGTACGTGAGGAACGGAGTGCCGCTCGCGGGGCCCGGTGAGGTGCGGTTCGGGGTCCGGATCGGCAACACCTACCGCACGCGCGCCGAGTTCGACCTGTGGCGCGACAAGCCGCTGCGCCTCTCGCTCTACCGCGACGGGAAGCGCATCAAGTTCCTCTACGTGAAGCTCGGGAAGTCGAAGATCTACACGATCAAGCAGCCGAAGGGGACGCACACGTACAAGTGGATCTGGGGCGGCGATCAGGACACGTTCCGCATCGCGTCGAAGCCGCTCACGCTCACGGTGCGCTGAGGCTCCTTCGGAGCATTGTCGGGGCCGCACCGGCGGCGTACCTTGCGAAGATGGGCGCAGGTTCCCCGACGAGCCCGGACGCGCAGTTCCACGCCGGCATCGCGGAGGTCTACCAGCGGCTCCTCGTGCCGATGATCTTCGAGGAGCCGGCGGAGCACCTCGCCCGCGTCGTGGCGGAGACCACCCCGTCCGACATCCTCGAGACCGCCGCCGGCACCGGAGTGCTCACGAGGGCGCTGGCGCACAGCTGTCCGGACGCCCGCCTCACCGCCACCGATCTGAGCGAGTCGATGCTCGACACGGCGAGAGGGCAGGACGCGGGCGACGTCCGGTGGCGGCAGGCCGATGCGCTCGACCTTCCGTACGGCGACGAGGAATTCGACGTCGTCGTGTGCCAGTTCGGCGTCATGTTCCTGCCCGATCGCGTGCGGGGGCTCCGCGAGGCCCGGCGGGTGCTGCGTCCCGGCGGCACCCTCGCCTACACGGTCTGGGACCGCATCGAGACCAGCGAGGTCCCGTGGGTCGTCCACTCCGCCCTCGTCACGGCGACCCCGCACGAGCCGCTGGACTTCATGAGCCGCCTGCCGCACGGCTACTTCCACGTCCCGCACCTGCGCGACGACCTGGAGGAGGCCGGGATGCCGGACGCCACGATCAGGTCCCTCGCCGGGACGAGCCGCACCACGGCGGCCGAGGCCGCGGAGGCCTTCTGCCACGGCACGCCGCTGCGGCTGGCGATCGAGCGGCACTCGACCATGGAGCTCGAGGAGGCGACACGGATCGCCGAGGACGCCCTGAGGCGTCACTTCGGACCCGATCCGATCGAGGCCCCCACCCGCTGGATCGAGGTCGTCGCCCGCCGACCCGCCTGACGAGGCTCAGGCGGTCGGAGCCAGCACGGCGGCGCGGCGGTCGTCCCGCTCGCGGCGCCACGCCCTGGCGGCGACGGTGCCGGTGGCGCCGACCGCGGCCAGGACCAGCAGGGCGTCGAGCCAGCTGGGGAGGCCGCCGAGGGCCGCGATGATCGTGACCCCGTTGACCAGGATGACCATGCCGCCGACCATCGTGCCCATCGGCGCGTGGGGGAGTCGGCCGGCGAGACGTGCCGCGATGGGAGCCATGACGGCACCGCCGAGCGCGAGACCGAGGACGGGCAGCCACGGGATCCCGTGCTGCGCGGCGCCGGTGAGGAAGCCGAACGAGACGGAGACGGCGACGAGGAACTCGGCGGCGTTGACGGTTCCCACCACCTGGCGCGGCTCGTGGCGGGTGACGGTCATCAGGCTGGGGGTGACGACCGGACCCCAGCCACCGCCCCCGGTCGCGTCGACGAAGCCGCCGAGCAGGCCGATGGGGGAGAGCCAGCGCGCAGTGTGGCCGTTCCTCGGCGTCGGGATCAGCCGGATCCCGAGGCCGAACCGGGCGAAGATCACGAAGCCGAAGAAGAGCAGCAGCCCCGACATCCAGCCCTTCGCCGAGGCGAGGCTGATGGTGGTGAGCACGACGGCGCCCAGGAACCCGCCCACCGCGCCCGGCAGCGCGACGCGCACCAGGACCGCGGTGTCGATGTTGCCTTCACGCCAGTGCGAGAGCCCGCTGATCAGCGTCGTCGGCAGCTTCGCGGCGTGGGTGGCGGCGCTCGCCGTGACGGGCGCGACGCCCATTAACAGCAGCACGGTGGCCGACGTGACGCCGAAGCCCATGCCCAGGGTGCCGTCGACGAGCTGAGCCAGTCCGCCCGCCAGCGCGAAGGCCACGACGATCCCCATGTCACCTCGCTCCGACGTCCGTAGTGGTCAAACACGAGTAGATTAGGTGACTTTGAGCTCAAGGCGAGGGGTGTCCGGAACGTGGGACGCCCGCTCGGGAGCGTGCCCTCCGGCACGCGCCGGGGCCCCGCGTGAGACGTTGGTCGTGAGTGCCCCCTCTCGAGAGAGTGACCATGAACGCGCCTTCGCACCTCCCGGCCGCCGTCCTGTGGGACATGGACGGCACGATCGTCGACACCGAGCCGCTGTGGATCGGCGGCGAGTACGAGCTCGCGGCGCAGCACGACGCGGTCTGGACCGAGGAGGACGCGCTGTCCCTCGTGGGCAGCGACCTGCGGGAGGCCGCCGTCTACATCAAGCGCCGCATCGGCTCGGACATGGAGCCCGAGGAGATCACGGCCTGGCTCGGCAACAAGGTCGCCGTGGGCCTGCGCGAGAAGCAGGACTGGCGCCCCGGGGCGGTCGAGCTGATCACGGCACTGCGCGAGGCCGGTGTGCCGCAGGCGCTCGTCACCATGTCGTACGACTACATCGCGGAGCCGGTGGTGGAGATCCTCGGGTTCGACGCCGTCGTCACGGGCGACGCGGTCACGCACGGCAAGCCCCACCCCGAGCCCTACCTGCGCGCGGCGGAGCTGCTGGGCGTGCAGGCCGCCGACTGCGTGGCGATCGAGGACTCCCGCACGGGAGCGGCGTCCGCGAACGCCGCCGGATGCCACGTGGTGGCGGTCCCGCACGCGGTCAACGTGCCCGAGGCGCCGCGACGCACGATCATCACGAGCCTCACCCACCTCACCGTCGAGGACCTCGGGCGCCTCGCCGCTCTCTGACGCCGGAACTCGCGCTGCGCCACCGCCCCCAGAAGGCGAGCCGCCCGCGACGACGCCAGTACGTTGTACCCATGAGTGGCGGTTGGCGCATCGCGCGCATCGCGGGCGCGGACATCGTCGTGCGTCCCTCCCTGCTGGTGATGGGCGTCATCCTGGTGATCGTCTTCGCGCCGCAGTTCGAGTCGCTCGGTGCGGGCCCCGACCCGTACCTGACCGCGATCGTCTTCGTCCTGAGCCTGTACGTCTCGGTGCTGCTGCACGAGCTGGCGCACCTCGCCGCCGCTCTCTGGTTCGGCATGCGGGTGTCCGCGGTCGAGCTGCACCTGCTCGGCGGCGAGACCCGGATCGAGGGGGACTCGCGTCACCCCTGGCAGGAGCTCGTCACCTCGATCGTCGGACCGCTGAGCTCGTTCGTGCTCGGCATCGCGGCGCTGTGGGGCGCGACCGCGACGACGGGCGCGAGCCACTCGGTGCTGTGGTCGGTCGGCTTCATCAACCTGCTGATCGCCGTCTTCAACATGCTGCCCGGCCTGCCGCTCGACGGGGGCCGCGTGCTGCGCGCCCTCATCTGGGCGGTCACCGGCAGCGAGGCCAAGGGCGTGCGCGTCGCCGGCTGGATCGGCCGCGTCGCCGCCCTCGTCCTGGTCGCCTTCGCCGTCCCGATGATGTTCGGCGACGACACGTTCGCGATCGGCCGGGCCCTGCTGCTGCTGGCCGTCGCCCTCTTCCTCTGGCAGGGCGCGTCCTACGCCCTCAAGCAGGGCGTCGCGCTCGCCCGGATCGGTGCGCTGAGGGCCGAGAGGCTCATGCGTCCCGAGCCGCCGCCGACCGGCGCGGTGCCGATCTCGGTCGACCTCAAGGGCCGCGACCTGCTGGTCGCGATGGCGGAGAATCCCTCGAACGCGTACGCGCTGGTCGACGACCGGGGCACGGTCGTGGGGACCCTCTTCGCCTCCACCGTCGACCGCGCCTATCGTGAAGCCGGATGAACCACCAACGCACCGGCCCCTTCGTCGAGGGTGAGTGGATCCGACTCTCCGACCCCAAGGGCCGCAAACACAACATCCAGCTCGTCGCCGGCAAGGAGTTCAGCACCAAGAAGGGGCAGATCCGCCACGACGACATCATCGGCCGCCCCGAGGGCATCGTGGTCGAGACGTCGCTGGAGTTCCCGTACCAGGTGTTCCGCCCGCTGCTGTTCGAATACGTCGTCTCGATGCCGCGCGGCGCCGCGATCATCTACCCCAAGGACGCGGCCCAGATCCTCGTCCAGGCCGACATCTTCCCCGGCGCGCGCGTGATCGAGGCCGGCGCCGGATCGGGCAGCCTCAGCTCCTACCTGCTGCGCGCCATCGGGCCCGAGGGACACCTCGAGTCGCACGAGCTGCGCGAGGAGTTCGCCGAGACCGCCCGCAAGAACGTCGAGCAGGCGCTCGGCGGCGTTCCGGACACCTGGACCCTCACGGTCGGCGACCTCCGCGACGCGGCGGACGGCCCCGAGGTCGACCGCATCATCCTCGACATGGTCGATCCGTGGACCTGCATCCCGCTGGCACTCGAGCGCCTCGTGCCCGGCGGCATCGTGTGCGGCTACGTCGCCACCACCACGCAGCTGTCGCGCTTCGTCGAGTCGCTGCGCGAGTCGGCCGGCTTCACCGAGCCCCATGCGTGGGAGACGCTCGTGCGCGACTGGCACCTCGAGGGCCTGGCCGTGCGTCCGAACCACAAGATGAACGGGCACACGGCGTTCCTCGTCACCGCGCGGCGCCTGGCACCCGGCCAGAAGCCGATGCCGAAGACGCGGCGCCCCGCTCCCGGCGCCTACGGCCCCGACTACGTGGGACCGCGTCCGGCCGACGTGTGAGGCTCAGCCGAGGTCGGTCACGAGCGACTGCACCTCGAGCACCGGCACCGTGACCGTGTCGCTGGACTCCATCGTCAGCAGCTCGTCGTTGCCTGCCGGCACCGCGAACGGCGCGCCGTCCAGCTCGAAGCGGATGTCGTAGAGGATCCGCATCGTGGCGACGTGCGAGCCGCTGCGGCGGAACGTCATCGAGCAGGCGTCCGACCGGGTCGTGACCACCGGACAGCTGATCGACTGCCCGGCGGCGCTCACGGTCATCTCACGCGGCTCGGCGATCGCCACGAGGCCGAGCGCCTCCGAGCCCACGATCGGGTTCGACGAGGCGCCCTCGGCCCACCACCACGTGTCGAGGTTGACCAGCGTGCGAGTCGGCGGGTTGTGGACGGGGGTCACGTCCGGGAGGACGATCCGGCCGTACGCGGCCAGCAGGCGGTCGCGCACCGAGACGGTCTCGAACTCGGTGTCCCAGTACCAGTTGCGGTACTCGGTGCCGTCGGGCCCGATGCAGCCGACGTAGATGACGTGGTCGGCGTCGTCGGGCTTGTCCGAGATCGAGTCGCCGCGCTCGCGGATCTCCTCGACGTCCTGGTAGACCGCGGGA
Organism: Aeromicrobium tamlense; assembly: GCF_013408555.1. Classification (NCBI taxonomy): domain Bacteria; kingdom Bacillati; phylum Actinomycetota; class Actinomycetes; order Propionibacteriales; family Nocardioidaceae; genus Aeromicrobium; species Aeromicrobium tamlense. The sequence continues at coordinate 1,221,110 of NZ_JACBZN010000001.1, forward strand.
TCGTTCATGAAGCAGGCGCGATCGCCCATGCAGAAGTCGTCGTAGACGTCCTGGTAGGTGCACGAAGGGGTCGCGTTCCCGCCGCCGCCCCCGCCACCGCCGGAGTCGCCGCCGCCACCTTCCGACCACTGGATGCAGCCGTAGGTCGCCGAGCCGTCGGGCTGCTGGATGAGGCCCTCCTTCAGGCACACGCGGTCCGCGGCGGCGGGGGAGGCCATGAGGAACCCGCCCACGAGCACGAGGGTCAGGAGGGCGCCGAGGCGGCGTGCGAGGGCGGTCATGCGCCGCAGTCCTTCGCGGGCAGCTGGCTCTGGTCGATCGGCTCGGCGACGAGCCAGCGGTCGTCGACGCGGACCACCTTCATGCCGCGGGGACCCCAGCCGTTCTCGGGGTACTGGACCTCCTGGCCCTTCGGCTTGAAGCCCCAGCCGTCCTCGTTCTCGCAGACCACGAGCGTGGCGCTGTCGCCGGACAGGTCGACGACCTCGGGGTCCTTGACCTCGGACTGACCCACGCGGACGAGTCCGGACTCGGCGTACTGCCGCGCGAGCGCGCGCTCCTTCTCGATCCGGACGGGCGCGACGGTGGCCTCGTAGGCGTCCTCCGGCACCGTGCCCGAGTTCTCGATCGTGCGCTTCTCCTCGAGGAAGGCCGTGTACGCGGCGGCGACGGCGATCTCCTCGTCGTCGACCGTGGGGGAGGCCGAGGCCGACGCACTGGGACGCGGACCCGCCGGGTCGTCGTCGCCACCGCAGCCGCCCAGTCCCAGGCTCAGCGTCAGGGCGCACGTCAGCGTCAGGAGAGTCCCTCGAGTCATGGCCCACATCGTAGTCAGGACACGCCGTGGGAGCCTGCCCGTGCACCGCGCAACACGATCGCAACACATCCGGCGCGAGATGGACTGGTGAGGACGTGCTCGGCGGGTAGGGTCGTAGCAATCCCTCCAGGAGGTGTCACATGACCGGTAGCGAGTACACCGACAGGTACGCCGAGGCCCGCCTCGCCGACGCCGAGGCGCGCCTGGCCAGCACGGCCGCGCAGAACGAGCGCCTGACCTCCACCCTGCGGGAGGCGCGCGACCAGATCGTCGCGCTCAAGGAGGAGGTCGACCGCCTCGCCCAGCCGCCCACGGGCTTCGGCACGTTCCTGCAGCGCAACGAGGACGACTCGGTCGACGTCATGACCGGCGGCCGCAAGCTGCGGGTGAACGTCAGCCCCGCCGTCGACAAGGACGCGCTGCGCAAGGGCCAGGAGGTCATCCTCAACGAGGCCATGAACGTGGTCGCGGCGTTGGCGTTCGAGCAGATCGGCGAGGTCGTGATGCTCAAGGAGCTCATGCCCGACGGCGAGCGCGCCCTCGTCCTCGGCAACGCCGACGAGGAGAAGGTCGTCCGGCTGGCCGACACCCTCGCTCAGGAGCGCCTGCGCGCGGGCGACTCCCTGCTGCTCGACAGCCGCGCCGGCTACGTCTACGAGCGCATCCCGAAGTCCGAGGTCGAGGAGCTGGTCCTCGAGGAGGTCCCGGACATCGACTACACCAGCATCGGCGGCCTGGGCAACCAGGTGGAGATCATCAAGGACGCCGTCGAGCTGCCCTACCTGTACCCCGAGGTGTTCGTCGAGCACGAGCTCAAGCCGCCGAAGGGCATCCTGCTCTACGGCCCGCCCGGCTGCGGCAAGACGATGATCGCCAAGGCGGTCGCGGCGAGCCTGGCCAAGAAGGTCAGCGAGCGCACGGGGGAGGAGGGTCGCTCCTACTTCCTCAACATCAAGGGTCCCGAACTGCTGAACAAGTACGTCGGCGAGACCGAGCGCCACATCCGCCTGGTCTTCCAGCGGGCGCGCGAGAAGGCCGGCGAGGGCACGCCCGTCATCGTCTTCTTCGACGAGATGGACTCGCTGTTCCGCACCCGCGGCTCGGGCGTCTCGTCCGACGTCGAGAACACGATCGTCCCCCAGCTGCTCAGCGAGATCGACGGCGTCGAGGGACTGGAGAACGTGCTGGTCATCGGCGCCTCGAACCGCGAGGACATGATCGACCCGGCGATCCTGCGACCCGGTCGCCTCGACGTGAAGATCAAGATCGAGCGCCCCGACGCCGAGGCCGCACGCGACATCTTCAGCAAGTACTTGACCACGACGCTGCCGCTGCACGAGGACGACCTGCGCGAGTGGAACGGCGACCGTGAGGCGTGCGTGCACGGGATGATCCAGCGCACCGTCGAGCGGATGTACACCGAGAGCGAGGAGAACCAGTTCCTCGAGGTCACCTACGCCGGCGGCGACAAGGAGATCCTGTACTTCAAGGACTTCAACTCGGGCGCGATGATCCAGAACATCGTCGACCGCGCGAAGAAGATGGCGATCAAGGACTTCCTCGACCACCGCAGCAAGGGCCTCCGGGTCCAGCACATGCTGCAGGCGTGCGTCGACGAGTTCAAGGAGAACGAGGACCTGCCCAACACCACCAACCCCGACGACTGGGCGCGGATCTCGGGCAAGAAGGGCGAGCGGATCGTCTTCATCCGCACGCTCATCACGGGCAAGGGCGGCAACGAGCCGGGTCGGTCGATCGACACGGTCGCGAACACGGGACAGTACCTCTGACACTCGAACTGCGCGTGGTCCGCTACGACCACCCGGACGCCGTGAAGCTCACCGAGCTGGTCCAGGCCGAGTACGTCCGGCGCTACGCCAGCGAGGTGGGCGACTCCTCGCCGATGCACCCTGAGGAGTTCGACCACCCCAACGGGATCTTCTTCATCGGCTACGTCGACGAGGTGCCGGTCGCCATGGGCGGCTGGCGCCGCGGCGGCCCGGCGGGCGACACCGACGGCGAGATCAAGCGCATGTTCGTGCTCGACTCCCACCGCGGACAGGGCCTCTCGCGCCAGGTGCTGGAGGAGCTCGAGCGCAGCGCCGCCCGCCAGGGGATCCGCCGCCTCGTCCTCGAGACCGGCACCGAGCAGCCCGAGGCCATCGCGCTCTACCGCTCGGCCGGCTACGGCGACGTGCCACCCTTCGGCTACTACGCCGAGTACGACGACTCCGTCCACCTCGGCAAGGTCCTCTGACCGGTCCCCGGCCACATCTCGCGCGCCGGACGGCGCGCGCGTAGCCCGGGCGGGGCTCGCGTGACGACGTAGGCTGGCCAGCGTGAGCGTCCGACGAGTCCAGGGGTCCGAGGTCGAGTACGGCATCGCCGTGCAGGGCCAGCCCCAGGCGAACCCGATGGTGGCCGCGACCCACGTGGTCAACTCGTATGCGGCCGCGAACGGCCTCACGCGCCGCGCCCGCTGGGACTACGAGGAGGAGAGCCCGCTGCGCGACGCGCGTGGCTTCGACCTCGGCCGTGACGCGGCCGATCCCTCCCAGCTCACCGACGAGGACATGGGCCTGGCCAACATCATCCTGACGAACGGCGCCCGCCTGTACGTCGACCACGCCCACCCCGAGTACTCCAGCCCCGAGGTCACCAGCCCCCTCGACGTCGTGCGCTGGGAGAAGGCCGGCGAGCTCGTGATGCTGCGCGGTGCCCGGCTGGCGGCACGGGTGCCCGGCGTCGCGCCGATCATGCTCTACAAGAACAACGTCGACAACAAGGGCGCCGCGTACGGCTCGCACGAGAACTACCTCATGCGTCGCGACGTGCCGTTCCTGTCGATCGTGCGCCAGCTGACGCCGTTCTTCGTCGGCCGCCAGATCATCACCGGCGCGGGCCGCGTCGGCCAGCACCAGGACGGCAGCGTCCACGCGTTCCAGATCAGCCAGCGCTCGGACTACTTCGAGGTCGAGGTCGGTCTCGAGACCACGCTGAAGCGACCGATCATCAACACGCGCGACGAGCCGCACGCCGACCCGAAGAAGTACCGGCGCCTGCACGTCATCATCGGCGACGCGAACCTGTCGGAGACCTCCATCTACCTCAAGCACGGCACCACGTCGCTCGTGCTGGCGATGATCGAGGCCGACGCGCTGCCCGAGCCGCTCGAGCTGGCCGAGCCCGTCCGCGCGCTGCACCAGATCTCGTACGACCCCACCCTGCGCACCACCGTGCAGCTGGCCGACGGGCGCAGCATCACCGCGCTGGAGCTGCAGGAGCACTACCTCGAGCACGCCCGCAAGTTCGTCGAGAGCCAGGGCGACGACGACCCGCAGACGCTCGACGTGCTGGACACGTGGGAGTCGGTGGTCACCCGCCTCGCGGACGACCCGATGAGCCTGGTCCGCGAGCTCGACTGGGTGGCGAAGCTTGCGCTGCTGGAGCAGTACCGCGAGCGCGACGGCCTCGACTGGGACCACGCGAAGCTGCACCTGGTCGACCTGCAGTACCACGACATCCGCCCCGAGCGCGGGCTCTACCACCGGCTGGTGGCCGCCGGGCGCATGGAGCGGCTGCTCGAGGACGCCGCGATCGAGGAGGCGGTCACCGAGCCGCCGCGCGACACCCGGGCCTACTTCCGCGGCCGCTGCCTGCAGCGGTTCTCCGCCGACATCGCCGCGGCGTCGTGGGACTCGGTGATCTTCGACCTGCCCGGACACGACTCGCTCCAGCGCGTGCCGACGATGGAGCCGCTCAAGGGCACCGCCGAGCACGTCGACGGACTGTTCCAGCGCGTCGGGAGCGCCGCAGAACTCTTCCGGGCCATCACGGGCCGCTAGTGGATAGGGTGGAGACATGGCCGAGCAACAGCAGAGGACGACGCGCAAGAGCGACGTCGACGAAGAGCAGGTCGAGACCACCGAGGTCGATGCCGAGCGCAAGGAGAAGCTCGACGACGACGTCGACTCCATCCTCGACGAGATCGACGACGTCCTCGAGGAGAACGCCGAGGAGTTCGTGCGCAGCTTCGTCCAGAAGGGCGGGCAGTGATGCTCGATGGAGGCTTCCGCGCCGTCGGATCCTCCTCGTTCGCCGAGTTCCTCGCCACCCAGGCTCCTGACCTGCTCCCGAGCGCCCCGGTCGGCACCGTGTCCGGCCTCGACGTGACCCACGGGACCACGATCGTCGCCGCCACGTTCGACGGCGGCGTCGTGATGGGCGGAGACCGCCGCGCCACGATGGGCAACGTCATCGCGCAGCGCGACATCCAGAAGGTCTTCCCGACCGACGAGTTCAGCTGCGTCGGCATCGCCGGCACCGCGGGCATCGCCGTGGAGATGACGCGACTGTTCCAGGTCGAGCTCGAGCACTACGAGAAGATCGAGGGCACCACGCTCTCCACCGACGGCAAGGCCAACCGGCTCGCGACGCTGATCCGCGGCAACCTCGGCATGGCCATGCAGGGACTCGCCGTGGTGCCGCTGTTCGCCGCCTACGATCTCGAGGCCGAGCAGGGCCGCATCTTCGCGTTCGACGTCACCGGCAACAAGAACGAGGAGCGCACCTTCCACTCGGTGGGCTCGGGCTCCACGTTCGCGCGCGGCTCGCTCAAGAAGCTCTACCGCTCCGGCATGACCGAGACCGATGCCGTCACGGCGGTCGTCCAGGCGCTGTACGACGCCGCCGACGACGACACCGCCACGGGCGGCCCCGACCTGACGCGCCGGATCTTCCCGCTCATCTCGGTGATCACCGCCGACGGCTACCGCGCGTGGGACGAGTCCAGGACCGCCGCGATCGCCGACTTGGTGATCGGCGGGCGCATGCAGTCGCCCGACGGCCCGTCCGCCCCGCTGACCTAGGAGCGCCATGACCACCCCCTTCTACGTCTCGCCCGAGCAGCTGATGAAGGACCGGGCGGACTTCGCCCGCAAGGGCATCGCCCGGGGCCGCAGCGTCGCGGTCGTCCGCTACGCCGACGGCATCGTCTTCGTCGCCGAGAACCCCTCGCGTGCGCTGCACAAGATCAGCGAGATCTACGACCGCATCGGCTTCGCCGCCGTGGGTCGTTACAACGAGTTCGAGAACCTGCGCATCGCCGGCGTCCGCCTGGCCGACATGCGCGGCTACTCCTACGACCGCAGCGACGTCACCGGCCGCGGCCTGGCCAACGCGTACGCGCAGACGCTGGGCACGATCTTCTCCAGCGGCGGAGAGAAGCCCTACGAGGTCGAGATCTTCGTCGCCGAGGTCGGCTCGAAGCCCTCCGCCGACCAGATCTACCGCCTGACCTACGACGGCTCGGTCGCCGACGTGCCGGGCTACGGCGTGATGGGCGGCCAGAGCGACAAGGTCGAGGAGTACCTCAGCACGCACTACCAGGCCGACCTGCCGCTGGCGGAGGCCCTGCGTCTGGCCCGCACGGCCCTGGGCAACGACGCCGAGCCCGCGCGCACGATCGCCCCGGCCGACCTCGAGGTCGCGGTGCTCGACCGCACCCGCAGCCAGCCGCGCAAGTTCAAGCGGCTCGGTCTGGCGCAGGTCGCCGAGCTCCTCGGCTGATCCTCTCGCAGCTGCACGCGAGGAGCGGGCGGATGGGCCAGGCCCACCCGCCCGCTCGTCTGCGTCACGGCACGGTCGGAGGAGTGATCCTCAGCAGTGCCGCCAGATTGCCCTTGAAGGCCTTCTCCACCTTCACGCCGGTGCCGAACCCGACCCCGTCGTCCGCGGGGTTGCCGGATCCGAGCGGCGTCACCAGGCCCACGTCCGTGCCGTAGAGGTCGGTGCGCGGGTTGCCGTTCTCGTCCACCACGCGGGTGCTGTAGGGCGCGTTGCCCACCGAGGGGACCACGGTCGAGGCGTCGGCGTCGCGGTAGAAGAGGCTGTCGCCCCGCACCTCGATGCCCGGGTACCAGCCGCGGTCGTCGGTGAACGACCGCACTGCCCGCTGCGCCCCGAAGCGGTTGCACGCCTCGCCGGTGAAGTCCGGCTTCGTCGTGCACTCGCGGAAGGCGTACGTGCCGAAGAGGTTGAACGCCGCGTTCGACGACTGCGGCCTCGACGGCAGGTTCTTCAGCGTGCTGGTGTCGTTGGCCGCGTTCGCCCCGGTCCGCCGGAGCGGGTCGAAGTGGCTGTCGACGATCAGCAGGCCGCCCTTGGCGCCCTCACTCGGCAGGGACGTGAGGTTGTTGAGGACGTGGTTGGCATCGCCGTACGACGTGTCGCGGTACCAGACCAGCGCGCCGGGCGCGTTGTAGCGGATCTTCTCGACCTTCCACGCACCGTCCTCGCCGAGCTTCTGGTACGTCGTGTCGTAGGCGTACTTCAGGCCCTTGTCGAAGCCGTCGAGGTTGCGCCACTCCACCAGGTAGTACTGGGCGTTCGACGTGGTGCCGCTGTCGATGACCCAGCCGGCGCCGCGGGCCTCGCCCGCCACCCACGAGTCGATCGTCGCGGTCCAGCCGTTGGCCCCGCCCTCGACGTCATCGGTGAACGTGGTCGCCCCGCCGCCGGTGACCGAGAAGTCGTCGGCGAACCAGCCGCGCTCGGTGAACGCCGCGTCGGTGGACTGCATCAGCCTGACCTGGATCGTCTGGCCGGCCCAGGCGCTCAGGTCGACGTAGTCGTGGCGCCAGCCGCCGGAGGTCCCCGTCAGGCCGTACCGCCGGTTGCCGAACGTGGCCAGGTTGCCGTTCGGGTCGGGGTAGTCGTCCGGGGTCGTGACCTCGGTGCCACTCTCGTCGTAGACCCTCTGCGGGGTCCACGTGGCGCCGCCGTCGGTCGAGACCTCGACGAAGCCGAAGTCCCAGTCCTGCTCGATGACGTAGTTGTTCCACATCCAGAACCGCGCGTCGGCCGCGTCGGGCACCTCGATCGAGCGGGACAGCGAGTTCATCGCCCAGTTCTGGTCGTTGTTGCCCCACCACATGTTCTCGCCGCTGTGCGGCTCGGCCCGGGTGACGACCTTGTCCGGCAGGTTGATCTTGATGCCGTCCTCGGTGCCCTTCGGCGTGCGGCTGGTCTGGCCCACCTTGACCATGCGCGACCGGTCGCCCGGATTGATCTCGAGCGGGTCGGCCCAGCCCAGCACCCACTTGTCCCAGATGCCCATGTGCGTCGGCATCGACTGGAAGATGGGGCCGGAGTGCGAGCCGGACGACATGAGGTCCCAGAAGTCGACGTCGGAGTCGCCGCCGCTGGCCGTGTCGTAGAGGTCCGGCAGGCCGAGGTCGTGCCCGTACTCGTGGGCGAAGACGCCGACGCCGGAGTCCTCGGGCTGCACGATGTAGTTCGACAGCCGCAGGTTCGTCCCCGGCACGGGGGCCCCGCCGGCCACGGCCGACGAGTGCGCCCAGATCGCGTACGGGCCCTCGGCGCCGCCGCCACCGGACTTGTCCTCGCCGGCGTGCACGAGGACCACGTGGTCGATGATGCCGTCGGGCTCGAGGAGGTTGCCGTCACCGTCGACGTCGCCCTGGTCCTCCAGGTCGTAGTCGGCCCACGGGAAGTTCGGCTGCGCCTCCGCCAGCGCCGCGACCGCGTCGATCGGCAGCTGGCCGGGGCCGAGCGGGTTGTCCGGGTGGCCCTGCATGTCCTGGACGGCGCCGTAGACCCACTCGCCGTTCTCGTCCTGGTGGCAGACCGTGGCGCCGTAGTAGGCCTCGGAGTGGTCCACGGTCACCCACGGGGTGGCGGTGCCGCCCACGGTGTAGGCGCCCTTGGACATCTCCTCGTACATGTTCTTCATCGTGTACCCGGAGATGTCGATGCCGCGCCGGCCGTCGGGACCGCGCAGGTCCGGGCGGACGCGCTGGGTGATGCCCTTCTTGGAGTAGAGCATCGCGTTGTAGTGCGCCGGCGAGAAGTCCTTGACCCACATCGAGTTGTTGTCGGGCAGGTCGCTGTTCGCCGGGTTCGGGATCTGGTTGTGCGTCGGCCCGTTCTGCACGGTGCCGGGCACGCACGTCTCGGCGCCGTAGCCATCGGGGACGTACTGGCCGGTGAAGTCGTCGTTCGCCTGCTCGTTGAACTCCACGAGGATCGTCAGCAGGCGCGCCTGCTGCGTGGACCTGGCCTTCTTGAACCGCTGGTCGCGCACCTCCTTGGGGCTCTTCCCGGTGCGCAGCGACTCGGCCTCCACGCGCGCCAGCTGGCGCGCCGCGACCGGGTTGCCCTGGCTGTGCTTGCGGTCGACCTGCTTCGCGCGCTCGAGCATGCGCTGCTGCTGCTGGGCCTTGCCCTTCGCGACGCGCCTGCCGTTGACGCGCAGCGCCTGGTCGGTGCCGGACGACTCCTCCGCGCGGGGTGCGACGTAGTTGATGTAGCCCGGCAGCGGCCGGGCGGCCGCATCGCCGGCCGGCGGGGGAGCGGCCCCCGCCGTGGTGCCCGAGCCGAGCGCGAGCCCGGTCGCCGTCAATGCCAGCGTCGACGCGCCGATGAGCCAGAGCCCAGCCGCGCGACGAGTTCGATGAGTGGTCATGCTGCTCCTCCCCGACCGGACCCAGGTCCGGTGTCCGTGCCCCCGTGGACGGACTCTTGCCATCCTGCGCCTCCGGCCGCCGGTTGGGAAGTCCCCCATGTGAGACGGGTCACACGCGCGTCACGGATCGGGACGGCCCGTCGAGATGCCGTGCGCGTGCGGCATGCGGGTCTAGGCTGGCGGCATGGACCGGCGGATCTTCGGGATCGAGAACGAGTACGGCGTCACCTGCTCGTTCCACGGACAGCGCCGCCTGTCGCCCGACGAGGTCGCCCGCTACCTGTTCCGACGCGTCGTCTCGTGGGGCCGCAGCAGCAACGTGTTCCTGCGCAACGGCGCCCGGCTCTACCTCGACGTGGGCAGCCACCCCGAGTACGCCACGCCCGAGTGCGACGACATCGTCGACCTCGTCACCCACGACAGGGCGGGGGAGCGGATCCTCGAGGGCCTCATGCTCGACGCGCAGCAGCGCCTCGCGGAGGACGGCGTCGAGGGCGACATCTACCTGTTCAAGAACAACACCGACTCCGCCGGCAACTCCTACGGCTGCCACGAGAACTACCTCGTCAGCCGCGGCGGCGAGTTCAGCCGGCTGGCCGACGTCCTGATCCCGTTCCTGGTCTCGCGCCAGATCATCTGCGGCGCGGGCAAGGTCCAGCAGACCCCGCGCGGCACGGTCTTCAGCGTCAGCCAGCGCGCCGAGCACATCTGGGAGGGCGTCTCGAGCGCCACGACACGCTCGCGCCCGATCATCAACACGCGCGACGAGCCGCACGCCGACGCCGAGCGCTTCCGCCGGCTGCACGTCATCGTGGGCGACTCGAACATGAGCGAGACCACGACGATGCTCAAGGTCGCCACCACCGACCTGGTGCTGCGGATGATCGAGAGCGGCGTCACGATGCGCGACCTCACGCTCGAGAACCCGATCCGGGCGATCCGCGAGATCTCGCACGACATGACCGGCCGCCGCAAGGTCCAGCTGGCCAACGGCCGCGAGCTGTCCGCGCTGGAGATCCAGGCCGAGTACTTCGCCAAGGCTGCCGAGTACATCGACCGGAACGGCCTCCACTCGCCCACGATCGATCGCACGATGGACCTGTGGGAGCGCACGCTCAAGGCCGTCGAGAGCGAGGACCTCACCCTCGTCGAGCGCGAGATCGACTGGGTCATCAAGTACCGGCTGCTCGACCGCTACCGCACGCAGCGCGGCCTCTCGTGGGCCGATCCGCGGATCGCGCAGCTCGACCTGGCCTACCACGACATCCGCCGCGACCGCGGCCTGTTCTACCTGCTCGAGAGCAAGGGGTCGGTCGCGCGCGTCACGAAGGACCTCGACGTCTTCACGGCCAAGTCGGTGCCGCCGCAGACCACGCGCGCGCGGCTGCGCGGCGACTTCATCGCCCGGGCGCAGGAGCGCCGGCGCGACTTCACGGTCGACTGGGTCCACCTGAAGCTGAACGACCAGGCCCAGCGCACGGTCCTGTGCAAGGACCCGTTCCGGTCGCAGGACGACCGGGTGCAGCGCCTCATCGACTCGATGTGATCTCTCAGTCGATCCTTGGGATCAGCCGTTAGTGTGGCCACGGCATCGATCCCCAGGAGGAACATCACCGTGCGTCGTACTGCTCTCGTGGTCGCCATGGCCACTGCATCCCTCGTCCTCGCCGGCTGCGGCGGGGGCAACGACCTCGACGGGATCGAGGTCTCCAAGGGCAGTACCCCGAAGGTGAAGGTCGAGGCCGACTACACCACCGAGAAGACCGAGTCGCGTGTCGTCTCCGAGGGTGGCGGCGACGAGGTCGCCGACGGTGACACCATCAAGATCAACTACATCGCGATCAACGGCCGCACCGGCAAGGAGTTCGACAACTCCTACGAGAACGAGTCGCCGATGACGCTCACGCTCAACGAGAAGACGGCGCTGCCGGGCTTCTACAAGGGTCTCGTCGGCCAGGACATCGGCTCGCGCGTGCTGGTGTCAGTGCCCGCCAAGGACGGCGTCTCGCTGCTGCAGAGCGCGGAGTCGCTGGGCCTGGAGAAGGACGACACGATGGTCTTCCTGTTCGACCTCGTCTCCAAGGTGCCCACCGAGGCCAGCGGCACGGCGCAGAAGGCCCCGGCCACGCTGCCCAAGCTGACCTACGACAAGGACAAGCACCCCGAGAAGTTCGCCAAGACGAAGAAGACGGCGGACGAGGTCAGCAAGTCCAGCTCCGCCGTCCTCATCAAGGGCAAGGGCGAGAAGGTCGAGAAGGGCGCCGTCCTCAGCGTCCAGTACGTCGGCCAGCAGTACCCCGACGGCGAGGTGTTCGACGCCTCCTGGGCCACCGGCCCGCGTCAGATCTCGATCGCCGAGGGCTCGGCCATCCCGTGCTGGAGCGACCAGATCCCCGGTCACACGCTCGGCAGCCGCATCGTGGTCACGTGCTCGTCCGAGGACGCGTACGGCAAGGACGCCAAGAAGAACGGCCAGCCCGACGGGCCGCTGATCTTCGCGGTCGACCTGCTCGACGCCAGCTAGTCTGTCGCTCATGGCCCAGCGGAAGACCGAACGGTTGATGAACCTCGTCTTCACCCTCTTGGCCACCAGCCAGTACCTGACGAAGGAGCAGATCCGCTCCTCCATCGCGGAGTACCGCGAGGACACCGACGTGGCGTTCGAGCGCAAGTTCGAGCGCGACAAGCAGGAGCTGCGCGACCTCGGCCTCGAGATCGAGACGGGCACGTTCGACGCGCTCGGCGGCGTCACCGGCTACCGGCTGCTGCGCGCGGAGGTGGAGCTGCCCCAGATCGACCTCACGGTCGAGGAGGCCGCCGTGATCGGACTGGCGGGCCAGCTGTGGGACCACGCCGGCATGGCCGCCGAGTCCACCACGGCGCTGGCGAAGCTCAAGGCGATCGGCAACGACTTCGACCCCTCGGTGCTGCGCATGACCGAGGCGCGGCTGCGCGCCGAGGAGCCCGCCTTCGACGCAGTCTTCGACGCCACGGGTCGCCGGATGCCGATCGCGTTCGAGTACCGCCGTCCCGGGGGTGAGACCTCGGTGCGCCACCTCGAGCCGTGGAGCATGACCTCGTTCCGTGAGCACTGGTACGTCGGCGGCTTCGACCGTGACCGCGACGGTCCGCGCCTGTTCCGGCTCTCGCGCATCGTCGGCGACGTGAAGCCCGACGGCGAGCCGGGGGAGTACGAGGTCCCCGACGAGGTCAACATGAAGAAGGTCGCGCGCGCCCTCCAGCCGCCGGTCCCCGACGAGTCCGCGGTCCTGCGGGTCACCGCGGGTCGCGGCCAGTCGCTGCGCCGTCACGCCGTGCGCATCGACCGGATCGACGAGGCCACCGACGAGGTCGAGGTCGCGTTCGCCGTCGTGGCGGACCTCGCCGCCGAGATCGCGTCCTACGGACCCGACGCCGTCGTCGTGTCGCCGCCCGCGCTGCGCGACGCCGTGATCGACCGGCTGCGCGCCGTCGCGGAGGTGCACGCATGAACCCGTCCCTGAAGCAGGTCGTGCGGATGCTGGCGATGGTCCCGTACCTGCAGAGCAACCAGGGCATCCCGCTGGCCGACCTCGCCCGCGAGTTCAAGATCAAGCCGGCCCAGGCCCAGCGTGAGCTGGAGATCATGATGCTCACCGGCTGGGGCGAGTACCACGGCGAGCTCATCGACTTCGACGTCACGGCGCTGCAGGACGAGGGCGTGGTCTACATCCGCGACGCCGAGTTCATGGCGCGGCCGCTGCGCATCTCGCGCAGCGAGGCCGCCGCGCTGATGGTGGCGCTGCGCACCCTGCGCCAGTCCGCCGCCGGCGACCAGGCCGCCGTGATCGACTCGGCGCTGGCCAAGCTCGGCGAGGCCGCCGGGACGCCCGTGGACACGCCCGTCGACGTCCTGCTGCCCGACGTCGACCCGGCCGTCCAGACGGCCCTGGCCGAGGCGCTCGCGGGCAAGCGACAGCTCCACATGGTCTACGCCACCGAGACGCGCGACGAGCAGACCGAACGAGTCGTCGACCCGCACCGCGCGTTCACGCAGGACGGTCACCGCTACCTCTCGGCCTGGTGCCACAAGGTCGAGGCCGACCGCCTCTTCCGCGTCGACCGGATCGTCGCGGCCACGGTCCTCGAGGCACCGGTGACCACCGACGCCGACGAGCGCACGCGGCTGGAGGACCTGTTCCCGCAGGGCCCCGACACGCCCTCGGTGCTCGTGGAGATCGCGCCCGACGCGGAGTGGCTGTTCGACCAGTACCGGATGGACGTGGTCGAGGAGCGGCCCGACGGATCGGTCCGGGCCCGCCTGTTCGGCAGCGATCCCACGTGGCTGCGGCGTGTCGTGATGCGGGCCGGCGGACGGATGCGCGTGGTCGAGCCGGGTGGCGTCGCGGACGACGTGAGGGGCTCCGCCCGGTCAGCACTGGCCGCGTACGATGAAGGAAGTCCCGACCAAGGAGTTTGACCATGCCCAACCTCGGCGCCACCGAGATCCTCATCATCCTGGGGATCGTGATTCTGTTGTTCGGCGGTCGCAAGCTCCCCGAACTCGCCCGCGGCTCCGGCCGTGCGCTGCGCATCTTCAAGTCCGAGCTGCGTGAGAGCGAGCAGGAGGAGAAGCAGGCCGGCGACGCGCCTCGCTCCATCGAGCGCACCACCGACCCGGCCGCCACCGACCGCCGCGACGACCCCACCCGCTGACCCGGGTGGCCCTCGGATTCGGTCGGGCCGGGCGCAAGCCCGGCCCCGGCGGCGAGATGCCGCTGATGGACCACCTGGCCGAGCTGCGCTCGCGCCTCATGAAGGCGCTCGCCGCGATCGTCCTCGGCGTCGTGGTCGCCTGGTACTTCTATCCCGAGATCCTCGACTGGCTCACCGCCCCGTACGAGCAGGTCCGTCCCGCCCTCGAGCAGGAGGGGATCGACACCGAGCTCGTTGTCACCGGCATCGGTGGCGCGTTCCAGTTCCAGCTCAAGACCAGCGTCGTCGCCGGTCTCGTGCTGTCGAGCCCGATCTGGATGTGGCAGATCTGGGCGTTCGTCCTGCCGGCGCTGCACCGCCACGAGAAGCGGGCCGCGCTGCTGCTGACCGCCACCTGCGTGCCGCTGTTCCTCGGCGGCGCCTGGATCGGCTACTGGACGTTCCCGAAGGCCATCGAGCTCCTCGTCGGCTTCGCGCCCGAGGGCTGGACCAACCTGCTGAACGGCGCCGACTACCTGAGCTTCGCCACCCGGATGATCCTGCTGTTCGGCGTGGGCGCGCAGATCCCCGTCGTGGTGGTGATCCTCAACCGCATGGGCGCGGTCAGCGGCGCCCAGCTGATCCACGCCCGGCCGTGGATCATCGTCGGCATCTTCTTCTTCGCGGCCATCGCGACGCCCACCGTGGACCCCGTGACGTTCCTGTTCCTGGCCATCCCGATGAGCTTCCTGTACTTCATCTCGGAGATCATCGCGCGCGTCACGGACCGCAAGCGGGGGCGGACGGCGCGGTCGCTCGACGACGACGAGGCGTCGACACTGGACGCTCCGAGGGGCCTCGACGACTGAGCCTCCGTAGGCTGGAGGCATGTCCACCCCGGCCGAGCAGTACGCCCGATTCCGCAAGGACCAGAAGCACCCGCACGTCGCGGCCTTCCGAGACCTCTACCCGTTCGGGCTGGACGACTTCCAGGTGCGCGCCTGCGAGGCGCTCGAGGACGGCCACGGCGTGCTCGTCGCGGCCCCCACCGGGTCGGGCAAGACCCTCGTCGGCGAGTTCGCGGTGCACCTGTCGCTGGCCACGGGCCGCAAGTGCTTCTACACCACGCCGATCAAGGCGCTGTCGAACCAGAAGTTCAGCGACTTCGCGGACCGGTACGGCCCCGAGAACGTCGGCCTGCTGACCGGTGACAACACGATCAACGGCGAGGCGCCGATCGTCGTCATGACGACCGAGGTCCTGCGCAACATGATCTACGCGGGCTCCTCCACGCTGAACAACCTCGGGCACGTGGTGATGGACGAGGTGCACTACCTCGCCGACCGCTTCCGCGGTGCGGTCTGGGAGGAGGTCATCATCGGCCTCCCGCCGTCGGTCTCGATCGTGTCGCTGTCGGCCACCGTGTCCAACGTCGAGGAGTTCGGCGCCTGGCTGCACGAGGTGCGCGGCGCGACCGAGACGATCGTGGAGGAGCGCCGGCCCGTGCCCCTGCACCAGCACGTGCTCGTCGGCCGCAAGATGTTCGACCTGTTCGAGCCGAACTCGACCGAGGTCAACCACACGCTGGAGCAGATGGCCCGCGACGACGCCCAGTGGAACCGTGCCTTCGCCAAGAACCGCTCGCGGCGCCCCGCGAAGGGCGGCAAGCGTCCCCGCAGCCGCCACCGCACGCCCGACCGCATCGACATCGTCCTCAAGCTGGAGTCCGAGGGCATGCTGCCGGCCATCGTCTTCATCTTCAGCCGGGCGGGCTGCGCCGCCGCCGTGGAGCAGTGCCTGGCGGCCCGCTTGATCCTGACCACGCAGGAGGAGCGCGAGGCGATCCACGAGCACGTCGACGCCGCGTGCGCGCACCTGCCGGACGACGACCTGGCCGTGCTGGGCTTCCACGAGTTCCGCGAGGGCATCGGCCGCGGCATCGCGGCGCACCACGCCGGCATGCTGCCCACGTTCAAGGAGTGCGTCGAGGACCTCTTCAGCGCCGGGCTCGTGAAGGTGGTCTTCGCCACCGAGACGCTGGCTCTCGGCATCAACATGCCGGCCCGCTCGGTCGTCGTCGACCGCCTCACGAAGTGGAACGGCGAGAACCACGTCGACGTCACGCCGGGGGAGTACACCCAGCTCACCGGCCGCGCCGGCCGCCGCGGGATCGACGTCGAGGGTCACGGCGTCGTGCTGTGGCAGCCGGGACTGGACGCGCGGCACGTCGCCGGCCTGGCCTCCACGCGCACGTATCCGCTGAACTCGTCGTTCCGTCCGTCGTACAACATGGCGGTCAACCTCGTGCACCAGGTGGGACGCGAGCGCGCCCGCGAGCTGCTGGAGCAGTCGTTCGCGCAGTTCCAGGCCGACCGCGCCGTGGTGGGTCTCGCCCGCAAGGTCCGCAAGGCCGACGAGGCGATCGAGGGCTACCGCGAGTCCGTGCACTGCGAGCTCGGCGACTTCATGGAGTACATGCGGCTGCGTCGCCGGCTCAGCGACCTCGAGTCGGCCGGCTCCAAGTCCCGCCGTGCCGCGAAGCGCGAGGAGGCGCTCGAGTCGCTCACCCGGCTCAAGCGCGGCGACGTCATCAATGTGCCTGCCGGGAAGTTCTCCGGACTCGCCGTCGTGCTCGATCCCGACACCGGCAACCGCGAGGGCCCACGCCCGATGGTGCTGACCGCCAACCGTCACGCCCGGCGGCTGGCCGTCGTGGACTTCCCGACGCCGGTCGACTCGCTCATGCAGATGCGCATCCCCAAGTCGTTCAATCCCCGCGACGCGCAGTCGCGGCGCGACCTGGCCTCCTCGCTGCGGAACCGCGCCGGCCACCTGACGGAGTACCCGACGGCCTACCGCGACGGACCGACCGCGGAGGATCCGCGGATCACCGAGCTGCGGCGCGAGCTGCGCGACCACCCCTGCCATGCGTGTCCCGACCGGGAGTCGCACGCACGGTGGGCCGAGCGCGCGTTCAAGCTCGAGCGCGAGACCGACAGCATGCGACGCCGCGTGGAGCAGCGCACCAACACCGTCGCCCGCCAGTTCGACCGCGTGTGCGAGGTGCTGGACACGCTCGGGTACCTCGACGGCGACGAGGTCACGCCCGAGGGCCGCCACCTCCAGCGGATCTACGGCGAGTCCGACCTCGTGGTGAGCGAGTCGCTGCGCCACGACGTGTGGGGCGGACTGTCCCCGTCGGAGTTCGCGGCCGTCGCCAGCGGCCTCACCTACGAGGCCCGCAACTCCGACGAGGCGCCACCGGCGCGGTTCCCGACGAAGGCGGTGGCCCAGGCGGCCGAGTCGATGGGCCTGCTGTGGCTCCAGCTCGACCAGCTGGAGCGCGACCACCGGCTGTCGTTCCTGCGCAAGCCCGACTTCGGCTTCGCGTACGCGGTCTGGATGTGGTGCGAGGGCACGAGCCTCGACCTCGTGCTCGGCTCGGCCGACATGGCCGCGGGCGACTTCGTGCGCGCCATGAAGCAGCTGATCGACACGGTCGCGCAGATCGCCGACGCCGCCGGTGCCGGCCCGCTGCGCGACACCGCGCGCGCGGCGCTCGACGAGCTGCGGACGGGCGTGGTGGCCTACTCCAGCGTCACGTCGTGACGGACTGGAGCAGCCGGTCGACGGGACCCGCGACGTTCCACTGCTCGCCGAACGCGCGCAGGGCGGGCTCGTCGATCACCCCGGTCACGGGGTCGGCCAGGTCGAGGTCGGGGCGCACGGTGACCACGCGCACCGCCGCGTCGATGTACTCCGAGCTGTCCAGCAGCGACTGGCGGATCCGCGGCCGCAGCGAGGACGACGGATCGGCCGCCGCGGCCCGGATGCCGTCGAGGTCGGCGTACTCGTTCAGCAGCGTCGCGGCGGTCTTGTCGCCGATGCCCGGGACGCCCGGCAGGCCGTCCGACGCGTCGCCGCGCATCACGGCGAAGTCGACGTACTGGTGCGGCTCGATCCCGTACTTCTCGCGCACCCACGCCGCGTCCACCACGTCGTGCTTGCTGACGCCCCGTGCCGTGTAGAGCACGCGGACGTCGCGCTCGTCGTCGACCAGCTGGAACAGGTCGCGGTCGCCGGTGACGACGTCGATGCCGGTCTCCCAGCGGTGGACCAGCGTGCCGATCACGTCGTCGGCCTCTGCCTCCGGGGCGCCCACCACGGTGGCGCCGGCGAGGGTCAGCGCCTCGGCGATGAGCGGCACCTGGTGCGAGAGCAGGTCGGGCGTCTCCTCGGTGCCCGCCTCGGGATCGGCGAGCCGGTGCGTCTTGTAGGTGTCGAGCAGCTCGACGCGCCACGCCGGACGCCAGTCGTCGTCCCACGCCGCGACGACGGCGGCGGGCTCGTAGCGGTCCTGGAGCGTGGCGAGGAAGTCGAGGATGCCGCGCACGGCGTTCACGGGGCGGCCGTCGGCGGCCTTGATCGAGTCGGGAACGCCGTAGAAGGCGCGGAAGTACAGGCTGGCGGTGTCGAGCAGGAGCAGTCGCGAAGAGCTCATGGGGTGGGTTCGCCCTCCTGGGCGTCTCGGGATCGTTGCTGCTCACGATAGGCCCGGCGCTGCTCCTCGGCCCGCTCGCGCAGGCTCCTCAGGAACGCCTCGTCGGCCTCGGGGTCGGCCGGGACGTGGCGACCGGGACGGTCGTACTCGGGGAAGCGCGAGGCCGCGACCGAGGCCGAGGTGTTGCCCTTGTAGGGCAGGTCGCGCGTGGTCGTGGCGGGCCGTCCGACGGCCAGCCAGGCGAGCGATCCGACGAGCGGGAGCAGGATCACGACGATGAGCCACAGGGTCTTGGGCAGATGCCGCACGGCGTACTCGTCGGAGGTGATGACGTCGACGAGGCAGAAGACCCAGAGGGCGAGAACGATCAGGCTCCCGACCGACCCGAAGAGGAACATGCACGCATGATGGCACGCTCGGGGCGGTGCGGGAGCCTGATCGACTCAGTTGTCAGCGGGTCTTGAGGTGACCGTGCTGGTGGTGGACGTGCGCCTTCCCCTTCGCCTGGGCCTTGCCCCGGGCGGCCTTGCGACTGCCGTCGGGGTAGAGGCCCTTCTTGGAGAACGTCAGGGTGGCCACCGCGAAGGCCGCGGCGTCGCCCATCTCGTGCAGGGCCTTGACGCTGAGGTTCGTCATGTCGTCGCAGGCCTGGTGGTAGCACGGGTCGTACGCCACGCCGGCCGTGCCGCCGTACAGCGCCACCTGCTCGGGCGTCTTCACGCCCTCGGCGCCGGTGAACAGGCCGCCGGCCGGGATGCCGACCTCGATGAACGGACCGTAGTCCGAGCGGCCGTCGAAGGCCGTCGGCTCACTGGCCAGTCCCTGGCTGTCGAACCAGTCCGTGAAGACCTGCTCGATCTCGCCCGAGCCGGCGGGACCGGGGTCACCGTCGGAGCCGTCACCGTCGTACACGAACCGCGCGTAGTTCGGCGAGCCGATCATGTCGAAGTTCAGGTTGGCGTAGATCCGCGACAGCTCGTCCTCGGACAGGTTGGCCACGTAGTGCTCCGAGCCGAGCAGGCTCAGCTCCTCCGCGCCCCAGAAGGCGAAGCGGACCGGGCGCTGGAGGTTCTTGTAGAGCCCCGTGCTGCTCAGCTGCCGGGCGATCTCGAGGATGCCGGCCGAGCCGGACCCGTTGTCGTTGATGCCGGGACCCTCGGGAACGCTGTCGAGGTGGGCGCCCACGACGACGACCTGGTCCTTGTTCTTGATCTTCTTGAGCTCGGACGCCGGAACGTCCGCGAGCACGTTGTAGGTCGTGCGCTCGAGGTCGGACTCGACGTCGGTGGTCAGCGTGCCCGTGGGCGTGCCGGCCGCGACGAACTCCGCGCCCTGCTCGTAGCTGATGCCCGACACCGGCACGGACTTCGGGGCGCCGAGCGTGCCGGCGACCACATCGGTGCGTCCGGGCTGGCCCTCGTTGAAGACGAGCACCGCGTCGTAGCCGGCGGCCACGGCGTTGTCGACCTTCACGGCGAAGTCGCAGGTGCCGCGCTGGACGAGCGCGATCGCGTCCTCGGCGGGCGCCGGGGCGAAGTCGGCCGCCTCACAGCCGGAGTTGCTGCTCCCGGCCTCGGGACCCGGCGGGATCTGGACGTCGTTCGTGGGGATGATCGGGCCCGTGACGCTGCCGCTCGCGGAGTACGTGAACACCGCGTTCTCGATCTCCTCGCCGCCGACGGTGAGCGTGGCGGGAGTGAGCTCCTGGAAGAACGGGAACGTGAACTCCTGGACCGTGACCTTGTACCCGGACTTCTTGAGCTCGCGCGCCACGTACTCGACCGAGGCGTCGTAGCCGGGGAGGCCGGACGCCCGGTTCCCGCCGTTCGCGTTCGCGATGGCCTGGAACTGGCGCAGATGCTTCAGGATGCCGTTGACGGTGACCGCCTTGGTCAGCTTGGTGGCCTGACCCTTCGGTGCCGTCGGGCCGGACTTCGCGACTGCGGGTGACGCGGTGACGAGTCCAGCGGTGAGGATTGCCGCCGATGCGGCGATGACTGCCTTCTTCATGGATCCCCCGATCCGTTGGGTGGTGCAGATAGTGCCTACGGTCACACAGGTTCGTCGGGAGCGCCAGATAGCCTTTCGCTGTGACTGAACGCCTCGACCGCGCCCGACTCCTCGCCGGACAGAACGGCATCGACGCCCTTCTCGTGACCCCGGGGGCCGACCTGCGCTACCTGACCGGCTACGCCGCCAAGCCCCTGGAACGGCTGACGTGTCTCGTCGTGACCCAGCGGGGATCGCACCTCGTCGTGCCCGGCCTCGAGCGTGCCGCGGCCGAGGCCGCGGGGGTGACGATGCCCATCGTCACGTGGTCCGAGCTCGACGACCCGTTCGCGCTCGTCGCCGAGCTGATCGGCAGCGCCTCGGTGGTGGCGGTCGACGACCAGATGTGGGCGTCACGGGTGTTCGCGCTGCAGGAGGCCATGCCCGAGGCCGGCTTCGTGCTCGGCGGTCAGCTCGTGTCGGCGCTGCGCACGGTGAAGGAGCCCGCGGAGGTCGACGCCCTGCGCGACGCCGGCGCGGCGATCGACCGCGTGCACGCGCGCATGGGGGAGTGGCTGCGTCCCGGCCGCACCGAGCGCGAGGTCGGCGCCGACATCGCCCGCGCGATCGTCGAGGAGGGCCACGAGCAGGTCGACTTCGTGATCGTCGGCTCCGGGCCCAACGGCGCCTCGCCGCACCACGAGGTCTCCGACCGGGTCATCGGCGCGGGCGAGCCGGTCGTCGTCGACATCGGCGGCACCAACGCCGCGGGCTACTGCTCGGACTCCACCCGCAACTACGTCGCCGGCGGCGAGCCCGACCCGGGCTACCTGGCGATGCTCGAGGTCCTGCAGCGCGCCCAGCAGGCCCAGCTCGAGTACGCCAGGCCGGGCGTCACGGCCGAGTCCGTCGACGCGGTCGGCCGCCGGATCATCGCCGACGCCGGCTACGGCGACCGCTTCATCCACCGCACCGGTCACGGCATCGGCCAGGAGACGCACGAGGAGCCCTACATCGTCGAGGGCAACGACCTCGAGCTCGAGCCGGGCATGGCGTTCTCGATCGAGCCGGGAATCTACGTCGAGGGCCAGTGGGGAGCCCGCATCGAGGACATCGTCGTGTGCACCGAGGATGGCGTCGAGGTCCTCAACAACACGCCGCGTCATCTCGTCCGGCTGTGAGACAGGTCCTCGCGGCGGCGCTGCTCGGCGTCGTCTCCGCGGCCGCGTTCGAGCCGCTCGCCCTGCCGGGCGTCATGCTGCTGGCCGTCGCGGGCTACCTCTTCGTCGTCCGCACGCTGCGTGACGCGCCCGTCCGACGGGTGCTGCTCGTGGGACTCGTCTTCGGGCTCGCGTTCATGGGCCCGCTCATCTGGTGGATGAACGCGGTCGACCCGTGGGCATGGGTGGCGCTCGTCGCGATCGAGGCCCTGCTGATCTCGCTGATCACGTGGGTGCTGCGGGCCGCCGTCCAAGCTTCCTGGTGGCCCCTGTGGGCGGCCGCGGTCTGGATCGCGGGCGAGCAGCTCCGCGGCAGCTTCCCCCTCACCGGGTTCCCGTGGGGACGGCTGGCGCACACCGCGATCGACGCCCGCTTCGAGGGCTGGGTGCGCCTGGTCGCGCTGCCCGCGACCTCGTTCCTCATGGCGCTCACGGCGGGCCTGCTGGTCGTGGCGGTCACGCAGCGCCGCGTGCTCGTGCTGGCCGTCGCCGTCGCGATCCCGTCGATCGGGCTGCTGCTGCCGGTCGGCATCGCCGACGGGGGAGCGACGAGGACCGTCGCCGTGGTCCAGGGCAACACCCCGGGTCCGTTCCTGCAGTGGCCCCGGGCCGAGATCTTCCGCCTCCACGTGGCCGAGACCGAGCGGATCGACCGGCCGGTCGACGCCGTGATCTGGCCCGAGAACGGCTCCGATCTCGACGTGCTGAACAACGCGTACGCGCGCGACGAGGTCACCCGGCTCTCGCGTGAGGTCGGCGCGCCGATCCTCGTGGGGGCGATCCTCGACGGTCCCAGCCCCGACACCGCGTACAACGCGTCGGTCCTGGTCGACGAGAACGGGCCGAAGCAGGACGTCTACCTCAAGCAGTACCCCGTGCCGTACGGCGAGTACGTGCCGTTCCGCGAGCAGCTCGGCTCGCTCGTGCCGCGGTTCGACCGCGACATCCCGCGCGACATCCTGGCCGGCGACGAGCCCGGCGCGATGACCCTCGACGGGCTGACGATCGGCCTGACGATCTGCTGGGACATCGCGTACGACGGCGCGGTGCACGGTGCGGTCGATCTCGGCGCCGAGATGCTCGCCGTGCAGACCAGCAACGCCAGCTTCATGGACTTCGGCCAGGGCGTGCAGCCGCAGCAGCAGTGGGCGATCTCGCGGCTGCGGGCCATCGAGACCGGGCGGTGGGTCGCGGTCGCGTCCACCAACGGCATCTCGGGGATCGTGGACCCGGAGGGGCACGTCGTGGGTCGCGCCCCGGAGAAGGAGCCCGCCACCGTCATCGCCGACGTGCAGGCGGCCGAGGGCACCACGCCCGCCACGCGCTACGGATCGTGGTGGACCATGGTGATCTACGTCATGTCCGTGGCAGGATGGGTCCTCGGTAAACGCCAGTTACGAAGGAGCGGCCGTGAAGACGCTGGTCATCATCCCGACCTACAACGAGGCTGACAACGTCGGCTGGATCACCGACAGCGTCCTGACGGAGCAGCCCGAGGTCGAGATCCTCGTCGCGGACGACAACTCGCCCGACGGCACGGGCGACATCGCCGACAAGCTGGCCGAGGCCGACCCGCGCATCCACGTCCTGCACCGCGAGGGCAAGGAGGGCCTCGGCGCCGCCTACAAGGCCGGCTTCGCCTGGGGTCTCGAGCGCGACTACGACGTGCTCGTGGAGATGGACGCCGACGGATCGCACCGGCCGGAGGACCTCGGGCGGCTGCTCGACTCGGCGCGTGCCGGCGTCCCGCTGACGCTCGGCTCGCGCTGGGTGCCCGGCGGCTCGGTCGTCAACTGGCCCAAGCGGCGCGAGGCGCTGTCGCGCGGGGCGTCGCTGTACGCCCGGCTCATGCTGAACCTCGGCGTCAAGGACGCCACCGCCGGCTTTCGCGCCTTCCGTCGCGAGACGCTCGAGGCGATCGATCTTGCGGCCGTCGAGTCGCAGGGCTACTGCTTCCAGATCGACATGACCCGGCAGACCCGCCTGGCGGGGCTCGAGGTGGCCGAGGTGCCCGTCACCTTCGTCGAGCGGGTGCACGGTCAGTCGAAGATGAGCCTCGACATCGTGAAAGAGGCCCTCACACGGGTGACCGTGTGGGGCCTCTTGCGGATGAATCCGTTCAGGCGCTGACGGACTTCTTCCGGGACTTGCTCTTGCGGTGCAGGTGCGGCGGGCCGATCTCGCCACCGCGCAGCATCTCCAGCCGCTCGGTGAGGATCTCCTCGAGCTCCTCCTCGGAGCGACGCTCCAGGAGCATGTCCCAGTGCGTGCGCACCGGCTTCTCCTCCTTGGCGTCCGGCTCGGCGCCGCCGACGCGGCGTCCCATCTGGCCGGTCTTCGGGTCTTCCCACTCGGCCGGAACCTCAGCCTCGTCCGACATCGTCACCGTGAACGTGTGGCCGTCGGCGCACACGTATTCGATCTGCTGACGCGGTGCCATCTCGACTCCGCGCTCGTCCTCGAAGCTCTGGGCTCCCAGCCGCGCTCCGCGCAAGGCTCGTTCTGCCATGGTCGGTCCCCCTTCTGGTGGTGTCCGTCCATTCCAACGTACGACAGATCCGTGAGATTCCCCTGAGAGCGACCTTTCAGCCCTCGGCGCTGTGACGACGCGCACGGTCCTCGACGTGCGCCGGCACGCGCAGGAGCAGCAGCAGGCCGAAGCCCAGAACCACCATGATCCCGGCGATTCCCCAGCGGTCGGTCTCGGTGTCGAGCAGGAGGTTGCCGGCCCAGATGCTGATGGCGAAGAACAGGGGCGCCATGAACGACACGGCGCGGCCGGTCATGGCGTAGAGGCCGAAGTTCTGTCCCTCGCGGCCGGGCGTGGTGATGCGCGTGAGGTAGGTGCGCGAGGCCGACTGGGCGGGCCCGACGAACAGGCACAGGCCCAGGCCGAAGATCCAGAACATCCGCGGCCCGTCGACGAACAGCAGCACGAGGCCGCAGACCAGCATCGAGGCGAGCGAGAACACGATCACGGCACGCGGGCCGATCCTGTCGTCGTAGCGGCCGGCCAGCAGGGCGCCGGCGGCCGAGATCACGTTGGCGGCGACGCCGAACAGGATCACGTCGTCCTCGCGGATGGAGTAGACCGAGACGGCCAGGACGGCGCCGTAGGCGAAGACGCCGGCGAGCCCGTCGCGGAAGAACGCACTCGCGATGAGGAACTTCAGGGTGTCGCGGTCCTCGCGCCACATCGTGGTGACGTCGTTCCAGATGCCGCGGTACGAGTCGGCGATGCTGACCTTCGGGGCGTCCGCGTTGGCCGTGGCCGGAAGCTCGGGGACCTTCAGGAACAGCGGGATCGCGAAGACCAGGAACCAGACGGCCGCCAGCAGCGCGATGAGGCGGATGTTCATCCCGTTCTCGGACGGAACGCCGAGGAAGCCGCGGGTGTCACCGTCGCCGGCCACGAAGCCGAAGTAGCAGATCAGCAGCAGCACGATGCCGCCGAAGTAGCCCATCGCCCAGCCGAAGCCGGACACGCGGCCGACGTCGTCGGGCGTGGAGACCTGGCGCAGCATCGCGAAGTACGGGACCTGGGTGAGCTCGAAGATCACCGAGCCGGCGGCCATCAGGGTGAGGCCGAGCCACAGGAAGTGCCAGTCGTTCTCGACGAAGAACAGCGACGCCGTGATGACGACGACCGCCATCGTGAGCCAGAACAGGCTCTTCTTGCGGGCACCGCCCGCGTCGGTGCGGCGGCCGAGCGCCGGCGCGATGATCGCGATGAGCACGGCTCCGGCCGCGCTCGACAGGCCCAGCCACGTGCTGGCGCGGAACGGCCCGGGGACGTCGTCGCCGACGCCCTCGACGAGGTAGACCGAGAAGATGAAGGTGACGATGACGGCGTTGAACGCCGCGGAGCCCCAGTCCCACAGCCCCCACGCGACCACGCGGCCGCGGTCGCGGCGGGTGGCGACGACCTCCTCGCTCATGGGGCCTCCGTCCACTGGCCGCGCTCCTGCAGCACCTGCTTGAGCAGGTCGGTGCGGTCGGTCATGATCCCGTCGACGCCGAGCTCGGCGAGACGATGCATCTCGGCGGGCTCGTCGACGGTCCAGACGTGCACGTGCTTGCCGGCGCGGTGGGCCCGCCGCAGGAAGCGCGGCGTCATGACGCGGGCGCGGCCGTGCCGGACGGGCACCTGGAAGATCAGCGGGGCCGCCGGGACGCGACCGGTCAGCACCATCTGGGCGACCTCGCGGGACGAGGCCGAGGTGACCACCCGGGGGAGTCGAGCGCGCATCCGGACGAGCCGCGCGTGCGAGAAGGAGGCCAGGCAGATCCGGTCGAGGATGCCGAGCCGCTCCACGAGGTCGGTCGTGGCGTCGACCGAGTCGTCGGCCTTCACGTCGATGTTCCAGCGCGCCTCGGGCAAGGCCTCGACGAGCGTCTGGAGCCGCACGATCGGCTCACGGTCGCCGAGCAGCGCCCGATCGATCTCGGCCGAGTCCAGGTCGGCGATCGCGGTGTCGCGGCCCAGCAGCCGGTCGAGCTTGGCGTCGTGGCACGCGTACACGACGCCGTCGCGGCTGCAGCGCACGTCGGTCTCCATGTACCGGTAGCCCAGCTCGTAGGCATGGGTGAACGCGGCGAGCGAGTTCTCGATCCCGAGGTTGGCCTCGACGGTGGCGCCACCGCGGTGCGCGAACGCGATCGGCGGGGCGGGCTCGAGGTACGGCGGTGTCCTCACGCGACCAACCTAGGCCACCGCGAACGGGCGGTGGCGCAGGTCGGTCGAACGCGTCAGATGTCGCGGAACGTCTCGATCTCGGCGCCGAGCGCGTTGAGGCGCAGGGCCAGGTCCTCGTAGCCGCGGTTGATGACGTAGACGCTGCGCAGCACCGACGTGCCCTTCGCCGCGAGCATCGCGATGAGGATGACCACGGCGGGCCGCAGCGCGGGCGGGCAGACCAGCTCGGCGCCGCTCCAGTGCGTGGGGCCCTCGATCAGGACGCGGTGCGGGTCGAGCAGCTTGACCTGCGCGCCGAGCTTGTTGAGCTCGGTGAGGTAGATCGCGCGGTTCTCGTAGACCCAGTCGTGCAGCATCGTCTGGCCCTCGGCCTGCGCCGCGATGACGGCGAAGAACGGCAGGTTGTCGATGTTGAGTCCGGGGAACGGCATCGGGTGGATCTTGTCGATCGGCGCTCGCAGCGTTGACGGGTGCGTCGTGATGTCGACCAGGCGCGTGTGGCCGTTCTCGGCGAGGTACTCCTCGGAGCGCTCGTAGCGGAAGCCCATCTCCTCGAGCAGCGCGAGCTCGATCTCCATGAACTCGATCGGGACGCGGCGCACGGTGATCTGCGAGCTGGTGACGATGGCGGCGGTGATGAGGCTCATCGCCTCGATCGGGTCCTCGCTGGGCGCGTAGTCGACGTCGCCGCGGATGTCCTGCTTGCCGGTGACGCGCAGCGTGGTGGTGCCGATGCCCTCGATCCGGACGCCGAGGCGCTCCAGGAAGAAGCACAGGTCCTGGACCATGTAGTTCGGGCTGGCGTTGCGGATGACCGTGACGCCGTCGTGGCGGGCGGCGGCCAGCAGGGCGTTCTCGGTGACGGTGTCGCCGCGCTCGGTCAGCACGATGGGGCGCTCGGGAGCGACGCCGCGGGCGGCGGAGGCGTGGTAGCTGCCGTCGGTGGCGACGACCTTGAGGCCGAAGGGACGCAGGGCCGTCATGTGCGGCTCGACGGTGCGGGTGCCGAGGTCGCAGCCGCCGGCGTAGGGCAGGTCGAAGGTGTCGACGCGGTGCATGAGGGGGCCGAGGAACATGATGATGCTGCGGGTGCGGCGGGCGGCCTCGGCGTCCATCTTCGCCAGGTCGAGGCGCTCGGGGACGACGAGCTCGAGGTCGTTCTGCTCGTTGAGCCACGTGGTGCGGACGCCGATCGACTCCAGCACCTCGAGCAGGCGGTTGACCTCCTCGATGCGGGCGACCTTGCGCAGCACGGTGGTGCCGGTGTTCAGCAGCGCGGCGCACAGCAGCGCGACCCCGGCGTTCTTGCTGGACTTGACGTCGATGCTGCCCGAGAGCGTGGTGCCGCCCTTGACGCGCAGGTGGCTCGGGCCGGCCGCGGGGGCCACGCTCACGAGCTCGGAGTCGAGGGCCGATCCGATCCGCGCGAGGGTGTCCAGCGTGAGGTTCTGCTGGCCCTTCTCGATGCGGTTGATGGCGCTCTGGCTGGTCTTGAGCTCGGTGGCCAGCTGGGCCTGGGTGAGGCCGGAGTGCTGACGCGCGTCGCGGATCAGGGTGCCGATCCGGGCGAGGTAGGAGTCGCTCTGGGTCATGAACTCCAGCGTATATCAGTTGTGAGATAAAGCCAGTCTGCGCCCTGTGAGTGTCGCCACCGTCGAGCCCGCCTCGCGATCAGAGGGCGAGGACGCCGTCCTGGGGGAGTCGCTGGAGGTCGTCGACGCCGCCGTGGCCCTCCACGTGGGTCCAGTAGATCCCGTACGCGACCTCGGAGATCGTGCAGTCGTGGATCGGGAACGCGGTGCGCGGCGCGACGGCCTGCACGAACTCCACGGTCTCGCTGACCTTCGCCCACGGGGCGGAGAGCGGGAGCGCGAGGATGTCGACGCCGTCCGGCCGGTACTCGTAGGTGTCGCCGGGGTGGAACAGCGTGGGCTCGCCGTCGGCGGTGACGAGGACGCCGACGTTGCCGACGCGGGGGAGCGCCGGGAGGATCTCGGCGTGACGCGAGCCGACGCCGGTCACGGTCAGCCCTCCGACCTCGAACGTCAGGTCCGGGCCGGTGCGCTCCCAGTTGTCGAGGGTGGCCGCCGTCTCGGGCTCGGCCAGCAGCCGGGCGCCGGGGTTGGCCTCGACGAGCGAGCCGATCCGGTCGCGGTCGAGGTGGTCGGCGTGCTGGTGGGTCACGACGATCGCGTCGAGGCCGGTGAGGGCGAAGGTGGCGGGCGCGCTGAACGCGCCCGGATCGATCAGGATGCGGGTCCCGGCGGCCTCGACGAGGACGGCGGCGTGCCCGAAGCGGGTGACCTCCATGGTCGTCATCGTGCCACGATGGGCGCATGGACCACGAGCGCGAGATCCTCACCTGGGACACCTACGGCGTGGCGGTCCGCGAGCTCGCCCAGGCCGTGGCCGACTCGGGCTTCGAGCCCGACATCGTGCTCGGCATCGCCCGCGGCGGCCTGATCCCCGCCGGATCGGTCGCGTACGCGCTGGACTGCAAGCACCTCTTCACGATGAACGTCGAGTTCTACACGGGCGTCGGCACGACGCGCGACGAGCCCACCCTGCTGCCGCCGTTCCTCGACCTCGCCGAGCTCGACGACCTGTCGGTGCTCGTCGTGGACGACGTCGCCGACAGCGGCAAGACGCTCGAGCTCGTGGTCCGGGTGTGCTCCGAGCACGCCGGCGCGGTGCGCTCGGCGGTCATCTACGAGAAGCCCCGCACGCTGCTGACGCCCGACTACGCGTGGCGCCGCACCGACCAGTGGATCAACTTCCCCTGGTCCAGCGAGCCCGTCATCACGCCGCGCACCGGCGTCGTGGACGCCTGAGGCCCGCGGTGTCGGCCCCCGACGTGTCGCGGACGATGCGCGACGTGGCCTCGAGGATGGCCGTGTCCGGCGCCGTCTGGGCCACCGTCCGCGGCCCGCGTCAACAGGTGGAGATCGGCTCCGCGCGGCCGCTGGGCCCCGACACCATCTTCCGGATCGCCTCGATCACCAAGCCGATCGTCGCGGTCCTCGCGCTGCGACTCGTCGACGAGGGCCTGCTCGAGCTCGACGCCCCGATGGACCGGTGGCTGCCCGAGTTCGCCGACCGCCGCGTGCTCCGCACCCGCGGTGGGCCGCTCGACGACACCGTGCCCGCCGCTCGACCGACCACGCTGCGCGACGTCCTGGCGATGGGCTCTGGGCTGGGCTGGGACATGACGGCGGGACCGGACGATCCGCTGCTGGGCGAGTACCAGCGACTCGAGCTGGCCTCGGCGTGGCAGCCACCCGTGCTGCGACCCGACCGGTGGGCCGAGCTCGCGGGCTCTCTGCCGATGGCGCACCAGCCGGGGGAGGGCTGGCTCTACCAGTTCTCCTACGACGTGCTGGCGGTGCTGATCGAGCGGGCGACGCGCCGCCGCCTCGACGTCGTGCTGCGCGAGAAGGTGCTGGACCCCCTCGACATGCACGACACCGGCTACACGGTGGAGCTCACCGAGGTCGACCGCGTGCCGTCCTCGTGGTTCCCGAACCGGCGGGGCGAGTTCGTCGAGGTCGCCCCGTGGGGCGACCCGCGCCTGATGAACGTGCCCGTCTTCCGCTCGGGCGCCACGGGCCTGCTCTCGACGGCGGCCGACCTGGCGCGATTCGTGCAGATGCTGCTGCGCGGTGGACGCGGTCCGCGCGGTCCCGTGATCTCGGCGAGCTCGTTCGCCGCCCTCACCACCGACGCGGTGGGCGAGGCCGCCTCGGCGATGGCTCACGAGTTCCTGGAGCCGAACCGCACCTGGGGCCTGGGCGTCGGCATCGACCTCGACGCGCGCCACCCGGGCTCGCACCCCGGCCGCTTCGGCTGGGACGGCGGCACGGGAACCAGCCTGTGGGTCGACCCCGTGTCGGGCGTCGGTGGCGTCCTGCTGACGCGCCAGGGGATGGGCTCGCCGGAGCCGCCGGAGCACCTCGACGCCTTCTGGGACGCCGTCCACGCGTGACACGCCGGGGCCGGTTCGAACGCACGTTCGGTGAATCGGCGTAACGTGGGGCCATGTGGTTCCAAGGCTCACTGCTCGACGGTGACGCAGGCGTCCGTGTCGGCCCGCTCGACCGCGTGCAGCGTCACGAGCTGTCGCACGGGGCGTGGGTCGACACGCTGCCCGGCTGGGTGAGCGGCTCGGACGAGCTGTTCGAGACCCTGCGCACCGAGGTGCCGTGGCGCGAGGAGCGCCGCGAGATGTACGAGCGCGTCGTCGACGTGCCGCGGCTGCTGTGCTTCTACGGCCCTCGTCGTCCGCTGCCGCACCCCGCCCTGGAGGAGGCGCGCGACGCGCTGTCGGCGCACTACGCGGCCGAGCTCGGCGAGCCGTTCGTCACCGCGGGCCTGTGCTACTACCGTGACGGCAACGACTCGGTGGCCTGGCACGGCGACCGCATCGGCCGCAGCCGCACCGAGGACACGATGGTCGCGATCCTGTCGCTGGGCGCCGAGCGGCGGCTGAGCCTGAGGCCGGCCGGTGGTGGCCCGCAGACCGGCTTCAGCCTCGGGCACGGCGACCTCTCGGTCATGGGCGGCAGCTGCCAGCGCACGTGGGAGCACGCGATCCTCAAGACCGCGCGCCCGGTCGGTCCCAGGATCAGCGTGCAGTTCCGCGTCGCCGGCGTTCTCTGACCAGCTCCAGGGCATCGGTCGACCACAGCGCCCAGATCACGAGCACGGGCTGGAAGAACAGCCGGATCAGCCGAGCGCGGTCGCTGTTCAGCGTGAACGCGTCGACGCCGTTGACGTACTGCGAGACGTTCCCGGGAAACACCGCGACGAAGAAGGCCGCGGCGACGAGGCCGATCACACGGCGGTGACGCGGGATCGCCATGAGGGCCGCGCCGAGGGCGATCTCGACGATGCCCGACACCACCACGACGAGGTCCTCGTCGAGCGGGATGCTGTTCGGCACCTGCGCGTCGAACTCGTCGCGGGCGAACGTCAGGTGACCGACGCCCGCGAACGCGAGCACGGCGCCGAGCAGGAGGCGGGCGATCGTCTTCATGGCCACGACGCTAGGTCAGTCGCCGGCGATCCGCTCGTAGAGCACGTGGTCGTGCCAGGTCCCGGCGAGCCGCAGGTAGTCGCGCGCGACGCCGAACCGCGTGAAGCCGTTCTTCTCCAGCACGCGCTGGCTGGAGACGTTGTCGACGCGGGTGCCGGCCTCGATCCGGTGCAGTCCGAGGCGCACGAAGGCGAGCTGGACGATCTCGTCCACGGCCGTGCTGGCCAGGCCGCGGCCCTGGTGCGCCTCGTCGACGTAGTAGCCGAGGACGCCCTTCATCGACGGGCCGCGGACGATCTCGTTGAGGTTGATCCGGCCGACCACGGAGTCGTCGGGGCCGAGGATCACTCGCGGGAAGGAGACGCCCTCCTCGTAGCGGCGCAGCGCGTCCTGGATGATCGCGCGCTGGCCCTTGGTGGTGAAGTAGACCTCCGGCCGCCTCGGCTCGAGGCCGGCCCAGGCCTCGCGGTTGCGGCGCAGGACCCCCGCCAGGGCGTCCGCGTCGGTCGTGGCGACGAGACGGGTGACGGCCATGGCGTCAGTCTGGCAGGCGCGGCACCCGGGGGAGAGGATCTTGACCGGCATCACATATCGTGTTTCGATAACATCGAGAAACGATATGGAACGGAGCTCCCATGAAGGCACCTCTCGGCACCGCCACCCGCTCGGACCAGTGGCTCGTCATCGTCCTGTCCGCCATCGTGAGCGTGGCCACGGTCGTGACCGCCGCGCGGCGGGTCGTGGAGATCCTCCCGAACCAGGACGTTCCCGTGGAGGTGCAGTTCGACCCGACCACCCAGCCGATCACGATCGAGGGCGTCGGGACGGTCTCGGCCGAGATCGACCGCGCCACCGTGACGGTCCCGGACCTGCCGATCGTGAGCTGGCTGGCGGCCCTCGCCGGCGTCATCGTGCCCGCGCTGGCGATCGTGGCGATCATGGTCTGCGTCGCCTGGCTGTGCCGTCACCTGATGACCGGGGAGTTCTTCAGCCGGACCAACACGCGGCTGCTGACGTCGATCTCGATGCTGATCCTCGTCGGCTGGGTGGCCGACCTCGTGGGGAGGACGTTCGCCGGCAACTCCGCGCTGGCCCGTCTCGCCGAGGACGGCGAGGGATTCGCGCTGTCGACGACCTTGCCCCTGCAGTACCTGTTCGTCGCGATCGTCGTGGGCTGCATCGCCGCCGCGTTCCACGCGGGGGAGCGGATGCAGCGCGACGCCGAGGGGCTGGTCTGATGCCGCCGGAGGACGACGAGCACCGGGTGCACTGCCGGCTCGACGAGCTGCTCGCCGCGCGGGGGATGACGCTCACGCGGCTGGCCGAGATCGTCGGCGTCACCGTGGTGAACCTGTCGGTGCTGAAGAACGACCGCGCTCGGGCGATCCGCTTCACGACGCTCACGGCGATCTGCGACGCGCTCGACTGCGAGGTGGGCGACCTGCTCGTGGTGTCGGAATGATTCGCGGCGCGAGGCGTTGACGCAGACATGAAGAACATCGGCTTCCTGTCCTTCGGGCACTGGTCCGACTCGCCGCAGTCGGCCACGCGGAGCGCGTCGGACACGCTGCTGCAGTCCATCGACCTCGCGGTGGCGGCCGAGGAGCTGGGAGCCGACGGCGCCTACTTCCGCGTGCACCACTTCGCCCGCCAGCTGGCCTCGCCGTTCCCGCTGCTGGCCGCCGTCGGCGCGCGCACGTCACGCATCGAGATCGGCACCGGCGTGATCGACATGCGGTACGAGAACCCCCTCTCCTTCGCCGAGAACGCCGCGGCGGCCGACCTCATCTCCGGCGGCAGGCTGCAGCTGGGGATCAGCCGCGGATCACCGGAGCAGGTCATCTCCGGCTACCGCTACTTCGGGTTCGAGCCGCCCGAGGGCATGAGCGACGCCGACATGGCCCGAGGCCACACGCAGGTGCTGCTGGAGGTGCTCAAGGGCGAGGGCTTCGCCGAGCCGAACCCGAGGCCGATGTTCCCGAACCCGCCGGGCAAGCTGCGCATCGAGCCCCACTCCGAGGGTCTGCGCGACCGCATCTGGTGGGGTGCCGGCTCGCGCGCCACCGCCGAGTGGACCGCGGAGCAGGGGATGAACCTCATGAGCTCGACGCTGCTGACCGAGGACACCGGTGTGCCGTTCCATCAGCTGCAGGCCGAGCAGATCCAGCGCTTCCGCGATGCGTGGAAGGAGGCCGGCCACGAGCGCGAGCCGCGCGTGTCGGTGAGCCGCAGCATCTTCCCGATCGTCTCCGACCTCGACCGCGCCTACTTCGGCCACGAGTCGCGCAGCACCGACCAGGTGGGCTTCCTCGAGGGTGGCTCGGCGCGGTTCGGTCGCACCTACGCCGCCGAGCCCGACGTGCTGGCCCAGGAGCTCGCCGAGGACGAGGCGGTCGCGGCGGCGGACACCCTGCTGCTCACGGTGCCGAACCAGCTGGGCGTCGACTACAACGCCCACGTCCTCGAGAGCCTGCTGACCCACGTCGCGCCCGCGCTGGGCTGGCGCTGATCGCGGGCGCGGTCGATGCTGGGCTCATGAGCACGCTCGACGTCCCGACGATCATCGCCGCGGGCCTGGACGACTGGCGCCCCCTCGTCCACAGCCTGCACACCCGGTACCGCACGGGGGACTTCGCCACGGGCCTGGAGTTCGTCGTCGACATCGGTGCGGCGGCGGAGGCCGCGAACCACCACCCCGACGTGAAGCTGACCTACACGCACGTGGACATCCAGCTGCTCAGCCACGACTCGGGCGGCATCACCGAGCGCGACCTCGAGCTCGCTCGCACCATCAGCGACCTCGCGGCCGAGCGGTCGCTCGAGGCCGACCCGAGCCGCCTGACCACGGTGGAGATCGCCCTGAACGCCGTGGACAAGGACGCCATCGGCCCCTTCTGGGCCGCGGTGCTGACCGGCGACCCGGGGGCCTACGCGACCGACGAGGTCACCGACCCCACGGGGCAGGTGCCGCTGCTGTGGTTCCAGCCGACCGAGTCGCGCACCGAGGTTCCGCCGATGTGCTTCCACCTCGACGTCTGGATCCCGGTGGGCCAGCTACCCGCCCGGATCGAGGCCGGGGTCGCCGCCGGCGGCCGGATCTTCGACGACTCGGAGTCGCCGTCGTTCGTGGTGCTGGAGGACGCCGAGGGCAACAAGGCCTGCCTCTGCACCGTCATGGATCGCGACTGACCGACTTCAGGAGGGGGAGAGCTCGGCGGCGCGCTGCTCGAGCCAGGCCCGCTCCAGCTCGTTCCCCGCGAGCTCGGCGGCCGCGAGGAACTCGCCCCGCGCCTCGGCCGTGCGCCCGAGCCGCCTGAGCACGTCGGCGCGCGTGCTGGCCACGAGGTGGCTGCGGCCGAGTCCGCCGTCCGCGGCGATGCGGTCGATCTCCTCCAGTGCCGGCTCGAGTCCGTCCTCGGTCATCGACAGGGCCGCGGCGCGGTTGAGCCGCACGACCGGACCCGGGACGAGCGCGGACAGCGCGTCGTAGAGGACGAGGATCCGCTCCCAGTCCGTGCGATCGAACGACGGGGCGGTGGCGTGACAGGCGGCGATGGAGGCCTGGAGGGCGTACGGGCCGCGACCGCGACCGAGGGCGTCCACCCGCTCCAGCGCCGTGAGTCCTCGCGCGATCTGGCCGCGGTCCCACAGTCGCCGGTCCTGGTCGGCCAGGGTGACCGGCTCGCCGCGACGGTCGGTGCGTGCCGCAAACCGCGAGGACTGCAGCTCCATGAGCGCGACCAGCCCGTGCACCTCGGGCTCGCGGGGGAGCAGGCGCGCCAGGACGCGACCGAGCCGCAGCGCCTCGTGCGCGAGGTCGCGGCGCACCCACCGGTCGCCGCCGCTGGGGGCGTAGCCCTCGGTGAAGAGCAGGTAGGTGACGGTGAGGACGGCGGCGAGTCGCGTCGCCCACTCGGTGTGGTCGGGGACCTCGAACGGGACGTGCGCCTCGGCGAGGGTGCGCTTCGCGCGGACGATCCGCTGCTGGACCGCGGGCACCGAGGTGACCAGCAGTCGGGCGATCTCGGTCGTGGAGAGACCGGCGACCACGCGCAGCGTGAGGGACACCTGCGCCTCGCGCGCCAGCACGGGGTGACAGGCGGTGAAGACCAGTCGCAGCAGGTCGTCCTCGATCGGCTCCCACGCCAGGTCGTCCTCCTGCTCGAGCCGGTGGGCGATCGTCCGATGCCGCTCGTCGAGGGCCTCGCGCCGGCGCCAGCCGTCGATCGCGCGGCGCTTCGCCACCGTGGTCAGCCACGCCCCCGCGTTGCGGGGAACGCCCGACTCGGGCCACACCCGCAGCGCCTCGGCGACCGCGTCCTGGGCGAGGTCCTCGGCCTCGGACAGGTCGCCCGTCATGCGGGCGAGCGTCGCCACGACCCGCGGACCCTCGATGCGCCAGACGGCATCGAGGGTCGCGGTCAGGTCGTCCATCAGACGGTGCCGAGCTGCTCGCGCCAGCCGGCCTCCTTCTGCACGTACTCGTTGTCGGCGTAGTCCTCGAAGTCGGACTCGTCGGTGATCCGGCGCACCTCGAGCTTCGAGCCCGGGCCCAGCGGGCAGCGCTTGGCCCACTCGACCGCCTCCTCGCGCGAGGCCACCTGCAGCACCCAGAAGCCGTTGAACAGCTCGTGGGTCTCGCCGTAGGGCCCGTCGGTGACGATCGGCTCCTCGGCCGAGAAGTCGACGACGAAGCCCTCCGACGGATCGGTCAGGCCGTCGCCGCCCGCCATCACGCCGGCGTCCATGAGCGCCTCGTTGTAGGCGCCCATCCGGTTGATGATCTCCTCGAAGTCGACCTCCTTCGAGGCGGCCAGCGCCTCGTCGGTGGTGCGCATGATGAGCATGTACTTCTTCATGATCAGGTCCTCTCGGGTGGGCGCCTCGTGCGCCCTCACCATGACGTCGAACGGGACGGGAGCGGATCGACAGCCCCCGCGAAGTTTTTCTCACCGAGCCGAAGTGTCAGTGGTTCCGACCACGCTAGTGCCGGCGCTATCGTTCG
Source organism: Aeromicrobium tamlense (assembly GCF_013408555.1). Classification (NCBI taxonomy): domain Bacteria; kingdom Bacillati; phylum Actinomycetota; class Actinomycetes; order Propionibacteriales; family Nocardioidaceae; genus Aeromicrobium; species Aeromicrobium tamlense. The sequence goes on from NZ_JACBZN010000001.1 coordinate 1,257,529, forward strand.
AGAACCATCTGGGGAGGAACTTCCGCGTGAGCCATCCGGCCGACAGCCATGACCTGATCCGCGTGCACGGAGCCCGTGTCAACAACCTCAAGGACGTCAGCGTCGAGCTGCCCAAGCGGCGGCTCACGGTGTTCACCGGCGTCTCGGGGTCGGGCAAGAGCTCGCTCGTGTTCGGCACGATCGCCGCCGAGTCGCAGCGGCTCATCAACGAGACGTACAGCTCCTTCGTGCAGGGCTTCATGCCCACGATGGCGCGGCCCGAGGTCGACGTCCTGGACGGCCTCACCACCGCGATCCTCGTCGACCAGGAGCGGATGGGCGCCGACCCGCGCTCGACCGTCGGCACCGCCACGGACGCCAACGCCATGCTGCGCATCCTGTTCAGCCGGCTGGGCGAGCCGCACGTCGGCTCACCCCAGGCCTTCTCCTTCAACGTGGCGTCGATCAGCGGCGCCGGCGCGGTCTCGTTCGAGACGGGCGGGCGCACGGTCAAGGAGCGCCGCGAGTTCTCGGTCACCGGCGGCATGTGCCCGCGGTGCGAGGGCAGGGGAGCGGTGTCCGACTTCGACCTCACCGCCCTCTACGACGAGACGAAGTCCCTCGAGGACGGCGCCCTCACGATCCCGGGCTACTCGATGGACGGCTGGTACGGCCGGATCTTCCGCAACGGCGACTTCTTCCCGGCCGACAAGCCGATCAAGGACTTCACGAAGAAGCAGCTCGACGCACTGCTCTACAAGGAGCCCACCAAGATCAAGGTCGACGGGATCAACATCACCTACGAGGGGATCGTCCCGAAGATCCAGAAGTCGATGCTGTCCAAGGACCGCGAGGCGATGCAGCCGCACATCCGCGCCTTCGTCGACCGGGCCATCACGTTCCAGACCTGTCCCGAGTGCGACGGCACGCGGCTCAACGAGGGCGCACGGTCCTCGAAGATCAAGGGCATCTCCATCGCCGACGCCTGCGCCATGCAGATCACCGACCTCGCCGCGTGGGTGCGCGACCTCGACGAGCCGTCCGTGGCCCCGCTGCTGGCCGTGCTCGCGCAGACGCTCGAGTCCTTCGTGGACATCGGCCTGGGCTACCTGTCGCTCGACCGGCCGGCGGGCACGCTCTCGGGCGGCGAGGCGCAGCGCACGAAGATGATCCGCCACCTCGGCTCCTCGCTCACCGACGTCACGTACGTCTTCGACGAGCCCACGGTCGGCCTGCACCCGCACGACATCGACCGGATGAACGGTCTGCTGCTGCAGCTGCGCGACAAGGGCAACACCGTGCTCGTCGTCGAGCACAAGCCCGAGGCCATCGCGATCGCCGACCACGTCGTCGACCTCGGACCCCGCGCCGGAAGCGGCGGCGGGCAGATCATGTTCGAGGGCACGGTCGAGGGCCTGCGCGCCAGCGACACGATCACCGGCCGCCACCTCGACGACCGCGCCTCGATCAAGGACGCCGTGCGCACGCCCACGGGTCGGCTCGAGGTCCGCGGAGCCGACGCGCACAACCTGCAGGACGTCGACGTCGACATCCCCCTCGGGGTCCTCGTCGTCGTCACCGGCGTCGCCGGCTCGGGCAAGAGCTCGCTGATCCACGGGTCCGTCGCGAGGAACAACGACGTCGTCGCGATCGACCAAGGTGCGATCCGCGGCTCGCGGCGCAGCAACCCGGCCACCTACACCGGTCTGCTCGACCCCATCCGCAAGGCCTTCGCGAAGGAGAACGGGGTCAAGCCCGCGCTGTTCTCGGCCAACTCCGAGGGCGCCTGCCCCAACTGCAACGGTGTCGGCGTCGTCTTCACCGATCTCGGCATCCTCGCCACGATGGAGTCGCCCTGCGAGGTCTGCGAGGGACGCCGCTTCGCCGACGCGGTGCTCGAGTACGAGCTCGGCGAGCGCGACATCAGCGAGGTGCTCGCGATGCCCGTGGCTGAGGCGCACGCGTTCTTCGGCAAGGAGGGTGTCAACGTCGCGGCCGCCGCGAAGATCCTGGCGCGGCTGGAGGACGTCGGCCTGGGCTACCTGACGCTCGGCCAGCCGCTGTCCACCCTGTCCGGAGGCGAGCGCCAGCGCATCAAGCTGGCCACGCACATGGGGGAGAAGGGCGGCACCTACGTCCTCGACGAGCCCACCTCCGGCCTGCACCTGGCCGACGTCGAGCAGCTGCTCGGCCTGCTCGACCGTCTGGTCGACTCGGGGAAGTCGGTCATCGTGATCGAGCACCACCAGGCCGTCATGGCACACGCCGACTGGATCATCGACCTCGGGCCCGGCGCGGGTCACGACGGCGGCCGGATCGTCTTCGAGGGCACCCCGGCCGACCTCGTGGCCGCGAAGTCGACGCTCACAGGGGAGCACCTCGCCGCCTACGTCGGCTCCTGAGCGGCGGCGCAGGGGAGTGGTGGGCCCTCCGGGGCGGATGTGACGTGACCTACACTCAGCGCATGATGACCGCCGTGGCCACCCGGTCCGGCGTCCGTCGTGCCACCGGCTTCGTCGTCGTCCTGGTGGCCCTGACGATCTTCATGATCGGCGCGAGTGCCCCGTCGCCGTTCTATCCCGTGCTGCAGGAGCGGATCGGGTTCTCGTCCGCCGCGATGACGCTGATCTTCGCCGTCTACGCGTTGTCGATGCTGGCCACGCTGCTGGTCGCGGGATCGCTCTCGGACCATCTCGGTCGCCGGCCGGTCATCGCGCTCGGCCTGCTCGTGCTCGCGGGCAGCATGGTCGCGTTCTGGCACGCCGAGAGCGTGGCGGTGCTGATCGTCGCCCGGGTCGTGCAGGGGTTCGGCGCCGGGCTGCTGATGCCGTCGATGTCCGCGGCGATCGTGGACCTCGAGCCGCCGAGCCGTCCGGGCAGCGGCGCGATCGCGAACTCCGTCACGCCCTTCGCCGGACTGGCGGCGGGCGGGCTCGTCTCCGGACTGGCGCTCGACCACGCCGGGGCCGAGCCGCTGACGGCCGTGTTCGGCTCGCTGGCGGTGCTGCTCGTCGTCATGGCGGTGGTCGTGTGGGCGGCGCCGGAGACCTCCACGCGCCGTCCGGGCGCACTGGCGTCGCTGCGGCCCCGGATCGGCGTCCCGCCGCAGGCGCGTGCCGCCTTCTACCGCGCCGTGCCCGCGGTGATCGCCGGCTGGGCCACGAGCGGCTTCTACCTGTCGCTCGGCGCGCCGCTGATCGCGCAGGAGCTCGGGGGAGAGAGCCACGTGGCCCAGGGTCTCGTGGTGACCACGCTCAACGGCGCCGGCGCGGTGATGTGCTTCGTCGCGCGTCGCTGGAGCAGCCGCCGGATCACCCTCTACGGCACCACCACCCTCGCCGTCGGCACCGCGCTGACGCTGGTCGCGCTCGCCGCGGACAGCCTCCCGTGGTTCCTGGCGGCCACCGTGTTCGCGGGCACGGGATTCGGCGCGGCCTTCATGGGCATCATGCGCTCGATCACCCCGCTCGCGCCGCCCGAGCGCCGGGGCGAGCTCTTCGCCGCCGTGTTCGTCGCGAGCTACGTCGCGTTCGGCATCCCGGCCGTCATCGCCGGCTTCGCCGTCGGCTGGATCGGACTGTCGCAGACCGCGCTGGTCTACGGGGCGGTCGTGGTGGTGCTCGCCGGACTGGCCGCCGTGCTCCGCCTGCGCTCCGAGGACTGACGCGGCCTCACTCGGCGATGACGAGCTCGTCGGTGGTGCGCGTCATCGCCACGTAGCGATCGACCGCCGCCGCCACGTCGTCACCCCAGTCCGCCGGATCGACCAGCACCACGAGGTCGAACTCGAGACCCTTCGTGAGCACGGGTGGGAGGGAGCGGACGCGATCCGTCGCGGAGCGGCCCGGGTCGCCGATGACGCAGACCGTCCCTTCCTCGTGCTCGGACAGCCAGCGGTCGACGACCGCGTCGACCTCCGTGACCGGGACGCGACGCACGGGGCGCCCGCTGGCGCGGACGGAGTCCGGGACGTTCGCTCCCGGGATCGCCGCGCGGATCAGCGGCCGCGCCTCGGCCATCACCTCACGAGGCGTCCGGTAGTTGACCGAGAGCGCGGCCTCGCGCACCGTCCCGACGCCCACGCGGGCGAGCCGCTCGGACCACGACTCCGGGAAGCCGCGGCGAGCCTGGGCGCGGTCGCCGACGACCGTGAGACTGCGCGAGGGGCATCGCCGGACGAGCATGGCCCACTGGGCATCGGTGAGCTCCTGCGCCTCGTCGACCACGACGTGGGCGAACGGTCCGGCCAGGACGTCGACCTCGCGACTCGGGACCGCGTCCTCGTCGACGAGCGCGTCGCGCAGGCCCTCCTGGCGCAGGGAGGTCCACAGTCCCTCACCGTCGTCGTGCTCCATGGCCGCGAGCAGGTCGTCGACGACGCGGTCCATCCCGGCTCGTTGCTCGGTGACGGTGGTGATGCGCTCGCGTGCCCGGCGCTCGTGCGACGGGTCACCGAGTCGATGCCGCGCCGCGTCCAGCAGGGGCAGGTCGGCGTCCGTCCAGCCCGCCGACTCCTCACGGCGCAGCAGTCCGACCTCGTCGGGCGTGAGCGAGGGTGCGCACCGACGGAGGTACGCCGGAACGGCCCACAGGTCCGCGACGACGTCGGTGGGCTCGAGGATCACCCACGACCGCTCGAGTGCGTCGACCACGTGCTCGGTCTGCTGCAGCACGGCTCTGACGTCGTCCGGATCGACGTCGTCGGCCAGACGGTCGCGGGCGATCTCGGCCAGCGCCTCCCACACCAGCGACCGTGCCTCGTTGTGCGGCACGTGGGGGCCGGGCGCCGCGAACGCCTCGGCCCAGTCGCGTGCCGTGAGCACCACGTCGCCCCACGGGGTCTCGACCTCGCTGTCGATCGTCGGCGGCTCCTCGTACACCGCGACCGCCGCGTCGACCGCGTGCACCAGGGTCAGGCTCGCCTTGAGCGCGGCCACCCTGGGGTCGGTCTCCCGACGTGCCTCGCCGGCCTCGGGCACGAGGTCGTCCGGCGTGCACGTGAGGACGCCGTCCTCGCCCAGGCTCGGCAGGACGTCGGCCACGTAGGCCAGGTACGGGTGGTGCGGGCCGACGAAGAGGATGCTGCCGTGACCGGGCGCGAGCCTCGGGTCGGTGTGAAGGAGGTAGGCGGCACGGTGCAGCGCCACCACGGTCTTCCCGGTGCCGGGTCCGCCGTCGACGACGAGCGCTCCGCGACTGTCCGCCCGGATGATCGCGTCCTGGTCGGCTGCGATCGTGCCGAGGACGTCGCGCATCGCGGTGGTCCTGCGGCCCGCCAATCCCGCCAGGAAGGCGGAGTCGTCGTCCAGGGCGAGGCCGTCCGTCGGTGCGGTGGGGGAGAGGACCTCGTCCCAGAAGTCGACGACCCGACCGTCCGCCCAGCGGTAGCGCCGTCGACTGCTCACGCCGAGGGGTTGCGCGACCGTCCCGGCGAAGAACGGTGCGGCCGCGGGGGAGCGCCAGTCCACGAGCAGCCGGCCCCCGCGTCCGTCGGACAGCCCCAGCCGGCCGATGTACGTGATCGTCCCGTCCTCGCCGACGATCCGTCCCAGGCACAGGTCGAGGCCGTACCGCCGCAGGAGCCGCAGGCGTGACTCCAGCCGGTGGACGTCCTGGTCGCGGTCCAGGGCTCGCTGGCCGGATCCCGCCGGACGCCGCCGTGCTTCGGCGAGGTCCGCGGCGGCGTGGCGCCGGGCCTCGTCCAGGCGGGCCGCGACCAGACGGAGATGGCGCTCGTCCTGCTGGACCAGAGCGGGGTGGGACGTGTCGGCGAGGTGCGGGCGGAGAGCGAATATGACTGCCATGGCGGACGATTCTGGACCCGCCCGGGGGGCTTGTGGCAAGCCCCCATCCGCGATATACGTTGAAGAGGGAAGGGCGATCGCCCTTCCCTTCGTCATGCCCCTCCAGACAGGACGCCTCGCTCGTGGCCGTGATCCTCATGTGCGGACCGTCGGGGTCCGGGAAGTCCACCGTCGCGAGGCGCCTGGAGGAGTCGGGCTGGACGCGGCTGTGCTTCGACGTCGAGACGTGGCGGCACGACGTCACCTCGCTCCCGGCACCGCGCGAGCTGCTGGCGCAGATCGAGTCGGAGCTGCTCGGTCGCCTCGCGTCCACGGTCAACGCGGGGGAGGACGTGGTGCTCGACTACTCCTTCGCCACGCGCGGGCTGCGGGATCGGTACCGTGCCGTGGTCGCGGACCTCGGCGTGACGGCCGAGACCGTGTACCTCCCGGTCGATCGTGACGTCGCGCTCGAGCGTGTGCGGGGGCGACACGACGAGGGACCCGACGACTACTGGCTCGACGACGCCACGGTGCTCGCGCACGTGGACGGGTTCGAGCCGCCCACCTTCGCCGAGCACCCGCTGCGGGTGATCGACGGCGACGTCACCGTCCGCCACGCAGGTGCCGGCGACGTCGGCGCGCTGATGGAGTTCTGGGAGGGCTCGGCTGAGAACGCCGCCCGCCCGCAGGACTCGGCGGCCTTGGTCGAGGCCCTCGTCGGGCGCGACCCCGCCGCGATCCTGGTCGCGGTGCTGCAGGGGCGGATTGTGGGATCGGTGATCGCCGGCTGGGACGGCTGGCGAGCGCACCTCTACCGGCTGGCCGTGGCTCCCGAGGCGCGGGGGCGAGGGCTCGCCCGGCGACTGCTCGGGCACGCCGAGGACCGGCTCCGGTCCCTCGGCGCCACGCGGTTCGACGCGATGGTCCTCGACGACAACGAGGCCGGAGCGGCGCTGTGGCGGTCCGCCGAGTACGCGCCGCAAGGGGAGTGGAGCCGGTGGGTCAAGCCCGCCTGATCAGCGACCCGAGAGCACGCAGAACTCGTTCCCGTCCGGGTCGCGCATGACGACCCAGCTGACCTGACCCTGACCGATGTCCGTGCGGGTCGCGCCGAGCGCCTCGAGCCGGGCGACCTCCTCGGCCTGGTCGCCACGCGGCCGCAGGTCGAAGTGCCAGCGGTTCTTGGCGGGCTTCTCGATCAGGGGAGGACCGCCCCAGGTCACCTTCGTGCCCCCGTGCGGCGACTGGATCGCGGTCTCCTCGTCCTGGTCCCACACGAGCGGCCAGTCGAGCGCCTGCTGCCAGAACAGGCCGACCTCACGCGTGCCGTCGCACGAGAGCGCGCCGATCGTGCCGCAGCCCGCCAGGAACCTGTTGCCGGGCTCGATGACGCAGAACTCGTTGCCCTCCGGGTCCTGCAGGACGACGTGCTCGGCGTCGGCCCCCTGACCGACGTCGAGGTGACTCGCGCCGAGCTCGAGCGCCCGTGCCACGGTGGCCTCCTGCGCGTCGGCGGACTCGCTGGTGAGGTCGAAGTGCATCCGGTTGGGGAGCGTCTTGGGATGCCGTGTCGGCTCGATGTCGATCGCGAAGCCGGCGCCGTCGACTGCCGCGAGCGTGATGACGCCGTCGTCGTCCGTGCCGGTGATCTCACGGTCCAGCAGCGCGCTCCAGAACCGGGCGAGGCGCTCAGGATCGTTCGCGTCGATGACCAGGGCTTCCCATTGGCTGCTCATCCACCCACGCTAGTACGCATGAGTGCCCACAGCGTCGTCGTCGGACTGCCGATCGCGGACCGCCGCACGTCACGTGACTTCTACCGCGACGTCCTGGGGCTCGAGGCCCCGGGCGAGCCCGCCGAGGACGGGGTGCCCGAGCCGCTGCAGCTCCGCCTGTCGGACGGCCTCAGCGTGATGCTGGTGCCGACGGGCGGCTTCGGCTGGGCGATCGGCGGGCGAGCGCTGACGCCCGCGGGACACCACGAGTGCGTCCTCACGCTGGCCGCGTCGTCGACGGCCGAGGTGGACGCGCTGCTGGAGCGTGCCCGTGCCGCCGGCGCGGAGATCGTCGTCGAGGCGGGACAGCAGCCGTGGGGCTACACGGGCACGTTCGCCGATCCCGACGGCCACCTGTGGTCCGCGACGACCGCGTGAGGCATCATCGGCCGGTGGGCTGCACCGAGGAACCGTGGACGTCGGTCGAGGGTGCCTCCCACGACCTGAGTCTGGTCCGGGTGCCGCGCGACGTGCTGCGGGCGCTGGGATGCGGTGACCTCGAGTCGGCCGAGCGGCTGTCCGGCATCAAACTCACGACGTACATCGGAGGTCCGGACTGCCGCTGGCTGTGGGCGCTGCGTGCCGATCAGATCGCGCGGACGCCCGCCGATCACGTCTGGGTCACGCGGCTGGTGGTCGACCAGCGCACCGGCGCCGTCGTCGGCCTGGCGGGCTTCCACGGCGCGCCGGACGAGCGCGGCATGGTCGAGCTCGGGTACCGGATCGATCCGGACCGTCGACGCCTCGGCCACGCACGGGCGGCACTGGAGATCATCCTGGACGTCGCCCGAGGCGATCCACGCGTCGCCGTCGTGCGCGCCACCGTCAGCCCGGACAACCGGCCGTCGCGTGCGCTGCTCGACCAGTACGGCTTCGTCGAGGTCGGCGAGCAGTGGGACGAGGAGGACGGCCTCGAGACGATCCTGGAGATCCCGGCCTGACGCCCCTCTCGGCCCGCCTGCGCCATTGTCCGATAATGCACATTATGTCAATTACGTACGACGGGCGCGCCGAGAGGGGCTCCCCTGAGCCCCGATGCCTCACCGTGCTCGCGTGTACTCCTCGATGACGAGCCCGGAGCCGAATCGCCGCGTGTCCACGAGCTCGAACGGCAGGATCGACGCCTCGGTCGAGCCGAACAGCCCGATGCCGGCGCCCAGGACGATCGGATACCGCTTGAGGATCAGGCGGTCGATCTCCGGCAGCAGCGATCCGGCCAGCTCGCCACCGCCGCACAGGTAGATGCCCAGGCCGTCCTCCTGCTTGAGCTCGCGCACGGTCGCCACGGCGTCGGCCGTGTAGGTGACGCCGTCCGGAGCCGGGTCGCCCGATCGGGTCGCCACGAACTCGCGCAGGTGGGCGTACGGCCGCTCGACGCCCTCGTCGAGAGCGATGCGGTAGCTCCTGCTCCCCTGGATCACCGTGTCGAACCGCGTCCGTGGCGGCTCGATGCCGAGCCCGTCCAGGAACTGCGTCGGCACGGCGTCCGCGAAGTCGCTGGTCAGGACCGCGGCATGGTCGCCCGTGACGGGAAAGGCGCCGAACGCACCGTCGGGCTCCGCGATGAGACCGTCGATCGAGACGGCGACGTAGTAGACGAGCTCGCGCATGACCTTCTCCATTCACTACAGATGTTGTGATCGGGAACGTATCACGACAGATGTCGTGATTGCGATACCCTGCTGCCATGGTCCGCAATCCCGAGCGCCGCGTCCGGCTCGCCGACGCCGCCGTGCGCGTCCTCGCTCGGCAGGGCTCCCGAGGCCTCACCCACCGGGCGATCGACGACGAGGCCGGCGTCCCGAAGGGCACGGCCTCGAACTACTTCTCCTCGCGTGAGGAGATCATCGACGCGATCCTCGCGCGCATCGGCGAGCGGCTCACCCCGGACCCCGCCGTGCATGCCGAGCTCGCGCGGCGCTCCCCCGGTGTCGACCTCTTCACCGACTACCTGCGCGACATCGTGCATCGGCTGACGTCCGACCCGGACTCCACGATCGCCCTGTTCGAGCTGCGCCTGGAGGCCACGCGCCGGCCGCACGTCGCCGCGGCGCTCGCCGAGTGGCGACGGGGAGGACTGGCCGCCGACGTCGAGTTCAACGCGTCGATGGGACTGCCCGGCGACGCCGCGGACATCGCCCTGTTCCACTACGCGATCGACGGCCTGGTGCTCGACCGGCTGACCGTCCCGCTCGACGAGCAGGCTGACGTCGACGCCCTCGTCGCGACGCTCGTTCGGCGGATCCTCGGCGACTAGTGGGAGCCTGCCTTCCCTCCCCTGTCCTCGCCGGGCCGGGTGGTCGCGAACGCCCTAGGCTCGGCCTCATGGCGACACGTTCGGCGAAGTCCGCGGCACGCGCGGTCGACGACCATCCGGCTCTCGACCAGGTGGCCCGCATCGGCCTGGTCGCGTTCGGCGTGGTCCACCTGGTGATGGGCTGGCTGGCCATCCGGCTCGCGTTCGGCGACAGCGGCGGCGAGGCGGACAGCGGCGGTGCGGTCCGCGAGCTCGCGCAGCAGCCGTTCGGCGGTCCCATCGTGTGGGCCGTCGGCATCGGCATGGTGATGCTCGCGGTCTGGCAGGCCATCGAGGCCGCCGTCGGCCACCGCCGCGACGACGGCGCGAAGCGCCTCCGGAAGCGGCTGATCAGCCTGGGCAAGGTCATCCTCTACGGCGCGATCGCCGCGACGGCGTTCAAGGTGGTCACCGGCTCGAGCTCCTCCGGTCGGGACGGGACGACGTCTTTCAGCGCCGAGCTCATGGACCTGCCCGGTGGCCAGGTGCTGGTCGGCCTGGTGGCCCTCGGCATCGCCGCCGTGGGCGTCTACCTGGTCTACAAGGGCCTCACCGAGCGCTTCCTCAAGGACATCGAGGTCGGGGGCGCCAGCGGACGCGTGGGCTCGGCCTACGTGTGGCTCGGCAAGGTCGGCTACGTCGCCAAGGGTGCCGCGGTCCTCGGCGTCGCCGCGCTCTTCGGCTATGCGGCGGTCACCCACGAGCCCGACAAGTCCGGCGGCATCGACGAGGCGCTGCGCACCGTGCTGGACCAGCCCTTCGGTCCCGTCCTCACGGGGTTGGTGGGCGCCGGCTTCGTGGCCTTCGGGCTGTTCTGCTTCGCCTGGGCCCGCCACATCAACCGTTGATCCGGGCCGAACCGGCCGAACGTCGAACACCCGTTCTACAGTGGTCCCATGGGTCACAACCGGAGGTACGGCGACCGCCTGTCGGCGCTGGATCCCCCGGCCGTGACTCCCCCGCCGCGCATCCGGCCGCAGCACGTGTGGGTCAACCTCTCCACCGTGCAGCACGCCCCGGCGGTCTACCCGGGCGTGCTGGTCGAGTGGCGGCCGGTCGTGAAGGGCTGGGAGGCGCTGTGCACCTGGGCCTCGCCCGACGGCGTCGTGCACACCGGATGGCTGCCCGCGGCGCGCCTCAAACCGGCCTCCGGGTGACGGATCCTGGTGTGAGGATCCGTCCCCGGGGAGCGGTCAGCGGCGAACGAGGCGACCCGGGCCGCCCTCGCTGAGTGAGCCCTCGACGTCGGCGCCGCGCCAGACGAGCAGGTGGCCGACACCGCGCTCGCGGACGCTGCCGTCGATCTCGGCGGCGCGGTAGACGCGGACGTGGCCGCGGTGCAGCTCGGTGACCGTGCCGTCCACGTCACCACTGACGGTGAGGTTGCCGTGGTCGCGCTCGACGATGTTGCCGTCCACCGAGCCGGAGCGCGTGACGGTGACCGAGCCGCGACCCAGCTGGCGGACGTTGCCGTCCACGTCGCCGCGGATCACGATGTTGCCGTGGCGGACGGTGACGTTGCCGTCGACATCGCCGTTGATGACGAGGTTCCCCTTGCGGATCGTGATGTTGCCGTCGATCTCGCGCCCCTTCTTCACCGTGTAGTCACCCGTGCGGTTGATGGTGCGGTCGCGGTCGTCATCGTCGTCCGCATGCGCCGCCGCGGGCAGGCCTGCCAGCAGGACGCCGCCGACCAGGGCGAGGGCGAGAGGCTTGGTCTTCATCGTGCGCTCCTTCGTTCGGTTCGTGGTGTCCCCCATCGTGGCGAGCCGAGGTGAGCCCGAGGTGAACGCACCATGAGACGGCTCTCATGTTCGGACCCATCCGCTCGGCCGTCGGCGACGAACCCCTCCCATGAATCGCCACGAAGCCGCCCGCGGCGCCCTCGCCGGACTCGTCTCGGCCCTCGCCGGACTCGCCGCCGGGCACTTGGTGGGCGCGATCGTCGCACCGGCCGCCTCGCCCGTCCTGGCCGTCGGCAGCGCCGTGATCGACCGGACCCCCACGGCGCTCAAGCAGGCCGCCATCGAGCGGCTGGGGACGGCTGACAAGCCGGTCCTGCTGGGGACGGTGCTCGTCGCGACGCTGCTCCTGGCCGCGGTCGGGGGCGTCCTGGCGCGGCGCTCCCTCCCCGTGGGCGCCGCGGTCGTGGTGCTGCTCGTCGCGGCGGCCGGCTGGGCGGCGCTCGCCCGGCCCGCCGCGCGGCCGATCGACGTGCTCCCCGCCCTGGCGACGGGCGTCGCGGCACTCGCGGCCCTGCGCTGGCTGACCCCTCAGGACGAGGAGCCCGTGGACGGACCCGGACGGCGGCGACTGCTCGTGCGCTCGGGCGTGATCGTCGGCGCCGCGCTCGTCGCAGGGACCGCCGGCCAGTGGCTCGTGGCCCGGGCCCGCGACGTCACGAACATCGCGCTCCCCCGTGCCCTGCGCCCGCTCCCGCCGCTGCCGCGCGGCCTGGAGGCGACCTACCGTGGGATCACGCCGTTCCAGACCGATCGCGACGACTTCTACCGCGTGGACATCAACCTGACGACCCCCGTCGTGGACCACGAGAGCTGGACGCTGCGGATCGACGGGATGGTCGACCGGCCCTACGAGCTGACCTTCGACGAGCTGCTCGCCCTCCCGCTGATCGAGTGCGACATCACGCTGACCTGCGTCTCGAACGAGGTCGGCGGGCCGTACGTGGGTGCCGGCCGCTGGCTGGGCGTCCGGGTCTCGGACCTGCTCGAGCGCGCGGGCGTGCGCTCGGGCGCCGACCAGATCCTGAGCACCGCCGTCGACGGCTTCACCATCAGCACGCCCCTGGCCGCCGCTCAGGACGGCCGCGACATGATCGTCGCCGTCGCGCTGAACGGTGAGCCGCTCCCCCGTGACCACGGCTTCCCCGCCCGCCTCGTGACGCCCGGCCTGTACGGCTACGTCGGCGCCACGAAGTGGCTGACGAGGCTCACCCTCACCACCTACGAGGAGCGCGAGGCGTACTGGACCAAGCGCGACTGGGCCATCGACGGCCCGATCAAGATCTCCTCGCGCATCGACACGCCCGCTGCGCTGAAGGAGGTCCAGGCCGGCCGGATCGTCGTGGGCGGCGTCGCCTGGGCGCAGGGCCGCGGTGTCGCGGCAGTCGAGGTGAGCGTCGACGACGGCGACTGGCAGCGGGCCGAGTTCGGCCCCGACGGCGGCGTCGACTACTGGCGCCAGTGGTACCTGCTGTGGGACGCCGAGCCGGGCCGTCACACACTCACGGTGCGGGCCCAGGCCTCCGACGGCGAGTACCAGACCGAGGAGCGCGCGACGCCTTTTCCCGACGGTTCCAGTGGTCTGCAGCAGATTGTGGTGCGCGTCACATGATTCGACCCATCCGCACGGCCGACCGCGCCGAATCACTGTCAACTTCGTCACCGACCCGAGAGGCACGATCATGAACCGCTTGCTCCCCCGCCGTACCGCCGCCGCAGCCGCCGCCGTCGTCATGTGCTTCGGACTGGCCGCCTGTGGCAGCGACAGTGGCGACGACGACTCGATGAGCAGCAACAGCGAGTCCAGCCCCTCCGCCTCGGCCTCCGAGGACATGATGGACGAGGCCAGCGGCCCGTTCGGCCCCGGCTGCGCCGGCGTGCCGACCGAGGGCGAGGGCTCCGTCGAGGGCATGGCCGACGACCCGGTCGCCACGGCCGCCTCGAACAACCCGCTGCTGACCACGCTGGTCAAGGCCGTCACGGCCGCCGACCTCGTGGACACCCTCAACAGCGCCGAGGCCCTCACCGTCTTCGCGCCCACCGACGACGCCTTCGCCAAGATCCCGGCCGACGACCTGAACGCCCTGCTGGCCGACAAGGACCAGCTGACGAAGGTGCTGACGCACCACGTCGTCGAGGGCAAGATGACGCCGGACCAGCTCGCCGGCGAGCACGAGACGCTCGCAGGTGACACGATCACCGTGGAAGGGTCGGGCGAGGAGTTCACGGTCGGCGACGCCGCCGTCGTCTGCGGCAACGTCGACACCGCGAACGCCAAGGTCTACGTCATCGACTCCGTGCTGATGCCCTGACCCCGTGAACGATTGAGGCCACTGTCGTGAACCACCTGCATGCCGTGCCCTCGGGCGGCGAGGACTCGCCGCCCGAGGCCCTCGGCGACACGCTGAGGCGCTGCGGACGCGGCGACGAGGCCGCGTTCGCCACGCTCTACGACCAGACGTCGGCGCGCATCCACGGCCTCGTCCGGCGGATCGTCCGCGATCGGGCGCAGAGCGAGGAGGTCACCCAAGAGGTCTTCCTCGAGGTGTGGCGGCAGGCGGCGCGGTTCGATCCCGCCAAGGGATCGGCCCTGAGCTGGCTCATGACGATCGCCCACCGCCGTGCGGTCGACCGGGTGCGCAGCGCCGAGGCCGCGACGGCACGCGACACCCAGCACGTCCTGCGGGACGTCACGGTGGAGCATGATTCGACGAGTGAGACGGTCGAGGCCCGGTTGGACGCCCAGCGCGTCCGCCGGGCCCTGGCCGGCCTCACCGAGACGCAGAGGGAGGCCATCGACCTGGCCTACTTCCGCGGTTGTACGCACACCGAGGTCGCCTCGATGCTGGACGTGCCGGTAGGCACGGCCAAGTCCCGCATCCGCGACGGCCTCATCCGACTCCGGGACACGATGGGAGCAGACCGATGAGTGACGTGCATGCCCTCTCCGGCGCCTACGCTCTCGACGCCGTCACGGATGCCGAGCGCGAGAGCTTCGAGCGACACCTGGCCGGCTGCGAGGCCTGCCAGGAAGAGGTCGCCAGCCTGCGCGAGACGGCGGCGATCATGTCCGACCTGAGCGCCGAGGAGCCACCTCCGGCGCTGCGTGCGTCGGTGCTGGCCTCGATCAGGGAGGTCCGCCAGCTGCCGCCCCAGCCCGTCGCTGTCCCCCGACGCCGCCGCTTCGACCCGCGCACCCTGCTGGTCGCCGCCGCGTCCGCCGTGGTGCTCGCCGGCGGGATCGGCCTCGCGGCCACCCAGCCGTGGAAGGACGACACGGCCTCGCAGACGCTGACGGCCGCCGACCGGGTCCTGCAGGACCCGCAGGCCGAGCGCGTGACGCAGACCTTCGACGACGGCGCCCGCGCCACCGTGGTGCGGTCGTCCGCCGAGCGCAAGGCGGTCATCGTCACGCACGACATGCCCGACGCCCCCGAGGGCCACTCCTACGTGATCTGGCTGCAGCAGGGCGACGAGATGGTCAACGCGGGCACGATGCCGCAGGGCCCGGACAACACCCTCCTGCTCGAGGGCGACGCCAGCACGGCGTCGGCCGCGGGCGTGACGGTGGAGACCGAGCCGGACGCGCAGGCGCCCACCACCGATCCGATCGCGCTGTTCGCGTTCTGAGCCGGCATCGGCCATGCTCGGCTCGTGTACGAGTTCGAGGCCACGGTGTGGCGCTGGCGCGAGGACGGGACCTGGCACTTCCTCACGCTGCCCGAGGACGTCACCGACGACATCGACGACCGCACCCCGCAGAAGGCGGGGTTCGGCTCGGTGAGGGTCGAGGTCACGATCGGCTCCAGCACGTGGAGCACTTCGGTGTTCCCGAGCAAGGAGCTCGGCTCGTTCATCCTGCCGGTGAAGAAGGCCGTCCGCGTGGCCGAGGGCTGCGAGGAGGGCGATCGAGTCCGGGTGCGCCTCGCCGTCCAGCCGTAGGCTGGAACCGTGAACGACATCATCACCGACAAGCGCGGGCGGCCGTTCCAGACCGTCTTCGGCTGGATCATCGCGATCGCCACGGCCGGCTACATGCTGCCGTGGGCCATCGCCGCGACGCGCGGGAAGTCCAACACCGGCGCGATCTTCTGGCTCAACCTGCTGCTCGGCTGGACCGTCGTCGGCTGGATCATCGCGCTGGTGATGGCGTGCACGTCGCACCAGGTGCTGGGGATCAGGAACCCCCGCTGAGCCGATGAGCGACGACGCCCGCCGCCGCGCCGCCCGGTACCGACTGGAACCGGACGCCGCTTCCACGGGCGACGAGGCCGAGGAGGCGACTCCCCGCGCCCGCCGGCCCGAGGACCAGGCGCTGTGGGTCGACCATCAGGTCCGCGCCGCGATCGCCCGTGGCGAGTTCGACGACCTCCCGCTCGCCGGCAAGCCGCTGCCGCACATCGACACCGCCGCCGACCCCGACTGGTGGCTGCGCCAGTTCATCGAGCGCGAGAACATCACGGGGGTCCTGCCCGAGGCGCTCCAGCTCCGCAAGGACGACGCGGTGCTGCCCGACGTGCTCGACGGCCTCAGGTCCGAGCGCGTCGTGCGCGAGGCCGTGGCGGAGTTCAACCGCCGGATCGTCGCGGCCCGCCGCCAGCTCCAGGGCGGTCCCCCGGTGGTCACGCCGCTGCGCGACATCGAGGTCGAGGTCGCCGCGTGGCACGAGCGTCGGGCCGCCCGCGCCCGACGGCTGGCCGAGGCCGGACCGGCGGACGCCGCGCCTCCGGGTGCTATTCGAAGGGCGTGGGATCGCCTGCGCCGACGCGGGTGACCTCGGCGTAGCCCTCGGAGAGGTCGACCACGGTGGTGGGCTCGGCGATGATCTCCTCGCCGGAGTCCACGATCGCGTCCACGCGGTCGCCGAGCTCCTCGCCGATCTGCCACGCCTGCGTCATCGGCTCGGTCTCGCCGGGCAGGATCAGCGTGGACGACAGGATCGGCTCGCCGAGCTCCTCGACGAGGGCCCGCACGATCCTGTGCGTGGAGATGCGCACGCCCACGGTCTTCTTCTTGGCCTGCAGGAGGCGCTTGGGGACCTCGGGCGTGCCGGGGAGGATGAAGGTGTAGGGGCCGGGTGTCGCGGCCTTCACGGCGCGGAAGACGGCGTTGTCCACGTGGACGAACTGCCCCAGCTGGGCGAAGTCGCGGCACACCAGCGTGAAGTGGTGCTTGTCGTCGAGGCCGCGGATGTCGCGGATGCGGGCGATGGCGTCGGCGTTGCCGACCTGGGCTCCGAGCGCGTAGCCCGAATCGGTGGGATAAGCAATCAACCCGCCTCCCCGCAACAGCGCGACCGTCTGATCGACGGTGCGCTGCTGCGGGTCGACGGGATGAATGTCGAAGTAGCGAACCATGCTCGCCACCCTAGGCGCAGTCTCTTACGTGAAGAGGCTGACGCCGCCCGGCCCGACCAGCAGGGCGATGACGATGAGCACGGCGCCCATCACGAAGTCGCGCTGGACGAGGCGGATGATGCCGAAGATTCCGATGATCACTGCAGCAATCCACAAGATGGTGTCCCACATGGGGTGACTCCCTTCGTTCGGTTCGACTCCACCCTGCCGCTACTTCGCGATGTTCGCATTCTGGACGGCGTGGAAGTTTCCGCGCGCCCGAACGTAATGTCAAGGGGGTGAGCACTTTGAGCTTGGCAGAACGGCGAGAACGCCAGCTGGCCCACGACCGGGAGCGTCGCGATCATCTCGCGGCGCGGCCGGTCCGAGAGCCCCGTTCGCGCGAAGAGCTGAAGGCCCTGGCGGCCTCGGCGGCCAACCGGTTCTCCGACGGACAGACCGACGAGCTGCTCGCGTGGGTGGCCCAGGAGTTCGGTCACCTGACCGCCGTCGCGTGCTCGATGGCCGACGCCGTCCTGCCCCACGTCGTGGCGCGCCACCTCCCCTGGGTGGACACGCTCTTCCTCGAGACCGGCTACCACTTCGCCGAGACCGTGGGCACGCGTGACGCGGTCGAGTCGTCGATGCAGCTGACGATCGTCGACGTGAAGCCGCGCCAGAGCGTGGCCGAGCAGGACGCGCAGTACGGCGAGCGCCTCTACGAGCGCGATCCCGCGCTGTGCTGCCAGCTGCGCAAGGTCGAGCCGCTCACCGAGACGCTCGGCGGCTACGAGGCCTGGATCACCGGCGTGCGGCGCGACGACAGCCCGTTGCGTGCCGACACGCCGTTCGTCACGTGGGACGAGAAGAACGGGCTGGTGAAGATCAACCCGCTCGCGGACTGGACCTTCGACCAGCTCATCGACTACGCGAACGAGCACGACGTGATCCTCAACCCGCTGCTGAACGACGGCTACCCGTCGATCGGCTGCGCGCCGTGCACGCGCCGCGTCGCCCCGGGCGAGGATCCCCGGGCCGGCCGCTGGGCCGGGCTCGACAAGTCGGAGTGCGGCCTGCACACGTGAGCACCTTCCCCCTCGGACTGCGCCTCGAAGGTCGCCGCGTGGTCGTCGTCGGCGGTGGTCACGTCGCCACGCGCCGGGCCTTCGCCCTGCTCGAGGCGGGCGCCGACGTGCACGTCGTCTCCCCCGCCGTCTCGGACTCCCTCACCTCGGCCATCGGCCGCGGCTCGATCACGTGGCACGAGCGCCCCTACCGCACGGGTGACCTCGACGGGGCGTGGCTCGTGCAGACGGCCACCGACGTCCCGCCGGTCGACGATCTCGTCGCGCACGACGCGGAGGCCGGCCAGATCTTCTGCCTGAAGGGCGGCGACCCCGAGCGCGCCACGGCGTGGACCCCGGCGGTCGCGCGCGTGGACGACGTCACGATCGCCGTCAGCGGTGGCGGCGACGCCGGCCGGGCCTCCGCCCTGCGCGACGCCGTGGCCACCGCGCTGCAGACGGGCGACCTGCCGCTGCGCCACCGCACCCATGCGCGCGGGCTCGTCGCCCTCGTCGGCGGCGGTCCGGGCGACCCAGGCCTCCTCACGGCGCGCGGACGCCGGCTGCTGGCCGAGGCCGACGTCGTCGTGTTCGACCGGCTGGCGCCCCAGTCGGTGCTCGCCGAGCTCGCGCCCGACGTCGAGGTCATCGACGTCGGCAAGCAGCCCGATCACCACCCGATCCCCCAGGAGCAGATCAACGCGCTGCTCGTCGAGCGGGCGCAGCAGGGCAAGGTGGTGGTCCGCCTCAAGGGCGGCGACCCCTACGTGTTCGGTCGCGGTGGCGAGGAGCTGCTGGCCTGCCGCGAGGCGGGCGTCGAGGTCGAGGTCGTCCCGGGCGTCACGTCGGCCATCGCCGTCGCGGCCAACGCGGGCATCCCCGTCACCCACCGTGGCGTCGCGCGTGGCTTCTCGGTCATCACGGGCCACGAGGAGCTGGGCGAGCTCCCGCGCCGTGGCGACCACACGCTCGTGATGCTCATGGGCGTCAAGCGCCTGCGCAGCACCGCCGAGGAGCTCATCGCAGCCGGTCACGACCCGCACACGCCCGCGGCCGTGATCGAGCGCGGCTTCGCGCCCGACCAGCGCACGACGATCGCCACGCTCGGCACGATCGCCGACGCCGCCGCGCACGCGAAGGCGCCGGCGATCACGGTGATCGGCGACGTGGTCAGCCTCGCTGCCGCAACCACCGGTTCAGCCGCCGCTCCCCCGACCTCATGACGAGGTCGTGCGCCAGCTCGAACAGCGGGCGCAGAAGACGCTCCGAGCGGCGCATCCACGGTGCCGTGGCGTCCACGTGCCAGTCGATCGTCAGGTCGGTCCGGCCCGGGCTCCCCGCCGCGAAGTCCAGCGCGGCCGAGCCCTCCAGGTCGCCGCGCGAGCGGAAGCGCATCGACGTGGTCGGCTGCAGGTCGAGGTCGTACACCGTGAAGCGCAGCCGGTAGCCGAAGGCGCTGCGGGCGACGAGGTCGATCTCCTCGCCGTGGTGCCCCGTGACCGTGACGGCGTTCCACCACGGCAGCGGGTCGTCCTGCTCGAGGAACTGCTCGAGCGTGCGCCACAGGCGGTCCGGGGGCTCCGCGACGTCCCACACCGAGCGGAACTCGTACGCTCTGTCGCTCATCGCGCCACCGCCCGAGGTGAAGCAGAGTAGGTCGGTCGCGCGACTCGTCCTGTTGAATGGCTCGCTCGCTGGCGCTCGCTCATGGACCCGTGTCGCTACCGCGATCCCGGCCGGAGCCGGGTTTGAATGGGATCAGCCCCGGGCGGTATGAGCGCACGGGGCTCTCACGTGCTCCGGGTCCGGCGCAGCCACCACAGGCCGACGAACGGCAGCACGAGCGGCACGTAGCCGTAGCCGGCGCCGAAGCCCGACCACACCGTCTCGTCGGGGAACAGCGCGCCGTCGAGGATGCTCAGCAGTCCGACGCCCAGGACGCCCACGAGCTCGAAGCCGATCGCGGCGCCCGCGACGCGGCGGTTGCCGGTGGCCAGCGCCCACGTGGCGATGCCGTAGACGACGCCGGCGAGCGCGGACAGGGCATAGGCGACCGGGGCCTCGTCGGCCTTCGTCACGAGCTGGTAGACCGAGCGCGCCGTGGCCGCGACGGTGAAGACGGCGTAGACCGCCACGAGGGCGCGTCCGAAGCCGTGCTGGGTGTCGGTGTGGTGCTCAGCCATGTCCCTGCCAGATCTGGTGCGTCCGGATCAGCATGACCGACACCGTGAACAGCGCCACGGCCACCACGCCGGTGCCCCACCGGGTCTTGTCGCCGATCCCCCACAGCACGGATGCCGGCGGGATGAGGACGGTGGTGACCAGGTACGACAGGTACAGCCCCTTCTCGAGGTCGCGGTCGGTGCCGGCGACGGCCACGATCCCCCACACGAGGACGACGACGAGGAGCACCTCGACGACCGCGATCGCGTAGAACAGCGGGTTGCTGAAGCGGAACGACTTCGCCGTGTGCCACCCCGCGAACACGGCGGCGGCGAGGGCGGCGGCGGAGGTCAGGTAGACCAGGGCGTCAGGCATGTCAGTCGAGAGTCTTTCACGCTGGCAGGATGGTCCGGTGAGCACCCCGGTCGTCCTGATCTCCCCCGCGATGGCGGTCCCCTCGTCGTTCTACGGCCCGCTCGTGGCCGCGTTCGAGGAGCGGGGGTGGACCGCCCGGGCACTGCCGCGGCGCGGCTTCGAGCGCGACCTGCCGCGGGCCTCGCGCCGGCACGACTGGTCGTACGCCGACGAGATCGCCGACACGCAGGCCGCGATCGACGCCGCCCGCGAGGAGCACCCGGGCCGACCCGTCGTGCTGTTCGGCCACAGCCTCGGCGGCCAGCTCGGCGGCGCGATCCAGATCGGCCCGCGTCCGGCCGACGGTCTCGTGCTGGTGGGCGTCTCGCTCCCCCACTACCGGCACTACCCGCGCATCGGCCTGCCGCTGGCCGCGATGGCGCTCAGCATGCCGCTGGTGGGCCTCGTGCGCGGTCACGTGCCGAAGCCGTGGTTCGGCGGCCCGGGCGCGCGCACGCTGATGAACGAGTGGGCGCACGTCGTGCGCACCGGACGCCCGCCGTACCCCGTGCAGCGCCGCATGACGCTGCCCACGCTGGCCGTGCACCTCGAGGGCGACGGCTTCTCGATCGCCGCCGCGTCGGAGCGCTTCGAGCGCACGCTGGTCGAGCCCGCGGCACTGACGCGCTGGGAGTACACCCGCGACGTCGTGCCGGAGGGAGGCTCGACCCACCACGTGCTGTGGGCCAAGCACCCCCGTCCGGTCGTCGATCAGGTCGTGCGGTGGTGGACCGATCAGGCGAACGCCTCCACCGGCGGGCAGGAGCAGACCAGGTTCCGGTCGCCGTAGGCGTTGTCGATGCGCCCCACCGGTGGCCAGTACTTGTCCTGCGTGCTGCCGGCGGGGAACACGCCCTCGGCCACGGGGTACGGGTGGGTCCAGTCGACCAGCTCGTGCGCGGCATGGGGCGCGCTGGTGAGCGGGTTGTCCTTCTCGTCGTACTCCCCCGCCGCGACGCGGTCGATCTCCGAGCGGATAGCCAGCATCGCCTCGCAGAAGCGGTCGAGCTCGGCGAGGTCCTCGGACTCGGTGGGCTCGACCATGAGCGTGCCGGCCACCGGGAAGCTCATCGTCGGGGCGTGGAAGCCGTAGTCGATGAGGCGCTTGGCGACGTCGTCGATCGACAGGCCCGCGGTCTTGGTGATCTCGCGCAGGTCGAGGATGCACTCGTGCGCCACGAGGCCGTGGTCGCCCGCGTAGAGCACGGGGAACGCGTCGCCGAGGCGAGCGGCGACGTAGTTGGCCGCGAGCACGGCCACGGACGTGGCGTCCGTGAGGCCGTCGGCGCCCATCATGGCCACGTACGCGAACGGGATCGGCAGGATGCCGGCCGAGCCGTACGGGGCGGCGCTGATCGTGCCAGCGGACTGCCGGCGCTCGGCGTCGGGGTGGAACGGGTGCTTCGGCAGGAACGGCACCAGGTGCTCGCCGACCGCGACCGGGCCGACGCCCGGGCCGCCACCGCCGTGCGGGATGCAGAACGTCTTGTGCAGGTTGAGGTGCGAGACGTCGCCGCCGAACTCGCCGGGGCGGGCGTGGCCGAGCAGCGCGTTGAGGTTGGCGCCGTCGACGTACACCTGGCCGCCGTGCTCGTGCACGATGTCGCACAGCTCGCTGATGCCGTGCTCGTAGACGCCGTGGGTGGACGGGTAGGTCACCATGATCGCCGCGAGGTCGTCGGCGTGGGCCTCGCACTGGGCACGCAGGTCGTCGAGGTCGACCTCGCCGCCGTCGGTGGCCTTGACGATCACGACGCGCATGCCGGCCATGACCGCCGAGGCCGCGTTCGTGCCGTGGGCGGAGCTGGGGATGAGGCAGACGTCGCGCGCCTCTTCGCCGCGGCTGCGGTGGTACTCGCGGATCGCCAGCAGGCCCGCGAACTCGCCCTGTGAGCCGGCGTTGGGCTGCACGGAGACGGCCGCGTATCCGGTGACCTTCGCGAGCCAGGACTCGAGCGTCTCGACGAGCTCGATCATGCCGGCGGCGTCCTGTGCCGGCACGAACGGGTGCAGGTCGGCGAAGCCGGGCCAGCTGATGGGCTCCATCTCGGTGGTGGAGTTGAGCTTCATCGTGCAGCTGCCGAGCGGGATCATGCCGCGGTCGAGGGCGTAGTCGCGGTCGCTCAGCCGGCGCAGGTAGCGCAGCATCTGGGTCTCGCTGCGGTGCTCGACGAAGACCGGGTGCGTGAGGATCTCGTCCTCGCGCAGCCACGCCGGCTCGAGGGAGGCGTCCCCCGCATCGGGCAGGTCGCCCGCGCCGAACGCCGCCAGCACGGCGGCGAGGTGGGCGTCGGTGGTGGGCTCGGACACCGCGATGCCGACGCGGTCGTCGTCGAAGCGCCACAGGTGGATCTGGGACTCGCGCGCGGCGGCGACGACCTCGGCGGCCCGGCCCGGCACGACCGCCGTCACGGTGTCGAAGAAGCGGTCCGAGGCCACCTGGATGCCGGCGGCCCGCAGGCCGGCGGCGAGCCGCGTGGCGCGCTGATTGACCTCGGTCGCGATCGCGCGCAGGCCCTCGGCGCCGTGGTAGACGGCGTACATCGCGGCGACGACCGCCAGCAGCACCTGCGCGGTGCAGATGTTCGACGTCGCCTTCTCCCGGCGGATGTGCTGCTCGCGGGTCTGCAGCGCGAGGCGGTACGCGGGTCGACCGGCGGAGTCGACCGAGACGCCGACGAGGCGACCCGGCAGGTGCCGCTCGAGACCCGCGCGCACGGCCATGAACCCGGCGTGGGGGCCGCCGTAGAACATCGGGACGCCGAAGCGCTGGGTCGAGCCCACGACGACGTCCGCTCCGAGGCTGCCGGGCGACGTCAGCAGCACCTGGGCGAGCGGGTCGGTGACGACGACGGCCAGGGCGTTCGCCGCCTTGACCTCGTCGATGACCGGAGCGAGGTCGATGACGGTCCCGTCGGCGCGCTGGTAGGCGATGATCACGCCGCTGAACTCGCCCTCGGGCAGTCCCTGGCGCAGGTCGGCCTCGACGAGCGGCAGGCCCACGGCCTCGGCGCGCGTGTGCAGCACGGCGAGCGTCTGCGGCAGCAGGCCGTCGTCGACGACCACGGGCAGGTCCGTGCGCTTGCGGTCGGCGCGGCGCACGAGGGTCAGCGCCTCGGCGGCCGCGGTGCCCTCGTCGAGCAGCGAGGCGTTCGCGGTGGGCAGGCCCGCGAGGTCCTCGACCATCGTCTGGAACGCGAGCAGAGCCTCGAGGCGGCCCTGCGAGATCTCGGGCTGGTACGGCGTGTAGGCCGTGTACCAGGCGGGGTCCTCCAGCACGTTGCGCCGGATGACGGCGGGCGTCGTGGTCGGGTGGTAGCCCAGACCGATCATCGAGACGCCCGGGGTGTTGCGGTCGGCCAGCTCACGCAGTCGAGCGGTGGCCTCGGTCTCGCTCGCCGCGGGCGGGAGGCCGTCGAGGGCCGAGCGGATGCCGGACGGCACGGCGGCCTGCATCAGCGCGTCGAGGCTGTCGTACCCGAGCCGCTGCAGCATCGCTGCCTGGTCGGACGCGCGCGGACCGATGTGACGGTCGACGAAGCGGGTGGCGGGAAGGCGGTCGGACTGCGGCATCAGGGGTTGCGACATCAAGGGTCTCCGAGGGCTCGACTACAGGGCCCTCCCCCTCTGTCGTCATGCCCGGCAGGACACGCCTTCAGAGTCGCCTGTGACGTACGGTCCGGTGGCCTGAGAGGTTCCGGGGAGGAATTGCCCCTTCGGCGCCCTGACGGGACTCTCCCGCACGGTTCAAACGGCACCGCCAGCCTACCTCGACCGACGTCGGGGCGTGCGGTGCGTCCGTCAGTTGGCCTTGCGGGCGCGACGCTGGGAGAGCTCGTCGCCGGCGACGGGGACGTCGGCCTCGGCGCGCTCGGTGGGCAGCTCGTGGAGCGTGCCCTCGATCTCCTTCCAGACACCGCCGATGGCGATGCCGAAGACGCCCTGGCCGCCCTGGAGGAGGTCGATGACCTCGGTGGCCGAGCGGCACTCGTAGACGGAGGCGCCGTCGCTCATGAGCGTGACCTGCGTGAGGTCCTCGGTGCCGCGCTCGCGCAGGTGGTCGATCGCGGTGCGGATCTGCTGCAGCGAGACGCCGGCGTCGAGCAGGCGCTTGATGATCTTGAGCAGCAGGATGTCCTTGAAGGAGTACAGCCGCGCGGTGCCCGAGCCGGTGGCCGAGCGGACCGTGGGCTCGACCAGGCCGGTGCGGGCCCAGTAGTCGAGCTGGCGGTACGTGATGCCCGCGGCGTTGCAGGCCGTGGGACCGCGGAACCCCGTGTCCTGGGGCAGGGGGGCCAGGTCGTCGTCGAACAACAGACCCTGGGCGCTGGCCTGGGCCTGCGCCTCTGCTGCCTCGTCACGAGGTTCGATCATGGTCACGCCTTCCTGGCTGCCGACTGGTGGAGCCGGCCTCCCACAACAAGAGAACCACACGACTGTGGTCTTGCGTACCCTCAAGTTAGACGTGAGGGTCTCTCGACGCACGTACCGACGGGCGTGTCGGCGCGTTTAAAGTTTGAAGTTCGACTTCAAGGTTTCTCGAAGTCCTCGGGGTCCACGTGGTCGAGGAACTCGCGGAACTTCTCGACCTCCTCGTCCTCGTCGGGCGTCTGGGCGAACCCGGCGACGTCCAGCACGTCCTCCTCGCACACCACGCGCACGCCCGTGCGCAGCGCCAGCGCGATCGAGTCGGACGGTCGCGCGTCGACGACCGCTCCCGAGGCGAACTTCAGCTCGGCGAAGAAGACGCCCTCGCGGACGTCGACGATGCGGACCTCCTCCAGCTCGTCGCCCAGGCCCTCGATGATCGAGGCCATGAGCGCGTGCGTGGGCGGCCGCGGCGACTCGACGCCCTGCTGGGCGAAGGCGATGGCTGAGGCCTCGATCGCCCCCACCCAGATCGGCAGGTAGCGGGTGCCCTCGCGCTCGCGCAGCAGCACCAGCGGCTGGTTGGTGGGCATCTCCACCCGGACTCCGACGATCTCGAGCTCGCGCACGACGATCCTCCCGGTCAGGCGCGCAGGCCGGCGCGCACGAGCACCGTGTGCAGCCGGACGCTCAGTGCGGCGAGCTCGGCGAGGCCGGCCGCGGCACCCGCCTGCTGGCGCGTGGACGGCGGCACGACCTGGTCGAGCAGGCCGACCTCGCGGTCGGCGGCGCTGCGGAACCCGCGCAGGTGGCGGGGCTCGAGACCGAGCTCGGCCAGCTGGCCCACGAGCGACGCGACGACGAGGTCGTCGGTGTCGTAGTAGCGCTGGTTCGGGCGGCGACGGATCAGCTCGAACTCCTCGATCTGGTCGAGGGTGGCGTCGTCGATCCCGGCGGCGTCGACGAGCTCGTCACGCGTCATCCGCGTGGCGCCGGCGCCCTCGGTGATCGACTGGGCCGTGGGCGAGCCGTCGGCGGCCAGCGTGACCTGGGGCACGCGCAGCGTGGCGCGCAGCTCAGTGTCGGGGACCTCGCCCGAGTCCATCTGGTCGAGGACCTGACGGATGTGGCTCAGCGGCCAGTAGCGGTCCTTCTGCATGCGCAGGACGAACCGCAGCCGCTCGACGTCGCCGTAGCTGAACTTGCGGTACCCCGACGGCGTGCGGCGCGGCTCGACCAGGCCCTGCTCGTCGTAGTACCGGATGCGGCTCTGCGAGATGTCCGGAAACTCCTCGGAGAGCTCGGCGATGACCTGGGAGATGCCGAGCAGCG
Organism: Aeromicrobium tamlense; assembly: GCF_013408555.1. Classification (NCBI taxonomy): domain Bacteria; kingdom Bacillati; phylum Actinomycetota; class Actinomycetes; order Propionibacteriales; family Nocardioidaceae; genus Aeromicrobium; species Aeromicrobium tamlense. Next base: position 1,283,784 of record NZ_JACBZN010000001.1, read on the forward strand.
GTTCGCGCCCGGCCTCGGAGGCGGTCACTGACCACCTTCGGAGGCGACCGTGCCGGGGAAGTAGATGAGGCGGTACTTGCCCAGCTGGACCTCGTCGCCGCCGGACAGCGGGATGTCGCCGTCGATGCGGTCGCGGTTGACGTAGGTGCCGTTGAGGCTGCCCAGGTCGGTGACCACGTAGCCGCTGCCGCGACGCGAGAAGGTCGCGTGACGGCGCGAGACGCTGATGTCGTCGAGGAAGATGTCGCTGGAGGGATGGCGCCCGGCCGACACGACGTCCTGGTCGAGCAGGAACCGCGAGCCCGCGTCGGGACCGCGCTGCACCAGCAGCATCGCATTGCCGACCGGCAGGTTCTCGACGGCGAACACGTCGCCCTCGGACATCTCCTCGGTGTCGGCGTCGATGACCGGGATGAAGTTGGTCTCGTCGAAACCGTCCGGCGTCGTCACCGCGATCAACTCCGTCTCAAGTAGAGCTTGAAGGTTGGCTCAAGTGGGGGTTCAGGGTTCCTTCGCCCCCAACCTAACACCCGGGCTCGCGTGGGTCAGCCGGTCACCAGAGCCGAGTACGCCTCGGCGGTGAGCAGGCCCGACGTGACGTCCTCGTCGGCGATGCGGACCTTGAGCAGCCAGCCCTCGCCGTACGGGTCGGAGTTGATGACCTCGGGGGTCGCCTCCAGCGCGTCGTTGCGGGCGATGACCTCACCGGTGACGGGCGTGAAGACGTCCGAGACCGACTTCGTGGACTCCAGCTCGCCGACGACGGAGCCCGCGTCGATCGAGTCGCCCTCGGCCGGCAGGTCGACGTAGACGATGTCGCCGAGCTGGTCCTGGGCGAAGTCGGTGATGCCGACGATGGCGACGTCGCCCTCGACACGCACCCACTCGTGCTCCTCGCTGTAGAACAGGTCCTCAGGAATCACGGTCGTCCTCCATCGTCGCGGTCAGTCGTTCGCGGGTCGAGCGTACTGGGGCTCGGGGGCATCGGCGACAGCGGTCACGCGGATGCGCTGGCGCTTCTCCACGCCCACCTCTCCCCCGCGTCCCTCGACGCGGTCGGCCAGGCCGCCGCGGAACGTCACGGCGTCGGCGAGGGTGTCGGGATCGCCGATGACCTCCATGACGTAGGGCGGCTTCAGGACGCGGCCGCTGACGCGCACGCCGGCGTCGTCGTCGAGGAACCAGGTCTGCGCCACGACGCGCGCGACGCCGTTGAGCGAGATGACCTCGGCGCCCGCGTCGCGCATCTCCTGGACGGCGTCGAGCAGGACCGAGGCGGTGACGGCGCCCGGCGGGGCGGTGATCGTGATCTCGATGCCCTCGCCCTCGGCCCCGACCGTGCCGGCGAGGATCGCGAGGGCGTTGGCGCGCTCGACCGCGGCCTTCCTGGCCTCGGCGGTGCTCTCGTTGGAGTCGCGCAGGTCGTCGCGCGAGGCCCGCAGCGTGTCGATCTGCTGCGACAGGCGCGTGTTGGTGGCGTCGAGCGACTTGAGCAGCTCGGCGAGCTCGACGCCGCGGACGCCGCTGAAGTCGTCGGTCTCGTCGTCCTGGCGCCACTGGACGGTCATCGTGAAGGCCAGCAGCCCCACGAGGAGCGCCACGATCCAGGAGGACCGCCGGCCCAGCTGGTCACGCATGGAAGATCAGCCTGCGGATCGCGGCGGAGTTGGCGAAGATGCGGATGCCCAGGACGACGATGACGCCGGTGGACAGCTGCGAGCCGACGCCCAGCTGGTCGCCGACGAACACCATGATCGAGGCGATCGCCACGTTGGAGACGAAGGAGACGACGAAGACGCGGTCGTCGAAGCGTCCCTCCATGTAGGCGCGGGCGGCGCCCAGCACGGCGTCGAGGGCGGCGATGATCGCGATCGGGACGTAGGGCTGGAGGGCACTGGGGACCGTGGGCTGCAGCAACAGGCCGATCGTGACACCCACGACGAGACCGATGACCGGGATCACGACGCGCTCCTCCTCAGGGGCTCGGCCGAGACCCTCAGCCGCGACTCGGGTGCGGCGGCCAGCTCGACGTCGTCCGATCCTTGCACGTCGTACCGCAGACCATCGGCCTCGGCACGCGCGTCGAGGTAGCGGCCCGACGGACCCGCCTGCCACTGGGTCTCCAGCGTGGACTCGTCGCCGATCGCCGCGACGACGACCGGCTCGGTGACGGAGCGGTAGTTCACGGTGATCGCCTCCCCCGCGGAGCGGATCGCCGAGGTGGAGGTGAGCCGGTGGCCCCCGACCGAGACGGCCTCGGCGCCGGCCAGCCACAGCCCGTTGACGACGAGCTGGAGGTCGGCGTCGGTGAGGCGGCCGCCGGGGCGGTCCTCGTTGGCCGACGACTGCACCGTGATCGTCAGGCCGGGCCCCTCGACGGGGACGGCGCCGGACGCCACGCGGACCGCCACGGTGCCGGGTCCGTCGACGACCGACTCGGCCTGGAGGTCGGCGATCTCGCCCTGCAGCCCGGCGACGGTCTCCTGCTTGTTGGCCACGAGGTCCTCGCGCAGGCGGATGTTCTCGATCAGCGCGTCGCGCTCGGCCTCGGTGGCGGGGCGGTCGATGCGCGTCTGCACCGCCGCGACGGTGAGCATCGTGGCGATGGTCGCGATCGCGAGGCCGGTGAGCGCCTTCGCGCCGTTGCCCGGCGGCTTCTCGTGGTCGACGTAGTAGTCGTCGTCGAGCGCGGTGGCGGCCAGCCGTTCGAGGATCGACTCGGCCTCGGCGACCGACGACTCCTCGTCGCGCCGGCTGCTCATCGGACCCGTGGCGTGGTGGCCAGCAGGCGGCGCACCTGGATCGCGTAGAGGATGCCGGCCCACCAGTAGAGGCCGACGCCCCACACCGTGAACGCCCAGCCGAACACGCGCGCCAGGTTGGCCACCGCGCCGTCGCCGTCGCCGAGCAGCAGCAGGGGGAAGGCGTAGAGCAGGCCCGCCGTGGCGGCCTTGCCCAGGAAGTGCACGGGCAGGGCGCTGAAGCCGCGGGTGCGCAGGAACGGCACGAGCGAGAACAGGACGACGTCGCGCAGCGGCAGGATGATCGCGAGCCACCACGGGATGATGTCGCGCAGGCCGAGACCCACGACGACCGCGAGGATGTAGAGCCGGTCGGCCACCGGGTCGAGGACGGCGCCCAGGCGCGTGGTGGCGCCGGTGGCGCGGGCGATCTTGCCGTCGAGGTAGTCGGTGATGCCCGACAGCACCAGCACGCCGATCGCGAGCACGTCGGCCTCGGGGACGAGCACGAGCCACAGGAAGACCGGCACCAGCAGGATCCGGATCGCGCTGAGCAGGTTGGGGATCGTGAACAGCTCGCTGCGCAGCGAGGGCTTGGCGGGCTTCTCAGCGGGCTCGGCCGCCGGCTCCTGCGGGGCCTGCGGCTCGGGGCGCGGCTCCCGCTGGTCGGGCGTCTCACCGCGACGGCCGGGCGGCGGCGACACGGGATCGGGCCGGGCCGCGCGTTCGCGGCTCGGGGCGGTCTCGGAGGCCGCCACGACCTCGGGCTCCTCCTCGCCCTCGATGCGGCGCACGCGCTTGCCTGTCACGCCCACAGCCTACCGGCGGACGTCCCGCGATCCGGGCTGCCCTTGCCCCGGGGAACACAACTGACAGACTGAGGCTTGAACTCAACGAAGACATCAACCACTTCGACGACCAGGAGGACGCGTGGCCGACTACACCCTGCCGGACCTGCCCTACGACTACGGGGCACTCGATCCCCACATCTCGGGCAAGATCATGGAGCTGCACCACAGCAAGCACCACCAGAACTACGTCAACGGTCTGAACACGGCGCTCGAGAAGCTCGAGCAGGCGCGTGAGGTCCAGGAGTTCGACACGATCAACCTGCTCGAGAAGAACCTCGCGTTCAACCTCGGTGGTCACATCAACCACTCGATCTTCTGGAAGAACCTCTCGCCGGACGGTGGCGACAAGCCCACCGGCGAGCTGGCTGCCGCGATCGAGGACAACTTCGGCTCGTTCGACGCGTACCGCGCGCAGTTCGAGCAGGTCGCCCTCGGCATCCAGGGCTCGGGCTGGGCCATCACGGCGTGGGACACGCTGGGACAGAAGCTGGTCATCGTCCAGCTCTACGACCAGCAGTCCAACATCCCCGCGACGCTGATCCCGATCTCGCAGCTCGACATGTGGGAGCACGCCTTCTACCTCGACTACCTCAACGTCAAGGGCGACTACGTCAAGGCGTTCTGGAACATCGCCAACTGGGCCGACGCCCAGGAGCGCTTCACCGCGGCCACGAGCGGCGGCCAGATCCTCTTCTGACCCGCCGCCCCGCCGGGGCGAGACACACGACTGCCCGGTCACCCTCAGGTGGCCGGGCAGTGGTGTGTCCGGGGTCGGTCAGCGGCGTGGCGCGTCGTCGCGCAGGCTCGAGAGGTACGCGTTGTACTGCTCGAGCGCCGCGTCGTCGTCGCGGTCGGCCGCCCGGTCGCTGCGCCTGGCCTCGCGCGAGTCCGAGCGGAACCACTGCACGAAGATCGCGCCGACGACGAGCAGCAGCGGGATCTCGCCCATCGCCCAGGCGATGCCGCCGCCGAGGTACTGGTCGGCGGCGAGGTCCGTGGCGTACGGGCGCTCGAGTGCCTGGTAGTAGGACTCGGCGATGATCACGTCGGACGACATGAGCGCCACCGAGAAGAAGGCGTGGAACGGGACCGACAGCATGAGCACGCCGAACCGGGCCAGCGGGGTGAGGCGTCGCGGCGCGGGATCGACGCCGATCATCACGTAGTAGAAGAGCAGTCCCGAGAACAGGAAGTGCAGCTCCATGAACGCGTGGCCCGAGTGCGTGCGCATCATGGCCTCGAACAGGCCGGTGAAGTAGACGGCGTAGAGGGTGCCGAGGAAGATCACCGCGGCGACGATCGGGTTCGTGTAGAACGCCGAGACCTTCGAGTGCAGCGCGTCGCGCAGCAGGGACCGCGGCGAGTGCTCGCCCGGCCGGCGCGGGCCCGGCAGGGTGCGCAGCGCGAGCGTCATCGGCGCGCCCAGCACGAGGAAGATCGGCGCGATCATCGACAGCATCATGTGCGAGACCATGTGCAGGCTGAACATGACGCTGGAATACACGCCGAGGCCGCCGAACGTGGCCCAGGCGACGACCGCCAGGCCCAGGAACCAGCTGATGGTGCGTCCGACGGGCCAGCGGTCGTTGCGGCGACGCAGCACCCGCAGCCCGGTCAGGTAGAACGCGGTGCCGAAGACGACCACGGCGATGCCGATGCCGTCGGGGTAGAACCCGGTCAGGACCCGCGCGAGCGTGGGCTCCGGCGGCAGCGGGCGCCCGAGCAGCAGCTCGGCGGGGCTGGTGAGGACGTCCTCCCCCACCGGGGTGGCCGTGCGGCTCAGGACGACCGCGACGGCGATCGTCACGGTCATCAGCAGGACCTCGAGGACCGCGAAGCGGGCGAAGCCGGCACCGCGGTGGCGCAGGCGGCGCCGCTGGACGACGCCGAAGGCGCCGAGACCGACGAGCGCGGTCGCCTTGACCAGCAGCAGCAGACCGTAGGTGGAGTCGAGGCCGCCGAGCGAGCCGAGGTTCACGAAGCCGCTCACGAGCCCGGAGACCGCGACGGTGGCGAAGCACCACAGCGCGAGGGTGGAGTAGCGCGCGACGGCGTCCTCGAGGCGACGGCTGCGACGCAGCGCGACCCAGCCCAGGGCGATGAGGCCGCCCACCCACAGCACGACGCCCACCAGGTGCAGGACCAGCGAGGCGGTGGCGAGCATGTGCGATCCGGCCGAGGCCGAGTGACCGGTCAGTCCGACGGCGGAGATGCCGATCAGGCCGACGGCGACGCACAGCGCGAGCTGACGGACCGAGAACGTCCAGCGGGCCCACAGCGCGACGACGAGGGCGGCGACCGCCTGCACCAGGAGGCCGCGGCCGGTGGCGAACACCGACGCGAAGTCGACGAGCTGGCCGAGCTCGACCTGCGTCATCGGACGTGCGTAGAGGTCGGCGACGTTGGCCCAGTAGAAGACGAGCGCCGCGACGAACCAGCCGCCCGCGGCCCAGGAGGCGATGCGGACGGCCTGGACGGCGAGGCCCTCGAGCCTGTCGCCGGAGGGCAGCAGGACGACCGCCGTCAGCAGGAAGCCGATCGTGACGGTGGCCAGGATGTCCGAGGCGTATCGCGAGATCGGCAGCGCCCAGCCGACGACGGGACCCGGGTCGGGCAGGCCCGGCGGGGGCGGCTGCGGGGTCGCGCCGGACAGGACGACGACCGCGACGAGGGACGCCAGGCCGACGACGCCCAGGACCGCGCCGTAGAGGCGCGGCGAGAGCTCAGGAGCGGTCATGGTCGGACGTGACGGAGCGACGGCGCAGGACGGTGGCGGCGCCGATCGCCAGCACGACCGCGACGACACCCACGCCGAGCAGCAGCGGCGACGACCAGACCGAGTCGTCCTCGGCGTCGGCGGCGGCGTCGTTCGTCGCCGTCTCGGGCGACTGGGTGGCGGTGGGCTCGTCGCCGGCGGGCGCCTCCTCGGTGGCGATGCCGGCCGCCTGGGCGACCTCGAACGAGAGGGTGCCCGTCACGGGGTGCCCATCGGCGGAGATCACGCGATAGTTGATGTCGTACGCGCCCTCGGGCGCGTCCGCGGACGGCGTGACGACCACCCGGGGTCCGTCGACCTGGAACTCGACCTCGACGGCCTCGCCGTCGACGGCCACGCCGACCTGGGAGGGCTCGCGCAGGTTCTCGCTGAACGTGAGCACGACCTGCTCGGGCACGGAGGCCAGCCGAGCGCCCTCGGTGGGGTCGGTGGAGATGAGGGAGGTGTGCGCTTGCGCAGGCATCGACCACCCGAGCAGAGCCGAAGTGACCAAGAGCACAAGGGAGATCGCACGCACGTTCCCCAGCCTATCCGGCGGGTGTTCGCAGGGTTTCTGGCCCATCGGGACCAGGCGCCGTGGCACGACGGGAGTGACGGCTGGGGATTGTGTGAACAGTGGATGGAGGAGCGTGGTTGACTCACTGATGGAGGTGTCGCACTGATGCGCTGGACTCGGGTCTTCGCGGGGGTGACGGTCCTGGTCGCCGGCCTGGCGTTCCCGACCGCCGCTCATGCCGTCGACCCCACGACTCCCCCGTCCACCGGGGCCCCGTCGGCCACGTCCTCCGCCCCCTCGCTCGACGTCCCCGACGTCCCCGATCCGCTCGCCATCGCGCCGAGCGCCATCACCGAGCTGACCACCCTGGCGCTGCGCTACGAGGCCAACCTCAGCGTCGCGGAGGACCGTCGCAAGGAGGCCGCCGAGCGCACCCGCGATGCCGACCGCCAGCGCCGGGTCGCGCGGGCGTACGTCGCGCAGGTCGTCGACTACGCGATGTCCCCGAGCGGCGATCCCTTCGCGCGCAAGCTCACGGCCCTCGCCGCGGCGGAGAACCCCGAGGACCTCATCACCGGCATCTTCAGCACCGAGCAGGTCACGGAGGCGCAGGAGGGTCACCTGGGCGACGCCAAGCGGGCCTTCGAGGCGGCGCAGAAGCTCCAGCGCCGCGCCGACCGGGCCACCGCCATCGCCGAGAAGGCCGAGAAGGCGGCGGCCCGCCAGCTGGCGCAGGTCGGCAAGCTGGCCGAGCAGCTCGGCCTCGGCGCCTCCTCCACGCCCGAGGGCCTGCCGCAGACGCGGGCCGAGCAGGAGGCGTGGAACGACCGGGTCGCCACTGCGTGGACCTCGTACCGCAAGCGTCTCGCCCGGCTGGGGGTGAAGGCGCCGTCGGCCGCCCGCCTGAAGGCCACGAAGGGTGTCGGCACCGCCACCGTCGGCTCGCGGACCGTCCAGGTCCTGCCGGCGCAGACGATCCGCATGATCGACGCGCTCGTCGGGCGCATCGGACAGGACTACTCCGCGCGGAACGCCTCTCCCGCGTGGAGCTGCGGCGGCGTCGTGAACGTCAAGAACGGCTACGACCTGCGGGGCACGCCCGCGCAGCTCTACGCCCGCACCGTGAAGGTGCCCACCGACGAGATCCTGCGCGGCGACCTGGTCTTCTCCGCGAACAAGAAGTCGGGCATCCACCACGTCGGCGTCTACGTCGGCGACGGCCTGATGATCGACGCGCCCGCCACTCGCGCGCAGGTGGGCGTCTCGGAGGTGCCCGCGAAGCCGTACGCGGTCACGCGGCCCTCGCTCGGCAGCGGCCGCAACACCCCGCCCAACGGCTCGGCCGACTCCCCCACCACGGTCTGCAACGCCACCCGTCCGGTCGCGGCCACGCGGCAGGGCTGGACGTTCCCGCTGAAGCAGGGCTCCTACTCGATCTCGGCCGGGTTCGGCATGGGCGGCAGCATGTGGCAGTCCACCCACACCGGCCAGGACCTCGCCGCCCCCACCGGCACCCCGATCTACGCCTCGCGCGGCGGCACCGTGAGCCTGCAGGAGGTCGGCTGGGCCGGCACGCTCATCACGATCTCGCACCCCGACGGCACGGCCGAGCGCTACGCGCACTCGTCCAAGGTGCTCGTCGAGGACGGGCAGACGGTGAGCTCGGGCGACGAGATCGCCCTGGTCGGCTCGCGCGGCAACTCCACCGGCCCGCACCTGCACTTCGAGATCCAGGTCGACGGCCAGTTCATCGACCCGATGCCCGTGCTCGTGCAGTTCCTGACGAACAACGGCGCCGGCAAGGGCTGGGGCGGCTACAGCAACGGCCAGGTGCCTCGCGGCGTGCTGTGCGCCGTCGGCGACACGATGCTGCGCTGCGACGTCGCGAAGCGCGCCAAGCGCCTCGCGGCCGACTACGCCCGCGAGTTCCGCGGCGAGCGCCTCGACTTCGCCACCGGCTACCGCGACATCGTGGGCCAGATCCAGCGCGGGCCCGAGGGCACGCTGGTCGACATCCCGGGCACCTCGCCGTTCGGCTGGGGCACCCGCTTCGAGCTCGGCGACCTCAGCAAGGCCCAGTCCGCCTGGGTGGCCAAGCGCGCCGCCAAGCTCGGCCTCAAGGGCGAGGGCAACGGCACCTGGTCGCTGCCCACCGCCTGAGCGGACGCCCGCGCCGTCTTTGTCCGGATCCCTGCGGGTGATGGCAGTCGATCGGTGGTGAGTCGTCGGACCCTGCGGGTTGAATGAGTGTCAGGACCACGAGGACAGGACGGTCATGACAGCGCACCCCGCCACCACCCCGCAGAGCGACGTCTCCCCCGGTGCGATGTGGTTCGCGCTGGTCGTGGTCTACGTCGCCTGGGGCTCGACCTACCTCGGCATCCGGATCGTCGTGGAGGACATGCCGCCGCTGCTCTCGGCCGCGGCCCGGTTCCTGACGGCCGCGGTGCTGATGGGGACCTTCCTCGCCGTCCGGTCCGGGCTCGGGGTGCTGCGGGTCAGGCCGCGCGAGCTCCGGGGCGCGGCGATCGTGGGGATCCTCCTGCTCGCCGGCGGCAACGGGGGCGTCGTCCTCGGCGAGCGCACCGTGCCGTCCGGGCTGGCGGCGCTGCTCGTCGCGATGGTCCCGCTGTGGCTGATCCTGTTCCGCTTCGCCGGCGGCGAGCGTCCGCGGCTGCTCACCTGGACCGGCGTGCTGGTCGGATTCGTGGGCCTGGGCGTACTGGTCCTCCCCGGCGGCGGCGCCGGCGGGACGACCACCGGCATCGTGTTCATCGTCGGGGCGACGCTGTGCTGGTCGGTCGGCTCGTTCCTGTCGCCGCGGATGCCGATGCCGGCGAACCCGTTCGTGGCCACCGTGTGGGAGATGCTGTCGGCGGCGATCGCGCTGGTGGTCCTCGGGACCGCGCGGGGCGAGCGTCCGAGCGACTTCGCCGAAGCGTCGACCGCCTCGTGGATCGCGCTGGGATACCTGGTCGTCTTCGGCTCGCTCGTGGCCTACACGGCCTACGTGTGGCTGCTGCAGAACGCTCCGCTCTCGCTCGTGTCGACCTATGCGTACGTGAACCCGGTGGTCGCCGTGCTGCTCGGCGCCGTCATCGTCGCCGAGCCGCTCACCGGTGCCATCGTCACCGGTGGCGCGATCGTCGTGGTCGGCGTGGCCCTCGTCGTGCAGGCGGAGCGGCCCCGGTCCCCCGTCGAGGAGCGCGAGACGGCCCGGACATGACGAAGGGGCCCACCGCTCACGCGGTGGACCCCTTCGCTCGGTGCGTCAGGCCTCGTCGAGAGCCTGGGCGACGCGGCGGTGCGCCTCCCAGATGCGCTCGGGCAGTCCGCCGAACTGCTCGAGGTGCGACTCGCGCAGGCCGATCTCCTGCTTCCAGCGATCGACGTCGATCGCCAGCAGCTGGTCGAGGACGGCGTCGTCGATGTCCAGGCCCTCGAGGTTCAGCTCGTCCTTGCTCGGGACGACGCCGACGGGGGTCTTCGTGCCGGTGACACGACCCTCGCGGTAGTCCATCATCCACAGCAGGGCGCGCAGGTTCTCGCTGTAGCCGGGCCACAGGTAGCCGCCGTCGGCGTCACGCTGGAACCAGTTCACGTGCGCGAACAGCGGCTTGTCGGTGACCTGGTCGAGGATGTCGAGCCAGTGCTGCGCGTAGCGGCCCTCGGGCAGCGCCAGGAACGGACGCATCGACATGGGGTCGTAGCGCAGCTGGCCGGCCACGCCCTCGGCCGCGGCGGTGGCCTCGGCGCCCAGCGTCAGGCCGTCGTAGACGCCCTCGGCCGGATCCTCGATCGCGCGGATCAGAGGCTCACGGTCGCGGGTGCGGCCGCCGTAGATGATGCCGTCGATCGGCACGCCCGCCGGGTCGTCGTAGTCGGGCGACTCGTTCGGGACGTTCGACATGGTCGACGTGAAGCGGCAGTTCGGGTGCGCCCACACGTGGTCCTTGGAGCGCTGCTCCTCGACCGGGCGCTCGGAGATGAGGTGGCCCTTCCAGTCGCGCCAGCCCTCGACGTCGGTGGGGTAGTCGGGCGACTTGCCCTCCCACCAGGTCTCGTGCGTGTTCACGTTGTACGCCGTGTTCGTGAAGATCGCGCCGGTGCCCTCCTGGACCGCGGCGAGCGCGTTGGGGTTGGTGATCGCGTTGGTGTCGATCGCCACGCCGAACACGCCGTACTCGGGGTTCATGCCGTAGAGCTTGCCGTCGTCGCCGACCCACAGCCACGCGATGTCGTCGCCGAAGAACTCGACGTAGTAGCGCTCGCCCAGGACGCCCGGGGCGACCATCATCGCGAGGTTCGTCTTGCCCGAGGCGCTCGGGAAGCCACCGGCGATGTGGTACTTCTTGCCGGTCTCCTTGTCCTGGATCGCGATGAGCATGTACTGCTCGGCGAGGAACTTGCGCGACGCCCAGCCGTCCCAGTTCGCCTGGCGCAGGCCATGGGCGATCTTGCCCAGCAGCGCGTTGCCGCCGTAGGACGAGCCGAAGTGCAGGATCGTGCGCTCGTCGGCGACGGTCACGAAGTAGCGCTTGTCGTCGGGGGTGCCCTGGCCGAGGTTCTCCAGGTCGCCGGTGACGTGGACCGCGCGCACGAAGCTCTCGGGGTCCTGCAGGTTCTCGAACAGGTCGACGCCGACGCGGGCCATGCGGATCATCTGCAGCACGACCGAGCGGTTGTCGGTGAGCTCGATGCCGGCGGCGTAGGCCTCCAGCGGCGAGCCGGGAGCGGCCATCAGGTAGGGGATGACGTACATCGTCTTGCCCTGCGAGGCGCCCGTCATGTTCCCGATGACGACCGGCTTGATCTCGTCGGCGTGGCGCCAGTTGTTGTAGACGCCCTTGTCCGCGGGGTCGCTGGTGGCCACGATGGTCCGCTCCTCCGAGCGGGCCGTGTCCTTGTGGTAGCTCTGCGAGTAGTACAGGCCCTCACCGGCCGGTTCGAGCTCGCCGGCCTCGAGGGCCTCCTGCAGCAGTCGGGCGTCGTCGCTGGCGCTGACGACCTCGATGCGCTCGGGCTGGGTGACACCCGCCCAGTGCTTCACGAACTCATGGACATGGGGGTTCTTCAACCCCGCCTCGTCCAGGACCTTGTCCACGTCGACCATAGGTCTGCCTTGTCCTCTCCTGGACCAGCCCGCCGGCCGGTCCGGTCACGTCGATGTTCCGTCCCGTGTCGACGGCGATTCCGACGACACGATCCCGGAGATTACCGTGACCCTACCGCGCTTCGGGTGCCACTCTCCGGCGGGCCCTGTGGCACATGTCACAGCACGAATGGGTCACAGTCGCGTGACGACACGGTCGCGGTCGAAGCGCCGGACGGCCAGGTGGAACACCGCGAGATCGCCCACGAGGGCGGCCACTCCGACGCCGATCACGACCCCGCCGTCGAACGCGAGAGCGCCCGCCGCCTGCGACACGATCAGCACGATCACGGGCAGCACCAGCAGTCCCGCGACCGCCTGCGCGCCCTGGAGCGTGGAGGCGCGGTGCGAGATCAGGACGATGCAGCCGATCGCGAAGAAGGACACGAGCGGGGCGATCACGAGGGCCAGAACGAGCCACGTGCCGTTCGGGAACGCCCACCCGTGCTGCCACGGCCGCGCCAGGCCGTTCACGACCAGCGCGTAGACGGCGGTCGACAGCCACGTGACCCCCACGGCCGGCACCCACGAGACGAGGATCTTGCCGATCACGAGCTCGCGGTCCGTGAGCGGCGTGAACAGCAGGCCCTCGAGGGTGTCGCGCTCCTTCTCCCCGACGAACGCCGCCGTGGCCAGGACGGTGGCGACCACGATCGGGATCATCAGGAAGACCGGCGCCATGAAGTACTGCACGACCGCCCGCGTGGGGTCGGCGGCGACGCCGGCGGGCAGCCCGTCCAGGTAGGACGTGAGGAAGTCGAGCCGGGCCAGTGCGTCCGGCTGCCGCGTCGCGGCGATGAGCGTCGCCGGGAGGACGAGCGCGAACACGATCGGCAGCATGACGATCGGCAGCAGCGTCTGCCGGTTGCGGCGCAGCTCGATCCAGTCCTTGGCCACGAGGGCGCGGACGCGGTCGGCGTTCAACGCCCCTCCCCCTGCAGCAGCGCGAAGTAGAGGTCGTGCAGCGAGGGCTCGACCGGCTCGGGGTCCGGGACGGCGTGGCCGGCCGCGCGGAGGTCGGCGACGGCCTGCTCGGCGGCCGCGCGATCGGTGACACGGACGAGGTACTCGCGCTCGGGCCAGTGCGCGGCGACCAGCTCGTCGACCTCCCCCGAGGCCACGACGCGCCCGCGGTCGAGCATCACCACGTCGTCGCACAGCTCCTCGAGCCCGTGCAGCTGGTGCGTGCACAGGACGATCGTGGTGCGGCCGTCGGCGCGGAGCTTCGCGAGGTGGCCCAGCACGTCGAGGGCCGAGGCCGGATCGAGCCCGGCGGTGGGCTCGTCGAGGAACAGCAGCTCAGGCTCCGCCAGCAGGGCACGGGCGATCTTGGCCTTCTGACGCAGGCCCTTGCTGAGCGATCCGACCGGGGCGTCGCGGCGGTCGGCCAGGTTGACGACGTCGAGCACCTCGGAGATCCGCTCGGCGGTGTGCCGACGGGACAGGCCGTGCAGCGCGCCCCACGTGCGCAGGTTCTCGGCGACGGTGAGCCGAAGGTAGAGGTTCGCCTCGGTCTGGACGCCGATGCGGGCGCGCAGCCGGGGCGCGGTCTCGGGGGTCACCGGCTCGCCGAACAGCTCGACGGTGCCGGCGGTCGGACGCAGCAGCCCCGTGAGCAGCCGAACGGTCGTGGACTTCCCCGAGCCGTTGGGCCCCAGGACGCCGAGCACGCGGCCCTGTCGCACGGTGAGGTCGAGTCCGGAGACGGCGACGCGGTCGTCGAAGGCGCGCGTCAGTCCGACCGCGCGGACCTGGGGCTCGCCCGTCATCGCACTCCCTCGTCTCGTGCCCGCTCGCGACCCGCCGAGCGGCGGGCTCGGACCCAGAGTGCCTGACGACCGCGCTCGTCCGGGCGGCTTCGGCCGTGTCGCAGCGCTGACTCCGGGGCGGACGTCGCTCGGCGGCGACGGCTTGGCAGACGCGGGTGCACCCGCCATGATGTGGGGCGCCCCGGGCTCGCGCCGTCGTCGAAGCCCTGGAGGGGTCGAGAGCGAAGGACCGAAGCCGTGGACGCAGCGCGATCTCTCCGAGCCGCGACGCCGGCGAGGGCATGGCACGCCCTCACGGCAGGGACGGCGGCGGTGGCGCTGCTCCTGCAGCTCGCACTGGTGTTCTCGGGGGCGTCCGTCCTGGCCGAGACCGAGGGCCCGGACCTCGGCGTCCGGCTCGCTCGCTTCATCGCGTACTTCACGATCCAGAGCAACCTGCTGGTCCTGGTCTCGGCGGTGGTCCTCGCGCGCGACACGCTGGCGGACGGGCCCTGGTGGCGGGCCGTGCGTCTGGCCGGTGTCATGGGGATCACGGTGACGGGTCTCGTGCACTTCTTCCTGCTCCGGCCGCTTCTCGACCTCGAGGGGGCGAGCCTCGTGGCCGACCGCCTCCTTCACCTCGCGGTGCCGCTGCTGGCCGTGGTGGGCTGGCTGGTGTTCGGGCCTCGCGATCGGATCGATCGTCGAGCCCTGCTCGTGGCGTTCCTGTGGCCGGTGGCCTGGCTCGCGGTCACGCTGACGGTCGAAGCGGTGACGGGCTGGTACCCCTACCCGTTCCTCGACGTCGCGGCGTCGGGCTGGTCGGGCGTGGCCATGACGTGCGCGGGCATCGCCGCGCTCGTGATCGGCTGCCTGGCTGCCCTGACCCTGGTCGACCGGCGGCTGGGTCGGCGCGGCGCGCTCAGCCTCGAGAGCTGACGCCCGCCCACGGGCTCAGCGCAGCCCGGACGACCTGACGCACTCGACGCCGGCGGGTCGCTCGGGAACCGGCCGCCGGACGTCGTTCCGCACCCAGATCCGATACGCGCACACGCCGGCGACGAGCCGGTAGCGACGCTTCAGCTCGCGCTCGGCGGTGTCACTGGTCAGTCCCCACGTGCCGAGGGTCCCGTTGCTCACGACCCAGGTCGGCGCGTCGGAGCCGGAGAGGACGCGGGTGAACTCCCGTAGCGCCGGGTCGTCCGTGCGCACCGGCAGGCTCCAGAGGTGCTCGTAGGGCGACCCGAGCCCCGTGGCCCGGACGAGGTCCGGCCTGCCCCAGGCGCTGACGACCGTGTCGCCGGGATCCGCGACCCGTCCGACCATGCGTCCGGCCGCCACGGCGCCGTCGACCGTCGTGAGGGCCGGGTGGATCAGCACCCCACCCACCACACCGGCCGCGACCGCATACGCGACGACGACCGGCACGACCCGCCGGGTGCGCGCCGCGATCAGCCCGGTCGCCACGGAGACCGGCACGGCGAACTCGACCAGGTAGTGACTCCACCAGCTGCCGCCGGCCAGGACCGAGGCCGCCGCGAACAGGGTCATCGCGCTCAGCGCCCACCACACGGGCGCGCGGCACCGCCGGAGAGCAGGCGCGGCGACGGTCGCCAGCACGAGCAGCAGCTGGCCCGAGACCAGCGAGCGTCCGAGGAGCTCGTACTGCCGTCCGTCGGCGGATTCGGAGCGGTCGGTCGCCATGACCTCGTCCGCGCGCAGCCGGAACGCGAAGAGGGCGTCGGCGAGGGCGGCCGGATCGGTGCCCCGGGCCCAGGCCCACAGCAGCAGCGTGGCCGCCAGGGCGAGCGCGCCGGTCGCGGCGACCCCGGCCATGGCGAGAGCACGCCGCGCAGGCACGTCCCGCGCGATCACCGACGCCACGAGCAGCACCACCGCGAAGACGGCGGCGTCGGCGTGGTTCTGCTTGGTCATCACCGCGGCCATCCCCGCGGCGCCGGTGAGCACCGACCAGCGCAGGGAGCCGTGCTCCACCGCTCGGACGGCGGCGTACACGCCGACGGAGAGCCACGGTGCCGCCAGCAGCTCGGCGTTGACGCGGTCGGCGCCCAGCCAGGGGCTGACCGTGAGGACCGCGGCCGCCACCGCGGCCCAGCGCGCGGCGCGATCGCCCGCGAGGCGGTGCGCCGTGGCGGCGCAGGCGACGACCGTGACCGCGACGGCCACCAGGCCGAGCAGCCGCAGTGCGACCACTCCCCCGGTGCCCGCCGCCAGCTCGGCGAGCGCCATCAGCAGGGGCGGCCGGTCGACCCAGTAGTCGCCGTAGAGCGAGGTGCCGTCGTGCCACTGGCCACCGACGATCAGCAGGCCCGCCTCGTCGGGGCTGGGCAGCACCGTCAGGAACGGCAGCCGCGCCAGGATCGCCAGCGCCACCACGAGCAGCACGAAGCGCCGCGTGGTCATCGGTCGACTCGGTCAGTCCTCGACCCGGGTGGCCGGATCGCCGTCGAACAGCCGGCCGTCGGGACGGCCGAGCGCCGTGAGCCGCTCCACCGCGGCTGGATCGAGGACGTGGCCCACCGCGGCGAGGTTCTGGCGCTGGCGCTCCTGCGAGGACGCCTTCGGCAGTGGCACGGCGCCGACGGCCGCGTGCCACGCGAGCACCGCCTCGGCCGGGGTCAGGTCGTGCTGCTCGGCGACCTCGACGACGACCGGGTTCGTCAGCAGGTCGCTCTTGCGGCCGAGCGGGCTCCACGCCTGGGTGACGATGCCGCGACGCCGGTGGTCGGCGAGCGCCTCGACCTGCGGGAAGTAGGGGTGCAGCTCGATCTGGTTGACGGCGGGCAGGACGCCCGTCTCGCGCTCGAGCCGGTCGAGGTGCTCGGGCAGGAAGTTGCAGACGCCGATGTGGAACACCAGGCCGCGCCGCTGGGCGTCGACGAGCGCCTGCCACGCCTCGACGTAGAGGTCGTGCGACGGGTTCGGCCAGTGGATGAGGTGCAGGTCGAGGTGGTCGAGGCCGGTGCGCAGCACGCTCTCCTCGATCGAGGTGACGGCGAGGTCGTAGGCGTGGTGGCGCCCGGGCAGCTTGGAGGTCACCACGATCTCGTCGCGCGGCACGTCGGAGCGCCGCACGGCCGTGCCGACGGCGCCCTCGTTCTCGTAGTTCATGGCCGAGTCGAGCAGCCGGTAGCCGACGCGCAGGGCCGAGATGACCGTGTCGACGCCGCTCAGGCCGTTCAGCTGGTAGGTGCCGAAGCCCACCGGGGGCAGTTCGAGGCTCACCCTCGCACCTTAGGGCCAAAGTCAGCCGGGCAGCAGTTCGTACTCGCGCGCCACGCGGACCGCGGCGTTGCGGCGGGTCACGCCGAGCTTGCGCAGGATGTTGCGGACGTGGGTGCGCACGGTGTTGACCGAGATGTACATCTCCGCGGCGATCTCGTCGGTGGTGAGCAGCGCGGCGAGGTGCCCCAGCACCTCCATCTCCTTCTCCGTGAGCTGCTCGACGGGTGCCGGCTGGCGTGACTCCACCCCCGAACCGGGCCGGGGCCGGGCGGCGGCCGGACCGGTGCGCTCGAAGAGCCACGCGTGCGCCGTCGCGAGCTGGCGGTCCTGCTGGATCAGCTGGCGCACGGGCACGCTCGCCTCGTGGAACGGCCGTCGCAGGGTGGACGGCCGAGCCAGCTGCAGGGCCTCGACGACGGCCCGGTGGGCCTGGACGGGAGCGCCGGCACGCAGCAGGCGCGCGCACTCCGCGAGGGACCCGGCGACGCGGACCGGCACCGGTGCGTGCTGGTCGCGGGCCCGCGCGTAGGCCGTGGCGGCCGCGACGTCGTCCCCCTGGGCGAGCCGGACCTGGCCCGCGGCGAGGGAGACCGCGGGCCCGGCCAGCTCGTCGTCCACCTGGGCGAGCTCCTCGTTCGCCTCGGTGGTCTCGCCCCGGGCGAGCAGCCACGGGACCAGCTCGAGGCGCAGTCGCGCGACGAGCCACGCGTCCTGCGTCCCGAGACGCTCCAGTGCGGCGCCGATCGTCGCGATGGCGGTCGCGCGATCGCCCTGTGCGGCACGCAGGCGCGCGGTGACGAGGGCGAGCATCGCGTTCGAGACCGGATCGCCGAGGACGAAGTCCGCGCGGGCCGCGACGTCGACGTGCTCGCTCGCGGCGCGGAGGTCGAACTGCTCGAGGGCGACCCACGCCTGCGCGATCCGTGGCGCGCGGGGCAGGACGCAGACGGTGAGACCCGCGTCGGAGGCGGTCCGCGCCGCGCGCGCCGCGAGGGTGGCGGCGCGGGTCGTGTCGCCCTCGCAGCACGCGATCAGGGCGAGCAGGCCGAGGCACTCGACCAGCAGGGCGAGCTCGCCGGCACGGTCGGCCGCATCGGCGCCGAGGCGTAGCGCCTCGCGGGCGCCGGGCACGTCGCCCTCACGGAGGTGACCCAGACCCTGCATCGCGCAGACCAACGGGACCATCCCGGGGTCGGACTCCGCCCGGCCGCCGGTGCTGACCAGCGCCAGGCCGGCCGCGTCGGCGAGCGCCGCCGACTCGCGCGGGTCCGCGGCGTCGCGGCCGCGGACGGCGAGCAGCAGGGCGAGTGCGCGCCGGACGTCCTCTCCCGGATCCGTCGCGCCGGAGAGCCGGGCGACCTCGCGGTCGAAGGCGGCCGGGTCGCGCTCGGCGAGCGCCAGCGCCGCCCGGACGAGGACGACGTCCGGGTCCTCCAGCGCGGTGGGGATGGCGCGCAGCTCCTGGACCAGCGGGTGCGTGCCGTCCGCCAGCAGCAGCTGGCGCCACGCGTCGTGGTCGGTGACGAGCCCCGCGAGGTCGGTCCACGCCTCGATCGCTGCGTAGTGGCGCGCGGCCGGGGTGAGCATGCCCTCCCGGGCGTACCAGTCGGCCGTCCGGCGCTGCAGGTCGAGCAGCGTGCCGGGCGCTCGGTACCCCAGCTCGGCGCGGAGCAGGTCGCGGAAGAAGGGGTGGAAGCGATAGTGCTCGGCGTGACCCGGCACGCGCTCGATGAAGACGTTGACCCGTGCGAGGGAGGACAGGCCGCGGACCGCGCTGTGGCCGCCCAGCGCGAGGGCCAGACCGGGCTCGACCGTGTCGGGCACGCTCATCGTCATCAGCAGGTCGAGGACCTCGGGCGAGTGCGCCGCGAGCACCTCCCCCATGAGGTATTCCGCGATGCTGCCGCTCTCGCCCATCACGTCGCCCACGTCGGCGTCGGGGTCCTCGTGGTCGCCGAGGAACTTGCCGGCGAAGCGGGTGCCGGTGACCCAGCCGCGGGTGCGGGCGTTGAGCAGGTGCACCGAGTCGGCGCGCAGCGGCACGCCCATGAGGTCGAGGACGGTACCGGCCTCCTCGTCGGTGAGCGCGAGGTCGGCCATCCGGACCTCGGTCATCGACTCCTCGAGCCGGTAGCGGTAGAGCGGGAGCACCGGGTCGGCCCGGGTCAGCATCACCAGGCGCAGGCGGTGCCCCGTGTGGCGGAGCAGGAAGTCCAGGTCGTCGGCGACCACGGCCGAGCTGACGTCGAACCCGTCCATCACGATCGTGATGGCCTCGGGCTCGGACGCGATCGCGACGGCGAGCTCACGGCGCACCCGCGAGTCCAGGGGCGCGTCCCCGGGCGGGAGCGGTCCCGCGGGAACGGCGATCCCGAGACGCTCGAGCGCCTCGACGAACGCGGGCCACAGCACGTCGCCGGCGTCGAAGGTGATCCACTCCAGGCGCTCGGGCGCACGCGTGGTGGCCCAGTCGACGACGAGCGAGGTCTTGCCCGTCCCTGCGGGCGCGCTGACCAGCACGAGCGAGCAGCCGGGGTCGGCGTCGATCAGGTCGAGCAGTCGCGCGCGGCTGACGAACTGGCGGGGTCGGTCGGGGATTCCCGGCCAGCCGCCGGTGGCGGGGGCGGCCCGGTAGGACTCGTGATCTGCGGACGAGGGCTCGTCCTGCGAGCGTCGCACCATAGCCCTCACCTCCCCTCCCAGCACGCTAATGAGCGGCCGCAGCCGCGCAGATCACACGAATCGTGTGAAGGACCGTGTGCTCCCAGTGCCTCCGAAGGCGTCTACTGCCCCAGCAGCCCCAGCACGGTGGCCCGCGCGACCGCCGCACCCCGGGTGCTCACCCCGAGCTTGCGGTAGATCGACGCGATCTCGGAGTTGGCGGTGTTGCGCGAGACGAACAGCCGCTCGCCGATCTGCGCGATCGTCAGGTGGGTCTGCAGGTACGGCAGGACACGGAGCTCCGCGGGGGTCAGTGGCGCGGTCACCCCGTCGTCGCGGTCGCCGCCGTCCAGCATGGCGACGAACTCGGCCAGCTCGGCGCCCAGGACGCCGAGGTCCGGACGCTCGCGGGCGAGGTCGTGCAGCTCGCGCAGCAGCTCGCGGGCACCACCGTGGTCGCCCGTGGCCCAGAGCAGCTTCGCCACGGCGAGCCGGCCCTTCACCGCGAGCAGGGGCCGCGCGGACGTGCTGACGTGACGCGACTCCATGGCCTCGCCCAGCTCGTGCAGGGCCGCCGCCCGGTCACCGACGCGCAGGTGCAGGCGTGCCGAGGCCGCCAGCGTCAGCACGGTCGCCGGGTGACCCGGCAGGCCGGACTCCTCGGTCGCGCGGACCGCCGCGCGCACGTGCTCGCCCCCGGCGCGCCAGTCGCCACGGTCCATCGCGATCCAGCCCAGCAGGGCGAGCGCGCCCACGGCGATGTAGTAGTGACCGGCCCGCGTCGCCTCGCGCGCCGCCTCCTCGAGGCACGGGAGGGCCTCGTCCACCTGCCCGAGCATCAGGTGGGCCTCGCCGCACAGGGCGATGGCTCGGACGCGACGGAAGCTCCACGGATCGACGTGCGTCAGGGCGTACCGCGCGTCGCGCAGCGCCCGGTCGGGACCGTCCGGTGCCATCGCGGAGCGGAGCAGGGCACGGTCGGCCTCCAGGGAGGAGGTCGGGTCCGCGGTCGACTCGAGGAAGGACAGCCAGCGCTGTGCCGTGCCGGGGTCCCCCGTCAACGCCGCCACCCACCCCTGCACGACGGCCAGCCGCGGGTGCGACGCCAGCTGCAGCTCGCCCAGCGTCGTCAGCCAGCGCTGGACCACGGCGGACTCGCCCCGCTCCCACGCCGCCGGCGCCGCGGCGTCGACCAGGGCCGCGGTCCGCTCGTGCCGGGACGTGGAGAGAAGGTGCTCGATCGCGGCCTCCTGCTCGCCGCGCGCCTCGTGCCAGGTGGCGGCCCGCGTGTGCAGGCGCTCGACGTGCTCGGGGTCCTCGCGGCGCAGCTCGGCGAGGAGGAACTCGCGGAACAGGCGATGGTGGCGGTACCACGCGCGCCCGCGTCCGGTGGGCATCACGAAGCGGTTCGCGTCCTCCAGCTCGCGCAGGCGCGCGGTGGAGTCCGTGCGGTCGAGCACGGCGTCGCACAGCTCGCCGCCCAGCCGGTCGAGGATCGCCGTCCTGAGCAGGAACTCGCGCTGGTCGGCGTCCAGCGGACCCAGCACCTCGGACGCGAAGTAGTCCGCCACGAACCGGTCGTCACCGGCGACGTCCAGCCCACCGTCCGGGGAGGCCTTCGCGACCGCGGCCGCCAGGGCGACGCCGGCTGCCCAGCCCTCGCAGTCGCGCGCGAGTCGGGCCGCAGCCTCGGGCTCCACGTCCAGCCCGGCACGCGCGAGGATCGCGCGGGCGATGGTGCCGTCGACGGCGAGGTGACACTCGTCGAGCTCCAGCGCCTCGTGCTCGGCACGCAGCCGCGGCAGGTGTGGCTGAGCGCGCCGACTCGCGGTCACCAGCTGCGAGCCCGACGGGATGCGCGCGGCGATCAGCCGCACGACGTCGTGCGCCTCGTCCGAGCGCAGGACCTGCAGGTCGTCCACGAGCAGCACGAATGGTCGGGGGCGCGCGCTGATCGCGGCGACGAGTCCGCGCAGCGTGGGCCGCCGCGGAGCGGTGGTGCCGTCCGCGACGGCGAAGGCGTCGGCGAGCGTGGCGACCAGGGCGTCGGGATCGTCGTCGGAGGCTGCCAGGGACGCGACGACCACGGTGCGGTGGTCGAAGGTCGCCCAGCGGCGCAGCAGCGTGGTCTTGCCGTACCCCGCGGCGGCCGTGACGGCGACGACGCGGGACGGCGCGCACCGGGCCGCCGCGATGATCTCGCCGCGACCGACCCCCTCCGGCGCCCCGGTCATGGACTGAGGGTAGCCACCGCGGGGTCGACGACGACGACGGATTCCAGTCGCAGTCCGAGCGCGTGGATCACGGCGACCAGCGCGTCGACGTCCGCGGCGGTCACCGCGACGAGCGTCGTGCACGTGCGGGTGCGCGCCACGAGCTCGGGCCCGAGCGCGTTCCGCAGGACGGGCCCCAGCCCGCTGTCGATCGTGAGCTCGTACTCCACGGTCGGCCCGCCACGTCCGGTCACGGCTCCCCGGCCTCCGGCTCGTCGTCCGGTGTGACGATGCGGCGCACCTCGACGACCTCGAGGCCGTACGTGCGCAGCTGGGCCAGGAATCCGTGGAGCTCGGACTGGTCGCGGATGCGGGCGCGCAGCGAGGTGCGCAGCTCGCGGCCGACCACCTGGATGTCCGCGAGGTCCCCCAGGACCTCGTCGGGAACGGCGCCCTCGATCCTGACCTCGAACACCTGCTGGCGCGGGTGCTCCGTCGTCATGGCCCACCTCCCGAGTGGTCGTCGTCCTGCGTGCAGTCTCGTCGGATCGGCACCGGCTCTCCTCGTCACGACGTGATGAGTTCGCCTGCCGATCGTTCCGGCCGTGGGACGGCACTTCGTCCCCGCAGGATGAGGCCGCTCCCCCGGCCGCGCTCCTACCGTGATCGGGACACGCACGCCGCGCGTCGCCACCGTGAGGAAGGACGGCACCGCCATGGACGAGGTCGAATGGGGACCGGTCGGCTACCTGATCGTGGAGTTCCCCGGTGCGAGGATGACCGGCGAGGGACTGCAGGAGCTGGTCGCGCTCACGGACAGCGGCACGATCCGCATCCTGGACCTGGCCTTCGTGCTGAAGGAGGCCGACGGCTCCGTCAGCGCGCTGGAGATCAACGACCTCGACGGCGACGGCGCGTTCGACCTCACGGTCTTCGAGGGCGCGTCGTCGAACCTGCTGGGCGAGCACGACCTGCGGGAGGCCGGCGACGTGCTGACCGACGGCAGCGCCGCGGCGATCCTGCTCTTCGAGAACCGCTGGGCCGCCCGCTTCGTCCATGCGCTGCGCCGCAACGGCGCGGAGCTGGTCGCGGCCGGCTTCATCCCCCTGGACGACATCGCCGAGGCGCTGGACGCGACCGAGGCCGCGGGCTGAGCCCGCCCACCACCCGAGCGAAGGAGCAGGACATGCCAGGACTACTGAGGGGCGTCGCACGCACCGCCGTCGTCGCCGGAACGGCCACGGCCGTCTCGAACCGCGTCTCGCGTCGCCAGGCCTCCCGCTGGGCGGCCGAGCAGCCGCAGTACCAGCAGGGCTACGACCAGCAGTACGAGCAGGCGCCGCCCCCGCCCCCGCCGCCCGCGGCCCCGCCGGCGGACGATCCGATCGCCCTGTTGAGCCAGCTCGGGCGCCTGCACGAGGCCGGAACGCTCACCGACGAGGAGTTCGCCGCGCAGAAGGCGCGGATCCTCGCGCAGATGTGAGTCATGACCCGTCCGAGGCCGGACCCGGCCCGCCGACAGGCGTGGGCGCTCGTCCGGCGGGCCGCCGTGCGCGTCGTGCTGTCGGTGACGGTGCTGCTCTGCGCCTACTTCCTGTTGCCGGCGCGTGACTCGGGATCCGACCTGCCCTGGTTCCTGCTCGCGCTGCTCGTGTTCAGCGGCGTCGTGGCCGTCCAGGTGCCGCTGATCGCGCGCTCGACGTTCCCGGTGATCCGGGCCGTCGAGGCGCTCGCGCTGGCGATCCCGGTGTTCCTGCTGATGTTCGCGCGCGCCTACCTCACGGTGTCCCTCGCGGACCCGGACGCCTTCAGCAGGCCGCTCACCCGGGTCGACGCGCTCTACTTCACGGTCTCGACGTTCGTGACGGTGGGCTTCGGCGACATCACCGCCACGTCGCAGGGGATGCGCGTGGCCGTTACGGCGCAGATGATCCTGGACCTGGTCATCCTCGGCGCCGTCGTGAAGGTCTTCGCCTCGGCCGCTAGGCGTGGGCTGTCGGGGCGTGATCCCGGGACGCTGCCTGACTGACGGCCCGGCCCGCACCCGCCAGCACCTGGAGCACGGCGAGCAGGACCAGCGCGAGGGCCAGCGACCACCACCAGCGCTCGGGCGAGATCTCGTTGCCCCAGGCCAGCACGACCACCGCCGCGCCGACGGCCACGACCCGCAGCCACGCGACGTTGTCCGTCACCCAGCGCCAGCCGAGGCCGAGCTGGCCGTGAACCACGCCGGCGCCGAACCGCTCGAGGGCACCGCCGATCGCCGTGCGCACCGCCGTGCCCGACCGGTTGGAGCCGGTGAACCAGCCGGCCACGACGAGCGCGAGGCCGAGCATCAGCACGACCTGCCGGCCGCGCTCGAGGTACGCCGACAGCGTCTCGTAGAAGACGGTGCTGGCCGGGCCGAAGGACGTCTCGGCGAGGGCGTTCGAGAAGAGCTGGCGGCCGACGCCGAGCGCGATCGCGAGCACGACGGCGTTCACGGCGATCGCGATCCCGACGGCCACCGTCATGCGGGGCCGGCGCCGCGCGAGCAGGACGGCGCCGAGGTAGAGCACCCCGACGACCGGCAGCGCCCAGCGGGCCACGGGGTCGCTGAAGGCGTAGATCGTGCGGATCTGCTGCACGCGCGGCGCCTCCATCAGGACGATCGTGCGATCGGTCTCGGGGATGGGAGCGTTCTCGACGAACGTCATCCCGCGGTCGACGAGCCGTGCCTTGACCTCGTCGATCACCTCGCCGACGTCGAGCACGACGTCGTCGCCCTGGAGGCTCACCGCTCCCCCGCCGCGGCCCTCGAGGACCCGCTGGAACGCTTGCTGCGCGCGGACGTTGAGCCGGGTCCACAGGTCCGCGAACGCGTCGGAGGTCAGGAAGGCGCGGACCTGGCGGTCGATCGCGCCGTTGATGGCGGCCGACAGCGGCGCGGCGAGCAGCTCGAGGCGGGGTGCCTCGTCGCTCAGGCCCGCGAACGCCTGGTCGAGGAGGCCCTCGATGTCGACCTGCTGGGAGATCGCCGTGGTCACCCGGGTGGCGAGCACTTCCTGGATCTCGGGCGACTGCACCAGCGGGCCGACGGTCTCGACGTACCGCTCGCCGTCGTTCAGGGTGCGCTGGCCCCAGTAGGCGATCGCCGCCGGGGTGGTCAGGAGGGCGGCCAGCACGAGGCACACGACCGCGCCGGCCGCGCGGCCGCGGGAGGCGTTCGTGGTCGTGGCGGGCATGGGTGTGGTGGAGTCCTGGGTCATCGGACGCTCCTTCCGGTGTCGCGATTCTCGTCATCGGGACCGAGCCGGGCATCATGCTCCGGGGGTGAGCCGGGGTCGCCCCGCAGCCAGGCGCCGGCCCGTCCTTCGTCGCTCACCAGGACCTGCCCCAGCACCGCGGTGCCGATCAGGATGAAGGCCACCACGTAGAGCCAGGCGAGGTAGGTGAAGGCCATCCCGATCGGGCCGTAGCGCCCGGCGCTCACGTCGAGCGCCCACGGCAGCCACACCTCCGCGGCCGGGCGGACGATGGCCATGGCGATCCCGCAGGCGACCGCGCCGGGCAGCAACCACCGCGCCGCGATCCGCCCGGCGAGCAGGACCCACGGGACGAAGACGGCCACCGCGACGTCGGTGGCCATGGACAGCGCGGCCGGCCACAGCGAGCGGGGTGGGAGCGCGCTCGTGCGCTGGGTGAGGTTCTGGACCACGACGACCGCCATCATCAGCACGACCACCACCGCGAACCAGCGCCAGGCCGACCTCAGGTCCACCCGCGGCCGGTCGACCTGCCAGACCACGGCGAACGCGCGACTCAGCGCGCGGGACAGGCTCGTCGCGGACACGAGGACGAACAGGACGCCCACGACGCCGAACGCCGCGGCGCCCTCGCCGCGGGTGGCCTCGTCGATGAGCTCGCTGGTCTCCCCCGATGCGCCGACGACCTCGGCGATCTGGTCCGAGCCGGCTCCGAGGAAGGTCACCGCGACGATGAGCAGCGGCAGGATCGAGGTGAAGAACTGCGCGGCGATCGTCATGGCGCGGTCGAAGATCTCGACGCGCACGGACGCGGCCGCCAGCCGCATCAGGGTGCGGCCGATCCACGTGGACAGCACCCACTGCACGCGCTCGCGCGCCCAGGGCGGCAGCCGCTCGACGGCCGTGTCGATCCGCTCGGTCGACTGACTGACCGGTGCGAACGGCTCGTCCCGGCTGCTGTCCTGGTCCATCGCGGCCTCAGTCCGAGGTCTCGGGTCTTCCCGAGATGAGCGGCAGCGCCCACGACAGGCGAGGATCCGCCTCCACGAGCATCGCCTTCATCAACAGGCTGAGCGGCACCGCGAGCAGCGCGCCCAGCGGACCGAGCAGCCAGGCCCAGAACACGAGCGACAAGAACGTGAGCGTGGGCGAGAGCCCGACGCTCTCCCCCACGACCCGCGGCTGGATGATCGACTGGATCACGAAGTTCACGACGCAGTAGACGACGATGACCGCGAGCATGAGCCCCGGTCCGTCCTCCAGCAGGGCGATCAGCGCCGGCGGCACGAGACCGATCACGAAGCCGATGTTGGGGATGAAGTTCGTGACGAACGCCAGCACCGCCCAGACGAAGGCGCCCGGGACGCCGATGACGTACAGCGCGACGCCGTCGACGATCGCCACGATGAGGCCGAACGTCGCGGCGACGACCATGTACGTGCGGGTCCCGTCGGCGAAGTGCCCGACGGCCGTGACCACGTCGCCGAAGCGACCGCCCAGCAGGTGCAGGTTCCGGCGGGCGGCGTTGGTGTCGAACGCCATGAACAGCAGCACGGTGAACAGGAAGAAGACGTCGGTCAGCGCTCCCAGCGTGCCGCCCAGGATCGACGCGACCAGCTCCACGAGCCGCGCCGGGTCGATCGCGGCGGCCACCTTGTCGAGCTGCGCCTGCTCGACGCCGAAGCCCTCCAAGGTCGCGACCGCGTCGTTCACGGTCTCGGTGAACTCCGTCGTGTACTTCGGCAGCAGCGCGGCCAGCTGGGCCACCGACACCACCAGGGCGAGGGTCATCACGACGATCAGCAGGTACGCCGCGATCAGCATGACCGTCGAGGCGGCCCACTCCGGCAGCCGCGTGCGCTCCAGCGCGCGGCGGGCGGGGTGCACCGTGACCGTGATGACCAGGGCGAGGAAGACCGGCCCGATGATGCTGGCGACGGCGTGCACGCCGCCGAGCACGATCGTCAGCGCGGCCGCGCCGACGACGAACGTCAGGACGCCCGACACGGTCCGCCCGGTGGGTCCCGGCCCCGGGCCCTGCTCGATCGTCATGCGGCCTCCTCGGTCCTGGCCCTCACAGACCGCGCGTGGTGTCCCGGACCGGGAAGTCGGGGCCGTGGTCGGCCAGCGCCCAGATGACGCACACCGCGATCGCCATCACGAGCAGCGACCAGATCGGGTAGTACGGGATGAAGGCGAAGTTCAGCAGCATGCTGAGCGCCGCGACGGCGATGCCGACGCCGCGCGCCCACCCCTGCCCGCTGAACACGCCGAACCCGGCGATGACGACGACGACGCCGGCGATCAGGTGGATCCAGCCCCAGGCGGTGACGTCGAACTCGAGGAGGTACTGGGGGCCCTCGACGTAGATCTCGTTCTCGGCGAGGGCCACGATGCCCATGAAGGCGTGGAAGACGCCCATCAGGATCATCATCACCCCGGCGAACGCGATGAAGCCGAAGGCGGCTCCCTGGGAACGGCGTGGTGCCGTGCGTGAGTCGGTCATGTCGCTGGTCCTCCTGCGTCCGGGCCCGAGGGGCCGGGGCCCCGAGCGGGCCCTCCTGCCATGCAAGCGCGCATGGACCGGTGTGCGGATCATCCGTGCAGGGTGAGGCGACCCGCTCGCGCGCGCTCGGACACTGAGGCTGCTGCCCTGACAGAAAGGCACGATCATGTCTCGCACCGCAGAGCCCGCCGGGCCCGCCAAGACCCCCACCTCCGGCCAGTACCAAGCCGTTCAGCCCAGCCCGGTCTCCGGCTGGGTGGGCTGGGTCTACTTCGCCGCCTTCATGATGGTGCTCCTGGGAGCACTGCACGCCATCACGGGCCTCGTCGCCCTGTTCAAGGACCAGTACTTCCTCGTCGGCAACGACGGCCTGGTCGTCACCGCGGACTACACCGCGTGGGGCTGGGCCCACCTGATCGGCGGTGTCATCGTCGCCGCGGCCGGCGTCGCGCTGCTCACCGGCAAGGTGTGGGCCCGCGTGATCGCCGTGCTGGTCGCGATGCTCAGCATCCTGGTGAACTTCGCGTTCATGGCGGCCTATCCCCTGTGGTCGGTCGTGATGATCACGATCGACGTCCTGGTGATCTGGGCCGTCATCGTGCACGGCGACGAGCTGCGCGACGCCTGACCTGGGCTCACTCGCCCGCGAAGACCTCGCGCAGCGCGGTCTCCTGCTCGGAGCTGAGGTTCGTGAACACCAGCTCCGAGGGGCCGAGGTCGGCGAACGCGTCGGTGACCTTGTCCAGGACCGCGTCGGACGTCATGACGAACAGGGCGGAGGTGCCGGGCGTCACCTCGTCGCGGATCCGGTTGATGAAGCCGTCGTCGATGCCGACGTCGGCCAAGGACCCGGCGAGGGCGCCCGTCGCCGCGCCGATCGCGGCGCCCAGCAGCGGCACGAAGAAGATCAGGCCGAACAGCATGCCCCAGAAGGACCCGCCGAGCGCGCCCGCGCCGGTGGTCGAGTGCAGCTGGTGGGTCTTCGGCCGCTTCGCGCCCTCGGCCCACGTGACGGTCGCGGCGTCGTGGACGGTGATGAGGTTCTCGCGGCTCAGTCGCTGGAGCGTCTCCGACGCACGGTCGGCTCCCTCCGGCGAGGCGAACTTCCAGACGGTCAGGGTGGCTTGGGCCATGATGCGGTCTCCTGTGGTGCGAACGGGGGCGGGAGTGCCCCCACCGAGTGCACCCCGACGCGGCGTGCTCCGCTTCACCCGTCGAGGATGAGGCGTCGCCGCACGCGTGCAGGGATGCTCGCGCCATGACGATGCAGAGCACGCCCACGGACCGGGTGCCCACCGACCTCGACCCCGTGGGGTCCTCGGCAGCGGCCGTCGCGCGGACGCTCGGCGTCGTGCCCGCGACGGGCCTCACCGACGAGGAGGCCGCCCGGCGGCTCGCCTCGGTCGGACCGAACCGCCTCGCCGAGGGAGCCAAGGAGTCGGGTCTGCGCGCGTTCCTGCGCCAGTACCGCGACTTCATGCAGCTGATCCTGCTCGGCGCCGCCGTCATCAATCAGGTCGTGACGGGCGACACCGGGACCACGGTCGTGCTGGCCGGGCTGACGGTGCTCAACGCCGTGATCGGGCTGCGCCAGGAGGCCAAGGCCGAGGAGAGCGTCAAGGCGCTCTCGCAGATGATGAAGACGATCGCGCGCGTCCGGCGCGGCGACCGGGCCGTCGAGGTCGACGCCGAGCAGCTGGTGCCCGGAGACATCGTCCTGGTGGAGGCCGGCGACCGCGTCCCCGCCGACGGCCGCGTGTGGCTCGCGGCGACCCTGGAGATCGAGGAGGCCGCGCTCACCGGAGAGAGCCTCCCCGTGGGCAAGTCCGACCAGCCCGTGCCCGGCGACGACGTGCCGCTCGGCGACCGCACCTGCATGGCCTACATGAACACGTCGGTCACCCGGGGCCGCGGCGAGATCATCGTCACCGCGACCGGCATGGACACCGAGATCGGTCACATCGCCGACCTGCTCGCCGGCACCTCGGTCGGCAAGACGCCGCTGCAGCGCCAGCTGGACTCCCTGTCGAAGATCATCGCCTCCATCGCGGGCGTCGCCCTGGTGCTGGTGCTGCTGCTCGGCCTCGCCCGCGGCCAGTCCTTCGACACCCTCTTCGTCACGGGCGTCGCGCTCGCGGTGGCGGCGATCCCGACGGGCCTGCCCGCCGTCGTGACCGCCCTGCTGTCGATGGGCACGCGCGAGATCGCCAGCCGCCACGCGATCGTGAAACGGCTGCCGGCCGTGGAGACGCTGGGCTCCACCTCGGCGATCTGCTCGGACAAGACGGGCACGCTGACGCTCAACAAGATGACCGCGCGCGAGCTCGTGATCCCGGGCCACCACCGCTTCAGCGTCTCGGGCGAGGGCTACGGGACGGCCGGCGAGATCAGCCGCGTGGGCGGCGGGGCGGTCGACCTCGACCCCTACCTGCTGCCCATGGTGCTGTGCGCCGACGCGGTGCTGGACGGTGAGAGCCTCATCGGCGACCCGACCGAGGGCGCGCTCATCGTGCTGGGCGCCAAGGGGGGCCTCGACATCACCGACACGCGCGCGGCCCACCCCCGCGTCGCCGAGGTCCCGTTCGACTCCGAGTACAAGTTCATGGCGACGTTCCACGACATGACCGCGGACGACGGCACGCCGGTCGTCCGCTGCTACGTCAAGGGCGCGCCCGACGTGCTGATCGCGCGCGCCGCGACGTTCCGGCAGCCCGACGGGACGCTGGTGACCATCAGCGACGAGAACCGCCACCTGGCGCTCGAGGCCAACGACCGGATCGCGGCCGCCGGCGAGCGCGTCATGGTCGTGGCGCAGCGCGACCTCGAACCCTCGGTCGTGCGCGACGGCACCGACCTCATCGGGCAGGTCCAGGAGCTCACGCTGCTCGCGATGGTCGGCATCGTCGACCCGCCGCGCGCCGAGGCGAAGGCCGCCATCGCCGAGTGCCGAGAGGCCGGGATCCGGGTGCGCATGATCACCGGCGACCACGCGTCCACGGCGGCGGCGATCGCGACCGAGCTGGGCATCGAGGGCGAGGCCGTCACGGGCAGCGAGTTCGCCGCGATGTCCGACGAGGAGCTCGACCGGCGGGTCGACGACATCGGCGTCGTCGCCCGGGTGGCGCCCGAGGACAAGGTCCGTCTGGTGCGGACCCTGCAGCGGAACGGTCAGATCGTCGCCATGACGGGCGACGGCGTGAACGACGCCCCCGCGCTGAAGTCGGCCGACATCGGCGTCGCGATGGGCATCACCGGCACGGAGGTCTCGAAGGAGGCCGCCGTCATGATCCTCACCGACGACAACTTCGCGACGATCGTCGAGGCGGTCTCGTACGGCCGCACCCTCTACGACAACCTGCTGAAGTACCTGCGGTTCCAGATGTCGACCCTCGTCGCCTACATCGCGGTGTTCCTCGTGGCCGGGGTGCTGGGCATCGCCGACGGCTCACCGCTGAATCCGCTGCAGATCCTGTGGCTCAACATGGTCGTCGACATCCCGCTCGCGATCGCGCTGGGCTTCGACCAGCCGGCCCGCGGCCTCATGGCGCGCCCGCCGCGGCCGGTCGGCGCCCCGGTGCTGTCGCGCGCCAACTGGATCCGGCTGTGCGTCCAGGGCGCGGTGATGACCGCGGGCTCGCTCGCGGCCTACCAGATCGGCGTCGAGTGGGAGGACGCCGTGCTGGCCTCGACGATGCTGCTGACGACCCTCTCGCTGTTCCACCTGGCGGGGGCACTGCTGAGCCGCGACCAGGAGAACACCATCTTCGACAGTCGGGCACTGCCCGCGGTCGCGCAGCTGCGGCGGTACGGGATCGCGCTGCTGGCCATCGTGCTGGTGACGACGCTGGACTTCCTCCAGCGGATCTTCGGCACGACCGAGATGACCCTCGGCCAGTGGGGCACGTGCCTCGGCCTGGCCGCGACGCTCGTCGTGGTCGAGGAGATCGTCAAGGCCGTGCTGCGCAGCCGCCGCGAGCCCGTGGCTGCCTGACCCCTCAGTGCAGCAGGGTGTTGAGCCCCACCATGAAGAGCCCGAGGAGCGCTGCGAACGCCGTCTCGGCACCGGTCCGCCAGCCGGAGACGCCGGCCTGGTGGGCTGCGAGGTAGCCGGACACCGCCATCAGCACGACGGTGACCCACAGGCCCGCGGCCATCGCCGTCGCGACCTGCGACCCGAAGGCCAGCATGGTCGCGAACACGACGAGGGCCGGCAGACCACCGAGGAACACGGGCCACTCGTGCCGGATGCTGCCGACGAGGCGGGCGGCGAGATGGACCTGGTCACCGTCGATGCCCCGTCCGAGGGCGTGGGTGTAGGCGTGCGAGAGCCAGTAGATCGTCAGCACGCCCGCCGCGCCGATCACGCTGACCTCGGCCCGGGTCTTCTCGCTCATCAGGGCGAGGGTGGCGCCCATGACGAGCGCGCCGTGGATCATGCCGGCCGGGTGCAGCCCGGCGAAGCGCCGGGCGACGCGCATCCGGAAGCCGTGAGGCGGTCGGTCGGTGGTCATGGCGCCTCCTCCCCCGCCGTGGCCGACGCGAGGACGTCGACGAACACGCGGGGCTCGCGGTGGGTGGTCAGGAGCCGGCGCTGACGGTCGGCGCCCGTGCCCTCACGGTGGACGCGCTCGAGGCCGCACAGCAGGACGTCGGCTTCGTAGCAGTCGGCGGTGCCGGGCAGGATCGTGCGCAGCAGCCGGGCCGCCACGACCGCCCGGGTGACCTCGTCCGGACCGCTCGACGGTGGCCTCCCGTCCACGGCGACCGCCAGCAGGGCGGTGCGCAGCGCCGTGCCCGAGACCTTCACGGCAGGACGCCCCTGCTCCACGTCGGCCATCAGCACCGTCACCAGGGCGCGGCAGATCCCGGCGAGCAGGACCGCGTCGGCGGTCTCCAGGCACGTGTCGGCGATGCGGATCTCGATCGTCGGATAGCGCGGGGAGAGCCGCGCCAGGAAGTAGACGCTGCGCGCGTCGAGGGCGGCGCCGCGGTCGACCAGCTCCTGCACCGCGGCGTCGTAGGCCGCCGCGTCGGCCCACGGCTCGGGCGGCGCGAAGGTCGGCCAGAGCAGCTGGCGCGCGTACCGCGTGCTCTGCCAGCCGGAGTCCCGACCCGACGTCACCGGCGAGTTGGTGCCGAGCGCGAACAGCGTCGGCAGCCAGGTGCGCAGGCGCGCCAGCACCTGGACCGCGAGGTCGCGGTCGGGCAGCCCCACGTGCACCTGGCACGCGCACGTGCCGGCCGCGGCGGTGGCCTCGGGAAACCGCTCGGCCAGCCCGCGGTAGCGCGGCGCGTCGGTGACGAGCTCGGCTCCCGGGTCGTCCATCGGCGGCGAGCCCGCGGCGACGAGCCGCACCCCGAGGTCGCGGCACGCGCCCGCCACCCGTGAGCGGAGGTCGCGCAGCTCGCGATCGAGATCGGCCAGGTCGGTCCACACGCCGGAGTTCGTCTCCACCTGGAACGACATGAGCTCGGGCTTCACCCGGGGGTCGCCGATCGCGCGGATGACGTCGTCGGCGACGGGCCGGACCGCTCCCTCGGGGTCGAGGAGCAGGAACTCCTCCTCCACGCCCACGGTCAGCATGGACCCATCGTGCGGACCGCGCGGCGGACGGACCTCATCCCCGTGGGATGAGGCATCCCGGCGCGCGACTGGGTCACGCTCCGAGGAGACCGAGCGTTGGAGGAGGCCGCGATGTGTCGATGGCTGGCGTACTCGGGCAGTCCGATCCTGCTCGAGGAGCTGCTCTACAAGCCCGTCCACTCCCTGATCGACCAGAGCCAGCACTCGCGCATGGGGGTCGAGACGACGAACGGCGACGGCTTCGGCGTCGGCTGGTACGGCCTCGACGAGGCGCCGTCACTGCCCGGCACGCGCCGCAGCGACGAGCCCGTGCTGTTCCGGGGCGTCGGGCCGGCCTGGGGCGACCAGAACCTGCGCGAGCTGGCGCGGTCGACCTCGTCGGGCCTGTTCCTGGCGCACATCCGGGCCAGCACGGGCACGCCCGTGCAGCAGTCGAACTGTCACCCCTTCCGGCACGGGCGCTGGCTGTGGGTGCACAACGGCGCGATCCGCGACTTCTCGGTGCTCAAGCGCGATCTGGTCATGGCGGTCGATCCCGAGCTCTACCCCTTCATGGCGGGCTCCACGGACTCCGAGGTGATGTTCTTCCTCGCGCTGACGTTCGGGCTGCACGAGGACACGATCGGCGCCGTCGAGCGCATGGCGGGCTTCGTCGAGGCGGTGGGTCGCGCGCACGGGGTGGACGAGCCGCTCCAGATGACCGTGGCGACGACCGACGGCGAGCGGCTGTGGGGCTTCCGGTACTCCAGCATCGGTCAGAGCCGCACGCTGTACGTCAGCACGGCCCTGTCCACCCTGCGCCAGATGTACCCGGACAACCCCGTGTTCTCGGAGCTCGACGACGAGACGCGGATCGTGGTCTCCGAGCCCCTCGGCGACCTGAAGGGCGCGTGGAACCCCGTGCCCGAGTCCAGCTTCGGCATCGTCGAGGCGGGGGACGACACCCTGGGGCGGTTCCAGCCCCGTGAGCCGTGAGGACGATCGGATGAGCCGCACCGCACCGTCGACCAGTCGTGCCGGCGGCGTGCTCGCCGCCACGTGCATCTCCACCCTCGTGGTGAACGCCAACACCTCGGCGGTGAGCATCCTGCTGCCGGCGATCTCGGAGGACACCGGGACGTCGGTCACGACGCTGCAGTGGGCCGTCACCGGGTACTCGCTCGTGGGCGCCGCGGTCATCGTGACCTCGGGCTCGCTGGGCGACGTCTTCGGTCGCAAGCGCGTCTTCCAGCTGGGCCTGCTGCTGTTCGTCGTCTCGTGCGTGCTCATCGCGCTGGCGGAGTCCGGTGGGATGGTCATCGCGGGGCGCGTGATCCAGGGCGCCGCCGGGGCCACGATCCTGGCGTGCGGCCTGAGTCTGCTCTCGGTGGCGAACGAGGACGAGGCACAGCTCAGGGCGGTCTCCCTGTGGGGCGCCGCGGCGGCGGTCGGAGCAGCGGCGGGACCGCTGCTCGGTGGCGTCCTGGTGGACATCACCGGGTGGCAGGGGCTGTTCTGGATCGACGCCGCGGTGGCCGTGCTGTGCATGCTGCTGACCTTCGTCACGGTCGCCGAGTCGCGCGACCCCGACCGGCCGCGGTCGATCGACTACGCCGGCACCGTGCTGATCGCCGCGACGCTGACGCCGCTGATCCTCGCGGTGACCGAGAGCAGCGACTGGGGCTGGCTCTCCCCCGCCACGCTCGGCTGCTTCGCGATCTCGATCGCCGCCGGCTGGGCGTTCATCGTCGTGGAGAAGCGGGTGGCCGTGCCGCTGCTGGACCTCGCGCTGCTGCGGAACCGCGTGCTCGTCGGCTCGACGATCGCGATTCTCATCGGTGCCGGCACGATCAACGGCCTGATGTACCTGCTGAGCCTCTACTTCCAGGACCCGTCGACGCTCGACTTCAGCCCGCTCCAGGCCGGCCTGGCGACCCTGCCGGCGACGGTGGGCCTGGTCGTCGTCGCCCCGCTGGTGCCGAAGCTGGCCGCGAAGTTCGGCGGCCGGCAGACGATCGGGGTCGGGTTCGTGCTCACGACGGTGGGCTTCGTCATCGTGGGCTTCGTCCAGTCGGACTGGCGGTACGTGGCGTTCCTGCTGCCGCTCGTCGCGATCGCGGTGGGCATGGGCCTGTCGAACGGCCCGGCCTCGTCGGCGGCGACCGCCTCGGTGCCCCAGAGCCAGGTGGGCGGGGCGTCGGGTGTCTCGAACATGGCCCGCTACGTGGGCGCGGCCGTCGCCACCGCCCTGGCCGCGACGGTGTACGGCACGGTGATCGGCAACCGCACCGACGACGGCGCCGGGCAGGCGGAGGCGCTGGCCGACGGCCTGGCCGCCGCGTCGTGGCTGATGGCCGTCCTCAGCTTCCTCGGCGTGCTGATGGCACTCGTCATCGCCAAGCACCGGGCGGCCCGCGGCACCGTGGACGACGCGGTCGCCTCGGCCGCCGCGATCACCCACACGCTGCCGACCACGGCCTCGGGCGCGGCGGAGGCGACCCGATGAGCACGACACCGACCCCGTTCACGGCCGACGACCTCGCCGCGCGGATGCGCCACGCGGTCGAGTCGGCGCAGGCCGCCGGCCTCGACGGTCTGCTGGTGATGCCGGGCCCCGAGCTCGTCTGGCTGACCGGGTACCGGCCCACGGCGATCACGGAGCGGCTCACCACCCTCGTGCTGACGGCCGACCGCGAGCCCACCCTCGTGGTGCCGACCCTCGAGCGCCCCGACGCCGAGGGCTGCGCCGCCGCCTCCGCCCTGGAGCTCGTCGACTGGACCGACGGGCAGGACCCGTTCTCCGTCGCGGCCGGCCTCCTCGGCGGCACCCGGACGCTGGCGATCTCCGACTCCGCCTGGGCGATGCACCTGCTGGGCCTGCAGGACGCTGCTCCCGGCGTGGCCTACCGCTCCTTCACCCAGGCGCTGCCGATGCTGCGCGCGGTGAAGGACGAGGCCGAGGTGGCCCGGCTCGCCGCGGCGGGCGCCGCCGCCGACGCGACCTACGGCGAGATCCTGAAGGTGCGCTTCGCGGGACGTCGCGAGACCGAGGTCGCTGCCGACCTCGCCCGGCTGCTGCGCGACTTCGGGCACGAGCAGGTCGACTTCACGGTCGTCGGCTCGGGTCCCAACGGCGCCAACCCCCACCACGAGGCGGGCGACCGAACCATCGAGAAGGGCGACGCGATCGTCCTCGACTTCGGTGGCCTCATGCACGGGTACGGGTCGGACACCAGCCGCACCGTGTCGGTCGGCGAGCCGTCGGCCCTCGTGCGCGAGGTGCACGAAGTCGTCCGCCAGGCCCAGCAGGCCGGCGTCGAGGCGGTGGCCCCGGGCGTGCCGTGCCAGGAGATCGACCGCGCCGCCCGGAAGGTGATCACCGACGCCGGGTACGGCGAGCGGTTCATCCACCGCACCGGGCACGGCATCGGCACGACCACCCACGAGCCGCCGTACATGATCGAGGGCGAGACGCAGCCGCTCGTCGAGGGCATGTGCTTCTCGGTCGAGCCCGGGATCTACCTGCCCGGGCGGTTCGGCGTGCGGATCGAGGACATCGTGACGGTCACCGCCACCGGCGGGCGGCGCCTCAACGCCACTGACCGCGGCCTCGCCGTCGTCCACTGATCACCCGCCAGGGGTGAGGCCGCCTCGCCCGCCGGGGCGTGAGACTCGGACCACCAGCCCGCTGACGGCTGCACGGACGGAGGAGCACATGTTCACCCTCGCAGTGCCTCGAGGCACCTCATGACCACCGCGGACCTCTCCGCGGAGGGCGGCGGCTCCCGCGTGCGCGCGGCCACGAGTCGCGCGAGCACGCACCAGTGGATCTCCTGGATCGCGCTGGCGATGATGACCACCAGCTCGGTGGCCAGCCTGCGCGCGGCCCCGACCATGGCGGTCTACGGTCTCGCCTGCGTCTTCCTGTACCTGCTCCCGGCGATCGTCTTCCTCCTGCCGACCTCGCTGGTCTCGGCCGAGCTGGCGTCCGGCTGGGAGGGCGGCATCTACAAGTGGGTGTCGGAGGGCCTGTCCAAGCCGATGGGCTTCCTCGCCGTCTGGTGCCAGTTCGCGATGACGATCTTCTACTACCCGAGCCTGCTGGGGTTCGTGGCCAGCACGCTGGCCTACGTCTTCAACCCCGCCCTGGCCAGCAGCGGCGTCTGGACCGCCGCGGTCATCATCGTCGTGTACTGGTCGGGCGTCTGGGTCTCGGCGCGCGGCACGAAGGGCGTCGCGGGCCTGGCCAGCGGCGGCCTCATCATCGGCACGCTCGTGCCCGGCGTCGTGCTGGTGCTGCTGGGGGTGGTGTTCCTCGGCCAGGGCAACGAGTCGGCCGCGCCGATGACGTCGGACCACCTGCTGCCCGCGTGGGCCGGACTGTCCAGCCTCGTGCTGATCGTCAACAACTTCCTGTCGTACTCCGGGATGGAGATGAACGCGGTGCACGTCGGATCGCTGAAGAACCCCGCCAAGGAGTTCCCGAAGGCCATGTTCCTGGCGATGGGCCTCGTGCTGACGATCTTCATCCTGCCGGCGCTCGCGATCGCGTGGATCGTGCCCGCCGAGGAGCTCTCGCTCACCGCCGGCGTCATGCAGGCGTTCGACGCGGTCTTCGCGAACTTCGGCTGGCAGTGGCTCACCCCGATCGTCGGCATCATGCTGGTCACCGCCTCGCTCGGCGGCATGCTGACGTGGCTGGCCGGACCGTCGAAGGGCCTGTTGCTGATCTCGCGGCAGGAGGGCTACCTCCCGCCGTTCCTGCAGAAGCTCAACAAGAACGGCGTGCAGCAGAACATCCTCGTGGTCCAGGGCCTCGTCACCACGGTGATCGGCCTGGCGTACGCGCTGATCCCCGACGTCTCCAGCGCGTACTGGATCTTCTCGGTGATCACGACGCAGGTGTACCTGATCATGTATCTGCTGATGTTCGTCGCCGCGGTGCAGCTGCGTCGCAAGGAGCCCGACCACCCGCGCGGCTACCGCGCCCCGATGCTGGTGGGACTGTGCGGCGTGGGCTTCGCGGCCTCGCTGGCGGCCCTGCTGGTCGGCTTCATCCCGCCGTCGCAGTTCGCCTCGGGCAGCTCCGGCGTCTACTTCCTCATCGTGGGCGGCGGCGCGCTCGGCCTGGGCCTGCTGGTGCCGTTCCTGTTCTACCGCTTCCGCAAGCCGTCGTGGAAGCAGCCCCAGCCTGAAGAGGTGGTCGAATCATGAGCACACACCGGGAGTCGCAGACGAAGCGCGAGCGGTCGTGGATCTACATCACGGCCTGCGTCCTGCTCGGCATCGCGGCGGTGGTCGCCGTGCTGACCTTCAGCGAGGCGCGCGAGTCGAACCGCGCGCAGGAGAAGGCCGACCAGCTGATCGAGGCGTTCGTCGACGCGGGCGCAGCCCGTACGCCCGACCGGGACATGATCGTCCGGGTCTTCGGCGACGACGGCGGCGCGACGTGCGAGAACCCGAACGACGCCCTCCGCCGGGCGACGCTCGCCTCGCTGCTGACGAACGGGGCCACGGGCCCGGGCGCCCGGCCGGTGATCGCCGACAGCCGGGCCGTCCAGGGCCAGCTGCTCGTCATGGAGGTCTACTGCCCCGACGAGCTCGAGGACTTCCGCTCGTACGTGGAGGACCTCAAGACCGACGACCACATCGGAGACTGATCCATGGACCTGCGCCAGCGCATCGATGCCCTCATGCCCTCGGTGCGCGACGAGCTGACCGAGCTCGTCGCGCTCCGTTCGGTGGCCGACCCCCGCCAGTTCCCGCCCGAGGAGTGTGAGCGCACGGCGGAGTGGGTGCGCGCACGGTTCGAGGCACTCGGCTTCGCCGACGCCCGGCTCGAGGAGACGGCCGACGGCAGCCACGCGGTGGTCGGCACCCGACCGTCCGCGCGGGAGGACGCCCCGACGGTCCTGCTGTACGCCCACTACGACGTGCAGCCGCCCGGGAACGAGGCCGACTGGCGCACTCCCCCGTTCGAGCTGACCGAGTCCGGCGGGCGCTGGTACGGCCGGGGCACCGCCGACTGCAAGGGCAACATCGTCATGCACCTCGCGGCTCTGCGGGCGATCGGCGACGACCTGGGGGTCGACCTCCGGCTCGTGGTCGAGGGCTCGGAGGAGCAGGGCACCGGCGGTCTCGAGGGGTTCGTCGAGGCGAACCCCGACCTGTTCCGCGCGGACGCGATCCTCGTGTGCGACACGGGCAACGCGGCGGTGGGCCGTCCGGCGGCGACCGTGAGCCTGCGCGGCATGGTCAACGTCGTGGTCACCCTCGAGTCGGCGACGTCGGAGGTCCACTCCGGGATGTTCGGCGGCGCCGCGCCCGACGCCCTCGCGGCGCTCGTGGCCACGCTCGCGAGCTTGCGCGACGAGGAGGGCAACACCACCGTCGACGGTCTCGACGGCGGGCAGGAGTGGACGGGTGCGCCCTATCCGCCCGAGCAGTTCCGCTCGGACGCGGGCGTGCTGGACGGGGTGTCGCTGCTGGGCGACGGCACGGTCTCGGACATGCTCTGGGCGCGGCCCGCGGTGACGATCCTGGGCATCGACTGCCCGCCGGTGATCGGCTCGGCCGCGGCGATCGTGCCGAAGGCGGCCGCTCGCCTCAACCTGCGCATCCCGCCCGGCGTCGACCCCGCCGAGGCCGAGGCCGGACTCGTCGCGCACCTGAAGGCCGCCGTCCCGTGGGGCGTGCACTGCACCGTCGAGACCGAGGCGACGGGCTCGCCCTTCCGGGCCGCCACCGACGGGCCGGCGTATCGGGCCATGGCGTCGGCCATGCACGAGGCGTACGGGGTCGAGATGACGCACTTGGGCCAGGGTGGCTCGATCCCGCTGTGCAACGTGTTCGACGAGCTCTACCCCGAGGCGGAGATCTTCCTCATGGGCGTCGAGGAGCCGCAGGCCCTGATCCACGCCCCCAACGAGAGCGTCGACCCGCGGGAGATCGCGTCCATGGCATTGGCGGAGGCGCTGTTCCTCGAACGCTTCGCATGAGCGAGCGCCGCGAGGCTTACGAGGCGCTCGACCTGGCCCTGCGGATCGGCGAGGTGCTGCTGTCCTCCGGAGCCGGCGCCGCGGACGTGTCGGCCACGATGCTCGAGGTCACGCGGGCCTGCGGCGTGCGCAACGTCTCGGCCGACGTGACCTTCGTCGACCTCACGCTGCGGCACCAGCCGAGTCGGGACGAGCCCGCCGCGATCCAGGTGCGCCGGGTCAACCGACGGCCGGTCGACTACGCGAATCTCGTGGAGGTCGACCAGGCGGTGACCGAGCTCGTGGCCGGCCGCATCACCCGCGACGAGGCCCGCGACCGCGTCGCCCGGATCGTGTCGACCGGCCACAGCCGGCCGCGCTGGGCCGTGACGCTCGGTTGGGGCGTCATGGGCGCGGGGATCGCGCTCACCCTGGGTGGCGGGCCGGTCATCTGCGTGCTGGCGTTCATCGCCGCGTGCGGCATCGACGCCACGCAGCGTCTGCTCCCGCCGCACCGCATCCCGACGTTCTACCAGCAGGCGGCGGGCGGGTTCGTCGCGACGATGATCGCGGTGCTCGCGTCGGCCACCTCGATCGAGGCGGATCCGTCCCGCGTCGTCACGTCGGGCATCGTCATGCTGCTGGCGGGCGTGGGCATCCTGGGCGCCACGCAGGACGCGCTGACCGGCTTCCCCGTCACGGCGTCGGCCCGCGTCATCGACGCGTTCCTGAACACGATGGGGATCATCGCGGGCGTGGGCGCGGGGCTCACGGTGGGCGACCTGCTCGGGGTGGGGCTCGTCGACCTCGAGGTCGGCGCCGCCGGCATCGCCGAGGCCGGGGTGATCGTCGTCGGAGCGGCCCTCGCGGCATCGGGCTTCGCGTTCGCCTCCTACGCCCCGTGGCGCGCCCTCGTGGCGGTGGCGCTGGTGGGCGGGCTCGGCCAGGCGGTGCTGCTGTCGGTCAACAGCACCGCCGTCGGGCGCACGTGGGGGTCGGCGGTGGCCGCGGTCGTGATCGGCGCGGTGTGCCACCTCGCCGCCGGCCGGTTCCGGGTGCCGCCGCTGGTCGTCGTGGTGCCCGCGATCGTGCCCCTGCTCCCCGGCCTCGAGGTCTACCGGGGGCTCGCGCTGCTCGCGCAGGGCCACGACGGCGTGCTCGAGCTCGCCTCCGCCCTGGCGACCGCCCTCGCCCTGGCCGCCGGCGTCATCCTCGGCCAGTACGTGGCCCGCCCGATCAAGCGGGAGGCCGATCGGCTGGAGCGCCGCCTGTCGGGTCCACGGATGGTCGGCCGGGGCTAGCGCCGCTCAGTCCCCCGCGTCGAGGTGGCCGGCCAGTCGGCGGTGCCGCTCGAGGCTGGCCTCGTTCAGGCCCTCGATGCGCACGGTCTTGCCCTTCGCCGCGTACTTGGTCTCGATCGCGTCGAGCGCGGCCACGCTCGACGCGTCCCAGACGTGCGACTCGGACAGGTCGATGACGATGTTCGGCGGGTCGCCCGCGTAGTCGAACTGGTAGACGAGGTCGTTGCTGGACGCGAAGAACAGCTCACCCCTGACCTTGTAGACCCGGGTGTCCGGGTCGGGGTGCGCGACGTCGACCACCTCGGTGAAGTGGGCGACCCGGCGCACGAACATCACCGACGCGACCAGGACACCGGCGATGACGCCGATCGCGAGGTTGCCCGTGGCCACGACGACGGCGACGGTCACGACCATCACGAAGGTCTCGCTGGGCGGGAGCCGGCGCAGGGTGGCCGGCGCGATGCTGTGCCAGTCGAACGCCGCCACCGAGACCATGATCATCACCGCGACGAGCGCGGCCATGGGGATCGTCGCGACGACGTCGCCGAGACCGACCACCAGCACGAGCAGGAAGACACCGGCGAGGAACGTGGACAGCCGCGTGCGAGCGCCCGAGACCTTCACGTTGACCATCGTCTGGCCGACCACGGCGCAGCCGCCCATGCCGCCGAACAGGCCGGTGACGACGTTGGCGACGCCCTGCGCCCACGACTCGCGCGTCTTGTTCGAGTGGGTGTCGGTGATGTCGTCCACGAGCTTGGCCGTCAGCAGGGACTCCATCAGGCCGACGAGCGCCATCGCCAGCGCGTACGGGCCGATGATCCGCAGCGTCTCGAGGCTCAGCGGGACGTCGGGCGTGAACAGTGACGGCAGGCTGCTGGGCAGCTCGCCCTCGTCCCCCACGGTCGGCACGC
Source organism: Aeromicrobium tamlense (assembly GCF_013408555.1). Taxonomy (NCBI): domain Bacteria; kingdom Bacillati; phylum Actinomycetota; class Actinomycetes; order Propionibacteriales; family Nocardioidaceae; genus Aeromicrobium; species Aeromicrobium tamlense. The sequence goes on from NZ_JACBZN010000001.1 coordinate 1,326,174, forward strand.
CGAGCGACATCGTCACGGCGACCGCGGTCAGGACGGTGATCGCGACGAGCGGCGACGGGATCGCCCGGGTGAGTCGCGGCAGCAGCACGATGATGGCCACGCCGGCGGCCACCATCGGGTAGACGAGCCCCGGCACGCCGATCAGGTGCGGCACCTGCGCCATCAGCACGAGGATCGCCAGCGAGTTGACGAAGCCGACCATCACCGACCGCGGGATGAAGCGCATGAGCCGGGCGACGCCGGCGAACGCCAGCGCGACCTGGATGAGGCCGCCCAGGATCACGGTGGCGATGAGGTGGTCGTAGCCGTGCTCACGCATGACCGGCGCGACGACCAGCGCGACGGCGCCCGTGGCCGCGGAGATCATCGCGGGACGGCCGCCGAGGATCGCCGTCGTGACGGCCATCGTGAACGAGGCGAACAGGCCGACCTCGGGGTCGACGCCCGCGATGATCGAGAAGGCGATCGCCTCGGGGATCAGCGCCAGCGCGACCACCAGCCCGGCCAGCACCTCGGTGCGCAGCAGGCGCGGCGAGGCGAGCGCGGCGCGGACCGTGGGGACGCGTCCGGGCTCGGGCACGCGCGAGGGCGCGGAGGAGGTCATGGGGGTTCCGTTCCGTGCATCCGGGGACGGGGTGCGGACGCCCGGAAATCCTAGTCCCGACAGCGTGAGCGAGAGTCCTCGCGAGCCCGTGCGCTTCATCACTCGGGCCGCGAAGTCGGCGAATCCGACCTACCGTGGACTGGTGACCCAGACCCTGATGCAGCGCTATGCCCTCGACGAGGTCGTCGGCACCGGCGGCATGGGCTCGGTCTACCGAGCCACCGACACGCGCCTCGGCCGCACCGTGGCCATCAAGGTGCTCAGGCCCGGCACGGACGACGACGAGGTCAACCGCGCGCGGATGCGCAGCGAGGCCCACCTGGCCGCCTCGATCCACCACCCGGGCGTCGCGCAGGTCTTCGACTTCGCGGAGGACGACTCCCCCGAGGACGGTGCGACCTTCATCGTCATGCAGTACGTCGAGGGGCACTCGCTGGGCCAGCTGCTCAAGGAGCGCGGGCCGATGGCGCCCGACCAGGTGATGTCGGTCGTGCAACAGGTCGCCGAGGGCCTCCAGGCCGCCCACGACGCCGGCATCGTCCACCGCGACCTCAAGCCCGCGAACATCATGCTGACCCCCGAGGGCCGCACGGTTCTCGTCGACTTCGGCATCGCCCGCACCGACACCAGCGAGCCGCTCACCGACACCGGGTCCCTCGTCGGCACGACCGACTACATGAGTCCCGAGCAGGTGCGCGGCCGCCTCGCCACCCCGCAGTCCGACCTGTACGCGCTCGGCGTCGTGGCGTTCCACTGCCTCACCGGCACCTCACCGTTCCGCCGCGAGACGCACATCGGCACGGCGATGGCCCAGCTGCACGACGAGCTGCCGGATCTCGGGCCCAGCGTGCCCGAGGACGTGGCCGGTCTCGTCCGATCGCTCACGGCTAAGGACCCGGCCGACCGCCCGTCCACCGCGGCCGAGGTCGCGTCTGCTGCGGCCCGCATCGGCGCGGCGGGATCGATCGACCTGCCCGAGCGCTTCGAGGAGCCCCACCCGAGCCGCGACGTCGCCACGGACCCCATCCCGCTGCCGACCTCGGCCGTCCGTGCCGTCGCCCCTCACCGGAGCCGCCGCCCGCGGGTCGCCTACGCGTCGGTCGGCGTCATCGTGCTCGTGGCCGCACTGCTCGGAGGACGCCAGCTGATGTTCGGCGGGCCGCCGCTCGTGCCCGACGTCGTGGGGATGCAGGCCGGCGACGCGACGAGCCGGATCGACGAGGCGGGACTCACCGCCCGCACGAAGGTCGTCGACGTCGCGAACACGCCCGAGGGCGAGGTCGTGGACCAGTCCCCCGCCCCCGGCGCGGAGGGCTCCGAGAGCAGCCCGGTCACGCTGTCGGTCGCGTCCGGCAAGGTGCGGATCACCGCCAAGAGCCTCATCGGCAAGCCGTTCGCCGACGTCGCGGCGGCGCTCGAGCGGCGCGGCTTCGCCGTCAAGCGCGAGGACGTCACGCGGGCCGGGGACACCGGCGAGGTCGTCGCACTCGACAAGACCGGCCGGCTGCCCGACGGCGCCACGATCCTGGTCTCCGTGGCGGTCGCGCCGGTCGTCACGAACGCCGCGACGGCGCCGAAGGCCACGAGCGGCGGCAGCGGCGCCGCGAAGTCCAGCGGCAACCAGGGCAAGGGCAAGAACAACGGCAAGGCCAAGGGGAAGTCGAAGGGCAAGGGCAAGGGCTGAGCCCCGTCAGTCCTCCTCTGTCACCCGCAGCGCGATCGGGAAGTGGTCCGAGAACCCCTGCTTGTCGACCGGGTGGCCCATCCCGCCGAACGGGACAGGCCGGGGGTACTGTCCCTCGTCCGCCGTGCCGGGGAAGCGCAGGATCCGCACCGACTCCTCCTCGACGCGCAGCGGTCCGTCGGCCGCCATCGCCCGGTTCACCAGCACCTGGTCGAGCAGGTTCGGCTGGTTCTGCCAGTAGAAGCTGCCGTCCGGCTGGCCGCCGCGGCCGCCGAGCAGCGGCCAGGCGAGGTTCCACAGCAGCGGGACGTCGGCGTTGAGCACGCGGTTGCGCTGGCGGGTGCTGAGCGCGTGCGTGACGAGCGAGACGTCGAACGGCTCGTCGTTGAAGTCGCCCAGCGCCAGCACGGGCGTCTCCGGTCCGTGCACCTCCAGCACCCGCTCGTGGAAGTAGGCGAGGGTCTCACCCGCGATGTCGCGGTAGCCGGCCGACTCGTACTGGCCCCCGCTACGCGACGGCCAGTGGTTGCCGAAGACGGCCCAGGTGCGAGCGCCGTGGCGGGTGCGGAAGTTGACCTGCACGATCTCGCGCGTGGCGTTGCGGCGCATGACGACGTGGAAGAACGTCTCGTCGGCGGGCACCTCGAACAGCCCCGTGTCGTAGAGGAACGCCACGTCGATGCCGCGCGCGTCGTCGGTGTCGGCGTGGGCGATGCCGTAGTGCCGCCCCGGAAGACGCTTCTCGACGTTGGCCACCAGCAGGTTGAGGACGAAGCGATTCTCCACTTCGCACACGCCCAGCAGATCGGGTCCGGCACCGTCGTTCATCTGGGCGATCACCGACGCGAGCTGGTCGATCTTGCGGTTGCGGAGCGTGCGCGTCCAGCCCCTGAGGTCGTTCCCGAGGGCCCGCCGGACCTTCTCGGTGCGCCGGGTCGCGGGAGCCTTCTCCTCGTCGAAGAGGTTCTCCACGTTCCACCACGCGACGTAGTAGTCGACGGACATGCGTCCACCTCCTCGGCGTCCCTCTCATGATGCACCCGCATCGGCCCGTCGTGACCTGCGTCGGTGCCTCCGGACTGACACGATCAGGGGATGGACATGCCGATCGGGGTGGAGGCGGGCCTGTGGGGCCTGGTGGCGGGCGGTGCGCTGGTGATCGGTGCGGCGGTCGCGTGGCTCGTGCCCGTGCCGCGCCGTGTGGTCGCATCGGTGATGGCGTTCGGCGCCGGCGTCCTCATCTCGGCCCTGTCCTTCGACCTGGTCGACGAGGCCGAGCAGCTGGGCGGGCTCCGGCCCACCGTGCTCGGCTTCCTCGCAGGCGCACTCGCCTACGTCGCGGCCAACCTCGTGCTGGCCCGGTACGGCGCCCGCCACCGGAAGCGGTCGGGCGCGGAGCAGTCGTCCGAGGAGGAGCAGTCGGGCAGCGGCACGGCGATCGCCATCGGCGCGCTGCTCGACGGCATCCCGGAGTCGGTCGTCCTCGGGCTGTCCCTCGTGGGCGGGGGCGGCGTCGGGGTTCCCGTGCTGGCGGCGATCTTCGTCTCGAACCTGCCCGAGGGGCTGTCGAGCGCCGCCGGCATGAAGCGCAAGGGCCGCTCGGCCCGCTACGTCTTCGGGGTGTGGGGCGGCATCGCGGTGGCGAGCGGGCTGGCGGCCATGGCCGGGTGCCTGCTGCTGGAGGGCGCCTCCCCCACCACGATCGCCGCCATCACGGCCGTGGCGGCGGGCGCGATCCTGGCGATGGTGGCGGACACGATGATCCCCGAGGCGTTCGAGCGCACGCACCTGTACGCGGGGCTCCTGGCGACGATCGGGTTCCTGTGCGCGTTCACGATCTCACGCGCGGGCTGAGCGCAGCAGGTCCAGCAGGTCGTCGACCATCGGCAGTGCCGTCATCTCGTCGAGGCTGAACCAGCCCGCGTCATCGGCGTCGTCACCCGCCACGAGCCGACCCGACACGACCGTCGCCGCGAAGTCGTGGATCTCGTAGTCGCGGCCGTCGCCGATCGGCACGTGCGCGGTCCAGAGCTCGGGCCCGACCTCGACGACGTAGCCGGTCTCCTCCAGCACCTCGCGGGCGCACGCCTCCTCGAGCGTCTCCCCCGGCTCGACCCGGCCGCCCGGGACGGACCACTGCCCGCGCCCCGGGTCGTGCGCACGGCGCACCAGCAGGACGCGACCCTCGTCGTCGAGCACGACGGCGCTCGCGGCGAGGACGGGAGCTTCGACCATGCCCCCATCATCCCCGCGGCGTAGCGTGAGTCCATGCCCCGCTCCATCGCCACCAACACCCGTGTCGGCCTCGACGAGCTGCTCGACTTCGTCCGGCCGCGTCACCGGTTCATCCTGCTCACGCGACGCTCCGACGGCAGCCCGCAGGCCTCGCCGGTCACCGGCGGGGTCGACGACTCCGGACGGCTCGTGATCTCCACCTATCCCGAGCGGGCGAAGACGCACAACGCGCGCCGCGACCCCGAGGTCAGCGTGGTCGTGCTGTCGAACGAGTGGAACGACGCGTGGGTGCAGGTCAACGGCACGGCCGAGGTGCTCGACGTGCCCGACGCGCTGGACGCGTTCGTCGAGTACTTCCGGAACATCTCCGGCGAGCACTCCGACTGGGACGAGTACCGGCAGGCGATGCTCGACCAGGGCAAGAGCCTGATCCGGATCACGCCCACGTCCTGGGGCCCGATCTCGACCGGCGGCTTCCCCGCGCGCCTCGCCGACGACTAACCAGCGCCCCCCCCAGATTTGCTCCGATTTCCACCTTTCGGCACGTCTGAAACGTAGAAAGTGGAGCAAATCTCGGGACGGGCGGAGGTCAGACCGGCTGCAGGGGCGTGTGCGGCTCGGCCGGCAGCGTGATGGTGACCGCGGCGCCGGGGCGCACCTCTCCCCCGCGCTCGACGACGGCCATCACGCCGGCCTTGCGGACCACGGGTGCCGAGGCGCCCGCGGAGCCGGTGGGCGGGGCGGGTCGCGAGGCGGGCGTGCCGTCCGCCTTGGCCAGCACCACCTTGATGAGTCCGGGCTGGAAGCGGTTGATCTGCACGCAGGGGTTGCGCAGGCCGGTGATCCGCACGACCGGGCCGCCGAGGTCGAGCAGCGTCCCGGTGGGCAGGCCGAGCAGGTCGACGCCCTCGGTCAGCACGTTCTCGCCGAGGTCGCCGGCGGTCAGCTCGTGCCCCATCGCGCGGGCCTCGTCGAACAGCTCGGCGTGGATCAGGTGCACCTGGCGCAGGTTGGGCTGCCGGGGGTCCTTCCGCACGCGGGACCGGTGCTTCACGAAGGCGCCGGCGTGGGCGTCGCCCTCGACCCCGTGGCCCTCGACGAGCGTGATGGACTCGACCGGCACCTTGCTGAAGCGGTGCCGGTCGTCCCGGCTGACGGCGACGACGCGGGGATCGGACATGGGCCCATGCTGTCACGTGGTGCTGGCCGGATCGACGCCTGCGGTGGACACTCGGAGACAGGGACCGAGGCGGGGAGGCAGCATGACCGCGACCTACACCTTCGACGTGTTCGCCAGCGTGGACGGCTACGGCTCGTACCGGCCGCCGGGCGACTGGGGCGGGTACTGGGGCCGGCAGGGTCCCGAACTGCTGCGGCGCCGCGAGGAGCTCTACGCGTCGGACGTCCGGATGGTGCTCGGCGCCACGACCTTCCGTGAGTTCGTCGAGATGCTGTCGGACGACCGGTACCCCGAGCTCGACGACACGTGGGTCGGACGGATGCGCCGGATGCCCACCACGGTCGTCTCGTCGACGCTGGACGGCGACCTCGACTGGCCCGACGTCACCGTGGCTCGCGGCGACGCTGCCGAGGTCGTGGCGCGGCTGAAGGAGGAGTCCGACGTGCCGCTGCGCTCCCACGGCAGTCTCGGCCTGAACCGCGACCTCATGGCGGCGGGGCTCGTCGACGCGGTGCAGCTGACGGTGTTCCCGGTGCTGACCGGGCGCACGGGCGAGCGGCCCGTGCTGGCCGACGCCGAGGACTTCGACCTCGAGCTGCTGGAGCACCGCGTGCTCGACGACCGCACCGTCGAGCTGACGTACCGGCCCTCGCTGCGGACGTGGGACTGAGTCAGGCCCGGCGCAGCAGGTACGTGTCCATGACCCAGCCGCGGGCGGCCCGGGCCTCCGCACGCCTGGCCGCGATCTCCTCGACGACGCGGTCGAGCCGGCCGGCGACCACGACCTCGTCCGCCGATCCCAGGTTGGCGCCCCACCAGACGTTCCAGGCCGCGCGCTCCGGCAGGCGTCGGCACGTCAGCGACCCGTCGAGCATCACCACGAGGTTGTCCCCGGCGGTCGCGTCCTCCAGCAGGCGCCGGCCGGTGGTGATGGTGATCGGGCCGCCGACGGCGTTGAGCACGAGCCGGTGCCGCGCGGCGAGCAGCTGCACGCTGCTGAGTCCGGGCACGACCTCGACCTCGACGTCGACGACCCCGCGCTCCTCGATGCGGTCGGCGAGCCGGATCGCCGAGTCGTAGAGCGACGGGTCGCCCCAGACCAGGATCGCCGCGTCCCCCGGGTGCTCCAGCAGCGTTGCCTCGAACGCGATCGCGCGCGCCTCGTGCCAGTCGCGCACGGCACCGGCGTAGTCGGTCGGGTCGTCGCGGTCGCGCTCCGGGTCGGGCACCGCCACGAGGTGCCACGGTCCGCGCACGTGGCGGCGGCAGATCTCCTCGCGCATGGCGATGAGGTCGGCCGTCCCGGGGTGCTGCGCGGTCTTGTCGGCGACGAGCAGGTGGTCGACCTCGTTGAGCACCCGGGCCGCCTGCGCCGTCAGCAGGTCGGGGTCGCCCGGCCCGAGTCCGACGAGCGCGAGCCGCCGCGTCACGCGTCGTCCTCCAGGTCGCCCTCGACCTCCAGGTAGACGCGCGCCATCTCGGCCATGACCTCGGGATCGGGCTCCTCCCAGAGCCCGCGGTCGGCGGCCTCGTTGAGCCGCTCGACGATGCCGCGCAGGGCCCACGGGTTGGAGCGCCGCATGAACTCCTGGTTCGTCTCGTCGAGCACGTACTCCTTCGCCAGGGACTCGTACATCCAGTCGTGCACGACCCCCGCCGTGGCGTCGAAGCCGAACAGGTAGTCCACCGTCGCCGCCAGCTCGAACGCACCCTTGTACCCGTGGCGCTGCATCGCGGAGATCCATCGCGGGTTGACGACGCGCGAGCGGAAGACGCGGTTCGTCTCCTCCTGCAGCGTGCGGGTGCGCACCGCGTCGGGGGTGGTGGAGTCGCCGACGTACGCCTTCGGCTCGGTGCCGGTCAGCGCGCGGACCGTGGCGATCATGCCGCCGTGGTACTGGAAGTAGTCGTCGGAGTCGGCGATGTCGTGCTCGCGCGAGTCGATGTTCTTCGCGGCCACCGCGATGCGGCGGTAGCTCGTGCGCATGTCGTCGCTGGCGGCGACGCCGTCGAGGTCGCGACCGTAGGCGAAGCCGCCCCACGCCGTGTAGACCTCGGCGAGGTCGGCGTCGTCGCGCCACGTGCCCGACTCGACGACCTGCAGGATGCCGGCGCCGTACGAGCCGGGCTTCGAGCCGAAGATGCGGGTCGTGGCGCGGCGGTGGTCGCCGTGCTCCGCGAGGTCCTGCGCCGTGTGGGCCCGCACGTAGTTGGACTCCTCGGGCTCGTCGAGGTCGGCCACGAGCCGCACCGCGTCGTCGAGGATCTCGATGACGTGCGGGAAGGCGTCGCGGAAGAACCCGGAGATGCGCACCGTGACGTCGATCCGCGGGCGCCCCAGCTCGGCGAGGTCGATGACCTCCAGGCCGTTGACGCGGCGCGACGCGGGATCCCACGTGGGCCGGACGCCCAGCAGTGCCAGGACCTCGGCGATGTCGTCGCCGGACGTGCGCATCGCGGAGGTGCCCCAGACGGACAGCCCGACCGAGCGCGGGTACTCCCCCGTGTCCTCGAGGTGCCGGGCGACGAGCGACTCGGCCATCGCCTGACCCGTGTCCCAGGCCAGCCGCGAGGGCACGGCGCGGGGATCGACCGTGTAGAAGTTCCGGCCGGTCGGCAGCACGTTCACGAGGCCGCGCAGCGGCGAGCCCGACGGTCCGGCCTGGATAAACCGGCCGTCCAGCGCGCGCAGGATGTTGGTCAGCTCGTCGGTGGTGGCCGCGAGCCGCGGGACGACCTGCTCGGCCGCGAAGCGCAGCACGGCCTGCACGATCGGGTCGTCGTGCACCGTGTCGATCGCGGCCGGGTCCCAGCCCGACTTCTCCATGGTCTCGACGAGACCGCGGGCCTGGGCCTCGACGGCGTCGACCTCGGGCAGGGGGGCGTCCTCCGCCAGGCCCAGCGCCGCGCGCAGTCCCGGCAGCGCCTTCTCCTGGCCACCCCACACCTGCGTGGCGCGCAGCACGGCGAGCACGAGGTTCACCCGCGCCTCGCCCTCGGGCGCCTGTCCCAGCACGTGCAGGCCGTCGCGGATCTGGACGTCCTTGATCTCGCACAGCCAGCCGTCGACGTGCAGCAGGAAGTCGTCGAACTCCTCGTCGCCGGGTCGCTCGTCGAGGCCGAGGTCGCGGTGCATCTGCGCGGACTGCATGAGTGTCCAGATCTGCTGGCGGATGGCCGGCAGCTTCGGCGGGTCCATCGCGGCCACGTTCGCGTACTCGTCGAGCAGCTGCTCCAGCTTCGCGATGTCGCCGTAGCCCTCGGCGCGCGCCATCGGCGGGACGAGGTGGTCGACGATCGTCGCGTGCGCGCGCCGCTTGGCCTGCGCGCCCTCGCCCGGGTCGTTGACCAGGAACGGGTAGATCAGCGGCATGCTGCCGATCGCGGCGTCCGTCGCGCAGGCGGCCGACAGCGCGGCGTTCTTGCCCGGCAGCCACTCCATCGACCCGTGCTTGCCGAGGTGCACCACGGCGTCGGCCCCGAAGCCGTGCTCCAGCCAGCGGTACGCCGCGAGGTAGTGGTGCGAGGGCGGCATGTCGGGATCGTGGTAGATCGCGACCGGGTTCTCGCCGAAGCCGCGCGGCGGCTGGATGAGGATGACGACGTTGCCCGCGTGCAGGGTGGCCAGCACGATGTCGCCGTCGTCGTCGACGAACAGCGATCCCGGCGCCTCGCCCCAGGTCTCGACCATCTCGTCGCGCAGCGCGGCCGGGAGGTCGGCGGTCCAGCGCAGGTAGTCCTCGCGGCTGATGCGCACGTGCGAGCTGCTGAGCTGGGCCTGCGTCAGCCACTCCTCGTCCTGGCCGCCGGCCTCGATGAGCGCGTGGATGAGCGCGTTGCCCGACGTGGTGTCCGGCTCCTCGCCCTCCACGGGCGGCAGTGGGTCGACGCCGGGGATCTCGCCCGGCGCGCCGAGGTCGTAGCCGGCGTCGCGGAGCTGCCGCAGCAGGCGGATCGCCGACACGGGGGTGTCGAGGCCGACCGCGTTGCCGATCCGGCTGTGCTTCGTCGGGTACGCCGACAGCACGAGGGCGACCCTGCGCTCGGCCGGCGGCACGAACCGGAGCCGGGCGTGGTTGACCGCGATGCCGGCCACCCGTGCGCAGCGCTCCGGATCGGTCTCGTAGCGCGGCAGGCCGTCGTCGTCGACCTCCTTGAACGAGAACGGCACCGTGATGAGGCGCCCGTCGAACTCGGGGATGGCGATCTGCGTGGCCGAGTCGATCGGCGTGACGCCGTCGTCGGAGGCCTCCCACTCCTCGCGCGTCGAGGTCAGCGCAAGTGCCTGCAGGACGGGCACGTCGAGGGCGCGCAGCCGCTCGACGTCCCACGCCTCGTCGTCCCCGCCGGCGCTCGCGGTCGCGGGCTTGGACCCGCCGGCGGCCAGCACCGTGACGACGATGGCGTCGAGGGTCGCGAGCTCGTCGAACAGGTCGTCGGCGGCGGCGCGCAGGGACGAGACGAAGATCGGGACGCCGGTGCCACGGCCCGTCGCGTCGATCGCGTCCGCGAGCTCGTGCGCGAACCTCTGGTTCCCGCTCACCTCGTGCGCCCGGTAGTAGAGGATGCCGACGCGCGGCAGGCCCTCGGTGGCGGGCGTGGCGCGCTCGCTCACGCCCCATTCGGGCAGCACGGCGGGCGGCTCGAAGCCCTCGCCCGTGAGCAGGACGGTGTCGGACAGGAAGGCGTGCAGCTGGCGCAGGTTCTCGGCGCCGCCCTCGGCGAGGTAGCGGTGGGCCTCGGCGCACACGCCGATCGGCGCGGTCGACAGCTCCATGAGGGCCGCGTTCGGGAGCCGCTCGCCACCGAGCACGACGAGCGGACGGCCCCGCTCGCGCACGAGGGCGGCGACGTCGCGGACGTCCTCCGGTGAGCCCAGGACGCGCAGGACGACCAGGTCGGCCTCGTCCACCAGCGCGTCGCGGCGGTCGTCGGTCACCCGGGCGGGGTTCGCCCACGAGTAGGCGGCGCCGCTGGCGCGGGCCGACAGGAGGTCGGTGTCGGACGTGGACATGAGGGCGATGCGGGTCATGCTGCTCCTTCGGGTGGCGCGGTGGTGCCGGGGATGCGGAGGTCGTCGAGGGGTCGGCCGGCGGCGAAGTGCTCGCGCACGAGCCGGACGGCGTCGTCGGGTCCGACGGGGCCGTACCAGGCGCCCTCGGGGTGGACGACGGCCACGGGTCCGTGGTTGCACGGGAACAGGCAGCCGGTCTGGGCCATGAGGACGTCGGAGTCCGTGAGGCCTTCCTGCACGAGGGCCATGACGAGGGCGCGGTAGGTGTCGTCGGACCCGTGGGCGCTGCAGCGCGGTCCGCGGCACAGCAGCAGGTGGTGCCGGTGGGCCGGAGGGGCATTCCAGGCCGAGGACGTCAGGGCGGCCTCGCGGCCCGTGATCGTCCGGTCACCGAAGTGCAGGATCGGCGGGTCGACCTGCGCGCGGAGCCAGTGCCCCGCCACGCGTCCCACCCACGAGCGAGCGAACGCGAGGTCGTCCGTGGAGACGGGCTCGAGACGCAGCTCGCGCACGCCCTCGCCGTGCAGCTCGTCGAGCACGCGGACCAAGGTCGGCTCGGCGCCCTGCAGGAACGCGATCCGGGCGCCCGCCTCCGTGGCGGCGCGGCGCAGCACGCCTTGGCGCGCGGCGTCCGACAGGGCGGTGGCGACGTGGACGAGGACGGTCATGGCTGCCACACCACCGTCAGGGCCCCGGTGACGGGGTGCGGCTCCACGAACGCGGTGACGCCGTAGACGTCGGCGACGAGGTCCTCGGTGATGACCGCGGTGGGTGTGCCGGAGGCCACGACGCGGCCCTCGGCCAGGACCACCACCTCGTCGCAGTAGGCCGCCGCGAGGTTGAGGTCGTGCAGGGCGGCCACGGCGGTGACCTCGGCGTCGCGGACGAGCCGCAGCACCTCGAGCTGGTGACGGATGTCGAGGTGGTTGGTGGGCTCGTCGAGCAGCAGCACCTCGGGGTCCTGGGCCAGCGCCCGCGCGATCTGCACCCGCTGGCGCTCGCCGCCGGAGAGGGTCGCGTAGGGCTGCTCCAGTCGCTCGAGCACGCCGGTCGCCGCGGCCGCACGGCGCACGGCGTCGACGTCGTGCTCCCCCGCGGGCTGCCACGAGCGCCGGTGCGGGATGCGGCCGAGCTCGATGACGTCGCGGACGAGCGGGTCGGTGTCCGTCGCGGACTCCTGCTCGACCACGCCGACGCGCTGGGCGACGTGACGCCGCCGCAGGGTCACGAGGTCGTCGTCACCCAGCCGGACCACCCCGGACGAGGGGGCCCGCAGCCCGGCGAGCAGCCGCAGCAGGCTCGACTTGCCCGACCCGTTGGGCCCGAGCAGCCCGACCATCGAGCCGGGCGTCGCGTCGATGCTGACGCCGTCGACGATCAGGCGGTCGCGGACCGCCCAGGACACGGAGGAGGCGCTGAGGCTCATGCGCGGGACCTCCGACGCAGCAGGACCAGGGCGAACGCCGGCACGCCGAGCAGCGCCGTGGCCACGCCGACGGGGAGCTCCTGCGGATCGATGATGGTGCGGGCGGCCGTGTCGACCCACACGAGGAACACGGCGCCGCTGATCGCTGCGAGCGGCAGCATCCGGCGATGGTTCACGCCCACCATCGCGCGGGCCACGTGCGGCAGGACGAGCCCGACGAACCCGATGGCACCGGACGTGCTGACGATGACCGCCGTGGTCAGTGCGGTGATCACGAGCAGGATGATCCGGGCGCGGCCCACGTCGACGCCGAGGGCGGCGGCGCTGTCCTGGCCGAACGCGAACGCGTCCAGGGTCGACGCCAGCAGCAGGCACGAGACCACGGCGAGCGCCACCGTCGAGCCCACGACCGCGACGTCGGTCCACGAGGCGCTGCCGAGCGAGCCGAGCAGCCAGAACAGCACGCCGCGGGTCTGCTCGGCGTCGGCGGCGGTGAAGACGATGAACGAGGTCAGCGCCGAGAACAGCTGCGTCGCCGCGACGCCGGCCAGCACGACACGGTCGGTGGTCCCGCCCGCCGCCGCGGCGAGCACGAGCACCAGCAGGAACGCGCCCATCGCGCCCACGAAGGCGCCTCCCGCCAGGCCGATCGTCCCGGCGCCCACGCCGAGCACGACGATCGAGACGGCCCCGGTCGACGCGCCCGACGAGACGCCGAGCACGAACGGGTCGGCCAGCGGATTGCGCAGCAGCGACTGCAGGATGACGCCGCAGACGGCCAAGCCGGCCCCGCACGCCGCGGCGAGCAGCGTGCGGGGCAGGCGCAGGTTCCAGACGATGCCCTCCTGGATGCGGGTCAGCCCGGACTCGCCGCCGACCGCCCGCGACCAGGCCAGGGACAGCACGGATCGCGGACCGACGTCCGAGGGGCCGATGGTCACCGCGACGCACACCGACGCGACCAGCAGCGCCACCCCGGCCGAGCCCAGGATCCAGGCGCGCCGGGTGACCGTCACTGCGACAGGCCGAACTCGGCCAGCGCGTCGGCGACCTGCTCGAGGCCCTCGACGGTGCGGATCGAGGGGTTCAGCGCGGCGCCCGAGAGCGCGACGTAGCGCCGGTTCTTCACGGCCGTCATCTCGCGCGTGACCGGGTTGGACTCGAGGAACTCGATCTTCGCCTGCGCCGACTCGGCCGTCTGGCTCTTGCGGGTGAGGTCGCCGATCACGAGGACGTCGGGGTCCCGCTCGGCGACCGTCTCCCAGCCCACCTGCGGCCACTCGGCCTTCGTGTCGTCGAAGACGTTCTTCAGGCCGAGCGCCCGGGTGATGATGCCGGGACCGCCGCAGCAGCCGGCGAGGTAGGGCGACTCGGCGTTCGCGAACCAGTACAGGACGCTGACGTCGTCCTCCGGGGCCTTCGCGGAGGCGGCCGCGACGCGGTCCTGCAGCGACGAGACCAGCTCGTCGCCACGGTCCTCCACGTCGAGCAGCTCGGCCAGCTCGGTGATCTCGCGGTAGATCGCGTCGATCTCGAGGACACCGGTCCGGGCGCCGTCGTCGTCGCCCTCGTTGTCCTTGCCCTCGCACTCGGCGGGCGACAGGTACGTGGGCACGCCGAGGTCGGCGAACGCGCCGGCCGTGCCGACGCCGCCCTTGCCCAGCGTGCTGGCGAACGAGGCGGTCACGAGGTCGGGCTCGGTCTGCAGGACCCGCTCCATCGAGGGGGCGCTGTCGGCGAGCCGCTCGACCTTCGCGCTCTCGGCCTCGAGGCCCTTCATGACGGGGTCGGTCCAGGTGCCGGTGCCGGCCATCCGGTCGGCCACTCCGAGGGACAGCAGGATCTCGGTGGAGCCCTGGTTCAGTGAGACGATGCGCTGCGGCGCGGACTCGACGGTGGTGGTGCGGCCGCAGTTCTCGAGCGTGCGGGGGTAGCCGTCGGAGGAGGCGCGGTCGGGATCGGTGTCCTCGGACGCACAGGCGCCGAGGGTCAGCAGGCCTGCGGAGAGCAGGACGAGGGTACGGCGGACAGAGGTACGCACGGGCGTGATCCTTCGAGGTCTGGGGCTCGTTCGCGAAGCCCGGTGGGACCAGACGGCGGTTGCCGTGAGGGCCAGCAGGTCTTCGGACTCGGGATCGACCGGACGGAGCGCCTTCCCAGACCTCTCGGTCCAGTGGCTGTGTGCCCCGCCCGTCACCCTCACCGCTGCGCGTCAGTCCCGGACTCTCACCGGGTTCCCTGGCTCATCGCTGAGTTTGACTGGCGAGCCGACCGTAGCAGTCCCGCGGCCGGACGTGCGGCGGCAGGGCCGGATGGCACCATGTCGGCGTGACCGAACGGACCCGCCGCGACCTGTGCCCCGGCCTGCTGCGCCCCTGGATCGCCGACGACGGCGCCCTGGTGCGCGTGCGAGTGCCGGGCGGCCGCCTCACGACCGGCGCATTGCGCGGACTGCACGAGGTCGCCGAGTCGCACGGGGACGGCGCCGTGCACCTGACCTCCCGAGCCAACCTGCAGGTCCGCGGCATCGCGCACGACGACGGCTGCCTGCCCGACGCCGTCGTCGATGCCGCGATGGCGACCGGCCTGATGCCGTCGGCCTCGCACGAGCGGGTCCGCAACATCATGGCCTCGCCCCTCACCGGGATCGTCGGAGGCCGCGCCGACCTGCGACCTGCCGTGCGCGAGCTGGACGAGCGTCTGTGCGCCGATCCCATGCTCGCCGCGCTCGCCGGTCGCTTCCTGTTCGTGCTCGACGACGGACGCGGCGACGTCGCGGGCCGCGACCTCGACCTGGGTCTCGTGGCGGTCTCGACGACCGAGGCGCAGCTCCGTGCCGGGCGCTCGGCGTGGGGTCGGACCGTGCCCGTCACGGAGGCCGCGGAGGCGCTCGCGGGCCTCGCCCGGAGGTTCGTCGCGGCCGCCGGCGCCCAGCCCGAGTCGCCGTGGCACGTCGACGAGCTGCCCGGCGCCGGAGCCGGCCTCCTCGGGCACGTCCACGAACGCCGTGACGAGACCCGGGTGTCGGCCGAGCCGCCGCCGCTTGGCAGGATCACGCAGGACGACGGCCGGCTCGCGCTGCACCTGGCGGCACCGGGCGGACGTCTCGACCGGCGGCTGATGGACGACGTCCTCGCGCTGGACGCCCCGCTCGTCGTGATCACGCCGTGGCGCACCCTGATCGTCCCCGACCTGGAGAACGCATGACCCTCGCCCCACCCGCCCGCCGGTACGCCTACGAGACCGACGGCGCCCAGATCTACGTCGACTCGTTCGCCACGATCCGCGCCGAGGCCGACCTGACGGGCGTGCCGGCGGGCGCCGAGAAGGTCGCCGTGCGGATGATCCACGCCTGCGGTCAGACCGACCTCGCCCGCGACCTCGTGATCCACCCCGCGCTGGTATCGGCCGCGCGCGCGGCGCTGGAGTCGGGCGCGCCGATCCTCACCGACGCGCACATGGTGGCCTCGGGCGTCACCCGCGCTCGGCTCCCCCGCGACAACGAGGTCCGGTGCCTGCTGCGCGACGAGCGGGTCCCGGAGCTGGCCAAGGCGTGGTCGACCACCCGGTCGGCCGCCGCGGTCTCGCTGTGGACCGAGCACCTCGAGGGCGCCGTCGTGGCGTTCGGGAACGCCCCGACGGCCCTGTTCCACCTGCTCGAGATGCTGCGCGACGGGGCCCCGCGTCCCGCCGCGATCATCGGGACGCCGGTCGGCTTCATCGGCGCCGCGGAGTCGAAGCAGGCCCTGATCGACCTCGCCTCGGACGTGCCCGGGCTCGACGTCCCGTACCTCGTCGTCACCGGGCGCCGCGGCGGCTCCGCGATGGCCGCCTCGGCCCTCAACGCGCTCGCCCAGGAGCGCGAGTGACCGGGCGGCTGTACGGCGTCGGCGTCGGCCCCGGCGACCCCGAGCTGATCACCCTCAAGGCCGCCAGGCTCATCGAGTCCGCGGACGTCATCGCCTACCACCAGGGCGTCGGCAAGCAGTCGAACGCGCGCCGCATCGCCGCCGGCCTGTTGCGCCCGGGCGTCGCGGAGGAGGCGCTGGTCTACCCGGTCACGACGCAGGTCAGCGACCATCCCGGCGGGTACGCCGGCGCGATGGCCGACTTCTACGCCGACTGCGAGCGTCGGGTCCGTGAGCACCTCGCCGCCGGCCGCGACGTCGTCGTCCTGGCCGAGGGCGACCCGATGCTCTACGGCTCGTTCATGTACCTGCACGACCGGCTCCACGGTGAGTTCGAGACGCACGTCGTCGCCGGCGTTCCGGCCTTCGCCGCGGCGACCGCGACCACCGCACTGCCGCTCGTGCGGCAGACCGACGTGCTGACCGTGCTGCCCGGGACGCTGCCCGAGCCCGAGCTGGCCCGGCGCCTCGCGGACACCGACGGCGCCGTGATCATGAAGCTCGGCCGGACCTTCGCGAAGGTGCGCTCGGCCCTCGAGCAGGCCGGCCGCGTCGAGGGCTCCTGGTACGTCGAGCGCGCGTCGATGGACGCCGAGCGGGTGCTGCCCGTGGCCGAGGTCGACCCCGAGACCGTGCCGTACTTCTCGATCGTGCTCGTTCCGGGCGACACCCGCCCCGGAGTCGCGCGGTACGAGAGCCCGGCACCCGAGGCCGTCGCGCCCGCCGTGGACGCCGAGGTCGTCGTCGTGGGCCTGGGCCCCGGGCCGGACGCCTGGCTCTCGCCCGAGGCCACGCAGGTGCTCGCCGAGGTCGGTCACGTCGTCGGCTACGGCCCCTACGTGGAGCGGGTCCCCCAGCGCTCCGGCCTGGTGCGTCACGCGTCGGGCAACACGGTGGAGGTCGACCGCGCTCGTGACGCCCTCGAGCTGGCGCTCGCCGGCGAGCGCGTGGCCGTCGTGTCGGGCGGTGACGCCGGCATCTTCGGCATGGCGTCGGCCGTCTTCGAGGCCGCGGAGGACCCGCGCTACGCCGACGTCGCCGTGCGCGTCGTCCCCGGCATCTCGGCCGTCCAGGCGGTCGCCGCGCGCGCCGGAGCACCGATCGGCGCGGACTTCGCCGTCATGAGCCTCTCCGACCGGCTCAAGCCGTGGGAGGTCGTCGAGCAGCGGCTCCGCGCCGTGGCCGCGGCCGACCTCGTGCTCGCGCTGTACAACCCCCGGTCGCGCTCGCGCACCGAGCAGGTCGCGCAGGCACAGGCAGTGCTGCTGGAGCACAAGTCGCCCGACACCGTGGTGGTCGTCGGACGCGACGTCGGCCGTGCCGAGGAGAGCCTCACGGTCACCACGCTCGGCAAGCTCGACCCCGAGACCGTCGACATGAAGTGCCTGCTGCTGATCGGCGCGTCGTCCACGCGGGTCACGCCGTCCGGACGCGTCTGGAGCCCGCGCTTCGTGCAGTGACGGGTGAGCGGTGAGCTGGCAACCCCACGAGGCCCGGATGCGGTTGCTGACTCACCGCCGCCCCGGCCGAGGTCGCCGCAGGGGTGGTCCTAGGGGCGCTGGCGACGCTCGCGGCTGGCCGCGTAGAGGTACGACTCGCCGCCTCGCACGTCGGGAGCCAAGGCGGGGCCGACGAGGATCACCGCGGCCTGGCGCAGCCCGGCGGCCTCGACCTGGTCGGCGATGTCGGCGAGCGTGCCGCGCAGCACGAGCTCGTCGGGCTGGGTGGCCTTCGACACCACCGCCACGGCGCAGTCGGCGCCGTAGTGCTCGGCCAGCTCGGCCGCGAGCTCGCGCGTGCGCGTGATCCCCAGGTGCAGGGCGAGCGTCGCGCCGGTCGCGGCGAACGCCGCGAGCTGCTCACCCGCCGGCATCTGCGTGGAGCGCGCCTGCGTGCGGGTGAGGACGACGGACTGCGCCAGCTCAGGGACGGTGAGCTCGGCGCCGACGATCGCCGCGGCGGCGGCGTAGGCGGGCACGCCGGGAGTGACGTCCCACGCCACCGAGGCGGCGTCGAGCCGGCGCGCCTGCTCGTGGACGGCCGAGTACAGCGAGGGGTCGCCGGAGCACAGACGCACGACCTCGAGTCCCTCACGGTGGGCGTCGACCAGCGCGGCGGTGATCTCCTCGAGGTCGAGGTGCTGCGTGTCGACCAGCCGCGCCCCGTCGCGGCAGTGGCCGAGGACCTCGGCGTCGAGGTAGGTGCCGGCGTACAGGACCACGTCGGCCCGCTCCAGCAGCCGCACCGCGCGCAGGGTGAGCAGGTCGGCCGCGCCGGGTCCGGCGCCGACGAAGTGGACGGTCATGAGTCTCCCTTGACGATGGACCACTGGCTGACGGCGCGGGCGGGCGTCCAGCCGGTGAAGGTGCCGAGCGGCTCGGCGCGCTCGACGTGGAGGCGGACGAGGTCGCCGCCATGTCGACGGTACCGATCGAGGAGGACGGCCTCGGTCTCGGCCGTGACGGCGTGGACGACGAGCCGGCCGCCGGGCAGCAGCGCCGTCCAGCACGCGTCCAGCACGCCGTCGACCGTGGCGCCACCCCCGACGAAGACCGCGTCGGGTCGCTCGAGGCCGGACAGCGCGGCGGGTGCGTCGCCCTCCACGACCTCGAGGCCCGGGACACCGTGGGCGTCCGCGTTCCGGCGCACGCGGGTCGCCCGGTCGGGACGGGACTCGATCGCGATCGCACGGGCGCTGGGCCACGCGCGCATCCACTCGACGCCGATCGAGCCGCTTCCGGCGCCGACGTCCCACAGCAGCTGACCGGGAGCCGGAGCGAGCCGCGCGAGGGCGCTGGCGCGCACGTCGCGCTTCGTGATCTGGCCGGCGTGGTCGAAGGCGTCGTCGGGCAGCACGCCGCCGACGGCCCAGCCGGGTCCGGCGCCACGGACCTCGACGGCCAGCACGTTCAGGCGCGGGGCGGTCGCGTGCCAGGCGTCCGCGGTGCCCTCGATCCGGGTCTCGTCCGCGCCGCCGAGGTCCCCCAGCACGACGAGCCGCGAGGCGCCCCAGCCGAGGTCGGTCAGCAGCGTCGCCACGGCCGCGGGGGTGGACTCGTCGCTCGACAGCACGAGCAGGCGGCCGTGCGCGGACAGGGCAGGAACGACGAGTCGCACGTCCCGTCCGACGACGCTGACGACGCCCACCGACTCCGCGGGCCAGCCCATCCGGGCGCGCGCCAGCGCCACCGACGACACCGCCGGCACGATCACGACGCGCTCGGTCCCGAGCAGGTCGATCAGCGTCGTGCCGATGCCCGAGACCAGCGGATCACCGGACGCGAGCGCCACCACGGGACCCTCGGCCGCCGCCACGAGATCGGGCAGTCCGTCCCGCAGCGGCGACGGCCACGGACGGCGGATCTGGCCCGGGATCGCGGGGACGCCGGCCAGGTGCCGGTCGCCGCCGAGCAGCGTCCGCGCGCCCTCCACGATCGCCCTCGACGAGGCCGGCAGACCGGCCCAGCCGTCGGCCCCGACGCCGACCACGGTCACGTGCACGCTCATGGTCGAGGACCCTAGCCCGGTCGTCCCGGCCACCGGGCCCCCCCGTCCGGTCCGCCACGGATGCGTCTAGGGTGATCGCGAAGGTTCGAGGTGCCCCACGGCCGTTTGGCCACGGGGAGAATCTGGGAAGCCGGTGAGAATCCGGCACAGGGCCCGCTGCGGTGACTCAGGCACAGATCTGGGAAGTCCGAAGACCGGCCTCGATCCGACCCGGGGCGCAATCCGCGTCCCGGACCGACATGGCAGATCGAGCGGGAGCCCTACATGCCAGCGCAGTATCCGTTTTGTGCCGTCGTCGGCTCCGACGACATGACCCTCGCCCTCACCCTGGTCGCGATCGACCCGCTCATCGGCGGCGTCCTGGTCCGCGGGGAGAAGGGCACCGCCAAGACCACCACGGTCCGCGGCCTCGCCGAGGTGCTGCCCCCGGTGCGCGCCTATGACGGTGATCGGTTCTCGATCGATCCCGCGGACCCCGACGCCGTCTCGCCCGACGGTCCGTTCGGCGCCGTGACGCCGGTCGTCGAGCGCCCGGTGCGGCTGGTCGAGCTGCCCGTGGGTGCGAGCGACGACCGGGTCACCGGATCGCTCAAGCTCGACTCCGCCCTGCGCGACGGCCGCGTCGAGCTCGAGCCCGGCCTGCTCGCGCGCGCCCACCGCGGCCTGCTCTACGTCGACGAGGTCAACCTGCTGCACGACCACCTCGTCGACCTGCTGCTGGACGCTGCCGCCACCGGCCGCGTCAGCATCGAGCGCGACGGCGTCTCCGCCGAGCACGCCTCGCGGTTCGTGCTGATCGGCACCATGAACCCCGAGGAGGGTGAGCTGCGCCCGCAGCTGCTCGACCGGTTCGGCCTCACGGTCGAGGTGGCCGCGCCGCGCGATCCCGCCCTACGGGTCGAGGTGGTGCGCCGCCGGCTGGCGTTCGACACCGACCCCGAGGGCTTCGCGGGGCGCTGGGCCGCCGAGCAGGAGCTGCTCCGCACTCGCCTCGCCGACGCCCAGGGGCGGGTCCGCGACGTCGTCCTCGACGACGAGACCCTCACCACGATCGCCGAGATCTGCGCCGCGTTCGACGTGGACGGACTGCGCGCCGACCTCGTGACCGCCCGCACGGCCGCAGCCCACGCGGCATGGCAGGGCCGCACGCAGGTGACCCGCGAGGACGTCCGGGTCGCCGCGCGCCTCGCTCTCCCCCACCGCCGCCGGCGCAACCCGTTCGACGAGCCGGGCCTGGACGAGGACCGCCTCGACGACCTGCTCGGCTCCGACGAGCCCGACCCCGGTCCGGACGGGCCGGACGACGACGGCCCCGGTGGCGACGGCGGCTCCGACGACTCCCCGCCCGACGGCACCCCACCCGAGACTCCCCCGCAGGAGAGCTCCGAGTCGCCCGACGACGAGCGCCGTCCCGCGCCGGCCGGTGCCGGCTCGGTGGCGTCCGCCGGCGAGCCCAGCCGCGCCCGGCTGCTCGTGGTCCGCGGCACGGGCGAGGGCCAGTCCGGGCGCCGCTCGCGCGCTCGCACCGCGCAGGGGCGTGTCGCCGGCGTCCGGCACGACGGCGAGCCCACCGGCCGGCTCCACCTGCCCGCGACGATCGCCGCCGCGGCTCCGCACCAGCTCGCCCGCCGGGGACTCGTCGACGGCCGGGGACTTGCACTCGACATCTCCGACGTGCGCCGCGCCGAGACCGTCGGCCAGGAGTCGAACCTCGTGCTGCTGTGCGTGGACGCCTCCGGGTCGATGGCCGCGCGCCGCCGGATGGAGCAGGTCAAGACCGCGGTGCTGTCACTGCTGCTGGACGCGTACCGCCGCCGCGACAAGGTCGCCCTCGTGACGTTCCGCCAGCACGACGCCGAGATCGTCCTGCCGCCCACCGGGTCGGTCGAGGTGGCGTCCCGCCGGCTCGCGGACCTGCCAGCCGGCGGCCGCACGCCACTGGCCGAAGGGCTGCACCGGTCCGCCGAGGTCGTCCGCCGCGAGGCGCTGCGCGACCCGTCCCGCCGTCCTCTGCTCGTGGTCGTCACGGACGGCCGCGCCACGTCCGGCCCGAATGCCCTCGCCCGGGCCCACCACGCCGCCCGCCACGTCGCCGCGGCCGGGATCCAGAGCGTGGTCGTGGACTGCGAGTCGGGGCGCTTCCGGCTCGGGCTCGGAGTCGAGCTCGCCACCCACCTGCAGGCCGAGCACGTGCCGCTGGGCGAGGTGACCGCCGACGGCCTCACCGGCGTCGTCCACGCGGCCACCGCGCCGCGCGAGGGGGTGGCCTGACATGCCGCAGGGTCAGCCCCTGGTCGTCCCGGACGACGGCCTCACCACCCGCCAGCGCCGCAACCGGCCGCTGCTGATGGTCCACACCGGGAACGGGAAGGGGAAGTCGACGGCCGCGTTCGGCCTCGCCATCCGCGGCTGGAACCAGGGCTGGGACATCGGCGTCTTCCAGTTCGTGAAGTCCGCGAAGTGGCGCATCGGCGAGCAGACCGTGCTCGAGCGCCTCGCCCGACTCCACGAGGAGACCGGCGAGGGAGGACCGGTCGAGTGGCACAAGATGGGCTCGGGCTGGTCCTGGAGCCGCAAGGGCGGCACCGAGGCCGACCACGCCGCGGACGCCGCCGAGGGCTGGGCCGAGGTCAAGCGCCGGATCCGGGCCGAGCGGCACCGGCTCTACGTCCTCGACGAGTTCACCTACCCGATGCAGTGGGGCTGGGTGGACGTCGACGACGTCGTCGAGACGCTCGCGAACCGTCCCGGCAGCCAGCACGTCGTGGTCACCGGACGCCGTGCCGACGCCCGGCTGGTGGAGGTCGCCGACCTCGTGACCGAGATGACCCACGTGAAGCACCCCATGGACGTGGGCCAGAAGGGTCAGCGAGGCATCGAGTGGTGACCCTGCCACGGGTCCTCGTGGCAGCCCCGGCGTCGGGGCACGGCAAGACGACGATCGCGACCGGCCTGATGGCCGCGCTCGCCGCCCGCGGGCACGTCGTCTCCGGCCACAAGGTGGGCCCCGACTACATCGACCCCGGCTACCACGCGCTCGCGACCGGCCGTCCCGGCCGCAACCTCGACCCGCACCTGACCGATCCGTCCCTCATGGTCCCGCTCCTGCTCCACGGCGCGCGCGGGGCCGACCTCGCCGTCGTCGAGGGCGTGATGGGGCTGTTCGACGGCCAGATCGGTGGCGACGGCTTCGCCTCCTCGGCCCACGTCGCCGCGCTCACCCGGACGCCCGTCGTCCTGGTGGTCGACGTCTCGCACGCGTCGCGCAGCATCGGCGCCGTCGTCCACGGGATGGCCACCTTCGAGCCCGGCGTGACCATCGCGGGCGTCGTGCTGAACAAGGCAGGATCGTCGCGGCACGCCACCGAGGTCGTGCGGGCCGTCGAGCGCACGGGAGTCCCCGTCCTCGGCGTGCTGGGTCGCGACCAGGGCGTCAGCGCTCCCTCGCGCCACCTCGGGCTGGTGCCCGCGGCGGAGCGCGACGAGGCCGCCGCCGCACTCGACCGCCTCGCCGAGCAGGTGACCGCGGGCATCGACCTCGACGCGGTGCTCGACGTCGCGCGGACGGCTCCCGCGCTGACCGAGGACCCGTGGAGTCCCGCGGACCACATCATGCGGGTCGCGGACAACTCGCCCGTCGTCGCCGTCGCGGCCGGTCGCGCCTTCACGTTCCGCTACGCCGAGACCACCGAGCTGCTCGAGGCCGCCGGCTGCACCGTCGTCCCGTTCGACCCGGCCCACGACCGACGCCTGCCCGACGGCACGCGCGGGATCTACCTCGGTGGCGGCTTCCCCGAGGTGCACGCCGCCGCCCTCAGCGCGAACACGAGCCTGCGCGCGGACCTGCGCGAGGCGGTCCTGGACGGCGTGCCGACGGTGGCCGAGTGCGCCGGCCTGCTGTACCTCTGCCGCTCGGTGGACGGTCACCCGATGGTGGGCGCACTCGACGCGGACGCCGTCATGACGCCCCGCCTCACGCTGTCGTACCGGCGTCCCACCCTCCACGGCGATCAGCTGCTGGGCGCCGCCGGCACCGAGGCCACCGCGCACGAGTTCCATCGCACGACCGTGACGCCCGTGCACGGCGACCGACCGGCGTGGTCCGTCGACGGGAGCGCGGTCGGCTTCGCGGGGCCCACCCTCAGCGCCTCGTACCTGCACCTGCACTGGGCCGGTCACCCGCAGCTCGCGCAGTCCTTCGCCGGGGCGGTGGCGGCGGCCGGTCCCCACACGGGCGCCGTGGCGGTCGACGTGCTGCCGCAGGAGCCCGCGACGACCGAGCGCCTCGACGACCCGCTGCGCCACCACGGCGACGCGGAGCTGGGCGACGGCCTCGTCGACCTCGCCGTCAACGTGAGCCGGCTCCCCCGCCCGGACTGGCTGGAACGTGCCCTGGCGGAGGGCGTCGCCGCGTCGACCTCCTACCCCGACGCGACCGCGGCCCACGCGGCGGTCGCCCGTCGTCACGGGCGCGGGATCGACGACGTGCTCGTCACGGCCGGCGCGGCAGAGGCGTTCCTGCTGATGGCTCGCGCGCGCAGGTGGCGTCGACCTGTCGTGGTCCACCCCCAGTTCACCGAGCCGGACGTGGCGCTGCGCTCCGCCGGGCACGACGTCACGCACGTCGTGTGCCGTGCCGAGGACGACTTCGCCCTCGTCCCCGAGGACGTGCCCGAGGACGCCGACCTCGTCGTCGTGGGCAATCCCACGAACCCGACCGGACGCCTCCATCCGGCCGCCGTGCTGCGCGCACTGTGCCGTCCGGGTCGCGTCGTCGTGGTCGACGAGGCGTTCATGGACTTCGTCCCGGGCGAGACGCAGAGCCTGGCTGCGCACCGCGTTCCCGGCCTGCTGGTCGTGCGCAGCCTCACCAAGCTCTGGTCGATGCCGGGCATCCGCGCGGGCTACGTCGTCGGGGATGCCGCCGTCGTCGCCGACCTGCGGGTCCAGCAGGCTCCGTGGTCGGTCAGCACGCCCGCGCTGCACGCCGTCGTGGCCGCCACCGGGCCGCAGGCCGCGGCCGAGACCTACGGGCGCGCCCGCCAGGTGGAGGTGCACCGTCGCGTCCTCGTCGACGGGCTGGCCGAGCTCGGCGTGCCCACCGCGGCGTCCTCCGGCCCGTTCGTCCTGGCCCGCGCCGGGACGGGAGCCCACGCACGCCTGCGCGAGGCGGGGATCGCCGTGCGCCGCGCCGACACCTTCCCGGGCCTCGACGACGGCTGGGTGCGCCTCGCCGTCCGCGAGCCCTCCGTCACCCGCCACCTGCTCACCACGTGGGGAGTCCACACCGCATGCACCTGAACGCCACCGGCCTGTCCGTCCTCGTCCTCGAGGGCGCCGAGCATGCCGTCCCCACCGTCGCGAGCCTCCTCGGCGACGGCGCGTCCGTCACGGTGCGCGCTCCATCCGTCTGCACCGCCCTCCAGGACCTGGCGCAGCGCGGCCACCTGCGCTGGACGCGCGACGAGGTCGATGAGGGCTCGTTCGACCTGGTCGTCCGCCACCTGGCGAGGCCGGTCGCCCGCGAGTCCGCCGGTGCGACGACCGGTCGCGTCACCCTCGTCGGCGCCGGGCCCGGCGATCCCGGTCTGGTCACGGTCGCCGGACGCGCCGCGATCGAGACCGCCGACGTCGTGGTCGCCGACCGGCTGGCGCCGTGGGAGGCCCTCGCCTGGGCGCCCGCCCACGCCGAGGTCGTCGACGTCTCGAAGATCCCCTTCGGACGGTCGACCAGCCAGGACGAGATCAACCGGATCCTGGTCGACCACGCCACGGCCGGGCGCCACGTCGTCCGGCTCAAGGGCGGCGACTCGTACGTGTTCGGCCGCGGCTTCGAGGAGGTCCAGGCCTGTGCCGCCGCCGGCATCGCCACGACCGTCATTCCCGGCGTCACCTCCAGCGTCGCGGCGCCCGAGCTCGCCGGCGTCCCGGTGACGCACCGCGGACTCGTCCAGGGCTTCACCGTGATCTCCGGCCACGTGCCTCCGGGCCACCCCGACTCGACGATCGACTACGCGGCGCTCGCCCGCTCGGGCACCACGCTCGTCGTCCTGATGGGCGTGCGCACGCTTCCCGCGATCACCGAGGCGCTCCTGGACGCGGGACTCGACGGCGGCACGCCGTGCGCGCTCGTCGCGGACGCCAGCCTGGCCGGCCAGCGCAGCCTGCGCACCACCCTCGCGAAGGCAGCGTCCGACGCCGCGACCGCAGGGATCGGGGCACCGGCCGTCGCGGTGATCGGTCACGTGGCGGCGCTCGAGCCGTGATCCGTTGGCTGCGGCACGGCGAGTCGACCTGGAACGCCGCGGGCCGGCTCCAGTACGGCAACCCCACCCCACCCCTGACCGAGACCGGACGACGCCAGGCGCGTGACGCCGCCGACCGGCTGCAGGGCGCACCCGTGTGGATGCTGCTGTCCTCCCCCGCTCGGCGTGCGGTGGAGACCGCTGAGATCGTCGCCGAGGTACTCGATCTCCCGGTCGAGCTGGACGACCGGCTCGTCGAGCGCGGACGGGACGAGACCGTCGAGTCCGTCCGCTCCCGCCTCGCCGATCTGCTCCACGAGCGCGGCGACGGACTGCTGGTCGTGAGCCACGGCGACACCATCGCGATCGCGGTCGAGCAGCTGACGGGGGTGCCGTGCGCCGTCCCGCAGAACGCGCAGGTCCACGTCACGGACCCTCTGGTCGAGGGTCCCCCGGGGCTGCTAGCCTCGTCACGCCTTGCTGACAGGAAGCCGGTGTGATTCCGGCGCAGTCGCGCTACTGTGACGCCCCTTGGGGCGGAGCCAGACCCTCCAGCCGGGCGAAACATCCATCGATGGGACGCAGCATCCCCAAGGAGTGTCACATGCCTCAGGCAACCGCGGCCGTTCCCGCCGCCCTTCCGCAGATTCCCGTCACGGCCCTCGCGCCCTGGACGGTCTTCTTCTCCCTGCTCACCGTCGTGGTGCTGTTCTTCGTGGGCGCCGAGCAGGGTGCGTTCTCGGTCCTCGAGGGAACGCTGGTGCACGAGTGGGTCCACGACGCACGTCACGTCATGGGCTACCCCTGCCACTGACGCGCTCGCGCGTCCTCCTCGCCCGGCTCTCGCCCGGGCGCCCACCGGGACCTCTCCCGGATCCACCCAGCTCCACCGGTCGCGGCGACTCGTGCCGCCGCGACCGGTCCACGAACGGAACCCTCATGAACCCTCGCACCTTCCTGGTCCACGGCCTGATCGCCGGTCTCGTCGCCGGCTTCGCGGCCTTCCTCGTCGCCCACGTCGTCGCCGAGCCCCAGATCGACGCCGCCATCGCGCTGGAGGAGGCCGCCTCGGCCGAGCCCGCCGAGCACGGTCACGACGGCGACGCCGCCCCGCACTCCCACGACGACGAGGCCGGAGGCCACAGCCACGGCGAGGAGGCCGAGGTCTCGCGCGGCACGCAGTCCACGTGGGGGCTGGCCACCGGCACGATCCTGCTGGGCACCGTGCTCGGCGGCGCCACGGCGCTCGCGGCAGCCTTCGCCCTGGGACGTCTGGGCTCGCTCGGCGCTCGGGGGTCCACCGCGGTCGTCGCCCTCGTCGGCTTCGTGGCCACCGGCCTCGTGCCGTTCCTGAAGTACCCGTCGACGCCACCTGCCGTCGGCAGCGGCGACACGATCGGAGAGCGCACCGCTCTCTACTTCGGCTTCTGGGCCGTCAGCCTCGTCGCGGCGATCGTCGCCGTCGTCGTCGCCCGTCGCCTGGCCGACCGACTCGGCGGCTTCAAGGCGGTCGTCCTGGGCGCCCTGGGCTACCTCGTGGTGGTCGTGGCCGTCGGGCTGGCGCTGCCGACGGTCAACGAGGTGGGCGACTTCCCGGCCGACACGCTCTGGTACTTCCGCCGCGAGTCGCTCGTCACCGTCGCCGTGCTCTGGGCGGTCCTCGGAGTCGTCCTCACCGGTCTCGTGGGACGCGACGCCGACCGTGCCATGCACGACCGGCGTCGTCGCGAGGCGGCCGCGGCCCTGTGAGCCGGGCGCGCGCCACCGGGATCCTCCTCGGCTTCCTCCTCGACCGGGCACTGGGCGACCCCGCCCGGCTTCACCCCGTCGCGGGACTCGGCCGGTTCGCCGCCACGGTGGAGCAGGTGAGTCATCGCGACCACCGCGTCGCCGGGGTGGTGCACCACGCCGCCGTCGTCGGCCCGCTCGTCGTCGGGGCGGTCGCCGCGGAGCGGGTCTGTCGCCGGCCGTGGCAGCGCGTCCTGCTGACGTCCGCGGCCACGTGGGCGGTCCTCGGTGGCCGGTCACTCGTGCGCGAGGGCGAGACCATCGCGGCGCAGCTGGAGCGCGACGACCTCGCGGCGGCACGGCGTCAGGTGACGCACCTGGTGGGCCGCGACCCGAGCGGACTCGACGCGGACGGCGTGAGCCGCGCAGCCGTGGAGTCGTTGGCCGAGAACACCTCCGACGCCGTCGTCGCGCCGCTCCTGTGGGGCGCGGCGCTCGGGGTGCCGGGCCTCGTCGGCTACCGAGCGGTCAACACGCTCGACGCGATGGTGGGCCACCGCAGCCCGCGCTACGAGCGGTTCGGCTGGGCCAGCGCGCGGGTGGACGACGTCGCGAACCTGGTCCCGGCGCGGGTCTCCGCGGCACTCGCGGTGGTGCTCGCACCGGTCGTCGATGGGCGTCCCGCGGACGCGTGGACGGCCTGGCGGCGCGACGCCCGGAGCCACCCGAGCCCGAACGCCGGACCGGTCGAGGCGGCCTTCGCCGGAGCGCTCGGGGTGACGCTGGGTGGCGTCAACGACTACGCCGGACGGCTCGAGGACCGGGCGCGGATGGGCGACGGGCCCGCTCCCGACGTGGCCGACCTCCCCCGCGCGACGCGGCTCGCCACCGCGGTGGCGTGGGCCTCGGCCTGCGTCAGCGTGCTGCTCGCGCTCGCACCCAGGCGCGGGCTGCCGCGGCGTCGCGCACGACGCTGACGCCTTCCGGCGCCCCGGCGCGACGCACCACCACCACGGGGACCCCGCGCTCGGCGGCGACGTCCAGCTTGGCCTCGGTGTGGGAGCCGCCCGAGTCCTTCGTGACCAGCACGTCGGCCCCGGTCATCGCCTCGCGCTCGTGCTCGAGGGTGTACGGACCGCGGCTCTGGACGAGCGTCCACGTCGCGGGCAGCTCGATCTCGGGCGGGTCGACGACGCGCACCACACAGGCGAGGTCACGCAGCGGCTCGACGAAGCGGTGCAGGGACTGACGGCCCACGGTCAGGAACGGGCGCTCGCCGAGCGTGGCCGTCACCCGGGCGGCCTCGTCGTGGTCGTCGACCCAGTGCCACGCGCCGGCGTCCGCCCGCGCCGACCAGCCCGGACGCTCGAGACGCACCAGTGGGACGTCAGTGCGCCCGCACGCGGCCGCGGCGTTGCCGCTGATGGTCTCGGCGAACGGGTGGGTGGCGTCCACCACGACGTCCACCCTTGCGTCGCGCAGGTGCGAGGCCAGCCCGTCGATCCCGCCGAAGCCGCCGATGCGGACCTCGCCCTCGGGCAGTCGCGGACGGGCCACCCGGCCGGCCAGCGACGTCACGACGTCGTCGCCGTCCTGCACCAGCAGCTCGGCCAGGGCGCGGGCCTCCCGCGTGCCGCCCAGCACGAGGACCCTCACGCGTGCGGTCCGATCGTGGGCACGGCGGGCGCGCCCTGCTGCGCGAGCTGGAGCAGCGCGTCGACGTCGAGGTGCTGCTCGGCGAGGTCGCCGAGGAGGTCGAGTCGGCACTCGCGCGCGGCCGCGAAGCTGACGCCCGAGGCGCTGAACGAGCCGCCGCGCGATCGTGCCGCGAGGTCGAGGACCGCGGTCCGGAGGTCGTCGGACTCCAGGCTCCCGTGCCACATCGTGCCCAGCACCGCGCCGACGCGCGCACCGCCGAGGAACTCCTCCGCGCCCGCGTCGCGGCTGATCCGGCCGTGGTGGATCTCGTAGCCACCGGCGGCGGCGCCCAGCGCCTCGCCCTCGGGCAGTCGCAGTGTCTTCTCGGCTGCGAACGTCGTCTCGACGGGAAGCAGCCCCAGTCCCGCGACGCTGGTCGGCTCGCCCGCCTCCACTCCCTCGGGGTCGTGCACGTGACGGCCGAGCATCTGGAATCCGCCGCAGATGCCCAGGACGGCGCGGCCCGACTCGGCGTGGCGCGTGATCGCGCGATCGAGGCCGCGCATCCGCAGCCAGGCGAGGTCGGAGACCGTCGCCCGCGTGCCGGGAAGCACCACGAGGTCGGCGTCGGCGAGGTCGCGCGGATCGGCGGTGAACACCACGTCGACGTCGGGCTCGAGGCCGAGCGCGTCCACGTCGGTGAAGTTGCTGATCCGGGGCAACCGGATCACCGCGACGCGCAACGCGCCCTCGGCGCTGGTCCGGCGCCCTTCGAGGTCGAGGGCGTCCTCGGAGTCCAACCACACGTCGGGGCTCCACGGCAGGGTGCCGAGGACCCGTCGGCCGGACAGGTCCTCCAGCTGCCGCAGGCCGGGCGCGAGGAGTGACTGGTCGCCGCGGAACTTGTTCACCACGAAGCCGGCGACGAGCGCCTGGTCGGCGGGCTCGAGCAGGGCCACGGTGCCGTAGAACGCGGCGAAGACGCCACCGCGGTCGATGTCGCCGACGACCACGACGGGCATGTCGGCGTGCCGGGCCAGGCCCATGTTGACGTAGTCGCCGGCACGGAGGTTGATCTCGGCCGGACTGCCGGCGCCCTCGGCGACCACGACGTCGAACCGCGACGCGAGGTCGTCGAACGCGGCGTGGGCGGCTGTGGCCAGGTGGGTCCGGCCGCCGATGAACTCGCGGCTGCTGATCTCGCCGGCGGGCTCGCCCATCACGAGCACGTGGCTGCGGCGGTCGCCGCCCGGCTTGAGCAGGACGGGGTTCATCGCGGCCTCGGGCTCGGCGCCGGCGGCGAGGGCCTGGACCCACTGCGCGCGCCCGATCTCGGCGCCGTCGGCGCACACCATCGAGTTGTTCGACATGTTCTGCGCCTTGTACGGCGCCACGCGCAGGCCGCGTCGGGCGAAGGCCCGGCACAGGGCCGTGGTCACGAGGCTCTTGCCCGCGTCGGACGTGGTCCCGGCCACCAGGATCCGGGCGCTGCGGCGGGGCTCGGGGTGCACGGTTCCAGTATCGCGGAGGCCTACGCTGTGCTCGTGACCGGTTCCCCCACCTCGAAGCCGCTCCTGGCGATGCTGCACCTGCGCACCTCGCGACCCGCAGCACCTGACTTCCAGGTCGCCCTCGATGCGCTCAACGCGCCCACCGTCCGGGTGGCCGAGCAGCTGGGCTGGGAGGTCGTCCCCGTGGCGTCGGCCGAGGTCGACCGCTCGGTCACCGCCGCACTGGTCGCGCGGGCCGACGCCGTGGTCGTGATGGGCGGCGAGGACGTCGACCCGTCGCTCTACGGCGGCCCCAGCACGTATCCCGGCTCCGGCCACCACGAGCCGCTGGCCGACCTCGCCCACCTCGACGCCGTGCGCGCCTGCATCGAGACCGGCACTCCCCTGCTGGGCATCTGCCGCGGGCTGCAGATCATGAACGTCGCGCTGGGCGGCACTCTCGTCCAGCACCTCCCCACCAGCGCGGGGCACCGCGCCACGGGCGACGACCACTTCGTCCGCAACCGCGTGACCGTCACGGACGCGTCGCTCGCCACCGTCGTGGACGCCCGCGAGGACGTCCGCTGCACCCACCACCAGGCGGTCGACCGGCTCGGCGACGGCCTGGTGGTCGCCGCCCTCGCCGCGGACGGCGTCGTCGAGGCCGTCGTGCACGAGACGGCGCCCCTCACCGGCGTGCAGTGGCACCCGGAGCACCCGCAGACCGCCGACGCCCAGCTGGCGCCGCTGCTCCTGCGTCTCGCGTCGCAGCTCGACGACGGCTCGCTGACTACGGTCGCCTGAGGCGCGCCCGGTCGGCGGCGAACCCGGCGACGTCACGCACGGTCGACTCCAGCGCGGCCGGCAGCCAGTGCCGGAAGATGACGTCGGCGCCGTGCACGAGCCCGACGTTGATCCGCGCCGCGACGTCGACGCCGGCCCGTGCCAGCCTCCGGGCGAAGACGAGGCCCTCGTCGCGCAGGGGGTCGAGCTCGTTGACCGCGACCACGAACGGCGGCAGTCCCCGCAGCTCGTCCTCCGAGGCGAAGTACGGCCAGGCGATGGGGTCCTCGGCGTGCTCGCCCGAGGGGTCGTAGGCCCGCACGAGCAGTGCCATGCCGCCGTTCTCGATGAAGTACCCGTCGTTCTCGACGAGCGACGGGAGCTCGGCGAGGCGGCGCTCGTGGTCCCAGCCGTAGCCGCCGCTGATGTACGGGATGCTCGCGTAGACGCCGTCGATGGCGGACAGGCGCCCGCGGCGCTTCGCCAGCAGCGTCGTGGCGATCGCGAGGTTGCCGCCTCCCGACTCGCCCTGCACGACGACGCCGGACAGGCCCAGCGACTCCCGGTGCTCGTCGACCCACAGCACGGCCGCGAGGCAGTCCTCGACCCCGGACGGGAAGGGGTGGTGTCCCTCGGCGGTCCAGGCGTTGCGGAAGTCCACCATCACCACGACGGAGCCGGCGGCCGCGAGATCCGTGCACCAGCGGCGGTGGACGCGGTTGTCGGTGGTGAGGATCGTCATGCCGCCGCCGTGCGTGTAGACCAGGCCGGGCAGCACGCCCTCCACCCCGGCGGGCCGGAAGACGTGCAGCGTGATCTCGTTGCCGTCGACCCCGAGGATCGTCTCGGTCGAGGTCTCGACGTCGTCGCGGTCCGTGGGCAGGTCCAGGGCGATGGAGTCGTAGACGGCCTGGAAGCCGTCGTGGGACGCGCCCACGGCGGCCAGGACGGTCGGCAGGTCGTCGCTCGCCGAGACCGGCGGTGCAGCGGCCACCTCGTCCAGGCCGAAGGTCGCGAGCGCCTCGACCATGGCGGGCGAGAACCGCGGGTCCGTCCGCGGACCGCTGGACTCGTCGCCGAGGCGGCCGGGAGGGGTGTAGGTGGAGCGTTCGGGGGTCACGGTCATGGCGGGCACCTTTGTGGCGTGGGTCACGTTTGGATCGGATCCTAGGACCGAGAATGCAACATGGCAACCCCTTTGTTACATCTGGGCGGTGAGTCCTCAACCTCACTCTGGATGGAGCGGTGAGTCCTCAACCTCAACGGACCCGTCAGAGGTTGAGGAGGCACCGGACCGCCGCGGGAGGGGTTGACCACTCACCGCTCGAGCAGCGGTCCCGGAGGTCGAGCGGGCGGAGTCACGGCCGGAGCAGGGCCTCCAGCACGCGCTGGGCCGCCTCGGGTGCGGGTGGTGCGCCGGTGATCGTCGGCAGGTAGACGTAGGACTCCACGAGCCGCACGCACGCGTAGGCCAGGTCGTGGGCCGGCACCGAGTCGGTGGTGCGACCCTCCGCGACGTCGACCTCGACGTATGCGCGGACGGCGTCGACGAAGCGTGCGTGGAAGCCGTAGTCGGCCGTGGTCATCACCCGCATGAGGAACGCGTTGTTCTCCTCGTTGAAGCGACGGACCTCGGGCCAGGAGAACATCGCGCGCAGGAACCCGCCCAGCACGAGCGGGACCCGCGGGCCGGGCACGTCGCGGGCCGCCTCCCATTCCTGGCGCATCGTCAGCTCGGTCAGCTGCCAGGTCACGTCGACCAGCATCTGCTCCTTGGTGCCCACCCAGCGGTAGAGCGTCACCCGGTTCACACCGAGCTCGGCCGCCATCCGGCCGAGGTCGAGTCCCTCGCCGTTCAGGTAGGCCCGGCGGCCGAGCCGGTACGCATCAGCCTTCGTCGGTCGCGCCCGCGGACCCTCGGCGTCCTCGCGTCCCTTCATGCCCCGCACCCTAGCGGCGCGACGCACACCCTGAGCGCAGGCGGCCCGGACCCTGAGCACGACTCGGGGTGCGGTCAGGGGCTCGTCCGGGGACGGGCCCGATGTGCCGCGAGGCCCTGCGGCACGACGCTGAGCGTCATGATCACAGTCGATTCCCTCTCGAAGTCCTACGGCGGCCACGCCGCCGTGGACGACGTGTCCTTCACGGCCCGTCCCGGCCGTGTCACGGGCTTCCTCGGCCCCAACGGCGCCGGCAAGTCCACGACGATGCGGGTGATGGTCGGGCTCACCCCGCCGTCCAGCGGCGACGTCCAGGTCCTCGGTCGCCGGTTCGGCGACCTCCCCGACCCGGGCCGCGAGGTCGGCGTCCTCCTCGACGCCTCGGCGCAGCACGCGGGCCGCACCGGTCGCGAGATCCTCACGATCGCCGCCATGACCATGGGCCTGCCCCGCACCCGCGTCGACGAGATGCTCCAGCGCGTCAGCCTGACGCCCGTCGAGGCCGGCCGTCGCGTCCGCAACTACTCCCTCGGCATGCGCCAGCGTCTCGGCATCGCCACCGCCCTGCTCGGCGATCCGGAGGTGCTGATCCTCGACGAGCCGGCCAACGGCCTCGACCCGGCCGGCATCCGCTGGATGCGCGACCTGCTCCGCGGCTTCGCGGACGACGGCGGCACGGTGCTGCTCTCGTCCCACCTGCTGCACGAGATCGAGGTCATCGCCGACGACCTCGTCGTCATCGGCAACGGGCGGATCGTCGCGCAGGGCTCGAAGGAGGAGCTGCTGGCCAGCGCGGGCACCCTGGTCCGCGCCGCCGACGGCGCCGCGCTGGCGGCCGCGCTGCAGACGGCCGGCATCGCGGCTCGGCCCACCACCGAGGGAGCGGTGCTCGCGGAGTCCGACCTGACCAGCGTCGGGAACGCGGCCTTCGCGGCCGGCATCCCCGTCCTGGAGCTGCGGGCCGCCGACGGCGCCCGCCTGGAGGAGATGTTCCTCTCCCTGACCGCGGAGACCCAGCGCGACCGCGTCCAGCATCGTTCCGAAGGAGCAGCAGCATGAGCACCACCATCACCCCCGCCGCGGCCGGCGTGGCCGCGAGCCGCCCGGCGCGCCCGGTCCCCGCCCGGACGCCGTTCGCCCGGATCCTGCGCGTCGAGCTGCGCAAGATGTTCGACACGCGCTCGG
This sequence comes from Aeromicrobium tamlense, assembly GCF_013408555.1. Taxonomy (NCBI): domain Bacteria; kingdom Bacillati; phylum Actinomycetota; class Actinomycetes; order Propionibacteriales; family Nocardioidaceae; genus Aeromicrobium; species Aeromicrobium tamlense. The sequence continues at coordinate 1,360,741 of NZ_JACBZN010000001.1, forward strand.
GCTTCTGGCTCATGGCCAGCGTCGTCCTGCTGTCGATCGTCGCCACCGTCGCGACGCTGATCTTCGTGGACAGCGAGAACCTGTCGTACGAGCACTTCGCGAGCGCCGTCGGCTTCCCGATGACGGTCATCCTTCCGATGATCGCGATCCTCGCGGTCTCCAGCGAGTGGAGCCAGCGCACCGCGCTGACGACGTTCACGCTCGTCCCCCATCGTGGGCGCGTCCTGACGGCGAAGGCCCTCATGACGGTCGTCATCGGCGTCGTCTCGATGCTCATCGCGGGCGCGGCCGGCGTCGTCGGCAACCTCGTCGGCTCCGCGATCGCTGGCGTCGACCCGGTGTGGGACGTCTCGATCCGCGAGTTCTCCCAGATCGTCCTTGCGAACGAGATCGGGATGCTGATGGGCCTGATGCTGGGCATCGTCCTGCGGAACTCCCCCGGCGCGATCGTCGCGTACTTCGTGTACTCGCTCGTGCTGCCCGGCGCCTCGAGCGCCCTGGCCAGCACGCAGCAGTGGTGGGCCGAGCACGGCCCGTGGCTCGACCTCAATTGGGCCACGATGCAGCTCTTCGACAACAAGCTGACCGGAGAGATGTGGGCCCAGCTCGGCACCTCGGCCCTGCTGTGGCTGGTGGTCCCGCTGGCCCTGGGGACGCGGGCGCTGCTGCGCTCCGAGGTGAAGTGAGTCGCTGAGGCGAGGGCCCCGGGTGTCCGCCCGGGGCCCTTCCCGGGGCTCAGATCAGCTCCATCACGCGTCCTTCGTGGACGGCCCGATAGATCACGTTGCGCATCGCATTGGCCTGGTCCGAGGTGAGGGTGCGGTCGATGGGGCGGAGCACGATGCGCAGCAGCAGATTGACCTGGCCGTCCCGGGTGCCGAGCCGAGCGCGTGCCGGCCCGGTCAGCTCGTCGTGCGTCGTGCGACCGAGGACGTCGATGGACTCGACGACGTCCGCGTCGTCGCCGAGCGCGATCCGGATGCGGTCGCCCAGTGTCTCCTCGTCCTCCTCCGCACCGACCACCACCGAGATGTCGCGCCGCGTCGCCGGCAGCAGCGAGACGTGCTGCCACGGCTCCAGGGTCCGCATCTGGGCGGCGATGCGCGGGTCCTCCGCCCGGAGGTAGCGAATGTCGGGGATGCCCTTGCGCAGCATCAGCGCCCGCTCCAACCCCATGCCGAGCGCCAGTCCGGACCACCGGTCCGGGTCGAGACCGGATCCGCGCAGTACCTCGGGATGGATGCGTCCGCACTCGGCGAGCTCGAGCCATGCGCCCTCGTGCAGGACGTCGATCTGCCGGCCGCCCACCGTGTAGGGGTGCGAGACGTCGGTCGTCCTCCACGCGGCGCCCGGGAGCACCGTCTCGACGACGCGGCTGATCATGCTGAGCATGTCCTCATCGCTCGTGGCAGGCGTGCTGCGGATGCGCCAGAGATCGACCTGGTGCGGTTCTCCCACGTGGCTGCGGTCCACGGCGTCACGCCGGTAGACGAGGCCCGGCGCCACGATCAGCTCGTCGACCTCACGACGTCCCGCGTACTCCTCGAGGGCGGCGGGCAGCTCAGCGCTCGTGTGGCTGCGGAGCATCACCGTGGGACTGACGTAGCGGGTGTAGCGACGGGCGCGGGTGACGTCGTCGTGGTGGTAGCCCAGGCGGTCGTAGTTCTCGCGGACGGGCACGATCGGCGAGTGACGTACGTGGCGGACGGAGGCACCCCACGCGGACTCCAGCGCATCCACGACGGATGCGAGGAGAGTCTGCATGACGTGCTCACCTTGAGCGGGATCGGTGAGGTCGCGCAGGTTCAGTGCGCGGCAGAGCTGGTCAGGGGTGAGGTGGTCGGCGTGCGACATGAGGAGGTCTCCAAAAGGTTGCAGGTGGGCGAAGGAGCGGAGCTTCCCCCCGGCCGTGCCTGCGGAGACCTGCGGCGCTACGAGCGCGCGTCGACGACCCCGCGGCCTTCACCCGGCCGGGGGTCGCGAAATCGCTGATGCCTGTGCACGACGCCAGCCTACCGGGGTGCCCGGTGCCGCAGCGCCCACCGCAGCGGCACGTACGCGAGCAGCATCACGACCGCCGTGCCGGCCGACAGCAGCACGCGGTGGTCGGCGTACAGGAGCCCGGCGATCGCTCCGCCGGCCAGCGCCGCGACGCCCTGGTAGGCGGCGAACACGCCGTAGGCGGTGGCCAGGCGCTCCCGCGGCACCAGGTCGGCCACGAGCGCCTTGACCGCGGAGTCCTGCAGACCGGTCGCGGCACCCCACAGCACGATGCCCAGCAGCGCGAGCCCGAGCCCGTCGAGGAAGACCAGGGCCGGCACCGGCGCGACGACGAGCGGCAGCACCATCAGCGTGCCGCCGCCCCACCGGTCGAAGGCCACGCCGGCGACGAGGGCGGCCAGTGCGGACGCGGCCATGGCGCCGGCGTAGACGACCGGCACCGCCGCCGTCCTCACGAGGTCCTGCTCGGCGAGGTGGTAGCCGAACAGGCCGAAGGTCAGCAGGCCCGCCGTCGTGATCGCGATCGCGAGGGCGAAGGCGTGGAACCGCGCGGACAGTCGCTCGCCGTCGCCCAGGGCCGGCACCGGCACCTCCTCCAGGCCGGGGGTCGCGAGACGACGCCGCAGCACCGCCAGGATCAGCAGCGCGATGACGCCGGGGATCGCCAGCACCGCGAGCCCGGCCTGGACGCTCCACACGGCGGCGACGCCGGCCACCACGAGAGGCCCCGCGAACGCCCCGACCTGATCGAGTGCCTTGTGCACGCCGAAGCCCTTGCCGCGGCCCACGGACTGCGCGGCCGAGGCGAGCAGCACCGACTTCGACGGGCTCCGCAGGGCCTTGCCCGTACGCTCGGCGAGGATCAGCAGCGTCGCGACGGCGAGGCCGGCCGAGCCCAGCTCGGGTGCGACGGCCAGCAGCGGCACGCACACCGCGGTCAGGCCGTAGCCGATCCCGGTGAGCAGCCAGTGCCGCTGCGTGCGGTCGGCGACCCGGCCCGCCACGAGGCGCAGCACGAGCGCCGCCGCCTCGCCAGCACCGGTGATCAGACCGACGGTCGCGGCCGAGGCGCCGAGCTCGCCGAGGTAGGGGCCCGCGATCGACCGCATCCCCTCGTAGACCATGTCGGCGAAGAGGCTGACCAGGCCGAACGCGAACACGCCGCGCCACGGCGACCAGGTCCTGGCGGGGGTCGACACCCTCCGAGGGTCCCAGAGGTCGAGCCCCACCCGTGCCTCAGGGCAGGCCGAGCAGCGCGGCGACCTCGCGGTCGCTGACGGCTGTGAAGTCGCGGTACCAGTGCCCGACCGCGGCGAAGTGGAGCGGCATGTGGAGCACGACCACCTCGTCGGCCTCGATCAGGACGTCAGCGACCCCCGTCGGCGCCACGGGCGACGCGACGACCACGCGGATCGCGCCCCGCACCCGCGCCGCCCGGCACGCGACCCGCACCGTCGCTCCCGTGGCGATCCCGTCGTCCACGAGCAGGGCGGTACGCCCGGTGAGGTCCAGCGGTTCCCGGGCGGAACGGAGGCGCCGGACACGCTCGTCCAGCGCCTCTCGCTCCCGCCGCTCCACCTCGCGCACCTGCTGCTCGGTCGTGCCCTCGAAGGCGACCAGCGCCTCGTCCAGCACTTCGCTCCCGCCCTCGCCGATCGCGCCCATGGCCAGCTCGGCATGGAACGGGAAGCCGAGCTTGCGCACCACGACCACGTCGAGCGGCGCGTCCAGCGCGCGGGCGACCTCGAACGCGACCGGCACACCGCCGCGCGGCAGTCCGAGCACGACGAGCTCCGGTCCCCGCAGGTGCCGCACCAGCGGGACCAGTCGACGTCCGGCGTCGGTCCGGTCGGCGAACCGCGGGGAGGCGCGCGACCACATGCCCGTCCTCAGAGCGGCGAGTGGACGAACGGCAGGAACCTCGACACCCAGTCGATCCGGTCGTCCAGCCAGCCGAGCAGTCCGAGTGAGCTGGTGATGGACACCGGCGGGTCCGAGACGAGGGTGTCCGCGCGCAGCAGCCGCTCGAAGTCCAGCTCCACCGGGTCGGCACGCGGGTGGCCCTGCCGGTCGAAGAAGGCGACGCCCGCCGAGCCGAGCACCGAGACGACCTCCTGCGCGAGGATGCCGTAGCCGATCGTCGTCGGGTGGACGCCGTCGAGGGAGAACAGACCACCCTCGGTGCGTCCGTCGGGGCCCGAGCGGAAGAACCGAGTGGTCGGCACCGGGTCCAGCCCCCTCAGCGCCGGCGGGAGCTCGTACGGCTCCCACCACGCCGGACGGGCCCACGGGCTGGCGACGTAGCGGCGGGTCGCGAGCCGGTCGAGCAGGCCGCCCATGTCGAACAGGTGCCAGTCGAGGCCGGACTCCCTGGCGGCCCGGACCGACGCGATGATCGTCTCGTTGTAGGCGTCGATCGCCGAGTCGATCGCGCGGACCTCGTCCTCGACGAGGTGCGGGTCGTGCCGCGGGTCGAAGTCCTCGTCGGTCACCCACGGCCGTGTGTAGAACGGGAAGTACCGCGAGTCGGGGCGCACCTTCTGGTGAGTGCCGCGGGCGATCGGCGCGATCGTGACCGACGGGACCGTCGCCACCACGACGTGCTGGGCGGGGATCCTGCGCAGCCGCGCGACGAGGTCGGCCCAGTCGGCCTCGAACGCGCTCGGTCGCCAGATCGTGCAGCCCGCCCGGGCGTCGCGTCGCTGAGCGAGCGTCAGCTCGGCGTAGCCCTCGGGCGTCCACACGGTCTCGAGCGAGACGATGGAGCCCAGCGCGTTGTTGGACCCCAGGACGACCACGAGCGTCTCGATCCCCTCGTCCACCGCGAGGTCCTCGATCGCGTCGAGGACGGTGCGCCGCGGGTCGTCGCCGGCGGCGCGGCGCAGGACGGGCCACGCCGCTCGCGCGTGGTGGTGCTCGACCAGCTGGCCGAGGAAGTCGTCCGTCGTCGGCGCCGCGAGCGTCCGCTCGATGCGGGCCTCGGTCGTCACCAAGGGGTCCAGGACGTCCCAGCCGTAGACGGCCATGTTGTGGAACGGGGCGCCCCGGCCGGGCGGACGGGAGCCGGTCCCGCGCTCCCAGAAGTCCTCGATGCTGTCCATGTGGTCGCGCAGCCACGGCGCCGCTCGGAGGCTCTCGAGCAGGTCCAGGCGGCTGCCGAACCGGCGGTCGAACTCCCGCGCCAGCCGTTCGAGGTCGACCGGGAGGCCACCGGGCCCGGTGGGCCACTCATAGGTCGGGTACGTGAACTCCTGCGCCGACAGACCGAGCTCGTAGGCCACCATGGCGGGCCACGACAGGTCGGTCCGGTGGATCGCACCGTTCATGAACCCGTGCGTGAGCGAGTCGCCCACCGTGACCAGGCGGTGGCGCGCCTGCCGCGCCGGAGCGGCGGCCGTGACCGAGACACCGAGCGTCGTGTCGGTCTCGGGACGTCGCGGCTCACAGCGGATCTCCACCTCACGCGGAGTCGCCTGCCGAGCCCGCATCGTCCTCACCCTCTCGACGAGAGTCAGCCTCGTCGGACGTGGAACCGCAGCGCTTCCTCCACGACGTCGAACGCATCGGCTGTCGTGATGTGGCGGCTCTCGGGCGTGTAGCCCGCGCACAGCACGCCTCGTCGCACGGCCCGCCTGGCGGACTCGAGAGAGGTGTCGCTGCGGCCAGCCACGATCTCGGCCAGCTCGTCGACGTCCACCAGGTCAAGGGTGGGAAGCCCGTCGTCGGGAGCGCATGCAGACATCAGGAGCGCCATCTCGTCGGCGCCGCGGGGCTCCCGCGCGGGCTTGGCAGGAGGGCGCGCGGGCACCCATGTCCTCGCCACCGCCTCACCTGCGGCGCGGCTCCAGTACCTCATCCGGTTCGGCAAATGCATGGTCACGACCCCCTCCGCACCGCTGTCGCCCACTGCGGTGCCGATGAACCCAGCCTAGAGAGTTCCTGCCGTCCCACAACTGGGGCGCCGATCCATCGTCGTGCGGATCGGGCGAGCCTCCTCAGACATGACGAAAGCCCCGGTCTCCCGGGGCTTTCCGTTGTCGGGCTGACAGGATTTGAACCTGCGACCCCCTGACCCCCAGTCAGGTGCGCTACCAAGCTGCGCTACAGCCCGTGACAACCTGCAAGAGTCTACCGTAGGTCCTCCCGAGGTCGTCAGGGGCCCAGCCGGGCACCAGAATGGGCCCATGGCCGTCATCGAGAACTCCAAGGTCGCCATCGTCGGAGCCGGCAGCGTGGGCACCGCGATCGCCTACGCCTGCCTCATCCGCGGGTCCGCGCGCACCATCGCGCTGTACGACGTGAACCGGCCGAAGGTCGAGGCGGAGGTGCTCGACCTCCAGCACGGCGCCCTCTTCACGGGCAGCAGCCAGATCATCGGCGGAGCCGACCCGGAGGTGGTCGCGGGTGCGCATCTCGTCGTCATCACGGCGGGGGCGAAGCAGGATCCCGGGCAGACCCGCATCGACCTCGCCGGCACGAACGTGAGGATCCTCGAGCAGATGCTGCCGGTCCTCATGGAGCACGCTCCGAACGCGGTCTACGTGCTCGTCACGAACCCGTGCGACGTGCTGACGGTCGCCGCGCAGCAGATCACGGGCCTGCCCGAGGAGCGCGTGATGGCGTCCGGCACCGTGCTCGACACGTCGCGGCTGCGCCAGCTGCTGGCCACCCGCGCCGGCGTCGCCCCGAACAGCGTGCACGCCGACATCGTGGGCGAGCACGGGGACACCGAGTTCGCGCTGTGGTCGCAGGCGCGCATCGGACCCGTGCCGATCCTGGACTGGGCGCCCTCCCCCACGGCCTCGGACCAGAGCCCGTTCTCGCACCGCGAGCTCGACGAGATCACCGACCGGGTCCGCAACGCGGCCTACGCCGTGATCGAGGGCAAGGGCGCCACCAACTACGCGATCGGCGTCTCGGCGACCCGGATCATCGAGGCGGTCCTGCGCGACGAGAACGCCGTGCTGCCCGTCAGCATCGTCCACCGTGGCCACCACGGCATCGACGGCGTCGCGCTCTCGCTGCCCAGCATCGTCAATGCCAAGGGCGTCTCGCGCGTGCTCGACGTGCGGATGTCCGCCCACGAGGAGCGCCAGCTCCACTCGTCCGCCGACGCACTCCGGAAGGTCCAGCAGGACCTCGGTATCTGACCTCGACCCGTCGTGCAGTCGACCCGAGGCGGTGTCGGTGGGCGTCCCTAGGTTGGACGCATGGACCAGGTTGAGCAGCTGCTGCTGCAGAGCGCGGCGCGAGCACAGGCACGCGCCGAGTTCGCGCTGTGGTCGCTCGTCCTCACCTCCCACGAGTCCGCGTGTGCCGAGGTCGACGCCGAGGAGGCGCCCGAGATCGGCAAGGAGCTCGGTCGTCGCGAGGTGACCTTGCACCTCGCCCAGGCGCTGCGGATGACCGAGCACCGTGTGTGGGGCCTCGTCAACGATGCGGGCACGCTACGCGACCGGGCGCCGCGCACGTGGATCGCGTTCGGCGACGGGTCGATCGACGCCACCCGCGCCGGACTGATCGCCACCACGGTCGACCAGCTTCAGACCACGGCGGCCGCCGAGGCGCTCGACGCCTCCGTCGTCGCCTACGCCACCACGCACACCACCGGCGAGCTCCGGTCCTGGCTGCGACGGATGCGCGCCCGACTCGAGCCCGAGCAGGTCAGCGCCGAGGCCCAGCGCTCGGTCGGGACCCGGCGCGTCGACATCAGCCACAACGGCGACGGCACGTCCTGGCTGAGTGCGCTCCTGCCCACCCACGTCGCGATCGCGGTCGGCCACCGGCTGCGGCGTGCGGCGAAGGCACTGCCGAAGATCGACGCCGAGACGGGCGAGATCGACCGCCGCACCCGCGACCAGCGCCAGGCCGACCTCGTGGGCCACTGGCTCACGTCCTGCACCGGCACCGAGACCGACATCCGCGCCGAGATCGCCATCAGCATCGACGCCACCGACCTCGTCGGTCTCACCGATGGTCCGGGCGTCACCCGAGACGGCGAAGCGGCGCTGCCGGCCGAGTGGGTCCGCGAGCTCGCCGCCTCCGAGACCACGCTCTTCCGCCGCCTCGTCCTCGATCCGCTCGGCCGGGTGCTCGACACCACCAGCCTCGGCTACCAACCGCCGGACTCCCTCCGGGCCGCCCTGCACTGGAGGGACGGCACCTGCCGGGTGGCCGGCTGCCGAGCACCGGTGGCCGAGACCGATCTCGACCACGAGCTGGCCTACGACCGGGGCGGCACCACCAGTGCCGCGAACCTGCGCTGCCTCTGTCGCAAGCACCACAACATGAAGTCGCACGGACGACTGCCCGAGAAGTTCATCGCACCCGCGGTCGAGCACCGCGAGCGGTGGCACCTGCCCGCGCCCGTCGTGGCGGAGCTCGACCTGTGGCCGGCGGTCTAGATCAGGCGAGCGTCGTCGTCGAGGTCCGTCACCGTAACGCTGAGGCCGTCGAGCTCGAGCCGGCGTTTGGCCTCCAGCGCCATGCGGCGACCCACGTCGGTGACCTCGTCGACGCGGCGGATGTCGAACACGACCCGCTGCGTCTCCGGCGGGTTCTCCACCAGGTGACGGATCAGCGACTCGGCGCTCGCGAAGAGCAGGTCGCCACCCAGCACGTAGGTCGTGGAGTCGTCCTCCACCCGCACGTCGGCCAGCGCCGAGCGCGACGGACGACCGGGATTCATCAGGTGCATGCCCATGTCGTCCGACAGGCGGCGCATCATCTCCACGCCGCGGGCGCTGTTGCCGTGCGCGTCCAGGCCGGGCGAGAACACCGCGACGCCCACCTGGCCCGGCAGCACGCCGATGATCCCGCCGGAGACGCCGCTCTTCGCTGGGATGCCCACGGTGCTGAGCCAGTCGCCCGCCGCGTCGTACATCCCGCACGTGGCCATCACGCTGAGCACCTGCCGGGCGGTGGCCTCGGCCATCAGACGCTCCCCCGTCTCGGGCTGGACGCCACCGTTCGCCAGCGTGGCGGCCATCCGCGACAGGTCGCGCACGTCCACCGCCAGCGAGCACTGACGCACGTAGCGCTCGACCGCGTCGACCGGGTCCTCGACGACGCCGTAGGCCGCCATGAGGTGCGCGAGCGCCAGGTTGCGGTGCACGGAGCCCATCTCGGACTCGTAGACGGCCTCGTCCAGCTCCAGCTCGCGGCCGGCCAGCTTCGAGGCGAACTCGGCGAAGCGCTCGAACGAGCCCACCAGCCCGGCGGTCGCGATCGCGCCGGCGTTGATCATCGCGTTGTGGGGCCGGCCGGTCTCGGAGTCCACCGATATCTCGTTGAACGCCTCACCCGAGGGCTCGACGTCGATCTTGGCGTGCACGGCGTCCCAGCCCAGGTGTTCGATCGCCACCGCGTACGCGAACGGCTTCGACATCGACTGGATCGTGAAGCGGTGCTCGGCGTCGCCCGCGCTGTGGTGCGCGTCGTCCACCGTGCTGATCGCGATCGCCGACAGGGACGGGTCGACCTTCGCCAGCTCGGGGATGTAGTCGGCGGGCTCGCCCTCGATGCCGCCGCAGGCCTGGAGGACCTCGTCGAGGTAGTCCGGGACGGGCGAGCGCATCAGCGGCGCTCGCGCTTCTTGCGCGGGCGCTGCTGCAGGTGGATCGGGCTGCCCACGAAGCCGAACTCCTCGCGCAGCCGGCGCTCGATGAAGCGCAGGTAGCCCGCCTCGAGCTTGCCCGAGGTGAACAGCACGAACGTGGGCGGAGCGGTGGACGCCTGCGTGCCGAAGAGGATCTTCGGCTGCTTGCCGCCGCGCACGGGGTGCGGGTGCTCGGCCACGAGGCGCCCGAGGAACGAGTTCAGCGCGCCGGTGGACACGCGGGTCTCCCAGCCCTCGAGCGCCGCGTCGAGCGCGCGCACGAGGCGGTCGATGTGCCAGCCGGTGCGGGCCGCGACGTTGATGCGCGGCGCCCACGGGATCTGCACGAGGTCGCGCTCGATCTCGCGGTCGAGGTAGAAGCGGCGCTCGTCGTCGACGAGATCCCACTTGTTGAAGGCCAGCACGACGGCGCGGCCGGTCTCCTCGATCGTGTTGATGATGCGCAGGTCCTGCTCGGTGATCGACTCGCTCGCGTCGATCACCATGACCGCGACCTCGGCGCGCTCGATCGCGCTGGAGGTGCGCAGGCTGGCGTAGTACTCGTGGCCGCTGGCGGTCTTGACGCGCTTGCGGATGCCGGCGGTGTCGATGAAGGTCCACAGGCGCCCGCCCAGCTCGACGAGCTCGTCGACGGGGTCGACCGTGGTGCCCGAGGCGTTGTCGACGACGACGCGGTCCTCGCCCACCAGCTTGTTGAGCAGACTGGACTTGCCCACGTTGGGCTTGCCGACGATCGCCACGCGACGCGGGCCGGCGGGAGCGTCGAAGTCCTCGGGCGGTGCCTCGGGCAGGGCACTCATGATGGCGTCGAGCAGGTCGCCGCTGCCGCGGCCGTGCAGGGCGGAGACGGGGTACGGCTCGCCGAGGCCGAGGTTCCACAGTGCGGCGGCCTCGAGCTCGCTCTTCTGGTCGTCCACCTTGTTCGCCGCGAGGACGACCGGCTTGCCGGCGTCGCGGAGCAGGCGCACGACGCGGTCGTCGACGTCGGTGGCGCCCACGCGGGCGTCGACGACGAACAGGATCGCGTCGGCGACGGCGATGGCGACCTCGGCCTGGGCGGCGATCCGCTCGGCCATGCCCTTGGCGTCGGGGTCCCAGCCGCCCGTGTCCACGACGGTGAACGCGCGACCGTTCCAGACCGCGTCGTAGGGGACGCGGTCGCGAGTCACGCCGGGGACGTCCTCGACGACGGCCTCGCGGCGTCCGATGATGCGGTTGACCAAAGTCGACTTGCCGACATTGGGACGGCCGATGACGGCGAGAACGGGCTGTGTGGACACCCGCACAGCCTATCGGGGCGGTGTCTGCGCCGTGGAGGCGAACTGCGCGGCGTACAGCCGCTGGTACGCGCCCTCCGCCGCGATGAGCTCGTCGTGCGTGCCCTGCTCGACGATCCGACCCTGTTCCATGACGACGATCAGGTCCGCGTCGCGGATCGTGGAGAGCCGGTGCGCGACCACGAAGCTGGTGCGTCCGGAGCGCAGGTCGTTCATCGCCGACTGCACGAGGGCCTCGGTGCGGGTGTCCACCGAGCTGGTCGCCTCGTCGAGCACGAGGATCGCCGGATCGGCCAGGAACGCCCGCGCGATCGTGAGCAGCTGGCGCTGTCCGGCGCTCACTCCCCCGCCGTCGTCGGTGATCACGGTGTCGTAGCCGTCGGGCAGCGTGCGCACGAAGTGGTCCACCGAGGCCGCCTGCGCCGCCGCGAGGATCTGCTCCTCCGTCGGGTCGTCGGCGCCGTACGCGATGTTCTCCCGGATCGTGCCCGAGAACAGCCACGTGTCCTGCAGGACGACGCCGAAGTCGTCTCGGAGCTCGCGCCGGCTCATGTCCGCGATGTCGACGCCGTCGAGCGTGATGCGCCCGCCGTCGACCTCGTAGAAGCGCAGCACGAGGTTCGTCAGCGTGGTCTTGCCCGCGCCGGTGGGTCCGACGATCGCGACGGTCTGTCCGGGCTCGGCCACGAGCGAGAGGTCCTCGATGAGCGGCTCGTCGGTGTACGAGAAGTCCACGTGGTCGAAGACGACGCGGCCGCGCAGCGGATCGGGCTCGGGCGCGTCGACGCGATCGGGACGCTCGCGCTCCTCGTCGAGGAACGCGAACACGCGCTCGGCCGACGCCATGCCCGACTGCAGCAGGTTCACCATCGCGGCGACCTGCGTGAGCGGCTGCGTGAACTGGCGCGAGTACTGGATGAACGCCTGCACCGAGCCGAGCGACAGCGATCCGTTGGCGACCCGCAGGCCGCCCACCACGGCGACCAGGACGTAGTTGAGGTTCGAGACGAACATCATGAGCGGCTGGATCACGCCGGAGATGAACTGCGCCCGGAACGACGCCCCGAACAGCTCGTCGTTCGTGGCCGCGAACTCCTCCTCGGCCACCTTCTGGCGGCCGAACACCTTGACGACCTCGTGGCCGGTGAAGGACTCCTCGACGATCGCGTTGAGGCGGCCGGTCTGCGTCCACTGCGCCACGAACTGCGGCTGCGAGCGCTTCATGACGGCGCCGGTGATCGCGATCGCGACGGGGATCGTCACCAGGGCGATGATCGTCAGCAGCGGCGAGATCCAGAACATCATCGCGAGCGTGCCGATCACCATGAGGATGCTGGTGATCATCTGGCTGAGCGTCTGCTGCAGCGACTGCGCGAGGTTGTCGAGGTCGTTCGTGGTGCGCGACATGATCTCGCCGCGCTCCTGCCGGTCGAGGTGCGCGAGCGGCAGGTGGTTGAGCTGGTCCTCCACGTCGTTGCGCAGGTCGGCGACCATCCGCTGCACCACGGTGGTGGCGAGGACGCCCTGGAGCCACATGAACAGCGACGACACGACGTAGACCACGGTGACGATCGCCAGGATCGTGCCGAGGCGGCCCATGTCGATGCCCTCGCCGGGCCTCAGGTCGATGGCGGAGACGAGCTCGGCCAGCTGGTCCTGCCCGTCCGCGCGCAGCGAGGCGACGGCCTCGGCCTTCGTCATCCCTTCGGGGAACTGGCTGGAGAGGAAGCCGTCGAAGATCACGTCGGTGGCGTGGCCGAGGACCTTCGGGCCGATCACCGACAGTGTCACGCCGATGAGGCCGAACGCCGCCAGCGCGAACACCATCGTGCGGTCGCGCAGCAGACGGCGGAACACGCGGCCGAACGTGGCCTTGAACTCGGTCGCCCGCGCTGGCTTCTGCGGCGCTCCGTGCCAGCTCATCGGGCCTCCTCCGGCGACAGCTGCGACAGGACGATCTCGCGGTAGACCTCGCAGGTCTCCATGAGCTGCTCGTGCGTGCCCGTGCCGACCGCCCGGCCCTCGTCGAGGACGAGGATCCGCTCGGCGTCGCGGATCGTGCTGATCCGCTGGGCCACGATCACCACGGCGGCGTCGGCGGTGACGGGCTTGAGCGCCGCACGCAGGGCCGCGTCGGTGGCGTAGTCCAGTGCGGAGAACGAGTCGTCGAACAGGTAGATGCGCGGGCGCTTCACGATCGCGCGGGCGATCGCGAGGCGCTGGCGCTGGCCGCCGGAGAAGTTCGAGCCGCCCTGGCTGACGGGCGACCCGAGACCCTCGGGCATGGCACGGACGAAGTCCTCCGCCTGGGCGATGCGCAGGGCGTCCCAGAGCTCCTCGTCGGTGGCGTCGGCGCGCCCGAAGCGCAGGTTGTCGGCGATCGTGCCGGTGAACAGCAGCGCCTTCTGCGGGACGAGGCCGATCGCGCTCCAGACGTCGGCCGGTCGCACGTCGCGGACGTCGAGGCCGTCGACCAGAACACGCCCCTTCGTCACGTCGAAGAGCCGCGCGACGAGACCGAGCAGCGTGGTCTTGCCGCTGCCCGTCGAGCCCACGATCGCCGTGGTCTCACCAGGGCGCGCCACGAGCGACACGTCGGAGATGACCGAGCTCTCGGCACCCGGGTAGGCGAACGAGGCGCCGTCGACGTCGACACGCCCCTGCGTGAGCTCGACCGACGGCACCTCCGGGTCGAGGTCGACCGCCGGCTCGGTCCGCAGCACCTCGGTGAGGCGCTCGGCCGAGACCTCCGACCGCGGCCACAGCATGAACATGAAGGTGGCCATCATGACCGCCATCAGCGTCTGGATCAGGTACTGCTGGAACGCGGTCAGCTGCCCGATCTGCAGCTCGCCCGCGCCGATGCGCGAGGCGCCCCACCACAGCGCGAGGACGACCGAGAGGTTCATGATCCCCATCAGGAGCGGGAAGAAGATCGTCATCAGGCGACCCGCGCCGACGGCGACCTGGCGGTTCAGCTCGTTGGCGTGGGCGAAGCGCGCGGCCTCCTGATCCTCGCGCACGAACGCACGGACGACGCGCACCCCGGTGATCTGCTCGCGCATGATCTGGTTCAGGGTGTCGATGCGCTCCTGCATGAGCCGGAACAGGGGCCGCATGCGCGCGATGATCAGGCCCAGCGAGATCACGAGGACCGGCAGCACGATCAGGAAGACGCCCGACAGCTGCACGTCCTCGCGCAGCGCCATGACGAGGCCGCCGATGCCGGTGATCGGCGCGGCGACCATCATCGTCAGGCCCATGAACAGCAGCAGCTGGACCTGCTGGACGTCGTTGGTGTTGCGGGTGATCAGCGTGGGCGGCCCGAACGAGGCCATCTCGCGGCTGCCGAACGACTGGACCTTGCCGAACACCGCGGCACGCAGGTCGCGGCCCACGGCCATCGCTACGCGCGACCCGACGTAGACGGCGACGACGTTGCACACGACCTGGAGCACCGTCACCGCGAGCATGAGCCCGCCGACGCGCCAGATGTGGCCGATGTCGCCCTGGGCGACGCCCTCGTCGATGATGTCGGCGTTGAGTCCGGGCAGGTACAGGGTGGCCAGGGTCTGGACCAGCTGGAAGAGGCACACCACCAGGACCGGGACCCGGTAGGGCCGCAGGTGGTGGCGCAGGAGCGCGATCAGCACCCGATCAGACTACGAGTCCCAGCAAGAGCACGAACACCAGACCGGACACGGACAGCACGGTCTCCATGAGCGACCAGGTCTTGATGGTCTGGCCGACCGTCATGCCGAAGTACTCCTTGACCAGCCAGAAGCCCGCGTCGTTCACGTGGCTGAAGAACACCGAGCCCGCGCCGATCGCGAGCACGAGCAGCGAGACCTCGGGGGTGCTGAGGCCCTCGGCGAGCGGCGCCATGATGCCCGAGGCCGTGACGGTGGCGACCGTCGCCGACCCCGTCGCCAGGCGGATCAGCACGGCCACGAGCCACGCCACCACCAGCACGGAGAAGTCCGTGTCCTCGACCCAGCCCGCCACGACGTCGGCGATGCCGGTGTCGATGAGGGTCTGCTTGAAGCCGCCGCCGGCGCCGACGATGAACACGATGCCCGCGATCGGACCGAGCGAGGCGCCGAGGCTGTCCATGATCTTCTGCCACTCCATGCCGCCCGCCCGGCCGAAGGTGAACAGCGCCACCAGCACCGAGATCAGCAGGGCGACGAGCGGCGTGCCGATGAAGTCGAGCGTCGACCGCATGATCCCCTCGGCCTCGATGATGTCGGCGACCGTCTTGGCCAGCATCAGCACGACCGGCAGCAGGACCGTGGCGAGCGTCAGCGCGAACGACGGACGCTTCTCGTGGGTCACGGTCTCGTCGGTGGAGAAGAGGTCGGGCGCCGGGATGTCGACCCAGCGCGTGGCGACCTTCGCGAACATCGGGCCGGCGACGATGATCGTGGGGATCGCGACCAGGACGCCGAGACCGAGGGTGAGGCCGAGGTCCGCGTCCAGCGCGTCCACGGCGACGAGCGGGCCGGGGTGCGGGGGCACGAACCCGTGCATCGCCGACAGGCCGGCCAGGGCCGGGATGCCGAGCGCGATCAGCGACTTCCCCGACCGGCGCGACACCAGGAAGATCACCGGCATCAGCAGCACGAGGCCGATCTCGAAGAACATCGGCAGGCCGATGAGCGCGCCGATGCCGGCCATCGCCCAGGGCAGCATCCGGTCGGACGACTTCCCGATGATCGTGTCGACGATCTGGTCCGCTCCCCCGGAGTCCGCGAGCAGCTTGCCGAACATCGCACCGAGGGCGATCAGCATGCCGACGCCGGCCACGGTGTCGCCGACGCCCGTGCTGAAGCTCTCCAGCACGTCGGCCATCGGCATTCCGGCCATGGCGCCGACCGCGAGCGAGCCGAGGGTCAGGCTCAGGAACGGGTGCAGCTTGGCCACCGTGATCAGCACGACGATGACCGCGATGCCGATGAGGGCCGCGAGGATCAGCTGGGTCGAGTCGGACATTCAGGCATCCTCCTGGGTGCGCAGCCAGAGCAGGAACGCCGCCGCGATCCGCTCGGGCGTCTCGGTGACGTCGAAGACGACGCCGTTCTCATCGGCCTCGAGCGGCTCGAGGGTGGCCTCCTGCGACTCCAGCAGCGAGGTCGGCATGAAGTGGTCGCGTCCCTCCATGCGGGACAGGATCAGCGCATGGTCGCCCACGAGGTGCAGGAACACCGTGCGCGGGGCGTGCTTCGTGAGGACGCCGCGATAGACGCGACGCAGCGCGGAGCAGCTGATCACGCCGCCGGCCTCGTCGTGCTCGGCGAGCCAGCCGCCGATCAGCTCGAGCCAGGGCCAGCGGTCCTCGTCGGTGAGCGCCTGACCGGCCGACATCTTCTCGATGTTGGCCTTCGGGTGGTAGTCGTCGCCGTCGGCGTAGGGGACGTCGGCGCGGTCGGCCACCGCGTGACCCACCGCGGACTTGCCGACCCCCGAGATCCCCATGACCACGACCAGCGGTGGACTCATGGCCCACACGCTACGCCCGGCGCGGGCGCCCGTCGCGTCAGAGCAGGTCGCGTAGCTCCTTGGGCAGCTCGAAGTCGTCGGCCGCGGCGTTCTGGTCGAACCCGAACGCGCCGGCACCGGCGGGCTTCGCGGGCTCGGCCTTCGCGGCCGCCGCGCGCTTGGCCGGGTTGCCCGACACGCGCTTGCCCTTCTTCTTGTTGGCCTGCTTCGGCTGCTTGGCGCCGGCGCGCTTGCCGGCTCCCATGCCGGGCATCCCGGGCATGCCGCCCATCCCCGGCATGCCGCCGCCCTTCGCCATCCGCTGCATCATCTTGGCGGCCTCGAAGAAGCGGGTGACGAGCTGGTTGACGTCGCTGACCTGCGTGCCCGAGCCACGAGCGATGCGGGCGCGGCGCGAACCGTCGATGATCTTGGGGTTGTCGCGCTCGGCAGGCGTCATCGAGCGGATGATCGCCTTGATCTTGTCGATGTCCTTCTCGTCGAAGTTCGCGAGCTGGTCCTTGAACTGGCCCATGCCCGGCAGCATCCCGAGCATCTTCGTCATCGACCCCATCTTCGACAGGGCCTCCATCTGCTGGAGGAAGTCGCCCAGGGTGAACGAGCCGCCGGCGACCTTCTCGGCCGCCTGCGCGGCCTGGTCGGCGTCGAAGACCTTCTCGGCCTGCTCGATGAGCGTCATGACGTCGCCCATGTCGAGGATGCGCGAGGCCATGCGGTCGGGGTGGAAGACGTCGAACTCGTCGAGCTTCTCGCCCGTGGAGGCGAACATGATCGGGCGGCCCGTGACCGAGCGCACCGAGAGCGCGGCACCGCCGCGGGCGTCGCCGTCGAGCTTGGACAGCACGACGCCGGTGAAGTCGACGCCCTCGAGGAAGGCCTCGGCGGTGCCGACGGCGTCCTGACCGATCATCGCGTCGATGACGAACAGCACCTCGTCGGGCTGCGTGGCCTCGCGGATGTCGCGTGCCTGCTTCATCAGCTCGGCGTCGATCGCGAGGCGGCCGGCGGTGTCGATCACGACGACGTCGTGCAGCGAGCGCTTCGCCTCGGCGACGGCGTCGCGGGCGACCTGGACCGGGTCGCCGATGCTCTGGGTGCCCGACTGGGTCTGGGCGGCGCCGACGTTGCCGGCCTCGGGGGCGAAGACCGTGACGCCGGCCTGCTCGCCGACGACCTTCAGCTGCGTGACGGCGTTCGGGCGCTGGAGGTCGGCCGCGACCAGCATCGGCGAGTGACCCTGGGCCTTGAGCCAGCGACCCAGCTTGCCCGCGAGGGTGGTCTTGCCCGCGCCCTGGAGGCCGGCCAGCATGATGACGGTCGGCGGGTTCTTCGCGAACCGGATGCGACGCGTCTCGCCGCCGAGGATGCGGACGAGCTCGTCGTTGACGATCTTGATGACCTGCTGCGCCGGGTTGAGCGCCTGGCTCACCTCGGCGCCGCGGGCGCGCTCCTTGACGTTGGCGATGAACTCGCGGACGACGGGCACGGCGACGTCGGCGTCGAGCAGGGCGACGCGGATCTCACGCGCGACGGCGTCGATGTCGGCGTCGGACAGCTTGCCCTTGCCGCGGAGTCCCTTGAATGCCGACTGGAGCCGGTCCTGCAGCGAATCGAACATAGGTCCCCAGAGTAGCCGAGCACCCGTCAGGCGAGAGCGTCGCTCACCGCAGTCCGCAGGACCTGTGCCGCATCGTCGTCCAGGGCGGCGCCGTCGTCGTCCGTCACGTAGAACACGTCGCGCGCCTCGTCGCCGTACGTGGACAGGTGGGCCGAGCGGATGTGGTGCCCCAGCGCGGAGATCGTGCGGCACACCGTCCACACCAGCCCGCGCCGGTCGAGCGTGCGGACCTGCAGCAGCGTGGCCGACTGCTCGTGCGTGTCCAGCACGGCGATCCGCGGCTCGTACTCGTCGCGCTCGAGCCGGTAGGCCAGCCGCTGGGCGAGGTCCTGCCGGCCCTGCAGCACCGGACGGATCCGCTCGGCCAGCGCGGTGGCGTCGATCGGCGCCCGCGTGACCTCCCAGAGGCTGGCGGCCACGTCGTCGGCCGTGATGCTGCGGCACGAGCGGATGTCGAGCCCGGCCACCGTGAGCGCGCCGGCGAGGTCGGCCAGGACGCCCTGCCGGTCGGGCACGACGATCGTGACGAGCGAGCCGTCGTGGTGCGCGGTCGCGGTGAGCCGCAGGTCGGCGTCCGGCACCGTGAGGTCGGGCAGCGGCACGTGGGCCGGCCAGCCTGCGTAGTCGTCCGAGGGCGGCGGGGTCGTGCCGCGCAGCCGCGCGCGCACCTTGCCCGCCAGCCCCTCGACGAGGCTGCGCCGCCAGTCGCTCCAGGCCGAGGCGCTCGTCGCGCGGGCGTCGCAGGCCGTGAGGGCGGACAGCAGGTCGAGCGCGTCCTCGTCCGGGACGAACTCGGCCACGTTGGTCACCGTGACGGGGTCCTCGATGTCGCGCCGCGTGGCGATCGTGGGCAGCAGCAGATGTCGTCGGACGAGCCAGCCGATGGTCTCGGCGTCGTGGTCGCCGAAGCCCCAGCGCCGCGCGACGGCCTCCGCCATCGGCTCCCCCACCTCGCTGTGGTCGCCGGGCGCGCCCTTGCCGATGTCGTGGAGCAGGCAGGCCACCGCCAGCACGTCGGGGCGGGCGACGTCGCGGTTGAGCTCGTCGGCGTTCACGACGGCCTCGAGGCTGTGCCGGTCGACCGTGAACCGATGGATCGGCGAGGAGGAGCCCCGCAGCCGGATGCCGGCCCACTCGGGGAAGAACGGGTCGACGAGCCCGGCGAAGTCCAGCTGGAGCCACACCGGCACGAGCCGGCGCCCCGCGGAGAGCAGGTCGATCAGCCAACGGTGCGTCGTGGCCGGGAGCGGACCCTCCGGCCAGCTGATCTCGCGCGCCATCCGGTCGAGCGAGGCCTGGTTGATCGGCAGGTTCCGGCGCGCGGCGGTGGCGGCGACGCGGAAGAGCAGCTCGGGGTCGGTCCGCGGTGTGGCGTCGGCCGTCAGGACGATCTCGCCGTCGAGGACACCGACACCGCTGACGATCCGCTCGATCACCGGGCCGCGGCTGCCGATCGAGCGGTACGGGTTGCGGTCGGTCTCGTCGAGGCGGCGCCACGCGCGCGCCGTGAGGTGGTCGAGCCGGCGCCCCACGTCGCGCACGTGCACGTCGAGGTCGGTCGGCGACAGGTCGAGCCGCGCGGCGATGTCGGGCACCAGCTCGGGCACGAGCTTGTCCGTGCGCTTCCCGGCGACCTCGTGCAGGAGGTCACGCACGTCGAGCAGGTCGGCGGTCAGCTGGGCGACCTCGCGGGCGGGGACGTCGACGAGCCACGTCGCGGCGATCGCCCGCAGCAGGACGGCGTCGCGCAGCCCTCCCCCGGAGGCCTTCAGGTCGGGCACCGCCTCGTAGGCCAGCTGGCCCGAGCGCTCGAGGCGCGCGTCGCGGTCCGTGCGCACGGCCGCCAGCTGGCGCCGGGCGTCCCGCCGCCAGCCCGCCATCACGGTGGAGCGCATCGCCACCACCGCGGCGGCGTCACCGGCCACGCAGCGTGCGTCGACGACGCCGATCGCGACGCGGTGGTCCGCCGCGGCCAGCCGCTCCATCTCGTCGAGCGACCTCACCGCGGGGTCGAGCGGGACGTTCGCCTCCCACAGCCGGCCCCAGAGGTCGGCCGCGCGGGCGTCGACGTCGGCCGGGTCGAGGTGGTCGGAGTGGACCAGGACCACGTCGACGTCGCTGTGCGGCGACAGCTGCGAGCGGCCGTAGCCGCCGATGGCCGCCAGGGCCAGGCCGGTCTCGACGTCCCCGGCCACCGCGGCGAACGAGTCGCGCAGCAGCCGGTCCGTCTCCTCCGCCCGGCCCCGGCGAGCCCGGTCGAGCTCCTCGTTCAGAGCGCCGCTTCGTCCGTCTCGCCGGTGCGGACCCGGACGACCGACTCGACCGGGACGACCCACACCTTGCCGTCGCCGATCTTGCCCGTCTGGGCAGCCGACGTGATCGTGGCGACGACGCCCTCGACGTCGGCATCGTCCACGACGACCTCGAGGCGGATCTTCGGCACGAGCGAGACGTCGTACTCGGCGCCTCGGTAGACCTCGGTGTGGCCCTTCTGCTGGCCGTAGCCGCTGGCCTCCGTCACGGTCATCCCGGCCACGCCGGAGGCGGCGAGCGCCTCGCGGACCTCTTCCCACTTGTGCGGCTTGATCACCGCGGTCACGAGCTTCATACGATCATTCTCTCCGTTCTCAGAAGCTGGATCCGGTGGACCCGGCGATGTCGTAGGCGGACTCTCCGTGCTCGGCGAAGTCGATGCCGGTCGTGGCCTCGTCCTCGTCGTCCACACGCCACCCGATCGTGTGCTTGATGGCCAGCGCGATGAGCGTGGTGAAGACCGTGGTCCACACGACGGCGATCACGACGGCCATGGTCTGGTCGACCAGCGAGCCGAGCCCGCCGCCGTAGAGGAGGCCGTCGATGCCGCCCGGGGCGTCGGAGGTGCTGAGCAGGCCGATCAGCAGCGTGCCCACGAGACCGCCGACGAGGTGGACGCCGACCACGTCGAGCGAGTCGTCGAGGCCCCAGCGGAACTTCAGGCCCACCGCCCAGGCACACAGGGCACCGGAGATCGCGCCGATGGCGATGGCACCGACGATGCTGACCGCGCCGGCGGCCGGCGTGATCGCGACGAGGCCGGCGACGATGCCCGAGGCCGCGCCGAGCGAGGTGGCCTTGCCGTGCAGCAGACGCTCCACCGCGAGCCAGGCCAGGATCGCGGCCATCGTGGCGACGGTGGTGTTCATGAAGGTCACGCCCGTCTCGGACATGAACTGCGCCGTGTCCTTGGCGCCGCCGTCGCCCTCGGTGAAGACGATCGAGCCGACGTTGAAGCCGTACCAGCCGAACCAGAGCAGCGCCGCGCCCATCATCGTGAGGGGCAGGTTGTGCGGGCGCATCTGCTCACGCGGCCAGCCGATCCGCTTGCCGATGATCAGCGCGAGGATGCCGCCCGCGATGCCCGCGTTGATGTGCACGACCGTTCCGCCGGCGTAGTCCTGCGCCGGGAAGTGCTCGTGGATGAAGCCGCCGCCCCACACCATGTGGGCGATCGGGAAGTACGAGAACGTCACCCACAGCGGCAGGAAGACCAGCCAGGCCGAGAACTTCACGCGGTCGGCGATCGCGCCGGAGATGAGCGCCGCGGTGATGATCGCGAAGGTCATCTGGAACGCGACGGCGATGTATCCGTCCCAGGCGACGCCGTCGAGGCCGAACAGCTCGAAGGGGCTGGCGAAGAAGCCGCCCACGCTCTTCGAGCCGAAGGACATCGACCAGCCCCACAGGACGTAGACGAGTCCCACGACGGCCGCGGCCGCGTAGGACATCATCATCATGTTGAGGACCGAGCGGGCTCGGGTCATGCCGCCGTAGAACAGGGCGAGCGCGGGCACGGTCATGAAGAGCACCATGGCCGTGGCCATGAGCATCCAGGCGTAGTAACCATCCATGGCCCTCACTGTGGCCGTCGACGGTTTCGCGGAGCCGCCCGCGACATGTCATCTTCGTTTCGACATCCCGCGTCGTGTTACACGCAGGTTTCGCGGGGTGCGGACCTCAGTCGAGGAGCGCGTCGACGAAGTCCGCGGGCTCGAACGGCGCGAGGTCGTCGGGACCCTCGCCGAGGCCGACGAACTTCACGGGCACGCCGAGCTCGCGCTGCACGGCGATGACGATGCCGCCCTTCGCGGTGCCGTCGAGCTTCGTCAGGACGATGCCGGTGACGTCGACGACCTCGCCGAAGACGCGAGCCTGCGTGAGGCCGTTCTGGCCGGTGGTGGCGTCGATGACGAGCAGCACCTCGGTGACGGGGGCCTGCTTCTCCACGACGCGCTTGACCTTGCCGAGCTCGTCCATGAGGCCGGACTTGGTGTGCAGGCGGCCGGCGGTGTCGACGAGGACCACGTCCGCCCCGGTCGTGATGCCCTCCTTCACCGCCTCGAAGCCCACGCTGGCGGGATCGGCGCCCTCGTCACCACGGACGATCGGCACGCCCACGCGGGCGCCCCACGTCTCGAGCTGGTCGGCGGCGGCGGCGCGGAACGTGTCGGCGGCGCCGAGCAGGACGGTGCGGTCCTCGGCGACGAGCACGCGGGCGAGGCGGCCGACCGTGGTGGTCTTGCCGGTGCCGTTGACGCCCACGACGAGCACGACGCCGGGCACGCCGTCGTCACCCGTGCTGCGCAGCGTGCGGTCGAGCGAGGGCCCGACGAGGCCGAGCAGCTCCTCGCGGAGCACCTGCTTGGCGCGCTCGGGGTCCTTGACGCCCTCGGCGGCCAGGCGGGCACGCAGGTTCGTGACCAGCTCGGTGGTGGGACCCACGCCGACGTCGGCCGCCAGCAGGGTGTCCTCGATCTCCTCCCACTGGTCCTCGGTGAGGTCGCCGCCGCCCAGCAGGGACAGCAGGCCGCGGCCCAGGCTCGACTGCGAGCGCGAGAGGCGCGAGCGCAGCCGCGACAGACGCCCGCGCGGCGCCTCGGGACGCTCGATCGTGGGAGCCGGCGGCTCCTCCTCGAGGACGCCGGCCTCGAGCTCCTCGACCTCGTCGAGGTCGACCTCGCGCAGCTCGGGGTGCTCGATCTCGCGCTCGGTCAGCTCGTCCATCACGTCCGGCGGCGGGAGCTCCCGGCGCTGGTTCGCGATGAGGTACGCCAGGCCGCCACCGAGGACGACGACGGCGACGGCGATCAGGACGACAAGGGTCGTGGTGGTCACGGGTCCACCCTAGACAAGCGGACGACGTCGTCGAACCGGGACAGCACGGCCGGGCTGTGCGAGATCACCACGAGGCTGCGTCCCCCGGGACCCGCGAGGGCCAGGACGTCGTCCATGAGCGCCGCGGCGGTGGGCGCGTCGAGGTGCTCGGTGGGCTCGTCGAGCACCAGCACCCGGTGGTCGGCCAGCAGCAGGCGCGCGAGGCACAGGCGCTGGCGCTCGCCGCCCGAGAGCCGGCCGCCGTGCTCACCCACCGGCGTGTCGAGGCCCTGGGGCATCGCGTCGACCGCCGTCAGCAGCCCGGCGGCGTCGAGCGCGGCACGCAGGCGCTGCTCGTCCGCGTCCGGGTCGGCGATCCGCAGGTTCTCGCGGATCGACGTGTCGAACACGGCGTCGTCCTGCCCGAGGTAGCCGATGCGCGAGCGCACGTCGGCCGCCGTGAGCTCGCTCGTGCCGACCCCGCCCAGCGTGATGGCGCCGTGCCAGGCAGGCAGCAGCCGCAGCAGGGCGTAGGCGAGCGTGGACTTGCCGACGCCGCTCGGTCCGGTGACCGCGATCGTGCCGCCCTCGTCGACCTTGAACGAGACGGGCCGGGTCACCGGTCCGTCCCAGCCCACCGTGACCTCGTCGACCACCAGCACGGACGACGTCGGGAGCGTTCGCGGCGAGCCCGGGTCCGTCACGGGCTGCGGGAGGTCGCCGAGCGCGGCGAGCCGGGCCGCGGCCGCGGTGACCTCGGGACGCAGCCGCTCGGCCTCGGACCAGCCGTCCCAGGGCTCGATCAGCGCGATCGGCGCCAGCAGGACGACGCCCACCAGCACGGGATCGACCCCGCCCGACCACGCCGCCAGGACGGCGACGGTGAGGCCGGCGACGGCGAGCACGACCGCCGAGCCCAGGCCGGCGACGCTCGCTCCGCCGGATTGGGCCGACTGCGCGTCGCGCGTCGCGGACGCTGCGGTCTCACGAGCCCGGTCCGCTGCGCCGAAGGCGACGAGCTCCCGGGCCGCGACCGCAGAGGCGGCGACCTCGGCCGATAGGCGGCCTTGGGCCTCGGAGCGGCCACTGCGTGACGCCCCGACCAGCGCGACGGCTCGTCCCAGGGCCAGCGCGCAGACCGCGACGCCGACGGCGATCACGAGTCCGGACCTCAGGTCGATGGCCGCCACGACCCCGACGACGACCGCCGTGGCGGCCAGACCGACCCACCACGGGATCCGCAGTCGCAGCAGCCGGTCCTGGAGCCGGGCGACATCGGCGACGACGCGGCTGACGAGGTCGCCTCGACGCAGGTCGCCGAGTCCGGCGGGAGCGACGCGGTCGAGATCGGTGTAGGTCGCCACCCGCTGCTCCACCGCGTCGGCGAGCGCGACGTCGTGCGTGGCGAGGCGCTCGACGTAGCGCAGCACCGAGCGCGAGATGCCGAAGAAGCGCACCGACACGATCGCGACCATGAGGTAGAGCACGGGAGGCTGCTCGGCGGCGCGGACGATGAGCCACGCCGAGGCGAGCAGCAGGCCCACGGCGGCCAGCTGCGCGGCCACGCCAGTGGCGAGGCCGAAGCCCAGGCGCGTGCGACGCGAGTACGTGCGGCTCATGCGGCCACCTCCACGACCCGGTCGGCCGCCGCCACGGTCTCGGGTCGGTGGGTCACCACGATGACGGTGGCCCCCGAGTCGCGCAGCGCCGCCAGGACGGTGGCCTCGTGCCGGGCGTCGAGGCCGGCCGTGGGCTCGTCGAGCAGGACCAGCCAGGCACCGGACCGCCGCGCCCGCAGCAGGGCGCGAGCCACCGCGACCCGGCGCCGCTCCCCCGCCGACAGGTCGGTCGTGCCCTCGCGGACGACGCGGTCGAGACCGAGGTCGAGTCCGGCGTCCAGCGCGGCCGACGCGATCTCCTCACGGGAGGCGCCGGGCTGGCCCAGCGCGACGTTGTCGGCGAGCGTCCCGGCGACGAGGTGCGGCGTCTGCGGCACCCACGCGACCGACTCGCGCCACGCGGTGACGTCGAGGTCGGCGAGCGGGGTGCCCCCGACCGACACCTCGCCGGCGTCGAGCCGCTCGAACCCGAGCAGCACGTCCAGCAGCGTGGACTTGCCGCCGCCGGAGCGTCCGACCACCGCGAGGAACTCCCCCGGCTCGACCGTCAGGTCGTCCACCGCGAGCGACGCGGCCGTGCGCCCGGGGTGGGTCAGCCGCGCGGCGCGGACGGCGATGGGCGCGGGACCGGCGGGCGGCGCCAGCGTGCCCTCGTGCCGCTCGTGGTCGAGCAGGTCGAGCAGCTCGGCCGTGGCGGTCGCGCCCTCGGTGCTGTCGTGGAACATCGTTCCCACGCGCCGGACCGGCAGGTACGCCTCGGGGGCCAACAGGAGCACGAACATCGCGTCGCGCAGCTCGAGGTGTCCCTCGACGACCCTCAGGCCCACGCTCACGGCCACGAGCGCCACCGAGATCGTCGCGATGAGCTCGAGCACCAGGGACGAGAGGAACGCGAGACGCAGCGCGCGCATCGTCTCGAGGCGGTGTCGGTCGCCGACCTCGCGGAGGCCGCGCTCCTGGCGGCGGCCGAAGACCTTCAGCACGACGAGCCCGTCGAGCACGTCGGTGAAGTGCCGGGCCAGCCGCTCCATCGCGGCCCAGCGACGCTCCACGCGGTCGCGGGTCAGCACGCCGACGAGCCACATGAACACGCCGATCAGCGGCAGCGTGACGACGATGATGACCGCCGAGAGCAGGTCGGTCCAGGCGATGACCGCGACGACCGCGGTGGGCACGATGACCGCGAGCGCGAGCTGGGGCAGGAACCTCCCGACGTAGCCGTCGAAGGCGTCCATGCCGGGGCCCAGCAGCGCGACGAGGCGACCGCTCTCGGGTCGCGCTCCGACGCGGCGGGGGTCCAGCAGGTCGTCGACGACCTCGGACCGGAGCTCGGCCTTCACGCGGATCGCGGCGCGCTCGCTCACGACGCCGTGGGCCCACGCGATCGCGGCCCGCAGGCCGAACGCCGCCACGATGACGAGCGGGAGCAGCAGCACCTCACGACCGTCGAAGCGACGGGACACGACCTCGGCGATGCACCACGAGACGCCGATGATGAGCACGGCGGTGAGCGCGCCCAGGGCCACCGACCACACCAGGTGGGTGCGGACGGTGGCCGAGCGGCGGACCAGCCGGGGGTCGAGAGGTCTCACGCCGGGATGTGCTGCACGCCGATGCGCTTGCGGAACACCCAGTACGACCACGACTGGTAGATCAGCACGATGGGCGTGAACGCCACCGCGACCCACGTCATGATCTTGAGGGTGTACGGCGTCGACGACGCGTTCTCGGTGGTGAGGCTGAACGCCGGGTCGAGCGTCGACGGCATGACGTCGGGGAACAGCGAGACGAACAGCATGATGACGACGCCCGCGATCGCGACGGCCGTGCCGACGAAGGCCCAGCCGTCCCGCTCGGCGTGACTCGCGGCCAGCGCCCCGAGGAACGCCACCGCGGCGACCGCGCCGATGATCCAGACGGCCGGGTCGCCGTCGCGCGCGGCCGTCCAGCCGATGAAGGCCACGGCGAGGAGCGCGGCGACGACGCCGACCCGCTGCGCGAACGCGTGGGCCCGCACCCGGATGTCGCCGACGGTCTTGAGCGCCACGAAGATCGCGCCGTGCGTCAGGAAGACCGCGGTGGTCATGACCCCGCCGAGCAGCGCGTACGGGTTCAGCAGGTTGAAGAAGCCGCCCACGTACTCGTGCGACTCGTTCAGCGGCACGCCGCGGGCGATGTTGGCGAACGCCACGCCCCACAGCAGTGCGGGGAGGAACGAGCCGACGATGATCGCCCAGTCCCAGCGGTCGCGCCAGGCCTGGTGCTCGCGTAGCCCGCGGTACTCGAACGCGACCCCGCGGATGATCAGCGCCACGAGGATGAGGAACAGCGGCAGGTAGAACCCGCTGAACAGCGTGGCGTACCACTCGGGGAAGGCGGCGAACAGCGCGCCGCCGCCGACGATGAGCCACACCTCGTTGCCGTCCCACACGGGACCGATCGTGTTGACGAGGACGCGGCGCTCCTTCTCGTCCTTGGCCAGCAGGCCGACGAGCATGCCGACCCCGAAGTCGAAGCCCTCCAGGACGAAGTACCCGACGAACAGGAAGGCGATCAGGATGAACCAGACGGTGGTGAGTTCCATGGCGGGTCTCCTCAGTACGCGAACGCCAGCGGGCGGTCGGAGTCGTCGTCGTGCCGGGGCGGGTTCGCGTCGGGCAGGCCCTTGCCGATGTAGCGCAGCAGCAGCTTGACCTCCACCACGGCCAGTGCGCCGTACAGCAGCGTGAAGCCGATCATCGAGGTCCAGACCTGCGCGGCGGACACCGACGGCGAGACGCCGGCCTCGGTCGGCATCAGGCCGAACACGACCCAGGGCTGGCGGCCCATCTCGGTGAAGATCCAGCCGAACGAGTTGGCGAACAGCGGCAGCAGGGGCAGCACGATCGCGGTCGCCAGCAGCCAGCGGGTGGAGCGGGCACCCTGCCGGGGCAGCCGGCCCTTGCGCAGGGTCCACAGGATCCAGGCGCTCGCGGCCATCGCGGCGAAGCCCAGGCCCATCATGAGGCGGAAGCTCCAGTACGTGACCGGGATGTTCGGCGAGAAGTCGGTGAGGCCGGAGTCGGCGTAGGTCTCGGCGTACTCGGCGTTGAGCGAGTTGATGCCGCGCACCTCGCCGTCGAAGCTGCCGGTGGCCAGCTGGGACAGCAGGCACGGCACCTCGAGGCTCCACAGCGGCTTCGAGCCGTCGAGGGTGCCGATCGTGAAGACCGAGAACGGCGCGCACTCGTCGGCGTCCTCGTAGAGCGCCTCGGCGGCGGCCATCTTCATCGGCTGGACCTCGGTCATGACCTTGCCCTGGATGTCGCCCGTGATGACGACCCCGATGCCGGCGATCAGCAGCGTGATGGCGCCGAGCCGCGCGGCGCCGCGGAAGGCGTCGGCGTCACGCTCGGGCCGGCGGATCAGGTGCCACATCGCCACGGCCGCCACGAAGCCGCCGCCGACCATGAACGCGGCGAACAGGGTGTGCGGCACGGTGATCAGCGCGACCTTGTTCGTCAGCACCGCCATGAAGTCGGTCAGCTCGGCCCGTCCGCGCTCGGCGTTCATCGTGTAGCCGACCGGGTTCTGCATGAACGAGTTCGCGGCCAGGATGAAGTAGGCCGAGAGCGCCGTCCCGATCGCAGCGATCCAGATCGTCATGAGGTGCAGGCCGGGCTTGAGCCGGTCCCAGCCGAAGATCCACAGGCCCAGGAACGTCGACTCGAGGAAGAACGCGAGCAGACCCTCGATGGCCAGTGGGGCGCCGAAGATGTCGCCGACGAAGCGGCTGTAGCTGCTCCAGTTCATGCCGAACTGGAACTCCTGCACGATGCCGGTGACGATCCCCATCGCGAAGTTGATGAGGAAGAGCTTGCCGAACAGGCGGGTCAGCCGGAGCCACTGCTCGTTCCCGGTCCGCCACCACACGGTCTGCATGATCGCCACGAGGAACGCCAGGCTGATCGTCATCGGGACGAACAGGAAGTGGTAGACGGTCGTGATGCCGAACTGCCACCGGGCGAGGTCGAGTGCTGTGTCCACACGGGTCCTTCCGACGTCAGGTCACTCCGTTGTGACCTGCCTGCCCGTGATGCTAGGAGCCCAGAGGGTCAGCGATCGCGGTTCAGACAGCGCTTGTGACAGTTGTCACAAGCGGCTCGAGCACCGTCCGGATCTCGTCGGGCACCGGGGTGACCGTGCGGTCCTCCCCCGTCACGTAGACGTGCACGAAGCGGCCGATCGCGGCGGGCTCGGGGTCCTCGCCCTGGTACAGGCCGATCTCGTAGACGACGCTCGAGGTGCCCAGCCTCGTCACCGCCAGACGCGCCTCGACGTCGAGCGGGAATCGCAGCTCGCGCTTGAACTGGCACGAGGTCTCCGCGACGATCCCGTACGCCGGCAGCCGCCGGATGTCGACCCCGGTCTCGCGGATGAGGTAGCCGTTCACGGCGGTGTCGAAGTACGAGTAGTACTTCACGTTGTTGACGTGGCCGTAGACGTCCTCGTCCTCCCACCGCGTGGTGATCGTGTAGGTGCCGGGGCGGCTCATGCGGACTCCTCCTCGCGCAGGCGCTGGCTGATGACGGCCGAGACGCCGTCGCCGCGCATCGTGACGCCGTAGAGGGCGTCGCAGACCTCCATCGTGCGCTTCTGGTGGGTGATGACGATGAGCTGCGAGTTGGCGCGCAGCTCCTCGTAGATCTCGAGCAGGCGCCCGAGGTTGGTGTCGTCGAGCGCGGCCTCGACCTCGTCGAGGATGTAGAACGGGCTGGGTCGCGCCTTGAACAGCGACACCAGGAACGCGACGGCCACGAGCGAGCGCTCGCCGCCCGACAGCAGCGACAGTCGCTTGACCTTCTTGCCGGGTGGGCGCGCCTCGACGTCGATGCCGGTGGAGAGCATGTCGGACGGGTCGGTGAGCACGAGGCGCCCCTCGCCGCCGGGGAACAGCCGTGAGAACACGTCGTTGAACTCGCGCTCGACGTCGGTCCAGGCCTCGGTGAACACCTGCTCGACCTTCGCGTCGACCTCCTGGACGATCTCGAGCAGGTCCTCGCGTGTCTTCCTCAGGTCGTCGAGCTGCTCGGAGAGGAACTGGTGGCGCTCCTCCAGCGCGGAGAACTCCTCCAGCGCCAGCGGGTTCACCTTGCCCAACATCGCGAGCTCGCGCTCGGCGGTCTTGAGGCGCTTGGACTGCTCGGCGCGGTCGAACGGGATGGGCTCGATCTCGCCGGACTCGTCGGCTTGTCCCTCGACGCCGATCGGCAGCACCATCTGGTCGGGGCCGTACTCGGCGACCAGGGTGTCGGGCTCGATGCCGAGCTCCTCGAGCGCACGCTCCTGCAGGCTCTCGAGGCGCAGTCGCAGCTGGGCGCGCGCCATCTCGTCCTTGTGCACGGAGTCGGTGAGGCCCTCGAGGTCGGACGACAGTCCGCGGACCGTGGAGCGGGCCTCCTTGAGGCGCTGGTCGCGGTCGGCGCGGGAGTGCTCGATCTCGACGCGGGTGCGCGTGGCCTCGGCGTACGACTCCTCGAGGCGCTGCAGCGTGGTCTCGGCGGCACGCAGCACCGCCGTGGCGGTCTCGGCCTCGCGGCGGCGACGCTCGGCGCGCAGGCGGGCGCGCTCGCGGGCCTCGCGCTCGGCCTCGGCGGCCTCGAGCAGGGACTGGACCTGGGCACCCAGCGCCTTCGCGCGCTCCTCGGCGGTGCGCAGCGCCAGGCGCGCGTCGGTCTCGGCGCGGCGGGCGCCCGAGGCGGCCTCGGCGAGGCGCTCCATCTCGGTGGTGTCGGGCTCGACGTCCGGGGCCTCCTCGGCCGCGGTCAGTCGCTCCTCGAGCTCGGAGAGGCCGGCGACGTCGCGGTCGCGGGCCTCCTCGGCGGCCACGATCGAGGCCTGGAGGCGCTCGGCCTCGGCGGCGGCCGACCGGCTGGTGGTGCCCAGCTGGGCCAGCTTCTCGGCGACGGCGGACATCGAGGCGTCGGACTCGTGCAAGCGCGCCAGCGCGGCGTCCACCCGGTCCTGCGCGGCCTCCGCCGCGGTCTTGGCCTTCTCGGACTCGAAGCGCAGGGTCTCCAGCTCGCGACCGGTGCGCTCGATCGTCTCGGTGGCCTCGTCGATCGCGGCGGTGACCTCGATCAGGCTGGGCGCCGAGCTGGACCCGCCTTCGGCGAAGTGGGCACCGACGCGGTCGCCGTCGGCGGTGACGGCAGTGACGTCGGGCAGTGAGGCGACGAGCTGCTTCGCCGCGGCGAGGCCGTCGACGACCGCGACCTTGTGCAGCAGCCGGCGCAGCGAGCCGCGCAGCTCGGCCGGCGCCTCGACGAGCGACTCGGCGTAGACCGCGCCGTCGGGCAGCGCGGGCCAGTCGTCGGTGGAGACGTCGCCCGAGCCCAGCAGCAGGCCGGCACGGCCGAGGTCCTCCTCACGCAGCAGGTGCAGGGCGTCGATCGCGGAGTCGACCCGGTCGACGGCGACGGCCTCGGAGGCCGAGCCGAGGGCGGCGCCGACGGCGGCCTCGTGACCGCCGCGCACCGTGATGAGCGCCGCGACGGAGCCCAGCAGGCCGTTGAGGCGGTCGGACGCGGCCAGCAGGGCGCCCGAGCCGTCCTTGCGGTTGAGGCCCAGCTCGAGGGCCTCCTTGCGCGCCGTGGCGGTGGCCACGCGGCGCTCGAGCTCGTCGCGCTTCGTGGTGAGCTCGGCGACGGCGGCCTCGGCCACCGACAGCGTCTCCTCGGCGGCCTCGAGCTCCTCGTCGAGCCCGGACTCGCCGGCGCTCAGCCCGGCGATCGTGCTCTCGAGCGCACTGAACTCGCGCTGCGACTCGTCCGCGCGCTGGCGGGCCTCGGCCTGGGCGGCGGTGAGGCGCCCGATCTCCTCGTCGGCGGCAGCGGCACGGCTCTTGAGCCCGTTGACCTGGCCGTGCAGTCGGGCGAGGCCCTCGCGACGGTCGGCGGCGGCGCGCAGCAGGCCGGCGATGCGGCGCTCCTCGGTGGAGTACGCCTCCTCGGCCTCGCCGCGACCGGCGATCGTGGCTCGCAGCGCCTCAGCGGACGTGGCGACGTCGGCCTCCAGCTCGACGAGCCGCTCCTGGGCGCGACGGGCGTCGGCCTCGAGCTCCTCAGGATCGCGGCCGTCGACCCGGTCCGAGGAGTCGTCGGCGGCCAGGCGGATGCGGTCGCGGGCGACGTTCGCGGTGCCGTGGAACCGCTCACGCAGGCTGCCGAGGGCGTAGACGGTCTCCTGCGCACGGGTGAGCAGCGGGGCGTCGGCGGCGAGCGCCTGCTCGAGCTCGGCCTCGACGGTGCGGGCGTCGGCGAGCGCCTTCTCGACCTCCTCGCGACGGGCGCGCAGCGCGTTCTCGTCGGCGAGCTCGGTCTCGATCGTGGTGCGCGCCGCGACGATGTCGTCGGCCAGCAGGCGGGCCCGGGCGTCGCGCACGGTGGCCTGGATGCCGGCGGCGCGACGCGCGACCTCGGCCTGGCGGCCGAGTGGCTTGAGCTGGCGGCGCAGCTCGGTGAGCACGTCGTTGAGGCGCGTGAGGTTGTCCTGCGTGGCGTCGAGCTTGCGGAGCGCCTTCTCCTTGCGCTTGCGGTGCTTGAGGACGCCCGCGGCCTCCTCGACGAAGCCGCGGCGCTCTTCGGGCGTGGCCCGCAGCACCGAGTCGAGCTGGCCCTGACCGACGATCACGTGCATCTCGCGGCCGATGCCGGAGTCGCTCAGCAGCTCCTGGACGTCGAGCAGGCGGCACGTGTTGCCGTTGATCGCGTACTCGGACCCGCCGCTGCGGAACATCGTGCGGCTGATCGTGACCTCGGCGTACTCGATCGGCAGCGCGCCGTCGGAGTTGTCGATCGTGAGGACGACCTCGGCGCGGCCCAGGGGCGCGCGGCCGGCGGTGCCGGCGAAGATGACGTCCTCCATCTTGCCGCCACGCAGCGTCTTGGCGCCCTGCTCGCCCATGACCCACGAGAGGGCGTCGACGACATTGGACTTGCCGGAGCCGTTGGGGCCGACCACTGCGGTGATGCCCGGCTCGAGCGCCAGCGTCGTCGACGAGGCGAAGGACTTGAATCCCCGCAGCGTGAGGGTCTTCAGATACACGCGGCCAGCCTAGTGCCTGCGATGGCGGCCACCGCAGGGGAAACGCCGCTGGGGGTCAGCGAGCAGCGGACTCGAGCAGCTCGGCGAGGTCACCGTCGTGGACGGTCTCGGCGAGCCGGGCGAGGAGGCCGTCGTTCTCGGCCTTCATCCGCAGCACCTCGTTCTCGAGGTCGCTGATCCGGCGGCGCAGGACCGCGACCTCGTGAGCGTGCTCAGGGGACGGGCCACCGACGTAGCCGTACAGCGCTTTGGCCATGTTCATCCTTGTTCAGGAGAGGTGGGATTCGACGGGCAGCGCGGGCGCTGCGCGTCTACCAGTGTCCCACCGGAGCAGTCCTTCGGTCAACCGGCACGTCGTCCGTCCACCCACGCGGCGGTGACCCGGAGCTCGAGGGGGTCCAGGACCACGAGGTCGGCGGGCGTCCCGGGCGCGAGGGTGCCCAGCTCGGGCGCTCCGAGGGCATGGGCGGGCACCGTGCTGGCGGCGCGGATCGCCGTGGCGACATCGACCCCGGCGTGCCGGACGACGTTCGCGATGCAGGTGTCCAGGCGCACGGCGGCCCCGGCGATCGTGCCGTCGTCGCGACGCGCGGGCTGCCCCTCGTCGATCACGACGCGCGCGCCGCCGAGCTCGTACCGGCCGGGTGGCATGCCGAAGGTGGAGAGGTCGTCCGTGACGAGCATGACCCGGTCGCCCGCGCTGGCGAACGCGACCTGCAGGGCGATCGGGTCGACGTGGTGCAGGTCGGCGATCAGTCCGGGCGTCAGTCGTGGGTCGGTCAGCGCCACGCCGACGACCCCACCGTCGCGGTGCCGCAGGCCGCGCTGGGCGTTGTAGAGGTGGGTCACGAGGGTGGCGCCGGCGTCGACCGCGCGGGTGGCGGTGACGTCGTCGGCGTCGCTGTGCCCGATGCTGACGCGGACTCCCGCCGCGACGAGCCGCTGGATCGCCTCGATCGCTCCCACACGCTCCGGCGCGAGGGTGACGTAGCCGAGGTCCGCTCCCCCAGCCGCCAGCAGCGCGTCGATGCGCTCGGCGGTGGGATCGACGAGGAAGGACTCGTCGTGCGCTCCCTTGCACGCGGCGGCGATGAACGGCCCCTCGACGTGGGCGCCGAGCAGCCGGGTCGCACCGGGACGGCCGGCCAGGCGTGCGCGCTGGCGGCGATACCCGCGCAGCTGCTCCGCGAGGTCCTCGACCGGGGCCGTGATGAACGTCGGGGCGATCGCCGTGACGCCCGTGGCCGCGAGCTCGTCGACGATTCGCTCCCACTCCTCGTCGGTGGCGACCGCGAAGTCCGCCCCGTAGGCGCCATTGATCTGCGCGTCGATCAGGCCCGGGGCCAGGATGCCGTCGTGGTGCTCGTCGGGGTCACGCGGCGGGGCGCCCGTGCCGGACGCCGTGATCAGGCCGTCCTCGACCTCGACCCAGCCGGGCTCGAGGTCCACGTCGACGTCGACGACCGCCGCGGCGCTGATGAGGTGTCCCACGAGACGGGACCGTACACGCTCGGACGGCCCACCCTAGGGTGGAGCGCATGCGTCAGGACCTGTTCACCAGTCCCGAGGGCCAGTGGACCCCGGTCTCGCCCCAGCTCGCCACGGCGCGCGGACTCATCGGCACGGCCTGCGGTCTCGTGCTCGTGCTCGTCTCGGTGGGCGCGTGGCTCCCGCTCCGCGACTCGATGGGCGGCTGGGCCCCCGTCCTGTGGCTGCCCGCCGCACTCGGGCTCGGCCTGATCGCCTGGATCTGGTGGTGGGCGCCGCGGAACCGCCGCAGCTGGGGCT
The DNA here is from genome assembly GCF_013408555.1 of Aeromicrobium tamlense. Classification (NCBI taxonomy): domain Bacteria; kingdom Bacillati; phylum Actinomycetota; class Actinomycetes; order Propionibacteriales; family Nocardioidaceae; genus Aeromicrobium; species Aeromicrobium tamlense. The sequence continues at coordinate 1,395,376 of NZ_JACBZN010000001.1, forward strand.
ACGCCGAGGCCGAGGACGACTTCGTGGTCCGCGGCGGCATCATGTTCCGGCGTCTCGTCGTCGTGCCCTACGGCCGCATGCAGTTCGTCGACGTGCAGTCCGGTCCGGTGGCCCGCGCGTTCGGCTTCGGCACCGTCACGCTGCACACCGCCTCGACCTCCACCGCCGCGGAGATCCCCGGCGTCCCGCTCGACGAGGCCAAACGCCTGCGCGACCGGCTGACCGACCTCGGTGAGGGCCATGGCGCCGGCGTCTGAGGCGCACCGCACCCACCCCCTGACCGCCCTGCTCCAAGGGCTCATCTGGGGCGCGGGCGTCGCGGTGGCGCTGTCGTGGCAGGCCTTCGACTTCCAGGACCCGAACTGGTGGGCGCTCGCGAGCCTGCCCGCGGGATTCCTGCTGGGGGCCGCGGGCGGCTGGGTCAGCTGGCTGTTCACCCGCTACGTCATCGACGACGAGGAGATCCGCGTCGAGCGCGGCGTCCTGTTCAAGTCGTCGCGCCGCATCCCGTTCGAGCGACTCCAGTCCGTCGACATCAACGAGCCGCTCGTGGCGCGCCTCGTGGGACTGTCGGAGCTGACGATCGAGATGGCCGGCGGCTCGGACTCGCGCACGCGACTGCGCTTCCTGACGCTCGCCGAGTCGCGCCGGCTGCGCCGGCTCCTGCTCGAGCGCGCCCACGGCGCCCCCGAGGAGCACGCGGAGGACGGTGAGCCCGTGCCCCAGGAGCACCGCCAGGTGCTGCACGTCGTGCCCCCGGACCGGATCATCCTCGGCACCCTGCTGTCGCTGGACTTCGTCGGCACGGTCCTCGCGGCGATCGCCTCGATCGTCTTCGCGGTCTTCACCGAGACGGGGTGGGCGCTGCTGGCCATCCTCGTCCCCACGCTGTGGGGCATCGGGCAGATGATCACGAATCGGATCATCGCCCAGTGGGACTTCACGCTCTCGCGCCATCCGCGCGGTCTGCGGATCGAGCGCGGCCTGCTCAGCCGCAGCTCGCAGACCATCCCGTTCGACCGCGTGCAGGGCATCGGCGTGGTCGAGCCGATCGTGTGGCGCCGGTACACGTGGTGCCGCCTCGACGTGGACGTGGCGGGCTACGGCGCGGCCAGCGACGAGAGCGGCGGTGTCTCCTCGACGACCCTGCTGCCGATCGCCGACCGCGACCTCGCCCGCCGGATCGTCGACGAGCTCGTGCCCGATCCTGACCGCGGCACCGGGCGCCGGGTCCGGCCGACCAGTCGCTCGCGGGTCTTCGCGCCGATCGGCTGGCGCTACCGCTGGCTGGCCGCCACCGACCACACCGTCACGACCGCCACCGGGTGGATCACGCGACACCGCTCGGTGGTCCCGCACCACAAGGTCCAGTCCGTGGAGTTCTCCCAGGGCCCGGTCCAGCGGCGCTTCAAGGTGGCGACCGTCAAGGTGCACACGCCCGACGGGCCCGTCTCGGCCCAGGCACACCACCTCGACGAGGACGTCGCCCGCGCCATCACGTTCGACGAGGTCGAGCGCGCGCGAGCGGCGCGGAGGCTCAGCCGCCGCTGATGTCGCTCTCGGCGTCGGCGTCCATGGCGCCGGACATCTCGCGCGAGTCCAGCCAGCCCTCGGGCAGCACGACCTTGCGCGGCGAGCCCTGACGGCCGCGCGGCACGCCGAGCTCGGCGACGGGGAACGGCACCGTCGGGTCGAGCTCGGACAGCAGCTCGTCGAGGGCGCGGTAGGAGCTCACGTGGCCGAGACGGTCGCGCACGCTGGAGCCCGCCGGAAAGCCCTTGAGGTACCACGCGACGTGCTTGCGGAACTCGATGCTGCCGCGCTCCTCGCCGAGCCACTCCCCCAGCAGCTGGGCGTGGCGTCGCATGACGTCCATGACCTCGCCGAGGTTCGGCAGCGTGGCGACGGTGCGGCCGTCGAACGCCGCGGCCAGGTCGCGGAAGAGCCACGGACGACCGAGGCAGCCGCGGCCGACGACGACGCCGTCGCAGCCGGTCTGCTCGACCATCGCGAGGGCGTCGGAGGCCTCCCAGATGTCGCCGTTGCCCAGCACCGGGATGTCGACGGCGGCCTTGAGCTCGCCGATCGCGCTCCAGTCGGCGCGGCCGCTGTAGTGCTGGGCGGCGGTGCGGCCGTGCAGCGCGATCGCGGCGGCGCCGGTGTCCTGCGCGATGCGGCCGGCGTCGAGGTACGTCAGGTGGTCGTCGTCGATGCCCTTGCGGGTCTTCATCGTGACGGGCACGCCGTAGGGCTCCGCCGCCTTCACGGCCTTCGTCAGGATCTGGCCGAGCAGCGTGGCCTTCCACGGCAGCGCGGATCCGCCGCCCTTGCGGGTCACCTTGGGCACGGGGCAGCCGAAGTTGAGGTCGACGTGGTCGACGCCGTGGTCGGCGCACAGGATCTCCACGGCGCGGCCGACGGTGTCGGGATCGATGCCGTAGAGCTGCACCGACCGCACCTGCTCGCCCTCGGCGAACGTCAGCATCGACAGGCTGACCCGGTCGCCCTCGACGAGCCCGCGACTGGTGATCATCTCGCACACGTACAGACCGGCGCCCTGCTCGGCGCACAGACGTCGGAAGGCGACGTTGGTGACGCCGGCCATGGGGGCGAGCACGACCGGCACGTCGACGTGGACGCGCCCGAGGTCGAGGCCCCGCGTCAGGACAGCCATCGCACCGCCGTCGTCACGTCGCCGGGCTGGAAGTCGACCGACTCCACCGCCGTGCCCTCGGGCACGAAGTACAGCAGGCAGCCGCGCACCGTCCGGCCGGCGGCCAGCGTGGCGCCCAATCTCGGCGCCTTGCACGTGGAGAGGCCGGACGGGGCGGGCGTGGCCGGGACGAGCACGTCGCCCGCGGCGCGCACCCACCACGGCGCGCCCCCGGGGAACGCCGCGTCGGCGGGGCCGCGATTGCCCATCACGACTCGAACGTAGTACGCCTGCATGCCGTCGGGCACGGCGAACAGGGCGAGGTCGCGGGCGGGCGCCTTGGTCACGCCGGCGACGCCGAGGGTGAGCGCGGTGGCGTCCTCGGCGCCGTCCGGCGGGTAGTCGACCGCGAGCGACTTCCCCAGAGCCGTCTCGGTGGGGGCCGGGGCCTCCTGCGGCGCCGGGTCCTCACCGCCCGAGCAGGCTGAGAGCGCGAGCAGCAGGGCCGCGGCGGCGAGCGCCCGCATGCTCAGCAACCGACGAGGCGCGACGCGAGGTACCCGCTGACCTGGTCCAGGCCGATGCGCTCCTGCGACATGGAGTCGCGCTCGCGGATCGTCACGGCGTCGTCCTCGAGCGTGTCGAAGTCGACCGTGATGCAGTACGGCGTGCCGATCTCGTCCTGGCGGCGGTAGCGCTTGCCGATGGCCTGCGCGTCGTCGAAGTCGACGTTCCAGTTCTGGCGCAGCTCGGCCGCGAGGTCGCGCGCCTTCGGCGACAGGGCCTCGTTGCGCGACAGCGGCAGCACCGCGGCCTTGACCGGCGACAGGCGCGGGTCGAGGCGCAGCACGGTGCGCTTGTCGACGCCGCCCTTGGCGTTCGGGGCCTCGTCCTCGGTGTACGCGTCGACGAGGAACGCCATCAGCGAGCGGTTGACGCCGGCCGCGGGCTCGATGACGTAGGGCGTCCAGCGCTCGTTGTTGGCCTGGTCGAAGTACGACAGGTCCTGGCCCGAGTGCTGGGCGTGGGTCGACAGGTCGAAGTCGGTGCGGTTCGCGACGCCCTCGAGCTCACCGAACTCCGAGCCGGCGAAGCCGAAGCGGTACTCGATGTCGACCGTGCGCTTGGAGTAGTGCGAGAGCTTCTCGGCCGGGTGCTCGTAGAGGCGCAGGTTGTCGGGGTTCACGCCGAGGTCGGTGTACCACTTCAGGCGCGTGTCGATCCAGTACTGGTGCCACTCCTCGTCCTCGCCGGGCTTGACGAAGAACTCCATCTCCATCTGCTCGAACTCGCGCGTGCGGAAGATGAAGTTGCCGGGCGTGATCTCGTTGCGGAAGCTCTTGCCGATCTGGCCGATGCCGAACGGCGGCTTCTTGCGCGAGGAGGTCATGACCTGCGAGAAGTTCACGAAGATGCCCTGCGCGGTCTCGGGGCGCAGGTAGTGCAGGCCCTCCTCGGACTCCACCGGGCCGAGGAACGTCTTGAGCAGGCCGTTGAACATGCGCGGCTCGGTCCACTCGCCGCGGGTGCCGCAGTTCGCGCACACGAGGGTGGACATCTCGACCGCGTCGGGATCGTCGAGGCCGTGCTTCTCGGCGTACGCCTCCTGGAGGTGGTCCTGGCGGTAGCGCTTGTGGCACTGCAGGCACTCGACCAGCGGATCGACGAAGGCGGCGAGGTGGCCGGAGGCCTCCCAGACGGGGGTCGGCAGGATCACCGAGGAGTCGAGGCCGACGACGTCGTCGCGGCCCTGCACCATGGAGCGCCACCACTGGCGCTTGACGTTCTCCTTGAGCTCGACGCCCAGGGGCCCGTAGTCCCACGCGGAGCGGGTGCCGCCGTAGATCTCGCCGCACTGGTAGACGAAGCCGCGGCGCTTGCACAGGCTGATGACGGTGTCGATGACTGATGCCATGGGAAGGAAATCCTGTCCGGCTGGATGTCGGCGGGCCACTGCGCGTCGTCGTGACAACGCGCGCCCGAGGTCAGCGATCCACGATACCCCCGACCGCGAACGAGTCTGCTCGAACCCCTTGACGAGACTTAGTTAGTTTGGTGCACTAACTGCGTGACGACGACCACAGTGAACCGCCGAGCCGTGGGCAAGGTGCGTCCGGCCGACACCCGCCGGCACCACCGCACCCTGCTGCTGCAGCACCTCGTGGACCAGGGCCCCACCACACGGGCCGACCTGGCGCGCGAGACCGGTCTCACCCGCGTGACCGTCTCCGACCTCGTCGCCGAGATGCTCGCCGAGTCGCTCGTCGACGACATCGGCGCCCGCCCCGGCACGCACCTGGGCAAGCCCGCCACCCTCGTGGCGATCTCGGAGAGCGCGCCCGTCATCGTGGCCGTCGACCTCTCCGACGACTCCGGCTTCGACGGCGCTGTCGTCGACCTCCACGGCCGGGTCCTCCTGCGCGAGCAGGCCCCCTTCTCCCGCGGTGCCGACGCCGTCGACGACGTCTCCCGACTCGTCGCCCGCCTCGTCGAGCGCGCTCCACGTCGCGTGCTCGGCATCGGCGTCGGCACCCCGGGCATCATCGACGACGAGGCCGGCGTCGTGCTGCAGGCCCCGAACCTGGCCTGGGACGACGTCCCCCTCGCCGCCACGCTGGGCGAGCGCCACGGACTGCCCGTGTGTGTCGGCAACGACGCCAACATCGCCGCGGTCGCCGAGGGCGCCTTCGGCGACGGCGACGACGCCGGCCTGCTGATGGTCACGATCGGCCAGGGCGTGGGCGGCGGGATCCTCGTCGACGGCCACCCGGTGGCCGGTCCGCTGCGCTCGGCCGGCGAGATCGGCCACATCGTCGTCGATCCCGACGGCGCCGCCTGCGCCTGCGGCAACCGTGGCTGCCTCGAGACGCTGCTCAGCGCGCCCGCGCTGCGCGCCGCCGGCTCAGACGCCGCCCGCAGCCACGTCGGCGACCTCCTCGGCTCGGTCCTGACGCCGATCGTGACGACCCTCGGCATCGCCGACGTCGTCCTGCACGGACCGACCGACCTGCTCGACGGACCCGTGCTGGAGGCAGCACGCGCGGCCGTCGCGCGCCAGAGTCTCCCCTTCGTCGCCCAGCGCATCAGGATCCGCCTGGTCGCCCACGACGAGCTCGTCCTGACCGGGGCGGCGGCGCTGGTGCGCCATCGCGAGCTGGGAGTCGTGTGAGGTGCGCCGCGCCGAACACTCCACCACCACCATTCATGGGAGGCACATCATGAAGCTCCGCAAGTTCGCGGCGAGCGCGGCCGTGGCCGGACTCGCCCTCAGCGCGCTCGCCGCGTGCGGGAGCGGCGACGACGAGGGGTCGTCCGACTCCGGGTCCGACACCATCACGCTCTGGCTCGCCGGCAAGGAGGACACCCCGAAGGAGGCGTCCGACTGGCTCGAGAAGGAGTTCGCCGCCGAGCACGACGGCAAGACCCTCAAGATCGAGCGCATCGACTGGGGCGAGCTGCTGACCCGCCTCAACACCGCGCTGCCGAGCGACAAGTCGCCCGACGTCGTGGAGATCGGCAACACCCAGGCCGCCTCGTTCACCAGCATCGGCGCGTTCACCGACCTCACCGACAAGGCCGACGAGCTCGGCTCGATGGGTCCGGAGTCGTTCGTCGAGGCCGGCACGTGGGACGACAAGCTCTACGCCGTGCCGTACTACTGGGGCTCGCGCTACGTCTTCTACAGCAAGAAGGCCCTCAAGGACGCCGGACTGGAGCCGCCGAAGACACTCGCCGACTTCAGCACCGCCGCCGCGAAGCTGAAGACCGAGGGCGGCGACAAGTACAGCGGCTTCTGGCTGCCCGGCCAGGACTGGCGCAACGGCATCAGCTGGGTCTTCGCGCACGGCGGCGACATCGCCGTCCAGGAGGGCGACCAGTGGGTCGGCAAGCTGTCCTCTGCCGAGTCGGTGAAGGGACTCGAGCAGTGGCAGCAGCTGGCCCAGGACGCCACGACGGCGCCGAAGGACGGCAAGGACGAGGAGGCCTGGACCCCGTTCAACAACGGCGAGGCCGCGATGTTCATGGCGCCCAGCTGGGCCCGCTGGTCGGTGGCCGAGGACAAGGCCGAGGACCTCGGCGCGTTCGCGCTGCCGGGCGTCGACGGCGACGCGGCCCCGGTCTTTGCCGGCGGCTCGAACATCGCCGTGTCGGCCAAGTCGAAGAACCAGGACCTGGCCTTCGACGTGCTCAAGCTGATCTACAGCGACGACTACCAGCAGCTGCTCGCCAAGAACGGCCTCGGCCCGGCGAACGACGAGTTCACGTCCCTCATGGGCGACGACGAGTTCGCCACCGCGGCCGTCGAGGCGGCCAGCAACTCCAAGCTCACGCCGACCTCGCCCAACTGGGCCGCGGTCGAGACGTCGAGCGTGATGGAGGAGTTCTTCGGGGCCATCGCGAGCGGCGAGGACGTCGCCACCGTCGCGAAGGCCACGGACGCCAAGCTCGAGGCCGAGCTCAACAAGTGACGCCTCGACACTGAAGGAGCCGGTGGGGCCCGGTCGATCGGCCGGGCCCCACCGCCTGCCACGAACACACTGCGCAGGGGAGGGAGGGAACGATGAGCACACAGACGATGACCCGTCGGGTCGGACCGTACGCACTGCTGGTGCCGTCGCTGGTGATCCTCGCGATCGCCATGGGATATCCGCTCGTGCGCCAGGTCGTGATGTCGTTCCAGGAGTACGGCCGGGCCCAGCAGTTCGGCCAGCCGGCGCCCTTCGTGGGCCTGGACAACTACGTCGACCTGTTCACCGACGCCCAGATGTGGGCGGTGGTCGGCCGGTCGCTGGCCTTCTGCGCGGTCAACGTGGCCGTCACGATGCTGCTCGGCATCGCGATCGCCCTGCTGCTGCGACGCGTGTCCCGCGGCCCCCGGCTGACGCTCCAGATCGCGATGCTGCTCGCGTGGGCGATGCCGGTGATCGCCGCGATGACCTCGTGGCAGTGGCTCTTCGACACCCGGTACGGCGTCATCAACTGGACACTCGTCAAGCTGGGCTTCGAGTCCTTCGACGGCCACAACTGGCTGACCAACCCGTGGTCGTTCTACTTCGTCGCCACCGTGATCGTCGTGTGGATGAGCGTGCCGTTCGTGATGTTCACCGTCTACGCGGCACTGACCCAGGTGTCGGAGGACGCCCTCGAGGCCGGCGAGCTCGACGGCGCCAGCCCGTGGCAGCGCTTCCGGCACATCGTCTACCCGACGATCCGCCCCGTCCTGACGATCACGCTGCTGCTGCAGGTCGTGTGGGACCTGCGCGTGTTCGCCCAGATCTACTACCTGCAGGGCGTCGGCGGCACCCCGAGCAAGACCCATCTGCTCGGCACGTACATCTACACGCTCGGCATCGGCCAGAGCGACTACGGCATGGCGTCCGCCCTGGCGATGTTCGTGCTGGTGCTGACGCTCGTCCTGACCGCCGGCTACGTCCGCGCCCTGCTGAGGGAGTCCCGATGAGCCGCACCCTGAGCCGACGCCTGTGGGGCGCCCTGGCGATCGTGATCGCGGTCGTGTGGGTGTTCCCCGTCTACTGGATCCTCAACAGCGCGTTCCAGCCGGCCGACCGGCTGCGCTCCCCCGAGCCCGCGTGGTTCCCGCGCGACCTCACCGGCTCGGGCTTCGCCCGAGTCTTCGACGACGCGTTCCTCGACTCGTTCAAGCTCAGCATCACGGTCACGCTGCTCGCCGTCGTCTGCGCCGGACTGTGTGCGTTCCTGGGCGCCGTCGCGATCTCGCGCTTCCGCTTCCGCGGGCGCGTCCAGTTCATCCTCGTCGTGCTGGCAATCCAGATGATCCCGCCCGAGGCGCTGTTCATCAGCCAGTACAAGATGCTCGGCGACGCCGGGCTCTACAACACCGTCGGCGGTCTCGGGCTGCTCTACGTCGCGATGATCCTGCCGTTCACGATCTGGATGCTGCGCGGCTTCGCCGACGGCGTCCCGATCGATCTCGAGGAGGCGGCGATGGTGGACGGCTGCAGCCGCACCCGCGCGTTCTTCACGATCACCTTCCCGCTGCTGGCTCCCGGCCTGGTCGCCGCCAGCGTGTACGGCTTCCTCCAGGCGTGGAACGAGTTCACCCTCGCGGTGGTCGTGATGGATCCGTCCAACCGCACGCTGCCGCTGTGGCTGCGCGGGCTGTCCGACGTCTCGAACGAGGCCATCGACTGGCCCGGCGTCATGGCCGGCGCGACGATGGTCGCCGTCCCGGTGATCGTCTTCTTCATGATCGTGCAGGGCCGGATGACGTCCGGCCTCGTCTCGGGGGCGGTGAAGGGATGAGCGGCTCCGTGCGCGCCGACGCCCACGGCGTGATGCTGGCGGCCTTCCACGGGCCCGACGTGCCCGCGTGGCTCGGTCCGGCGTTCGAGGGCGGCCTGGCGGGGATCTGCCTCTACGGGGACAACCTGCCGGCCGACGGCGACGTCCGGCCGGTCGCGCGCGCCGTCGCGGCGCTCGATCCGACGCGGGTCCTGGCGCTCGACGAGGAGGGTGGCGACGTCACGCGGCTGCACATGGCCGACGGCAGCCCCCACCCGGGCAACGCGGCGCTCGGCGTCGTGGACGACGTCCAGCTCACGCGCACGATCGCCGCCGGCATCGGGGCGGAGCTCCGCGAGGCGGGCGTGTGGCTCGACCTCGCGCCGTGCGCCGACGCGAACAGCAACCCGGCCAACCCCGTCATCGGGACGCGCAGCTTCGGCGCCGACCCGGGCCTCGTGGCCCGCCACGTCGCCGCGTTCGTCGAGGGCCTCGCCTCGGTGGGCGTCGCGGCCAGCGTGAAGCACTTCCCCGGCCACGGCGACACGAGCGCCGACTCCCACCTCACGCTCCCCCGCGTCGACGCGTCCGCCGAGGTCCTGCACGAGCGTGAGCTGGTGCCGTTCCGCGCGGCGATCGCCGCGGGTGCCGCCTCGATCATGACCTCGCACGTCGTGCTGGCCGCGTTCGACCCGGACCGACCCGCCACGCTGAGCTCGGCTGTCCTCACCGGACTGCTGCGCGAGGAACTCGGCTACGACGGCGTGATCGTCAGCGATGCCCTCGACATGGCGGGCGCGAGCGGCACGCTGGGACTCGGTGGCGCCGCGGTCGCGTCCTTGGCGGCCGGTGCCGACCTGCTGTGCCTCGGACCGGAGGCGTCCGCGGAGCCCCGTGCGCTCGCGGAGGCCGTCGACGCGGTCGTCGCCGCCGTCGAGTCCGGAACGCTGGACCGCGGGAGACTCCGCGACGCGGCCGCCCGGGTCGAGCGGCTGCGCGCCACGTGGTCGGAGCGGCCTCCCGTCGAGGCGGGCGCCGTCGAGGCCGGTCGCGTGGCCGCCGAGAAGGTCGCGTCCGAGGTCGTGTCGCGGCTCGGCGTGGCTCCCCTGCACGGCCGCGCCACCGTGGTGCGCATCGACACCGGCACCAACCCGGCGGTCGGCTGGACCGACTGGGGCCGCCTCGACGTGGACGCCGAGGTGGTCGACCTGACCGCGCGCGACCTCGACGGTGTCGGGCCCTTCGGCGGCGAGGTCCTCGTGGTCACCCGTCGCGCCACGGCTCATCCCGACGTCTGGGCGTGGGTAGCGCAGCAGCTCGAGGCGAACCCCCAGGCCCGTCTCGTCGAGCTGGCGTGGCCCGACCCGCGACTGGCCGGACGCCCCGACGTCGTGTGCACGATGGGCTCGTCCGCCGCCCTGCTGGCCGCCCTGTCGCGGGCGCTGAGGGGTGAGGTCTCGTGACCCCGATCCTCGTGGGCCTCGACATCGGCGGCACGTCCGTCAAGGCCGTGGCGGTCTCCCCCGGCGACCCCACCGGGCCCGCCCTGGCCGAGGTGCGTCACCGCACCGAGCCCGGCGAGTCGGGCATCCGCGCCGGGATCACCGCCGCCGTGCACTCCCTCGCGGCCGAGGTCGGACCCGACGCCGAGGTGGCCGGCATCGGCGTCGGCATCCCGGGGTTCGTCAGCCGGGGCGCCGTCTCGCACGCCGTGAACCTCGGCCTCGGCGCCGAGCCGCTCGACCTGCTCCCGACCCTGCGCTCGCTCACGTCCGGCCCGGTGGGGGTCGAGAACGACGTCAACACCGCCGCGCTCGGCGCGGGCGGCTGGGTGGCGCGGCACGACCCCGGCGTCGACGACTACGCCTTGCTGAACATCGGCACCGGCCTGGCCGCGGGACTCGTCCTCGACGGCCGGCTACGCGCCGGTGCCACCGGGATGGCCGGCGAGATCGGCCACCTGGTCTTCGACCGCAGCGGTCCGACCTGCCCGTGCGGCCAGACGGGCTGTCTCGAGCTCTACGCCTCCGGCAGCGGGATGCGGCGCACGTGGAGTGGCACCGCGCGCCAGCTCCTCGACGCCGCGGCGGCGGGCGACCCCGTCGCCGTCCGCACGGCCGCCGACCTCACCGCCGGCATCGCGCACGCGATCACGCTGCTGGCCTACGCGCCTGACGTCGCCCTGATCCTCGTCACGGGTGGGGTCGTCTCGCGCAACCCCGCGCTGCGCCGGGCCGTGACTGCCCGACTCGACCACGACGACCACACGGTGGTCGGCCGCGCCGTCCCGGTCGGCGACCGCGTGCGCTGGCTGCCCGAGGACGTCGCCGTCGGCACCCGCGGCGCCGCCCTCCTCGTCGCCGAGGGGGTGCGGGTCTGATGGAGGTCGTCATCACGTCCAGCCCGGGCGAGGTCGCGGCGGACGCGATCTCCGGGCACGTGCACCCCGGCGCGGTGCTGGGGCTGGCCACGGGCTCGTCGCCGCTGCCGGTCTACGAGGAGCTGCTGCGCCGGCGCGACGCGGGCACCCTGTCGTTCGACGGCGTGCGTGCGTTCACCCTGGACGAGTACCTCGGCCTGCCGCGGTCGCACCCGCAGAGCTACCACTCGGTGATCCGCCGCGACTTCACCGACCGCGCGGGGATCGAGGTCGACGGACCCGACGGCGAGGCCAAGGACGTCCCCGCCGAGGCGGCACGGTACGAGGCCGCCATCGCGGCCGCCGGCGGCATCGACGTCCAGCTGCTCGGCATCGGCACGGACGGCCACATCGGCTTCAACGAGCCCGGCTCGTCGCTCGCGTCGCGCACCCGCACCAAGACACTCACGCCGCAGACCCGGCAGGACAACGCGCGCTTCTTCGACTCGGTCGAGGAGGTGCCAGTCCACGTGCTGACGCAGGGCCTCGGCACGATCCTCGACGCGCGCCACGTCGTCCTCGTGGCGACCGGAGCGACCAAGGCAGCAGCCGTCGCGGCCGCGGTGGAGGGCCCCGTGAGCGCGTTCTGCCCCGCCTCGGTGCTCCAGCTGCACCCGCACGTGACGTTCGTCGTCGACCCCGACGCGGCGTCCGAGCTGCGGCTCCTCGACTACTACCGCTTCACGGTCGCCCACAAGCCGGACTGGCAGCCGTGGTGACCATGACCCCGACGAAGGGAGCAGCACCGTGGCATCGGTGACGTTCGACCAGGCGACCCGCATCTTCGACGGCCAGGAGCGGCCGACCGTGGACGCGATGGACCTGGCCATCGAGGACGGCGAGTTCCTCGTGCTGGTCGGTCCGTCCGGCTGCGGCAAGTCCACGACCCTGCGCATGCTCGCGGGACTCGAGGACGTCGACTCCGGTCGCGTCCTCATCGGCGACCGCGACGTCACGCGGTTGGCGCCGAAGGACCGGGACATCGCGATGGTGTTCCAGAACTACGCGCTGTACCCGCACATGACCGTGGCCGAGAACATGGGCTTCGCGCTGAAGATCGCGGGCATCCCGAAGGCCGAGGTGCGCACCCGGGTGGAGGAGGCGGCCACGATCCTCGACCTCGTGCCCTACCTCGACCGCAAGCCCAAGGCGCTCTCCGGTGGCCAGCGGCAGCGCGTGGCGATGGGCCGCGCCATCGTCCGCTCGCCGCAGGTCTTCCTGATGGACGAGCCGCTGTCGAACCTCGACGCCAAGCTGCGCGTGCAGACCCGCACCCAGATCGCCGCGCTCCAGCGCCGGCTCGGCACGACGACGGTCTACGTCACCCACGACCAGGTCGAGGCCATGACGATGGGCGATCGCGTCGCGGTCATGGAGGCCGGCGTCCTGCAGCAGGTGGCGACGCCGCGCGAGATCTACGACCACCCAGCCAACGTCTTCGTCGCCGGCTTCCTCGGCTCCCCCGCGATGAACCTGCTCGACCTGCCCGTCGTCGATGGCGGCGTGCGGCTCGGCGACGCCGTGGTGCCGATCGAGCGGTCGGTCCTCGCGCAGGCCGGGCCCGTCGTCACCATCGGCGTGCGGCCCGAGAACCTCGGCATCAGCGAGCAGGGGCTGCCGATCACCGTCTCGGTCGTCGAGGAGACCGGCGCCGACGCGTACCTCTACGGGCACACCGAGAGCCTCACGGACAACCTCGTCGCGCGCACCGACTGGCGCAACCCGCCCGAGAAGGGCAGCGAGATCCGGCTGTCCCCGCTGGACCTCTCGCAGGTGCACGTGTTCGACCCGACCACGGGGGGCCGGCTCTGATTTGACAACCGTTCTCACTCTTCTTGAGAATGGTTGTCATGAAGCTGCTTGCCGGTGCCGCCTGCACCGCCCTCCTCGCCGGAACCCTCGTCGCGTGCGCCGGGTCGGGTGACGACGACGGTCGCACCTCGGTCGTCGCGTCGTTCTACCCCGCCGCGTTCCTCGCCGAGCGCATCGGCGGCGAGAGCGTCTCCGTCGAGACCCTGACCTCCCCCGGCGCCGAGGCCCACGACCTCGAGCTCACCGCCAAGCAGGTGGTCGACGTCAACGAGGCCGACGTCGTCGTCTACCTCACCCACTTCCAGGAGGCCGTCGACCACGCCGTCGAGGACGCCGACCGCGACTCGGCCACCACGGTCGACCTGGCCGCCGGCGTCGAGGAGATCGCCGACGAGGAAGGTCACGACCACGACCACGACGAGGACCACGAGGGGCACGACCACGACCACGGCGGCATCGATCCGCACGTGTGGCTCGACCCGGCGAACATGGTGACCGCCGCCGAGGGCGTGCGCGACGCGCTGGTCGAGGCCGACCCCGACCAGGCCTCCACCTTCGAGACGAACGCCGATGAGCTGATCGCCGAGCTCGAGGCGCTCGACGCCGACTTCACGAAGGGCCTCGCCTCGTGCGAGCGCACCGAGTTCGTCACGTCGCACGCGGCGTTCGGCCACCTCGCCCACGCGTACGACCTCACGCAGGTGCCGATCAGCGGCATCGACCCGCAGTCCGAGCCCACCACGGCGGCGCTCGCGGAGATCACCGAGCAGGTCAAGGAGCACGGTCTGACGACCGTGTTCACCGAGCGACTGGCGTCGTCGGCGCTCGCCGAGACGGTCGCCCGCGAGACCGGTGCGGCCACCGCCGTGCTCGACCCGATCGAGGGCCTGTCGGACGAGACGGCCGACGAGGACTACGTTTCCCTCATGAGGCAGAACCTCGAGGCACTGGTGAAGGCGAACGGCTGCCAGTGACCGACCCCTCCACCCCCGTCATCGACGCCACGGGCGTCCGGGTCGACCTCGCCGGCACTCAGGTGCTGCGCGGGGTCGACCTGCGAGTCATGCCGGGCGAGTTCGTGACCATCCTGGGGGCGAACGGCTCGGGCAAGTCCACGCTCGTGCGCGCACTCGTCGGCCTGCTGCCGCACCGCGGCTCGGTCCGGCTCTTCGGCACGCCCCTCGACCAGTTCCGCGACCACCAGCGCGTCGGCTACATGGCCCAGCGTCCCGAGGTGTTCTCCGGCGTCCCGGCCACCGTGACCGAGGTCGTCGTGAGCGGCGCGCTGTCGCGCCGGCCGCGCTTCGGCTGGCCGTCGCGCGCCGACCGGGCCGCCGCGGCCGAGCTCATCGAGCGCGTGGGGCTTGCCCACCTCGCGAAGCGGCCCCTCACCCACCTGTCCGGTGGCCAGCAGCAGCGCGCGCACATCGCTCGCGCCCTGGTCGCCGACCCCGACCTCGTCGTCATGGACGAGCCGATGGCCGGCATCGACGCGCACAGCGCGGAGGTCTTCGCCGACCTGCTGGGCGAGCTGGACGAGCGCGGCACCGCGATCGTCATGGTCGCCCACGAGCTCGGCCCGCTGGCGCCGCTCGTCGACCGCGCGGTGCACCTGGACTCCGGACTCGTCGAGTACGAGGGGCCGGCGCAGGGGCCCGGGACGCACGACCACGCCCACGACCACGCGCACAGCAGCGAGCCCGCGGTGACGCGTCCCGTGCCCGCCGAGGGACCGCTCCCGGGAGGCGCCGCATGAGCGTCCTCTCCTACTCCTTCATGCAGTACGCGCTCGTGGCGGCGATCGTCACGGGCCTGTCGGCACCGGCCGTGGGCACGTTCGTCGTCCAGCGGCGCCTGGCCCTGCTCGGCGACGGTCTCGGCCACGTGGCGCTCACCGGCGTCGCGCTCGGCCTGCTGACGGGCGTCGCTCCGCTGACCACCGCGATCGTCGTGGCCGTCGGCGGCGCGATCCTGCTCGAGATCCTGCGCAGCGTCGGCCGCACCAGCGGGGACCTCGCACTGGCGATGCTCTTCTACGGAGGCCTCGCGGGCGGCGTGCTGTTGACGAACCTCGCCGGCGAGTCCGCCGCCACGCTCAACCAGTACCTCTTCGGCTCGATCATCACGATGAGCCGCACCGACCTCGTGATCGTCGTCGCTCTCGGCCTGGTCGTGATCGCCACGACGATCGCCCTGCGTCCGCAGCTGTTCGCCGTGTGCCAGGACGAGTCCCAGGCGCGCGTCATGGGCATCCCGGTGAGGCTGTACGGCATGCTCATCGCGGTGCTCGCGGCCGTCACGATCACCGTCGCGATGCGCACGGTGGGACTGCTGCTGGTCTCGGCGCTGATGGTGGTCCCGGTCGCGGCGTCCCAGCAGGTCACCCGCAGCTTTCGCTCCACGCACCTCGCTGCCATGGCGATCGGGCTGTTCTCGGCGGTCACCGGCCTGCTCGTGAGCTACCAGATCGACACCCAGCCGGGCCCCACGATCGTCGTGATCGCCCTCGCCGTGTTCGTCGTGACCGCCCTGGCCCACGCACTGACACACGTCCGCACCCGACAGGAGGCACCTCGTGGTTGAGGCACCCCGCAACACCCGCCAGCGCCGAGCCGTCGCCGAGCTGATGGAGGACCTCGACGGGTTCTCCTCCGCGCAGCAGATCCACGCGATGCTCGCGTCGCGCGGCGAGAACGTCGGCCTGTCCACGGTCTACCGCACCCTGCAAGCGCTCGCCGACGCCGAGGAGATCGACGCGCTGCGCTCCGATGACGGCGAGACGCTGTACCGCCAGTGCAGCCGCGGTCACCACCACCACCTCGTCTGCCGCGCGTGCGGTCGCACGGTGGAGGTCGAGGGCCCCACCGTCGAGCGCTGGGCCGACCGGGTCGCCGAGGAGAACGGCTTCGCCGACGTCTCCCACACGCTGGAGATCTTCGGCACCTGCGGATCATGCAGGTCCTGAGCCGATCCGCATGGCTGCCACTCGCCGAGGCGCACCGTGAACGCGCCCGGCGGCACACAGCACCCCACCTGGCACGGCGGGCCGACGGCGAGAAGCACCCCGTCGCGGACTTCCTGTTCGAGTACTACAACCTGTCCCCGGGCGCGCTCGAGC
Organism: Aeromicrobium tamlense; assembly: GCF_013408555.1. Classification (NCBI taxonomy): domain Bacteria; kingdom Bacillati; phylum Actinomycetota; class Actinomycetes; order Propionibacteriales; family Nocardioidaceae; genus Aeromicrobium; species Aeromicrobium tamlense. Next base: position 1,411,642 of record NZ_JACBZN010000001.1, read on the forward strand.
GCTGGCACCCGGGGCTCGGCGTCGGTCTGGCCGATGCACCCGAGTACGCCGCGCTGGGGGCCTACGTCGAGTCCGACGGCGTCGCGACGGTGGACGCCTCCCGGCTGGGGAAGCGGCTCTCGGGGCTGCGGTGGACCCGCGAGCTGCTGGCACGAACGGCTGCCCGGTCCCCGCGCACCGGCTGCTTCGGCCTGCACGAGTGGGCGATGGTCTACCGCGAAGCCGACGACCGCCGACATCCCGCTCCCCTGCGGCTCGGCGCCGCCGGCACGGACGAGGTGGTGGAGTCGAACCGGCTCGTCTGCACGCACGTGGACGCGTTCCGCTTCTTCACCGACGAGGCGCGCCCGCTGAACGTCGAGGTGCTCGGCCGTGAGCACCAGCTCGACCGCGAGCAGCCCGGCTGCCTCCACGCGACGATGGACCTCTACCGGATCGCGTTCCGGCTGCTGCCGTTCGTCGAGGCGACGATCGTCCTCGACACGTTCGAGCTCGCGCTGGCCGTGCGCGAGGTCGACATGAAGGCCTCCCCCTACGACCTCGCGGACCTCGGCTACGAGCCCATCCGCATCGAGACGCCCGAGGGCAAGGCCGAGTACGTCCGCCGCCAACGCGGGTTCACCGAGGCGGCGGCCCCACTGCGCGCGAGGCTCCTCGAGCACGTCGAGCAGCTGCTCGGCCAGCCGACTATCGTCAACCCGTGACGACCCCCACGATCACCGCACGTCCCGGCCCCGAGCTCAGCGCCCGTGAGGTCTATGAAATCTGGCGCATCCGCGACGTCGTCTTCGCGGTCGAGCAGCAGTGCGACGAGCCCGACGTCGACGGCGTCGACCTGGCCGACGACTGCACCCACCTGTGGATCGCGGACGCGAACGGCTTCGTCCAGTCCTACCTGCGCACCTACCTGTCGAACGGCGTCCGCAAGGTCGGCCGCGTGGCCACCCTGAAGGAGGCGCGCGGCCAGGGCCTCTCGGGCGCCCTCGTCCGCGAGGTCGTGAACCGCTGGGGCGACACCGAGATCCGGCTCGGCGCCCAGGCCTACCTCGAGAACTGGTACGGCTCGTTCGGCTTCGTCACCACCGGCCCGCACTTCATGGAGGCCGGCATCGACCACGTCCCCATGACCCGGCAGGCGACTCCGTAGATGAGCGCGGCGCGCGTGCCCCGCGCCCTCGTCGTCGGCGAGGCGCTGATGGACGTCACGCGCATGCCCGACGGCAGCGTCGCCGAGCATCCCGGCGGCTCGCCGCTGAACGTGGCGGTGACCATGGCGCGTCAGGGCATCGACACGACGCTCGCCGCTCACGTGGGCGACGACCACTTCGGCGCGCTGATCCGAGCTCATCTCGCCGAGAGCGGCGTGACGCTGGCGAACGCGAACGTCTCCCTGCCCACCGCGTCGGCGACCGCGACGATCGGCGCCGACGGCTCGGCCACGTACGAGTTCGACCTCCGCTGGAACCCGAACGAGCTGCCCGACCTGGAGGACTTCCACCTCGTCCACGTCGGCTCGATCGGTGCGTGGATGGCGCCCGGCGCCGACGTCGTCCTCGACCTCGTCCGACGCGCGCACGCTGCCGGTCGGGCGGTCGGCTTCGACCCCAACGTCCGGCCCGCGCTCGCGCCGTCGGTCCCGCTGCTCCGCGAGCGCGTCCTCGAGCTCGCCGCCCTCAGCCGGTTCGTGAAGCTGAGCGACGAGGACGCCGACGTGCTCGCCGAGGACCCGGGAGGCCCGCTCTCGGTGCTGCGGCTCCTGGCCGGTCATGGACCCGCGCTGGCGGCCCTGACTCGGGGCGGGGAGTCGGCGCTGCTCTGCTCCGGGTCCGACGAGGTCGAGGTCCGGGTCCCGCCGGTCGAGGTCGCCGACACGATCGGCGCCGGCGACACCTGGATGGGAACGCTGCTGGCCGAGCTGCTGCGGCGGGGCTGGGCCGACCGGACGTCGTTCGCGGCCGACGAGCTGCAGTCCCTCGGACACGCCGCCGTGGCGGCCGCAGCGATCACCGTCTCCCGCCCCGGCGCCGACCCGCCGTGGCGCGACGACTGACCGATTCCGTGGGTAGCGTGCAGCGCATGGACATCAAGCTCGAGAACGTCGGCATCGCGGTGCGCGACCTCGAGGCGGCGATCGCCTTCTTCACCGACCTGGGGCTGACGGTCCTCGGCCGCGACACGGTGAGCGGCTCGTGGACCGACACGGCCGTCGGCCTCGACGGCAACCACGCCAACATCGCGATGCTCCAGACGCCGGACGGCCTCGGCCGGCTCGAGCTCTTCGAGTACCTCCACCCCGACGCGATCGAGACGGAGCCGACGCAGCCGAACGAGATCGGCATGCATCGCGTGGCCTTCTCCGTCCCCGACCTCGATGCGGCGCTCGAGATCGCGGCGCGTCACGGCTGCCACCCGCTCCGCGGCGTGGCGACCTACGAGGACATCTACCGGCTCACCTACGTCCGCGGGCCCAGCGGCATCATCGTGATGCTGGCGCAGGACCTGCGCCAGTCGGACTGATCAGTCGCCGAACTCCTGCTGCAGCGCGGCCAGGATCTCGGGCGCGGCCTCGAAGAACCGGTCCTGGCCCTCGTCGCCGATCTGCAGGAGCGCGAGGTCCGTGAAGCCCGCCTCGGCGAACGGCCGCACGGCCTCGACCACGGCGCCGATGTCGTCGCCGCACGCGATCTGGTCGGCGACGTCCTCCGGCCGCACGAACTGCGTGGCGGCGTCGAACGCGGACGGGCCGGGCAGCTCGGCGTTGACCTTCCAGCCGCCGGCGAACCAGCGGAACTGCTCGTGGGCTCGTGTCACCGCCCGCTCACGGTCAGAGTCCCACGAGATCGGCAGCTGACCGACCTTGCGCGCCGGGGAGTTCGCGCCGACCGCCTCGTCGTAGTTCGCGACGGCGTCGGCGTCGGGCTCGACCGCGATCATGAAGTCGCTCCACGGAGCGGCGACCTCGATGGACTGCGGGCCGCTGACGGCGACGCCGATGGGCACCCGCACTTCGGGCAGGTCCCAGAGCTTCGCCGAGTCGACCCGGTAGTGGTCGCCCACGAAGTTCACGTAGCCGCCGTCGAACAGCTCGTTGATGATCTGCAGTGCCTCGGAGAACGCCTCGTGGCGCACGTTGACCGGGTCCCAGCCCTCGCCGACCACGTGCTCGTTGAGGTTCTCGCCCGCGCCCAGGCCCAGCGAGAACCGACCACCGCTCAGGACACCGAGGGTCGCGGCCTGCTGCGCCACCACCGTGGGGTGGTAGCGACCGATCGGGCACGTCACGTAGGTCATGAGCTCCAGCGCCTGCGTCGCCTGGGCGACCGCGCCGAGCGTCACCCAGGCGTTGGGGCTGTGGCCCTGCTCGTCCAGCCACGGGTTGAAGTGGTCGCTCATGACGGCGAACGGGAACCCCACCTCCTCGGCCTTCCGGGCGTACGTCACCAGGCTCGTCGGCGGGGACTGCTCGCACATGAGGGTGCATCCGATGGAGAGACTCATGCCGGGGGTGTACCCGGGACGGCAGGCCGTCACTCACCTCTCTCCACTTTTGGAACGCGTTGAACCGTTCGTTCACCCAGAACGGTTCAACGCGTTCCAAAAGTGGAGAGGGCGCGCGCCAGGCCGAAGCCGAGTGCGACGCCCGCGGCGACCAGCGCCACGGTCACCATGGGATGCACGGCCATGAACCCGAGGAACAGCGTGACGACGGCGACAGCCAGGGTCGCGCGGGCGCCCAGCACGAGGGCCTGGACGCAGCCCATCACGGCTCCGGCCAACAGCGGGAGCCACACCGCAGTGCTGCGGACGTCGTCGTCCAGGAAGAACGCGGACCCGTACGAGGAGTCGTAGATCGCGTACGCGACCAGGTAGTTCGCCACGGTGGACACGACGACGCCGATCCCCAGGAAGGCCATGCGTCCGAGCCCGGTCTGCTCCGTCGTCGTCACATCCGTCACCCTAGATCCGGGGGCGTGTGCTGTCCGCGGATTCGTCGAGGGGCTCGCGCCGAGGCGACGGGTGCGTCAGACTCGCGGGGATGCGTTCCCGACTTCCCGCCGTCCTGGGCACGGTGCTGGCCCTGGCGCTGCTCGCCGGCTGCAGCGGCTCGGACGACGAGCCCACGCCCAGTGCCAGCACCACCTCGAGCGCGACACCGACCGCGACGACGCCGGCTCCCTCACCCACCGCCACGAGGCCCGCTCCCCCGCCGGCCTCGCGGATCCGTGAGGTTCCCCCGGCGCAGTGGGACCGGATCGTCGCGGCCGGCATGGTGCGCCCGGAGTGCCCGATCCAGCGTCGTGACCAGCTCCGCCGGGTCGACCTGAACTTCGTCGACTTCGCAGACCGCACGCGCCGCGGCCACCTGATCGTCAACGCCGACGTCGCGCCGAGCATCCAGCGGATCTTCGACCGCCTCTACGAGAGGAAGTTCCCGATCCGCAAGATGAAGGGCGTCGAGGCCTACGGCGGCGACGTGGCCAGGAGTCTGGCGGCGGACAACACCTCGGCCTTCAACTGCCGTCGCGCCGACCAGATCAACGCGCCGTTCAAGGACTCGCCCCACGCGAACGGGCGCGCGGTGGACATCAATCCGCTCGAGAACCCGTGGATGGACCTGCGGTGCGACTGCTGGACGCCCTCGGCTCGCCACGCCGAGCGGACCCCAGGCCGAGGCAAGATCCTCGAGAAGGGTCTGGTGTGGCGGCTCTTCGATCGCGAGGGCTGGATCTGGCAGAACATCGACGTGCCGGACTACATGCACTTCGACACGGGATACCCGTCGCGCCCCTTCTGACCCCGCGAGTTGCGCCTCGGGGTGAAGATTGACCCGTGCTCGGACTCGAGATGGTCGTCCTGCTGGGAGTCGCGCTCGTGGCGTGCGGCGCGCTCGCCAGCCGTTACCCGATCGCCCCCGCCATCCTGCTGGTCGTCGCCGGCGTGCTCATCGGGTTCGTCCCGCACCTGCGCCACGCGCATCTGCCGCCGGAGATCATCCTCCTCGTCTTCCTTCCCGCTCTGCTGTTCTGGGAGAGCCTGACGACCTCGTTGCGGGAGATCCGGAACAACCTGCGCGTCGTCGTGCTGACCAGCACCGCGCTGGTGGTGGTCACGGCGGGGGCCGTCGCAGCCACCGCCCACTACGTGCTGGGCATGGCGTGGGGACCCGCATGGGTCCTGGGCGCGGCGCTCGCGCCGACTGACGCGACGGCCGTCGGCGTCCTGGCCCGCAACCTCCCGCGCCGCACCGTCACGACCCTTCGTGCCGAGAGCCTCGTCAACGACGGCACCGCGCTGGTCCTCTACGGGCTCGCCGTCGGGGTGACCGTCGGCGAGGAGCACCTCACCGGGCTCCACGTCACCTGGCTCGTCGTGCTCTCGTACGGAGGCGGTGTCCTGGCCGGCGGCCTGGTCGGCCTCCTCAGCTGGCAGATCCGCCGCCGGATGGACGACCCCATGCTCGAGGGCATCGCCATCCTGGTGACCCCCTTCGCGGCGTTCCTCGCGGCCGAGTCCATTGAGGCCTCGGGCGTCCTGGCCGTCGTCGCGTGCGGACTCTTCCTGAGCCAGGTGGCACCCCGCATCACCGGTGCCGCCACGAGGCACCTCGTCGTCCCGTTCTGGTCGCTCGCCACGACCGTGCTGAGCAGCGCGCTGTTCGTGCTGATCGGTCTCGAGGCGCAGTCGGCGTTCCGCAACCTCTCCAGCGAGTCGATGGGTCGGGCGCTGCTGGACATCCTCCTGGTGGCGGCGGTCGTCATCGGCGTGCGCTGGGTGTGGACCTACACGACGCCCTACGCGATCCGCACGGTCGACCGCCGTCCTGCGCAGTGGGCACGGCGTGTGAGCGCACGCCAGCGCACCGTGAGCGCGGCGGCCGGCTTCCGCGGGGCCGTGTCGCTCGCGGCGATCCTCGCCGTGCCGCGCACCCTGGAGTCCGGCGCCCCGTTCCCCGACCGCGACCTCATCGTGCTCATCGCCTGCGGTGTCATCATGCTGAGCCTCCTCCAGGCGCTGCTGCTGCCGGCGATCGTCCGGTTCGCCCGCCTGCCCGCCGACGACTCGGTCGCCGAGGAGATCCAGCTCGCCGAGGTCTTCACCCTCGACGCGGCGATCGAGGCCATCGACGACACCGCTCTCGAGCTCGGCGTCGGCGATCTCGTGACGGCCAGGGTGCGGCACGAGCTCGACAAGCAGCGCCGCCTCGTGAAGGCCGCGGGCGTCGACGGCGACCCCGTGGTCGAGCACCACGGCCAGTACACGAGCCTGTCGCTCGCCCTCCTCGCCCGCCGCCGCGACGCGCTCGTGCAGCTGCGCGACGAGCGTCGCATCGACGACATCGTCCTGCGCCAGGTCCAGGCCCGGCTCGACATCGAGGAGATCCGCTTCTCCCGCACCGCTCCCCCGGAGTGACCCGGGCGAGATGTGTAGCGGTACCCACCCTTTTCGCGCGGAACGGCCGAAATTCGGTGGGCACCGCTACAGAACTCGCGTCGCGACGACGGCGTAGAGGGTGACCGCGAAGACGAAGGAGCCGCGGGCGGCGCTCTCCTCGAGCTGGCGACGCCAGTCGGCCGCCTCCCCTGCCGCAGCCGCTCGACGGGCGGCGGCCTCGACGACGAACGAGAGCGGCGGCAGGTCCAGCTGGCGCGGGCGCAGCATGAGCACCTCGGTGGTGACGCGGGCATCGACGAACCCGTGACGAAGGACCAGGTCGAGCAGCTGGGCGCCGGCCTCGGGAGAGGTGACACCGCCCCAGTCCTCGTGCCACGCCGCCTTCAGGTGCGGGTCCCCGGGCCACGTCGCGAGCGTTCGCCAGTCGGTGTCGATCAGGCCGATCCGGCCGCCGGGCCGCAGGACCCTGGCCATCTCACCCACCGCCACCGCGGGATCCACGAGGTGCTGGAGCACGCGCTCGCTGCGCACGAGGTCGACGGAGGCGTCGTCGAGGGGCAGCGCCTCGGCCGATCCCTGGACGAACCGCGCGGGGTTGCGGGAGGCCTCGCCTCGCCGACGCGCCTCGGCCAGCATCGTCTCGCTCGGGTCCACCCCCGTGGCCGATCCCGTCGGCGCGACCGACACCGCGAGCCCACGAATGTCCTCGCCGGTGCCGCAGCCCACGTCCAAGGCCTCCATCCCCGGCAGCGGGTCCAGCGCCTCCAGCAGCCACGCGTGCAGCCGCAGGATCGACGGCAGCTGCGCCTGCACGTCGAGCGCCATCAGCGCGGCCAGCTGCGCCGCGTCGGAGGAGGCGTCGACCGCGTGGAACGACGGCGAGTCAGCGCTCATCGTCGGACTCCTTTCGTGCCGTGACCAGCCAGGCGGCCGAGCCGAAGTCCACCCCGTCGGGGCCGGCGTGCTCGGCGAGGCTCTGGCGAAGCCGATCGACCGCGGCCGCGCGCTCGTCCTGGGGCAGCTCGTCCAGGAGCCACGCGAAGAGCCCGCGGAGGAAGCCGAGGGCGTCGTCCACGTCCTTGCCGAACCACTCCCGACCCTCGAGCCCCTTCACCGAGACCTGCGCCCACCCAGCGGCACCGAGCACCTCGCGGATCCGCTCGGGCCTCGAGAGGGAGAACATGCCCGGAGCGTCGAGGTCCGTCGTGGGTCCGGGCGTCCCACCGAGCACGCCGAGCGTCCCGCTGATCCACTCGTTGCGGTCGGGCGGCTGCCACGTCAGCAGTACCAGGCGTCCACCGGGACGCGTGGCGGTCCGCAGGTTCGCGAACGCGGCGACGGGGTCGCCGAAGAACATCGAGCCGGTGCGCGAGAGGACCACGTCGTAGTGGTCCGGCTCGAACGCGTGCACCTGCGCGTCGGCGCGGACGAAGCTCCCGTTGCGGACGCCTTCGGCATCAGCGCGGCGTCGGGCGACGTCGAGCAGCTCGCGCGACAGGTCCACGCCGATCACGTCGCCGTCGATGCTCGCGCGTGCCGCACGACGCGTCGTCAGGCCACCCCCGCACCCGACGTCGAGGACCCGATCGCCGGGCCGCACCGAGACGGCGGCCTCGAATCGATCCTGGAAGTCGGCCACCGCGCGGTCGAACCGGTCGGCGTGCGCGGCCCAGTAGGCGCCGCCGGGGCCGTCCCACGACTCGGCCTGCGTCAGGTTCGTCTCGTGGACCTTCGCGTGCCCGTCGCCGGATTCCATCGCCACCTCCGCGCCTCGTCCGAGGCCTTCTCCTAGTGACCGCCCTGCACCGGGTCCGCGTCAAGAGACCGGTCTGCACGGGTCTGGACGGGGCCCGCGCCGTGGGTCATCCTGACGAGATGGAGCCGTCCCCCGACGCCTCGAAGGCCTTGGCCCGCGCACACGAGCACGCGCTGTCCTGGCTGGCCGGGCTGCCCGACCGGCCGGTCCCGCCGGCCTCGTCCGTCGCGGACGTGATCGAGGCGCTCGGCCCGGAGCTGCCGGAGGGACCGACCGATCTCGTCGAGGTCGTCGACCTGCTCGCCGAAGCGGCAGGGCCGGGACTCACGGCGATGCCGTCGGGCCGCTTCTTCGGGTTCGTCATCGGCGGCACCCACCCGGCCGCGCTGGCTGCCGACTGGCTGACGTCGGCGTGGGACCAGAACGCCGGACTGCGGACCGTCACGCCGTCGGCCACGGCGGCGGACGACATCGCCGAGAGCTGGGTCCTCGACCTGCTCGGCCTCCCGCGCGAGGCGGCCGTCGGCTTCGTCACCGGCGGCACGATGGCCAACTTCACGTGCCTCGCCGCCGCTCGTGACGCCGTCCTCACACGGGCCGGCTGGGACGTCGGCACGCGCGGGCTGCTCGGGTCGCCCGGCGTTCGTGTGCTGGCCGGCGAGGAGCGGCACGACTCGGTCGACCTCGTGCTGCGCTACCTCGGACTGGGCGCGCCCGAGCTCGTGCCGGCGGACGACCAGGGCCGGATCGACCCCGCGGCGCTGCGAGCGCGACTCGAGGAGGACGACCGACCGACCGTCGTGTCCCTCCAGGCGGGCAACGTCCACTCCGGCGCCTTCGACCCGTTCGAGGAGGCGATCGCGGCCGCACACGACCACGGCGCGTGGGTGCACGTCGACGGCGCCTTCGGACTGTTCGCGGGCGCCACACCGACCCACCGGCACCTCGTCCGCGGCTACGAGGCCGCGGACTCCTGGGCGACCGACGCCCACAAGACCCTCAACGTGCCCTACGACTGCGGGCTCGCGATCGTGCGCGACCCCGCCGCCCTGCGCGCCGCGATGTCGATGCACGGTGCCTACCTGATCCGCGACGAGGCCGGCGACCCGTTCGAGAAGGTCCCCGAGCTCTCCCGCCGCGCCCGCGCCTTCACGGTGTGGGCCGTGCTGCGCTCCCTCGGCCGCACCGGCGTCGCCGAGCTCGTCGACCGGATGGTCGGGCACGCGCGTGCGTTCGCCGACGGCATCGCCGAGATCGAGGGTGCTACGGTCCTCAACGACGTCGTCTTCACCCAGGTCTGCGCGGCCTTCGGGGACGACACCCGCACCCGGGACGTCGTGCGCCGCATGTGGGAGGACGGCACCGCGTGGACCACCGGCTCGGTCTGGCGCGACCGCGCGGTCCTTCGCATCTCGGTGAGCAACTGGTCGACGACCGACGCCGACGTCCGACGCACGCTGGAGGCCCTCCGGAACGCTGCGTCCTGACGGCGCTCGCCCTCACAGCCGCGGGTCGACGGGCTCCGACTCCATCGCGAGGACCGCGAAGACGCACTCGTGGACGCGCCACGTGGGCTCTCCATTGACGTGCCGTTTGAGTGCCTCCAGACCCAGGGCGTACTCCCGCAGGGCCATCGACCGCTTGTGGCCGAGGTTGCGGTCCCGGAGCCGCGAGAGGTTGTCGGGCTCCGTGTAGTCGAGGCCGTAGATGATGCGCAGGTACTCGCGCCCACGGACCTTCACACCGGGCTGGACGAGTCCCTTCGCCCCTCGCGTGAGGTTGCCGAGGGGTTTGACGACCATGCCCTCGCCGCCGGCGCCCGTGAGCTCGTTCCACCACACGACGCCGGCACGGACAGAGGTCTCGTCCGAAGGATCCACGACGAGGCGCGCGGTCGTGGTGAACAGGTCGCCGTCGCTCTCCACCAGACGATCGGCGATCGTCAGGTGCCACAGGTGGTCGCGGGTCTCAAACGTCTCCGAGTCGGAGGCGAGCACCTGGAACGGGGCGATCCGGAGGCCATCCAGCCCGTCGACGTCCCAGACGTACCTGCGGTACGCGGCGGTGAACGCGTCGGCGTCCGCCCGGCGGCGAGCAGTGCGGTCCGTCAGAGCACCCACGTCGAGGCCGCGTGAGGCAGCTGCGTCCACGACTCGGAGCGTGGTGGCAAGTCCGGCTCGGGCCGCCGCGCCCACCGCGGCATACTGCTCGCGAATGAGTGCGCCCGCCTTCGTGGACCACGGCATGATCTCCGCGTCGAGCACGACCGACCCCGTCCCCAGCTCGTCCCACAGTCCCGCCCTCGCGAAGGCTGCCGCCGCCCGGTCGAGAACCGCCCTTTCCGTTCCGGCGTCGAAGAACGCTCGGCCGGTCCGCGTGTGGACGACACCCCCACCGTCGCGGTCGACGACCAGCACGGCACGCGAGCCCATGTGCTTCTCCTCGCAGATCACCCGACCGGCACCGGTCCGGGCGAAGTGGGCGAAGGCCTCAGCGGGGTGCTCGAGGTGATCCTCCAGCATCGAGGTGTCGCTCGGCGACATGGTCGGCGGCAGGTAGACCAGACGCTTCGGATCGACGGCGAACCGGCTCATCACCTCGAGCGCGCCGGCGGCATTCTCCTCGCGCAAGGAGATGCGGCCCATGACCGAGGTCTCGATGATCCGCGGACCGAGCACGTCCTCGAGGCGCAGCGTGTCCGGCTCGCGCTCGGGCGCCGCGAGGGGTCGGACCGGCTCGTAATAGGTTCCGGCGGCCTCGACCTGGACGACCTCTCTCTCGGGATAGCGCAGCGCCGTGAGGGAGCCGCCGAACACGCATCCCGTGTCGAGGCACATCGTGTTGTTGATCCACTGAGGCGTCGGCGTGGGCGTGTGGCCGTAGAGCACCATCGCTTGGCCGCGGTAGTCCTCGGCCCACGGGTAGCGGATCGGCAGGCCGAACTCGTCGGTCTCGCCGCTGGTGTCGCCGTAGAGCGCGAAGGCGCGAACCCGGCCGGAGGCGCGCCCGTGATAGCTCTCCTTGAGCCCCGCGTGCGCCACCACCAGTCGGCCCTCGTCCATCACGAAGTGCGCGATGAGCCCGTCGACGAACCGCGCGACCTCCGCGCGGAACTCCTCGGTCTCGGACTCGAGCTGCTCAAGCGTCGCCTCGAGGCCGTGGCTGACCGTGACCTTACGGCCGGACAGGGCGTTCGACAGCTTCGCCTCGTGGTTGCCCGCGACGCAGAAGGCGTGACCCGCCCCGACCATGCCCATGACGAGCCGCAGGACACCCGGGGAGTCCGGGCCGCGGTCGACGAGGTCGCCGACGAAGATCGCGCGACGTCCGTCGGGGTGCGCCGCGTCGACGGCCCGCCCGGAGTCGTCGCGGACGATCGCGTAGCCGAGGCCGTCCAGCAGCTGCTCGAGCTCGGCCCGGCAGCCGTGCACGTCGCCGATGACGTCGAACGGACCCGTGACGTCGCGGAGATCGTTGTGCAGCCGCGTGCGCTCGAAGGTCGCGGCCTCGATCTCCTCCACGGACGACAGCACGTGGACGTGACGGAAGCCCTCGCGTCGCAGGGACTTCAGGGAACGGCGCAGCTGGTCGTGCTGTCGCTTCACGACAGACGCGCCGAACGTCCGGTCGGGCCTCTCCTCGTTGCGCGCGACGGACACGGCCGGGGGCACGTCGAGCACCACGGCGGTGCTCAGCACGTCGTGCTCCTTCGCGACCGCGATGAGGCTCCGGCGTGCGTGCGGCTGCACGTTCGTCGCATCCACCACGGTCAGCAGCCCACGCGACAGGCGCTTGCCGACGATGTAGTGCAGCAGGTCGAAGGCGTCCGTCGTCGCCGACTGGTCGTTCTCGTCGTCCGAGACGAGGGCACGGCAGACGTCCGACGACACGACCTCGGTGGGCAGGAAGTGCTGTGCCGCGAAGGACGTCTTGCCCGAGCCGCTCGCGCCTACCAGCACGACGAGCGACACCTCGGGCACCTGGAGGACGCTCATGCCGCCGCCTCCTCGACACGACGGAACACGGCCAGCTGGGTCGGCGTGCCCCGCTCCGCGTCCTCGGCGCCGATGCCCGAGCGTTCGACCTCGTAGCCGTACCGCGCGGCGACCCCGTCGGTCCACGCGGCGAACTCGTCGCGCGACCACTCGAAGCGGTGGTCGACATGGCGAAGACCGCCGGCCGCGAGTGCGGGATAGAGCGCGTTGTACTCGCGGTTCGGCGTCGTCACGACGACGGAGGCGGGCCGCATGTAGCCGAAGACGTTCGACGCGAGGGCGGGCAGCCTGTCCTCGTCGACGTGCTCGACGACCTCCATCAGGACGGCCAGGTCGAAGCCGACCAGACGCGCGTCCTGGTACTGCAGCGAGGTCAGCCACAGGTCGAGTCGCTCGGCCTGTCGCTCCGTCATGCGGTCGATCCGGAGCCGCTTCGACGCGATCTCGAGCGAGCCGGCCGACACTTCGGTGCCCACCACCCGTGCCACGCCCTGGACTTCCAGGAGCTGACGCAGGAGCGCGCCCTGACCACAGCCCAGGTCGAGGACCGAGGCCGGGCGGAGCCGCTCGACCTGCTCGATGACGGCCTTGTGCCGCAGGCGGACCAACGCCGGCTCGCGCTCCTCGTCCGAGGGCTCGTGGTCGGTCGACCCGTCGAGCTCGGTCAGGCGCTCACGGGCCTCGTCGACCATCGCGCGCTGGCGAGCCAGGTAGCGGCGCGTGATCAGCTCGCGCTCGGGGTGCGTCGCGAGCCACCCCGTCCCGGCGCGCACCAGCTTGCCGACCTCGTCGGAGCTGACCCAGTAGTGCTTGCCGCCGTCCAGCACCGGCACCAGCACGTACAGGTGGTTGAGCGCGTCGGAGAGCGTCAGCGTGCCGACCAAGGTCACGGCGCAGAACTCCGAGTCGCCCCAGCCCGGCAGCTCGGGATCGAGCGCGATCGGCTCAGCGACGACCTCCCAGCCGAGCGGTGCGAGCAGTCGCGTGATGAGGTCGGCCCCGCCGGGCATCGTCGGGACCTCGATCCGCAGGTTCAGCGGCTGATCGACGAGCTCGGGCCGGGGCTTGCACTGGCCGTTGAGGGCGCTGCGGAAGACCTTGCCCATCGCGACCGACAGCAGCGACGTCGCGGCGTAGGGACGGTCGTTCACGTACTGCCCCAGCGTGAAGCCCTCCGCCTTGCCCCGCCGCCCGCGCACGAGGCCGATCGGATCGACCTCGAGGACGAGCGCGACCGTGCACCGTTCGGGAGAGACCTCGGGGTACATCACCGTCGCGGTCCCGCCAAAGACGTCGAACGTCTGCACGCGGTCGGGGTGCTTGTGGAGCAGGTACCCGAGGTCGCTCGCGTCGACGAGGGAGTCGCTCCGGGTGGCGGTGATGGTGAGCAGCACCCACCCATTGTGGCGGTCCGAACTCGCCGACCCGCCGATACCCGCGAAGTCGTGTCCTATCCTCCCCGTGTGCCCGATCAAGCCCTGGAGCTGAGCTTCGACGCCGCGTCCGCCGGTGCCGTCGAGGCCCAGTGGGAGGCGCTCCGGGAGGTGGGCCTGCCGTCGCAGGCGGACCACAAGTCCATGACGAACGCACCGCACGCCACCGTCGTGGCCGCGGTCGCCGTCGACCCCGCGGTCGTCTCCGTGGCGCGGGACGCCATCGCACCACTGCTCCCCGCCCGGATCGAGGTCCGCGGACTCGTCCTGTTCGGTCAGGGACCGCGCTACACGATCGCGCACCTCGTCGAGCCCGAGCGCGAGCTCGCTGCCGCCGTGGCCAGGATCCGTGAGCTGGTGCCGGCACTGCGCCACCCGGTCTGGACCCCGCACGTCACCTTGGCCCGGCGCGTCCCGCAGCGACTCGTCCCGACGGCCTTCGAGGTCCTGCAGTCCTCCGAGACCCCGCGCGAGCTCATCGCCGACCGCCTCCGCTGGTGGGACCCGGCGCTCGAGCTCATCGAGGACCTCGCGGCCGCGCCTGGGGACTGATCCCTTGCCCGTGGCAGCGGAACGGCGCATCGTGAGCACATGAGCGTCGACACCCACGGCTGCATCCGCTACATCGTGAGCGACGTCGAGGCGGCGGTCGACTTCTACACGAACCAGCTCGGCTTCACCCTGCTGAGCCACCCGGCGCCGCCCTTCGCCGACGTCGCTCGCGGCTCGCTCCGCGTGCTCCTGTCCGGGCCGGGCAGCTCGGGCGCGCGTGCCACACCGCCGGACGCCGACGTTCCTGGGCGGAACCGCATTCACGTGGTCGTCGACGACCTCGCCGCAGAGGTCGAGCGGCTCGACGCCGGCCGCGTCACCCTGCTGACCGACGTCGTCAGCGGCCCCGGCGGCCAGCAGGTCCTGGTTGCCGACCCGGACGGGAACCTCGTCGAGCTCTTCCAGCCGGCTTCGCGGTCCTAGTGGTACATCGCCGGGATCACCCGACGATCGTCGCGGACCACGGGGTGCTTCGACTCCGCCACGACACGCTCGATGGCATCGACCGTCCCCGCAACACCGGCGAAGTGCGAGTCGACGTCGTACGCCACGCACCATGAGCGGTCCGTCGGCCAGACGAACGCCGGTGGGAAGTGACGTTCGCGGCCGGAGGTCGTCCAGGTGCGAAAGTCCGCGAGCGACCCGGTCGCCATTGCGCAGCTGCGCAGACGCATGAGGTCGATGCGGTCGACCGCCGGGAGGGCCGGGTCGTACGGGTAGCCGTCCCACATCAGGAAGCGCAGGTCGTCGAGTCCGGACCCCGCGGCCAGGAGCTCCACGGTCTCGACAACGACATCCGACTCGACGGGGGCGGCGTCGAAGACCTCGTCGGCGACGTCGGCCTCCTCCTGACCGTCGTGTGCCGGGTCCGGAAGCGTCAGGACACGCGCGTAGGCCTCGAACCCGGGCGGTCCGACCGTGAGGGTCCTGCCGAACGAGCGCGGGTCCTGGCTCGCCTCGAGCCACGCGGTCGCTGCGCGTACCAGGTCGAAGTGCAGGGTCATCGAGCGTCCTCGTGGTCTGTCGGGGAGCGGAAGTGGGGACTGGTCGCCTGCCAGCGCCGTCGGGCGGCATCGCGCGCGAGCGCCTCTCGCCGGAGGCGCAGGGAGCGCCACAGGAACCAAGTGGCGTAGATAGTCCATGCCGCAGGGATGACCCACCGACCGACACCGGTCCGCGTCGGGCTGACGAGGAAGGTGACGGCGAGCGTCAGTGCGCCGAGAGCGAGGAGCAGTTGACTGATCCAGCCGGGCCTGTCGTACTCCGCATGGGAAAGGTCGTCCGTGATCATGGTGACTCCTCCTCGCTCTCGTCGTGCTTGGGCCACGCGCGGTCCGTCGCCATCTCAAGCAGTCCGAACTCGATCGCGAGCCACGTCACGAGGAAGATGACGGCCGCGACCACCAGTCCGGTGCGGGCCTCGACGACGAACGCCACCAGCATCGTCGGGATCGTGAGTACGCAGAGCGCCTTGAGCACGAACCCCATGCCTCGAGTTTCCCAGCGAACGCCTGCGCCGTCCGCGGTTACTCCAGATCGCGACCGCTCGGCTCGATAGATCCCGATTGTCGCTCAGTTGTGCCTGGGCGTCCCGATGGGGCTTGCATGCATCCGTGCCGCCGCCTGCGAGGTCTGACGAATGACGGCGTCGGGTGTGATCGGCGCTGGCCAGAGCTGTAGCAGGTACCGGTCAGGGCCCAACTCCGCCGACGGGAGCTCTCGTGCCTCGTCGAGTCCGGAAGCGTGGAGGCGCGCCCGATGAGGACCACTGGCTGGCAGTGGAACGTCCCGCCAGTCGTCGAAGGTCGCTAGAACGATGTCCCCGGCTGGAACGTCGATCGACACCTCGACCACGTCCTCCCACGACTCGTCGAGGGACGGCTCGCTGTCGAGCCAGTCGATCGCGAACCGGATGCCGCCCGTGTGGAGGCCGATGAGAAAGACGAGCTGCCCGGCGGTCTTCGCGCCACAGAGTCCGTTCCGCTGACCTGCCATGTCGAGCTCAGCAGGGTCGTCGCCACGCTCCTGAAGATGGCCAAAACCGTAGTGAACCTCAATAGTCCCGTCGAACACCAGCGTCATGGCTGAATGGTCGCACGGACGTCAGTGTCGCGGGGATGACGCGGAGTTGGAGGCCCGCTGCCCTCGGATTCCAGTGCGATCGACCCTCGTGCAGCCGCCCCGGACCGGTGTCCGAGGGTCTCACTAGGTTCGGTGCATGACCTCGGAACTCCCGGCTCGCGCCTTCGACGCGGCGCGTCGTGCCCGCGCTCGGGCGGAGTTCGCGGAGTGGGAGCTGATCGCCCAGCACCACACCCGGCGCGTAGCCGAGATCGACCGTTCCGACGAGATCGCCCTGAGCAAGGATCTGGCCCGCCGCGAGGTCACGCTCGAGATCGCGCAGGCGCTGAAGGTCACCGAACGCCGCGTCTGGGCCGTGGTGTTCGAGGCCGAGACCCTGCAGGAGCGCACGCCACTGGTCTGGGAGGCGTTCCGCGGCGGCGACCTCGACGCCGGCCGGGCGAGCGCGATCGCCGACACCGCCGAGCGTCTCGTCGAGCGCGAGAGCTGGGCCCGGCTCGAGCGCTCCGTGATCGGCTACGCGGCCACGCACACGCTCGGCGAGCTCCGCACGTGGCTGCGCCGATTCCGCGCCCGGCTCGAGCCCGAGGAGACCGCGGTGGAGACGGCGAAGGCCCTCGAGGAGCGTCGCGTCTCAGTCACCCACAACACCGACGGCACCAGCTGGCTCAGCGCCCTGCTGCCCACCGGACTCGCGATCGCCGCGGCCGAACGACTCCGCCGGGCGGCGAAGGCCGAGCCCGGGATCCATCCCGAGACCGGCGTGCGGGACACGCGCACGCGCGACCAGAAGCAGGCCGACATCCTCGTCCGGTGGCTCACGTCCTGCACCGGCACCACCACCGACATCCACGCCGAGATCGCGATCAGCATCGCCGCCACCGACCTCGTCGGGTACACCGAGGGGCCCGGCCTCACCCGCGACGGAGAGCCGCTCGACGCGGCGTGGGTCCGCGAGCTCGCCGCAAGCGAGCACACGGTGTTCCGCCGACTCGTACTCGACCCCGTCGGCCGGGTCATGGACACGACGGTCCTGGCCTACCGACCCTCCGAGTCCCTGCGGCAGGCACTCCACTGGAGGGACGGCACCTGTCGGGTCGCGGGCTGTCGGGCCGGTGTTCGAGACCGATCTCGACCACGCCAAGGACTACGACTCAGGCGGCGAGACCTCCGCGCGGAATCTCAGGTGCCTCTGCCGGAAGCACCACAACATGAAGTCCCACGGTCACCTCGACGACCGCTTCCTCGGCGAGCCCGCAACCTACGGCAGCGCGACCCCGTGAGACCGCAGGCCGAACGTCAGCGCGTCCACGAGGGCCTCGAACGACGCCTCGATCATGTTCGGGCCCACGCCCACGGTCACCCACGAGCTCTTGCCGTCGGTCGTCTCGATCAGCACGCGCGTCACCGCGTCGGTGCCGTGCCCCTGATCGAGGATCCGCACGCGGAAGTCGATGAGGTGGAACTGCGCCACGTCCGGGTAGATCCGCTCGATCGCCTGGCGCAGCGCGTGGTCGAGGGCGTTGACCGGACCGTTGCCCTCCCCCACCACCGCGTGGCGCACGCCGCCCGCCACGACCTTGACGATCGCCTCGGCACCGCCGTCGCCCGCCGAGCCGGCGATGACCCGCCACGACTCCACGTCGAAGTACGCCGGGCGCACGCCCGTGACCGCCTCGGTCAGCAGCAGCTCGAAGGACGCGTCGGCCGCCTCGAACGTGTAGCCCTCCTGCTCCATCTGCTTCACCTGATCGGTGATGCGAGTCAGCAGGTCGTGGTCGCCCGACAGGTCGAAGCCCAGCTCGCGACCCTTCAGCTCGATCGTCGCGCGGCCCGCCATCTCCGAGACCAGCAGGCGCATGTCGTTGCCCACCAGCGCGGGATCCATGTGCTGGTACAGGTCGGGATCCACACGGATCGCGCTCGCGTGCAGGCCGGCCTTGTGCGCGAACGCCGAGACGCCCGTGTACGGCTGGCGCGCCACCGGCGGGTAGTTCGTGATCTCGCTGATCGCGTGCGAGATGCGCGTCGCGTCGGCCAGCACGCCCTCGGGCATCACGCTCATGCCGAGCTTGAACTCGAGGTTCGCCACGCACGTGACGAGGTCGGCGTTGCCCGTGCGCTCGCCGTAGCCGTTGATGCAGCCCTGCACGTGGGTCGCGCCTGCCCGCACCGCCTCGATCGAGTTGGCCACCGCACAGCCGGTGTCGTTGTGCGCGTGGATGCCCAGGCGCGCGCCCGTGCTGTCGCGCACGTCGGCCACGATCTCGCCGACTTGGTGGGGCAGCATGCCGCCGTTCGTGTCGCACAGCACCGCCACCTCCGCACCGGCCTCGGCGGCCACCCGCACGACCTCCAGCGCGTAGTCGCGGTTGTCGAGGTAGCCGTTGAAGAAGTGCTCGAGGTCGAGGAACACGCGCTGGCCCTCACCACGCAGGTGCGTCACGGTGTCACGCACCATCGCGAGGTTCTCCTCCAGCGTGGTCCGCAGCGCGCGGAGCACGTGCTGGTCGTGGCTCTTGGCCACCACCGTCACCACCGAGGCGCCCGAGTCGCGCAGCGCACCCACGAGCGCGTCGTCGGCCGCGGCGCCGCCGGCGCGACGCGTCGAGCCGAACGCCGCGAGCGTCGCGTGGCGCAGGTCCAGCTCCTTGGCGGCCAGGGCGAAGAACTCGGTGTCCTTCGGGTTCGAGCCCGGCCAGCCGCCCTCGATGTAGCCCACGCCGAGGTCGTCCAGGTGCTGGGCGATGGCGAGCTTGTCCTGCACCGAGAGGTTGAGACCCTCCTGCTGGGCGCCGTCGCGCATCGTCGTGTCGTAGACGTGGAAGTCCGCGGGGTCGTGCTTCCCGAAGGTGGTGCTCATGGATCGTCCTGGTGTCTGGGTGTGGCCACAAAAAAACCTCCCGGGTACGGGAGGCGGCGCGTCTGAGGTTCTGCTTCAGACGCGCTGTTGAATGATGATCACGAACGTGCTCATGGCAGCAGGGTACACCCCTGCCGCCACGAGCCCGTCGCGGCTCAGACGCCGCCGGACCGGTCGGCCGGCTTCGGCCCGAGGTGCGCCAGCGTCTCGGGTCGCAGGATGCGCTCCAGCTCGTCCTTCGGCAGCAGGCCCTTCTCCAGCACCAGCTCGGCCACGCCCCGGCCCGACGCCAGCGCCTCCTTGGCCAACTCGGTCGCAGTCTGGTAGCCGAGGTAGGGGTTCAGCGCGGTCACCAGCCCGATCGAGTTGGCCACCTCGATCGCGAGGTGCTCACGGTTCGCGGTGATGCCCTTGACGCAGTTCTCGGTGAGCGACGTGATCGCCGTCCGCAGGCGGTAGAGACCGGCCGACAGCGAGTAGCAGATCACCGGCTCGAACGCGTTGAGCTGCAGCTGGCCCGACTCCGCGGCCATCGAGACGGTGACGTCGTGGCCGATGATCTGGAACGCCACCTGGTTGACGACCTCGGGAATCACCGGATTCACCTTGCCGGGCATGATGCTCGAACCCGCTTGACGCGCCGGCAGGTTGATCTCGCCGAGTCCGGCGCGCGGGCCGGACGACAGCAGCCTCAGGTCATTGCAGATCTTCGAGAGCTTCACCGCGACGCGCTTGAGCACGCCCGACATCTGCACGAACGAGCCGCAGTCCTGCGTGGCCTCGATGAGGTCGACGGCGGTGACGAGCGGGAGCCCCGTGATCCGCGAGAGGTGCTGGCGCGCGAGTGGCACGTAGCCGTCGGGGGCGTTCAGCTGGGTGCCGATCGCCGTCGCGCCGAGGTTGATCTCGTGCAACAGCATGACTGCCTCGCGCAGTCGGGTGCGGTCCTCGGCGATCATCAGCGCGTAGGTGCCGAACTCCTGGCCGAGCGTCATCGGCACGGCGTCCTGCAGCTGGGTGCGGCCCATCTTCAGCACGTCGTGGAACTCGACGGCCTTCTCCGCGAACGCGGACTCGAGCTCGCCCATCGCCGCGATCAGGTCGTGCGTCGCGTTGATGACCGCGATCTTCACGGCGGTAGGATAGACGTCGTTCGTCGACTGGCTGAGGTTGACCTGCTCGTTCGGGTGCAGGCGGTCGTAGCCGCCGAGCGGGTGACCGAGGATCTCCAGCGCCCGGTTGGCGATCACCTCGTTGGCGTTCATGTTCGTCGAGGTGCCCGCGCCGCCCTGGATGACGTCGACGACGAACTGGTCGTGCAGGGCGCCGTGCCGAATCTCCTGACAGGCCTGGACGATGGCCGCGTGCCGCTCGTCGTCGAGCAGGCCGAGGTCGTGGTTCGCCTCGGCGGCGGCCTCCTTCACGGCGGCCAGGGCCTGGGGCAGGTAGGGACTGATGGCGATGGGGACACCGGTGATCGGGAAGTTCTCCATGGCGCGCAGGGTGTGCACGCCCCAGTAGACGTCCGCCGGTACCTCACGTTCTCCGAGCAGGTCGTGCTCGATCCGAACGTTCGTGAGATCGGTCATACGACCATCCAAGCACTCGAGAGCGCCCCGCGCCCCGGTCAGCGCAGCTCGGCTCCGAGTGTCGCGGCGGCCGCGACGATCTGCTCGCGGGCGGCCTTGATGTCGGCGTCCGTGAGCGTGCGGTCCTCGGCGCGCAGGCGCACCTTGAAGGCGAGGGACTTGCGGCCCTCGCCGACCTGGTCGCCCGTGTACACGTCGAACAGCCGCACTGACTCCAGCAGGGGGCTGGCGCCGGCGATCACCGACTCCAGCTCGCCGGCGGGGAGGTCGCTCGCGACCGTGAACGCGAAGTCCTCCTTCGCCACCGGGAAGGCCGAGAAGTGGGGCTTCGGACCGATGGCCGGAGCCGCGGCGATGAGCGCGTCGAGGTCGAGCTCGGCCGCAGCGACGCGACCGGGCAGTCCGTGGGCCTCGGCGACCTTCGGGTGCAGCTCGCCGGCGTGACCGACGACCGTGCCGTCGATGCTCAGGCTCGCGCAGCGACCGGGGTGGAACGGCGCGAGCGTCGCGGCCTCGACGGTGAGCTCGACGTGCAGGTTCGCCGCGACGAGCTGGGCGATCGCGAGCGCGTCGGTCCAGGCGACGGCGCGACCCGGCCCGGCCCAGCCGGAGCGCGTGCGCTCCCCCACCAGCACGAAGCCGGCGTGGCGGGGCTGCTCGGGCAGCGCCGCGTCGAGGGCGGCGAGCTCCTCGTCGGTGGGGCGACGGTCGACGCCCAGGATCGGCGCCGCGGGGCTGCCGGGCTTCGGGCTGAAGACGCGACCGATCTCGCTCAGCGCGACCGACTCGTGTCCGCGTCCGATGTTCAGCGATGCGGCGCGCAGCAGGCCGATGAGGACCGTGGGCGTGAGCCCGGGCTCCTCCGCCGACAGCGGGTTCGCGAGCCGGACGAGGTCGCGGCGCGAGTCGTCGGCGGGCAGGCCCAGCCTGTCGAGGTCGGCAGGACCGACGAACGGCAGCGTGGTGACCTCGACCAGACCGGCCCCGGCCAGCACGTGGCCGACGCGGCGGCGCAGCTCCTGCTCGCGCGACAGGCCGCGACCGCCCGTGGGCGTGGGCAGCACCGACGGCACGTTCTCGTAGCCGGCGGTGCGCAGCGCCTCCTCGACGAAGTCGTAGGGGTCGTTGAGGTCGAAGCGCCAGGACGGAGGCGTGACCGAGAACCGGTCGGCCTCGCGCGTGACCGTGCAGCCGTTGCGCTCGTACGTGTCGTGCGCCTGCTCGGGTGTGATCGGCAGGCCGCTGATCCGCGCGGGCAGGTCGACGGGGAACGAGACGGGCTCGCGGCCCGGAGCCGTGCCGACGACCGTGGCGCCGGGCGCCAGGGTGCCGCCGGCCAGCTCGACGAGGAGCTCGGCGACGCGCGTGGCGCCCACGAGCGGCAGCTGCGGGTCGACGCCGCGCTCGTAGCGCTTCGCGGCCTCGGACGGCAGCTTGTGCCGCTTGACGGCGCGGAAGATCGTGACCGGGTCCCAGTACGCGGCCTCGACCACGACGTCGGTGGTGCTGGCGTCGATCTCGGTGTGGGCGCCGCCCATCACGCCGGCGATGCCGATCGGGCCGCTGGAGTCGGCGACGAGCAGGTCGTCCGGGGTGAGGGCGCGGTCGACGTCGTCCAGCGTCGTGATCCGCTCACCCGCCGCGGCGCGACGCACGACGATGTCCCCGTCGATCTTGGCGCGGTCGTAGCAGTGGTTGGGCTGGCCGAGCTCGAGCATCACGTAGTTGCTCACGTCGACCGTGAGCGAGATCGGGCGCATCCCGGCGTCGGTGATCCGCTTGGCCATCCACGCGGGCGTGGTGGCGGCGGGATCGATGCCCTCGACGACGAGCGTCGTGAACACCGGGCAGCCCTCGGGGTCCTCGACCCGGACCGGATACGCGGGCGCGTCCGCGGACGGCACCTCACGGTCGGCGGGATCGGAGAACGGCACGTCGAACGCCAGGGCGGCGTCGCGGGCCACGCCGCGCAGGCTCAGCGCGTAGGCACGGTCGGGGTTGACCTCGAGGTCGAGGGTCTGCTCCCCCAGGCCGAGCAGGGCGATCGCGTCGTCGCCGGGCTCGGCCGAGCCGGGGGGCAGCACGACGATGCCCTTCGCGGTGGTCTCGTCCTCGGCCAGCCCCAGCTCGGAGGTGGAGCAGATCATGCCGTCGGAGACGTGACCATAGGTCTTGCGCGAGCCGATCTCGAAGCCGAGCGCGGGCAGGTAGGTGCCCGGCAGCGACACGACGACGAGGTCGCCGACGCCGAAGTTGTGCGCACCGCAGACGATGCCGCGCGAGGGCACGTCCTCACCCGGGGCGTCGGGCACCGACGGGTCGTTGTGCGCGCCGACGTCGACCCGGCACCAGTTGATGGTCTTGCCGTTCTTCTGCTCCTCGGGCGAGATCGCCAGCACGCGACCGACTGTCAGCGGTCCTGACAGGCCGCCGCCGACGATCTCCTCGAGCTTGAGGTCGTACATCGTCAGCCGGTCGGCCAGCTGCTCGGTGGTGACATCGGCAGGAAGTTCGACGAGCGACCGCAGCCACTCCACGGGAACACGCATGTCAGAGACCAACTCCGAAGGGCTCGGTGAAGCGGACGTCGCCGTCCCACAGGTCGCGCAGGTCGGCGATGTCGTAACGGCTGGTGACGGTGCGGTCGAGGCCCATGCCGAACGCGAAGCCCGAGTACTCCTCGGGATCGACCCCGCAGGCGACCAGGACGCGCGGGTTCACGACGCCGCAGCCGCCCCACTCGACCCAGCCCTCGCCGCCACACGTACGGCACGAGGCGACCTCGGCCGGATCGTTGTGGCACACGTAGCAGAGCAGGTCGACCTCGGCGCTGGGCTCGGTGAACGGGAAGTACGAGGGACGGAACCGGGTGGTGATCTCGGTGCCGTAGACGGCGCGCGCGAAGTGGTCGAGCGTGCCCTTGAGGTGCGCCATCGACAGGCCCTTGTCGATCGCCAGGCCCTCGACCTGGTGGAAGACCGGCATGTGCGTCGCGTCGGCCTCGTCGGTGCGGTAGACCCGCCCGGGGCACACGACGTAGATCGGCGGCTTGCGCGTGAGCATCGTGCGCGCCTGCACCGGAGAGGTGTGGGTGCGCAGCACCATCGCGGCCGACTCCGGGTCGAGCCAGAACGTGTCCTGCATCGTGCGCGCGGGGTGGTCGGGACCCAGGTTGAGCGCGTCGAAGTTGAGCCACTCGGCCTCGACCTCGGGACCCTCGGCGACCTCCCAGCCCATCGCGACGAAGATGTCGGCGACGTGCTCCTGGATCGTGGTGATGGGGTGGCGCGCGCCGACGGGCTCGACGTCCACCGGGAGGGTCACGTCGACGGTCTCGGCGGCGAGCCGGCGCTCGAACTCGACGGCCTCCACCTCGGCAGTGCGGGCGGCGAGCGCCTGGTTCACGGCACCGCGGGCCTGGCCCACGCGCTGGCCGGCGTCCTTGCGCGCGGCCGGGGGCAGCGCACCGATCTCGCGGTTCGCCAGCGCGAGGGGCGAGCGGTCGCCCGTGTGGTCGATCCGCACCTGCTTGAGCGCGTCGAGGGAATCGGCGGCGGCGATGGCCGCGAGGGCCTCGTCACGCATGCGTTCGACCGCGTCGGCGCGCAGGGGCGTCACCTCGACGGGGTCGTAGTCGGAGTTGGGCGCAGACACGCCCTCCAGTCTATCGGCGCGTCAGGAGGTGAGGGTGTCCGGCTCGTTGATGGGGAACCACACGCAGATCGACGCTCCCCCGCCCTCGGCGTCCTCGATGACGATGGAGCCACCGTGCTGGTCGACGACGCCGCGCACGATGAACATGCCCAGGCCGCTGCCGGCGCCCGGCCCCGACCGCCAGAAGCGGCTGAAGATGCGGACGCGGGACTCCTCGGGGATGCCCTGGCCGTTGTCCACGATGCGCACGGCGACGCCCTCGAGCTCGCCACGCTTCTCGCTCGACACGACGACCTCGCGCAGGCCCTCGCCGTGCCGGATCGCGTTCTCGATGAGGTTCGTCAGCACCTGCGTGACACGGTCGGCGTCGCCCCAGACCACCGGCGCCTCGCCGTCGACGCGCGCCGTCGGCGCGGTCTCGGAGGCGCTGAAGACCGAGCCGAGCACCCGGTCCGCCAGCTCGTCGAGCCGCACGGGCTCGGTGCGCAGCGACAGGCGCCCGGCGTCGATGCGGGCGGCGTCGAGCAGCTCGGTGATGAGGCGGCTCAGCCGGTCGGCGTCCGCATCGATCGTCTGCAGCATGAAGAGGCGCTGCTCCTCGGTGAAGGCGTCCCAGCGGCTCAGCAGCGTGGCGGAGAAGCCCTTGATGCCCGTCAGCGGCGACCGCAGCTCGTGCGCCACCGTGGCGACCATGTCGGACTTCTCGCGGTCGCGCTGCAGGCGCACGCGGGCGTTGCGCATGCTGACGATGACCTTAACGACCTTGCCTGCCGGGCGCTCGCGCACGAGCGAGGCCGTGATCAGGTACTCGCTGCCTCGCGGGGAGTACCAGGACGACTCGCTGATCCGGCTGCGGATGGCGAGCCCGTCGTAGGGCTGCACCGAGTCGAACCAGCTGTTGCCGGCGAGGTCGTCGAACGGCACGGCGTCGCGCAGATGCATGCCCAGCATCTCGTCGCCGACCGCACGGGCCCAGTAGCGGACCCACCGGTTCGCCAGGGTGACCCGGGCGTCGGCGTCCGCGACGATGATCCCGTCGGGGAACTCTTCGAACGGCACGGCAGGAGCCTAGCCCTGCTCACGCGCCGAGGTGTACAGACAGACCGCAGCGGCCGTGGCGAGATTGAGGCTCTCGGCCCGGCCCAGGATCGGCACGTGCACCACGCGGTCGGCTGCCGCGGACCACTCCGCGGGCAGGCCGTGCGCCTCGTTGCCCATCAGCCACGCGGTGGGTGCGGTCAGGTCGAGGTCGTCGTCGAACAGTCCGGTGTCCCCCGCGCCGTCGGCGGCCAGCACCTGGCTGCCGCGTCGCTGGAGCTCGGCGATCGTCGCCTCGACGTCGCGCTCCACGGCGATCGGGAGGTGGAAGAGCGAGCCGGCGGTGGACCGCACGACCTTCGGGTTGAGCGGGTCGACGCTGTCGCCGGCGACGACGACCGCCGCGGCACCCGCGGCATCGGCACAGCGGATGACGGCCCCGAGGTTGCCGGGGTCGCGGATCTGCGCACACACCACGACGAGTCGGGGGTCCTCGGGGAAGTCGTCGAGGGTGGTGAGCATCGAGCGGCAGCGGGCCACGAGGCCCTGCGGGGTGACGGAGTCGGCGATCTCCTCGACCACGTCGTCGGTGACGACGTGCCAGGTCTCGGCGAGCCCGACCAGCTCGGGGTATCGCTCCGTGGCGTCGACGGTGGCGAACACCTCGATCACCACGCCGCCCTCGGCGAGCGCTTCTCGCACTGCCTGGGGGCCTTCGGCGAGGAACTCGCCGGTCTTGGCCCGGAACGCACGCGTGGCGAGCCGCCGAGCGGTCTTGACCCGTCCTGAGCGGACGGTCAGATCGCCGGGGCTCGCCACGTGTGCTGCTGAGCCGGAGCTCAGACGGCCGAGTCGGCCTTGGGAGCGTTGACGTCCTCGGGGAGGTTCGCCTTGGCGACCTCGACGAGGGCGTTGAACGCCGCGATGTCGTTGACGGCGAGATCAGCGAGGATCTTGCGGTCGACCTCGACCTCGGCGGCCTTCAGGCCCTGGATGAAGCGGTTGTACGTGATGCCCTGCGCGCGGGCAGCGGCGTTGATGCGCTGGATCCACAGACGACGGAAGTCGCCCTTCTTGGCCTTGCGGTCGTTGTACGAGTAGACCAGCGAGTGGGTGACCTGCTCCTTGGCCTTGCGGTACAGGCGCGAGCGCTGGCCCCGGTAGCCGGAGGCCCGCTCGAGGACTTCGCGGCGCTTCTTCTGCGCGTTCACCGAACGCTTGACGCGTGCCACAGTGTTACTCCTTCAAAATCTACGAAAAGTTCGGGGCGCTCAGAGACCGAGCAGCTTCTTGACCTGCTTGGTGTCAGCCTTCGACACCTCGGTCGTGCCGGCGAGGCGGCGCTTCCGGGTCGAGGACTTGACCTCCAAGAGGTGGCGGCGGTTGGTCTGCTCGCGGCGGAGCTTGCCCTTGCCGGTGATCTTGACGCGCTTCTTCATGCCCGAGTGGGGCTTGAACTTCGGCACGGTTATGCCTCCATGTCTGGGTCGAGGTTCTCGGAGCGACGGCGCGGCTTCTTCTCCGTCGCGTTCTTCTGGTGTTCTTCGCGGTGCGCCTTCTCGGCCTCGGCCTCGGCGACACGCTCTGCCTCGCGCGCGGCGGTGGTCTCGGCCTTCTCGGCCTTGACCTCGGCCTGCGCCTCGGACTTCTTCTTGTGAGGGCCGAGCACCATCGTCATGTTGCGACCGTCCTGGCGGGCGTTCGACTCGATGAAGCCGAGATCCTCGACGTCGGCGGCCAGCTTCTGCAGCAGGCGGAACCCGAGCTCGGGTCGGTGCTGCTCGCGGCCACGGAACATGATCGTGATCTTGACCTTGTCTCCGGCCTTCAGGAACCGCACGACGTGACCCTTCTTGGTGTCGTAGTCGTGCTGGTCGATCTTCGGGCGGAGCTTCATCTCCTTGATGACCGTGTTCGTCTGGTTGCGTCGCGACTCGCGCGCCTTCTGGGCGGCTTCGTACTTGAACTTTCCGAAGTCCATGAGGCGGCAGACCGGGGGCCGGGCCTGAGGGGCGACCTCGACGAGATCGAGATCGGCCTCGGCGGCCAGGCGCAGGGCATCCTCGATGCGGACGATGCCGACCTGTTCACCGCTCGGTCCGACGAGACGGACCTCCGGTACGCGAATGCGCTCGTTGACGCGCAGATCTGTGCTGATGGATCCTCCTGAGATCGGGTTTGGAGGACACGAAAAAGGTGGCCTCCGTCGAAGCGAAAGCCACCACTCGCACCATACGGTGCCGCGCGCGGTGAATCGTTCGAGAACGACTCACTGCGGGTGACCCCCGGATCCGTGAACCCGGCAGGTGGGAGTGACCTCCACTTCGATCAACAAGCATAGCAGCCGAAACCTTCCCCGACGAACTCGACCCGGTGCGTCGTGGATCACGACTACCGTGTCGGCCATGCAGAGTGAGCTCTTCGCCCAGTCCAACCTCGAGAAGCAGACGACCGAGCGCTTCGTCGTCCAGAACCCGCAGATGCTGCGTGTCTCGCTGGGCGAGGACGTTCTTGCGGTCAAGGGCGCGATGGTCGCCTTCCAGGGTGCGGTGGCCTTTCACCACGAGAGCGCGGGCTCGATGGGCCGGCTGCTGAAGAAGGCCGTCAGCGGCGACGACGTCCCGCTGATGCGCGTCTCCGGGCAGGGCGAGGTCTTCTTCGCCGACACGGCTGGCTTCGTCTTCCTCGTGCACCTCGACGGTGACGCGCTCAGCGTGAGCGGCCACAACCTGCTCGCGTTCGACGCTTCGCTGCGCTGGGACATCAAGCGGCTGAAGGGCGCGAACATGATGACGGGCGGTCTGTTCAACATGGAGCTCTCGGGCACGGGCACCGTCGCGCTGCACGCCGTCGGACAGCCCGTCGTGCTCGACTGCGCGCAGCAGCCCACGCACGTCGACGTGAACGCCGCCGTCGCGTGGTCGTCGTCGCTGCAGCCCCAGGTGGTGAACTCGATGAACATGAAGTCGATGCTCAGGGGCGGGTCCGGCGAGGCCTTCCAGTACCGCTACCACGGGCCGGGCTTCGTCGTCGTCCAGCCGAGCGAGTGGGACAGCGGCGTGAGCGGCTCCTCCGGCGGCTCCTCGGGCGGCAGCGGCATCCTGGGCGACCTGTTCAACTGACTCGACAGGTCAATCGGCACGAAACACCGCCGTCATCCGACGCGCGCACACTCGATCCATGATGTGGCGCGTGCGGACGACCCTGGAGGACAGGCCGGGCATCCTGGCCGAGATCGCCCTGGCGTGCGGCCGGGCCGAGGTGAACATCGCGAGCATGCAGGTCTTCCCCGGGGATCCCACGGTCACGGACGAGTTCGTGGTGACCGCGCCCGAGGGCATGACCGACCTGCAGCTCGCCGAGGTCTTCGAGAAGGCCGGCGGCGGTCGCGTGGCGGTGACGCGCACCGGGCCGGACGCGCTCGACGACGAGGCCACGCGCTACCTGCGGGGCGTGCACGAGGTGCTCGAGGCCGGACGCGACGTCGAGAGCGTCCTGCGCGATCTGCTGGGCACGACTCCCCCGGACGTCCTGGACTACCGCGGGCACGACGTGCTCGACCTCCAGCGGCGCAACGGCACGAGCCTGCGGATCAGCCGAGCCGTGCCGTTCACCCCCACGGAGCGGTCGCGCGCGCAGGCGCTGCTGTCGCTCGTCAGCGACGCCGGGATGGACGTGCCGCTGCTCCAGCCCGCCGAGCGCCATCCCCTCCCTCTCGTCCGGCCGGCCACCCTGGCCGACATCGACGCGGTCGCCGCGCTCCACCAGCGCTGCAGCGCCGAGACGCTCTACCACCGCTACCAGGTGCCGCTGCGGATGCCGATGACCACGCGGATGGCCCGCCGGCTCGTCATGCCCGACAGCGGGGTGGCGATCGTCGTGCAGTCGGGCCTCGACCTCGTGGGGCACGGCCTGATCGAGCGGGTCGAGCACCGCTGGACGTTCCACCTGCTCGTCGAGGACGCGTGGCAGGGGCGCGGCGTCGGCACGATGCTCGTCAAGCAGGGCGCAGGACGGGCGCGGGCCCTCGGTGCCGAGCGACTGACCTTCGTCACGGCCACCTCGAACGACACCCTGCTGCGCACCGTGGGACGCGCGGGCTTCGTCGCGCGGGTGGAGCGGCACGACGGGAACATCCACGTCACGGTGCCGCTCGCGGGGGTGTCACCCCTCGTCGACTGATCCGCCGACCGGCTCGATCCACGCGGTGCCCGCGGGGGTGCGCACGAGGACGTGCTCGGCGGCCACGTGCTCGAGGTCCTCGGTCTCGATGACGCCGAACGTCGGCTGGCCGAGGTCGAGCAGCATGGCCGAGGCGCCATCAGCCAGCGCCGCGCGCGCGGCATCGCGACCGTGGACGGGAACGGGCCGCGACTCGGGGTTCCAGCGGCTCATCGTCTCCAGCGACGTGAACGCGAGCAGGGCCGTGCGGCCGTCGGCACCCGTCATCAGCACGGCGGCCATGTCGGAGTTCTTGTCGCTCCCATCGGTGGCCAGCTCGCCCAGCACCGCCACCACCGGGACGAACACGCGCGCCGTCCCGATCGTGGCGAGCACCGTGGTGTCGTCGGTGAGGTCGAGCGAGGGGTCGAGCCCGCCGTCGTCGTCGGGGAACGCCGGCTCGGCCAGCGAGCGACCTCCGCCGAAGCTGTCGCCGTGGCTCATCGCACGTGGCCGGAGAGCCAGCTCACGGCCGCACGGGCCGGGTCGCCCTCGCTGCCCTGGATCGCGAAGAGCGCGAAGCGCTGGCCGTCCTTCGTCTCGAGCGTGGGCCAGGGGGCGCCGGGGCGCATCGACACGAGGGCGATCTCGTCCCACGCGAGCGAGCGGCGGCGCCAGCCGTTGACGAAGGTCAGCCCTTGCTCGTCGGCGGTGACGCGGCTGAGCGTGACGAACAGCGCGAACAGCGCGACGAAGCCGATCAGCACCCAGATCGTCACGGTCTGCGACGTGGTGAACTTGTAGTCCTCGGGCAGCCGCAGGCCGATCACGAGCGCCAGGATCGCGAGCACGACCGCCGCCGCCCACATGACGAGGATGACGCCGGTGGGCCGGAACGTGCGGCGGGTGGACTCGCTCATCGTCAGATCCGGCACGACAGGATGTCCGTGACGAGGATGCCGCGGCCGCCGAGGGCGTACAGCTCGTCCATGATCTTCTGGGTGGCGTCGCGCGGGACCATCGCCCGGACCGCGACCCACCCCTCGCGATGAAGGGGCGAGACCGTGGGCGACTCGATGCCGGGCGTGAGGCGCACGGCCTCGTCGACGTTCTGGACGCGGATGTCGTAGTCCATCATCACGTAGGTGCGGGCGACGATGACGCTCTGCAGGCGGCGCTGGAAGACCGCGAAGCCCTCGGGCTGCTCGGAGGCCGACCGCGAGACCAGCAGGGCCTCGGACGTGAGGATCGGGTCGCCGAAGACCTCCAGACCTGCCTGGCGCAGCGTGGTGCCGGTCTCGACGACGTCGGCGATCGCGTCGGCGACGCCGAGCCTGATCGACGTCTCGACGGCGCCGTCGAGGCGCACCACCTGGGCGTCGATGCCCAGCCGCTCGAGGTGCGCGCGGACGATGCCGGGGTACGACGTGGCGATCCGGCGGCCCTGCAGCTCGGACTCGCTGGTCATCTGGCCCTCGGGGGCGGCGAAGCGGAAGGTGGACCCGGCGAAGCCGAGCTCCATCACCTCGTCGGCCTTCGCGCCGGAGTCGAGCAGCAGGTCGCGACCGGTGATGCCGACGTCGAGGGTGCCCTCGCCGACGTAGATCGCGATGTCTCGGGGACGGAGGTAGAAGAACTCGACGTCGTTGTCGGTGTCGACGCTGACGAGGTCCTTGGCGTGGCGGCGCTGGCGGTACCCGGCTTCGGTGAGCATCGCGGCAGCGGCCTCGGCGAGGGCGCCCTTGTTGGGGACGGCGACCTTGAGCATGTGGGGATTCCTAGAGGTGGGAGTAGACGTCATCGAGGGAGATGCCAGCGGCGATCATCATCACCTGCGCGTGGTACAGCAGCTGGCTGAGCTCCTCGGCCGCACGCGCAGGTCCCTCATGCTCGGCGGCCATCCACGACTCGGCGGCCTCCTCCACGAGCTTCTTGCCGATCGCGTGCACGCCCGCGTCGAGCTCGGCGACGGTGCGCGAGCCCTCGGGGCGGGAGGCGGCCTTCTCGGACAGTTCCGCGAACAGGCCATCGAACGTCTTCATCGTGGCCATCCTATCGGCGGGGCCTATCGGCGGGGCGTCAGGCCCCGGACGGTCACCCATGCGGACAGCGCGGCCTCGGCGGCCTCGCGGCCCTTGTCCTCGGGCGAGCCGGGCAGTCCGGCGCGGTCGAGCGCCTGCTGCTCGGTGTCGCACGTGAGCAGGCCGAACCCGACCGGCACGCCGGTGTCGAGCGCGACGCGGGACAGACCGTCGGTGGTGGCGGCGGAGACGTACTCGAAGTGCGGCGTGCCACCGCGGATGATGACGCCGAGCGCCACCACCACGTCGTATCCGGCCTTCGCGCAGGCCTGGGCGATGATCGGCAGCTCGAACGAGCCGGGCGCGCGCAGGACGGTGACGTCGGTGACGCCCGCCTCCTCGAGCGCACGCTCGGTGCCGCCGAGGAGGCCGTCCATGACCTCGGTGTGCCAGCTCGAGGCGACGACGGCGACCTTGGCGCCGCTGCCGTCGACCTTCAGCTCGGGTGCTCCGTGTCCGGCCATCTCAGTTCTCCTCGTCCAGCTGCAGGTCCGGCAGGTCATGACCCATGCGGGCGGCCTTCGTCTGCAGGTACCGCAGGTTGTCGGGG
Organism: Aeromicrobium tamlense; assembly: GCF_013408555.1. Taxonomy (NCBI): domain Bacteria; kingdom Bacillati; phylum Actinomycetota; class Actinomycetes; order Propionibacteriales; family Nocardioidaceae; genus Aeromicrobium; species Aeromicrobium tamlense. The sequence continues at coordinate 1,443,789 of NZ_JACBZN010000001.1, forward strand.
GTGGGCGCGATGACCACGGGGAGCCGCTGGGCGACCTTGACCCCGTACTGCTCCAGCTGCGTGGACTTGTCGGGGTTGTTCGTCAGCAGCCGCACCGACGTGACGCCGAGGTCGCGCAGGATCTGGGCGCCGGCGGCGTAGTCGCGCTCGTCCTCGCCGAAGCCGAGCGAGAGGTTCGCGTCGACCGTGTCCTGGCCCTGGTCCTGGAGCTCGTAGGCGCGCAGCTTGTGCAGCAGGCCGATCCCCCGGCCCTCGTGGCCGCGCAGGTAGACGACCACGCCGGCGCCCTCGGCCACGACCTGCGCCATGGCGGCCTCCAGCTGGGGACCGCAGTCGCAGCGACGCGAGCCGAAGACGTCGCCCGTCAGGCACTCGGAGTGCAGGCGCACCAGCACGTCCTCGGTGCCGGGCTCGCCGTGGACGAGCGCGATGTGCTCGGCGCCGTCGATGCGGTCGCGGAAGCCGAGCGCGCGGAACGTGCCGAACTCGGTGGGCAGGTGGGAGTCGGCGAGGCGCGAGACCTGGGACTCGTGCAGGCGCAGGTACACCTGCAGGTCGGCGATCGACACGAGCGCGAGGTCGTGCTCGTCGGCGAACGCGCGCAGCTCGGGGGCGCGCTTGAGGGTGCCGTCGTCGTTCATGACCTCGCCGATGACGCCGGCGGGCGTCAGGCCGGCCAGGCGGGCGAAGTCGACCGCGGCCTCGGTGTGGCCGGCACGCTCCAGCACGCCGCCCGGCTTCGCGCGCAGCGGCACGATGTGCCCGGGCTGGACGAGCTCGAACGGCTCGGTGGCCGAGTCGGCCAGCACGCGGCACGTGCGGGCGCGGTCGCTGGCCGAGATGCCGGTCGTGACACCGTCGCGTGCGTCGATCGAGACCGTGTAGGCCGTGCGGAGGCGGTCGCGGTTGTGCGGGGTCATCAGCGGGATCGCCAGGCGGTCGAGGATCTCGCCGACGACCGGCGCGCAGATGAGGCCGCTGGAGTGACGGACCAGGAAGGCCATCAGCTCGGGCGTCGCCTTCGACGCGGCGAAGATGATGTCGCCCTCGTTCTCACGGTCCTCGTCGTCGACGACCACGATCGCCTTGCCGTCGCGAATGTCGGCGATCGCGCGCTCGATGCTGTCGAGGCGGACCCCGGTGTACTGCTCCTCGCTCATGAGTGAGCTCCCTTCTCGAGCAGGCGCTCGACGTACTTGGCGATGACGTCCACCTCGAGGTTGACGCGGTCGCCGGGCTTGCGGGTGCCGAGCACGGTGTCGGCGAGAGTGGTGGGGATCAGCGAGACGCTGAACCAGTCGTCGCCGGCCTCGACGACCGTGAGCGACGTGCCGTCGACGGTGATCGAGCCCTTGTCGACGACGTAGCGGGCCAGCTCGGCCGGCAGGCTGAACCGCACGACCTCCCAGTGCTCGCTGGGCGTGCGGTCGAGGAGGGTGGCGGTGCCGTCGACGTGGCCCTGCACGATGTGGCCGCCCATGCGGGCGCCGGCCTGCATCGCGCGCTCGAGGTTGACCTCGGCGCCGGGCGCCAGGTCGCCCAGGCTCGTGCGGACGAGCGACTCGCGCATGACGTCGGCGCTGAACGTGTCCTCGGTGGGTTCGATCACGGTCAGGCAGCAGCCGTTGACGGCGATCGAGTCGCCGTGGCCCGCGTCCGACGTGACGACCGGGCCGCGGATCGTGATCCGCACGGAGTCGCCGAGGTCCTCGAGGGCCACGACGGTGCCCTTCTCCTCCACCAGTCCGGTGAACATCAGTCCATGTCCTCTCTGGGCATCCGGCCGGGAGTGCCGATGATGCGGATGTCGGGGCCGACCATCGTCAGGTCGGTGATGTCGATGGGGCGGATGTCCGCCAGCGTGGTGGCCTCGCCCTCGAGGGCGGCGCGGCCGGAGCCGAGCATGGCCGGGGCCATGTAGCCGATGACACGGTCGATGAGGCCCTCGCCCCAGAACGCGCCCGCCAGGCGGGGTCCGCCCTCGAGCCACACGTGGTGGATGCCCTCGGCCTGCAGCTCGGCGAGCACCTCGTGGGGGTCGCGCGAGGCGATCTGGCGCGTGGGCGCGACGCGGTCGAACACGCGGTAGTAGGCCGGGATCTTGGACTCGCCGACGATGACGCGCAGCGGCTGCTGGTCGTACGGCAGCGGCTTGTCGTCCTCGTCGCGCACCGTGAGGCGCGGGTCGTCCGACAGCACCGAGTAGGTGCCGGCCATGATCGCGTCGCACTCGGCACGGAAGCGCTGCACGTCGCGGCGCGCGGTCTGGCTGGTGATCCACTTGCTGGTGCCGTCGGGAGCCGCGCTGAGCCCGTCGAGCGTGGCCGCGTACTTCCACGTGACGAACGGGCGGCCGTGCAGGTGGCGGTGCGCCCAGAAGCGAACGAGGTGGTCGGTCTCGTCGGCGAGGACGCCGCCCTCCACCTCGACGCCCGCCTCGACGAGCGCCTTCGCTCCCCCGGCACCTTCGGCCGGGTCGGTGGTGCCGAACACGACGCGGGCGACACCGGCGCCGATGAGCGCCTGCGTACACGGGCCGGTGCGGCCCGTGTGGTCGCAGGGCTCGAGGGTGACGACGGCGGTGGCGCCGCGGGCGCGGTCGCCGGCCTGCGCGAGCGCGTCGACCTCGGCGTGCGGGGTGCCCGCGCCGCGGTGGACGCCCGTGGCGATCTCGGCGCCGTCCGCGTCGAGCAGGACACAGCCCACCTGCGGGTTGGGCAGCGTGCGGCCCACGGTGCGGGCCGCGTCGATCGCGCGACGCATCGCGTCGGTCTCGGTCTGACTGGCCACCGGTCTCCCTGCGGTCGGGCTCACGACACACCGGGGACGGCTCGGACGCACGGGGCGGCCGAGCAGCGTGCGCCTTCCATCCGGACTTTCACCGTCGGTACCGGAATTCCACCGGTTCAACCTCGGCCCTGCGAGAGGACCTCGGGTCGCGGACTGTCACCGCCGGTTCGGACTTGCACCGACCCCGGAGCACGCGAGCGAATTGCTCGTACGGGGGAAGTCTAGCGGCTCAGTGACAGGCGCCGACGGCCGTCTCACGCAGGCGCTCCACCATGGCGCCTGGATCGTCGGCGCCGTAGACCGCCGAGCCCGCCACGAAGGTGTCCGCGCCGGCCTCGGCGCAGCGCTCGATCGTCTCCAGCGAGACCCCGCCGTCGACCTGCAGCCAGATGTCGCCGCCGACCTTGTCGAGCAGGGCGCGGGTGCGGCGGATCTTCGGCAGGCACAGGTCCAGGAACCGCTGGCCACCGAAGCCCGGCTCCACGGTCATGATCAGCACCATGTCGAGCTCGGGCAGCAGGTCCTCGTAGGGCTCGATGGGCGTCGCGGGCTTGAGCGCCATCGAGGCACGAGCGCCCTGGGCGCGCAGCTCGCGGGCCAGCCGCACCGGGGCCTTCGCGGCCTCGACGTGGAACGTGACGCTGGAGGCGCCGGCCTCGACGAACTGCGGGGCCCAGCGGTCGGGGTCCTCGATCATCAGGTGCGCGTCGATGGGCTGGGTCGCGGCCTTCGCGAGGGCCTCGATCACGGGGGCGCCGAGCGTCAGGTTCGGCACGAAGTGGTTGTCCATGACGTCCATGTGCAGGAAGTCGGCCGTGGGGATCCGGGCCGCCTCCCCCGCCAGGTTCGCGAAGTCGGCGTTGAGCAGGCTCGGCGTGATGCGCATGGGGCCGAGCGTATCGGTCAGGATCGGCGCAGCAGGGCCAGGTACATGGCGTCGGTGCCGTCGGTGTGCGGCCACCAGTGGTGCTCGGACTCGACGGTGACGTCGGAGCGCTCGGCGGTGACGGCCTCGACGACCTCGCGGGTCTCGGCGGGCAGCGGCGAGCACGTCGCGTAGCCCACCACTCCCCCGGGCCGGACGAGGTCGAGCGCGCGCGTCAACAGCTGGCGCTGGAGCTCGACGAGCTCGGGCACGTCCTCGGGACGGCGGCGCCAGCGGGCCTCCGGCCGACGACGGAGCGCACCGAGTCCGGTGCACGGCGCGTCGAGGAGCACGCGGTCGAAGGACTCCTCCTCCCACGGGCCCTCGCGGCCGTCGTGGACGACGACCTGGACGTTGCTGAGCGCGCGCACGGACTGCCGGACGAGCTCGGCCCGGTGCGGCTGGACCTCGTTGGCCACGAGGCTCGCGCCACGCTCGGCGGCCAGCGCACCGAGCAGCGCGGCCTTGCCGCCGGGGCCGGCGGCGAGGTCGAGCCAGTGCGTGTCGTAGCCCTCGACGGGCGCCTCGGCCGTGGTGATGGCGACCATCTGCGAGCCCTCGTCCTGGACCCCGGCGCGGCCGTCGCGCACGGCAGGCACGAAGCCCGGGTCGCCGCCGCCGGTCATGATCCGGGCGTACGGGCTCATCCGTCCCGTCTCGCCGGGCAGTGACCTCGGGTCGATCAGGCCGGGACGGGCGACGAGCGTGACGTGCGGCGGCACGTTGTCGGCGGCGAGCAGCCCCTCCAGCTGGTCGGGGCCCACCGCGTCCTCGAGCGCCGCGACGACCCACGTCGGGTGCGAGTACCGGATCGCCAGCGCCGCGTGCCGGTCGAGACCGGCGGTCAGCTCGGTGATCCAGGTGTCGAGGTCCTTCTGGCCGATCTTGCGCAGCACCGCGTTCGTGAAGCCGACGGGCCGGTGCCCGATCCGCCGGCGGACCAGGTTGACCGTGGTGTCGACCGCCGCGTGCGGGGGCACCCGCATCGCCAGCAGCTGGTGCACGCCGAGCCGCAGGGCGTCGCGGACCGCGGGGTGGACGGTGCCGGTGGCGACCCTGTCGATGATCGCGTCGTACGTGCCCTGGTGGCGGATCGTGTTGCTGGTCAGCTCGGTCGCCAACGCGGCGTCCCGGTCGGAGAGGTCCTTCAGCAGCGTCGGCAGCAGCAGGTTGACGTAGACCTCGCGCGTGCGGACGGCCGACATGACCTCGAAGGCCACCTCGCGGGGATCGGTGATGGCGCTCATCCGAACACCACCTCGGTCGCTCCGCCGAGGCCGCGGCCCCAGTCCGCTGCGCGCATCGCCTTCTTGCCGTGCGGCTGGACCTCGCCCAGGACGACGTCGGTCGTGGTCGTGCCCACCCGGACCTCGCGCTTGCCGATCGCGGCGACGCCGGGCTCGAGCGTGGACTCCTCGGAGATCGTCAGCGGACCGACCTTGACGCGGGCCCCGTCGAGCTCGGTCCACGCGCCGGGCGCGGGCGTGCAGCCGCGGATGTGCCGGTCGACGGCGAAGGCGGGGCGCTTCCAGTCGATGCGGGCGTCCTCGGTGGTCAGCTTGTGGGCGTACGAGACGTTGTCCTCGGGCTGGCGCACCGCGCCGATGTCGCCGCCCTCGATGTGATCGACGACGTCGACGGTCAGCACGGCGCCCTGGTCGGAGAGGCGGTCGAGCAGCGTGCCCGTGGTGTCGTCCTCGCGGATCCGCTCGGTGATCGTGCCGAGCACGGGGCCGGCGTCGAGCGCCTCGACGAGGCTGAAGACCGTGGCGCCGGTGATCTCGTCGCCGGCCATGATCGAGCGCTGGACCGGTGCGGCACCGCGCCAGGCCGGCAGCACCGAGTAGTGCAGGTTGATCCAGCCGAGCTCGAGCGCGTCCAGCACGTCGCGACGCAGCAGGGCGCCGTACGCGACGATCACGCCCAGCCGCGCCTGCGTGGCTGCGAGCGCCTCGAGGAACTCCGGATCGGAGGTCGAGGCGGGCTTGAGGACGTCGATGCCGTGCGCCTCGGCGGCGACCGCGACGGGCGACGGCTGCAGCGAGCGGCCCCGGCCGACGCGGGCGTCGGGACGCGTGATCACCGCCGCCACCTCGTGGCGGCTGGCGACGAGCGCCTCGAGCGTCGGCACGGCGGTGGCCGGGGTCCCGGCGAAGACGATTCTCACCCGGCGAGTCTAGGTCGTCGGTCGGGAGCGCTCAGAACGCGACGGGGTCGATCTGGATCCGCACCGGCGGCTCCTTGGCCGCGCTGCGCTCGGCCGCGAGCTGCTTGAGCACGGTGGCGAGGGCGAGACCTTCGCGGCGGGGCACGCGCAGGATGAGTCGCTCGCGGCCGGGCTCGACCGGCACGGGGCCGAGCACGTCGACGAACGCGGGCCAGTCCCGCTTCGCGAGGACGCCGATGACGTCCTCGGGTCCGTCGACGGTGGCGAGCCGGCCCACGGGCGGGAGGTGTGTCTCGGCACGGTCGGTGAGCTCGCGCGCCGCGACCGTGACCGGATCGGCGCGCACGAGCGCCTGCAGGACCGTGGAGTCCCCCACCGCGACGGCTCGCGCGCCGAACGCCGCCAGGGCGAGCGCGTTGAACCAGCGGCGGTGCGACTCCTCGACGACGCGGACGTCGTCGCGGCCGAGCATGAGCCACGTGTCGAGCAGCACGACCACCGCGTAGCCACCGGAGACCGTGGGCTCGGCGCCGGGCGTGGCGAGGACGAGCGGTGAGCCGTCGCCCTCGACGTGGTCGAGCACGGCGCTGCCGCCGGAGGTCAGCACCGTGCGGTCGGGGAACGCTGCCCCGAACTCCTCGGCGGTGCGCAGCTGCCCGACCACGGGGGCGCGCAGGCGGGTGCCGCCGCACTCGCCGCAGCGCCAGGCCGGGACCTCGGTGGCGCACCAGCGGCACACGAGTGGGGCGTCGGCGCGGTGCTGCAGGAGCGGGCCGTGGCACTGCGGGCACGTGGCCGGCGTGCGGCAGTCCTGGCATGCCAGCGACGTGCGGTAGCCACGACGAGGCACCTGGACCAGCACCGGGCCCTCGGCGTTGCGGACGGCCTGGAACACGGCCGCGGGCAGCCGGGCCGCGGCCGCACCGTGCTCGGTGCCGTCGGTGACCTCGACGAGCGGCCACTCGCGGCGCCGTGAGGACTGGTCGGCGACGATCTCGGCGCACCAGCCCTGCTGGACGAGTGACTGCGCCTCGGCGGTGCGGGCGTGCCCCGCGATGAGGACGCCCGCACCGGCCTCGATGGCGCGGGTGAGCAGCACCTCGCGGGTGTGCGGGTACGGCGCTCGCGGCTCGGCGTGCAGATCGTCGCCGTCGTCCCAGATCACGACGAGGCCCAGGTCCTTCACCGGTGCGTAGGCGGCGCCCCGGGTGCCCAGCACGACCCGGACCTCGCCGCGCGTGACGCGCAGGAAGCTGCGGTAGCGCGCGGCCGGCTTGTCGGCCGCGGTGAGCACGACGTGGGCGTCCGGTCCGAGCGCCTCGGCGAAGACCTCGTGCCAGCGGGTGGCGTCGCGGACGTCGGGGACGCAGACCACCGCTCCACGACCCGATCGGACGACGGCGGAGACCGCCTCCGCGACGGCGCGCTCGGGCTCGTGGCGCGGCAGCACGTTGAGCACCGCACGCGGCGACTCCCCCTTCGCGAGGGCCTCGACGAACGTCGCACCGTGCAGGTAGGCGTGCCACGAGGCGCTGCCGATGTCGGGCGGCGTGGGCGCGGGGTCGGACGGCGGGTGCGCCTCGGCCCGCGCATGGCGCGGCGGGATCGCGAGCCTCAGGACGTCGGCGACGGTGCCGGCGTAGCGGTCGGCCAGCGTGCGGGCCAGGTGGGCCGTCTGGGGCGCGAGGACGGGCTCGGAGGAGACGACCTTGGCGACCTGGGCGAGCTTGCCCTCGTGCTCGGAGCCGTCGGCCAGCTCGAGGACGAAGCCGTCGACCAGCCGTCCCGCGAAGCGCACCTTGACCCGGCAGCCGGGGACGACGCCGTCGGCCAGCTCGTCGGGAACCGCGTAGTCGAACGGGCGGTCGAGATGCGACAGCGGCGTGTCGACGAGGATCCTCGCGACACGCCGCTGTGCTTCACTCACTCGGCTGTTCTACCAGCCGGAGCTGACATCGCTCACACCCCGGCGGCGGCGCGCAGGGCGTCGGCGCGGTCGGTGCTCTCCCACGGCAGGCCGGGGCGGCCGAAGTGACCGTAGGCGGCCGTCTCGGCGTAGATCGGGCGCAGCAGGTCGAGGTCGCGGACGATCGCGGCGGGGCGCAGGTCGAAGACCTCGAGGACCGCCTGACGGATCGTGTCCACGGGGACGACCTCGGTGCCGAACGTGTCGACGTAGAAGCCGACCGGGTGGGCCACGCCGATCGCGTACGCGACCTGGACCTCGGCCTTGGTGGCCAGACCCGAGGCGACGATGTTCTTGGCGACCCAGCGCATCGCGTAGGCGGCCGAGCGGTCGACCTTGCTCGGATCCTTGCCGCTGAAGGCGCCGCCGCCGTGACGGGCGTAGCCACCGTAGGTGTCGACGATGATCTTGCGGCCGGTCAGGCCCGCGTCGCCCATGGGGCCGCCGATGACGAACTTGCCCGTGGGGTTGATGTGCGACTTGTAGCTCGACGCGTCGATGTCGTACTGGCTCAGCACCTCGTCGATGACGTGCTTCTTCAGGTCGGACGGGAGCTGGTGCTCGAGGTCGACGCCCTCCTCGTGCTGCGTGGAGATGACGATCGCCTCGACGCGGACGGGCTTGTCGTCGTCGTCGTACTCGATGGTGACCTGGGTCTTGCCGTCGGGACGCAGGTACGGGAGCGTGCCGTCCTTGCGGACCTTGGTGAGCTGCTCGGAGAGGCGGTGCGCGATCGTGATCGGCAGCGGCATCAGCTCGGGGGTCTCGTCGCAGGCGAAGCCGAACATGAGGCCCTGGTCGCCGGCGCCCTGGAGGTCGAGCGGGTCGGTGGCGCCGCCGAGGCGGGCCTCCTCGGCCTTGTCGACGCCCTGCGCGATGTCGGGCGACTGCGCGTCGAGGGTGACCTGCACCGCGCAGGACTCGCCGTCGAAGCCCTTCGTGGAGGAGTCGTAGCCGATCTCGAGCACCCGGTCGCGCGCGATCCGCGCGATGTCGGCGTACGCCTCGGTGGTGACCTCGCCGCCGACGAGCACGAGGCCCGTGGTCACGAACGTCTCCGCGGCGACGCGGCTCTTCGGGTCCTGCGCGAGGAGGGCGTCGAGGATGCTGTCGCTGATCTGGTCGGCGATCTTGTCCGGGTGACCCTCGGTCACGGACTCCGAGGTGAAAAGACGGCTCACGGTTACCTCTCTGGCTGATGGACTACGACGTGCTGGACGTCGTGACGACTGTAGTGGGCGGGTGGTGACGGGGCCCGTTCATTCCACGCGTTGGACGACCGCGTCCCAGATCGCGTGGGCGATCTCGGCCTTCGCTGCGCGGGGCACCGGGTGCTCGGCACCCTCGGCCGTGAGGATCGTGACCTCGTTGTCGGGCTGGCCGAACGTGCGCTCGGAGCCGACGTCGTTGACGACCAGCAGGTCGCAGCCCTTGCGCGCCATCTTGGCGCGGGCGTGGTCGAGGACCGACCCGTTGGCGTCGCCGGTCTCGGCAGCGAACCCGACGATCACGGGCGAGCGACCGGAACGGGTGCGCACGAGCTCGACGAGGATGTCGGGGTTCTCGGTGAGCTCGATCGTGGGGGCGACGCCGTCGGCCTGCTTCTTGATCTTGGCGTCGGCGAAGGCGGTGGGCCGGAAGTCGGCCGGGGCGGCGGCCATGACGACGGCGTCGGCGGACTCGGCGGCCTTGAGCACGGCCTCGCGGAGCTCGGCAGTGGTGACGACGCGGACGACGTCGACGCCCGCGGGCACGGGGACCGAGACGTTGGCGGCGACCAGGGTGACGGTGGCGCCGCGGGCGAGCGCCGCCTCGGCGAGGGCGATGCCCTGGCGGCCGGACGAGCGGTTGCCGAGGAACCGGACCGGATCGAGGAACTCGCGGGTGCCGCCGGCCGAGACGACCACGTGCTGGCCGGCGAGATCGTGCGGGCGACCCTGGAGGACCTGCTGGCAGATCGCGAAGATCGCGTCGGGCTCGGGCAGCCGGCCCGGGCCGGTGTCGGCGCCGGTGAGACGGCCCGAGTCGGGCTCGATCACCAGGACGCCGCGATCGCGCAGCGTGGCGACGTTGGCGACCGTGGCGGGGTGCTCCCACATCTCGGTGTGCATGGCCGGGGCCATGACCACCGGACAGCGGGCGGTGAGCAGCGTGTTCGTGAGCAGGTCGTCGGCCAGGCCGTGCGCGGCGCGCGCCAGCGTGTTGGCCGTGGCCGGGACGACCACCACGAGGTCGGCCGTCTGGCCGAGCTTGACGTGGGGCACCTCGGGGACGTTCTCGAAGACCCCCGTCTGCACGGGGTTCCCGGAGAGGGCCTCCCACGTGGGGGCGCCGACGAACTCCAGCGCCGACTCGGTGGGCACGACGCGGACGTCGTGCCCCGCCTCGGTGAAGAGTCGCAGCAGCAGCGCCGCCTTGTAGGCGGCGACGCCGCCGGTGACCCCGAGGACGATGCGACTCATCGCCGGAAGGCTCAGGCCTCGGTGGGGGTCTCGGTCGCGACGGCGTCGGCCGGCACGTCCTCGACGGTCAGCAGGCCGGCGTTGATCTCGCGCAGCGCGATCGACAGCGGCTTCTCCTGGACCTCGGTCTCCAGCAGGGGGCCGACGTACTCGAGCAGGCCCTCGCCCAGCTGGGAGTAGTAGGCGTTGATCTGGCGGGCGCGCTTGGCGCTGTAGAGGACCAGCTTGTACTTGGAGTCCGCCTTCTCGAGCAGGTCGTCGATCGGCGGGTTGGTGATGCCTTCGGCGGCAGAACGTGTCGTGGACACTCAGAATCTCCAGAAGTTTCGAGGTTCACCCGGCAGGGTCGGCTGGCGGGCGTGATCTGAACAAGTCTACCAACTCGCGCCCCGCTTCCTCGACTTCGGTGTTGACGATGGTGGTGTCGAACTCCGACACCGCCGCCAGCTCCTCGCGTGCGGTGGCCAGGCGGCGCTCGCGCTCGGCCTCGGTCTCGGTGCCGCGTCCGACGAGGCGGCTGACCAGCTCGTCCCAGCTGGGCGGGGCCAGGAAGACGAGGTAGGCCTCGGGCAGGGCCTCGCGCACCTGACGGGCGCCCTGCAGGTCGATCTCGAGCAGCACCGACTCCCCCTGCGCCAGCTTCCTCTCCACGGGCGCGCGCGGGGTGCCGTAGCGGTTGACGCCGTGGACGGTGGCCCACTCGAGCAGGCCGTCGTTGTCGACGAGCCGGTCGAACTCCTCGGGCGAGACGAAGTGGTAGTGCGTGCCGTCGACCTCGCCGGGGCGCGGCGGGCGCGTGGTCGCCGACACCGACATGGCGATCTCGGGGTGGTGCTCGCGGATCCAGGCCGCGACGGTGCCCTTGCCGACCGCGGTGGGTCCGGCGAGGACGATGAGCCGGCCGCGCTCAGCCACGGCGACTGATCTCGGCCACGAGCCCCTTGGCCTGGTTGGTACCCAGGCCGCGCAGGCGCCGGCTCTCGGCGATGTTCAGCTCGGCCATGATCTGCTGCGCGGTGAGCTTGCCGATGCCGGGGATGCTCTGGAGCAGGTCGAGGACCTTGATCTTGGCGACGGCCTCGTTGCGCTTGGCCTCGGCCAGCACGTCGGCGATGCTGGCGCCGGAGTGCCGCAGGCGGTTCTTCACCTCGGCGCGCACCTGGCGCGCGGCGGCGGCCTTGGCCAGCGCCGCTCGGCGCTGCTCGTCGGTCAGTTCGGGAAGTGCCATGGTCTCCTCACTTCTTCGACAGGTCGATGCCGCACTCGTCGTGCACGTGCTCGACCACGTCCTCGCGTTCGGCCTTGGTGTCGTTGAAGGCCTCGTGGGCGGCGGTGATCTGGTCGATGTCCTGCTTGGACAGCGCGTTCACCTTCACCTCGTCCTTCATGTCCTCCAGCGCCAGGCCGGACGTGCGGTGCGCGATGACGACCTTCTTGGTCGACACGGCGATCGACTTCCACTCCTTCTTCACGTCGGCCGGCGCGACGCGCGAGATCTTCGTCGTGACGTCGGCGTAGGTGGAGAAGGCGGCGTCGCTCTGCTCGCCGAAGGTGGCCAGCGGCTCGCGCCCCGCGTCGACCGCGTCGCAGTACGGTCCCCCGCCCGAGCAGCCCGCCAGGGTCGCGAGACCGAGGACCACGGACAGCAGCAGGGAGGGTCGTCGCACCCCGACAGGTTACTAGCGCGAGCCCTCGCTCCAGCGGTCCGTGCGCCGCGTGTATCAGCGCGTCCTCTTCCTGCCTCGTCTCGGATGTGCGCACAATGAACTTCGTGACCAGTGAGAAGTCACCCGAACCAGCAGCTCCCGACGAGGGCCCGTGGATTCGCTCCGGCGAGGCCTTCGCCCGCTGGCGTGACGGGGACCGTGGAGCGATCGACGACCTCGTCCGGGAGATGACCCCCGTGCTGTGGCACGTCGTGCGGGCGTACCGCCTCGACGAGGACGTCTGCGAGGACGTCATCCAGTTCACCTGGCTGACCCTCGTGCGCAAGGCCGACGCCGTGGAGAACCCCCGCGCGGTGTCGTCCTGGCTCATCATCACGGCCCGGCGCCAGGCGTGGCGGGTCGCCTCACGGAACCGGCGCGAGGACCCGGCCGACGACGAGCTGCTCGCTCCCGTCCTGCCCAGCTCCCCCGCCGCCGAGTCCGAGGCGGTCGAGGCCGACGAGAGCCACCGGCTGTGGTCGGCGGTCGCCCAGCTCAACGAGCGCTGTCAGCGCCTGCTGCGGGTGATCGCCTTCGACGACCGTCCCGACTACCAGCACATCTCCGAGGACCTGGGCATGCCCGTGGGCAGCATCGGACCGACGCGTCGGCGCTGCCTCGAGAAGCTCAAGGCCGTCATCTCCGGCGAGGGGGCCACGTCATGACCGAGCGCGATCCGATCTTCACCGATCTGCGAGCGATGTACGAGGACCTCGATCCGCCGCCGGCCCACCTGGCCGACGCCATGATCGCGGCCATCGCCGCCGAGAACCTCGACGCCGACTACGAGCTGCTGAGCCTGTTGGGTCGCAGCACCGAGCTGGTGGGCACCCGGGGCTCGGGCGTCATCACCATCGAGTTCTCCCACGACGAGACGTCCATCCTGCTGCGCGTGGCCGAGGTCGACGAGACCACCCGCCGCGTGGACGGCTGGGTCACCGGCGCCGGCGCCAGCCACGCCCGCCTCACCGCAGGCGACCAGACCTGGACCGCCGACGTCACCGACGGCCGGTTCGAGTTCGAGTCGCTGCCCGCCGGGCTGATCCGCATCTACTTCTCGGGTGACACCGAGCTCGCCACCCCCACCTTCGAGATCTGAGGACCCACATGGCCCCCGAGAACAACGACGAGCGTCGCGTCCCGAGGCTGGAGCAGTTCGACGAGTGGACCCGTCACCGCTCCGTCGCCGAGGAGCAGGGGAGACTGCTCGCCGCGGAGTCCGGCGCGCAGGTCGACGGCGTCCGCGCCAACGCCACCGCCTACCTCAGCACCCGCCTGCTGATCTCCACCCTGATCGACGTCGAGGCCGCGATCGAGGTGCTGCGCGAGGCGGCTCGGCCCTTCGACTGGACCGTCGAGGAGGATCCCGACTACCCCCGCATCACGCTGGAGGAGTCCGAGGAGGAGCGTCGCAGCCGGGTCGAGCGCTACCCGTGGGCCACCGGCTCTCTCGGTCTGGCCCGGGTGATCATCGCCGCGACGCAGAACTCCCCCACCCGTCCGCCGGACGCGTGGACCCTGCTTCAGGCGGCGCGTGCCAGCAACCCCGAGGGTGACCTCCTGCGGGGCATCGGTCTCGACCACGTCCTCACGACCTCCCCGTTGACCCGGGGCAACCCCCTGACGCGGGGCAATCCGCTCACCCGGGGGAACCCGCTCACGCGCGGCAATCCGCTCACGCGCGGCAATCCGCTCACGCGGGGGAACTCCTTCGCGATCGAGTCCTACGCCGACCAGGGCAGCGGTGGTCGTCAGCCGGTGGCCTTCGTGGGGCCTGCTCCGGTGCGCAGTCCCGACGACCCCGACGCTCCGCGCCGGCCGCGGATCGGCGTGGTCGACACCGGCTGCGGCGAGCACACCTGGTTCACGTCCGCGGTCCACGACGGCTCCGGCCTGCTGGAGGGCGCGACGATCGGCCGGACCGACGCCGAGAGCGACCCCGAGCGGGTCGGCGACGTATCCGGGCCGCTCGACGGCTCACTCGACGAGGCGTCGGGACACGGCACCTTCATCGTGGGACTGCTTCACCAGGGCGCTCCCGACGCCGACATCCACTGGTGGCGGCTGCTCGACTCCGACGGCACGACGCCCGAGTCCGACCTGGCCACGGTGCTCATGCAGATCGCGAAGCTCGTGCGGCTGGGCGACGAGAAGGGACTGGCGCTCGACGTCCTGAATCTCTCGTTCGGCTACTACCACGAGACGCCGGTGGACCACCTCTTCGATCCCACGCTCTACGAGATCCTCGCGGCGATCGGCCGCACGGGCACCGTGGTCGTGTGCTCGGCGGGCAACGACGCCACCACGCGCCCGATGTTCCCGGCCGCCTTCGCGCCCTGGGACGGTGCGGAGCAGATCGTGAAGCACGATCCGCGCAGCACGCCGATCGTCGCGGTGGGGGCGCTGAACCCGAACCTCGTGACCGACGCGCTGTACTCGAACGCCGGCCCCTGGATCAGCGTGCACCGGCCGGGATCCTCGCTCGTCAGCACCATGCCGGCGTTCCAGGGTGGGCTGGAGCCGGTGGCCCGCATCCGCCACGGTCAACGCGACCGCGAGGCGATCGATCCGGACGACTTCCGCGGGGGCTTCGCGGTGTGGAGCGGCACCTCGTTCGCGGCTCCCGTGTACGCCGCCGAGCTGGCTCGAAGGATCGGTCGACACCTTCCGGCGCCCGACGCCCCGGCCCTGTCGTCGGAGAAGATCGTGGAGCAGAACACCGCAATCGTGGCCAAGCTGGCAGACGCTCGACCATGATGAAGGCATGCTCGCCGCGCAGGAACTCCATCGCCGGGGCCTCGAGCACCTTCATCAGTGGCGCTTCGCATCGGCCCGCCGGGAGTTCCGCCGTGCGCTGACGCGCGATCCCTCGGACGAGCTCCGCGCGCGGATCCTCGTCAGTCTGGCCCTGGTCGTCGCCGAGCTGGGTGAGCCGGACGCGGGCCTGGAGCTCTGCGCGGAGGCGCACGCGATCGGGGTCGACTCCCCCGAGATCACCGCCCTGATCACGAGCCAGGAGGCGGCGCTGCACCAGCGGCGCGGTGAGTACGAGCGGTCGCTCGCGCTGTACGAGCAGTCGATCGACGACCTCCCCGACGGCTCGCTCGAGCTCGCGAACAGCCTGAACGACCTCGGGGTGGTGCGCCTGAGGGTGGGTGACTTCGCCGCCGCGGAGGCCGACTTCGCCCGCACCGCCGCGGCCTTCGAGGAGCTCGGGGACGCGATCGGGCACGCCACGGCGCTGCACAACCGCGGATATGCCGCGATGCGGCGCTGGGACCTCGCGGCGGCCCTGCGCCTCATGGAGGAGGCGCGACCGGTGCTGGCGGAGGGCTCGCAGGTCGGGCTCGCTCTCGTCGACCAGGACCGTGCGGAGGCGCTGATCCACGCGGGCATGTCGAGTGAGGCCGTCCCGCTGCTCACCTCGAGCGCCGCGATCCTCGGTCGACACCGCCACCACCAGATGCGGGCGGAGTGCGAGTTCGTCGCGGCCAGGGCGATGCTCGCCACCGACCCGCAGCGGGCGCTGCGTCTGGCCCGGCGCACCGCCCAGCGCCTGCGCCGGATCGGCAGCGAGTCCTGGGCCCTGCGCACCGAGGTGGTCGTCGCCGTCGCCGAGGCACGTCTGGCTCCGGTGTCGTCGGCGTGGCTCGAGCGCACGGACCGGCTTGCGGGCGACCTGCGGGGCCACCACCTGGACCACGAGGCTCAGCTCCTCGACCTGAACGCGGCCCGCGCGGCCACGGGCATCGGCGAGGTCGACGTCGCTCTCGCGCGGCTCGAGCGCGGCCGCACGAGCGAGACCGACTCGCTCACGGAGCGGCTCCTCGAACGCGCGGCACTGTGCGATCTCGAGCTCGCGGCGGACAGGAGCTCCGAGGCGCTCGTACACCTGCGCACCGGCCTCGACCTCCTGCACGACTGGCAGTCGTCGTTCGGCAGTCTCGACATGATGAGCTCGGTCGTCGGCCACGGCCGTGGCCTCGCGACGACCGGGATCCGCATCGCGCTGGCGGACGGCGATCCCGAGGTCGTGTTCGAGTGGTCGGAGAGGGCGCGAGCCCTCACGTCGCGGGTCGTGCCGGTACGGCCGCCCCGCGACGACCGAGCGGCGGCCGACCTCATGGAGATCCGCACCCTCACCGTCACCGAGCCCGAGCCCGGCACCGCGGAAGCCCGTCGGCTCGCCGAGCTGCGCGAGCGGGTTCGTCGGCGGGCCTGGCTCGACGCGGGGTCCGGTGAGGTGCACCAGATCAGCGATCTCGAGGACGTCGAACGCGCGCTCGGTGCCGATACCGCCCTCGTCAGCTACCTCTGGGACGGCGACGCCCGCCTGCTCGCGCTCGTCGTGACCGACGCCGTGCGCCAGCTCGTGGACCTCGGTCCGTCCGCACCACTCGTCCGCGTGCTCGCGGGTCTGCGTGCCGACCTGGACGTCAACGCCAGCGTGCTCGGCGACGCGATGGCTCGGGTCGTGCGCCTCGGCCTCGAACGGCGCCTGGCCGACGTTGCTGCCGCGCTCGTGCAGCCGGTGCTCGACCTGATCGGTGACCGGCGGGTCGTCCTGGCGCAAGCCGGCATCCTCGCCGGTGTCCCGTGGTCGATGCTGCCCGGGCTGGTCGGACGTCCCGTCACCGTCGCCTCGGGCGCCACACGCTGGCTCGCCGTCCGCGGGCTGCCCCAGCCTCGCTCCGCCGGCCTCGTGGCAGGACCGGGCGTGCCGCGCGCGATCGAGGAGGTCAAGCAGTCGGCAGCGCGCTGGCCGGGCGCGGTCGCTCTCACCGACGGCGACGCGACCGTCGCGGGAACCCTCGAGCTCGCCGGACGGGTGGACCTCCTGCACGTGTCGGCTCACGGCCGTCACGCCGTGGAGAACCCGCTCTTCTCCGGGCTGCTCCTCGCCGACGGCCCCCTGTTCGGGTACGACCTCGACCAGCTGGCCGAGGTGCCCGAGGTCGTCGTCCTCTCGGCGTGCGAGGTGGGTCGCTCGACGCAGCGCTGGGCCGAGGAGTCGCTCGGCATGGTCAACGCGTGGCTGCACGCCGGCGCACGATGCGTGATCGCCTCGCCCGCGGCGGTGGCGGACGACGAGGCCTGTGAGGTCCTGCAGGACGTGCACCGTCTCATGGCCGCCGGCACTCCCCCGGCCGTGGCCCTCGCCGAGGCCACCGCCGACCGGCCGACCTCGTTCGTCAGCTTCGGCGCCGGCTGGTGACGGCTGGCGTCAGAGCAGGGACAGGGCGTCGTTGGTGGCGGCGGCCGCGGCGCGCAGGGCGGTGACGTCGGGTCCCTTGGACAGGACGTCGCGCGAGGTGCTCGGGACGATCTGGTCGGTGACGGTGCCGAAGAGGCGGCGCAGGTCGTCGACCGTGCCGCCCTGGGCGCCGTAGCCCGGGACCAGGATCGGTCCGTTGAACTCGAGGCGCTGGGTGTCCAGGTGCGCCACGGTGGCGCCGATGACGGCGCCGAACGACCCCATCGGGTCGGCGCCCTCGTTGGCGTGGCCCAGCTCGACCAGGACCTCGTCGCCCACCGACATGCCGGAGGACGTCGTGGCGGCCTGGTAGCGGATCGCCTCCGGGTTGGAGGTGAACGCGAGCACGAACACGCCCGCGTCGTTCTTCTCCGCGGCGGCGAAGAACGGCGTCAGCGAGCCGAAGCCCAGGTACGGGCTCACGGTGATCGCGTCGGCCGCCATCGGGGCGTCGTCGTCGAGGTAGGCGTCGGCGTAGGCGCCGGCGGTGGAGCCGATGTCGCCGCGCTTCACGTCGAGGATCGTCAGCGTGCCGGTGTGCCGCAGGTCCTGGAGCGTGCGCTCCAGGATCGCGACGCCGGCCGCGCCGAACCGCTCGAAGAACGCCGACTGCGGCTTCACGAACGCCACCTTGCCGGCGAACGCCTCGACGCACGTGGCGGCGAAGCGGTCGAGCCCGTCGACCGAGTCCTCCAGCCCCCACTCCTCCAGGAGGTGGGCGTGGGGGTCGATGCCGACGCACAGCGGACCGTACGCCTGCATCGCCACGTGGGCGCGGCTGCCGAAGCTCATCGCGCGACCGTCTCCGCCCAGGACTGCAGCGGCCGCACGCCGATGCTGCCGGCGATCTCGGCCTCGATGCCCTGCACCGCGGCGGCGAGCGCCTGCACGGTGGTGAGGCACGGGATGCCCTCGGCCACCGCGGCCGTGCGGATCTCGTAGCCGTCGACGCGCGCGTTGGCGCCGCTGGAGAGGCCGTGCGGGGTGTTGACGATCAGCTGGACCTCGCGGTCGTTGATCTTCTGCACGACGGTGCTGCCCTGCGAGCCCTCCTCGTGGAGCTTGCGCAGCACCGTGGCCTGCACGCCGTTGCGCTGCAGCACCTCGGCGGTGCCGCTCGTGGCGAGGATCTCGAAGCCGAGGTCGGCCAGGCGCTTGATCGGGAAGATCATGTGGCGCTTGTCGCGGTTGGCCACCGAGACGAAGACCGTGCCCGAGGTGGGCAGGCCGTTCTGAGCACCCGAGGCCGACTGGCTCTTGGCGAACGCCGAGCCGAACGACGCGTCGATGCCCATGACCTCGCCCGTCGAGCGCATCTCGGGACCGAGCAGCGTGTCGACATATCGACCGTCGTAGGTGCGGAACCGGTTGAACGGCATCACCGCCTCCTTGACCGCGATGGGCGCGGTGGCCGGCAGCCGGCCCCCGTCGCCCTCGGCGGGCAGGACGCCGGCCGCGCGCAGGTCGGCGATCGACTCGCCGAGCATGAGGCGCGCGGCGGCCTTCGCCAGCGGCGTGGCCGTGGCCTTCGAGACGAACGGCACGGTGCGCGACGCGCGCGGGTTGGCCTCGAGCACGTAGACCGTGTCGGAGCTCAGCGCGAACTGGATGTTGATCAGTCCGTGCACGCCGACGCCGCGGGCGATCGCCTCGGTGGAGGCGCGGATCTTGTCGATCTCGAGGCTGCCGAGGGTGATCGGCGGCAGCGCGCAGGCCGAGTCGCCGGAGTGGACGCCGGCCTCCTCGATGTGCTCCATGACGCCGCCGAGGAACAGCTCCTCGCCGTCGAAGAGCGCGTCGACGTCGATCTCGACCGCGTCGTCGAGGAAGCGGTCGACCAGCACCGGCCGGTCGGGCGAGATCTCGGTGGCGTTCTCGATGTAGGTCGAGAGCGACTCCTCGTCGTAGACGATCTCCATGCCGCGGCCGCCGAGCACGTACGAGGGGCGCACGAGCACGGGGTAGCCGATCTCGTCGGCGATCTGCTTCGCTCCCTCGAACGTGGTGGCGGTGCCGTGCTTCGGCGCCGGCAGACCCGCGGCGGTGAGCACGCGGCCGAAGGCGCCACGCTCCTCGGCGAGATCGATCGCCTCGGGCTGGGTGCCGACGATCGGGACGCCCGCGGCCTTCAGGCCCGCGGCCAGACCGAGCGGCGTCTGGCCGCCGAGCTGCACGACGACGCCCGCGACGGGTCCGGCCTGCTGCTCGGCGTGCACGACCTCGAGCACGTCCTCCAGCGTGAGCGGCTCGAAGTAGAGCCGGTCGCTGGTGTCGTAGTCGGTGGAGACGGTCTCGGGGTTGCAGTTGACCATGACGGTCTCGTAGCCCGCCTCGGACAGCGCGAGCGACGCGTGCACGCACGAGTAGTCGAACTCGATGCCCTGGCCGATGCGGTTCGGGCCCGAGCCCAGGATGATGACGGCCTCGCGCTCGCGCGGCTCGACCTCGGTCTCCTCGTCGTAGGACGAGTAGTGGTACGGAGTCTTGGCCGAGAACTCGGCGGCGCACGTGTCCACGGTCTTGTAGACGGGACGGACGCCCAGCGCGTGCCGGACGCCGCGGACGACGTCCTCGGACAGGCCGCGGATCCGGCCGATCTGCGCGTCGGAGAAGCCGTGGCGCTTGGCGTGCTGGAGCAGCTCGGGCGTGAGGCGCTCGGCGGCAGTGAGCTCGGCGGCGACCTCGTTGAGCAGCGCGAGCTGGTCGACGAACCACGGGTCGATCGCAGTGGCCTCGAAGACCTCCTCGGGCGTCGCCCCGGCACGCAGCGCGTCCATGACCTCGCGCAGGCGGCCGTCGTGCGGCACCGACGCCGACTTCAGCAGCGCCTCCTTGTCGAGGTCGACCCATTCGCGCTCCCACGAGAACACGGCATCGGGACGCTCGAGCGAGCGCAGCGACTTCTGCAGCGCCTCGGTGAAGTTGCGGCCGATGGCCATCGCCTCGCCGACCGACTTCATGTGCGTGGTCAGCGTGGCGTCGGCGGCCGGGAACTTCTCGAACGCGAACCGCGGGACCTTGACGACGACGTAGTCGAGCGTGGGCTCGAAGCTCGCCGGAGTCTCCTGCGTGATGTCGTTCGGGATCTCGTCGAGGGTGTAGCCGATGGCGACCTTCGCGGCGATCTTGGCGATCGGGAAGCCGGTGGCCTTCGACGCCAGCGCCGACGAGCGCGAGACGCGCGGGTTCATCTCGATGACGACGATGCGGCCGTCGACCGGGTTGACCGCGAACTGGATGTTGCAGCCGCCGGTGTCGACGCCGACCTCGCGGATGACGCCGATCGAGATGTCACGCAGACGCTGGTACTCGACGTCGGTCAGCGTCATCGCCGGGGCGACGGTGATCGAGTCACCGGTGTGGACGCCCATCGGGTCGAGGTTCTCGATGGAGCAGACGATCACCACGTTGTCGGCGGTGTCGCGCATGACCTCGAGCTCGTACTCCTTCCAACCGAGGATCGACTCCTCCAGGAGGACCTCGGTGGTGGGGCTCAGCGCCAGGCCGGAGCCGGCGATGCGGAGCAGGTCGTCGTGGTCGTACGCCAGGCCCGAGCCCGAGCCGCCCATCGTGAACGAGGGCCGCACGACGACCGGGTAGCCGCCGAGCGTCTCGACGCCGGCCTCGCACTCCTCCATCGTGTGGCAGATGACCGAGCGGGCCACCTCGGCGCCCCACTCCTTCGGCAGGTCCTCGACGATCGCCTTGAAGGTCTCGCGGTTCTCGCCCTTCTCGATCGCGTCGATGGACGCGCCGATCAGCTCGACGCCGTACTTCTCCAGGATCCCCGCCGCGTCCAGCTGCATGGCGCAGTTGAGCGCGGTCTGGCCGCCCAGGGTGGCCAGCAGCGCGTCGGGGCGCTCGGCGGCGATGACCTTCTCGACGTACTCGGGGGTGATCGGCTCGACGTAGGTCGCGTCGGCGAACTCCGGGTCGGTCATGATCGTGGCCGGGTTGGAGTTCACCAGGACGACGCGGATGCCCTCCTCGCGCAGCACGCGGCAGGCCTGCGTTCCCGAGTAGTCGAACTCGCACGCCTGGCCGATGACGATCGGGCCGGACCCGATGACCAGGACGGACTCGATGTCAGTGCGCTTCGGCACGGGCTGCCTCCATGAGGTCGGTGAAGCGGTCGAAGAGGTAGCCGGCGTCGTGCGGACCCGCGGCGGCCTCGGGGTGGTACTGGACGCTGAACCCGGGGCGGTCCAGCAGGGCGATGCCCTCGACGACGTCGTCGTTCAGGCACACGTGGGTGACCCGGGCCGGGCCGTAGGGCGTCTCGAAGTCCTCGTCGAGGGGCGCGTCGACGGCGAAGCCGTGGTTGTGCGCCGTGATCTCGACCTTGCCGGTGGTGCGGTCCTGCACGGGCTGGTTGACGCCGCGGTGGCCGTACTTGAGCTTGTAGGTCCCACGGCCCAGCGCACGGCCGAAGATCTGGTTGCCCAGGCAGATGCCGAAGTAAGGTGTGCCGCGCTCGAGGACGCCCTGCACGAGCTCGACCTGGTGGTCGGCGGTGGCGGGGTCGCCGGGGCCGTTCGACATGAACACGCCGTCGGGGTTCAGCTCGAGCACCTCGTCGAGCGTGGAGGTCGCGGGCAGCACGTGCACCTCGATGCCGCGCTGCGCCATCAGCCTGGGGGTCATGCCCTTGATGCCGAGGTCGAGCGCGACGACCGTGTACTTCTTGTCGCCCTCGGCCGGCACGACGTGCGCCTCGGGGACGGTGACGTCGGCGAGGTAGTTCGACCCGGTCATCTCGGGAGCGGCCGTGACCTGCGCCAGCAGCTCCTCGGCGTCGAGCTCGGTACTGATGCCGGCCCGCATCGAGCCGCGCTCGCGCAGGTGACGCGTGAGGGCGCGGGTGTCGATGCCGCTGATGCCGACGACGCCGCTGTCGGTGAGCAGGTCGTCGAGGCTGCGGTCGGCGCGCCAGTTCGAGCGCTGGCGGGCGGGGTCGCGCACGACGTATCCGTCGACCCACACCTGCCGGGACTCGAAGTCCTCGGCGTTCGCGCCGGTGTTGCCGACGTGCGGGGCCGTCATCACGACGATCTGGCCGCGATACGAGGGGTCGGTGAGCGTCTCCTGGTAGCCGGTCATGCCGGTGTTGAAGACGATCTCGGCCACGGTGGTGCCGGTGGCGCCGTAGGAGCGGCCGCGGAACGTGCGACCGTCCTCGAGGACCAGGATGGCGGGGGGATGCGTCACTGACCGATTCCTTCCACGAGATGTCCGCCCAAGACGGTGGCCTTCCCGGCGAGGAACGTCGCGACCACGCGGCCCGGCAGCTCCCGTCCGGCATAGGGGGTGTTGCGCGACAGGCTGGCCGTGTCGGCGGGTTCGATCGTACGCGTGGCCGCCGGGTCGTAGAGCACCACGTGGGCCGGTTCGCCGACCGCCAGCGGGCGGCCGTGATGTGCGACACGCCCGATGCGCGCCGGGGTGGCGCTCATGACCTCGGCGACGCGCTCCCAGCTGAGGGCGCCGGTGTCGACCATCGTCTGCTGGACGATCGACAGGGCGGTCTCGAGACCGATCATCCCGAAGGCGGCGGCACCCCACTCGCACTCCTTGTCCTCCATGGGGTGCGGGGCGTGGTCGGTGGCGACGATGTCGATCGTGCCGTCGGCCAGACCCTCCCGGACGGCGAGGACGTCGTCCTTGCTGCGCAGCGGCGGGTTGACCTTGTAGATCGGGTCGTAGCTGCGGACGAGCTCGTCGTCGAGCAGCAGGTGGTGGGGCGTGACCTCGGCGGTGACGTCGATGCCGCGGCTCTTGGCCCAGCGCACGATCTCGACCGAGCCGCGCGTGGACAGGTGGCACACGTGCAGGCGGCTGCCGACGTGCTCGGCGAGCAGGACGTCGCGGGCGATGATCGCCTCCTCGGCGACCGCGGGCCATCCGGTGAGGCCGAGCTCGCCCGACAGCGGGCCCTCGTTCATCTGCGCGCCCTCGGTGAGGCGCGGCTCCTGGGCGTGCTGGGCGATGACGCCGTCGAACGCCTTGACGTACTCCAGCGCGCGGCGCATGAGGACCGCGTCGCTCACGCACTTGCCGTCGTCGCTGAAGACGCGGACCTGGGCGGCCGAGTCGGCCATCGCGCCGAGCTCGGAGAGCCGCTCCCCCTCCAGTCCGACGGTGACGGCGCCGATGGGCTGCACGTCGGCGTAGCCGTGCTCGCGGCCGAGGCGCCAGACCTGCTCGACGACGCCGGCCGTGTCGGCGACGGGCTCGGTGTTGGCCATCGCGAACACGCACGTGAAGCCGCCGCGCGCGGCGGCCTGGGTGCCGGTGCGGACGGTCTCGGCGTCCTCGCGGCCGGGCTCGCGCAGGTGGGTGTGCAGGTCGACGAGGCCGGGCAGCGCGATCAGGCCGGTGGCGTCGACCGTCTCGTCACCGGACAGGTCGGCTCCGATCGCGGTGATGACCCCGTCCTCGATGAGGATGTCGGCGGTCTCCGCGCCCAGGATCCGGGCGCCCTTGATGACCGTGCTCATGCGTTCTCTCCTTCAGTGGCTCCACCGAGGAGCAGGTACAGGACTGCCATCCGCACGGCCACGCCGTTGGTGACCTGCTCGACGATGACGGAGCGGTCGCTGTCGGCGACGTCGGCGTTGATCTCCATGCCCCGGTTCATGGGTCCGGGGTGCAGGACGATCGCGTGGTCGGGCAGCCGGTTCATGCGGGCGACGTCGAGCCCGTAGCGACGGCTGTACTCGCGGGCGCTGGGGAAGAACGAGGCGTTCATCCGCTCGCGCTGGACGCGCAGCATCATGACGGCGTCGGCCTTCTCCAGGCTCGCGTCGAGGTCGTAGGAGGTCTCGACCGGCCAGGACTCGACGCCGACCGGAAGCAGCGTGGGCGGGGCCACGAGCGTGACGTTCGCGCCGAGCGTGTCGAGCAGCAGCGCGTTCGAGCGGGCGACGCGGCTGTGCAGGACGTCGCCGACGATCGTGACGTTCTTGCCCGCGAGGTCGCCCAGGCGCGAGCGCATCGTGAACGCGTCGAGGAGGGCCTGCGTGGGGTGCTCGTGCGTGCCGTCGCCGGCGTTGACGACCGCGCCGCGCGTCCACTCGGAGGTGGCGAGGCGGTGCGGGGCGCCGGACGCGTGATGGCGGATGACCACCGCGTCGGCGCCCATGGCCTGCAGCGTCAGCGCCGTGTCCTTCAGGCTCTCGCCCTTGCTGACGCTCGAGCCCTTGGCGCTGAAGTTGATGACGTCGGCCGAGAGGCGCTTCGCGGCGGCCTCGAAGCTGATGCGCGTGCGGGTGGAGTCCTCGAAGAAGAGGTTGACGATCGTGCGGCCGCGCAGGGTGGGCAGCTTCTTGATGGGGCGCTGGGCGACGCTGAGCAGCTCCTCGGCGGTGTCGAGGATGCGCACCGCCTCGTCGCGGGTCAAGTCGCCGGCGCTGAGGAGGTGCTTCACGCGTCGCTCCCCTCGATCGTGACCGAGTCGTCGGTGCCGTCCGTGTCACCGAGCCGCACGCGGACCTTCTCGGTCTTGGAGGTCGGGAGGTTCTTGCCGACGAAGTCGGCGCGGATCGGCAGCTCGCGGTGGCCGCGGTCGACCAGGACGGCCAGCTGCACGGCCTTCGGGCGACCGAGGTCGCTGAGCGCGTCGAGTGCGGCCCGGATCGTGCGGCCGCTCATGAGTACGTCGTCGACCAGGACGACGACGCGCCCGTCGATGTCCTCGGGGACGTTGGTGTGCTCCAGCGCGCGCGGGGCCTTCAGGCGCAGGTCGTCGCGGTACATCGTGACGTCGAGCGCGCCCGGCTTGATGGTGGTCCCCTCGACCTCGGCCATCTTCGCGGCGATCCGCTCGGCGAGCTCGACTCCGCGGGTGGGGATCCCGAGGATGACGACACCTTCGGCGTCGCGATTCTTCTCGAGGATCTCGTGGGTGATGCGTGTCAGCGCACGCGAGACATCGGTGGCATCCATGACGGTGCTCAAGCCGACCTCCTTCTCCGCCTCACGGGACGGTGGTTAAAGGATGGTTCGGGGCGACTTTATCAGTGGGCGTCGTTCGGCTCTGCGCACGGTGCGCGCGCCGGACGGGGCCCGGGGGACGAGTCTTTCTACCTCTCGGTCGCTGGGGCGACATCTTGGTACCAAGATGTCGGCGCGAGCGCGACGACGCCTGCCGCCAGGCCGGTGGCCAACAGCAGGTAGACGGTCAAGAAGGTCGCTCCACCGTCCACGACCGATGCGAAGGCCCACGCGAGGGACGCCAGCGACGTCACCGCCCACACCCACCGCGTACGCCCCAGCCGTCCGACCCGCAGCCCGGACAGACCGAGCAGAGCCGCCAAGAGACCAAGTCCTGATCCGAGGGCGGTCACCAGCACGAACGCGGCGTTGACCTCCGACTCGAAGACCACGCCCCCGAGGACCTGCCGGTCGCTCGACGCGTAGGCGACGGCACAGAGGATCATCCAGACGGCGAGGACGAAGCCCGAGAGCGCCGCGACGACCATGGCTGCTCTCGCGCCCCACGAAGGGGGTGTCGGGCCTGTTGCGTGCATCCGTCGAGGGTGGCAGGCCGGAAGCGCGCACCGCAAGTGAACGCCGAGGTGCGCTAGAACGAGACATGCGCACCTTCGAGATCCGACCGATCGGTGTCGTCCGGAACCACCGGACGGACGTGCAGCACTCCGATCAGTGGGGCGCGGTCCACAGCACGATCACCGTCGACGAGCGGTTCGGGGAGGCCTGCCTCCAAGGGCTCGAGAGCTTCTCCCACGTGGAGGTGCTGTTCGTGTTCGACCAGTTCGACGAGCCCAGCGAGCCCGGTGAGCCGCAGCCGTACCGCGGGCGCGCCGACCTCCCGACCATGGGGATCTTCGCGGGGCGCGGGCCACGACGGCCGAACCGGATCGGCGTGACCTGCTGCCGCATCGATGCGGTCGACGGACGCGAGCTCACCGTGGTCGGCCTGGACGCCGTGGACGGCACGCCCGTGATCGACCTCAAGCCGACGATGGTCGAGTTCGTGCCGACCGACGCGCGTCAGCCGGCGTGGGTCAGCGCGTTCATGTCCGAGTACTTCGACGACTGAGCGTCAGAGCTCGGCGAGCAGCTTCTTCCAGAACGGCCGCCACCGCTCACGATCCTCGGCGGAGCCGAGGGCTGCGTGCTGCACGGCGACACGGTCCGCGGAGATGTCGACGTTCACCGACGATCCGTCGGCGAGCTTGGCGCGCCAGTAGCGCCACTTCTCGGTGGACCTCACCTGCGGCTCGGCCGCGAGGGCCACGCCGTCGAACTCCTCGCGGCCCGAGACGACCGCGCACCACCGCTCGAGCAGCTCGTCGAGCGACCCGACCACCTTCTTCGAGGCCGTCACGGCGTGGTCTCCCGCCGCCAGCTGGCCCTTCTCCCGCAGGCCGTGCTGGTGCCCGTACTCGATCGCGATGGTCTGGGACCACCAGCCGTCGTTAAACGGCTTGCCGTTGCCGGCGTGCGTCGTGATGCCGAGATCGTGCACCCGCTGCAGCGCGAGCCGCGCGATCTCGGCATGAGGCGCGGTCAGCGCTCCCTGCGCGGTCAGCCACGCGTCCCAGTCGGTCCAGTCGGTTCCGGTCGCCGTGGAGATGCTCGCCGCCTTCGATGCCATGGGGACGAGCCTGCCATCAACCGCGGCCGATGATGCCCGCTTCTCGAGCGGCGGCCACCGCGGCGGTGCGCGAGCTGACGCCGAGCTTCGGGTAGATGTGCGCGAGGTGGGACTTCACGGTGGTCTCGCTCAGGTGCAGCCGCTGGGCGATGTCGGTGTTGCTGTGGCCGGCGGCGACGAGGCTCAGCACCTCGAGCTCGCGCGCGCTCAGCGACGTGTGGGGCCGCTGCATGCGGGCGAGCAGTCGAGTCGCCACCGAGGGCGACAGCGCGGTCTGGCCCGCGGCGGCGGCGTGGATCGCGGCGGTGATCTCCTCGGGCGCGGCGTCCTTCAGCAGGTAGCCGGCAGCGCCCGCCTCGATCGCCTCGATGATGTCGGCGTCGGTGTCGAAGTTCGTCAGCACGAGCACCGCGGGCGGGTCGGGCAGCGCGCGGATCTCGCGGGTCGCGGCCGCGCCCTCGAACACGCGCTGGAACTGCAGGTCCATCAGCACCACGTCGGACCGCGCGCGCCGGGCCTCGACGAGAGCCTCGGCGGTGGTTCCCACCGCGCCGATGACCTCGATCTGCGGATCGGTCTCGAACAGGGCGGACAGGCCCGTCCGCATGAGCGGATGGTCGTCGACGATCAGGACGCGCACGCTCATGGGCTCACCCCGAAGCTCGCCACGACGCTCGTGCCCCGGCCGGGCTGGGACTCCACGACCACCCGTCCGCCGAGGTCGGCCGCGCGCTCCTGCATCGCGGCCAGCCCGAACGACCGGGACGCTCCGTCGCGCGTGGTCAGGGTCTCCGCGTCGAAGCCCACCCCGTCGTCGACCACGTCGAGGATGATCTCGTCGTCGAGCCGCGTGAGCGTCAGGTCGACGCGCTCGGCCTGCGCGTGCTGGATGACGTTGGCCATCGCGCCCTGGGCGATCCGCAGCAACGCGGTCTCCACCGGCGTCGGCACGGCCCGCCCGTCGGAGGGCACGTCGACCTCGACACGCAGGCCGGTCGTCTCGCGGGTCTGCTCCCCCAGCCGCTCCAGCGCGTCGCCGATGCCGCCGTCGCGCAGGGCCGGGGGCGCGAGGGCATGGATGAACTCGCGGGTCTCGGCCAGCGCCTCCGCGGCCGCCTCGCGTGCCTGCTCGAGCCGCTCGCGCCCCTTCGGCGTTCCGGGATCGCTGCGCTGGGCGGCGTGCAGCAGCATGATGACGCTCGACAGCGACTGCGAGACGGTGTCGTGGATCTCGCGCGCGAGCCGCTCCCGCTCGGCCACCACCCCGGCGGCGTGCTCCGCGATCGCCAGCTGGTCGCGGGTGCGTGTCAACTCCTCGATGAGACGCTGCCGACGGGTCACCTCGCGGTTCAGTGCCTCGTAGCCCAGTCCGATGACGATGGCGACGCCTGCGCCGAGGGCAGGGCCGATGATGCCCGCGACGTCGAACCCGCGGTGCAGCCCGAACGCGCCGACGGCGACGACCGTGGCGACCACCACCGCCACGATGCCGCGCACCGTGCCGAGCAGTCGCAGGTAGAGGAAGAACAGCGCGAACGCCAGGTAGGTGGCCTCCACGCTCCACGCCAGCAGCACGATCCACTCGACGGTCAGGGCGCCGACCCACCACCAGCCCCACCGGCCGGACTCGGGCAGCGCGCCGTCGGGCCACACCCCCACGACGTAGGTGGCGGCGAACAGGATCGCCAGGGCGATCACCGCGATGCTCTCGGCTCGCGTGCCGTCGGCGGAGGTCAGCACCAGCACCGTGAGCAGGGCGCCCACCAGCAGGTGCAGGGACAGCGAGAGCCACGCCGAGATCGAGCCGATCCCCCGGCGTCCGTCGTGCGATCTCACGCCCACATCACGGCTCCAGTCTAGGCGTCGCGGGCCGCGCGGGCGTCGTACGAAAGGTGGAGTTCCCGTCCATCCTTCGGGTCCGGCAAAGCGTTCCCGCGCACGATGGCTCGGCCCCGAAACCGAGACACCGTGGAGACAGTGCACGAGGTCATCAGGACCCATGCCCGACCCAGCCCGGAGGACCCGCCCATGTTCGTCGCCTGGCGCGATCTGAGAGTGGCCAAGGGGCGCTTCGCCCTCATCGCCACCGTCGTCACGCTCATCACGATTCTCGTCACCTTCCTGGCCGGCCTCACCGGAGGACTGGCCCAGCAGAACGTCTCGGCCATCACCTCGCTCCAGGCCGACCGGATCGTGTTCTCGGCGGAGGATGCGCAGTCGCCGTCCTACGCCGACTCCGCGATCACGCGCGACCAGGCCGACGCGTGGGAGCGCCGCGACGGCGTGACCGCCGTCGACCCGTCGGGCATCAGCACGACACGGGTGTCCGCGGGCGATCGGCACGAGACGGTCACCGCGTTCGGCGTCGCGCAGGGCGCGTCGGCCGTGCAGGCTCCCGCCCCCGGTCACGTGACGATGAGCACCGAGACCGCGCAGGAGCTCGAGGTCGAGAAGGGCGACCACGTGCGCATCGGCGCGAAGTCGTTCGTCGTCACCACCGAGCCGGACATCACCTGGTACTCCCACCTGCCGGTCGTGCGACTCGACCTGAGCGACTGGCAGGACGTCGGCGCCCGACCCGGCGAGCCCGCGCCCTTCGCCACCGTGCTGGCCGTGTCCGCGTCGGACACCGACTTCGCGGCAGCCGACGCGGTGGCCGGCACCACCTCCGAGGGCGTGCTGTCCTCGCTGACCGCGCTCGGGTCGTTCCGGTCCGAGATCGGCTCGCTGCTGCTCATGGTGGGGATGCTGTTCGGGATCTCGGCGCTGGTCGTCGGCGCGTTCTTCACCGTGTGGAGCATCCAGCGTCAGCCCGACGTGGCCGTGCTCAAGGCGCTCGGCGCGACGAACCGCATGCTCACCCGAGACGCCCTCGGGCAGGCGGCGGTGGTGCTGCTCCTCGGCGTGAGCGCCGGCATCGCGGTGACCGCCGCGCTCGGCGCCGTGGCCGGCAGTGCGTTGCCCTTCGTCCTCAGCCCGCTGACGACCCTGCTGCCCGGCCTGATCATGACCGCGCTCGGACTCGCCGGCGCCGGACTCGCCACCCGCTCCATCACCCGCACCGACCCCCTCAACGCCCTGGGGAGCAACCGATGATCGACCTGTCCCACGTCACCCTGACCTTCCCCGACGGCGCCTCGCGCGTGACCGCGATCGACGACGCGAGCCTGCGCGTCGAGGCCGGAAGCACGGCCGGTGTCACCGGTCCCTCCGGCTCCGGGAAGTCCAGCCTGCTGGCCGTCGCGTCCACCCTGATCACCCCCGACCGGGGCACCGTGACCATCGACGGCGTCGAGACCACCGACCTCAGCCTGACCGAGAAGGCCGAGCTGCGGCGCACGAAGATCGGCCTGGTCTTCCAGCAGTCGAACCTGCTCGGCTCGCTGACGGCCTACGAGCAGCTGCTCGTGATGAACGAGCTGACGACCGATCCGAAGCGACGCGCCGAGCGACACGCCACCCGCGAGCGCGCCGCCGAGCTGCTGGACGCGGTCGGCCTCGCGGGCGACCGGGACAAGCGGCCCGCCCAGCTCTCCGGCGGGCAGCGCCAGCGCGTGAACATCGCCCGCGCGCTGATGCACCGTCCGTCGGTCCTCATCGTCGACGAGCCGACCAGCGCCCTGGACCAGGAGCGCGGCGGCCAGATCGTCGACCTGCTGCTTCGGCTGACCGAGGAGAACCACACCGCGACGATCCTGGTGACGCACGACCAGCGGATCCTGCCGCGCCTGACCAGCGCCCACCGCATGGTCGACGGGCGGCTGCGGGCCCTCAGCGCGTCGGATCGATGATCGTCATCCCGGCGAGCGTCGCGCGGTCGAAGACCGGCAGCAGCTCGGCGGCCTCCTCGAGGCCGATGGTGCGCTCGATGAGTCGCTGGGGCTGGAGGGCGCCCTGCTCGATGAGGGCCATCATCCCCGGATAGTCGGCAGCGGCCATGCCGTGGCTGCCGAGGAGGTCGAGCTCCCAGCCGATGACGCGCTCCATCGGCACGCGCGGGTGCCCCTCGATGGCGGGTAGGAGTCCCACCTGGGCGAGACGACCACGTCGGCGCAGGCTGAGGATCGCATCGGCGCAGGTCTGCTCGCTGCCGACGGCGTCGACCGCGACGTGGCTGCCGTCTCCGGTCAGCTCGGCGACCGCGGAGGGAATGTCGCGGCCGTCGGCCAAGAGGGTGTGCTCGGCGCCGAGGTCGGTCGCGACGGCGAGCGCCTCGGAGTTCCGGTCGACCGCGATGACCCGGGCGCCGAGCGCGCGGGCGATCATGACCGAGCTCAGGCCGACTCCCCCGGCGCCGACCACGGTGACCCACTCGCCCTCGGCGACGCGGGACCGGCCGACGAGTGCCCGGTACGCGGTGGCGAACCGGCAACCCAGACTTGCCGCGGTGGCGAAGTCGACCGAGTCGGGGATGCGCACGAGGTTCGTGTCGGCGGCGTGGACGACCACCCGCTCGGCGAACGAGCCCCCATAGGTGAAGCCGGGCTGCTCCTGGTCGGGGCACACCTGCGCGTCGCCTGCGAGGCACCATTCGCACGTGCCGCAGCCCGCGACGAACGGGACGGTGACGCGGTCGCCGACCTGCCAGTCGCGCACGTCGGGGCCGAGCTCGACGATCTCCCCGGCCAGCTCGTGGCCCGGCACATGCGGGAAGGCGACGCCGTCGTCGTGCCCCGCCCACGCGTGCCAGTCGCTGCGGCACAGGCCGGTCGCGACGACCCGCACCACGACCCCGCCGTCGGGCGCCGAGGGCTCGGGGACGTCGCGGACCTCGGGACGGGACCGGGCGGAATCGAGGACGAGCGCGCGCATCCGGCCATCTTCGCAGGATGCGCGCGCTGTCCGCGGGATTCAGCCCTGGGCGCCCACGAGGTCGGCCAACGGCGTGGGCGTGCTGCCGCCGACGCGCTCGACGACGTCGGTCACCCGGGCCAGCTTGCCCAGGCGGATCGACGTGCCGAAGGAGACGAGCAACGGCGCGAACTCCTCGGGGACGCCTGCGGCGACGAGTCCGCCCCGGTAGGCCTCGTCGTCGACGTTGAGCACCTCGATCGGCCGGCCGGCGAGCTGCTCGGCGAGCGCGGCGAAGTCGTCCGCGGTGATCGCGGCGGGACCGGTCACGTCGTAGACCTCGCCCTCGTGGCCGTCGCCAGTCAGCACGGCCGCGGCCACCGCGGCACAGTCGGCGCGCGTGACGTAGGCGGCGCCGCCGTCGCCCGTGTTCACGAACAGCTGGCCGCTGGCGGCCGCCTGGCGGATCGTGTCGACCTGCATCTCGGCGTAGAGGTTGTTGCGCAGCATCGTCCACGCGAGGCCGCTGGCGCGCAGCGCGTCCTCGGTGGCGGCGTGGTCGGGCACGACGCCGGACGGGTTGTCGGGCGTCGGCTCCGGGATCGACGTGTAGGCGACGTGGCTGACACCCGCACGGGAGGCGGCGTCGATCGCGGCCAGGTGGCCGTCGAGGCGGGCGCCCACGATGTCGGTCGAGATCAGCAGCATCCGGTCGACGCCGGCGAGCGCCTCGACGAGGGCGTCGGGCAGGCCGAAGTCGGCCTCGCGGACGATCGCGCCGCGCTCGGCGTAGGTGGCGAGCTTGGAGGGGTCGCGCGTGAGCAGCACGACCTCGGAGGGATCGACGGTGGCGAGGAGCTGGTCGGCGACGAGGCGGCCGAGCTGGCCGGAGGCACCGGTGACGGCGATGGTCATGAGCATTCCTGATCTGTAGTCACGATGATGGCGATTCGTTCGCAACTGTAGTCATCATGGTGGCGATATGGCAAGATGGGGTCGTGGCCCGTTCGACCAACACCCAGTTCGCGGTGGCAGTGCACGTCCTCACGTACCTCGCCGCCAGTGCTGCGGCGGGTCGCACCACCCCCGTCGGCTCCGAGGAGCTCGCCGGCAGCACGGCGGTGAACCCCGTCCACGTGCGCAAGGTGCTCGGCCCCCTGCGCGAGGCCGGTCTCACGGCGTCGCGGCCCGGCGCGCACGGCGGCTGGGAGCTGGCCGTCGACCCCGCCGCGGTCACGCTGGCCCAGGTCTGGAGCGCCCTGCAGGGCGAGGACCCGGTGCTCGGCATCCACGGTCCCAACCCGGCCTGCCCCGTCGGGAGCAGCATCCAGGGCGTGCTCGTCGCGCTGGAGCGACGCGTGGCCGACGCGATCGTCGCCGAGCTCGACTCGATCTCGCTGAGCGACGTCCTCGACGAGGGCGGGTTCGACGCTGCCGACTTCGCGGCGCTGGACGACATCGCCTCGGCCTAGTCTGGCCACGTGCCCGAGGGAATCTGGTGGACGTCGTCCGGTGAGGGACCCGCCGTGGTCGTGCCGCGGCTCAACGTCGACTGGACCGCCGTCGACCTCTCTCCCCTGACCGACCGCTTCCGCGTAGTGATCGTGTCGCCGCGAGGCTTCGGTCCCAGCGAGCGGCCCGGCGGCTACGCGATGAGCGGCTTCGTCGCCGACATCGAGCAGGTCCTCGACCATCTGGACGTCGACTCGTACACCGCGTTCGGCTACTCGATGAACGGGGTCATGGCCGTGCGACTGGCGCTGAGCAGCCCGCGCGTCGTCGCCGTGGCGTGCGGTGGCTTCCCTCTCACCGCCGACCTCGCCGGCATGGGTGACCGGGCGCGCGCCCGCAACGAGGCGGCACGGCACGATCCCGATGCCTGGGCCGAGGTCCTCGCGACCTACGACCCCGTGGCGGCCGAGGCCTTCTGGGACGACGTCGCCGCGCTTCCGCGGAACGCGCTGGCCGACCTCGACCGCCCCCTCCGCACGTGGTGGGGAGAGGAGGACGCCCTGGTGGCGTCGTTCCTCTCCCCTGCCGAGCTCCGCAGCGATCTGGACGCACGCGGCATCCCGTACGAGGCCGTGCCGGGACTCGACCACGACGGTATGCTGCGGCGCCTGGACCTCGTCCTGCCGTCCGTCGTGGACTGGCTGGCCGTGCACCTCGACTAGCGCAGTGCCCTCGCCAGCGCGGGGATCATCACGGCCGCCGCGACGAGGTGGAGCGCGATCAGCGCCAGCGCCGTCGCAGCGCTCGCGCCCACCACCAGCGGCGGCACCAGCGAGACCGCCGTGAGCGTCACCGCGACCCGTACGAACCACGCCGCCGGCCGAGGGCTCCAGCGAGCCAGCCCGAGCGCCATCGCGACTCCGGCCAGCGAGAGCATGGTCGTCACCGACGTGAACCCGGCGACCGGGATGGACTCGCCACCGTCGGGGATCTCGAAGTCGACGCCCGCCGCCTTCGCGAGCGCGCCGCCGGCCGTGGTGACGGCCGCCGCCACGACCGTCGCGACGATCCCGGTGAGGGCGACCCGGCCCAGCCGCGGGCGCACGGCCTGCGCCACCGCCGCGCGGCTCACGACTCCTCCAGGCGCTCGGGCAGCCCCAGCCGCGGGAACTGGTCGTCATGGAAGGTGACGATCTCGGCGATCTGCCCGTCCTCGACACGCAGCACGTCGACGGTCAGCGGCAGGTACGCCTTGTCGGCCTCGCGCCAGAGGTAGGCGCCGATGGCGGGCTGCCGGTTGACCGAGGTCGGCACGATCCGCAGGCCTCGCATCTCCGGGAACCCGCCCGCGGTCCAGTCGGCGACGACCGCGTCGCGACCGATCTGCACACCGGGCGTCGGCGGCATGGAGCACCGCACGTCGTCGCGCAGCATCTTGGCGATCGCGTCGATGTCGGTGGCGAGGCAGGCCTCGCTGTAGCGGCGCACGACCTCGCGTGTCTGCGCGTCGTCGGCGCCGCCGGTCCAGTCCTGCCGCTCGGCGGGGAGGTGCTCGCGCATCCCCGCGCGAGCCCGCTGGAGCGCGCTGTTCACGGAGTTCACCGAGTCGCCCAGCAGCTCGGCGACGTCCTTCGCCGGCCAGCCGATCACGTCGCGCAGGACCAGCGCGGCTCGCGGGCGCGGCGCCAGGTGCTGGAGCGCGACGATGTACGCGAGCTCGATCGTCTCGCGGGCGACCGCGGCCGTCTCGGGCTCCTCGGACTCGTCCGCGCGCAGCTCGTCGAGCAGCCGGTCCGGGTACGGCTGCAGCCACAGCACCTCACCACCGGTCGCGGGCTCGGGGCGCCGCTTCGCGATCAGGTCGAGCGCCGCGTTCGTCGCGATCCGGTACAGCCACGCGCGGAACGTGGAGCGCCCCTCGTAGGTCTCACGCCGTCGCCACGCCCGCAGGAACGTCTCCTGCACGGCGTCCTCGGCGTCCTCGAACGAGCCGAGCATCCGGTAGCAGTGCACGTGCAGCTCTCGCCGGTGCCGTTCGACCATCGCGGAGAACGTCGGCTCGTCGACCTCGGTCATGTCGCTCCGCTCCCCCACTCGCGTGTCCACACTCATGGTCATCCTCTTCCGTCTCGTCATGTCCTGTCACAGGTATGACGGGAGGGAGCGCCGGAACTCATCACCGGCGCGTGAGACCGGCGCCGTCCTAGGCGCCGCGGTCGGCGGTGCCTCGGCTGAGCGCGAGGTGGCCGCCGAGGAACCCGGCCCCCGCCGCCACGAGGTTCCCCGCGAGGGCGAACCGTGCTCCGGCCCCGTCATGCCCACGCAGCCGCGCGACGAGGGAGCCGAGGAAGAGGAAGGTGGCCACGTCCGTGGCGGCCGAGTGCGCCGCGCCGATGCGGCGCTCCGGGCCGGCCAGCTCGGTCCAGTCCCCCGCGCCCGCGAGGGCGGTCGGCACCGAGGCCGCCAGGCCCGCAGCGGTGAGCACCGTGGCGCTGCGACGTGCGCTCTCGCCCCCGACGACGTCGAGGATCGTGGCGCTGAGCCAG
Organism: Aeromicrobium tamlense; assembly: GCF_013408555.1. Taxonomy (NCBI): domain Bacteria; kingdom Bacillati; phylum Actinomycetota; class Actinomycetes; order Propionibacteriales; family Nocardioidaceae; genus Aeromicrobium; species Aeromicrobium tamlense. The sequence goes on from NZ_JACBZN010000001.1 coordinate 1,479,467, forward strand.
CAGCCGAGGGTGACGTCGGTCAGCGGCGGGTGCACCGAGTGCCCGAACGCGTCGGTGTGGAGCGGACTGCGTCGTGCCCAGTCGAGCAACGGCCCGTAGACCCGCTGCTGGGCGTTCCCGATCGCCTCCGCCACCGGGCTCTCGCCCACCCTGCGGATCACACGCTCTGCCAGCGACGCGGACACGCTCTCACGGTACGCCCGCCGCGCGCCCGGGAACAGGCCTCAGGAACGCGGGCGCCGCAGCACGACCTCGTCGTCCTCCTGCTCCCCGGTCTCGACGAAGCCGAGCGAGCGGTAGAGCCCCAGCGCGCCCTCGTTATCCGGAGCGACCGAGAGCGCGGCTTCGCGGTACGCCGTGCCCGACAGCGACGGCTCCTCGCGCTCCCACAGGTCGAGCAGCGCCCGCACGGTGGCGCGACCGAGACCCTGCCCCTGGCGCTCGGCGTCGATGACGAGGCCGCCGATCCAGTGACTGCCGTCGTCGGTGTCCACGGCCCACATCACGTGGCCGACCACGGCGCCGTCGTCGTCCTGGACCGCGTACGAGCGCCAGAGCCCGTCGTACGCCGAGAGGCACAGGTAGTACGCGGCGTCGGCGACCCACTCGCGCTGGGTCTCCGCGGCCTTCACTCGGGTGATGTCGCGCCAATTGCCGGCGGCGGCCGGAGCCAGGGTCACCATGTCTGCATCCTTCGTTCGGTGTGACTGGTGAGCCTAGCGAGGCGAGGCCCGCGTGAGATGCGTCACGTCGGTCAATCTTCGTCTCTCGCGCTTTTCCCTGGAACGGCAGGTCGCACGTCGAGTAACTCCGCGTTCCGTCCGAAACCCTCCGGTTGGGGTTCGCGCCAGAAGCCTGCCTAGTCTCCCTGAGGCCCCAACGGGCCAGGTCGTGAGCGCGCTGAACTCGCCGAGGCTCACGGGACCAGTCAACGCATCTCAATCGGCGAGCCGGGGAAACCAGCACGGCGTCGCGCCCAGCGCGCGACTTGGGGCTCACCACCGCACGGTGGGGCACACCTTCACTGCCAGCCCGACAGGTCTCTCCTCGAAGGCGTTGAAGGAGATCCCCCATATGCGACACGTCGCACGAGTGCTCGCTGCCACCATGGCCGCGTCCGTCCTGTCCATCGCCGCTCCCGCCGCCCAGGCGGCCCCGGTGACCACCTCCGCCGCCGCGACCTCCGCGGTCGCCTCCTCCACCAGCTCGCCCACCGCGGCCGAGCTCCGCAAGCAGCGCATCCTCAAGAAGAAGAAAGCGCTCAAGCGCAAGAAGTACGTCATCGCGCGCAAGAAGGCGATCAAGCGCAAGCGCGCGATCATCCGCGGCAAGAAGATCATGAACGCCGCCGCGAAGCAGAAGGGCACCCCGTACCGCTGGGGCGGCTCGAGCCCGTCCGGCTTCGACTGCTCCGGCCTCGTCAAGTACGCCGTGAAGAAGTCCGTCAAGAAGAGCATGCCGCGCGTCGCTGGTGCCCAGATGAAGAAGGGCAAGAAGGTCTCCAAGGGCGACAAGCGCAAGGGCGACCTGATCGGCTTCTACAACGGGTCGGGCGTCTACCACATCGGCATCTACGCCGGTGACGGCAAGATCTGGCACTCCCCCCGTCCGGGCAAGAGCGTCGAGAAGGTCAAGATCTGGACCGGCTCCTACAAGGTCCGCCGGGTCTGATCCCGCAGCACCCCGTCGAAGGGCGAGTCACCGATGGTGACTCGCCCTTCGTGCGTTCACCCCGCCCTACGGCGTGACGACGACCTTGCCGAGGGCGCGACCCGCGCCGACGTGCGCGAGCGCCTCGGGCACCTCGTCGAGCGTGAACGTGCGGTCCACGTGCACCCGCACGTCGCCGGCGGTGACGAGGTCCGCGAGCGGCAGGAAGTGCTCCGGGCCCTCCTTCACGACGAGCACGCCGAGGGAGCGACCCGTCGCAAGACCGAGGACCGATCCCGCCGTGAGCACCCGCAGCAGGGTGCCGACCGAGCCGCCGACGCAGCGGTAGGTGCCTCCGCGCGTGACCGAACGGCGGTACGCGAAGACGGAGCGGTGCGCGAAGAGGTCGAGCACGAGGTCGTTCGGCTGCCCGCGGGTGAAGTCCTCGCGCTCGTAGTCGATCACCTCGTCGGCGCCGAGCGAGCGCATGTGGTCGAGCTTCGAGGCATGGTCGACGGCGGTGACGTGGGCGCCTCGCTGCTTCGCCAACTGGATCGCGAAGGTGCCCGAGCCGCCACCTGCTCCGTTGATCAGGACGCGGGCGCCCGGCCGCACCCTCGCCATCCCCTGGAGCGCGATCGCGCCGGCCTGCGGGATCGTCGAGGCCTCCACGAAGCCGAGTCCCTGCGGCAGCGGCGCCAGCGCGGACTCCGGTGCGAGTGCGAGCTCGGCGAACCCGCCCTTGAGCGCGAGGTTGTCGCCGAACACCCGATCTCCCGGGCGGAAGCGGGTGACACCCTCTCCCACGCTCTCCACGACCCCCGCGATGTCCGAGCCGAGCGTCGGTCGCGCGGGCGCGCGCAGACCGCCGATCCGCGCATAGAGCGGTGACCCGGTCAGGCACTCCCAGTCGCTGAGGTTCAGCGCCGTCGCCGCTACCCGGACCAGGACCTGCCCCGCGGCCGGCGACGGCACGGGCACGTCCTCGACGCGCAGCACCTCAGGCCCGCCGTAGCGGTCCTGGACCACGGCTCTCATGGGGTCTGACGCTCCCGCCATCGGGTGATCCGCTCGCGGACGGTGCTCTCGAGGCCGGGGTCGTCGACCCCCTCGGCGTGGATCGTCCACGTCCAGCCATCCGCGGTCATCCAGGTCGTCCCCTCGAAGTCGAGGTCGTCCGGGGACGCGGCGCCCTGTACGGAGACGCGAGCGCGCGGCGCGAGGCCGATCCAGATCGTGTCTGCCACGACGTCGACGTCCTCGAATTCGAACGACACCTCCGCCACAAGGCCGTTCACGGCGAGCGAGTCCCGAACCTCCGACCCACGGCGAGCGCTCTCGCGCAGGTGACGCCGCAGCGAATCGGGGACGGGCCCGTCGGACACCACCTCCCCGTCGGGCCCGACAGCCACGCCGACGTAGGCGAACCACCCGCTCTCCGTGACCTCGCCGTCCCACCTCAGGAGCTGCGGATCGATCGCGTCGACCACCTCGAGCTCGTGCCAGCGCAGGATCTCCTCGCCGTCCTCGACGATCTCGAGCGGCATGCCGGTCGTGACGTCGAGGACGTACGTGAGACCGAGCTCCTCGTCCTCCGGGTCCGGGAGCGTGAAGGTCGCGGTCTCCCGGCCGAAGCGCTGACCCCGGACCACGGTTCCGTCGAGCCGTCGTTCGCGCAGGTCCAGCTCGCCCAGCTCCGGCCGGCGGATCAGCACCCACGGCTCGTCCTCCTCGTCGTGGTCGAACACGCCGGGACCGCTCTCCACCGGAACGCCTCCGCCCACGGGGAAGTCCAGGCTCCGCTCCGGCTCACGGATCGAGCGCAGCTCGCCGTCGGCCGACTCCACCCGACGACGCTCCCCGTGCTTCCAGACCCGGAAGCGCTCGCCATGGAGCGCGACCGTTCCGCGCACCGGCGGCTCCGCGGCCTCCCCACACGTCAGACGCACCAGCAGCTCGACGATCTCCTCGTTCACACCGCGACGCTAGCGCTCGGCGGTGCCGCGATGGGACGGTTCAGCCCAGCGGACCGCCCGGCGCCAGCGCGAGCCTCGCGAAGCGCTCGCCCATGAGCCGGTGAGTCTCGGCGCTCGGGTGCAGCGCGTCGGGCAGCGGGTGCGCCTCGGCGTCAGCCTCGCCGTAGAGGCTGGGCCCGTCGAGCAGGTACAGGTGCGGGTCGTCCACGCGGCGGGCCTCGACGATCTGGCGCAGCTGCTCGCGGATGACCCGAAGCGTCAGCCTCCCTATCGCGACGTCGGCCGGGTCCCCCGTGGCCATGAAGCGCACGGCGTCCGTGCCCAACGTGGACGGGTCAGGGAGGCCCGGACCGGGCGTGTCCTCGTGGATCGGACAGAGGATCGGCGAGACCACCAGCAGCGGGGTGTGCGGGTGGCCCTCGCGGATCGTGTCGAGGAACCCGTGCACCGCCGCGACGAATCCCCGGACGCGCATCAGGTCGGCATTCACGAGATTGATCCCGATCTTCACGCTGATCACGTCGGCCGGCAGGTCGCGCATCGTGCGCGCGGTGGCCGGATCGAGCAGGGCGCTGCCGCTGAAGCCGAGGTTCACCAGGTCCACGCCTACCGACGCCGCGGCGATCGCCGGCCACGTGCCGGTCGGCGTCAGCGCGTTGGAGCCGTGGCTGATCGAGCTCCCGTGGTGCAGCCAGACGCGACGGCCGGACGCGCCGACGGGCTCCACCGCGGCGTCCGCGCGCAGCGAGACCAGCTCGGTGAGCTCGTTGTGGGGCAGCCAGAGCTCGAGCGTCTTGGATCGCGCCGGGAGGTCGCCGAACGTGATCGTGCCCGGCTCGCCGCGCGTGACCTCGCGACCACCGGTGGTCATGTCGATCATGAGCAGGTCTCCGCCGTCGACCGAGGCACGCCCGAACGGCTCGCCGTCGACGACGAGCTCGTACACCCCCGCGGGGCGTGCGGGCGCTCCGACGTAGCCGACGCGCGTCGGACGGGCGGTCAGCTCGATCGTCGACGCGGTCGTCCGCATGACGAGGCGGACACCGGACGGCTGGGCCTCGGCCATGAGCAGCTGTGGGTCGGGCAGCTGACGCCGTGCCCACGCCGGCAGCCGGTGTGGCTGGACGCCGGTCGCGGTGTGCTCGAGCTCGACCACCCCGCGGAACAGCTCGCCGGTCAGGGGGACGTCGTGCAGGTCGGGGTCGGTCATCGGGTGGTGTCCTCGTCGGTGGGCCAGTGGGTCAGGGCGCTGTCGAGCGCCTGGGTCATGCGGAGCCACGACGCCTCCGGGTCGGGCTCGGAGCGGTCGAAGCCGCCGTTCACGTGCAGGCGGACGAAGCCGTTGATCGTGCTGCCGATCAGGCGGACGGCATGGGTCAGCTCCGCCTCGGGGAGGTCGTAGCCGCGCACGACCGCCAGCATCAGCGCGGCCACGCGACCACCCGGGGCCTCGGCGTCCGGGGCGGTGATGCGGACCTGCGTGGCCTCCCATCGGCCCGGGTGCTCGTTCGCGTACGTGCGGATCGTGTCGACGAGGGCGCCCAGCGCGTCACGATCGGCGCGACCGGCGAGAGCGAGCCCGAGCCGGTCCGCGAGCTCGGCCAGGGCGAGCGTGCTGACCCGACCTCGCAGGTCGTCGGTGCCGCGGAGGTGGAAGTACACGCTGGCCGGCTTCACACCGACGCGCCGGGCGACCTCCGAGACGGTGACCTGGTCGAGGCCGAGCTCGTCGGCGAGGCCGGCAGCCGTCGCGGTGAGCGACTCGGCCGTGAGCGGGGTGCGGGCGTCCATCCATCTACTTCCTGTAGTTCGTCACCTACAGGGTATAGGTGCACACAACGCGGCACCCCGCCGGTGCGACGATGTGGCGATGGACGTGCTGGAGTTCGCCGACGGGCAGGCGTGGGACACGTGGCGCGAGGAGCATCACGACACCGCGACGGAGGCCTGGCTGCGCATCCGACGCAAGCACGCCGACCTGCCGCTCATCACGATCGGCGACGCCCTCGACGGCGCACTGTGCCACGGCTGGATCGACGGGCTCCGGCGAGATGCGGCCAGGCGGGCTCGCGTCGCTCGAGGCAGCCCGCGCTGATGGCCGGTGGGCCTCCGCCTACGCGCCCCAGTCCGCGGGCGAGGTCCCGCCCGACCTCCGAGCGGCACTCGCCGAGGTCCCCGGGGCCGCGACCGTCTTCGACCGGCTCGGTCGCACCGAGCAGTACGACCTGGTGCTGCCACTGCTCAAGGCACGCAGCGCCGAAGCCCGGTCGCGTCACGTGGCGGCCGCGGTCGACCGACTCCGTCCCGACTAGGGCTCAGCCCGACACCCTTGCGCGCTCCACCCGGACCAGCCACTGCCGGATCAGGGCGCCCAGCACCTCGGGCTCCTCGTGCGGCAGCGCGTGACCGGCCTCGTCCACCACCGCGACCGTCGCGCGCGGGTGGACGTGCAGCAGGTCGGCCGCCGCGGCGTATCCCACGGTCGAGTCGCGCCGCCCCGCGACGACGAGCGTCGGCCCCGGGTAGGGCTTGGCCGCGAGGGAGAGACCCCAGTTCTCGCCCATGCGCTCCATCGCCTCCTCGTCCACGAGGTCGGCGGCCGGTGCCACGTACCGCTCGTAGCGCTCGTACATCTCGGGCGTCTGCACCACGAAGTAGCCCCGGAACACGTGGTCGCCGATCCCGTTCGACCTCACGACGGGCCGGTGCTCGGGGACGTCCTGCTCGTCGGGGAGCACCGGGCAGACGAGGGCGAGCCCGGCCACCTGCTCCCACAGCCGGGCCGCCATCGCCTGGGCCAGGTAGGCGCCCCACGAGTGACCGACCAGGAGGAACGGCTCGGGTCCGACCTCGGCCAGGACGAACCGGATCATGAGGTGCAGGACGTCGTCGGACGAGTGCAGCTCATCCGCAGCCGGCGACCGACCCATCCCCGGCAGGTCCGGGTAGATCCGGCGCAGGCCCGCAGCCTCGAGGATCGGGTCGAAGCAGGCCTCGGCCTCGCGGTGGTCGACTCCCGCACCGTGCAGCACCACCGCCGGGCGGCCCTCCCCGTGCCGGACGACGTGGAGTTCCCCGGGCTCCATGTCTCGCAAGATAGTCCTCGTCGCCGAGGAAGTCAGCCCATCTTGTCGACCCACCGCGTGAGCAGGCCGCGCTCGTCGACGTCGTGGTAAGCCGGCGGACCGGGCACGGGGTCGCCGCGCAGGCACGCGATGACCTCGGCCGGGCCGTAGAGGTGCTCCTCGACCGCGGTGGTCCAGTGCACCTCGGGCGAGAGGCTCCGCTCCAGCCGCGTCCAGTCCCTCCGCTCGATGAGGCTCAGGATGTTGCCGACGGCGGGCACGAACTCAGCCACGGGTCCTCCGGGACGGGTCGGGGTCACGCGGGTCGCCGAGGCCGAACGGGCCGGCCGCCGTGACGCGGAGGTCGTCGACACCGACCGCGTGCCCGGCCGCGCACCTCACGGCGATCTCGACGGGCTCGCCGCAGCCGTCGTGGCTGAGCTCGGGCGGGTAGGGCGGCGGGTCGTGCCGGTTGCCCCACTGCAGCAACGCGAACACGGCGGGGAGCAGGTCGGCGCCCGCCTCGGTCAGCACGTAGGCGTGACGCAGACGGCTGCCGGGCTCACGGTACGGATGCTTCTCGAGGATCCCGACAGCTGTCAGCTCACGCAGCTGCGCGGCCGTGGTGGCGTCGGTCAGTCCGGCACGCGCGGCGAACTGGTCGAACCGCGTGGCGCCGTAGAACGCCTCGCGCAGGACGAGCATCGCCGAGCGCGTGCGCAGCGCCGCCATCGCGCGCTCGATCGGGCAGTAGGCGCCGATGGGCTCCTCGCCGCGCGACGCCAGTGCACCCCCGAGCTTGATGGGCATACCCGCACAGTACGCCTGACTCGCGTGCCGTGAAGTCAGGTTCCGGCACTCGGATCCTCGCTCCCCGGGCGGGCGACGGCGTGCGCCCTCGCCCACTCCAGGGCGCGGTCCGCGACCTCCTCCCACCCGGGTGCGGCGCACGTCCAGTGGTCGCGTCCGGGCAGCTCCACGTACTCGGTGAGGGCCGGCGACTTCCGGTAGTGCTTGGCGTTGGAGCGGTTCACCGAGGGAGGCATGATGTGGTCGCGCTGCCCCGCGATGAACAGCAGCGGCGCACGGTCGGCCGCGTAGTCCACCCACGTCTCCTGGTGGCCGGGCTTGAAGTTCGCGAACAGGCCGTACTCCCAGATCCACCGCCCCGGCGCCGGGATGTGGAACCGGTCCCACACCGCGCGCGACTCCTCGGCCGTGAGCGTGTTCGTGAACGCGTAGTGGAACTCCTTGGGCGTGAAGCTTACGGCCCGGCGGATGTTCGCGGGGCTCTTCAGCGCGGGCAGCAACGACCGCGCCTGCGAGATCGGGCTCACGCGGACCCCCTCGGTCGGCGCGGAGTCGATGACGACGCCGGCGGCGCCGAGGCCCCGCGCCAGCAGGAGCTGCGTGAGCGTCCCGCCGAAGGAGTGACCCATGATGATCGGCGGCTCGTCGAGTGCCTCGATCACCGAGGCCAGATGGTCCACAGTCTCCGGCACGGTCAGGTCGGCGATGACCTGCGGTTTCTCGCGGAGCGCCTCCACCTCGATCTCGAAGCCGGGATAGGCGGGCGTCAGGACGGTCAGGCCCTGCGACTCGTAGTAGGTCTTCCAGTGACTCCAGCTGCGCGGCGTCATCCAGAGTCCGTGGACGAGGACGACGGTGGGGGGTTCGGACATGGGGATGCCTCTCGACGGCATGGGTTCGTGCTGCCCTGGCGGGCGGTGGGAGGGCCGTTCCCCGTGAGCTCGGGCCTGGTCCCGCGCGTGGTGTCGCGCTGCGCTCTCGTCGCTGACTCTAGTGCGCTGTAGTCAGATCGCACGAGACCACGCTTCGGGTGAATTCCCGGGTTTCCATCCAGTGACGGCACGGGCGTGACAGCCTTCGCTGGTGAGCTTCAGGGGTCTCGGGATGCGGCGTCTGCTCGGACTGTCGGCAGCTCTTGCGACGGTCGCGGCCTTGCTGATCGCGCTCGAGCGCAGGTCGCCGGATCTCGATCCCGTCTCGTTCGGGAGTGGCCCCAGCGCCTTCGGCGTGTACGCGCCGAAGGGAACCGGGGCCTGGACCGCCCACTCGGGTGGCTTCACGACGTGCCTCACCCGTCCGGGCCAGGCCGTCATCACCGGGGCCGAGCTGATCGATGCGCAGGGAGTCCTCGACTCCCGCTTCGTCGTCCGCCGCGTGACGGGCGCCGCGCACGAGGGCGGCGCGGTCCCGATCTACAGCGCGACCGGCGTTCCCGAGAAGGAGGCCGGTCACGCCACGGGCGTCCGGGTCGAGCCGGCGGTCGGGGCCGCCGTGGCACGCGAGTGCCCCTCGAGCTCCGAGCCGGACGCGCCGTTCACCGAGCTCATGGTCGTTCTCACGACCGGTGAAGGCGGTGCCACCGTCCGCAAGGCGCGGGTGGAGTACACCTTCGACGGCGAGGCCTTCGAGACAGAGCTCGACTGGACCTTCCGCCTCTGCGGCCGCAGCGAGAGCGACGAGGAATGCGGCGAGGGCGTCCCCTGACGAGTCGCGCGTTTCTGTCAGTGCCGCCCACTAGGTTGGGTGCATGACTTCGGGGAGCGTGGCTGACGTGTGCGACCTCGTGCGTCGCGCCCGCGCCGTGGCCGAGCACGAGGAGTGGGACTGGGTCGTCGCGCACCACGCGCGCCGGGTCGCCGAGATCGACCGCTCCGACGAGATCCCGCTGTCGAAGGACCTCGCCCGCCGCGAGGTCGTCCTCGAGATCGCCCAGGGCCTGCACGTCACCGAGCAGACGGTGTGGGCGATGGTCCACGAGGCCGCCACCCTCAAGGAGAGGGCCCCTCGCGTGTGGAGCTCCTTCCGCGTCGGCGACATCGACGGGGTGCGAGTGTCCGCGATCGCCGACACCGCCGAGCGGCTCCGCACGCCGGAGGCGCTGGCGATGCTCGAGCAGACCGCACCCGAGTACGCCGCCACCCACACGATCACCGAGCTGCGCGCCTGGCTGCGCCGCCTCCGCGCCCGGCTCGAGCCCGAGCAGGTCGCCACCGAGACGGCGGAGGCGCTCCAGCAGCGCCGGGTCTCCATCACCCACCAGAGTGACGGCACCAGCTGGCTCAACGCCCTGCTGCCGACCGGCCTGGCCATCGCGATCGGCGAGCGGCTCCGCAAGGCCGCCCGGGCGGTCCCGTCGGTCGATCCCGAGACCGGCGCTCGCGACGCGCGCACGCGCGACCAGAAGCAGGCCGACCTCGTCGCCGACTGGCTCACCTCGTGCACCGGCACCACCAGCGACATCCGCGCCGAGATCGCCATCAGCATCGCCGCCACCGACCTCATCGGCCTCACCGAGGGGCCGGGCCTCACCCACGACGGCGAGCCCGTCGGCGCCGAGTGGGTCCGCGAGCTCGCGCAGTCCGAGCACACGATCCTGAGGCGCCTCGTCCTCGACCCCGTCGGCGAGGTGCTCGACACCACGGTCCTCAGCTATCGACCACCCGAGTCCCTGCGCCGGGCACTGCGGTGGAGGGACGGAACCTGCCGGGTCGCCGGCTGCCGGGCACCGGTGTTCGAGACCGATCTCGACCATGCCGAGGCCTACGACAGTGGCGGAGCGACGTCCGCGTCGAACCTGCGATGCCTCTGCCGCCGTCACCACAACATGAAGAGTCACGGTCACCTCGCCGACCGCTACCTCGACGCGCCCGTCCGACGGATCGAGCGCTATCTGCCCTGCCCTCCGATCATCATCGAGACCGACATCGTCGACCCCCGTCGCGCCGCGTGACCCACGTCCGACGGCAGACTGGCGATGTCCGGTCTTCGGGAAAGGCGCCATGGATGTCAGCACGTTCCACCTGGCGTTCCTGCTCCCGGCGCTGATGGGGCTCTTCGCGCAGGTCGGCGGCGTGCAGGAGCCGGCGATCTGGCGGATCAGCTCCATCGTCATCGCCGTCGGCGGCTGCGCCACGACCCTGCGCCTGCTCGCGACCGACACCGATCCCGCGCTCCTGGCCATCCGGGTCGGCCAGCAGGCGGCTCAGACACCCTGAGGCACCCGGTCCCACCAGGGCGCCGCGCGTTCGAGCTGCCCGGCGAGCTGAAGAAGGAGCGCGTCGCTGCCGAGCGGGCCGACGAACTGCGCGCCGATCGGCAGTCCGTCAGGCGTCCAGTGCAGCGGCACACTGGTCGCGGGACGACCGGTGAGGTTCGCCAGCTGCGTGTAGGGCACCCAGCCGAGGTTCTCGCTGATCAGCTGGTCGACGATCGGCGTGAACCGCAGGATCGACCCCGCGCGCGCCTTCAGCAGCACCCGCTGCAGCCGCTCGATACGGGCCGGCAGGTCGAAGGCGCCGATCCGCGGCGGCGGCGTGGCGGTGGTCGGCGTGAGCAGCAGGTCGTACTCCTCGTGGAACGCGGCGAGACGACGGACGTGCTCGTGGCGCCCCTCGACGGCGCGCACGTAGTCGGTGGCGCTGGTGGCCCGGCCGAGCGCGGCCATGACGCGCGTGTCGGGCTCGAAGGCGTCCTCGCCGAGACCCGACAGCTCGCGCGCCTCGGCGACGGAGACGGCGCAGTGGACGAACCACGAGGTCAGGAAGTCCTGCGCCAGGCGCGCGTCGTCGACGGGCACCGGGACCTCGACGACCTCGTGTCCCAGCTCGGTCAGGAGCGCGGCCGCGTGCTGGACCGCGGCGCGGGCCTCCGGGTGCGGGTCGGGGTTGATCGAGCTCTGCCACGACATGCCGATGCGCAGGCGCCGCGGCTCCTCGGCGAGCGCGGCGGCGAAGCCCTCGCCCGGCAGCCCGCCGGGCAGGTAGGCCGACACGCTCGTCGAGCCGGAGAGCACGTCGAGCATGGCCGCCGTGTCGCGCACGCTGCGCGAGACGACGCCGTCGGTGGCGGTGCCACCCAAGGGCTCGCCGTGGCTGGGGCCGAACGGAATCACGCCGCGGCTCACCTTCAGGCCGAAGAGTCCGCACGCCGAGGCGGGGATGCGGATCGAGCCGCCGCCGTCGCTCGCGGCCGCGCAGGGGACGATGCCCGCGGCGACCGCGGCCGCGCTGCCGCCGGACGAGCCACCGGGCGTGTGGTCGGTGTTCCACGGATTGCGCGTGGGACCGAAGACGTGCGGCTCGGTGATGCCCTTCGCTCCGAACTCCGGGCTGTTCGTCTTGCCGAAGACGACCAGTCCGGAGTCGATCCAACGCTTCACGACCTCGGCGGTCTCGGCCGCAGGCACGTCACGCAGCGACCGGCTGCCGCCACTGGTCGGGACGCCGGCGAGGTCCTGGTGGAGGTCCTTGAGCAGGAACGGCACGCCGTCGAACGGCCGGCCGCCCTCCGGCTCGGGGCCCGACGCCTGCGGAGGCTCGACGTCCCGCACGATCGCGTTCAGCCGCGGGTTGACCTCGGCCGCGCGGGCGCGCGCCAGCCCGAGCAGCTCCTCGCGCTTGATCTCCCCCGCCCGCACCATCTCGGCGAGCCCGACGGCGTCGCGGCTGCGGTAGTCCTGGAAGTCCTGCGTGGAGGTCATGGCCGTCCCCTCTTCGTGATGGCGATCCTCAGAACCTACCGAGTCAGGAAGTCCACCAGGGCTCGATTGAACTCGTCGGCGTGCGAGACGTTGAGGCCGTGGGGCGCGCCGGGGACGAGGACCAGCTCGCTGTGGGCCACGGCCTCGTGCGTGCGACGTCCGGAGCCCTCGAAGGGCACGATCCCGTCGGCGTCGCCGTGCAGCACGAGAGTCGGGACGGTGATCAGCTTCAAGTCCTCGCGGAAGTCCGAGAGACCGAAGGACTGCATCGCCTCGAGCGCGGCCAGCTGGTCGGCCATGGCCGTCAGGCGCAGCGCGTCCTGCCGCTGCGCCTGCGTCACCAGTACGGGGCCCTCGCCGTTCGCCGCGAAGAACTGGTCCACGAACCCGTCGAAGAACGTCCCGCGGTCGGCCGTCAGCTGGGCGCTCATCTCGGCCGCCTCGGACGGTTCCAGCGGGCCCTGCGGGTTGTTCGGCCCCTTCATCATCATCGGCGGCACCGCGGCGGCGAAGACGACGCTGCGCAGTCGCTCCTCGCCGTGGCGGGCGACGTAGCGCGCGACCTCGCCGCCACCCATCGAGAAGCCGACGAGGGACACGTCCCGCAGGTCGAGCGCCTCGAGCAGGCTGGCGAGGTCGTCGGCGAGCGAGTCGTAGTCGTATCCGGTGCGGGGCTTGTCGCTGCGGCCGAATCCGCGGCGGTCGTAGGTGATCACGCGCAGGCCCGCGTCCGTCAGGGCACCGATCTGCTCGCTCCACGACTCCCCCGACAGCGGCCAGCCGTGGATCAGCACGACCGGCCGTCCCTCACCGCCGTGGTCGTCGACGTGCAGGTCGACGTCCTTGAGTCCGAAGAGTCGCGAGTCCACCGTGATGTCCGCCATGTCGCCTCCTGAGCGATCGGTTGCTCGGTGGAGTACCCACGTGCCCCGGACGCAATCGGCGGCGGGGCGATCACTCGCCGTGGTCGCTCTGGGTCGATACGGCCCAGATCACCGCGACGTTGAAGGCGATCAGCACGATCGACCACAGCGGGTAGTAAGGCATGAAGGCGAACTGGGCGACGATGCCGATCGACGCGATGATGACCGCGCCGATGCGCGCCCAGTTCCGGCTGCCGAGCAACCCCGCACCGACGGCCAGGGCCAGCACGCCCAGCACGACCTGGATCCAGCCCCACGTCGTCAGGTCGAACGCGAAGGCGTACTCGGCGCCGACGACGAAGACCTTGTCCTCGGCGATCGCCGAGAAGCCTTGGATGAGCTGGACGACACCGATGCTCAACAGCATCACCGCCCCGAACCCGACGATCCCCCACGTCCACGCCTGCTTCGCCGAGCCCTCGTACGGCCGTCGATCACTCATGATGTCGTTCCTCTCGGTGGTCCTGTCGGTCACGCTAGGCGCGGCGCCGGGACGAGGAACTCACCCCGCTCGGATGATTCAGGCGGGCGTCAGCGCATCGGTGAGCAACGCCACGAGGGTCTCGAGCTGCAGGTCGGCCGAGTCGGCGATCTCCTCGTCGGAGCCGTCGAGCGCGCGGGCGGCGAGGCCGGCCTTGCTGTCGATGAGCTCGACGATCTTGGTGTCGATCGTGCGCGACGCGACGATGCGCCACGCGGTGACGGGCTCGTCCTGGCCGATGCGGTGGACGCGGTCGATCGCCTGCGTCTGCTCCGCGTCGGTCCACGACAGCTCCGCGAGGACCATGTCGGAGGCGACCTGCAGGTTGACGCCCACGCCGGCGGCCGACAGCGAGCAGACCACCACGGAGACGTCGGGGTCGTTGACGAAGGCGTCGATGCTCTTCTGGCGCGCCGAGGGCGTCTGGTTGCCGCGGATCGACGAGTAGCGCAGGCCGCGCTGCTCGAAGGTCTGCTCGGCCACGTCCATGACGTCGACGTGCTTGGCGAAGAAGACGACCTTGCCGACGCTGTGCGCCAGCTGGGCCGTGTAGTCCGCCGCGAGGCTCGCCTTCGCCTGACCGATCCGCCGCATCATCGTGAAGACGTTCTCCTCGGACTTCGAGGAGTCCTCGCGCTCCGACGCGGCGATCCGGCGCACGAGGTCGTGGTCGATCCCGTCGGTCCTCTCGTCGCGGGCCTCGATGGCGCGCTCGTACCGCGAGACGAGCCGCCGGACGAGCTCGGCCTCGGCCGCCCGGATCGAGCGTCCGGCCTCGTCGTCCAGCTCGACCCGCAGGTCGGCGATGCGGCGGGCCGGGATGTCGGCGGCGACGTCGACCTTGCGGCGCCGCACGATGCCCATGTCGATGACGCGGGAGCGCGCGGCCGGGAAGAAGCCGGGGTCGAGCGGCGTCAGGCCGGTCTCCTCGAGCGCGTGCATCAGCTCGGGACGGGGCTTCTTCTCGTCGATCCAGCCCAGGTACTGCCAGATGGCGCGGAAGTCCTCGATGTCGTTGATCAGCGGCGTGCCGGTCAGGGCCATCAGCAGGGGTCGCGGGGTGCGGGCGCGGATCCGCTCGGAGAGCTGCAGGACGTGCTGCGAGCGCTGCGACGACTTGTTCTTGATGAAGTGCGCCTCGTCGAGGACCATGCCGCGGAAGCCCAGGTCGCCCAGCCAGCCGACGTGGCGGTCGAGCACCTCGTAGTTGACGATGACGATGTCCGCGAAGCCGTCGATCGTGTCGCCGTCGCCGTGGATCACGGTGGCCGCGTGCCGCGGGGTCCAGATGTTCGCCTCGCGCGCCCAGTTGGCCTTCACGACGTTCGGCACGACGACGAGCAGCGGGTAGGCGTTCGCGGCCTGCGCGGCCAGCAGCGACTGGGCGGTCTTGCCGAGTCCGGGCTCGTCGGCCAGCAGGAAGGTCCGGTGTCCGTCCGCTGCCGCGGCGACGAGCTCGGCCTGGTGGCGCATCAGCTCCATGCCCTCGGGGACGGGGACGTCGATGGGCTCCGGCAGATCCATGCACGCAGGGGCGCCGCTGGCGGCGCGCTCGAACGACGAGAGCAGCGGTCCGATCAGCTCCCAGCCGGCCAGCCGGCGCGGCGGCGGCGTGCGACGCTCGACGGTCTCGAACTGCGGGGCGAGGAACGGGTCGGCGAGGCGGCGCGAGATGACCGACTGCGGCACCACCTGACGCGACACGGGCGCCGGGGTGGGGTCCTCCTCGACCGGCTCCTCCGGCTCCTCGGGAGCCTCCATCCCGGCCGCGGCCAGCATGTCCCGCTTGAGGTCCTTGGCGGCGTCGGACACCGCGGCGTCCTCGGCCAGCAGGGACAGCAGCGAGGTGTCGAGGGCGGCCGTCTTCGCGAGGATCGTGCCGATGCCGTCCAGACGCTTGAGCTGCTCGGCCCTCTGGGGCTCGCTCATGCTCGCGTCGGTCTTGATGCGGGTGCGCTCCTCGCGCGCCAGCAGGGCGACGGTCTGGAACTTGGTCCGGTTCGACTGCGTCGCGCGTCCGCGCTGGACGCCCGCCTCGACCTCACGCACGGCGCGCGCGAGCACGGGGATGATGCCCTCGTTCCCGGCGGCGCGTCCGCGCCGCTGGTTGCGGGAACCGGCCCCGGTGGAGCCTGACTGACGTCGGCCTCGAGTGGCCAAGCTTCTCTCCTCTGATCACACGCTGACCACACAGGACGACAGCGCAGCAGGAGCCTGCGAAGGCCCCTGATCGGTTGCTCTGCACGACCAGCGAGCTGAATGAGCGGCCGTCCCGGGCTCGTGGCTGCGCGATGCAGCACCAGAAGACTGGCAACGGGGGAAGCGACGCTCTGACAAGACCAGTTTACGCAGATGGGCGCGCCCGACCCGCAGCACCCGAGCGCGCGCCGCGCTGGCGCTCGCCCGGCGCCGCTGAATTCCCGTGGCGAACGCCGGACACCACGTCCCGCTGACCACTACGGTCACTGGGTGAGTGACAAGACGGCCCGATGCGCGTGAGCCGCGGCATGCATCACCTGAGCATCGGCTTCGTTCCGAACTGGTCGGCCGTGGGCGGCGGATGGTTCGCGACCAAGCCCAGTGGGGCCACGGCTCGGGGCGACCGCAGCGCGCCGCCCTTCATCGCCAGCATCTGGCGTCGCCTGTCGAGCGGCCACGAGCACGCGGGCCTGCCGGACAGCTGCGAGGACCTTACGCCCGTCGTGGACCGGGCGGTGGCGCTGTTGACCGAGTCATACCGCCCGGTGGACTTCGACGAGCTCGATCTGACCCTCGGGTGGACCGACGAGAAGTCGCGGCTGGAGTTCCTCGAGGTCACGAGGCGTCTGGAGACGAGACTGCGGCGCAGGCTCCGTCGTCAATGGACCGTGAGGGTGAGCCCGAGTCCCGGGGTCGTGGAGGTCACTCTCATGGGCGAGTACATGTGCGACTGGCCCCTGTGGACCCACGACGGTCTCAGTGACCCCGACGACTGGACGATGCTCTCCGACGACCTGAAGGAGAAGCTTCGCGCGTGGGCGGTGACGGCGGATCCGGACCACGTGCCCGGACCGGACCCGCTCGTCACCGAGCAGCTGCTCCAGGAGCTGCGGAGCGTGTTGGGAAGCCGTTTCGTGGTCTACGGATTCGACTCCGACGCGTAGACGGTCCTCAGCCGAGGACGGACGCGACGTCGACGGTGCCGTCCGCCTCGTCGATCGCCTTCGCCAGGCTGTCGACATGCTGGTCGTCGAGCGTCAATCCGGCCTCGTCGAGGCCCTTGCGCAACTCGTCGCCGATCGTGCCGCCGGGTGCGCCGTCCTGGTAGGCACCCACGCGGTTCACGACGAACTGGATCGCCTCGAGCTTCTCCGGTGTCAGATCAGTCATGCCCGCGACGCTACGCGAACTCGACGGCTTCGCATCCCGAGCGGAAGTCGGCGCGTGCGGTCGTCCGTCTCGACGCTGCCGCCACCGACTCACTCCGAACCCGAGCCAGAAGATCGGCAGGGCGAAGAAGACCGCAACGATCCCGAACGTCCACATCGCGAACTCCAGCGACTCTCGTCCGCCGTGGACCACGTCCTGGTAGACCTTCGTCTGACGTCCCTCCGGCACCCTGATCACCTCAACCCTCTCGCCCACCTCGTTCCAGTTGCAGACTTCCTCTTCGGTGAACTCGGCCGGCAGCCCGGGCGGAGGATGTTCGGACCTCCACGTGACCTCCCATTTCGGGTCAGAGCGTCCGCGCCCACCCGACGGGCAGTAGCCAGGCCCGGCTTTCTGCCGTTCGATGACCGTGGCCATCTCCCTTGGGCCATCGGCCGACTGTCGGAACTCCCAGTACGAGCCGAGCCCCACCACGACGGCGAACACCAGCCCGAACGCGATCGAGGAGCGAGTGGGCCGATCCTTTCCTGGCCGGAGGAGGTTCCAGATCCTCGATCTCATGGGCGGCGCATCATCCAGGAGACTCAGCTCGCCCGGACTTTCTCGCCAGGGAGCCCCGATGCGCCAGGACGAACGCCACGGCATAGACGACTCCGATCACCGGCATCATCCGCAGCGCGATGAAGATGTAGGCGTTCTCTTCGTCAGCGATCGGCCCGAGAGCGACGTACGCCAGGTAACCGGTCACCAGCGCGGCCGCCCGGCGGCGAGGTACGCCGAGACGACAGCCACGACAGGCACATGCCCGTCCCCAGCCGTCATCGAATCTCCCCCGCCGTCGTCGCGTCACCGGGCCTCGCGGCCGTAGTCAGACTAGGGCCAACGTGCCGAGGCCACGCCGCTTTGGCTCAGGCCAGGACGCTGGGGCCGAGCGGAAGGTCAGGCGCGAGCTCGCCCAGCAGCGCCCGCACCCGAGCGTCGAGGTCGGCGACGATGCGCCGCACGGTCGCCTCGTCCTGTCCGCCCGGGTCGTCGACCGGCCAGTCGCGGTAGGTGACGCCGGGAACGTAGGGGCACTCCTCGCCGCAGCCGAGGGTGATGGCGAGGTCGCTGGCCGCGATCATCTCCCGCGTCAGGTGCTGAGGGTGCTCGCCCGAGGTGTCCAGGCCAAGGGACTCGAGGACGTCGGCGACCTCCGGGTGGATGTGCTCGCCGGGCTGGGTGCCCGCCGACAGCGCGACGACGCGGCCCTGGGCGTAGTGCTCGGTGAGCACCCGGGCCGCGACCGAGCGGCCTCCGTTGCGGACGCAGGCGAAGACGACCTGCGGGACGTGCTCGGTCATGGACTTGCTCCTTCGGTGGTGTCGGGGAACCAGCGACGCGCCCAGAGGCTGACGTACACCAGTCCGACGAGGATGGGAACTTCGATGAGGGGGCCGACGACTCCAGCGAGCGCCTGACCGCTGGTCACGCCGAAGACGCCGATCGCGACGGCGATGGCGAGCTCGAAGTTGTTGCCGGCCGCGGTGAACGCGACCGTGGTGGCGCGCGGGTAGCCCAGTCCGACGGCGCGAGCGAGGGCGAGCGAGCCGGCCCACATGAGCGCGAAGTAGACGACCAGCGGCAGGGCGATGCGAGCGACGTCGAACGGCTGACTCGTGATGGTCTCGCCCTGAAGGGCGAACAGGACGACGATCGTGAACAGCAGCCCGTACAGCGCCCAGGGGCCGAGACGTGGCAGCAGCTCGCGCTCGTACCAGCTCCGGCCCCGGCGGGCCTCACCGATCCGGCGCGTGAGGTAGCCGGCGGCGAGCGGCACGCCGAGGAAGATCAGCACGCTGCGCGCGATCTCCCAGGCGGACACGTCCAGTCCGGTCGTGGACAGGCCCAGCCAGCCGGGCAGGACGTCGAGATAGAACCAGCCCAGACCGGCGAACGCCACGACCTGGAAGACGGAGTTCACCGCGACGAGGACCGCGGCGGCCTCCCGGTCGCCGCAGGCGAGGTCGTTCCAGATGATCACCATGGCGATGCACCGGGCGAGCCCGACGATGATCAGGCCCGTGCGGTACTCCGGCAGGTCGGGGAGGAACAGCCACGCCAGCGCGAACATGAGCGCCGGGCCGATCACCCAGTTGAGCCCGAGTGACAGCGCCATCATGCGGCGGTCGCGGGCGACGTGGCCGACCTCGTCGTAGCGGACCTTCGCCAGCACCGGGTACATCATGACGAGCAGGCCGAGCGCGATCGGCACGGAGATCCCGCCCACCGTCACGGCATCCAGTGCGTCGGCGACGCCCGGCACCGACCTCCCCACCAGGAGCCCGGCCATCATCGCCAGTCCGATCCACACGGGCAGGTAGCGGTCGAGGGTGCCGAGCCGACGCTCGGCCTCGGCCTGTGGAGTCGCGGTCATGCGACAGGCTTGGTGGCGCGGACGATCGCGCCGTGCATGCCGGGGACCGCCTCGTGGGTGAACTCGACCTCGGCGTCGACGAATCCGACCGCGGCGAGCCCCGTGAGGTACTCCTGCTTCGACAGGGCTCCGGCGATGCAGCCGACGTAGGAGCCCCGATCGGCGCGATCGTCGGACGTCAGGTGGTCCTCGGCGACGACGTCGGAGATGCCGATGCGGCCGCCGGGAGCCAGCACGCGGAACATCTCGGCGAGCACCTTCGGCTTGTCCACCGACAGGTTGATGACGCAGTTCGAGATCACCACGTCGACCGAGGCATCGGGCAGCGGGACGTCCTCGATCGTCCCCTTCAGGAACTCGACGTTCGTCGCGGCGGCCTTCTCCGCGTTGGCGCGAGCGAGCTCGAGCATCTCGTCGGTCATGTCGACGCCGTAGGCGAACCCGGTCTCCCCCACCCGGCGGGCCGAGAGCAGCACGTCGATGCCACCGCCCGATCCGAGGTCCAGGACCTTCTCCCCCGCTCGCAGCTCGGCGACCGCCGTGGGGTTGCCGCAGCCGAGGCTCGCCGCGATCGCCTCCGCGGGCAGCACTTCTTGATCGGTGCTGTCGTAGAGCGCGGCGCCGAAGGACTCGTCGACCGTCGCGTCGCCCGTGCAGCAACCGGTCGCTTTGCCTCCCCCGACGGCCGTGGCGGCCTGCGCATAGCGCTGGCGCACCTCGTCGAGCAGCTGTTCCTTCGTGGGCGATGCGCTGGTCATGGCGGACTCCTTCTCATTCGATCGACGGTCATCGATGTATCGAGATTCATCTATCTATCGACGTTTGTCAATACGTCTGCCAGACTGGGGTCATGACCGTCCGCAGTGCCCTCCCCGTCATCGACCAGGTCGACTGCTGCTCCCCCGTCACCGGTGGAGCGCTCGAGGTCGACGAGGCCGAGCACCTCGCGCGCATGTTCAAGGCGTTGGGCGACCCGACGCGCGTCCGACTGCTGTCCCTCATCGCCGCCCAGGCCGAGCGCGAGGCGTGCATCTGCGACCTGACCGAGCCGGTCGGTCTCTCCCAGCCCACGGTCTCCCACCACATGAAGCAGCTCGTGGACGCAGGCCTCGTCGTCCGCGAACAGCGCGGTCGCTGGGCGTTCTACCGGGTCGTCGACGACACCCTGCGCTCGCTCAGCAGCGCCCTCAGGCCTTGACCTCCGGCTGCAGCCACAGCACGCCGCTGGGCGGCAGCTGCAGGAGTGCCGACGCCGGCTGGCCGTGCCACGGCTCGTCGGTGGCCTGTACCGCTCCGAGGTTGCCGACACCCGAGCCGCCGTAGATCTCGGCATCGGTGTTGATCACCTCGGTCCACGTGCCGGGGAGCGGCAGACCCACGCGATAGTCGTGGTGGGGTCCTCCGGAGAAGTTGGCGACGCAGGCCAGCTGCGAGCCGTCCGAGCCGAGGCGCAGGAAGCAGATGACGTTGCCGGCGGTGTCGCTGGCGTCGATCCAGCGGAACCCGTCCGGCGTTGAGTCTGCCGACCACAGCGCGGGGTCCGAGCGGTAGTGCGTATTGAGGTCGGTGACCAGGCGCAGGATGCCCGCGTGCAGCGGATCGTCGAGCGCGGCCCAGTCGAGGGAGCCCGACTCGGCCCATTCGCTCGCCTGGCCGAACTCGCCTCCCATGAAGAGCATCTGCTTGCCCGGGTGGGCCCACATGAAGGCGAGCAGTCCGCGCACCCCGGCCGCCTTGTTCCACTCGTCGCCCGGCATCCGCTGCCAGAGCGACCCCTTGCCGTGCACGACCTCGTCGTGCGACAGCGGCAGGATGAAGTGCTCGCTCCAGGCGTAGTCGATCGAGAACGTCATCTCGCCGTGGTGGTAGGAGCGGTGGATGGGGTCGTGGCCCAGGTACGAGAGCGTGTCGTGCATCCAGCCCATGTTCCACTTGAAGCCGAACCCCAGGCCGCCGCTGCTGGTGGGGCTGCTGACGCCCGGCCACGCGGTGGACTCCTCGGCCACCATGACGACACCGGGATGGTGCTTGTAGACGGTCGCGTTGAGCTCCTGGAGCAGCTGGACGGCCTCGAGGTTCTCGCGTCCCCCGTGCCGGTTGGCCACCCACTCCCCCTCGTTGCGCGAGTAGTCGAGGTAGAGCATCGAGGCGACCGCGTCCACGCGCAGCCCGTCCAGGTGGAACTCCTCCAGCCAGTACAGAGCGTTCGCGACCAGGAAGTTGCGCACCTGCGGGCGCCCGAAGTCGAAGACGTAGGTCCCCCAGTCGGGCTGCTCGCCGCGGCGCGGGTCCGGGTGCTCGTACAGCGGGGTGCCGTCGAAGCGGGCCAGCGCCCACTCGTCGCGCGGGAAGTGGGCCGGAACCCAGTCGACGATGACGCCGAAGCCGCGCCGGTGCAGCTCGTCGACGAACCAGCGGAAGTCGTCCGGCGAGCCGAATCGCGACGTGGGCGCGTAGTAGGACGTGACCTGGTAGCCCCATGATCCCCCGAACGGGTGCTCCGCGATCGGCATGAGCTCGACGTGCGTGAAGCCGGTCTCCGCCAGGTAGTCCGCCAGCGCGCCGGCCAGCTCGCGGTAGTCGAGGCCGGGGCGCCACGAGCCGAGGTGCACCTCGTAGATGCTCATCGGCGCGTCGAGCCACGACGTCGCGTCGCGCTGGGCGATCCAGGTGTCGTCGGACCACGCGTGGCGCGACTCCACCACCACCGAAGCCGTGGCGGGCGGCACCTCCGTGCCGAAGGCCATCGGGTCGGCCTTCTCGCGCCAGTGGCCGTCCGGGCCATGGATGCGGAACTTGTAGCGGGAGCCCTCCCCCATCCCCGGGATGAAGAGGTCCCACACGCCCGAGCCGCCCAGCGGTCGCATGGCGTGCTCGTCACCGTGCCAGCCGTTGACGTCGCCGATGACCTGCACGGCACGCGCGTGCGGCGCCCAGACCGCGAGGCTCGTGCCGCGCACCGGGCCGTCCTCGGAGTCGTGGGTGGTGACGTGGGCGCCGAGGACGTCCCACAGCCGTTCGTGTCGTCCCTCGCCGATCAGGTGCAGGTCCAGCTCTCCGATGGACGGGGGCCACGCAGAGGTCTCGCTCACAGGCTCACTCACCTTCGGTCACGATCCGTGCGATCGATGCCAGCGGCACGGTCAGCCACTCGGGTCGGTTGGCGTGCTCGTACGCGACCTCGTAGACCGCCTTGTCGAGCTCGAGGGCACGCAGCACGTCGGCACTCTCGCGCGGGTCCCGGCCGGCCACCTTGCCGTAGCCGTCGCAGAACGCGTCGCGGTTGCGTCGCGCCCAGGCCATCGCGCCCGCGGCCCGCTCGGGGTCCTCCGGCTGGCCGACGAGCAGCTGCTGCGCGGCGTAGTCGAACGACCGCAGCATCCCGGCGACGTCGCGCAGGGGCGAGGCCAGGGCCGCGCGCTCGGCGTGGCTGGCCGCGGGCTCGCCCTCGAAGTCGAGCAGGAGCCACCCGTGGATCGTCCTCAGGACCTGTCCCAGGTGCAGGTCGCCATGGATGAACTGGGTCGCGATCGGTACGGGCGCGTCCAGGATGCGCTCGAACACGGGGCGCAGGGCATCCGCGTGCTGCGCCAGCTCCGGCACCTGCGCGGACACCCGCTCGAGCCGGCCGAGCATCGAGTCGAGCACGCTGTGGAGCCTGTCCTCACCGACCTCCTCGGTGCCGAGCGCGCGAGCCAGGTCGGCGTGCACCGTCGCGACGGCCTTGCCCAGCCTGTAGGCCTCGCCGGCGAAGTCGCCGCCGGACTCCTCGGGCGGCAGTCCCGTCGGATCGGTCAGGTAGTCGCGCACGCTGGTCGTCGCCATGACCCACCCGTCGGCCGCATCGGGCATGAACCGCTGGAGCATGCCGATCGTGACCTCCTCGCCGTCGACCTCGGCGCTGATCGATCCCAGCGGCTCGGCGATCTGCTCCGAGCCGATCTCGTGCAGGGCGCGATGCAGCACCAGGTCCTTGTTCACACCGGGGACCAGCTTGCGGAAGAGCTTGAGGATGTACTGGCTGCCGTAGACCAGGGACGTGTTGCTCTGCTCGGTCGTGATGGGGTGGGCGCGCAGGCCGGTGGCGAGGTCGGCACCGGACTCGTGCTCGAACGTCAGCGCCTCGACCTGTGCCCCCTCGGCCATGAGGTCGAGCAGGCACGACGTCAGATCGGCATCGCCGCTCGCCTCGTAGCAGGTGAGACCGTCCTCGAGCCCGATCGACGCCGGCGCGGGCACGTTCGGCAGCTGGGACTGGCGACTGCCGATGAGCAGCTGGTACAGCTCGCGACGGTCGTCCTGCTCCACCCGGACCACGAGGTGCAGCAGCAACGGGTCGCCCTCGAGCAGGGTGGTCCACGAGACGGGGTGCACCGCGGTGATCTCGCGGTCCTTGCCGCCGAACCATCGCTGGGTCGGCAGCCAGGCCGGGAGGGCGGCCGCGAGCTGGGCCACCAGCTCGTCACGCGGGACGGTCGGATGCTCGTCCTGTCCGCTCATATCTGGCTCCTCCTCTCGCCCTCGTCGCCGATCTCCACCAGCTGGAACCAGTAGAAGCCGTGACCGGGCAGGGTCAACAGGTAGGGCAGCTCGCCGATGCGCGGGAAGCGCACGCTGCCGGTGAGCTCGACCGGCGTGCAGTCGAGGTGCTCGGAGAGATCGAGCTCCACGGGCTGCGGGAACCTCGACAGGTTGTTGACGCACAGGACCACGTCGAGCCCGCCGTCGGCGCGCTCGTACACGCGCTTGTACGCCAGCACACTGGGGTTGGAGCCGCCGAGGTCGACGAACTCGCCCTCCGCGAACGCCGTGTGCTCCTTGCGCACCGCGATCATCTGGCGCGTCCAGTTGAGCAGCGACGCGGCGTTGCCCTGCTGCGCCTCGACGTTGATCGCCTCGTAGCCGTAGGTGGGGTCCATGATCGGCGGCAGGTAGACGCGGCCCGGGTCCGACCGGGAGAAGCCGGCGTTGCGGTCGGGCGACCACTGCATCGGCGTCCGGACCGCGTCGCGGTCGCCGAGCCAGATGTTGTCGCCCATGCCGATCTCGTCGCCGTAGTAGAGGACCGGCGAGCCGGGCAGGCTCAGCAGCAGTGCCGTGAACAGCTCGAGCTGGTTGCGGTCGTTCTCCAGCAGCGGCGCCAGCCGGCGTCGGATGCCGATGTTGGCCTTCATCCGCGGGTCCGATGCGTACTCGCGGTACATGTAGTCGCGCTCGTCGTCCGTGACCATCTCGAGGGTCAGCTCGTCGTGGTTGCGCAGGAAGATGCCCCACTGCGTGCCGGACGGGATCTGCGGCGTCTGCGCCAGGATCTCCGAGATCGGGAAGCGCGACTCGCGGCGCACCGCCATGAAGATGCGCGGCATCAGCGGGAAGTGGAACGCCATGTGGCACTCGTCGCCGCCGACCGCGGGATCGCCGAAGTACTCGACGACGTCCGCGGGCCACTGGTTGGCCTCGGCGAGCAGGATCCGTCCCGGGTACTCCTCCTCGACCGTCGCCCGGACCCGGCGGAGGTACTCGTGCGTCCGCGGGAGGTTCTCGCAGTTGGTGCCCTCCTCCTCGAACAGGTACGGCACGGCGTCCAGCCGGAAGCCGTCGATCCCGAGATCGAGCCAGAAGCGCAGGGTGTCCAGCATGGCCTCCTGCACCTCCTCGTTCTCGAAGTTGAGATCGGGCTGGTGGCTGAAGAAGCGGTGCCAGAAGAACTGTCCGCGCACCGGATCGTAGGTCCAGTTCGACGACTCGGTGTCGACGAAGATCACGCGCGCGTCGCTGTACGCCGAGTCGTCGTCCCGCCAGACGTAGTAGTCGCCGTAGGGGCCGTCGGGGTCGTTGCGCGACTGCTGGAACCACGGGTGCGCGTCCGAGGTGTGGTTGAGGACCAGGTCGGTGATGACCCGGATGCCCCGCTGGTGGGCCTCCTCGAGGAGGTGGACGAAGTCGTCGACGGTGCCGAACTCGGGCAGCACCGCGCGGAAGTCGCTGATGTCGTAGCCGCCGTCGCGCAGCGGTGAGGCGTAGAACGGCGGCAGCCACAGGCAGTCGACGCCGAGCCACTGGAGGTAGTCGAGCCGGCCGGCCAGGCCGCGCAGGTCGCCCGTGCCGTCGCCGTTGGAGTCGGCGAACGCTCGCACGAGGACCTCGTAGAACACCGCCCGCTTGAACCACTCCGGGTCGTCGGGCGCCTGCTCGGCGTGCGCGAACTCGTCGGCCTGGGGCTCGGTGAGGGTGCCGTCGTCGGCGATCGACTCGCCGGTGTGCGGGGTGTCCTCCAGCCCGACCAGGGCTGCGTCCGGGGCTGTCGTGACGTCGTGGACCTCGTCGTTCACCTCAGGCCCCCTTCCTGGTCAGGCT
The DNA here is from genome assembly GCF_013408555.1 of Aeromicrobium tamlense. Classification (NCBI taxonomy): domain Bacteria; kingdom Bacillati; phylum Actinomycetota; class Actinomycetes; order Propionibacteriales; family Nocardioidaceae; genus Aeromicrobium; species Aeromicrobium tamlense. The sequence goes on from NZ_JACBZN010000001.1 coordinate 1,505,213, forward strand.
GATGATGTGGGCGCAGGCGCGCGTGGGGTCGAGTCGCACGTAGTTGGAGTCGCTCCAGTCGTACGTCTCGCCGGTGACCTCGTCGTGGGCGACCAGGTGCTCGCCCGGCTCGAAGCCCAGGCTCGGCAGGTCGAGCCACATCGTGGCCTCCCGCGACTCGTGCGGGTCGAGCGAGACGACGACCACGACGGTGTCGCCGGACTCCGGATCCTGCTTCGAGTAGGCGATCAGGGCCTCGTGGTCGACCTCGTGGAACCGCAGCGTGCGCATCTGCTGCAGCGCGGGGTGCGCGCGACGGATCTCATTGAGCCGCGTGAGCCACGGCTGGAGCGACCGGCCCTCGGCCAGCGCGGCCGCGTAGTCGCGGGGGCGCAGCTGGAACTTCTCCGAGTCGAGGTACTCCTCCTTGCCGGGTCCGAGCGGCTCGTGCTCGTACAGCTCGTAGCCGGAGTAGACGCCCCACGTCGGGGAGAGCGTCGCCGCCAGTGCCGCCCGGAGGGCGAACATGCCGGGGCCGCCGACCTGCAGGTGCTCGGGGAGGATGTCGGGCGTGTTGACGAACAGGTTCGGCCGACCCTCGTCCCACCGGTCCCGGTGGTCCTCGCCGAACTCGATGAGCTCCTGCTTGGTCGTCCGCCACGTGAAGTAGGTGTAGCTCTGGGTGAAGCCGAGCCGCGCGAGCCCCCACAGGCGGGCCGGACGCGTGAACGCCTCGGAGAGGAACAGCACGTCGGGATGCTCGCGCTTGACCTCGTCGATCAGCCACGCCCAGAAGTTCGGCGGCTTGGTGTGCGGGTTGTCGACCCGGAAGATCCGGACCCCGCGCTCGACCCAGTGCAGCGTCACCCGCAGCATCTCGGCGTAGATCGCGTCCGGCGCGTTGTCGAAGTTGAGCGGGTAGATGTCCTGGTACTTCTTCGGCGGGTTCTCCGCGTAGGCGATCGTGCCGTCGGGGAGCGTCGTGAAGAACTCGGGGTGCGCCGCCACCCAAGGGTGGTCCGGCGCGACCTGCAGCGCGAGGTCCAGGGCGACCTCCAGCCCCAGCTCGGTCGCTCGCGCGACGAGGGCGGCGAAGTCCTTCTCCGTGCCGAGCTCGGGGTGGATCGCGTCGTGTCCGCCCTCCGCGGCGCCGATGGCCCAGGGCGAGCCGGGGTCGTCCGGCCCCGGCGTCAGCGTGTTGTTGGGGCCCTTGCGGTTGACGCGGCCGATCGGGTGGATCGGCGGGAAGTACACGACGTCGAAGCCCATCTCGGCGACCCGGTCGAGCTCCTTGGCGGCGGTCGCGAAGGTGCCGTGGACGGGCACGCCCTTCGCGTCCACGCCGCCGGTCGAGCGGGGGAAGAACTCGTACCAGGACCCGTAGGCCGCACGGGTGCGGTCGACCCACACGGTGCGCTCGGGGCCAGTCGTGACGAGCTCGCGGACCGGGTGGTCGTGCATGATCCGGCGGACCTCGTCGGCCAGGGCCGGCCCGGTGCGTGCGCCGAGCGGGAGGCTCGCGTCGCGCAGCGCCGTGGCGGCGCCCTCGAGCGTCGGCCGGTCCTTGGCGCGCTCCTTGCGCGCGGCGACCTCGTCCAGCAGGCGCGCCGCCACCTCGAGATCATTCGCGAGCTCGTCCGCGGTCTGCCCCGCGGCCAGCTTCACCTCGATGGCGTGCACGACGGTGGCCCACGGGTCGCTCCACGCGTCGACGCGGAAGGTCCATAGCCCGACGGAGTCCGGGACGATCACGCCGCCGAACGTGTCCGTGCCCGGGTCCTGCTCGCGCAGGCGGGACGTGCGGTCGCGCCGCGCCCCCGGGCCTCGCCACACGACCTCGGCCGCGACGGCGTCGTGCCCCTCGCGCCACACGGTCGCGGTGACCGGCACGTGCTCTCCCACCACCGCCTTGGACGGATAGGTGCCGTCTCCGGACACCGGCTTCACGTCGTCGATGCCGATTCGAGCTGTCATGCAGTGCACTCCCCCACGCGTAGATGGCTTCGCTCGCCCCACCAACGTTGGTGTACCCCGCGACTGCCCGCAACACGCGGACCCGGCGGTGTGCCGTGGACTACTTCGTCGCGGTGACGGTGAGCCGCTCGTGTTCGAGGACGATCTCGCCCTCCACGGGGGGTGCCACGTCGCCGAACCGGCACGCGACGCGGAAGCGGCCTCGATGCATCACGAGCCACGAGTCGTCGTCCGCCACGTCGACGGTGAAGTCGCTCAGGGACGGGTCCGAGAGCTCGGGGTGCTGCCGTCGCAGCGCGATGAGCGAGCGGTACACGTCGAGCATCCGCGCATGCTCGGGATCGGCGAGCTCGTCCCAGTCGAGGGTGGAACGCTCGACGGTGGCCGGGTCCATCGGATCGGGCACCTCGGACTCGCCCCAGCCGTGCCGCCCGAACTCGCGGCGCCGGCCCGCGCGCACCGCCTCGGCCAGCTCGGGATCGGGGAACGAGGCGAAGAACTGCCACGGCGTCGAGGCCGCCCACTCCTCGCCCATGAAGAGCATCGGCGTGTAGGGCCCGAGCAGCACGATCGCGGCGCCGCACGCCTGGAGATCGGGTGGGAGCGTCGCCGAGATGCGATCCCCCGTGGCGCGGTTGCCGATCTGGTCGTGGTTCTGGAGGTAGGCCAGGAACGACGTGCCGGTGAGCTCGTGGACGTCCACGGGCCTGCCGTGCGTGCGGCCGCGGAACGACGACCGGGTCCCGTCGTGGAAGAACGCGCCGCGCAGCGTCTTGGCGAGGGCTCCCGGCGCGGCGAAGTCGGCGTAGTAGCCGTCGGTCTCGCCGGTCAGTCGCACGTGCAGCGCGTGGTGCAGGTCGTCCGACCACTGGGCGTCCATGCCGAGTCCGTGGCTCGACCTCGGGCGCACCGTGCGAGGGTCGTTCAGGTCGGACTCCGCGACGAGGCTGAGCGGCCGGCCGAGGACGGCCGACATCCGCGCGGTCTCGGTTGACAGCTCCTCCAGGATCGGCATCGCGCGCGTGTCGACCAGGGCGTGGACGGCGTCGAGTCGCAGTGCGTCGACGTGGAACTGCTCGAACCACATCATCGCGTTGTCGACCACGAAGCGGCGGACCTCGTCGGACTGCGGCCCGTCGAGATTGAGCCCCGGCCCCCAGTCGCTCTGACCGGCGAAGTACGGCCCGAATCGGTCGAGGTAGGCGCCGGACGGACCGAGATGGTTGTAGACGACGTCGAGGACGACCCCGAGCCCTCGCGCGTGGCAGGCGTCGACGAGCCGCTTGAAGCCGTCGGGTCCGCCGTAGGGCTCGTGGACGGCGCTCCACAGCACGCCGTCGTAGCCCCAGCCCGCAGTGCCGTCGAACGAGTTGACCGGCAGCATCTCGACCAGGTCGACGCCCAGCTCGACGAGGTGGTCGAGGCGCTCGATCGCGGCGTCGAACGTGCGGCCCGGCGTGAAGGTGCCGACGTGGAGCTCGTAGATCACGGAGCGCTCGAGCGAGCGTCCGGCCCAGTCGTGGTCGGACCACGCGAAGGCATCCTGGTCGTAGACGCGCGAGGCGCCGTGCACGCCGTGCGGCTGCCACGTCGAGCGCGGGTCGGGCAACGGGGTGTCGTCGTCGCCGAGCAGGAAGGCGTACTCGGTCCCGGCGGACGCCTCGACGTCGGCCGTCCACCAGCCGTCGTCAGCCCGTCGCATCTCGTGATCGACGTCGCCGATCCGCACGCGCACCCGCTCGAGGTCGGGACACCAGACCGTGAACGTCATCGGCCGTCTCCCCGGACGAGGAGCGCCATCGGGTAGCGGCCGAGCACGGACGCCACGCGCACCTGCCCGGCGTCGACCGAGGCTCCGGTGAGCGCGTCGGTCCAGGGCCCTTCCGGGAGCTCCAGCGTGGTCTCGCCCCACCCGCCGGCGCGCTCGAGCCCCACGGGCAGTCGGGTCGCCAGCACGACGAGGTCCTCACTGCGTGCGTAAGCCAGCAGGTGGTCGGCCGCAGGACCGTCAGCGGCGAGCGGTCGATAGCCGCGGAAGAGCTCGGGCCGGTCCCGACGCAGACGGAGCGTGCGTCGGACCAGCAGCAGCTTGGCCGTGCCCGACGCGTCGACCTCGGGGAGCTCGCCTTGAGCTCCCCGCTCCAGCAGCTCGCGGCGCAGGCCGTGGTCGACCTCACGTCGGTTGTCCGGATCGACGAGCGAGAAGTCCCACAGCTCGGTGCCCTGGTAGACGTCGGGGACGCCGGGCATCGTCAGCTGGACGAGCTTCTGGCTGAGCGAGTTGGACCATCCCGGCGCCTCGATGCGGGCGACGAACTCGTCGATCTCGCCACCGATCTCGTCACGGACCCTGCGCGGCCACTCCGCCACAGCGTCCTCGAACGGCTCGTCGGGCTCGGTCCAAGTGGTGCGGAGCTTGGACTCCCGCGCCGCCTTGAGCAGGTAGTCGGCGAGCCGCTCGTCGCTGATCGGCCAAACGCCGACGAGCGTCTGCCACGCGAGCAGGTTCAGCGCCGGCTCGTCGAGGCCGCAGCGGTCGGTCCACTCGACGACCTTCCCGGCGAACTCGTCGGCCACCTCGGCAAGCACGGCCAGGCGCGCCCGGGTGTCCTCCGAGCGCTTGGTGTCGTGCGTCGTCAGTGCCGTCATCGCGGTCGGCTGGGACGCCTCGCGTGCGGCGGCGAGCCGGTGGAACTCCTCCACCCCGACGCCCCAGACGTCCGGCGAGCCGCCGACCTCGTTGAGCGCGGCGAAGCGGGTGTACCGGTAGAAGGTCGTGTCCTCCGTTCCCTTGGCCACGACCATCCCGGACGTCTGCTGGATGCGCGTCGCGAGCTCGCCGCCCGGGTCGGCACGGACCTGACGATCGAGGGCCGTGAGCGCGTCGCCGAGGGCGGGACGTCGGAACCGTGCCCTCGCGATCGCCTCGCCCCACGAGGACTCGACCTCGGGGAGGTAGGAGCGGTAGACGCCGAACGCGATCATCGTCTCGGCCACGGCCGCCCGAGCCGCCTCCCCGTCGACCCCCTCGACCAGCCCGGCGATCCGGCGCACCTCGGCGACCAGGATCTTGTCCGTGACCATGCGCCGGGCGTCCTCCTCGACCGCCGCGTAGTCGGTGGGCACGCCGAGCCGGTCGGCCAGGGCGGTGAACGTGGGCTCTCCCGCGGGGTCGAGCAGCACGCCGAACACCTCGCGCATCGCGTCGTAGCCGGTGGTGCCGTCGACCGGCCAGCCGGCGGGCAGGCTCTCCCCCGGATGCAGGATCTTCTCGATCACGATCCAGGCATCGGGTGCGGCCTCCCGCAAGCGCCGCACGTATCCGCCGGGGTCGGCGAGTCCGTCGGGGTGGTCGACCCGCAGTCCCGTGACGTCGCCGCGCTCGACCCAGCGCAGGATCTCCCGATGGGCCTGCTCGAACACCTCGGGGCGCTCGACGGTCACCGCGGCGAGCGTCGTGATGTCGAAGAACCGGCGGTAGGTGAGCTCGGCGTTGCCGCGGCGCCAGTCGACCAGCTCGTAGTGCTGGCGGGCGTGCACCTCCTGCGGCGTCCCGTGGCCGGTGCCGGCGGCCAACGGGAAGCGGTGGTCGAAGTAGGTCAGGTGGTCGCCCTCGACCGACAGCTGCGCGACGTCCGCGTCACTCGCGAGGATCGGCACGAGGATGCGCCCGCGCGACCAGTCGATGTCGAAGTGGTGGGCGTACGGGGACGCCTCTCCCTCGCGCAGCACGCTGAGCCACCACGGGTTCGCCTCGGGCACCTCGACCGACATGTGGTTCGGCACGATGTCGACGACGACGCCGAGGCCAGCCTCGCGCGCGGCGTCCACGAGGTCGCGGAAGGCGCGCTCGCCGCCGAGCTCGTCGCGCAGTCGCTCGGGGTCGACGACGTCGTATCCGTGGGTCGATCCCGGCGTCGCCTCCAGCACCGGGGACAGGTACAGCGCTCCCACGCCCATCGTCGCCAGCTGGACCACCAGCCCGCGCGCGTCGTCGAAGCCGAACCCGGGCCGCAGCTGCAGCCGGTACGTCGACGACGGTGCGGTCATGAGCCGACTCGTTGCAGCACCACGAGCGAACGCGGCGGAGCCGTGAAGCTGGCGAGGGCGCTGAGCGTCTCGGCACCCGGCTGCTCGACCGAGCCGGTCGAGCTGTCCACGACGACCTTCCATCCGGAGCCGTAGTCCTCGGGTGGGAGGGTGAACTCCGCCGGCTCGCTGTGGGCGTTGAACGCCAGCACGAACGAGTCGTCGGTGACCCGCATGCCGCGCGCGTCGCGGTCGGCGATCGCGTCACCGTTCAAGAACACCGCGATGGACTTGCCGAGCTCGTCCTCCCAGTTCTGCTCCTCCATCTCGTCTCCGGAGGGGGTGAACCACTCGATGTCCCGCAGCTCGTCGGCCTTGCGGACCGGCTTGCCCTCGAAGAACCGCCGGCGACGGAAGATCGGGTGACGCTGGCGGAAGGCCGCCAGCGCGGAGGTGAACTCCAGCAGCGCGCGCTCCTCCGCACGCGAGTCCCAGTCGACCCAGCTGACCTCGTTGTCCTGGCAGTACACGTTGTTGTTCCCGCCCTGGGACCGGCCGAGCTCGTCCCCGTGCAGGATCATCGGCACGCCCTGGGACAGCAGGAGGGTCGCCATCAGGTTGCGGCGCTGGCGGCGACGCAGCTCGAGGACCTCCTCGTCGTCGGTCGGCCCCTCGACGCCGCAGTTCCACGACCGGTTGTCGTCGGCACCGTCACGGCCGTCCTCGCCGTTCGCCTCGTTGTGCTTGTCGTTGTAGGTCACGAGGTCGTTGAGGGTGAACCCGTCGTGCGCCGTGACGAAGTTGATCGAGGCGTACGGCCGCCGGCCGTTGTCCTGGTAGAGGTCGGACGATCCGGCGATGCGGGAGGCGAACTCGCCCAGCGTCGCGGGCTCCCCGCGCCAGAAGTCGCGCACGGTGTCGCGATAGAGGCCGTTCCACTCCGACCACAACGGCGGGAAGTTGCCGACCTGGTAGCCGCCGGGACCGACGTCCCAAGGCTCGGCGATGAGCTTGACCTGGCTGACCACCGGGTCCTGCTGGACGAGCTCGAAGAACGTCGCGAGCTTGTCGACGTCGTAGAACTCGCGGGCGAGGGTCGCGGCGAGGTCGAAGCGGAAGCCGTCCACGTGCATCTCGGTGACCCAGTAGCGGAGCGAGTCCATGATGAGCTGCAGCGTGTGCGGGTGACGCACGTTCAGCGAGTTGCCGGTGCCGGTGTAGTCCATGTAGTGCTGCTCGTCGCCCTCGACGAGCCGGTAGTAGGCGCAGTTGTCGATGCCGCGCATCGACAGGGTCGGTCCGAGGTGGTTGCCCTCCCCCGTGTGGTTGTAGACGACGTCGAGGATGACCTCGATGTCGGCCTGGTGCAGCGCCCGCACCATGCCCTTGAACTCCTCCACCTGGCGGCCCGGGTGGGCGGCGTAGTCCGCGTGCGGCGCGAAGAAGCCGATCGTGTTGTAGCCCCAGTAGTTCGTCAGGCCCTTCTCGACCAGGTAGTGGTCGTTCAGGAACTGGTGCACGGGCAGCAGCTCGATCGCGGTCACGCCGATCGACTTCAGGTGCTCGACGATGGACGGATGCGCGATGCCGGCGTACGTGCCACGCAGGGACTCCGGGACGTCGGGGTGCGTCATCGTCAGGCCCTTGACGTGGGCCTCGTAGATCAGCGACTCGTTGTACGGCGTCCGCGGCAGCCGGTCGTTCGCCCAGTCGAAGTAGGGGTTGATGACGATCGAGTACGGCACGTGTCCCGCCGAGTCGTCCTCGTTCATCTGCTCGGGGTCGTCCAGGTCGTACGCGAACAACGATCGGTCCCACTGGACCGGTCCCGAGATCGCCTTGGCGTACGGGTCGATCAGCAGCTTGGCGGGGTTGCAGCGGAAACCGCGCTCGGGGTCGTACGGGCCGTGCACCCGGAAGCCGTAGCGCTGTCCCGGCGCGACGCCGAGCAGGAACCCGTGGTGGACGAAGCCGTCGACCTCCTCGAGGCGGACGCGTGTCTCGTTGCCGGACTCGTCGAACAGGCAGAGCTCGACGAACTCGGCCGACTCGGAGAAGACGGCGAAGTTGGTGCCGGTCCCGTCGAACGTCGCGCCGAGCGGGTAAGCCGATCCGGGCCAGGGCTGCACAGGTTCTCCTCGATGGGTTGAGTCACACGGACGGCCGCGAGGCCTGTAGGGGGGCAATGCTTGCACGTACCCGGTGGTCGGCGAAGAACTCGTCGAGGCCCATCGGGAGCCGGATCCGCCAGTTGGGATACTCGTCGACCGTGCCGGGAAGATTGGGCTGCTGGACCTGGCCCGCGGCGTCGGCCGGTGAGCTGAGGACCAGGCGGGACGCGGCACGGGCGATCACCGCGTGGAGCGCGACGACGGGATCGTCCTCGTCGATGCCCTCGGCGCGGAGCAGGTCGAGCATGGCTGCACGATCGGCCGCGGCCTCGGCGTAGGCCTCCTCTGCCGACCCGGCCAGCAGGCCGAGCTCGGCCTGCACGCGGACGCGCTCGTCCCGGAGCCAGCCGGTGGCGGTGGGGAGGTCATGGGTGCTGATGCTGGCCATCGTCTCGGGTTCCCACTGCTCCGGCGGCACGTGAGGCTGGCCGGGCGCCTCCCAGTCGCGCTCGAACCAGAGCACGGCCGAGCTCAGCATCCCGCGCTCGTGCATCGTCTCGGTGACCACGTCCTCGACGGTCCCGAGATCCTCGCCCACCACGATGGCGCCGGCTCTCCACGCCTCCAGGGCCAGGATGCCCAGCATGACGTCCGCGTCGTAGTGGACGTAGGTGCCGCGGTGGGCCGGCTCGCCCGGCGGGATCCACCACAGTCGCCAGAGTCCGGCGATGTGATCGACACGGATGCCGTCGGCGTGGCGCAGGACGCTGCGGATGACGTCGCGGAAGGGCGCGTAGCCCGAGGCGGCGAGCCGGTCCGGGCGCCATGGGGGCAGCCCCCAGTCCTGGCCGAGCGGGTTGAAGGCGTCGGCCGGACACCCCACCCGGACGTCGGAGGCGAAGGCGTCCTGCTGCGCCCAGGCGTCCGCGCCGCCCGGATCCACGCCGACCGGCAGGTCGTGCACGATCCCGACGGCCATGCCCGCGTCGTGGGCGGCCGCGCGCGCCGTGTCGAGCTGCTCCCGGCACAACTCTTGGAGCCATGCATGGAAGGCGATGCGATCGGCGAGCGAGTCCTGCGCCTCGGCCACGGCGTCCCCGGCCGGGTCCCGCAGTGCCTCCGGCCACTCGCGCCAGTCGGCCCCGTGCAGCTCCGCCAGGGCCGAGAAGGTGGCGAACGCCCTCAGGTCAGGGTCGATCTGCTCCTGGTTCGGCGGTCGGGTCGCCCAGAGCAGCTCGAGAGCGTCCAGCTTCGCGGTCCAGACCTCGTCGTAGTCGATCAGCTCCGTCCTGGAGTCGGGCCTGAGCGCCAGCACGTCCCGCCGGGTCGTCTCGTCCGCTTCGAGGAACGCCGCCGTCTCGGTGACCCGGAGGTAGAGCGGGTTGGCGTAGCGCCGGCTGGACGGGGAGTAGGGCGACCGCTGCAGCGGCTTCGAGGGCACGAATGCCTGAACCGGGTTGACGAGCAGCACCCCAGCGCCCTGCTCGGTGCCGGCGCGCCGGGCCATCTCGGCGAGGTCGCCGTAGTCCCCCATGCCCCAGGACCGGTCGCTGCTCAGCGAGTACAGCTGCAGCATCCAGCCCCAGGTCCGCGGCACCTCGGGCATGCGGCTCGGCGCGACGATCAGGGTCACGTCCTGGGTGTCCGTCATCAGTCGGTGCCACCCCAGCGGCAGGTCGGAGAGGCGCTCCACGCGTGACGAGGTGCCGTCCTCGAGCACCAGCGTCGCCGGGACATCCAGCTCGCGTGTGGCGCCGTCGGTCATCACGATCGTCGGCGGGAGGGCGGCCTGCGCCTCCCTCTGGCGCACCGCCTCGAGCTCACGCCGGATCGCCTCCGGGCCGCTCGCGTCGACGCCGAGCTGGGCCAGGACCGCCACGACGATGTCGTCGTCCACCTGCACCATCTGGCGATCGGAGCCACGGAACGACGTGGCGACGTGGTGCGCGGCCGCCAGGTCGGCCAGCCCGCGGGAGGTCGTCACCCGTCAAGCATGGTCGGCTTCGACGGCCGCCGCCAACCGAGGAGTGCGGCTTCCGACTCCCCGACCGGATAGAGTCCGGCCATCGATCGAGGAGAAGATGCTCGTGTTCACCCAGCGTCATGACTCACGTCCCGCACTCCAACAGGCCTTGGACGCAGCCTCCGGGCTGAAGCCCGGTTCCTGGGCCAGCGTCGAGGCACTGTCCATGCTGGCCGTCGAGGCGAGAGCCCATGGACGTCCCGAGGCGGACGACCTGTACGCGACCGCACGGAAGGCCGCGCAGGGCCTGAAGCACGGGTCGGTCGAGAGCGTGCGGGCCCTCACCTGGCTGGCCCGAGCCGAACGCGATCCGGGGCGCACCCCCTGATCACCGGGGTCGCCGGAGAGGGCCGTCAGCTCGAGGACACCGAGTGACTTTCACTCCACGGTGAGGTCCGGCGCCCGAGACGTGCCGCTGGCGGCTGACGGAGTAGGCGAGTGACCCGTCAAGCGTCAATCCTTGTCAGGAGTCACGATGGCGAAGTCCGGGTCGCCCGGATCGAGCACGCCCGCGAGGCGGGACAGAACCGTCGCATCGCCACTGAGCTCGATGCCGGCGGACGCCAGCCTCTCCGCCGTCACGTCGCCCAGGGCGAGCGTGTGGAGCGAAGCTCGGGTCGCGGTCAGGGGTGGCGTCGGCTCCAGTCGGCTGCTCACCCTGATCGGGCTGACGGGGGTCATCGTGACGGCGCTCGGACCGTGGGAGAGCCGGCCACTCGCCGAGTCCCGAGGCAGGGACGCCTGGATTCCCTTGCTCGAGGTGCTCCTGGTCGCCGCGACCTTGGGCTGGGTCTCCGCACACGGCGCCATCGTTCCGCCCGCACATGGAAAGTGGCCCCCGTCTGCGTTTGCGCAGATCAGGGGCCACTTCGCAGGTGTGTCCGAGGGGGGACTTGAACCGGAGGGAGGCTCCTTGGCGTTCCGGGCAAAACCTGGATTGGCCTGCAATCCCGGTGCGCGGTTACCTACCGTTGTCTCCCGTTACCTCCGAAGCGTGCCCCCTGAGGGTGCACCGATCTTCAGTTCGTCAAGCCAAGCGTAGTCATCGGCCCTGGTACATCCCGTCCGAGTACGCCGTAGCGCTGCCGCGACCTCCAGGCCGCCTCGCAAGACGCCGACCGGCTGTCAACCGAGCATTGTCGACATGACTGCAGCAGCGCACTCAGCACCACAGGTCATCACGTCACCGAACCGTGCAGCGCGCCCAGCGGTCCCTTTCGAGCCTCAGCCTCAGTCCTTGTCCGGCGTCACGATCGCGAAGTCGGGGTCGCCCGGGTCCAGGACACTCGCAAGCCGAGACAGGACGGTCGCATCGCCGCTCAGCTCGATGCCAGCGGACGCCAGCTTCTCCGCCGTCACTCCACCGAGGGCGAGCGCAGGAAGCGAGACCTTCGTCGCCGTCAGGGTCGCGTCGGCCTCATCGGACTGCTGAGCCGTGGTGTAGGTGAGCGCTCCGTTGGAGAGACGCAGTCGATAGCGCTCATCGAGGTCGGTGAGAACGACGTCGATGGTGAGCCTCTCGTCCCATGCCGCCGGACCATCGATCTGAATCGCGATCGCGTCGAAGAGCAACCCGGGGGTGAGAGCGCTGACCACGTCGGCAGAGGCCGCGACGGTCGGCGTGCCGAAGGAGCCGTCGCGCAGCTCGGTCGCCCCTGAGAGGAAGAAGTTGCGCCAGATGCCGTTCTCGATTCCGTAGCCCAACTGCTCGAACGTGTCGGCGAGCAGCTCGCGTGCCGCGGCGTGGCCCTGCTCAGCGAAGACGACGTGGCTGAGGATCTCGGCCGCCCAGCGGTAGTCACCTTCCTCGTAGGCCTCTCGCGCGGCCTCGACGATCGCGTCGGCGCCGCCGGCGAGCTTGACGTAGCGCTGACCCTGAGCCACGGGCGGGTGCTGCCACAGGTGGGCGGGATTGCCATCGAACCAGCCCATGTACCGCTGGTAGATCGCCTTGATGTCGTGACTCACCGAGCCGTAGTAGCCGCGAGCGTTCCACGCGTTCTCCAGGGCTGGGGGCAGTCGCAGCTCCTCCGCGATCTCGATCCCCGTCCATCCCTGGTTGATGAGTCGCAGCGTCTGGTCGTGCAGGTAGGCGTAGAGGTCCCGCTGCGTGTCGAGAAACTCGCGGATGCGGTCCTTGCCCCACGTCGGCCAGTGGTGCGACGCGAACACGACCTCGGCCTCTCCCGCCCACAGGTCAATCGTCTCGGTGAGGTACTGCGACCACGCATGCGCATCGCGCACCAGAGCCCCCCGCAGGGTCAACAGGTTGTGCAGAGTGTGCGTGGCGTCCTCCGCAGCGCACAACGCCCGATGATCCGGGAAGTACACCAAGATCTCCACGGGGGCCTCGGTGCCGGGCGCGGACTGGAAGACCATGCGGACTCCGTCGACGACCTCCTCCTGACCGGTGTGCCTCACGTCCAGCGTCGGCGCGATCAGCGTGATCTCGCCCGTCGAGACCGTCTGGCCCAAGCCGGCGCCCACAGCACCACGCGGACCGCGCGCCAGCGCGGCCCCGAACATGTAGGCCGATCGGCGCGCCATGGCCGTCCCGGCGTAGACGTTCTCGGACGCGGCATGCTCCGTGAATCCGGCGGGCGCGATGATCGTGACGCGACCGGCATCGACGTCCTCCTGCGTCGTGACGCCCTTGACTCCTCCGAAGTGGTCGACGTGCGGATGCGTATAGATCACGCCGGTGACCGGGCGGTCGCCACGGTGCTCGCGATACAGCTCGAGCGCAGCCGCCGCCGTCTCCTTGGTGACCAACGGGTCCAGGACGATGACGCCTTCGTCCCCCTCGATGAACGAGACGTTCGCGAGATCGAAGCCACGCACCTGGTAGATGCCCTCGACCACCTCGTACAGGCCCTGCTCGGCCACCAGCTTGGACTGACGCCACAGGCTGGGGTTCACCGTGTCCGGAGCGTCACCGGTGAGGAAGTCATACGTGTCGTTGTCCCAGACGACGGTGCCCTCGTCGTTGGTTATCGCGTTCGGCGTGCGAGCGCCGAGGAAGCCCCTCCGCGCGTCCTCGAAGTCTCGAGTGTCGGAGAACGGAAGCCGCTCCAGCACCTCCTGCTGTCCCTCGACGACGATCCGTTCGGGGTCCTTCGGCGACACTGCCATCACGATGTCCTCTCCATGTCTTGGGACGATCTCGTCCCCGCTGTCATGGTCGATCTCGAGCGGACCCGCTCACATCACCCGTCGGAGGTGATACCCGCGGGCACGCGCAGCCGAATCTCAGATCTTGATCGGAAAGGTCAGCATGACGGCCACGCCGGCGAGGCCTATCGCGATCGCGAGCATGAGCAGCACCCGTCTCATGCGCGTGGCGATGTCGCGTTGCGAGAGTGCGGTCAGGAAGAGCACGAGAGCGAACAGGACCGTGAGCAGTGCGTAGTTGTCGCCTCGCTGGTTGTGGACGAGTGCCGCCTCGAACCTGTCGTCGGCGCGCTTGTTCAAGACCGCTGCTTCGTTCGTGCCCGGCGGGACGTACTGCTCCATCCTGAACGGGCCGAGCGCTTGGCGGCCGTCGGCGTTCCACGCGTCGAACGCGACTCGAAACTCGGGGGTGAACCGGTCCTCGATGAACGTCCTGAGCTCGTCCCGGTCGTCCTGCACGGCACGGACCCATTCGGTGTAGATGGTGAGGTCGTACTGCCGGGCGGCGTTCGCGCGGCTCTCTTCGGCGGTCGACTGGATGCGGGCTCCCGATGCCTGGCTGAAGGCGATCGACATCTCGCCACCCCACTTCGATGCCTCGAACCCGCACCACGCGGTCAGGACCGCGGTGATCGACAGGACGAAGACGCACACGACATCGAAGGTCTTCGTGAAGCTCTCGTCGGCTCGGCTCATGGGGGTCCCACTCCCCTACTCGGTGTTTCCGACGGCAGTCGCGAAGATCACGGCGTTGCGGTCGTCGGTCGGTACGCACGTGATGACGGCCAATGCGTCGTGGTCGCTCTCTCCCCAGATGCGTGGGTCTGCCGCTGTCTCCTGCTTGGAGGCGATCATCGTTCCCGTGACCTGATAGCGGACCGAGCCGGCATCCAGGAGGTCGCCCGGGTGAACCCGCAGCGCTGGATTCGCCCCCTCGACGTCGACCAGGGCATTCCCCGGACCCCGGCCGCCGCGCACCGCATGCAGAGCAATCACCGACGTTCCGGGGCCGCCCAGCTCGGCCGTCTCGCGGTACCAGAAGGCGTCGGTCAGCGTCGGTGGATTGATCTCGCCGTTGGCGACGACGGCGCTCAGCAGAGGTACCGACAAGTCGACTGACGCCACCTCGAACCGCTCCCCCGTCTCGCGGACGGCCGACCCCTCCGCGTCCGGCCGACGATCCCACTCGACCGTCCGGCCGTCGAGGTCCTGGCTGGCGTACCCTGACGGGTCATCCCGCATCAGAAAGTAGGCGGCACCCAGCGCCAGGGCGAGGGCGAACGCCGCTGTCATGACGAGCAGGAGCGAGCGGCGGCTCGTCATGGCCTACGACGATGCCGGGCCACGCCCGCCGCCAGCGCCACCAACAAGGCAACGAGAGAGCCCCAGAGAAGCAGACGGCTGTTCTCCACAACGCGGCCGCCGGTGTGGGCCTCGGGACCGCTGCTCGCGGGATCCGAGTCGTCGGTCGGCCCCAGCTCGGCTGGGTCGAAGGTGTTCGTGACCACGACCTCGGCAACCTCGTCCCCACCGACCGTCAGCGCCGTCGGCGAGATCGAGGTGTCATCGGCGCCACCGTCGTCCGGCTCGCTCACGACGCACTGGGCACCGACCGGCAGATCGTCGAAGACGACGGACAGACCATCGGCTCTGGAGAGAACCCGCTCGCCGTCGTCGCTGATCGGAATCTTCGTCTCGACGCCGTCGACATCGAGCGTGCAGGCGAGTGCGACCGTGAACTCCAGGCCGGGATCGAGCTCGTCGACCCCGTCACCCCGCAGCCGCTTCTCGATTCGCACGGAGCCCAGATCGAAGGTGTTCGTCGCGGTGACGGTGACCGGATCGTCCGAGGTGATCTCGAAGGGACCCGCGGGATCGACGACCGAGCGCGTTGCTCCTCCGGTACCGGTCTCCTCCGCGGTGCAGGTGGCGCCGACGTCCATGTTCTCGATCGTCGTGGTCAACGGCTGGTCCCCGCCCAGCACGACGTCACCGTCCCAGACGGAGTCACCGCGCACGTCCTGACAGGACAAGTGAATCGTGAACGGGCCGGCTCCGAAGGTGGCGGCGCCGTCGCCTTCGACGATCTTCGTGAGCACGAGGGATCCCACCGCGAAGACGTTCGTGAAGGTCACCTCGTTCGTGACGACCGGGTCATCGCCATCGGGGGTCAGGACCAGGTCGAGCGACTCCGAACCCGTCTCGGTGCCGTCGGCGGTGGTGCCGGACGACTCCGTCTCCTCGGCTCCCCCGCGGTCGGTCTCGGTCGCCACGCACTCGGAGCCGGCGGGAAGCTCGCTCAGGGTCCAGGTCTCGCCCGAGTCGAAGACGGCGACCATCGGGCGCGTCGGGCCGTAGCCGGCGGCGTAGACCGGTTCGTCCAGGAAGGTGCACGTGACGCGGAACCGGAAGGGCCCGTAGACGATCGGATTCCCGTCCTGATCGACCGCCGAGTCCCGAACGTCCTTCGCCAGACGAAGCGACGCGTCCTCGTACGTATTGGTCGCCGTGACCAGAGCCACCGGCTCGCCCTCGCGCGCCACCGTCACAGTGGTGGTGTCGAACGCGGTCGCTCCGGCCGCCGTGACGTCCTCGCTGACGGTGCACTCCGACCCCCAGGGCACGCCGTCGATGCGAACGACCTCCCCAGCCTCGAGCACGACCGGCGACTGATCCCCCAGATCCACCGGCTGCCCGACCGAGGTGCATTCGATCGTCAGCTCGAAGGAGGACGGGGCGTACTCGGAGGCGGGGCCCTCCACGACCTTGGTGATCTCCAACGGCCCGGTGGCCAGCGCGACCCCGACCTTGTTCCCCTCCGCTCGCGGCGCCAGGCCGAGGGTCCCGGCATCGTTCGTCCGACCGGCCTGGGCCACGGTGTTCCACGCGATCGTGTCGGAGCCCACGGTCGGCGACTGCGCTGGAGCCGTGGTGGTGAGGTCCAGTCGCACCGTGCCGGTCGGCTGGAGCAACTCGTCGAAGAAGTCCATCTCGAACTTCAGCGCTCGGGCGTCTGCGGGCAGTTGCACGGTCCAGCCGTCCGCAGGGTCGGCGCTCTCGTCGATGAGGGTCCACTCCCCGTCCGGACAGCCGTCCAGGGTCTCCAGGTCGGTGGTGCAGATGTCGTCGTCGGCGTCGTAGAAGACTCGGATCGAGCTCACGTCGCCGAGGCTGGCGCCGGCGAACCGCAGCGAGGTGGGCGTGGGGCGCCACTGCGACTCGCGAGGCAGCGTCACGATGGCCCCGGTGTCCCCGACGGCAGGCAGCCGATCGAGTGCGTACACCTGATCCATCGGCAGGTTGCCCGTGTTGGTGAAGGTCATCCGCCAGACGTCCTCGCCACCGGGCTTGGTCACGGGTACGCACCCGCCCGCATAGAAGCCCTCGGAATCGGCGTCGCAGCCCGCGTCACGGGTGTCGAGCACTCCCAGCTCGCTGTCGACCGCTTGCACGGTCTTGGTGCCGCGCAGTGCCCCGGCCGTGGTCGGGTAGACGGTCGCGGAGGTGCGGCACTCCCCCGTGTCGGGATCGAGCGACGTCTCGCAGCCGTCCCAGGCCCGGTCACCGACGATCCCCGTCGTGTTGGTCACCGTGGTGTTGCCCGGCAGCCCCGGTCGGAACACGAGGTCGACCGTGATCGTGTAGGTCTGTCCGACCTCCAGGACCGTGTCCTCCGGGAAGGTGAAGGTGAGCAGATCGGGCCCCTCCGCGACCGACACAGCTGCGGGATCGGTCGGCATCGGTGGTCCGCTCGCCGGATCGGGGGCGGGCCCGCTGAGGGCATAGCCGTAGTGCTCGTCGGTGTCAGGGTTCAGCACCAGCAGAGGTCCATCGGCGTCGGTCGGAAGCCGGTCGGTGATCACCGGGTCGACGATCGGCACGTCGCCGGTGTTGGTGAAGGTCAACTCGTAGGGGATGGACGCGCCGGGGGCTTGTGCGCCGCTGGGCGACTTGGTGACCTGCACCGCGTTGTTCGCGTGACGGTAGAGGATCGGCGCGGTGACGTCGTCCTCGGCTTGAAGGGGATCGCCGTTCGCGTCGACGTCGGCGGCGAGGGCATCCCCCGTGATCGTGTTCGTCGCCTGCCCGGCAACGGTCTCTCCCGGCGCCGGCTCGCTCCCGGCCAGATCGCTCGGGACGTCGCCGCCGGTGTGCATATGCTCGCGTCGCTGAACCTCCAGCGGAACGAGCTGGGTCGGGGTGGCGGGGTTCTCCCAGATCTGGCCGTCGGCACGGGTGAAGGTGAGGCGCAGACCCTGCACGTCCCCTGCGGCGATCCCCTCCGGAAGCACCAGCGACGTGGACTCCTCGCCCTCGGTCCACGTGGCACCCTCGAGCTCGACCCCGGAGCTAGTCTCGACGAAGGTGCCGCCCGTCAGGACGTCGACCCGGACCTGATCGATCGGGGCGGTGAAGGCGAAGCCGTCACCGAAGCCGACGAAGTCGTACTGGTTCCAGAACGAGGCGTCCACGTCCGTCAGCACCATCTCGACTGCTCGCGAGGGTCCGCTGGGCTGGCCGGAGAGGGTCATCGTGACTGGGGCGCGATCGGGCTCGGTCTGGCTGGCCGGGTCGAACGACTTCTGGACCTCGAGCCCGATGCCCGATGCCAACAGGTCGATGTCGGCGCTGTCGCTCGCGGTGCTGCTGACCTCCGGAGTGTCCGGGTAGTCGATGAGATCCTCACCGACCGTGGTCGCCCGATTGTCGACTGTGGTCCCGGGCTCTACCGGCGCACCATCGGCCCGTGAGGTCGGGCGTAGACGGGTGTCCGCCTCGACGACCGCGTGGGCTCCTTCAGTGATGCGGCCCGTGTAGACGAGCTCGAAGCCCACGACGTCGGTCAGGTCCGACTCAGGCGCCAGCAGGGCCTCGGAGCGGCTGAGGATCCGAGTGCCACCGCCCTCGAGCGTCAGGGTGACGGTGAGCCCGTCGGCGCCGATGTCGGCCGGATCGGTGATCGACACGAAGCCACGCAGGTTGAAGGAGTCGAACGGATCGGCCAGTCCGGTGGGGTCCGTGATGGTCAGCCGATCGATCTGGCGGGGGGTGGTGTTCTCCGCGTCGAGTGTCATCCGTGCGGTGGGCCAGGAGTCCGGGAACGGCACTCCGGGTGCGGGCACGCTCAAGGGTCCTCCCGTCCAGTCCTTCGTCAGCGAGACCGTGAGCGGCACCGGGGAGATGGTGATGATGTCGCTCGCGTCCTGGTCCACGTAGACCTCGTCGTCGACGATCACGCTGGCGCGCGCGGTGTTGCGCACGTCGCCGGGCTGCTCGGCGACGTTGTAGGTCGCAGAAGCGATCACCGGGAGGGTGGGATCGGATCGTCGATCGTCGCGCAGGCGCATGACGGCATGGATCTCCCGGTCGTTGCCGCTGGAGGCCGCGACGCCGGAACCCACCTGAGGCGCGGTCGGATCGCCGCCGATCCGGTCGGCGCGGGTCGGGCTCTCCTCATAGACCAGACGGAAGGCGATGATGTCGTTCTGAGAGCCGGTGGGGACGTCGTACCCGGGGAAGGTGCCGTCGCACGCCGCCGGACACGGATCACCGGGTGCGTCGACCCACCCGCCGGCCGCGAGGCTGAAGAGCTCGACACGTGCCACGCGGTCGTACGTCAGGTGCGGATCCGTGGCAGGCGTGATCGGATCGATCCGCACGAGGTCGAAGGTGTCGAAGACGGAGTCGGGAACCGTGGCGGCACTCGGCTGCGGCTGGTCCGAGATGACCATCTGGTCGATGTTGCTGGCACCGCTGGTGGACCAGTCGATACGGAAGCCCGCCTCACGACCCGTGCGCTCGCCGAGCAGGTCGACGTCCCAGGCCTTGTCGATGAAGTCGGCACTGCCCGGGTCGGGTGGCACGAGATCGATGTCCGGGCACTCCGCCGTGTCCGCTGAGGCTGGATCGGCGTCCGGTGCGCTGGCCGAGGAAGCCGCGCAGTTCTCCACGTCGAGGTCTGTTCCAGCCGCCTCCGGCCGCAGCTCGTAGCTGATGTTCGGACTCACCGTCGTGCCCGGTGGGAAGCCGTCATCGCTGTCGTAGACGAACCTGATGCCCTGCGCGTTCTCCTGGACCTCGGGCGGCAGTGGCCCGCTGAAGATCTGTGGACCGGCGAGGTCGACCATCCCCGGGACGTCGACCCACTCCTCTCCATCCCAGTACTGGACGGTCAGCGTCGCGTCCGCCGGGATCGGCGTCTCGGTGATCGCGGTGGGGGCGAAGGAGTCGTACCAGGAGTCCGATTCGAGGTCGGCCGGGTCTTGGACGATGATCTCGGTGGCGTCCGTCGTCGACGCCGGGAACTCCTCCAGCGTGCCGCTGAGCAGCACCGTGACGACCTGTCCGGGGATCGAGAAGATCTCTGTCGGGCTGATCCGCTTGGACACGTCCACGTCCAGCCGCCGCTGGTACGTGATCAGGTCGTCCGTGGCCGTGGCGTCGCCCGAGAATCCGCCGGGCGCGGTCGTGTCGACGTCGATCGTGTTGGGACGCGTGAACTGCGGCAGCGGCTGGGTGTCCGGCGCGGTGACGCCGAAGTTGAGGGTGGCCGTCGCCCCCGGCACGATGGGGCCCGTGAACTCGACCGTGAAGCCGGTGACCTGGCTGCCGTCGGGCGGGTCGGGAAGGGTGTTCGGCTCCGTGGTCTCGAGCGTCGTGCTGGTGCCGTCCGCGAAGTCGTAGGTCACGGAGGCACCGGTCGCACCGGTCGGCCAGACGAGGGGGTCCTCCCACCCGGTGAACGTCAACCCGTTCTCGAAGGGGTTCGGTCCCGCTGATCCGGGCTCGGCGATCGTCATCGTGTCGAGGGTCAGCTCACTGTCGTTCGTGCCGGTCAGGCTCACGGTGCTCGTTCCACCGACCGCGATCTCGTCCGGCGTGAAGGTCTTCGTGGCGCCGGTGTCCAGATCCGAGGACGTGATCGTGTACTGGGCGTCGGCCGTTGCCGGGTCCGAGGTCTGCTCGTCGGTCGCGACCACCGTCGAGACCTCATTGTCGATCGCTCCGACACCTGCCTCGGCGATGTTGTCGCGCTGCTCCAGGGGCACGGACGCCGTTCCCTCAGCGCCAGGCGGAATGTCATCGCCGTCGGTGCTGATGAAGGTGATGCGGAGTCCGGTGACGTCTCCCGGCGTGACTCCGGTGGGCAGCGTGGCCGGCGGAGCGCCAGGGGTGCCCTCGACCCACGCACCGTCGACATACGCGTCGACCTGGACCTGCTCGGCTCCGTCGGGGAGTGCGATGTCGAGGGTGCTGCTCGTCAGACCCAGGTAGGTGAACGGATTCGGGGCGGCAGCCGGGTCCGACGGGTCGGTGATCTGCACGGTGGCGACGGGGACGTTGGACTCGTTGCCGCCGCTGAGGCTCAGCGTCGTCCCCGTCCCGGGAACCGCCAAGCCGCTGGGCGGCTCGAAGGCCTTCGACGCCCCGGCCTCGACGACGATGGGGATGTCGGGGACCACGACGAAGGTGCCGTCGTCGGGTTCGGTGTTGGTGCCGTCCGCCGTCGCCACGTTGACGAGGTCCTCGCCGTCGAGCTGAGGATCGATGTCCGGATCGACCCTCACGGGGATGTTGACGGTAACGGTCGCCCCAGCGGGCAGACCCTGCGATCCCGGCGGGTCGGTCAACGGCTCGGTGAACGTGACCGTGACGTCATCACCGGACGTCTGGACCGTGCCGCTGGCGCCCTGGACCGTCACCGTGCTGTCGGCGTCGAGGATGATGCCCTCCGGCAGCGGGTCGGTGAGCACCGCGTTGGTGCACCCTCCCGAACCGATGTTCGTGCACGAGATCGTGATGGAGTACACGAACGAATCCCCCGGCTCGACGACCTGTCCGCTCGTCCATCCAGTGACGGTCTTCGTGACATCGAGCTCGCCCGGATCCTCGGCCACTGCCGTCGGCGCCCAGGCCACCCCGCCGAGTGCCAGGATCATCGTCAGCACGGCGAACATCGCCGTACGGCCTCCCACCTTGACGCCGCGCAGTGAAGTCGCCATGCGGAACCTCCCACCCCGAGTCGCTGACTACCGTCGTTCCACCATGAACTGCTCGCCGGACTCCGTCACCACCCTCAGCGGGTGAGCTTCAGGCGCTTCGCAACCCTGGACAGGGACGTCTCCTCCCACACCACGCGACCCACGAGAGCGGACGCGACCATCACTCCCGCGAAGCCGATCAGCCACGTCGTCACCGCCAGAATGACGCCCAGCGTGCCGAACTGATCGGCATTCGCATCGACGTAGATCGGCATGACCCGCGCCGAGATGCGGTTGTAAAGCACGCCGAGACATCCCGTGAGCCATGCGCCGAGCGCCAACGACGCCCAAGAGACGCGGCCGAACAGCAGCATCCACGCAGTGACCCACCAGATCGCCGAGAGGATCACGCACTGGAGGCCGAAGCCGATCGCGTCGCCCAGCCCACCGTCGATGCCGCGGATGAGGGTGCGGAGCGCGGCAACGAACTGCAGCGTGACGAGCCAGCCGATCAGCCAGGTCAGACATCGCCTGAAGCCCGACACGCCCCCGATGTGTCCGATGCCCCAGACGCTCTCGTACATGCGCTGAATGGCACGGGCGAAGCTCGAGGCGGAGAAGATCGTGATGAGCAGCCCGATGACCCCGGTCTGCGTGCGAACCTGGTCCAGGCTCACCTCTCCACCGATCACCGCGGTCCCCTCGGCGCCGACCCCAGCGGCCGTCGCGAACACCCTCACCGCGGCATCCGACAGCTGGGGCAGGAACGCCGAGAGGACCACGAGCACCGGAATCAGCGCCAGCAGCCCTTGCGCAGCGATCAGCATGCACCGGTCGATGAACTCGATCCGCATGAACTCCGCCAGGAGTCTCGCGGCGACCGGCACGCGCGCGAGCCGCGAACGAAGCCGGCCGCCGACCCCAGGTCCGGGCTCGTCAGTGTCCATCGGCCGTGGCATCCACGGTCAGGACAGCGCCTTGTTCTTCAATGCCGTGAACTCCTGCTCGGTGATCGTCCCCGCATCGAGCAGGCTCTTCGCCGACGCGATCTGGTCGGCCGGCGAGGGCGTCGCGGCCACCGAGCGGATGTAGTCGTCCGCCTCGGCCTTGGAGGCCTCGATCTCCGCTGCCGTGCGCGACGCCATGCCGCCTCCTCGCACCACGAGGTACGCCAACGCCGTCACCATGGGCAGGACGATCAGGAAGAAGACCCACACGGCCTTCCACCACCCTGACAGCGACCGATCACGGAACAGGTCGACGATGACCTGGAACATCACGATCAGATAGGCCACCAGGAAGAAGATGCTGATCGAGAGCCAGAAGAAGTCCCAGAAGTCGTCCACCATGTGCCTCTTTCGTCGTTCGACGGGCCGCGCCGGGTGCGCGACTCCTACCGTCGGTACGGATCATGGCGTTCTTGACGTCGGCATGGGATCACACTCGCGAGGTGATCTGCGCAGGCGGGGATGCGCTCGCTCGGATCAGCTGGGGGTTTCCGGCGCGTCATTCCCACCGGAGAGGAGGGGGCCCAGCCACGTTCGCTCGGGATCGGTGTCGATGAAGATGGCGCGGACGAGGATGGTCATCGGGACGGCGATCAGCGCACCGATGCCACCGAAGATCGCGGTCCAGACCAGCAGGGAGAGGAAGCTGATCGAGGCGGACAAGCCGACCGCCTCCCCCACGACACGCGGCTGGACGACGGTCTGCAGCAAGAAGTTGACGACCGAGTAGACGACGACGACCGCGACCGCCGTCCCGAGACCGTGGTCCAACAGTCCCACGACCGCGGGGGGCACCAGTCCGATGATGAAGCCGATGTTGGGGATGTAGTTCGTCAGGAAGGCCAGCAGTCCCCACAGCCACGGGTCCCGGATGTCCAGCAGGTACAGGGCGCCCACATCGACCAGAGCCACCGCCGCGCCGAACAGGGTGGAGACGCGCAGGTAGGACCGGGTCCCGTCGGCGAAGATCGTCAGAGCCTCCGCCATCGTGCGACCGCGGTTCGACAGCGTCGAGAGCTTGCGCACGAACCCGGCGCTGTCGGTCACCAGGAAGAACAACAGGATGACGATGAAGAAGAAGCTCGTGAGCACCCCCGTCAGGCCCCCGAGTACGCCCGCCGCGAAGTCGACAAGCTTTCCGACGTCGATCCGCGCCAGAATGCTCCGCGACTCGTCCTCGTCCAGGCCGATGCGAGCCATCCAGTCACCCAGCTCCATGATCTTCGCGTGCAGCTCGGCGCTGTACTCGCCGAGCAGCGCCGAGAACCTCAACGCGGTGGCCAAGGCTGCCCATGCAAACCCGAGAACGATCAGATAGACGAGCACCACGCTGGCGGCCGTGCCGAACCACTCGGGAAGTCCGCGACGCGTGAACACCGTGCGGAGGGGCGCCGCCGAGATCGCGAAGATCAAGGCCAGGAGCACGGGTGCGAGCGTGTCCGCGAACGACCGCAGCGCGAGTGCCCCCAAGAGCACTGACGTGAAGGTCAGGACGAGGACCGTTCCCCGCGGGAGCACCGGCCGGTCGACTGCCGTTCGCGACGGTTCCATGAGCACGATGCTCCCCCCGTTCTCGGAACGTTCTCTCATTCCCTCGGGGTGAAGTCTCGCGGGCGACGACGCTGTCGCTCAAGCGCTCCCAGCGCGCCACCGATCCGCAGCCTCGCGCGCCTTGGCCAGGGAGCTCCCGACGCGGTCCTCGGCCTCGAATACGTGGTCACGGCCGATGATCGCGATGACCCCCGTGGCCTCCAGCTGTCGTGTCACGGCACGGCTCACACCCGCCACCATCAGCGTGCCGCCTGCTCGATTCAGCTCTCCGGCATAAGCAGAGACCGCCCGGATGAACGTGCTCCCCAGATCGTCCTTGCCGCGCAGACGCAGGATCACGACCGTCCCCCTGCAGGACGCCGGAACTGACGGGAGCTGCGCCAGGAACACCGGAGCAGCAGCGAAGAACAGGCTGCCGTAGACGGTGACGATCACCTCGTCCTGCGGGGCGAGCGTGCGCGGCGGCTCGCCCTCGATCGGCATGACTGACGCATCGTCGAATGTCCACCGTCGGACCACAACCGTGTTGGACTGACGCGCGACGTGAAGCACCACGGCAATCGCCACCCCGGCGAGGACCGCGTACTGCAACGGCAGCAGGAGTGTGAGCCCGAACGTCGTCACCAGGACGGTCGCCGGCACCGGCCCCGTGCGGACCACCAGCATGATGTCGTGAATCTTGAAGGTCCGAAGTCCCACCACGATCAGCAATGCCGCCAGAGCAGGCATCGCGACGTAGCCCATGATCTGCGCTGACAGCACGATCGCCAATGCCATCGTCACGGCGGCGACGACGTTCGCGGTCGCCGTCCGAGCACCTGCCGAGCGCACCAGTGACGTCGCCGACATGGACCCACCCACGGGCATTCCCCGCATCAGACCTGTGACGATGTTGGCGATCCCCTGCCCGCGGAAGTCGGTCGACGGATCCGGGTACCGGCCGTCGGGGTTGGGTACCGAACCACTCACGGCCGCGCCCTGGACCAGCCCGATGAGCGCGAGGGAGAGCGCCGGGAGGATCAGAGCCGGGACGAGCTCGAGCGCTGGCATCTGTGGTGTCGGCAAGGAGTCGGGAACCGTCGTCAGGTCTGCGAGCACGCTGACGTCATCGGGGAAGAGCGCGGCCACTCCGGACGCGACGATGATCGCGAGCACCAGTCCGAGGGGGCCGATGCGCGTGCGCTCGAGTCCCAGGATCAGGGCCACGGTCAGCAGGCCGATGATGATCGACAGGAGGCTGAGCCGGCCGGGATGGAACACGGTGTCGAGCGCGCGCAGGACGCGATTGGCGCCCTCGCTCTCGTAGCCGGTGAAGTTGTCGAACTGCCCCAGGACGATGTTGACGGCGACAGCGTTGACGAACCCGATCAGCACCGACGCCGGGATGAAGCGCACGAGACTGCCGAGCCCTGCGATGCCCAGACCCAGCATGATGACGCCCGTCAGCACCGCGAGCGTGGCCAGGGCCGGCCCCGCCTGCTCGCCGCTCTGCGTCAGGGGAACGTCCGAGATCGTCACCGCCATCGCCCCCGTGACCTGGACCGTCATGAAGAACGATCCCGTGGCGAACGCGCCCGCCAAGGTGCCCATCAGGTACCCGTAGAGCCCGAAGACGGGATTCACCCCCGCGAGCAGCCCCGCTGCGAGCCCGTCCGGCACGCTCTCGACACCGAGCACGAAGCCGGCTTTCGCGTCGGCAGGCAGCGTCTCACGCGACCCGAAGCGTCGCCGGTAGCGCGACCAAGACCGCCTCACGCCGTCAGGCTACGAAGAAGACACGAACGCTGAGATCACCTCGCGAGGATGAAGCGAGTCGCCCATCGGCGGCAGACAGTGGGGACGACCCATCACACCCACAGGAGAGCATGATGGCTGACGAGACCCCCTACCCGTTCGAGGACACCCAGGACTTCGACGATGCACGACGGGGCCACATCGCCTCGCTCGAGCCCGGAACGATCACTAACGAGGACGGCGAGGTCGTGTGGGACTGCGACGCGTACCAGTTCCTGGACGCCGATGCTCCCGCCACCGCCAATCCGAGTCTGTGGCGCCAGTCCCAGCTGGTGGCCATGAAGGGGCTCTTCGAGGTGACCGACGGCATCTACCAGGTGCGAGGCTTCGACCTCTCCAACATCACCTTCGTCGAAGGCGACTCCGGCGTCATCGTCATCGACCCGTTGATCAGCACCGAGACCGCAGCCGCGGCCCTCAAGATCTACCGAGAGCATCGAGGTGAGCGCGACGTCGTGGCCGTCATCTACACCCACTGCCACGTGGACCACTTCGGAGGCGTCAAGGGAGTCACCACGCAGGAGGCGGTCGATGCCGGCGAGGTGGAGGTGATCGCGCCGGTCGGGTTCATGGAGCCCGCCATCGCCGAGAATCTCTACGCCGGCACGGCGATGGGGCGCCGTGCCGGGTACATGTACGGCGCCGCTCTCCCCCGGCATGCCGGCGGAGGGATCGGAGCCGGGCTCGGACAGACGACGTCGACGGGCACCGTCTCGCTCATTGCGCCCACGACCGAGATCACCGAGACGGGGCAGGAGCTGACGGTCGACGGCGTCAGGATCGTGTTCCAGCTGGCGCCCGGGACCGAGGCTCCCGCCGAGATGCACTTCCACTTCCCCCAGCGCCGCGCGCTGTGCATCGCGGAGAACGCCACGCACACCCTGCACAACATCCTGACCATTCGGGGGGCCGTGGTCCGCGATCCGAATGCGTGGGCGCACTACCTCAACGAGGCGCGCGAGCTGTTCGGCGACGACTCCGACGTCGTCTTCGCGTCACACCACTGGCCGACCTGGGGCAACGAACGCGTCGTGAGGTTCCTCGAGACGCATCGCGACCTCTACGCGTATCTGCACGGGCAGACCCTGCGCCTGCTCAACCAGGGCCTCACCGGAATCGAGATCGCAGAGAGTTTCCCGATGCCACCCGGGCTCGAGCGCGAATGGAGCACGCACGGCTACTACGGCAGCGTGAGCCACAACGTGAAGGCGATCTACCAGCGCTACATGGGCTGGTACGACGGCAACCCGACTCGACTGTGGCAGCACCCGCCCCAGGAGGCGGCGACACGCTACGTCGAGTTCATGGGCGGCGCGGACGCCGTGGTGAGCAAGGCTCGCTCCTCCCAGGAGTCCGGAGATCTGCGCTGGGCGGCGCAGGTCCTCGATCACGTCGTCTTCGCCGACCCCGACCACCAGGGCGCGAAGGAGCTCCTCGCGGACGTGCTAGAGCAGTTGGGCTACCAAGCGGAGAACGGCACGTGGCGCAGTGCCTTCCTCTCCGGGGCGATGGAACTGCGCCACGGCAACTTCGGGACGCCCACGAAGACCGCGTCCGCCGACATCATGGCGAACCTGACGCCGGAGCTCTTCTTCGATGCCCTCGCCGTCAAGGTCGACGGTCCCGCAGCGTGGGATCTCGACATCTCCCTGCGCTGGGACTTCCCGGACCACGGATCGAGCCATCGGACCTCGCTGCGGCATGGCGCATTCACCTACGGCAAGCCACGAGCGGGCGAGACGGTGACCGTGCTGACCGTCCCCAAGCCCGCGCTCTCCCGGCTGGCTGTCGGCGATGTGGACGGCGCGCGCGAGGCGGGGCTCCAGGTCGACGGAGACGTCGAGTCGCTCGTCCAGCTCTTCGATGTGCTTCAGGCGCCCGATCCGGGATTCAACATCATTCTGCCCTGACCGCGTCGTCCACGGTGGCGTGGACCGAGAACACGGGCTGGCCGGTGCGCGACGTCCGGATGATGTCGCGCACCTGGCCAGTCTGTCCCGCCAGGCGCAGACGAATCCCGCGAAGCGCGAGCTCGTCACGCAGCTCGACGAGCATCGACGCACCGCTCACGTCGATGAACGGCGTCGTCTCGGCATCGATGACCACGAGCTGGGTCTCCGGCAGCAGGAGCCCTCGAATGCGGTCTCGAACGAAGTCGGTGTTCGCGAAGAACAGGCCGCCTTCGACCCGGACGACGAGCACGGTCGGATCCGTGTCGAGCGAGGGATGGCGCTCCGCGTCGAGCCACAAGGCGTCGCCGCCACGATCCTCGCGAGCCAGGACGGGCACATGAGGCCTGGAGGCTCGGTACAACAGCGTGAGAACCGACAGTGCGATGCCGATGAACAGACCCGGGAGGGTGTCGAACAGCAGCACTCCGACCATCGTCCCCACGGCCGCGATGAAGTCGATCCGCGCCGCGCGTCGGTAGATGTCACCCAGTGGCTGAGTCCACACACGCCAGAGCCGCTTCAGCGCAGCGAAGTCGACGAGGTCGATCACTGCCGCGATCACGACCGCCGCGAGAACCGCCTCGGGAAGGTTCTCGAACAGACCGGTGAGCAGGAGCAGGGTGATCACGGTGAGCCCTGAGACGATGATCGTCGAGACCTGCGACTTCGCGCCGGCAGCCCCGTTGACCGCCGTCTTGGACAGACTGCCGTTGACCACCATTCCGTTGACCAGCCCTGAACCGAGGTTGGCGGCGCCCATGCCGATCAGCTCACGGTTGGCGTCGATCTCGTAGTGCTCCCGGGCCGCGTACGTCTTCGCCGCCCCCAGCCCTTCCGCGAATCCGATCAGCAGGACGCCCACCGCAGGGCCCACCAGCCCCAGATACTCGCCCCATCCCATGTCGGGCAGCCCGACCGTCGGCAGACCGGCATCGATGTGGCCGACGATCTCGATCCCCCGCTCCTGAAGGTCGAAGGCGGTCACGGCGAGGATGCCCAGCAGCACGGCCACGAGCGACCCCGGCACCCTCGGGACGAACCGACGAAGGCCGAGGATCAGCGCGAGGGCTGCGGCTCCGATGGCCAAAGTGGGTCCGTGCACGTCACCGAGCTCGCCGAGGAGCCCCCAGGTCTTCTCGACGAAGCTGCCGGACGGCTTGTCCACACCGATGAGAGCCGGCACCTGACCGACGATGATCGTCAGCGCCAGTCCGATGATGAAGCCCTTGAGGACCGGCTCGGAGATGAACGCCGAGAGAAACCCCAGTCGACACAAGCCTGCGACGATGCCGAGAAGCCCCACGACGAGGGCCAGTCCCACCGTGAGCGCGGCGTAGGCGTCCGCATCGGCCGGCGCGGCACCGGCGACGACGCTCGCCGAGAGCGCAGCCGTTCCGGACATGGAGGCGACGACCAGGTGCCGAGAGCTGCCGAAGGCGGCATACAGAGCCAGCGCGGGCACAGCCGCGTAGAGCCCGACCACGGGACTCACCCCGGCGATGGTCGCGTAGGCGAGGGACTCGGGCACCAGGACGGCCCAGACGGTCAGGGCCGCTACCAGATCCTTGCGCAACCATGCCTTGCGGTAGCCGCGCAACGAAGGGAACAGGAGAACGCCCGCCCGTTCTCTCATGACAGCTTCTCCATTCGCAGAATCTTCAGTCCCAGGACCTCACATCGCGCCACGACGCCGAACAGCTCCGGCTCGTCGCGGACCGGGAGAAGCAGCGTCGTGTGGTCGAAAGCATGCTCGACTTTCACCGGACGAAAGCTGTCCAGTAGATCCGGAGTCATCTCACCCTTGATCCAGAACTCGTAGGTTTCGTCCATGTCCGCACCTGTCGCTCATCGGTCATCGGCACTAGCGTCTGACTACAGGCGAGGGATCGCGTCGTTCGCAGAGGGTGATTCCCGCGCGAGACAGAGGGAGTAGCCATGCCGTCGAGCTCGGGTCGCGGAACACCGATGGGACCCATTGGCCGCGAGATGACTAGGCGGGATCGCATCCTGCGACGGCTCGACGCCATCATGGAACTGCCTGCATTCGTGGTCTGCGCCGGAGCGGGATCGGGCAAGACGCTCGCCGTGGCGTCCTGGTGCCGGGATCGGGATGATTTCGACCTCGCATGGCAGAACGTGGGGTCGCTCAGCCCGGGCCCAGCCAGCTTCTGGTCCGAGCTCGTCGCCACGATCGCCGACGCCGTCGGCGAAGGCCCGACGTTGGACAATCTCTCGCCGGTGCTGGCCATGAACGCTCCTGAGCTGGTCGCCGAGCGGCTCAAGAGATGGGCAGCCTCGAGAACCAGACCTCTTGTGGTCGTTCTCGACGACTTCCACGCGATCACCGACCTGGCGCTACTCGAGGATCTGCAGCGCCTCATCTCATCGGCGCCGCCATCGCTCCACTTCGTCATGATCTCCCGCCACGACCCACCATGGCCCCTGCACCGCATGCGCCTGGAGGGTTCGATAGCCGACCTGCGCGGAGCCGAGCTCGCATTCACGAGCGCCGAGGCCGAGGAGCTCTTCGCCCTCGTTGGGCTCGGCATCGATGCTGAGGACGTCGCCGATCTCGTTCTCCGCACCGGCGGATGGGCCGCAGGCCTGCGCCTGGCCGCGCTGCACCTGCGCCTAGCGGCCAACCGTGATGACGCGCTGAAGAGCATCTCGGGCCGTTCTGAGTACATCGCGGACTACCTGATGCGCGAGGTCTATGACGAATTGCCCGAGAGCTGGCGGTCCTTCCTGACCAAGATCAGCATTGTGGATCGCATCAGCGCCGATCTCGCGCGAGCGCTCGGCGCCTCGGCCGAGGCTGGCGCTCTTCTCGAACAGCTCGCGCGTTCGCACACGTTCGTCCACGAGATCGGACGTGAACCTGGCTGGTACCGCTTGCACCCGCTGCTCCTCGACTTCCTCCGTTCACGCGTCACGGACCGACCACAGAGTCAGGAACTTCATCGGTTGGCGGCGCGGTGGTTCGACGACCAGGGCCGTCCGTGGACTGCCCTCCTGCACGCACTCGACGCCTCGGACCACGAGTTCGCCGGCGAGCTGATCGGGCGCCATGTCGTGACCTGGTCGGTCCTGCGACCGCCGCGCGAGCTGGAACGCGTGCTCTCGGCTCTCACGCCGAGCGAGCTCCGGTCAGATGTTGGTCTGGTGATCGGCCTCGCCGCAGCCCGGGCCATGGCCGGACGACTCGATGACGTCGGAGAGCTCCTGGCTCAGGCGCATTCGCTCGTCGACTTGGACACCGGCCGTCGCCGGGCGCGGTACGAATTTCTCCTGGATGTCATCGACGTCGGTACTGCGCGTTGGAGAGGCGACCTGGTGCGCCTCGCCGGTGGGCTCGAACAGGTGCCAGTTGATGCCGCGACACTGAGCCAGCTCGGTCTGGAGGACTGGCCGACGATGCAGGCACTCGTCATCAACAACACCGGCGCGGCGCAATTGTGGCTCGGAGACTTGACTGCCGCGCGTGATCGCCTCGAGCAGATCGCTCGCCGCGACCCGGGCGACAGCCTCGAGCTACCGGTGCTGAACGCCAGGGCACATCTGGCCTACCTGGAATGGACGGAGGGCAACCTCAGCGAGGCCGCCGAACTCGCGTCCTCCGTCATCGAGAGGTTCGCCGAAGCGGGACTCAGCGACGCAGTGCAAGCGGCCTGTGCTCATCTGGCCATGGCAGGCGTCGCCCTGGACCGCAACCAGACCGCTCTCGCCGACAGCTGGCTCGATACGGCGGAGGCAGCTCTGCACGAGCCACACGTACAGCTCGCCGCCATAGTGCTGCGGGCTCGCACCCTTCAGGCACAAGGACAGGGGTATGAGGGTGGTCGCATCGTTCGAGACACGCTCGCCGACCTTGGAGACTCCGGGCTGCCGACCCGGTTGAGGGAGCAGGCCGAGGAGACGGCCGCGCGGCTAACTGCGGGCGTCGACGCCTCTCCGTCCGTGTCCGATCACACCACGCGACATCACCTCCTCGAGAAGATCCGCAATACCGCGGAGACCGGTGACCTGGACGCGATGGAAGGGGCGCTCGACCTCGCGGCGCCCCATGACTTCAGACTGCCGTTCCTCCAGGACGACTCCCTTCGAGGGGTCCTGCTTCGGCGAGTGGAGACAGGGACGGCACATCCGGAGTTCGCCTCCGAGCTCTTGTCGGACATCGCCCGCGTCTCATCGGATTCCCGCAAAGGACAACTTCGCGGGCACTCTCAACTCACCCAGACCGAGGCCACCGTGTTGCGGTACCTCGCGACCCCCATGAGCACCGCCGAGATCGCCAAGGCCCTCTTCGTCTCGGTCAACACCGTGAAGACTCACCAGCGTGCCATTCACCAGAAGTTCGGGGTGACCACGCGGCGGGACGCGGTGGCCATGGCCAGATCCAACGACTTGCTGTGACCTGGGCGGGAGCCTCGTTTCACCAGCTGCCAATTCCCTGGCCAACCAGAGCGACACCGATCACCGCCAGTACCACGGTCATGACAGCGGCGTTGTGGACCACCAAACCTGCGCGCAGTCGAGCGAGTGGACCCTCGACGGCTTGGCCTGCTCCGAGAGCGACGACGACTGGCAGTGCGACCGAGCATCCCGCGAGCAACGTGAAGATCACGACCGTCATCACGGAGCCGCCGGCGCTCAGGTCGGCAGATCCGATGGTGACGCCGGCTCCCGCAGCCATCAGCAAATTCTTCGGATTGACCGCTGCCAACAGGAAGCCGAGCCCAGCGGCTCTGACCGCGTTCATCGCATCGATCGCGGACATCCATTTCGGCAATCGCGCATCCTCCCCGGGAACCGGGCGTGATCGCCACTGCCGCGCAGCGAGAACGAGCATCAGGGCCCCCAGAGCGATCTTGATCGTCCCAGCAACGGGTGCCGAGCCCGTCGAGTCTTGGCCCGGCAGCACCGACGCCGCCAGGACGAAGGTGCCCGCCGCCACGATGATTCCCGACAGCCACCCCGCCAGGAACCCGAGACTCGTCGCCCGCGCCCGCGGCGACAGCAGCATCAGAATTGCCGCGATCACCGGAAGCGGGCTGATCGCGACGCCCATCGCCAAGGGAAGGACCTCGCCCACCACGTCATTCATGCAGTCCGCCTTCCGTCACCTTGGCCCGACGGTAGGTCCCGTGGCCCCTCAGGGCCTCCTTCGATGAGTAGGAGGTGGTGTGCTCCCCGTCAACCATCGAAGACCATGGGGCGCGAGAGAGTCATTCCAGCGACACGCGTGTGATGCCTGCCATACAGGAGGAAAGCGAAAACCCCTCCGGATGGAGGGGTTTTCATGTGTGTCCGAGGGGGGACTTGAACCGGAGAGCCACTCACCGGCATTCCAGCGAAATTCCGATTCGTTCTGGAATTGCAATGGTCGTTATCTACGGTTTGGCCCCGTTGCACCAGAAATGTGCCCCCTGGGGGTGCACCGATCTTCAGTTCGGGTTCGTACAACTCAGCATAGGGCAGTGAATACGTCGCTCACCCTGACGCGGTTGGACGTCGGTTGCCCGATACGAGGCGTGGCGGCGAACGCTGCACCGCCCGGGCCTATCGCGTGCGCCCTGCGGAAGAAGGTGGCGCGGGTTCGCTTTTGCAGCAGAAGATCTCGCCGCTCATCGCAGCATCCGGCCACGCAGCGTCGAAAGCGACGGAATTCGCTCACAGAAGCTCGTGGCAACGAAATCCACTTGATCTGATCCGCGGCAGCGTCCTCACTGGAGGACGCTCCTGCATGCGGCGCGATTACGGAAACCAGGGCGACCCGTCCGCCTATCGTGACAGCGCTCACCGGCCTTTCCGGCGCCAAGAGCGATCTACGGCTGGACCGCGTACCGAGCGCGTAGGCGATCACATCAGTGAACTCATAGCGTTGTAGATCGAGGGTGCGAGTCCAGCGGGCGTGGGCCTACATCTTCGAGGATTTCATCGACGGTGAGTCCGGCAAACGAAGACTCGTCGTTCCACAAGCCGAAGACGGGGTCAATCTGGCGGATCGTGAGATTCCCGACAACTCCTTGGTGCACGAATGGATCGGTGTCAAGAAGCGCTCGCAACTCGGTCCGGTCCTGCGCTGCCATCAACAGGTTTCCTTCTCGTACTGACGCACCGACCGTGGGGCCGGAAATCCGTAGCGTTTCATTGCACACTTGATCCTCGATCCAGCGCAAATGCGACTCCAGATGAACGCGCCACAGCGCCTCGTCCGGGTGGGTGTAGTGGACATAGAAGATCGGCACGGTTGTCCTCCGGTCAAGCGTTGAACCTGGTTGGGTCGGCGATCGAGGTCAGAGCCGAAAAGACTGAGTCCTCTACGACGACTATGCCGCGACGTCGCGATTCCGCCCGAACCTCGCGGGAACGATCAAAGGGGACGCGAACTGGCCGGCCCGGATCGACTGGACGGGACGCACGAATGCGATTGGCGTGCTCTGCAACTCGGCGCTTGTAGTCATCTGCATCCGTCAGAAGCCCGGGATCGATCGCTACGAGCAAAAATCCTAGGTCGCCGATCTCCTGCCGCCGCGGGAGGGCTGGCGACCCCGTGAGCATGCCGAGAAGGTGCACTGAGAGCGAAAGGCCGGAGCCGCGATGGCCACCCCAAACGGTGAACGCCCCGGCCAGCGCTTCAGCGGGAGTTGTGGTCGGCAGACCGGCCGGATCGTATGCCGAGCCGGCCGGCAGCTCATCCCCGAGGCGTCCGGCCAATACCACCTCGGCGTAGGTGATCGACGACGTTCCTGAGTCCCAGATGATCGGATCCTCAGTGCTGGGGAAGCCGAAGGCGATGGGGTTGGTGCCGAGAAGAGCTTCTGAGGACCCGTGCGGGGCCACGGTCTTGCCTCCATTGCCCGCCACCAGTCCCACCAGACCAGCAGCTGTGACTTGCTCCAGGTACCATGAGAACATCCCGGTCAACCACGTATCGCGGGCCGCCGCGACGCAGATTCCATGGCTCGTCGCCTTCTCGATCGCCAATTCGGTGGCGCGTTGCGCAACGACATAGCCCAGTGTGTCTCTGCCATCGATCGTGACGGCGATGGGAGTTTCGCGCTCCACCCGCCAACCAGGACTCGGCTTCGACGAGCGCAGTCTTTCTGCCACGGAGAGTGCTCGTGGCAGGCCTCCATACGCAAGACCCCGAAGCTCGCAGTCGATCAGGTGTTCGGCTGTTTTCGCCGCATCTTCGGTGGTCAGACCTGAAGCGGTCAACGCATGGGTGACTAGCTCCGTGGCCTCCACGACGGACAGTTCCTTTGTCATGAACGCACGCTCCAATTGAAGGCGCTGACCTCATCGCTCGGCTGATGACTCGGCACTGAGCCGATTTTTCGGACGAAGCCGAGCGTAGGGGCTCCAACTTCGTCGGCGAGCCAGTTCGATGCGGCGATGACAGCGTCGAGATCGACTCCGCTGTCAACACCAAGCAGGTCGAGCATCTGGACCACGTCCTCAGTGCAGATTCCGCCGCCCGGTGTGTCGGGCATGGCCGGGTGACCGCCTGACCCGCCGAGCGACACATCGATATTGCGCACACCGAGGTTGATGAGCTCGACCACGTTTGCCAGTCCCATGCCCCGCGCGTCGTGCACCTGGACGGTCAGACGGCCGAGGTCGTTGAGCTCGACGGCGCCTTCGACGAGGTTGCGCATCTGTTTCGGCGCGGCGTAGCCAGCAGAGTCGGCCAGTATCCAGTCGTCAACCCCGATCTCCCGCAGCCTGCGACCGATTGGCGCGAACGTCTCGGCGCCGCGCGCAGGCTCGGACGGGCCACCCCAGGCGAAGATCACGTATGTGCCCACCGTCGTGCCCGACCCTTCGGCAACCTCCCGAAGGTGAGCCAGTAGCTCGAGGGAGTCCTCGGGCGTGCGCCCGATGTTGTTGCGGGCGAAATCGTCATCTGCCGACAGAAGGAACCACGCCCCGTCCATGCCCGCCTCGATGGCGTCCCGCAGCCCTCGCTCGTTCCCAATGCAGCACTCGAACCGCACCCCGGCCGGCCGCCGGACGCGCGCCATGACCTCAGCTGCATCAGCCAGCCCGGGAACCAGGTCGGGTCGCACGAACGAAGTGGCCTCAATCGCAGGCAGGCCCGCGGCTGTCAGCCGGTCGATCAGCTCGACCTTGTGTTCGGTCGGTGCTTGGTACGCCTGGAACGTCAGGCGGGGGGCGATGTCCTTCAGGCGGACTGAGCGCTCAGCGGTCATCAGCGGATCCTCGTCGGCGCGTGGCCATGCTGCTGCGAGTCCCAGGTGCGTTCCTGCAGGCCCTGAGTCCGTAGGACTGCCTTCTGGATCTTGCCCGTAGGCGTACGTGGCAGCACACTCACTGCGCGGTAGTAGCGAGGCACCATGAAGTGCGGCAGGTGTTCATCGCAGTGGCGGAAAAGCGCCTCGAAGTCGAACCCGTCGACCTCCCCGACCTCGACGACCGCCAGCACCTCATCCTCTCCTAGCTCGGACGGCGTGCCGATGGCCGCCGCCTCGATCACGCCGGGGGACGCCATCAACACGGTCTCGACCTCGTACGACGAGATGTTCTCACCACGCCGCCGAAGCGCGTCCTTCTTGCGGTCGACGAAGTAGTAGTAGCCATCACTGTCGACGTAGCCCAAATCACCGGTGCGCCACCACATGCCACGCATCGTGGCGAGAGTGGCCGCCGCATCATCGACGTAATGGGAGAACATGACATTCGCCGCGAGCGGGCGGTACACGATCTCCCCGACCTCACCGACCGGCACCTCGAACCCCGCCTCATCCTGGATCTGCAACTGTGTGGTGCGTGTCGGCCTTCCAATCGATCCCACTTTGCGGGCGTCGACCGGGTTGTAGGTGACGTTCTTGATCTCGGTGAGCCCGTAGCCCTCGACGATATGCACGCCGAACCGGTGCTCGAACGGCAGCAGGACGTCTGGCGGTGCCGGCGCAGCGAAGACCCGCCGCACCCGATGCGTCCGATCTCGAGCATCGGCCGGCTGCGCCAACAGCATCGGCAGGACCGAGCCGAGCGCGTTGAACATGGTCACGTCGTGGGTGCGGATGTCGTCCCAGAAGCGGCTCGCGCTGAACTTCTCAGACAGCACGACAGTCGCTCCTGCATAGAAGCCGTGCAGGCAGACGTTGAGTTGAGCCGCTCCATGGAACATGGGCAGACAGGTGTAGAGGACGTCACGCGATGTTGTCCCCATGCACTCGAGATTCTCGCGCGCAGCAACCAACGCCATGAGGTGGGAGGTCACGACACCCTTGCTCTTGCCGGTGGTGCCGGAGGTCAAGGCGATGGCGGCGGTGTCATAGGGACGCACAAGCACTTCGGGACGACTGACATCGGACTTGAGCAACAGTTCGTCGTACCCAAGGACGGAGACGTCGTCCGGCACCGTGACAGGTGCGTCGTCGACCAAGATGAGGTAGCGCAGGGTCGGCACCCGGTCGCGAACGGCGAGAATCGCAGGGACGAACGCCGACTCGGTCACGAGGGCGACGGCTCGGGTCAGCGTGAGAGCGTGCTCGAGGAACGTTCCCTTATACGCGGTGTTGACCGGCACCGTGACGTAGCCGCCACGGGCGATGCCCAGCCAGCTCGTGACCCACTCGAGGCGATTGCGCAACATCACAGCGACGGAGCCGCCTTGCTCTACGCCCAGCTCTTGCAGACCGCCGGCCACCTGACTCGCCATGTTGTCGAGCTCTCCGTAGCTGAGCTGGCCACCGGCCGTCAGAAGTGCAGGCTTGTCAGGCATCGCTGCCGCGCGGCGTGCCAGCAGGCCACCGATCGTGCCGCCGCCAAGATCGGCGAGTTGCCTCTCGCTCATGTGTTCCTCCGTGTTCTTCTCGTGTTCAGTGTGATCCGCGGATGGCGGGATTTCAGGTGCTCGTCGGCCGGCCCAGGTAGTCGCTGTGCATCACGTCGAGTTGGGTCAAGTCGACGGCCACGCCACGACCGTCGCGGATCGTCAAGGCGGTGTCGCTGATCTGTGCCAACGCTCGGACGTTCTGGTCCACGAGTAGCAGCCCGACACCACGGTCGTCCGCAACACCACGCAGTGCGATCAAGAGGTCCGAGACGACGGCGGGAGCCAAGCCGAGGCTTAGCTCATCGACCATGAGCACGCGTGCATCGGCTGCCAGACCGCGTGCGACCGCGATCATCTGCTGTTGGCCGCCGGACAGATCGCCTGCCTTCCTGTCGAGGTGCGGCTCAATCGCGGGGAACAGGGTCAGCATCTCTCCCAGCGACTTCCTACTCAAGCGGCGGCCGAGTGCAGCTGCGCCGAGCTCGATGTTCTGGCGGACCGTGAGCGTGCTGATCAAGCCGCGACCCTCCGGCACGTGACTTAGCCCGCGTGCCGCGGTGGCGTCCGGTCTGCGCGGCAACGGTGTGCCCGCCAGCGAGATCTCCTCGGCGCGGTGCGGTGTCATGGCCGACAGGGCACGCAGGGTGCTCGTCTTGCCGGCACCGTTCGGTCCGACCAGTGCGACGATCTCACCGACGCTGACTGTCAGGTCAAGGTGGTCGACGACGCGTGCTGCGCCGTAGGCGACGGCGAGACCGCGCACCGTCAGTAGGTTGTCACGAGACATGAGCGGCTCCCAAGAAGACATCGACGACGCGGGAATCCTCGACGACGGCGTCGGGCGTGCCCGTCGCGATCGGTCGCCCGAAATGGAGGGCGGTGGCGGAGTGAGCCACGTCCCGCAGGAAGCCCACATGGTGGGCGATGACGAGGATCGTCAGACCAGCCTCGCGGTTGACCTCAGTGAGCACTCGAGCGACGGATTCGATGTCCTCGTCCTGTAGTCCCGCGGTCGGCTCGTCGAGCAGCATCATGCGGGGCGACGAGACGACGGCCCGAGCGATGTCCACGAGCTTCTGGTCCGCCAGGGACGTGGCGGTGGCGGGGCGTCCCCACACCGACTCGGGGAGCCCAACCATGGCCAGGGCGTCCTTGGCGGCATCGCGAGTTCGTGCGTCACGTGCGAGCGTCGAGGGCAACGGGAGTAGGTCCAGCAGGACGCTCGACGACTCATCGCCGTAACAGCCGAGCTGGACATTCTCTAGGACCGAAAGGTCGCCGACGAGCGACGGGTTCTGGAAGGTCCTGGTGAGTCCCAGTCGCCGAATCTGTTGCGGACGTAGTCCTTTGAGCGGAGTGCCGTCGAAGACGATGCTTCCTTCGTGCGGCTGGATACCGCTGATGCAGTTCAGGATCGTCGTCTTGCCGGCTCCGTTAGGGCCGAGCAGGGCATGGATCTGTCCTTCGACGATGCGGAGGGACGTTCCGTCCAGTGCCCGCACTCCACCGAAGGTGACTTGAAGATCGTCGACCGTCAGGAGATTCGGCGCCTCCTCACGCGGAACCGGCGAGGGTAGACCAGCAGTGCGCGTCACCCGCACGTACTCGGTGGGGTCCGTTGACGATGGGTCGGGTTGCCGCCGAACGAGCCCGCGGAGCCTCTCGTAGAGGCCGAATCCGCCTTCGGGCAGAGCGATCAGCACAATGATGAGCACTGCGGCGTAATAGAGCTCGCGGCCCGCGCCCGCCTCCCGGGTTACCTGCGACAGGAGTGTCATCAGGACGGCTCCCGCGATCGGGCCGGCAATGCTGCCGAGCCCTCCGACGATCGTCATGACCAGCAACGTCAGCGACATGGCTGGCAGGAAGTTGGTGGGCATCAGGTACCCGAGGAGTTGGGCGTAGACGAATCCTGCGAGGCCGGCCGCTCCGGCGGAGAAGACGAAGGCGATGACTTTGCTTCGAGACACGTCAATGCCCAGTGCCGACGCAACAACGGGGCTTCTCTTGATGACACGGAGCGCCTGCCCCTGTCGCGAGTCGGCGAACCGTGCGCTGAGTAGCGCGGTCACTGCCAGGAGCGCCCAGGCAAGGTAATACAGCGAGGAACCGTAGCTGAGGTCCAGACCACCCAGAGCCGCCGGCGGGACCGCTAGACCTGCGGCCGCATTCGTGAGCGGCGAAAGCCAGTCGACACCGAGCAACAGCATGACTAGATAGCCCAGAAAGAACGTCATGAACGCGCCTCCCAGCTGTCCGATGCGCATCATCGGCACTCCGAGGACGCCCGCAACGACCATGGGCGCCAAGACGGCCGCCGGCAGAGTGGCCCATGTGCTCCATCCGTACTGGGTGCCCAGAATCGCGGTGGCGTAGGCACCGATGCCTACGAAGGCGAAGTTCCCGATCGAGAACTGACCGCCATAGCCTGAGAGGATGTCAAGCCCGACTGCCGCGATGGCGAAAACGAGCGCCAGGGTCAAGGAGTCTTGAGTCCGGGCGTCGATGCCCAGCAAGGGCGGAAGCAGCAGGATCACCAGGACGACGAGTACAGGACGGGTCATCCTACTTCGGGCGCGTGAGGTCAATGCCATGAGAGGTACTTCCTTTCGGAGTTCACAAGCGTTCCGTCGTCGAAGCTCCGAAGATCCCCTGGGGGCGGGCGACGAGCATGGATAAGACGAGCGCGAAGACCACGAGCGTTGCTGTCTCGCTATCGACGTAGACCGACGTCGTGCTGTTCGCGATGCCGATGATGATGCCGCCGAGGAAGACCCCCCCGAGGCTGTCCAGACCACCGATCACTGCCGAGGCAAACGCCAGCAGCAAGTAGACGTCCATCATCTCGCTCGAAACGAGCGCGATCGGCGCGATCAGCACTGCGACGACCGCCGCGATGCCCGAAGCGAAGGCCCACGCCAGCATGGTGAGGCGGCGAGTCCGGACGCCGAGGAGCCGGGCGACATCCGCGTTCGCCGCCAAGGCGAGGAACGTCAGCCCCGTGCGGGTGTGGGAGAAGTAGAACCGCATCCCGACAGCCAGTATCGCGGCGACAGCGATCGTGCCGAGCGTCAGCCATGAGACCGGAGCGCCCCCAATGGTGAACGCCGCATCGCGGGGAAAGATCGCCGGGAACCGAAATGGCTGCCCGTGCCCCCAGAACAACCGGGTCGAGGCCACCAGCAGAAGCAGGAGGGCGAGCGATCGCATCGTGATGTTCAAACTTCCGGCGCTGTCGGCTGGGCGCAGCAGAACGATATAGACGACACCTCCGAGGGCGATCATGATGATCAACCCGATCCCTGCGGAAGCCACGACGCCGAGTCCGGTGTCACGCGCGACCTGCAGGGTGATGAAGGCGGCCATCGTGGCCAACGCTCCCTGCGCGAAGTTCGCGACACCGGTCGCCTTGTGCAGCAGCACGATGCTGAATCCGAGCAGCCCGATCACCATGCCGAGGGCAAGGCCCGTGATGAGGGCGCCGAGCAGCAGGCTCATTCGCCCACCAACGGGGCGTCGAACGCCGGGACCATCGCCCCGTCCTTGAACGACACGGCATGCACCTGACTGACGCCGAGGTGGTCGCCCGCCGCGAAGGCGAGTGTTCCCAGGACGGGCGCGGCGTCCTCACTCTTGAAGCCGTCCAGCCCCTTGAGGATCGATTCGCGGGTCACGTCGTCGCCAGCTGCCTCCAGTGCGCTGACGAGCGCCTGAGCGTTGGAGCAGCCAGTCAAGGACAAGGAGTCCGCCTCGAGGTCCGGCGCGTACTTCTCGAAGGCCGCGATGCACGAGGCGGCGCTTTCATCGGCGGCGGCGGCTGGCACCGAGGTCGCCAGCACCTTGGTGAGATCGACGCCCTCGTCGATGCCTGACAGGAAGCCAAAGGTCGGTGTGGACGTCGACGTGATCACGGCCTTCGCTGGAAAGGCGTTCTGCGAGGCCATCGTGTTGATGAGCTTGGCACTGTCGCTGGAGTTGGTGACCGTGGCGATGTAGTCAGCTCCGACAGATTTTGCCTTCAGCACGACGGAATTCATGTCGGGTTCGTTGAGAGTGACCTTGGTGTCGCCCGCGTAGGTTCCACCGGCGTCCTCGACTGCTGCTCTGATGTCCTTCAGGCTTTCCTCGATACCCGGAAGGGCCAACGTGATGACGTAGAGAGAGCCGGGCCCGTCCTTCTCCATCGCGGCGGTTGCCATGGCGCTCACCATGTCCCCGTTGCTTGGGATGAGGCTGAAGAATGTGTCGGTCTTTGTGGCGCCAGGCACATCAGCCCAGGGAAACAGGAAGGGAATCTTCTGCTGCTCCGCAAACGGGGCGATGGCTGCCGCGGTCGGACTGCCGCAGCCGTTGAAAAGCGCGACGACATCCTCGTCCCGCGCAAACTCGCGCACGTTGGTGAGTGCCTCTGACGCCTGGTAGGCGTCGTCCTCGACCCGATCGACGATCTTCCGGCCGTTGACACCGCCCTCGGCATTGACGCTTTTGATCCAGGCCTCGGCCCCCTTCGCGATCGGAACGCACGTGTCGACGCCCGGGCCGGTAAGAGGCATCGACGTGCCGACCACGATCGAGTCGCCGGAACCGCCGGCAGTCCCATCGCTGGCTCCGCAGGCTGCCAAGGCGGCCAGGGTCGCAACTGAGAGTCCGGCGAGCGCCAGACGGCGGAAGGCCCGTCGGTTGTCAAGGAGTTTCATGGATGTCTTCCTTCTGATCGGGGACGGCAAACCGGGCGACTCACGCGTCCGCACTGTCGGTGACCCGCGTCACACATTAACCAGCATGCTGAAATGTAATAAGCATGCTGTCATATGTCAACACGTTCTTGGTGGCGTTCAAAATCGTCACCCTCCGCGTATGCTGCGACCGTGTCCGACGAACGCGATGAGCCCGATGAACTCACCTATCTGCTGGACGGCGTCTTCCGTCTCGAACGGGCCGTCACGCGCATCGGCAACCTGCGATTGACCCCGTGGCACTTATCGCTCTCTAGCTACGCCGCAATGCGGATCATCGAGACAAAGCCCCGCCTGTCACTTGCCCAGCTCTCGCGCCGGTGCTTCGTGCGGCCTCAAACGATGACGCGGATCGTGTCGACCCTGCGAGACCGCGGGTACGTCGAACGCACGGCAAATCCCGAGAGCGAGCGCGCGATGTCGCTGACGCTCACGAGGGAGGGAATCAGTGTGCTCCGCGAGATGGACGCCGAGGTGCTCCAGATCAACGACAGCTTCGCGCGCGCCCTTGACGGCGATGAGCGCGCCGAGCTGGTGCGCATGCTCCGTACCACGGCGATCCTCGTCGAAGAGGAGCTTCGCGAGCTGGAGCGCTAGATTTGTACCGCGGCACGCGGCACCGGCACACCCGGTCCAAGTCCGCGCGCCCGGAGCACTCGACCGTCTCCCCCGTGGCCGTCGACCGAAGTGACGACGAGGTCCTGCAGGTGGTCGCCGGAGAAGCAGAGTGAGGTGACCGTCCGCTCCACCTCGAGGTGACCTCGCTCGGTACCGTCCGGCGCGAGCACGAGTATGGCTCCCGCGTGCAGGGTGGCTACCCACACGCTGCCGTCAGCGGCGACCGCGAGACCGTCGCCCGTGCCGCGCTTGATGTCGGCAAAAGGTCGGGCCGGGCCGATTGCTCCGCCCTCGCTGATCTCGTGGACCACAATATGATTCCGCACCGAGTCGACGTGGTAAAGGGTTCGCCCGTCCGGGCTGACACCGATACCGTTCGGAAGCAGGATATCGTCGTTCACAACCGTGACCGATCCGTCGAGTTCAAGACACAAGAGCTGGCCGGGTGGAGGATCCGCTGGCACAACGGGTCCCTCCGGACGGTAGCCCAGAGCACCGACCAGCACGCGCCCGAGATGGTCGACGACCATGTCGCCGAAGGCGATACGGCGCTCGTCTTGCTCGATCAGCACGACAGTCGGCGAGTCGTCCGGTGCGGCGCGCCTCGCCGCCAAGTTGCGCCCAGATACGAGTATCCAACCGTCGCGGTGAATGGCCGTCCCACTGATCCCGCGCCGGTGTCGCACGACGACACTGGGAGCGTCGCCATCGACGCGCCACACCCCGCCGGCTGTCTCGTCAGCCACGAGCACGCCCGCCGCGGCGTCGAACAGCGGCGCCTCGACAAATCCCATCCCTTTGGCCAAGACCTCGAACCGCTCTACCTTCATGACCGCGGCCTCGCCGTCGTGAGTCCCGGGAAGCCGGCGAGCATCGATTCCCACGTCAGCGCGGCAAGTTCGTGCTCCGCGCCACCGCGGCTGACATGGTCGAGAGAGGCTCGTCCCGTGGCGTCCGCGACGGCTACCGTCACCGCGGCGTATGCACTGGGCGAGACACCTGACTCGACCCGCAGCCGAGACATGAACGCCAGGAGGTCCTCCGTCGGCAGGTTTCCAAGGACGTCCGGGTGGCCAGGGAACCATGCGTCCCCGCCCAGCCCGCCGGCGGCAGACTCGAACCAGGACGCGCCGGCCAGGAGCCCTGCGAACACATTCGCCATGACGAACCCGTTGCGGACATGCAGGTGCAGCCCGACGTCAACCGAGGGATGCCGACGCTTGACCCGCCGTGTCGCCTCGTACACCTGCAGCGGGTCAGCCATGCCGAGCGAGTCCGCGAGGTACAGGCTCTGGGCCCCAGCCGCAACCACCCCGTCCACAAGGCCATCGATGGTCGAGGGCAGGACGCGGCCGCCGGGCACGGAGAAGAACGCCGCAGCCACGCCGGCCGTTACCTTGGCGCCACTACGAGAGAGGTCGACTGCGGCGGCAAGCTCGTTCAATAGCTCGTCAGTCCCACGACCCTGGTTACCGCGATTGGCCTCGTCGCTGGTGGAGACCAAGAAGACCAGCTCATCCACCCCTGCATCGACCGCACGCTGCGCGCCTCGAAGGTTGGGCACGAGGCCCCGATATGTCACAGATGGATCGCGCGGCAGAGCGGCGAGCAGCCTCTCGGCGTCGGCGAACTGGGGCAGCACGCGGGGGTGAGCGAATGACGTGACCTCGATCCGCCGCACGCCGGCTTCCAGCATCAACTCCACGACGCGCAGTTTGTCGCGCAGAGGCATGACCTCAG
The DNA here is from genome assembly GCF_013408555.1 of Aeromicrobium tamlense. Lineage (NCBI taxonomy): Bacteria > Bacillati > Actinomycetota > Actinomycetes > Propionibacteriales > Nocardioidaceae > Aeromicrobium > Aeromicrobium tamlense. Next base: position 1,549,688 of record NZ_JACBZN010000001.1, read on the forward strand.
GCACAGTTTGTAGCCCGTCACGCAGGACCACCTCGACAACCTCCACCGTCGCGGGCAAAGGCAGCGGAAAGACGTCCACCATTGGCAATCACCTTCTCTGGTGCGGTAAATTATAAGCATGCTTACACTACGACCCTCGGAGGCCTGACTCATGGGGATCCTGGATGGAATCCGCGTCGTCGAACTCGGCGGGCTGGGGCCGTCGGCCTGGGCTTGCACATTCCTGGCCGACATGGGCGCGGACGTCGTGCGCATCGACCGCCCCGGCCGCTCGGATATCGACTTCACCGACACATGGATGCGCGGACGCTCCCACGTGCGGCTCGACTTGAAGACCAGCTCTGGACACGCCGCGGCATCTAGCCTCGTAAACGCCGCCGATGTCGTTGTCGAGTCTTTCCGCCCCGGCGTTGCCGAGCGGCTGGGGCTTGGTCCGGAGTTCTGCACGCGCCGGGACCCCCGGCTCGTCTACGCCCAGATGACGGGGTGGGGACAGGAGGGACCGTACGCACACCTCGCTGGACACGACCTCAACTACCTGTCGATTGCCGGCGCGCTCGACACCCTTGGCCCGCGAGGTGGAAAGCCACTACCGACCTTGTACTACGTTGGCGATTGGGCCTCTGGAACGATGCTGCTCATCACTGGGATCATCGGAGCGCTCTACGAGCGCGAGCGGTCGGGCCGGGGCCAGGTCGTCGACGCGGCCATCGTTGACGGCGCGAGCCTCATGCTGATGCAGGTCATGGACCTGCGGGCCAAGACCGGATGGACCGACGCCCGCGGCGTGAACGAACTCGATGGCGGCGCTTGGTACTACGACACCTACGAGACCGCCGACGGGCGCCACATGGCACTGGGTGCATTCGAGCCCATCTTCCGCCAGGCCGCCCTCCGCACTCTCGGACTGGCGTGCGACGAAGCGCGAGTCGTCGACCGAACGCAATGGGAGCTGATCCGTGCCGAGGTGACCGCCGCGTTTCTTACGCGAACGCAGGCCTCGTGGATCGAGATCTTTGCCCAGGTCGACGCCTGCGTGACGCCCGTCAGATCCCTCGCCGAAGCCGCCGCAGAGCCCCACCTCCGAGCGCGGCGAACCTATGCCTCACACGACGGTAGCGTCCAGGCGATGCCCGCCCCACGGTTCAGTCGCACCCCGAGCACACCCGGGGCGTCCGCCCCCGCCTTCGATGCCGCCCACTGGGGCATCGAGCTTCCCTGACGCCCTCACCCGTCGGGGCGTCAGAGGGCCTTCTTCACCTTCAGCAGGAAGTTCTCGAGCTTCGGGTCCCAGGCCGCCTCAGCACCGGTGGTCACCAGGAAGGCATCGACACCGAGTTCTCGGTAGCTGGCAAGGGAGTCAAGGACTCGGTCATACGAGCCAACGAGCGCCTGAGAGTTCGCAAAGCCGCCGAGCAACTTGGTGAGGCCCGTCCAGAAGCAGTCATCGTGCAACTCCTCATCCGTCAATGCGAGTGCCCGCTGCCGACCCACAGAGTTGTCGCCCTTCGACGACCGGAGGAACTTGTTCGTGCCCTGCGCCTCCAAGATCTGGCGCTCCACATCACGCGCCTCGGCCCACGCCTCGTCATCCGTGTCACCGACGAACAGACGCAAGCTCAACGAGAACTTGATGTCACGGCCATATGCGCCTGCAGCCGCCCGTACGCGGTCGATACGCTCCTTCGTCCCCGACAGCGGTTCGCCCCAGAGCATGTATAGATCGGCGTGCCGAGCTCCGAAGTCGACCGCCTCGTCACTCTCGCCACCCATGAAGATCGGGACCTGCCCTTGGACCGGACGCATCTGCAGGTCCACCGCGTCAACATCGTAGAACTCGCCGTGATGGTCGAACGGCCCCTCGTGCGTCCAGGCGCTCCGGACGACGTCGAGGTACTCGATGGCGCGTCGGTAGCGGTCAACCTTGGGAAGGTCGTCGCCTTCGCGGAGCAGGTCCTTGTCCGAGCCGCCGACGACGACGTTCAGGGCGAGCCTTCCTTCCCCTAGGACGTCGAGCGTCGCGAAGTACCGAGCCGCCGCCGTCGGCGACATGACGCCGGGGCGGTGCGCCAAGATCGGGGAGACTTTGTGCGACTGCGCCAGCAGATACGGGACCGTGGCATGGTTATGGGGCCAAATCGATGAGTAGCCGACGAGGACACGATCGATGGCCTTCGACTCGTCCATAGCTCTCACCTGCTCGATCAGGGCTGCCGGTGAGGTGTCCGTGCCGGAGATCGGCTGGATGCCAGTAAAGAGCTCGACCATGATTTCTCCTAGTTTCAGTTGTTCGCGACCGTGGCGAGGTCCGCCGCGGTGAGGTTGATTGAGCGTGCAAGTCGTTTGAGTTCGTCCCTGTAACGAGTGATGTCATCGACGGTGGACGTGGGTGGCAGGCCGTAGGCGGTCAGCGCCAGCCGTACCGCACCCGCGTCGTCGAAGACTGGGACGGCGACGGTCCTCACGGCGTAAGCCTGGCCCGCGACCAGATCCTCTGGCTCGTCCGAACCGAGCGGATCGATGGCCTCTTCGACGGCACGGACCTGCTCCGGCGTAGGCGCGTGAATGGACACACGAGCTAGAGCCCGCTCAAGTTCGCTGTAGGACGGAGTGCCGGTCGTGGCCGACCAGCCGCGCGACCGTACCCGCTCGACGAGGCGACGGACGTGACCGGACTGGCCTTCATCTAGCCCGCCGCGTCTCAGCCAATCCTCGGAATCTGACCATGCAGCGAAAACAATCCCAAGTGGCGGCACGTAGGGCATCCGTTGACCGACCCTCGTCGGCAATCGGCTCGGGTCAGGATGACCACTTGTCGCGACCGCAACGAGTTCATCTTCAAGCCGTGCCGTCGCCAGCACCTCGACGCCGAGCCGCTGAGAGGCCTCGGCCATGCCGGGATGCAGCTGGTCCACGATGCGGAGCTGCTCGACGAGGTCTGGGGCACCGACTGCAGAGATCGAGAGTGGCGCGAAACGCCCATATCCGCCCTGGAAGAACAGAAGGGGAATCGCGGGGTCCTCGACTTTGAGGTCGAGGACACGACCCACCACAATCCAGTGGTCGCCAGCGTCGTGCTTCGATTCGATCTCACAGTCGATCCAAGCGACCGCCCCTTCGAGGATCGGCAATGCCGACGGCCCCTCGCGCCATTCGAGCCCGTCGAACTTGTTGGCCCCCTTCGCGGCAAGTTGTCGACACACCGCTTCCTGGTGCGATGCGAGGACGTTGACACAGAAGGCGCCCCTCCGAGCAATGGCCTGAAAAGTCGTGGAGGACTTCGCGGGCAAGAAGGCCACCAGCGGCGGATCGAGGGACACCGAGGTGAACGAGGACACGATCATGCCGGTGGGCGTGCCGTCATCTTCGACCGATGTGACTGCAACGACACCACTGGGGTAGTGACCCAAGACCCGACGGAACTCGACGGACTCGATCGGCTCCTGCCGCGGAGCCTGGTGCGCGGATGTAAGCATGCTGTTACGTTAGGAGCATGTCGCAGAGAATGCAAGCATGCTTACATTTCGATCGGCACGACAACCACTAGGAGCGCCGGTTGCCCTACCAGCGCTTCTCCATCCAGCCCCCACGCGTGCCACACAAAGAGGAACTGTCAGTGAACATCCGAACCATAGGCTTGATCGGAAGCGGCCACATCGGGACCGTCGTAGCCCGTCTGTCCATCGCAGCCGGCTATCAGGTCGTGCTTTCCAATTCACGGGGGGCCGCTAGCCTCACCGAACTCGTCAGAAACCTAGGCCCCATGGCTCGGGCGACCACAGCTCCTGAGGCGGCACGTGCCGGGGACATCGTCGTCGTAGCGGTACCGCTGAAGGCGTACGACAACCTGCCGGTGGACGCTCTTGACGGGAAGATCGTGATCGACGCGAACAACTACTACCCCGAGCGCGACGGGATCGTAGAGACGATCCGCGACGGGTTGCAGTCGACAAGCGAACTTCTGCAACAGCGCCTCGCAGGCGCGTCGGTCGTCAAAGCTTTCAACAACATCTTCTTCCGCGCCCTCGAAGCACTGGCGGAACCTGCGCACAAGGAGGAACGATCAAGTCTTCCGATCTTCGGGGACGACCCTGACGCCAAGGCCGCCGTCATCGACTACCTGGACACCATTGGCTACGACGCACTCGACGGAGGCGACCTCGCCGAGAGCTGGCGGACAGAGAACGGCAAGCCAGCGTATGTCTACCCCTACAGCGTCAATCGAGATGTCACCCAATTCCAACACGTGGACAGGAAGACACTTACGCGCCTCCTGAGGGAAGCAGTCCGCGGGCAGGGAGAGCCCCGCACGGCGAGTTCCCCCCGCTGAGCGCTGCGTTCCAGATAGCGCGCCCACTCAAAGCACGAGGGGCTGCGGCATCACTGGCGCCAGGTTCGGTAAGCCGCCAGGGCGGCGGTTGAGTCACGATGTGCTCTCGCACTCGACCGGAGCTAGTCCCGGAGCATGGCCTCTACGACTTGGCTCAACCCGCTCCGAGGTGTCGTCAACTCGGTGTGATGGAACCCCGGACCTTGCGATCTGGTCCCCCTGCGGTCCCCCACCGGTCCACGCAGTCCGCGCGTGCCCCCTGAGGGTGCACATTTGCCCCTTGTCCCGCCACTGGCGAAAGCGAAAACCCCTCCAATTGGAGGGGTTTTCGTGTGTGTCCAAGGGGGGACTTGAACCGGAGGGACGCTCCGTGGCGTTGCAGGCAGAATCCGGATTGGCCTGCAATCCCGGTGCGCGGTTACCTGCCGATGCCTCCAGTTACCTCCGAAGTGTGCCCCCTGGGGGTGCACCGATCTTCAGCTCGTGTTGCCGAGCTTAGTCGTCACCCATTGCTACCTGGCGGGCAGGCTACGGCCTGTTCGCCGCGCCGTTCGACATCCCTCCGTGAGCACACCCGAGTTCAGATGTCACCACGAATGGCTGATCGCCGAATTGCAGATACAAAGCTGACGGTGGTCGGCGCACGGACGCTCCATCGACGGCGCATACAGGGACAGCAATTCGAGGAGGTCTTCGACGTTCTCCTCATAGGGGTGGTGGGCGTGGAGCGATTCTTCAAGGGCCGCGGCTGCGACCGCGGAGTCGTCCCCGTCGAGAATTCGACGGCCGCGGCGGTAACCTCTGGCGCGATTGTCATCCAACTATCACCGTCACAATGTGCATCGGTCCCGAGTCGCGGATGGCTACCCAGGCGCTCGCAGGTCCTTGGAGGCGATCTTCGCGGCAAGGACGTCTGCCAGGGCGTCGCCGATGTGGCCGATCCCCTCGTCCCGCTCTCCTGCGCAGCAAACGAAACTGATGTATCGGTGTCCGAGTTCCTGGACCGTCTTCAACTTCACCACGGAGGACTCAGCCGGCTGATACAGACTGGGCAGCAGTGCGACGCCACCTGATGAGAGGAACGCCGTGACGATCGCATAATCATCCTCGCGCAGGTTCACCCGCGGCGTGAAGCCGTACCGCCGACCGAGTGCTTCCAGCGCGCTGTCGTCCGCCTCTCCGGCACGCTGGCGGCCGATCCAATGGTCGCCGGCCAGCGATCGCAGGTCGATGGTCGTCTGCTTTCGCGCTGCTGGGTGGTCGCGATGCACCCAAAGTTGATAGGGGTCGAGCGCCAGGGTACGGATTTCGAGACCGTCCTCCGCGTCCGTGCGCAACGGCTCGAACGAATAGACGATCGCACAGTCAGAGGCACCCTGCTTGACGTTGACGAGGTGCTCGCGCAGTGGCCCGTGCACCAATTCGATCTCCGAGCGCAGACGCCCCTCGCGACGCAGCCGGCTAATGGCCGGCGCCAGGAGGAGGGCCCCGGCCGTCCTAAAGGTGCCCACTCGCCGCACCGACGGAGTTTTCGACTCGGCCACCCTCACCACGCCCTCGTCGAGGGTGTCCAGCACCGACCGCGCGTACCCGAGGAAGAGCTCACCCTGCTCGGTCAGCGTCGCCCCGCGAGGCCCTCTTGTGACCAGGGACGCCTGCAGATGCGACTCAAGTCCACGGAGGTGGTGCGCAATGGTCGGCTGGGAGTAATGCAGCTGTCGAGCTGCGCCTGCGAGCGAACCGGTTTCCCTGATGGCACGGAGAACTGCCAACTGCCGTAGGTCAAGCATCCATACAGCGTATGGCGCTGCCAATGAAAGTCGTGCTCTACCCCCCACCGATGGATGAATACAGACTGTCACCCGACCCACCCGGGAGACGCTGGTCACACCGGAGGGCGTACCTCCCGGACGGACGAGCCGTCACCCCACGTAGCTATGAAGGAGCACCCATGGACCGCATCAAGGGCCGCGTCGCTGTCGTCACCGGTTCGAGTTCGGGCATCGGTCGTCAGATCGCCATGACCTACGCCCGCGAGGGAGCCAAGGTCGTCGTCTCGGACCTGAACGAGGCGCCCCGCGCTGAGGGATACGAAGGCTCCGAGGCCGCGACAACGGTCGAGGCGATCCGCCAGGCCGGCGGCGAGGCGAGCTTCGTCCGCTGCGACGTCACCTCCAAGGCCGAGATCGACGCCCTGGTCGACCACGCCGTCGAGACCTACGGGCGTCTTGACGTGTTTGTCAACAACGCGGGCATGCTTCCCGCACGCAAGCTCCTCCACGAGTACACCGAGGCGGAGTGGGAGATCAGCGTCGGGGTCAACGCCAAGGGGACGTTCTTCGGAATGCAGGCCGCGGTCCGTCAGTTCCTCTCGCAGGGCAACGGTGGCGTCATCGTCAACATTGTGTCCACCGGCGGCCTCCAGGGCCACCCGGGAGTCTCGGTCTACAACGCGGCGAAGGGCGCCGCGGCGCAGCTCACGAAGTGCGCCGCCGTCGAGTACGGACCGGAGCAGATCCGCATCAACGGCATCTGCCCGACGAACGTCCAGACCGCCCTGATGCGCGATTCCTACGACAACCCCGAGAGCAGCGAGGCGTTCACCTCCACGCTCCCGTTGCAGCGGTGGGGCCGACCCACGGACATCGCCGATCTGGCGCTCTTCCTGGCCAGCGACGAGTCCTCGTTCATCCACGGTGCTCTCGTCCCCATCGACGGTGGCGAGATCCTCGGCCGTTACTCCGTGTGAGAGCCCGTCGAGCCAAGGGAGCAGCCATGAGTGAAGAGGCATCCGCCCAGAAAGCCGGTCGGCCCGTTATCAGCGTCCGGGACCTCGTCAAGCGGTACGGGGACCACACCGTCCTCACGGGGGTCTCCTTGGACGTCCAGGCGGGTGAGGTCGTCGCCATTATCGGCCCGAGCGGGGGCGGCAAGAGCACGTTCCTGCGCTGCATGAACTACCTGGAGGAGCCGTCTAAGGGGACGATCGCGATCGACGGCGTTCCGATCGCGGCCAACCCGCCCCGTGCTACGAAGGCAGAGCTGCTCGCGGTTCGGCGGCGGATCGGCATGGTGTTCCAGAGCTTCAACCTCTTCCCGCACATGACGGTCCTGAAGAACGTCACGATGGCGCAGCGTCTCGTGCTGGGCAGGAGCGAGGACGAGGCGCACGAGCGCGCCGTGTCGCTGCTGGACCGGGTGGGTGTGGCGAGCAAGGCCGACGCCCTGCCGTCACAGTGCTCGGGTGGCCAGCAGCAGCGCGTCGCAATCGCACGTGCGCTCGCCCTGAAGCCGGTCGCCATGCTCTTCGACGAGCCAACGTCTGCCCTCGATCCTGAGGTCGGCGTGGAGGTTCTCTCGGTGATGCGCGAACTGGCGGCCGACGGCATGACCATGGCCGTCGTCACCCACGAGCTCGGGTTCGCCCGAAATGTGGCCGACAGGGTCCTTCTCCTGGCCGACGGCGAGATCGTCGAGCAGGGCACCCCGGACCAGGTGCTGACCCATCCGACCCATGAGCGGACGATCCGGTTCCTGTCCGCCGTGATGGACCGATGACCATCGACGCCGGCCTGGGACCCGCTCTCGAGCTCCTCCTGCAGGGAATCTGGCCGACCCTGCTGGTCACGGCGTGTGCCTATCTGATCGCCGCAGCGCTGGGCATGGTCGTCGCCCTGATGCGGGTCTCCCCCGTCAAGGCCCTGCGCCTGTGCGGCGCCGCCTACGTCGAGGTCCTGCGCGGGATGCCGTCGCTCGTCATGGTCCTGCTCATCTACTTCGGGCTCTCCGACTTGTTGCCGATGCCGCCGATGGTGGCCGCGATCACCGGTCTGGCCCTCGTCAACACGGCGTACCTGGCCGAGTACTACCGGGCGGGGATCGAGGCGGTGCCCCGCGGACAACGGGAAGCAGCTGAGGCCCTGGGGCTCACCGGACGGCAGGTCTTCTGGCGCATCATCTGGCGCCAGGGCGTCCGGGTGGCGTTGCCTCCCTCCACGAGCCAAGCCATCGGCATGTTGAAGGAGTCGGCCGTGATCTCGGCCATCGGTGTCGCCGACATCACCTTCCAAGCCCTCACCGCCGCGCACCGCGGAGCGCCACCGATCCAGCTGTTCGCCATCGCCGGCGGACTGTACCTCTGCCTCAGCATCCCGATCGCCGTGCTCTCTCGCACCGTTGAGCACCGCATGCAGAACAGGACCGCAGCATGATCGAAGACTGGATCGCGTGGTTCCCCGAGCTCCTCGACGGCCTGCAGATCAGCCTGACCGTGGCCCTCGCCTCCATCGTCCTTGGACTGGTCCTAGGAACGCTGGTCGCGCTGGCTTCGGTGAGCGGGCATCGGCCCGTCCGGTGGCTCTCCGTCGCGCTCGTCGAGGTGCTCCGGGGTGTCCCGGCGCTCGTGCTGATCTATCTCGTGTACTTCGGCCTTCCGGGCGTGGGCCTGACCCTCGAAGCCTGGACCGCCGCCGTGCTGGCCATCGGCGTGAACACCGCGGCCTACATGGGCGAGATCATTCGCGCGGGGCTGCTCCACCTACCGCCGGGCCAGTCCGAAGCCGCCCAGAGTCTTGGGCTCACTCGCCTGCAGGAACTGCGCGCGGTCGTGCTGCCGCAAGCACTCAGGACGGTGTTCCCTTCCTTGGTGAGCTACTCGGTGATCGTCTTCCAGGCGACCTCACTGTGCTACCTGATCGGCGTCCGAGAGCTCCTCTCCGTGGGCTTCTCAATCGGTTCGGTGACGTTCGAGTACCTCAGTGTGCTGACCCTGGTCGGCCTCATCTACGTCGTCGTCTCGATCGCAGGGTCGCGTCTGGCCCATGCCGTCGAGGCACGCAGCAAGCAGAAGACGTCCATCCCACGCAGTTGATGCGATACCCCCAAGAGAACGGAACACCTCATGAAGAAGACCCTCTCCACCCTCCTCGGTGTCGCCCTGTGCGGCATCACCCTCGCGGCATGTGGCTCCAGTGACGCGAACGGCTCGTCCGTTCCCGCCGACTGCGAGCCGATCGCCGAGGTCAAGACGCTCAAGGAGGGCAAGCTCACCGCCCTCGTCGCGGAGTACCCGCCTTTCATCTACAAGGACGGGAACGATGTGACGGGCGCAGACGGCGAGCTGCTCAAGCGCGTGGCAGCCAGCCTGTGCCTTGAGCCTGACATCAAGCAGACGTCGTTCACCGCGATCATCGAGGGCCTGAAGTCAGGCCGCGCGGACATCAGCGCTGGCGACTGGACCCTCAATGCCGAGCGCAAGAGCATGTTCCAGGTAAGCGATCCGGTCTACCAGGATCTTCAGGGCGTCATCTCCCCCGACGGACTCGACACGGTCGACGACATCATGGGCAAGAAGATCGGCACCGCGGCGGGTTACCTGGTCGTGCCGGACATGCAGAAGGCGTTCGGCAAGGAAAATGTCAAGCTCTACCAGTCCGACGTCGAGGGCTACCAGGACCTCAAGGCCGGTCGCATCGACGCGTACTTGAGCGGACAGGGCGCATTGGCGTTCCTGCTCTCGCAGAACAACGACACCACGATGAAGAACGTCGCGCTCCAGCCGGACGACCGCATCCCGGCGACCGTGAACCCGTCCGTCGCCGTGGCACTCGTGGCGAAGGACAACCCGGACCTGCGCGATGCCGTGAACGAGGTCATCGCCGAGTACCGCTCGTCCGGCGATCTGGCGAAGGTCCTGGACGAGTCGGGCGTCGACCCGGCGTCGGCTGACATCGGCTGATCCAGCGAACCACCAGCACACACACCCGCGTCCAGACACCGTCCCGTCTGCCACGCCATCCACCCTGCAACGAAAGGCTCCATCGTGGCCCACATGCCAGACTTGTCTGCGCTGTTCGCCCCCCAACACATCGCCCTCCTCGGAGTGTCCAAGGATCCGACCCGCGACAGCAACGCGTACCTGCGCGTGCTGGTCGACAACGGCTATCGAGGACGGATCACCGTCCTGGGGGCGGGTGCGTACGGCGATCCGAACGTCATCAAGTCCGTCGACGAGCTTCCCGAGGACGTGGACGTCGTCTTCAACATGCTGCGACCCGAACTCGCGGAGAGCACGCTGGTCACTGCTGCCGAGCGAGGGGCCAAGTTCGGCATCGTGTTCGCCGGCGGGTTCGCGGAAGCTGGGGTCGAGGGAGCCGCACAGCAGGAGCGGATCGTCGCCAACTGCAACGCCCACGGGATGCGCATCGTCGGTCCCAACTGCATGGGGCTCTTCAACACCTGGCATGACACCAACCTGAGCGAGATCGACGACGTCCTGCGTGGTCCGATCGGTGTGGTCTCCCAGAGCGGCAACAACGGTCTGACGATGGTTCACGAAGCCCGGCGCTACGGACTGGGGCTCTCGTCCTTCGTCAGCTTCGGCAACCAGGCCGACATCCCGGCTCACGCCTACATCAAGCACCTCGGTGACGATCCGAACACCAAGGTGATCGCTTTCTATCTCGAAGGATTGCCGCCGGGACTCTCCGAGGAGTTCATCGAGACGTGCCGTGAGGTCTCGCAGCACACGCCGATCGTCGGTCTCAAGGGTGGACGAGGAAGCGCGGGAAGTCGTGCCGCAGCGTCGCACACGGCGTCCCTGTCCCAGGCGCCTCAGGCCTACTCGGCCCTCTTCCGTCAAGCAGGGATCATCGAGGTCGAGCACCTTCATCACCTGTACCCCGCGGCCGAGGCGCTCGTGCGCTGTCCCCCGCTGGCCGGCGATCGCATCTCCGTCGTGGGGTCCGGTGGCGGTCACTCCACGGTGATCGCCGACGCCATCGAGTCCGTCGGGCTGGCCGTTCCCGAGTACCCCGTCGAGGTCCAGGAGGACATCTCGACCCGCCTGCCCTTCGGTGCTCCCGTGAAGAACCCGGTCGACATGACCGGCATGTATCTCAAGGACGCCACGCTGTTCGCGTCGCTCAGCCAGGTCACGCTGGACCGTGCCGCCCACGACGGCGTCGTGTGCTTCGGCCTCTACGGACCCGAGCACTGGCCCGCGACACAACCCGACCCCCAGCTGGTTCCCACCGAAGCGGGGCCCGCCCTCGGTGACCTGCAACGATCTCACGACAAGCCCGTGGTCTTCTTCACGGTCTACGCCGACCAGCAGCACGACCACCTCGTTCAGCTTCGTGAGGCCGGCATCCCCGTCTACCAGGACGCCGAAACGGCAGCGGCTGCGATGCGGGTGCTCCGCGAGCGTGGTCGTCAACTGGGCCTGCGCGGCGTCGACGTTCCTCCCGAGGAACTCGCGAGCGGGAGCCCGTCGACCACCGTGCTCGACGAGTCCCAGTCCGTCGAGCTTCTCCGCCTGCGCGGAGTGCCGTTCCCGTTCCAGCAGGTCGTGCGCAGCGCGAACGAGGCGCGACAGGTGGTCGAGTCGATGACGCGTCCGGCCGTCATCAAGGGCGTCCTGCCCGGCGTCGGTCACAAGTCCGAGCTGGGAGCGGTGAAGCTGGGAATCACGACGGGCGACGGAGCCGCCGAGGCGGTCGAGTCGATCGTGAGCAGCGTGGGTGAGCAACTCGGCATCGATGCGCTGAAGGGCTTCTTGGTCGTGGAGGACCTGGGACGCAACCGTGAGCTCATCGTCGGCGTCCAGCGGGACGACATCTTCGGCGCACTCGCGGTCATCGGTGCCGGTGGCGTCTACACCGAGCAGGTCAAGGACGTCGCTGTCGGAGTCCTCCCGCTCGACGTGGCCGAGGTGGAGCGCATGATCGACTCGCTGCAATCTCGTCCCGTCTGGAGGGGCAGCCGCGGCGAGCGACAAGTCGACCTCGACGCGCTCACCAAGGTCGTCAACGCACTGCACGAGCTCCTGCGCGATGACGAATCGGTCATGAGCGTGGATCTCAACCCGGTGATGGTGACGCCCCAGGGTAAGCTGTACGCCGTCGATGCGGCCATCCACGCGAGGGCCGAGGCATGAGCGACGTCACGATCGCCCGCCAGGACTCGATCGTCACCTTGACATTCGATCGTCCGGAGAAGCTCAACGCCCTCACCTTCTCGATGTACGCGACGGTCCAGGCGGAGATCGAGCGCGTGGCCCACGATTCGACGGTCGCGGCGATCTTCCTCCGCGGAGCAGGCCGATCGTTCTCGGCTGGATGGGACCGCAACGAGGCGGTGCCCGATCTCGCCGAGGCGCTGCGCCGGACGAACGCCTGCCGTTGGGCGATCTGGGACTCCCCTCACCCGGTCGTGGCGGTCACGCAGGGGCATTGCCTGGGCGGTGCATTCGAGCTGGTGCTGCCGGCGGATCTCGTCATCAGCACGGACGACTGCCTTTTCGGAATCCCCGAGGTGGCCGACGGCGTCGCCGCGGGGTTCAACATGCTCCCATGGCTCACCAATCACAAGAAGGCCAAGGCGTGCATGCTCACCGCCGGGATGTTCGGCGGACGGGCCGCCCTGGAGTGGGACCTCGTCACGCACCTGACCTCGGCAGAGCACTTGGAGGACACCGTGACGTCCGTCGGGGAACGCCTGCGCCACGTCGGCTCGAGCACGCTGGCGGCTATTAAGCAGGACACGAACCAGGTCTATGAGTCCCTTGGCATGCGCGAGCAGATCGACCGGAGCGTCGCTCGGCATGACGGTGTGAGGTTCCTCGATGAGTAGCCTCGGTGGGGCTCCGGGACGTCCCCGCCCGCTGCCACGGCGGATCCCGTTCGCCGCAATTTCAGACCTCGTCGGTCAGCAGTTCACCAGCCTCCCCTTCTCGGTCAGCGCCGACGAAGGCGCGTCCTTCATGGAACTGACCTACTTCACGCCGCTGGACAGCACGCAATGGTCGAGTCAGGTCGCTGGAGACATTCTCGAGGGATTCCACACTCTCGCTCTGGTGGACCCGTTACTCAACGAGCACATCCGCTTCGACCGCTCGGAGTGTTACGTCCTCAACTACGGGGTCGACCGGGTCCGTTTCCCCAGCCAGCTTCGCGCCGGGCAGGAGCTCGTCTTCACGATGGCCGTGACCGACGTGACGCCGCGAGCCGAAGGAGTCGTCCTGACCCTCGAGTTCGACATCACCGCGCAGGGATCCGACAAGCCGGGCGTCGTCGGTTCGTGGCGCCTGTTCATTGCACCCCACAAGGGCGCGAATCCGTGACCATCTCCGTCCAGTTCCCCTTCTCTTCGCAGGAGCCTCCCATGACTCATCAAGACCACTACATCGCCGGCGCCTGGGTGAGGGCATCCGGCCACCGATCGATTCCAGTCGTGAACCCCTTCACGGAGCAGGTCATCGCCGAAGTCCCCGACGGCACACCGGAAGACGCTGTCGCCGCCGTCCTGGCTGCCCGCACCGCTTTCAACGAGTGGGCTGCCACTCCACTTGCGAAGCGGACCCAGCTCGTCCATGACCTTGCGGAAGCGCTGCGGGCACGGCGCGCCGAGCTGATCGAACTCACAATCGACGAGCTCGGCGCGCCACGTCGCGACGCCTCGGCCTCGCAGGTCGATCTCCCGATCGACGTGCTCGACTGGCTCGCCGAGGCAGCCGACGAGGTCGAGTTCAAGTCGACCGACGGAAACGTCACCGTCCTGCGGGAGCCCTTCGGCGTCGTCTCATGCATCACGCCGTGGAACTACCCGCTGCACCAGCTGGTGGTGAAGGTTGGTGCCGCCCTGGTCATGGGGTGCACGGTCGTTTTGAAGCCCAGCGAGGTGACACCCCTCAGCGCCATCGTCTTCGCCGAGGAAGTCAACCGGGTCGGGTTCCCGGCCGGAGTCTTCAACCTCGTGAACGGCCGCGGCCCGGTCGTGGGCGAGGTGCTCGCCTCCCACCCCGAAGTGGACTTCGTAAGCTTCACGGGCTCAACCGCGGCCGGGACGCGCGTGGCGGAGCTGGCCGCTCGGACCGTGAAGAAGGTCTCATTGGAACTCGGCGGCAAGTCCGCCTCCGTGATCCTTCCTGATGCGGACTTCGACTTCGCAGTCAAGCAGACGGTGGCTCGCTGCTTCGAGAACTCCGGCCAGGCCTGCAGCGCCTTGACGCGCATGCTGGTTCCCCGCTCGGAACTGGCTCGTGCCGAGGACATCGCGGCCGTCGCCGCGTCGGAATACCTGCTCGGTGACCCCCGGGACCCGCAGACGGTGCTCGGGCCCGTGGTGTCCGATGCCCAGCGCGCACGCGTCCGAAACCACATCGACCGTGCCATCGACGACGGCGCACGCCTCGTCATCGGTGGGTCAGAGCAACCAACGGACCAAAGCCACGGATACTTCGTCAAGCCGACCGTGCTGTCGAGGGTGACACCCGACATGCCTATCGCGCGGGATGAAGTATTCGGTCCCGTGCTGGCCATTTTGGGGTACGACGATGTCGACGAAGCTGTCCGCACCGCCAACGCCACGGACTACGGTCTCTCCTCGGCGGTCTGGGGCACGAACGCCAATCTCGTTGACGAGGTCGCCCGGCAGATGCGCGCCGGACAAGTCATCGTCAACGGGGGTGCCTGGAACTTCCGGGCCCCGTTCGGCGGCTACAAGCAATCCGGCCTGGGGCGCGAGTCGGGAGTGTTTGGCCTCGAAGAATTCCTAGAGATCAAGGCGCTGCGCGCCTGATCAACCTGAGAGAGCGAAGATGCGTGTCAGACACGTCACCATCCTGGCCCATCTCGGACCTCCTGCCCCTCAGCAGATGCGCAGCCCAGGGGTCTCTCCGTCGGCGCGTCCAGCCGACGCTCGCTCGTATCCGAGCGAGCGTCGGCTGCGCCCATTTCTGGGGTGGCCGACGCTTCTAACGCGCCCGGTCTGGGCTTGGACGCACTTCCGACTTTCCGCGCATCCTGGCGATGTGACGCACCCCTTGCTGCATGCCCCAGTCCACCTATGGGTGCGCAGCGTCCAGACGTACGGCCGAAAGTGGCCCTGTAGCTTCCGGGCGACAGGAGGTGGCGAGAGACCTAGCCCTCTCTGACGCTTCGGCGGCGTGAGCACGGTCGCGTCGTTGGTGGACGTCGGCGGCAGTCCGGTCCCTGCCTCCCACTTCTTCCGGATACCGGTCGCGGTATGCAGCGACGATCCGAAGTTCGTGCATCCAACGATCCAGCGCTTGCCGTCCAACGGGAGGCGGACCGAGGCGTCGCGTCCAAGGTTCCCCATGGGCGAGAGCAGCGTGCGCCAGCGCTCGGGCTTGGGCTTCGATGGCTGCTTGCAGTTGGGCCAAGGCATCGGCGATTTCTCCTGGCATGGCTCCGTCTGCGGCAGGGATGAGACCCCCGATGAAACGCACCTCGTCCCGGGGCACTTCAGGTTGCGTAACCCGTGCCTCGCGCGCGAGACGGTCAATGAGCACGGCTCCGATATCCTCCGCATCTTGTAGCGATCGACGATTGACGATCCGAGGCAGTCGTTCCGCGAGAACCATGCCTGCGGCTTCGGCCCGGCGGAGCTCGGCGGAGAGGGGGCCAAAGGACTCCGCACGGATGATCGCGGAGACCTGCTCATCCGCCAGTCCGCTCCTCCTGAGCATGTCAACCCACCGATCGTGTTGGGCGACGGCCGCGAGTGTTTCGTACTCAGCCGCGACCTGGGCGATTGAAGACCAGCGCCGCTGTTCGGCCTCGATCACTTGGTGCGCAGAGAGCTCGGCACCAGAGTGCCGCAAGACGCCGAGCATGACGGCTCTTGCGGATGCATCTCCGGCGTCTGCGGCGTGGGTGTCGTCTGGGCAGTCGAGCGCGACATAGGCCGCGTTCCGCTCTCGGCCGCGGGTCATGGAAACGTACAGGCTCTCCTTCGTTGTCGTACGTGACACCACGACGTGTGCCGTGTCGACCGTGAGGCCTTGTGCCCGATGGGCGGTGACGGCGTATCCGAGTTCGACGTGCTCGGCGACATATGTCGCCGGCAGAGTCGCCGCACTGCGTCCGGGCGGGCTCGGTCTTTCGACGTCAAGCGAGCCGTCGCGACCGACACTCGCGACGCGCCACCGGTCCCCGTTTCGGACCCAGCTACCACTCCCCTGCCCGAGCCTACGGTCGTTGGTCCGCGTGATGACGATGTCACCGGCGGACGCTCGAGTGCCATCGGCCAGAAGGACGTCACGGCCGGCGCTTGTGTCGCCGTCCAGGATCCGTTCTGCTCGGGCTCGGGTGTTCAGGTCGATCACCGAGCTGGCGGACTCGGCCACGAGGACGCTCTCGCGGCCGGCTCGGACATCGGCGCGCCATGCGAGATAGGCGGCGTCGTTCATGTCTCCTGTGGCGCCTTCACGAACGCGGCCGTGGCGGATGTAGGTGTCGATGGCTTGGTCACTCCCGCGCCGGAGCTCGAGGGAGGCTCGCTTCTCCCACTCGTGCGTGAAGCGATGAACATCGCTGAGTTCGGGGACGTCGTCCCGGTTCTGTGCCAGGAGATTGAACGCTCCCCCAGCATCAACCGATTGGAGCTGTGCCCAGTCGCCGACCAGCAGCACTTTGGCACCGGCTTCAGCCGCCAGGGCGGTGATCCGGTCCAGGGTGAGCGTCCCGGCGAGGGTCGCTTCGTCGATAATGACAAGTTGGCCGCGTTGCAGTTCGGTTCCGCCGTGGTCGTGGTCGTACAGCCATTTGGCGGTGTTTTCGCACGCGATGCCCAGATCGTCCGCGAGGACCTGTGCCGCGGTTGCGCTCGGCGCAAGCCCAATGACGCTCCCTCGACCGTGCTGGGCCTGCCAGTCCAGACGAAGCGTGCGCATCGCGGTGGTCTTGCCTCCCCCCGCCGGCCCCACCAAGAGATCGAGTCGCCGTCCTGACGACGCGATGTTCCGGAGTACATCCCCTCCCCGCTCGGTTCGGCTCACTGCGGATTCGTCTTGAAGCGAGTACCGCGAAGACTCGCCGAGGCTCAGAGTGGGAGCCGTCCTGTCGTTGGCGCGCGCCAGGAGGCGGTCTTCCGCGCCGAGAAGTTCAACCGAGCTGTAGACGACGCCGTGCCGAGGTCGAAATTGCGAGGTGCCGTCTGCACGCGTAAAGATCGCCGGGGTGGCCGCGAACTCTGCCGGAGTCAGAGCGAGTGATTGTCCCTTGGCGTCGGCGACGATCATGGCCGTGACGTCTTCTCGATCCTGGGCGCTGGCGAATCGCCAGCCCATGGTCTGACGCGCCGCCTCGGCCCAGAGGTTCCAGTACCGCCATGTCGATCGCTTCTCACTCACAGTGTGGACGACGGCCGCTGCTGTCGACGAGATGACGTCGAGGCTGATGTCATCGGCGCGGAGCGCGGGTTGCGGTCGAGTTGCTCGAAGGAGCCCTCGGGTCCACGCCGACCCGTCTCTCCCGAGAACTCGGCCGGCGCGTGCACGCCATTCTTCTGTCAGGTCAGCCAAGGAGCGCACCTGCTTGTCTGGGCGGCTCGCGAGGGTCGCGTGGGCGCGAAGTCGGATGACTGTCGTGCGGGACGGCCTCCGTCCATGCTGAGCGACATAGTCCTCGATGAGGCGGTCCTTCTCCAGCTCGATGGCGCGGGCGCGCCCGGAGAAGTGCTTGACAAGGAGGTCGGGCACCAGCGCCAGCTCCCACGCCGGAGTGCGGTCCTGGCCCCGCTGACGCTGCTCCCACTCCAAACCAAGATTTCGGCTGAGGCGGTCAGCGAGAACGGCGTTGTAGTGCTCAGAAAGCGCCACAACGGCAGCGTGGAGTGGACGGCTGTCGAGGCTGCGCCACTTTCCATCGCTCTTGGTCATGACCTTGTTGGAGATGACGACGTGCGTGTGTAGCTGCGGGTCGCCGACGCGTGAGTCCCAGTGGTCGAAGGCAGCCGCTGCCACCCCAACGACCTCGACTTGGGCCACCGCACTTTCGCCGTTGCTCCGCCCGACCCGCGTGGCCGCGACCTCCCGCTCCAAGAGCGCCAGTACCTCGCTGACGGCGGCGTGGTGCTCCTCGACGATCCGGGCCTGCGTTCCGGCGTCCGCGACTCCCCATAGGACCGACACCGACTTCGGCACTGAGAACGTGAAGTCGAATCCCGCCACCGCTCGGCTCTCGCCATGAGCTTGCTCCTCGGACTCGATGACGCCGAGCGCGGCGGACCGCTGGTCCGGGCTGAGCGCGGCGCTCAGGGTCGCAGCACGACTGGCCACTCGGTCGCGGATCGAGGCGTACTGCGGGAATGCAAGTCCGAGCTTCTCTCCAGTGCGCGGATCTCGTCCGGCACCAAGCAGCAACGCGAGTTGCTCCTCCGTGACCGGCTCTCCTGGAGACAGTGTCCCCTCGCTCAGGGCCTTGAGTCCCGCTCCCATCCAACGGCCTGGCGGTGTGCCTGCCTCGGCGTAGTAGCGGGTCATCGGCGTCGACAACGCGCGGTTGCCGTCGGCGGCCACGACGCTCTTGAGCAGGTATTTGTATCCGTCCCCGGCGGACATGACCTTCATCGATACCGTCATCGGCTTTGCACCTCCCGCTCAGCGAAGGTGTCCAGCGGGGACCACAGCACCAATTTGCGCCGACTTATCCACAGGTTGCCCTTCACGGAGCCCACCTCAGGTGCCAGACGTGTAACCCTCCAAACACCGGTCGCGAACACCCAGGCGGCAGGGGGTGTTCGGAACCCGCGGCACACCTACGCAGCAGGACATCGACTTCGGGAGGCGGAATGGACGATGGAAGACAGTTGCATCTGGTCCTCCACCAGTGACTCAATAGGTCGTGATGGCGTTCTCACCGGCCGTCGGCGACCACGTCATCTGCATCCCCCGCGCATCAACCGAGGGGGAAGGCAGGCATCGGGGGCCATGACGATCGCACGAAGCACGCGAGTTCTGGCGACGGCAGCACTGCTGTTCGTCGTTCTCGCAGCCTGCTCGGACAGCAACGGCGACCCCGCGACGAGCGACTCGACCTCGACGACGTCCCCTGCGTCCGCTACGACGCCACCAACCGAGTCTCAGAAGGCCGCGTCGGTAGCGGAGGCGAAGCTCCGCGAGTACTTCGCAGTCCGCAATCGCCTCCGTCAGGACCCGAGCCAGTCATTCGGGGCCTTGAAGAGGATCGCGATCAGTACGGAACTCACTGCCCAGCAACGGCTCTTCGAGAAGGCCCGACGCGACCGCGTCCATCAGACCGGTGAGACGAGGATCGCCGAGTTGAAGGTTCGGAACATCAACCTCGACAACTCTGATCCACAGGCCGGCAAGGTTCCCGTCGTGCAGATCGATGTCTGTTACGACGTCAGCGATGTAGACCTGGTTAACGAAGACGGCCAGTCCGTCGTGAGTGCCGATCGGCCCGAGACGGGTTGGATCAGGTACACGGTTGCGAACTACGAGTGGGATTCCGATCCCGATGGCGCGTGGCGAGTTGCTTCGGGCCAGGACATCGAGCGAACGCCATGCGCCGCGCTCTGATCGACATCGTCCTCTGCCTCCTGACTGCCTCTTGCGTTTGTGCGCTCGGCCTCTCGGCTTCAGTAGCTGCACCGGAATGCCAAGTGGTCGACCCCGAGAGCGGTGAGTGCTTGGTGACGGTCGAGGTCCCGTCTGAGCCGAGCGACCCCGGTGACATTGGAGAAGCTCCGAAGGACTCAGGTTCGGGGGCCAGTTGCTACTGGGATGGGACCAAGAGCGGGATCTCGAAGCCTCCTCCTGGGCCGGTGCCGTGCAGCACCGACTTCGGGTACTGGTCGAACGCCCTGAACTGCTATGTCCGTCTCGCCGATCCGCAACCGGTCGCCGGCGACCCGGCGTGGCAGGGTCACGAGCCGGGCGACGGCAACGTCTACGAGTGCTGGCAGCCACAGACCGATCTGCAGATCCAGGTCTGGTCGGCGACTCCGCCGGTGAACTCGGGAGCGGGTCCGACGCCGCGAGAGGTCGCCCAGATCGCCGTGGACCGAATGGGACTTCGGGCGATCGACATCGGGATCGTGCCCGAGCCTGGCCCTGACCGCATCGGGATCGTGGGGATGCCGGTCTGGATGTGGGTCGCCTCGCCAAGCCGGCAAACGTGGGGACCGATCACCGCGTCCGCGTCCGCGGGCGGCATCACGATCACCGCCACCGCGCGGGTGGAGAGCATCCGCTGGGACATGGGCGACGGCACGGAGATCACGTGCCGCAACAAGGGCACGGCCTACAAGGCGGCGTTCGGGAAGTCGAAGTCGCCGACGTGCGGTCACACCTACGAGACATCGAGCGGTGGCCTGCCCGACGACACGTTCACGGTCACCGCGACATCGGCGTGGGTCGTGTCGTGGGAGGGCGCCGGCCAGAGCGGAGTGATCCGCCTGGACGGGTTGCAGAGGTCGGTCCGCGTGGCCGTCGGCGAAGCGCAGGTGCTCGTGCAGTAGCGAGCCTCCGGGGTGAAGGGCAGTGAACATGAGTACAGCCGTTCGAGACGACAGGACCATCGACCACGGGCCAGACGGTCCGGCCGGACCCCCCCTCGCTCCCCCACCCAAACTGAGGCGCCGACCGGGGCTGGTCGCAGCCGCAGTCATCCTGATCGGCCTGGGCGGGCTCCTCGGAGCGTGGGCCTGGACCGCGGCCACCAACAGCACCGAGGTGCTGGTGGCCCGAGCCGACATCGCCCGCGGTTCAGTGATCGAGGCCGACGATCTGGCCCGGGTGCAGATCAGTACCGACCCCGCCCTGGACCCGCTGCCGGGCGCGGCTCTGGACACGGTGGTCGGCAAGCGCGCCGCACTCGATATCGCCGAAGGTGGCCTGGTCACCCGCAGCGCGGTAGCTGCGACCGTCGTACCGGCCGACGGTGCATCGGTCGTCGGTGTCGCGGTCACGCCGGCCCAGGCACCGTCGGAACCGTTCCAGGTCGGCGACAACGTCCGCGTCGTCGTCACACCCGCGGCCGGGGAGGCGGCCCCCGCTCAGACCCCCGCCTTCAGTACGGCCGAGATCGTGGGCACCCGATACTCCGAGGAGACCGGCCAGCTGGTCGTGGATGTGCAAGTCGCCGAAGGTGAAGCGGCCACGCTGGCTGCACGAGCGGCCACCGGCAATGTCGCCATCGTTCTGGACAGTCGGGAGCGGTGAGATGGCCGTCATCACGCTCGCTTCCGCGTCCGGGTCGCCCGGCGTGACGACGACCTGCCTGGGATTGGCCTTGTGCTGGCCGCGCCCGGTGTTGCTGGTGGAGGCCGACCCCACCGGCGGGTCCAGCCTGCTGGCCGGCTATTTCAGGGGCACCCGCGAATACCGCGCGGGCGTCGTCGAGTTGGCACTCACCGGCACAGATCTCACCGACACCCTCGCCGAGGTTGCCGAGCCGATCAACGACACGCCCGTCTCGTACGTCGCCGGCACCAGATCTCACACCCAAGCCGCCGCGCTGCGGGACCTCTGGGAGCCACTGTCGGTCGTCCTCGGAGACCTCGAGGCGACCGGCCAGGACGTCATCATCGACGCCGGACGGCTCGGACTGACCGGCTCCCCCACTCCTTTGCTCGACAACGCCGACCTCGTCCTGATCGCGACCAGGACTTCACTGCCCGCACTGTCGGCCACCAGGTCGTGGGGCGACGCCGTCGCCCGGTCGCTCGTCCATTGGCGCGAACCTCAACTGCTCCTCGTCGGCGAGGGCGATCCCTACCGCGCCCGCGAGGTCACCGCGGCAGTGAAACTCCCGGTCCTCGCAACGCTCGCCGACGACCCGGAGTCCGCGGCAGTCCTCCACCGTGGGGCACCGCCATCGCCCAAGTTCGACTCCGCTCCCTTGGTGCGCAGCTTGAACGCAGCGGTCGCCGCGGTCCATGCGGTCGTCCGCGCCCAGCGTCTCGACCTCGTCGAAGGAGCAGCGCGATGACGACTGAACCCACCGACAGTCTGGCCGCCGAGCTTCTCGACTTGCCCCTGTTCGCCACCCCACTGCCCCTGCTGAGTGTGCCCGCCGGGCCAAACGGCCACCAGACCCTGCCACTGCCCACCTCCGACGCGGCGAGCGCCGTCCCCGTCGACTGGCCGCTCGTCGCGACGTTGCGGGCCCAAGCATCCGATCGACTCAGCCAGGCCGTGGCGTCCGACCGCGGCCGGCTGCCTCAGACAGCGCAGCAGGAACTCGGCCGAGCGATCGTGCTGGACCTGATCGAATCGACGCTGACCGATCGAGTCAACGACGGCGCCGCGACGATGACCCCGATCGAGCAGGACGCGACAGCCCGCGCCGTGTTCGACTCGCTGTTCAGACTCGGCCGGCTGCAGCCGCTGGTGGACGACGACCGGGTCGAGAACATCATCATCACCGGTCACGACCGGGTCCTGCTCGAGCTCACCGATGGCAGTCTCCTCGAGGGTCCACCGGTGGCGGACTCCGATGAGGAGTTGATCGATTTCCTCGTATTCCTCGCGTCTCGGAGCGAGGTCAACGCACGCGGATTCTCCGAAGCTCAGCCGCGTCTGCACCTGCGCCTCGACGGCGGCTCGCGACTCGCCGCGGCGGCGTGGGTGACACCGCGACCCTCGGTGGTGATCCGCCGGCATCGGCTGATGCAGATCACCTTGGACGAGCTCGTTGGCCGGGACATGCTCACGCCCGTGGCGGCGTCGTTCCTTCGTGCCGCGGTCCGGGCACGCAAGAGCATCGTCGTCTCCGGCGGCCAAGGCGCCGGCAAGACCACCCTGGTCCGCGCGCTGTGCGCCGAGATCGACCCGCTGGAAGCTATCGGCACCTTCGAGACCGAGTACGAGCTGCACCTGCACGAGCTCCCCGACCGGCACCGCATCGTGCACCCCTGGGAAGCCCGACCCGGGTCCGGCGAGCGAGGCCTGGACGGACGCCAAGCCGGTGAGTTCACTCTCGACGAGGCCCTGGTGGATTCGTTCCGGTTCAACCTGCAGCGCCAGATCGTCGGCGAGGTCCGGGGCCGCGAGATCTGGGCCATGATCAAGGCGATGGAGTCCGGCACCGGCTCGATCTCCACCACCCACGCGTCCGACGCCATCGCTGCGCTGCGCAAGCTCGTGACCTGCGCGATGGAAGCCGGCTCGCACGTCACTCACGACCTGGCCACCAGCAAACTCGCCGCCACCATCGACCTCGTCGTCCATCTGGACATGACGACCGAGACCGTCGACGGCGCCGCCAGGCGACGGCGCCGGGTGGCCGAGATCATCGCCGTCGACCCCGGCGAACGCGAAACCGGCTACGCCGCCACCCACGTCTTCGCCCCCGGCACGGACGGTGTCGCCGCCCCATCCGTCCTACCCGACGGGTATCGGGCACTGGCTGCCCGCGGGTTCGATCTCGCAACTTACCTGGCGCAGCAGGAGGCGCGGCCATGATCGTGCTCATCCCCGCTCTCGCGGGTGCCCTCGTCGTCTCTGGCGTGATGGGCCTGGTCATCGGCCTACAGCCGAGCGAGCACGTGGACCGGCCGGCCCGACCACATCGAACCCCGCGACTGTCCAAACAGACACGGCGACTGCTGCTCGCGGGCGTTGCCGCCGGCGTTTTGGCGTTCGCGATCACCGGGTGGGTGCTGGCGCTGGTCGCTACGCCGGTCGCATTCGTCGGTCTCCCGGTCCTGCTCTCGTCGTCATCGGCGCAGCAGCGGATCGTGCGGCTCGAGGCGATGGAGGAATGGACCCGCACCCTCGCCGGTGTGCTGACCGTGGGCGTCGGACTTGAGCAGGCGCTGGTCACGTCACTGCGCTCGACCCCGGCAGCGATCGAGCCGGAGGTCACCCGTCTGGTGTCACGGCTGCGGGCCCGGTGGAAGACCGAGGACGCCCTGCGCGCGTTCGCCGACGAGCTCGACGACGCCACCGGTGACCTTGTCGCCGCGAACCTCATCCTCGGGGCGCAACGCCGCGGCGCCGGGCTGGCCAGCGTGCTGGAAGGGCTCGCCGAGTCCGTCGCCGCCGACGTGCGCGCACGCCGCCAGATCGAAGCCGACCGGGCCAAACCCCGGGCGACCGCGCGCTGGGTCACCCTCATCAGCGTCGGGGTGCTGGTCGTCCTGGCGATCTCCGGCACCTACGTCGAACCGTACCGATCCCCGCTCGGGCAGGTCATCCTCGTCCTGCTGCTCACCGCCTACGTCGCCACCCTCGTGTGGACGAAACGCATGGCGATCGGCCGACCGATGCCCCGCTTCCTGGCCACCACCGACGGAGTCGCGCCATGACCACCGGACTGCAGCTGATGCTCGCCGCTGGGATGCTGATCAGCCTCGGACTCGTGCTGCTGTCCGTGCGGTTGCTGCCGGCCGAACCCGATCTGGTCGACGCGCTCAACCGGCTCTCACCGCAACGACGGATCAACGCCGGCGACGACACAGGCGGAGCACCTCGCGGCAAGGAACGCGTCGGCGTGTGGGCGATCAAGCACCTGCCCCCGGTGCTGTGGGTCCGGACCCCGATCCGTGAGCTCGCGTTGCTGCGGATCCCGGTCGCCCGGTTCTACGGCGACAAGCTCGCCTTCGCCGGCCTCGGTCTGCTTATCGCGCCACTGCTGGCGTTGCTGTTCGACCTGCTCGGGCTCGGCCTGCCGTTCGTGATCCCTGCGCTCGGGTCCGTGGCCCTGGCGGGCGTGATGTTCTTCCTGCCGAACTACAACGCCGTCGACGACGCCCGCAAGGCCCGCATCGAGTTCTCTCGCGCCCTGGGCGCCTACATCGACCTAGTCGCCCTCGAACGCAACAACGGCGCCGGGGTGCGCCAGGCGATGGAAGCGGCCGCGAACGTCGGCGACTCGTGGGTGTTTCGCCGCCTCAGCGAAGAACTCACCCGATCGCGGTGGTCCGGGCAGCCCCCGTGGGACGCCCTGCACGCGCTGGCCGACGAACTCGGGCTCCCCGAGCTGGACGACTTCGCCGACATCATGCGCCTGTCCGGAGAGGAGGGCGCCTCCGTCTACACGAACCTGCGCGCCCGCTCCGCGGCCATGCGCACCGCCATGCTCGGCGACGAGATCGCCGAAGCCAACGCCATCGGCGAGCGCATGACCATCCCCGGCTCCCTGCTCGGCGTCATCTTCATGGCCCTGCTCGTCACCCCAGCCCTGCTGCGGATGTTCATCAACACCTGACCCTCAACGGAAGGACCACTCATCATGAGTCGACTCACCAGCGTGCTGCTCATGCTTCAACTCGCCCTGGACCACGATCGCCGGCGCGACCGCGGATCGGTCACCACCGAGCACGTCCTGTGGGCGGTCGCCGTGATCGCGATCGTCGCCATCGCCGTCGCCGCCATCCGGGCCTATGTCCAGTCACAAGCCGGACAGATCAACTGACCGGCCCGCCGAGCGCGGCTCGGTCACGGTCGAACTGATCATCCTGCTGCCCGCCCTGTTCGCGGTGATGTTCCTGGGCATGCAGGCCGCCCTGTTCCACCACGCCCGCGCCGTGGCGATCGCCGCTGCCCAAGAAGGTGCCCATGCCGCCGCCAGCGAGACCGGCCGCGAATCCGACGGCGTCACCGCCGCCACCGCGTTCATCGCCGACGCCGGCGGTCGCGACGTCCTCACCTCGTCGCGGGCCACCGCCACCCGCACAGCCACCACGGTCTCGGTGACCGTCCGCGGCCGAAGCCTCAGCGTCATCCCCGGCTGGTCGCCCACCGTCACCCAGTCGGCATCGCTGCCCGTCGAACGGCTGACCGCGCCATGACCGCGCGTCCAGAGCACGGCTCGGCCACCATCGAGGCCGTCATCGGACTGCCCGCGTTCATCCTCTTCGTCGGGCTGATCATCTTCGGCGGTCGCACCGCCATCGCCCACGGAGCCGTCGAGTCCGCCGCCGCTGACGCTGCCCGCTCCGCGTCGATCGCCCGCACCAGCGACCACGCCCGCACCGACGCAAACGCCGCTGCCCGCGCCAGCCTGGCCAACCAGCAGATCGACTGCACCCGGATCACGGTCGAGGTCGACGTCTCCGGCTTCGCCACACGCGTCGGCGAACCCGGCTCCGTCGACGTGACCGTCACCTGCCGCGTCGACCTGTCGGACCTGGCCGTCCCCGGTGTCCCCGGCTCCCGGATCATCCGGGCACACACCTCCAGCCCGATCGACACCTGGACGGAACGCTCATGACCTGCCGCGAACGCGAGCGCGGCTCGATCAGCCTGTGGCTCGTCACCACCAGCATCGTGATGACCATCCTGGTCGGTCTGGCCGTCGACCTCGGCGGCCAAGTCCACGCCAAGCAACGCGTCCACAACCTCGCTGCACAAGCGGCGCGCGCCGGTGGCCAACACGTGGCCGCCGCACCGGCCGCCGAAGGCCGCTACCTCGCCGTCGACACCTCGGCTGGCCGATCCGCGGCCCGCGAGTTCCTCTCGGCTGCCGGCGTCAGCGGGTCGGTGTCGGTCCACGATGGCGACACCATCACCGTCCGCGTCGCCGACACGTACCGCCCCAAGTTCTTGAGTCTCGTCGGCATCGGTGACCTGCCGGTGACCGGGCGCGCGTCGGCGCGCCTCGTCCGCACCATGGAAGGGAACGAACAATGACCGGTCAACGCCTGCGCGGCCTTGCCGCGACCCTTGCCATCGTCGTCCTGGTCGCCGGCGTGCCCGTCCTCATGCTGGCGATCGGCGCCACCCCATCGCCAGACGAGGTCATCGACCTGCCCAGCCTCCTCACTCGGCGTGACGACGGCACCCTGGCTCTGCTGCTGCTCACCCTCGCCGTCTGGGCTGCCTGGGCTGTCGTCGCCGCCACCCTGGTGACCGAGATCGTCGCCCAGATTCGCGGCTTCCGGATCCCAGCGTTGCCCGGTCTCGCCCTCCCACAACAGACCGCCCGGAAGCTCGTGACAGTCGCCGCCTTGGCCTTCATAGCCACACCCGGAACCGTTCCCACCCTCCCGGTCCCGGCGACTCACGCCGCCGTTCCTGTCCCGCGGCTCGACGCCGAACCTCCCGCGGCCGCACCCACGGCTCCGCCACCCCGCGAGGCCGACCCGCCAGCAGCGGAACACGTCGAGCCGGATCCGCCCACCACGACCTACACGACAAGGCGCGGCGACAGTCTGTGGAAGATCGCCCAGCAGCTACTCGGCGACGGCACCCGCTACGCCGAGCTGATCGACCTCAACCACGACGTCCTGGGCGACCGACCCGACTTCCTCCCCATCGGGCTCGCGCTACGCGTCCCCATGACCGAGGACACCCACGCCCGCAGGACCGCGGGCAACTACGCCGTCCAAGCAGGTGACACCCTCTGGGACATCGCCGACCGCGAACTCGGCGACCCGGAACGCTATCGCGAGATCTTCGACGCCTCCACACACATCGCGCAGCCCGACGGCGGCCGACTGACCGACCCAGACCTGATCATGCCCGGCTGGACACTCGCCCTCCCGGCTACGGGAGGGCCCGCAGCGCGCGACCCGGCGACGCAGAAGCACACTGATCCCTCCCACCCCGATGACTCCCAGCATGAAACGGGACCCACCCGCTCGCCGCACTCGGTCGAGCAGACGACCGAGGCCGTCATCGACGTGACACCGTCATCGACTCCTTCCGCCTCCGTAGCCGATGGTGAGGGTTCGTCCGGGTGGTTGGTCCCCGGCTTAGCGGCAGGTGGAACCGTGCTGGCGGGATGCCTGTTCCTGGCGCTGCGAGCACTTCGCCGCGCCCAGCTGCGTTACCGCCGTCCCGGCCAGGTCCTGGCGCCAACGCCGACCGACCTCCAGCCGACCGAGAAGACCGCCGTCGAAGTCGGTGCCGGCGTCGCACGCACTCTGGAGTTCCTCGACCGCGCCCTGCGGCATCTGGCCGCTGAGTTCGACGGCCGCGCTGAACCTCATCCGAAACTCGAGCGCGTCTCCCTGACCGCCGAGACGCTGGACGTCCACCTCGCCGAACCCGCCACCATCCCAGCGCCAGCACCGTGGTCCGCCAGAGCAGGGCGGTGGACGCTCACCACCGGCGCCGACATCCCGGACATCGACACTCTGCCTCCCTACCCGCTGCTCGTGAGCGTCGGCCAGAGCGACGCTGGCGCACTCGAACTGCTCAATCTCGAACGCTTCGGCAGTATCGATCTGACCGGCGACACC
This sequence comes from Aeromicrobium tamlense, assembly GCF_013408555.1. Lineage (NCBI taxonomy): Bacteria > Bacillati > Actinomycetota > Actinomycetes > Propionibacteriales > Nocardioidaceae > Aeromicrobium > Aeromicrobium tamlense. The sequence continues at coordinate 1,577,973 of NZ_JACBZN010000001.1, forward strand.
GAGCGAGTGGACGCCCTCGCCCGCCACCTCGTCGCGGAGCTCGCGCTGAGCCCTTGGTCCGTCCTCGTCGAGGTCCACACCGTCGGCATCGCTTCGGAACTACAAGGGCTCGATGACCTCCGCCTGCACCACCACGCCGAGGCTGTCGACATCAGAGCGCTAGTCGATCAGATCCGCGTATCGCACGCCGCCGATTCAGGAGATCCAGACCCCTTCCGGGTCGTCATCGCCGCCAGCGGCATCGACGTCGGTGAGTTGCGTGATCTCGTCGCTGCCCCTGCGCAACGGCTCGGCGTCGCGGTGGTCGCGATGGGCTCGTCTGCGAGGCCCGCCGCAATGACCCTGCAGGTCGACTCGGCGGGTCGACTCCGCATCGATGGGTCGAACCGAAGACTGCAGGCTGCAGGACTGACGACGTCCGAGGCGACGACGTGCGCTGCCATCGTCGACGCCGCCCGCCAGACCCCTACCGTGCCCGTCCCGGTCTTCGAAGACCCCGTCGACGACCTGCAGGCCCTTATCGACCAAGCAGGGGCTGTCCGCGAGGACCTCGTCCAGCCGCGCCCCTCGGGGCCCGCCGGCGATCGCTCTCTCCTGCCCGACACAACTGCGGACTACGCAGACGCTGCCGCCACTACCGCCGAGGACGTCGCCGAGCTCGCGCCGATCATCCCGCAAGACGTGGCCGAGGAGGTGCTCGACGCAGACCCCGATCTCGACCGTGACCTCGCCGCCTGGCGCGACCCTGAGGCCCGTCTCCCCAAACTCACCGTTCTTGGTCCGGTGGCCCTCTCTGCCCACGGGTCGACCGCGCCCTCCGAGCGACGCCGGCCGGTGCTCCTCGAACTCGCCGCGTACATCGCCCTGCACCCCGAAGGAGTGGTGTCTCGAGAACTCGCAGAGGTGTTTCGCCGTAGTGAATCGCGCATGCGCAATGACGTCAGGGACCTCCGTGCCTGGCTCGGGTCGAGCCCCATCACCGGCCTCCCCCACCTGCCCGCAGGCGACGCGTCCCGCCTCTACCAAGAAACCGGCACCCCTGGTTACCAAGTCGACGACCTCCTCGTCGACCTCGAGTTGTTTCGCCGCCTCAGAGCACGCGGGCACGCCCGCGGCGCCGAAGGACTCGACGACTTGCTCGCCGCTCTCCGTCTCGTCACCGGCCCACCGTTTGCCCTCCCGAGCGGCCACGGATGGAGCTGGCTCTACGACGACAATCGAATCCACGAGACCGCCGCGACCGCAATAGCCGACGTCGCTCACCTCGTCGTTGCGCGAACCATGACTGAAGGCAACATCGAGACAGCCAGGGCCGCAGCGCAGATCGCGTGCTCCGCGATCCCTTTCGACGAGGTATGCCAGCTGGACCTCTTGAAGGTCGCGTTCGCTGAGGGACACACCCAGGCCGCAACTGAGATGCTGGACCGCGACGTGCTCAACCGCACGGATGAGTACATCGGCACGGTCGAACCGCCGGATCGAACCAGGACCATCACCAGCACGCCGGACTGGAAGAAGCGCCGCACGTCCTAAGCGACTCGCTCCGCCATGCCAGCTCGGTCCGCGTAAATGCAGCCGTGGGGCATATGCGGCGAAAAGACGCAGACTCCTACGTCACCGATTCCGGCACCCCGGGACAGCCCCTGACGCTATCCAAAATGGCGGCGGAAGCGCTGCGTCTCGCCTCGGATTACGGCGCGAAACCCGCCTTGTTCGTACGCATGGCGCGCGTCGTACCAGTGGTCAACGCGATCACGGCGCCGCTCGGCTCGCAGTTGATCGGTGGATAGGACTTTGAGACCACTACTCGACGTCCACTTCTTCTGAAGGTCGCGAATCTGGCGAACTACCGAGACCAGGTCGGCCGCGTCGTCTCGCGGCGGGACCGTGTGCTTGTACGGGGACAGATCTAGAAGCAAGGGAGGATCCCGATGCACCTTCCCAGCCATGTCCTCGTAGGTCACGTGCACTTCATATGAGAGCGGAGCGGTCTGATCCTCGTCGAAGAATGCTGGCCCGGAACCAAGCGGGAGACGGATGCTCCGTCCCGGCGCCATCATCGGAATCGGCTGATCGAAGATGGAGAAGTTCGCAGAGCGCCGGTCGTTGGGTGGAACGAGTTCCTTGTCGAACGACACGGTGACATCCCGGGCAGGGTTCCTACCTGTGTTGCGAACCTCAAGGAACACGGACAAGCCCTTGAAGTAGAAGTCCACGATCACATACGGCCGGTACTCGAGTTCCCGTAGACGCCGCGATTCACGGAGTTGGCGAATCGCGATAACGCCGAGAACGATGTAGACGATTAGCGCGCCGACGCCGCCGAATGCCGCCCACTCGGACGCTTGCCACGTTCTGAAGTCCACAGCGCGACAGTATGCGATGGGTCCGCCATGGCCTCCGGACCAGATGGAGCTTCGGTGGGTTGGGTGGCGGGGCTGTCTCGCCGATGTGTGACGGCACGACGTGCTGGGACTAGTCGCCGATATGCAGCGAAAGGACGCGCTACGCGCCCTGGAGCTACGTGTCCTGGAACGCACGAGACGGCGTCTAAATCCAGTCAGCGATACCTGGAGATGGGGCGAAACCGTCGCTTACGCCTGAGCGATCGTAGTACCTCGTTACCTCTGCCTTCGGATACTTCGACACTCGAACGCTGACAAGCGCTGGTGCCTTCTCAAGCTCGTGCAGAGACTTGCTTGCGGGGCGGATACCGAACAACTCCAAGTGTTTGAGATTCGGCGGTAGCGTCAGCGGTCGAAGTGAAATGACCTCCGTGACCTTCCCGGACGAGTCCCAACTCGGCAGCGTGGATAGGCGCAAGGTGCGGAGGTTGGTCAGTCGCCCCAAGGGCTCCAGGTCAGTCACACCGGGCATGTGGAGGACGCTGAGGTACTTCAACCTGGAGAGTGAGCCGATCGGCTCCAGATCGCGGTCCGGGTACGAGGCGACGACCAGGGTTTCGAGATTCTGGTAGTGCTGCCCGATTGATGTGAGTGACGCGTAGTTGCAGTGCCAGACGCGCAGAGCTTGGACGAAGGCAGTCTCAGGATCTGTCGGCAACGTCTTGGATCTGTCGCGCATTAGGTCCCGAATCACGGCGTCAGCGTAGTCCCACTACGAGGTTGTCGAAGGCCTCGGAAAGAACGCTGCCTTCGCGGCGGTATGACGCGCCATCTTGCGAACCCGGGCGGGCCAGCGTCCGGAGTGTCCCGGAATCCAGCACCTAGCCTGCGGACGACGCACGCTGTTTCAGCGTCTTCAGCACAATGCCCGCGAACTCCTCAGCTTCGTCGCTGCCCGCGCCGGGCAAGGTGAAGGCGCCGGCGTCATGTTCGATGACCCACCCTGCGTTCGCTTCCAGGAGTTGGGGCGGACCCCAGTACTGAGTTTGGGAAACACGAACCCCGGTGACCGAGTTGAGCGGGAACGTTCGCGCATCCACTTGGGCGGCGGGTTCGTCACGCCGCATGAACCCGCGGTGGAGTTCGAGGTACCAGTCGCGAGCAGGCCCGACTCCGCTCACCACGGTCACCATTGAGCCGTCTAAGGACGCGATGTTCCACAGAGTGGGCTCGTCGTCCTTCTGCTGGATGAACTCGGCAACCAGCAGCTGCGGCTCCAGGCCGGCGAGCAGCATGAACGGGTGCAGGACCTCGAACGGCGGCGCGCACCCGCGGGTCGTTCGGAACGAACTGAATCGTTCGACTAGGACCTTGGTTTTCTCGGCGTCGAATCGCATGAGCCAACTCCAGCACGTGCCTCCGACACAATGAGGCGCCATCGCGCTGGTCGTTGGGGTTGCCCGGGCCCGTAATTTGTCGGTGGTTCTTCCTAACCTTGTTCTCGGAGGGTCGAACCAGGTGATGCTGAGGGGGGTGTCGAACAGGTGGCTACTACTTTGAGTTCGCATGTGGCGGTCAAGGTGAAGGCACAGCTGCGGTGCGGGCGGTGCGGCGAAACTCCAGGGCTGTGTGCGCCCGTCCGTGTCGCGGCACCACCGTCGGTGCGTTGCGACCACCCGACCCACACCTCAGCCGACCACGACGCAGCCGGTGAAATCGTGTGCCCGATCTGCTCGGTCCCCTGGCGCCTCTCCGACGACCTCCTCACCGTCCTCCTCGAAGAGGAGATCTACCGAAACGCCGACCGCTGCCAGCGGAACGGTGTTGTTGAGGTCCGGTGCGGATACTGATGACCATGAAGGTCTTCATCTCCTCGGTCCGCCGCGGCCTCGCCTCCGAACGCGATTACCTGCCCGACCTCATCCGAGCCACCGGGAACGTTCCGATGCGGTTCGAAGACTTCGGCGCCCAAGACCTCACCAGCCGCGGCGCCTGCCTCGGTGGTGTCCAGGACGCAGACGTGTACCTCCTCATCCTCGGCGCCGAGTACGGCACCGAGATGGGCGACAGCGGCGTCGCCGCCACCGAAGAAGAGTTCAACGTCGCCATGGAACGCGGCATCCCCATCCTGGTTTTCGTCAAAGCCGGCATCGACCCCGAACCTGCCCAGCAGGACTTCATGGACCGGGTCGGGAACTACCAGGAAGGGCGCTTCTGGGCCGGGTTCGCCGACAACGCCGAACTTGGCGTGCGCGTCACCAAAGCCCTGAACGAGCAGCAGATTCCAGCGCCGCCGTTCCAACAGGTAGCCCTCACTCACCAGGTCGAGGTCGCGTGGCGCTCCCAGCAGAGCTCCATCCCCGGCATCCGGGACAGCCACACCCCGGTCCTCGAGGTTCACGTCGCGCCCATCGAGCCGACACCACTGCGGCCGGTCGCAGCACTCGGCGACCTCGCCGTCCGCCTCGCCGGCGACGCACGCCAGCAGGGGTTCTTCGGGCACGGCGACCCGCTCGACATCGACTCAGACACCAACTACGCCTGGGCGGTCCGTGTCGACGACGGCCAACGCCGCGGCGGCGGATGGAACGAGCTCCGCACCGACCCGTACGCAGGCATCTACGTTTCCCGCCCCGGCGCCGTCACCATCTTCCAAGCGCTCCCCAGAGACACCATGGGCGCAATGGTCGACGACAACGACCTCACCCAGCGCTTCACCGTTCTCCTGCGACACCTCGTCGCGTACCTCCCGGCGTCGGCGAACATCACAATCGCCGCAGCCATCGACCCCGCCGACAGCGTGACCCTCGGGGACCCCACCGCTGTCGGGCACCGTAACAGCGGAACGATGGGTGCCTTCGGCCGCGGCCCTATCTACGCACCGCCAGCGGACCAGATCGCGACCAGCACCCTCGGAACGCACCTGCACGAGGTCGCCCGCGACTTGGCCGCTCGCATCGTTCAGCAGCTCCGCGACACCCGCTGACGGGGAGTGGCTTCCCAGCCAGTTGATGCACCCCGCTGGCCCTTCTGCCTGTTTAGTCCTGCGTTCGGCGCTGGCGGTCTTCGTCAATCGCTCGCTTGGTTCTCAGGCGCCCCCAGTGCTCGAAGAGTGAGTCCGGAAGAAGTTGCGCGGACAGTTCCCACCACTCGTCAGCCTCGGACCATCGTTGGGCAACAGCATCCGCATCCAAGTGCCGGGTCGTCACGCTGTTCTCAATCGTGTTCCGAGCATCGGCAATCAGCTCTTCGTCGGTCTTCGAGGCATAGGTCGGGTTGACCTGTGCCATGGCCTTGCGCCAGTTCGCCCGCGCGACCGGGTTCTCGATGACGTCTCGCATCGTCTCGCGCGTCCTGTCCGTGGTCCTGTTGTAGGCCGACGGGTCCTCTTTGCCACGCACAAAGTCGTCAAGGTCCCGCTTCAGCGCACGAATCAAGAAATCCTCGGCGACACCGCCGTCGTTGATCGCAACCTCTAGAACCTCCCGCAGCGCACCCATCGCATCGCCACGAGCCATGTGTTCAGGGAAGAAACCAGCGGTGAAGTTCAACAACGTGAACGACCCGTAGGTATGCCACCAGTGCGGCTCCAGCTCGGTTTCCCTGTCGAGAAACTGGATGAACAACTCGACGAGTTCGCCAGGCACGCCGCTTATACGTGGACGCGCGCCATGTCCTGCGCCTGAACTCATGAAACAACCCTAGCCACAGGGACACGCAAAGAACGTGGCCGACGAACACGATATCCGCCGCAACTACCGGACGCCGCCTTCGTCGACGAACACCACTTGCTCGCCCTCTTCGTCCCCACGCAGAACAGCGATTCCGGGATCGCGGCCGTGCGTCATTCTGGGCGGAAGGCAGCATGGCGTTCTGCAGCAAGAATGGGGGAACCCTGCTCGATGTCGCGGCGGCCCGGCCCAAATCGAGCACCCGTTTGCGATCACTTCGGACGTGAATTGTCCCGCGTTCGTCCACCGGGGTGCCCCCGCGGCGTCGCGACGCGTCGCGCCATCCGCCGTCGCTGACCGGTCCCGGTCCGCTCATGAATGTCCCACATAGGAGTCTGGCTCGCATCGGTTTCTGAACAGGGGGTGTTCGGGGGTGTTCGCGTGGCGAGGGGCCTGAACTTTCTGAACAAATTTGCGAACGGCCTCTGATCTGCGGAAACGCTTCGCGAACGCCCCCAACAGTCCGGTCGCGTTCAGGGCGTTCGGACCGGGAATCGCCGGTGCTGGGTGCACATTCAGGGCATGAGGAGAGTCCAGAAGCCACCAGCGCCGGCGGATCGCTGGGGAGCTGAACTACACGAGGCACTCGCGCTCGCCTCGTCCCAAGCGGATGCGTTGAGTTTGTTGTTGAGTCGGCACATTCCCGTGTTTCCCTGCGTGCCGGGCGGGAAGACTCCGCTGACGGCGCATGGGTTCCACGACGCGACCGCCGACATCGCGCAAGTCGGCCCGTGGTGGACGCGGTGGCCTGACGCCAACATCGGCGTACCGACCGGAGCGCGGTCGGGCATCGATGTTGTGGACGTGGATGTTCACCCTCTTGGTTCGGGGTTCGCTGCGTTCGAGCGTGCGCGCCTCGAGGGTCTGGTCGATGGCTGGTCGTGGCTGGTGCGGACGCCGTCGGGCGGGGTCCACGCGTACTTCCCGAGTGAGCCGGGTCGTGAGCAGCGGTCGTGGCAGGTGCCCGGCAAGCACATCGACTTCCGCGGCGACGGCGGTTACATCATCGTGCCGCCGTCGGCGGTCGCGGACTCCGACGGATCCGGTGGCGTGTACAGGTCCATCGCGGTCGCCACCCATCACGAACCCGCTCCCATGGACGCGCGAGCGTTGCGCGCATTCCTGGATCCACCGAAGCCCATGGCCAGACCGATCGACGCGCCAGCTCTCGACGCTCGACCGGAGCGACTCGCAGCATGGGTGGCGAGTCGGCATGAGGGCGGAAGGAATGCTGGCTTGTTCTGGGCGGCGTGCCGGATGGTCGAGCAAGGTCTCGACTTTCCCACCACGGCGGCGATGCTGAGTCGAGCCGGCTGCGAGGCGGGCTTGTCCGAACGGGAGTCGATCACCACCATCCGCTCGGCCTACCGGGTCGCAGCCCCAGCAGCGGCCCCTTGCGCGAACCGATCGATCCCCGTCGAGGCAGTCGGACGATGAACACGCAACAGCGGTACCAACGTCGCGTCGACCGTTCCGCTCGCGAGAACGGCGTCTCGCCGGTCCTGGTTGGCCCTTCGGAGGACGCCATTTCTGGGGATCTGACGAAGCCGGGCTCGCTTGGACAATCGCCCTCGATGAACAGACCGCGCCGGACTATCGCCTGGGTGCGCGTCAGCGAACTGCACGCCGTGCTGGGGTCGCGCGCCGTCGGGCGAGGCATCGATCTGCAGAACGAACTGGCAAGCCGGGCGCGCGCGGCACGCACCCAGCAGAATCACGTCGCGAGTCTCCACGATGACGCGCCCGCGGCCATCGGCCGCACCAGCCGCTCCGGCACACGTGAGTGATCGGACGGAGGGTCGAACGCTATGACTGTCCATGCGGATCTCGAGTCCACCGAGGGACTGCGGTTCCTGTTGCTGCGCCTCGCCTACTCCGGGCCACGCGCATGGCAGGACGAAGCCGAGGCAACCGAGCTGGTCGAATTCCTGACGACCAAGTACGGCGCTCTCGCCCGCAAGTACGGCCTGGAGCCGGCTGACGCAGCGGCCGCCGCTTTCGACGTCATGCGCACCAGGTCGGCCCGAGTCGCCGACGACACGTGGGCGGTCATCACCCGCGCCGTGCAGCTGACGCTGATCTACGAGGCGCGGGCGCAAGGACTCCTGTGTTCGAACCAAGCAGCTCGGCGGCCCGAGCTGGCGGACTGCCATGACGCGGAGCGGTTCAGCGACCGCGAGCGAGCTCTCGCGGAGTTCCATCCCGCATTCCATGTCCACGACACCGAGACCTCCCCTGACACCAGCGACGACCGCCTTGAGGAGTCGACCAACTCCTTCGTCGCGCTGGATCGAGCGGTCGAACTGTTCACCGAGAACGGCTGGCCGCCGGCCGCGGCCCGAATGGTCCTGGAGTACGTGTGCTCCCAGTTGAGTAGCTGCGGGGACCGCCAGCGCGCCTACGAGTACCTCCGCCGCGACGTCCGAGGTCGCCGCCAGTTGGACCTGGACCAGCGGTCGTGGATCCGCTTGCTGCGCGTGGTGCTGGGTGACCCGCGCCGAGACTTCGCGGGCACCCGCCTGGGACGCGGCGTCCTCCTCCGACTCTGCTTGGGTGAAGAACTCGCCGAGCTGTGCTGCGACGACGAGGTCACCGCGATCATCTGGGAATCGTCACCGACGGCTGCGGGAGACGCTCATGCCTGAGACCGCGGGCCACATCGACCTCGAGCGCCGGACGGACTCGATCCGGGTCGGCGTCAGGCACCGTCGCACCACCGGCGACCTGTCCGCGTTGGTGGCGTCGATCGGACGCGTGGGCCTGTTGCAGCCGATCACGATCACCCCGGACGGTCTGCTCATCTGCGGATATCGCCGCTTGGAAGCGGTGAAGCAACTGGGGTGGCGCACCCTTCGGGTTTGGGTGCGGCCTGGGCTGTCCGATGACCTGGCTCGTCTGCTGGCCGAGCGCGATGAGAACACCACGCACAAGCCGCTCACCGCGCTGGAAGCCGCCGCACTCTACGACGAAGTCAAGACGCTGCTGAGTGAGGATGCCGCTCGTCGCCAGCAGCTCTCCCGATTCGGTCGCGAAGATGACGTTTGCGCAGGTCAGCCCGGTGCCGCCGAATCGGCGGCACCGCGGCGCGGCCACGGAGACGTGCGCCGGCAGGCCGCGGAGTTGGTGACACACCGGGCGTCCTACAACCAGCTGGAACAGATCCTGCAGATGGAGCGTGTGGCGGCCGATCGGGGCCGTCCGGCGGACGTGCGCAAAGTCGCCGAAGACGAACTCGAACAGATCCGCAACGGCGGCGCAGTCGATCCGAGCTACCAGCGGTTGCGCGCGGTGGTGACAGCGGCGGAGCAACGACCCACGCCCGCCGACGATTTCGATGAGATGGCCGCCGCCGCTTTGGCACGGAAGAAGGAAGAGGACCGGCGACGTGCCCGCCAGAACAAGGCCCGGCGCGCGGCGAGTCTCGCGTCGATCAGGCGAAGCCCGCGATCCTTCACGCTGCTGTGGGCCGAGATGTTGGGCTGGACAGGTCGATACGACGCCGAACAGCTCGCCCGGGAGATCAAGGACGACGACTGGCAGCTGTTCCGCAACGTCCTGGACGAGTCGACCGCGTTCGCCCGTGAAGTCGAGGCACTTCGGACGGGAATCGCCACCTGAGTGGTGCCACCTCTACCGAAGGTCCCACCGTGCTCAGTCTATCCCTCACTCGTCATCGCCCCCGTCTGCTCATCCCGGCCGCGGCGGGCGTGTCTGTCATGTTGATGCTCGGCGCCGTCGTCATCGCGTTCACTTCGCGGCCGTCCGAGCCCGCCACCCGTCCCGGAGTCGCATCACTGCCCGCGATGTCAGCTACGGCCACAGACGCCCAGATCGGCTCAACCACAGTGAGCGTCCCGCGCACTGCCGACCCGCGGCAGTTCGTGCGTGACGTCGCCGTCGCAATCTTCGCCTGGGACACCCGGACCGCGTCATGGCCCGAGGAGCTCATCGAGCCGTTCCTGAAGATCGCGGATCCGACCGGTGAGTCCTCCCCCGGGCTCGTCTCAGACCTGGCCAGCTACCTCCCGACCCAAGCCGCGTGGGTGGACCTGCGTCGCTACAAGACTCGCCAGCGCCTCGACGTCGCGGCGGTCATCACCCCGAAGCTCTGGGCCACCGCAATCGAGCAGGCCGACGGTGAGCTCGCACCCGGGACAGCCGCGTTCACCGTCGAGGGCACGCGGCATCGCAGCGGCATGTGGGAAGGTCGGCGGGTTGCCTCCGAGCACGACGTCGCGTTCACGGTCTTCGTCGTCTGCGCGCCGACGTATCCCACCTGCCATCTGCTGCGGTTGTCGCGACTCGACGACCCGCTCGAGTAGGACGCCGGGATGCGAGTCCTGGTCGTGGGTGCACTGGTCTCAGTCCTGTTCGGACCAGCGGCCGTCCTGCTGAGCGTGGGCCTGCTGGTGAACCCGGCTGCACAGGCATCGTGTCTGACGGGCGAACCAGCGTTGAGGGTTGGCCCGGTTCCGGATCATCTCGACGCAAGGACCGCCGACGGGACATCGGTCCGTCTGGACCGCCGGCAACTCACCCACGCGGCGACGCTCGTCCAGGTCGGGAGCCGCCTGGACGGCGTCGGCCGCCACGGGATCACCATCGCTCTGATGGCTGCGTTGACGGAGTCGGGGCTGCGGATGCTCGCGAACTCTCGCGCCCACCCCGACTCGATGTCGTTCCCCCACGATGGCGACGGCAGTGACCACGACAGCCTCGGCCTGTTCCAGATGCGCCCCAGCACCGGTTGGGGACGAGTGCCGAAGCTGATGGACCCGACGTATCAGGCGCGCGCTTTCTTCGGCGGCCCGACCGGGCCAAACCGCGGGTCACCGCGCGGGCTCCTCGACATCCCCGGCTGGAAGACGATGCCCACGGGTGCCGCTGCGCAAGCAGTCGAAGTCTCGGCATACCCCGACCGATACGCGAACTGGCAACCCGTCGCGACCCGCATCATCGCAGCGCTCACCGCCGCGAACTCCGCCGCCAGAAGCGAACCGGAGTCGAGCCGAGTGGTGTTTCCACTCCCCCGCGGTTCCTGGATCCGCACGAGCGGATTCGGAATGCGGCGGCACCCCATCACCGACGTCCACAAGCTCCACACCGGCGCTGACTACGCCGCCCCGGCAGGGACGGCGATCCTCGCGGCAGCCGACGGCCGCGTGACTTTCACCGGCGCTGCGGCGGGATACGGGAACCTGATCCTGATCGAGCACACGGTCGACGGCCGACGCATCGCGACCGGATACGCGCACATGTACGCCGACGGCATTCACGTACGGGCCGGTGACCTGGTGACGGCCGGCGAGCGAATCGCCGACGTCGGCGTTGCCGGCTACTCCACCGGCGCCCATCTGCACTTCGAAGTCCGCCCCGGCGGCTCCGACGCCGCACCCATTGACCCCGAACCGTGGCTCGCCGCCGGTGGCGCCTCCGAACTCACAACCGACGCACCCGGGACCGGAACGAGCTGCGCCACACAGGCGGACGACGCCGCGAGCTTTGACGGGGCAAGCCCGGGTCAACTCGTCGACGACCCCACGACCTCCGGCCGCATCACCGCCCGCACCGCTCACGTTCTCCAGCAGGTCAAGCAACGCTTCCCCGGATCGTCGTGGGCTTGTTGGCGACCCGGCAACCCACGCAACAACGATCACACGGCCGGCCGCGCTTGCGACGGCACCTTCGGCAACGCCATCGGCACCCGCGCCACCGGCGCCGCCCTCGATGCCGGCTGGAGAACGACGAACTGGCTCAAGGCGAACGCCGAGCGGCTCGGTATCGAGTACCTCATCTGGCAAGGCCGGATCTGGTCCGTCAGCCGCGCCGCGGAGGGATGGCAGCCGTATGACGGCGGCGGCACGTTCGACCCCAGATCAGTCACCGGCGGACACTACGACCACCTGCACGTCACCGTCTCCTGACCGGCGTACGCACCTGCATGACGTGACCCAACGACTCTCCTTCGCCGCAGGACTGACGAACCCGGACTTCGGGGCGGTTGGCTCCTCCTCGACGCTGCGCCACCTCGTCGGGGCACTGCTGGCCTACGGCCTGCTGACCGCCGTGCTGATGATCGTCGTCTGCGCAGCGATGTGGGCACTCGCTTCAGCGCAAGGCAGCTGGCACGCCGCCAGCAAGGCCAAGACCGGCATCGTCGTCGCCCTCGCAGGAGCTGTGCTCACCGGTGGCGCGCTCGCGTGGGCGAACTGGCTCCTCGATCTCGGAGCCACGCTTTGAACTCTCGCGCCGCCGCCGGGCAACCAGCGCACCTGTGGAGCAGGACCGAACCCGCCAGGAGGCGACCGTGCTGACCCTCAACCCGACCCGACTTGCGACCCGTCTGCCGGCCAACGTCGACATCGACCCGAACTCCAACGGGCTCCCGGGGATCCGCCAGCTCAGTTCCATCGTCGGCGCCTCGATGACCGTCGGGCTGATCCTGGCGGTGCTCGCGGTCGTCATCTCCGCGATCGTGTGGGCGCTCGGCGCCAACTCGTCCAACCCGCACATGGCCGGCCGCGGCAAGCTCGGCGTGCTGGTCGGGCTAGGAGCGGCGATCGTCACGGGCGCATCCGTCGCGCTGGTGAACTTCTTCTGGAACGTCGGCCAGGCGGTCTGACCAGCCATGGCCGACGTGTGCGACGTCCCGGTAATCGCAGCGGTCTGCTCCACCGCCGGCGAGGGTGCCGCGACCCTGGTCGCTGCCCCGTTCGACTGGCTCGCCGTGAGCATGGGCAACGCGGCAGCCTGGATGTTCGAGTCCGTCTGGGCGGTCTTCGACTCCACCACGATGGTCGACGTGACGTCCGGCCAGTTCACCCGGGTCTACAACATCCTGTTCGGGGTCGCGGTGTTCGTGATGCTCGGGTTCTTCACGCTGCAAGTCATCGGCGGGATGATCCGGCGCGAACCCGCGGCGCTCTCGCGGGCCGCGCTCGGGCTTGCGAAGTCGATCCTGGGGTCCTTCGTCGCGCTCGCCCTGATCGCCACCGCACTGGAGGTCACCGACCGGATCAGCATCGGCATCGTCCACGCCGCGGGCACCAACATGGATGCGATGGGCGAACGGATCGCCCTGCTTGCCACGGGGATCGGGTCGCTGCAGGTCGCAGCGCCCGGTGCTGGCGCGATCATCACGATCCTCGTCGCTGGCTTGGCGCTCGGCGCCGCGGTCATCGTCTGGCTCAGCCTGCTGATCCGCAAGGCGCTGCTGCTGATCGCGATCGTGTTCGCGCCCGTCGCGCTCGCTGGGGCGAGCTGGGACCAGACTCGCGGCTGGGTGTCCAAATGGGCTGCGTTCGTGCTTGCGCTCATTCTGTCCAAGGTCGTCTTGGTCGTGATCTTCCTGCTTGCGACAGCGCAGGTCTCGGCTCCCATCGACAGCGACCTGAGGTCGGTCAGCGAACCGATCTCCGGCGTCGTGCTGATGCTCGTGGCCGGGTTCGCCCCGTACCTGACCTACAAGGCCATCGGGTTCATGGGATTCGACATGCACCACGCGATGTCCGCCGAACAAGAAGCCAAGTCCGCGCTCAACCGCCCTATCCCCATCCCGATGAACCGTCGTCTCGGGCAGGCCCCTCCGGCCGTCCTTGGTGGAGCGAACTCCGGCTCGAAGCACGGGGTGCCTGCTCCCATCCCCAGACCTTCAGCTCCCGAAGCCGCGGGTGGTTCGGCGGCCGCCGCAGGCGGCGTCGGTGCCGCGGCCGTCGCCGGAGTGCAGGCGGCCAAGGCTGGCTCCACGGTTGGCACTGCCGCGGGCAGTTCAGCGTCTCGGCAGGCCGACGGGGCGTCTCCCCCGCAGCCGGCACCTCCTGTCCAGCAGGTCGCGGATCCCTTCACCGACTCCCCCGGAACACGGTGACCCCCGTGACTACCCCCGTCACGGGCACCGAGACCCCAGGCCTGCATGCGGTGAAGTTCTCGCGCCTCAGCCGTCGCGGAATCCTGCTCGGTCTGTCTCTGAGTCAGCTCGTCACTGTCGGCGTCGGTGCGGTCGTCCTGGTGATCGGGCTCTATTCCGGCGCCTCGGCAGCATTGGCGATCGTGGCCCCCGTGGTCCTGGGGTGCGCGTTCATGGCGTTCGTTGGGGTGGGCGGCCGCAAGGTCATCGAATGGGCGCCGATCGCCTCCGTCTGGGTGTGGCGCATGGTGGGCGGGCAGCTCGTGTTCCGGCGCCGGGTCGTGCGACCACGGCCTGCCGGCACGTTGTCGTTGCCCGGTGACGCAGCACGACTACGGCTATGGGTCGACCTCGACAGCGGCGCGGTGATGGTCCACGACCCGCACGCGGGCACACTCACCGCTGTCGTCGCGGTGGCGCATCCCGCGTTCCTCCTGCTGGACCCGGCCGAGCAACACCGGCGCGTCACCAGCTGGGGACGAGTCCTCACCACGGCCTGCCGTTCCGGACGCATCGCGGCACTCCAAGTGAGCGAACGCACTTTGCCCGACTCCGGACGTGGCCTGAGCGACTGGTGGACCCAACACGGCCGACGCGACGGCTCGTGGACCTCAACGATCTACGAGGAGCTTATCGATCGGGCCGGACCGGCAGGAGAACGCCACGCGAGCACGGTCTCCCTCTCCATCGACCTGAAGAGGTCCGCTCGCGCCATCCGTGCCGCAGGCGGAGGCAACCGCGGCGCGGCTGACGTGCTGCGACAGGAGATGTCCACCCTGACCTCGGCCTTGCGGTCCGCCGATCTCGCCCCGACGGACTGGCTCGATCCCGGCGAGCTCGCCGTCGTCCTGAGATCGGCCTACGACCCCGGCGTCGCCGCCGCGCTGGAACGACACGGCGAACTTGGCCGCGACCTGGCCAGCGCGGGACCGGTCGCCGTGAACGAGGACTGGGGCCGGCTCCGCAGCGACTCGGCGCACCACTGCGTGCTGTGGATCAGCGAATGGCCCCGCTCCCTCGTCTACCCCGGGTTTCTCGCGCCGATCCTGTTGTCCTCAGGCATCCGGCGGACCTTCAGCCTGCTCTACACGCCGATGCGCACCGATCAGGCCGCACGCGACATCCGGCGCAAGAAGACCGAGTACATCTCCGACGCCGCGCAGCGTCAGCGGATCGGGCAGATCGAAGACGCCCAACAGCACGCCGAATACCAAGACGTCCTCCAACAGGAAGCAGACCTCGCCGCCGGGCACGGAGTCCTGCGCCTCACCGGGCTGATCGTCGTCAGCGCACCCGACCCCGACCAACTCGAACGCGCCGTTGCCGACGTCGAACAGGCCGCCATCCAAGCCTCCTGCGAGACACGCCGCCTGTGGGGACAACAAGCACGAGCGTTCGCCAGCGCCGCCCTCCCCCTGTGTCGAGAGATCTGACGGCGCTCGGCCCGCGCTTGTCTTACCTCCTCTGGAGAACGACTCCCGAACCAGCCGAGCACCCCGTTGGCGGCGCGAATTGCTCCTCCGCCAGGGGTTAGTGACACCGCTACCGCTGAGACTTTCGATATCCCGCAGCCTTCGCCGCACCCTCCGTCGCGAAGCACTCCTCGGGCTTGGTGCGGTCGTAGTACGCGCCGCCGGGGACGTGGTAGATCATCGAGCTCGCGTTGCCTTTGATTGGGTGGCTGGACGGGCAGTCCCACTCAGACACGGGGGGCTTGCTGCCGCCACCGCCACCGCCACCGGACTTCTTCTTTTTCTTCTTCTTGGCCTCGGGCTTGCCCTTGGTCGGCTTCTCCACCATCGTGCGGTCCTTGCCGCACGCCTTGAGCCGGTGATCCAGGGCCTTCTTCTCGACCGGGTCGACGGTCAGGTTCCAACGCCACTTCACCGCGACCCAGCGCGCCGCGTAACGGCACTTGCCGACCCGGGGCTCCCAGTCCGCTGGGTCGAGACTGCCCTTGGCCTGGTTCGTGCTGCGGCCAACGGCCAGCAGCGAGTGCTTGTACTTGATGTCGTTGGCAAATCCTCGCCGCATGTTCGCGTTCCAGCGGTAGCCGCCGGAACGCCACGCCTCTGCGAGCGCGACGCGGTGGTCGATGTCCAGCGAGCGAGCGGACTTGCTCTTGCGACCGTTGTACTCGTTCACCCACACGCCCCTCTTCACGGAGCAGTTCTTAGTCTTCTTGACCTTCTTGCGCGACTCCGTCCTGAGCACCTGCTCACGGGTGTCGCACTTGCCCTTCTTGATGACCCAGTGGTCCCAGTCATCACGGTCGTACCAATCGGCACGACGCTCATCGGCGACCTTCAACATCTTGAGGAGCTTGGCCGCGGGCACCTTCCTCGGTGCCGCCTGGGCAGGACTCGACCCGAGGGAGACGAGCCCAAACATCAACGGGAATGCAAGAAGCAGAGCGAGAATCCGGCGCATGCACCGCAGCGTAGGCACGACGAGACCGCAACCTCAGCGGTTTACGGAGATTGGCCTTCAACGGCTCGATCCCGGTCCATCTCAGGGACTCTTGTCCGAGGTCGCTCGTGTCCGCCCCAAGGTCGACGGTTCGCGCCGCTCACCTTCCAGATGACCTGACTGGAGTGGCCCATGATCGACGACCCTGACGCCCAGGCGGAAGCCGCACGCCGCGCCCTGCACGCGCTCGCTGCGGCAACCGAACGCATGAACGACCGGCACGAGATCGGTGCCGTACTCGCGTCGCTGAGTGCTGCCACCGCATCGCTCAGCGAGTCGCTCCACCAACTCGCGACCGCCCGCGACCACAGCCGAGACCGGGAGGGCCGGCCGCGGTCGCGGAACAGCCAGCTTTCGCAGTACCCGATGTCGTGGGAGCTTCACCGCGCCGGCGAGATCCTGCACCAGGTGTCGACCCTGCTTCAACACGCTCGAGATGCCGCCGCCCACGACGCCCTGCCGCAACCGCAGGTCACGCAGTCCGTCTCGAGTCCCTCACATTCGAACCATTCGAATGTCGCACTGTGAAGCGGCGGACCGACGACCGGATCCTCAGCACCGTGCTGGTCTCCCCACCGCGCGAGCGGCGAGGCAGACGCCACGCCAGAAAGGACGCGGCGAAGAGTCTCATCGCGGGCGCGATCGCCGAACAGAAAGCGCTCGGGCGCGCCTACGCGCGGGAACTACAGGCCGAGCAGAACGCAGCAGAGTTCCTCCCCCGGTCCGGCGAGTCCGGACCGGCGGCGTTGCGGACGCCCGGACGGTTGCGGTTGCCTCGCCACCAAGACACCTCGGCGACCCTGGCCGGCGCCTACCCGTTCCTGGCCGAAGGCGGGACCGGCAGCGAGGGTGTGTTTGTCGGCCAGGACCTCTACAGCGGAAGCTCCTTCGTCTACGACCCGTGGGTCCTGTATTCGCGCGGCATGATCACCGCCCCGAACGTGGTGATCGCCGGCATCGTCGGTGCCGGAAAGTCATCCCTGGCCAAGAGCCTCTACACCCGATCCATCCCGTTTGGCCGCCGCGTCTACGTGCCCGGCGACCCCAAGGGCGAGCACACGGCCGTCGCCGAAGCCGTCGGCGGCAAAGCGATCGCGCTCGGACACGGCATGGCGACCCGACTCAACCCCCTCGACGAGGGACACCGTCCCGCAGACCTCGACGACACCGAGTGGAGAGCGCAACTCGCGGCGCGGCGCCGCGATCTACTCGGAGCGCTTGCGGAGACCGTGCTCGAGCGCCGCCTCACGCCACTGGAGCACACCGCCCTCGACGTCGCCCTAGAGGACACCGTCCGATCATCGGACGTGCCGGTGCTGCCGATGGTCGTCGACCGCCTGCTGTCCCCGACCGCACGAGCCGACCCGGCCAGCCGGTTGACCGAGGACGGTCGCTTGGCCGGTCACGCCCTGCGGAGGCTGGTCGCCGGGGACCTGGCCGGGCTGTTCGATGGGCCATCCACGGTCCGATTCGATCCGACCCTGCCGATGGTGTCGCTCGACCTGTCGCGGGTGTCGGAGAACGCAACCCTGATCTCGGTGCTGATGACCTGCGCGTCGGCGTGGATGGAGTCCGCCCTGCTCGACCCGACGGGAGGGCAACGCTGGGTCATCTACGACGAGGCGTGGCGGCTGATGGCGCACCCGGCGCTGCTGCGCCGTATGGATGCTCACTGGCGTCTCGCGCGGCACTACGGGATCGCGAACATGCTGATCTTCCACAAGCTGTCGGACCTAGACAACGTGGGTGACCAAGGCTCGGCGATGCGCGCCCTGGCCTCGAGCCTGCTGGCCAACGCGGAGACCCGCATCGTCTACCGCCAGGAGTCCGACCAGCTGGGGTCCGCCGCGGCCGCGCTGGGACTGACCGGCACCGAGGAGGCGCTGCTGCCGACCCTCGGGACAGGGCAAGGGCTGTGGCGGATCAAGCACCGCTCGTTCGTCGTGCAGCACCAGCTGCATCCAGCCGAGCTCGCGCTGTTCGACACCGCAGGCCGGATGCATGCGCAGCGACCTGAGCACCTGGAGAACGAGGACTCGACCCGAGGCGATGGTGACCGATGAGGACGCACGTGAACGATGGGCTGACGCATGAGGCGAAGCTCGAGACGCTGCAGAAGCAGCTCACCGAGGCAGTCGGTGCGCTGGTGACCGGCGATGACTGGCGACGCGCGCTGGAGTTCGCGGCCCGGTTCCGCGCTCGTTCGTTCAACAACACGCTGTTGATCTGCGCGCAGCATCAGGCCGCGTATGCCGAGGGGCGGGTGCCCGAATCCTTCCCGACCTACGTGGCGGGTTTCAGGCAATGGCTCTCGCTGGGCCGACATGTCGACAAGGGCCAGTCCGGGTATGCGATTCTCGCTCCGGTGACCGCCCGATTCGCGTCGTCCGTACCGAGCGACGGCAGCTCGTGGCGTCGTCTCGGTCGCGGTGAACGACCCAGGGCTGGGGAGACCGTTCGGTCCCGGATGGTCGGGCTACGGCCGGCGCACGTGTGGGACGTGTCGCAGACCAGCGGCCAGCCACTGCCAGAACAGCCTCGCGCGACGCTGCTCACCGGGCTCGCGCCCGAAGGACTGTGGGACGGTCTCGCCGACCAGATCACCGCGCGGGGGTTCGGTCTGCGCCTCGTGTCGACCGCCACGGCGATCGGCGGTGCGAACGGGCTGACGGACTACGCCACCCGGGAGGTGTCGGTGCGGATGGACATGGACGATGCTGCCCAGGTCAAGACGCTGGCGCACGAGCTGGGTCATGTGATGCTGCACGGACGCGACAACGCGGACGCCCTGCTGCATCGCGGTGTCGCTGAAGTGGAGGCCGAGTCGGTCGCGCTCATGGTCGGCGCGGCACACGAGCTGGACACACGGAGCTACACCGTCCCGTACGTGGCCTCCTGGGCGTCCAGCGTCGACGGTAAGTCCGCGGTCGAGGTGGTTCAGTCCACCGCCGAGCGGGTCCGCACCGCGGCCGCCACCATCCTCGATGCACTGCCCACTTCGCAGATCGCAGACGGAACCCCGCCTGGCCTCGACCGGCGGACACCCGTGCCAGGTCCGCCGACGCGCAGCCCCGAGATCGCCTGCCGTCGGGCCGTGGAGGTGACCGGACCATGAGCATCCACGTGTCCCCGCCCTACCGCCGCGCCGTGCGGCACAACTTGGATGTGCCGGTGGTCCTGCCCCAGGTCAACGTCATCGTCGATGAGCACGGCGGACTGAGCGTCCAAGTCGACGCCGAGCCACACCGCGCAGGCGAGAATCTCCAGCGAGCAGACCTCCAGCGCGTCGTCACCAACATCGCCGCCGACCTCGGCTCCGCAGTGCGCGTCGACGTGCGCGAGCACGATGGGACCGTGTTCACCGACATCATCACGCCACCGACAAATCCGTCGGCGGCCGCTGAGAAGCAATCCGCGCCGACGTCACCCGCCGGCGTGCTCACCCGGGTGGGGTTCGCGCCGCACCAACCCGTGGCTGTCGCGGTCGTCGTCGCGCATCAGGCCGCCGACGACTCCGGCACCGTGAGACTGGCCCTTCCCCCGTCACTCGTGGCGACCTACGGCGACAAGATCGTCGTGGTACCCGAGACGGCGGCCACCGCCGAGGGTGCAGCGTGAATACACGAGGTCGCGGCATCGACGACACGCTCGTGAACCTCGGCCTGATGACCGTCGCCGTGCTCGGCCTGATCTGTGCCGTACTGCGTCTGGCGGGCGGCGTGGCCGCGTGGTTCACCGGTGCCGAGTCCCCCACGGTGGGATGGGCGGGCGCCGCTGGCGTGCTGACCGATCCGCGCCACCCCGCAACCGTCCTCGGCTCGGAGCGACTCTCCCCGTGGGCGTACTGGTCCGTGGTCGCCGCGATGGGCGCCATGGTGACCGCCTGCGCGCTGCTGACGTGGACCCGCGTCAACGCCTGGCGCCACCGGTCACGGCACGATCTGCGGCGCCTCGAGGGAGTCGCCACCAGCAGCGACGTGAAGACAGCGGCCTCCCGCCGGGCCCTCCTGGCACGAGCCCACACACTGCGCCCCTCCCTGAGCAAGCCAGCGGCCGCCTCCGTCGGCTACCGACTCGGCCGATCCCGCGGACACGACGTGTGGGCCTCAGTGGAGGACTCGATCCTGGTCCTCGGCCCACCCCGGTCAGGCAAGGGACTCCACGTGGTGATCAACACGATCTTGGATGCTCCCGGGGCAGTCATCACGACCGCCACCCGGCCCGACAACGTCGCGGCGACCCTCATGACACGTCAGGAACGGGGACCGGTCGCGATCTTCGATCCACAACGCCTCGCCGAAGGTCTCCCGGCGGGGCTGCGTTGGTCTCCGGTTCGTGGGTGCGAGGACCCGCTGACCGCGATGATCCGCGCCGCCGGGCTCGCCTCGGCGACTGGTCTGGCGACCGGCGGCGTGGAGTCCGGCGGCTTCTGGGAGGGCAAGACCCGCACCGCTCTCCAGGCGTTGCTGCACGCCGCCGCGCTCGACGACCGCACCCCGCGCGAACTGTTCACCTGGACGTTGTCACCGTCGTCGGCGTCCGACGCGGTCGCGATCCTCGCCAGCCACTCCGATGCCGCAGCCGGCTGGGCCGACTCGCTCGAATCGATGATCCACGCCGACCCGCGCACCCGCGACTCGATCTGGATGGGCGTGTCCCTCGCACTGTCGTGTCTGGCCGATCCCCGCGTCCTGGACGCGGTCACGCCAGGCTCGGGCGAGCACTTCGATCCCACCGAGTTCCTCACCCACGACGGAACCCTGTACCTGTTGGCCACCGGAGCCGGCGCCGGCGCGTCCTGGTCACTCGTCGCGGCGTTCATCGAGGACCTCGTCGAGACCGCTCGACATCTCGCCGCTGCGTCCCCCGGCGCGCGGCTCGACCCTCCGCTCCTGCTGGCCTTGGACGAGATCGGCAACCTGTCGCCCCTGCCCTCGCTGCCAGTGCTGATGGCCGAAGGCGGCGGCACCGGCATCACCACCCTCCCGGTGCTGCAGTCCCAGTCTCAAGCACGGGACAAGTGGGGCGACCACGCCGCGGGCGCGATCTGGGACGCGTCGATCGTCAAGGTCATCCTCGGCGGCAGCTCCTCGGCAGCTGACCTGCGCGACCTCTCCTCGCTGATCGGCGAACGCGACGAGAACTCGGACACCATCTCGGTCGGCGACTACGGTTCGCGGTCCATGCAGCGGTCCATCCGGCGCGTGCCGGTACTGCCACCAGAGACCATCAGGACACTGCCATTCGGCACCGCGCTCCTGCTCCTGCGCAGCGCGCCCCCACTGGTCACCGAGCTCCGGCCGTGGACCAGCCGGCCCGACGCGGACCGACTCACCCAGCAACGCGCGAGCATCGAAGCAACGCTGCGCCGCCGCTGAGGGTCCTCAGTAGTCCTGGCTCGCGACGTCGACATACGTTGCGCGGTTGGGCGAGGCGTTGGGATCGATCCACACCGGAACCAGCCGGTCCGCATGGATCCAGTCGACGTGAAGGGCGAGCGAGGTCTGGATCCGTTCAGGGTCATCGACCACATAGATCACCTTGGCCTCCCAGCTGCCACGGCGAGCACGACGCCAGCCCGTCACCAGCCCGCGAGCCGGCACCTGCCATCGATGGCGCTTGATCAACACGAACCGAACGGACCGGTACGGCGGCCACGCGTCGCGCCGTCCCGGATTCGCTCCCATGGAAGTCAGGATACGTCGATGTCGAACACCCGTTCGCATGCACAGGCGCCGGGTCGAGGCGTGCACCTGAAATGTGAGAGCGACTCAGGACGACCAGGAGGACGCCATGACCATTCCTACCCAGATGAGCATGCACGGGTTCATCGCCACCGCTCCCGAGCTGAGCTTCACCAGCACCGGCGCAGCCCGGTTCCACGCCCGCGTCGGCGTCGAGCAGTTCCGCAAGGAGACCGACGGGACCTTCACCCGACTCGACCCCGCGTTCGCGGACCTGGTGATGTTCAACAAGACCGCCGAGCGCGCCTACTCGCGCTTCCGCGTCGGCGACCAGTTCGTCGCCTCCGGCTACGTCCACCAGTACGACCGAGACACCAACCAGCGAACCCTCGAACAGTTCGTCGCCCGTCGCATCGGCCACGACTGCGCCCGCACCCGCTACAGCGTCGACCGCTCCCCTACCCACCAGCCCGATCCCCCGGCCGACCCGATGACCGTCACCGACACGTCCACCGCCGTGGGCCTCTGAATCCAGTCATCATGAGCACCGCACATCAGGAGCCCCTGTTCACCGACGACGAGCTCGACCAGCCGCCGTTCGAACCGATGACAGCGTTCCCTGACGGCCTGTTCAGGCCGCTGAACTGGAACCTGCTCACCGCCGACGAGGCCGAATCCGAATGGCTCGACCTCAACGCCTGGGTCAACTGGCTCCGCACCAGCTACGGCCTTCCGCCCACGGTCATCCCGCCGTTCTGGCACCGCCACGACGAACTCGTCTGGGAACTCTCAGCCCTGCACCAGCACTGGCTGAACTCCTACGACCCCGACGGATCACCCTCCGGACCGCTGGCATGGCACCGCGACTTCGCCGACGCCAGATACCGGCTGCGCGAATGGGTCTCGACTTGCGGCACCAAGCTCGACCGCGACCGCCCCACCCGCCAAACCGCGTGGCCCGGCGAACCGGCAACCGTCACCACCCTCGAGACGGTGATCGAGGACCGCGACGCCGACTTCGTCCAGTTCGTCCTCGCCGACGTCGACGCGCGGCGCCGCGTCGAAGCCCGGGTCCGGGATGGCACGTGACGCCACGCAGACATCGCCGACCCAGTTCTCCACAGATCCAGAGACGACGCCGTCACGACCGGCCTCTCGCTCACACCGTGGTCTCAACAGCCCTCGAAAGGTCCATGCCATGCTCCTCGCCCACGCCATCGCCCTGGCACAAGCTCGGTCCGCGATCGCCGCCCTCGCCGACCACGCCACCACCAGTGACGCCGCCGTCGAATACGAACGCGCCCTACTACAACTGGACTGGACCCACCACGACATCACGCCCGGCATCACGCCACTACTCGACGACCCCAGCGACGTGTTGCTCGGGATCGCCGAAACCGCAATCGACCAACTCTGCGACTTCGGCGTCGACGCGCTCGAACTCGAACTCGTGCTGTCCATGCTCGACGCCGCACGCCAGAAAGACCACTGCTGATGTACGGGCAGAACACCCGCGTCATCCGCGAACAACTCGCCATCCTGCTGCGCCAACGCCGCATCCAGCACCGGATCGGCGGACCGGGGATTCCGACCCTGCCCGTGACCACGACGTCGGCCGAACGCCGCCTCCTCGGGCTCCAGCTCGGCCGCTACCGCCACGCCGTCCTGATTTGGGCACTCGAAGCCGTACGCGCCGTCGATCCGAGCCCCCACATCCCGCTCACGGACCGGCGGAACAGGTCAGCCGCGTCCGAACTCCAGATCCGATTGGAGGAATGGGCGCGCCGATCGATGCGACGACCCAGCATCGACGAACTGAACTGCCCGCAGCGCTACCCAATCCTTACTGCGTGGCAGGCGGCCGCGCGGGCCGCGAGTCTCGGCGAACACGACTTCGGCGCTGGCATCAGCTTCAGCTCGCTGCGTGGCGACCAGGTGCGGACTGTCCTCAAGGACGCAGCAACTGTCACCCGTGCCCTGGTCGTCCTTGACCAGCGGTACGGGAGCATCCCCGGCTGGCACCGCCTCGGTCACGCACTTCGCGTGGACGAAGCCGCCGATCACTGCATCGAACTCGCGGCGTCCTGCGGCACGGACCCCAGCGTCGACCTCCTCGGTTGGCGGCCGAGGATCCAGCTGATCGAGGGACCAGCACCTTCCGGCCTAGCGGGCGTCCTGCACGCGCACCACAATCTGCTCGCGACGCTGAACTCGATCCCAGACGCCCGCGACCTTCGCCGGATCGTCGCGTCCCAGCTGATCGTCTCGAGGACGCTCGGTGGCCTGGCAAGGGAGGACACTCCCCTCTACGAGGAATCTCGTGACCGCGAGCAGAGATATGAGCGTCTGCAACGCTGGACACGAGACCTTTACGGGCAGGCGGGTCATGGCACACCCGCCGTGCCTCATGCGTTCCTCGCCGCTAGCCGTGCCAAGGCTCTGGCCCACGAGGACCTGCACGATGCCCAGCAACTGCAACGTCTCTTGGCGCTCTCGAGACAGATCGACGACCGCCTCGGCCGAATCATCGAAGCAGGAGCACGTGAACGGCTCTTCTTCGAACGCGTGCCGCTGCCGCAAATAGATAGTCGATCTGCCGCGCTCGTCAAGGTCCAGGCGGCTGAATACACGCCCATCAGTTCGCCTGCCGCGGCCGGCCTTGTGGCATTCGCGCGCGAGAACTTCCGCGGCCGGAATCGGGGTGAAGGTCGTCAAGTCCCGTCCCAGCACAGCCGAGCTCAGCTCGATGCAGCACTCCGACGGCAGAACTGCGCGGGAGATGGTCCTGTCGCCGCCGTCTGACGCCCCTTCCAGCATGGAAGGTGGCCCACTTCACCCAGAAAGACGCCATGGCTGCACACTTGGAGCCACGCTGGGACGGTGCTTCCCACGAGGGTTCGCGACGCTGGATCCCTTCGCTCGGAGCGCTATGCGTGCCGACGTTCGACTCGCCAGGCAGGACCGAAATGTACGGTGACGTCGTCCGGAGTAGGAGAAGATATCCCAAACCGAGCCGGACCGCACGGCTCGACGGCACGGGAGTCGCGTCATGTCCACCAAGACGGTCAAGTTCTTTAGGCCAGTCCTCGTTCATCAAGATGGGAGTCGTGAGGACCCGAATGACGACTTCTGGTCCGACGCCCACACGGTCATCGCTGGCCTCGACTCCAAGGAGCGAGGCATCAACTACCGAGCTGCTTCGTACTTCGGCGAGGCCGGAACTGGTAGCGCTCGCGCATATCAGTACATCCGAGTTGGGCGGGTCCGCTACCGCGCTGATTGGCCCGAGACGATCGACCCGAACGGCCACGTCGACGAACTGAATCTCGACGGCCGCGATATCTTCGAGGGCGGCTACGTCGTCCCTTTCGGGACTGAGACGCGGGTGGCGGTCATAGGTCCGATTCGGGGGCTCGTCTCCGTGAACGCGATCGAGTGGTGGCTCGGCCAGACCCTCGGACTCGCCAATACAGATGTGACCCTTGAACTGGTCCCGGAGGTGGACCCGGCCCTCGCTCGCAAGCTCAACGAGGCAATCGGCGTGAGTCGGCTGTCAGTGCGGATGCCCAAAGGCACCGCACTCAACTTGGACGTCGACAGCCAGGTCGAAGAAGCGTTCGCGACGGCGCACGAGGCGTCTGGGGACGACCTCAACGTCGACATCGCCTTCTCCTTCGGTCACCAGCGACCTCAGCCTCAGAAGGCCAGCATGCTCCAGAAGGCGGCACGGAAGATCGCCGAGTCAGGCGCCGCTGAGCGCGTCGACGTCAGCCTCATGCTTGATAACGGCGACGGCGGTTACACCGTCGAGCAGCACGAACTTATCCGCGACCGCGTTGCCGTCACGGTCGAGTTCAACGTCGAGGACGACAGCCGGCTCAGTACCGACGAGATACTCGATGCGGTGCACACTGCGATCACCAAGTTCCGCGCCCGCTGATCGCCGGTTGTCGGTCGTCGGTGGCAGGGTGGTCTGCATGCGGAAAGTGATCGGCCTTCTGAAGGACTACCCATCGCTCGCGACGGTAGTCCTTGCGGCGGGGGTAGCCCTCCACTGGCTGCTGTACGACACCGTTTCGCTCTTCCCCGACGTCGCTGGACGAATGGCTAACTTCAACCAATCCTGGTCGGTCTACCTCGGATTCGCTGGGATTGTCGCCATCATCGCCGGTTTTGCTGGAGTGATAGCGGTCTTCGCGCTTGGGTCCCCCAGCGCCAGCTTCTCCCGCCTGCGTTATCGCGGCGGCGACCGTCTCGGTGCGAACTGGCTTTCACCTATCGCCGCCTCGCTGGCAGCCGCCCTCGGCAGCGCGTTGTGCGCCTTGATCGCGCTATCGGGATATGGCCTGCTTGCCTGGTGGTTGTTCGAGTTCCTGTTCGTATTGTCGGCGATTTCGGCACTCCGGCTCGTGTGGCTGTTCAAGCGTCTCATCGGCGTAGTCGGCGAGGACGACCGAGCCGCTGAGGAGCGGGAGCCAAAGCGTCCCTCGCTGGCAGAAGTCCGCCAGCGAGACGCTGGGTGACAACACCCTCGGCGCGACTGCGAGCGACAGCTCACCTGGACTGACAACCCAACCGGCACATAGGTCCCGCGAAACCTTGATGACCAATCTCGACGACGAGGCCGGAGCAGCGCTTTCATGCGAGCTTCACGTGTCGCGGAGCTCGCCACCTTTCTCTCCGGGCGCACGGGTGCCGCCGCCAAGAGGAGCCGAGACCCCCTCCACAAGCGGGCACACGAAGGGTACGACCGGATCGACCCGTTCAGAGTTGGCAACTTTTTAACGGCGTCGTAGGTGAAGTGGGCTCGGATCTCGAACCTGCCGGTCCCTGCTCCCGTCCGTTTAAGCCCCCGGCCCGTAGATCTTGACCGCGCCAAGTGCACCCGGCGGATTCGTGGCGTAGTCCAGCAGCCTGCGATACCCGTGGTCGCTGACAGCTGGCGGGAACAGGACGAACGGACTCGTCATCACACCTGAGCCTAGCCAGTCGAGCGCGTCCATTAGAGGGATCTCGATGTAAGCCACAACGCGGTGCGTGAGGGCCCCATCGTCGCCTGGCAAGAGCTTCGCGGGTGCGACAAGAAGTCCGTGCTGCGCGTGCGGGCGCAAATACACGGATGGCACGGCGTAACGAAGGTCGACGATCCTTGATTCCTCGCCAATCGAGTACCCAGGGATGTTGGTCGGTCGGAGTCGGCCAGTATCAAGTACCGCCACGTAAGCCATCGGCGTCGGAAAGTCGGTCCCTCTATCCTCAGACGGCCCTTTTGCAGCTCGCTCAGCGTCAGGAGATCGCCGCGCGTGAAATGCATGACGCACGCCAGCGGTTTCCTCCGTGTGACACGCGAACCACAGTGCGATCCAGATGTTGTCGACTACGTCGAGCCAGCGTGTGCGGATCCCGTAGTGCTGCAGGAGCGGCTCAACGACGGCCCTGAAAGTGCTACCCACTAGCGGGCCTGCAGGGCCGCGGGCGATCTGTTCGGCACAACGATGGGCAGTCCCGAATGGGAAGGGCCCCTCCCCACACCGACAATCGGCAGCGGCGAGTGACGTGATGTACTCACCGATAGCGGCAGCCAACGCCGCGCGCTCCGCTTCAGAGGCCGGCTTGCCGTCGTGCCTCCTTAGGCCCGACGCATACATAGTCGGGAACATCCGCGCTTGTCCTCGATAAAGGACTTGGCCACCATCAGCCGTGAACTTCAGCCAGCCGATCAGTTGAACAAGGGCATTTGGATCGCTGACGCGGAAGACGCGGTGTCCACTCTCGACTCGCTCTGAGACGCCAGAAATCGAGACGGCACCGCGCTTCACCAATGTCACGTCACGAACGTATGCGCAAATGACGCATGAGAACGTTGAAAGGCCGAAAGCGAGTCTGAGTGCATTCAAGGCGAAACGGGCGGCCGGATGGCTCTTTGGTCGCGCCCCACATCACCGGACAGGAGGTTGATAGGCCTGAGTTCTGGGCCGCCAAGATTCGCCTTCTGAATCCGCTCCTCTCGGCCGGCGACAGGTCGACGAACTCTCTGGGCTCCTGGTTTGGTCAGGCCCCGTCTCGTTCATCGATCGCCAAGCTACTTCTTCGAGTACCGGACTTTCGTTGAGAATGAACCTCGTGCTGGAAAGTAGTCGCGAACTTGGGCCTCATACTCGGTGAAGTTGTAGTCAGCATCGAGTTCGCCGTCCGTGATGGTCTTCACCTGCACGCGAACGTTCCGCGGGTGCCAAAGGCATCCCTTTTTCGGCCTGATGTGGGTGACAATTCGGCCGTCTTCGGGGTACCACCGCTCCCGGACGGTCTTTCCACATTTGCCTACTGATGGGTAAGTTTGCCAAGACTTTTTCCACGACTTCGGGCCCCTCAGTGCCGAAAATCCTCCGTCTCCGGGGATTCCGAACGCTTCCTGAAACTCCGGGCCTCTCTTCGACTTCGTGTCGATTCGGAGGGTGAAGGCACCCGACGGCAACGCTTCGTCCATGTTGACCGGATTGATCCGCACGACAATGCGGACGCCCTTCGCGTTGTTCGTCACCTTTACGGCGCGAATGTCGAGCAGTCCCGCTTCGCCGCCCTTCGCGTCGGACCAATACCGGGATCGCGCCTGGGCGGTGCCGGCAACGCTCACCATCATCGCAGCGAGGATCAAAATCAGAACGGGAACCGTCAGGGTGCGTCGGGCCATGAAGTAAGGCTAGGTCGCGTTAGGCCGGACGTCCGGAAAGCCGTGAGATCTGAGCATGAATTCGAGGGCTGGATTCATTTGCTTTCTTCGCTGCTCGCAAGTCCCACGCGTTGAAGCGCAACACCTACGTGTCAGGACTCGTGACGCCAGAACAGGTCACGACGCATCGTCGGTGCCGGACACAGACCCAAGCCGACCACACAGGTGGGAGCAGCGAATGGGAACAACGAAACGACTGCCGGTCTACGTCAGCCTGGAGGAAACCGCAGACATGCTCTCTGTGTCCACGAGGACGATCCGCCGGCGCATCAGTGACGGGACGATCCCGGCGTATCACTGCGGCAAACGTCACATCAGGATCAGGCTGGACGATCTTGAGAACGCTCTCGAACGCATCCCGGCGGTGGGCTGGTGAGGTCGTTCTGCGGACTTCTTTCCGGTTCCTTGAACTACGTGGGAACTACGCCGAGAAAAGCGAAAACCCTGAAAGCGTTGCAATTCCAGGATTTTTCTCGGGTGGGCGATACTGGGTTCGAACCAGAGCGGCCAGCATCGAGTTTCCGCGGTCAGGACTTGCTCACAACACCTACAGCACAGCCCGCCGTGCGCCAGTCCTCTGTCGGATGGCCATGACGGGCACGGGGACTGAAGGGGTGATTGGGATGACGCGAGCTGTCGACACGACGACTATGACTGTCGGTGACCACCTGCTCACAATCGCGGAGGCCGCGGCGTACCTGAACGTTCCGCCGCGCTGGGTCTCGGACGCCGTCCGGGCGCGCCGCATCCGCTGTACACGGATCGGCAAACACGTTCGGATCCGGCCGGAGCATTTGGAGGAGCTGATCATCGCTGGAGAGCAGCCCGTGCTCGAACCGGCGACGAGCGTTGATTCGCTCAGGCGTCCTTCGAGCGCGCGATCGCGACTGTGATCCGACTACCCGTCGCCCCGGACCAATCGCATCACCGGCCGGATGCGCCCGCCGCTCAAAGCGGTCTCGATGATTTCCGAGATCAGCTCGTCGCCTGCGGGCAGCAGGTGCCCGTAGGTGTCGATGGTGGTGGTGATCGATTCATGGCCCAGCCGAGCTTGGATGTGCGGCAGTGGTGCGCCGCCGGCGATGAGCCAGGCGACGTGGGTGTGGCGCAGGTCGTGGAAGCGGAACGGCGCGATCCCGGAAGCTTGAAGATCGCGCTGGAGTGGCTGCCACACGCGCTCGTAGAAGTCGCTGTTGTGGATCGCCAGTCCGGTAGGAGAGAGGAACAGGACGTCGTCCGCCGGTCGACCCTCAACCAAGGGACGCAGCAGGTCCACGAGCGCTGGTGCGATCGTGACGGTGCGGCGTGACTTCGGGGTCTTGGGGTTGCCGAGGTGATGTCCGCGCATGGCGTGCTTGGGCCGCACGAGCTTCTTGAGCCATCCGGGCGTCTCGGTTTCGCCGTCCTCGCCGTCCCGCTTCCATGCCTTGTTGACCCGGA
Organism: Aeromicrobium tamlense; assembly: GCF_013408555.1. Classification (NCBI taxonomy): domain Bacteria; kingdom Bacillati; phylum Actinomycetota; class Actinomycetes; order Propionibacteriales; family Nocardioidaceae; genus Aeromicrobium; species Aeromicrobium tamlense. Next base: position 1,608,278 of record NZ_JACBZN010000001.1, read on the forward strand.
CGGTGCCGTGCTCGAGGTCGATGTCGCTGCACCACAAAGCGGTGACCTCCCCGAATCGCAGGCCGGTGCCGACGGTGAGGGTCAGCAGGTCCTGGGCGTCGGCGGCGAGCTGGGCTGCGATGCGGAACTCGTCCTCGGTCAGGAAGCGCAGGTCGGCCTGGGACTGGCGGATCCGCGACCGCTTGGGCGCGGTGCGCGCGCACGGGTTCACGTCGACCTGGCCTTCCTCCTTGGCGTAGGTGAAGATGCCGAAGAGCAGACCGTGGTAGTTCGCCTTGGTCTTGATGGAGCGGTCCCAATCGATCAGCCAGGCCTTGATGTCCTTCTCGCTGATGGCGTCGACGCGCCGGTGAAAGATCCGCGCGCCGCGGACGTCGGTGCGCTCTAGGACCTTCACCTGCGACAGGTAGCGCTTGCGCTGCCCCGGCGACAGATCGACGATCTGGCGGACGTACTCCTCGGCCACCTCGGCGAAGTACGGCGGCGGCACGTAGTGGTCAGCGGGCGATCGGACGAACCCCTCGCCCTTGACCCAGCCATCGGGCCAGCGGCTGCCGGCTGCTTCGACCATCTTCTTGAAGCCTTCGGCGCGCGCGAGGTTTTGCGCGTCGGTGCCGGCGCTGAAGGTTTCGTCTTGACGGACGCCGCTGCGGCCTCCACCCATCCGCCATTCGACGCGCACCGAGAGTCCGCCATCGGTCCTGCGTCGCTTCTGAATCCATGCCATCTGGGTGCTCCTCTGACCCTCGTTAGGTGTCATCGGTGCGCTCCGCGGGAGCCCATGTGCCGCCATGGTGCCGCCATGGCCGCAAATGCAAAGTGGCCCCGTCTGCGTTTCCGCAGATCAGGGGCCACTTCGCAGGTGTGTCCGAGGGGGGACTTGAACCCCCATGCCCGTAACCGGGCACTAGCACCTCAAGCTAGCGCGTCTACCAATTCCGCCACCCGGACAGGTGCGTTGTTCAACAGCAGTGAACTCTATCAGGCCCCTCGCGAGGCCATGAAGAAGGCCCCGGGAAGTATGAGTTCCCGGGGCCTTCGGATCGATGGTGCGTGATGGCTGCCTTCGTTTCCGGTCGCCCGTGAGGTTCCTTCCCACACCTGCATCACCAGGGGTGTTGCGTCGGGCTTGCGCCGTCTACGTGGAGGGAGTCGGGGCTTCCTTCCCGCTCTCCCGGAGGAGTGCGTGAGTCATTTCTAGAGCACCGTGACCCACGACACAAGAGTCTTTTTCGAAGTCACCGCAGGAATTTTCGCGTCCACAGGTTGTCCACACTCACGCGCGCTCCGATCCACAAGCCGTCCACAGCCGCCGTCCACACCTGTGGATCACAGGACCTGCGCGACGGCGTGGATGACGAGTCCCGCGAGGCCTCCGACGACCGTGCCGTTGATGCGGATGAACTGCAGGTCGCGGCCGACGTGCAGCTCGATGCGCTCGGCGGTCTCCTGCCCGTCCCACCGCTCGACCGTCGCCGAGATGACCGTGGCGATCTCGGATCCGTAGTGCTCGACCACGTAGGCCGCGGCGTCGCCGGCCCAGCCGTCGATGCGGGCGGCGAGGGCGGGGTCGGACTGCAGCCGCTCCCCCAGGGTCTCGATCTCCTCGACCACCCGACGACGCAGCACGCCGTCCTCGGCGGCGAGCGCATCGATCAGTCCGCGGCGGAACGAGTCCCACAGCTTCACGGCGGTCGTGGCGGCCTTCGTCTGGGTCAGCAGACGCTCCTTGAGGCGCTCGGCCCGCTCCATCGCCTCGGGGTCGTGCTGCAGGTCGTGCGCGAGCGCGACCAGCCAGTGGTCCAGCGCGATCCGGGCGTCGTGGCGCGGATCGTCGCGGATGTCCTCCACCCACGTGAGCACCTCGCGGAACAGCCGCTCGGCGATCAGCGTGTTCGCCCAGCGCGGGGCCCAGTCGGGCGCGCGGGCGATGATCAGGTCGGTGATGCGCTCGGGGTGACGCTGCAGCCAGCCGTGCAGCTCGTCCAGGCCGAGGTCGACCAGTCCCGTGTGCGCCCCTTCGTCGAGGACTTCCGCCAGCAGCTGGCCCACCGCGGGGCTCAACGGCTCCTCGAGCATGCGCGGCACGATCAGCTCGGTGACCACCGCCTGCACGTCCTCCTCCTTGACCCGCCCGAGCAGGTCCGAGGCGACGCGAGCGCCCTCGTCGACGAGCCGGTGCGCGCGACCCGGCACGCCGATCCACGCGCCGACACGCTCGGCCGGGCCGGCGGCGGCGATCCGGTCGCGGATGACGTCCTCGCGCAGGAAGTTCTCCGAGACGAAGTCCTGCAGGCTCGCGGCGAGCTGGTCCTTCTTCCGCGGGATGAGCGCCGTGTGCGGGATCGGCAGCCCCAGCGGGTGCCGGAACAGCGCCGTGACGGCGAACCAGTCCGCGATCGCGCCGACCATCGCAGCCTCGGACGCCGCGTTCACGTATCCCCACGCCCCGTCGCGACCGTGCGTCAGCGCGAAGACGATCGCGGCGACGACGAGCAGCGACGTGGCCAGCGTCCGCATGCGCCGCAGGCCCGCGCGCCGCGCCTCGTCGTCGCCCGTCATCGGCAGCACCGGGCTCATCACATCCGTCATGGCGACACCCTAGGCGCGCGCGCTCGGCGAGGCGCGCAGGCGATCTCCACCTAGAATCTGGCGCATGACGTTCAACGAGGGCGCACGCCTCGACACGAGCCAGGTCACCGGCGGCAAGGGCGGCGCCGTGATCGGCGGCGGCATCGGCGGCCTGGTCCTGATGCTGCTGTTCGCGTTCCTCGGGGGCAACCCGCTCGACGGCGGATCGTCGTCGGGCTTCGACGTCAACCAGATCCTCACGGGCGGCAGCAACTCCTCGTCGATCGACGTCAGCGAGTGCCAGACCGGCGCGGACGCGAACGAGAACGACGTCTGCCGCATCGTCGGCACCGTGAACAGCGCCCAGGACTACTGGACCGACGCGCTGCCGGCCGACATCAACCGCCAGTACCGCGAGGCGCAGACCGTGATCTACTCCGGCGCCACGCAGTCGCCGTGCGGCACCGCCTCCAACCAGACCGGCCCGTTCTACTGCCCGTCCGACGAGCGCGTCTACATCGACGCCTCGTTCTTCGACCAGCTGAGCAGCCAGTTCGGCGCCGACGGCGGCAATCTCGCGCAGATGTACGTCGTCGCCCACGAGTACGGCCACCACGTCCAGAACATCCTCGGCATCCTCGCCCGCGGTCAGGACGGCCAGACGGGCCCGCAGAGCGGCGGCGTCCGGATCGAGCTGATGGCCGACTGCCTCGCCGGGGTCTGGGCCCACCACGCGGCCAGCACGCAGGACGAGCAGGGCACGGCGCTCATCCAACCGCTGACCCGGGCCGACATCGAGTCGGCGCTCTCGGCGGCTGCGGCCGTCGGCGACGACCACATCCAGGAGACGCTCGGCGGCGGCCGGGTCAACCAGGACTCGTGGACCCACGGCTCGAGCGAGTCCCGCCAGCGCTGGTTCACGACGGGATACGAGTCCGGCAACCTGAACTCGTGCGACACGTTCAACACGAACGACCTGTGACCACCGCACCCCGGCGCCTGCGCGCCGAGGTCTGGATCGTCCTCGGCCTCTCCCTCGGCCAGTCCGCCGTCTACGCGGTCGTCAGCCTGCTGCGCAAGCTCTACGAGGGCTCGTTGCGCGACGCCACCGCGAGCCTGAACCAGTCGCGCGACGCGATCCCCTGGATCGACCTCACGTACCAGCTGCTGGCGATCGGCTTCGCGCTCGTGCCCGTCGCGCTCGCGCTCTACCTGCTGAGCCTCGAGCAGGCTCCGCCGGTGCTCCGGCGGCTCGGGCTCGACCGCGGTCAGCCGTGGCGCGACCTCGGCTTCGGCGCGGCCCTCGCGGCCGTCATCGGCATCCCCGGGCTCGCGGTCTACTTCGGCGGCCGTGCTCTGGGCATCACCGCCGACATCGTGACGAGCCCCGAGCAGCTGTACTGGTGGTCGGTGCCCATCCTCATCCTGTCGGCCGTGCAGAACGCACTGCTGGAGGAGGTCATCGTCGTCGGTTACCTGATGACCCGGCTCAAGCAGTTCGGCTGGGGACTGCCGGCGATCATCGCCACCTCGGCCCTGCTGCGCGGCAGCTACCACCTGTACCAGGGCTTCGGCCAGTTCCTCGGCAACGCGGCGATGGGCGTCGTGTTCGCGTGGTGGTTCCACCGCACCGGACGGGTCATGCCGCTGGTGATCGCACACACCATCCTCGACGTCGTCGCGTTCGTCGGGTATGCCCTCTTCGCCGACGCCATCGGCCTGCGGTGAAGATGGGAGCGATGAGACTCGAGTTCGACCCCGCCCTGCCGATCGCCGCCCGGCACGACGAGATCCGTGACGCCCTCCGCGACCACCAGGTGGTCGTGGTGGCCGGCGAGACCGGATCGGGCAAGACGACGCAACTGCCGAAGATCCTCGCCGAGCTCGGACGGAAGCGGATCGCGCACACCCAGCCGCGCCGGATCGCCGCGCGCTCCGTGGCCGCCCGCATCGCACAGGAGGTCGACGTCGAGCTGGGCGCCGAGGTCGGCTACGCCGTGCGCTTCGACGACCGCTCCGGCCCCGACACGGTCATCCGGCTGGTCACCGACGGCCTGCTGCTCACCGAGCTGCAGCACGACCGCCGCCTGCAGCGCTACGACACGATCGTCATCGACGAGGCTCACGAGCGGTCACTCTCGATCGACTTCCTGCTGGGCTACCTGCGCGAGCTGCTCCCCCGCCGCCCCGACCTCAAGGTCGTCGTCACGTCGGCCACGATCGACGTCGAGCGGTTCGCCCAGCTGTTCAGCACCCCCGAGCGACCCGTGCCGGTCATCGAGGTCAGCGGCCGCACGTACCCGGTCGAGGTCCGCTACCGCCCGCTCGAGCGCGACGACGACGTCATCGACGGGATCGTCAGCGCCGTCCGCGAGCTGCCGCGCGAGGGCGACGTCCTCGTGTTCCTGCCCGGTGAGCGCGACATCCGCGACACCGCCGAGGTCCTCGAAGGCACGTCGCTCGGCGACGTCGTGCCCCTCTACGGCCGCCTCTCCGCCCATGAGCAGCAGCGCGTGTTCCAGACGGGTCCGCGACGACGGATCGTGCTGGCCACCAACGTCGCCGAGACCTCGATCACCGTCCCCGGCATCCGGTACGTCGTCGACCCGGGCCTCGCGCGCATCTCCCGCTTCAGCGCCCGCCTGAAGGTGCAGCGGCTGCCCATCGAGCGGATCTCGCAGGCCAGCGCCGCCCAGCGCGCCGGCCGCTGCGGCCGCGTCGCCGACGGCATCTGCATCCGCCTCTACGACGAGGAGGACTTCGAGTCCCGGCCGGAGTTCACCGACCCCGAGATCCAGCGGACCAACCTCGCCAGCGTCATCCTGCAGATGGCCGCGCTCGACCTCGGCGACATCCGGGAGTTCGGCTTCCTCGACGCGCCCGACCACCGTGCCGTCGCCGACGGCCTCACGCTGCTGCGCGAGCTCGACGCGCTCGCTCCGCGGCTCGACGGCGGCGATCGACTGACGAGGATCGGTCGCACGATGTCCCGGCTGCCGCTCGACCCCCGTCACGCGCGCATGGTGCTGGCCGCCGACCGGCTGGGCGTCCTGCCCGAGGTGCTCGTCATCGTGGCGGGACTCTCGATCCAGGACGTGCGCGAGCGCCCGCTCGACAAGCAGCAGGCCGCCGACACGATGCACGCGCGCTTCCGACAGCCCGACTCGGACTTCCTGAGCCTGCTGAAGCTCTGGGGCTACCTGCAGGAGCAGCGTGACGAGCTCTCGCACACGAAGTTCCGCCGGATGTGCCACGACGAGTTCCTGCACTACCTGCGCGTGCGCGAGTGGGCCGACGTGAACTCCCAGCTGCGCCGCACGGTGCGCGAGCTCGGCCTCAAGCCGGGCAAGGTCCGCAGCGAGCCCGACGCCGACGCGATCCACCGCGCCCTCCTGCACGGCCTGCTGTCGCACGTGGGCCTGCGCGACGCCGAGACCCGCGAGTACCTCGGCGCCCGTGGTGCGCGCTTCATGGTCTTCCCCGGCTCGGGCCTGGCGAAGAAGCCGCCACGCTGGCTGATGGCCGGCGAGCTGGTCGAGACCTCGCGCCTCTTCGCGCGCGACAACGCCCGCATCGACCCGGCGTGGATCGAGAAGGCCGGCGGCCACCTGCTGAAGCACCAGTACTCCGAGCCGCGCTGGTCGGCGAAGCGCGGCGCGGCCGTGGCCACCCAGCGGTCCACGCTCTACGGCCTGCCCGTCGTGGTCGACCGCACGGTGATGCTCGCCCAGCACGACGCCCCGCTGGCCCGCGAGCTGTTCATCCGGCACGCGCTCGTGGGCGGCGAGTGGCGCACCCATCACCGCTTCTGGCAGCGCAACCAGGACCGGCTCGCGACGATCGAGGAGCTCGAGGAGCGCGTCCGCACCCGCGGCATCCGGGTCGAGGACGAGACCCTCGTGGACTTCTACGACGCTCGCGTCCCCGCCGACGTCGTCTCGGTGCGCCACTTCGACGCGTGGTGGAAGAAGCAGCCCGACAAGCGCATCCTCGACTTCACCGACGACCTGTTCCGCACCGACGTGGACGCGGAGGCGTTCCCGACGTCCTGGACCTCGCAGAGCGCCGACTTCGACGCCGTGCTCGACGTGTCCTACCGCTTCGACCCGCAGGCCGCCGACGACGGCATCACGATCACGGTGCCGGTCGACGACCTGCTGACGATCGACGGCGACGAGTTCGCGTGGGGCGTGCCCGGCCGGCGTCTCGAGCTGGTCACCGAGCTGATCCGTGGACTTCCCAAGTCCGAGCGACGGCGGTTCGCGCCGGCCGCGCAGTCCGCCGAGCGCGTGCTGCCGTCGCTGGACACGTCGCGCGACCTGCGCGGTGAGCTGGGGCGCGCCCTCGAGGTGGACCCCTCGCTCATCGACCCCGCGGCGCTGCCGGCGCACCTGCGCCCCACGTTCCGCGTGGTCGACGGCGAGAAGGAGCTGGCCTCGGGCAAGGACCTGGAGGCGCTGCGGCGGGAGCTGGAGCCGCGCCTGCGCCGCGACCTCCAGCAGCGCGCCCGGCGCGAGGAGCGCACGGGCATCAAGGACTGGGACTTCGGCGAGCTGCCCGTCAGCATCACCGCCGGTCAGGTCACCGGCTACCCCGCGATCGTCGACGAGGGAGACAGCGTGGCGCTGCGGGTGCTGCGCACCGAGGCGGAGCAGCGCGTCGCCACCGTGCGCGGCACGGCGCGGCTCATCGCGCTGTCCACCGGCTCACCGCTCAGCACGGTCGGGCGGGCGCTGTCGCTGCAGGACAAGCTGCTGCTGTCCACGTCGCCGCAGGGCGACGCGGCGGCCGTCATCGAGGAGTCGTGGCTGACGGCGCTGGACCACCTCGTGGTGCAGCACGGCGGTCCGGTGCGCGACGAGGCCGCCTACCGCGCCCTGCGCGATCTCGTGCGCGCCGATGCGGTGCCGCTGACGGAGCGGATCGTGCGCCAGGTGATCACGGCGTTCCAGGCGCTCGGCGACCTGAACCCCGGTACCGGCGAGGCCGCCGAGGACGTGCGCGTGCAGGTCTCGTGGCTCGTCCACCCCGGGTTCATCCGCGACATGGGCGCCGACCAGGTGGGCCGGCTCGCGGTCTACCTGCGGGCCGCGGCCAAGCGCCTGACGTCCACGAAGGACGCCGGCGAGATCTGGGACCTCGAGGCACGGTTCCACGAGCGCACGAAGGACCTGCGCCCGTGGCAGCGCCTCACGCCGCCGGTGCGACGCGTGCGCTGGATGCTCGAGGAGCTGCGGGTGAGCACCTTCGCGCAGGAGCTGCGGGCCGTCGGGCCGATCTCGCCCCAACGGGTGGCGAAGGCGCTCGCCGAGATCTAGCTCAGCCGACGCCGAGCAGGTCGATCACGAAGACCAGCGTGCGACCCGAGAGGCGGTGTCCGCCGCCGGCGGGGCCGTAGGCCAGCTCCGGCGGGGCGATGAGCTTGCGACGGCCGCCGACCTTCATGCCGGGGATGCCCTGCTGCCAGGCGCCGATCAGCTGGGGCAGCGGGAAGCGGGCCGACTGGCCACGGTCCCAGGAGGAGTCGAACTGCTCGCCGGTCTCGAAGTCCACGCCCACGTAGTGGACGTCGACGACGCCGCCGTTGACCGCCTCGTCGCCGTCACCGATGGTGATGTCCTCGATCACGAGGTCGGTCGGGGCGGGGCCGGGGGTGAAATCGACTTCGGGCTTTTCACTCATGTCTGCCATCCTTGCACGCATGCGCGCGACAGTCCTTCACTCCCCCGGCGACATCCGACTCGACACTCTCCCCGATCCCGACCTCGAGGCCGACACCGACGCGATCGTGCGCGTCGTGGCCGCGTGCGTGTGCGGCAGCGACCTGTGGCCCTACCGTGGGCTCAACAAGCCGCAGACCGAACCGCACCAGATCGGCCACGAGCACGTGGGCGTCGTGGAGCGGGTCGGCAGCGACGTCTCCGCGCTCTCGGTGGGCGACTTCGTCATCGCGCCCTTCATGTACAGCGACAACACGTGCGTCCACTGCCGCAACGGCGTGCAGACCTCGTGCGTCAACGGCGGCGGCTACACCGGCTGCCAGGCCGAGCTGGTCCGCGTCCCGCAGGCCGACGGCACCCTCGTCACCGTCCCGGGCGAGGTCGGCGACGACCTCCTGCCCCACGTCCTGGCGCTGACCGACGTGTTCCCCACGGGCCACCATGCGGCCGTCAGCGCCGGCGTCACCGCCGGCTCCACCGTCGTGGTCGTCGGTGACGGCGCGGTCGGCCTCTCGGCGGTGCTGGCCGCGAAGCGCCTCGGTGCCTCCACCGTGGTGGCGATGTCGCGCCACGCCGACCGGCAGGCGCTCGCCACCGAGTTCGGCGCCGACCACATCGTGGAGAAGCGCGACAAGGAAGGCGCCGCCGAGGTGCGCGAGATCCTCGACGGCATCGGCGCCGACGCCGTGCTGGAGTGCGTGGGCACGAAGGAGTCGATGAAGCAGGCGTTCCTGTCGCTGCGTCCCGGCGGCACGGTCGGCTACGTGGGCGTTCCCCACGGCGTCGAGCTCAACGTCCCGGCGATGTTCGGCCGCAACCAGGGCCTCGCCGGCGGCGTCGCGCCGGTGCGCGCGTACCTCGACGAACTGCTGCCCGAGGTGCTCTCGGGCGACCTGCGGCCCGGCGCGGTCTTCGACCACACGTTCGCCCTCGACGAGGTCGCCGACGCCTACACGGCGATGGACGAGCGGACCGCGATCAAGGCGCTGCTGCGTCCCTGATCGCGGCCCGTCGGGTCACCGCAGCTGCGAGCTGCTCAGGCCCAGCAGTCGTCGCGCGACGATGAGCTGCTGGATCTGCTGCGTGCCCTCGAAGATGTCGAGGATCTTGGAGTCGCGCGCCCACTTCTCGAGGAACTCGGTCTCGCTGTAGCCCAGCGAGCCCGCGAGCTCGACGCACTTGAGCGTGATCTGGTTGCCCGCGCGGCCGGCCTTCGCCTTGGCCATCGAGGCCTGCAGCGAGTTGGCCTGCCGGTTGTCGGCCATCCAGGCGGCCTCGAGGGTCAGCAGCAGCGCGGCCTCCCAGTCGGCCTCCATCTGGAGGAACTCGGCCACGACGTGCGGCTGGAGGGCCGGCGCGCGGTCGTAATCCACCACGAGACCCGACTGCTCGATGAGGTCGCGCATGACCTCCAGCGAGGCGCGGGCGCAGCCCACGGCCATGCCGGCGACGAGCGGCCGGGTGTTGTCGAACGTGGCCATCGCGCCCGCAAAGCCCTGCTTCGTGTCGATCTCGGGACTGCCGAGCAGGTTCTCGGCGGGCACGCGGCAGTTCTCGAGCACGATCACGGCAGTGTCCGAGGCGCGGATGCCGAGCTTGTGCTCGAGGCGCTCGACCCGGATGCCGGGCAGCGACTTCGGCACCACGAACGACTTGACCGCGGCGCGGCCGAGCGACTTGTCGAGGGTGGCCCACACGACCACCGAGTCCGACCGCTCGCCCGACGTGACGAAGATCTTCTCGCCGTTGAGGATGTAGTGGTCGCCGTCCTTGATGGCCGTGGTCTTGATGGCCGCCGAGTCCGAGCCGAAGCTGGGCTCGGTGATGGCCATCGAGGCCCACGTGCCCTTGAAGCGCTCGGCCTGCTCGTCGGTGGCGACCGAGGCGATCGCCGAGTTGCCCAGCCCCTGGCGGGGCATCGACAGCAGCAGGCCGACGTCGCCCCAGCACATCTCGATGACCGAGAGCACCGATGCCATGTTCGTGGCGTTGCGGACGCCCTGGTCCTTCTTCTTCGTGTCGTCCTTGACGCGCACGCCGGCGGCACCGGCGCCCGTGCTGTTGCCCGACTCGTTGAGGCCGTCGATCAGCGAGGCCAGGAGGTCGAGCTCCTTGGGGTAGCTGTGCTCGGCCAGGTCGTACTTGCGCGAGTTGGCGCGCAGGAACTCGTTCGCGACGTCGTGCGCCTGCTGGACGAAGCCGCGGAACTTCTTGGGGGTCTCGAGGTAGATCATGATCGCTGCGCCCTCAGACGAGGACTGCTCCTTCCATCACGCCGACGGCACGCAGGTCGCGGTACCACCGTTCGACCGGGTGCTCCTTGACGAACCCGTGGCCACCGAGCATCTGCACGCCGTCGGTGCCGATCTTCATGCCGTATTCGGCCGCCAGCCGGCGGGCCAGCGCGGTCTCACGGGCGAAGTCGGCGCCGCGCTCGGCGCGCGACGCGGCCTTGAGGGTGACCAAGCGCATTCCCTCGAGCTCGATCGCCATGTCGGCGACCGTGAAGGCCACGGCCTGGCGGTGGGCGATCGGCTCGCCGAACGCCTCACGGGTCTTCACGTACTCGCTGACGTACTCCAGCACCGCGCGGCCGGTGCCGAGCGCGAGGCCGGCCCAGGCGATCCGCGAGAGGCGGACCATCTCGCGGTAGTCGTCGGCCGAGCCGAGGATCGCGTCCTCGGCCACGTGGACGTCCGTGAGCTGGATCCGCGAGAGGCCGGCGGCCCGCAGGCCCATGCCCGGGTCGGCCGCGACGGCGACGCCGTCGGTGCCGGTCTCGACGATGACCATCGACGGGCCACGGCCCTCGACGTCGGCCGCGACGACCAGCAGCTCGGCCTCGGCGCCGCGGACCGCTCCGGACTTCACGCCGTTGAGGACGTAGCCGGACTCGGCGCGCTTCGCGACCGTGGCGAGCGTGAACGGATCGAACATCGGGACCGGCTCGGTCACGACGAGTGCGGCGGCCGGGACGTCGCCGTCGGTGAACGACGGCAGGTAGGTCTGCTGCTGTCCCTCGGTGCCCCACAGCGAGATCGCGGTGGCGACGGCCGACGGCGCCAGGCACGCGACGGCCTGGCCCATGTCGCCGTGCGCGAGCGCCTCCGCGACGAGGACGCCGGTGACGGCGGAGCGCTGCTCGGCCAGTCCGCCGAGAGCCTCGGAGATGTTGACGAGGCTGAGCCCGAACTCGGAGGTCTGCGCCAGCACCTCCTTGGGCGTGTCGTCGGCGGACTCGGCCTGCTCGGCACCGGGGCGCAGCACCTCGGCGGCGAACTCGCCGATGACGTCGACCATCATCTGCTGGTCCTCGGTGGGCGTCAGGTCGAACACGCCGGACGGCTGCGCCGACTCGACACGACTGCCCTGCGAGCTGCCGGAGACCTTGGTGAACGTGCGCTGTGCCGCGCCGATCGCCTGGAATCCTGCCTTCGTCGATCCGTGGACCGCCCGCTCGGCGAACTTGCGCAGACCGATGCGATCCAGCGTCTCGGAGGCCGCCAGCTTGTTCAGTGCGCGAAGTCCGTAGGCCATGGGGTCTCTACCCGCCACGTTCACTCCCTTGGTGATTGAAGACTCGGTGATTGGAGACTCAGTGGAAACTGTCGTTTACAGTTTCACATACCGAGAGTATCTGAAACACGAGTCAGTTGCCAGCGTTTGCGCGTGTCGGCCAGTCGATAGGCTGAGGCGTGCCCGAAACGCCCTCCGCCGACCAGTCCCGCCCGCTGCCCACCGGTGGCTCCGTCCGCCCCATCACCCGCTGGGGAACGCCGGTCATGCACCACGAGCTGCGCGACGTCACCGCGTTCGACGACGAGCTCGCCACCCTCGTGGCCGACATGGTGGCCACCATGTACGCCGCCGAGGGCGTCGGCCTCGCCGCGAACCAGGTCGGCGAGGACCTGAAGGTCTTCGTCTTCGACTGCCCCGACGCCGACCACCAGCGCATCACGGGCGTCGTGTGCAACCCCGTGCTCCGCCTCCCCGACGGTACCGACCGCAAGCTCGACGTCGCCGACGAGGGCTGCCTCTCGCTGCCCGGCGCGTTCACCGAGTGCGGCCGCCCCGACCACGCCTGGGTCACGGGCGTCGACCACACCGGCGAGCCCGTCGCGTTCGAGGGCACCGGCCTCCTGGCCCGCTGCCTCCAGCACGAGACTGACCATCTCTTCGGCACGGTCTTCGGCGACCGGGTGCCCGAGAAGGCGCGCAAGAAGCTCTACAAGCAGCACAAGTCGCTCGCCGAGGACTACCCCGACGACTGGCCCGTGGGCGAGGGCCCTAGCGACGACTGAAGTGCCAGCAGGCGATCGCCGTCGACGCCGCCACGTTGAGCGAGTCGATGCCGGCCGCCATCGGGATGATCACCCGGTGGTCAGCCTCGCGCTGCCAGTGCTCGGTCAGTCCCGGCCCCTCGGAGCCGACGATCACCGCCGCGCGCTCCGCCGGCTCGACGTCCTCGAGGCTGACCGCGTCGTCGGCCAGCGTCATCGCGTAGGTCGTGAAGCCCAGCTCCCGCAGCAGCGCGGGCGCGCCGTACCAGTCGTCGAGACGGGCCCACGGCAGCGAGAACACCGCACCCATCGCCACCTTGATCGAGCGCCGGTACAGCGGGTCGGCGCAGCGCGGTGAGAGCAGCACGGCGTCGAATCCCAGCGCCGCCGCGTTGCGCATGATCGCGCCGATGTTCGTGTGGTCGACGAGGTCCTCGGCCACGAGCACGCGGCGGGCCGCGGCCAGCACCTCGCGGGGCTCACGCTCCTGCGGCCGCTGCATCGCCGCGAGCGCCCCGCGGTGCACGTGGAAGCCGGTGACCTGCTCGATCGCCTTCTCGGTCAGCACGTAGGCGGGCGCGTCGGTCGCCTCGAGGACGTCGGACAGGTTGTCCAGCCAGCGCGGGGCGAGCAGCAGGGACTTCGGCGTGTGCCCGGCGGCGACCGCACGGTGGATCACCTTCTCGCCCTCGGCGATGTAGATCCCCCGCTCCTGCTCGACGGTCGTTCGCAGCTGCACGTCGCGCAGGTCGGTGTAGTCGCGGAGCCGCTCGTCGCGGGCGTCATCGAGTGCGATCAGGTCGGCCACCGCACTAGGTTAGGTGGCATGAGCCTCGACCGACCCGTGACTCCCGATCCGTACCCGCTGCTGCCCGCCGCCGAGTCCTTCACCGTCACCAGCGACGACGTGACCGACGGCGCCTCCCTCAAGGAGGACCAGGTCAACGCGCACGGCGACACCTCGCCGCAGTTGGCGTGGAGCGGAGCCCCCGAAGGCACGAAGTCCTTCGTCGTCACGTGCTTCGATCCCGACGCGCCGATCGTGTCGGGCTTCTGGCACTGGGTGGCCGTCGACATCCCGGCCGACGTCACCGAACTGGCCACCGGCGCCGGCGCGAGCGACGAGACGCTGCCCGGCGGCGCCTTCCACGTGCGCAACGACGGCGGCGGCCTCAACTTCATGGGCGCGGCCCCGCCGGAGGGCGACCAGCCCCACCGCTACTACTTCGTGGTGCACGCCGTCGGCGAGGAGACGCTGGGCGTGGACCCGTCGGCCTCCCCCGCCGTCGTCGGCTTCAACCTGGCGTTCAAGACGCTGGGTCGCGCCATCATCCACGGCACCTGGCAGTGGTGAACCCGGGTCGCCGGCGCTACTTCGCGTAGCTGTCGGCGATGCCGCGGACCTTCTTCACGTAGGCCATCGAGTTGTTGTAGGCGAACACCGCCGGCACCCAGCCCTCGCCGGCGAGGTCGCGCTCGCGGTCGCACAGGTGGTTCGCGGCGCCCAGGGCCGCGTCGTCGATGTCGTGCGGGTCGGCGCGGCCGTCACCGTCCGCGTCGGCCCCGTACTGCTCCCACGACGAGGTGAGGAACTGGAACGGGCCGACCGCGCGGTCCCACTCCTCGTCACCGTGCAGGGCCGTGGACTCCTTCGTCGCCTCGATGGCCCGCGTGCCGTTCTCGCCGTTGAGCGGCGGACCGATGATCCGCTTGCTCGGCACGCCGGCCGCGTCGAGGCCGGCGCCACCCAGCGTGCCGTGCGCCGACTCGACCGAGCCGACGCCCGCGAGGGTGTTCCAGCGGAGGTTGCACTCGGGCGCCGCCTCGCGTTGACTGATCTCGGTGCGCGCGTAGGCCTGCATCGCGCGCACCGGGATCTGCCGGTCGGCGGCCGTCTCGGTGACCCAGTCCGCGTCGGGCTCGGTGGTCGAGCCCTCGGCGAGGGGCACCTCCTCGGCCTGCTGCGCCGCCGGCCCGCTGATGGGGTCGTCCTCGCCGCCGCGGCCCACCACGAGCCACGCGACGAGGATGCCCACCGTGGCGAGCACGGCGGCACCGAGCAGCAGGATCCGTGAGGTCATGCCCCCGGCGGCTGGTCCGTCGGCGGCACGTCCTGCGTGGAGACCGGCGACTCCGCCTGCTTGGCGGCCCGGATGGCCTCCTCGACCGCGCTGGACGTCTCGGCCGGGCCGGACGACGCCGTCTCGACGGGCTCGTCGAGGTCGACCCGCTTCTGCGAGCCGCCACCGTCGACCGGGATCGACCCGACGACGTTGCCGATCGAGCTGAGCGCGGCGGTGACCTCGGCCGGGATGATCCACGTGGAGGCGTTGTGCCCCTGGGCGATCTTCGGCAGCGTCTGCAGGTACTGGTAGGACAGCAGCTTCTGGTCGGGGTTGCCGTCGTGGATCGCCTGGAAGACGGTCTCGATGGCGCGGCCCTCGCCCTGCGCGGTCAGGATCGCGGCGGTCTTCTCGCCCTCGGCGGTGAGGATCGCCGACTGCTTCTGGCCCTCGGCGGTGAGGATCGCGGCCTGCTTCTGGCCCTCGGCGCTCAGGATGGCCGACTGGCGCTCGCCCTCGGCCGTGAGGATCGCGGCGCGCTTGTCACGCTCGGCGCGCATCTGCTTCTCCATGGCGTCGATGATGGTCGGCGGCGGATCGATGCTCTTGAGCTCGACCCGGCTGACCTTGATGCCCCAGCGGCCCGTGGCCGCGTCGAGCTCGGCGCTCAGCGTGCGGTTGATCTGGTCGCGGCTGGTGAGCGCGTGCTCCAGCGTCATGCCACCGATGATGTTGCGCAGCGTGGTGGTCGTGAGCTGGTGGATGCCCTCGATGTAGTT
Source organism: Aeromicrobium tamlense (assembly GCF_013408555.1). Lineage (NCBI taxonomy): Bacteria > Bacillati > Actinomycetota > Actinomycetes > Propionibacteriales > Nocardioidaceae > Aeromicrobium > Aeromicrobium tamlense. The sequence continues at coordinate 1,623,691 of NZ_JACBZN010000001.1, forward strand.
GACGATCTCGTACGTGGCCGCCACCGGGTTGTTGACCGTGTAGAGGATGACCGTGTCGATCTCGACCGTCAGGTTGTCCTCGGTGATGACGCCCTGCGGCGGGAAGGAGACAACCTGCTCACGCTGGTCGACGCGGTACTTCACGCGGTCGAGGAACGGCACGATCAGGTGCGGCCCGGGGGTCAGGGTGGTGCGGTACTTGCCGAGTCGCTCGACGATCCCCGCGAAGTTCTGCGGGATGATCTTCAGGCTCATCGCTGCGGTGACGATCAGCAGGACCACCAGCAGGACGAAGAAGATCACGAGGGCGGATTCGAACATTCAGCTCTCCTTCCGGACGACGCGGGCCACCGCACCGTCGATGTCGGCGACGAGGAGCTCGTCGCCAGGTTCGTAGGTCGCCTCGGGGTCGATCGGGCGAGCGGTCCACAGGACGTCGTTGATGACGACGCGGCCGGCGTGGCGGCTCACCCGCTCGTCGACGATCGCCAGCTGCCCGACGAGGCCGTGCTGGCCCAGGGGCAGCGAGGGACCGTCGTGGACCCGGGCGGCGATGCGCGGGCGGACGAGCGCCAGGAGCGCGACCGAGAGGATGCCGAAGAGCGCCATCTGCAGCACGATCGGTGCCCCGAAGCCGGCGGCGAGGGCGGCCGAGAAGGCCGCGATGCCGAACATGAGGAAGATCAGCTCGCCACTGGCGAGCTCGATGAGGCCCATGAGCACGCCGAGCGCAGCCCACGTGAGCCAGATGTCGTCCCCGAACCAGTCCATGTGCCCTCCTAGTTCGCCCGCCGGCGCACCGGGGGGCGTCGTGCCGAGAATCGTCCCGCGTCGTGCGTGACATCGAGGCGCTGGCGGAACGCCGTCGACAGGTTCTGCGAGGTCAGGACGTCGGCGATGGGGCCCGAGGCCACGACGCCGCCGCCGGCCAGCAGCAGCGCATGGGTGAAGCCGGGCGCGATCTCCTCGAGATGGTGCGACACCATCACGAGCGACGGGCCGAGCTCGTCGGAGGCCAGCGCCTCCAGGCTCTCGACGAGGTCCTCGCGGGCGCCGACGTCCATGCCGGCCGCGGGCTCGTCGAGCAGCACGACCTCGGGATCGGTCATCAGGGAGCGCGCCAGCAGGACGCGCTTCTTCTCGCCCTCGGACAGCGTGCCGAAGGTGCGGTCGGCCAGCGGGGCGATCCCCAGCTCGGCCAGCATCGACATGGCCCGGCGGTGGTCCTCGTCGTCGTACTCCTCGTTCCAGCGACCCAGGACCGCGTAGGCCGCGGAGAGGATGAGGTTGCGGACGCTCTCCCCGGCGGGGACGCGCTCGGCGATCGCGGCGCTGGTGTGGCCGATCCGGGGGCGCAGCTCGAACACGTCGACCGCGCCGAGGCGCTCACCGAGGATCTCCGCCGACCCGGACGTGGGGTGCATGTTCGCAGAGGCCACCTGCAGGAGGGTGGTCTTGCCCGCACCGTTGGGCCCCACGATGACCCAGTGCTCCCCCGGTTCCACGCGCCACGAGACGCGGTCGAGGAGAGTCTTGCCCGAGCGCACGATGGTGACGTCGGTCAGGTCGAACACGGCGGTCACACCACCAACCTATCGGTTGGGCTCAACGTTCTGCCGATACCCTCGACACGATGAGCACGCCTGACTCGGGACACGTCCCCACGCTGCACCTGACCGAGCCCACGGTGCTGGTGACCTTCAGCGGTCCCGACCGCTCCGGCGTCTCCGGTCGCGTCTTCTCCGCCCTGGCCGCCCACGACGTCGAGGTCATCGACGTCGAGCAGCTGGTCGTGCGCGGCCGGCTCGTGCTGAGCGTCCTCGTGACCACCCCGGGCGAGCTCCCGGGCTTCCAGTCCGATCTCGACGCAGTGGGCGCCGACCTGGGACTCGAGGTCGAGGTCGTCCACGGCACGGGCGACAACCGCCCCCGGCGGGTGGGCCGCTCGCAGGTGGTCGTGCTGGGCGCCCCGCTGCGACCCGAGGCGATGGCCGCGCTGACCAAGGGCATCAACGCCCTCGGCGGCAACATCGACCGCATCGTCCGGATGGCCCGCTACCCCGTCACCGCGATCCGCATGGAGGTCTCGGGCGCCGATCCCGACGCGCTCCAGTCCGAGCTGGCCTCGATCGCCCACGACCACGGCACCGACGTGGCCGTGCAGGAGCACGGCATCCTGCGGCACGCGCAGCGGCTCGTGGTGATGGACGTCGACTCCACCCTCATCCAGGGCGAGGTCATCGAGATGCTCGCCGCCCACGCCGGCTGCGAGGAGGCCGTCGCCGAGGTCACCGAGCGGGCCATGCGCGGCGAGCTCGACTTCGCCGAGTCGCTGCACGAGCGCGTCGCCCAGCTGCAGGGGGTGCCCGCCGCGGCGCTCGACGAGGTCTACGAGAACCTCTCCTACACCCCCGGCGCGCGCACGATGATCCGCACGCTCAAGCGTCTGGGATACCGCTTCGCGCTGGTCAGCGGCGGCTTCACGCAGATCATCGAGCGGATCGCCGCCGACCTCGGCATCGACTACTTCGCCGCCAACGACCTCGAGGTGGTCGACGGCGCACTCACCGGCCGCGTCCTGGGCCGCGTGGTCGACCGCGCGGGCAAGGCCGAGGCCCTGCGCGACTTCGCGGCGCAGGCCGGCATCAACGTGCGCAACACCGTGGCCATCGGCGACGGCGCCAACGACCTCGACATGCTGGCCGCCGCGGGGCTCGGCATCGCGTTCAACGCCAAGCCGCTCGTGCGCGACCAGGCGCAGACCTCGGTGAACGTCCCCTACCTCGACGCGATCGTGTACCTCATGGGCATCACGCGCGAGGAGGTCGAGGCGGCCGACGCCGCCGACGTGACGACGGCGCCGTAGCCGTTCCTACTCGTCGTCCTCGAGGCGGAAGCCGATCTTGAGGGTGACCTGGTAGTGCTCGACCTCGTCGTCGACGATCTGGCCGCGGATGCCCACGACCTCGAACCAGTCCAGGTGCCGCAGGGTCTGCGACGCTCGCGCGATGCCGCTGTCGATGGCCTCGCTGACGCCCGCCGGGGAGGTGCCGACGATCTCGGTGACTCGATAGGTGCGGTTGCTCATGGGCTCATCGTCCCACCCGGCGGCGGGTGCCGTGCAGGACCCACGGCGTAGACTCGGGACATGGCCCGGCGCGAACCCGAAGAGGTGCACTCGATCACGAGTGCGCGCGAGCCCTACAGCTCCCAGGTCGACCATCGCGAGCGCAACTACCTGATCTCGATGGCCGTCCGCGTCGCCTGCTTCATCGGCTTCGTCGCGGTCGATCACTGGACCCGTTGGATCCTGCTCGTCGGCGCCGTGTTCCTGCCGTACGTCGCCGTCGTGATCGGCAACTCCGCCATCCGGAGCTCCGGCGACGGGCCGTCACCGTTCGGCGTCGACCGCAAGCAACTGGACCAGTAGGTGCTGCGCTTCCTGGTGAGCCCGCGCTGGATCGGGCTCGCGATCTTCGTCGTGCTGATGGCCGTCACGTGCTACGTCCTGGGCGGCTGGCAGTACGACCGCTGGGAGCAGCGCAAGGCCGACAACGCGATCGTCGAGGCGAACGTCGCCGGCGACCCCGCTCCGGTCGAGGACGTCCTCGCCGACGGCTGGGACCCCGACCTCGAGTACCGCACGGTCACCGCCACGGGCACGTTCGACAGCTCGCGCGAGATCACCGTCCGGTTCGCCCACCGCGACGGCGCCCCGGGCGTCCAGGTCATCACTCCCCTGCGGCTCACCGACGGTCAGGTCGTCCTGGTCGACCGCGGCTGGATCGCGGGACCGCGCGACGGCACGGCTCCGGACGACGTGCCGGCCGCCGCCCAGGATCCCGTGACGATCACCGGCTGGCTGCAGCGCGCGAGCACCGCCGACCAGGCCGCCACCACGCCGCGCGACGGCCAGGTCCGTGCCGTGAGCGGCGAGCGCTGGACCGACTTCCTCGGTGCCGAGCCGCTGCCCGGCTACGTCGCACTGACCTCGCCGGAGCAGGAGGGCCTGACCGGCCCGCCGCAGCCCGACCTCGGCACCGGACCCCACCTGTTCTACGCGATCCAGTGGTGGTTCTTCTCCGGCCTCGCGGTCGTCGGCTACTTCCTGTTCGTCCGCGCCGAGCTGCGCGAGCGCCGCCCGAAGGCGTCCGCCGAGATCACGCCAGGCTGATCAGGTCGGCGTACGAGTCGTTCCAGATGTCCTCGTCGCCGTCCGGCAGCAGCAGCACCCGGTCGGGGTCGAGCGCGCGCACGGCGCCCTCGTCGTGGGAGACCAGCACGATGGCGCCCTCGTAGGAGCGGATCGCGGCCAGCACCTCCTCGCGCGACGCGGGGTCGAGGTTGTTGGTCGGCTCGTCGAGCAGCAGCACGTTGGCGCTCGAGACGATGAGTCCCGCCAGCGCCAGTCGCGTGCGCTCGCCGCCCGACAGCACTCCAGCCGACTTGTCGGAGTCGTCGCCGGTGAACAGGAACGCGCCCAGCACGCTGCGCGCCTGGGTCTCGGTCAGGTCGGGCGCCGCCCGCTGCATGTTGTCGAGCACGGTCCGGCTCAGGTCGAGCGTCTCGTGCTCCTGGGCGAAGTAGCCGATCTTCAGGCCGTGCCCGGGGACGATCTCGCCGGTGTCGGGCTGCAGCGTGCCGGCCAGCATGCGCAGCAGCGTGGTCTTGCCGGCGCCGTTGAGGCCCAGCACCACGACGCGGCTGCCGCGGTCGATCGCGAGGTCGACGTCGGTGAAGATCTCCAGCGATCCGTACGACTTCGACAGACCCTCCGCCATCAGCGGGGTCTTGCCGCACGGAGCGGGCTTCGGGAAGTCGATCTTGGCGACCTTGTCGACCTGGCGGACGTCCTCGAGGCCAGCCATCATCTGCTCGGCGCGACGCAGCATCTGCTGGGCCGCGGAGGCCTTCGAGGCCTTGGCGCGCATCTTGTTGCCCTGCGCGATGAGCCGCTCGGCCGTCTTGGTGGTGATCTCGCGCTCGCGCTTGCGGCGCGCCTCGTCGGACTCGCGCTGGCGCAGGTAGTGCTTCCAGCCCATGTTGTAGATGTCGATCGTGGCGCGGTTGGCGTCCAGGTAGAAGACCTTGTTGACGGTCTCCTCGACGAGGTCCACGTCGTGGCTGATGATGATCAGCCCGCCGGAGTAGGTCTGCAGGAAGCCGCGGAGCCACACGACCGAGTCGGCGTCGAGGTGGTTGGTCGGCTCGTCGAGCAGCATCGTGTCGGCGTCGCTGAACAGGATCCGCGCCAGCTCGATGCGCCGGCGCTGACCGCCGGAGAGGGTCTGCAGCGGCTGCTCCAGGACCCGGTCGGGCAGGCCGAGGGCGTGCGAGATCGTCGCGGCCTCCGCCTCCGCGGCGTATCCACCCGCGGCGCCGAAGTCGGCGTCGGCGCGCGCGTAGCGGCGCATCGCGTCCTCGGCGACCGACGAGTCCTCGGAGGCCATGTCCTTCTCGGCCTGGCGGATGCGGCGCAGGGCGTCGTCGAGTCCGCGCGCCGAGAGGATGCGGTCACGCGCCGTGATCGACAGGTCGCCCGTCTTCGGGTCCTGCGGCAGGTAGCCGACGGTGCCCGACCGGGTGATCGAGCCCGACGCGGGCTCGCCGCCGGCGCCCGCCAGCATCTTCGTCAACGTGGTCTTGCCGGCGCCGTTGCGCCCGACCAGGCCGATCTTGTCCCCCTTCGTGACACGGAAGGAGACGTCGGACATCAGGACGCGCGCGCCGAAGCGCAGCTCCACGTGGGAAGCGGTGATCATGGAAGAGCCTTCGTGAGGGGTGAACGGGGCGAGGACGCGGGGTCGAGCAGGTGCTCGTGCGTCACTCCAGCCGGATCATGTCCACCGAGCCAGTCTACGGACCCAGCACCGGTGGCGCGAAATCCCGCCGAGCGTGGCTCGCCCGTTCCCACCTTTGGAACGCGATGCACGCTTTCAGGGGCGCGGACGGTGCAACGCGTTCCAAGAGTGTCGGGATGCGGTGGCGCGTCAGCCGATGTTGAAGCCGAGGGCGCGCAGCATCTCGCGGCCGTCGTCGGTGATCTTGTCCGGGCCCCACGGCGGCATCCAGACCCACTCGATCCGGAAGTCGTTGACCAGGCCGTCGAGCGCGGCGCGGGTCTGGTCCTCGATGACGTCGGTCAGCGGGCAGGCCGCGGACGTCAGCGTCATCTGCAGGATCGCGTTGCTGTGCTCGTCGACGTGGACGCCGTACACGAGGCCGAGGTCGACGACGTTGATGCCCAGCTCGGGGTCGACGACGTCCTTCATGGCCTCCTCGACGTCCTCCTGCGTGGTGGCGCCGGGGGCGACGGCGACGTCGGGCAGATCGCTGTGATCGGTCATGCTTCCTCCTTGGCCGAAGCCTGGGCGACGGCGTCCTTCCAGGCCATCCAGGACAGCAGGGCGCACTTGACGCGCGCCGGGAACTGGGCGACGCCCGCGAAGGCGATGCCGTCCTCCAGCACGTCCTCGTCAGGCTCGACCTGTCCGCGGCCCTGCATGAGCTCCTGGAAGGCGTCGAGTGTGGTCAGGGCGTGGTCGACCTGCTGGCCGACCACGAGGTCGTTCAGGACCGAGGCCGAGGCCTGGCTGATCGAGCAGCCGGCCGCGTCGTAGGACACGTCGGCCACCCGGCCGCCCTCGAGGTGCACGCGCAGCGTGATCTCGTCGCCGCACGTGGGGTTCACGTGGTGCACCTCGGCCTCGAAGGGCTCGCGCAGGCCCGCACCGTGCGGGTTCTTGTAGTGATCCAGGATGATCTCCTGGTACAGGGCGTCGACGTTCGATGCGTTCATGGTCAGGCTCCGAAGTACGACTGGGTGTGCCGGATCCCCGCGACGAGCGCGTCGATCTCGGCCTCGGTCGTGTAGAGGTAGAACGAGGCACGGGTCGTGGACTGCACCCCGAAGCACGCGTGCAACGGCTTGGCGCAGTGGTGACCCGCGCGCACGGCGACGCCCTGCGAGTCGAGCAGCTGCGCCACGTCGTGCGGGTGCACCCCGTCGATCGTGAAGCTGATCGCTCCCCCGCGGTCGACCGGCTCCTTGGGGCCGACGATCGTCACGCCGGGCAGGTCGTTCATCGCCTCGAGCGCGTACGCCGTGATCTGCTGCTCGTGCGCGGCGACGTTCTCCATGCCGATCGCCGAGAGGTAGTCCACGGCGGCGCCGAGTCCGACCGACTGCGCGATCGGCGGCGTGCCCGCCTCGAAGCGGTGCGGCGGCGCGGCGAAGGTCGTGGCCTCCATCGACACCGTCTCGATCATCTCGCCGCCGCCGAGGAACGGCGGCAGCTCGGCGAGCAGGTCGTAGCGACCCCACAGGACGCCGATGCCCGTCGGGCCGACCATCTTGTGACCCGTGAAGGCCACGAAGTCGGCACCGAGCGCGGCCACGTCGACCGGAAGCTGCGGCACGGCCTGCGACGCGTCGATGACGACGAGCGCGCCGACCTCGTGCGCGCGGCGGACGATCTCCGCGACCGGGTTGATCGTGCCGAGCATGTTCGAGACCCACGTGACCGAGACGACCTTCGTCCTCTCCGTCAGCGTGAGCGAGTCGAGGTCGAGACGGCCCTCGGGCGTGACGCCGTACCAGCGCAGGTCGGCACCCGTGCGCTGCGTGAGCAGCTGCCACGGCACCAGGTTGGAGTGGTGCTCCATCTGGGTGACGACGACCTCGTCGCCGGCGCCCACGCGTCCCGCGTCACCGAGGACGCGAGCCACGAGGTTGAGCGCCTCGGACGCGTTCTTGGTGAACACGACCTCCTCGCGCCGCGGCGCGCCGATGAACGACGCCACCTTGTCGCGACCGAGCTCGAACGCCTCGCTCGCCTCCGCACCGAGCTGGTGCATCGCCCGCGCGACGTTGGCGTTGTGCTCGAGGTAGTGACGCTCGATGGCCTCGACGACCTGACGCGGCTTCTGCGACGTGTTGGCGCTGTCCAGGTACACCAGAGGGCGGTCCCCCGCCATCGTCCTGGACAGGATGGGGAAGTCCTTGCGGATCGCCTCGACGTCGTAGCCGGCCATGATCAGACGGCCGCCTTGGTGAACTTGTCGTAGCCCTCGGCCTCGAGCAGCTCCGCGAGCTCGCGGCCGCCGGTCTCGGCGAGCTTGCCCGCGACGAAGACGTGCACGTAGTCGGGCTGGATGTAGTTCAGGATGCGCGTGTAGTGCGTGATCAGCAGCACGCCACGATCGCCCTGGCCCGAGTAGCGGTTGACGCCGTCGGAGACGACGCGCAGGGCGTCGATGTCCAGACCGGAGTCCGTCTCGTCGAGGACCGCGAACTTCGGGTTGAGCAGCTCGAGCTGGGCGATCTCGTGGCGCTTCTTCTCGCCGCCGGAGAAGCCCTCGTTGACCGAGCGGGAGGCGAACGACGGGTCGAGCGTCATCCGCTCGAGCGCGGCGTTGACGTCCTTGACCCACGTGCGCAGCTTGGGCGCCTCACCGTCGATGGCGGTCTTCGCGGTGCGCAGGAAGTTCGCGACCGAGACGCCGGGGATCTCGACGGGGTACTGCATCGCCAGGAACAGGCCGGCGCGGGCACGCTCGTCGACGCTCAGCTCCAGGATGTTCTCGCCGTCGAGCAGCACCTCACCCTCGGTGACCTGGTACTTGGGGTGGCCGGCGATCGAGTAGGCCAGCGTGGACTTGCCCGAGCCGTTCGGGCCCATGATGGCGTGGACCTCGCCGGAGTTGATGGTCAGGTCGACGCCGCGGAGGATCTCCTTCGCGCCGTCCTCGGTGTCGACGGACACGTGGAGGTTCTTGATCTCCAGAGTGCTCATGCGTTCTCTCCTTGGTTGGGGAGGTCGACCCAGACGGTCTCTCCCTCGATCTTGGTCTGGTAGACGGGGACCGGTTCGGTGGCCGGCAGGCCCAGCGGCTTGCCGGTGCGCAGGTCGAAGCGCGACCCGTGCAGGAAGCACTCGATCTCGCAGCCCTCGACGTCGCCGTCGGACAGCGGGATCTCGGCGTGCGAGCACCAGTCCTGGATGCAGTAGACGGTGTCACCGTCACGCACCAGGGCCAGGTCGTGGCCCTCGAACTCGATGCCGAGCGCCGCGCCCTCGGGGACGTCGGCGAGCTTCGCGACCTCCTGGAAGGTCATGCCGACACCGCAGACGGGTTGCCGACCACGGCGGCCAGCTCGTCCTCGATGGCGGACATGAGGCGCTCCTGCAGGTCCGCGACACCGATCCGGCGGATGATGTCGTTGAAGAAGCCGTGCACGACGAGGCGCTTGGCCTCGGTGGGGTCGATGCCGCGGCTCTGCAGGTAGAACAGGTGCTCGTCGTCGAATCGACCGGTCGTGGACGCGTGGCCCGCGCCGGCGATGTCGCCGGTCTCGATCTCCAGGTTCGGCACCGAGTCGGCGCGCGCGCCGTCGGTGAGGACGAGGTTGTCGTTCTGCTCGAACGTCTCGATGCCCTCGGCGACCTTGCGGATCAACACGTTGCCGATCCAGACGGTGTGCGCGTCCTGGCCCTGCAGCGCGCCCTTGTACTCGACGTTGCTGCGGGTCTTCGGGGCCGTGTGGTCGACGAACTGGCGGTGCTCGAGGTGCTGGCCCGCGTCGGCGAAGTAGATGCCGAGCAGGTCGACGCTGCCGCCGGATCCGCGGTAGTCGACGTTGGTCGACGAGCGGACGAGGTCGCCACCGAGCGTGAACTCGAAGAAGCGCACCGTGGCGTCGCGACCGACGCTGATGCCGTTCTGCACGGCGTGGACGGCGTCGTCCTCCCAGTCGGCCAGGTTGACGACGTCGAGCTGGGCACCGTCGCCCACCACGTAGGTGACGTTCGTGGCATAGGTGGCCGAGCCGACGTGGTCGAACGCGATCGTGGCCTTCGAGAACGGCGCGACCTTGACCACGATGTGACCCCACACGGTCTCGTCGACCGAGGGGCCGGTGAGCCGGATGCGCGCCGGGGCGTCGAGCTCGCCGTCGATCGACAGCAGCGTGGCACCGCCGGCGTTCTGCACGGCCAGCGCGGCGAGGCGGTCGAGCGGCGCGATGCCGCCGAGGGCCTTGGCCTCGTCGGTGGTGATCGTGGAGAGCGAGGCGCCCGCGGGCAGCTCGTCCTTCCACTCCAGGCAGGCGTCGGACGGTGTGCCGTCGAGCAGGCCACGCAGGCGCTTGAGCGGCGTGAAGCGCCAGATCTCCTCCAGGCCCGTGGGCTTGGGGTGGGCCTCGACGTCGTACGACGGCTCGGGGTGCAGGTGGGACTGGACGTGGTCCAGCTCCAGCGCCGCGGCCAGGCCGTTGTCGGTTCCCTCGATGGTTGCGGTCATCCGACAGCACCCTCCATCTGCAGCTCGATGAGTCGGTTCAGTTCCAGCGCGTACTCCATGGGCAGCTCGCGAGCGATGGGCTCGACGAAGCCGCGCACGATCATCGCCATGGCCTCGTCCTCCTCCATGCCGCGCTGCATGAAGTAGAAGAGCTGGTCGTCGCTGACCTTGGAGACGGTGGCCTCGTGGCCGAGGGTCACGTCGTCCTCGCGCACGTCGACGTACGGGTACGTGTCCGAGCGGCTGATCTGGTCGACCAGGAGCGCGTCGCACTTGACCGTGCTGGCCGAGCCGTAGGCGCCCTCGTTGACCTGGAGCAGGCCGCGGTAGGACGTGCGGCCGCCGCCTCGGGCGACGGACTTGCTCAGGATCGAGCTGGACGTGTTCGGCGCGACGTGCACCATCTTGGCGCCGGTGTCCTGGTACTGGCCCTCGCCGGCGAACGCGATCGACAGCGTCTCGCCCTTGGCCTGCTCACCCATGAGGTAGACGGCCGGGTACTTCATCGTGACCTTGGAGCCGATGTTGCCGTCGACCCACTCCATGGTGGCGCCGGCCTCGCACGTGGCGCGCTTGGTCACCAGGTTGTAGACGTTGTTCGACCAGTTCTGGATCGTCGTGTAGCGGACGCGAGCGCCCTTCTTCACGATGATCTCGACGACCGCGGAGTGCAGCGAGTCGGTCTTGTAGATCGGGGCGGTGCAGCCCTCGACGTAGTGGACGTAGGAGTCCTCGTCGGCGATGATCAGCGTCCGCTCGAACTGACCCATGTTCTCGGTGTTGATGCGGAAGTACGCCTGCAGCGGGATGTCCACGTGGACGCCCTTGGGCACGTAGATGAACGAGCCGCCCGACCACACGGCCGTGTTCAGTGCGGCGAACTTGTTGTCGCCGACCGGGATGACCGTGCCGAAGTACTCCTCGAAGATCTCGGGGTGCTCCTTGAGCGCCGTGTCGGTGTCGAGGAAGATGACGCCCTGCTGCTCGAGGTCCTCACGGATCGAGTGGTAGACGACCTCGGACTCGTACTGCGCGGCGACACCGGCGACGAGGCGCTGCTTCTCGGCCTCGGGGATGCCCAGCCGGTCGTACGTGTTCTTGATGTCCTCGGGCAGGTCCTCCCACGACTGGGCCTGCTTCTCCGACGAGCGGACGAAGTACTTGATGTTGTCGAAGTCGATCTCGTCGAGGTCGGCGCCCCACGTCGGCATCGGCTTGCGATCGAAGAGCTTGAGGCCCTTCAGGCGCAGGTCGAGCATCCACTGGGGCTCGCTCTTCTTGCCCGAGATGTCGCGGACGACGGCATCGTTCAGGCCGCGCTGGGCGCTGGCGCCGGCGACGTCGGCGTCGTGCCAGCCGAACTCGTAGTTGCCGACCTCCTTCAGTCCCGGGTTCAGGTCCTCGATCGAGGTCGTGTCGTTCGTGGTCGTCATGACGACTCCCCTTCAGTTGGAGACACAGCGTTGGTGGTGGTCTGGGTGGCGCGGGGCAGGTGAGTGGTGCACACCCCGTCGCCGTGGGCAATGGTGGCGAGACGCTGGACGTGCGATCCCAGCAGCTCGCCGAAGATCTCGGTCTCGGCCTCGCACAGCTGCGGGAACTCCTCGGCGACGTGGGCCACCGGGCAGTGGTGCTGACAGATCTGCTCGCCGAGCGGGGTGGTGCTGGCGGAGGCGGCGAAGCCGTCGTCGGTGAGCGCCCGGGCGAGCACCGCGGCCTGGTCCTCGACCGGGACCCCGTGCAGCAGTCGCTCGTAGCGCTGGCGGAAATCGGCGAGTCGGTGTCGCGCGAACTCCATGACGGCCGTGTCGCCACCCGTGGCGCGCAGGAAGCGCAGCGCCTCGGCGGCCAGGTCGTCGTAGGAGTGGGCGAAGGTGTCGCGACCGGCGGCGGTCAGCCCGAACACGCGGGCCGGACGGCCACGGCGGCGCTGGCCCCGGACCCGCTCCTCGCGCGACTCGACGAGACCCTGCTCGACGAGGTGCTCGAGGTGGCGGCGGACGGCCGCGGGAGTGAGTCCGAGCCGCGTCGCGAGGGTCGTGGCGGTGCTGGGACCGTTCTCCAGGATGCTCTCGGCGACGCGCTCGCGCGTGGAGAGGTCGTCGACGGACGACACCTCATGATTCACGCGCATGCTTTTCACAACACCATTGTGACGTTAATGATTCCCCCCGTTCAACGAAGGCTCGCCTCAGTGAGCCGCGCCTCACCACGCCGTTTGGCCATAAGGTCGGCCCATGGGGGCATCCGCAGCGGAGGTCGAGGCCGGAGGGCGCACCGTGCGCGTCTCCAGTCCCGACCGCGTGATCTTCGAGAAGACCGACCACACGCCGGACATCACGAAGCTCGAGGTGGTCGAGTTCTACGTCGCCGTCGGCGACGGGCTGATGCGCGCGCTGCGCGAGCGGCCGACCACCCTGGAGCGCTGGCCCAAGGGCGTGCGCGAGGACATGGTGATGGCCACGCGCGCCGACGGGCACGGCGACGCGTTCTACCAGAAGCGCGTGCCCAAGGGCGCTCCCCCATACCTGGAGACCGTGCGCATCCACTTCCCCTCGGGGCGTCGCGCCGACGAGATCTGCCCCACCGAGATCGCCGTGCCCGCCTGGGCTGCCCACATGGGGACGATCACGTTCCACCCCTGGCCCGTGCGCCGTGCCGACGTGGACCATCCCGACGAGATCCGCATCGACCTGGACCCGCAGCCCGGCACCGACTTCCACGACGCGCAGCGCGTCGCCCGGGTTGCCAAGGAGCTGCTCGAGGAGATCGGCATCCGCGGCTTCGCCAAGACCAGCGGCAACCGCGGGGTCCACATCTTCGCGCGCATCGAGCCGAAGTGGACGTTCACGGACGTGCGCCATGCCGCGCTGGCGTTCGGACGCGAGCTGGAGCGCCGCGACGACGGCGTCACCACGGCCTGGTGGAAGGAGGAGCGCGGCGAGAAGATCTTCGTCGACTTCAACCAGAACGCCCGCGACCGCACGATCGCCAGCGCGTACAGCCTGCGACCGAAGCCCGGCGCGCCCGTGTCCACTCCCCTGACCTGGGACGAGCTGTTCGACGTCGACGACCCGCGCACGCTCAACCTCACGACCGTGCCCGGCCTGCTCGAGCAACGTACGGACCCGTGGAGCGAGATCGACGACGTCCACCACTCCATCCAGACGCTGCTCGACTGGTACGACCGCGACGAGGAGAACGGCCTCGGCGAGATGCCGTACCCCCCGGACTACCCGAAGATGCCCGGCGAGCCCCGCCGCGTGCAGCCCTCGCGCAAGAGGACCGACTGAGCACGCGGAACGGGGGCCGACCGCCGCGCGGCCGACCCCCGTTCCTGCGTCACCTCAGCGGCGGACGGTGAGCCTCACCGCCTTCTTCGCGGACTTCACGTGCGCGTTGCCCAGGTAGGACACCGTCACGCGCTTCGTGCCGCTGCTCAGCCGCGGCAGCTTGACCGAGCCGCGGCCCTTCGCGTCGATCGTGACCACGTAGGAGCGCGATCCGACCTTGACGAGCGCCTTGCCGCGGACGTGGGCGCCCGGGGCCTTGACCGTGACCGTGACCCGCGCGCGCGTGCCAGTCGTGACCTTGCGCGGCGTGATCTTCACGCCGACCTTCGAGGACGCCTTCGTGACGCGCAGGACCACGGGGCTCGACGAGCTCGCGCCGACGTCCTGGGTGCCCCGGTAGGTCGCCGTGACGACCCGGGCACCGCTCGTGGCGAACGGTCCGAGAGGCGCCGTGGCGCGGCCGTTGCGGTCGAGCGAGACCGTCCGGTGCCGGACGCCGTCGACGAAGACGTCCACGACGCCCTTGCCGGCCGTCACGTCGCCGTCACGGTCGACCTTCACCGCGATGCTCGACGTCGCCCGCTTGCCCGCCGTGATGCTCTTCGGCGAGACCGTCAGGGCCACCGCGGCGCTCGGGACACCCGGCGCGGCCACGACCTTGAGCGCGACCGGCAGCGATGTGCTGCCCGCCAGCTCGGCACTGCCGCCGTAGCGCGCTGTCACCAGCTGGCTGCCGACCGCGCTGAGCGCGGGGAGGGCGACCTGCGCCCGCCCGCTGCCGTCGAGCTCGGCCGAGCCGACCGGCTCGTCGCCGACGTAGACCGTGACGACGCCCTCGGGATCCGGCTGGGCGCCGGCGCCCGTGGCCGCCACCTCGATGGCGGCGGTGACGCCGGTCTGGCCGGCGCGGATCTCGTCGCGATCGAGCGTCAGGGTCGTGGAGGACGCCGGGAGCGGCTCCTCGTACCCGACCTCGGCCACCCACGTGCGGTAGTTGCCCTCACGGCCCGGGACGAAGCCACGCTCCACGTTGCCGCGGGCGTCCACCGTGATCCAGCGGACCTCGGTGCCCTCGGCCACGCGGAGGCGCTCGCCGCCCTCGCGCAGACCCGCTGCGGCGTACATCGTCGACCGCAGGTTCGGGACCGTGCCGTCGGTCGTGTAGAACACGCTCGCCGGCTCGCTCGTGGCGAACTCCACGTTGACCTGGCCCTCTGTCGCGCTGGACGTGACCTTGACCTCGCTGGTGGGCGCGACCGTGTCGGTGTCGTGGTCGCGAGCGATCCGCAGCATCTCGACGAGGCCGTTGGAGAACTCCATCGCCTCCTGGTGGGCGCCGGCGCCCGTGGGCGTCTCGGCCTCGAACGGCGGCTGGAAGGTCGAGCCGACCTCGAAGTCCCAGGCGTAGATGCCGTACTTGTACCAGAGCATGTCGCCGGAGTTGCCGGCCGCCGAGTACAGGGTGTCCACGACGCGACCGGTGCGCGCCGGGGTCACCGACAGGCCGCGGTGCCGCTTGATCGCGGTGAGGATGCGCGACGAGGCGCCCTGGAACAGCGACTCCTCCTCGAGCGTGGGCTCGGGCGCGGTGATGCGTCCGGGCGTCCGGTAGGCGGCGGGCGACCACATGAAGTAGTTGCCCGAGCTGTGCACGTTCATCGACCACTTCATGTTCGGGTGCGCGGCGACCCAGTCGACGTTCTTGGCCTCGGGCTCGCTCAGCTCGGACGGACCCGCGTAGGTGTCGCCGTTGCAGTTGTTGGAGGCGCCCGAGTAGCCGTCGAAGAAGCTGTACTCGTCGTAGTTGCGGTTGACGTCGACGCCCCACTGGTTGCGCGCGTTCGCGTCGGTGTTGCCGCCCGCCGTCGTCCCGCAGTGCATCGTCATGTTCCGGCGCTGCGAGTTGAAGTCGTAGAACGAGTAGTGACCGCCGTCGGGGTTGACCGACGGGAGCACCCAGATCTCCAGGTTGTCGACGAGGTCACGCGTGGCCGCGTGCGAGTCGTAGTTGCGCAGCAGGCGCTCGGCCGTCTCGATCGTGACCAGCGGCGGCACCCACTCACGGGCGTGCTCCTGCGCGTAGAAGAAGACGCCCGGCTTGGACCCGTCGCGGACCTTGCCGATCTTGATCGCGTAGACCGCGTGCGGGTCGCGCGAGACGTTGGCCGGCGCGTTCAGGAAGTCCGAGAGCGCCACGGTCGCCGCGGGGACGACCCCGGCTCCCGCGTTCCCGCGGTAGGTCGCGGCCGACACCAGCGTGCTGGCCTCGGGGTGCGCGTTGATCGCCGCGGCGATCTGGGCCGCCGTGCTGGTGGCCGCACCGGAGCCGTCCGTCGCGGACGTCACCACGACGAGCGAGCCGTCGACCGCGACGGTCAGGGCCTGGTCGGCCGCCGTCGGGTGGTCGACCCGGACCGAGAGGGCGTTGCCGCCGTCCGAGCCGTAGGCCTTCGAGGTGATCGCGAGGCGGCGCGGGTTGTCGGCCGTCGCGGTGCCGGCGGGGATGACGGCCTGCGAGTGACGGCGGTAGCCGTTCGTCTTGTTCGGCAGCTCGACGATCTCGGCGAGGTCCGGGTGGTCGGTCGCCAGCTGGCGGATGCGGTCGTACAGCTGCGTCGGGTCGAGGTAGGACGTGATGAAGTCCTCTTGGTAGCCCGCGCCCTTGAACGGGTCGGCCTCGTCGCCGGTGGGCAGCCAGTCGGTGACCTTCGCGATCGCGACGTCTCCCGTCGGGCTGGTGATCCGGATGCGGTCGGGACGGCTGGTCAGCGCGGCGGCGCCCGTCGTGGGGCTGGCGCCGCGGTGGTAGAGGTAGACGCTCGCGTCGACGAAGCGCGAGATCGTCTGGGTGCCGCCGCTGCCGAACGCGGTGCCGGGACCGCTGTCGCGCTCCACGGTGAGCGTGGTGGTCGCGGTCTGGCCCTCGGCCCACTTGGCCTCCACCGAGAGGATCGGCACGCCGAACGACGTGAAGTACTCGGCGCGGGTGATCTTGACGTCCGACACGTCGGGGTGCGTCGCCTCGTCCGCGAACTCGGCGTTCTCGGCCTTCGCGGCGCGGATCGTCGCGGCGCGCTGCTCGAGCGCGTCCTCGGTGTCCTCGGCCGTGTAGAGGGTCTCGCCCGTCTCGAAGCCGGCCTGGCGCAGGGCCTTGGCCTCCGTGGGCGTGATGATCGCGCGCACCTCGAGGCCGTCGGGCCGCTGCTCCACGCCGTGGTCGAGGTCGACCCCGGTCGCCACGAGACGATCGAGCTCCTTCGTCCCCGGGACGGTGATCTCGACGACGTCGGGGACCTCGTCGGGCAGGCGCTCGAGGACCACGTCGGTGGGCGTCGAGGAGGACGAGGCGAGGGCGCTGGGCACGGCGGACACGGCGAGCAGACCGGGTGCCGCCAACGCGAGCGTCACGACCACCGCCTTCCTCCGCATCGAGAGGGATGAGGGCATGTGGCTTGTTCCTGTTCGTGTAGGACGTGTCAGGCGTCACACTAGGCCCAGCGAACAGCGCTGCACCAGCATCAGTTTTTCTTGCGGCTCCGGGCCGTGTCGCGCTTCGGGGCGGAAAGTGGGACAGAGCAACTGAGGGTTACGTCATGTTTTCCCACGAACCCCGTTCCACTGTCACGGGCCGTCCCGTCGGGCTCCCTCCGGCGGGGCGGTTCGCTACGCTCGGCGCGTGAATCAGCAGCAGCCGCCCGCGGGCTGGTACGACGATCCCGCCGGCAGCGGCGGACGTCGCTACTGGAACGGCTCGGCCTGGACCGAGCAGGTGCAGGGGGTCCCCACGCCCAGCAGCACCGATCGGCGCGAGCGCGTCCCGGAGGGGTGGATGCTGCTCAACGGGCAGCGCGTGCCGCTCGGGCAGACCCAGCCGGTTGCCCAGCGGCGACCCTCCGGCATCGGCGGCAACGCCGTCGCCGCGCTCGTCGTCCTGACCGTCGCCGTGCTCGCGCTCGTCACCGCGGGCCTCCTGGCCTCCGTCGACACCGACCCCACGCCGGTCGAGCAGCCGACCTTCGAGGTCGAGGAGCTCGATGACTACCAGGACTTCGAGGACCTCGAGCCCTGGTGAGTCACTGCAGCACGTCGCCGAGGTCGTAGCGGGCGACCTCCTCGAGCTGGGCGTACGTGCACGACTCGGGCTCGCGGTCCGGGCGCCAGCGCTGGAACCGGCCCATGTGGCGGAACCGGGCCTGGTCGCCCTCGCCCTCCATGTGCTCGTACGCGACCTCGAGCACTCGCTCGGGGCGCAGCGGCACGAACGACAGGTCCTTGGTGCCGGTCCAGCGGCTCTGCCCGCCGGGCAGTCGGCCCGAGGCCTGCGCCGCCTCGTCCTGCCAACGGTCCCACGGGTGGCTCTCCCCCTCCGCCAGCCGCAGCGGCTCGAGCTCGTCGACGAGCTCGGCCCGACGCGCCTCGGTGAACGACGCCGCCACGCCCACGTGCTGGAGCCGGCCGTCGTCGGCGTAGATCCCGAGCAGCATCGACCCGAGCAGCGGGCGCTCGGCCGTGGAGTTCTTGTGCAGCCGGTAGCCGGCCAGGACGACGTCGGCGGTGCGCGCGTGCTTGATCTTCAGCATCGTGCGGCCGTTCGGCGCATAGGCGCCCTCCAGCCGCTTCGCGATGACCCCGTCGAGCCCCGCGCCCTCGAACGTGGTGAACCAGTGCTCGGCCTCGTCGGGGTCCTCCGTGACCCGCGTGACGTGCACCGGCGGCTGCGCGGGCGCCAAGGCCTCCACGAGCGCCGGCCGACGGACCGAGAGCGGCTCGTCGACGTACGAGCGGTCGCCCAGCGCCAGGAGGTCGAACGCCACGAACGACGCAGGCGTCTCGCGGGCCAGCATCGTCACCCGTGAATCGGCGGGGTGGATGCGGTTCGACAGCAGGTCGAAGCTCAGCCGGCCATCCTGGGCGATGACGATCTCGCCGTCGAGCACGCACCGGTCGGGCGTGTGCGCGCGGATCGCCTCGACCACGTCGGGGAAGTACCGCGTCAGCGACTTCGTCGACCGGCTGGCGATCTCGACCTCGTCGCCGTCGCGGAACACGATGGCCCGGAACCCGTCCCACTTCGGCTCGTAGAGGTGGCCGTCGTCGTGCGGCACCTTCTTCGCGGACTTGGCGAGCATCGGCGCCAGCGGCGGCATCACGGGCAGGTCCATGGCCTCAACCTGCCACACCTAGAATGTTCTGGTGCCCTCGACGACGATGACTCCCGCCGTGGAGGTTCGCGACCTCGCCATGCGGTACGGGCGCGGCGACGCCGAGGTGCGCGCCGTCGACGGCCTGAGCCTGAGGGTCGAGACGGGCACCGTCACCTCGATCTTGGGACCCAACGGTGCGGGCAAGACCACCACCATCGAGACGTGCGAGGGCTTCCGCCGTCCGCAGTCCGGGCAGGTGCGCGTCCTGGGCCTCGATCCCGTCGCGCAGGCGGCCGAGCTGCGCCCTCGCGTGGGCGTCATGCTGCAGTCCGGCGGGGCCTGGCTGGGCGTCCGAGCCGGCGAGATGCTGCACCACATGGCGTCGCTCTACGCGAACCCGATGCCGGTCGACGCCCTCGTGGAGCGCCTCGGGATGGCGTCGTTCGCCCGCACGTCCTACCGGCGTCTGTCGGGCGGCCAGAAGCAGCGGCTCTCGCTCGCCATGGCGATCGTCGGCCGGCCCGAGCTGGTCTTCCTCGACGAGCCCACCGCCGGTCTCGACCCGCAGTCGCGCCGCGCCACGTGGGACCTCGTCGACGAGCTGCGTCGCCACGGCGTGACCACCGTGCTCACGACGCACTACATGGACGAGGCGCAGGAGCTCTCCGACCACGTCCACATCATCGACGCCGGCCGGGTGATCGCCTCGGGCACGCCCGACGAGCTCGTCGCCGCCGGCGCCCAGAACACGATCCGGCTGCGCACCCGCGCGGGCCTCGACACCGACTCGCTCGTCAAGGAGCTGCCCGAGGGCGCCGTCGTCGTCGAGACCGAGCCCGGCCAGTACGTCCTCTCGACCGAGGTCGACCCGGGCGTCCTGCACCGCATCACCGGGTGGTGCGCGGCGCACGACGTGCTGGTCGAGTCCGTCCTCGTCGAGCACCAGACCCTCGAGGACCGGTTCCTCGAGCTGACCGGCCGGGAGCTGCGATGACCGCCCTCGACCTCTCCCCCGCGCCCGGCGCCGCGTCGCGCCTGCGCCGCGTGTGGGCCCAGACCGCGATGGAGTTCCGGCTGACGGTGCGCAACGGAGAGCAGATGGTGGTCACGTTCGTGATCCCGGTCCTGCTGCTCGTGGTGGGCTCGCGCTCCGACCGCTTCTTCGACGGCGACGATCCGCTCGACGTGCTCGCGCCGGGCGTGCTTGCTCTGGCGATCGTCTCGACCTCGTTCACTTCCCTGGCGATCGCGACGGCGTTCGAGCGCCGCTACGGCGTGCTCAAGCGCCTCGGCGCCACTCCCCTGTCGCGCGGCGGACTGCTCGCGGGCAAGGTCGGCGCCGTGGCGATCCTGCAGGTCGCCCAGTTCGCCGTGCTCGGCGGCCTCGCGGTCGCGCTCGGCTGGCGGCCCGAGGCACCCGTCGCGGGCACGCTGTGGCTGCTCGTGCTGGGTCTGCTCGGCACGATCGCGTTCGGCGGGCTGGGTCTGCTGCTGGCCGGCACGCTACGGGCAGAGGCCACGCTCGCGCTGGCCAACCTCGTCTACGTCCTGCTGCTCGTCGGCGGCGGCCTCCTGCTGCCGCTGGCCCAGTACCCCGAGGCCGTCCGCGACCTCCTCTCCGTGCTGCCCTCGGCGGCGCTCGGCGAAAGTCTGCGGGAGGCCTTCATGACCGGATCGCCCGGTACGTTCGCTGTGGTGGTGCTCGCCGTGTGGTCCGTCGTGGCCGCGGCCGCCGCCGGAAGGTGGTTCCGATGGGAGTGAGCGCTGTCTCGCGGCGCACCGTGTCGCGCGCGACGGTCGAGAAGTGGGCCTGGGCCAACCTCGTCGCCAACACGCTGATCATCCTCACGGGCGGTGCCGTCCGCCTCACCGGCTCCGGCCTGGGCTGCCCCACGTGGCCGCGGTGCACCGACGAGTCCTTCGTCCCGCACGGCGCGCTCGGCTGGCACGGCGTCATCGAGTTCGGCAACCGCACGCTGACCTACGTGCTGATCGTCATCGCGATCGGCACCGTGATCGCCACGTGGCGCTGGGCCGACGCGACGCGGACGCAGCTGCGCCTCGTGCTCGGCATCGCCCTCGGCATCCCGTTCCAGGGCGTCATCGGTGGCATCACCGTGCTCACCGACCTCAACCCGTGGGTCGTCTCGCTGCACCTGATCCTGTCCATGGCGCTGGTCGTGGCGGCCACGGTCTTCCTGGTGAGCCTGCGTCCCGACGAGGGCACCGCCTCGCCGCGCGCCGCCTGGGTCGTGCGGATCGCCTACGGGGTGCTGCTCGTGGCGATCTACCTCGGCACGATCGTCACGGGAAGCGGCCCGCACGCCGGCGACGCCGATGCACCGCGCAACGACCTCGACCCCGTGTGGTGGAGCCGCGTGCACGCGCTGAGCGTGTGGACGTTCATCATCCTCACGGTCGTCGCGATCGTGCTGCTGCGTGGCCAGGCGCGCAAGGTCGGCCTGCTCGTGCTCGGGGCCGGACTCGCGCAGGGCCTGATCGGCTACGTGCAGTACTTCACTGATCTGCCGATCCTGCTCGTGGCGGCCCACCTCGTGGGTGCGGCCGTGCTGCTGGCGCTGGCCACGCGCTGGTGGATCGTGGCACGTCCCGTCGCATCGTGAGGGTGCCCTCGGCGTCCGGCGGAGCACCCGTCAGCGCGAACCCGCAGCCCTCGTAGAACGCGATCGCGGCGGCGTTGTCCGCCATGACCCGCAGCCGCAGTGGCCGTCCTCCGGCCTCGGCGACGACCGTCTCGACGAGCGCTCGCCCGACCCCGCCGCGGCGCGCCTCGGGCGCCACCCACATCGAGATCAGCTCGGGCTCGTCGCCGGGCGCCAGCCCGATCATGGCGACGTCGTGGTCCTTCTCGGCGGCCAGGTAGAGGCGGCCCGGCGCGGCGATCCGCTCACGCCACCGCTGCTCGGTGTCGCCGCCCTCGAGCCAGGCATGGGCGCTGCAGGCGAAGGCCGCAGCGTCCTCGGTGAGGGCACGCAGGCGAACGGCACGCCACCGCTCCCAGTCGTCGGGCTCGACGACCTCGATCCGGGCGCTCACGGCGCGGGGCGACGGCCCTCACGCCGCTGGCGAGCGGCGGCCGTGACCGTGACGACGACGACCGCGCCCACGATCGTCCCGAAGACCACCATGATCCAGCCGACGGCGAACATGCCGCTGTCGTCGTCGGACCAGCTGGTCCAGCACGCGGCGGCCACACCGACGACCGCGGAGACGATCACGCCCAGCAGCTCGGTGCGACGGGCCAGCCAGCCGCAGGCGACGCCGATGGCGACCAGGACGACGACGAGACCCGCGACCTGCAGCACCGTGTACTGGTCGTCCTCGTCCGTCCCGAGGAAGACCCACCACGCGGCGAACGTGGCGGCGGCGGGAAGGATCCAGGCGAGGAAGGCGCGCATGTGCCGAGCCTACGGCGCGTGGGTCGCTCAGCCGATGAACGGATCGATCGCGGCGGCGACGAACAGCAGCGCCAGGTACGCGTTCGAGAAGTGGAACAGCCGCATCGGCTTGATGACCGAGAGCTCCTCGGTCTCGCGGGCACGGGAGCGCAGGTCGTACGCCTCCAGCAGGAAGACGATGCCCAGCAGGATCGCGATCGACGGGTAGAACCAGCCCGTGTCGGCGACCGGCCACACGAGCACCGAGGTCAGCACGGTGGCCCACGTGTAGCGGACGATCTGGCGACCGACCTCGGCCGAGGTGGTCACCGACGGCAGCATCGGGACCTCGGCGGCGGCGTAGTCCTCGCGGTAGCGCATGGCGAGCGCCCAGAAGTGCGGCGGCGTCCAGAAGAAGACGACGAGGAACAGCAGGACCGGGGTCCACGCCAGCTCGTTGGTGACCGCGGTCCAGCCGATGAGCGGCGGGAAGCAGCCGGCGGCGCCGCCCCACACGATGTTCTGCGTGGTGCGTCGCTTGAGGATCATCGTGTAGCCCACGACGTAGAAGACGTTGGCGGCCAGCGCGAGCGCCGACGACAGCCAGTTGACCGTGAGGCCGAGCCAGAGCGTCGACAGCACGCCCAGGACGAGGCCGAATCGCAGCGCGTCCTGGGTGCCGACCTGGTGGCGCGGCAGCGGCCGGCGCGACGTGCGGCGCATCTTCTGGTCGATGTCGGCGTCGACCACGCAGTTCAGCGCGTTGGCCGATCCGGCCGACAGGGAGCCGCCGATCAGGGTGGCCACGACGAGCCACAGGTCGGGGACGCCCTTCTGCGCCAGGAACATCACCGGAACCGTCGTCAGCAGGAGCAGTTCGATGATGCGAGGCTTGGTGAGAGCCACGTAGGCGAGCACCACATCACGGCGGCTGGGCCGATCGATACGGGTGTGCTCGTCGGAGGCATGCGGGAGGACGGTCACGTGGCACAGTCTAATGCCCGACGGATAGGCTCGAGACGCAGACCTCGCTCGACCAACCTCGTGACGACCCAGGAGTGCCGCGGTGACCCACACCCCCCATGCCACTGAACCGACGATCGACTGGTCGGACGTGGACGACCGCGCCGTGAACACGGCGCGACTGCTGGCGGCGGACGCCGTCCAGAAGGCCGGTCACGGCCACCCCGGCACCGCGATGAGCCTGGCGCCCGCGGCCTACCTGATCTACCAGAAGCTGATGCGGCACGACCCCGCAGATCCGCAGTGGATCGGCCGCGACCGGTTCGTGCTCTCGTGCGGCCACTCGAGCCTCACCCAGTACATCCAGCTCTACCTCGCCGGCTACCCGATGTCGCTCGACGACCTGAAGGCGCTGCGCACGTGGGGCAGCCAGACCCCGGGTCACCCCGAGTACGGCCACACGCCGGGCGTCGAGGTCACCACCGGTCCCCTCGGCCAGGGCGTCGCCAACGCCGTCGGCATGGCCATGGCGGCACGCCGCGAGCGCGGCCTCCTCGACCCGTTCGCGGGCCAGGGCGAGAGCCCGTTCGACCACGACATCTACGCGATCTGCTCCGACGGCGACCTCCAGGAGGGCGTGTCGGGCGAGGCCTCCTCGCTCGCCGGCCTGCAGCAGCTGGGCAACCTCACGGTGCTGTACGACGACAACAAGATCTCGATCGAGGACGACACCGACGTCGCGTTCACCGAGGACGTCGCGCTGCGCTACGAGGCCTACGGCTGGCACGTGCAGACGGTCGACTGGACCCACGGCGGCGGCGAGTACCGCGAGGACGTCCACGCCCTCGCCGACGCGTTCGCCGCGGCCAAGTCCGTCAGCGACCGCCCGAGCCTCATCGTGCTGCGCACGATCATCGCCTGGCCCGCGCCGAACGCGCAGAACACGGGCGCAGCCCACGGCTCGGCCCTGGGCGCCGACGAGATCAAGGCCACCAAGGAGCTGCTCGGCTTCGACCCCGAGGTCGACTTCGCCGTCGACGACGCGGTCATCGAGCACACCCGCGGCGCGATCCAGCGCGGCGCCGAGGCCCGCGAGGAGTGGCAGACGCGCTTCGACCTGTGGGTCACCGCCAACGGCGAGCGCAAGGCCCTGCTCGACCGCCTCCAGTCGCGCGAGCTGCCCGAGGGCTGGGATGCCGACCTGCCGGTCTACGAGCCGAACGAGAAGGGCGTCGCCACCCGCGTCGCCTCGGGCGACTTCCTGTCCGCCGCGGCCCCGCACCTGCCCGAGCTGTGGGGCGGCTCGGCCGACCTCGCCGGCTCCAACAACACGACCCCGAAGGACCAGCCGTCCTTCCTGCCGCCGCAGAACTCGACGAAGAAGTTCAGCGGCGACTGGTACGGCCGCGTGCTGCACTTCGGCATCCGCGAGCACGCGATGGGATCGATCATGAACGGCATCGCGCTGCACGGACCCACGCGGCCGTACGGCGGCACGTTCCTGGTCTTCAGCGACTACATGCGCCCGGCAGTTCGCCTGGCCGCGCTGCAGGAGCTGCCCGTCACCTACGTGTGGACGCACGACTCGATCGGTCTCGGCGAGGACGGCCCCACGCACCAGCCGGTCGAGCACCTCGCCGCGCTGCGCACGATTCCCGGCCTCGACGTCGTCCGTCCCGCGGACGCCAACGAGACCGTGGCGGCGTGGAAGACGATCCTGCACCGCCACCACCGCCCGGCCGCCCTGGCGCTGAGCCGCCAGAACCTGCCGGTGTTCCCGCGCGACGGCGAGTACGCCCCGGCCTCCGACGTGGCCAAGGGCGCGTACGTCCTGCTGGACTCCCCCGCCGACCTGCACCACGCCACGCCGGACGTGATCATCGTCGCGACCGGCTCGGAGGTGCAGCTGGCCGTCGCCGCGCGCAGCACGCTGGCCGAGCAGGGCATCGGGGCGCGCGTCGTCTCCATGCCGTGCCGCGAGTGGTTCGAGGAGCAGGACCAGGAGTACCGCGACAGCGTCATCCCGCCGCACGTGCGGGCGCGTGTCGTGGTCGAGGCCGGCGTCGCGTTCGGCTGGCGCGACATCGTCGGCGACGCGGGGCGGATCGTCTCGCTCGAGCACTTCGGAGCCTCGGCGAACTACAGCGAGCTCTACGAGCGGTTCGGGATCACCGCGGCCACCACGGTGGCGGCCGCGCAGGAGTCCATCCAGGCCGCACAGCACGAGGGGGGCGTCCCGGTCTTCGCGCGACCGACCGGACCGGTGCTCCCCGACACGACCCACTGACACACCATCACAGGAGTGATCGACATGACCGAACGACTGAAGGCACTCAGCGACGCGGGGGTGTCGATCTGGCTCGACGACCTCTCCCGCGAGCGGATCGAGACCGGCAACCTCGCCGACCTGGTCAAGGAGCGCAGCGTCGTCGGCGTCACGACGAACCCGACGATCTTCGCCTCGGCGCTGGCCAAGGGCGAGCGCTACGAGAAGCAGGTCGCCGAGCTCAAGGCCTCCGGCGCGGACATCGACGCCACGGTCTTCGCGCTCACCACGACCGACGTCCGTGACGCCTGCGACGTGCTCAAGCCCGTCTACGACGCCACCGGCGGCTTCGACGGCCGCGTCTCGATCGAGGTCGAGCCGGGCCTGGCCCGCGACACCGACGGCACCGTCGAGATGGCCGAGCGGCTCTGGAGCGAGATCGACCGCGAGAACCTGCTCATCAAGATCCCCGCCACGCGCGAGGGCCTGCCGGCCATCGCGGCCGCGATCGCGAAGGGCATCAGCGTGAACGTGACGCTGATCTTCTCGCTCGAGCGCTACCGCGGCGTGATGGACGCCTACCTCTACGGACTGGAGCAGGCCGCGGCAGAGGGTCGCGACCTGTCGAAGATCCACTCGGTGGCCTCCTTCTTCGTCAGCCGCGTCGACGCCGAGGTCGACGGGCGCCTCCCCGAGGACAGCCCGCTGCGCGGCAAGGCCGCCCTGGCGAACGCCTGGCTCGCCTACGCGGCGTACCAGGAGGTCTTCGGCTCCGACCGCGCGAAGGAGCTGCTCGCGAAGGGCGCCCACCCGCAGCGCCCGCTGTGGGCCTCCACGGGTGTCAAGGACCCGGCCTACCCCGACACGATGTACGTCACCGAGCTCGTCGTCGACGGCACCGTCAACACGATGCCCGAGAAGACGCTCGAGGCCTTCGCCGACCACGGTGAGGTTCGCGGCGACACGGTCACCGGACGCGCGGCCGAGGCCCAGCAGGTGATCGACGACCTCGAGGCCCAGGGCATCTCGTACGACGAGGTGGTCGAGAAGCTCGAGGACGAAGGACTCCAGAAGTTCGACGACTCGTGGGCCGAGCTCCTCGAGACCGTCAAGGCCGAGCTCCACAAGGACTGACGATGACGAACCGGCTCCGCATCCAGACACCCCAGCACGAGTCGGTCGAGAGTGCCGTCGAGGCTCTCGTCGCGGAGCGGTTCGCGTCACGGCTCTTCGCCGAGGACCCCACCCTGTGGGGTCCCGAGGCGGAGTCGGAGGCGGCGATCCGCCTGTCGTGGGTGACCCTGCACGAGTCCTCGCGCGCGCTCGTCCCCGACATCGTCGCCCTGCGCGACGAGCTGCGCGGGCGCGGCGTGAGCCGTGTGGTCCTGTGCGGCATGGGAGGCTCGTCCCTGGCCCCCGAGGTCATCTGCGCGGCCGAGGGCGTCGAGCTCGACGTGCTCGACTCCTCCCAGCCCGACATGGTGCGGTCGGCGATCCACGACCTCGAGTCGACCGTCGTGGTGGTGTCGAGCAAGTCCGGCGGCACGGTCGAGACCGACAGCCAGCGCCGGATCTTCGAGCAGGCGTTCACCGACGCCGGCCTCGACCCGTCCGCCCACATCGTCGTGGTCACCGACCCGGGCTCCCCGCTCGACGAGCAGGCCACGGCCGCGGGCTACCGCGTCTTCCGGGCCGATCCGCACGTCGGCGGCCGCTACTCGGCGCTCACCGCGTTCGGTCTCGTGCCGAGCGGTCTGGCCGGCGCCGACATCGCGGCGCTGCTCGACCAGGCCGGCCAGGTCGTCGCCGATCTCGAGGACGACGCGGCCTCCAACGACGGACTGCGGCTCGGCGCCCTGCTCGGCGTCGCCGCGCGCGAGGGCGTCGACAAGGTCGTCCTGTTCGACCACGACGGCCGGGGGCTCGGCGACTGGATCGAGCAGCTCGTCGCGGAGTCGACCGGCAAGGACGAGACCGGCATCCTGCCCGTCGTCGCCCTCTCCCCCGGCGACCCCGTCACGTCCGACGAGATCGTCGTCCACCTCGGCACCGAGGACCTGCCGTCCCAGCCGTGGTCGGCCGCCGTGCAGGGCTCGCTGGGTGGTCAGTTCCTCATCTGGGAGGTCGCCACGGCCGTCGCCGGGCGGATCCTCTCGATCGACCCGTTCGACCAGCCCGACGTCGAGAGCGCCAAGGCCGCCGCGCGCGAGCTGCTGGGCGGAGACGCCTCGCTGCCCGAGCCCGACCACCGTGGCGACGTCGCCGACGTCTACGGCTCGTCCGCCACGAGCGTGGCCGACGCGATCGGCGAGCTGCTGCAGCAGGTCGGCGACCGCGAGTACCTCGCCCTGCAGCTGTACCTCGACCGCTGGGCGCTCCAGGGCCTCGAGTCCCTCGCGCCGCGGCTGGCCGCCCGCCTCTCCCGGCCGGTGACGTTCGGCTGGGGCCCGCGCTTCCTCCACTCCACCGGCCAGTACCACAAGGGCGGGACACCGGTCGGCGTCTTCCTGCAGGTCACGTGCGACCCGGCCGAGGACCTGCCGGTGCCCGGACGCGACTTCACACTCGGCCAGTTCATCGAGTCGCAGGCCGCGGGCGACGCCCAGGTGCTGCGCGACAAGGGCCGACCCGTGCTGCGCCTGCACCTGCACGACCTCGAGGCCGGACTCGCCGCGATCAAGGACGCCCTGGCATGAGCCCCAACCCACTGCGCGACCCGCGCGACCGCCGCCTTCCCCGGATCGCCGGACCCTGCACCGTCGTGATGTTCGGCGTCACGGGCGACCTCGCGCGCAAGAAGCTGATCCCCGCGATCTACGACCTGGCCAACCGCGGCCTGCTGCCGCCGGGCTTCGGCCTCGTCGGCTTCGCCCGTCGCGACTGGGGCGACGGAACGTTCGCCGCGCTGCTGAAGAAGGCCGCCAAGGCCGGCGCCCGCACCGAGTGGAGCGAGACCGTCTGGAAGCAGCTGGCCGCCGGCATCAAGTTCGTCCCGGGGCAATTCGACGACGACGACGCGTGGGAGGAGCTGGCCAAGACCCTCACGAAGCTCGACGAGCGCCAGGGCACGGGCGGCAACCACGCCTTCTACCTGTCGATCCCGCCGGGCCTGTTCCCCACCGTCGTGTCCAAGATCGACGAGCACGGACTGGCCAAGCCCGGCACGGGCTGGCGCCGCGTGGTCATCGAGAAGCCCTTCGGGCACGACCTCGAGTCCGCCAAGGAGCTCAACCAGCTGATCGGCAACGTCTTCGAGTCCGAGTCGGTCTTCCGGATCGACCACTACCTGGGCAAGGAGACGGTGCAGAACATCCTCGCGCTGCGGTTCGCGAACCAGATGTTCGAGCCCGTCTGGAACGCCCAGTACGTCGACCACGTGCAGATCACGATGGCCGAGGACATCGGCATCGGCTCGCGCGCGGGCTACTACGACGGCATCGGCGCCGCCCGCGACGTCATCCAGAACCACCTGCTCCAGCTGCTGGCCCTCGTGGCGATGGAGGAGCCCGTCGCGTTCGACGCCTCCAGCCTGCGGGTCGAGAAGCAGAAGGTCCTGCGCAGCCTGCGGCTTCCCGCCGACCTCGACAAGCACTCGGCGCACGCGCAGTACGTCGAGGGCTGGGCGGGCGGTCAGCCCGTCGTCGGGTACCTCGAGGAGGAGGGCACCGATCCGAAGTCCCTCACCGAGACCTATGCCGCGCTGCGCCTCGACATCGAGACGCGCCGCTGGGCCGGCGTCCCGTTCTACCTGCGCACCGGGAAGCGACTGGGCCGGCGGGTCACCGAGGTCGCGGTCGTGTTCAAGAAGGCGCCGCACCTGCCCTTCGAGAGCAACGACGTGACCGAGCTCGGGCACAACGCCCTCGTGATGCGCATCCAGCCCGACGAGGGCGTCACGATGCGGTTCGGGGCCAAGGTGCCCGGCACCACGATGGAGATCCGCGACGTCAACATGGACTTCGTCTACGGCGGCTCGTTCGTCGAGAGCAGCCCCGAGGCGTACGAGCGGCTCATCCTCGACGTGCTGCTCGGCGACCCGCCGCTGTTCCCGCAGCACCGGGAGGTCGAGCTGTCCTGGAAGATCCTCGATCCGGTGATCGAGCATTGGTCGCGCAAGCGCACGATCGACACCTACCAGGCCGGCACGTGGGGCCCGCAGTCCGCGGTCGACATGCTGGCTCGCGACGGCCGCGTCTGGAGGCGACCCTGATGGACCTGACCCTCGAGGACACCAACGCCGCGTCGGTGGCCAAGGCCCTGACCAAGGGACGCTCGCTCGCGGGCAGTCCCGCGATGGACATGGTGCTCACGTTCCTCATCGTCACCGACGACGAGAACGTCGCTGAGGCGATGAAGGCCGCGAACGTGCTGCAGCACGAGCACCCCTCCCGCGTCCTGGGCGTGATCCTGGGCGACGGGCGGGGCAAGCCGCGCCTCAACGCTCGCGTGCGCGTCGGCGCCGGGTCCCCGGGCGAGTCCGTGCTCCTGCGCATGTCCGGCCCGCTCGTGAAGCACGCGGAGTCCGCCGTGCTCCCCCTGCTGCTGCCCGACTCCCCCGTGGTCGTCTGGTGGCCCGGCGTGGGCCCGCTGGAGCCGTCGCTCGATCCGATCGGCCGCCTGGCTCGACGCCGGCTCACCGACTCCGAGCGCACGCCGGCGCCGGTGCAGTGGCTGCACAAGCTCGCGCCCGGCTACGACCCGGGCGACACCGACCTCGCGTGGACCCGTCTCACCCTGTGGCGCGCCCTGCTGGCCGCCGCGCTCGACCAGACCTCGGGGTCGGCCACCGGTGGCCGCATCCTGGCCGACGACATCAACCCCGTCGCCGTGCTCCTGCAGGCCTGGCTCGAGTGCCGCCTCGGCGTGCCGATCGAGTTCGTCGACGACGACTCCGGCTCGCAGATCCAGCGCGTCACGCTCTTCACCGACGTGGGCGACATCGACATCCGGCGCACCGACGAGATGGCCTGCGAGTTCAGCGTGCCGGGATCGTCGCCGCGCATCGTGCCGATCCGACGCCGCACGATCCCCGAGCTGCTCGCCGAGGACCTGCGCCGCCTCGACGCCGACGAGATCTACGGCGAGACCCTGCAGCACCTGGTCACCGGAAAGGACCGATGAGCCGATGACGATCCAGATCTTCGACAGCGCGAACGACCTCGCCCTCGCGGTGTCACGCCAGCTGGCCGCACGCGTGCAGTCGGTCACCGCCGCCGGCCGGCCGCCGCGGATCGTGCTCACTGGCGGCACCATCGCCGGGAGGATCTACGGCCGATTGTCCGGCGAGAACGCCGACTGGACCCGCGCCGAGTACTGGTGGGGCGACGAGCGCTTCGTCCCCGAGGGCCACGAGGACCGCAACGACCGCCAGGCGCGCGAGGGCTTCCTCGACCGCCTCGGCGTCCCGGCCGACCACGTGCACGCCATGCCCGCGCACGGCTGCGACCTGTCGATGGCCGACGCCGCCGACGCCTACGCGAAGACGCTGCCCGAGGACCCGTTCGACGTCGTGCTGCTCGGCGTCGGGCCGGACGCCCACATCGCCTCGCTCTTCCCCGGCCACCCCCAGGTGCACGAGACCGAGCGTCGCGCCGTCGAGGTCCTCGACTCCCCCAAGCCGCCGCCGCAGCGCATCACGCTGACCTACCCGGCGCTCAACCACACGCGGGCGACCTGGTTCGTCGTGTCGGGCGCCGACAAGGCCGAGGCCGTCGCGAGGGCGATGAGCGGCACCCCGATCGACGAGGCGCCCGCCGCCGGCGCCCGCGGCCTCGAGGAGACCCTGTGGTTCCTCGACACCGCCGCGGCCTCGAAGCTGCCGCGCTGAGCCGGGACGCTGAGGGCGCGGTGAGTCCTCAACCCTTCCCCGCGCTCCCCGGTTGGCCGTCAACCGCATGGGGCACCGTTGAGGTTGACAGCTCACCGCCTCCTCCGGCGGCCCGCCATGACGAAGGCCCGTCACCGCAGGGTGACGGGCCTTCTCAGATGGTGCTCAGAAGATGATCTCGCCGGTCTTGCGCTTGCTGCGCAGGGTGTCGAGGGCTTCCTTGAGGATGTCGGCGGCCTCGGTCTCGGAGCGGCGCTCCTTCACGTAGGCCAGGTGCGTCTTGTAGGGCTCGGTCTTCGGCGCGTCGGGCCGGTTGTCCGAGTCCATGCTGGCGGGCATGCCGCACTTCGGGCAGTCCCACTCCACCGGCACCTCGGCCTCGATGGCGAAGTTCAGCGTGACCGCGTGGTCGTTCGTGCAGAAGTACGAGACGGCCTGGCGCGGTGCGGCCTCGCCACGCTCGGCCTCGCCCATGGGGCCGGCGCCGATGCGGCTGCCGCGAATCGCTCCGGCGGCCATCAGTTGCTGACCTTCAGCAGCAGGCCGAGCGCGAAGACGCACACGACCCACACGACGGCGACGCCGATGGTGATCCGGTCGAGGTTGCGCTCGGCGACCGACGACCCGCTGAGCGAGCTCGAGACGCCGCCGCCGAACATGTCGGAGAGACCGCCGCCTCGGCCCTTGTGCATCAGCACGAGGACGATCATGAGCAGGCTGCTCAGGGCGAGCAGCACGGAGAACGCGATGACCACGTCGCTCCCTTTCGGTCAGGACCCCTGGAGGTCTGGCATGTCGTAGAACCGGGCGATCCCGGCGAACTCCTCCGCGACCAGACTCGCCCCGCCGACCAACGCTCCGTCGACATCGGGCTTCGCCATGATCGCGGCCACATTCGCCGCCTTGACCGATCCGCCGTAAAGGATACGTGTCTGCTGGGCCGCCTCGGTACCCCAGGTCTCCGCGAGTCGTCCACGGATGGCCGAGCAGACCTCCTGGGCGTCCTCGGGAGTGGCGACCTCGCCCGTGCCGATGGCCCAGACCGGCTCGTACGCGATGACGAGACCGGCGACCTGCTCGGCCGTGAAGCCGGCCAGCGAGCCGTCGACCTGGGCCAGCGTGTACGCCACGTGCTCGCCGGCCTGACGGACCTCGAGGCCCTCGCCCACGCACACGATGGGCGTCATGCCCGCCGCGAGCGTCTTGGCGGCCTTCGCGTTCACGAGCTCGTCCGACTCACCGTGGTACTCACGACGCTCGGAGTGGCCGACGACGACGTACGAGCAGCCCAGCTTGGCCAGCATGGCCGCCGAGATCTCGCCCGTGTACGCGCCGCCGTCGTGCGCCGAGACGTCCTGGGCGCCGTAGCCGATCGGTAGCTTGTCGCCGTCGATCAGCGTCTGCACGCTGCGCAGGTCGGTGAACGGCGGGATCACGACGACCTCGCTCTTGGCGTGGTCGTGCTTCTTGTCCGACAGGGTCCACGCCAGCTTCTGGACCAGGACCACCGCCTCCTGGTGGTTCAGGTTGGACTTCCAGTTGCCCGCCATCAGGGGCGTACGGCTCATGACGCCACCGCCTTGGGAGAAGTGCAGTGTGGCAGTGCCGTCATTCGTGTCCTCATGTTCGCTCGCTGGCGCTCGCTCATGCGTTCTCCTCCAGTACCGCCAGGCCCGGCAGGGTCTTGCCCTCCAGGTACTCCAGGCTCGCGCCGCCGCCGGTCGAGATGTGACCGAACTGGTCGTCGCTGAAGCCGAGCTGGCGCACGGCCGCGGCCGAGTCGCCGCCGCCGACGACCGACAGGCCGTCGACCTCGGTGAGCGCCTGCGCCACCGTGCGGGTGCCGGCCGCGAACGCCGCCATCTCGAACACGCCCATGGGGCCGTTCCAGAACACCGTCCTCGCACCGCGCACGACCTCGGCGAACGCCTCGGCCGACTCGGGGCCGATGTCCAGGCCCATCTGGTCGTCGGGGATCGCGTCCACCGTGACGGTGGTGGCCGGGGCGTCGGCCTTGAACTCCGGCGCCACGACGACGTCGGTGGGCAGCACGATCGACACGCCCAGCTCCTGCGCCCGCTCGAGGTAGCCCTTCGCCACCTCGATCTGGTCCTGCTCGAGCAGGGAGGAGCCGACCCCGTGGCCCTGGGCCGCGAGGAACGTGAAGACCATGCCGCCGCCGATGACGAGCGTGTCGGCCTTGGTCAGCAGGTGGTCGATGACCCCCAGCTTGTCCGAGACCTTCGAGCCGCCGAGCACGACCGCGTACGGCCGCTCGGGCGACTCGGTGAGGCGCTGGAGCACCTCGACCTCGGCCTGCACGAGGCCGCCGACGGCCGACGGCAGCCGCTCGGCGACGTCGTACACACTGGCCTGCTTGCGGTGGACGACGCCGAAGCCGTCCGAGACGAAGACGTCGGCGAGCGACGCGAGCTGGTCGGCGAACTCGCCGCGCTCGGCGTCGTCCTTGCTGGTCTCGCCGGCGTTGAACCGGACGTTCTCCAGCAGGGCGACCTCGCCGTTCTTGAGCTCCTGGGCGGTGCGCTGCGCGTCGACGCCGACGGTGTCGGACGCGAAGCGCACGGTCTGGCCGAGCAGCTCGCTCAGGCGCGCCGCGACGGGCGCCAGCGAGTACTGCGGATCGGGCTCGCCCTTCGGCCGGCCCAGGTGCGCGGCCACGAGGACGCGCGCTCCCTGGTCGAGCAGCCGCTGGATCGTCGGGACGCTCGCGCGCACGCGGCCGTCGTCGGTGATGGTGGCACCGTCGAGCGGCACGTTCAGGTCACTGCGGACCAGGACGCGCTTGCCCTTCAGATCGCCCAGGTCGTCGATCGTCTTCACGGAGGACCTCAGAGCGAGGAGCCGACGAGCGACGTCAGGTCGACGAGGCGGTTGGAGTAGCCCCACTCGTTGTCGTACCAGCCGACGACCTTCACGAGGTCACCGGTGACCTTGGTCAGCGGCGCGTCGAAGATGCACGAGTGCGGGTCGGTGACGATGTCGGTGGAGACGATCGGGTCCTCGTTGTACTTGAGGTACGTCGAGCCCTCGGCGGCCTTGCGGACGATCTCGTTGATCTCCTCGACCGAGGTCTCACGGCTGGCCGTGAACGTCAGGTCGGTGGCCGAGCCGGTGGGGGTGGGGACGCGCAGCGCGTAGCCGTCGAGCTTGCCCTTCAGCTCGGGCAGCACGAGGCTGACGGCCTTCGCGGCGCCCGTGGAGGTCGGGACGATGTTGAGGGCGGCGGCGCGGGCGCGACGCAGGTCCTTGTGCGGGGCGTCCTGCAGGTTCTGGTCCTGCGTGTAGGCGTGGATCGTGGTCATGAGGCCACGCTCGATGCCGATGCCGTCGTTGAGGGCCTTGGCCATCGGCGCGAGGCAGTTCGTGGTGCAGGAGGCGTTCGAGATGATCGTGTGGGCGCTCGGGTCGTACAGGTCGTCGTTGACGCCCATGACGATCGTGATGTCCTCGTTCTTGGCCGGGGCCGAGATGATGACCTTCTTCGCGCCGCCGTCGATGTGCGCCTTGGCCGCCGTCGCATCGGTGAAGAAGCCCGTGGACTCGACGACGATGTCGGCGCCGACCGAGGCCCAGTCGAGGTTCGCGGGATCGCGGTCCTCGAAGGCGACGATCTTCTGGTCGCCCACGTAGATCGCCGTGTCGTCGAAGTTCACGTCGGCGTCGAGGCGACCCAGGATCGAGTCGTACTTGAGCAGGGTGGCCAGCGTCTTGTTGTCGGTGAGGTCGTTGACGGCGACGATCTCGACGTCGGTGCCGGCGGCACGAACCGCGCGGAAGAAGTTACGGCCGATGCGGCCGAATCCGTTGATGCCTACGCGAACAGTCACGGGTTGCTCCTGGGTTGCCGGGTGGAAGTCTCGTTACGTCCTCACCCTACCGAGAGCGCCCGTCACATCGCACCGGGCGTCGCCGCTCGCGAGATCTCAACCGTCGGCGTACTGATCGGGGTTGAGCCCCGCCTCGGTGTCGTCGATCCCGAGGTCGTGCGCCCGCTTGTCGGCCATCGCCAGCAGGCGGCGGATCCGGCCCGCGATCGCGTCCTTGGTCAGCGGCGGCTCGTGCAGCTGGCCGAGCTCCTCCAGACTGGCCTCGCGGTGCTGCACCCGCAGCTCGCCGGCGAGGCGCAGATGGTCGGGCACCTCCTCCGCCAGGATGTCGAGCGCGCGCTGGGCGCGAGCGCCGGCGGCGACGGCCGCGCGGGCCGAGCGGCGCTGGTTGGCGTCGTCGAAGTTGGCGAGACGGTTGGCGGTGGCGCGCACCTCGCGGCGCATCCGACGCTCCTCCCACGCCAGCAGCGTCTCGTGGGCGCCCAGTCGGGTGAGGAGCGCGCCGATGGCCTCGCCGTCGCGGATGACGACACGGTCGCCACCGCGGACCTCGCGGGCCTTGGCCGAGACGCCGACGCGCCGGGCGGCGCCCACCATCGCGAGGGCGGCCTCGGGGCCGGGGCAGCCGATCTCGAGCGCGGACGATCGACCCGGCTCGGTGAGGGAGCCGCGGGCCAGGAACGCGCCGCGCCACGCGGCGACGGCGTCGCACGAGGGACCCGAGACGACCTGGGGAGGGAGGCCGCGGACGGGGCGGCCGCCACCGTCGACGAGGCCGGTCTGGCGGGCGAGCAGCTCGCCTCCGCGCGCGATGCGCACGACGTAGAGCGTGGTCTTCCGGACCCCGGCGCCCTGCTGGACGATGATCTCGCTCTCGTGGCC
This sequence comes from Aeromicrobium tamlense, assembly GCF_013408555.1. Taxonomy (NCBI): domain Bacteria; kingdom Bacillati; phylum Actinomycetota; class Actinomycetes; order Propionibacteriales; family Nocardioidaceae; genus Aeromicrobium; species Aeromicrobium tamlense. The sequence goes on from NZ_JACBZN010000001.1 coordinate 1,659,614, forward strand.
GTAGACCTCGGCGATCTCCTGACGCAGGCGACGCGCGGCGGCGGCGGTGTCGAGCTCGGCCTCGATCACGATCCGGCCCGAGACGATGTGCAGGCCCCCGGAGAAGCGCAGCGTCGTCGAGACCTCGGCCTTGCGGCAGCACGCCTTCGTCACGGGGATGCGGGCCACTTCCGCCTTCACCTGAGCCGTCATCGCCATTACGTCATCAGCCTCCAGTCCAGCGGTCCCGAGTAGCCCGCTCGGGCCACTCTATGCCCGGGCTGGTGACGCGGGGGCGAACGTGGTGGCAAAGACCTCGGCCAGCGCGGCCGGATCGTGCTGGTCGGCCTGCTCGGTGGAGCGGACGTCGGCCGTGACGAGGCGCGCGCCCAGTTGCGCGGCGGCCCGCGTGAGGGCGTCCACGTCGCGCGCGGCGCGGGTGTCGGCCACGACGACGTCGAGGCGCAGGTCGGGCGCGTGCGCCGCGAGCACCTCGAGGTGCTCCTCGGGCGTCAGGTGCTCGGTCTCCCCCGGCTGCGCCACGAGGTTGAGCACGAGGGCGCGCTTCGCGGGCGTGCGCAGCAGCGCCTGGCGCAGCTGAGGCACGAGGAGGGTGGGCATGACGCTGGTGAACCAGGAGCCGGGCCCGATCGTGACCCAGTCGGCGGCCTCGAGCGCCGCGACGGCCTGCGGGCACGCCGGCGGGTCGCCGGGCTCCAGGCGGACGGCCTGGATGCGTCCGGGCGTCGTGGCGACCTCGGCCTGGCCGCGCACGACCTCGATCCGGGCGGGCGGGCCGAAGTCGACGTCGGCCTCGATGTCGAGCGGGACGTTGGCCATCGGCAGCACGCGGCCGCGCGCGCCGAGGAGCTCGGCCACGAGATCGAGGCCGGCGACCTGGTCGCGCTCCATGTCCCACAGCGCCGCGAGCAGCAGGTTGCCGACGGGGTGGCCGGCGAGCGGGCCCGCTCCCCCGAACCGGTGCTGCAGGATCTCGGCCCACGCCCGGCCCCAGTCGTCGTCGCCGCACAGGGCCGCCAGCGCCATGCGCAGGTCGCCGGGCGGAAGGATGCCGAACTCGGTGCGCAGGCGCCCCGACGAGCCGCCGTTGTCGGCGACCGTGACGATGCCGGTGAGCCGACTCGTGACGTGCCGCAGCGCCGACAGCGTGGCCGCCAGGCCGTGCCCTCCCCCGAGCGCGACCACGGCGGGCCCCCCGGCCCGCTCGGTGGTCACTCGCGTCCCAGGTCGCGGTGGACGACGAGCGTCCGGACGTCGCGCGTGCGAAGTCGCTCCGAGAGGGCCTCGGCCATCGCGACGCTGCGGTGGCGGCCGCCGGTGCAGCCGATGCCGACCGTGAGGAAGAGCTTGTCCTCCTGCAGGAAGCCGTTGGTGATCATCGAGAGCAGCTCGACGTAGCGGTCGAGGAACTCCTGCGACCGCTCCTGCTTGTAGACGTACTCGCGCACGGGCTCGTCCTGGCCGCTGAGGGGACGCAGGTCGTCGACCCAGAACGGGTTGGGCAGGAAGCGCATGTCGGCGACCATGTCGGCGTCGATCGGGATGCCGTACTTGAAGCCGAACGACACGATCGTGACGTGCAGGCCGCGCTCGTCCTCCACCTCGAAGGCCTGGCGGACCCGGTGGGCCAGCTGGTGCACGTTGAGCCGGCTGGTGTCGATGACGAGGTCGGCACGGCCGCGGATCGTGCGCAGCAGCTCGCGCTCGCGGACGAGGCCGTCCATGAGGCGGCCCTGGCGGCTCAGCGGGTGGGGCCGGCGCGCCGCCTCCTGGCGGCGGACGAGCACCTCGTCGGCGGCCTCGAGGTAGAGCGTGCGCACGCGGACACCGAGGTCGTGGACGGACTCGATCGCGTCGACGAGGCCGAAGAAGAACGTCCGGGAGCGCGAGTCGACGACGACGGCGAGCCGGTCGATGTCCTCGGCCGCGTCGACCGAGCTGACGAGGTCGTTGAGCATGCCCGGGGGCAGGTTGTCGACCACGTAGTAGCCGAGCTTCTCGAGCGCCTTGGCCGCGGTGCTGCGGCCGGCGCCGGTCATCCCGGTGACGAGGACGAACTCGGTGAGCTTGGTCATGGTCGGGTCTCGTCCTCCAGGATCTCGCCGGTGGCCATGTTGACGGCCGGGGCCGGCGACTCCCCCTCGTGGAGTGCCGCCACGATGGATTCTGCCGTAGCCGGGCCGATCCCGGGGACGATGGTGATCTCCTCCGCGGTCGCGGCGCGCAGCTTCTTCACCGAGCCGAAGTGCTTCATGAGCGCGCGGCGGCGGGTCTCGCCGAGTCCGGGGACGGGATCGAGCAGGCTCTCGACCATCGACTTGCTGCGGCGCTGGCGGTGGTGCGTGATCGCGAACCGGTGCGCCTCGTCGCGCACGCGCTGGAGCAGGTAGAGGCCCTCGCTGGTGCGCGGCAGGATCACGGGGTCCTCGTCGTCGGGCAGCCAGACCTCCTCGAGGCGCTTCGCCAGGCCGCACAGCGCGACGCCGGTGATGCCGAGGGCGTCCATGGCCTGCTGGGCCGCCGCGACCTGCGGCGGGCCACCGTCGACCACGACCAGCGACGGGGCGTAGGCGAACCGGCGCGGCTTGCCGGTCTCGGGGTCGATCCCCGGCTCGGCGTCCTCGCCCTGGCGCTCGACCGCGCGCAGGTGGTGGGCGAACCGGCGGGTGATGACCTCGTGCATGGCGGCGACGTCGCTCTGGCCCTCGTGACGCACGGTGAACCGGCGGTACTCGGACTTGCGCGGCAGGCCGTCCTCGAAGACGACCATCGACGCGACGATCTCGGTGCCCTGCAGGTTCGAGACGTCGAAGCACTCGATCCGCAGCGGCGGCGTGGGCAGGTCGAGCGCCAGCTGGATCTCCTCCAGGGCGCGGCTCCGGGTGGTGAGGTCGCCGGAGCGCTTGAGCTTGTGGCGGGCGATGGCCTGCTTGGCGTTCTGCTCGACCGTCTCGAGCAGGGCGCGCTTGTCGCCGCGTTGCGGGACTCGCACCGTGACCTTCGCCCCGCGTCGCTCGGTGAGCAGCTCGGCGACGGCGTCGTGGTCGGCCGGCAGCTCGGGCACGAGCACCTCGCGCGGGATCGCCGACGGCGTGACATCGGCGTAGAGGGTCATGAGGGCGTTCTGCACGAGCTCGGGCAGGCCGGCGTCGTCCCCCTTGTCGGCCACCCAGCCGCGCTGCCCGCGGATGCGGCCCCCGCGGACGTTGAAGATCTGGACGGCGACCTCGAGCGGATCGTCGACGAAGCCGAGGACGTCGGCGTCGGTGCCGTCGCGCAGCACGACCGACTGCTTCTCCAGGACGCGCCGCATCGCCATGAGGTCGTCGCGGTACTTGGCGGCGAGCTCGTACTCCTGATCGGCCGCGGCGTCGCGCATGCGCTGCTCGATGCCGCGCTCGAACCCGGCGGTCTGGCCGCCCATGAACGACAGGAAGTCGTTGACGATGTCGCGGTGCTCGTCGGGCGAGACGCGACCGACGCAGGGCGCCGAGCACTTGCCGATGTCGCCGAGCAGGCACGGACGCCCGGCGGCCTTGGCGCGCTTGAAGACGCCGGCGCTGCACGAGCGCATGGGGAACACGCGCAGCAGCGTGTCGACGGTGTCGCGGATCGCCCACGCGTGGCCGTACGGGCCGAAGTACCGCACGCCCTTCTTCTGGGCGCCGCGCATCACCAGGACGCGCGGGATCTCCTCGCCCACCGTGACCGCGAGCCACGGGTAGGACTTGTCGTCGCGGTACTTGACGTTGAACCGCGGGTCGAACTCCTTGATCCAGGAGTACTCGAGCGCGAGCGCCTCGACCTCGGTGTTGACGACCGTCCAGTCGACCGAGGCGGCCGTGGTGACCATCTGGTGCGTGCGCGGGTGGAGGTTCCCGAGGTCCTGGAAGTACGAGCTCAGCCGCGGCCGCAGGCTCTTGGCCTTGCCGACGTAGATGACGCGGCCCTGCTCATCGCGGAACCGGTAGACCCCCGGGTCGGTGGGGATCTCACCGGGCCGCGGACGGTAGGTGGACGGGTCAGCCATGACTCGGGCCCTCCCCCGCCGTCACGACAGCAGCGGCGCGAGGAACCGGCCGGTGTGCGAGTCGGGGTGCGCCGCGATCTGCTCCGGGGTGCCCTGTGCGACGACGGTGCCGCCACCGCTGCCGCCCTCGGGACCCATGTCGACGATCCAGTCCGAGGCCTTGATGACGTCGAGGTTGTGCTCGATCACGATGACCGAGTTCCCCGCGTCGACGAGGCGTTGCAGCACGATCAGCAGCTTGCGGATGTCCTCGAAGTGCAGGCCCGTCGTGGGCTCGTCGAGGACGTAGACCGTGCGACCCGTGGACCGCTTCTGCAGCTCGGAGGCCAGCTTGACGCGCTGCGCCTCGCCACCCGACAGCGTGGGCGCGGGCTGGCCGAGCCGGACGTAGCCCAGGCCGACGTCGACGAGGGTGCGCAGGTGCCGTGCGATCGCGGGGATGGCCTCGAAGAACTCGACGCCCTCCTCGATCGGCATGTCGAGGACCTCGGCGATCGTCTTGCCCTTGTAGCGGACCTCGAGGGTCTCGCGGTTGTAGCGCGCGCCGTGGCAGACCTCGCACGGCACGTACACGTCGGGCAGGAAGTTCATCTCGATCTTGATCGTGCCGTCGCCGTGGCACGCCTCGCAGCGGCCGCCCTTGATGTTGAACGAGAAGCGGCCCTGCTGGTAGCCGCGCATCTTCGCCTCGGGCGTCTGCGCGAACAGCTTGCGGACGTGGTCGAACACGCCCGTGTACGTGGCCGGGTTGGACCGCGGGGTGCGGCCGATCGGCGACTGATCGACGTGGATGACCTTGTCGACGTGCTCGGTGCCCTCGATCGTGCGGTGACGACCCGGGATCGTGCGCGCCTTGTAGATCTGGCGCGCGAGCGAGGTGTAGAGGATGTCGTTGACGAGCGTGGACTTGCCCGAGCCGGAGACGCCGGTGACCGAGACCAGCTGGCCCAGCGGGAACGCGACGTCGACGTTCTTCAGGTTGTTCTCGCGGGCGCCCTTCACGACGAGCTGGCGGCCCTTGTCACGCGGACGGCGGACCTCGGGCACGGGGATCGACTGGCGACCCGACAGGTAGGCGCCGGTGAGCGAGTCGGGGCTGGCCAGCAGCTCCTCGACCGGACCGGACACGATGACCTGGCCGCCGTGCTCGCCGGCACCGGGGCCGATGTCGACGACCCAGTCCGAGGCGCGCACCGTGTCCTCGTCATGCTCGACGACGATGAGCGTGTTGCCGAGGTTCTTCAGCCGCACGAGGGTCTCGATGAGACGGTGGTTGTCGCGCTGGTGCAGGCCGATCGAAGGCTCGTCGAGCACGTAGAGCACGCCGACGAGGCCGGCGCCGATCTGCGTGGCCAGACGGATGCGCTGGGCCTCGCCACCGGACAGCGAGCCGGCCGCGCGGTCGAGGGCCAGGTAGTCGAGGCCGACGTCGAGCAGGAAGCGCAGGCGCTCGTGGATCTCCTTGAGGACGCGCTCGCCGATCTGCCGCTCGCGGTCGTTCATCACGAGGTCCTGCAGGAAGTCGGCCGCCTCGGCGATCGACAGGTGGCAGACCTCGGCGATGTTCATCGCGCCGAACCGCTCGGACTCGAGCGTGACGGCCAGGATGACCGGCTTGAGGCGGGTGCCCTTGCAGGTGGGGCACGGGACCTCGCGCATGAAGCCCTCGAGGCGGTCGCGGCTGGTGTCGGAGTCGGTCTCGGAGTGGCGGCGCTCGACGAACGCCTTGGCGCCCTCGAACTCGGCCCAGTACGAGCGCTGACGGCCGTAGCGGTTCTTGTACTGGACGTGCACCTTCGTGGAGTGCCCGTTCAGCAGGGCGTCCTGGAACTCGGGCTCGAGGTCGCTCCACTTCGTGTCGACGTCGAAGCCGAGCTCGTCGCCGAGCGAGCGCATGAGACGCAGGAAGTAGTCGGAGACCTGCGTGTAGGTCCACGCCGTGATGGCGCCCTCGGCGAGGGTCTTGTCAGGGTCGGGCACGAGCAGCTCGGCGTCGACCTCCTTGCGCGAGCCGAGGCCGTGGCACTCGGGGCAGGCGCCGTAGGGCGCGTTGAACGAGAACGAGCGCGGCTCGAGCTCGTCGACCTGGAGCGGGTGGTCGTTCGGGCAGGCGAGGCGCTCGGAGAAGCGGCGACGCCGCGCCGGGTCGTCCTCCTCGAGCCCGACGTAGTCGATGATGACGATGCCGTCGGCCAGGCCGAGCGCGGTCTCGACCGACTCGGTGAGGCGCTGCTTCGAGGAGGGCTTCACGGTGAGGCGGTCGACGACGACCTCGATCGTGTGCTTCTTCTGCTTCGCGAGCTTGGGCGGCTCGTCGGCGAGCATGATCGTCTCGCCGTCGACGATCGCCCGGCTGAAGCCGGACTGCTGCAGCTGGCGGAACAGGTCGAGGTACTCGCCCTTGCGGCCGCGGATGACCGGCGCGAGCACCTGGAAGCGGGTGCCCTCCTCGCCGGCCTGGATGCGGTCGACGATCTGCTGCGGCGTCTGCCGAGCGATCGGCTCACCGCACGTGGGGCAGTGGGGGCGGCCCGCGCGGGCGTAGAGCAGGCGCAGGTAGTCGTAGACCTCGGTGATCGTGCCGACCGTGGACCGCGGGTTGCGGGACGTGGACTTCTGGTCGATCGACACCGCCGGGGACAGGCCCTCGATGAAGTCGACGTCGGGCTTGTCCATCTGGCCGAGGAACTGGCGCGCGTACGCGGACAGCGACTCGACGTAGCGGCGCTGGCCCTCCGCGAAGATGGTGTCGAAGGCCAACGACGACTTGCCGGAGCCGGACAGACCCGTGAAGACGATGAGGGAGTCACGGGGCAGATCGACGGAGACATCCTTGAGGTTGTGCTCGCGCGCACCCCTCACAACGAGACGATCGGTCACCCGACAAGCCTACTGAGGAGCCCTGACAGAAACCTCTCGACGAGTAGGGTCGGGAGCATGACGTACACGGGAGAGGTCACGGTCGGCGGCGCGCCCGACACCCGCGAGGCCGGCGACCTGGTGATCACGAAGATCGCCGTGGGACCGATGGCCAACAACGCCTACCTGCTGCGCTGCGCGCTCACCGGCGAGCAGGTGCTGATCGACGCCGCCGCCGAGGCGCCACGCCTGCTGGAGCTCATCGGCGACGGTGGCCTGGCCCGCGTCATCACGACCCACCGGCACGCCGACCACTGGGGAGCTCTCGAGGAGGTCGTCCGCGCGACCGGTGCCGAGACGGTGGCCGGCGAGGACGACGCCGACGAGCTGCCGGTCGACGTCGACGTCCGGGTCCGCACCGGCGCCCGCGTTCGCGTCGGCTCGTGCGAGCTCGAGGTCATCGAGGTCGTGGGCCACACGCCCGGCTCGATCGTGCTGGTCTACGACGATCCCGACGGCGTGACCCACCTGTTCACCGGCGACTCCCTGTTCCCCGGCGGCGTCGGTCGCACGTGGTCCCCCGACGACTTCATGCGGCTGTGCGGCGACGTCGAGTCGAAGATCTTCGCGCGCTTCGACGACGACACGTGGTTCTACCCGGGCCACGGCGACGACTCCACGCTGGGCGCCGAGCGCCCGAGCCTTCCGGACTGGCGCGCCCGCGGCTGGTGACCGTCAGAGGGTGACGGGCAGGGACTCGATCCCGAACACGAAGCTGAGCTGGCGGAACTCCAGCTCGGACTCCGGCACCGCGAGGCGCAGGTCGGGGAACCGCCGCAGCAGCTTCGGCAGGGCGATGCGCAGCTCCATGCGAGCCAGCTCGGCGCCGATGCAGCGGTGGATGCCGTGGCCGAAGGCCAGGTGTCCGCTCGACGGGATCCGCAGCGGGTCGAACGTGTCGGGGGCCAGGCCGGCGTTGGCCTCGTCGCGGTTGGCCGCGCTGAGCGACACGAGGAGCACGTCGCCGGCCTTGACCTGCGTCCCGAACAGCTCCATGTCCTGCTTCGCGAAGCGCGGGAACGCGACCTGGACCACCGAGAAGTAGCGCAGCAGCTCCTCTATCACACGGTCGAGCGTCTCGCGGTTGCCCGAGCGGACGAGGTCGGCGTAGGCCGGGTCGCGCGACAGCATGATCGTGCTGAGCGCGATCATGCCGGCGGTGGTCTCGTAGCCGCCGGTGAAGACCCCGTCGGCGAGACCCGCGAGGTCGCGGTCGCTGATGAGCTCGCCCTCGTCGCGGATGATCTGCCCGATCAGGCCGGGGCCGGGCTCCTTGCGCTGGCGGGCCACCGCCTCGAACAGGAACTCGCGCTGCTCGGAGACGGCGCCGAAGGCCGCCGCTCCCCCGTTCGTGGCGTCGAAGCGGGCGCTGCCGAGCTTGGAGAACGCCTGCGTGTCCTCGTAGTCGAGTCCCAGCAGGGCGCAGATCGTGTTGAACGGGATCGGGAACGCGAAGACCTCCGCCAGGTCGGCCTCGGGACCGGCCGCTTCGAGGTCGTCGAGGGCGCGGTCGACGATCTGCTCGATCAGCGGCTCCAGCCGCGCGAGGCGGCGCATCGTGAACTCGGGCGTGATGATCTTGCGCAGCCGCGTGTGCACCGGCGGGTCGGTGAAGCCGAGTCCCCCGATGTCGTCCGACGTGGCCGGGCCGTCCCCGGAGAACAGGTGCCGGATGTCGGTGGAGTAGGTGTCGCGCGCCGTGAGCACCTGGCGCGCCTGCTCGTGGCCCGTGACGAGGTAGGCGGTGAAGTCGAACGGCAGGTCGAGCCGGTGCAGCGGCTCCTCTCGGCGGATGCGGGCCATCTCGGGCACGGGGTCCAGACCGATGCGCTGCAGCGGCGCCTTCGTGGGCTCGGGGATGAAGGAGAAGCTCGCGAGGTCGATCCCGCGCTTGGCGACGTGCCGTCGGGCCACCGACGACAACACCTTGGAGCGGATTCCCCGCAGCAACTTCACCCGCACACGATAGTCCGTCGAGGGGTCCGGATCCGGCATGGGTTGCCGGATCGGGCCCACGGGTCGACCCTGTAGGGAACTACGAGGGGGAGACATGGCGACCAGCACCGACGACCAGCCCACCGAGCTCAGGAGGGTCCTCGGACCCAAGCTGCTGCTGCTCTTCATCATCGGCGACATCCTCGGCACGGGCGTCTACGCCCTCACCGGACAGGTCGCGGCCGAGGTCGGCGGCGCCGCGTGGCTGCCCTTCCTCGTCGCGTTCGGCGTCGCGCTGCTGACCGCACTGTCCTACCTCGAGCTGGTCACCAAGTACCCGCAGGCCGCCGGTGCCGCGCTCTACGTCCACAAGGCGTTCGGCATCCACCTGTTCACGTTCATGGTGGCCTTCACGGTCATGTGCTCCGGCATCACGTCGGCCTCGACGGCCGCCCGCGCGTTCGCCTCGAACCTCGCCGTCGGCATCGACTGGAAGGCCTCGAACTTCGAGATCATGCTGATCGCGCTGGGCTTCATGCTGCTCGTGGCCGCGATCAACCTGCGTGGTGTGAGCGAGGGCGTCAAGACCAACGTCGTGCTGACGCTGATCGAGCTCTCGGGCCTGCTGCTGGTCATCCTCGTCGGCCTGTGGGCGATCGCCGGTGGCGACGCCGACTGGGGCCGCGTCGTCGCCTTCGAGACGCCCGACGACAAGAACGTCTTCCTCGCCGTCACCACGGCGACCTCGCTGGCCTTCTTCGCGATGGTCGGCTTCGAGGACGCGGTGAACATGGCCGAGGAGTGCCACGAGCCCAACCGCATCTTTCCCAAGATCATGCTGACCGGCCTGGGCGTCACCGGAGTGATCTACCTGCTGGTGTCCATCTGCGCCGTGGCGATCGTGCCCGTGGGCGAGCTGGCCGGCAACGACACCCCGCTGGTCACCGTGGTCGAGCGCGGCGCCCCCGACATCCCGATCGACCAGATCCTGCCGTTCATCTCGATGTTCGCCGTCGCGAACTCGGCGCTCATCAACATGCTGATGGCCAGCCGCCTGCTGTACGGCATGTCGAAGCAGGGCATCATCCCGCGCAGCATCTCCAAGGTGAGCAGCCGCCAGACCCCGTGGGCCGCCATCGTGCTCACGACGGCCCTCGCGCTGGGCCTGATCACGTACGTCTCGAACGCCAGCACCGAGGCCGTCGCGATCCTCGGCGGCACCACGAGCCTGCTGCTGCTGGCCGTCTTCGCGGTGGTGAACACCGCTGTGCTGGTGCTGCGCAAGGACCACGTGGAGCACTCGCACTTCTCGACCGCGGCGCCGATCGCCATCCTCGGCGTCATCACCTGCGTCTACCTGGTGACTCCCCTGTCGGGCCGTCCCGCGGAGCAGTACGAGATCGCCGGCGTGCTGCTGGTCATCGGCCTCGTGCTGTCGGTGCCGATGTACCTGCTGAGCCGCCGCCGGGGCGAGCGGCTGGAGGTGGGCTCGCCGGACGACCTGCCGCCCCACGACATCCCCTGACCCCCAGCCGCTCGGCGGCTGGCTCGCTTCCTAGTGGCCGCCGCCGACGCGCTCGGGGTACTTCTTGGAGTACCAGAGGCTGGCCACGGCCGTGATCGTCAGCGTCGCGATGATGACGCCCAGGCTGAGCAGCGTGGGCACCTCGGGCACCGGGACCGGGCCGATGTGGTGCACCGGCTCGCCGCCGTTGATGAACGGCAGCTCGTTCTCGTGCAGCGCGTGCAGCACCAGCTTGATGCCGATGTAGAACAGCAGGAACGCCAGGCCGTACGACAGGAACACGAGGCGCTGCAGCAGGTCGCCCAGCAGGAAGTACAGCTGGCGCAGACCCATCAGTGCGAACACGTTCGCGGTAAAGACGATGTAGGGCTCCTGCGTGAGCCCGAAGATCGCCGGGATCGAGTCGAGCGCGAACAGGATGTCGGTGGTGCCGAGCGCGATGATGACCAGCGCCATCGGCGTGATCGCACGACGGCCGTTCTCGCGGACGACCAGCTTCAGGCCGTCCCACGTGTCGCTCAGGTTGAAGCGCTTGCGCGCGAAGCGGACGACGGCGTTCTCGACGTCCTCGTCCTCGTCGTCGTTCTTGGCCAGCTTGATCGCGGTGTAGATCAGGAAGGCGCCGAAGATGTAGAACACCCACGAGAACTCGTTGATCGCCACGGCGCCGAGCGCGATGAAGATGCCGCGGAACACCAGCGCCAGGATGATGCCGACGAGCAGCGCCTCCTGCTGGTACTTCCGCGGGACGGCGAAGCTGCTCATGATGATGATGAAGATGAACAGGTTGTCGATCGACAGGCTGTACTCGGTGAGCCAGCCCGCGTAGAACTCGATGCCGTACTGGTGGCCGTGGAACGACCAGACCCAGGCGCCGAAGGCGACGGCCAGGCCGATGTAGAACGACAGGTAGAGCGCGCACTCCTTGGTGGTGGGCTCGTGCGGCTTGCGGGCGATGACGATGATGTCGAACAGCAAGATGGCGATGGTCACCCCGATGGTGACACCCCACTCGAGCGTGCTGACGTTCACAGGCGGTCCTCTGTTCTCTCCGGGTCGGCTACGACTCGGAGGTCTCTTCCACCGGGCTGTGCAGCGAGCCGGTCCGGCGTCCCGGGGTGGTCGACGATGACCCCCGTGCTGACGAGACGCCGGTGATGGGAATACTCCCCTCCGCCGGAACAGTCTCGCAGCACGGTGGTGACAGCGCCAATTCAGGTGCCGGCGCCGAGCATGCCGCGCAGCTCGCGCTTGAGCTCGCCGATCTCGTCGCGCAGGCGCGCGGCCACCTCGAACTGCAGGTCGGCCGCGGCCTGGTGCATCTGGTCGGACAGCTGGTCGATGAGCGCCGCGAGCTCGCCCGAGGGCAGGTCGGCGAGGTCCTTGGTGTGCTGGCCCAGCGGCACCGCCGCGCCCTTGCGCTTGTGGTCGCCGGTGGCGGCGAGCAGCGCGCGGGTGTCCTCGTCCTCGCGGGCGAGCATGTCGGTGATGTCGCCGATCTTCTTGCGCAGCGGCTGCGGGTCGATGCCGTTCGCCGTGTTGTAGGCGACCTGCTTCTCGCGGCGGCGGTTGGTCTCGTCGATCGCCGAGGCCATCGAGTCGGTGATCCGGTCGGCGTACATGATGACCTGGCCCGACACGTTGCGCGCCGCGCGGCCGATCGTCTGGATGAGCGAGCGGCCCGACCGCAGGAAGCCCTCCTTGTCGGCGTCGAGGATCGCCACGAGGCTGACCTCGGGCAGGTCGAGGCCCTCGCGCAGGAGGTTGATGCCGACGAGGACGTCGTACTCCCCCATCCGCAGCTCGCGCAGCAGCTCGACGCGGCGCAGCGTGTCGACCTCGCTGTGGAGGTAGCGGGTGCGGATGCCGGCCTCGAGCAGGTAGTCGGTGAGGTCCTCGGACATCTTCTTGGTCAGCGTGGTGACCAGGACGCGCTCGTTGCGCTCGACACGGTCGTTGATCTCGCCGATGAGGTCGTCGATCTGGCCCTTCGTGGGCTTGACGATGACCTCGGGGTCGATCAGGCCGGTGGGGCGGATGACCTGCTCGACGACGTCGCCCTCGACCTTGTTCATCTCGTAGTCGCCCGGTGTGGCCGAGAGGTAGACGGTCTGGCCGATCCGCTGGAGGAACTCGGGCCACTTCAGCGGCCGGTTGTCCATCGCGCTGGGCAGCCGGAAGCCGTGCTCGACGAGCGAGCGCTTGCGGCTCATGTCGCCCTCGTACATCGCGCCGATCTGCGGGATCGTCACGTGCGACTCGTCGACGACGAGCACGAAGTCCTGCGGGAAGTAGTCGAGGAGGCAGTTCGGGGCCGAGCCCGGAGGGCGGCCGTCCATGTGCAGCGAGTAGTTCTCGATGCCGGAGCAGGTGCCGACCTGCTCCATCATCTCGAGGTCGTACGTGGTGCGCATGCGCAGGCGCTGGGCCTCGAGCAGCTTGTTCTCGCGCTCGAGCACCTCGAGGCGCTCCTCGAGCTCGAGCTTGATCCGCTCGATCGCCCGGGCCATCACCTCGGGGCCGGCGGCGTAGTGCGTGGCGGCGCCGACGTAGAGCTCCTGGTCGTCGCTGAGCACCTCGCCCGTGAGCGGGTGCAGGGTCATGAGGCGCTCGATCTCGTCGCCGAAGAACTCGACCCGCACCGCCATCTCCTGGTAGACGGGGAAGATCTCGACGGTGTCGCCCTTCACGCGGAACGTGCCGCGGGTGGAGCTGACGTCGTTGCGCACGTACTGCGCCTGGACGAGCGTGCGCAGCAGGTGGTCGCGACCCATCTCGTCGCCGACCTTGAACCCGATCATGCGGTTCAGGTACTCCTGCGCCGAGCCGAGGCCGTAGATGCACGACACGGTGGCGACCACGATGACGTCGCGCCGCGTGAGCAGCGACCACGTGGCCGAGTGGCGCAGCCGCTCGACCTCCTCGTTGATCGAGGAGTCCTTCTCGATGTAGGTGTCGCTCTGCGCGATGTACGCCTCGGGCTGGTAGTAGTCGTAGTACGACACGAAGTACTCGACGGCGTTGTTCGGCAGCAGCTCGCGCAGCTCGTTGGCGAACTGCGCGGCGAGGGTCTTGTTGGGCAGCATGACGAGCATCGGGCGCTGGAGCTGCTCGGCCAGCCAGGCCGTGGTGGCGGTCTTGCCGGTGCCGGTGGCGCCCATGAGGACGACGTCGTTCGTCCCGCCCTGGATGCGCTGCGTGATCTCGGCAATCGCGGCGGGCTGGTCGCCGGCGGGCTGGTACTCGGAGACGACCTCGAACGGCGCCACCTGCCGCGTGAGCTCGGAGACAGGTCTCATGCGTCGAGCCTACGGGCGAGGTCCGACATTTCGCGCGTCGGCGAGAGAGGACCGGTCAGCGCCTGACGCGGTACCGCAGGTACATCAGCCCGGCGGCGCACTCGCGGCTCTCGACGAGGTCGAGGTCGACCCGCCGGCGACCGTGCGAGAAGAAGGGGATGCCCCCGCCGACCAGGACCGGACTCACCCGCAGCCGGTACTCGTCGATGAGGTCGAGGTCGGCTGCCTGCGCGGCCAGCGTGGCGCCCCCGATCGCGATGTCACCGTCGCCCGGCTCGGCCTTGAGCCGCTCGATCTCCTCCTGCAGCGTCCCGGTGGCCAGCCGCGCGGCGCCCTGCACCTCGGTGAGCGAGCGCGAGAGGACGACCTTCGGCAGCGGGTTCCACCGCTCGGTCCACCGACGCTCCAGGTCGCTCAGGTCGGGGTCCTCAGCAGCCGTCTCCCAGTAGAGCATCGTCTCGTAGACCCGCCGGCCCATGAGGTGCGTGGAGACGCCCGCGATCTCGTCGAGCGAGATCTCCATGATCTCGGTGATCGTCTCGTCGGTCGCGCCCCAGTCGAAGGAGCCGTCGGGCCCGACGATGTAGCCGTCGAGCGTCAGTCCCATCGAGTACGTCACGTCGTGCATCGCGTCTCCCCTGCCGTCGGTCGTCCGAACGTACGACGCCGGGTCTCAGTCCGTCGAGGGGTCGGGCGCGATCCCGAGCGTGCGGATCGTGGTGGCCAGGCCCCGGTACTGACCGACGAGCAGCGTGAGCTCGATCGCCTGCGCCTCGTCCCAGTAGGCGCGCAGCCGAGCCCAGGTGGCGTCGTCGATGCCCTCGTGCGCGATCAGCTGGTCGGTGGCGGCGAGCAGCACGGCGTCCGAGGGCCTCCAGCCCTCGAGGCCGTCGGCACGCGTGCGCTCGATCTCCTCGGTCGTCAGTCCGGCGCGCCGGCCGAGCCGCACGTGGTGACGGCGCTCGTAGTCGCTGTCGCAGTGGTGCGCGACGCGCAGGATCACGACCTCGGTCTCGCGCCGCGGCAGGCGGCCGCGCAGCATGAGGGCCCCCGAGTAGAGGAGCCAGGCCCGGAACAGCGAGCGGTTGCGGCCGAGCGTGGTGAACAGGTGGGCCTCGCGCACGCCGGCCCCGCGGGACAGCGCCTTGCCGAGCAGGAAGTTCACGAGCCCGAGCTGGCGGCGGCCGCCCGGGGCGACGCGGGGCGCCCTCATCGGCCCGCCCCGGCCTTCGCCTTGGCCCGCGTGAGGCTGCGGTTGAGAAGCCGCATCACCGCCTCGTACCCCCACGGGAACCAGCGCTGCGCGTAGTGGCCGAGGCGGATGTCGCGCGAGGTGTAGACCCAGTAGCGCCGACGCTCGAGCCCCTTCACGATCGCGGCCGCGGCCTCGTCGGGCCTGATCGCGTGCCGCAGGAACCGGCGCTCGACGGCTTGCATCGACGGCGCCGAGCGGTCGACGCCGACCACCTCGAGACCCTCGACGAGCGGCGTCGCCACCGCGCCCGGGCACACGAGGCTCACGCCGATCCCGTGGCGGCGCAGGTCGAACCGCAGCACCTCGGAGACGCCCCGGAGGCCGAACTTGCTGGCGCTGTAGGCCGCGTGCCACGGCAGGCCGAAGATCCCCGCCGCGCTCGAGACGTTGACCACGTGTCCCCCGCGGCGCGCCTCGATCATGGCGGGCAGGAACGACGACATCACGTGCACCGGTCCCATGAGGTTCACGTCGATGAGCCGGCGCCAGTGCTCCTCCTGGAGCCGGTCGATGGTCCCCCAGATCGAGATGCCGGCGATGTTGAGCAGCACGTCGAGCGCGCCCACCTCCGACCCGACCTCGGCGGCGAGGGCGCGCACGGCGTCGGCGTCGGTGAGGTCGACGGCACGCACCATGAGCACGCGTCCGCCCGCGGCACGCACCTCCTCAGCCGTCCGCTCGAGTCCCGCGGAATGGAGATCGGTGAGCACCAGGTGGGCCCCCTCCCGGCCGAGTGCGACCGCGGTGGCGGCGCCGATGCCCCCGGCCGCTCCCGTGACGAGGCACCGCTTCGTACGAATGTCCAACTTCCCCATGCCGTCACCCTAGCGGTGTCCTGCCTCACAGTTTCTGCCTCGGCGGGCCGACGCGGCCGGTGCAAACGCGGACCAGACCGATAGGGTCGGTGTCATGGCCATCGTCGAGCGCAGGGCGCAACGCACGCGCGAGATCCTCGATGCGACCCGCGCGCTCTTCGACGAGCGACGCATGCGGGACGCGCAGATCGAGGACATCGCCCGGGCGGTCGGCATCAACCGCGCGATCATCTACCGCCACTTCACCACGAAGGAAGAGCTCTTCGCGATGACGCTGGTGGACTACCTCAACCAGCTCGAGTCGCGGCTGGCCAAGTCCGACGACCCCGAGCTGACCCCGGGCCAGCGGATCGACACCATCACCGTGGAGTTCCTCTCCTACGGCACCGAGTACCCGGCCTTCGTCGACTGCGCGCAGTCCCTGCTGCGCCACCGCGGCTCCGAGCTGCTGGAGCAGATCAGCCTCGAGCGGCTCACCGAGCTGGGCGCGGCGATCAACCGCTGCTTCGACCACATCACGTCGGCGATCGAGGCGGGCAACGCCACCGGCGAGTTCGACGTCAAGGACCCCGAGCTCATCGCGAACATCATGTACACGCAGGGCCTGGGCATCCTGAACCTCGTGACCTTCCAGCGCTCGATCCGCGAGCTCAACTCCGGGCTGCCCACGATGGAGCACCTGCCCACGACCGAGGTCCTCGACCTCGCGAAGCGGTCGGTGCGCGCCATCGTCGAGCGCCCGGACTGACCCTCCCCCAGACGCGAAGCGGGGCCGGTGGCTGATGCCACCGGCCCCGCTGTCGTTCGTGCGTCAGCGCTCGAGGATCGCCACGACGCCCTGACCGCCGGCGGCGCAGATCGAGATCAGGCCACGGCCCGATCCCTTCTCCTCCAGCAGCTTCGCGAGGTTGGCGATGATGCGGCCGCCCGTGGCCGCGAACGGGTGCGCGGCGGCGAGCGACGAGCCCTTGACGTTCAGCTTGTCGCGGTCGATCGAGCCGAGCGGGCTGTCGAGGCCGAGGCGCTGCTTGCAGAAGTCCGCGTCCTCCCACGCCGCGAGGGTCGACAGCACCTGGCCGGCGAACGCCTCGTGGATCTCGTAGAAGTCGAAGTCCTGGAGGGTCAGGCCGTTGCGCTCAAGCATGCGCGGCACCGCGTACGCGGGCGCCATGAGCAGGCCCTCGCCGCCGTTGACGTAGTCGACGGCCGCGGTCTCGTAGTCGACGAGGAACGCCTTGACGTCCCAGCCCCGACGCGCGGCCTCCTCCTCCGAGGCCAGCAGAGCGACGGAGGCGCCGTCGGACAGCGGCGTGGAGTTGCCGGCCGTCATCGTGGCGGCGTCGCCCAGCTGCCTGCCGAAGACGGGCTTGAGCTTGGCGAGCTTCTCGACGGTGGAGTCGGGGCGCAGGTGGTTGTCGCGCTCGACGCCGTTGTAGGGCGTGACGAGGTCGTCCTGCCAGCCCGACTCCCACGCAGCGGCCAGGTTCTGGTGCGAGCGCGCGGCGAGCTCGTCCTGCGCCTCGCGGGTGATGCCCCACTCGTGGGTGGTGAGCGCCTGGTGGTCGCCCATCGACAGGCCCGTGCGGGGCTCGGCGTTGCGCGGCTGGTCGGGCGCGAGGTGGCTCGGGCGGATCTTGCCGAACAGCTTGAGCAGGGCCTTCTTGTCGCCCTTGGCGTTGGCCTGGTTGGCCTGCAGCAGGATCTTGCGCAGCTTGTCGTTGACGGCCAGCGGCGCGTCGGACGTGGTGTCGGTGCCGCCGGCGATGCCGAACTCGATCTTGCCCAGGGCGATCTTGTTGGCGACCTGGAACGCGGCCTGCAGGCCCGTGCCGCACGCCTGCTGGATGTCGGTGGCGGGCGTCGCGGGTGAGAGCTTGGAGCCCAGGACGACCTCGCGGGTGAGGTTGAAGTCGCGCGCGTGCTTCAGGACGGCTCCGGCGACGACCTCGCCGGCGCGCTCGCCCTCGAGGCCGAAGCGCTCGACGAGCCCGTCGAGGGCGGCGGTCAGCATGTCCTGGTTGGAGACGCCCGTGTAGACGGTGTTGGACCGCGCGAACGGGATCCGGTTGCCGCCGATGACGGCGACGCGGCGGATGGTGGCGGCGTCCTGGGAGGCGGCCTTCGAGGCCTTCGTGGAGGGCTTGTCAGCCATGAGGAACCTTTCGTCTGCGACCTTCGTCGCTTTCCTTTGCCGTGGCGCTGTCGTGCAGGCTAGAGTCACCTTAACGCGTTCAGATACCGATGGTATCTGAGAGATCCGAGAGATAGGACACACCCTGCGATGAGCGACCGTTACAAGTCGATGGTCCAGAACCCGATCGGTCAGTTCTTGGTGAAGAACCTGGGCCTGCCGAATCCGCCGGAGCTGGAGCGCTACCGCGGCGGCGCGCTGGTCGACGGTCCCGTCCTGATCGGTGGCGCCGGCCTGGTCGCCGAGTCCCTCCCGGGTCTGCTCAAGGGCGCCGGCATCGACACCACCACCGTGCGCGCCGAGGGTCGTCGCTACAAGGGCCTCGTCTTCGACGCCTCGATCATCGACTCCGCCGCCGGCACCGTCGCGCTCCAGGAGTTCTTCACGCCCGTCCTGCGCAGCCTCGCGTCCAGCGCCAAGATCGTCGTCGTCGGCGTGCTGCCCGAGCGCGCCGGCTCGGTCGGCGCCGCCATCGCGCAGCGCGGCCTCGAGGGCTTCGTGCGCTCGCTGGGCAAGGAGATCGGCGCCAACGGCAGCACGGCCAACCTCGTGTACGTCACGCCCGAGTCGAAGGACGCGATCGGCTCCACGCTGCAGTTCCTGCTCTCGCCGAAGTCCGCGTTCGTCGACGGCCAGGTCGTCCGCCTCGGCACCACCGACCTCGTCGAGGCCGACTCCCCCGCCGACCCCGCGCTCCCGCTGGCCGGGAAGGTCGCCCTCGTCACCGGTGCCTCGCGTGGCCTCGGCGCCGCGATGGCCCGCACCCTGCACCGCGACGGCGCCACGATCATCGGCCTCGACGTCCCGCCGCTGCAGGCCGACCTCGACGCGCTGATGGAGGAGCTCGGCGGCTCGTCGATCGTCTGCGACATCACCGCCGACGACGCGCCCGAGACGATCGCAGCCGGCCTCGGCGACGGCGTCGACCTCGTGGTGCACAACGCGGGCATCACGCGGGACAAGCGCCTCAAGAACATGAAGTCCGAGAACTGGGCGAAGGTCGTCGACATCAGCGTCGGCGCCCCCGAGCGCATCACGGCCCACCTGCTCGAGCAGAAGCTCATCCGCCCCGGCGGTCGCGTCATCGGCATCTCGTCGATCGCCGGCATCGCGGGCAACAACGGCCAGACCAACTACGGCACGGCCAAGGCCGGCGTCATCGGCTTCGTCCAGGCGCTCGCCCCGCAGGTGGCCGGCGACGGCATCACGGTCAACGCGATCGCGCCGGGCTTCATCGAGACCGACATGGTCAAGACGATGCCGCTGGGCATCCGCGAGGCCGGGCGCCGCCTCAGCTCGCTGTCGCAGGGCGGGCAGCCCGTCGACGTCGCCGAGGCGATCGCCTGGTACTGCCACCCCGGCTCGTCCGCGATCTCGGGGAACGTCGTGCGCGTGTGCGGCCAGGGCTTCCTCGGGGCCTGACATGAGCACCCGCACCTACGAGAAGGCCCCCGCGGGCCTGCCGCTCATGCTCAAGGCGGCGCTGCCGGCGATCCCGGTCGTCGGCACGCTGCCGGGCATCAAGCACGAGAAGGGCGGTCTGCCCGACGTCACGCTGCGGCGCACGCGGGTCGCCACCGACCTCGCCCACCTCGACCGCTACAACGAGGTCTGCGGCTTCTCGCGCGCGGACACGCTCCCGGCGACCTACCCGCACATCGCGGCCCACACGCTGCACCTGAGCCTCATGACGGACACGGCGTTCCCGTTCCCGCCGATGGGCGCGGTGCACCTGCGCAACCGCATCACGCAGCACCGTCCGATCGGCCGCGAGGAGATCTACGAGCTGTCGCTGCGCGCCACCTCCGACGACCCGCACCCGAAGGGCCGGCTCATCTCGCTGGTCAGCGAGGCGCACGTCGGCGGCGAGTTGGTGTGGGACGAGACGATGACCGTCCTGTTCCGCAGCCGTCACGGTGGCGACGAGCCCATGGTGCCGCCGCTGGCCGGCGTCGAGGCCCCGGAGGGGGTCGTGCACTGGAAGCTCGGCAGCGACCTCGGTCGTCGCTACGGCGCGGTCTCCGGCGACCGGAACCCGATCCACCTCTACCCGTGGACCGCCAAGGCGTTCGGGTTCCCGCGCCAGATCGCGCACGGCATGTGGACGAAGGCGCACGGCCTCGCCACGCTGCAGAACCGGCTGCCCGACGCCTACACGGTGGACGTCGAGTTCAAGAAGCCCGTCCTGCTGCCGTCCACCGTGGTGTTCGGCACCGAGTCCGAGGGCGACGTCACGACCTTCGGCGTTCGCGACGCGCGGAAGTCCGTCCCGCACCTCGTCGGCCGGATCACTCCGGCCTGACCGCCCTCCGGCCCGGCGGGGTCAGCGCTGCTCGCGCGGCTTCGCCGGCCGGATCAGGCCCTCCTGGGCCACGGTGGCCACGAGGGTGCCGTCCTGCGTGAACACGCGGGCGGTGCTCAGTCCGCGGGCACCCGACGCCGACGGGGACGTCTGGTCGTACAGCAGCCACTCGTCGACGCGGAACGGGCGGTGGAACCACACGACGTGGTCGAGCGAGGCCGGCTGGACCTTCGGCGAGCTGATCACCAGGCCGTGCGGCACGAGCGACGCGCCCAGCAGGCTGAAGTCGCTGTAGTACGTGAACGCGGCACGGTGCAGCTCGGGATCGTCGGGCAGCCGGTCGCTGGCCTTGAACCACATCCGCTGCACGACGGGGACGTACGGGCGCGTGGGATCGTCCTCCGGGCGCGGATCGCCGACGTAGCGCATGTCGAAGCCGCCCCACTCCTGCTTCCACTGCTCGGCGCCGTCGGGGCTGATGTACTTCACCAGGTCGAACATCGACGTGGCGTCCTCCGGGCCCGGCGTGGGCGGCAGGACGTCCTGGTGGTCCCAGCCCTCCTCGTCGCGCTGGAACGACGCGGTCATGTAGAAGATGACCTCGCCGTGCTGGCGCGCCGAGACCCGGCGCGTCGCGAAGGAGCGACCGTCGCGGACGCTCTCGACGTCGTAGATGATCGGGATGCTCGGGTCGCCGCCCAGGATGAAGTAGGCGTGCAGCGAGTGCAGGTGCTTGCCGTCGGTGACGGTGTGCTGGGCCGCGCTCACGGCCTGCCCGGCCACCTGGCCGCCGAAGACGCGCTGCAGGCGCGACTTGCGGGGCTGTCCACCGCGGAAGAGGTTCACCTCGAGCTGTTCGATCTGGAGCAGTTCGACGAGTTCGTTCACGGAGGCAGGCACGATCGCGATCCTATCGAAGATCGGCTCCGCCACCGGGGCGCCGGCGGCCCCAGGTGGCGGTAACCGTGGTCACAGGACGGGTCTGAGGGTCAGCCCTGGTCGTCCTTGCGCTGCCTGGCCAAGAACTGCTCCAGCTGGCTGGCGAGCTCGTCGCCCGTGGGGAGGCTGGCGTCGTCGGCGAGCAGCGACTCGGCCGCGCCGCGGCTGAAGATGTCGTACTGCTCCTCGAGGCCGTGCAGCACCTGCTCACCGTCCTGCTCGGCGATCTGCTGCTCGATCTCGGTGATCGACTCGGGCTGGCGGGCGCGCAGCTCCTCGAGGTCGAGGTCGAGCCCCAGCCGCAGGCCGACCGCCTCGAGCAGCGCGAGCGCCGCCGTGGGGTACTCGACCTGGGCGAGGTAGTGCGGCACGTGCACGACGTAGCCGATCGCGTCGAGGCCGTGCTCGCGCATGCGGTACTCCAGCAGCGACTGCGCGGACGACGGCACCGAGACCTCGGCGTTCCAGAAGTTCTTCCGGTCGACCAGCTCAGGGCGCGTGCCGTGCATCGTCAGCAGCGGCGGCCGCGTGTGGGGCACGCC
Organism: Aeromicrobium tamlense; assembly: GCF_013408555.1. Classification (NCBI taxonomy): domain Bacteria; kingdom Bacillati; phylum Actinomycetota; class Actinomycetes; order Propionibacteriales; family Nocardioidaceae; genus Aeromicrobium; species Aeromicrobium tamlense. Next base: position 1,681,366 of record NZ_JACBZN010000001.1, read on the forward strand.
CATCGGCACTCCCCCGAGGCCCACCGTCAACGGGACGCCCAGCTCGGAGATGACGTCGATCGTCTCGGCCGCGAAGGCCTCCCAGCCGAAGTCCGGCTCGGGGCCGGCCAGCAGCAGGTAGGGCGTGCCAGCGCGATCGCGGTGGCGGGTGATCTGCAGGACCGGCTCGACGTAGTCCACGTAGTGGTCGCGCCGGAACGTGATCGGGGGTCGCCGCGCGCGGTAGTCCAGCATCGAGTCGAGATCGAACTCGTGGACCACCTCGGCGTCGGCGGTGCGCAGGTGCTCCGCCGCGAGGACGGAGGAGGATCCCGCGCTGAGGAAGCCGTCGAGGGCGACGATCAGCGGGATCGGGTCGCGCTCGTACTCATCGGAACGTCGTCGTGAAAACCACTTCCGCGTCAACGTCGGTCACCCTCGGAGAATTCCCGGAGCCGGCCGAGCGCGTCCTCGGCGATCGACTCGGCGGTCAGGCCCAGGCGCTTCAAAATGACGTCGCGCTTGGCGTGGTCGAGGAACTCCTGCTCGACCGCGTGGATGCGCACCGGGACGTCGAGACCACGATCGCTCACGGCGTGCAGGATCGTGGAGCCCACACCGCCCTGGCGGCCGTTGTCCTCGATCGTGACGACGAGGCGGTGCTCGGCCGCGAGGTCGAGGACGGCCGGGTCGAGCGGCTTGATCCAGCGGGGGTCGACGGCCGTGGCGGGCACGCCCTCGGCCTCGAGGCGCTGGGCGACGTCGACGGCCGTGGCGGCCATCGTGCCCACGCCGACGACGAGGACCTCGGAGCCCTCGCTGCGGTGCAGGACGTCGACTGTGCCGACGCGGTCGATCGCCTCGAGGTCCGGAGCGACCGGGCCCTTGGCGAAGCGGACCACGCTGGGGGCGTCGTCGATCGTGACGGCCTCGCGCAGCAGCTCGCGCAGGCGGCTGCCGTCCCGCGGGGCGGCCAGGTGCAGGCCGGGGACCAGCTGGAGCAGCGAGAGGTCCCACATGCCGTTGTGGCTGGCGCCGTCGTCGCCGGTGACGCCGGCGCGGTCGAGCACGAAGGTGACGCCCAGGCGGTGCAGGGCGACGTCCATGAGGACCTGGTCGAAGGCGCGGTTGAGGAAGGTGGCGTAGACCGCGACGACGGGGTGCAGGCCGCCCATCGCCATCCCGGCCGCGCTCGTGACGGCGTGCTGCTCGGCGATGCCGACGTCGAGCACGCGGTCGGGGAACTTGTCGGCGAACGCGTCCAGGCCGGTGGGGTACAGCATCGCGGCGGTGATGCCCACGACGTCGGGGCGGTCGTCGGCGATGCGCACGATCTCGTCGCGGAAGACCGAGGTCCAGCCCGCCGGGGCGATGCTGATGGCCTCGCCCGTGGAGCGGTCGAACGGGTGCGCCTGGTGCATCTGGTCGTTCTCGTTGGCCACGGCGATGTCGTAGCCCTGGCCCTTCGTGGTGATCGCATGGACCAGCACGGGGCCGCCGAAGTTGCGGGCCGCGGTGAGCGCCTGCTCCATCGCGCGGCGGTCGTGGCCGTCGACCGGACCGAGGTACTTGATGCCGAGGTCCTCGAACATGCCTTGGGGCGCGAGCGCGTCCTTGAAGCCCTTCTTGATCGCGTGCAGCGCCTCGTAGGCGACCTCGGCGACCTTCGGACCGGTGGTCATCCGCTCGCGGATCGCGCTCAACGCGGGCTCGTAGCGCGGGTTCGTGCGGATCTGCGTGAGCCGGTTGGCCAGGCCGCCGACCGTGGGCGTGTAGGAGCGGCCGTTGTCGTTGACGACGATGACCACCCGGCGACAGTTGTCGGCGCAGATGTTGTTGATGGCCTCCCACGCCATGCCGCCGGTGAGGGCGCCGTCGCCGATCACGGCGACGACGTGGTCGTCCTTGCCCTGCACCGCGTTGGCGCGGGCCAGGCCGTCGGCGTAGGACAGCGACGTGGAGGCGTGCGAGTTCTCGACCCAGTCGTGGGGCGACTCGGCGTGGCTGGGGTAGCCCGAGAGGCCGCCCTCCTTGCGCAGGTCGCCGAACTGGTCGGCGCGGCCCGTGAGCATCTTGTGCACGTACGCCTGGTGGCCCGTGTCCCACACGATCTTGTCGTTCGGGGAGTCGAAGACGCGGTGCAGCGCGATCGTCAGCTCGACGACGCCGAGGTTGGGACCGAGGTGTCCGCCGTTGGCCGCGACCGACTCGATCAGCAGCTCGCGGACCTCCGCGGCGAGCCGCGTCAGCGACTCGTCGTCCAGGCGCCGCAGATCGGCGGGACCGGACACGGAGCTGAGCACTGAAGCCATTGCTCCATCGTAACGACGACCGACCAGCGCGGCCCCGCGACCAGCCGTGCCGCGTCGCTCAGCCGAGATCGTGGAAGCGGCCCCGGGCGTGGGCGGCCCCGGTGGCGGCCTCGACGGCCACCGTCCGCACCGTGCCGGTGACCCGCAGCGACCAGCCGAGCTCGGAGATCTCGTCGACGGTGAACCCGCACCATGACCGGTCGTCGAGGCGCGGACCCCAGTCCGAGTCGACCCAGGTGCCCACCGTGAACATGCCGCCCGGAGCCGGCGCCAGGCCGGCGAAGACCTCGGCGAGGAAGGCGTCCCCCGCCTGCAGGACGCTGGCCGCGGCGCGGGCGCCCACCTCGAGCGACTCCCCCAGCTCGGAGTCCGGGTCGACGAACACCTCGATGCGCGGAGGATCGCCGTCGACGAGCAGCAGCGACGACACCGTGAGACCGGCGCGGCCGCGGCCGGTGCCCGTCGCCACCACCGTGACCGGGGACGGCAGCCGTCCCCGCAGGCGCCGGAAGGCGTCCTTGTCGCGGTCGGCGGGCGCGAACGGGTGCTCGGAGTGGATCGTCACTCCCCCATCCCATCACGGCGGGACGCAGAACCGCCCGCCACCGAGACGGTGACGGGCGGTTCCGGGAGCGTTCGCTCAGTCGAGCAGCGAGCGCAGCACGCTCAGTCGAGCAACGAGCGCAGCACGTAAGGCATGATGCCGCCGTTGCGGTAGTAGTTCGCCTCACCGGGGGTGTCGATGCGGACGACGGCGTCGAACTCGATGTCGTCGGCCTTGACCTTCACCGTGCGCGGCGTGGTGCCGTCGTTGAGCTCGGTGATGCCGGTGACCGTGAAGGTCTCCTCACCGGTCAGGCCCAGCGAGTCGGCGTTCTCGCCCTCGGGGAACTGCAGCGGCAGGACGCCCATGCCGATGAGGTTCGAGCGGTGGATCCGCTCGTACGACTCGGCGATGACGACCTTGACGCCCAGCAGCGCGGTGCCCTTGGCGGCCCAGTCGCGCGACGAGCCCGAGCCGTACTCCTTGCCCGCCAGGACGACCAGCGGGACGCCGGCGGCCTGGTAGTTCTGCGAGGCGTCGAACACCGACGTGACCTCGCCGTCGGCGGTGAAGTCGCGCGTGAAGCCGCCCTCGGTGCCGGGCGCGATCTGGTTGCGCAGGCGGATGTTCGCGAACGTGCCGCGGATCATGACCTCGTGGTTGCCACGGCGCGAGCCGAGCGAGTTGAAGTCACGGGGCTGCACGCCCTTGTCCATCAGGTACTTGCCCGCCGGGCTGTCCTTCTTGATGGCACCGGCCGGGCTGATGTGGTCGGTGGTGACCGAGTCGCCCAGCTTGAGCAGCACGCGCGCGCCGTCGACGTCGGTGACCGGGTCGGGCTCCAGGCCCATGCCGTCAAAGTACGGGGCCTTGCGGACGTAGGTGGAGTCCTCGTCCCACGCGAACGTGTCGCCCTCGGGCGTCGGCAGGTTCTGCCAGCGCTCGTCACCGGCGAAGACGTCGGCGTACTCGCGGCTGAAGGTGTCGGCGTCGATCGCGCTGGCGATGACGTCCTCGACCTCCGACGGCGACGGCCAGATGTCCTTCATGAAGACGTCGTTGCCGTCCTCGTCCTGACCGAGCGGGTCGTTGAACAGGTCGACGTCCATCGAGCCGGCGAGCGCGTACGCGATGACCAGCGGCGGGGACGCGAGGTAGTTCATCTTGATGTCGGGGTTGATGCGGCCCTCGAAGTTGCGGTTGCCCGAGAGCACCGCGGTGACCGCCAGGTCGCCCTCGTTGACGGCGGCGCTCACCTCGGGGATCAGCGGACCGGAGTTGCCGATGCACGTGGTACAGCCGTAGCCGACGAGGTTGAAGCCGAGCTTGTCGAGGTAGACGTTCAGGCCCGACTTCTCGTAGTAGTCGGTGACGACCTTCGAGCCGGGCGCCAGCGTGGTCTTGACCCACGGCTTGCGCTGCAGGCCCTTCTCGACGGCCTTCTTGGCCAGCAGGCCCGCGCCGATCATGACCGACGGGTTCGACGTGTTGGTACACGACGTGATGGCCGCGATGGTGACGGCGCCGTGGTCGACCTCGAACGTGGTGCCGTCCTCGAGGGTCACGGTCTGCGGGTTGCGGACGCGCTCGCCCGGCGCGCCGGTGGCGTGCTCGTGCGGGCCCTCGCCGCCGTTGGCGTACGTGGACGTCTTCGGGGTGTCGGACGCCGGGAAGGAGTCCTCGACGGCCTCGTCGTAGCCGTTGAGCTGCTGCTCGCTGTGGTCGACGTAGTCGCGCAGCGACGCACGGAACGCGGTCTTGCTGTCGGTCAGCTCGATGCGGTCCTGCGGACGCTTCGGGCCGGCGATCGACGGGACGACCTCGGACAGGTCGAGCTCGAGGTACTCGGAGTAGCGCGGCTCGTGGTCGGCGTCGTGCCACAGGCCCTGGGCCTTGGCGTAGGCCTCGACCAGGGCGATCTCCTCAGCCGTGCGGCCGGTGAGCTCGAGGTACTTCGTGGTCTCCTCGTCGATCGGGAAGACCGCGATGGTGGAGCCGTACTCGGGGCTCATGTTGCCGATCGTGGCGCGGTTGGCCAGCGGCACGGCGCTGACGCCCGAGCCGTAGAACTCGACGAACTTGCCGACGACGCCGTGGTCGCGCAGCATCTCGGTGATCGTCAGCACGAGGTCGGTCGCGGTGGCGCCCTGGGGCAGCTCGCCCGAGAGCTTGAAGCCGACGACGCGCGGGATCAGCATGCTGATCGGCTGGCCGAGCATCGCGGCCTCGGCCTCGATGCCACCCACGCCCCAGCCGACGACGCCCAGGCCGTTGACCATCGTGGTGTGCGAGTCGGTGCCGACGCAGGAGTCGGGGTAGGCCACGACGCCGCCGTCGGCGTCGCGGGTGAACACGACGCGGGCGAGCTTCTCGATGTTGACCTGGTGGACGATGCCGGTGCCCGGCGGGACCACGCGGAAGTCGCTGAAGGCGCCCTGGCCCCAGCGGAGGAACTTGTAGCGCTCGCCGTTGCGCTCGTACTCGATCTCGACGTTGCGCTCGAACGCCTCGGGCGTGCCGAAGACGTCGGCGATCACGGAGTGGTCGATGACCATCTCGGCGGGCGCGAGCGGGTTGATCTTGGCGGGGTCGCCGCCGAGGTCGGCCATGGCCTCGCGCATCGTGGCGAGGTCGACGACGCACGGGACGCCGGTGAAGTCCTGCATGATCACGCGGGCGGGCGTGAACTGGATCTCCTTGCTCGGGTCCGCCGTCGGGTCCCAGGAGGCCAGCGCCTTGATGTCGTCGGCGGTGATGTCCGCGCCGTCCTCGGTGCGCAGGAGCGCCTCGAGCAGGATCTTGAGGCTGAACGGCAGGGAGGCGACGTCGAGTCCCTCGCCCTGGACCGCATCGAGCCGGTAGTAGTCGAAAGACGCGTCCCCGACCGACAGGGAGTCCTTGGCCTTGAATGTGTCGACGCTCATGGGCTTCTCCTTCGCTGGTGTTCCCATCCTGCCCCCGCGACAGCGCCCGCGGGCGATCAGGATGACCTAAGTCCCAGATATCTTGATGTCAAGATAAACGGTATCAAATGATGTCCCGGCGCGCCGTGCTCAGGTGACCCTCACCTCAGCGCGCCGAGGCGCGCCACGAGGGCGCGACCCTCCGCGACGCGCTTTTCCCAGGTCGTACCCACGAGCAGCAGCACCAGTCCCGCGGCGGCGATCAGGATCCACCGCGGCAGGCCGAGCGCGGTCGGCCCGACGTTCGCCAGCACGAGCAGCAGCAGCACCGCTGCACCCGCGATCACCGGGGCGCCCCAGCGCAGCACGACGCCCGCGCCCAGGACGGCGGCGGCGACGAGGGCCAGCAGTGCGGCCCTCAGGCTCGTCGGCTCGTCGAGCGCCTGCGGCAGCGACGGCAGCAGCGCGAGCACGAGACCCGGCGTGAGGGCGGTCCACGTGCGGCTCTCGGGATCCGTGCGCAGGCGCCACCAGCCGGCTGCGAGGACCGCGACGGCGAACGGCGCCGTGTAGGCCTCGATCGTGTCGACCTCGCTGGCCGCGAGCCGCGCCACCCAGGCGCCGCCGGTGAGGCCGAGGGCGACCCAGCGCAGGTACGTGCGGTCGTCGTCGAGCAGCCCCACGATCGCGGTCCCGACCGCGCCGATCGTCAGCAGCAGCGCGACCCGAGCGAGGTCGTCGCCGTCGCGGACCACGCACACGAACAGGGTCGCCGCGACGACGACCTCCACGGCGGTGCGGTGCCACGGCAGCTCGTCGAGCGCCAGCGTGAGCAGCAGCAGGCCCGCGGCGACGCCGAACACCACGACGCCCCACGCCTCGGGGGCGACGTCGGCGAGGTCGGCCACCTGGGCCACGGTCGCCACGATCGCGAACGCCGCCAGTCCTGCCGCCCCCGCGGAGACGAGGCGACGGGGCCCCGGCGGGTCCTCGTCGAGGCCGACCGCCGCGCATGCCAGGGCGCCCACCGCGGCCAGGCCCCAGGCCCACGCGGTCGACGGTCCGCCGAGCGGCACGACGACCATCGCGAGCGCCACCACCGCGACCGGGACGATGGACAGCTCCCAGCGAGCGGTGCGCAGGACCACGGCGAGCACGACGCCCACCACCACGAGCGTGATCGCGTGGACGAGGAATGGCAGGGACGAGGCCGCGACGGCCGTGACGACGGCGGCGCCCGCCGCGATCTCGGCGACCGGGACGCGCCACTCGTCCGGCAGGAGCCGCGGGGCCGGCCAGCGGGCGGTGGCGAGCCACGCGACGATCAACGGCAGCGCCACCGCGAGGACCCACCAGCCCTCCGTGATGGTCATGTCGGCCGGGCGGATCCACAGATCGCGCGGCGAGGAGAACCAGCCGGCCCGGTCCGTGCGCTCCAGGGTGGCCGTGCTCGCCGCGCCGCACCAGAGAAGCACGCCCGCGCCGGCGACGACCGCGCCCCACCGCACGCCGAGCGACCAGAGGTCGGGCCGGGTGACGAGCGCGGCGAGCACAGCGACGGCCACGGCGACCGCGACGAGCCCCGCGGCGGTCGTGTCGAGGTCGGCGCTCCACGCCCAGCCGTCGAACGCGACGCCCACCAGGAACAGGACGGCGACGACCGCGAAGGCGTTCAGCCAGGCGCGCAGCGGCGGGACCAGGCGCGCTCCGGCGACGGCCACTGCCGCGAGCACGAGAGCCGGCAGCGCGTCACTCGGCGTGAGGACACGGGAGCCGCCGAGGGCGGAGTCGATCGCGAGCACGACGAGCACTGCCGTGAGCAGGAGCGCGAGCAGGGCGCTGGGCCACAGCATCCAGCGCAGGCGCGTGCGATGGGCGACCGCGACGACCGCCAGCGGCAGCACCAGGGCGGCGGCCGCCGCCCAGAACCAGTGGTCGCCCTCCCCCAGATCTCCGAGCCTGATCATCACGGCGGGCGCGCTGACGAAGGGCGCGAACCCGCCCGCGAGCTGCGGGGTGATCAGGTCACGGTCCAGCCGGGGCCGAGCCCACCGCACGATGGCGACGCCGGCGCCCACGAGCACGGCGGTCCAGATCACCGAGACGAGGGCGAAGTCCGACCAGGACAGGCCGAAGAGGCCCTCGGCGACCGCGGCCAGGAAGTCGACCGTGACGAGGCCGAGGAACACGGTCCAGAGCGCCTCGGCCGTGCCGACGAGACCCCGTCGCGTGGCCCACGAGGCCGTCGCGCCGACGAGCGCGGTGACGGCGAGCAGGATCAGCGCGCGGCCGAGGATGCCGAGCGAGCCCCACGCCACGGTGGCGAAGATGATCGCCGCGACGATCAGGCACACGGCGCCCAGGCCGAGCAGGAGCGAGCCGGTCGACCACGTGCGGACCGGGCGCACGACTGCGGCGGGCATCGGGGAGGTGGGGGTCGCGGCGGGCGTGGCGGCGACGGGCGCGGTCACCTCGGCCGCCGTGGCTCCCTGGCGCGCGCGTCCCTGCGCGACGAGCCGGTCGGCCTCGAGGAACAGGCCCCACAGCCGCTGCGCCTCGGGCGAGCCGAGGACGAAGCCGCAGCGCGGGCAGGTGTCGACGCCGCCGATCGGGCCTCGGCAGGCGGGACAGGCGTGGGGATCGGCGTACGTCACGGGGGTGACTCAACCGGACGGGTCAGGCCCGCGCAAGCACCGCGACGCACTCGACGTGGTGCGTCATCGGGAACAGCGCGAAGCCGCGCAGCGACTCCAGCCGGTACCCGAGCGTGGCGAACGTGGCGAGGTCGCGTGCGAGGGCGGCGGGGTCGCAGGCCACGTAGACGATGCGCCGGGGCTCCAGCGCGGCGATGGCGGGGACGGCCTCCTTCGCTCCGGTGCGCGGCGGGTCCAGCACGACGACGTCGGCACGCGCACCGAGCAGTCCGCGACGCAGCGCGCGCTCGACGGGGGCGTGCACGATCGACGCGTTCGGGAGCTCGGCGAGATTGCCCCGCGCGTCGGCCGAGGCGCGGCGGTTGCCCTCGACGCTCACCAGCTCGCCCGGCGCACACGCCTCGGCGAGGAACGCCGAGAACAGCCCGGCGCCCGCGTAGAGGTCGAGCACCCGGTCGTCGGGACGGACGTCGGCGCCGGCGAGCACGGCCTCCACGAGGGTGGTGGCCGCGGCGGGATGGACCTGCCAGAAGCCGGATCCGCTCACCGAGAAGCGTCGGCCGCGCACCTCCTCGACGAGCGTGCCCGTGCCGGCGCGCACGGTGCCGTCGGAGGCGACGACGCCGTCGACCTGCGCCTCGAGGTCGTCCTCGATCGAGGCGTCGGTGACCAGCAGGCGCTGCCCGGTGGAGGACGCGATGGTCTCCACGCGCGGCTCGTCCCACAGCTGGCGGCTGACGTCGGGGATGTCGGGGTGCGCGATGGGGCACGACTCGACGGGGATCACGTCGTGGCTGCGGTGACGGCGCAGGCCGGCCATGCCGTTCTCGGCGACCGACCACACCACGCGCGTGCGCCAGTCCAGCAGCGGGCCGACCGCCTCGACGCGACCGTCCCAGTCGAGCCCGGCGAGCCGCTGCAGCTGCTCGCGGACGACGTCGGTCAGCAGCGTCAGCTGACCCTCCTCGGAGACGTGCTGGAAGTCGCAGCCGCCGCACAGCCCCGGACCCGCGAGCGGGCACGGCGGGGTGACGCGGTCGGGCGAGGGCTCGAGCACCTGCACCGCGTCGGCGCGCAGGAACCGCTTGGAGCGCTCGGTGACGCGGATCTCGACGACCTCGCCGGGCAGCGCATGGCGGACGAACACCACCTGCCCGTCGAGGCGCGCGACGCAGTGGCCCCCGTGCGCGACCGGTCCGACCGTGACCACGGCGTCGCTCATCGACGCTCCTCCCGGCGGATGCCCCGTCGCACGTCTCCGGCGGTGGGGTGCGAGTCGCCCGTGGCCACGCGCTTCGCCGAGGCCAGCTGGAACGGCACGCTGACGACGAGGACGCCCGGCACGAACAGCAGGCGGGCCTTGAGGCGCAGCGCGGTCTGGTTGTGGAGCGCCTGCTCCCACCAGCGGCCGACGACGTACTCGGGGATGTAGACGGTGATCAGGTCGCGCGGGTTCTGCGTTCGGCGGTTCTTGACGTAGCGCATGACCGGCCGCACGACCTCGCGGTAGGGCGAGTCGAGCACGCGCAGCGGGATCGGGACGCGCAGCTCGTCCCACCGGCGGGTCAGCTCGGCGGTCTCGTCGGGGTCGAGGTCGACGACGACGGCCTCGAGCGAGCTCGCGCCGGCCAGCCGGGCGTAGGCGATCGCGCGCATCGCCGGTTTGTGCAGCTTGCTGATCAGGACCACGCCGTGGACCCGCGCCGGCAGGGCGACGTCGGCGTCGTCGACGGCCAGCTCGGCGGCGACCCGGTCGTAGTGGGCGGCGATCGACCGCATCACCACGAACACCGCGATCATCGCCAGGATCGCGATCCACGCGCCGGCGAGGAACTTCGTCACGAGGACGATCACGAGCACCGTCGCGGTCATCGCCAGGCCGAAGGCGTTGACGCCGCGTGAGCGCTGCATGCGACGCCGCTCGGCGGGATCGGTCTCGGTGAGCAGGTGCCGGGTCCAGTGCCGGATCATGCCCAGCTGGCTCAGCGTGAAGGAGACGAACACGCCCACGATGTAGAGCTGGATGAGCTTCGTGACCTCGGCGTCGAACGCGACGATCAGCACGGCGGCCGCGGCGGCGAGCAGCAGGATGCCGTTGCTGAACGCGAGGCGGTCGCCGCGGGTGTGCAGCTGGCGGGGCAGGAAGCCGTCGCGGGCCAGGATCGAGCCGAGCACCGGGAAGCCGTTGAAGGCCGTGTTCGCGGCCAGCACCAGGATGACGCCGGTGCACGCGATGACGAAGTAGAACAGCGGCGGCACGTCGTGGAAGAGCGCCCCGGCCAGCTGGCCGATCACGGTCTCCTGGGTGTACCCCTCCCCCACGGGCTCGCCGTTGAGCAGCAGCTGGTGCGCCGGGTCCTCGACGTAGCGCAGGTTCATCAGGTCGGCCAGCACGATGATGCTCATCAGCATCGCGATCGAGATCGTGCCGAGCAGCAGCAGCGTGGTGGCCGCGTTGCGGCTCTTGGGCTTGCGGAAGGCCGGCACGCCGTTGCTGATCGCCTCGACGCCGGTCAGCGCGGCGCAGCCCGACGAGAAGGCGCGCGCCAGCAGGTAGGCCATCGCGATGCCGCTGACCGCCCCGGTGAACGGCTCCTCGGCGGCGATGTCGTACTGCGCGCTCTCCACCTCGGGCAGGGTGCCCATCGCGAACTCGACGTAGCCCCAGCCGGCCATGAGCGCGATCGCGATCATGAACAGGTACGTCGGCACGGCGAACGCCCGGCCCGACTCCTTGGTGCCGCGCAGGTTCATCGCCGTCAGCAGCGCGACGAGCCCGACCGCGGCGGTGGCCTCGTGGCCCTTGAGGAACGGCAGGGCGGCGGCGGCGTTCTGCACGCCCGAGGAGATCGACACCGCGACGGTCAGCACGTAGTCGACCATCAGCGCGCTCGCGACCGTGAGCCCCGCGTTCCGGCCGAGGTTCACCGTGGCGACCTCGTAGTCGCCGCCTCCGCTGGGGTAGGCGCGCACGTTCTGCCGGTACGACGCCACGACCGTGAGCATCACCACGACCACAGCGAGGCCGATCTGCCAGTTGAAGGCGTAGGCCGTGAGCCCGCCCATCGACAGGGTCAGGAAGATCTCGTCCGGCGCATAGGCCACGGACGAGAGCGCGTCACTCGCGAAGACGGGCAGCGCGACGCGCTTCGGCAACAGGGTCTCCCCCATTTGCGAGGTGCGCAGCTTCCGTCCGATGAGGGCGCGCTTCAGCGCACCGGTCATTCCCACGCGGTCGATGCTAGACCCGTTCGGGCCGGTGTACCGTCGCCGGTGTGCACATCGTGATCATGGGGTGCGGACGCGTGGGTGCGTCGCTCGCCCGGAGCCTGGAGTCGCGGGGGCACTCGACCTCCGTCATCGACTCCAATCCCGACGCGTTCCGGCGCCTCGGACCCTCGTTCGCCGGCGACACCGTCACCGGCATGGGCTTCGACCGCGGGGTCCTCGTGGCTGCCGGCATCGAGCGCGCCGACGCCTTCGCAGCGGTCTCCAGCGGCGACAACTCCAACATCATCGCCGCGCGCGTGGCCCGCGAGGTCTTCCGCGTCGGCAACGTCGTGGCGCGCATCTACGACCCGCGCCGCGCCGAGGTCTACGAGCGGCTCGGCATCCCCACCGTCGCGACCGTCCCCTGGGCGGCCGACCAGATGCTCAGGCGCCTGCTCCCGGCCGGGTCCGAGCCCGCGTGGCGGGACCCGTCGGGCCGCCTGCAGCTCGACAACGCCTACGCGCCGTTCGCGTGGGTGGGTCGCACCGTCGCCTCCCTCGAGGCCCACACCGGCGCGCGCGTTGCCTACATCACGCGCCTGGGCACCGGGCAGCAGGTCACGGGCGACACCGTGATCCAGGAGGGCGACTACCTCAGCATGTTCCTCGTGTCGGACGAGGCGGACACCGCGCTCGCCGCGCTCGAGGCCGGACCGAAGGAGACGGACTGATGCGCGTCGCGATCGCCGGAGCCGGGGCCGTCGGCCGCTCCGTCGCCCAGGAGCTCCTCGACCACGGTCACAGCGTCCTGCTGATCGACAAGTCCCCCACCTCGATCCGCAGCGATCTCGTGCCCGACGCGCAGTGGCTGCTGGCCGATGCCTGCGAGATGTCCACGCTCGAGGAGGCGCAGCTGCAGACGTGCGACGTCGCCATCGCCGCCACCGGCGACGACAAGGCGAACCTCGTGATGTCGCTGCTGGCCAAGACCGAGTTCACGGTGCCGCGCACCGTCGCGCGCGTGAACAATCCCAGCAACGAGTGGCTGTACGGGGAGTCCTGGGGCGTCGACGTCGCGGTGTCGACGCCGCGCATCATGGCCGCCCTCGTCGAGGAGGCCGTGGCGGTGGGCGACCTCGTCCGCCTGTTCACGTTCCGCCAGAGCGACACGAACCTCGTCGAGCTGACCGTGCCGGCCGACTCGGCCTACGTGGGCCGCCGGCTGGGTGACATCACCTGGCCCGCCGGCGTGCACCCCGTGGTCATCCTGCGTCAGCAGCAGTCGCTGCTGCCCGAGGCCGACCGCACGGTCGAGGCCGGCGACGAGCTGCTGTTCGTCACCCCGTCCGCCGCGGAGGGCGAGCTGTCGGCCCTGCTGGCCAACCACCGGGGCTGAGAGCGCCTACGGGGCCGGGGTCTCGTCCTCGATCTCCGTGACGGGCGTGCTGTTGCGACTGAGCAGCCACACCATCGCGGCGAGCGTGGCGATCTGCAGCGGCCAGCCCATGATCACCTTCGAGGTGCCGAGCCAGCCGATCTGGTCGGACAGGTAGAGCGGGTACTGCACCAGCACGCGCAGCACGCACGGCAGCGCGAACAGCAGCGTGAGGCGGTTGCAGAGCCTGCGCATGCCGGGATCGCGGCGCCAGCCGGAGAGGTCGCCCACGAGGGCGCCGATCATCACGCCGATCGCCGGCCAGCCGATCACGACCGTGGCGACGAGCACCACGGCGTAGCCGGCGTTGTAGATGATGCCCGGCAGGAAGACGTCGCGCGCCTCCCCCGACCGCGACGCGAACAGCGCCGCGATGCCGATGCCGACCAGGGCGTTGATGACGAACTGCGGGTTGGAGCGCTGCACCACGCGCACGATCAGCAGCACGGCGGTCAGCGCCGACGCCACGATGAGGCTCATCCTGAGCTCGCGCGTCGTCAGGTAGCAGAGCGTGAAGGTGATCGTCGGCACGGCCGCCTCGACGATCCCGCGGACGCCTCCGAACGCCTCCGCGAGGCGCTGGCGGACCACCTGCTCGACGGTGGCGACGTTCGCCTCGCGGGGCTCGGACATCTCAGGAGTCCAATCGGTAGGCGGGGTTGTACATGACCCGCTCGGAGCCGCGGTGGCCGATGCGGCCCGTGGCGGTCAGCGAGCGGCCGGCGGCGATGCCCTCGATGCGACGGCGGCCCAGCCAGATCAGCGTGATCGTGCCGGTGCCGTCGTACAGCGAGGCCTCGAGCGCCGTCACGTCGCCGACGGGGCGCAGCGTGACGTCGTGCAGCACGCCGTGGATGTCGACGCGCTCGCGCTCGGGGGCGTCCTTGATCGCGGCGCAGCCCGCGGCGGTGGCGCGGCCGCGCAGCTCGGAGTCCTCCTGGCTCTCGACCGAGAACCGGTCGAGCCACTTCGACACGACACCGGGCACGGGACCTACTCCTCCTCGACGCGCTGGGCGTCGGCGGGGATCACCAGCGGCAGCGACTCGCGCAGCATCCGCGGCTCCTCGCCGCGGCGCACGCGCAGGTCGCGCAGCACCTCCACGAACACGCCCTCGTCGGTGGACTCCAGGCCCGCAGCGCCCAGGATCGTGGCACGCACGACCCAGCGGGGGCCCTCGATGCCGATGAACCGAGCGGGCTGCACGCCCGCGGTGCCGTCGGCGGTGGTGGCGGGGAACTGGGCCAGGATCTCGGGGCCGAACGGGCCGTCGATCTCGGTGATCGTGCCGCCGCGCTTGTCGACCTCCTCGCGCAGGTCGGCGCGGACGCCGTCCCACGTGCCGCCGCTGCGGGCCCCGGCGAACGGGCGCAGCTCGACGGCCGAGCCGCCGGAGGTGACCAGGACGGCCGTGACGACGTCGTCCTCGGTGGGCAGCTGGACCTCGATGTCCGGACGCATCCGGATCAGCAGCGAGCCCAGGTCGACGTACTCGTCGGGCGACTCGATGGGGCGCTCGGTGACGTCGAAGGGTCCGTCGGCGCGCGGCCCGGCGACCTCGACGGGCTCAGCAGCAGCAGCGGCCGGGGACTCGGTCGCGCCGGCGTTCTTGCGACCAAACATCAGTGACTTCCTTCCGTCGATGCCCCGATCGAGGCGTGACCACCCGAGGAACCGTACCCGCCCTCGCCACGTACGGAGTCCTCCAGTCCGTCGACCTCGACGAAGCGCACGTGCTCGACGCGCTGGACCACGAGCTGGGCGATGCGGTCGCCCCGCGCGATGTGGACGGGCTCGCGCAGGTCGTGGTTGACCAGCAGCACCTTGATCTCCCCACGGTAACCCGCGTCGATCGTTCCCGGCGTGTTCACGACCGACAGACCGTGCCGCAGCGCCAGGCCCGACCGCGGATGGATGAAGCCGGCGAAGCCCTCGGGCAGCGCGAGGGCGATGCCGGTGGGGACCAGGGCGCGCTCCCCCGGCGCGAGGACGACGTCGATCGTGGAGACCAGGTCGGCGCCGGCGTCGGCGGGATGGGCGTACGCGGGAAGGGGGACGTCGGCGTCGAGTCGCCGGATCTGCACCTCGGTCACGTGGCGACGATACTGGCGCGAGACCCCTGCGGGCACGTCGGCCGCGGTCGGGCAGGTTGGCTCGGGTGAGGCACAGTGGACCCGTGCAGAAAACCCCCGAGCGTCACCGCGAGCGCCTCGTCGCCCCCGGCCTGTGGTGGGGCGGTGTCGTCGTCGCCTCCGTGAGCGTCGGCTGGCTGCTCCTCGTGGCCACCAGCCCGTTCGTCGCCGCCGGAGTGGGCCTGCTGACCCTCCTGATCGCCGGGGCCGGCCTGTGGAGGTACGGGTCGCTGCTGGTGACGGCCGAGCCGGGCCGGCTGCGCGCGGGCGACGCCCACCTCGAGGCGCCCGACCTCGGCACCGTCGAGGCCCTCGACCCCGCGTCCTGGCGGGCCGCCCTGGACCGCGCCGGCACCGATCGCGCCTTCCTCCTGACCCGCCCGTGGATCGACCGCGGGGTGCGCGTGGAGGTGGCCGATCCGGCCGATCCCACGCCCTACTGGCTCGTGTCGACGCGCCGTCCCGACGCGCTGAGTCGCGCCGTGGGCCAGACTGGTGCTCCCACCGACACCGGTGACCCCACGGACGAAAGGACCATCGATGGCCAGGAAGCGCGCGACGAAGGCGACGCCTGACGCCGGGACCACCTCGAAGGCCGAGGCCAAGGTCTCGAAGGGACGCGGCCGCGGCGCCTGGCGGGCGCTCGACACCGGCTCCGGCCTGCTCGCGGCCACGCTCGCCCCGTACGTGTCCAACCTGGCCTGGCGCGCGGTCACCGGCCGTCAGCCCCCGCGCAACACGCGCAGCCCCGAGCTCAGCACGAAGGAGGCCGTGGCGTGGGCCGCGATCGGTGGCGCCACCGTGCAGATCGTGCGCACCGTGGCCCGGCGCGGCGCGGCCAGCTACTGGCTCAAGTCCACCGGCGGCCTGCCGCCGGGGATGAAGTCGACGAAGGACGCCAAGCGCTGACGCGTCGCCCCCGACACACGAAGACGTCCGGCCCGCCGCGTGAGCGGCGACGCCGGACGTCGTGCGTTCGTCGGGGCGCGGACCTCAGTCGGCGCAGTCCTTGCAGATCGCCATGCCGTTCTTCTCGGTGGCCAGCTGGCTGCGGTGGTGCACCAGGAAGCAGGACATGCAGGTGAACTCGTCGGACTGCTTGGGGACGACCTTGACCGCGAGCTCCTCGTGCGACAGGTCGGCGCCGGGGAGCTCGAACGACTCTGCCGCCTCGACCTCGTCCTCGTCGACCTTGCCCGAGTTCTTCTCGTGGCGACGCGCCTTCAGCTCCTCGATGCTGTCCTCGGACTGCTCCTCGTCGGTCTTGCGGGGCGCGTCGTAATCGGTTGCCATCAACTCTCCATGCTGGTTCTCGTGGAACTCTGGTCGTGTTCTTGTGGAACGCGCAGATTCAACCACATGGGTCCAACTCGCGCGCACCCGGAAGACACAAGCCGCCCGGTGGCGCCGATATTCCCACCGCAGCCGCCGTTCCGCCAGTCGTGGAGGGCGCCGATGCGGCTCAGAAGCCGCAGCGTCGGACGAGCGCGAGGAACTCCTCGATCCCGCCCGCGGGAGCCGCGACCACGAGGCGGTCGGACGGCGGACCGTCCAGGCCCGTCACGACGAGTCCGGCCTCGCGCGCGATCAGTCCCGCCGCGGCGTGGTCCCACGGCTGGAGGCCCTGCTCGACGAAGGCGTCCAGGCGCCCCTCCGCGAGGTCCGTGAGGTCGAGCGCGGCCGCGCCGATCCGGCGGACATCGCGCACGTGGGGCAGCATCGCGCCGACCGCCTTCGCCTGGTGCTCACGCACCTCGGGCACGTAGTTGAAGCCGGTGGCCACGAGCATCTCGGCCGGCGGCAGGACGGGCGGGCCCGTCAGGCGTCGCGGCGCGGCCTCGTCGACCCGCCAGGCGCCCTCCCCCGCCACCGCCGCGTAGGACTCGCCCGTGGCGATGTTGACGACGACGCCCACGTGGTCGATGCCACCGACCCGGGCGCCGATCGCCACCGCGTACCGCGGGATGCCGTAGACGAAGTTGACCGTGCCGTCGATCGGGTCGACGACCCACTCGACGTCCGAGGTCCCGGGCACGTCCTGGCCCTCCTCGCCGACGAAGGCGTCGTGGGGACGGGCGGCGAGGATGCGCTCGCGGATGAGCTCCTCACATGAGCGGTCGATCAGCGTGACGAGGTCGGTGGGGCTGGACTTCGTCCCCGCCACGCCCACCCGGCCGGCGGGACGCTGCGCGGCGACGTGCTCGGCCGCCTCGGCCGCGACCCGGCGCGCGAGGTCGAGCAGCTCGGTCACGCCAGCACCGGGCGCATCGACCGCGGGTTGACGCAGCAGTCGCCCGGGCAGGTGTCGGCCTTCGGCCCGAACTCGCCGAGTGCCGGACGCTCCGGCGACTCGCCGCGCTCGGCCGCGGCACGCTCGAGCAGGAGCTCGCGCACCATCGCCGCGTAGCGCGGGTCGGCGTTGGGACTGGCGGCGCGCGCGAAGCGCAGGCCGAGGCGCTCGGCCGTCGCCTTGGCCTCGGTGTCGAGGTCGTACACGACCTCCATGTGGTCGGCGACGAAGCCGATCGGCACCAGCACGACGGAGGTGACGCCCTGCTCGGCCAGCTCCTCGAGGTGGTCGTTGACGTCCGGCTCGAGCCACGGCTGGCTCGGCGGGCCCGAGCGCGAGCAGTAGGCCAGCGACCACGTCGGCAGGTCGAGCGCCTCGGCGACGAGGCCGGCCACCGAGAGGTGCTGACGCTCGTACAGGCCGCAGCCGGGTCCGCCGCTCGCCTCGTTCATCTGGTCGGGCACCGAGTGGGTGACGAACACGACGCGCGCGTCGGGACCGACCTCGGCCAGCGCCGCGCGGGTGTACTCGGTGAACAGCTCGACGAAGACCGGGTGGTTGAAGTGGTGACGCAGCCGGTCGACCCGGATCGGGCGGTCGTGCGATACCTCGAAGAGGTTCTCGCGGTACTGGCGGCAGCTCGAGTACGACGAGTAGGCGCTGGTCATGAAGCACGCGACGCGCTCGACGCCGTCGGCCTCCATCTGGTCGAACGCATCGGCCAGGTACGGGTCCCAGTTGCGGTTGCCCCAGTAGACCGGCAGGTCGAGTCCCTGCTCGGCGAAGTCGGCCCGCAGCGCGGCCAGCAGGTCGCGGTTGATGTCGTTGATGGGCGACTTGCCGCCGAAGCCGAAGTAGTGCTCCCCGACCTCGACCAGACGCTCCTTCGGGATGCCCCGGCCGCGCGTCACGTTCTCGAGGAACGGGACCACGTCCTCGGGCTTCTCGGGGCCTCCGAAGGAGACGAGCAGGAGGGCGTCATAGGGGCGTGCGTCCATGCCGCCAGTCTTCCACGGGGCCCCTTCGGGCACGCTTCGGGCGAGCCGGTCCCCAGTTCGTCGGCGAGTGGGTCCAAGATGAGTCCCGTCATGCTCTCCGCCTACCGCTCGATCCTGTCGACGCCCGGCGCGCCCGCCTTCACCTCGGCCGGCGCCCTCGGACGCCTGCCCCTGTCCATGACGGGGCTCGGCATCGTGCTCCTGGTCTCGGGACGCACCGGCGACTACGGACCCGCCGGACTGCTGATGGCGGTCTACGTCGTCACGTCGGCGATCTGCGCGCCCGTCCAGGGTCGGCTCGCCGACCGCGTGGGACAGGCGCCCGTGCTCCTCACGGCCGGCGCGCTGTTCGCGTCGGGCATCACGATCCTGCTCACGACGGTCGACCTGTCGCTGTGGGTGGCCGCGATCGGCGCCGTGATCGCCGGCCTCGGCGCGCCGCAGGCCGGCAACATGGTCCGCGCCCGGTGGACGCACAACCTCTCCGACCGCGGTCGCCTGCAGACCGCGTTCGCCCTGGAGGCGGTGCTCGACGAGGTCGTCTTCATCGTCGGTCCCGTCCTCGTCACCGTCCTCACGCTCAGCGTCCTCGACTGGTCCGGACTCGCCGTCGCCGGCGCCGCCGCGCTCGTCGGCGCCTGGGGCCTGGCACTCCAGCGCTCCACCCAGCCGCCGCACCGCCGTCAGGCGGAGGGTTCCCGCGAGCCCCTGCCGTGGTTCCTGCTCGGTCCGCTGGTCGTGGCGGCGTGCGGGCTGGGCCTGCTGTTCGGCGCCGCCGAGGTCCTCGTGGTCGCGTTCACCGAGGAGCAGGGCCGTCCCGGCGCGGCCGGACTCGTCCTGGCGATCTGGTCCGCGGGCAGCCTCGCGGCGGGCCTCGTGATCGGTGCGCTGGCGCCGCCGGCCGACCCCGTCCGACGGCTGCGCCTGTCGACCCTCGGCCTGCTCGTCTTCCTCGCCCCGCTGCCCTTCGCGCCGAACATCGCGCTGCTCGCGGTCGGCTTCCTGCTGGCCGGCCTCATGCTCTCGCCGACGCTCATCACGGCGGTGCACCTGGTCGAGCTGTGCGTGCCGCCGTCGCGCCTCACCGAGGCCCTCACCTGGACCACCACCGGCATGTCCGCCGGCACCGCCGCGGGGGCCGCCATCGCGGGACTCATGGTCGACCGGTGGTCCGCATCGGTGGGCTTCACGCTGCCCATCGTGGCGGCGCTGATGACCACCTCGGTCGCCTTCTGGTTCCGCGGTCCGCTCCCCCAGCGTCACGCCCTCGCCGAGTGACCGACGGCGTCTCGGAAAACACATCCGGACACGGCGCGTCTCCCGGGATCGTCGCGGCCGTTCACTAGCCTTGAAGTCGGTGGCAGCAGCGACACGGGGAGGCTCGAACATGCGGGAACTCGCGACCGTGGGACTCAGCGACGACGGACGATTCCTCGTGGCCCGTGACGCGACCACCGGAGAACGCTTCCGACTCAGCATCGATCGCCGGCTCACCACGCTGGTCGATCGCACTCCCGTAGGGTCGAGTCGTTCCGGACAGATGGAGATTCCGATGGAGAGTTCGCTCACCCCCCGAGACATCCAGACCCGCATCCGCCGCGGCGAGTCGGTCGAAGAGGTCGCCGAGGCCGCCGGCATCACGGTCGAGCGGGTGCAGGGCTTCGCCGTGCCCGTCATCGCCGAGCGCGAGTGGATGGCCCAGTCGGCACGCGCCACGTCGGTGCGCCGCAAGCACGTCGGCGGACCCGCCGTCGCCCTGGCCGAGCTGGCGGACACCGCCCTGGCCGAGCGCGGCATCGCCCCCGAGAACGCCCAGTGGGACGCCTGGCGTCGCGAGGACGGTCGCTGGACCGTCCAGGTCGACCTCCAGGACGGCGCCGCGTCGTTCCTCTACGACCCCAAGAGCCGCTACGTGATCGCCGACGACGACGCCGCCCGCGGCCTGGTCGGCGACCTCGCCACGCAGGACCAGCACGACATGGCGCTGGCCGACCTCGTCACCGACGCGCCCGAGGCCTTCGGCGGCGCCATCGCCGAGGAGCCCGACCACGCCCCGCTCGTGCGCTCCATCAAGGAGGCGCGCGACCGCCGGGCCCTCGAGCAGGCCGTCTTCGAGGAGCCCGTCGAGGAGGTCGTCGAGGACCTGGAGGACCAGGCCCTCGAGGAGCGCATCGCCGTGCCCGACACCCCGAAGCCCCGCAAGAAGCACTCGCGCCGCTCGGTCCCCAGCTGGGACGAGATCATGTTCGGCGGCTCCTCGGACTGAGGACCCACCGCCCTCAGTCGAAGGGCAGGACGTCGGGCGAGAGCGCACCGGCCTTCGCGCGCGCGGCGGTCATCCGCTTGCGGTGGTGGCGACGGCACAGCACCTCGTACCCGACCTGCGGGGTCGGGCGGTCGGGATCCTCGACGTCGCCCACCACGATGACCTCGCCCTCGGTGACCATCTCGCCGTCCTCGGTGCGGGCGTTGTGCGTGGCACGGGCGCCGCACCAGCACAGCGCCTCGACCTGGAGCGTCAGCACGCGGTCGGCCAGCTCGACGAGTCGCTGTGAGCCGCTGAACAGCCGCGTGCGGAAGTCGGTGAGGATGCCGAAGCAGAACACGTCGAGGTCGAGCTCGTCGGCGACCTTGGCCAGCTGCTCGACCTGGCGCGCGGTGTAGAACTGCGCCTCGTCGCACACGAGGTAGTCGACGCGGGCGCCGCTGGTCAGCTGGCCGACGACGTCGTCCCAGAAGTCCAGCTCCTCGGTGACCTCGACGGCGGACGTCGACAGCCCGAGGCGGCTCGACAGCGTGGCCTCGCCGGCACGGTCGTGCGAGGAGTAGATGCGGCCCACACGGCCGCGCGCCCGGTGGTTGTGATCGAGCTGGAGCGCCAGTGTGCTCTTGCCCGAGTCCATCGTGCCCGAGTAGAAGACCAGTTCGGCCACGGCGTCAGCCCGCCACGAGGACCGGGATGCGGCGCTCGCGGTCCGTGATGGAGCCGTGGAAGCCGCCCAGCAGCAGCTCGACGGCGAAGGCGTCGGAGGCGAACACCGCGAAGTCGTCGAGGGCAGCCACGACGACGTCGCCGAAGCGCCCGCGGACGGCGGGGTCGATCGGGCCGAACCACTCCTCCGCGTCGTCGCGCAGGCGGACCTCGACGCGGTCACCCAGCGCCTCGCGCCAGCGCGCGGCCACGGTGGCCTCGGCGCCGGAGCGCGTGTGGACGTGCCGGAACCGCGCCTCCCCCGCCACCAGCACGACGTCGTCGCGCAGCTCGGGGTGGTCGACGAGGTCGAAGCGGTCGTCCTTGGGGACGTCGACCATGCCGTGGTCGGCGGTGACCAGCAGCACGACGTCGGGCGGCAGCGCCGCGCGCAGGTCGGCGACGTCGCGGTCCACCTGGACGAGCGCCTTGCGCCACTCCTCGGAGTCGACGCCCGAGCCGTGGCCCGTGTGGTCGACGCTGGACTCGTAGGCGTAGACGAGGGCGCGGTCGTCGCGCTCGACGGCCTCGACGACGGCCGCGAGGCGGTCCCACGCGTGGCGCACGCCGACGAACGGCACGCCGCGCTGGCTGACCTGCGTGAGGCCGCTCAGCTCGAAGCGCGCGTCGTTGACGACGGTGACCGCGATGCGCTCGTCGGCCAGCTGCTTCAGCACGGTGGGGTACGGCTGCCACTCGGCGGGATCGATCCGGTCGTCCCACTGCAGCGTGTTGAGGAAGCGCGAGGTGCCCGGGATGCGACACGTGTAGCCCGCCATCCCGTGCTGGCCGGGCCGAAGGCCCGTGCCGAGCGACGTGAGGCTGACGGACGTGGTGGACGGGATGCCCGCGAGGACGCCGTCGATGTTCAGGCAGGACGACAGGAAGGGCGCCAGCTCGGCGTGCTCGCGCAGGAGGTCGAGGCCGAGGCCGTCGACGACCATGACGACGAAGCGCTTCGCCTGCGGGAGTCCCAGGACGTCGGTGAAGCCGCTCGCGCCGAGGGCGCCGCCCACCGAGGTCATGATCTCGTGGATGCCGGCGTGGGGCGTGGTCATCGAGCCTCGGTGACGGTCGTGGCGGCCGTGAGCGCGCGGGCGAACTCGAGCAGGCCGACGACGGCAGCACCGCCCTCGGCGGCGGCGCTCAGCCGCAGCGAGAAGTCGTCACCGGAGATCGAGCCGGTGTAGCCGTGGTCGGCCTCGCACTCGGGGTCGTCGCAGCGGGCGGGCTCGAGCTCGACCCGGGACACGGCGCCCCAGCCGATCGTCAGGAGCGCCTCCTCCAGCTGCTGTGTCTGCGCCGAGACCATGCGGGTGACGACGACGCCGGAGACGCGCGACAGCGGCACCGCCTCGACCGAGGTGGAGGTGTAGGGCTTCGGCAACAGCGTGTCGCCGGGGTGCTCGTCGGTGTGCGTCAGCAGCAGGCGCGTGGGCGTGAGGACCAGCACCGACATGTGCCGGCGGATCTCCTCACGGTCGAACGTGGGCTCGTGGTGCACGACGAACGACTCGACGGGCTCGGTGGCGAGGGCGTCCTCGAGGGCGCCCGCCACGATCTCCGGGTAGTAGCCACTGCGGGAGATCGACTCGTACAGGTCCTTCGTGCGGTCCGTGGTTCGGGTCACCGACCCAGCGTATCCGTCGCCGCATCGGGCTGACTCAGCCGCCGCACGTACCAGTCGCCGCGGCTGTCGGACGACGGGATCACCTTCGCGCGGGCACTCAGGGCCGTGTAGCCGTCGGGATTGACCAGCACCGGCTCGAGGTCGAGCGACACCACCTCGGGCAGGTCGTCCTTCAGGGCCGCGAGACGCAGCACGATGTCCTCGAGCGACGCGACGTCGACGGGCTCGCTGCCGTGGTGGCCGAACAGCAGCGGCGCCGCGCGGATGCCGCTGACCATCGTGCGGGCGTCGACGTCGGTGAGCGGCGGAATGCCGTAGCTGCGGTCCTCCAGCAACTCGCTGGGGGCGCCGGCGATGCCGAACGACACGAGCGGGCCGAAGAGACGGTCCTCCGTGGCGCGGAACGCGACCTGGACTCCGTCGGGCGCCGAGCGCTGGACGAAGAACGTGGTGTCGGCGCGGATGCCGCTCCACGTGGTCATCTCGTCCCAGGCCTCGGCCATGTCCTCGGCGTCGTGGATGCCCCGCCAGACGTGCGCGAGGTCGGGACGGGCGCGCAGGTGCTCGCTGCCGGCCTTGAGGACGACGTCCCAGCCGAGCTGCTCGCCGGCCGCGATCGCCTCCTCCTTGCTGTGCACGTTGGTCCAGGTCCACAGGTCGATGCCGTAGCAGGACAGCAGGTAGTGGACCTGCTCGGTGGACAGCACCGCGCCGCGCGGAGCGATCGTCAGCACGTCGCGGATCAGCGCCTTCGCGTCGCCGGAGCGGTGCTCGGCGGCGACGTGGTACTCGCCGTGGTCGCGCGAGGCCCACTCGGCGTAGTTCGTGGCACGGGCCAGCGCCTTCACGGCCGCTTCGGGCGCCGCGTACGACGGCACCGAGCCGCGGCCGGCCGAGCCGCCCTCGAGGTCGGGCACGCGCAGCAGCACCGGGATGCCCTTGCTGGCCAGGAACGTGGAGACGATCGGCTTGTCGGACTGCTCGCCGATCGCGGCCAGCACGGTGGCCACCGCGTCGCTGTCGGTGGTGATGGGCGGCGTGTAGACCACGACGAGCGCGTCGACGTCGGGGCGCGCGAGCGCGGCCTCGATGGCGACCTCGAACTCCTCGGCGCCGGCGGTGGCGCCCAGCGCGATGGGCGGGGCGACCTGGAGGCCCTGCGACTTCGCGGCGTCGGTGACGATCAGTCCCACGGCGTCGGAGTTGCCGACCACGGCGATGCGATTGCCGCGCGGCAGCGGCTGGTGGGCCAGCAGCTGGGCGACGTCGAACATCTCGTCGAGGTTGTCGACCTGGATCACGCCCGCCTGGCGGAACATCGCGTCGACCGCCTGCTGGGGCGCCGAGCTGCGGCGCACCGTGTGGCCGACGGGCACACCCTGGGTGGACCGGCCCGACTTCACCGCGACGATCGGCTTGACCTCCGAGACGCGGCGGGCCAGCCGCGAGAACTTGCGCGGGTTGCCGATGTACTCGAGGTACAGCAGCACGACGTCGGTGCTGTCGTCCTGCTGCCAGTACTGCAGGAGGTCGTTGCCCGAGACGTCGGCGCGGTTGCCGGCCGAGACGAAGGTGGACAGGCCCAGGCCGCGCGCGGAGACGGTCTCGAGGATCGCCGTGCCGAGGGCGCCGGACTGGCAGAAGAAGCCCGCGCGGCCGGGCGGCGGCATCGTGGCCGACAGCGAGGCGTTCAGCTGGACGTCGGAGGACGTGTTGATGATGCCCAGGCAGTTCGGGCCGATGAGGCGCAGGCCGTGGATGCGGCACGAGTGCAGCAGCTCCTGCTGGCGCGCGCGCCCCTCGGGACCCTCCTCGGCGAAGCCTGCCGAGATCACCACGAGGCCGTGGACGCCCTTGGCGGCGCAGTCGAGGACGACGTCGTTGACGTGCTCGGCCGGCACCGCGACGATCGCGATCTCGACCTCGCCCGGGATGTCGCGCACGGTCGGGTAGGCCGTGAGGCCCGAGACGGCCTCGGCCTGGGAGTTCACGGCGTAGACGGTGCCGCCGTAGTCGCCCAGCACGAGGTTGCGGACCATGGCCTGGCCGATCGAGCCGGCACGGCGGCTGGCGCCGACGACGGCGACGCTGCGGGCGCCGAAGATGCGGGCGATCGAGGCGGCCTCGGCGCGCTGCTCGCGCGAGCGCATGACGCCGAGCGCGGAGTCGGTGGGGTTGATCTCGAAGGTGAGGCGCTGCACGCCGTCCTCGAGGGTGCCGCTGATGGTGTAGCCCATCTCCCGGAACACCTGGAGCATGCGCACGTTCTCGGGCAGGACCTCGGCGGTGAACTCGGTGAAGCCGCGCTCGCGACCGGCCTGGGCGAGGTGCTCCAGCAGCAGCTGGCCGATGCCACGACCCTGGTGGGCGTCCTCGACGAGGAATGCGACCTCGGCCTCGTCGTCGGAGACGGCGTCGTAGCGGCCGACCGCGATGATGTCGTCCTGCTGCGTCACCACGAACGCGACGCGCTTGTAGTGGTCGACGGTGGTGAACCGCTGCACGTCGCGGTCGGACAGCCGCGGGTACGGGGCGAAGAAGCGGAAGTACTTCGACTCGGCCGAGACGCGGTCGTAGAACTCGACGAACTTCGGGGCGTCCTCGGGGACGATGGGGCGGATCTGAGCGACGCGCCCGTCCTTGAGCAGGACGTCGGCCTCCCACGCGGGGACCGGGTGGGGCATCAGGCTCGTCTCGACCGGTTCGCTGCCACTCACGGGCACAAACCTACCCCGCACGCGGCGGGTCGGGCGCACCCCGCGCGGGGCGGGGCGGGAGAATGGCCGGCGTGACTGGATCGAGCACCGAGACCGTGGACTTCGAGGAGCACATCCTCGACACCGACGTCGGCGACGAGATGCGCTCCAGCTTCCTCGAGTACGCCTACTCGGTGATCTACGCCCGGGCGCTGCCCGATGCGCGCGACGGCCTGAAGCCCGTCCAACGCCGCATCCTCTACACGATGGACGAGATGGGCCTGCGCCACGACCGTCCGCACGTGAAGAGCGCGCGCCCCGTCGGCGAGGTCATGGGCAAGCTGCACCCGCACGGCGACAGCGCGATCTACGACGCGCTCGTGCGTCTCGTCCAGCCGTGGGCGCTGCGGCTGCCGCTGCTGGACGGCCACGGCAACTTCGGCTCGCCCGACGACCCGCCCGCCGCGATGCGCTACACCGAGATCCGGATGGACCGCGCGGCCGAGGCGATGACCGCGTCGCTCGACGAGGACACGGTCGACTTCAAGCCGAACTACGACGGCCGCCTGCAGGAGCCCACCGTGCTCCCCGCCGCGATCCCCCAGCTGCTGGTCAACGGCGCGTCCGGCATCGCGGTCGGCATGGCCACGAACATCGCCCCGCACAACCTCATCGAGGTCGTCCAGGCGCTGCGCCACCTCATCGACCACCCCGACGCCGACCTCGACGCGCTCATGCGGTTCGTGCCCGGCCCCGACCTGCCCACGGGCGGCAAGATCGTCGGCCTCGACGGCATCCGCGACGCCTACGCCACCGGCAACGGCTCGTTCAAGATGCGCGCCACCACCCGCATCGAGAACGTGACGCCGCGCAGGAAGGGCATCGTCGTCACCGAGCTGCCCTACAACGTGGGCCCCGAGAAGGTCATCGAGTCGATCAAGAAGCTCGTCCAGGCCAAGAAGATCCAGGGCATCTCCGACCTGAAGAACCTCACCGACCGCACCCACGGGCTGCGGCTGGTGATCGAGATCAAGAACGGCATCGTCCCCGAGGCGCTGCTCGAGCAGCTGTACCGCCAGACGCCGCTGGAGACCTCGTTCGGCATCAACGCCGTCGCCCTCGTCGACGGCCAGCCGCGCACGCTCGGTCTGCGCGAGATGCTCACGGTCTACCTCGAGCACCGCATCGACGTCGTCCGCCGCCGCACCACGTTCCGCCGCACGAAGGCGGCGGACCGGCTGCACCTCGTCGACGGCCTGATGATCGCGATCCTCGACATCGACGAGGTCATCCAGCTGATCCGCTCCTCGGAGAACCGCGGCGAGGCGCGCCAGCGCCTCATGTCCGTCTTCGACCTCTCCGAGCTGCAGGCCGACTACATCCTCGACCTCCAGCTGGGCCGGCTGACGAAGTTCTCGCGGCTCGAGCTCGAGCGCGAGGCCGACGAGCTGCGCCGCCTCATCGAGGAGCTCGACGCGATCCTCGCCGACGAGGGCACGCTGCGCTCGGTCGTCGGCGACGAGCTCGCCCAGATGGCCCAGCAGTTCGGCACGCCGCGGCGCACCGTGCTGCTGGAGTCGGCGGGCGTTCCCGTGCCGATCGCCAAGGGCGGCTCGCTCGAGGTCCCCGACGACCCGTGCTGGGTGCTGCTGTCCTCCACGGGACTCGTGGCGCGGACGTCCGATGCCGAGCCGCTGGGCGACCACGGCCGCCGGGCCAAGCACGACACCGTGGTCGCCGCCGTCCGCGCCACCGCGCGCGGCCAGGTCGGCATCGTCACGTCCGCCGGCACGGTCCACCGCCTCGAGGTCGTCGACCTGCCGGCCCTGCCGCCCACGGCCGACTCCCCCCGCCTCCAGGGCGGCGTCCCGCTGGGCGAGCTGCTGAGCCTCGACGGCGACGCGCTCACGCTCATGACGTTCGACGAGGACGTGCCCGGGCTCGCACTCGGCACCCGCGACGGCGTCGTCAAGCGGGTCAAGCCCGACCACCTGTCGAACCGCGACTCGTGGGAGCTCATCCGGCTGGAGGACGGCGACAAGGTGGTCGGCGCGGTGCCGCTGACCACGGGCGAGGAGGAGCTGGCGTTCGTCACCTCCGAGGCCCAGCTGCTGCACTTCCCCGCCTCGCTCGTGCGCCCTCAGGGCCGCAGCGGCGGCGGCGTCGCCGGCGTCAAGCTCGGCGGCGGTGCCCACGTGGTCGCGTTCGGCGCGGTGTCCGACGTCGAGTCGGCCCACGTCGTCACGGTGGCCGGCAGCTCCGACGCGCTTCCCGGCACGCAGGCCGGCTCGGCCAAGGTGAGCCCGTTCGCGATCTACCCGGGCAAGGGTCGCGGCACCGGCGGCGTCCGCTGCCAGCGCCTGCTGAGCGGTGAGGACGCCCTGGTGTTCGCGTGGGTCGGCGACGGCACCCCGGTGGCCTCCGCGGCCAGCGGCTCGCCGGTCGACCTGCCCGAGCCGGTGGAGAAGCGCGACGCCTCAGGCACTCCGGTGGGCCAGCCGATCACGGGCGTCTCATCGGCCGCGGCCTCCTTGCCGGGGGCGCGAGACGTGTCAGACTGACCGACGTGTTTCCTCGACTGCTGACCGCGACGATCCTGAGCAGCGCCCTGCTGCTGACCGCCTGCACCGGCGACGACTCCGACTCCGGCGACCCCGCCGAGCGCCTCGACGCCGCCTCACAGGCGCTGGCGGAGGCCGAGTCGTTCGACATCTCCCTCAGCACGAAGGAGCTGCCCAGCGGGCAGCGCGGGCTGCTCTCGGCGGACGGCGTCGGCGACCAGTCCCCCGCCTTCCAGGGCGACGTGAAGGTGGTCGCCGGTGGCGCCACCCTCGCGGCCGAGGTGATCTCGGTCGACGGCAAGACCTACGCCAAGACCGGCTTCTCGCCCGTCTGGGCGCCCCTCGACCCCGCCTCGCTCGGCGCACCCGACCCGGCCGACCTGGTGGGCACCGACGCCGACTCCGGACTCGCCGGCCTGCTGAAGGCCACCGAGGACGTCGAGGCCGGCGACCAGTCCCGCGACGGCGACCTCGTCCTCACCGAGATCACCGGCGACCTGCCCGGCGAGCGCATCGCGCAGCTGATCCCCACGGCCGACAAGACCGAGGACTTCGACGTCACGTACCGGCTCACCGACGACGACGAGCTGCACGACGCCAAGATCACCGGCCCGTTCTACGGCGGCGAGGACGTGACCTACACGCTGCGGCTGGAACCGCGCGACGAGCCCGCCGGCATCGAGGCTCCCTGAGCCGGTGGCGATGAAGGAGCTCGCGTCCCGCGGGCTGCTCGCGCTCGCGGCGGTGGCCATCGGCTTCGCCGCCGCGGACACGTACGTCGTCGTCCTGGCGCTGCCGGACATGATGACGGCCGCCGGCCTCACGGTCGCCGAGCTGCAGCGGGCCGCGCCGATCATCTCGGGGTTCCTGCTCGGCTACGTGGCGGTCCTGCCGCTCATCGGCCGGGTCTCGGACCTGCGCGGACGGGTTCCCGTGCTGATCGGCTGCCTCGTGATCTTCGCGATCGGCTCGGTGATCACGGCGGCGGGCTACGACCTCACCACGATCGTGCTCGGACGGCTGATCCAGGGCATCGGCGGGGGCGGGCTCATCCCGCCGACCCTCGCGCTCATCGCCGACACGTGGCCCGCCGAGCGGCGCGGGCTGCCGCTGGGCATCGTCGGCGCCGTCCAGGAGCTCGGCAGCGTCGTCGGCCCGCTCTGGGGCGCGGCGATCCTCGCCTTCGGCACGTGGCACGACATCTTCTGGCTCAATGCGGCGGTCGGTCTCCTCATCGGCGCCGCCCTCCTGCGTCACCGCCCCGCCGAGCACGAGCGAGGCTGGGACGTGCCCGGCCTGCTCCTGGCGCTGCTGGCGGGCGGCTGTCTCCTGCTGGTGATGCTCGAGCCCGAGCGGCTCACCACCGGTGTCACGAGCGGGCTGGCGTTCCTGCCGGTGGCCGGCGACTCGCGGTGGCTCACGCCGCTCGCCCTCGTCGGCTACGGCCTGCTCGTGGCCTTCGCGGTGCGCCAGGCCACCGCAGCCCGTCCGCTGCTCGCGTGGCGCGCATGGGGCGAGGTGGCACGCCAGACCGACCTGTGGGGCGCCACGGCGCTCACGGTGGCCCTCGGAGCCGTCATCCTGACGTTCGCCAGCGCGGAGCCCGAGCAGGCCGTCGTGTCCGAGGACGCGATCGTGCTGCTGCCGGTCGCGGCGATCGCGCTCGGTCTCTTCGTCTGGCGCGGACGGCACGCGGCGCACCCGCTCATCCCCCGTGACTCACTCACCGCCACTCCTGCGTGGGGCTCCATCGCGGTCTCGTTCTTCGTCGGCTCCGCGCTGATCGCCGCGCTCGTCGACATCCCGTTCTTCGCGCGCCTGACGATCGCGCCCGACGACCAGCTCGAGGCCGCGCTCGTGCTGCTGCGTTTCCTCGTCGCCCTGCCGGTCGGCGCCGTCCTGGGCGGCTGGCTGCTGCGGCACCTGCCGGCCGGGCCGCTGACCGGTGCCGCCCTCGCCCTCTCGGGAGGCTGCTTCCTCGTCATGGCGACGTGGGACCAGAAGTCGCTCGAGTCGTTCACGTCGACGATCGTGCTGGCGGCGTGCGGCCTCGGCTTCGGGCTCGCGATCGCGCCGGTGAACGCCGCGCTGCTCGAGCACACGGCCGACGACGTGCACGGCCTGGCGAGCGCGCTGCTCGTTGTCGCGCGGATGGTGGGCATGCTGATCGGCATCTCCGCCCTGACCACGCTCGGCCTGCGGGCGTTCCACTCCGCGGTGGAGCGGATCCCGCCCATCGAGGAGCTCTGCAACGGCTCGGCCACCGCGTGCCGCGCCTACAACGGGGCGATGCGCGACGCCGGGATCGCGCAGTTGCAGGCCGTCTTCACCGGCGCCGCGGTGGCGGCGTTCGTCGCGGCGGCCCTCGCCCTGCTGCTCCTGCGCCGGCGCGCTAGTTTCTCCTCATGACCACCTCTTTCGACGACCTGCTGGAAGCGAACCGGCGCTACGCCCAGGACCACGAGGGAGGCTTCGACGGCATCGCCCGTGCGGGCGTCCTCATGGTGACCTGCATGGACTCGCGCATCGATCCCCTCGCCATGATCGGCCTCCAGGAGGGCGACGCGAAGATCCTGCGCAACCCCGGCGGCCGCGTCACCGACCAGGTCCTCGTCGCGATCGTGCTGGGCGTGAGCCTGCTGCAGGTCAAGCGCGTCCTGGTCATCGAGCACACCCGCTGCGCCATGGCCTCCTCCACCGAGGAGCAGGTCAAGGAGCGCGTCGCGGAGTTCACCGGCACCGACGCCTCGTGGATGTCGATCGGTGTCATCGAGGACCAGCAGGCCACGATCCGCGCCGACGTGCACAAGGTCCGCAGCCACCCGCTCGTCCCCGACTCCGTCGAGGTCGGCGGCTTCCTCTACGACGTCGACAGCGGCCTGCTGACCCCCGTCGACTGACTCATGCCTGAGCGGTGAGCCGTCAACCGCTCCCGCGAAGGTCGCGGTGGCCCACCAACCGCATCGCGACCCATTACGGTTGGCAGCTCACCGCTCCAGACGCGCGTTGCACCCTCGGCGCTTAGCGGCGGTAGGCCGAGTAGGCGACCCGGCGCCCGCGGCGGAGCCATCCCGGGTCCGGGAGCCACCCCCGACCTGTGTCGTAGCCAGTCTCGCTGACGAACTCGCCGCTCAGCAGCGTGACGTCGGCGCGAGAGCGGCCCGGCCCGAAGGTCTCCACGACGTGTCCCGCGACGACGGCACGCGCCAGCTCCCAGATGAACTCGACGTCCTCCACCGCAGCGCCGAGCTCCCACCGTCCGCCGTGGCGGCCGGCCTGCACCTGCAGCGCTTCGACGGCATCGGAGTCAGACCAGAACTCGATCCAGTGGAAGCCGAGAGCGCCCGGAGCGATCGGTGCCACATCGACGAACCGCATGCCCGGCGCCTCGCTGGTCGTGACAGTGGCAAGACCGGCACAGGACCGCATCACGTCCTCTCGCAGCATCGTCAGCCGAAGCTGGACCTCGTCGTCCATCCCGAGTCGGGTCAGGCGTCGATGAGCTCGGAGTCGATCTCGTAGGCGCCCTGGATGATGAACTCCTTGCGCGGCGGGACCTCGTTGCCCATGAGCAGCTCGAAGACGTCGGCGGCGGCCTCGGCGTCGTCCACGGTGAGGCGGCGCAGGGTGCGGTGGCGCGGGTCCATCGTGGTCTCGGCCAGCTGGTCGGCGTCCATCTCGCCCAGGCCCTTGTAGCGCTGAGGCGCGTCCTTCCAGCGGATGTTGCGCTTCTTCAGCTCGGCCAGCTTCCGCTGCAGCTCGGGATCGGAGTACGTGTAGATGTACTTGTCCTGCCCCTTCTTGGGCGAGACGAGCTCGATCCGGTGCAACGGCGGGACGGCGGTGTAGACGCGGCCGGCCTCCACCATCGGGCGCATGTAGCGGAAGAACAGCGTCGCCAGCAGGCAGCGGATGTGGGCGCCGTCGGAGTCGGCGTCAGCCATGAAGATGATCCGGCCGTACCGCGCCGCGTCGAGGTCGAACGTGCGGCCCGAGCCGGCGCCCACCACCTGGATGATCGACGAGCACTCGGCGTTCTTCAGCATGTCGCCGATGCTGGCCTTCTGGACGTTGAGGATCTTGCCGCGGATCGGCAGCAGCGCCTGGAACTCGGCGTCGCGCGCCGACTTCGCGGTGCCGAGGGCCGAGTCGCCCTCCACGATGAACAGCTCGGAGCGTTCGACGTCGTTGCTGCGGCAGTCGGCGAGCTTCGCCGGCAGGGCGCTCGACTCGAGCGCGTTCTTGCGGCGCTGGGTGTCGCGGTGCTGACGCGCCGCCAGGCGCGTGCGCGACGCGCCGACGACCTTCTCCATCACCTGGCGCGCCTTGGCCTTCTGCGCGGTCTTGGTGGAGGTCAGGAACGCCTTGAGCTCGCGCGCCACGATCTTGTTGACGATGCGGGTGACCGGCGGCGTGCCGAGCACCTCCTTCGTCTGGCCCTCGAACTGCGGCTCGGCGAGGTTCACGGTGACGACGGCGGTGAGCCCCTCGAGCACGTCGTCCTTGATGACGTCGGGGTCGCCGTTCTTGAGCATGCGGGAGCTCCGCAGGACCTCGTTGAACGTCTTGGTGACGCCGCGCTCGAAGCCCGACACGTGGGTGCCGCCCTTGGGCGTGGCGATGATGTTGACGAACGACTTCACGACGGTGTCGTAGTCGGTGCCCCACCGCAGCGCGATGTCGACGCCGAGCGTGCGCTCGACGTCCTGGGGCGTCATGTGGCCCTTCTCGTCGAGCACGGGCACGGTCTCGACGAAGGTGTCCTCGCCCTGGATGCGCAGCACCTCCGAGACGGGCCCGTCGGGCGCCAGGAAGTCGCAGAACTCCGAGATGCCGCCCTCGTGGAAGAAGTCCTCCTCGCGCGGCTCGTCGGCGCGCTCGTCGCGGATGCGGATGCGCAGGCCGGGCACGAGGAAGGAGGTCTGGCGGGCGCGGGCGACGAGGTCCTCGTAGGAGAACTTGGCGCCCTTGATGAAGATCTGCGGGTCGGCCCAGTAGCGGACGCGCGTGCCCGTGCGCGCCCTCGCGACCTTGCCGATCTTGCGCAGCGTGTTGTCGGGGGTGAAGTCCGCGTCGGCGCCGTCGCCGGCGAACACGCCGGGCACGCCACGGCGGAAGGACATGGCCCACGTGGCGCCGCCCTTGTCGACCTCGACGTCGAGGCGCGCCGAGAGCGCGTTCACGACGGAGGCGCCGACGCCGTGCAGACCGCCGGTGGCGTTGTACGAGCCGCCGCCGAACTTTCCGCCCGCGTGCAGCTTCGTGTAGACGACCTCGACGCCGGTGAGGCCCGTCTTCGGCTCGATGTCGACCGGCACGCCGCGTCCGTCGTCGCGGACCTCCACCGAGCCGTCGCCGTGGAGCAGGACGTCGATGTGCGCGCCGTGACCGGTCAGCGCCTCGTCGACGGAGTTGTCGATGATCTCCCACAGGCAGTGCATGAGGCCGCGCGTGTCCGTCGAGCCGATGTACATGCCGGGTCGCTTGCGTACCGCTTCGAGCCCCTCGAGGACGAGCAGATTGCGTGCGTCGTACGTGGAAATGTCCGGTTCCTCCTCATCGATTCCCCCGGCTCTCACGGTATCGAGCCGGCCCCACCGGATCGCACGTGACACGCCCCCTCGGCGCGTCCGACGCGCGTTTGGCCGGATGAGGGAGTATTCATGGTGATGTTCGACGACACCCGACGAAATGAGGACACCGTGACGGCCACTGCCGAGTTCCCCGCCCTCACCGCCTCCGACCGCTGCGACCGCTGCGGTGCGCAGGCGCTGGTTCGCGTCGAACTGCCCTCGGGCGCCGACCTGGTCTTCTGCGGCCACCACGCCCGACTGCACGAGACGCGACTGCGCGAGATCGCCGTCGACTACCACGACGAGAGCGACCGACTCACGGTCTGAGGCGCACCCGCCCCAGCCGAGAACGACGACGGCGCCGAACCCCGAGGGGTCCGGCGCCGTTCTCGTCGCTCAGTACCTGAGGCTCAGTACTTGAAGACGCCGTACGACTTCGTCTGGGTGACCGAGCGCCAGTGCTCGACGTAGGCGTCGTACACGTCGGGGTCGGTCGTGATGGTCGTGATCTCGTCACTGGCCACCAGGTTCGAGCCCGTCAGGTTGGCCGAGCCGGCCAGCACGAGCTTGACGCGCGCACCGGACTTGGGCCAGACGCCGCCACCGGGCAGGCGCTCCTCGGGGTTCATCTTGTTCCGCTTGAGCTTCGCGTCGACCAGGATCGCCTTGTCGTGGATCTGCGCGTAGGCCGCGTCGACCTCGGTGCGCGAGGTCTTGAGCACGTCGAGGATCGGCTTGCACACGCGCAGCAGCTGGCGGCAGTGCTCGAGATAGTTCTTCTTCAGGTCGTCCTTGAAGGCCACGACCGACACACGGCAGCCACCGTTGTTGAGCGCCGCCAGCTTGTACGCCAGCGCGATTCGGCGGTACTTGAAGCGGTTCTCCATGACGCGGATGCGGCACTGCTCGTCGGGGACGATGCGGTTCAGCATGTTGAGGATCGGGTCGCGGCCGTTGGTGGGCGTCGCGCGCAGCGGCGTGACGTGGACCGTGTAGTTCGAGAGGTTCGAGTACAGCAGGCCGCGCTTGGCGTAGGCGCTGGAGTAGCCGTCGCGGGTGGCGGTGCGGTAGCCGTAGCGCGTGCTGCGCTTGGCGATGTAGCGACCGTAGTCCGAGCCGATGCGGCGCTCGGCCCACATGTCCTTCCAGACGCCGCGCATCTGGTACCAGAGCTTCTTGTCGTTGTAGACCGTGCTGCCGTTGTTGTACGTGCGCTCGGCGCTGCGGCCGCCGAAGTTCGTCGAGCCCGTCCACACGACGCCCTTGGCGCGCTTGTTGCTGCGCGTGTAGGTGTCGCTGACCATGACGATCTTGGAGTGCATGATCGCGCCGTTGACACGCGAGAGGCAGGCCATCGACTTGCCGTTGGAGCAGATGCGGAACTTGCCGTACTTCGTGGCGTTCAGCTGCTTGCGCAGCTTCTTCGAGGCGCCCGACAGGTGCGCGTTCGGGTGGATGAACTGCACGTTGACGCCGGCCTTCGCGGCGCGGACGAGCTCGCGGCCGATGCGGACCGAGTCCTCCATGCGCGAGTTGGCGGCGTAGACCGAGGTGGCGCGGCGCTGCTTCTTGCTCTTGTACTTGCCCTGCGGGGTCTTGTACGAGCCGCGGATGAGGCGCTCGAGGTCGTTCAGCAGGGAGTAGTCGCGGTTCGAGGCGCCGCGGTCGAAGTACGGACGCGAGAAGTTGGCCTCGACCTCGACCGGGTAGGCCGCGCCGTAGGGGCGACCGCGGACCGTGGTGGCGGCCGGCGCGACGGCCTGCGGGGTCACCGCCTGGGTCTCGACCCGGGGCGCCTCCTCCGTCGGCGCCGCCTGCGGCTCGACGGCCGCGGCGGGGTCGGCGACCTCGGTCTCGTCCGCTCCGAACGTGGTGGAAGCGGCGACGAGCGGCAGCACGAGCGCACCGAGGGCGGCGACACTCGCGAGTCGAAGTCGATGACTGACGGACACGGTGGAACTCCCCCGAGACGACAACAAGCGGTCGCGACAGCCTAACCCATGGCCGCGTGGGGTCACGGGACCGCGGCGGCCGGGCGCCGCGTCGGTATAGTCCAGCGGGTGGCGCGCATTCTCCTGAAGGTCCACCACCCCACGCTGGAACCGGCCGACGCCGCCACCGTCCTCGAGCGCAACCTCATCGGCAACAACGTCGGGAACCTGGCCTTCAGCCACGCCTCCGAGCGGCTCCTGACGCACCCCGGCGACGACGTCACCGCAGCGCCCACGGGCCCGTGGTTCGCCGACCCCGCTCGGGTGAACCGCGAGTTCGACCACGTGGTCTTCCCGCTCGCCAACCACTTCCGCGCCTCCAACCTCAAGGCCCTCGACCGCCAGTCGACCGCGATCGAGCAGCTCACCACCGGCTTCACCGTGCTGGGGGTCGGGGCGCAGGCCGACCTCGACGGCAACGCGCCCCGCGCGGAGCGCGAGGCCGTCGAGAAGGCCACCCGGCGCTTCGTCCGTGCGGTCCTGGAGCGCGGCCCGTCGATCGGCGTCCGCGGCGACTTCACCAAGGAGTACCTCGTCGGCCTGGGCTTCGACGACTCCGAGGTCGACGTCATCGGCTGTCCCTCGATGTTCCTCCACGGCCCCGAGCTGCCGCTGCGGCTCCCCGACGCGGTCGCGGCCGACGACCCGATCGCGATCACCATCTCTCCCTACGTGACCGAGATGGGGCCGATCCTCGAGCAGAGCCTGCGGCGGCACCGGCACCTGACCTACATCGGCCAGGACGTCCACACGCTGCGGCTGCTGCTGCGCGGGACGTCGCTGTCCGGCGACGACCCCCGACTGCCGCTCTCCCCCGAGCACCCGGTCTTCGCTCCCGGTCGCACGGTGTTCCCGCTCAACATCCCCGCGTGGCAGGAGTTCCTGCGCAGCCAGCGGTTCGCGTTCGGCACGCGGATCCACGGCACGATCGTGTCGTTGATCTCCGGCACGCCCGCGGTCCTGCTCGCGCACGACTCGCGCACCCTCGAGCTGGCGCGGTACCACCGCATCCCGTTCGTGCGGCTCGACGAGCGCGACCCGTCCGAGGTCTCGGTGCCGGACCTGTTCGCGCAGGCCGACTGGTCCGCGCTCGTCGACGGTCACCGCGAGCGATGGGACACCTACGCGGCATTCCTCGAGCGTCACGGGCTCCGGCACGGGTTCGGTCCCGCAGGCGGGGTCGAGCGCTTCGACGCCGCCGCCGCGGCCGTGGCCGCCGACCCGGGCTTCCCGCCCGTGGTCCGGTCGAACGCCGGCCCGGTCTCCCCCGCCCGTCGCCTCGCCCGCGCGGTGCGCCGCCGCCTCCGCTGACCGACGTTCCGCACGCGACTCTCACACGCAGAACGGCCCGCGACCGTGAGGTCGCGGGCCGTTCGCCGTGGGGTGAGGCTCAGTCGAGGTAGTCGCGCAGGACCTGCGAGCGCGACGGGTGACGCAGCTTGCTCATCGTCTTGGACTCGATCTGGCGGATGCGCTCGCGCGTGACGCCGTAGACCTTGCCGATCTCGTCGAGCGTCTTGGGCTGGCCGTCGGTGAGGCCGAAGCGCATCGAGACGACGCCCGACTCACGCTCGCTCAGGGTGTCGAGCACGGCGTGCAGCTGCTCCTGGAGCAGGGTGAACGACACGGCGTCGGCCGGGACGATCGCCTCGGAGTCCTCGATGAGGTCGCCGAACTCGCTGTCGCCGTCCTCGCCCAGCGGCGTGTGGAGGCTGATCGGCTCGCGACCGTACTTCTGGACCTCGACGACCTTCTCGGGCGTCATGTCCAGCTCGACCGCCAGCTCCTCCGGGGTGGGCTCGCGGCCCAGGTCCTGGAGCATCTGGCGCTGGACGCGGGCCAGCTTGTTGATGACCTCGACCATGTGCACCGGGATGCGGATGGTGCGCGCCTGGTCGGCCATGGCGCGGGTGATGGCCTGACGGATCCACCACGTGGCGTACGTGGAGAACTTGAAGCCCTTAGTGTAGTCGAACTTCTCGACCGCACGGATGAGGCCCAGGTTGCCCTCCTGGATCAGGTCCAGGAAGAGCATGCCGCGGCCGGTGTAGCGCTTGGCCAGCGAGACGACGAGTCGCAGGTTGGCCTCGAGCAGGTGGTTCTTGGCGCGGCGACCGTCGATGATGATCCAGTCGAGCTCCTCGCGGAGCTTGTCCGCGACGCGCTTGGACTTGGCGAGCTTCTCCTCGGCGAACAGGCCGGCCTCGATGCGCTTGGCGAGCTCGACCTCCTCGGCGGCGGTCAGCAGCGCGACCTTGCCGATCTGCTTGAGGTAGTCCTTGACGGGGTCGGCGGTGGCGCCGGCCACGGTCACCTGGACCGCGGGCTCGTCGGTGTCGTCGGCCGAGGAGAGCGTGAAGCTGGCCTCCTCGTCCTCCTTCAGCGTGGGGTCTTCCTTCAGGTCCTTCTCGAAGACCTCGTCGGCGATGTCCGGAAGGACCTTCTTGCCGTCGGCGTCGACCGCCGGCTTCGTCTCGAGCACGTCGGCCAGATCGACCTGGTCGCCGAGGACGACCTCGCCGCCCTTCGCGGCAGCAGCCTTCTTCACGGGCGCCTTCTTGGCGGCGGCCTTCTTCGCCGGAGCCTTCTTGGCGGGGGCCTTCTTCACGGCGGAGCTCGCGTCGGTGACCTCCTCCGACGCGCTCGCGGCCTTCTTGGACGCCGGTGCAGGCGCCTTCTTCGTGGTCGCTGCCTTCGCGGTCTGGGCGGCACGAGTCACCGGATCATCAACCTCACAACGTCGTTCGGGGCATGACAATGAGGCCTGCGGTCAACCTCTGGCACCAGTGTGCCACGGTGCCCAAGACGGACGGGTACCGGTTCAGTCGACGGGCCAGGAGTGCACCGGTTCGTTGCTGTGCATGTGCTCGGCGTAGCGGCGCGTGAGGGCTCGCATCGAGTCGAAGACGTCGCTGCCGCGCTCGTGGATCCGGTCGAACTGCTCGGTCATCCAGGTGGAGCCGTTCCGCCCGGTCACGCAGCGTCGCTCGATGATCGTGAGGAACTCGTCGATGACCGCGCCGTCCACGCCGCGACGCTCCAGGCCCACGTGCGCCAGGGGCAGCAGGTGGCGCAGGACCAGCTCGCGCACGGGAACGGTGCCGATGCCCGGCCAGTAGGCCTGCGCCTCGATCCCGGCGGCGGCGGCCTCGTGGAAGCCCTCCTCGGCCGCCTTGAACGACAGCTGGCTCCAGACGGGACGCTCCTGCTCGGTCAGCGCGGTCACGAGCCCGTAGAACAGCGCGGCGTTCGCCACGGTGTCCTTGACCGTGGGACCCGCGGGCAGCAGCCGGTTCTCGACGCGCAGGTGCGGCTTGCCGTCGACGACGTCGTAGATCGGCCGGTTCCAGCGCCAGATCGTGCCGTTGTGGAGGCGGAGCTCGGGCAGGACCGGGATCCGGCCGGCCTCGATCTCGGCCACCGGGTCCTCGTCCTCGACGATCGGCAGCAGCGCCGGGAAGTAGCGCGAGTTCTCCTCGAAGAGGTCGAAGACCGAGGTGATCCAGCGCTCGCCGAACCACACGCGCGGGCGGACGCCCTGCGCCTTGAGCTCGTCGGTGCGCGTGTCGGTGGCCTGCTCGAACAGGGCGATGCGGGTCTCGTGCCACAGCCGCTTGCCCAGGAAGAAGGGCGAGTTCGCGCCGACGGCGATCTGGACGCCCGCGATCGCCTGCGCAGCGTTCCACGTGGGCGCGAAGTCCTCGGGCTCGACCTGCAGGTGCAGCTGGGTGCTCGTGCAGGCGGCCTCGGCGATGATCGTGTCGATCGTCGTGCGCAGCCGCTCGACGCCGTTGATGACCAGGTGGATGTCCTCGCCGCGCGCGGTGAGGATCTGGTCGGAGAGCAGGTGGTACCGCGGGTTCGCCGAGATCGACTCACGCGTCAGGTGCGGCGCGTCCAGCGTGGGCAGGATGCCGATCATCATGAGGCCGGTGCCGACGCTCTGCGCCTTCCCCTGCGCGACGTTGAGGTCCTCGCGCATGCGCTCGGCCATGTCCGCCAGCCCGCGGCCCGCCACGGGGGCGGGCGGCACGTTGATCTCGACGTTGAACTGGCCGAGCTCGGTCTGGAAGTCCTCGGTCGCGATCGCGTCGAGCGTCTCGGAGTTCCGCAGCGCCGGGTCGCCCGAGTCGTCGACGAGGTTGAACTCGATCTCGATGCCGACGTGCGGATCCGGCACCGAGAAGTCCTGCTGCCCCAGCATCGCGGCGAGCACGTCGAGGTTGCGACGCACCTTGGCGCGGTACCGAGCCCGGTCCTCGCCCGTGAACTCCCGGGCCTCGACGTCCTGTCCCATGTCGCCAGCCTAGGGGCGGATCAGGGCCGCGCGCCCGCTGTGGCCCAGAGGTCGGGATGCATCCCGGCCTCCAGCGCGCCGCGGAGCAGCTGGCCCATCCGGTAGTGGGGCTCCAGCACGAGGGCACGCTCCAGCG
This sequence comes from Aeromicrobium tamlense, assembly GCF_013408555.1. Classification (NCBI taxonomy): domain Bacteria; kingdom Bacillati; phylum Actinomycetota; class Actinomycetes; order Propionibacteriales; family Nocardioidaceae; genus Aeromicrobium; species Aeromicrobium tamlense. The sequence continues at coordinate 1,721,678 of NZ_JACBZN010000001.1, forward strand.
CGAACCGGGCGCGGACACCGTCGCCCATCTGCCAGGCCGAGAACCCGGCGAGGCACAGGGACGCCGGCGCGAAGTCCTCCGCCGCGATGCGCGCGACCGCCGCCCACAGCTGGTACATCGGCCCGGCGTTGTCCCGGGTGATCCGCAGCCACGCGGTGTCGCGGACCTGCCGCCCCGAGGCGCGCACCGAGAGCTCGACGAGCTGGCCGTCGGTGAGGTGCACTCCCGCGAGGAACCGCTCGGTGAGCTCCGCAACGGCCGCGCACTCCCCCGCGAGGAACGCGTCGGGATCCGTGGTGAGCGCTCGGGCCATGAAGCGGCCCAGCTCCTCGTCGTGCGCCGCGTCGAGCCAGCGGCGGCGGGGGTCGCGTGCCGGAGCCACCTCGGCCGCGAGGTCGGACCGGTCGCGTGCGATGACCCGGCCCTCGGCGACGGCGCGCACGATCGCCTCGTGGTGGGCGTCGAGCGTGTACGGCTCGCCCTCGGGCGGGACCTCCGGGAGATCGGCCCAGAGCCGGTGGTCGTCGGCCCAGATCGTCAGCCAGTCCCGACCGGGCGGCAGGGCGTCGCGCAGCGCCAACGCCATCGTCCGGGCACGCTCGGCGTCGGAGGAGAGCCCGAAGACGAAGAAGCCCTCGTCCCCGTTGCGCAGCAGGTGCGGCGCGAGCTCGGCGGCCAGCGCGGCCTCCTCACCCGGCTCGGGCAGGTCGTGCCGCAGTCGGAAGCCGAACCGGCAGCGCGGGCCCGAGACCGCCATGCCGATGACGCACTCGCGGGGCACGAACCCGAAGAAGGTGGGCAGGGCGTTGAGGAGGTCCTCGTGGGTGTGGGCGCGGAACACGGATTCGGTCATGAGCCGACCCTCGTGCTCGAACGGGGCTCGGCTGAACCCCTCCCCCGCGGCCTGTGGACGATGCCGGGCTCCGATCCGCCCCTGTGGACGGAGGGCTAGTCCCGGTCGCTCCGCCGCCGTGCCACGACCGTGCCTGCGGCGACGGCGAGCACGAACGCCCCGACCACCAACGCGATCTGGGCGCTGTCGGCGCCCGGGGAGACGGTCGGCGGCTCCCGGACGGTCATCCGCGGGTCGACGGACTCCGCCGTCACCTCGAAGGCCGGCTGGGACCGAGCGCCTACACGTCCGTCCCCGCACTGCTGCTCGGACACGACCGCGACCTCCGGAGCCGCCTCCTCGCCGATGCGCGCCGTGACGAGGAACTCGGTCGCCTGTCCTGGCGGGATGCCGGTACCGGCGAACTCCACGCGCGGACCGTCGAGGACTCGCGTCCACCCGTCGGGCGCCGTGGCATCGATCAGCGACACGTCGTCAGGCACCTCGAGCGCCAACCCGGTGGTCGGGGCGTCGCCGCAGCCGTCCTCGACGGCGACCACGAGGACGGTGGTCCCGTCGCCCTGGGGCACGATCCCCTCGATCGCGGCATCGGCGATCGCGGGCGAAGCCGCCCCGACGACCAGAGCGACGGCGGCGCTCGCGGCGGCCAGGGTGAGTCTCGGTCGATCGCTCATGGGATCAGCACCTCCGTCGACACGACGGGCTCGTCGAACCGGGTCAGCCGCACGGCCACCAGCAGCCGCCAGGCGCCCGGCAGAGGGAGGTCCGCGGTGCCCTCCCAGTGACCCGGGCCCGTTCGGGTCAGCGGCCGGTTGATCGGGCCGACGTCTCCCTCCTCGAGCGAGATCTGCAGGCGTGGCGGATCGGGCAGGTCCACCACGCGGCCCGCGCCGTCCGTCAGTTCGATCTGCACGGCGTTCACTCCGCGGCGCGTGGGCGACACGACGACCTCGACACGGTGGGAGTCCTCCAGCTCGAGCTGCGCGCGCTGGACGGTCGGCACGTCCCTGACGACGGTGTCGGTCCGCGGGGGCGGGGTCTGCCCGACGAGCACGCCGGTGGCGAGCAGCACTCCGGCGATCACGACGGCCTCGAAGGCCACGGTGCGCCGGAGGACGCGCGCCCCCGCCTCGGCGTCGCGTCCGGAGACGCGGCGCACGACGAACCGACGGTTCCATGCCGCGACCGCGACCACGGGGACGAGCAGGAGCGCCTTGATCATCACCGATCTGCCGTACCCGGTCTCCCACAGGGCCGCGAACGAGTCCGCGACCCGCCAGTAGAGGACGATGCCCGCCGCGACGAGCCCGACGACCGACACCCCGGCAACGGAGGAGAAACGGGAGAGGGTGGCCGCGCGCTCCCGCACCCGCAGGGTCGAGCCCGACGCGAGGACGATCGCGAGGCCGATCAGTCCGCCCCACCAGACCGCGCCGGCGAGCACGTGCAGGACGTCGGCCGGGACGACGAGCCACCAGGGACCGTAGCTGCGGGTGTGCCCGACCGGCGCGAGCGAGGAGAGCATCAGCGCGACCCCGACCGCGGCGAGCACGGGCTCACGCGATCGCCCGCGCAGCGCCGCCGCCACTCCCAGGAGCGCCAGGAGTGTGGCCACGCCGGCGGACGAGGTCAGTCCGTCGCGCCAGGCATCGAGACGCGCGACCGCGGACAGCTCCTCCCCCGACTCCCACACGGCGGTGAGGGGTGCGAGCAGGACGGAGGCGATGACGGCGAGCGCGGCGAGTCGCCGCGTGGCTGCGCGCGTGCGTCGCTCGACGTCCTGCGCCCGGCGCACGGAGGAGGGCACCGCGAAGAGCGAGAAGGCGACGAGCCCGGCGAGCCCGAGCACACCGGCGTAGCGGAGGGCCTCGACGACCGACCGTCCCACGACGAGCTCGCGCTGGGCCTCGGAATCCGGCACGCCGATCGCGCCGGGCGTCGCCTCGCCCACCGCGAACGTGAACCCACCGGTGACGGGGTGGGAGTCGGCCGACACGACGCGCCACGTCACGACGTGGGTCCCCGTCGGCAGGGGCTGTTCGGGACGGATCGTGAGGACGGAGTCACGCACGGAGAACTCCGCCGGCTCCTCCTCGCCCGTGGCGTCGAGCACGGCGTTGCCGTTCCCCGCGAGCGTCACCGGCTCCGTGAACGACACGGTGAGCTCGCTCGGCGAGGACGTCAGCACCTGCCCGTCCGCGGGGTTGCTCCCGATCGGCGTGGCGTGGCCGAACGCGGCGGCCGGCCACACCAGGAGCAGGAGCAGCCCGGAGAGCACGGCGGCGAGCCGTGCTCTCCGGGCGCGTGGGGCGAAGGTCACGCGCGCTTCCGCGTGCGACCCAGCGCGAGTCCGCCGGCCGCGAGTCCCAGCGCGCCGAGCACGACGCCGGCCCAGCCCAGCGCGTCGGAGCCCGAGCCGGCCTCGGCCGTCTCGTCCGCGTCCGCGCCGGCGTCGGCGTCGGCGTCGCCATGACCGCCGTGACCGTCGGTCTCGGCGGCCGTCGTCGTGATGAACGGCGCCGGGGACTCGGGCTCGTCCTGACCCTCCTCATAGGTCTGCGTCCAGGCGGTCTCGCCCTTCTCGCAGGTCTGGATCACGGGGAAGACGAGCTTCTCGCCCTCCTCCTCGGGCAGCGGCAGCTGCAACGAGACGGTGTCGCGCAGACCGTCGGCCAGCGGCGTCTTGGCCGTGTAGACGACTTCCGCGACGCGCTCGGTGTACTCGCTGCCATGGCTCCCCTTGACGGCGGACTCGAGCTTCTCGATCTTCTTCTCGACCGTCCAGTTCGGGTTGACCGTCGGCGTCACGGCGATGACCTCCTCAGGGATCTGGAAGGTCAGCTGCGTCGTCGGCGAGGCCTCGCAGCCGTGGCCGACCGAGAAGGTCAACACGGCGTAGGAGCCGGCAGCCGTCGAGGACGGCGTGACCGAGACGTGGGCCGAGGCCGCTCCGGCGCCGAGGACCACGAGGGCCGAGGACGTGAGGGCGAGCGCTGCCGTCCGGGCAGCACGAGGGGCAAGGGACATGGTTCTTCTCCTGGTTCGGTGACCGCCTGAGGTCAGGCGGAGAGGAGTCACCCGCAGATGCGGGCGACCGGGGCGGTGACGACCCGGGAGAAGGGCGGACCTCGCCGCACCACGATGTGCTCGAGCAGAGCGGACGGATGCAGCGGCTCGGCCCCACGGAGCGCGAGCGCGACCGGCACCGGCGCCGTGACGGGACGGACGAGGCGCAGGACGAAGGTGACGTGGCGCCACCACGACCACCAGAGGCGCTCGGCCAGCGCGATGCCCGCCGCGACGACTCCGAGCCCGAGCACGTGGGCGACCAGCATGCCCACGCCCGGGACCACGTCGTGGCCGTGGACGTAGCCCGTCAGCACGTGGACGACGACCTGCGGGACCGCGAGCAGCCCGAGGGCGACGGCGAATCCGATCCGCCGCGCGGCGGCCCACCAGGCCAGCGCGGCCCCGGCGGCGACGACCGGCACGAGCACCACGGCCGGGGGCGGCTGACCGCTCCCGGAGACGTGCGCGCCGACGGCGATGAGGGTCGACCACAGGCTCACGGAGCCGGCACGCACGACGCGTGCGACCGGAGCGGCGGGGGCGACCATGACGTCAGCGTAGGGCCACGCGTCCCCGCTCCCGACGCCGGTGACCTGATGTTTACACGCCCGTCACGGCCCTGCGGCCCCTCAGTCCCATTCGGTGTCTCATTCACGATCGCGACTCCTTCACATCGACGGCGCTTTCGTAACGCGCCAGTTCCCGCCGCGACCGCCGCGTGAAACGCGTCGCCACCAGATTGATGGCCGAATCGACCCCGGCCAGAAGGAACTTCCCCGCATGTCTGCTACTCGCGTCCTGTCCCAGCTCACCGCAGCCGCCGTCGCCACGACGGCCCTGGCGACCCTCACCTCGTCGGTCGCGCACGCGGAGGCGACGGGCGTCATCCGCGGCACCGTCCTGGAGACCGGACACGTCATCGCGCCGGGCATCGACGTGTCGCTCTACCGACTCAGCGGAGAGTTCGTCCAGGCGACGGTCGCCGACTCGTCGGCAGGAGGGTACGCCTTCACCGGACTGGAGCCCGGCTCCTACATCCTGTGGTTCGAGAACCAGAACGAAGCCGTCAGCGAGTGGTACGACAACCAGCCCGACAAGCCTCAGGCCACGCCGATCACGCTCGGCGCCGGGCAGACGTACGTCGCCGACGCGTACCTGACCCAGATCAGCGAGAACCTCGCCGTGCCGACGATCTCGGGCACTCCCACCGTGGGCTCGGTGCTGACCGCGAGCCGTGGCACCTGGTACCCGACGCAGGGCGTCGAGTTCAGCCACCAATGGCTGCGTGACGGCGCCGTCATCGCCGGCGCGACGACCTCCACCTACCGACTGCGCGACGCGGACGGCGGTCACCGCATCTCCGTCCGCTCCGTGGCGATGGTGCAGGGGGCCACGGAGACGGCCACGAGCGCGTCCACCGCACTCGTCACGGGTGGGACGGCCCCGGTCGAGACGATCGCGAACGTCGCGAAGCCCGCGATCTCGGGGTCCACGACCGTGGGCTCCGTGCTCACGGCCACCCCGGGAAGCTGGACGCCGGCCGACGCGAGCGTGACCCTCCAGTGGCTGCGAGGCGACACGGTGGTCGGGACCGGAAGCAGCTACACCACGGCGACCCAGGACATCGGCTCGGTGCTGCGCGTGCGGGCCACCGCGTCGAGGTCCGGCTGGACCGCCGGCGTCGCCGAGTCCACCGACTTCGGACCGATCACCAGCGCCGCCCCCGTGCTGGTCGCACCGGTCCTGGTGACTCCGCCGACCGTGTCCGGCACCGCCCGCGTCGGCAGCACGCTCACGGCCACGACCGGATCGTGGAGCACCGCGGCCTCCCACGCCTTCCGGTGGACGCGCAACGGCAAGGCCATCTCCGGCGCGACCGGCCGGTCCCACCGTCTCACCCCCGCCGACGCCCGCGCCCGGATCGCGGTCGTGGTGACCGCGAGCAACCCTGCGGGCGGCGCGAGCGCCACCAGCGCCGCGCGTCCGGTCGCCCGGGCCACGACCCGCCTGAGCGCCTCGGCGAAGCCGCTGCGCAAGGGACGGCTGAAGGTCACGGCCAAGGTCACCTCGCAGGGGTCGCGCACCGGGCGGGTCACCATCACGGTCAAGTCCGGCGGCAAGACCAAGGTCGTCCGCACGACGCTCTCCCGCGGCAGCCGCACCCTCACGATCAAGGGCCTGCGCAAGGGCCGCGCGACGGTGCGCGTCGTCTACGCCGGAGACGCGTCCACCAGCGGCGCCTCCCTCACCAGGAAGACGACCGTGCGCTGACCCACGCGGCCTCGCCGCTCCCCAGACCTCGGACCGTCGGCGATCGACGGCCCGAGGGACCGGCTCCCCGGGCCGGTCCCGACGGCTCCGGCTCCTCCGGCGTCGATCACCCAACCAGCCCCACAAGGAGACCATGTGAATGCGTCACAGCGCGTGCCCTGGAGGACACGCAAAGTCGCCGTCGCTGCACTCGCCCTCGGACTGACCGCCGCCGCGACGACCTACGTCATGGCGCAACAGGACGTGAGCGGCACCGACTCCGGCGAGAGCAGCAAGTTCACCGTCGTCGGCGACGGCGACCTGCCCACCAGCAAGCCGAAGCTCGGCGCCGACCGAGCCACGCTCTCGGCGGAGGAGACCGGCTACGCCATCCACGTCGCGTCCACCGACGCGAGCATCCCCGCGGACGCGACCGACGTGCGGGGGAAGGCGGGGCCGGAGTTCCTCTACGCCGACCTGCCCGACCTGGGTGACGACTACACCGGCCGCAAGGCCGTGGTCGCGCTGTACGACTACACGCACGACATCGCCTACGACCAGGTCGTGGACCTCGGCGCCGGCAAGGTCGTGGACTCCACGAAGTCGGCCAAGGCCCAGCCTCCGACCTCGGCCACCGAGGCGGACCTGGCCATGCGGATCGCCGTCGAGTCCGAGGAGAAGCTGGCGTTCAAGGCCGAGTTCGAGGAGAACATGGGCGTCCCGCTCATCGATCCCGACCAGGTCGACTACGTCGCCGGCTCGTGGGTCTTCAACAAGACCACCGCCAAGGGCAAGGAGTGCGGCGAGGACCGCTGCGCCCAGCTGATGGTCTCGACCGCGTCCGGGGTGTACCTCAACACCTTCGACTTCGTCGTGAACCTGTCCACCCAGAAGATCGTCCGCACGCAGTGAGCAGGGAGAGAAGTCCGATGCGAAAGAAGACAGTGACGCGGATCGTCGCCGCCGGCGCGACCGCACTCCTCACGGCAGGCCTGGTCTCGGTCCTGCCCTCGACGGCGGCGACCGCCGCCGAGTCGCCCCTGGCGTGTGCGGACAGCCTCATCGAGAAGGAGCTGGAGAACGGGTCCGCGTGGCGGATGTGCGCGCGCATCCACCCGATCAAGGGCCTCATCCTCGAGCAGATCGAGTTCAAGCCGGCCACGGGCGACTACGAGTACGCGGGCTACAAGCGCGTGCTCGACCAGCTCAACATCGCCCAGCTGAACGTGCCGTACGACACCGGTCACGTGCAGTACAACGACATCACCTCGTACGGGTTCGGCAAGCAGTACCTGATGACGCAGGGGCCCGAGGTGTGCTCCGGCGAGGCGCTCGACGTGGACCAGTCGTTCACGTACAGCGGACGTCTCGTGGAGCGGACTATCCCGGGCATCTGCGTGCAGGAGGACCCCACGGGACTCATGACGCACGCCCAGGAGACCCAGATCGGCGGCGGCACGCTGTACGCCGACCAGGGCACGACCCTCGCCGTCTCGTCCATCTCGAAGATCAGCTGGTACGAGTACCAGCAGCGCGTCTCCTTCGACGACCACGGTCAGATCGACGTCGGCCTCGGCGCCACGGGCGACATCGCACCCGGCTGGGCCTCCGAGAGCCAGACAGGTGCGTTCTTCGGCACCAACCCCAAGGTCGGCTGGCCCCTGTCGGGCAAGTCCACCGTGACGTCGACCCAGGGCGGCCAGACCACCACCAAGGAGGTCCAGTCGTACGCGGGCTCGCACTGGCACAACGCGATCTACAAGGTGGACTTCGGCATCGACAAGGCCGAGCGGCAGACGGTCGAGCAGTGGGACTTCAGCAGCCCCGGGTCCGGGACGCGCGCTCCGATCGTCGAGGGCACGGGAACGGTCAAGAGCTCGGCCTTCTCCTCGGTCGAGAACGAGGACCACGACCAGCTCAGCTGGTGGCGCGTGCTGAACCCCAACAGCAAGAACAAGGACGGGCACGCGCGCTCGTACGAGATCGTGAACAACAACACCTCCAACGCGCTGATCCCGGTCACGTCGCCGGCGGTGTCGTTCACGAACTACCGCTCGTGCGAGGAGTACGCCTCGGACAACCTCAACGCGGGGTGCCCGGGACAGACCATCCTCGACTACGTCGCGAACGACACCCACGAGCTGACCGACCCGGTCGCGTGGGTGAACGTCGGGTTCCACCACACCGACAAGGACGAGGACCAGTCGCCGATGCCGATCCACTGGCAGAAGTTCCAGCTGGTCCCGCGTGACTTCTTCGCCCAGAAGCCGACGATCAAGGATGCGCGCAAGTGCATCAACGGTCCGTTCTCCTCGGTGAACGCGGTCACGAAGCCGTGCACGCCGGAGAACACGGTCAAGCCGAAGATCACCGACAAGGCCGACAGCACCGCGACCGTCGTTCCCGCCGTGGGCAAGGTCCTGACGTCGAGCGCGGGCACGTGGCGCAGTGCGGCCCAGAGCCTGACCTACGCGTACACCTGGTTCCGCAACGGCGAGGCCGTGTCGACGGGCCAGGACTACACCCTGAGCGAGGCCGACATGAACGCATCGATCTCGGTCAAGGTGAACGCATCGGCCGCCGGCTTCCCGTCGAACGTCGCCGAGTCCGACGCGGTCGTGTGGGGCACCCCGCCCACGACGGCTCCCACCCCGGAGCCGACGACCGAGCCGACGACCGCCCCGACGACGGCGCCCACCACGGCACCGACGACGGCGCCCACCACGCGGCCCGTCGCCAAGGCGACGCCGCGCGTGGCGGTGCGGCTGGCGGCCAAGACCGTGAAGCCCGGCCGGAAGAACAAGGTCGCCGTCACGGTGACCGCGGCCGGCAAGCCGGTCTCCGGGAAGGTGCGACTCACGGTGAACGGCAGCGTGAGGACGCTGACCCTGGTGAAGGGTCGCACCAACCTCACCTTCACGGCACCGAAGAAGCCGAAGGGGTACGTCGTGAAGGCGTCGTACGCCGGAAGCGGCACGGTCAAGTCGGGAACCGCCGCGGTGAAGTACGTGGTCAGGAAGTGACAACCGGCTGAGCCGTGGGCCGGGACGCCATCCGCGCGGGTGGCGTCCCGGTCCCCTCCCCCTCCCTTCGACGACGGAGCACCCATGCGCGTGACGACTCTCCTTCGCCCCCTCGCCCTCGTGGTGGCGACGCTGGCCCTCACCGGCTGCGGATCGCAACCCCAGCAGGTGGCGCTCGGCGGCACCCAGGCCTCCGAGACCGCGGCGGACCGGCCCACGGTGGAGCGCCCGTGGGGCACCGTGAAGACCTTCCCCCGACTGCAGAAGGCGGAGCCGCCGGCGGCGGCCGACATCGCGTTCGCGCGGGACATGATCCTGCACCACCGGCAGGCCATCGAGCTCTCGGAGAACGTCCGCCGTCATGCGGGCCTCGACGAGCGCGTCAGCGCCTCGGCCCGGTTCATCGTCCAGGACCAGCGCAACGAGATCACGACCATGAAGGCGTGGCTGCGCGCCTGGCAGCAGCCCGTGGACGATGCCGCCGACGATCACGACCACACGGCGGGCACGATGCCGGGCATGATCGCGGCCGAGCGCGTGGACGAGATCGCGACGCTCCCCACGCCCGACGCCCAGGTGGCGTTCCTCCGAGCGATGATCGAGCACCACGAGGGTGCCATCACGATGTCGCAGGACTACCTGCCCGTTCAGTCGAACGCGTTCGTCCACAGCACCGCGACGCACATCATCGCCGAGCAGACCACCGAGGTGCGCTACATGGAGGGTCTGGTCCGGGAGTGGTGCGAGACCAACGGGCCCCGGACGTGCCCCGCGAGCTGACCTCGCGTCGTCCCCGCCGCCTGGGCTGGTGGGCGGGCGCGACCCTCGCCGCGACCCTGGCGATGTCCTTCCTCACCGGACTGCTCGGGCACGCGACGGTCACCTCTCCGTCGATGGCGCCCACCCACGACGTCGGCAGCACCCTGCTGACGACGTCGCTCGGGGCGCGACACCCCGACCGCGGCGAGGTCGTCGTGTTCGAGGCTCCGCGCAGCTGGCGCGAGGCCCACCGCGCCCGCTCCGGCGCCGCGGGAGACGAGGTCGGCGCGCAGGACGCGATGGTGAAGCGCGTGCTCGGGCTGCCCGGCGACCGGATCACATGCTGCGCGCCCGGTGGAGCCCTGATGCGCAACGGGCGCGTGCTCGACGAGCCGTACCTCGCGGAGCCCCCGATCGACGTCTCGAACGTGGCCTACGACGTCACGGTGCCCCCGGGGCACCTCTGGGTGCTCGGCGACAACCGCCGTCGCTCCTTCGACTCGCGTGCCATGCAGGCACGCGGGGGCCAGACGGGCCTCCTGCCGCTGACGGCGGTCCGGGCCCGCGTGCTGCGCGGCTGGCCCTGACGCCTCGCGGCCGTCAGGGATCGACCGTCGTCCCGAGGGAGTCGGTCCCTCGGGCGAGGTCCCGCACCCGCTGACCGAGTGCGAAGCCCGACAGGTCGGGACTGCGCACGAGGTACTCCTGCTGCACGAGGTGCTTGAGGATCCGGTAGGCGGTCGCGCGCGGCATGCCGAGGTTCTCGGCGATCTCCCGCGCGGACACCCCGGCTCCCGATCGGGCCACCTCCTCGAGGATCGCGAAGGCGTTGTCGACCGCACCGGGCTCACGGCCGCGGAAGGCCGCGGGCGGCACCTTCGACGACTGACCCGATCCGCTCATGCGCCCAGCAGGTCCGTGCTGATCGTCTCGTCGTGGATGCCCATCCGCCGCAGCGAGGAGGGCCGGAGCCACCGCAGCCCGACGAACCAGAGCAGGCCCGAGCCGAGCGAGCCGAGCGTGAGCGTCAGCCCCCCGAGGTCGCCCCCGCGCACGTCCTCCACGATGGCGAGTCCTGCCAGCAGCAGCGTCAGCGCCGCGGCGAGACCGGCGAGGACCAGCGGCCCCGGCGTCAGCTCGTCGATGCGGTGCAGGAAGACCGGGAGCGCGAGGGCCACCAGTGCATACGCCACGAACAGGACGAGGACGGCGTGCTGGAGCAGCGCCATCGACAGCACGCCCACCTGGCGTCCTGTGACCAGGGTGAGGGTTGCGGGAGCGATCGCGACCGGCGCGACCACCAGCAGCGCCCCGACGGGCGACCCCCACCGGTCGTGCGTGCGACCCAGCACGGCAGGCAGGACGCCCTCGCGGGCGAACGAGAAGATCACCCGCGCCAGCGCGTTCCACGCGCAGAGGGTCAGCGCCAGGAACGAGACCGCCAGCAGCGAGCTCAGCACGGCGTCGGCGACGTGGGCGTCCACCGACTCCGGGAACCACCACTGCGCGGGACCGCCACGGCGCTCCCCCTCGGGGGCGGTCAGGGTGCCGACGGCCGTGAACGCGACGGCGTAGAGCGCCGCGGCCACCAGCAGCGCGCCGGTCATCGCGCGCGGGACGCTCCAGAAGGGTCGTGCGGCCTCGCCGCCGAGCGCCGCCGACGACTCGAAGCCCACCGTGATGCCCAGGACCGCGACGGCACCGAGCAGGACCCGCCACGGATCGGCGCCGTCGAGCGACAGGATCGCGAGGGACGGTGCGCCCTCCCGCGCGAACGTGAGCCCGGCGAGGACCAGCAGACCCACGACCAGCGCCGACTCCACCACCAGCGCCAAGCGGGTCGCGACCCGCACGCCACGCACGGAGACCAGCAGGCAGACCACCACGACCGCGGCGCCGATGCACCACTGGGAGCCGGCCCCGAGCGCGGGCGCGGAGGGGGCGGCCGACGCGACGGCGTCCGTCGACCGGCGCATCGTCTGCGACAGGCCGAACGCCACCAGGATCGCGTAGCCGAGCAGCATCGACGCTCCCACGAGCAGCCCTGCGCAGGGTCCGAGCGACCGCGTCACCCACGTGTACATCGAGCCGGGCGCGGCGATGCGGGTCGCGTAGTGCGAGAACACCCCGGCCAGCAGCAGCGCCAGCCCGAATCCGAGCACCGCGCTGAGCCAGGCGCCGGGCCCGACCACGGCGAGGAGCACGAACGGGACGCTCAGGGCGCTGGCTGCGGGCGCGATGACGGCGACCGAGTTCGCCAGCAGGTCCTCCGCACGAACGGACCGGCGGTCGAGTCCCGCGAGGTCGGAGGCCTCACGCACATCGGGGACCTCGGGCGGATCGGCGATCGCTCGCTCGAGGGCCGCGGGACCGGGCAGACCGTTCATGGTGCCGTCAGGCTAGAAATCTCTCGTATCCCGCGCGTTACGCGCCCGTGTCGGCGGGGGAACGACCGCGAGACGTGACGTCGGCGTGACAATGGGCGCATGCGTCCGACGGCCTCGATCCTGCACCTGGACCTGGACGCCTTCTTCGCCTCGGTCGAGCAGCGCGACAAGCCGTCCCTGCGCGGCAAGCCCGTGATCGTCGGCGGGATCGGTCAGCGCGGCGTGGTCTCCACCGCGTCGTACGAGGCACGGAAGTTCGGGGTCCGCTCCGCGATGAGCATGGCCGAGGCCCGATCGCGCTGTCCCCACGCGGCCTTCCTGTCCGGCCGGTTCGACGCGTACCGCGCGGCCTCGCGGATCGTCATGGACCGGCTGCGCGCCCTCTCCCCCGCCGTCGAGCCGCTCTCGCTCGACGAGGCCTTCGTCGACCTGGCCGCCGGCGAGGACTTCGACCCCGACCGGCTGCCCGAGCTCGTGGACGAGCTGCGCTCCGACGTCACGCGCCTGACCGACGGGCTCACGGCGTCGGTCGGCGTGGCGTCGTCGAAGCTCATGGCCAAGATCGCGAGCGAGATCGAGAAGCCGGACGGCTCCTTCATCGTCGCCCCCGGCACGGAGCGGAGCCTGCTGGAGCCGATGCCGATCGGCGTCATCGCGGGCGTCGGCCCGGCGACCGAGGCGCGGCTGCGCCACATCGGCGTCACGACCGTGGGCGACGTGTGGCGTCACTCCGAGGCCGAGCTGGTCGACCTGCTCGGGTCAGCGTCCGGTGCCTCGCTGCACCGACTCTCACGCGGCATGGACGACCGTGCCGTCAGCTCCCACCGCGAGAACAAGTCCGTCAGCACCGAGGACACCTTCGAGACCGACATCGTCGACCGGGCCGAGCTCGGGCTCATCTGCGACTCGCTCGCCCGCAAGACCGCTGAGCGGCTGCGACGGGCGCAGCTGTCGGGCCGCACCGTGACGCTCAAGGTCCGCTACCACGACTTCACGACCCACACCCGCTCCCTCACGCTGCCCGGGCCCACCGACCAGACGCGCCTGATCGTCCAGACCGCCCGCCGCCTGCTCGACGCCACGGACACCGGCGGCGGCCTGCGGCTGCTGGGCGTGGGGATCAGCGGGCTGGCCGACTGGGTCCAGGACGACCTGTTCGCCGAGGACACCGCGGACGACGAGCCCGTGCTGCCCGAGCCGGTCGAGGAGGTCCCCGCCGTCCCCGAGCCGCGCCGCGACTGGTCGCCGGGCATGGACGTCCACCACGTCGAGCACGGCGACGGCTGGGTGTGGGGTCGCGGCATGGGCCTGGTGACCGTGCGGTTCGAGACCCGGCACACCCCCGTCGGGCCCGTGCGGACCCTGCGCGCGGACGACCCCGATCTGGTTCCCGGCCATGCGGGGACGGTGTCGCAGCCGGCCGGTACGGTCGGGGAATGACCGACCAGCGGCCGACCGTCCCCTCCGCCCCCCGCCGTCCGGTGGAGCGCACGCACCACGGCGACACGGTCGTCGACGCCTACGACTGGCTGCGCGACAAGGACGATCCCGAGACGATCGCCTACCTCGAGGCCGAGAACGCGTGGGCCGAGGACACCACGGCGCACCTGGCCGACCTCCGCGAGCAGGTCTTCACCGAGATCAAGGACCGCACGCTCGAGACGGACATGTCGGTCCCGGTGCGCCACGACCGCTGGTGGTACTACTCCCGCACGGTCGAGGGACGTCAGTACGGCATCCGCTGCCGGGTGCCGCTGGCCGGCCCCGACGACTGGGAGCCGCCCGTCGTCGAGCCCGGCGCCACCCTGCCCGGCGAGGAGGTGCTGCTGGACTCGAACGAGGAGGCCGAGGGGCACGAGTTCTTCTCCCTCGGCGCGTTCAGCATCTCCGACGACGGCGACCTGCTGGCCTGGTCGGTCGACACCCAGGGCGACGAGCGCTACACGATCCGCGTCCGGCGACTCTCCACCGGCGAGGTCCTGCCCGACCTCGTCGAGGGCGCCGCGCCCGGCGCCACCTGGTCGGCCGACGGCCGCCACCTCTTCTACGTCACGGTCGACGAGGCCTGGCGCCCGCACCGCGTGTGGCGCCACGAGCTCGGCTCCACCGAGGACGACGTGCTCGTGTTCGAGGAGCCCGACGAGCGCTACTTCGTCGGCCTGGGCCGCACCAGCTCCGAGCGCTTCCTGGTGATCGCCGTCGGGTCCAAGATCACCACCGAGGTCCGTCTGCTCGACGCGCACGACCCCACGGGCGAGTTCTCCGTCGTGTGGCCGCGCCGCGAGGGCGTCGACTACTCCGTCGAGCACGTCGTCGTCGGCGGCCGCGACCAGCTCGCGATCCTCCACAACGACGGCGCCGTGAACTTCGAGCTGGTCCTGGCGCCGCTGGAGGACCCCACCGACACGCGCGTGCTCATCCCCGGGTCCGATGACGTCCGCCTCGAGGCGGCCGACGCGTTCGCCCACCACCTCGCCGTCTCGTACCGGCGCGACGCCACCACGCGCCTGGCCCTCATGGACATCGGCGACGACGGCATCGGCGCGCCGCAGGAGCTCGAGTTCGACGCCGAGCTGTTCACGTGCGGCCTCGCCGGCAACGCCGAGTGGGACCCGCGCTACCTGCGGATCGGCTACACGTCCTACGTCGAGCCCGCCACCATCTGGGACCTCGAGCCGGCCACCGGTGAGCGGATCCTGCGCCGCCGCGCGCCCGTGCTGGGCGACTTCGACCCGCAGGACTACGAGCAGCACCGCGCCTGGGTGCGCGCCGACGACGGCGCCCTCGTCCCGCTGTCGATCGTGTGCCGTCGCGGCACGCCGCGCGACGGCAGTGCCCCGGGCCTGATCTACGGCTACGGCTCGTACGAGATCAGCCTCGACCCCGACTTCTCGATCTCGCGCCTCAGCCTGCTCGACCGCGGCTTCGTCTACGCCGTCGCCCACGTGCGCGGCGGCGGCGAGCTCGGCCGCGCCTGGTACGACCAGGGCAAGCAGCTGGCCAAGAAGAACACGTTCACCGACTTCGTCGCCTGCGCCCGTCACCTCGCCGACGAGCGCTGGACGTCCGCCGACCGGCTGGTCGCCGAGGGCGGCAGCGCCGGCGGTCTGCTGATGGGCGCCGTCGCGAACCTCGCACCCGACGCGTTCGCGGGAATCTTCGCCGACGTGCCGTTCGTCGACCCGTTGACCACGATCCTCGACCCCTCACTGCCGCTCACGGTCATCGAGTGGGACGAGTGGGGCGACCCGCTGCACGATCCCGAGGTCTACGCCTACATGAAGGGTTACGCGCCCTACGAGAACGTGGCCGACATCGAGTACCCCGCGATCCTGGCCGGCACGTCGCTCAACGACACCCGCGTCCTCTACGTCGAGCCCGCCAAGTGGGTCGCCCGGCTGCGCGAGGTCACCGGGGCCGAGCGATCGGTCCTGCTGCGCACCGAGATGGCCGCCGGCCACGGCGGCGTCAGCGGTCGCTACGCCGCCTGGCGTCAGCGGGCCTGGGAGCTGGCGTGGATCATCGACACCGCGACCCGCGTGACCGGCGCCATTCCAAGAAACTCCTGAGAACGGAACACCAGCGCTGCCGCGTTCGTTGTACCGGGTGAAGCCACCGTCAGGAGGATCACCGTGGAAGACCGTGAATTCGAGGGCAAGGACAGCGTCGGCATGTACCTGTCCGAGATCGCGCGCACCCCGCTGCTCGACGCCGAGCGCGAGGTCGAGCTGAGCCGCACGATCGAGGCCGGGCTGTACGCCCGCCACTTGCTCGAGACCGGCCGCATCGGACGTGCGAAGGGCGGCGCGCCCAAGCGCGCCACGCGCGAGGAGCTGGAGTGGATCGCCGAGGAGGGCGACCGCGCCGTGCAGGAGTTCGTCCAGGCGAACCTGCGCCTCGTCGTGTCGATCGCGCGCAAGTACGGACGCGCGCAGATGCCGATGCTCGACCTCATCCAGGAGGGCAACACGGGTCTGATCCGCGCCGTGGAGAAGTTCGACTACGCCAAGGGCTTCAAGTTCTCGACCTACGCCACGTGGTGGGTCCGTCAGGCCATCACCCGTGGTGTCGCGCAGCAGGCGCGCGTCGTGCGCCTCCCCGTGCACGTCGTCGAGGAGCTGAACCAGGTCTCCGGCGCCCGTCGCAACCTCGAGCGCCAGCTGGGCTACGACCCCGAGCCCGCCGAGATCGCCGCCGAGCTCGGGATGGAGGTCGAGCGCGTCATCGACCTGCTCGCCTGGGGCCGCGACCACGTCAGCCTCGACTCCCCCGTGGACGAGGACGGCGACACCAGCCTCGGCGACCTGATCGCCCGCGACAGCACGCCCGGCCCCGACCTGGCGATGCTCGACCACGATGCCCGCGACCAGCTGCTCGCTCTCGTCGACCGACTGGAGGCCCGCGAGGCCGACATCGTCAAGGCCCGCTACGGCCTGCTCGACGGTCGCCAGCAGAAGCTCGCCGACATCGGCAAGCGCCACGGCATCTCGGCCGAGCGCGTGCGTCAGGTGGAGCGCCAGGCGATCGCGCGACTGCGCGAGATCGCCGATCCCGAACTGGCCGCGTAAGCGGTCACTCCCGAGCGGACGCTACTGCAGCGGCGTCGCGCTCATCGAGCGCCCGGCTCGACCAGGTCCTTCCAGACCTCGTCGACCCGGGCGCTCAGCTGTTCCCGGGTGCCGGTGTTCTCGATGAGGACGTCCGCGGCGGCGTTGCGCTGATCGCGGGACGCCTGCGCGGCGATGCGGGCGCGGGCGTCGGCCTCGCTCATGCCGCGGTCCCCCACCATGCGCGCGAGCTGGAGCTCCTCGGGCGCGTCCACGACGATGACGACGTCGCACGCGGCCGCGGCACCCATCTCCACCAGGAGCGGGTTGTCGTGCACGACGATGCCGTCGGGACCCGCCTGCTGCTCCCGCTCGGCTGCGAGATCGCGGATGGCGGGGTGCGTAATCGCCTCGAGGTCCTTCAGGGCCGCCGGGTCGGCGAAGACCAGCGCGCCGAGCGCGGGCCGGTCGAGCGTGCCCTCGGGGGTGATGACGCCGGCGCCGAAGCGCT
Source organism: Aeromicrobium tamlense (assembly GCF_013408555.1). Classification (NCBI taxonomy): domain Bacteria; kingdom Bacillati; phylum Actinomycetota; class Actinomycetes; order Propionibacteriales; family Nocardioidaceae; genus Aeromicrobium; species Aeromicrobium tamlense. The sequence continues at coordinate 1,739,077 of NZ_JACBZN010000001.1, forward strand.
GGGCGATGAGGTCGAGCGCGGGGCTGCCCGGCTCGACGACCTCGCGGGCCAGCCGGTCGTAGTCGATGATCGTGGCGCCCAGCGCGGCCAGACGCGCGCTGACCGTGCTCTTGCCCGAGGCGATGCCTCCGGTCAGGCCGACCCGACGTGCCATCGCGCGGGGCTCAGAGGGTGCCGGCGTTGCCGACGGTGGTCACGTGGACGTGGTCGTAGTGGTTCGCGGTGGCGCCACCACGGTCGCTCATGCCACGCCAGCCCTCGCCCCCACGCTGGACCGTCCAGATGCGCTGCTCGTAGATCAGGTAGTCCACGCCCAGCTGGGTGCGGTTGGCCTGCAGGAACGCGGCGATGTCCCAGCCGAGCTGGCCGCGGACCATGATGTCGAGCGAGTGGCCGGTGGCGTGCTCGCCACGGCCGGCCAGGCCGCCGTAGCTGGCGACCTCGGGGAAGCGCGCGCAGACGGCGCGGTAGACGCGCACGGTGTCGGGCTGCAGGCCCGACTCGACCGCGGAGCCACGGGCGCAGGCGGCCGTGGAGATCGTGCCCTCGGAGGGGCCGAGCTTGGGCTCCTCCTCGTCGACGAGCTCGGTGGAGACCCAGCGCGGGAGGTCGTTGTGGATGACCTGCGTCCAGTCGCCGCGGGTCTCGCCCGTGACCTGGAGGGTCTTGCCCTTCGCCACGGTGGCCAGCACCGGTGAGTCGTCGGAGGCGTCGGCACGGACCGGGACGGTCTTCTGCGCGTAGAGCGAGCCCTCGACCATGGCCTCGGCCTCGACGGCGGAAGGCAGGGGCGGGCGCTCGGCGCTGCTGCGGCTGGCGCGCGCGGGAGCGGAGCCGCTGAGGGCCTCGGTGACGATGTCACCGTGGGCGACGGGGGTGGCGTCGGCGGCATCGGGAGACTCGGCCAGGCTCACCGTGGAGGTGCCGAGAGCCGCGACGGCGGCCACTCCGAGGGAGGCCACACCGGTCGCCAAGGCTCCGTGCTTGCGGGCACGGACGTACCAAGGGTCGCGGACGACGGGCTTGCGCCGGTGTCCGGGCTTGGGGGTCTGGGTCATCGAAACCAATGCGGGTCGGGGGAACGGCCGCCTGCCAGTCAACCATACTGAGCACGCAGATCCCAGAGGCTTCGACGATCCCCCGCGAGAGGAATGAGCGATGTCACACCAGGCCGCAGAGCCCGTGGCGCTGCCCGCGGCCGACCTGCGCCGCCTGGCGGGCCGCTTCGCGGCGGGACTCGAGACGGCCGGCGTGCGGGCCGGGGACCGGGTCGTGGTGAGCCTGCCGAACAGCGTCGAGCTGCTGGCGGCGGTGTGGGCCTGCGTCGCCTCCGGGCGCATCCCCGTGCCCCTCGACCCACGGCTGACGCCGCACGAGCGCGAGCCGATCCTCGACGACGTCTCCCCCGCCCTCGTGCTGGACTCGCTCGTACGGTTCGCCGAGCTGCTCGAGCCCGAGCCCGTCGACCTCGACCCCGACCCGCGCTGCCGCCCGATGCACTTCACCTCGGGCACAACGGGGCGCCCGAAGGGCGTCTGGTCGGGCTTCTGGGACGTCACCGACGCCGAGCAGGCCGTCCTGGAGGAGCGGGACCTCTGGGGCTTTGCGGCCGAGGACGTCAACCTCGTGGTCTCGCCGCTCTACCACTCCGCTCCCCTGCGGTTCGCGCTCGGCACGGCGCTGGCCGGCGGCGACGTGGCCGTGCTGCCCACGTTCACCCCCGAGGGCTTCTGCGAGGCCGTCGCGCGGCTGCGGCCGACGACGATGTTCTGCGTCCCGGCGCACCTTCAACGGCTGCTGGCGCATCTGGAGGTCGGCGCCACGATCGACGTCTCGTCGTTCCGTCTCGTGGCGCACGCCGGCGCGCCCTGCCCCGACCCGATCCGGCGCGGCGCGCACGCGCTCTTCGGCACCGACGTCGTCTGGGAGTTCTACGGCTCGACCGAGGGCCAGTTCACGGCCTGCTCGGCCCCGGAGTGGGCCGAGCACCCGGGTACTGTTGGGCGCGCCCGGCCCGGCCGCACGATCACGGTGGACCACGAGGACGAGCTGTGGTGCGCCGTGCCGCCGTGGGGACGCTTCGCCTACTGGAACGACGAGGAGCGCACGGCGAACGCCTGGCGCGACACCGCCGACGGTCCGGCGTTCACGGTGGGCGATCTCGGCCGCGTCGACGACGACGGCTACGTGTACCTCGACTCACGCCGCACCGACCTCATCATCAGCGGCGGGGTGAACGTCTACCCCGCCGAGGTGGAGGCCGCGCTGGTGGAGGTCCCCGGCGTCGTCGAGATCGCGGTCTTCGGTCGGCCCGACGAGCACTGGGGCCAGCGTGTCGTGGCAGCGCACGTCGGCGACGCATCGGAGGACGCCCTGCGCGAGGCCGCCACCGAGCGCCTGGCCCCGCCGAAGCGGCCCAAGGAGTACGAGCGCGTCGAGGCGCTCCCCCGGACCGCCACCGGCAAGGTCAGGCGCACCGAGCTCTGAGCAGCCTCAGGCCGACTCGATGCACGTGAACGAGCGCCGGTACGCCTGGGGGCTGGTGCCGCGGATCGCGCCGAAGTGGTGGCGCAGCGTCGCGGCGTTGCCGAAGCCCACGCGGGTCGCGATCTGCTCGATCGAGAGCTCGGAGGTCTCGAGGAGCTCCTCGGCCATCGCCACCCGGCGACCCAGCAGCCACTGCCAGGGCGTCGTTCCCGTCTCGTCGCGGAACCGGCGGGCGAAGGTGCGCTCGGAGAGGTGCGCGCGCTGGGCCAGCGCGGCCACGGTGAGCGGCTCGGCGAGGTGCTGCTGGGCCCAGTCGAGCACGGGAGCGAGCGTCTCGGCCTCGATCGTGGGCATCGGCGCCCGCACGAACTGCGCCTGCCCGCCGTCGCGGTGCGGCGGCACCACGATCCGTCGGGCCGCCGTGGCCGCGACGCGGGAGCCGTACCACTGACGCATGAGATGCAGGTTGGCGTCGATGCCGCCGGCCGAGCCCGCGCCGGTGACGATCCCGTCCTGCTCGACGTAGAGCACGTCGGTGTCGACGACCGCCTCGGGGAACGTGGCCGCGAGCTCCGGACCGTAGCGCCAGTGCGTGGTGCAGCGACGGCCGTCCAGCAGCCCGGCGTGGCCCAGATGGAACGCGGCCGAGCACGAGGCCATGATCGTCGCCCCGCGCGCGTGCGCTGCTCGCAGCACCTCGCTGATGCGCGGGTCCTCGTCGCGGTAGTGACGCTGCGCCGCCACCGCCACGAGATCGGCGTCGTCGGCAGCCGACAGGTCGTGTCGCACGACGTAGTCGAATCCCGAGGTGCCGGTGACGATCCCTGGCACCGGGGTGCACGCGACGAACTCGAAGACCGGGTTGTCGTCGTCGGGGTGGTACGGCTCGGCCCAGACCTCGGCGAGCACGCCCATGCCGAAGGGCTCGGCGAGCTCGGGGACGATCATCGCGATCTTGGTCATGGGGACCTCCTGGAGGGTTTCCATCGCATGTGGCGGAATCTTGACGTGTCATGGCGTTCCTGCCACTGGTGGCAGGATATCACTGATAGCAGAATTAAAGCCATGATGATCCTCCTGCTCCTGCTGATGACCACGACGGCCGCGGCGCTCGCCGCCGGACTGTGGTCGACCATCAACCACGACGGACTCGGCGTCCGCCCCGGCCCGCGCAGCCACGCCCGCGACACCTTCGGTGCGTCGTATGACTCCTGACGACACCGACTCCGAGGACGACGAAGGCCCCCGACCAGCTGGTCGGGGGCCTTCGTCGTGCTCAGGGGGAGATCACTCGCCGCCGGTCAGCTTCTCACGCAGGGCCTGCAGCGCCTCGTCGGACGCCAGCGAGCCACCGGTCGACTCCTCCTGGGCGGGAGCGGACGTGTACTCGCCCACCTCGCCGGCCTCGAGGTTGGCCTTCTCGGCCTCGGCGACCTGCTTCTTGTGGGCCTCCCAGCGCTCGTGCGCCTCGGCGTACTGACGCTCCCACGTGGCGCGGGCCTCTTCGAAGCCCTCCTGCCACTCGCCGGTCTCCGGATCGAAGCCGTCGGGGTAGATGTAGTTGCCCTGCTCGTCGTAGGACGACGCCATGCCGTAGAGGGTCGGGTCGAAGCTGTCGGCCTCGGCGGCGACCTCGGTCTCGTTGGCCTGCTTCAGCGACAGCGAGATGCGACGACGCTCGAGGTCGATGTCGATGATCTTGACCATGACCTGGTCGCCGATCTGGACGACCTGCTCGGGGATCTCGACGTGACGCTCGGCGAGCTCGGAGATGTGCACCAGGCCCTCGATGCCCTCCTCGACGCGCACGAACGCACCGAACGGGACGAGCTTGGTGACCTTGCCCGGGACGATCTGACCGATCTGGTGGGTCCGGGCGAAGTGCTGCCACGGATCCTCCTGGGTCGCCTTGAGCGACAGCGACACGCGCTCGCGCTCCAGGTCGACCTCGAGCACCTCGACGGTGACCTCGTCGCCGACCTGAACGACCTCGTTCGGGTGGTCGATATGCTTCCAGGACAGCTCGGAGACGTGCACCAGGCCGTCGACGCCGCCGAGATCGACGAAGGCGCCGAAGTTGACGATCGAGCTGATGACGCCCTTGCGGACCTGGCCCTTCTTGAGCTCGTTGAGGAAGTTCTGGCGCACGGCCGACTGCGTCTGCTCGAGCCACGCACGGCGCGACAGGACCACGTTGTTGCGGTTCTTGTCGAGCTCGATGATCTTCGCCTCGAGCTTCTGGCCGATGTACGGGTCGAGGTCGCGGACGCGACGCATCTCGACGAGCGACGCGGGCAGGAAGCCACGCAGGCCGATGTCCATGATCAGGCCGCCCTTGACGACCTCGATGACGGTGCCCTCGACGACGCCGTCCTCTTCCTTGATCTTCTCGATGTCGCCCCAGGCGCGCTCGTACTGGGCGCGCTTCTTGCTCAGGATCAGACGGCCTTCCTTGTCCTCCTTCTGGAGGACGAGGGCCTCGACCGAGTCGCCCACCTGGACGACCTCGTTCGGATCGACGTCGTGCTTGATGGACAGCTCACGCGAGGGAATGACGCCCTCGGTCTTGTAGCCGATGTCGAGCAGGACCTCGTCGCGGTCCACCTTGACGATGGTGCCGTCGACGATGTCGCCGTCGTTGAAGTACTTGATGGTCTGGTCGATCGCGGCGAGGAAGTCCTCTTCGCTGCCGATGTCGTTGACCGCAACCTGCGGGGCCGCAGAAGGAGTTGCGAGGCCGGAAGTCATGTAGTTGGGCTCCGAGTGGATGGAATTGAGTGTGGACAGGATGTGCACCGGATTCCGGGCATGCCGGAGCCAGCGCAACTGTCAGTCTACGTCACGCACGGGTGCCGCGTAAAACCGGCGGCTCAGCCGTTGGAACCGGCGAGCTGCTCGTCCATCCAGGCGGTGCGACCGGCGATCCAGTCCCGCAGCCGGGCGGTCTCGCGCAGCCAGCCCTCCCCCGGCTCCACGCCGGAGTCCGGGTCGCTCGCGAAGCGCAGGACGGTGGTCCACGTGCCGATCTCCTCCGGCGCGGCCCAGACCAGCTGACCGGCCCCGCCGTCGGCGACCGGGGTGAAGTTGGCCGTCGCGCTCTCGAGCAGTCGGGCGGACTCCTCGTCGACGTGCGTGGCGAGAGTCGCCAGCTGCGGCGCGGCCTCGCGCCAGCGGGCGCGGACCTGCTCGACGAACCAGGGATCGGTCAGCAGGCGGTTGTAGTAGTGACCACCCGGCTCGGCCCACAGCTGCGACGGCAGCAGCGCCTGGCGCCAGCCGTCGTCGGGGAACTGCGGGTGGAAGTGCCGGCCGATCCACCAGCCCGAGGGCAGGTGGGAGTCGCCGGCGTAGCCGAGCTCGTACAGCCCCTGCGAGACGTCGTAGTCCCACGGCGGGCCCATCGCGAGCGTGCCGTCGGCCCGCATCACGAGGTACACGCTGTTGCGGAAGCCCGCGTCGAGGTTCTTGGTCAGCTCGTTGACGAGGTACAGGGAGACGAACGAGTCCACGTCGATGCGCTCGCGGTAGCCGTTCTCGGGGAAGGACTCGTCGTAGAGGAGGTCCTCGACCTCCTGGAACGCCTGCCGCACGCGGGCCGGATGGTTCGTGTCGCCGTCCTTGAGGAAGACGCGCAGCCCGCGGTCCGTGCGGAACTCGGGATCGTCGTCGTCGTTCGTGTCGGCCTCGAGCAGGGTGTCGCCGTCGCCGAGCTCGACGCGCCCGTCCTGCGTCTCGATGCCCTCGCCGAACTGGTAGACGCCGCAGGGGGCGCCGTTGATGCGCAGCTCGACCGACTCGAGGTGGGGCGCCCACGGGACGGCGAGCATCCGCGCCGCGCGCATCGCGACGTCGTTGCGCAGCAGCGAGCGGTCGAAGTGGTTGGCCAGCAGCACCCAGTCCCGACTCTGCGGCAGGCCGAGCAGCGAGGCCTTCGCGTCGAGCTTGACCTTGTACGGTCGCTTGCGCTCGATCGACGCGGTGGAGTTGCCCCGCACGCGCAGTCCGGCCGCCACCGTCGTGAATCGGCCGTCGCGCCGGTCGTGGAACGTCAGCCGCCCCTTCACGTAGTCGGTCTTCGTGGTGATGATCTGCGTGCAGGCATCCGGGCCACGCGGCCCGGGGACCTCGACGGCCAGCGACGTCACGCGCGGCGGGGTCGTGGGGGTGGGCTCGGTCGTGGGCTCGGTGGTCGGCTGCTCCAGCGGCTCGTCCGGGGTCGGGTCCGGCGACGAGGTAGGCGGGGCCGGCACGACCTGTGCGGCGCCCGAAACCTGGGGCGCGCCCTTCCAGCGTCCGGCAACCACCCGGAACGCGCGTCCCGTCAGGTCGCGCTGGGTGCCCACGACGCCGAAGTCCACCCGTCCGGCGGCGTTGCCGGGACGCCCTGCGACGACGGTGCGCCAGGTCGAGCCGTCACGGCGTTGCAGGCTGACCTTGCGGCCGGTGCGCGCGGGCGTGACACGCGCGGCGACGCGGACCTGTCCCCCGGTGACCCGCACGGTCGTGTCCGCTGCGGGACGCACCGTGCGGACCGTCACCGTCCTCGTGGAGAGCGCACGGTGGCGCTTCCCGCGCACGGTCGTCGCCGGGAGGACGGCGCGGTAGTCGACCCGGGCGCGCGTGGTGGAGGTGGTCGTCCGCAGGACGCCCCTCGCATCGGTTGTCGCGCGCAAGCTGCGCCACGAGGAGCCGGCGCGGTACTTCAGGACGACGGGGCGCCGCACCCGGGTCCCCGACGCCACCACCACGGAGAAGCGCTCGCCCGGCATCACCGACGTGCGCGAGACCTTGACCGTCGCCCGGGGTGCGGCCTCGGCCGGGGTCGCCACGACGAGTCCCGTCACCATCACGAGACCACTCACGCCACAGGCGAGAGCACGCAGGGCCCACCTCACGAGAGTTTCCCCGATTCAGTCCGAGATCAAGAACGAGCGCAGCGCCCGTCCGTACGACTCGACGTCGGCCGCGGCCATCACCTCGCGCGCGGAGTGCATCGCGAGCTGCGGCGCACCGACGTCGATCGTCAGGATACCCGTCCTGGCAGCGCTGATCGGACCGATCGTGGAGCCGCACGGCAGGTCGGCGCGGTGCACGTATCGCTGCAGCGGCACGCCCGCGGCCGTGCACGCCGCGGCGAAGATCCCGGCGCCGACGCCGTCGGTGGCGTACCGGAGGTTCTGGTTGACCTTCAGCACCGGACCACCGCCGAGCGTGATGCGGTGCAGCGGCTCGTGCTTGTCGGCCTGGTTGGGGTGCGTCGCGTGGGCCATGTCGCCCGAGACGCAGACCGACGCCGCGACCGAGCGGAAGACGTCGTCGCGCTCGCCGCCGGCGGCGAGCACGATCCGCTCGAGGACCGAGGACAGCAGGGGCGAGTCGGCGCCGCGCTCGGAGGTGCTGCCGACCTCCTCGTGGTCGAACAGCACCATGACGTGGCGCGCCGTGGGGTCGCCGGCCTCGACCGCGCCCAGCAGCGCGTCGAGGGCCGCCGAGCACGTGGCCTGGTTGTCCAGTCGCGGGGCGGCGACGAGCTCGCCGTCGGGCCCCGTGCGACCCGAGGCGCGCAGGTCGAAGGTCATGAGGTCGAAGCCCGTGACGGCCGTGCCGTGGAACCCGGCGCGCTCCCCCACCACCTCGAGGAACGGACGGCGGGTCAGGCCCGCGAGCGCGTCGAGGTGGCGCTGGCGGTCGAGCTTCGAGCCGTCGCGGTCGAGGTGGATGGCCAGCCGCGGCACGCGCAGCAGCGGCTCGTCGACCCGGATGGTGCGGGTGGTGCCGTCGCTGAGCGCGATGCGGCCGGCGATGCCGAGGTCGAGGTCGAGCCACGACTCCAGCAGCGGGCCGCCGTACGGCTCGAGCGCCACCGTGGCCTGACCGTCGCGCCAGCCGTCGTGGTGCTGCTTGAGCCGCAGGTTCGGGCTGTCGGTGTGGGCGCCGACGATGCGGAAGCCGGCATGGGCGGGCGCCTCCGGACCGGTCGACCACGCGACGAGCGTGCCGCCCGAGACGATGAAGTGGCGTCCCGCCGCGGTGGGCCAGGCGTCGCGCGGGTCCACCGCGGTGAACCCGGCCTCGGTCAGCCGCGCGGCCGCCGTCTCGCAGGCGTGGAACGGCGTCGGCGAGGCGTCGACGAAGGAGATCAGGCGGTCGGCAGCGTGCATGGCGCCACCCTAGCGACGGTTGCGGAAGTCCTCGATCGTCGCCTTGAGGCCGATCTCGGCCGTGGTCGAGGGCGACCAGCCGAGCAGCTCGCCCGCGAGGGTGATGTCGGGACGGCGGATCTGCGGGTCGTCGACGGGACGCGGCACGTGCACGATCTGCGACGAGGACTCGGCCAGGTCGCGGATCCACGTGGCGAGGTCGAGCATCGAGATCTCCTCGGGGTTGCCGAGGTTGACCGGGCCCGTGGCGCTGGACTGCATCATCGCGACGAGCCCGCCGACGAGGTCGTCGACGTAGCAGATCGAGCGGGTCTGGTGGCCGTCTCCGGCGACGGTGATCTCGCGGCCGGTGAGCGCCTGGTGAACGAAGTTCGGGATGGCGCGGCCGTCCTCGACGCGCATGCGCGGGCCGAACGTGTTGAAGATGCGCACGATCTTGGTGTCGACGCCGAACTCGCGGCGGTACGCCGCCGTCATCGCCTCGCCGAAGCGCTTGGCCTCGTCGTAGACCGAGCGGGGACCGACGGGGTTCACGTGGCCGAGGTAGGTCTCGGGCTGCGGGTGGACCTGCGGGTCGCCGTAGACCTCGGAGGTCGAGGCCAGCAGGTAGCGGGCGCCGTGCGCGTGGGCGAGGTCGAGCGTGTTCTTCACGCCCATCGAGCCCGTCATCAGCGTGTGGATCGGAAGGCGGTGGTAGTCGACCGGCGAGGCCGGCGAGGCGAGGTTGTACACCTGGTCGAACGGACCCTCGATCGCGTCGACCGCGGCCGCGTCGGCGATGTCAGCGTCGACGATCGTGACCTGGTGCGCGACGGCGGCGAGGTTCTCACGTCGGCCCGTGCTGAAGTCGTCGACCACGACGACCTCGTGTCCCGCATCGACGAGCCGCTCCACGAGGTGCGATCCGACGAAACCGGCGCCGCCGGCAATCAACGCGCGCATCCGTGCTTCCCTTCGCCTGAGTCCGCCAGCTTTCTACTGGCGAGTAGGACTCATCTCACAGGGTACCTCGGAGTTCGCCCGGTTCGGCAGCTTCGCGCCCATCTCGTCGCAACAGCAACAGCAGGTTCCACGAGAGGACCTCTCGGACGACGGGGACGCGCACCAGGAACGAGGCCCAGCGCGGCAGGTAGCGCGGCCGCGCGGACACGACCCGCACGCCCGGCGCCCGGTGCGCCCATCGCATCCCCCACGCGACCGAGAGCTTGAAGAGCGTCTCTCCGACGCGATTCTTGGGCGGGTGGCCGTGACGGCGGGTGTACCGGTCGATCGCGCGCCGGCCGCCGAGCCAGTGCCACGGCGACGTCTCGTGGCCGCCCCACGGCGACCACCAGTTCGTGTAGGAGAGGAACACCAGCCCGCCGGGCTTGGCGATGCGCACCAGCTCGCGGGCGACGACCTCGGGGTCGCGGACGTGCTCGAGCAGGTTGGAGGAGAACACCAGGTCGGCCGAGCCGTCGGCGAACGGCAGGGCCGCGGCGTCGGCCGCCACTCCCCCGTCGGCGAGCGCCGGGACGTCGGGGTCGAGGTCGACCGCGACGTAGCGGGCGCCGCGGCGACGGAACTCCTCGGCGAACTCGAGCGGGCCCGCGCCGACGTCGACGACGAGCCGCCCCTGCAGCGACATCTCGTGCTCGACGAGGTCGGCCGAGTCGCGCGCGAGCGCACCGTAGAAGAGGTGTGGCTCGGTCTGCTCGACCAGGAAGGACCGGAAGAGATGGACCGAGCGGCCGATGCCCTCGCCCCTCATCGGACGGGCCTCGTGGCCGTCACGACGAGCGTGGGCCGCCAGCGCGGGCGCACGATCCGCAGCACGAGGGCGACCGGCGCGAGCGCCATCGCGAGCAGGCGGGCGGCGCGCGACGCCAGCACCCCCGCGGGGCGGTCGGCAGGGCGGAGGCGCCGCACGAGGCTGGCGCCCTCCATCGTCAGGTTGTCCGTCAGCGACCGCGACACGCGCACGTCGGCGAAGCCCGCCGCGTCGAGCAGCCGCGTGATCGAGTCGGCCGAGAAGAAGCGCACGTGCGTGGGGTCCTCCAGCAGCCACCAGGCGTCGGAGAAGGCGCGCAGGGAGGCGCTGTCGGCCGCCGGCGTCAGGAAGAGCACGCGGCCCCCCGGGCTCAGCAGCCGGTGCGCGGCGCGGGCCAGGGCGTGCACGTCCTGCACGTGCTCGACGACGTGGACGCCGTAGACGAGGTCGGCCGGCTCGGCGGTCTCGGGGACCTCCTCGATCCCGCACGCGTGCAGCTCGGCGCGCGCGCGGACCTGCGGGTCGACGTCGACGTGCAGCTGGTCGGGATCGCAGCCCGCCACGGGGTGGCCGTCGTCGAGGTAGCCGCGCAGCATGGCGCCGCCGCCGTAGCCGATCTCGAAGACGCGGGCCCCGTGACGCAACGGAGCGGCCCGCCGCAGCGTGCGCGACGTGAGGGCGAGCCGCACCCGGTCGAGGCCGGGGTCGCCGCCGTAGGCGACGTCGCGCGGATGCGCCGGAGCGGCCTTGGGATCGCGCTCGATGTGAGAGCATTTCGGACAGGTCGCGAGCACCGAGACGCCGTCCCGCAGGGTCACGGGCGTCGTCGGTGTGGAGCACACCTCACAGGACATCGGACACCTCACCCCTCGCACGGACAGGAGAGCACGCTATCAGCGGATTGCGCATCGCCATCCTCAGTTGGCGTGACCTCGAGCACCCCGAGGCCGGAGGCGCGGAGGTGTTCGCCGAGCGGACCGCCGCGACCATGGCCGAGCGCGGTCACGACGTCGTCCTGTTCGCCTCCTCCTTCCCCGGCGGGACGCCCCACGCCGAGCGACACGGCTTCCGCCTCGCCCGGGCCGGCGGCCGCTTCACCGTCTACCCGCGGGGTCTGTGGCACGTGTGGCGCCGCCGCCGCAGCTACGACATCGTCCTCGACGTCCAGAACGGCGTGCCCTTCTGGACGCCCCTCGTCTTCGCCAAGCCGCTGCTGGCCGTCGTGCACCACGTGCACCGCGAGCAGTGGTTCACCTTCTTCCCGCGCCCGATCTCCTCGATCGGCTGGTTCCTCGAGTCGCGCGTCGCGCCCTTCGTGTACCGCCGTCAGCAGTACGTCACGGTGTCCGAGGCCTCGCGGCGCGAGCTGGCGGCCGTGGGCGTCGACCCCGCACGCGTCTCGGTGGTCTACAGCGGCAACGAGGCCCCCGACCACGTGCTGGAGCAGGAGCCCGAGCCCGAGCGGGGCACGCGACTGGCCTGCCTGGGCCGCCTCGTGCCGCACAAGCGCGTCGAGCTCGCGATCGACACCGTCGCGGCGCTGAAGGACGAGTTCGACGACATCGCGCTGGACGTCATCGGTGGCGGTGACTGGATGGACTCCCTCGTGGAGCACGCGCGCCGCGCCGGCGTCAGCGACCGCGTCGTCTTCCACGGCCACGTGAGCGACGACGAGAAGCACGCCCTGCTCGCCGGGGCGGCCGCGCTGGCGATGCCCTCCATCAAGGAGGGCTGGGGCCTGACCATCCTCGAGGCCGGATACCACGCGGTGCCGACGGTGGCGTTCCGCTACGCCGGCGGCACGCAGGAGTCGGTCCAGGACGGCCACACGGGCCTGCTCGTCGACACCGACGACGAGTTCATCGCCGGGCTGCGCCGGCTGCTGGCCGACCCCGACGAGCGGGCCAAGCTCGGCGCCGCCGCACGCGAGTTCGCCCTGCGCTTCGACTGGGACCGCACGGGCCACGAGCTGACCGACCTGGTCGAGCGCGTCGCGCGCTCCTGAGACTCCTCACCGCACACGACGAAGGGCCGCCGTCCCCCGGAGGGGACGGCGGCCCTTGCGGTACCGGTGACCGTCAGGCGGTCGCGTAGGCGTCGTCGTTCACGTCGGCGTCGCGGTTGCCGCGGAACCGGACCGCGAGCGCGATGCCGACCACGATGAACAGGATGCCGAGGCCGCCGATGGCCAGCGGCAGCCAGGTGCGGACGGCCTTGAGGACGCCGACCTTGGAGCCGTAGTCGTCGATCGTGGCCTGGACCGTCTCGGGCGTGGACGCCGAGACGGTGTCCATCGCGACGACGTCCTCGGCGCCGGGCTCGTCCAGCTTCAGCCACTGCTTCTGGGCCTCCTGGATCTTCACCATGACGCCGGTCTCGGGCTCGACCCAGATGGTGCGCTCGTTGGCGTACGTGCGGGTGGCCTCGACGGCGTTGGTGTCCTCCAGGCCGAAGATGCCGCGCGGGACCTCGCGGACGCCGAACTCGGTCTCGGGGACCGAGCCGAAGAAGCGGTAGGTGTCGATCGAGCCGTCGGTGCCCTCGACCTTCTCGGTGCCCTCGTACTCCATCGTCATGGGCGCCTTGATCGTCGCGTCCCAGTACTCGTAGCTCTTCTTCTGCGTGTTGAACGGGAACTTGATGATCTGGCCCTCGAACTCGATGGGCTCGCCGTTCTGCGAGCTGCCCGACCACGGGACGGCCTCGCCGGTGAAGCGATCGATCGCGAACGTCTGCTCGAGGAAGTCGATCGGCGGAGCCTGGTCGTTGTTGTCGGTGCTCTGGCCCTTGGTGAAGACGCCGATGTCGGCGCCGTCGTTCTCGTCGGAGGCCTCCGACGCGAGGTCGGGATCGCCGATGACGGTCGCGACGGTGGAGATCGGGCCCGAGCCGGGGGCCACGTTGTCGGCGTCGAAGAAGTTGGCGTTGTCGTCACCGAGGACCTGCTGGGTGTTCTGGTCCTTGGGGACCACGGCCAGGCGGTCGTAGGCGTACACCTTCATCGCGACGCCCAGCGTCAGAAGGAACGCTCCGAGCGTCAGGAACGCCACCGCGCCACGAGAAAACTTCCGCACAAGTGCCTCCGGTCTAAGGGTGCTGCAAACAGTATTTGTGAGTTACCTCTCGCGAGAGCGTAGCACCACGAATCCGTCTTGTTGCGGATCCCTACTGATGAGTACATCCGCGATGCGAGCACTGCCCACACCCGCCGGTCCCGCGTCCAGCCAGGCGACCCCCGCGGCGTGCGCCGCGGCCTCGTCGCTGGGCTGGTCGCCGACCATCACGACGCGTTCGGGGCGGGCCCACGGCGCCCGCGCCAGGGCCCGCAGCAGCATCCCCGGCAGCGGCTTGCGACAGTCGCAGGTGCCCGTCTGGTGGGGGCAGACCTCGATCCCGTCGAGCCGTCCGCCCGCCCGCGCGAGACGCTGGACGAGGGCCGTGTGGACGTCGACGAGCTGCTGCTCGGAGAGCAGCCCGGTGGCGATCCCCCGCTGGTTCGTGACGAGCACCGTGCGCACGCCGGCGCGGGTCAACTGCCCCACCGCACGGGCGGCGCCGGGGCGCAGCCGCAGCTCTGCGGGCGATGCGATGTAGCCCGGCCGGTGCACGTTGAGGGTGCCGTCGCGGTCGAGCAGCACGAGGTCCCACGGGACGTGGCGGTCCGGCGGCGGGATCTCGCCGGTGTCGCGTCCGAGCAGCGCCTCGGCGGTCCACATGGTCAGGACGTCGGCTGCGACAGCACGTCGACCGCCTCGCACCAGGCGTGCGCCCACAGCATGTGGACCTCCTGGATGCGCGGCGTGAAGTCCGAGGGCACGTGCAGCACGTGGTCGGCGCGGCCCGGCAGGTCGCCACCACCCTCACCGGTCAGCGCGACGGTGGCGATGCCGCGCTCGCGGGCCGCGTCGAGCGCGCGCAGGATGCTCTCGCTGCGCCCGCTCGTGGACATCGCGATCAGCAGGTCGCCCGGACGACCCATGGACTGGACGCCCCGCACGAACACGTCGTCGAAGCCGTAGTCGTTGCCGACGGCCGTGATCGAGGTGAGCGAGTCCGCGAGGCACACCGCGGGCAGCGGCGCGCGATCGAGGATGCACTTGCCGACGAACTCGGCCGCGACGTGGCTGGCGATCGCGGCGCTGCCGCCGTTGCCGGCCACCAGGATCGTGCCGCCGGCCCGGAGCGTCTCGACGACGGCCCGGCCCGCGGCGTCGACGGCCTCGACGAGCGCGGGCTCCTCGAGGGCGCGCGCCAAGGTGGCCCAGGCGTCGATGCCCAGCGTCTGGCGCTGCGCGACGACCTGCGCGACCGCGTCGTCCGAGACGCGGTGCAGCTGGTGCTCGATCGTCAACTCTGTCCCCTCCACGTGACCAGTCCTTCCCTCGAGAACGTGAACTCCGAGACCGCCAGCCCCATGCGGGTCAGCTCCTCCGCCACGACGTGGCGCCGCTCGAACTCACAGATGAAGACCAGGTGGCCTCCGCCGCCGGCGCCGGTGACCTTGCCGCCGAGCGCACCGAGCGTGAGGGCCTTCTCGATCGCCTGGTCGATGAGCGGCGTGGCGATGCGGTCGGACATCTTGCGCTTCTCGTCCCATGCGCGACCCAGCAGACGGCCCAGCGTGTCGACCTCGCCGCGCACCAGCGCCAGCTTCATCTCCTCGGCGAGCACCTTCTGGGCGCGCAGGCCCTCGAGGGCCTCCTCCTCGCCGCGCTCGTACCGCGACACCTGGTCGTCGATGATGTGGTCGCTGACGCGGGTGTTGCCGGTGTAGGCCAGCAGCATGTTGTGCTCGAGCTCGTGGATCGTCGAGTCGCGGATGCGCAGCGGGTTGACGACGACCTTGTCGGTGAACTCGATGTAGTTGAAGCCGCCGAACGCCGCGGCGTACTGGTCCTGGGCACCGCCGGGGATCTGCAGGTCCTCGCGCTCGAGCCGGTAGGCCAGCTCGGCCACCTCGTACTCGGTGAGGTCGACGCCGAGGTGCTGGGCGACGACGCCGATCACGGCGACCATCACCGCGCTCGAGGAGCCCAGGCCGGACCCGGGCGGGGCGTTCGTGTGGATGAAGAGGTCGAAGCCCGTGGCCTGGACGGCGCCGGGGTACTGGCGCAGCCGCGCGATCGTGGCCTTGGGCAGGTCGAGCTGGCCGTCGAGCTCGAGGTCGTCGTCGACGTTGAAGCCCACCGAGTAGCCGTAGTCGAGCGACTTGATGGTGACCTGTCCGTCGGTGCGCGGGCGCAAGGTGCAGTAGGAGTAGGCCGAGATCGTGGCCGACAGGACCGCGCCGCCCTCACGCTCGGGGAACGGCGCCACGTCGGTGCCGCCACCGGCGAACGAGATGCGCAGCGGAGCACGGGCACGCAGCACCGGGCGGCGGACGTCGACCGCGGCGGGATCGGCTGACACCTGGTGGGACTGCTGTGTCATCCGTACTAGCCTCCAGACGTGACGCGTCGCACTGCCGGGCGCAGTGCGACGTCAACCTACCTGATGTACGACCATCCCGGAGGGCCCATGGGTCACCTGCGTCTCGTCGACGGCCTGCGTGCCGTCGCGGCGGGTCTCGTGCTGGTCTCGCACGTCGCGTTCTGGACCGGAGCGGCGAACATCGACCTCGTCGGAGGGCTCGTCGCACGCGGCGACGCGGGCGTCGCGGTGTTCTTCGCGATCTCCGCGTTCCTGCTGCTGCGGCCCGCCATCGCACGGGGGCTCGACGGCGTGGCGAGCGAGCCGGGCTCGCTCTGGCGGTACGCCGTGCGCCGCGCCGCGCGCATCCTGCCGGCCTACTGGCTGGCCCTCGCCGGCGTGCTGGCCGCAGCCGTGTGGGTCGTCGGGTCCGGCAGCGGCGGCGCCGGGAAGGTCGCCGCGCACCTGCTGGTGCTGCAGGGGTACACGCGCGAGTACTACCAGTCCTTCACGCAGACCTGGAGCCTCACGACCGAGGTGACGTTCTACGTCCTCGTGCCGCTGCTCGGGGCGGTGCTCACCCGCGGGCTCTGGCGGCGCGGCTCGCGCGGCGTGGGCACGCTCGTCGGCCTCACCCTGGCGGTCGGCGGGGTCGGCCTCGTCGCGCAGGCCGCGGCCGCCGCGTGGACGCGCGCGGGCTCCGACGGCGGCGCGGGGGTGCTGGCGACCAGCGTGCTCGGCCACCTGGCGTGGTTCGGGGCGGGCACCGTCGTGGCGCTGCTGGCCGAGGGCCACCGCCGCGGGGTCGGCCCCCTCGCCACGCGCCCCGGCGTGCTCGCCGTCTGGAGGTCGCGGCCCACGCTCGTCCTGCTCGCCGTCGTCACCTACGTGCTGGCGTCCTCGCCGATCGCCGGTCCGCGCGACCTGGCTGCCCCGACCGTCGGTCAGGCCGTGGTCAAGGAGGCGCTCTACGCGCTGTTCGCGTTCCTGCTGCTGGCGGCGTGCGTGCAGGAGCCCCGCCCCGGCACCCCCGCCGCCCAGGTCGCCCGCTGGGGCGTCACGCGCTGGCTCGGCGACATCTCCTACGGCGTGTTCCTGTGGCACCTGGTCGTGCTGCAGGTGCTGTTCGAGGTCACCGGCGCCACCCTCTTCGCCACCGGATTCTGGTGGGTGCTCTACGCGGTGGTCGGCTTCAGCGTGGCGCTGGCGTCGCTGTCGTGGATGCTGGTCGAGCGGCCGATCCTGACGCTGGCCCGGGATCGAACAGCCCGCGACCGAGCAGCGCGAGCGTGAGCAGACCCGTCAGCTGACCCAGCACGGTGCCGGCCGAGGTCCGGTCGACGACGCCGAGAGCGGCCATGGCCACGGCGCCGAGCCCCATCGAGACGATCGCGGCCGGCACGACGAACCGGCGCGGCAGCAGCCACGCGACCACCACGAGGGCCAGCCCCGCGGGTCCGCCGCAGAGCAGACCGACGACCCCGGAGACCGCCCAGCCGAGCCGGCGATCGGGCTCGTCCGCGGGCGCCGGCCAGGTGTCGTCGGGCAGCCGTCGGCGCCGCGTCGCGACGAGTGCCCCGAGCAGCAGCAGGAGCGCCACGGGCGCGGTGGCCAGACCCCAGCGGTGCGCCGTGGACGGGGCGAAGTCGATCACCACGTCGCCGGAGACGGCCGCGGGGACGCGGAAGCCCTGCCGCCAGCCGTCGATCGTCACGGGCTCGAGCTCGTCGCCGTCGGCCGTGGTGGCGCGCCATCCCGCGTTCGCCCCCTGGGTCAGGGCGATGACGGCGTCGTCTCCCCCGCTCAGCGAGGCGACGATGCGTCCCGGACTCTGCTCCTCCGCGCGCACCGGACGTCCCACCCCCGCCGCGGAGTCGACCGTGCCGAGCAGGATCCTCTCGACCTGGAGCGCCGGCGGCAGCTCGGGACGGACCTCGACGACGCCGCGACCGACCGAGACCTCGTCCTCCCCGCACGCCGGGAGGGTGAGCGGGTCGCCGCTCACCAGGCGCGAGCGGGCGATCTCGCCGCCGACACGGACGGTCGAGCCGCCGACCGTCACGGCCGAGCACGGCACGCGGACGGGGGCGGGCTCGCCGATCGCCTCGAAGTCGAGGTCGGGCACGGCCCAGGCGCCCTCCCCCGGCGTGCGCACGACGGTGAGGGTGACGCGGTCGCCCCTGCCCTCCACGACGCCACCCGTCGGAGGCAGCACGGTCACGCGTCCGCCGACCGTGGCGCGGATCGACGCGATGCCCACCCCGTCCGTGGTGATCCGACCGAGCGGGGTCTCCTCGGGCAGCGTGACCTCGACGGTGGCGGCGTCGCGCCCGTCCGGGACCTGCCACGACGTGGTCGGGTCGCGGTCGAACGCCGCGCCGGGTCGCGAGGCGATGTCGTCGGGGTCGGCACGGTCCTCGGAGGCGAACGTCGCCGGGGCGTCGAGCAGCGACTCCAGCTGGGACCCCGGGCGGGCGCGGGCGGTGACCTCGACCGGCACGCGCGCCTCGGCGGATGACCGGAAGGCCCAGCGCGGCGCCGCGGCGTCCTCCTCCAGCGGGCTCAGCAGGACGCCGGTGCGACGCGGATCGATCTCGCCGGGCAGGAGCAGGCGCGAGCCCCACTCGTGCTCCGCGCTGGTGACCTCGGCGATGCCCCGCACCACGGGTCGCGGCGCCTCGGGCAGGAGGACCTCGAGTCGGGTGAACTCCTCGGCGCCGAAGTCGGCGGTCCAGTCCGAGCCGGCGTCGACGTCCTCGGCGCGCGAGCTGCCGTCGGCGCGCACCGCTCGCAGCGTGAGGGGGTCCGTGGCGGGCGTGGTCTCGGCAGGCGCCACCGTGACCTCCCCCAGCGGCGAGGACTCGTCGAGCGTGAGCGCCAGACGTCCTTCGGTGGTCTCGTCGGTCAGCCACGCGGTGCCCGGATCACCGTCGAGGGCGGCCGCGGGTCCGGAGGCCGTGCCCGACCACGTGGCGGCGAACGGGTCGGCGCCCGAGCTGGACGCCTCGACCGAGGCCAGACCGAGCCACTCGCGCACGGGCTGGGTGGTGCGGTCGCCCGCGGGCGGGAGGTCGCGCGACCCGATCGGGACGGGGCCGTCGTCGTCGACGTCGAGGGTCGGCCCGAAGGCGAGCTGGGCGGGGCGGCCACTGTTGAACTGCCGCCAGCGGGGCGTGTCGGTGACCACGTCGGCGTCCTCGGCCGCCGGCGAGACCGAGGTCCACGCCCACGGCGACAGGCCGATCGCGGTGAGGTCGTGCAGCGCCTCGGGACCCCCGGCGACGACGACCTCGCCGTCGGCCGGCATCGACTCGACGACCGGAGTGGGGCCGGAGCCGACCGTCCACACCGAGAGGTCCCCGAAGCGCTGGTGCTCGGCGAATCCCGGGGAGCGGGCGAGCGTGCGCTCGACCCGGTCGGCCGGCAACGCCTGCACGAGTGACAGCACCCCGTGCCGGACGACGACGCGCGCCACGCCCATCCGCTCGAGCAGGTCCGCGAGTCCGGGCTGGGCCACGCCCGACGCGGCCGCCGCGTCGATCCGGTCGAGCAGCCGGGTCGCGCCCGGGTGTCCCAGCGGCGCGGCGGGTCGCGTGACGATCGGCGACTCGGCCAGCGCGACGAGTGGCTCGTCCGAGGTCTTGCCCCACGTGAACTCCGCCGTGCGCGCGGCGGGCAGCACGAGCGTGGAGCCACCGTCCTGCGCGTGCAGGGCGTCGAGGTCGGCCGCGGCCTCGCGCCACGTCGCCGGGATCTCGTCGTAGCTGTTGGCGTCCCCACCGCGGCCCGACCACCAGGCCATGGGCGACAGCAGGGCCGCCACGAGCACCACCACGGTGGCCGCCCGCGGCAGCCGTCGCACGCGACCGAGGCCGTGCGCGACCAGCACCGCCGCGCCGAGGGCGAGCGGCAGCCGGACCAGCGGGTCGGCCTTGTGCACGTTGCGCAGCGCTGCGCCCGGCCCGTCGAGGAAGTCGCGGACGAGCCCGGACACCGGCGATCCGACGATCCCGGCGTGTCCCACCGCCATGAGCACGGTGCCGAGCAGGGCCGAGCCGACGAGGAACCGCGAGACGTCGCGGCGCTCGCGGTCGCGACCGAGGACGACGAGTCCCGCGACTCCGGCGCCGGCGACGACCATGCCCGCGACGATCGCCACGAGTCCCTGCGCCTGGACCCAGCCGGACTGCCACACGGGGTGGGACTCCGCGTCGAGGATGTAGGCGATCCAGTGGTCGGCGCCGCGCAGCACGTGGGGCACCGAGGTCACGGCCGTGGTGATCCGGGCGGTCTCGATGTAGTCCAGGAACGGGTAGCCGTAGCGGCCGAGCACGAGCAAGGGCACGACCCACCACGCGGCGCCGACGAGCACCCCGGCGGACCACGCGAGGACGGCTCGCCCGCGCCGAGCGGCCCTCGGGGCGGTGAGCAGCACCAGCAGCGGCAGGAGCAGCACGACGGCGGACGCGGTGGCGTTGACGCCACCGAGGGCGAAGGTGAGCAGTCCCGTGATCGCGGCGGCCCGGACCAGGGCAGCACGGTCGGTGGAGGGCCTGACCATCGTCCACGCGCTCAGCACGAGCCACGGCGCGACGGCGCCCGGCCAGGCCTCGACCGAGATCTCGGGCAGGACGGTGACCACGCGCGGGGCGATCGCGTAGAGGGCGCCGGCGAGCAGGGCGAGGTCGGGCCGCAGGCGAAGCAGGCGGCGGGCGACGAGGTAGGTGCCGGTGAAGCCGACGACCAGGATCAGGCTCCACCAGAGGCGCTGGGCGGCCCAGCCGGGAAGGCCGATCGCGTCGGCCAGACCCATGAACGGGCCGAGGGGGAAGAGGTAGCCGTAGGCCTGGTTCTGCAGCTCACCGAGGCCGGCGTGCGAGTTCCACGCGTACAGCGCCCGCGCGAGGTAGTCCCACGGGGCGACCGTGAGGTCGAGCTTGGTGTCGGGCTGCGTGCGCCCGGGTGCGACGACCCACGGAAGAATCGCCACCAGCAAGGTGCTGGCGGCGATTCTGACCCGTTGCGCGACGTCGGGCGTCGCGGAGGGTTCGTCGATGGTGGGGTGTGTCACCCCGGTTCGATCAGGACTCGTCGTACGCGATGACGGACGAGTGCGTCTGATCCTGCTTGACCGCGGTCTGGCTCGCGACGATGCCGAGGACCGCGAGAATTCCAAGGATGATCCCGGCAGCGCTGCCGCCGATGGTCCAGACCGCGTTCTCGCTCATGTGCCCCTGTTTTCCGTAGTCGAGGAATACTTATCGGTAACCCTAGCAGCCCGCCGGCGGCTTGTCCCGCAGACGACACACGCGTGATACGGCGCCTCAGGAGTGCTCGCGCGGCCTCCGGACGACCGCACGGGCGGCTCCGCCCGCGGCCAGGAGCAGGCCGAGGCCGCCCAGCGCGAGACCGAGGTGGTCGATCGGCTCGGCCTCCGGCACGGGGGCGAGCCCCTCGTCGCCGAGGTCCCACCACTCGAGGGACTCCGTGCGGACGCGCAGGTCGGCGTCGGCCAGCTGCAGGGCCGTGAGGGTGGGTCCGGGCTGGTCGGGCTGGATGAGCACGTGGCGCACGCCGACGGCGCGCAGTGCCGCGAGGACGTCGCCGCCCGGTGCGCCGAGGGCGCGTGTGACGTCCGCCGCGCGGGGGTCCTCCCCCGCCACGACGCCGTCGCGCAGCGGCAGCGCGTCGTTGACCCGGACGTCGCGCTGGAGCAGGCGCGGCCACGGGTCGAGCAGGACGCGGTCGTCGTTCCATCCGTACCGGCGGTACTGCGTCCACGGCAGCACGGCGACGGCTCCGGGCTCGGCCCGCTCGAGCCGCTCGGCGACGAACGTGAAGTCCACGGGGTAGTCGACCGAGCCCCAGCGGCCGCCGGCGCCCCAGGCGAGCCCCGGCAGCGTGACGACGGTGACGAGGCCGGTGGCGGCGGCCAGTCCCCCGGCGATCCAGCGTCCGGCACCGCGCCGGGACGCCGTGGCGGCGAGACGGGCGGCGCACAGGCCCACCGCCAGCGACACCTCGACCATCCACAGTGCGGCGAACTTCTGCCCGTCGCGGACGAGTCCGCCACCGGGGACCTGCAGGACGAGGAAGGAGACGAGCTCACGGCCTCCGGGCAGGCCGGCCGCGATGCCCGCGACCAGGCCGAGAAGGCCGGCGACGGCGGCGCCGAGATATTCGGGGCGCGACCGGACCCGCGCGTCGGACCACGCGATCACGACTGCCGCGAGGACGCCGACCAGCGCGACCCCCGACAGCAGCAGGCTCTGCCGCTCGGCGAACCAGCTGGCCTCGTTCCAGATGCCACCCCCGGTCAGCACCGAGCCGACCATGCCCCAGGGGGTGTCGCCGCGGGCGGCGAAGGCCTCGACGCCCGCAGAGTCCGCCGACGAGGAGGCGTCGGAGCGCAGGAACGGGAACCACCACGAGGCCGCGACCAGCACCGAGACGAGCATCGCCCAGCCCCACGCCCGCCAGGCCCGCGGCCACCGCGACCCGGCGAGCAGCACGGCGGTGGCCATGACGACGGCGAGCACGGCGCCGGTGGAGCCGGAGAGCCCGGCCAGCGCCAGCACCACGCCGAGCGACCCCCCGGCGGACTCGCCCCGGCGGACGCGACCCGCCGTGCGGACGACCCAGAACAGCGCGGCGTAGCCGAGCAGGTAGCCCCAGTGGCCGATCGCGAGCCGCTCGGCGATCCACGGGTTCCAGCAGGCGACGAGCGCACCGGCCACCGCGGCGCGGCGCCCCGGCAGCAGCGCACCCGCACCCGCGCCGGCCGCCACGAACACCGTGACGAGCAGCAGCTTCTGGACCAGCCAGCCGGGCAGGACGGTGGACAGGACGGCCACGACGAGGTCGTTCGGGACGGCGCGCGGCACGGCTCCGTCGACGCCGAGGGTGCGCTCCCCGAACCCGAGGTCGGGGACGAACACCATGTCGTAGCCGAGCTGGAAGCCCGGCGCCAGCGTGGGGCCGAGGATCACCACGGCGGCCAGCAGGCCGACCAGACCGCCGACGGCGGTGGGCGTGGTCGCGCGCCTCATCAACGCGCCCCGTGCAGACGTTCCATCTCGGCGAACGCCTCGCCCATGCGACGGCACTGCGTCAGCAGGTCGTGGTGCTCGACGACCCACGCGCGGTTGGCCTCGCCCTGCCGGCGGCGACGCTCGGCGTCGGACAGCCAGCCGACCAACGACGCCGCGAGGGCCTCGACCTGGTCGGACCCCTCGACGTCGAGCAGGTCATTGCCCGGTGCGATCGCCTCGTGGTTGCTGCCGCAGCGCGTCGTGACCACGGGGAGACCGCACGCCTGGGCCTCGACGTAGGCGAGGCCGAACTGCTCCTCCCACTTCCACGTGGGCCGCGGCGCCGTGGTGAAGACCGCGGCGCTGCGCAGCAGGTCGCCGACGCCGCCGGCGTCGAGGCCGCCCGCCAGCGTGACGCCGCCGTGGGGGTCGTCCGCCGCGGCCCGCACGAGGCCCTCGAGCGGCCCGCGGCCCGCGACGACGAGCTCGGCCTCGGGGATCTCGCGGCGCACGAGGCGCATGGCCTCGAGGATGCGGTCGATCCCCTTGTTCTCGGCCAACGGGCTGACGAACGCCACCCGCGGGCGGTCGGCGATGTCGTGGGCCGGCGTGAAGATCTCGGTGTCCACGCCCGGCTTCACGACGCGGATGACCGCGTCGTCGAAGCGGTTCTCCAGCAGGTGGTCGCGCGCGGCGTCGACCATGCACAGCAGCAGCTCGGCTCCGCGGCACGACTCGAGCGCCTGGCGGTAGGGCGGCACGCGGTAGAGCGGCTGGCGCGCGAGATTCTCCCACGTCACGACCGCCTGGAGCGGACGCCGTCCGGTGCCGCGCCGTCGCCACCGCGACGCCTGGCCGGTGACGAGCGAGCACAGCTCGAGCGAGGCGACCCAGTCGAACTCGGCCGGGTCCTGGTCGCGAAGCTCGTTGACCCACGCGAACGCGCCGGCCTCGATGAAGCGCTTGATCGGGCGGCGGTAGGTGCTGGGCACCCACGTCAGGTCACCCACCGGCTCGTCGCGCGCCAGGGCGGTGACGTGCGTGTCGCCCAGGAGCGACATGTAGAAGAGCTCGCGACGCGGCCGCTGGTCGGGCAGGGACACCCACAACAGTTCGCGCGTCACCCGTCGATCCTCACACCCGCGCCCGGCGACGACCCGCACGGGCGCCCCACAGGTAGCCCGCGGCCTCCATCACGCGCATGCCGGCCATGCCGAGAGCGTGGACGGGGCGACGGGCGAGCCGGCGCCAGCTCTGGGCGTAGGCACGCAGCACGCCGGAGCCCTGGTCGGCCATCGCGCGGTCGTGACGCTCGACCAGCGCCGGGAGGCTGAGCCCGTAGTAGTAGCGCTTCTGCCAGATGTCGCGCAGGGTCAGCCGGCCCTCGTCGTGGTCGACCACGACGGGCGCGAGCTCGACGGTGCCGCCGGCATCGCGGATGCGGAAGCGCAGGTCGGCGTCCTCCGGGCCCGACATCGACTCGTGGAACCCGTCGGCGAGCATGTCGGCTCGGCGCAACAGGCGCGGGTTGTGCAGCCACGGCGCGTCGAGGTAGCACTCGCGCTCGAGCGCGCGGCACGCCGTCCAGAAGCCGTCGCCGATCGTGCGCTCGGGCAGCGCGACGCCCGTGGCGTCGGTGACGGCGGCCGTGCGCACGGCGGCGCTGACCGCGTCGGTGGGCAGGTACATGTCGCTGTCGAGCCACAGGATCCAGACGCCCTCGGCGGCGCGGATGCCGCGGTTGCGCTGGGCGCTGCGCTCGGGACCGGCCGTGATGACCACGTCGGCGATCCCCCGCGCGATGTCATCGGTCCCGTCGGAGCTGTGGTTGTCCACCACGATCAGCTCGACGTGCGGGTGGTCCTGCGCGCGCACCGACGCCAGGCAGCGCTCGATCGTGCGGGCGTTGTTCCGCGTCGGCACGATCACCGACACCAGGGGCTCAGTCATCGTCGTCCCTCCGCAGGAGCAGGATGAGGCTGCCGGCGACGGCCAGCACGAGGCCCGCGCCCGCGAGGTGGTGCGGCACCAGGCTGGCCGCGATCACGTCGGCGGACAGCTCGCCGATCCCGTCGCGCCGGGCCTGAACGACCAGCAGCGCCAGGATCGAGGCGAACACCAGTCCCGACCCGAGGTACACGAGACGGCGCGGGTCGACCGGCCGCAGCCACGTCAGCACGACGGCGACGAGCGCGCCCGCCAGGCCGCCCCAGCCCAGCAGGAGTCCGGCGCCGACGACGCCGGTCACCGCGAGCACGGGTGCCGAGGCCCACCGCGGGCGCAGGGCGGTGGGCCCGGCCGGACCGTCGGGCAGCGCGAACAGGCGGCGGCGCACGAGGGCGGCGACGATCAGCGCGAGGGCCGCGAGCAGGCCGACGCCGCTCGCGCCGAGCGCGATGTTGGCCCACGTCTGCGGGGCGTAGCGGATGTCGATCGTGGCGGCGGCACCGTCCTCGACGATCCAGCCCGTGGAGAAGCCGTCGAGCGTGACGGGGGCGCCCAGGTCCTTCCCGTCGGCGGTGGCCCGCCAGTCGGGGTTGTAGCTCTGGCCCGTGACGACGGCGTAGGGGCCGTCCGTGACCTCGACGTCGAGCGTCTGGTGGGCGTCACCGTCGCGGGTGGTCTCGGAGATGATCGGCGAGCCGAAGCGCTCGAGCGACTCCCGGGTGTCGCTCAGCTGGAGCGAGTCGAGGATGAACGCGGGGTTGGCGTCGATCGTGTGCTCGCCCGCCTCGAGGCGCGTGGTGTCGCAGCCGACCCACGGCGTGCCCTGCTGATCCTTGCGCGCCAGCAGACTGGTCTGCGGCCGCATCAGCAGGCCGGTCCCGTCGGCGAGCGCGACCGGCAGGCACTGCTGCTCGTCCTCGTCGGCCTCCGGAACCTGCAGGCCCGTGTCGATCGAGCGGAACGTGGGCGGGACGCCCGAGGGGTCGCCGGCGATGCCGTCGATCGTGACCCGGACGGCGGAGCCACGGACGGGCTCGTCGAGCTCGATCGTGGTCTCCCCCAGGCCGATCTCGGACTCGGCGACGTCGCGGCCGTCGACGCTGACCGTGACGCGGGAGGCGCGGTGGCGGGTCTGGTCGTCGAGGATCCTCGCGGGCTCCTGGTCGATGACGACGCGCTCGATCCGGCGCTCGTCGCCGCGGATCTCCCACCAGGCACCGCGGGTGTTGCCGCCGGGCACCCAGCCGGTGTCGGCGTCGCCGTCGGCGGCGCGCGAGGCGCGGTAGACGGGGTTGTCGAAGTAGAAGCCGCTCGACTCCGCCTCGACCTCCTTGCCGCGACCCTCGACGCGGTCGTACATGACCTCGACGGGGCCGTTGACGCGGACGTCCGCCTTCGTCTCGAAGGTGCGGCGGTCGGGCAGGGTGACGACGCGGTTCAGCGCACGCTCGGAGTCGTCGTTGATGGAGGGCGTGTTCTGCACACGGGTCAGCAGCACGTCGAGCGGCGTGCGCGAGAAGCGCAGGCGGTCGTCGGCGTCGAGCTCGTCGTACGTGTTCGAGAGCGTGAGCGGGGTGCGGCCGGCGACGTGCGCCAGCTGGCCCAGGCCGATCTCGGCGATGCCCACGAAGTTGAAGCCCTCACCGCGGGTGGAGTCGATGGTGAGCGTGACCTCGTCGGTCTCGACGCCGCCGAGTCGCGCGGTGGCCAGGCCGCTCTCGGGCAGGGTGATGGTGTCGCTCCGACCGCCCGCGGACACCGTGACCTCGTCGATCTGCACGTCGCCGATGGGCAGCTGCGCCACGGGGACCTCGTCGAGGGTGACGGGCTCGTCGAACGTGGCGACGAGGCGCTGACCGGCGGCCGTGCCGAAGTCGCCGAACCGCCAGCCGGTGGTGAGGTCGCCGTCGACGGCGAAGTCGCCCGTGCCGTAGGGCAGGTCGAAGAACGTGCCGCCCGAGCGCGACGTGGTGACCTCGACGACCGAGTCGACGCGCACGGTCTGGTCCTCGGGATCGGTGCCGAGCGTGCGGGTGGCGCCCGGGTCCTGGTCCTCGCGCAGCAGCGGGCCCTGGCCGACGGTGAGCCGGTTGGCGATCACGCTGCGGCGCGCGTTGGTGTCGGTCAGCACCATCCGGCCGACCGTGTCGAGGGCCGTGCTGAAGTCGTCGGTCGACAGGTCCTGGGCGTACCGGACGAGCGGCGAGTCGTCGAGCAGGCCCGCGTCGGCCATCGCCGGGAACGAGAAGCCGTCGCCCGCGACGATCACCTGTCCGTCGAGCGGCACGGCGCGCAGCGGCTCGCGTGCTCCGCCGACGTCGTAGATCTGCACGGGCGGCAGCAGGTGCTCACCGTGGAAGAAGGGGTCCTCCTCCGCGGGCGAGAGCGTGTTCTGCCCGGGCACGCCGATGTTCTCGCGGCCGAAGAGGCCAGGATCGCCGGCGACCAGCTGGTTCATCTCGGACGGGCGCGCGCCGCCGGTGTTCTCCCACACCACGTCGTTGCGCAGCAGCACCTGCCCGGCGCCGAGGTAGCGCGCCATCGTGGAGACGACGGCGCCCGTGGACGTGCCGGACTGCAGCGAGCCGTCGAGCGCGGCGAGGAAGTTCACGCCGGGCGGCGAGGCGTTCGGCGTGGTCTCGGGCAGGACCGCGCGCCGGTCGATGAGCGCGTTGACGATGTCGTCGGGACGCTCCTCGGTCCATCGGTAGAACGGCCGGACCTGTCCGGGCAGCACGAGGACCGAGCCGGGACGGGTGCTCTCGTCCACCGAGGCCGCGGCCTCGTGCCAGTAGTCGGGGACGTCGATCGGCGAGATGTAGAGGCGGCCCGACAGCGCCGGCAGGCACCAGGCGGCGAACACGCTGGCGGTGACGACCACGACCACGGTGCGCGCGGGGTGGAAGCGCCAGACGCGCGGCGCGAGGTGCACGACCGCCACGACCAGGCCGATCGTCATCGCGACGACGAGCACCGCGCCGATCTTGTTGGTCGTGCGGAACGCGGAGAGCGCCGGGATCTCGAGCAGCTGGGCCAGGAGGAGGCCGAAGGGAGACGCCGGGCCGTCCTCGGTGGGGAACACGCCGACCATGACGACCGCGGCGCCGAACACGGCCACGGTGACGAGCACCCGGGCGCGGGTCCGTGCCCAGGCCAGCGCCGTGAGGCCGAGCGCCGGCCACAGCGCGGTCAGCACCATGATGAGCGGACTGACGACGTAGACCGCGTGCTCGGGCACCCAGGGCCCGGTCGAGCTGGAGCCGTACAGCGGCCACAGGCCGAGCCCGCGCAGCACCTCGGTGAGCGACGAGACCTTCGCGATGCCCGTGAGCGACTCGGAGCCCTCGACGATCTGGGCACCCGTGGTGAGCGCGGCGAACGCCGGCACGAGCCAGTAGAGCGACAGCACGACGACGAAGAGCGCGGACTTCGCGAGCACCAGCAGCGCGTCGACCCAGCGCAGTCCCTCGCTGGCGCGGATCGCCAGGACGACCGGGATCACGGCGAGCAGCTGCAGCAGCGGCACGACGGCGACGTTCATGCCGCTCATCGCGAAGAAGGTGAGGCCGAACAGCGCCGGCCAGGCCCAGCTGGCCGGGCGGCGCAGGCCGTGGATGAGGCACAGCAGCTGCCACGGCAGCAGCGCCATCGGCAGCGCGATGGCCAGTGTGGCACCGGCGCTGATCGTGTAGGGGTTCGCGAGGAACAGCACGGCCGCCAGCAGCCCGCCCCAGCGCCCGACGCGCGGCGCGACGACCCGCGTCAGGCGGGCCGCGCCCCACGCGGCCACGAGCCAGAGCACGAAGTGGAAGACCTTGAACGCCATCTCGGGCGACAGCCCGATCCCCCGCAGCGCGGACAGCACGAGCAGCACCGGCGCGAGGCCCACGTTGAAGTTCGGCGAGCCCAGGTACGGCGAGGCGGTCCACGACGACATGTACTGGCCGAGCATCGCCCACGGGCGGATGTAGATCTCGGGCTTGATGTCGGTGTAGAAGGTGCCCCAGCCGTTGAGACCGATGACCAGCGCCAGAGCGACGATCGCCGAGCCCACCACGAAGCGGTAGTGGGTGAACAGGCGCACAGAGAACTCCCTCGAGGTCCGGCCGGTCGGCCGCGGGCACAGCGTCGTCCAATATAGCCCGCGTCACACATCTGTTACCGGCGAGTCACGAAGCCCGGTAGCCTGAGGTCGCCATGCCCCGTCCGTCCCCCTCGTCACGCACGCGTCCGGGCGCCGGGGCGGCACTCGGCGTCACGATGGCCGTCGCCAATCTCCTGAGCTACGTCTTCGTCCTCGTCCTGTCGCGCGCGCTCGGTCCTTCGGACTTCGGCGGCTTCTCCGCGCTCTCCGCCTACGGCATCGTGCTGGCGGTGCCCGCCGGCGCGCTGCAGGTCATCGTGGCCCGTCACGTGGCCGGCGCGTCGTCGGACTCGCGCGGCCTGCGCACCGCCCTCATGGTGGGCACGGCCCTCGCCGGTGCGACGATCCTCGCCGCTCCCCTGCTGGCCGACGCGTTCCGGCTCGACACCGCGT
Source organism: Aeromicrobium tamlense (assembly GCF_013408555.1). Taxonomy (NCBI): domain Bacteria; kingdom Bacillati; phylum Actinomycetota; class Actinomycetes; order Propionibacteriales; family Nocardioidaceae; genus Aeromicrobium; species Aeromicrobium tamlense. The sequence continues at coordinate 1,768,399 of NZ_JACBZN010000001.1, forward strand.
GGTCGGCCATCTGGCTGGGCCTGACGCTGGTCCCGATGACCCTCACCGGCGCGTTCCAGGGCATCCTGCTCGGGCGCGACCGGCTGGCGGCCCTCTCGGCGATCTACGTCGCCACCGCCGGAGGGCGGCTCGCCGCCGGAGCCGGCGGCGCGGCGCTCGGCCTCTCGGTCGCCCAGGTCTTCGCCCTCCTGCTGCTCGTCGCGGCCGCCGTGGCGGTGCTCGGCGCGTGGCTGTGCCGCGAGGACCTCACGCTCGCCGAGGACCAGAGCCTGGGCACGGAGCTCATCCGCGCCACGATGTCGCTCGGCGCGTTCATCGCGCTGACGAACGTCGACGTCACGCTGGCGCGCGCCTACCTCGACGATCACGAGTCCGGCGGCTACGCCCTCGCAGCCACCTTCGGCCGCGCGATGGGCTGGGGCACCCAGTTCGTGGCGCTGCTGCTGGTCCCCCGGATGCAAGGTCCCGGAGCGGCCCGCTCGTTCCGCCGGTCGCTGCTGCTGATCCTGGCGCTCGGCCTGGCCGGGGTCGCCGTGATCGCGGTCGCCCCCTCGTTCTGGGTCGAGCTCGCCGGCGGCGCCGAGTACGCCGAGTTCGGCGGACTCGCGGTGGCGTGCGTCGGCCTCGGCGTGCTGTGGGCGCTCGTGCAGGTGTCGCTGTTCGCCGAGATGGGCCTCGACAGCCCCTGGCTCGGCCGGTTCACGTGGCTCGTCCTCGGCGTGCAGTGCGTGCTGGTGGTGCTGTGGTTCCACGACACCCCGTACGAGCTGGTCGGGGTGTGCGCGGCCGGTGCCGCGGCCATCGTGGCCGCGGCGCTGGTCCGATCGCGCCGCCTCGGAACGCGCTGACGGGACGACGGAGCGTCGGTCGTCAGTCCTGCTTCTGCTCGATCGCGCGCGACCGGCCCATGACGATGCGGGCGCCCAGCTTCATGACGCCGGGGAACTTCGTCGCGGCCTTCCACGCGAGCCGGTTGAGCCGGTTCTGCACGTGCACCTGGTAGCGGCGCAGCCACTCGTCGCGGCCCTTCAGCACCGACGGCGTGGTGCGACGGAACGTCAGCGCGTGCAGGCCGTTGGCCCAGCGCGGGTCGTCGTCGGACTTCGCGTCCCACGTGGCGTCGATCGTCCAGCCCGGGTGGCGGTCGAGGAAGAGGCGGTGGGCGCGCTGCACGACCGGCCACGTGGCGTCGTCGATCAGCACGAGCGCCTCGTCGGCCAGCAGCGGCTCGACGACGGCCAGCGCGAGGTAGTGCGCCAGCAGCGTGTGCTCGCCGTCGTAGAAATAGACGCCGACCGGTCGGTCGAGGATGTTCGGGACGGCCATCAGCTTGAAGCAGTCGCCCTCGAGAAGGCGGACGTCGGCGCCCTCGCCGTACGTCGCGAGGTTGGCCATCAGCTCCTCGCGGGCCTCCTGGCCGGCCATGCCGAACTCCAGGAAGTTCTCCATGGCGTAGAAGACCTTGTCGGCGTTGTCGCGGACCGTGCCGCACATCGACCGGCCCTTGAAGGTGCCGACCTCGAGGTAGGCCTCGTCGGCGGGCATCAGGGACGCCGCCAGGTTGAGCATCGCGAGCTCGTTGGAGGACGTGAAGCCCGTGACGTCGGCCTTGACCTGGTCCCAGTACGGATCGATCGGATCGGTGTCCTGCGGATCGCCGGGGAAGAGCGTCGGGGCGCGGTCGAAGAATGCGGAGGTGTCCATGAATGCCTTTCGTGCGGCGACCAGCCTACCTGCTGGTAACCGGATTCTGGGGTGAACCGAGCGGGTTCACGCGCGGGTCTGCCAGCGCTCCCGGATCGAGGGCGCGAGCCACGTCCAGACCATCGGCGTGGCCTCCTCGGAGAAGTGCAGCTGGTCGCGGAAGACCTCGATCCCGTGGCGCTCCTTGGCGAAGCCGCGCTGGCACTCGAGGGCGTCGTAGAGGTCGAGCACGGGCACCCCGTTCGCCTCCGCCCACGCGGTGAGCCAGCCGTTGATCCGGCGCGGATCGACCACCGTCTCGGCGATCTCGGGACGCTCGTCGAACCAGTCCTCGTCCTCCGCGTCGATCTGGTAGTCGCCGATCGAGTCGGCGCGGCACGGCAGCGTGGCCAGCTGCACCTGCTGGACGTCGGCGGCCCGGGCGTCGGCGAGCAGCCCGTCGAGCTGCTCCTCCACGGCCGCGCGGTAGGCGGGATCGTCGACCTCGAGCAGGCTGCCGTCCTCGCGCTCGTGCGGCACGCCCAGCACCGAGCCCACCATGAGCACCAGGACCTCGGCGTCGGCGTCGCGCAGGTTCTCGGTCAGGTTCTCGCGGCCCTCGCGGCACGCGTCCGAGACCTCCTCCTGATTGCGCGGCGTCCAGTGGATCGTGAGCGGCAGCAGGCTGCAGCCCTCGGTGGCCAGGTCGGTGACCTGCAGGTCGGAGAAGGTGCGGTCGGGGAAGCCCTGCGCGAGGTAGTGGGCGACGGAGTCGCCGTAGAGCGCGGTGCGCACGGTCTCGTCCTGGGGCGCGTAGGTCGGGGTGCCGTCGACGAGCGCCGGCACCCGGCCCGCCTCGAGGTCCTCCTCGACGGTGGGCACGTCGCCCACCCGGACCGCAGCGAGGACGACCGCCGCGGTGGCGCCGACCGCCAGCACGCGGCCGCGATCGATCCCGCCGGTGAGCCGCGCGAGTCCGCCGAGCATGACCGGTACCTCGACGAGGTGGAAGCTCAGCGCCGCCAGCGCCAGCGTGACGAGCGAGCCCAGGATGAGGGTGCCCTCGACGGGCAGCGCCGGCGCGTAGCGGTCGAGCCACAGCTTCACGGGCCAGTGCCACAGGTACAGCCCGTACGTGAGGATGCCGAGGTAGACCAGCGGCGCCACCGTGAAGACGCGGCGGAACAGACCCGGCCCGACCTGGACGGCGCCCGCCAGCCCGACGGCCGTGAGCGCCGCCAGCATGAGCATGCCGCCGGACTCGAACATGAACGGCGACAGCGGCGGCACGACGAAGAAGCAGGCGATCGACGTGAGCGTGGCCGCCCAGGCCCAGAAGGCCGCGACCCGCGGGCGCATGTCGGCGGGCCGGTGGCCGTCGCGGTCAGGCCCGACGGCGAAGGCGACCGCCATGCCGGCGAGCAGCGCCTGCACGCGGGTGTCGGTGCCGTAGTAGGCGTGGGCCTGCGCCTCGGTGGAGCCGACGCCCACCATGGCCGTCCAGACGGCCGAGGCGGTGGCGAGCGACGCGACGACGGCCACGCGCGCCCAGCGTCGGTGGACGAGGCGGATCAGCGCCATCACCAGGAACGGCGCGACGAGGTAGAACTGCTCCTCCACCGCGAGGGTCCACACGTGGCGCAGGAAGGAGGGGTTGGCCCACTCGACGAAGTACTGGTCGGCCTGCTGGACCAGGCGCCAGTTCATGACGAAGCCCATCGTGGCGAGGATGTCGCCGCGCATCGAGCGACGCGTGGCGTGATCCGCCGCGAGCACCCCCCACGTGGCGATCGCCAGCAGCATGATCGTCAGGGCCGGCAGCAGGCGCCGCGCGCGACGCCGGAAGAAGTCGACCACGTCGATCCGGCCCCGGCGCGCGTGCTCCTTGAGCATGATCATGACGATCACGTAGCCCGAGAAGACGAAGAACAGGCTGATGCCGACCCACGCGCCCTGCAGGGCCGAGACGCCGAAGTGGTAGAGCAGCAGGACGACGACGGCCAGGCCGCGCACGCCGTCGAGGGTCGCGCTGCGCGAGCCCTGGCTGTTCCTCAGGGAGAAGACCGAGCTCATCGCGTGACCTCCCGCGCCCGGTCGCGCACCGTCGGCGCCAGCCAGGTCCACACCATCGCCGCGGCCTCGTCGTCGAAGTGCAGGCCGTCGCTGAAGAGGGTCACGTCGTTGATCTCCTGCACGGGCCCGTCACCGCAGCCCAGCACGTCGTAGAGGTCCACCAGCGGCACGGAGCGCGCACGCGCCCACGCCCGCACCCAGTCGTTGACGACGGAGGGCTCGGCGGTGGCGTCGATGACCTCGGGATGGTCGGCGACGTACGTGGAGATGCCCGGGATCGTCGCCATCTGGCGCGGGTCGCGGCACGGCAAGGTGGCCACCTGCATCGTGGTGCCGGACTCGGCGGCGCCCTCCCGGAGGCGGTCGAGGGCGTCGAGCACCTCACGCCGGAATTGCGGCGACTCGAGCCAGATCGGCTCGCCGGCGGGGTCCTCGTGCGGGATCGCCGCGAACGTCGGCAGCATCACGAGCACGGTGTCCACGTCGGCGTCGCGCACGTTCGCGGCGAAGTCGCGCTTCGCGGCCCGGCACTCGTCGTCCTGCTGGAGCTCGCGGTAGGCGATGCGCGACTCGAGCAGGTCACACCCCGGCACGGCGAGCGAGGTCACCGAGAGGTCCTCGTACTGCTCCGCGGGGAAGACCTCGGCCAACCGGTCGGGCAGGGAGTCTCCGAACACGGCGATGCGGGTGGGCTCCTCCCCCGCCTCGTAGGCGGGCTGGCCGGCGCGCAGGGGCGGCACGTCGCGCGCCGCGACGGCCTGTCCGGTGGCGGGGACCTGCCCGACGAGCACCGCCATCACGACGACCGACGCGGGACCGACGACCGCCAGCCAGCCCGGCCGGCGCAGCCGCGGCACGAGGCCGCGCAGGCCGTGGTCGAGCACGGGCCGCTCGAGGTAGCGATAGCTGAGCGACGCCAGCAGGGTCGTGACGAGACAGCCGACCACGATCTCGGCAGCGGTGCCGATCTGGGGCACGCCGCGCTCGATCCAGAGCTTGACGGGCCAGTGGTAGAGGTACAGCCCGTAGCTGCGCTCCCCGAGCCACGCCAGCGGCCGCCAGCCGAGGACGTGGTGCACCGAGAGGTCGGGCCGGGCGACGCATGCCCACACGAGCACCGCCACGATCGCCGACTGCACGAGGATGCCGCCCCGCTCGAAGAACAGCGACGACATCGGGTCGACCAGGACGAGCGCGGTCAGCAGACCGAGGAGCGACGCCCAGGCAACCGGCTCGAGCACTCCCCGCGACGGGACGCGGCGGGTCACCGCTCCGGTCCCCGCCACGAGGTGCGCGAGGAGGACGCCCACGAGGAGGGACTGCACGCGGGTGTCCGTCCCGTAGTAGGCGTGCGCCTGCGCGGTGGCGTCGCCGACGCCGACCTGTGCGGTCCACCACGCCGAGGCGAGGGCCAGCAGCACCAGGACGACGGCTGCGATCCGGCGCGATCCCAGCCACGCCAGCACGGCGAGCAGCAGCGGGACGACCACGTAGAACTGCTCCTCGACCGACAGGGTCCAGGCGTGGCGCAGCATCGAGGCCGAGCCGAACTCGGCGAAGTACTGGTCGGCCTGCGCGATGAGCCGCCAGTTCATGACGAAGCCGAGGGTGGCCACGAGGTCGCCGCGCAGCTGGCGGCGCGCGGCGTCGTCGGCGAACGCCAGTCCCCACACCGCGAGGACGAGCAGCAGGGCGATGAGCGCCGGCAGCAGTCGGCGGGCGCGGCGTCGGTAGAAGCCCAGCAGGTCGACCCGCCCGAAGCGCTCACGCTCGACCAGGAGCAGCCGGGCGATGAGGAATCCGGAGAGGACGAAGAACACGTTGATGCCGGTCCAGGCACCGCCCAGGACAGTCAGGCCGAAGTGGTAGGCCATGAAGAGGAGCATGAAGCCGCCACGGATGCCGTCGAGCGAGGCGACCCGGGCGCGTGCCGGAGCCGCCGTCACGCCCACGCCCGCCGTGCCTGCTCGAGGGCCTCGGGCGTCCCCACGTCGAGGAACTCCGCGTCGTCGCGGTGCGCGCGGACGTCGGCACTCGTGACCAGGCGCGGGAACACGTCGACCTCGACGGACAGCGGGACGGTGTCCGGCAGGCCGAGCAGGACCTCGCCGCGCATCACGTAGGTGCCGGCGTTCACGAGACCCGGTGCGGCCTCGGCGGGCTTCTCGTGGAACCCGGTGACGCGGTCGCCGTCGACCGACACCACGCCGTAGGCCCGGGCGTCGGACACCTCGCGCACGTGCAGGAGGACGGCGGCACCGGACTCCTCGAACACGCGCACCTGGGCGGCGAGGTCGTGCCGCGAGAGCAGGTCGCCGTTCACCACCACCACGGTGTCCCCGGGCGCGACGGTGCCGCGCGCGGCGAGCGCGAGCGCGCCCCCGGTGCCGAGCGGCTCGTCCTCGCGGCTGTACGACAGGCGCGCGCCCCACGCCTCGCCGGTGCCCAGCTGCTGCACGACCCGGTCGGCGCCGTACCCGACGGCGACGGTCACGTCCGGGACGCCGGCGGCGACGAGGCGACGGATCTGGTGGGCGACGAGAGGCTCTCCGCCCACCTCGACGAGAGGCTTGGGCAGGTCGCCGCTCGCGGCTCGCAGGCGGGTCCCGAGACCTCCGGCGAGAACGATCCCACGGCGCACAGACACAGCCCTAACTCTTGGTTACCCGCGCGTACGCACGGCGTTCGCCATAGTAGTATGCGTCACATGCTCGACGACTCCGATGTGCGTTCTCGCCCCGTCCCCAACCTCGGGACGAAGGTGGCGATCCTCGCGGCGATCCCGTTCCTGGCGTACGGGATCTACCTGCTGCTGACGCCCATCACCGAGATCCAGACCAGCTCGGGCGCGATCTTCGAGTGCGGCTCCGCGCTGCAGCCGCCCGCGGACAAGTTCCAGGCCGGCGTGTGCGGTCCGATCAACACGCAGTACCTCTACGGTGCGCTCGCCTCCATCGTCGCCGCAGTGGGCATCGCCGGAGTCGGCGCGATGCTCTTCGGCTTCACGCACCAGGTCGAGCGCGCCCGCGGCGACCGGCACGGCTACGCGGACGACTACGAGTACTCCGACCGCGACCGCGACCGCGACCGCGACGAGCGTGGCTCGGTGCGCGGCACCGACCGTGACGACCACTCCGACGGCGGCGCGCGGCGCCGACTCCTCGACGACGGACGCTGAGACCCGCGGGCCCCGCCCGCCGCCTCGAACCTCATGTCGGCTCCCACTCCTGCGCTGCGTGCGCGACTGCCCTACCGTCCCGCTCTCGACGGCCTGCGCGCGGTCGCGATCATCGGCGTCCTCGTCTTCCACCTCGACGAGCGATTCCTCCAGGGCGGCTGGCTGGGCGTCGACCTGTTCTTCGTCCTGTCGGGCTTCCTGATCACGAACCTCCTCGTCGCCGAGCAGGACCGCTGGGGCCGCATCAGCGTCGTCCGCTTCTGGGGCGCGCGCATGCGGCGACTGCTGCCGTCGCTCATCACGGTGCTGCTGGCCGTCTCGGTCGCCGCGTGGATCTGGACCCTCCCCGGCCGCCGCACCGCGGTCGCCTGGGACATCGTCTCCTCGCTGTTCTACGTCTCGAACTGGCGCTTCATGCTCGGCGACGAGCAGTACTTCGACCAGCTCTCGCTCCCCTCGCCGGTCCGCCACACGTGGTCGCTGTCGATCGAGGAGCAGTTCTACCTCGTCTTCCCGCTACTGCTGCTGCTCGTCAGCGCCGTGGTCCGGGCCCGGCGCCGGCAGTCGATCGTCTTCGCGGCGCTCGCTGCCGCCTCGGCCCTCGCGATGGCCAACGGGTACGCGAACGGCACCGAGATCACCTCGCTCTACTACAGCACCGTCACGCGGGCGTTCGAGCTGCTGATCGGCGTCTGCGCCGCCCTGGTGCTGGGTCGGACCGCCTTCCGCGAGCGCCGCTCCTCGGTGCTGACCGATGTCACGGCCTGGGGCGCCCTGGCGCTCATCGTGGCGGCCATGGTGGTCACCGACTCGTCGGCCGCGGCCGTCTACCGCGGTGGTCTCGTGCTGGTCTGCCTGGCCGCGCTCGTCGCGATCCTTGCGGCCGCCAGCGGCACCGCAGGCACCTTCAACCGCGCGCTCGGCAGCCCGGTCCCCCGCTGGATCGGCCTCATCAGCTATCCCCTCTACCTGTGGCACTGGCCGGTCATCGTCTACCTCAACTCGGGCACCACCGGACTCGACGGGCTCGCCCTCGACGTGGTCCGGGTGGGCGTGTCGGTGGTACTGGCGTGGCTCACCTACCGCTTCATCGAGGCGCCGATCCGGGGACGGCGACCCTTCTTCGCCTCCGCCCGGCGCGTCTCGCGAGCGATCACGATCATGGCCGCGCCCCTCGTGCTGACGAGCGCCTTCGTCGTCGCGCACTCCCAGCCGCCGCAGTCCGAGCTGGCCGGCTACGGTCCCCACTCCGACCTGCCTCCGCTCGAGCTGACCCCGGAGCCGTACACCGCCGAGGCGCGCCGCTCGACGATGCTGCTGGGCAACTCGATCCCGTTCAGCATCTACAAGAACGTCGCCACCCACGAGTTCCGCCAGCTCTCGATGAGTCAGACCACGCACCTGGGCTGCGACCCCTTCACCCTGCAGAAGGTCGTGGACGGCGAGGCCAACGAGCCCACCCGCAGCTGCCTGGACTGGCGCAAGGAGTGGCCCGCCCTGGTCGAGGCCGAGAAGCCCGACGTCCTGCTGTTCTTCGTCCCGCAGACGTTCGTGTCCGACCTCGTCCACGACGACGAGGTCGCGACGTTCGGCACGCCCCAGCACGACGAGCTGATCCGCACCGCCCTCGACGAGGTGAACCGCAAGGCCGACGGCGCCGGCACGCTCGCGCTGTCGACGCTGGCCTGCCACGACATCCCGGCCTTCGACAAGACCGAGATGCAGCAGCTCAACGACATCGAGCGCGTCGAGCGGGTCAACTCCGTGGTCACCTCGTGGGCCAGCGAGAACCAGGTGCCCGTCGTCGACTCGTTCGCCGCGTTCTGCTCCGAGGGGTACAACCCCGTGCTGGGCGGCGATCCGCTGTACGAGGACGGCCTGCACTTCACCGTGAAGTCCGCACCGCTGGTGTGGGCGTGGATGATGCCCCAGGTGCTGCGCTTCGCCGACGAGGCCCGGGGAGCGAGCTCGTGAGCCGGGCAGCACGCGCCACCTTCTCGAGCGGCACGATCGTCGCCGTCGCGATGATGGTGATGAACGTGGCGACGTACGGCTTCAACCTCGTCGCCGCACGGCTGCTCGTTCCTGCGGAGTTCGGCGCCCTCACCGCGCTGCTGAGCCTCATCCTCATCGCGAACGTCGTGGCGCTCGCCCTCCAGGCCTCGATCGCGCGCCGGATCTCGGTCCACCCCGACCACACGGTCCAGATCGTCCACACCGCCTCGCGGGTGGCGCTCGCCGTCTCGCTCGCGGTCGGCCTCGCCGTCGCGCTGTCGAGCCCAGTGCTGACGCCGGCCTTCTCCTTCGACTCGGTGCTCGCCGTGGTGTGGTGCGGGGCGATGCTCGTGCCGCTGACCCTCGCGGGCGCCCAGCTGGGCGTCGCGCAGGGCACCGGACGGTGGGGCAAGCTGGCCGCGCTCTACGTCGGCAACGGCTTCGGTCGGCTCTTCGGCGGCGTCGCCGGACTGCTCATCGAGCCCTCCGCCACCAGCGCGATGATGGGCCTGGCGATCGGCGCCTGGCTGCCCGTGGTCCTGGGGGCCGGGCTGCTCCGGGCCACCGGCACGGGCGACGTGCACAGCCGGCGTCCGCTCGTCTTCGAGACCGTCGCCTCGGCCGCCACCCTGCTGGCGTACTTCGCCTTCAGCAACGTCGACGCGCTCATCGCACGCGGCGGCTTCGAGGCCCACGACAGCGGCCTCTACGCGTCAGGGCTCATCCTCACCAAGTCCACGCTGTTCCTGCCGCAGTTCGTCAGCGTCGTGTTCTTCCCGAGCATGGCCCGCGACACCTCCCACCGCACGCGCCTGCGCGCCGCCGGGCTGGTCGGCGTGCTGGGCCTCGCCGTCGTGGCGGGCAGCGCCCTGCTGCCGCAGCTCGCGCTGATCCTGGTCGGCGGCGACCAGTACCGCGAGGTCGCGGACGACCTGTGGCTGTTCGCGCTCTCGGGCACGTTCCTGGCCGTGGTCTACCTGCTGGTGTTCGACGCGCTCGCGCGCCGCTCCACCGGCGTCGCCGTCCTGCTGTGGGCGGCGTCGGCCACGGTGTTCGCCGTGGCGTGGTTCTGGCGGATCGACATCGTCGGCCTCGTGGTCACGATGGCGAGCGTGGCCGCCGTGGTGGCCGGCCTGCTGCTGGTGTGGCCGCTGCTGCGGCCCACTCCCCCGCGGGACGGCTCAGTGACCGGCCTCGTGCCAGGAGCGACCGACGCCGACGGACACGTCGAGCGGCACTGACAGGTCGGCCGCGGCCGCCATCTCGCGACGCACCAGATCGGTGAGCTGGTCGAGCTCGCCGGCCGTGGTCTCGAGCACGAGCTCGTCGTGCACCTGCAGCAGCATCCGCGACTGGAGGCCCGCCTCGTCGATGGCGCGCTCGACGTTCAGCATCGCCACCTTGATGATGTCGGCGGCCGAGCCCTGGATCGGCGCGTTGAGCGCCATCCGCTCGGCCATCTCGCGACGCTGACGATTGTCGCTCTGCAGGTCGGGCAGGTAGCGGCGCCGCCCCATGATCGTCTCGGTGAAGCCGGTCTGGCGAGCCTCGTCGACCAGCCCGCGCAGGTAGTCGCGCACGCCGCCGAACCGCTGGAAGTAGTCGTCCATGAGGCCCTGCGCCTCGCCCGTGGAGATCGACAGCTGCTGGCTCAGGCCGTAGGCCGACAGGCCGTACGCGAGCCCGTAGTTCATCGCCTTGATCCGGGCACGCAGCTCGGTGCCGATGTCGTCGGGCTCGCGCTCGAAGACCTTCGCGGCCATCACCGTGTGGAAGTCCTCGCCCGAGTTGAACGCCTCGATCAGGTCGGCGTCCTCGGACAGGTCGGCCATGATCCGCATCTCGATCTGGCTGTAGTCGGCGGTGAGCAGGGTCTCGTACCCCTCGCCGACGACGAACGCCTCGCGGATGCGGCGGCCCGACGCGGTGCGGATCGGGATGTTCTGCAGGTTCGGGTCGTTCGAGCTGAGCCGTCCGGTGGCCGCGATCGTCTGCGCATAGGTGGTGTGGATGCGCCCGTCGTCGGAGATCGATCGACGCAGCGTCTCGACGGTCTGGCGCAGCTTGGTGACGTCGCGGTGCGCGAGCAGGTGCTCGAGGAACGGGTGGCCCGTCTTGGCGTAGAGCTGCTGGAGCGAGTCGGCGTCGGTCGTGTAGCCGGTCTTGGTGCGCTTGGTCTTGGGCATGCCCAGGTCCTCGAACAGGACCACCTGCAGCTGCTTGGGCGAGCCGAGGTTGATCTCCTTGCCGCCGATCGCCTCGTAGGCGCCGTTCGCGGCCTCCTGCGCGCGGGCGGCGAACTCGGACTCGAGGGTGAGCAGCGCGTCGTCGTCGACGGCGATGCCCGCCTGCTCCATCCGCGCCAGCGTGGAGACCAGCGGCAGCTCGACCTCGGCCAGCAGGCGCGTGCCGCCGGACTGCTCGACCTCGGTGGCCAGCGCGGCCGCGAGATCGAGGGCGGCCCGCGCCCGCAGCATCGCGACCTCGGCGTCGTCGTCGGTGTCGAGCGAGAGCTGGCCGGTGTCGGCGGTGTCGTCGCGCAGCTCGCGCTTGAGGTAGCGCACGGAGAGGTCGGCCAGGTCGTAGGAGCGCTGGTCGGGGCGCACCAGGTACGCCGAGACGGCGGTGTCGGCGCGCAGTCCGCGCAGGGTCCAGCCGCGGTCGGCGAGCGCGAGGATCGGGCCCTTCGCGTCGTGCAGGACCTTGCCGCGGCCGGCATCGCCGAGCCAGGCGGCCAGGGCGGCGTCGTCCGCGGGCGTGAGCTGCTCGACGTCGATCCAGGCGGCCTCGTCCTCGGCGGCGATGGCCAGCGCGATGACGTCGCCCGAGCCGCGGCCCCACGAGCCCTGGACGTGCAGGCCCACGTCGCCGCCGGCGTGCTGGTCGAGCCACGCCGCGACCTCGCCGGGCGCGAGAGCGCGACCCTCGAGGTCGAAGCCGGCCTCGGGCTGCACCTCCTCGGTGACGCCGGGGAACGTGGTGAACAGACGCTCGCGCAGGGCGGTGAACTCGAGGGAGTCGAAGACGGTGTGGACCTTCTCGCGGTCGAACGCCGTGTCGATCGTGAGGTCGGCCGGGCCGAGCGGCAGGTCGAGGTCGCGCACCAGCGCGTTGAGGCGGCGGTTGCGGATCACCGAGTCGAGGTGCTCGCGCAGGGACTGCCCCGCCTTGCCCGGCACCTCGTCGACGCGCCCGATGAGCGCCTCGAGGGTGCCGTAGCCGTTGATCCACTTCGCCGCGGTCTTGGGACCGACGCCGGGGACGCCGGGCAGGTTGTCGCTGGTCTCGCCGACGAGCGCGGCGATGTCGGGGTAGAACTCGGGCAGCACGCCGTACTTCTCCTGCACGGCCTCGGGCGTCATCCGCGCGAGGTCGGAGACGCCCTTGCGCGGGTACAGCACCGTGGTCTGCTCGGTGACCAGCTGGAGGGCGTCGCGGTCGCCGGAGCACACCAGCACCTCCATGCCCGCGGCCTCCGCACGCGTGGCGAGGGTGGCGATGATGTCGTCGGCCTCGTAGCCCGCCTTGTCGACGTGGCGGATGTCGAGCGCGTCGAGCACCTCCTTGACCAGGGCGACCTGCCCGGAGAACTCCTCGGGCGACTTCGACCGGTTGGCCTTGTACTCGGCGTACTCCTCGGTGCGGAACGACTGCCGCGACAGGTCGAACGCGACGCACACGTGCGTGGGCTGCTCGTCGCGCAGCACGTTGATCAGCATCGAGGTGAAGCCGAACACCGCATTGGTGCTCTGGCCGGTCGAGGTCGCGAAGTTCTCGACGGGCAGGGCGAAGAAGGCGCGGTACGCCACCGAATGTCCGTCGATCAGCAGGAGTCGGTCCACGGGACGACCCTAGTCGCCCGCGCCGACAGGTCAGCCGCGGACGGCCGCGCGGCGGCGCAGCGAGCGGCGGACGGCCAGCAGGCGGCCCGTCTCGCGGGAGCCGGCGGCCTTCGCGGCCAGCCGGGCGTTGAGCTTGCCGACCGGGATCGCGCGCAGCACGGCGATCTGGTTGAAGCCCAGCTTCGTGAGGTAGCGGTTGGGCTCGCGCGCGTGGGCGGCGGACGAGGCGAGCACGAGCTCGCAGTCCTGCTCCTCGGCGTGCGCGGCCACGACGGCCAGCAGGCCCGACGCGATCGACCGGCGGCGGTGGCTGGGACGCACCTGCAGGTCGGACACGATCATGACCTTCGACATCGTGATGGGGTTCAAGGTGGCGAGGTCGGCGGTCGCCGCGGCGACGATCTCGCCGCCCACGAGCGCCACGAAGAAGCGGCGTCGGTGCTCACGGGCGTTGAACTCGATCGCCTCGCGGGCCTCGGCCTCGGTCGGGCAGCGCCACAGCGCCTGCTGGGTGTACGCCTCGGACCCCTCGTCCGTCACGGCGTCCGCACACGCGGCCCACAGCGCGATCAGGGCGGCGGCGTCGTCGACCTCGACATCGCGAATCTCGACGGGCTGGCGCAATGCCATCGACGTGGCACCTCCGGGCGGGGGACGGACGGGGACGGGCGACAGCCTACGCCTCCGCGTCGGCTCGTGTGAATGGCTGTCCGGCCTCCGCAATCGAAACCGAACTGTTACCAAAGCGACCCGCGAGAGACCGGCGGGGAAACGCCGGGATCGCTATGCTCTTCGGGATCGACTCTGGCGTACCTGACCCCGGTGCGCAGACAGCGACAGGAGAATGCGTGCGACTGCGAACAGCGGCGCTGCTCTCGGTGATCGTTGCCGGACTCGTGCTTCTCGCGAATCCGGCAATGGCTGAGACCACGTCCCCCACACCCGGACCCAGTGCCTCGGCGCCGGCCTCCGATGCCCCCGTCACGGGTCCTGCGATCCGCGTACGGCTGCTCGACCAGCAAGGCGGCAAGGCGGCCAACGATCCGCCGCCCGTCCCTGGCGTCACCGTGAGCGTCGCGGACGACTCGGGCTCCGAGCTCGGCTCGGCCGTCACCAACGACCAGGGCGTGGCCGCGGTCGCGATCCCCGGCAAGGGAACGTACGAGGTCTCCATCGACGAGTCCACGCTCCCCTCGGGCGTGAAGCTGACGGGCAAGAAGACCCTGACGGTGAAGGTCAACCTGGCGTCCGGCCAGAACGTGGCCTTCCCGCTGAACGGCAAGGTCGTCGAGGCCACCCCGTTCGCCGAGCGTCTCGTCGACAGCATCGTCTCGGGCGTCAAGTACGGCCTCATCATCGCGCTCGCCGCGATGGGCCTGTCGCTGATCTTCGGCACCACGGGCCTGACGAACTTCTCGCACGGCGAGCTCATCACCTTCGGCGCCATCTCGGCCTACGTCCTCAACGTCACCTTCGGGCTGCCACTCATCCTGGCCGGACTGCTGACGATCGGCATCGGCGGCCTGTTCGGCTGGGGCCAGGACCGCGTGCTCTGGAGACCCTTGAGGTCCCGCGGCACGGGCATCATCGCGATGATGATCGTCTCGATCGGTCTGGGCCTGCTGCTGCGCAACCTGTTCCAGTTCTTCTTCGGCGCCGGCACCCGCTCCTACAACGAGTACACCTCGCAGCGAGCGCGTGACTTCGGCCTGTTCGACCTGTCGGACAAGGAGATCGCGATCATGGGCATCGCGATCGTCGCCATCGTCGTCACGACGACGATCATGTCCCGCACCCGCCTGGGCAAGGCGATGCGCGCCGTCTCGGACAACCCGGCCCTGTCGGCCTCGTCCGGCATGCGCGTCGACGGCGTCATCTCCTCGGTCTGGACGATGGGCGCGGCCCTCTCGGCCCTGGCCGGCGTCCTGCTCGGCGTCAACAGCCAGGTCAACTTCATGATGGGCTACCAGCTGCTGCTCATGGTGTTCGCCGCGACCGTGCTCGGTGGCCTGGGCACCGTCTGGGGCGCCGTGATCGGCTCCCTCGTGATCGGTGTCATCACCGAGGTCGGCCCCCTGCTGGGCGTGCCCAGCTCCATCAAGGAGGTGGGCGCGCTGATCGTGCTCATCCTCATCCTGCTCATCAGGCCGCAGGGCATCCTGGGCCGCGCGGAGAGGATCGGCTGACCCATGGACATCGGCAACATCATCGACGCGGCGTTCTCCAACGCCTTCGGCCCCCAGGCGATCGTCTTCGCGCTCGCCGCCATCGGCCTGAACGTCCACTTCGGCTACACGGGCCTGCTGAACTTCGGCCAGGCCGGCTTCATGGCGGTGGGCGCCTACGGCCTCGCCGTCACCATGGTCCGCCTGGACCTGCCCCTGCTGGTCGGCGTCGCCGCCGGCCTGTTCGCCTCGCTGCTGCTCGCGCTCGTCCTGGGTGTCCCCACCCTGAGACTGAGGGCCGACTACCTGGCGATCGTCACGATCGCCGCAGCCGAGATCCTGCGCCTGGTGTTCGGCGCCGTCGAGACCAAGAAGGTCTTCGGCGGCTCCAACGGCCTCAACGGCTTCACCGACACGTGGAACGACCTCAACCCGTACACGGGCGGCATCGACATCGGCATCGCCTCCTGGGGTCGGAACGACCTCTGGGCCATGACCGTCGGCTGGATCGCGGTGGCGCTGTGCTGCCTGCTGATCTGGGCGCTCATGCGCAGCCCCTGGGGCCGCGTCCTGCGCTCGATCCGCGAGGACGAGGACGCCGTCCGCTCGCTGGGCAAGAACGTGTTCCTGTACAAGATGCAGGCGCTGATGCTCGGCGGCATGATCGGCGGCCTCGGCGGCATCTTCTACGCGCTGAAGCAGGCGTCGGTCGTGCCGTCGGACTACAGCACCAACCTGACGTTCTTCGCCTACACGGCGCTGCTGATCGGTGGCGCGGCCCGCGTGCTGGGCCCCGTCGTCGGCTCCATGATCTTCTGGTTCCTCATCAGTGGCCTCGGCGAGTTCTTCAGCCAGGCCACCTCCGGCGTCGACCCGCTGATCCCGGCCTCGATCATGACTGACACGCAGGCCAGCCTCATCCGCTTTATTCTCATGGGCCTCGGCCTCATGCTGCTGATGATCTACCGACCCCAGGGGATCTTCGGCGACCGAAGGGAGATCGCGATCGATGCCCGTTGACATCACCAGCGCCCGCGAGGCGCTCGCCGCCCTGCCGAACGATCCGGGCGTCAGGAAGCCCGACCCGATCGTCGTCGGCGACGACATCACCCGCACGTTCGGCGGCCTCAAGGCCGTCGACGTGGAGCACATCGAGATCCAGCGCGGCGTCATCACCGCCCTGATCGGGCCGAACGGCGCGGGCAAGACCACGCTGTTCAACCTGCTCACCGGCTTCGACGTCCCCGACACCGGCTCGTGGTCCTTCGAGGACAACTCGCTGGCCAAGGTGCCCGCCTACAAGGTGGCGCGCCTGGGCATGGTGCGCACGTTCCAGCTGACCAAGGTGCTCTCGAAGCTCACGGTCATCGAGAACATGCGTCTCGGTGCCACCGGCCAGCGCGGTGAGAAGTTCTTCCCCGCGATCGTCAAGGCGCTGTGGGGCGGCCAGGAGGACGAGATCACCGCTCGTGCCGACGAGCTGCTCACCCGGTTCAAGCTCGACGCCAAGCGCGAGGACTTCGCCGGCTCGCTCTCGGGCGGCCAGCGCAAGCTCCTCGAGATGGCGCGCGCGCTGATGGTCGACCCCGACCTGATCATGCTCGACGAGCCGATGGCCGGCGTGAACCCCGCGCTCAAGCAGTCCCTGCTCGGGCACGTGAAGTCGCTGCGCGACGAGGGCCGCACGGTCCTGTTCGTCGAGCACGACATGGACATGGTCCGTGACATCTCGGACTGGGTCATCGTCATGGCCCAGGGCCAGATCGTCGCCGAGGGCACGCCCGATGCCGTGATGGCCGACCAGCGCGTCATCGACGCCTACCTGGGCGCCCACCACGACACCGACCTGAGCGAGCTCAACGAGGACGAGCTGGCCGAGCAGGTCGAGGCCGAGATCGATGCGGAGGAGAGCCAGTGAGCGACGCCATCCCCACTCCCCAGACCCCCGAGTCGGAGCGTCGGAAGCACGCCGAGGGCGCCGACGGCGCCGTCGTCCGCGCCGACAACCTGATCGCGGGCTACCTGCCGGGCGTGAACATCCTCAACGGTGCCGACCTGTACTGCCAGCCCGGCGAGCTGGTCGGCATCATCGGCCCGAACGGCGCGGGCAAGTCCACGCTGCTCAAGGCGCTGTTCGGCCTGGTGAAGATCCACTCCGGCACGGTGACGCTGAAGGGTGAGGAGATCACCAACAAGCGCGCCGACGTGCTGGTCAGCCAGGGCATCGGCTTCGTCCCCCAGACGAACAACGTGTTCCCGAGCCTGACGATCGAGGAGAACCTCGAGATGGGCTGCTACCAGGACCCGTCGAAGTTCAAGGACCGGTTCGCCTTCGTGACCGACCTGTTCCCGACGCTGGGCCAGCGCGCGAAGCAGCGCGCCGGCTCGCTGTCGGGCGGCGAGCGCCAGATGGTGGCCATGGGCCGCGCCCTCATGATGGACCCGTCCGTGCTGCTGCTCGACGAGCCGTCCGCCGGCCTGTCCCCCGTCATGCAGGACGAGGTCTTCGTCCAGACGCGCAAGATCAACCAGGCGGGCGTCTCGATCATCATGGTCGAGCAGAACGCCCGTCGCTGCCTGCAGATCTGCGACCGCGGCTACGTGCTCGACCAGGGCACCACGGCCTACAGCGGCACCGGTCGCGAGCTGTCCAACGATCCCAAGGTCATCGAGCTGTACCTGGGCACGCTGGGCAAGCAGGCCGGCTGACCCAGCACCACCGCGAACGCCCCGCCTCCTTCGGGAGGCGGGGCGTTCGTCGTGTGAGGACTCGCCGGGGCGGTGAGCTGTCAACCCTTCCGCCCGGGTCGCGGTGCCTCATCAACCGAATGGGAGGTCCATGAGGTTGACCACGCACCGCTCCCCCGGCCACCAGCGCCCGCAGGGAAAGGCGAAGGGCCCGGGGCGTGCGCCCCGGGCCCTCCTGTGCGGAGACTGAGTCAGTCGACTCAGATGTCGCCCGCGATGTACTTGACGGCCTTGTAGCCGCCCTTCGTGTCGTACTCGTAGATGCCGATGGACGCGGACGTCGGGCTGCCCGTGTCGCTCATCTCGATCGGACCGGAGACACCGTCGTAGTCGATGTCCTTGTCGTCGGCCAGCAGATCAGCGCACTGCTTGAACGTCGTGCACTTCTCGCCGCCCTTCGTGACCTCGACCAGCTCCGACGCGATGGCCTCGCCCGAGTCGTTGCCGGCCGCGATGGCCGCCAGCGCCGAGGTGATGACCGCGTCGTAGGACTCCGCCGCGTAGGAGTAGTCCTTCAGCTTCGGGTCGATGGCCAGCAGACGCTCACGGAACTCGCCCGTGGCCTCGGCGCCGGGGACCGTGCCCTTGACACCCTTCAGGTCGGCCGCGAACGACTCGGCGGAGTAGTCGGCCACGTTGCCGTCGACGAAGTACGTCGCGACGTCCTGCGGGCCGACGCCCTTGCCGACCAGCTGCGGGATGATCTTCTTGGTCTCGTCGAACGCGATCAGCACGACGGCGTCGGGCTTCGCGGCGGCGACGTCGTCGACCTGCGCGTCGTACGAGGGAGCCTTCTCGCCGTAGAACGACGTGACGGCGACCTTCGAGCCGGCGGCCTCGAGGCCGGACTTGACCTGCTCGGCCAGCGTCTCGCCGTACGAGTCCTGGCGGGCCAGGATGGCGACGTTCTGGCGACCGTCCTCGACCAGCAGGTTGGCCATGACGGCACCCTGCAGGACGTCGGACGGAGCGGTGCGGAAGTACAGGTCGGGCTCGGCGTACTTGCCCTCGTCGAAGTCGGTCGACGTGTTGGCCGGCGAGTACTGGACGACGCCCGCACCGAGGATCTTGTCGATGACGGTCATCGAGACGCCCGACGACGCGGCGCCGACGATGACATCGGCCTTGGCCTTGATCAGCTTGTCGGCCTCGGCCGGAGCGATGCCCGAGTCGGTGTCGCCCGAGTCGCCCTTGACGTGGCGCGCGTCCTTGCCCAGGACACCGCCGGCCTCGTTGATCTCCTGGACGGCCAGGTCGACACCGGCGAACTCCGGCGGGCCGAGGAAGGCGAGGCTGCCGGTCTGCGGGAGCAGCGAGCCGACGACGAACTCGCCGTCGCCCTTCGCCACATCCTTGTCGTTGTCGTCAGAGCTTTCGTCGCCGCCGCCACAGGCGGCGAGGACGAGTGCGCTGGCGCTGGCCAGTGCGGCCAGACGGAGCGTCGTGGTGGAGCGCTTCATCAATCCTCCGTGTGAGTAATCCGCACGGGTCGGTTCGCCCGGCGCGATGTGACAAGAAACCTAGTCGCCGGAGGTTTCCAAATCTCGCATGCTGCGTGATTGGGAGGTTTCGTAGCCAACTTGTAACCGTTGCCACACTCGCGGCTCGTCACCCCTGCAAAGACGGCCCGTTCTCGATGACGGCCTCGGCCACCTGGCGCATCGACAGCCGCACGTCCATGGCGGTCTTCTGGATCCAGCGGAACGCCGCGGGCTCGGTCAGGCCGAGGGACTCCTGCAGCACCGCCTTGGCCTGCTCGACGACCTTGCGGGTGGCGAGCTGGTCCTGCAGGTCGCCGACCTCGGCCTCCAGGGCTCGCAGCTCGGCGTAGCGGCTGCGGGCCATCTCGATCGCCGGCACCAGGTCGGAGGCGGTGAACGGCTTGACGAGGTACGCCATGGCGCCGGCCTCGCGGGCCCGCTCGACGAGCTCGCGCTGGCTGAACGCGGTGAGCATGACGACCGGGGCGATCCGCTCCGCGGCGATCTGCGACGCGGCGGTGATGCCGTCGACGCCGGGCATCTGGACGTCCATCATCACCAGGTCGGGCCGGTGCTCGCGGGCGAGGTCGACGGCGGCCTGCCCCTCGGCGGCCTCCCCCACGACGTCATAGCCCTGCTCGGCGAGCATCTCGGCCAGGTCCATCCGGATGAGGGCTTCGTCCTCGGCGATCACCACGCGCGGCGCGGGGGCGGTCGAGCGTTCTGCGTCGTTCACCCACTAAGGTTATCGGGCACGACGGTGAGCCGGGATGGCGGAATGGTAGACGCGGTGGTCTCAAAAACCACTGTCCGCAAGGGCGTGCGGGTTCGAGTCCCGCTCTCGGCACCCTGACGCCCCGTCAGGCGATGGTCGGCGGGGTCTCCTCGGGGTCGTAGGCCGCGACGACCCGGTTGATCGCGTCGCCCATCTTGTGCACGCGCAGGGCGTTGGTGGAGCCGGGGATGCCCGGAGGGGCACCGGCCACGATGACCACGCGGCGGCCCTGCTCGCAGCGCTGCTGGCCGAGGAGCTCGCGGTCGACCTGGAGCGCGATCTGGTCGGTGTGGCTGATCTCGGGCGTCAGGAACGTCTCGACGCCCCACGTGAGCGCCAGCTGGTTGCGCACGAGCGTGTGCGGCGTGAATGCCAGCACCGGGATCGACGAGCGATAGCGCGCCATGCGGCGAG
Source organism: Aeromicrobium tamlense (assembly GCF_013408555.1). Taxonomy (NCBI): domain Bacteria; kingdom Bacillati; phylum Actinomycetota; class Actinomycetes; order Propionibacteriales; family Nocardioidaceae; genus Aeromicrobium; species Aeromicrobium tamlense. The sequence goes on from NZ_JACBZN010000001.1 coordinate 1,788,753, forward strand.
CCGAGTCGCCCGTGGTGGTGAACGCGATCATGAGGTCGGCCTCGACCGACTCGGCCACCTGCGAGGCGGCGCGGCAGATGATGCCCGTCGTGGTCTTGGGCTGCCACGTGAACGCGGCCATCCGCGGCAGGCCGTGGTCCTCGGTGGAGCCCACGATCCTCGCCATGATGCGCACGGTCTGGATCGGGAACTGGCCCACGCTGGTCTCGCCCGACAGCATCACCGCGTCGGCGCCGTCGAGCACCGCGTTGGCGACGTCGCTGGCCTCGGCGCGCGTGGGCCGCGGGGCCGAGATCATCGACTCGAGCATCTGGGTGGCGACGATGACCGGCTTGGCGTTGCGGCGCGCCTTCTCGATGATGAGCTTCTGCACGATCGGCACGTCCTCGAGCGGCAGCTCGACGCCCAGGTCGCCGCGCGCCACCATGAAGCCGTCGAACGCGTCGACGATCTCGTCGAGGTTCTCCACGGCCTGCGGCTTCTCGATCTTGGCGATGATCGGGCGGTGGACGCCCTCCTCGTCCATGATCGCGCGGACCTCGGCGGCGTCCGCGGCGTTGCGCACGAACGACAGCGCGATGAAGTCGACGCCGGCGCGCAGGGCCCAGCGGAGGTCGTCGATGTCCTTCTCGCTCATCGCCGGGACGCTGACGTTCACGCCGGGCAGGTTGATGCCCTTGTTGTTGCTGACGGCGCCGGGCACCTCGACCGTGGTGACGACGTCGGTGTCGGTGACCTCGGTGGCTCGGAGGCGGACCTTGCCGTCGTCGATGAGGATCTCGTCGCCCGCCTCGACGTCACCCGGCAGGCCGGAGTACGTCGTCGAGCACAGGTCGCGCTCGCCCTGCACGTCACGCGTGGTGATCGTGAAGCGGTCGCCGTAGCTCAGATCGTGGGGGCCGTCGGCGAACCGGCCGAGCCGGATCTTGGGACCCTGGAGGTCGGCCAGGACCGCGATGGCCTTGCCGGTGGCGTCGGCGGCCTGGCGCACGCGCTCGAGGCGCTTGAGCTGGTCGCTCTGCTCTCCGTGGCTCATGTTGAGCCGGGCCACATCCATGCCGGCGATCGCCAGCTCGAGGATGCGTTCGGCGGTGTCGGTCGCGGGTCCGAGGGTGCAGACGATCTTGGCTCTACGCACGTCGTCCAGCCTAGTCCTGCTCCGAACCCAACCGCGAGTCACACGCCCACGCGGCCGGGTCCGGAGCGGACGGGTCAGACCGTGAGCGGTCGCGCCGTGGGCGGGATCGGCTTGGGGAGCGTGGTCGATCCGGTCAGCCACGCGTCCACGCCGGCGGCCGCGCCGCGGCCCTCGGCGATCGCCCACACGATGAGCGACTGGCCGCGGCCGGCGTCACCGGCGACGAAGACGCCCTCGACGCTGGACATGTAGTCGAGGTCGCGCTTGATGTTGCCGCGCTCGTCCAGGTCGACGCCGAGCTGCTCGACGACGCCGCCGGTCTCGGGACCGGTGAAGCCCATCGCGAACAGCACGAGCTGCGCCGGGATGACCTTCTCGCTGCCCTCGACCTCCTGGAAGCGGCCGTCGATCATCTCGACCTCGACGATGTGCAGGCCGCTGACGTGGCCGTTCTCGTCGCCGACGAACTCCTTCGTGGAGACGGCGTAGACGCGCTCGCCGCCCTCCTCGTGCGCCGAGGCGACGCGGTAGATCATCGGGTAGGTCGGCCAGGGGTGGGCGTCGGCCCGCTCCTCGCTGGGACGCGGCATGATCTCGAGGCTCGTGACCGAGCGCGCGCCCTGGCGGATCGAGGTGCCGAGACAGTCGGCGCCGGTGTCGCCGCCGCCGATGATGACGACGTCCTTGCCCGTGGCGACGATCTGGTCCTCGACCGTCTCGCCCAGCGCGACGCGGTTGGCCTGCGGCAGGAAGTCCATCGCCTGGTGGATGCCCGCGAGCTCGCGGCCGGGCGCCGGGAGGTCACGACGGACGGTGGAGCCGATCGCCAGCACGACGGCGTCGTACCGCTCGCGCAGCTGCTGGCCCGTGATCGCCTCGCCGACGGCGACGCCGGTGCGGAACACCGTGCCCTCGCGCTGCATCTGGTTGATGCGGCGGTCGACGTGCGACTTCTCCATCTTGAACTCGGGGATGCCGTAGCGCAGCAGGCCACCGGCCTTGTCGTCGCGCTCGTACACCGCGACCGTGTGGCCGGCGCGCGTCAGCTGCTGCGCGGTGGCCAGGCCGGCGGGGCCGGAGCCCACGACCGCGACCGTCTTGCCGGTCAGCCACTCGGGCGTCTCGGGCTTGACGTTGTGCATGTCCCAGGCCTTGTCGATGATCGAGACCTCGACGTTCTTGATGGTCACCGGGTCGCGGTTGATGCCCACGACGCAGGCCGTCTCGCACGGCGCCGGGCACAGCCGCCCGGTGAACTCGGGGAAGTTGTTCGTCGCGTGCAGGCGATCGATCGCGTCCTCCCAGTCGTCGCGCCAGACCAGGTCGTTCCACTCGGGGATCAGGTTGCCCAGCGGGCAGCCCTGGTGGCAGAACGGGATGCCGCAGTCCATGCAGCGTCCGGCCTGCTCCGAGATGATCGGCAGCAGGGCTCGGCCGGCACCGCCGGGATAGACCTCGTTCCAGTCGTTCACCCGCTCCTCGACGGGGCGGCGCTCGGCCACCTTGCGGGGCGTGGTCATGAAACCTCGGGGATCAGCCACGGGCTGCCACCTCCATCATGCGTGCAGTCGTCTCGTCCTCGGAGAGTCCTTCCGACTCCGCCGAGGCTTTCGCTTCCAGGACCCGCCGGTAGTTGACCGGCATGATCTCGCTGATGCGAGCCAGGCTCGCGGGCCAGTCGCGGAGCAGCTGCTCGGCCACGGCCGAGCCCGTCTCCTCGAAGTGGCGGCGCACGATCGCCTCCAGCTCGGCACCGGTGGCCTCGGGCACGGGGCGCACCTCGACCATCTCGGGGTTGACCACGTCGTGGTCGAGGTCGAGCACGTAGGCCGACCCACCGCTCATGCCGGCCGCGACGTTGCGGCCGGTCGGGCCCAGGATCACGACGCGGCCGCCGGTCATGTACTCGAGCGCGTGGTCGCCCACGCCCTCGACGACCGCCGTGGCGCCGGAGTTGCGGACGCAGAAGCGCTCGCCCACCTTGCCGCGCAGGTAGATCTCGCCGCCGGTGGCGCCGAAGCCGATCACGTTGCCGGCCACGATCTGGCCCTCGGCCGCGAACTGCGACTCGCGCGGCGGGCGGACCACGATGCGGCCGCCCGACAGGCCCTTGCCGACGTAGTCGTTGCCGTCGCCCTCGAGGCGCAGCGTGATGCCGCGCGGCACGAAGGCGCCGAACGACTGGCCGGCCGAGCCCAGGAAGGTGATGTCGATCGTGTCGTCGGGCAGGCCCGCGCCGCGGTAGCGCTTGGTGACCTCGTGACCGAGCATCGTGCCCACGGTGCGGTTGACGTTGCGGATCTCGAGCTGGGCCCGGACGGGCTCGCCCTTCTCCAGCGCGTCGCCCGCGAGCGCGATGAGCTCGTTGTCGAGGGCGCGGTCGAGGCCGTGGTCCTGCTCCACCGTGCGGCGGAGCGAGGCGCCCTCGGGCAGCTCGGGCCGGAACAGCACGGGCGCCAGGTTCAGCGAGCTGGCCTTCCAGTGGTCGATCGCCTCGCGGACGTCGAGGACCTCCGCGTGGCCGACGGCCTCGTCGATGCTTCGGAAGCCGAGCTCGGCGAGGATCTCGCGGACCTCCTGCGCGATGAACTCGAAGAAGTTCACGACGTACTCGGCCTTGCCGGAGTACTTCTCGCGCAGCGAGCGGTTCTGCGTGGCGACGCCCACGGGGCAGGTGTCGAGGTGGCAGACGCGCATCATGATGCAGCCCGAGACCACGAGCGGCGCCGTGGCGAAGCCGAACTCCTCGCCGCCGAGCAGCGCGGCGATCACGACGTCGCGCCCCGTCTTGAGCTGGCCGTCGACCTGCACGACGATGCGGTCGCGCAGCCCGTTGAGCAGCAGGGTCTGCTGGGTCTCGGCCAGGCCGAGCTCCCACGGACCACCGGCGTGCTTGAGGCTCGTCAGCGGGGACGCGCCCGTGCCGCCGTCGTGGCCGGAGATCAGCACGACGTCGGCCTTGGCCTTCGAGACGCCCGCCGCGACCGTGCCGACGCCGACCTCGGAGACCAGCTTCACGTGGACGCGGGCCGACGGGTTGGCGTTCTTCAGGTCGTGGATGAGCTGCTTGAGGTCCTCGATCGAGTAGATGTCGTGGTGCGGCGGAGGGCTGATGAGGCCCACGCCCGGCGTCGAGTGACGCGTCTTGGCCACCCACGGGTACACCTTCGGACCGGGCAGCTGGCCGCCCTCGCCCGGCTTGGCGCCCTGGGCCATCTTGATCTGGATGTCGTCGGCGTTCGTGAGGTACTCGCTCGTGACGCCGAAGCGGCCCGACGCGACCTGCTTGATCGCCGAGCGGCGCTCGGGGTCGTAGAGGCGCTCGGGGTCCTCGCCGCCCTCGCCGGTGTTCGACTTGCCGCCGAGGCGGTTCATCGCGATGGCGAGGGTCTCGTGCGCCTCCTGGCTGATCGAGCCGTACGACATGGCGCCGGTGGAGAAGCGCTTGACGATCTCGGAGATCGGCTCGACCTCGTCGATCGAGATGGGCTGGCGGTCGGAGTTGAACTTCATCAGGCCGCGCAGGGTCATCAGACGGCCGGACTGGTCGTCCACCTTCTGCGTGTACTGCTTGAAGATGTCGTACCGGCCCGTGCGCGTGGAGTGCTGCAGGCGGAAGACGGTGTCGGGGTCGAAGAGGTGCTCCGGACCCTGGCGGCGCCACTGGTACTCGCCGCCGACCTCGAGCAGGCGGCGCGGACCGGCGATGCCCTTCGTCGGGTAGGCCTTGAGGTGGCGCGCGTGGACCTCGTCGGCGATGACGTCGAGGCCGACGCCGTCGAGCTTGCTCGACGTGCCGGTGAAGTAGCGGTCGACGACCTCGTTCGACAGGCCGACGCACTCGAAGATCTGCGCGCCGGTGTACGACGAGACCGTCGAGACGCCGATCTTGCTCATGACCTTCAGGACGCCCTTGCCCAGGCCGTAGGCCACGTTGCGGGCGGCCTTGGTCGGGTCGACGCCCTCGACGTAGACGCCCTCGCGGGCCAGGTCCTCGGCGGTCTCGAGCGCCAGGTACGGGTTGACCGCCGTGGCGCCGAAACCGATGAGCAGGGCCACGTGGTGGACCTCGCGGACGTCGCCGGCCTCGATCAGCAGGCCGGCCTGCGTGCGCAGCTTCTCGCGCACCATGTGGTGGTGCACGGCGCCGGTCAGCAGCAGCGACGGGATGGGGGCGAGGTCGACGTTGGAGTGACGGTCCGACAGCACGATGATGCGCGCGCCACGGTTGACGATCGCGTCGGACACCTCGGCGCAGATCTCGTCGAGGCGCTTCGCGAGCGCCTCTCCCCCGCCGAGCACGTCGTACAGGCCGCGGACGACGTGCACGCTGAAGCCGGGCATGTCGCCGTCACGGTTCATGTGGCGGATCTTGGCCAGCTCGTCGCTGTCGATCACGGGGAACGGCAGCTGCAGCATGCGGCACGAGGCCGGGCTGGGGTCGAGCAGGTTCTTCTCGGGGCCGATGGTGCCGGCGAGCGAGGTGACGACCTCCTCGCGGATGGCGTCCAGCGGCGGGTTCGTGACCTGCGCGAACAGCTGGCTGAAGTAGTCGAACAGCAGGCGCGGGCGGTCGGACAGCGCCGCGATCGGCGTGTCGGTGCCCATCGAGCCGATGGCCTCCGCTCCCGTGCGCGCGATCGGCGCGACGAGCTTGCGGACCTCCTCCTCGGTGTAGCCGAACACCTGCTGGCGACGGGCGACCGAGGCGTGCGTGTGCACGATGTGCTCGAGGTCGGGCAGGTCCTCGAAGCGCACGAGGCCCGAGTACAGCCACTCCTCGTACGGGTGCTCGGTCGCGAGCGAGCGCTTGATCTCGTGGTCCTCGACGACGCGGTGCTCGGCGAGGTCGAGCAGGAACATCTTGCCCGGCTCGACGCGGCCCTTGCGGGTGATCGTCTTGGGATCGATGTCGAGCACGCCGGCCTCGGACGCGAGCACGACGAGGCCGTCCTCGGTGATGACGTAGCGGCCGGGGCGCAGGCCGTTGCGGTCGAGGACCGCACCGATCTGGGTGCCGTCGGTGAAGCACACCGCGGCGGGGCCGTCCCAGGCCTCCATGACGGTGGAGTGGAACTCGTAGAACGCGCGGCGCGCGGGATCCATCTCGGCGTTGTTCTCCCACGCCTCGGGGATCATCATCATCACCGCGTGCGGCAGCGAGCGACCGCCCAGGTGCAGCAGCTCGAGCACCTCGTCGAGCGAGGCCGTGTCCGAGCCGTCGGGGCTGCAGATGGGGAACAGGCGCGACAGGTCGCCGGGGATCAGGTCGCTCTCGAGCAGCGCCTCGCGGGCGCGCATCCAGTTGCGGTTGCCGCGGGCGGTGTTGATCTCGCCGTTGTGCGCCAAGTAGCGGAACGGGTGCGCCAGCGGCCAGCTCGGGAACGTGTTGGTGGAGAAGCGGCTGTGCACGATCGCCAGCGCCGACTCCATGCGCTCGTCGAGCAGGTCGGGGAAGAACACGTCGAGCTGCTCGGTCGTGAGCATGCCCTTGTAGACGAGGGTGCGAGACGACAGCGACGGGAAGTAGACGCCCGCCTCGTGGTGCGCGCGCTTGTTGACCGCGTAGGTGAGGCGGTCGAGCTCGAGTCCCGCGGTGGAGCGGTCCGGCGTGGTGACGAAGAACAGCTCGAAGGCGGGCATCGCGGCGTAGGCCATGGAGCCGAGGATCGACGGCTCGACCGGAACCTCGCGCCAGCCCAGGACTTCGAGACCCTCCTCGGCGGCGATGCGCTCGACGTCGGCCTTCGCGGCGGTGACGCGCTCGCGCGGCAGGAACGCCATGCCCGCGGCGTAGTGGCCGAGATCGGGCAGCTCGGTCGGGGCGACGCCACGCAGGAACCGGTCCGGCACCTGCATGAGGATGCCGGCGCCGTCGCCGGTGTTGGGCTCGCCGCCGACGGCGCCACGGTGGTCGAGGTTGCGCAGGGCCGTCAGGCCGTGCTGCACCATCTCGTGGCTGGGCACGCCGGTGAGGGTGGCCACGAAGGCGACACCACAGTTGTCGTGCTCGTTGGCGGGGTCATAGAGGCCTTGCGCCGGGGGCGCGGCCGAGAAGAGAGGACGATCCATCGAAAGAACCTGTCGTCGGTGCCAAGGGGAAAGAACTGGGCGAGGACGACATTGGCCTCATCAGCGGATTCAGATTACCTCAAGATTTCGCGCGACCCGAACCCCGGGCCCGCGTGCCTCAGGTGGCGGCGCAGGCGGGGGCCGGCGGCAGCGGGGCGGGGACCCCGACCGACGGCATGCCCAGACCCACCGAGCCGGGCGAGACCGAGGTGCGGCCCTGGCGCGCCTCCCACGCGTCGCCGGCGCGCGTGCGGCGCACCTCGATCGGTGCATCGTCGGCGACGAGGTGGTGCGGCGACGCCTTCGTCACCGTGGTCACCACGAGGTCGCCCGGGCGCACGTCGTGGCCGCCCGGCGTGAAGTGCACGAGGCGGTTGTCGCGGGCTCGGCCGCTCATGCGGTGGGTCTCGGCGTCCTTGCGGCCGCCGGCCTGCGACTGGTCGGAGACGAGCAGCTCGACGACCGTGCCCTCGAGGCGCTGGTTCTCGGCCCACGCGACCTCCGAGACGAGGGCGGCGAGTCGCTCGTAGCGCTCCTGCACGACCGCCTTCGGCAGCTGGTCGGGCAGGTCGGCGGCGGGCGTGCCGGGACGCTGGGAGTACTGGAACGTGAACGCGCTGGAGAAGCGCGCCTTCCGCACGACGTCCATCGTCTCGAGGAAGTCCTCCTCGGTCTCGCCCGGGAAGCCCACGATGATGTCGGTGGTGATGGCGGCGTCGGGCATCTGCGTGCGCACGCGGTCGAGGATGCCCAGGAAGCGCTCCTTGCGGTAGGAGCGGCGCATCGCCTTGAGGATGCGGTCGGAGCCGGACTGCAGCGGCATGTGCAGCTGGGGCATGACGTTGGGGGTCTCGGCCATCGCGGCGATGACGTCGTCGGAGAACGCCGCCGGGTGCGGCGAGGTGAAGCGCACGCGCTCGAGGCCCTCGATCCGGCCGCACGCGCGCAGCAGCTTCGAGAACGCTTCGCGGTCGCCGAACTCGACGCCGTAGCTGTTGACGTTCTGGCCCAGCAGCGTGACCTCGACGACGCCCTCGGCGACGAGCGCCTCGATCTCGGCGAGGATGTCGCCCGGGCGGCGGTCGCGCTCCTTGCCGCGCAGCGCCGGGACGATGCAGAACGTGCACGTGTTGTTGCACCCCACGCTGATCGACACCCACGCGGCGAACACGGAGTCGCGCTTCGTGGGGAGCGTGGACGGGAAGACCTCGAGCGACTCGAGGATCTCGACCTGGGACTCCTCGGCGATGCGCGCACGCTCCAGCAGGACGGGCAGCGAGCCGATGTTGTGGGTGCCGAAGACGACGTCGACCCACGGGGCGCGCGTGGTGATCGTGTCCTTGTCCTTCTGGGCCAAGCAGCCGCCGACGGCGACCTGCATGCCGGGCTTCTTCGCCTTGAGGCTCGCGACGTGACCGAGGTTGCCGTACAGCTTGTTGTCGGCGTTCTCGCGCACCGCGCAGGTGTTGAACACGACGAGGTCGGGGGTCTCCCCCGACTGCGCCGCGGCGTAGCCCGCCGTCTCCAGCAGACCCGACAGCCGCTCGCTGTCGTGGACGTTCATCTGGCAGCCGTACGTGCGCACTTCGTAGGTCTTCGTCATGACCGTCCCATCGTACGTGGGCCGCGGACGCGAGAGTCGACACGCGGTCGTCCGAGCCCGACCGACGCTACGGTGACGGGATGGTCGAGTATCCGAACGACTCCACTCCCCTGGTTCGCACGTGGTTCGAGGATGACGACGCGTGGCAGCGTCTCCTCACCGAGGCGGTGACGCGCGCCCACGAGCGGGACGAGTACGCGGACATCGCGATCATCGACGACCCGGACGCCGCGAGGCTCTCCCCGTCCGACCTGACGGCGCTGCATCGCGTTCCCACGGGACACAGTCTCGTGATCGTCGCGGACCGGCGGGCCATGACCGAGGACGGGCACCCGCTGCTGGTCCTCCGCGCCGACGGCGCCTCGCCGCCGGAGGAGATGCGGGCCGCGGCGGACCAGATCGCCCTCCTCGAGATCAACGTGGCGCTGCTGGCCAACCTCGACTGGGAGGACTTCGCCACGCACGTCGGACCCGACGGCGTTTTCCGAGGCTTCGGCTGACAGGGCTCAGAGGGTCGCGAGGATCTGGTTGAGGCGCGCGACCTCGGCGGACTGCGACGCGGCGACGTCGGCGGCGAAGCCGCGATTCGTCGTGTCGATGCCGTCGCTGAGCGCCCGGTCGGCCATCGCGAGGGCGCCCTCGTGGTGGGCGATCATGCGGCGGACGAAGAGCTTGTCGAACGCCGTGCCGCGGGCCGCGGCGAGCTCGTCGAGCTGCTCGGGCGTGAGCATGCCCTGCATGTGCGTGGCGTGCTCACCGGTGGCCTCGAGCGGCGCCTCCGGCAGGTCGCGATCTCGGAGCCAGTTCTGCATCGTCTCGATCTCGGTGCGCTGCGTGTCGCTAATGCGCTGCGCGAACCCGGCGACCTCGGAGTCCTTCGCGTGCTTCGCCGCCAGCGCGGACATCTCGACCGCCTGCTGGTGGTGCGGGACCATCATCTCCACGAACTCGCGGTCGACCTCGTTGTAGTCGTCCTGCGGGGTCGTGAGGTCGTCCGGGTCGACCGTGCGACTGGACTCCCCCACCTTGCCCGGCACGTTGACGACGGGACCGTCGGGCTGGTCCTCGTCGCCGGAACAGGCCGAGGCCACGGTGAGCGTCAGGACGACGCCCACCGTGGCCACGACACGACGAGCCAGGGTCACCTGGTGACCCGGATCGTCACCTTGGCGCTCTGGGCCGAGACCGACGCGCTGCCGCCGTAGGCGACCGTGGCGCGGTACGTGCCCGCCTTCAGCTTCGGCAGCGTGATGGTCACGGCGCCGTTCCGCAGGACGCCGCCCGCCTTCTTGCCGCCGACGGTGACGGTGACCTTGCCGGTCGGCGTGGTGCCCGTGGCGGTGACCTTCACCGTGAGCTTGCCGCGCTTCGAGGCCTTCACCTTGGTGACCGAGGCCGCCTTGACCTTCGCCGTCGCCTTGAGGACGTCGAACGAGACGACCGAGGACATCGAGGCCGTGCTGCCCGACGACGACGGCACGAAGGCCGCGCGCAGCGCGTGACGCTTGGCGACCGGGAAGTCGCGCGGGAGCCTCACGCTGGCCTTGCCACCGGACAGCGCCACGCCCTTCGCGATGACGCCGCCACCGTGGCTGAACGTCACGGTGCCCTCGGCGCCCTCACCGGTGACCGTGGCGGTCAGCGTGGCGGGGCTCGAGCCGAAGACCTGCGACTTCGGGCTGACCGACAGGGCCGTCGAGGTGCTGACCGCGGTCAGCTCGACCGAGGCCGCGTACAGGGCCTCGTCCAGCTCGGAGTCGCCGCGGACGACGAACGATCGCGTGCCGACCTTGGCCGAGGCCGGGACGGTCACCGAGAGCGAGGCGGAGCCGTCCGCCTCGGCGCGACCCGTGGCCAGGACCTCGGGCTCGGCGCCCGTGCTCCACACGTCCACGTACTCGCCCTCGTCGAACGTGCCGGCGGGAACCGAGACGGTGACGTCGCGGTCGGTGCCGGCGCGGAAGCTCGCGGGCGAGACCTCGGCCTCGGGGAGCGACCCGAGCGACGGGACGACCGGGGCGGTCTTCCAGTCCCACGTGATGGGCTCCTGCGTGGCGGGGTTGCGGACGTCCTGGCGGTGGCGGACGGCGTCGGCGAACTCGTCGCCCGTGAGCTTGAGCACGTCGAGGCCGCGGCCGATCTCCGAGCCGTACAGGTAGCCGTTGTGGTGGTAGACGGCCCAGTAGCCGCCGAGGACCAGGTTGTTCTCGCCCAGCGAGCCGCGATCGAAGTAGCCGATCTCCTGCGGCTTCGTCTGGTTCGAGAAGTCGATCAGCGAGGCGCCGCCCTGGTACCAGGCCTGGACCATGACGTCACGGTCGCCGACCTGGACGATGTTGCCCTCGTGGCCGACGCAGTTCTCGCGCGTCGACTGGCGGCGCGGGATCTTGTAGTAGCTGCGCAGGGTCAGGTCGTCGCCCTCGATCGAGAAGATCGCGTTGGCGCCGCGGTACTGCGGGGTGCCGGGCAGGCAGGTGGCCGAGGAGCCGCCGCCGAGCTCGTCCTGGAAGACGACCTTGCTGGCGTCATCGCTGAACTGCGCGGTGTGCCAGAACGCGTAGTTCTCGTCACGGACGCGCTCGGTGACCGCCGGGTTCAGCGGGTCGGAGATGTCGACCATCACACCGTCGCCCATGCACGCCGCGGCGAGCAGACCCTTGGCCGGGTAGGCGGTGAGGTCGTGGCAGCCGTTCGTGGCCGAGGTGCTCGCGCCGCCGTCGACGCGGTCTGCCGTCGTGAACGCGGGGTTCTCCGCGTCCCACAGCGAGACCTCCTTGGCGATGTGCGCGCCGGCCGGATCGTCGAGGTCGACCTCGATGATCTCGAGCTGCTGGTGCGGGGGCTTGCAGTAGAACGCCGAGGCCGAGACGTCGTACGCGGCGTTGTACAGGTAGACGCTGTTGTCGTCGCCGGGCTTGGGGACGAGCGTGTGCGTGTGCGAGCCGCAGCGGGTCTTCACGTTGCCCACGTACTGCGGCGAGGCCGGGTTGCTGATGTCGAAGATTCGGATGCCCTCCCACGCGGCGGCGTTCGAGGAGGCGACCGCGGCTGCGCCGCACTCCGACCCGTTGCGCGGCTGGTCGACCGAGAAGAACAGCAGGTCGCCGGCGATCGAGAGGTCGCCCTGGTAGCCGGGGCAGATGGTGTTGGAGACGACCTGCGGGTCCTCCGGGTTGCTCACGTCGTAGGCGACGAAGCCGTTGTAGCTGCCCTGGTAGACGTAGTCGCCCTTGAACGCCAGGTTCGACATCGTCGCCTGGCCCTCCTGCAGCGGGACGTTCTTCACGAGCTCGACGTTGGGCGTGGCCTTCTCCTGGCCGAACGCCAGCGGGGCGGTGAAGTCCATCGGCACGAACGGCACGCCGCCGGGGGCGATCGAGCCGTTGCTCTCGTCCTCGGAGGTGACGTCGGCGCCGGCGCTGGCGCCACCGAGGATGCGGGCCTGCTCACGGGTCTCGGGGACGAGCGGATCGGCGACGGCCGGGGTCGCCAGGGCGCTGAGCCCCAGGGCGATCAGGGCCGCGGCACTGAGGGTGCGACGGAGGGAAACGGGTCTCAAGGCAGGGGTCCTCACTCGGGCTGAAACGTGACGCACGTCTCTTCGATGCGTTGGGCAGATCGTAGGAGAGATTTGTTGCCGGTTTGCTACGGGGTGTCGGACAAGACTCATGTGACCCGTGATGCCAGTGGAAATTGGTGGGGCGATCGGACGCGGACACGTGCGCCCGGGTTGCGATCCGGTTGCGGTCTCGGGCCCACCGGGTTCAACAGTTGCGCGGGCGGAGGCGCTGCGGTTGGGTGGTACGTCATGGGAGACACCACCACGCCGATGGTCCGCATGGACGGCGTCCAGAAGTGGTTCGGCGACCTGCACGTGCTGCAGGACATCGAGTTCGAGGTGGCCGGCGGTGAGGTCGTCGTGGTGATCGGGCCCTCGGGCTCGGGCAAGTCCACGCTGTGCCGCGCCATCAACCGGCTCGAGCCGATCAACGAGGGAACGATCGAGATCGACGGCGTCCCGCTGCCCGAGGAGGGCAAGGCCCTCGCCCGGCTGCGCGCCGAGGTCGGCATGGTCTTCCAGTCGTTCAACCTGTTCAGCCACAAGACGGTCCTCGAGAACGTCACGCTCGGACCGATCAAGGTGCTGGGCAAGTCCAAGTCCGAGGCCGAGCAGCGCGCCCGCGAGCTCCTCGACCGCGTCGGCGTCGGCGCCCAGGCCGGCAAGCTGCCGTCGCAGCTGTCCGGCGGCCAGCAGCAGCGCGTCGCGATCGCCCGCGCCCTGGCGATGGACCCCAAGGTGATGCTCTTCGACGAGCCCACCTCCGCGCTCGACCCCGAGATGATCAAGGAAGTCCTCGACACCATGGTCGACCTCGCCAAGGGCGGCATGACGATGGTCGTGGTCACCCACGAGATGGGCTTCGCGCGCACCGCCGCCGACCGCGTCGTCTTCATGGCCGACGGGCGCATCGTCGAGCAGAACACGCCCGACGAGTTCTTCACCAACCCGCAGAGCGATCGAGCCAAGGACTTCCTCGGCAAGATCCTCAAGCACTGATCTGCATCACGACGTATCTCGCAACATCGATCCCGAAGGGGGAGGACGAAAGATGAGAGCACGAAGGACACGGTTCGCGGCCGTCCTGGCCGCCGGCCTGTTGGCACTGAGCGCCTGCGGCGACGCGGGCAACAGCGATGACGAGGGCTCCGGCCCGGACGTCGAGGTCGAGGAGCAGGACTTCGAGGCCGGCACCCGCATGGCCGAGCTCCAGGAGGCCGGCTCGGTCAAGATCGGCGTCAAGTACGACCAGCCCGGCGTCGGCTTCAAGACCGCCACCGACGACGCCCCGTCCGGCTTCGACCCCGAGATCGGCAAGATCCTCGCGGCCAAGCTCGGCATCAAGGCTGAGGACATCGAGTGGGTCGAGGCCGTCTCGGCCAACCGCGAGCCCTTCCTGCAGAACGGCACGGTCGACTTCGTCATCGCGTCGTACTCGATCACCGACGACCGCCGCAAGGTCGTGGGCCAGGCCGGCCCGTACTACGTCACCGGCCAGAGCCTGCTGGTCGCCAAGGACGACGACTCGATCAACGGTCCGGACGACCTCAAGGGCAAGAAGGTCTGCTCGGTCACCGGCTCCACGTCGATCAAGACCGTCGAGGAGGAGTTCGGCGCCACGCCGGCCGGCTTCGACACCTACTCCGAGTGCGTCCGTCAGCTCGAGAACGGCTCGGTCGACGCGGTCACCACCGACGCGGCCATCCTGCTCGGCTACGCCGCGGAGAACCCCGACGAGCTCAAGGTCGTCGGCGAGCCCTTCTCCGAGGAGCGCTACGGCATCGGCTACAGCAAGGACAGCCCCGAGCTGTGCCAGTTCATCAACGACAGCCTGACGTCGGCCTTCGAGGACGGCACGTGGGCCGAGGCGTTCGACGCGACCCTGGGCAAGGGCGGCGCCGACGCGGGCGACCCGCCCACGCTGGACGAGTGCGCCTGACGTGACGACCGACCGACGACGAGGGTGGTGAGATGGACTTCTCGTTCCTGCAGGACAGCTGGGAGCTGCTCCTGAAGGGCTTCTGGGTCACGCTGCGAGTGTTCTTCGCCAGCGGTCTCATCGCCCTCGTCCTCGGCACGTTCGTCGCCGTGGCCCGGGTCAGCCCGGTCCCGGCGATGCGGGCGGTGGGCACGGCGTACGTCACGCTGTTCCGCAACACTCCCCTGCTCCTGCTGCTGTTCATCACCTACTACGGCCTGCCGGCCATGGGGATCGACTTCGGCTTCTTCTGGAACGTCTCGCTCGCGGCCGGGCTCTACACCGCCGCGTTCGTGTGCGAGGCGCTCCGGTCAGGCATCAACGGCGTGCCCCTGGGTCAGGCCGAGGCGGCGCGCGCCGTGGGCATGCCCTTCAGCATGACGATGACCCAGGTGATCCTCCCCCAGGCGTTCCGCCTGGTGGTGCCGCCGATGGCGAGCGTGTTCATCGCCCTGGCCAAGAACACGTCCCTCGTCGCCGCGCTCGGCTTGGCGGACATCGCGTTCCGCCTCCAGGGCCTGATGCGCGACTACCCCAGCTCGCGCACGGCGGTGTTCCTCACGATCGCGGCGATGTACATCATCATCGTGGCGGCGATCTCCCTCGTGGCCTCCTGGGCCGAGCGTCGCTGGAAGGTGGAGTCGCGATGAGCACGCTGCTGTTCGACGTCCCCGGCCCCCGAGCCCGTCGTCGCCACCAGATCCTGTCCGTGGTGACCGTCGTGGTCGTCACGGCGTTCCTCGGCCTCGTCGTGTGGCGCTTCGCCTCCACCGGCCAGTTCGACTACGAGCTGTGGGAGGTCTTCGTCACCCCGGCCTACATCGAGATCATCCTCGAGGGCCTCTACTACACGCTGCTCGCCGCGGTCATGGCGATCGCCGGCGCCCTCATGTTCGGGATGCTGTTCGGCATCGGGAAGCTGTCGGACCACGCGTGGGTCCGCTGGCCCTGCTGGGCCATCGTCGAGTTCTTCAGGGCCGTCCCGCTCTTCATCCTCATCACCTACCTGTGGGCGCTCTACCGCTTCCAGATCGAGCTGCTCGCTCCCCTGGTGATCGGCCTGATCCTCTACAACGGCTCGGTCCTGGCCGAGACCTTCCGCGCCGGCATCAACGCCGTGCCGAAGGGTCAGGTCGAGGCGGCGTACGCGCTCGGCATGCGCAAGAGCGCCGTCATGCGCATCGTCCAGCTGCCGCAGGCGATCAAGATCATGACGCCGGCGATCATCAGCCAGTGCATCGTCGCGCTCAAGGACACGTCGCTGGGCTACATCATCGTGGCTCCCGGCCTCACCTACGCGGGCCGCCAGATCTGGCGCGAATTCGACAACCACCTGCAGGTCGCGCTGGTCCTCGGGGCGATCTACATCATCCTCAACCTGTGCCTCGAGCAGCTCGGCCGCTTCGCCCAGCGACGCCTCACCGAGTCGCGCACCGTGCAGGGTGACGCGGGTGCCGACGACGCCACGCTCGCCGTTCGCTGACCCGAGGCAGGACCGGCCGCGTTGCCGGGTCACAATGTCGCCGTGACACCTGTGTTCTGGCGCGACGTGCGCCTCGTGCCGGTCCACTCGGCGGCCCCGAGCGATCCGGTCTGCCTCCGCGTCGCCGACGGAACGATCGTGGCCGTGGGCCCGGACCTAGGGCCCGAGCCGGGCGATCGCGTGATCGACGCCGAGGGCCGCTGGGCGATCCCCGGGCTGTGGGACCAGCACGTGCACCTGACCCAGTGGGCGCAGACCCGCACGCGGCTCGACGTCTCGGACGCGACCGACCCCACGGCGGCGGTCGAGATCGTCCGCGCGCACCTGCCGTCCGTCCCCGACGGCGACTGGCTGTTCGGGTTCGGCTTCCGGCTCGCGGGCTGGGAGCGTGAGCCCACCGTCGCCGAGCTCGACGCCGTGACAGGCGACCGTCCCGTCGTCCTCACCAGCGGCGACGCCCACACCGGGTGGCTGAACTCCGCGGCCCTCTCGGCGCTCGGCGCTCCTCCGAGCGACGGGCCGCTGACCGAGGCGCCGTGGTTCGCCCTGATGGCCGAGGTCGTCGAGCGCAACGCGGCTCAGGACGGCGGCCGCGCGGTGGCGGACGCGATCGCCCAGGCCGCCTCGCGCGGCGTCGTCGGCATCGTCGACTTCGAGTGGGCCGAACCCCTCGCCATCTGGTGCGAGCGCATCGCGCAAGGGCTGGACGCGCTGTGGGTGCGCTCGGCCGTGTACCCCGAGTACCTCGACGACGTCATCGCCGCCGGGCTCCGCACGGGCTCCCCCGTCACGCCCGATGGCCCGGTCACGGTGGGTCCGCTCAAGATCATCTCCGACGGCTCGCTGAACACCCTGACGGCGTTCTGCCACGACCCCTACGGCGGCGGCTCCGACCGCGGCGTGCAGAACCACGACCGTGCCGCGCTGATCGAGCTGCTGACCCGAGCGCACGGCTCCGGCTTCCGAGCGGCCGTGCACGCGATCGGCGACGCGGCCGCCCACGAGGCGCTCGCCGCGTTCGCGGCCACCGGCGCCGTCGGCAGCATCGAGCACGCGCAGCTGCTGACCGGACTCGACATCGCCGAGATGGCACGCCTGGGCGTCACGGCGAGCGTCCAGCCCGGCCACCTGCTCGACGACCGCGACGTGACCGCCCGGCTCTGGGCCGACCGCGCCGACCGCTGCTTCCGGCTGCGTGGACTCCTCGACGCCGGTGTCACCGTCGCCTTCGGCTCGGACGCCCCGGTGTCGCCACTGGACCCGTGGTGGGCCATGGCGGCTGCCGTCCACCGCTCCGCCGACGAGCGGGCGCCGTGGAACCCCGGCGAGGCCCTGAGCGCCGCCGAGGCGCTCGCCGCCAGCGTGGACGGCCGCGACACCCTCGCGGTCGGGAGCCCGGCTGATGTCGTGCTGCTGGATCGCGACCCGCTGACGCCCGTCGGCGACTCGGCCGCGGTCGCGTCCCATCTGCGCGCCGTGGGCGTCGAGGCCACGATGCGCGCCGGTCGCCTCACCCACACGGCACCGAGCCTGGCCTGACGCCCTACTTCTTGGGCGTCACCCACAGGTGGATCGTGCCCTCGACGGTCACGGTGCCGTCGGCGCGCGTGGCGCGGACGGTGATCGGGACCTCCGGTCCGCCCGCCCAGTCCGTGGCGTCGCTGTCGGCCGTGCAGACCACGTCGGAGTCCGACTTCGCAAGGTACTTCACGTCCATGCCCTTCGGCAGCCAGCGGTGGTCCGGCGGGCACGTGGCTTCGGCCAGGAGCCCCATGGCCGCCTCGAGCCCGTTGCAGGCCGCGATCGCGTGCACCGTCCCGATGTGGTTCTTCGTGGAGCGACGCAGCGGCACGACGACCTCGCCGTGATGGGGACGCATGTCGACGATGCGCAGGTGCGCGCTCGCGAAGTAGGGCGCCGCGCGGGAGAAGAGCTGACCGAAGACGGCACGGCCCTTGGGCAGGGCCGAGAGCTTGCGGTACATCGCATAGGTCGAGGGCATGACGGTGATGTTACTCGACAGTAGGATCGAATGTCGCGCGCTGGGCGGTGCAGACCACGTCGGCCCACGGAGCACCCTCGGGCTGGATCCACAGACCCGTGACGAAGCCGCACTTGCTGAGCACGCGAATCGACCGGTGGTTACGGGCGTCCGGCGCCGCGAGGAACCGCGGGGCGTCCGGGTACTCCGGCACCAGCACGTCGCGGCAGAACCGCTCGATCATCTCGGTGCCGAGACCCTTGTCGACCAGGTCGGGGTCGCCGATGAGGTAGTCGAACGCGACGGCCTCGGGGTCCTGGCAGCGCACCGTGAGGTCGTCGTCGGAGGCCACGACGAAGCTCTGCAGGTAGCCGACCGGGACTCCCCCGAGCTCGGCGATCCACATCCGCACCGGGTCGTCACCGGAGAGGCGCCGACCGTAGCGACGACGTGCGTGGTCGATGTCCTCGAGACGGTCGGGGAACCACGCCAGCACGTGCGGCTCGCGCCGCCAGGACACGACCGCCCCCAGGTCGGCGTCGACCAGGGGGCGGAACGTGAACACGCGGACAGCGTAGGGCGACCGACGTCAGGTCGACTCGATCGCCACGTGCTCGGCGTCGAGCTCGGCACGGACCACGTCGAAGGCGACCTGCGGCGCGTAGCCCTTGCGGGCGAGCATCGCCGTGAGCCTCCGAACCTGCACGGACTGGTCGAGGCCGCCTACCGAACGCAGCTTGCGCTGCACGAGACGGTGGGCCGCCTGACGCTCGAGGTCGGGATCGACGTCGGCCAGGACCACGTCGATGACCTCGGGCGCGACGCCCTTGCGCTGCAGCTCCATCCGCAGCACCGACCGCGCCAGACCCTTCGCGCGACCACGCTGCTCGACCCACAAGCGGGCGAACCGCTCGTCGTCGACCAGTCCCTCGGACTCGAGCTGGTCGACGACCACGTGTGCGACGTCCTCGGGGAACTTGCGACGCGCGAGCGCGTCGAGAAGCTCACCGCGGCTGCGGTCGCGCGCGGCCAGACGATCCATCGCGATCGTCCGGCCCGCGACGACGACGGCCCGAGGATCCGCGTCCGGATCCGTGGGGTCGATCATCAGAAGTCGGCGGCCGAGAGGTCGCCCGCGAGGTCGTCGACGACGACGGCAGGATCGGCCGGCTGGTCGACCTGCGGCCCGATGCCCAGGTGCTCCTTGATGCGCTTGTCGATCTCGTCGGCGAGGTCGGGGTTGTCGCGCAGGAAGTTGCGGGCGTTCTCCTTGCCCTGGCCCAGCTGGTCGCCCTCGTACGTGTACCAGGCGCCGGCCTTGCGGACGAAGCCCGCGTCGACGCCGAGGTCGATCAGGCTGCCCTCGCGGCTGATGCCCTGGCCGTACATGATGTCGAACTCGGCCTGCTTGAACGGCGGCGCGACCTTGTTCTTCACGACCTTGACGCGGGTGCGGTTGCCGACCATGTCGGTGCCATCCTTGAGCGTCTCGATGCGGCGCACGTCGAGGCGGACCGAGGCGTAGAACTTCAGCGCCTTGCCGCCCGTGGTGGTCTCGGGGCTGCCGAACATCACGCCGATCTTCTCGCGGAGCTGGTTGATGAAGATCGCCGTCGTGCCCGAGCCGTTGATCGCGCCGGTCATCTTGCGCAGCGCCTGGCTCATGAGGCGGGCCTGCAGGCCGACGTGGCTGTCGCCCATCTCGCCGTCGATCTCGGCGCGCGGCACGAGGGCGGCGACCGAGTCGATGACGATGATGTCGAGCGCGCCGGAGCGGATCAGCATGTCGGCGATCTCGAGCGCCTGCTCACCGGAGTCGGGCTGGGACACCAGCAGGGCGTCGGTGTCGACGCCCAGCTTGCGGGCGTACTCGGGGTCGAGCGCGTGCTCGGCGTCGATGAAGGCGGCCACGCCGCCGGCCTTCTGCGCGTTGGCCACCGCGTGCAGCGCGACCGTCGTCTTGCCCGAGGACTCGGGGCCGTAGATCTCGACGACGCGGCCACGCGGCAGTCCGCCGATGCCGAGCGCGACGTCCAGCGAGACGGCACCGGTGGGGATGACCTCGATGGGAGCCCGTGCCTGATCGCCCAGGCGCATGACCGCACCCTTGCCGTACGACCGGTCGATCTGCGCCAGGGCGTTCTCGATCGCCTTGTCCTTGTTGGCTCGCTCCTTGGCGATGTCCTTGTTCGAGGGGGTGCTGCTCTTGGGAGGCATGCTGCGTCCTTCGTGTCGTCGACCGTGGCGGTCGGGTGGCGGGCCATCTTCGACGGTAGGCGGACCCACTGACATTCGTGAGCCTCGTCGACTCGCCTGTGGATGCTGCCCGACCTCACCGTCGGCCTGTGGACGAGCCTAGACCGAACACCTGTTCGACGGAAGCGCGACACGCCGAACGCCCCTCCCCTCGCGATGGCACACGCGGGAAGGGGCGTTCGCACAAGGTCTCAGGCGGTCAGGGCCTCGCCGATCGCGCTGACGAAGGCCGGAAGATCGTCGGGATTGCGGCTCGTGATGAGGTTGCCGTCGACCACCACGGTCTCGTCCACCCACTCGCCACCGGCGTTGCGGATGTCCACCTCGAGGCTCGGGTAGCTGGTGAGCCGCCGGCCCTTCACGAGGTCGGCCGAGACGAGCAGCCACGGCGCGTGACAGATCGCAGCGACCGGTAGGCCGGACTCGAGTGCGGCCGAGACGATCCCCCGCGCCTGCTCGTCCTGGCGGATGTGGTCGGCGTTCACCGTGCCCCCGGGGAGCACGATCACGTCGGGCCACTGCTGGTGGAAGCCGTCGAGCGTGCCGTCGACGCGGACCGAGATGGTCTTGTCGACGTCGCCCTCCATCGCCTGGAGAGTGCCCTCGTGCGGGGCGAAGATCCTCACGTCCGCCCCCGCTGCCTCCAGCTCGTCGCGCGGGGTCGTGAGCTCGGACTCCTCGAAGTGGTCGGTCGCGATGATCGCGACATGCTTGCCGGTCAGGTCGGGAAGTTCGCTCATTCCTCGACGCTAGCTCAACGGTCGCGTGCCGGCAGGTCGAGCGCGGCGTGCACCGCACGCCAGATGCGCTGCGGGTCGACGCCCGCGTCCAGCGCCTCGACCGGGGTGCGCCCGTCGAGCGAGGCGATCGCCTGTTGGCGTGCCCACGAGGCGGCGTAGGCCGGCCCGAGGGCCGCCTCCATGCGCTGCCAGAACTCGCTGTGCCTCACGCGGCGGAGGCCTGGGCCTCGTCGCGGGCGATCGACGACACGGTGGCCAGGTCGGCCGCCTCCTCCAGCTCGAGCAGCGAGCTGACGTCGAGCAGGACCTTGCTGAGCGGAACCTCGAGCGCCTGGGCGAGCGCGGCGAGCAGCTCGGAGCTGGCCTCCTTCTGCCCGCGCTCGACCTCGGAGATGTAGCCGAGGCTGATCCGGGCCCGCTCGGAGACGTCGCGCAGGGTCAGGCCCTCGGCGAGACGACGCGCGCGCAGCACGTCACCGATGAGTTCACGCATCGCGGTCATCGCCATCACCCTTCCCTGTTGAGCTCAACGCTCGTCGAGCCGTCGTTCTTCCCCAGCCTATAGTGCAGGTCCGCCAGGACGGCGCGGACCGCCGAACGTCTCACCGCGTCGCGGTCGCCGTCGATCCGCAGCAGGCGCGAGGTGACCCCGTCCGGGCCCGCCACCGCGACGTGCACCGTGCCCGCCGGCTGCCCCTCGGCCGGCCCTGGGCCGGCCACGCCCGTGGTGCCCAGCCCCCACGTGGCGCCGAGGCGCACACGCGCGCCTCGCGCCAGCTGCTCGGCGACCGCGGCGTTCACCGTGCCGTGCTCGGCCACGAGCGCCGCGTCGACGCCGAGGACCTCGACCTTCACGTCGGGCTGGTAGGCCACGACGGAGCCGCGGACGACCGCGGAGGCACCGGGGACGTCGACGAGCGCGGCGCACACGAGGCCGCCGGTGAGCGACTCGGCAGTGGCCACGGTCTGGCCGGCCGCGCGCAGGTCGGCCACGACGGCCGCGGCGTCGGCCAGCGGACTCACCGCGAGGTGTCGCCCGCGGGCTGGGCGGCCAGGCGGCGCGCGTCGATCACGTACTGCACGCCGGTGACCAGGGCCACGACGAGTGCCGCGGCCATCAGGACGTGGGTGACGGCGAGCAGCACGGCCGGCACGACGCCGTCCCACAGCTCGAACGGCAGGCAGTAGCCGGCGATCGCGAAGGACTGCAGGACGGTCTTGAGCTTGCCGCCGCGTCCGGCCGGCATGACGAAGCCACGACGCACCATGACCATGCGCATCACGGTGATCCCCCACTCGCGCATGAGCATGAGAATGACGGCGGCCCAGAACACCGGGCCCCACGGCTGGTCGGTGAAGATGATCGCCAGTCCGATGAAGGCCATGCCCGTGAGCGCCTTGTCGGCGATCGGGTCGGCCATCTTGCCGAAGTCGGTGATCAGGTCGTGCTTGCGGGCGATGTCACCGTCGATCTTGTCCGTGGCCATCAGCACCGCGAACGTGGCCCACGCGGCGATGCGGTAGCCGATGGACTCCCCTCCGTCGTGGAGCAGCAGCCAGCCGAACACCGGGACACCGAGGATGCGGATCACGGTGAGGACGTTCGGGACGTTCAGGTTGCTCGGCTTGTCGGCCGGGCGAGACGAGTCCATGGGGTTCAGTATGGCTCAGGCAGGTGAGAGCCAGGTCCATCCGGGCACGTTGCGGGCCACCCAGTAGGCCAGCACGACGCCGAGCAGCGCCCAGATCCACGCGGCCGGGATGCGGCTGGGGTGCCAGGCCTGCCGGCCCAGGAGCCGCAGACCCCACGCGCCCCAGGCGATCAGCACCGCGGGGAGCAGCAGGACGGCCAGCGGGTTGCGGTCCCACGCCGTCGCCAGGTCGCCGCGGGTGAGGGCGTGGACGGCGCGCAGGCTGCCGCAGCCGGGACAGTAGAGGCCCGACACGGCCAGGAACGGGCAGGTCGGGTAGTGCCCGGGCTCCTCGGGCGAGACGGACGCGAGCACAGCCGTGGCGGCGAGCCCGGCGACCGTGACGCCGACGAACGCCATCGCCCCGCGCCGCCGGACGGATCCGGCGGGCGCGGGGCGCTGGTGGCTGTCGATCGAGATCAGAGGCTCGACGTCGAGGTGGTGTCGCCGTTGGCGACCACGACGAAGATGACGATCAGGTAGACGACGAGGGCCACGAAGAAGGCGATGACGGACCAGATGGCCCACTGCTTCGCCTTGCGCGACGACTCCTGGGCCCCGGCGAGGTCACCGGCGGCGAACTTGCCGTTGACCTGCGCCGCGTAGACGATCGAGACCACGCCGAGCGGCAGGCAGCAGAACAGCGTCGTGAGGATCGCCCACACGAGGTTGTTCGGCGGCGGCGTCGCTCCACCGTAGGGCCCCGAGGACGGAGGCGGCGGAGGTGCGTTGTAGGTCATGCAGCGTTCCCTTTCGCGTCACCGTTCACCCCCGAGGGTGAACGCGTTGGTCCGTCGAGCCTAGTGGCTCAGCCGACCTGGATGCTCGCCAACACGTCGGCGAGGTCGTCGGGCTTGACGAGCACGTCACGCGCCTTGGAGCCCTCACTCGGCCCGACGACGCCACGACTCTCCAGGATGTCCATGAGTCGTCCGGCCTTCGCGAAGCCGACGCGCAGCTTGCGCTGCAGCATCGAGGTCGAGCCGAACTGCGTGTTGACGACCAGCTCGACGGCCTGCAGGACGAGGTCCATGTCGTCGCCGATGTCGTCGTCCAGCTCGCGCTTGGCCTGCTGCGGAGCCGTGACGTCCTCGCGGTAGGAGGGCTTCAGCTGCTCCTTGCAGTGCGTCACGATCGTCTCGATCTCGGCCTCGGTGATCCAGGCCCCCTGCATGCGCATCGTCTTGTTCGCGCCCATCGGCAGGAACAGGCCGTCGCCCTGGCCCACGAGCTTCTCGGCGCCGGGCTGGTCGAGGATGACACGGCTGTCGGCGAGCGAGCTGGTGGCGAAGGCCAGACGGCTCGGCACGTTGGCCTTGATGAGGCCGGTGACGACGTCGACGCTGGGTCGCTGGGTGGCGAGCACGAGGTGGATGCCGGCGGCACGGGCGAGCTGCGTGATGCGGACGATCGAGTCCTCGACGTCGCGCGGGGCGACCATCATGAGGTCGGCGAGCTCGTCCACGACCACCAGCAGGTACGGGTACGGCGTCAGGACGCGCTCGCTGCCCGGAGGCGCCTGCAGCTTGCCCGACGCGACGGCCTTGTTGAAGTCGTCGATGTGCCGGTAGCCGAAGTTCGCGAGGTCGTCGTAGCGCAGGTCCATCTCGCGCACGACCCACTGGAGGGCCTCGGCGGCCTTCTTCGGGTTCGTGATGATCGGCGTGATGAGGTGCGGGATGCCCTCGTAGGCGTTGAGCTCCACGCGCTTCGGGTCGACGAGGATCATGCGGACCTCGTCGGGCGTCGAGCGCATGAGGATCGAGGAGATCATCGAGTTCACGAAGCTCGACTTGCCCGATCCGGTGGCGCCGGCGACCAGCAGGTGGGGCATCTTCGCGAGGTTGGCCACGACGTAGCCGCCCTCGACGTCCTTGCCCAGGCCGATGACCATCGGGTGGTGGTCGCTGCGCGCCTTGTTCGAGCGCAGCACGTCGCCGAGGGAGACCATCTCCTTGTCGACGTTGGGGATCTCGACGCCGATCGCACTCTTGCCCGGGATGGGCGACAGGATGCGGACCTCGTTGGAGGCGACGGCGTACGCGATGTTCTTGCTCAGCGCAGTGACCTTCTCGACCTTGACCGCGGGGCCGAGCTCGACCTCGTAGCGGGTGACCGTCGGGCCGCGGGTGTAGCCGGTGACGGTGGCGTCGATCTGGAACTGCTCGAGCACCTCGGTGAGGCGGCCGACGACCTCGTCGGAGGCGGCCGAGCGGGCCTTCGGCGGCGTGCCCTCCTTGAGGGCGTTCGGCTCCGGCAGCGTGTAGACGATGTCACCCGACAGGGCCAGCTGCTCCGCGCGGACGGGCAGCGGCTCGAGGGGACGCGGGTCGGGCTGGGGCTCCGGCTCGCTGAGCACGGGCACCGGCGGCGGGCTGACGGGCACCTGACGGTCCTCGTCGGGCCCGTCGACGAGCGGGTTCTCGAACGGCTCGTCGTCGACGACCGGGACCGTGCGCGGGTGACGCTTCTTGACCGGCTCGGGGGTGGGCTCGGGCTCGACCGCCTTGTCGCGACCGAGGGCGCGGTTCACCAGCGACGAGACGCGCTCGGGCACGGCGTACAGGGGGGTGGCGGTGACGACGAGGACGCCGAAGATCACGACGAGCACGAGGATCGGCGCGACCACCCAGCCCGTCTTGAGCAGGTCGACGAGGATCGCGGAGAACAGGAAGCCCACCGCTCCCCCGGCCTCGGACATGTCGGGGTCGCTGGGGCGCGGAGTGCCGTGCGCGAGGTGCACGAGCCCCAGCACGCCACCCACGATGGCTCCCCAGCCGATCGCCTGACGGCCGGCCGGACCGTTGCGGTCGGGGTGGCGCAGCGTGCGCCAGGCGACGACGGCCAGCAGGATCGGGACCGCCCACGCGAGCACGCCCACCGATCCCGTCGTGATGCGGCGGACGGTGGCGCCCACGCCTCCGGGGATATCCCACCAGACCGATGCGGCGGTGACGAGCGCGAGCGAGACCAGCGCCAGGCCGACGCCGTCGCGGCGCTGCTCGGCGTCGAGCTCGCGGGCACCGTGTCCGATGCTGCGCGCGATCGCGCCGACCACGCCCGCCAGCCCCAGCCAGAAGGCCGTGGAGGCGCGCATGACGCCCTGGAGGGCAGCACTGAGGGGACCAGGACCCGTGCGGGGTGCCGGCTTGCGCGCAGGAGGCTTGCGCGCCGCGGGCTTCTTCTTGCGGGCCTGGCTGCCGGACGGCCGCTTGCGCGGCGGGGAAGACGTTCGGGTCGCCATGATCCCAAGGCTAAACCAGAACCTGAGAGTTCTCACGGACCCACGCCGCGAGCGGGGACGGGGTCAGCGGATCGCGGACCCGACCTCGCCGGGCGTCTCCAGGACGTCGGCCCGCTCCAGCGCGAGCGAGACGAGCCGCGGGTCCGGGGCGCCGGCGCCCAGCAGGGGTGCGGTGACGACGTCGGCGCCGAGCCGCCCGATCGCCGAGGCCCCCTCCCCCGACGCCAGCGCGTACATCGAGACGACGACCCGCCGGTTGTGGGCGCGGGCGACGTCGAGCGCGTCCTCGACCGGCGTGCCGACACCGTTCACCACGCCGACGTGCACGGGCCCACCCCACACAGCGCTCAGCAGGCGGGCCGCCTTCGAGACGTCGGTGAGCGCCGGCGAGCCGTCGGCGTGCGGCGCCACCATGACGATCGTGTCCGACGGCTTCGCGCCCGCCTCGATGAGCCGGCGAACGCCGATCTCGGCCAGGACCCAGTCCGGACCCATCGCCGGCGCCACCCGGACCAGCGGGTCCGTCGCGGCCACCTCGTTCATCAGGCGGGACGTCTCGCAGTCGTGGTTGAGCAGCAGCGGCACGATGATCCGCGGACCCGACGTCTCGGCGACGACGTCGGCCAGCGACGGCTGCTGGACGTCGACGAACGCGTCGACGACTTCGCACGACGGCGCCTGGCGTCGGACCGCGTTGACGAGCGACGCGATGGCCGACCGGCCGATGTGCGACGTCGTGCCGTGGCTGCACACGATGATCCGAGTCCTCACGCCTCAAGAGTCGTGAGCGACTGTTTCCTCGCGGTTACGGTGCGGGCGAGGTTCGGTAACGGGTGTCTCGCCCGTCCCTCAGGCCTCGAGGACGATCGGGATGATCATCGGGCGCCGGCGCAGTCGACGACCCGCGAACGAGCCGATGACCCGTCGCATGACCTGCTGCAGGGCCGCCGCGTCGCGGGCGCCGTCGGCGATCGACTCCTCGAGCGCCGCCACGACCTTGGGCTGGATCTGGTCGAAGACCGAGTCGTCCTCGGCCAGACCGCGGGCATGGATCTCGGGGCCGCTGACGATCTTGCCCGTGACGGAGTCCACGACCGCGATGACCGAGATGAAGCCCTCGGCGGCGAGCGTGCGGCGGTCCTTGAGCTCGGAGTCGGTCAGGTCGCCGATCGAGGAACCGTCGACGTAGACGTAGCCGACGTCGTAGGCACCGGCGATCTCGGCATGGCCGTCGATGAGGTCCACCGCGTAGCCGTCCTCGGCGATGATCGTGTTCGGCACGCCGGTCTGCGTCGCCAACGCGGCGTTGGCGTGCAGGTGCCGGATCTCGCCGTGCACCGGCATGACGTTCGAGGGCTGCACGATGTTGTAGCAGTAGAGCAGCTCGCCCGCGGACGCGTGGCCAGAGACGTGCACGAGGGCGTTGCCCTTGTGCACGACGTTCGCGCCGAGCTTGGTCAGTCCGTCGATGACGCGGTAGATCGCGTTCTCGTTGCCCGGGATCAGCGACGAGGCGAGCAGGACGGTGTCGCCCGGCTCGAGGTGCACCTTGTCGTGCGTGCGGTTCGCGATGCGTGACAGGGCGGCCATCGGCTCTCCCTGCGAGCCGGTCGACATGAGCACCATCTTCTCGGGCGGAGCCGCGTCGATCTTGTCGACCACGACCCCGTCCGGAACGCTCAGATAGCCCAGCTCGCGCGCGATCTGCATGTTGCGCACCATCGAACGGCCCACGTAGGCGACCTTGCGGTCGTGCTTCACGGCAGCGTCGAGCACCTGCTGGACACGGTGGATGTGCGAGGCGAACGAGGCCACGATGATGCGCTTCTTGCTGCGCGCGAACACGGCGTCGATCGCCGGAGTGATCTGCTTCTCGGCGGTCGTGAAGCCCGGCACCTCCGAGTTGGTGGAGTCGGTGAGGAACAGGTCGACGCCGGCCTCGCCGAGGCGCGCGAACGCGCGCAGGTCGGTGATGCGGCCGTCGAGCGGCAGCTGGTCCATCTTGAAGTCGCCGGTGTGCAGCGCGACGCCGGCGGCGGTCTTGATCGCCACCGCGAGGGCGTCGGGGATCGAGTGGTTCACCGCGACGAACTCACACGCGAACGGGCCGAACTGCTCGACGTCGCCCTCGGACACGACGTGGGTGGGCACGTCCTTGAGGCGGTGCTCCTTGAGCTTGGGCGCCAGCAGGGCCAGCGTCAGCTTCGAGCCGATGACCGGAATGTTCCCGCGCTCGCGCAGCAGGTACGGGACGCCGCCGATGTGGTCCTCGTGACCGTGGGTCAGGACGAGGCCGACGATGTCGTCGAGGCGGTCACGGATCGGCGTGAAGTCCGGGAGGATCAGGTCGACGCCCGGGTGGTGCTCCTCGGGGAACAGCACGCCGCAGTCGACGATGAGCAACTTGCCGTCGAACTCGAAGACCGTCATGTTGCGGCCGATCTCGCCCAGTCCTCCGAGGGGGACGACGCGCATGGCGCCCGGGGCGAGCGGCGGCGGGGTGGGCAGCTCGGTGTGCATGTGGGTCACGACGCGACCTCCGGGCGGAGAGCGGCGTTCTTCGGTGATGTCATGGGATTCCTTCGGTTGCGCACGCTGCTCCGGCTCACGCCAGGAGGCCTGCGTCCTTCAGTGCCGTGCGGATGACCTGGACCTGGGCGTCCGTCGCGGGCGTGAGCGGCAGTCGCACGCCTGCGTGGGGGATGATCCCCATCTCGGTCAGGGCGACCTTGGTGGCGATGGCGCCCTGGGTCTGCCCCATGATCGCGTCGACGATCGGCAGCAGCTCGTCGTCGAGCTGGCGCGCCCGGACGAGGTCGCCGGCGTCGACGGCCTCGATCATCGCCTTGATGCGAGCGCCCGCCACGTGGGCGATGACGCTGACGACGCCGGCGGCGCCGATGGAGAACCACGGCAGGTTGACCGCGTCGTCGCCCGAGTAGAGGGCGAGGCGCGAGGTCGCGCGCAGGCGCGCCGCGCGCGCGAGGTCGCCGGTGGCGTCCTTCACGGCCAGGACCGTGCGTCGCGACTCGAGCTCGACGTACGTCTCCTCGGAGATTTCGACGCCGGTGCGGCCGGGGATGTCGTAGAGCATGATCGGCGTGTCACCGGCCGCGGCCGCGACCGCGTCGATGTTCGCGAGCAGCCCCGCCTGCGGCGGCTTGCTGTAGTACGGCGACACGACCAGCAGGCCGTGGGCGCCGATGCGGACGGCCTGCTCGGCCAGCTCGACGGTGTGGCGGGTGTCGTTCGTGCCGACGCCGGCCACGATGGTGGCGCGGTCGCCGACCGCCTCGAGCACGGTGGCCAGCAGGCGGCCGTCCTCCTCACCCGTCGTGGTGGGCGACTCGCCGGTGGTGCCGGAGACGACGATGCCGTCGTTGCCGATCTCGACCAGGTGCGTCGCGAGCGCCGCGGCGGCGTCGAGGTCGAGGCCACCGTCCGGGGTGAACGGGGTGGCCATCGCAGTGAGGAGCCGGCCGAACGGCGCGGCCTCGGTCGCCAGCGGAGACGTCATGCTCCGAGGTTACCGTCACGGCGCCGGTGCCCTCGTGCAGGATGAGGCCGTGACCGACTTCTACCCGCACGACACCATCGCGACCCCCGACGGCTCCGGACGGCTGACCCTGGAGGTCACCGATCGCTGGAACACGCCGCTCGGCAAGCCCAACGGCGGGTGGGTGCTGGCGTCGATGCTGCGCACGGCGATGGACCACGCCGACGTCGGCCGCCCCGTGGTGGCGGCCATCACCTACTTCGCCTCCCCCGAGGCCGGCACGATCGCCGACCTCACGGTCACCCCGGTGAAGCTGGGCCGCCGCGTGCAGACGGTCGACGTCGACCTGGCCTGCGACGGGCGACCGCTGGCACGGATGACCGCGAGCTTCGCGCGCGACCACCACGGTCCCACGCAGGAGCTGGGCGCCGCTCCCGAGCTGCCCGACCCCGGCACGCTGCCCGACCCGCGCGAGGTCGGCATGCCGCGCGACGGCCTGTTCGGGCGCGTCGAGTACCGGATGGCGCAGGCGCCGGGCTGGTCGGTCGGCCAGCCGTCGGGCGACCCCACCACCGACGTCTGGCAGCGCCTCGACGGCGGCACCGAGATCGACTGGCCCGCCCTCGGCCTGCTGGTCGACGCCTGTCCGCCGCCCGTCATGGAGCTCGGCCCGCTCGTGTCGATGACCGTGCAGCTCACGGTGCACTTCCACCGGCTGCCCGAGCCCGGATCCTGGGTGGCGTCGCGGTTCAGCACCCGTCACCTCGCCGACGGGTTCCACGAGGAGGACGGCGAGCTGTGGGACGACCAGGGCCGGCTCGTGGCCCAGTCGCGTCAGCTCGCGATCCTGCTCTGACCCGTCAGCCGCCGGAGGTGTCGGTGGTGCCCTCGTAGAGACCGATGACGTTCCCGTCGGGGTCCTCGAAGATGGCCCACCAGCTCGTCTCGGAGATCGGCTGGCGCTCCATCACCACGCGGGCGCCGTGCTCGCGCGCCGTGGCCAGCACCTCGTCGATCGAGTCGACCTCGACGTACGAGCGGGGCTGGGTGAAGCCGTCGGAGCGGGGCGCCAGTCCCCCGCCGCTGATCTCGTTGGGGGCCTGCCACATGGGGTAGCCCTCGTAGCCCGGGTACTCCTGGAACTTCCAGCCGAAGAGGGCGCCGTAGAACTCCTTCGCGCGCTCGTGGTCGGACGCGGGGATGTCGATGTGCGTGATGTCGCCGTGTGCCATGGCTGACTCCTGTCCTCCCGGCCAGTGTCGGACGGCGACGGGCTCACGACAAGGGGTCAGCGACGGGCGTACGTGGCGATCTCGTAGTCGGGCGTCCCGGCGTGCCGCTCGCGTTCGACCTCGGTCCAGCGGTCGGGGTCGATCGGCGCGAAGAACGTGTCACCGGGCGGGCTCAGCGGCACGTGCGTGACCACCATCGAGTCGACCAGGTCGCGCTCGAGGGCCTCGCCGAAGACGGCCGCACCGCCGATGAGGAAGACCTGGTCGTCGAGCTCGCGCGCCCGCGCCAGCGCGGTGTCGAGGTCGCCCGCGACGATCACGCCGGGGTCGCCCGGGTCCCAGCCCGCACGACGGGTGAGCACGATCGAGGTGCGACCCGGCAGCGGCCGCCCGATCGACTCGTACGTGGCGCGACCCATGACGATCGGGTGCCCCCACGTGAGCTCCTTGAACTGGCGCATGTCGCCCGTGCGGGGCCAGGGCATGCCGCCCTCGAACCCGATGACGCCGTTCTCCCCGACCGCCACCGCCACCGTGACCGTCATGCGTCAGACCGCGATCGGCGCCTTGATGGCGGGGTGCGACCGGTAGCCCTCGATCGTGATCGAGTCGAGCGTGAAGTCGTCGATGTCCGTGACGGACGGGTCGAGCCGCAGCGTGGGCAGCGGCAGCGGATCACGGGTGAGCTGCTCGCGCGCCTGGTCGAGGTGATTGACGTAGAGGTGGCAGTCGCCACCGGTCCAGATGAACTCGCCGACCTCGAGGCCGGTGACCTGGGCGACCATCTGCGTGAGCAGCGCGTAGGAGGCGATGTTGAACGGGACGCCGAGGAAGACGTCGGCAGACCGCTGGTAGAGCTGGCAGCTGAGCTTCCCGTCGGCGACGTAGAACTGGAAGAACGCGTGGCACGGCGCCAGCGCCATGGCGTCGAGGTCGGCCACGTTCCAGGCGCTGACGATGTGGCGGCGCGAGTTCGGATCGGCCTTCAGCGCGGCGATGACCGCCTGCAGCTGGTCGAGGTGGCGGCCGTCCGGCGCGGGCCAGGACCGCCACTGGTAGCCGTAGATCGGACCGAGGTCGCCGTTGGCGTCGGCCCACTCGTCCCAGATCGTGACGCCGTTGTCGCGCAGGTACTGCGTGTTGGTGTCGCCGGCGATGAACCACAGGAGCTCGGCGACGACGCTCTTGAGGTGCACCTTCTTGGTCGTGACGACCGGGAAGCCCTCGGCGAGGTCGAAGCGCATCTGGTGCCCGAAGACGCTGCGGGTGCCGGTGCCGGTGCGGTCGCCCTTGGCCACTCCCTCGTCGAGGATCCGGCGGACGAGATCGAGGTAGGCCTGCATGTCGGCAGACTAGCAACGCGCCCCGACGTTCCGTCCGAACGCCGTGAGATACTGACCCGCGTGCCGGAACCCACTGCGCCGAGTCCTGCGGACGTGAGGCGATTCGTCGCCCTCCAGCTCGGTGTCACCGCCCTGTTCGCCGCCCTCGTGCTCGTCGTCTTCGGCGGCGGTGACGAGCCCGCGGCCCGCTGGTGGGTCGCGCTGGCGCTCTTCGCGCTGGTCCTCGTGGCGGGCGCCTGGGTGGCCCGCTCGTGGTCGCGTCCCGCGCCCCTGGCCGCCGACGACCCCGATCCGCGCGACACCGCGCTGCGCCGGCTGTCCTCGCACATCGCCCGGGCGTTCCTCGTCCTCGAGATCCCCCTCGTCATCTCGGCCGTCCTCGGTCTCGCCGGACTGATCGGCGGCGGCGTCATGCTCGTCACCGTCGTCGCGGCGCTCGCCGCCCTCGTCTTCGGCACCTGGCCCACCCGTCGCAACGTCGACCGCTTCGCCGCGGCCCTCGAGCAGGGCGGCGCCTCCTCCGGACTGCGAGAGGCGTTCTCGCGATGAGCGAGCGCCAGCGAGCGAACCATTCCATGCGTCGAGTCGGGCCATCGCCCTACCGTGGCTTGTCCAAGGCGGTGGCTCGATGAGTGCTGACGTCTCCGTGCGGCTGGCGTGGCCGGACGACGCGGCGCGGATCGCGGCGGTCCAGCGCGCCCACTGGGAGCGCGCGTACGGCGAGGTCGTCGACCCGGCCGAGCTCGACGCGCTCGACACCGATGAGATGGCGCAGCGGTGGGCGCAGCTCATCACCGCGCCCCGTGACGCGCGCATGCGCACCCTCGTCGCGCTGGAGCGCGCCACGGTGCGCGGCTTCGCCCTGGTGCACCCGTGCCACGACCCTGACGCCGACCAGGTGCGCGACGCCGAGATCGGCGAGTTCGTCGTCGACGCCGAGCACCTCGGCCAGGGCCACGGCTCGCGCCTCCTGCACGCGTGCGTCGACACCGTGCGCGCCGACGGCTTCAGCCGCGCGGTGTGGTGGGTCTCCCCCGCCGACGACGCCCTGCGGGCGTGGCTGCTCGACGCCGGGTGGGCCGCCGACGGAGCCCATCGCGAGTTCGCCGGCGCCACCGGCCCACTCAAGCAGGTTCGACTCCACACCACGCTGACGTGAGCGACGAGACCAGCGACCGGCAGGTCGTCGCCGACTCCCTCGGCGTGGGGATCGGCGTCGGGCTCTACGGCGTCTCCTTCGGCGCGCTCGCCACCACGAGCGGCCTGTCCGTGCTGCAGGCGTGTGCGCTGTCGCTGCTGGCGTTCACGGGCGCGTCGCAGTTCGCCTTCCTCGGCGTGGTCGCGGCGGGCGGCGCCCCGCTCACGGGCGCGCTGACCGCGGTGCTGCTGGGCGTGCGCAACACCTTCTACGGCATCACGCTGGCGCCGATCCTGCGGGTCAAGGGCCTGAGACGGCTGGGCACGGCCCACGTGGTGATCGACGAGTCCACCGCGATGTCGGTCGTGCGCGACGACCCGCGCCAGGCCCGGCTGGGCTTCTACTGGACCGGACTGTCGATCTTCGCGGTCTGGAACCTCATGACCCTCGTCGGCGCCGTGGCGGGCGAGCGGATCGGCGACCCACGCGCCATCGGACTCGACGCCGCGGTCGCCGCCGCGTTCCTGGGCCTGCTGTGGCCGCGACTGGACTCCACGGCCGCCCGGCTGCTGGCGCTGCTGGCCGCCGCCGTGGCCCTCGGGCTCGTGCCCTTCACCCCTCCGGGCGCCCCGATCATCATCGGCGGCGTCGTCGCCGTGCTCGTCGGCCTGACGTTCGTCCCCACCACCGCGCGAGGCGCCGATGACTGAGATCTGGTGGGGCGTGCTGGCCGTCGCCGTCGGCTGTTACGCGCTGAAGCTGCTGGGCCTCTCGGTTCCCGAGCGCGTGCTGGAGCACCCGCTCACCGTGCGCGCGGCGGCATTCATCCCGGTGGGGCTGCTCGCGGCACTGGTCGCCGTGCAGGGGTTCAGCACGGGCTCCGAGGTCGTGGTGGACGCCCGCGTCGTCGGTCTCGGCGTCGCCGCCGTGCTGCTGTGGCGCAAGGTGCCGTTCCTGCCGATGCTCATCGCCGCGGCCGCGGCGACCGCGCTCGTGCGACTCGTCGCCGGCTGAGCGGCCTCACTCCAGGCCGAGCACCTCGTCGAGCCCCACCGTGACGCCGGGGTGCGACGGGATCCAGCGGAGCGCGGCGACCACGCCGGGCATGAACGACTCACGGCTCGACGAGTCGTGGCGGATGCTGAAGATCTCGCCGGGGTCGCCCAGCACGACCTCCTGCGAGGCGATGAAGCCCCGCGCGCGGACCGCGTGCACGGGAATGCCCTCGACCTTGGCGCCGCGGGCCCCGTCGGGGTCGGTGGTGGTGGCGTCGGGCAGCGGGTCCGACCCGGCGTCGCGTCGCGCCTGCGCGATGACCTCGGCCGTGCGGACCGCCGTGCCCGACGGCGCGTCGACCTTGTCGGGGTGGTGCATCTCGATGACCTCGACCGACTCGAAGAAGGGCGCCGCCTGCGCCGCGAAGCGCATCATCAGCACGGCGCCGATCGAGAAGTTCGGGACGACGATGACGCCGACGCCCGACCGCCCGTCGACGAGCTCGCGCAGCCGTGCCACCTGGTCGTCCCCGAAGCCCGAGGTGCCGATGACGACGTGGATGCCGCGCTCGAGGCACCAGCGCGCCTGGTCGAAGGCGACGTCGGGCGTCGTGAAGACGAGCACGGCCTCCGCGTCCGCCTCGACGACGGCCTCGAGGTCGTCGCCCACGTCGATGCCGGCCACCAGGTCGAGCCCTTCGGCCGCCTCGATCGCCGCCGCCGACGTCGATCCCATCCGGCCCTTCGCACCCAGCACCGCCACGCGTGTCATGGCCCCGATGCTATCGACCGATCCGCAGGCCCGTTCGGGGGTCGAAGTGGTGGACCTGCTCGGGGTCGAGGACCGCCAGGTGCGAGGGCGTGCCCTTCACCGGAGGGTTGCGCCAGTCGGTGCGTGCCACCACCGGAGTGCTGACGCCGTCGGCACGCCCGTAGAGGTAGGCGTCCGAGCCCAGCTCCTCGACGACGTCGACGACGATCGGCAGGCCCTGGTCCGAGATCGCGAGGTTCTCGGGGCGCACGCCGACGACGATCGAGCTGCCGCTGGCGCCGAGCAGCGCCTGCCGCGGCACCGCGAGGTGCGTCGTGCCGAAGGCCACTCCCCCGTCGCTGATCGGCAGCTCGAGCAGGTTCATCGCGGGCGAGCCCATGAAGCCCGCGACGAAGAGGTTCACCGGACGGTCGTACAGCTCGCGCGGGGCCGCCACCTGCTGCAGGACGCCGTCCTTGAGCACCGCGACGCGGTCGCCCATCGTCATCGCCTCGACCTGGTCGTGGGTGACGTAGACGGTGGTGGTCCCGAGTCGTCGTTGCAGGGCGGCGACCTGGGTGCGGGTCTGCACGCGCAGCTTCGCGTCGAGGTTCGACAGGGGCTCGTCCATGAGGAACACCTGCGGCGACCGGACGATCGCGCGCCCCATCGCCACCCGCTGGCGCTGGCCGCCGGAGAGCGCCTTCGGCTTGCGGTCGAGGAAGTCGGTGAGCCCGAGCAGGTCGGCGGCCTCGGCCACGCGGCTGCGGATGTCGGCCTTGGAGACCTTCGCGATCCGCAGGGCGAAGCCCATGTTCTCGGCGACCGTCATGTGCGGGTAGAGGGCGTAGTTCTGGAACACCATCGCGATGTCGCGCTCCTTGGGCGGCACCCGCGTGACGTCGCGGTCGCCGATCAGGATGCTGCCCGCGTCGACGTCCTCCAGCCCCGCCAGCATGCGCAGGGTCGTGGACTTGCCACAGCCCGAGGGCCCGACCAGGACGAGGAACTCCCCGTCCTTGACCTCGAGGTCGATGTGGTCGACCGCGGGACGCTCCTGGCCCGGGTACACGCGGGTGGCCCCGTCGAAGACGACGGCGCTCATGCGGTCTCACCCGCCTGCAGCACGGCCGGGAGGACGACCGACCGCGGCTCGGCCGAGGGGTCGTCGATCCGGCGGGCCAGCACGTCGACCGCCGTCGCACCGAGCTCGGCGAGCGGCTGGTGCACGGTGGTCAGCACCGGCGTCGAGGCGGCCGCGGCCGGCGATCCGTCGAAGCCGACGATCGCGACGTCCTCGGGGACCCGCAGGCCCCGCCGACCCAGCTCGCGCAGCGCGCCGAGCGCCATGACGTCGTTCGCGGCGAAGATCGCGTCCACGTCGGGGCGCCGCTCCACCAGGGCGGCCGCGCCGCTCACGCCGCTGGCGTCGCTGAAGTCGCCCGCCTCGACGAGCTCGTCGTCGAACGGCAGTCCGGCGGCCTCGAGCGCCTCGCGGTAGCCGGCGAGGCGGTCGCGGCCCGATGCGAGGTCCTGGGGGCCGGTGATCGTGGCGATGCGGCGCCGCCCGCGCGAGGCGATGTGGTCCACGGCCTGACGCGCACCGCCGACGTTGTCGACGTCGACGAAGCACGCACGCGGGTCGCGCGGCCGGCCGACGTGCACGATCGGCAGGTCGGGGCTCTCGGGCAGGCTCAGCGCGTCGTGCATCGAGACCACCATGACCCCGTCGACGTGCTGGGGCGTAAGGAACTGGCCGAGCCGTGCGAGGTGGGACTCGTCGGGGACCATCGAGAGCACGAGGCGCCGCGAGGTCTCGTCGACCGAGCGCGAGATGCCTCGCACCAGGCCGGCGAAGAACGGCTCGGCGAACACGCGCTCCTCGTCCTCGGCGATGACCAGCGCGACCGTGTCGGTGCGTCGGGTCTTCAGGGCGCGCGCGGCTTGGTTCGGCACGTAGCCGAGCTCGCGGACGGCGCGCTCCACGGCGTCGCGGGTGTGGGGCGACACGTGCTCCGAGCCGTTCACGACCCGGGACGCGGTGCCGCGCCCGACCCCGGCGAGCCGGGCCACTTCCTCCAGCGTCGGCTGGCGGCTGTCAGTCATGCCCTCTCCTTCGTGCTGCTCGCCCGCGCGAGCTCGGCGAACCAGCGTGCGCTGGCCTTGGGGGTGCGGACCAGGGTGTCGAAGTCGACGTGGACGATGCCGAACCGCTTCGCGTACCCCTCGGCCCACTCGAAGTTGTCCAACAGCGACCACGCGAAGTATCCCCGGACGTCGACGCCGTCGTCGACCGCGTCCGCGAGCGCCTCGAGGTGACCGGCGACGAAGTCGATGCGGTCCTGGTCGTCGATCGTGCCGTCACGGACCTCGAGGTCGTCGAAGGCCGCGCCGTTCTCGGTGATGTAGATCGGGATCGACGGGTAGTCGCGGTGCACCTGTCGCAGCACCTCGCCGAGCCCTGCGGGGTCGATGTCCCAGCCGGACGCGGTCTTGGGCCACTCGCGGTTCACGAAGTCGACCTCCGAGGCACCGGGCCACGGCGACGCCGCCACGACGTGCCGCGAGTAGTAGTTGATGCCGAGGAAGTCCAGCGGCGCCGCGATCACGGCGAGGTCCTCGGCACGGATCGCCTCGGTGCCACCGACGCCCGCGACGTCCTCCAGCACGTCCTGCGGGTAGCGACCGAGCAGCACGGGGTCGAGGAACCAGCGGTTCATGAGCCCGTCGATGCGCCGCGCGGCGTCGTCGTGGCGGCCCGTGTCGTCGGCCGGGGACACCGCGTAGAGGTTCAGCGTGACCCCGACGCGCGCCTCGGGACGCCCCTCGCGCAGCCGCGGCACGGCCAGTCCGTGCGCCAGGTGCAGGTGGTGCGACGCGGCGAGCGCCGCGGCGGGCTCGGTGCGACCCGGCGCGTGGATCCCGGCGCCGTAGCCGAGGAAGGCCGCGCACCAGGGCTCGTTCGTGGTGGTCCAGCTCCGCACGCGGTCGCCCAGCGCGTCGGCCACGATCTGCGCGTAGTCCGCGAAGCGCTCGGCGGTGTCGCGCACGGGCCAGCCGCCGGCGTCCTCGAGCGCCTGCGGGAGGTCCCAGTGGAACAGGGTCGGCCACGGCTCGAGCCCGGCCTCGAGCAGGCCGTCGACGAGCCGGTCGTAGAACGCCAGGCCGCGCGGCTCGACGCGTCCGCTGCCCTCGGGCTGGACGCGCGACCACGAGATCGAGAAGCGGTAGGCGTCGAGGCCGAGCTCGCGCACGAGTGCGACGTCCTCGGGCCACCGGTGGTAGTGGTCGACGGCGACCTCGCCGGTGTGCCCGTCGAACGTGCGACCGGGCTGCGCGGCGAACGTGTCCCAGATCGACGGACCGCGTCCGTCCTCCTTCACGGCCCCCTCGATCTGGTACGCCGAGGTGGCCGCGCCCCACACGAACCCGGGGTCGAACCGCTGGCTCAGAGCGCTCATGACTTCAGTCCGCCTTCCATGATGCCGCCGACGATCTGGCGGCCGAACACGATGAACACCAGGACGAGCGGCAGGGTGCCCATGAGCGTCCCGGCCATGACCAGCGCCTGGTCGGTGTAGTACCCGCCGGACAGGCGCGAGAGCGCGACCTGCACCGTGGGGTGGTCGATGTCGAGGGAGATGTACGGCCACAGGAAGTCGTTCCAGCGCTCCATGAAGGTCAGCAGGCCCAGCACCGCGGCGGCCGGACGCAGCGCCGGGAACACGATCGACCAGAAGATCCGGAACGTGGAGGCGCCGTCGACGCGCGCGGCCTCGATCAGCTCGTCGGGGATCGCCTGCGAGGCGTACTGGCGCATGAAGAACACACCGAAGCCGCTCACCAGGAAGGGCAGCGTGACCGAGGCCAGCCCGCCGGCGAGGCCGAGCTTCGTCATCAGCATGTACAGCGGGATCAGGCCCAGCTGCACCGGCACCATCATCGTGGCCACGACGATCACGAGCAGGACGTTGCGGCCGCGGAAGCGCAGCTTGGCGAACGCGAAGCCCGCGAGCGCGGAGGTCACCACGACCGAGATCGTCGCGACCGTCGCCACCAGCAGCGTGTTGAGCAGCGCCTCGGCGAACTGGACGTCGGCGTTGGCGAAGACCCGCTCGATGTTCGTCGCCAGCTGGTCGCCGGGCAGCAGCGGCGGCGGGATGCCCAGGATGTCGCTGTTGGCGCGCGAGGCCATGACGACCATGAAGTACAGCGGCGCGGCGGACAGCAGCACCACGAACGCGAGCGCCACGTACATCAGCGGCGAGGCGCCGGTGACGCGGGAGGTCACGGGCGGTCGGTCCGCCGGCGGGATGACCAGGGTGGAGGCGCCGGCGCGCGTGCTCAGGCTCATGTCAGTCCGCCGATCGGATGCGCCGCAGGAGCAGCAGGTTGATCGCCGCCACGACGGCGATGATGAGGAACAGGACCCAGGCGATGGTGGACGCGTAGCCGAACCGCTGGCCCGTGAAGGCCTGCTGGACCAGGTACATCGCCAGGGTCTGGAACTGGCCGCGGTTGCCGCCGGAGATGGCGTTGGCACCGGAGTTGAACAGCAAGGGCTCGGTGAACAGCTGGATGCCGCCGATCGTGGCGATGATCGTCACGAAGATCAGGGTGGGCCGCAGCATCGGCACGGTGACCGACCAGAACTGCCGCCAGGCCGAGGCGCCGTCGATCCGGGCCGCCTCGTAGAGCTCCTTCGGCACCGACTGCAGGGCCGCGAGCAGGATCAGCGCGTTGTAGCCGGTCCAGCGCCAGTCGACCATCGTCGCGATCGCGAGCCACGACGACCAGCGGTGGGCCCGCCAGTCGATGTTCTCGACACCGAACAGGCCCAGGAACCAGTTGGCGATGCCGTAGTCGCGGGCGAAGATCAGGCCGAAGATGATGCCGACGGCGGCGACCGAGGCCACGTTCGGCAGCAGCACGCCCATCCGCCAGAAGGTGCGCGCCCGCAGCCGCGTGTTGAGCATCTGGGCCAGCACCGTGGCCAGCACCAGTTGGGGCACGGTGGCGAGCACGAAGATGCCGAAGGTGTTGACCAGGGCCCGCCAGAAGGCGGTGTCGCCCATCAGCTCGCGGTAGTTGTCCAGGCCGATGAACTCGACCTTGCCGGCCAGCAGCGTCCACTCGTGCATCGACACCCAGGCGGTGTAGACGAGCGGGAACAGGCCGAACACCGCGAAGACGACGAAGTAGGGCGAGACGAACGCGAGGCCGGCGCCCTGCTGCCGTGCGAGTCGCTTGGTTGCCATGGCTGATCCTCTCCGATCTCGGTGTCCGAACAGGGGCAGCCGGTGTCCGCGCCTTGGAGGAACGCGCGGACACCGGCCGCGTCAGGGGTGCGTCAGCGTGCGGCCTTCTCGGCTGCGGCTGAGGCGTCGTCCCAGCCCTGGGCGGGCGGGACCTCTCCGTTCTCGACACTGCGCAGGGCGTTCTCGACCGCGTCGCGGACGGGGACGTTCTTGGTGCCGAGGAAGACCGGCTCGAGCTGCTCGGCGCCGGCCACGAACAGCTGGCCGATGGGCGCCTCGTTGAAGTACGCGTTGGTGGCGTCCTTCAGCTCGGGCTGGTCGTACAGGGCCGGCAGGGAGGGCAGGCGTCCCTCGGCCTCGA
Source organism: Aeromicrobium tamlense (assembly GCF_013408555.1). Classification (NCBI taxonomy): domain Bacteria; kingdom Bacillati; phylum Actinomycetota; class Actinomycetes; order Propionibacteriales; family Nocardioidaceae; genus Aeromicrobium; species Aeromicrobium tamlense. The sequence goes on from NZ_JACBZN010000001.1 coordinate 1,829,072, forward strand.
AGGCGAGCATCTGGCCCTCCTCGTCGCTGAGGTACTCGATCAGCTCGAGCGCCATCTCCTGGTGCTTGCTGGTCTGGGGCACCGCGAGCCACGAGCCGCCCCAGTTGCCCCCGCCGCCGGGCACCGTGGCGATGTCCCACTTGCCGGCGTTCTCCTCGCCCGACTGGTCCTTGATGTAGCCGGTCATCCAGGCGGGGCAGGCCACGGTGGCGAACGAGCCGTTCTTGAAGCCCGCGTTCCACTCGTCGCTGAACGCCTTGAGCTGCGCGGACAGGTCGGCCTCGGTGATCTCCACCGCGTAGTCCCACGCCGTCTTCACCGCGGGGTTGGTGTCGAACACCAGGTTCTCCTCGCGGTCGAAGTAGGTGTGGTCGCCCTGCTGCATGAGGATCGAGTTGTAGGTGTTCGTCGAGGAGTCGATGAACCCGACCTTGTCGTCGCCGATGCCGGACTGGAACTTCTTGCCCGTGGCGATGAAGTCGTCCCACGTGGGCCAGAGCTTGCCGACCTCCTCGCGGTCGGTGGGCAGTCCCGCCTTCTCGAACAGGTCACGGCGGTAGCACATGGCCAGGCCGCCGACGTCTGTCCCGTAGCCGATCGTGGTCTTGCCGTCGCCGGTCGTGGCCTTGTCCCACACCCACGGCAGCCAGCGGTCCTTGAGGTCGTTGCCGCCCTTCTCCTGCAGGTTCACGAACTTGTCGGTGGCCGCGAGGAAGGCGACCGTCTGGCCCTCCTCGATCGCGACCACGTCGCCCGCGTCGCCGCCGGCGGCGATCTGCTGCGTGAGCTTGGTGTTGTACTTGCCGAGGTCGCCCTCGGCCGTCTCCACGATCTTGACGCCCGGGTGGGCCTCTTCGAACTTCTTGTACGCCTCGGTGTAGCCGAACTTGCCGAACAGGTTCACCCGCAGGGTGATGTCGTCCCCGTCCTCGCCCGAGTCGCTCCCGCCGCAGGCGGCCAGGCCACCCAGGGCGACGACAGCGGCAAGGGAGGCGGCGATCCGTCGTGTGCGATTCAACGTCGTGCCTTCCGTCAGTCCCCCACCCGTCATGGGAGCGCTCCCATGCAGTGTGGTCCGCGTCACACGCTGCTGTCAAGAGAATTTTGGGAGCGCTCCCAAACTCGCGGCGAAGCCGCTCGGTTGTGACGCGTGAGCGGTGACCTGTGAACCCCAAAGGGGCCGGGATGGGTTGATGTTCCACCGCGACCTGCCGGGAAGGGTTGACGGCTCACCGCTCCTCCACCGAACGGGACGAGGCCCCGCACCTCTCGGTGCGGGGCCTCGCGGGGTCGAGCGTGACGATCAGGCGTCGGTGGACTCCTGCGCCTCCTCGGCGGGCTCGTCGGCCTTCTCCACGACCGGGACCAGCGACAGCTTGCCGCGGTCGCCGACCTCGGCGATCTGGACCTGGATCTTGTCGCCGACCTTGACGACGTCGTCGACGTTGTTCACGCGCTGGCCGCCGTTGAGCTCACGCAGCTTGCTGATGTGCAGCAGGCCGTCCTTGCCCGGCAGCAGCGAGACGAACGCGCCGAAGTCGACCGTCTTGACGACCGTGCCGAGGTAGCGCTCGCCGACCTCGGGCATCGTCGGGTTGGCGATCGCGTTGATCGCGGCCTTCGCGGCCTCGGCCGCGTCGCCGCCCTCGGCGCCGATGAAGACGGTGCCGTCGTCGTCGATCGAGATCTTCGCTCCGGTGTCGTCCTGGATCTGGTTGATCATCTTGCCCTTCGGGCCGATGACCTCGCCGATCTTGTCGACCGGGACCTTCACCGTGATGATCCGCGGAGCGTAGGGGCTCATCTCGTCGGGCTCGCTGATGGCCTCGGCCATGACGTCGAGGATCGTCTGCCGCGCGTCGTGCGCCTGCTGCAGGGCACCGGCCAGCACGTCGGCGGGGATGCCGTCGAGCTTGGTGTCCAGCTGCAGGGCGGTGACGAAGTCACGCGTGCCGGCGACCTTGAAGTCCATGTCGCCGTAGGCGTCCTCGGCTCCGAGGATGTCGGTCAGCGTGACGAACTGCTGCTCGCCGTCGACCTCACCGGAGATCAGGCCCATGGCGATGCCGGCGACCGGGGCGCGCAGCGGCACACCCGCGTTCAGCAGCCCCAGGGTGGACGCGCAGACCGAGCCCATCGAGGTGGAGCCGTTGGAGCTCAGCGCCTCGGAGACCTGGCGGATCGCGTACGGGAACTCCTCGCGCGAGGGCAGGACGGGCAGCAGGGCCCGGCCGGCGAGCGCGCCGTGGCCGATCTCGCGACGCTTGGGCGAGCCCACGCGTCCGGTCTCACCGGTGGAGAACGGCGGGAAGTTGTAGTTGTGCATGTAGCGACGCGTCGTCTCGGGCGAGAGCGTGTCGAGCTTCTGCTCCAGGTCGAGCATGTTCAGCGTCGTGATGCCCATGATCTGGGTCTCGCCACGCTGGAACAGCGCCGAGCCGTGCACGCGCGGGACCACGCCGACCTCGGCGGACAGGGCGCGGATGTCGGCCAGACCGCGGCCGTCGATGCGCACCTTGTCGCGCAGGACGCGCTCGCGCACGAGGGACTTGGTCAGCGAGCGCAGCGCGGCGCCGAGCTCCTTCTCGCGACCCTCGAAGCGCTCGCCGAGCTGCTCGACGACGTTTGCCTTGATCTCGGACTCGCGCTCCTCGCGGTCGGCCTTGCGGACGATCGTCAGGGCCTCGGTGAGGTCGGCGGTCGCGATCTCGCGGACGGCCTCGTACGCGTCGTCCTCGTAGTCGAGGAAGACCGGGAAGTCCTGGACCGGCTTGGCGGCCGCGGACGCGAGCTCGACCTGGGCCTCGCACAGCTGACGGATGGCCACCTTGGCGGCCTCGAGGCCACCGGCGACGATCGTCTCGGTGGGCGCCTGGACGCCCGACTGGACGAGCTCCCACGTGTTCTCGGTGGACTCGGCCTCGACCATCATGATCGCGACGTCGTCGCCCGCGATGCGGCCCGCGACGACCATGTCGAACACGGCCTCCTCGAGCTGGCTGTGCGTCGGGAACGCGACCCACTGGCCGTCGATCAGCGCGACGCGCGTGGCGCCGACGGGACCGGTGAACGGCAGGCCCGAGATCTGCGTGGACGCCGAGGCGGCGTTGATCGCCAGGACGTCGTAGGGGGTGTCGGGGTTGAGGGCCAGGACCGTGATGACGACCTGGACCTCGTTGCGCAGGCCCTTCTTGAAGGTCGGGCGCAGCGGACGGTCGATCAGGCGGCACGTGAGGATCGCGTCCTCGCTGGGGCGGCCCTCACGGCGGAAGAACGAGCCCGGGATGCGACCCGCGGCGTACATGCGCTCCTCGACGTCGATCGTCAGCGGGAAGAAGTCGAAGTGGTCCTTGGGGTGCTTGCCGGCCGTGGTGGCCGAGAGCAGCATCGTGTCGTCGTCGAGGAACGCCGAGACCGAGCCGGCGGCCTGCTGGGCCAGCAGACCCGTCTCGAGACGGATGGTGCGGGTACCGAATCGACCGTTGTCGATCACGGTCTCCACGGAGGTGATGTCGGACATGTGTGTCCCTTCTGCAGGGGAGCTCCCCTGCTCGTCGGGACGAGGACGGCTGCGCCGGAGCGGTCCGCATACAGGACCCGGGCCGGTGCCGGTCTTCGATCGAGGCCCGCGGCGCCCGAGGCTCCGAGGGCCACTACCGAGGACCGAGCAGTCGCCGGCCTCGTCGTGGGTTCTTCTTCAGTTGTGGTGCATGCGGAACGGGCGGCCATCCCCGTAGGGATGACCGCCCGCGTCCTCAGCGGCGCAGACCGAGACGCTCGATGAGCGAGCGGTAGCGCTCGATGTCGTTGTTCTGCAGGTAGTTCAGCAGGCGGCGACGCTGGCCGACCAGCAGGAGCAGGCCACGACGGCTGTGGTGGTCGTGCTTGTGCTCCTTGAGGTGCTCGGTCAGGTGCGAGATGCGGCCCGTGAGCAGCGCGATCTGGACCTCGGGGGATCCGGTGTCGCCCTCAGCGGTCGCGTACTCGGCGATGATGTCCTGCTTCGACATGTTTGCCACCGTGGGGGCAGCGGTCTTCTTCGACACGTTTCTCCTTGGAGTGTCCGTTGCACGGCGCGCCCGGGCCTGTTCACCGGGGCACTCTCTGTCCGTGGCCGTTCGACGGCAACCATCAGGGTACCAGCGCGGGCACGACGGGTGCCAATCGCCACACGGTCAGGAGCGCAGGGCCACGCGGGCGTCCGCGACGTCGCGGTGCATCTGCTCCACGAGCGCCTCGAGCGTCGTGTACGCCACCATCTCGCGCAGCCGCGCGACGAATTCCACGCGCACGCGCGAGCCGTAGAGGTCGAGGTCCTCGCGGTCGAGCACGTAGGTCTCCACGCGGCGTCCGCGGACCCCCTCGAAGGTGGGGTTGGTGCCGACCGAGGTGGCGCCGGGCAGGCGCGTGCCGTCGGGCAGCAGCAGTCGCGTGGCGTAGACGCCGTCCGGCGGGACCGCGTAGGTGTCGTCGACCGGCACGTTGGCCGTGGGGAACCCCAGCTCGCGACCGCGGCGGTCTCCCTCGACGACGACCCCTTCGACCTCGTGCGGGCGGCCCAGCAGCACCGTGGCCTGCTCGACGTCACCCGCGGCGACGGCGGCGCGCACGCGCGTGGACGAGAAGGCCTCGGCGTCGCCCGCCAGGGCGGACTCCTGCGCGGTGAAGCCGTGGGCGCGCCCGGACTCCGCGAGCGACTCGATCGAGCCGGAGGCCCGGCTGCCGTAGCGGAAGCCCTCCCCCACGACGACCGCCCGGGCGTGGCACTGGTCGAGCACGACGGCCCGCACGAACTCGTCGGGCGACCAGGCGGCCATCTCCCGTGAGAAGTCCAGGACGCGCACGTGGTCGGCGCCGTGCTCGTGCAGCAGCTCGATCCGGCGCTCCAGGGTGGTCAGCCGGGCCGGCGCGCGGTCGGGCGCGAAGATCGCGACCGGGTGCGGGTCGAACGTGATGGCGAGGGTGGCGACCTCGCCGGCGACCGCGCGCGTGGCGGCCAGCAGGGCCTGGTGTCCGCGGTGCACGCCGTCGAAGTTGCCGATCGTCACGGCCGTCGGCTCGGACACCGAGGTGTCGGGAGCTCCCTCGACCGCCTTCCAGATCGCCACGGCGTCACTTTGCCACATGGCGCCCCGGCGTTCTCAGGCAGCGAGCCTCAGCGCGGCGATCGAGTCGTCGGTGCACGTGTCCCAGAAGCCGCCCACCACGTCCTGCACCTGCCCGAAGGACGACGCCGCGAACAGCACCTCCTGGTAGTGCGTGATGTCGTAGTCGGTGGTGCCCATGTCGGCCAGGTCGAGCGGCCGGATCGTCATCTGGCGGAACTCCTCGATCTCGCCGGGGCTCGACAGGATGCCCGCGCCGTACGCCTTCAGCCCGTCGGTCTCGTGCACGACGCCGAACTCGAGCGTGAACCAGAAGACCTTGCTGACGAACTCGAGCGCCTCGTCGGACTCCACCCGTCGAGCGGCGGCGCCGGCGGCCTCGTAGAGGTCGGTGAAGCGGCGGTCGGCGAGCGTGTTGCCGTGGCCCACGACCTCGTGCAGCACGTCGGGCTCGGGCGTGTAGAGCGGGACCGAGTGGTGCCGCACGTACTGCGTCGCCCAGAACCTCTTGTCGGCCAGTGCGCCGTAGAAGTCGCGCAGCGGCACCAGGCCGGCCGCGGGCTGGTACGCGAAGCCGGTCAGCGGCGCGAGGGCCTCCGACAGCTCGTGCAGCTGCGGCACGTGGTCCTCGGGCAGGCCGAACGCCTCCTTGCCGTCCAGGTACTCACGGCACGCGTAGGTGCGGTGCTTCGCGTGCAGGTCCGCGCAGACCACGCGCCACACCTCGTGCTCCTCGTCGGTGTAGTCGATGAGCGGCGCCGGATCGCCGGGCTGCCACTGCGCGGCGGCGGTGGCGATGCGGTCGCGCCGCTCCCGGTAGACCGGGTCGTCGAGGCCGGGGTGGCCCTCCCCCAGCTCCACGGACACGCTGCCGTCGCCCTTCTTGACGACGGGTGCGAAGTACTGCCCTTCCTCGAACATCTCGCTCCTCCCCGTGGCCGTCAGGCCACGATCCCCTCGACCTCGCCCAGCGGCAGGGTTCGGCCGTCGTGTGTGCGGGCCACCGCAGCGATGACGACGCGGTCGCCGTCGCGCAGGAAGCCGCGCTCGGAGCCGTCGTCGAGCCGCAGCGGCTCGGTCCCGTTCCAGGTCAGCTCGAGCAGCGAGCCCACCTGGTCGCGCTCGGGTCCGCTCACCGTGCCCGAGGCGAACAGGTCGCCCGGGCGCAGCGACGCGCCGTTCACGGTCAGGTGCGCCAGCATCTGCGCCGGCGTCCAGCCCATCGTCCGGAACGGTGGTCGCGCCACGACCGTCCCGTTGACGGCGACCTCGAGCTCGAGGTCCAGTCCGTGTCCCGCCGGCAGCAGGTAGTCCTGAAGGTCCGCCTCGGGCCGTGGTGGATCGATCCGCGCGTCCGCGAGCGCCTCCCAGGGCACGATCCACGCAGAGACCGACGTCGCGAACGACTTGCCCAGGAACGGGCCGAGCGGCACGTACTCCCACGCCTGGATGTCGCGCGCCGACCAGTCGTTGACGAGGCAGACGCCGAACAGGTGGTCCTCGGCGCGGCCGATCGGCACCGACTCGCCCAGGGCCGTGCCGGTGCCGACGACGAAGCCGACCTCGGCCTCGATGTCGAGCCTCGCGCTCGGCCCGAACGAGATCGTGCCGGCCGCGGACCGCACCTGGCCCGAGGGCCTCCGGACGGGCGTGCCCGAGACGACGACCGTGCCCGCGCGGCCGTGGTAGCCGATCGGCAGGTGGTTCCAGTTCGGCGTCAGCGGCTCGCCGTCGGGACGGAAGATCCGGCCGACGTTCGTCGCGTGGTGGCGCGAGGCGTAGAAGTCCACGTAGTCGGCCACGGTGAAGGGCAGGCGGAGCTCGACGCCCGACGCGTCGCGCACCTCCGGGGAGCCCGAGACGTGCTCGAGGAGGGCGGTCCGGACGACCGACCACGTCTCGCGGTCGGTCGCCAGCAGCGCGTCGAGGGTGCCGGCGGCGAACAGGGGGGCCAGGTCCGGCAGCAGCGCCGGGGCGAGCCCGGTCAGGTCCAGCACGCCCTCGCCGACGCCCACGCCCACCCGCGGTCCGTCGAGATCGTCGGCGGTGAAGCTGCAGTACGGCAGCGTCGTCGTCCCGAAGTCCGTCATCGCAGCAGGCCCAGCGCGCGCAGGTGGCCGAGCGGCTCGTCGATGCTGCACGTGCCCACCGAGCGGAACAGCCGGCGCGCCTCGCCCAGTGACTCGAGGTCGAGGTCGTCCGCCGCCGCCGTGAGCAGCGGGACGGGGTCCTGGCCACGATGCGCCGCGACGACCGCCGCCATGACGTTGACGAAGCCGTGGGCGCCGTCGTGCGCGATCGCCGCGTGCAGGCCGGCCGTCAGCTTGAACGGCCGGCCGTGCTCGACGCAGTGGACGATCGCGGTCCCGAGCTCCTCCGGGGTCGGCACGTACGCGCCCCCGCAGCGCAGCTTCAGCACCGCCCCCGGAGGAACACGGAACCCCGCTCCCCAGGGCATCTCGACCGCGATCTGGTGCACCGGCAGGTCGGGCAGGAGGTGGATCGGTCCGCGCACCTCGGCCGCGACCGGCTCGACGGGCGTGCCCATCAGCGCGCGGAGCGCCGGTGCGAGCTCCTCCGCGGTGCCCACCACCGAGACGCGCACCGGACGGACCGCCGCGTCGAGAAGCGCTGGCAGGCGTGGGACGTCGCACACGAGCGGTCCCACGTGCACGCCGTCCCCGGCTCCGGCGCGCGCCAGGTGGTCCTTGACCGCGACGTCCACGGGCGCGTCGCCCGGCGGGAAGATCGCGGCGTCGTCGAAGAACGCGTCGAACGCCGCCGTCACGAGCGCCCCCACGACAGGTGGTAGACGCCGTCGTCCACCGCGCGGCCGCCCTCGCCCAGTTCGAGCGGTCGGAACGTGTCGACCATGACGGCCAGCTCGTCGAAGGACTCGGCACCCAGGCTCGCCTCGATCGCCGAGGGCTGCGGGCCGTGCGAGTGCCCGCCCGGGTGCACCGAGATCGAGCCCTTGCCGATGCCCGAGCCCTTGCGCGCCTCGTAGTCGCCGTCGACGTAGAACATGATCTCGTCGGAGTCGACGTTCGAGTGGTAGTACGGCACCGGGATCGCCAGCGGGTGGTAGTCGACCTTGCGCGGCACGAAGTTGCAGATGACGAAGTTGTTCCCCTCGAACACCTGGTGCACCGGCGGCGGCTGGTGGACACGGCCGGTGATCGGCTCGAAGTCGGCGACGTTGAACGCGTAGGGGTACAGGCAGCCGTCCCACCCGACGACGTCGAACGGGTGCCGGGGCACGACGTGCACCGACCCCGAGAGCCCGCCCGGGCCCGAGCCACGGTGCTTCACGTAGACCTCGACGTCGGTCTCGTCGCGCACCTCCGGCTGGCCGGGTCCACGCAGGTCGCGCTCGCAGTAGGGCGCGTGCTCCAGCAGCTGGCCGTAGCGCGAGAGGTAGCGCTTCGGCGGACCGATGTGGCTGTTCGCCTCGATGCAGTAGGCGCGGACGGGGCCGTCGGGCACCCAGCGGTGCGTCGTCGCGCGCGGCACCAGCAGGTAGTCGCCCGGCCCGAACGCGAGGTGCCCGAACACGGTCTCGAGCACGCCGCTGCCGGCCTCGACGAAGACGCACTCGTCCCCCGTGGCGTTGCGGTAGAGCGGTGAGGCCTCGGCGCCCACCGCGTACGAGATCCGCACGTCGCCGTTGCCCAGCACGAGCCGCCGGCCGCGCACGAGGTCGCGCTCGGCGTCGGTGAACAGGTCGTGCAGCTTGAGGTGCCGCGGGAGCAGGGGCTCGTTCGGCGTCGTCGCCTGGTCGGGCAGCTGCCACGTGCGCGCCTCGACGATCGCCGAGGGCACGCCCACGTGGTAGAGCAGGGAGGAGTCCGAGCTGAAGCCCTCCTCCCCCATCAGCTCCTCGCGGTAGAGCGAGCCGTCGGGCGCCCGGTGCTGGGTGTGGCGCTTCGGCGGGACCAGCCCCGCGCTGCGGTAGTGGGCCATGTCCGACCGTCCTAGAAGTTCCCTCGCCGGGCCTGCTCGCGCTCGATCGCCTCGAACAGCGCCTGGAAGTTGCCCTTGCCGAAGCCCAGCGACCCGTGGCGCTCGATGAGCTCGAAGAAGACCGTGGGCCGGTCGCCGACGGGCTTGGTGAAGATCTGCAGCAGGTAGCCGTCCTCGTCGCGGTCGACGAGGATGCCGCGACGCTGCAGCTCCTCGATGGGCACGCGGACCTCGCCGATCCGCTCCCGCAGCGCGGGGTCGGTGTAGTACGAGTCGGGCGTGTCGAGGAACTGGACGCCGGCGTCACGCAGCCAGTCGACCGTCGCGAGGATGTCGTTCGTGGCCAGCGCCAGGTGCTGGGCGCCCGGGCCGCCGTAGAACTCCAGGTACTCGTCGATCTGCGACTTCTTCTTGCCCATCGCGGGCTCGTTGAGCGGGAACTTCACGCGGTGGTTGCCGCTGGCGACCACCTTGCTCATCAGGGCGCTGTACTCCGTGGCGATGTCGTCGCCGACGAACTCGGCCATGTTGGTGAAGCCCATGACCCGGTTGTAGAAGTCGACCCACTCGTCCATGTGGCCCAGCTCGACGTTGCCGACGACGTGGTCGAGCGCCTGGAAGATGCGCTTCGGCGCGCCCTCGGGACGCTTCATCGTGGACGTCCGCTCGACGTAGCCGGGCAGGTAGGGGCCCGAGTAGCGGCTGCGGTCGACCAGCGAGTGGCGCGTCTCCCCGTACGCGGCGATCGCAGCCATCCGCACGGTGCCGTGCTCGTCGCTGACGTCGTGGGGCTCCTCGAGGATCGTCGCGCCCTGCCGCCGCGCCTGCTCGACGCACGTGTCCACGTCGGGCACCTCGAGGGCGATGTCGACGATCCCGTCGCCGTGGCGACGGTGGTGGTCCAGCACCGGGCTCTGCGGATCGACGCCGCCCTTCAGGACGAAGCGGACCGCGCCGCTGGCCAGCACGAACGCGTGGTGGTCGCGGTTGCCGGTCTCGGGGCCGGAGTAGGCCACGAGGTCCATCCGGTAGGCCGACATGAAGAAGTGCGCCGACTGCGTCGCGTTGCCGACGTTCCACACGATCGCGTCCCAGCCGGTCACCGGGAAGGGATCGGTCGAGGGGTCGTGCTCGACGAGTCCGACGAGCTGCTGGAGCTGCTCGAGGTCGAGGTGGGCGAGGCGTTCGGCATCCGTGAGGTCGAGGCTCATGTGACTCAGGACACACCCACGGTGCCGAGTGGGCAACCGGCTCACGTGGAGGTGGTCATACCTGTCATTCAGCGCAGGAAGGACGGCCGCGAACTGGTCAGATTGCTAGGCTCAGGTCATGTTGGACCGATTGGACGTCGCCCTGATCGACGCGATGCACACCCACCCCCGTGTCGGCGACCTCGAGCTGTCGCGCCTCCTCGGCGTCGCCCGAGCGACCGTGCAGTCCCGGCTGCGCAAGATGGAGGAGGCCGGCGTCATCACCGGCTACGCGCCCGACATCGACCTCGCCGCCGCCGGCCACCCCGTGCAGGCCTTCGTGACCCTGCAGATCGTGCAGGGCTCGATCGCCGACGTCACCGAGGAGCTCGAGTCGCTGCCCAACGTGCTGGAGGCGTTCATCACCAGCGGCGACGCCGACATCGTCTGCAAGATCGCCGCCACCTCGCACGAGGACCTCAAGGACACGCTGCTGCACATCAGCGGCTCGGGCTCCGTGGCCCGCACCAGCAGCGTGATCGTGCTGTCCGAGCTGGTGCCCGCCCGCGTGCTGCCGATGCTGCGCAAGGGTGCCGTCGATCCGCCGCCGCGCGCGCCGGCGTTCCGGTGAGCGGGCACGGACTCTCATCGAGACCTCATTCGCATCGGCGCCGGAACCGCGAGAATGGGAGCATGTCCCCCCGCTCCATGCTCGTCGCCGGCCTGCTCGGCGCCGTCGTCCTCGTCCTCGGGGGCGTGCTCGTCGGCCGGCTGAGCCCGGCGCAGGGATCCGACGGCACGGTCGAGCCGGTCGTCATCGACCCCTCCGCCGTGAGCGAGACCGTCGACCCGACGCCCACGCCCAGCCCGACCCCCAGCCCCACGCCGACCACCGCGACGCCGACGCAGCCCGAGCCCAGCCAGGTGAAGCCCTCGCCGCGCCGGGTGGACGACGACGATGATGATGACGACGATGACCTCGACGACCGTGACGACCCCGATGACGACGACTGAGTCGCGCCGGCGGAGCCGGGCGTGGTGAGGCCGGGCCGGCCCTCGTTCTCCGTCCGCAGTCGCCTGATCGCCGCGATCGGGCTGCTCGTCGGAGCCGCGCTGCTGGCCGCCGGCGTCTCGATGTGGGTCGTGGAGTCGCGCCGGATCGACCAGAGCATCGACGCCGCCATCAGCCAGGAGTTCGCCGAGTTCCGCACGGCGTTCGCCACCGAGCCGACCGTCGGGGCCGACGCGCGGCTGTCGGAGTTCCTGGCACGCACGCTGCCCGACGACGGCGAGATCGTCTGGATGTTCCCCACGACGGGTGGCCCGTCGTACATCGGCGACGCCGACCGCAACCTGCTCGACTCGCCCCGGTTCTCCGCGCTCGTCGAGGACCTGCGCGCGACGGGCGGCCTGCGCGACTTCACCGCGGGTGGCGAGCGCTACCGGGTGGGTGTGCTGCCGGTGCAGCAGGGTGATGCCGCCGCGGCGCTCGTCGTGACCCGCGACCGGACCGAGGCCACGGAGCAGCTCAACGACCTGCTCATCACGTACGCGCTCGTCGGCCTGCTCGCGCTCGTGGTGGTGCTGGCCGCGTCGTCCTGGCTCGCCGGACGCCTGCTGCAGCCCCTCAGCCGGCTGCGCGACACGGCCCGCGACATCAGCGCGGGCTCCCTGGACGAACGGCTCGAGGTCACCGGACACGACGACCTCACGGACCTCCAAGTCACCTTCAACGACATGCTCGACCGGCTGGAGGCCGCCTTCTCCACCCAGAGGCAGATGCTCGACGACGCCGGCCACGAGCTGCGCACGCCACTGACCGTCCTGCGCGGCCACATCGAGCTCATGGACCCGGACGACCCGGCCGAGGTCGACGAGACGAAGGCGCTGCTGCTCGACGAGATCGACCGCATGTCGCGCCTCGTGGACGAGCTGCTCGTGCTGGCCAAGGCACGACGTCCCGACTTCATCCGGCTCGAGCCGGTCGACCTCCAGACCTTGGGCGAGGGCGTCGCCGCCCGCTCACGAGCGCTCGCCGACCGGGACTGGCGCACCGATCTGTCCGCGGTGGGCGAGGCCATGCTCGACGGCCAGCGCATCACGCAGGCGCTGCTCCAGTTCGCCGACAACGCCGTGCGGCACACGCAGGACGGCGACACGATCACGATCGGCTCCGGCGCGACCTCGAGCTCGATCGAGCTCTGGGTGGCCGACACGGGCCCCGGCGTGCCGACCGAGCTGCGCGACGAGATCTTCGACCGCTTCACCACCACCGGCTCGCACGACGGCTTCGGCCTCGGCCTGTCGATCGTGAGCGCGATCGCCGAGGCGCACGGCGGCACGGTCGTCCTCGACGATCCGCCCACCGGCTCGGGGGCCGTGTTCCGGCTGCGCCTGCCGAGGGTGCAGGATCGGTGACATGAGCCGGATCCTGGTGGTCGAGGACGAGGAGCGCATCGCCTCCTTCGTCGCCAAGGGCCTGCGCTCCGAGGGCTTCACGCCCACCGTCGTCGCCGACGGGATCACGGGGCTCGACTACGCGCTCAGCGGCGAGTTCGACCTCATCGTGCTCGACATCGGCCTGCCCGGCATGGACGGCTACACGGTCCTGCGGCGGCTGCGCGAGGAGCGCTCGACGCTCCCGGTCATCGTCCTCACGGCGCGCGACTCCGTCACCGACACGGTCGCGGCGCTCGAAGGCGGCGCGGCCGACTACATGAGCAAGCCGTTCCGCTTCGCCGAGCTGGTCGCGCGGGTGCGCCTGCGGCTGCGCACCACCACCGAGACGGTCGTGAGCGAGGACCTGTCGGCCGGAGACGTGCGACTCGACGTCCGCAGCCGACGCGCGTTCGTCGGCGACCGCGAGGTCGATCTGTCGGCCCGCGAGTTCGCCCTCGCCGAGGTGCTGCTGCGCCACCGCGGCCAGGCCCTGTCGCGCGAGCAGCTGCTCTCGCACGTGTGGGGGTACGACTTCGACCCGGGCTCGAACATCGTCGACGTCTACGTCGGGTACCTGCGCAAGAAGCTCGGCCCGGAGCTCGTCACCACGGTGCGTGGCGTCGGCTACCGGGCCGGCTGAGCGCGCTCAGCGACGCAGGCTGAAGCCCGCGAGACGCGCCGAGGGCAGCGCCGCGAGCAGGGGCTCGATCCGCTCCACGAGCTCGACCGTCGTGGGCCGGTCGGCGGGGTCGAACGCGAGGCACTCCATCACGAGATCGCGCACCGGCGCCGGGACGAACTCCGGCATCGGCGCGGGCGGGGTGCTCAGCTGGGGCCAGCGGTCGTCGCCGCCGAAGCGCCAGGCCCGGTGGCCGACCGCCGCGCGGTACAGCGTCGCGCCGATCGACCAGACGTCGGCAGCCGGACCGATCGGCCCGTGCGTGACCGGGTCGCACTGCTCGGGCGGCATGTACTCGTCGCTGCCGACCGGGTAGTCGAGCGCGGCGGCGGTGTCGAGGTCCAGCGTGAGGCTCAGGTCGATGAGCTTCGCCGGCGCGCCCATGATGACGTTGCTGGGCTTCACGTCGAGGTGCAGCAGGCCACGGGCGTGCAGGTAGTGCACTCCCCCGGCGAGCTCGAGCGCGAGCGGCAGCAGCTGGTGCAGCTGCACGGGACCGTCGCGGAAGATGAGGGCCGACAGCGTGGGGCCGTCGAGATGCTCCTGGACGAGGTACGGGCGCTCGGCGCCGTCGTCGAAGTCGTAGAGCCGCACGATCGACGGGTGCGCCAGCTGCGACAGCACCTCGATCTCGCGCAGGGTGCTCGCCACCGCGTCGGCGTCGCCGATCAGCTCGGGTCGCAGGATCTTCACGACGACGGGCGCCAGGCGCGACTCGTCGTACGCGAGCCACACCTCGTGGTGGACGCCGCCGCCGAGCTCGGAGAGCCCGACGAGCCCCGGCGGCAGGTCTGCCGCCGGGGTGCCGGACGCTGCGGGGGTGGGCATCAGTTGGTGCCGCGCGTGTTGGCGGACTGCTTCGACGCGACGGTCTGCTTGCTCGGCGCCGTCTGCTTCGACGGGGCGCTCGGGCGCGACTGCTTCGTCTGCACCGTCTGGCGCGACGGGGCGCTCGGGCGGGTCTGCACCGTCTGACGCGACTGCACCGTGTGGGCCGTCGGGTCGTCGGCCCCGGCGGTCGCCGAGGTCGTCTGCGCCGACACCGTCGTCTTCAGCGTGTTCTGCGTCGGGTCGGCGGTGGGGTCGGCCGTCGGCTCGGGATCCGGCGTGGGCTCGTCGTCCACCGTGGTCACCACGCTGCTGGTGGCGTCCTCGCGCTTGGCCGGGTCGGTCTGCCCGCCCACGGCCGCCTGCGCCACGACGACGCCTCCGGTCGTCAGGGCGATCGTTCCGGCCAGGGTCGCGATGCCGGTGCGCACTAGGTTGTTCATGCATCCTCCTCGAGTGTCGTTGCCTCCACTCTTGGGCCCGGCCGTGAAGCCTCCGTGAGACGTTCGTGAGAGGACTCTCATGAACGCCGCACGGTCAGACGAGCGGCCGCCAGGGGCGCATGAGGCGCTCGTAGAGGCGGGCGATCGTGGGGCGCTCGCGCCACGTCTCGGCGTCGAGGACCTGCGCGCTCTCGGCGTCGCGCTCGAAGATGCGGCGCATCCCCTTCGCCAGGCCCTCGTCGAGGATCTCGAGGTTGATCTCGTAGTTGCCCGTGAGGCTGAGCCGGTCGATGTTGGCGGTGCCGATCGTGGACCACTCGCCGTCGACCGTCATCGTCTTCGCGTGCACCATGTGGTCGCTGTAGCGCAGGATCTCCACGCCGGCGTCGAGCAGCGGGCCGAAGTAGCCACGGGCGACGAAGTCGGCGACCACGTGGTTCGAGACCTTCGGCACGAGGATGCGCACCTGCACGCCGCGACGGCTGGCGTCGATGAGCGCCTGCAGGATGTTCTGGTCGGGGATGAAGTACGCCTGCGTGATCTCGATCGTCTCGGTCGCCCGGTCGATCGCCTCGAGGTACATCCCGCGGATCGGGTAGATCAGCTGCCGCGGCACGTTGCGGTGCGCGCGCACGTGCGGGTCCCACGTGGACTCCGACAGCGCCGTCATGCTCTCGTGCGGCCGGACGTCGTTCCAGAAGTCGATGAACGCGTTCTCCAGGTCCCACACCGCGGGACCGGTGACCGCCACGTGCGTGTCGCGCCACTCGTCGGCGTAGAGGCTGCCGATGTTGTACCCGCCGACGAAGCCGATCGTGTCGTCGACGACGAGGATCTTGCGGTGGTTGCGGCCCCACGCGCGCGGGCTGAAGAACGCCAGCCGGTGCGGCAGGATCGGGTAGCGCATCATCCGCACGCCGTGGCCGAAGCGGAAGAAGCTCGGCGGGACCACGAGGTTCGCGAAGCCGTCGTAGACCACGCAGACCTCGACGCCGCGGCCGGCCGCCTCGCGCAGCGCCGCACGGAAGCGGCGCCCCATCGCGTCGGCCTTGATGATGTAGGACTCCAGCAGGATCCGCTTCCGGGCGCCGGCGATCGCCGCCAGCATGTCGTCGTAGAGGGCCTCGCCGGAGACGTAGACCTGGACCTCGTTGCCGCCGCCGATGGTGAAGTGGTCGGCCTCGATGCGCGGCAGCGGCTCGGTGCCCTTGCCGCGCAAACGCTTGCGCACCGACGTCGCCGTCATCAGCGAGACGACGGCGCCGACCTGCACGAGGAGGGCGCCGAGGAGGAACCGGCGGAGCCAACCGCGGGGGTGGGACGACCGGAGCGACATGGCGCTCAGCCTAGGTGGTCTCACACGAAGACCGCGACCGGGCGCGCCCCGGAGCCCGCGGCCTCGTACAGCGCGAGGAAGGAGCCGTCGGGCGCGAAGATCGCCACCGGCTTGCCCGACGGGACCGAGAGCCCGGGCAGCGCGCGGCCGTACCGCACGTCGCGAGCCTGGTCCTCGTCGAGCTCGACCGCCGTGAACGCGGCACGCGCCGCGTCGTCGAGGCCGACCATCTCGAAGTGCTCCCCCAGCTGGTCGAGGGTGCGCGCCTGGTCGAGCGTGAAGCCGCCGACGCGGGTGCGACGCAGGCTGGTGAGGTGACCGCCCACGCCGAGTGCGGCACCGAGGTCGCGCGCGAGCGCGCGGACGTAGGTGCCGCTCGAGCACTCCACGCGGACACGGGCGACGGCACGCTCCCCCGGCTCGAACTCGAGCAGCTCGAACGCCGAGACGACGACGGGTCGCGCCTTGAGCTCGACCTGTTCGCCCGACCGCACGCGCGCGTAGGCGCGCTGGCCGTCGACCTTGATCGCCGAGACCGACGACGGCACCTGCTCGATCGCGCCCGTCAGCGGCTCCATGGCCGCGCGGACGTCGTCGATCGTGAGCGCCGAGGCGTCGGCGACGGAGGTCTCCTCACCCTGCGCGTCGTCGGTGACGGTGGTCGCGCCGAGCGAGATCGTGGCGAGGTACTCCTTGTCGGCACCCGCCACGTGCCCGAGCAGGCGCGTGGCGCGGTTGACGCCGAGCACCAGGACGCCCGTCGCCATCGGGTCGAGGGTGCCGGCGTGGCCGACCTTGCGCGTGCCGGCGAGCCGGCGGGTGCGACCGACGACGTCGTGCGACGTCCAGTCGATCGGCTTGTCGACGACCACGAGACCGGACTCCGTGGTCGCGGCACGCCTCTCGCCCTGGGGCGAGCCGTGCCGCGACCGCGGAACCTCACTGCTCAGTGGACTCGTCCTCGTCCTCGCCTTGCTTGTACGGGTCGGCGTCGCCGGCGTACGTGGCGCCCTGTGCCTGCTCTGCGACCCGCGCGTCGGACTCGCGGGCCTTCGCCAGCAGGTCCTCGATCTCGCGGGCCGTCTCGGGAACGGAGTCCAGGAAGAACTCCAGCGACGGCGTGTGCCGCGCGCCGAGCTGCTTGCCGACCTCGGAGCGGATCAGGCCGGTGGCGCTGACCAGCGCCGCGGCCGTCTCCGCACGAGCGGTCTCGTCGCCCATCACGGTGTAGAAGATCGAGGCGTGCTGACCGTCGCCGGTCAGCCGCACGTCGGTGATGGTGACGAAGCCGAGCCGCGGGTCCTTGACCCGCCGCTCGAGCATCGTCGCCACGATCTCCTTGATCCGATCGGACTTCTTGGCCTGACGAGGACTCGCCATCGTCAGTCCCGCTTCTTCTCGACCAGCTCGAAGGCCTCGATCACGTCGCCGAGCTTGATGTCGGAGTACGAGACCACGACACCGCACTCGAAGCCCTCGCGGACCTCGGACGCGTCGTCCTTCTCACGGCGCAGCGACAACACGTCGAGGTTGTCGGCCACGACGGAGCCGTCGCGGACGATGCGCACCTTGGCGTTGCGTCGGATCGAGCCACTGGTGACCATGCAGCCGGCGATGTTGCCGCCCTTGACCTTCGAGGACCGGAAGATGTCGCGGATCTCGGCGGTGCCGAGCTGCTGCTCCTCGTAGATCGGCTTGAGCATGCCCTTGAGCGCGCTCTCGATCTCCTCGATGGCCTGGTAGATGACCGAGTAGTACTTGATCTCGACACCCTCGCGGTCGGCCAGCTCGGTCGCCTTGCCCTGGGGCCGGACGTTGTAGCCGATGATGACCGCGTTGGACGCCGCCGCCAGGTTGACGTCGGTCTCGGTGATCGCGCCGACACCGCGGTCGATGACCCGCAGTGCGACCTCGTCGCCGATCTCGATGCCGGCCAGCGAGTCCTCGAGGGCCTCCACCGAGCCGGCGCCGTCGCCCTTGAGGATGAGCAGGAGCTCGTCCGTCTCGCCCTTCTCCATCGAGGACATGAAGTCCTCGAGGGTGCGGCGACCCGAGCGCTTGGCCAGCAGCGCGTTGCGCTCGCGCGCCTCACGCTTCTCGGCGATCTGACGGGCGATGCGGTCGTCCTCGACCACCATGAAGTTGTCACCCGCGCCGGGCACGGCCGTGAGGCCGAGCACGAGCGCCGGACGCGACGGGGTCGCCTCCTCGATGTTGTCGCCGAACTCGTCGAGCATGGCGCGGACGCGGCCGAAGGCCGGACCCGCCACGAGCGAGTCGCCGACACGCAGGGTGCCGCGCTGGACGAGGACGGTGGCCACGGGGCCACGACCACGGTCGAGGTGCGCCTCGATCGCCAGGCCCTCGGCCTTCTGCGCCGGGTTGGCGCGCAGGTCGAGCTCGGCGTCGGCGGTCAGCACGATCGACTCGAGCAGGGTGTCGAGGCCCTGCTCGGCCTTGGCCGAGACGTCGACGAACATCGTGTCGCCGCCGTACTCCTCGGGCACCAGGCCGTACTCGGTCAGCTGGCCACGGACCTTGGACGGGTCCGCACCCGGCTTGTCGATCTTGTTGACCGCGACGACGATCGGCACACCGGCGGCCTTGGCGTGGTTGAGCGCCTCGACCGTCTGCGGCATGACGCCGTCGTCAGCCGCGACCACGAGGATCGCGATGTCGGTGGCCTGGGCACCACGGGCACGCATGGCGGTGAACGCCTCGTGGCCCGGGGTGTCGATGAACGTGATCGCACGCTCGGCGCCGTCGACCTCGGTCGTGACCTGGTAGGCACCGATCGACTGCGTGATGCCGCCGGCCTCCTTGGCCGCGACGTTGGCCTTGCGCAGCGCGTCGAGCAGCTTCGTCTTGCCGTGGTCGACGTGACCCATGACGGTGACGACCGGCGGACGGGCCGCCAGATCGCTCTCGTCGCCGGCGTCCTCGCCGAACTCCAGCGAGAAGGACTCGAGCAGCTCGCGGTCCTCGTCCTCGGGCGAGACGACCTGGACGTCGTAGTTCAGCTCCTCGCCGAGCAGCTGCAGCGTCTCGTCGTTGACCGACTGCGTCGCGGTGACCATCTCGCCCATGTGGAACAGCACCTGGACGAGCGATGCCGCGTCGACGCCGACCTTGTCGGCGAAGTCCGTCAGCGAGGCGCCACGGGCCAGGCGCACGACCTGCCCGTCGCCCTTGCGGACGCGCACGCCGCCGATCGACGGCGCCTGCATCTGGTCGAACTCTTGACGCTTCGCGCGCTTGCTCTTGCGTCCACGACGGACCGGGCCACCGGCGCGACCGAAGGCACCCTGGGTGCCGCCGCGCTGGTTGCGGCCGGGGCCGCCGGGGCGACCGCCACCGGGAGGACCGCTGAAGCCGCCGGGACGGGCTCCGCCGCCACCGCCACCGGGACGACCGCCGCCACCGGGACGACCGGGACCGCCGGCGCGACCGCCGGGACCGGGACGAGCGCCGGGACGGGCGGGACCGACCGCGGACTGCTTGGGCATCATCGCCGGGTTGGGACGGGGCATGCCCGGACGAGCCGGGGCGCCGCCGCCCTCACGGGCCGCAGGCGGACGCGGCGCCCGCTCCTGCTGCATGCCCTGCTTGGACGAGAACGGGTTGTTGCCCGGACGGGCCGCCGGCGTGCGCGGACCCGGACGGGGACCACCGCTGGTGGGCAGGCCGCCGGCCTGGCCGGGGCGCGGGGCCGGTCCCGGACGGGGACCGGGGGTGCGCGACGGCGCGGGGGCGGGAGCCTCCGCGGCAGCAGCGGCCGGGGCCTCGGGGGCCGACGGCTGCTGGGGTGCCGGGGTGGGCTTCGCGGCCGGGGCGGGTGCCGCCGGCTTGGGCGCCGGAGCCGGACCCGGCTTCGGCGCAGCAGGCGCCGCCGGGGCGGCCGGCGATGCGGCGACCTCGGCGGGCGTGGACTCGGGGGTGGTGCTCTCGGGCGCCTTCTGGGCCTCCGGCTTCTTCGCCGGGGCGGCCTTCTTGGCAGCCTTCTTCGAACCCTGCTCGCGCAGGCGGTCGCCGTGCTCCTCCTTCAGACGGCGCACGACCGGCGCCTCGACGGTGGAGGACGCCGACTTCACGTACTCGCCCATCTCCTTGAGGGTGGACAGGACGACCTTGCTCTCAACACCGAGCTCGCGGGCGAGCTCGTGGACTCTTACGGCCACTCTTCTCCTTCAGGGATCCGGCCCCGAAGGAGGCACGGATCAGTTGTAGACGTACAGGCTCATTGCGCGGTGCATCTTCATTGCGCAGTACTCATCGAGTGCTCATGAGCGTGTGCTCCGATTTCCGTTTCGAGCGACACCGGTCGGTGCCGCAGTGGTCAGGCTCTGCGCTGGGCCTCGTTCCGCACCCAGTCGGTCAGGGCTTCGGTGTCCGGGGATCCTTCGAGTCGAAGGGCCCTGACGAACGCCCGCCGGTCGAGGGCGAGCTGCAGGCACCGTTCCGCGGGGTGCAGATGCGCTCCGCGGCCCGGTCGAGTGCCGTCTGGGTCGGGCTCCACGGTGACTCCCGTGGCACTCCGTCCGGCGACGACTCTCACCAGAGTGGACTTCTCCGCACGCTGCCGGCAGCCGACGCACGTACGAATCACCATCGTCAAGTCTAGCGGCTCTACCGAGGCGACGCCGAATCGCCACCCGGCGTGGGTGCCGTGTCGGGTCGGATGTCGATGCGCCAACCCGTCAGCTTCGCTGCGAGACGGGCGTTCTGGCCCTCCTTGCCGATCGCCAGCGAGAGCTGGAAGTCGGGCACGACCACGCGCGCGGAGCGCGTGGCCTCGTCGACGATCGTGACGCCCTTCACCTGCGCGGGCGACAGCGCGTAGGCGATGAACTCGGCGGGGTTCTCGCTGAAGTCGACGATGTCGATCTTCTCGCCGTGCAGCTCGGTCATCACGGCGCGGACGCGCTGGCCCATCGGGCCGATGCAGGCGCCCTTGGGGTTCACGCCGGCGGCGGTGGCGCGCACCGCGATCTTCGTGCGGTGACCGGCCTCGCGCGCGATGGCCGCGATCTCGACCGAGCCGTCGGCGATCTCGGGCGACTCGAGCGCGAACAGCAGCTTCACCAGGTTCGGGTGGGTGCGCGAGACCTTGACGCGAGGACCGCGCAGGCCGCGCTCGACCTCGTAGACGTAGGCCTTGATGCGCTCGCCGTGGGCGTAGCGCTCCTCGGGTACCCGCTCGTTCAGTGGCAGCACGGCCTCGATCGAGCCGAGGTCGATGTAGACGTCGCCCGGCGAGCGACCCTGCTGGATCACGCCGGAGACGATGTCGCCGACCTTGCCGGAGAACTCGCCGAACTTGCGCTCGTCCTCGACGTCGCGGATGCGCTGCATGATCAGCTGGCGCGCGACGGAGGCGGCGAAGCGGCCGAAGTCCTCGGGGGTGTCGTCGAACTCCTCGGTGAACGTGGCGGGGGGCGTCTCGCCGTCCTCGGACGGCGGGGTCTCCAGACGCTCGCGCGCCCACACCGTGACGTGGCCGCTCTTGCGGTCCAGCTCGACGCGCGCGTGCTGCTGGGCGCCCGAGGTCTTGTGGTACGCCGAGAGCAGGGCGGTCTCGATCGCGTCGACGACGAGGTCGAAGCTGATGCCCTTCTCGCGCTCCAGCATCCGCAGCGCGGACATGTCGATGTCCATCAGACGTCCTTCCGGTTCAGCTCGATCTGCACGACGGCCTTGACGATCTCGTCGTACGGGAAGCGGGTGGTGTCGCCCTTGACGGCCAGGTCGACGCCCGTGGCATCGCTCTCGCCCACGCGGGCCTCGAAGCGCTCGCCGTCGATCAGCTCGACGGCCACGACACGACCGGCGTTGCGACGCCAGTGGCGGGCCTCGACGAGGGGCCGGTCGACGCCACGCGACGCGACCTCGAGCGTGTACGGGCTCTCGCCCATGACGTCCGAGTCGTCGAGCGCAGCGGAGATGGCGCGCGTGGCCGCGGCGATGGTGTCGATGTCGACGCCGCCGTCGCGGTCGACGGCGACCAGGAGGCGGCGGCGCTCGCCCTTGCCCAGCAGCTCGACCTCGTCGAGGTCCAGGCCGAGGGAGGTGGTGACGGGTTCGAGGAGACTCGAGATCCCTTCCGGGGTGGGGGTGGTCATCGGGTGCTCCTGTTCAGTTGTCATCCGTACTGCCCCACCCTACCGAAGAGGTCGAGGTCGGTAGTCTGCGGTCGTGAGCAGCCGACGCGTCGTCATCGCCGCCGCCGGCGGAGCCGCGGTGGCCCTCGCAGGACTGTTCGTCACCGACACCTTCGACGACGCGCTGCGGGCCGTGGGCGCCACGCCCAAGCCTCTCCCCCGCCCCGAGGACACCTCGCTCATGCGGGCCGTCGTCGAGGACCAGCAGCGCGTGCTGGCGGTCGCGCGAGGCGCCGGGAACCCCGAGGTCGTGACGCTGGTCTCGGCCCAGCTGGTGCAGCTCGGCACGACGCCCGGCACGGGCACCGAAGACGGCGACCTCGCCGAGGTGCTGCGCGCGGCCGTGGGCCACCGCGCCACCGACGCGCGCGCCGCGATCTCCCCCGACTTCGCCCAGGTGCTGGCGTCGATGTCGGCCGGGCTCGCGCAGGCGGTGACGCTGGCGTGAGCACCGCGACCGAGCTGCGCCTGACGCAGCAGTGGCTGGCCCTCGAGCACGAGGCGATCTGGGTGCTCGCCCTCGTCGGGGCGCGGTTCCCCGCGCTCGAGGAGGCCGCGCAGGACGCCCTGCCG
The DNA here is from genome assembly GCF_013408555.1 of Aeromicrobium tamlense. Classification (NCBI taxonomy): domain Bacteria; kingdom Bacillati; phylum Actinomycetota; class Actinomycetes; order Propionibacteriales; family Nocardioidaceae; genus Aeromicrobium; species Aeromicrobium tamlense. The sequence goes on from NZ_JACBZN010000001.1 coordinate 1,851,786, forward strand.
GCCCACGAGACCACGCGCGACCGGCTGGCCGACGCCGTCACGGACCTCGGCGGGACGCCCGTGGCGACCCAGCCCTCCTACGACGTCACCGATCCGCGCGACGCGAGCGCCGCTCGAGCGCTGGTGCGCGACGTGGAGGCCCGCATCGCCGCCGCCTGCGTGCGACTCGTCGGCCCCACGAGCGACCGGGCACGCGACCGCGCCGTCCGCGGCCTGCGCGCCGCCGCCCTCGCCCAGGTCCGCTGGGGCGCCGACCCCGAGCCCTTCCCCGGCCTCGACTGACTCTCTCGCCTCCGGCGAGCAAGATCTGTAGCGGCATCCACCGTTTTCCCGGCGTTCAGGCCGAAAAACTGTGGATACCGCTACACATCTGGCGCCGCGGAGCGGTGGTCAGTCGGCCGGGCCGAGCTCGATCAGCGGGAAGGTCGTGGGCAGACGGCCGGACGCGGTCCCGAGGGCGTACTGGTGGTCCTCGAACCTGGCACTTGACGGCACGGGCGCGTCGGCGAGTCGCCTCAGCTCTCCCCGGCGCAGGTCGAGCAGGTGGGCCTGCTGCTCGCCGTTGCGCTCGACGGCGAAGGCGACCCAGCGATCCGTGGCGTTGAGCGCGCCGAGGCTCCCGTCGCCGGCGTCGATCCGATGGTCACCGAGGTCGGAGTCGATGCGGATCTCGTGCGCCTCCGGGTCGAGCACGGCCGACACGCCCTCGCTCGCCGCGAACGAGGTGCCCGCGAGGCCATCGCCGGGCATCCGTCCCTCGGCTCCGAGGGACGGATCCCAGCCGATCAGCCGGTCGCCGATCAACACGCGCACTTTGCCTCCGACGTCCGCGAACACGTCCGTCGCACCCTCGGCGACGCGCTGCGGCGGGGCACTCGCGTCGAGCGGCACCCGGTAGAGCGAGCTCATGCGCGGGATGCTCTCCGGGTCCTTCGCGTCCGACGCGATGAACCAGGCGTCGTCACCCACCACGACCGGACGCGAGAGCACGCTGACCGAACGCGTCGCGAGGAGCCGATCCGTGCCGTCGCCCAGGTCGAGCACGTGGAGGTCGCCGTGGTCACGGCTGGGCGACTCGACCCAGAGGAGCCGGTCCCCGTCGACCGTGACAGGACCGAGCTGAAGCGCGCTGCCCGGGATGGCGTCGCGGTCGACGGGCCCCTGCCGCCGGGCGCGATCCGACAGGACCTCGGTCCCGCCCGTGCCCGGGTCGCGGGCGACCAGGGCGACGGCGTACGGGTCGTACCCGGAACCGCCGTCGGCCGAGTGGGCCTCCCGGACGTAGATCTCGTCGCCGCCAGCCGTCCAGCCCTGGAAGGTCGCGGCGCGTCCGTCCAGCTGCGCGGCGATCGAACCCGTGACGCGGTAGTCGTCCTCGGACAGCACGGGCACCACGTCGCCCACCACGATCACCGTCGGCCCGTCGGGCTCGGACGCGCCGGAGCAGCCGGCCAGCACCGCAGCGAGCAGGACGGACCCAGCGGCCATTGTCGAGATGATCGAGCCTCGCATCGGTACCCTTCCTCCGGCGCGAAGGCCTCGCGCGTCGGAGGCGATCATGTCGGTCGGCACACGTGTTGTCGAGACGCCTCACCGGCCGGCGCGTCGCCGGGATGCGCCGGCGCGGAGGCGCGACTCAGGCGTGGTCGGCGAGCACCGTGACGAGCTCGCCGACGGGCACGTCGCGACGCTCGCCGGTGGCGCGGTCCTTCACCTCGACGACGCCGTCGGCCAGGCCCTTGCCCACGACGACGATCGTCGGGACGCCGATCAGCTCGGCGTCCTTGAACTTCACGCCGGGCGACATCTTCGGGCGGTCGTCGTAGAGGACGTCGAAGCCGGCCGTCTCGAGCTCGGCGACGAGGCCCTCGGCGGCCTCGAACAGGGCGGGATCCTTGCCGGCCACCACGAGGTGGACGTCGAAGGGCGCGACCTCCTTCGGCCACACGATGCCGGCGTCGTCGTACGAGCCCTCGACGACCGCCGCCACGGCGCGCGAGACGCCGACGCCGTACGAGCCCATCGTGACCGTGACGAGCTTGCCGTTCTCGTCGAGCACCTGCAGGCCGAGCCGCTCGGCGTACTTGCGGCCGAGCTGGAAGATGTGGCCCATCTCCATGCCGCGCGCCAGCTCGAGCGGACCCGAGCCGTCGGGTGCGGGATCGCCGGCGCGCACCTCGGCGGCCTCGATCGTGCCGTCGGACGCGAAGTCACGGCCCGCGACGAGGTCGAACACGTGCCGGCCCTGCTCGTTGGCGCCGGTGATCCAGCTGGTGCCGTCGACGACGCGGGGGTCCGTCAGGTAACGGATGCCCGTGGTGCTCTCGGCGCCCAGCGCCGCGGGACCGATGTAGCCCTTCACGAGCCCCGGGTGCTGCGCGAACGCGGCCTCGTCGAACGGCTCGACCTCGGCGGGCGCCACCTGCGTCTCGAGGCGCTTCGCGTCGACCTCGCGGTCGCCGGGGAGGCCGATCGCGAGCGGCTCGGTGGAGCCGTCGGGGTGGCGCAGCATGACGAGGACGTTCTTGAGCGTGTCGGCCGCGGTCCACGGGCGGTCCTGGCGCGGGTGCTTCTCGTTGGCGTGGGCGACCAGCGTCTCGATCGTCGGGGTGTCGGGCGTGTCCTCGACGTGCGCCGCGGGCAGGCCCTCGAACGCGATCGCGTCGGGCACGACCGTCGTGACGGCCTCCACGTTGGCCGCATAGCCACCGGGCGAGCGCACGAACGTGTCCTCACCGGTCTCGGAGACCACGAGGAACTCCTCGCTCGCCGAGCCGCCCATGGCGCCGGAGTCGGCCTGGACGATGACGTAGTCGAAGCCGAGGCGGTCGAAGATGCGGATGTAGGCGGCGCGGTGCGCCTGGTAGGCCGCCTCGAGGCCCTCGTCGCTCACGTCGAAGGAGTACGAGTCCTTCATGATGAACTCGCGGCCGCGCAGGATGCCCGCGCGGGGACGCGCCTCGTCGCGGTACTTCGTCTGGACCTGGAAGAGGATCGCGGGCAGGTCCTTGTAGGACGAGAACGTGTCCTTCACCAGCAGCGTGAACATCTCCTCGTGCGTGGGGCCGAGCAGCATGTCGTTGCCGCGACGGTCCTTGAGCCGGAAGAGGTTGTCGCCGTACTCGGTCCAGCGGTCGGTGGCCTCGTAGGGATCGCGCGGCAGCAGCGCCGGGAAGCGCACCTCCTGGCCACCGATGGAGGCCATCTCCTCACGGACGATCGCCTCGACCTTCGCCAGCACCCGCAGGCCCAGCGGCAGCCACGAGTAGATGCCGGGCGCGACGCGACGCACGTAGCCGGCGCGGACGAGCAGCTTGTGGCTCGGGACCTCGGCATCGGCGGGATCGTCGCGCAGGGTACGGAGGAACAGCTGGCTCATGCGCATGGCACGAGGCTATCGGCTGGCGCGACGGGCGACGTGACCGCCCGACGGGCTCAGGAGGAGCGCGCGAGGTGGAGCGCGGCGCGGATCAGCGGCCACTGCAGCGGCAGGCGCGCCAGGACTCCGGCCTTGAACGCCGGGGACGTCCGGCGGCTGCCGACGACGTCGACCGCCATCTGTACGTTCGCCGGGAACACCGCCGCCAGCAGGCCGGCTGACGCGATGGCGCCGACGCGGCGCGTGGGCGGTGCGATCACCGCGGCCGCGCAGACCAGCTCGGCGACGCCCGATGCGAGGACGATCTCGCGGTGGCGCGGCAGGAAGCGCGGCACGATCCGCTCGAAGACCTGCGGACGGACGAGGTGGATGACGCCGGAGACGGCGAACGGGACGGCGACGAGCGCCAGATCGGTGCGACGGGACATGGTGCCTCTCAGAGCAGGATCGAGGCGAACGTCTCGACCTGGCGGAAGCCGACACGCTCGTACGTGCGGCGGGCGGGGGTGTTGTGCTCGTTGACGTAGAGGGTGACCGCGGGCGCCACTGCGCGGCGCACCTGACGGATCACGGAGGCGAGGGCCGGGGCGGCCACGCCCGTGCCGCGCAGCTCGGGGTGCACCCACACGCCCTGCAGCTGGCAGCCGGTGTCGGTCGAGGCGCCGACCTCGGTCTTGAACAGCACCGTGTCGTCCTCGATGATCGCGTACGACCAGCCCATCGACACCAGCTGCGTGACGCGGGCGCGGTACCCGCTGGGCGAGCCCACCGACTCGGGATGGACCCCGACCTCCTCGGTGAACATCGCGACGCACGCCGGGTAGAGCGTGTCGACCTGGTCGATCCGGACCGGGCGCACGCGCGGGTCGAGCGGCACGTCGCTGTCGTGCTTGAGGACCATGAACGGCTGCGACGGGCGCGGTGAGCGCGCCGGGCCCCACTCGTCCTTCACGCGGTCCCACAGCGGCAGCACCGTGGCGGCGGTCCCGACGAGCGAGCTCGGCTTGTGGCCGTGGGTCAGCAGTCGCTCGCTGAAGGCCTCGATGGCAGCGGGCGTGGCCTGGGCCGGGACGACATTGGCGCCCACGTGCAGCAGCGAGACCGCCTGGCCGTCCTCGAAGTAGCCCCACAGCTCGGCGCCGAACCAGCGGCGGTCGAGGCGCGTGGAGTCCACGCGGTGGCGGACGAACATGTCGACGAGCGGCTCGCGGTCGAGCACCTCGTGGATGAGCTCGAGGTCGGCGCGACCGAGCGGCCTCACGTAGGAGGACGTCGCGGCAGGCGGGTCGCACACCTCGGTCATGTGACCCAGACTACCCGCGGGACTTCGGCTGCAACTCGCTGTCAGGACACGGAGACCGAGGCAGAACCGCCCTCGACCGGCTCCATCGTCTCGGCGATGCGCATCGCCTCGTCGATGAGGGTCTCGACGATCTGGCTCTCGGGGACCGTCTTGATGACCTCGCCCTTGACGAAGATCTGACCCTTGCCGTTGCCCGACGCCACGCCGAGGTCGGCCTCGCGGGCCTCCCCCGGTCCGTTCACGACGCAGCCCATGACCGCGACGCGCAGCGGGACCTCGAGGCCGTCGAGGCCCGCGGTGACCTGCTCGGCGAGCGTGTAGACGTCGACCTGGGCGCGGCCGCAGGACGGGCACGAGACGATCTCGAGCTTGCGGGGGCGCAGGTTGAGCGACTGCAGGATCTGGATGCCGACCTTGACCTCCTCGACCGGCGGGGCCGAGAGGGAGACCCGGATCGTGTCGCCGATGCCCTTGCTGAGCAGCGCGCCGAACGCCGTGGCGCTCTTGATCGTGCCCTGGAAGGCGGGGCCGGCCTCGGTGACGCCCAGGTGCAGCGGCCAGTCGCCGCGCTCGGCGAGCATCTCGTACGCGCGCACCATGACGACGGGGTCGTTGTGCTTGACCGAGATCTTGAAGTCGTGGAAGTCGTGCTCCTCGAACAGCGAGGCCTCCCAGACGGCCGACTCGACGAGCGCCTCGGGCGTGGCCTTGCCGTACTTCTCGAGCAGGCGCTTGTCGAGCGAGCCCGCGTTGACGCCGATGCGCAGCGAGACGCCCGCGTCCTTGGCCGCCTTGGCGATCGCGCCGACCTGGTCGTCGAACTTGCGGATGTTGCCCGGGTTCACGCGCACCGCGGCGCAGCCGGCGTCGATCGCGGCGAAGACGTACTTCGGCTGGAAGTGGATGTCGGCGATGACCGGGATCTGCGACTTGCGCGCGATGTCGGGCAGCGCGTCGGCGTCGTCCTGGCTGGGGCACGCGACGCGCACGATGTCGCAGCCGGCGGCGGTGAGCTCGGCGATCTGCTGGAGCGTGGAGTTCACGTCGGAGGTCAGCGTGGTGGTCATGGACTGCACCGAGATCGGGGCGTCGCCGCCGACGTCGACGGTGCCGACCTTGATCTTGCGCGTGGGCCGGCGAGGGGCGAGCACCGGCGGCGGCGCCTCGGGCATCCCGAGGTCGACCCCGCTCACGAGAGCCTCACCGGATTGACGATGTCCGCGTAGATCAAGACCACACCCATGACTATAAGGACGAGCCCAACCCCATAGGCGACCGGCAGCATCTTCGCGACGTCCACGAAACCGGGATCCGGCTTGCCCCGCAGGCGGGCGAACACGCGCCGCAGCTGCTCCCACAGCGCCCCCGCGATGTGCCCGCCGTCGAGCGGCAGCAGGGGGATGAGGTTGAACAGCCACAGGAAGAGGTTGAGGCTCGCCAGCAGCCCGATGATGCGCTGCGCGCGCTCGCCCCACGTGGGGTCGTCGTACGTGACGAGCTCGCCGGCCACGCGGCTGGCGCCGACGACGCTGACGGGACCCTCGGCATCGCGCTCGGCACCGAGGGCAGCCTTCGCGACGTCGACCATGCGGGCGGGCAGGTGCACCAGGGCGTTCGCCGTGGCGCCGATCATCTCCCCCATCTGGTCGATGACGAAGACGGGTCCCTGGCGCTCGTTGACGAAGGTGGGCGAGACGCCCAGGAAGCCGACGTTCTCGACCCGCTCCGGGTCGTCGACCGACGCGCGCGCCAGCACCGACGTGTTCACGGTGACCTCGCGCTCGGCGCCGTCGCGCTCGAAGCCGATCGTCGCCTCGCGGTCGCCGTTGCGGCGGATCAGCGTGGTGACCTCGGTCCAGTCGTCGAGCGGCTCGCCGTTGAACGTGGTGAGCACGTCGCCCGTCTCGAGGCCGGCCTGCCGCGCGGGGGTGACCGGGTCGGCGTCGGTGCACGCGCGGCCGACCTCGGCGTCGGTGATGGCGCAGTCCGAGACCTGACCGACGGTGGTGGTCGGGGTGGGCACGCCGAACGCCATGAACGAGATCGCGAACAGCACGGTGGCGATCAGCAGGTTCACGGTGGGGCCGCCGGCCATCACGATGACCTTCTGCCACCAGGGCTTGCGGTAGAACAGACGGTCCTCGTCGGCGGGATCGACGTCCTCGTACTCGGCCGCGCGGGCGTCGGTGGCCATCTGCGTGAACAGGCCCGTATTGGACGAGCGGACCACGAGGTGACCGTCGTGGTCGCGCTCCTCGCGCTCGGGCGGGAGCATGCCCACGAGCTTGACGAAGCCGCCGAGCGGGATGGCCTTGAGGCCGTACTCGGTCTCGCCGCGCTTGACCGACCACACGGTGCGGCCGAAGCCGACGAAGAACTGCGTGACCTTGACGCCGAACTTCTTCGCGGGCCACATGTGGCCGACCTCGTGCAGTGCGATCGAGACCGCGACGCCGATCAGGAAGACGATGACCCCGAGCGCGTACATCATCGGCGGGCCGCCCCTGCTCGGACGGCGACAACCTGGCGAGCGCGCTCACGGGCGCGCGCGTCGGCCTCGAGGACGCGCTCGACGGAGAGGTCACCCGTGGCCGCTTCCGGGTCGGCGAGGTGGTCGTCCACGATCTCGGCCACCGTGTCGACGATGCCGAGGAAGTCGAGGTCGCCGGCCATGAACGCGTCGACGCAGACCTCGTTCGCGGCGTTGAACACGGCGGGGGCGGTGCGTCCGAAGGCTCCGGCACGACGGGCGACGCGGATCGCGGGGAACGCCTCGTCGTCGAGCGGGAAGAACTCCCAGGCGGTGGGCGACGTCCAGTCGCAGGCGGGCACGGCGCCGGGGACGCGCCGCGGCCACGAGAGCCCGAGCGCGATCGGCAGGCGCATGTCGGGCGGCGAGGCCTGGGCCATCGTGGAGCCGTCGACGAACTCGACCATCGAGTGCACGACCGAGGTCGGGTGCACGACGACGTCGATGCGGTCGTATTCGATCCCGAACAGCAGATGCGCCTCGATGACCTCGAGGCCCTTGTTCACCAGTGTGGCGGAGTTGATCGTGATGACGGGGCCCATGTCCCACGTGGGGTGCGCGGACGCCTGTTCAGGGGTGACGTCGAGCAGCTCGTCGCGCGAGCGACCGCGGAACGGTCCGCCGCTGGCGGTGAGCACGAGTCGGCGCACGTCCTCGGGGTCCTCGCCGCGCAGCGCCTGCGCGAGCGCGGAGTGCTCGGAGTCGACGGGCACGAGCTGGCCCGGCTTGGCGGCGTCGAGCACGAGCTCGCCGCCGATGATGAGCGACTCCTTGTTGGCCAGCGCGAGCGTGGCACCGGTCTCCAGCGCGGCCAGGGTGGGCATCAGGCCGACAGCGCCGGTCATACCGTTCAGAACGGTGTCGGCGGGCACCCGCGCGGCCTCGACGGCCGCATCGGGACCGGCCACGAGCCGCGGCAGCCGGTACTCCCCCGCCGACCAGCCCCGCCGCTGCGCCTCGGCGTACAGCGCGAGCTGCACGTCCTGCGCGGCGGTGGCATTGGCCACGGCGACCAGCTCCACGCCGAACTCCAGCGCCTGGGATGCCAGGGTCGCCGGATCGGCGCCTCCGGCGGCCAGCGCCACCACGTCGAACCGGTCCGGATTGGCTCGCACGACGTCGAGCGCCTGCGTGCCGATCGACCCGGTCGAGCCCAGGACGACCACCCGCGAACTCATGGGGTCCATTGTGGCACCGGCCGGCGAACCCGGGGCCGAGCCCTGCGAGCCGGTCAGGTGAGGGTGCCGCCGTGCAGGAGCGTGGCGAGCACGTCGCCGTACGTGCGCTCCATGCGCTCGCCGTAGTCGCCGGCGTCATGCATCTCGGCGCGAGCGGGATCGACCCGTCCGGCGCGCAGCACGAGCTCGAGCTCGTACTTCTCGTCACCGGTGTGGATCGTGGCCGGGTCGCCCTCGATCCGGAAGCCGGCCTCACGGTCGGGCTCGGCGCCCAGACGCACGATCGCGAGCACGCTCACGACCCAGGTGTGGCGGTCGGGGACGGACAGCGCCACGGGCGCGCCGGCGCGCAGGCCGAGGTCGCGCAGGCCGCCGGCGAGCGAGGCGCTCTCGTGGAGCAGCTGGGCGTAGGACAGCGAGCCGGAGGGCGTGACGAGCGCGAGCTCGTCGGCGCGGCCCTCGACCACGTGGCGGTCGAGGGCGCGGAAGGCGATGCTCTGCACGCGTGCCATCAGTTTCCCCTGAAGATCGGGTCGCGCTTCTCGGTGCGGGCGAGGGCCGCCTCCTTGACGTCCTGGCTGGCCCAGACGTCGCGGAAGCTCTGCTCGATGCGCTCGTCGTCGCGGCTCGAGCCGTTGAGGACGAGCTTGTTGTGCGCCAGCGTGAGCGGCGCGAGCCGGGCGATCTCGTGGGCCCAGGCGATCGCGTCGTCGAGGGTGCCGGCCCGGTCGGCCAGCCCGCACGCGAGGGCCTCGTCGCGGTCGATCGTGTCGGCGGCGAGCATGACCCGGCGGGCCCGGCCGCTGCCGGCGAGGTCGGCCAGGGTGCGGATCGTCCACGCGTCGACGGCCATGCCGTTGCGCGCCGTGGGGACCGCGAACCGGGCACGCTCGTCGACCACGCGCAGGTCGCACGCGATCGCGAGCTGGGTGCCGGCGCCGATCGCGGGGCCGTTGACGGCCGCGATCACCGGCACGGGGACCTGCGCGAGGTGGTGCAGCATCCGGTACAGGGCCTCGATGAACTCGTCGCCGTAGACGCCGTCGAGGTCGGCACCGGCGCAGAACGCCGAGCCCTCCCCCGTCACGACGAGCACGCGGGCTCCCTGCTCGACGGCCTCGGTGGCGGCCTCGTGCAGCTCGCGGCACAGCGCGAGGTTGAGCGCGTTGCGCCGGTCGGGACGGCGGAGGGTGAGGACGACGACGTCGCCGTCGCGCGCGATGGTCAGCAGGTCGGGCATGCGACCCAACCTAGCGAGCGACCATCGCGCGGACGGCTCCGCGTCACTTGACTTCGGTGCGCTGGACCCGCAGGTAGCCCAGCACGCCGGGCACGACGACCCAGAGGCAGAACGTGAACGCGAAGCGCAGGTACTCCAGCGCCCCGACGTCGACCGAGTTGCCCATGACGTCCTCGCCTGCGATGAGAGGCGTGGCCGCGTAGTTGAAGTCCAGCCACGGCAGCAGATCGCGCGCCCAGCCGAACAGGGCCATCAGGATGGGGTACGCCACGAGCGGCAGGATCAGCGCGACGACGTAGAAGCTGGCCACAGCCGCCGGCGTGTTCAACAGCAGCATCGCGAACGCGAAGGCCATCCAGAAGAACGCCAGCTGCAGCACGACCGTCCAGAGCAGTTCCTTGCCCGTGAGGTTCCAGACGACGTCGTGGTCGGTCAGCATGCCGTAGAGGACGTTGCCGAGAGCACCGAAGACGGCCGCCAGGACGAGCGTACCGAGGGCGAGCAGCGTGACGGCGGCGAACTTCGCACCGATGACGCGGCCGCGGTGGGGCTGCAGGCTGAAGGTGGTCAGGTGCGTGCGCTGGCTCCACTCGCTGCTCACGGAGAGGATCGCGAACACCGGCAGCAGGATCGACAGCGGGATGGTCATGATCTGGGAGAAGCCCGACGCCGTGATCGTCACGTCGTCGTTCAGGGCCAGCACGAGCAGCGTGAGCACCATGGCCAGCAGCAGCAGCCCACCGGTGATGATGAACAGCCACAGACCTCCGCGGGTGTCGAACATCTTGCGCAGCTCGACCCTGACTTCGCGGGAGAAGGGGATGGCGGGACGCGACAGGTCGATCGTCGAACCGCTCGTGGTGGTCGTGCTCATGAGTGGGCTCCTTCGGTGGCGAGGGCATCGCGCTGGTCGTCGGCGGTGAGCTGCAGGAACATGGCCTCGAGGCCCGCCCCGTCGGCCTCGCGCAGCTCGAGCAGGGCCACGCCCGCCTTCGCGGCGGCCAGGCCGACCTCCTCGGGCGACGCGGTCGAGGTGACGGCGTCGGAGGCGACCGACGCGTCGAGGCCGGCGGCCTCGAGCGCCCCGATCAGGGCGACCTGGTCGCGCGCCCGCACCCGCGTGCCGGCGGCGCGCAGCAGCTCGTCCTTGGTGCCGCTGGCGACGATGCGGCCGTGGCCGATGACGATGAGGTCGTCGGCGATGATCTGGATCTCGTGCAGCAGGTGCGACGAGAGCATGACGGTGCCGCCGCGGTTCGCGTACTCGCGCAGCAGCTGGCGCATCCAGTGGATGCCGGCCGGGTCGAGGCCGTTGGCGGGCTCGTCGAGGATGAGCACCTTCGGGTCGCCGAGCAGCGCGTGCGCGATGCCGAGGCGCTGGCGCATGCCGAGCGAGTAGTTGCGGACGCGGCGCTTGGCCTCCTTGGGCGTGAGACCCACGAGGGCGAGCATCTCGTCGACGCGCGACATCGGCAGGCCCATCGCGCGGGCGCCGATGACGAGCACCTCGCGACCGGTGCGGCCGCCGTGCTGGGCCGAGGCGTCGAGCAGGACGCCGACCTGCGTGCCGGGGTTGGGGATGTCGGCGTAGTTCGCGCCGCCGATGGTGGCGGTGCCGCCCGAGGGGCGGGTCAGGCCGGTGATCATCCGCATCGCCGTGGACTTGCCGGCGCCGTTGGGCCCGAGGAACCCGGTGACGCGTCCGGGCCGGCACACGAACGAGACGTCGTCGACGGCGCGGAAGTCGCCGTACGACTTGGACAGGTTCTGGACTTCGATCATGACTCCACCCTGCCGTGTGCCGAGGTCTCGCAACAGACGCCGACACGCTCGTTCTGGTAGCCGAAAGTAGGGGGCGCGCCATCCCCTCGCCCGAGGTGCCGCGCCGAGGGTCGCGCCTATCCTGAGGCGGTGACGCCCCCGCCCCCTCCCCTGTCCCTCTGGGGGCACGTGTGGCGCACCCTGGTCGCTGTCGCGATCTCCGCGGTGGCGTGGTCGGCGCTGTTCCCCTGGCAGTGGGAGAACGCGCGCTGGTGGTGGTGGCTCGACGTCCTCGTCGGACTCGCGTGCTTCGTCCTGGTGTTCTGGCGCCGGCGCTTTCCGGTCACGGTGGCCCTCGTCACGAACGTCGCCAGCGCCTTCGCGGCCACGGCGGGCGGTCCGGCCACGCTGGCGCTGTTCTCGCTGTCCACCCGGCGCCAGTGGCGCGAGATCGTCCCGGTGAGCATCGCCACCCTCGTCTCGGCGTTCGTCTTCGTGGTCGTCGACCCCACCACCGACCGGGGCCTGTGGCTGCTCAACGTCGGCTTCGTCATCACGATCATCGGGTTCACGATCGGCTGGGGCCTCTACGTGGGTTCGCGCCGCGAGCTGATGGCCACGCTGCAGGAGCGCGCCGAGCGCGCCGAGGCCGAGCAGGCCGCCCGGGTGTCGCAGGCGCGCACGGCCGAGCGGGCTCGCATCGCGCGGGAGATGCACGACGTGCTGGCCCACCGGATCTCGATGGTCACGATGCACGCCGGGGCGCTCACCTTCCGTGAGGACCTCGGCGCCGAGGAGATCCGCCAAACCGCCGGCATCATCGAGCAGAGCTCGCGCCTGGCCCTCGTGGAGCTGCGCGAGGTGCTCGGCGTCCTGCGCGACGACGTGGGCGACGGCGCCCCCGAGCCGCCACAGCCCACGGCCGCTGGCATCGACGGCCTCGTCGAGCACTTCCGCGCCTCGGGGATGAACCTCGACTCCAACCTGTCGGTCGACCTCTCGACCGTGCCGGAGTCCATCGGTCGCACCGCCTTCCGTGCGGTCCAGGAGGGCCTGACCAACGCGTCCAAGCACGCCCCGCACGCGCGGGTCGCCCTCGCGATCACCGGCGGTCCGGACGACGGCCTGGTCATCGAGGTGTCGAACCCGCTGCCGGCCGGAGGGCGTGCTCCCGACCTGCCCGCCTCGGGCCTCGGGCTCGTGGGTCTGGCCGAGCGAGCCGAGCTCGCCGGCGGCCGCCTGCACCACGCCGTCGTGGCCGGCCATCACGTCCTGAGAGTGTGGTTGCCGTGGATCGCGTGACTCGAGTGCTGCTCACCGACGACGACCCGCTCGTGCGCGCGGGTCTGGGCCTCATCCTGGGCGGCGCCCCCGGCATCGAGGTCGTGGCCGAGGCGTCCGACGGGCGCGAGGCCGTGGCCACCGTGCGCGAGCGTCCCGTCGACCTCGTGCTGATGGACCTGCGGATGCCCGTGATGGACGGCATCGAGGCCACCCGCGTGATCACCACCGAGCCCTCTCCCCCGAAGGTCGTGGTCCTGACCACCTTCGACGCCGACGACCACATCGTGCGCGCCCTCGCGGCCGGTGCCGCCGGGTTCTTGCTGAAGGACACCCCGCCGCCGCGCATCGTCCAGGCCATCGAGGCGGTCATGGCGGGCGAGCCGATCCTGTCGCCGGCCGTCACCGCCAACCTGATCCGCCAGGTCACGGCGGACGGTGCCGACCAGCGGCGCACCGCCGCGGAGCGCCTCGTCGCCACCCTCACCGAGCGCGAGCTCGACGTCGCCCACGCCGTCGGTCAGGGCCGCTCGAACGCCGAGATCGCGGCCGAGCTCTTCATGAGCCTCGCCACCGTGAAGGCGCACATCTCGCGCATCTTCGCCAAGCTCGACGCCTCGAACCGCGTCCAGGTCGCCATCACGATGCACGACGCCGGCCGCCTCTGAGGCGCTCGAATCGAGACTCCCGCGACTTTTGGAACGGAATGCACCGTTCGAGCGCGGGAAAGCGTGCAAACCGTTCCAGAAGTGGGCCAGGAAGGCGGTTACTCGGCGGCGGCGAGCTGGCCGCAGGCGCCGTCGATGTCGGAGCCGCGGGTGTCGCGGACCGTGGTGGGGATGCCCTTGGCCTCGAGGCGGCGGACGAACTCGCGCTCGTCCTCGCGGCGCGAGGCGGTCCACATCGAGCCGGGCGTCGGGTTCAACGGGATGAGGTTGACGTGCACCCAGCCCCAGTCGCCGTACGAGTTGAGCACATCGCCCAGCAGGTCGGCGCGCCATGCCTGGTCGTTGATGTCGCGCATCATCGCGTACTCGATCGAGACGCGGCGCTTCGTGGTCTTCGCGTAGTTCCACGCGGCCTCGACCGTCTCGGCGACGCTGGAGCGGTTGTTGATCGGCACCAGCTCGTTGCGCAGCTCGTCGTCGGGCGCGTGCAGGCTGAGCGCGAGGGTGACCGGGATGCCCTCCTCCGCGAGCTGGCGCATGCGCGGGACGAGGCCGACGGTGGAGACCGTGATGTTGCGGGCGCTCATGCCGAGGCCGTCGGGCGCGGGCGCCACCATGCGACGGACGGCACCGATGACGGCCTTGTAGTTGGCCATCGGCTCGCCCATGCCCATGAACACGACGTTCGAGAGGCGGCCCGGGCCGCCGGGGATCGCGCCGGACTCCATCTGGTGCGCGGCGTCGACGACCTGGTCGATGATCTCCGCGGTGCTCATGTTGCGCTGCAGGCCGCCCTGGCCGGTGGCGCAGAACGGGCACGCCATGCCACAGCCGGCCTGGCTGGAGACGCAGATAGTGGCGCGGTCGGGGTAGCGCATCAGCACCGACTCGACGAGCGCGTTGTCGAACAGGCGCCACAGCGTCTTGCGAGTGGTGCCCTTGTCGGCCTCGAGCACGCGGACCTGCGACAGCAGCTGCGGCAGCAGGGCGCCGACGATCGCGTCGCGCTCCTTCGCCGGGAGGTCGGTCATGTGCTCGGGATCGCGCTCGTGGCGGGCGAAGTAGTGGTGCGCCACCTGCTTGACCCGGAACGGCTTGAGGCCGAGCTCCTCGGCGGCGGCCTTGCGCTCGTCGCCCGAGAGGTCGGCGAGGTGCCGCGGGGGCTTGCCCCGTCCACGCGCCGGTGCCATCACGAGAGGCAACGGCTTGGGATTCACGTCCGCAACGTTCACCTCGTTCGCCATGTCCCCAGTGTCCCAGACGGCGCCCACCGGGAACGAATCCGCGCGAGGACGGCTCAGAGCGCGCGGAAGCGCGGCGACAGCGCGGCGACGAACTCGAGCTTGTCCAGCACGGGTCCGGCGATGACGAACGGGTAGAGCGGGTCCTTGCCCATCGAGCGGTTGATCTGGTTGAGGGCCACCGAGAGCGGGATCCAGACGCCCGTGACGAGGTCGCGGAACGAGCGGAACGCGCCCACGTCCACCGACGTCAGCCCGAACGACTGCGCCGTGTCGATCGTGTCGGCGATGTGCAGCACGTGCGCGAACGTCTCGGCGAAGTCCTCGAACGGGTGCATCGTGGCGTAGGCGCTGATGTAGCGATCGGTCCAGCCGGCCGGCGGGCCGTCGGCGTAGTGCCGGTCGAGGGCCTCCTGGTAGTCCGCGCGCTCGTCGCCGAAGAGATCGCGCGCGGCCTCGATGAGGTCGCCCTGAACCAGCTGGGACTCGTAGTAGTGGCCGGTCTCGTGCCGGAAGTGCCCCAGCAGCGTGCGGTAGGGCTCGTCGAGGTCACGGCGCAGCCGCTCGCGGTGCACGCTGTCGCCCTCGGCGAGGTCGATCGTGACGATGCCGTTCTGATGTCCCGTGGTCACCGGCTCGTTCGCGCTGGACAGCAGGTCGAAGGCGAGCCCGTTCTCGGGATCCTCCGCGCGCGTGACGATCGGAAGCTCCAGCGCGTCGAGCTCGACGATGAGCCGGCGCTTGGCCGACTCGGCCCCGGGGAACGCCCGCATGCCCTCGGGGTCATGGTCGTTCGGGCGGGTCCGCGTGAGCACACAGTTGAAGCACAGCGTGCCCTCGAAGCGTGTCAGCCACGTGCACGCGGCCAGCTCGCGGTTGGCGCAGCGCCACCACACGAGTCCTTCGGCATCGACGTAGCGGCCCTGCTCGTCGACGGGGACGATCGCCCGCTCCTCGCGGGAGAACCCGAGCTCGGCACCGCACGAGACGCACGCGGTGTTCTCGAAGTACAGGGGGTTGCCGCACCGACGACACTCGAACGCACGCACGGAACCACCCAACCCCGACAGCCGCGGGCGCGCCACTTCGAGCCCACAGGGCGTGGGTCACGCGAGCGGTGCCACGTCCACCTGGACGTCGAGCGAGGACGAGCGCGCGTCGGTGTAGATGATGCCCTTCACCGGCGGCACGTCCTTGTAGTCGCGACCCCGGGCCACCGTGACGTAGCGGTCGTCGGCCCAGTGGTCGTTGGTGGGATCCAGCGCGAGCCAGCTGCCGTCGGGCAGCCAGACGGCGGCCCAGGCGTGCGAGGCGTCGGCCCCGACGACCCGCTCGCGCCCCGGCGGCGGCGTGGTGGCCAGGTAGCCGCTCACGTAGGCGACGGCGAGCCCGTGCGAGCGCAGGCACGAGAGCGTGAGGTGGGCGAAGTCCTGGCAGACGCCGGCGCGCTGCTCGAAGACGTCGTCGATCCTGCTGGTGACGGTGGTGGCGGTCTTGTCGTAGCGGAAGTCGGCATGGATGCGGTGCATCAGCTCGGTGACGGCCTCGCCCACCGGGCGTCCGGCCGTGAGCGACTCGGCCGCGTACGCGCGGGCCTGCTCGGTCTGGTCGACGAGGGTCGACGGGAGCGCGAAGTCCACCGCGCGCCACGCGTCGGGCACGTCGGGCCGCTCCCCCGGACGCGCCAGCTCCCACGGCGTCGCGAGGGCGTCGGCGTCGTACGTGGGCACCTGCACCTCGACCTCGCTCGTGGCGTCGACGACGAGCGTGCGGTGCGGCTCGGTGACCTGGAAGTACGTCACCGCGTTGCCGTAGAAGTCGGTGTCTCGCGATGCGTCGCCCGGGGTCGGCTCGATCCGCACGTCGACGTCGTCCACCCGCTGCCACGACGTGGAGCGCGGGACGACGTGGGCGATGCCGTAGCTGTTCGAGACGTCCTCGTCGTACGTGTAGGTGGTGCGGTGCCAGACCCGGTACCTCATGCGCCACCTCCCGCCGACAGCGCCAACGCCCGCGGCGTGGGCGCGGCCGCGAAGTGCACCTCGGCTACCGCGTCGGACAGACGCATCAGCTGCTGCCCGGTGGCCTGCGCGAACCGCACGAAGTTCGGCCGGCTCTCACGCTCGATCGACATGAGCGCCGCGACGTCGAGACGCTCGAGCTCCTCGAGCAGGTCGTCCACGAGCCGCTCAGGACGGCTCGCGCCGCTGGAGCCCGGCAGGGTCGCGAGCGAGGCGTCGATGGCGCGCAGGTTGAAGGCGAGCGACCGGGGATTCGTCTCGTCGAGGAGCAGCAGGTCGAGCACCGAGGCGCCACGGACCACCCCGCGGTGACGCCGTCGGTGCGTGATCGCGCTCTCGGCCGCCTGCAGCACCGCCAGGTGCACGTCGCGATCGACGTCGATCCCGCGCCGCACCGACAGGGTGGGGCCGACGAGGTGGCACAGCTGGAGGCTGCGCTCGATGCCGCGCCCGATCTCCATGAGGTGCCAGCCCACGTCGCGCACCATGTTGCCCGTGACGCCGTGCAGGGCGAGCACGTCGGTGAGCATGCGGCCCGCGCTCTCGCCGATCTGCCAGCCGTGCGGGTTGGCCGCCAGCGCGCCGCGGGCGCGGTCCATCGCGCCGAACACGCGGAAGAGGTCGGGCGAGACCTGGTCGCGGATGCTCTGGGCGATCTCCTTGAGGCGTGCCACGGTCTGGGCCACGGAGCCGGGGCGCCGGGTGTCGAGCAGCAGCGACCGCAGGTCGCCCTCGAAGTCCTGCGCGTCGAACGGCGACGGGCTGAGCGAGCGCAGGACCTGCGCGACGACGGACAGGGTGCGGCCGCCACTGGAGTGCGCGCGCCCCTGGAAGTCCTCGGCGAGCTCGTGCGTGACGATCGCGAGCCGCAGCAGGTCCTCGACGCGCTCGGCGTAGCGGCCCAGCCAGAACAGGTCGTCGAGGACGCGCGGCACCGGCGTGACGGGAGCCCGCACGTGGGCGACCTGCAGCGAGTCGAGCAGTCCCTGGTCGGGCTCGTCCGGCGACTCCTTGAGCACCCAGACGTCCTTGCTGACGCCGACCTCGTCGGACTCGGTGCCCACGGGTGCCGCCGTGGCGAGACCGCCGATCATCGGGCGGTAGCTGGAGCCGTGCCGCAGCGTGAACGCGCGCAGGGTGAGCGCGTGCGGCTGCAGGCGGCCGCGGTCGAGCGTGGGCGAGACCGACACGGCCGCGCGCTCCTGGCCCACGTAGCGGTACGGCTCGGCGAGGAGCGCGGTGACGAGCTGCTCGCGCGTCAGCGCCTCGGGCACGAAGGGCGGATCGATCCGGCGGACCACGAGCTCGTCGAGCCGGTCGAGCACCTGGTCGCGTCCCTCGGGGGTGCCGGCCCAGACCGTGGGCACGTTGGAGAGCCGCAGCGGCTCGTCCAGCAGGCGCTCGCACATCGCGGACATGAACGGCAGCAGGGCCGCGTTCTCCAGCACACCGGAGCCGAGCCCGTTGACGACCGTCACGGTTCCGCGCCGAACCGCCTCCGTGAGGCCCGTGACACCCAGCTGCGACTCGCCGCGCAGCTCGAGCGGGTCGCTCCACTCGGCGTCCACACGACGCAGGATCACGTCGACCTGCTCCAGCCGGCCGAGGACGCGCATCCAGATCGCGCCGTCGCGCGCGACGAGGTCGCTGCCCTCCACGAGCGGGAAGCCGAGCGTGGTGGCGAGGAACGCCTGGTCGTAGGCCGTCTCGGACGTGGGACCGGGCGAGAGCACCACGACCCGCGGGTGCTCTCGCCCGTCGGGCGCCACCTGCGTCAGCGCCACGCGCAGCGCCTGGAAGAAGGGGGCGAGCCGGTGCAGGCCGGCCTCGCGGTAGGCGACGGGCAGCACGCGCGACAGGACACGGCGGTTCTCCATCGCGAAGCCGATCCCGGACGGCGCCTGCGTGCGGTCGGCGATGACCTGCCACTCCCCCGACGGCGTGCGCCCGAGGTCGGTGCCCGTGACGACGAGCTGGCGGCGGTGGTCGGCGCTGGCCCGCGCCACCACGCGCAGGAAGCCGCTGTGACCGAACACGATGCTCGCGGGCAGCGTGCCGCTCGAGAGCAGCTCCTGCGGGCCGTAGAGGTCGCGCGAGATCGCGTTCAGCAGCTCGGCGCGCTGTGCCAGGCCCTTCTCCAGGACCGACCACTCCTCGGGCGCGATGACGAGCGGCACGGGGTCGAGTCGCCACGCCTGCTGGTCGGCGCCCGGGGGCGTGTAGACCACGCCCTCGTCGGCGAGCAGCCGCGCGATCTCGTCGCCCACCCGGTTGAGCTCGGGCAGGGTCAGGTCGACGGCCTCGGCGGCGAGCCGCTTCCACGACGTGCGCAGCGTGCCGTCGGGGCTGGCCACCTCGTCGTAGAGGGCGGCCGTCTGACCCAGCGCCGGCTGGATCACCGAGGCGGCGTAGTCACGCAGGACGGTCATGGGTCAGACCAGCAGGTACATCACCAGGTACGCGACGGGCGCGACGGCGATGAGCGAGTCGAGCCGGTCCATCAGTCCACCGTGGCCGGGCAGCAGGTCGCCCATGTCCTTGATGCCGAGGTCGCGCTTGATGAGCGACTCGCACAGGTCGCCGAGAGTGGCGAAGCAGACTCCGGCGACGCCGAGCAGCAGGCCGGCCCACCACGGGCCCTCGAGCGCGTAGACGACCACGAGGATGCCGCACGCGATGCCTGCGAGCAGCGAGCCGGCGAAGCCCTCCCAGGACTTCTTCGGCGAGATCGTCGGCGCCATCGGGTGCTTGCCGAACAGGACGCCCGCGGCGTAGCCGCCGATGTCGGAGGCGATCGTCACCAGGATGAACGCCACGACGCGCCACGGGCCGTCGTCGGCGGCGAGCATGCGCATGACGAACGTGCCCATGAGGAACAGGTAGGACAGCAGGAAGACGCCCGCCGTCGCGTCGCGGACGAAGCCGTCGCTGCCCGAGCGCAGCCGCCAGGCCATCGTCGCGATGACGGTGAGCGCCATGACCGCCGCGGCGGTGTCCATGTCGTCGTAGAACGCCACCACGAGCATGGCGACGCCGCCCACGAGCACCGGCGGCAGCGGCACCCGGATGCCGGCCGTGCCGAGCGCACGGGCGATCTCGAGCGCCGCCACGACGAGCGCGACAGCGGCGACGACGCCGAACAGATCCTTGACCCAGAACAGGGACAGCAGGACCAGGGCGACCAGGCTGACGCCGACCGTGATGGCCGCGCGCAGGTCGCGGCCGGCCCTCCCGGTCTTCTTGGCGGCGGCCGAGTCGGGAGTCGGGCCCTCAGACGTCAAGGAGCTCTGCCTCTTTGGCCTTCAGCGCGTCGTCGATCTCGTCGACGTGCTTCTTCGTCAGACCGTCGAGACGCTTCTCCGCCCCGGTGTTGTCGTCCTTGCTGATCTCGGAGTCCTTCTCGGCCTTGTCGAGCGCCTGCTTGGCGCTGCGACGCACGCCGCGCACGGCGATGCGGCCGTCCTCGGCCTTGGAGCGCGCGAGCTTGATGTACTCCTTGCGGCGCTCCTCGGTGAGCTCGGGCAGCGTCACGCGCAGCACCTTGCCGTCGTCGGACGGGTTGACGCCGAGGTCGGAGTCGCGGATGGCCTTCTCGATGGCCGACTTCGCGCCGAGGTCGTAGGGGGCGATGATGACGGTGCGCGCCTCGGGCACCTGGAAGCCCGCCAGCTGCTGCAGCGGTGTGGGCGTGCCGTAGTAGTCGGCGGTGATCTGGGCGAACATCGCCGGGTGGGCGCGTCCGGTCCGGATGGCCTCGAACTCGTCGCGAGTGTGCTCGACCGCCTTCTTCATCCGGGTCTCGGCATCGCGCAGTGTCTCGTCGATCACGTCATGCTCCGTTGCATCGTCGGGGGTGTCCACGCCTCAGGCGTGGACGAGTGTTCCGATCATCTCACCACGCAGGGCGCGGGCGACCGCGCCCTCGTCGTTCATGTTGAACACCATCATGGGCAGTTCGTTCTCCATGCACAGCGCGAACGCGGCCGCGTCGACGACCTGGAGGTTGCGCTGGAGGGCTTCGTTGAAGGTCAGGCTGTCGAAGCGCTGGGCCTCGGGGTTGCGGCGCGGGTCGGAGTCGTAGACCCCGTCGACGCCGTTCTTGCTCATCAGCACGACGTCGGCCTTGATCTCCAGCGCGCGCTGGGCCGAGACCGTGTCCGTGGAGAAGTACGGCATGCCGGCGCCGGCGCCGAAGATCACGACGCGGCCCTTCTCCATGTGGCGGATGGCGCGGCGCGGGATGTAGGGCTCGGCCACCTGGGCCATCGCGATGGCGGACTGCACGCGCGTCTCGACGCCCTGCTTCTCGATGAAGTCCTGCAGCGCGAGCGCGTTCATGACGGTGCCCAGCATGCCGATGTAGTCGGCGCGGGCACGCTCCATGCCCCGCTGGCTGAGCTCGGCCCCGCGGAAGAAGTTGCCGCCACCGACGACGATCGCGACCTGCACGCCGTCACGGACGGCGGCGGCGACCTGGGCGGCCGCGTCGTTGACGACGTCGGGGTCGATGCCGATCGCACCTCCTCCGAAGACCTCACCGGAGAGCTTGAGGAGTACGCGGCGAGCCATGGGTACGAGATTATCCGATGACCGGCCCCGGAGCGCAGCCGACATGGGCATCGGGCGAGGGCTGTGACGCGCGCCGCAGACGCACGAGGGCCCCGCGGATCGCTCCGCGGGGCCCTCGACGATCGTGGTGCGACTCAGGCGCCGACCTCGATGTGGCTGAAGCCCTTGACGGTGATGCCGGCCTCGTCGGCGACGGCCTTCACGGTCTTCTTGTTGTCGGTGACGCTGGACTGCTCCAGGAGGACGTTCTCCTTGAAGAAGCCGTTGACGCGACCCTCGACGATCTTGGGCAGGGCCTGCTCGGGCTTGCCCTCCTCCTTGGCCGTGGCCTCGGCGATCTCGCGCTCCTTGGCGACGAGGTCGGCGGGGACGTCCTCGCGGGTCAGCCAGCGCGGGCGCATGGCCGCGATCTGCATCGCGACACCGCGGGCGGCGTCGACGTTGTCGCCCTCGTACTCGACGAGCACGCCGACGGCCGGCGGCAGGTCGCTGGCGCGACGGTGCATGTAGGTGGCGACCTGACCCGAGAGGGCGCTGACGCGACCGAGCTCGAGCTTCTCGCCGATGACGGCGGCGAGGGCGCTGATCGTCTCGGCGACGGTCTTGCCGTCGTCGAGGGTGACCTGCGCGAACTCCTCGGCGTTCGCCGGCTTGGCGGCGTCGGCCGCGGTGGCCAGGCGCTCGGCCAGCGCGATGAACTGGTCGTTCTTCGCGACGAAGTCGGTCTCGGAGTTGAGCTCGACCAGGGCCGAGCCGGCGTTGGCGACGAGGCCCGAGGAGGCCTCGCGCTCGGCACCGCGCTTGGCGGCCTTGGCCGCGCCCGAGATCCGCAGGACCTCGACGGCCTTGTCGAAGTCGCCGTCAGCCTCGGTGAGGGCCTTCTTGGCGTCCATCATGCCCGCGCCCGTGGCGTCGCGGAGCTTCTTCACATCGGCAGCAGTGATTGCCATGTTCAACCTCGGTTCTGGTGGTGCCGGCCCGACGGATCGCGTCGGGCCGGCAGATGGTCGGAGTGACTCAGGACTCGGCGGGAGCCTCGGCCGCGTCGGCGGCGGGCGCCTCGGCGGTCTCGGCGGCCGGCGCGTCGGCGGCGGGGGCCTCGGCGGCGGGCGCCTCAGCAGCAGCGGCCTCGGCGGGCTGCTCGGCCTTCGAGGCGAGCAGCTCCTTCTCCCAGTCGGCCATGGGCTCCTCGGCACCGAGCTCCTGGCCCGGGGCCTCCTCGCCCGTCTTGGCGCCACCGCGCGACATGAGGCCGTCGGCGACCGCGTCGGCGATGACGCGGGTCAGCAGGCCCACCGAGCGGATGGCGTCGTCGTTGCCCGGGATCGGGTAGTCGACGTCGTCCGGGTCGCAGTTGGTGTCCAGGATCGCGACGATCGGGATGTTGAGCTTCTTGGCCTCGTCGACCGCGAGGTGCTCCTTCTTGGTGTCGACGATCCACACGGCATTGGGCACGCGGCCCATGTCGCGGATGCCGCCGAGGGTGCGGTTGAGCTTGGTGTACTCGCGACGCATCTGAAGGAGTTCCTTCTTCGTGCGGTTCGAGCCCGCCACGTCGTCGAAGTCGATCTCCTCGAGCTCCTTCATGCGCTGGAGGCGCGCGGACATCGTGGAGTAGTTGGTGAGCATGCCGCCGAGCCAACGCTGGTTGACGTAGGGCATGCCGACGCGCTTGGCCTGCTCCTCGACGGGCTCCTGCGCCTGGCGCTTCGTGCCGACGAACAGGATCGTGCCGCCGCGGGCGACGGTGCTCTTGACGAACTCGTACGCGGAGTCGATGTACGACAGCGACTGCTGGAGGTCGATGATGTAGATGCCGTTGCGCTCGGTCATGATGAATCGCTTCATCTTGGGGTTCCAGCGACGGGTCTGGTGCCCGAAGTGAACGCCGCTCTCGAGCAGCTGACGCATGGTGACGACGGCCATGGCCGTACTTCCTTTCAAACCAAGTTGTCGCATCGCCGGTCGGCGACGCCCTGGTGTCCGACGCGGGCCACCCATCGACGGATGGGACCTGGATCGCGCCCCGTTCGGTTGCTCACGTCACGGGAGAGGACACGCGAATTTCCGTCCGGTGGACGGATCGAACCAAGTCTAGTCCACGGCCCCTCTCCCGAGGAAATCGGTGCCACGGTGGGCCGAAGCGGCGATCTCCACAGGGTCGTGCGGCCCGGGTTGCGCGGTCCACAGGGTCCACGCCGGCGGTTCCGCCCAGGCTCCCGGATCGGTTGGCTCGGGGCATGCGCCGTGCCCTCCTCCTCGTCCCGCTCCTGCTCACCCTCGTGCTCGCGTCGCCCGCCGTGGCCGCCCCGTGGACGTGGCCGCTGGGCGACCACACGATCGAGCGGCCCTTCGACCCACCGTCGTCCGAGTACGGGGCCGGGCACCGCGGTGTCGACATCCCCGGACGCGTCGGTCAGACGGTCCGGGCCGTCGCCGTGGGTCGGGTGGCGTTCGCGGGACGCGTCGCCGGGATCTGGACGATCACGATCGAGCACGGCGGGGAGCGCTCCACCTACCAGCCCGTCGCGCCGTCCGTGCGCGTCGGCGACGCGGTCACCGCGGGCCAGCCCATCGGGCGGCTCCTCGGCGACCACCCGTCGTGCCGTCGCACGTGCCTGAACCTGGGGCGGCTGCGCGGCGACGAGTACCTCGACCCGGCCGACCTCCTCGCCACCGCCGGCGCCTACCGTCTCATCGACCCCGACGGCGAGGTCCCCGAGCCGCCGGACGTCGGCATGGGCGACCTGCCGATCGACGGTCCCGTGACGTCCGCGTTCGGGATGCGGGTGCACCCCGTCACGGGCGTGCGGAAGCTGCACGACGGGGTGGACGTCGGGGCGCCGTGCGGGACCCCCGTCCCCGCGGTGGCGGCGGGCGAGGTCGGCCACGCCGGGTTCCGCGGCGGGTACGGCCTGCAGGTGCAGGTCGAGCACGCCGGGGGCGTCGCGACCTCCTACTCCCACCTCGGGTCGGTCACGGTGCGCCCGGGCCAGCGCGTCGGCGCCGGCACCGTCGTGGGGCGCGTCGGCTCGACCGGGTACTCGACGGGCTGCCACCTGCACTTCATGAGACTCGTCGACGGGCGGCCCGTCGATCCGCTCGCCGCCCGGTGAGTCAGGCTCGCGGGTGCGCCTGGGCGAACGCGGCGCGCAACCGGTCGGCGCTGACGTGCGTGTAGATCTGCGTCGTCCCGAGGGACGCGTGCCCGAGCAGCTCCTGCACGGAGCGCAGGTCCGCCCCACCCTCGAGGAGGTGCGTGGCGGCCGTGTGCCGCAGCCCGTGCGGACCGACGTCCGGCGCGTCGGGAACGGCGGCCACGCGGTCGTGCACGATGCGGCGCACCACGCGCGCGTCGACTCGGCCGCCGCGAGCCCCGAGGAAGAGGGCGGGTCCGCTGCCGGGCACCGCGAGCGCGGGCCGCCCTCGTTCCAGCCACGCGGCGACGGCGTCCTGCGCGGGAACGCCGTACGGCACCATCCGCTCCTTCGAGCCCTTGCCCATGACGCGCAGGACGCGTCGTGACGTGTCCAGGTCGTCGACGTCCGCGCCGACCAGCTCGCCCACGCGGATGCCCGTCGCCCACAGCAGCTCGATCACCGCGAGGTCCCGCAGGCCCACCGGGCTGTCGTCGTCGATCGACTCGACGATCGCGTCCACCACGCCGCGCATGTCGGCCTGGCTGAGCGCGGGCGGCAGCGACCGGTGCGCCTTGGGCGCCGCGAGCAGGGCCCCGGCGTCCGTCGCGGCACGGCCGGTGCGCTCCATCCACGCGGTGAACACCCGCGCCGCGGTCGAGCGTCGGGCCATCGTCGTGCGCGCCTTGCCACGCGTCTGCAGGTTCGCGAGCCAGCTGCGCAGGGTCCGGATCGTCATGCCTGACGGGTCGTCCACCCGCATCAGCGTCGCGTGCTCGGCGAGGCTCGCGAGGTCGGTCAGGTAGGCCCGCACCGTGTGGTCGGACAGGTCGCGCTCCTGCACGAGGTGACGCTCGTAGTCGGCCAGCGTGCGCGCCCAGGCCTCGGAGAAGTCACTCACTCCCCCACTCTCGCACCGGCGTCGCGCGATCGTCGGGAGGCGCGGTCAGGCGGGGTGGAGGTGGACCTCGGTGGCCTTGATGCTCAGCCAGACCTCGCGGCCCGGCTCGAGCTCGAGCTCGGCCACGGCCGCGGTGGTGACATCGGCGAGCCATCCCGAGATCTCGACGCGGCACGTCGTGCCCCGGACCTCGACGCCGAGGACCGTGCCGGTCAGCACGTTCCGCGGGCTGCCGCTCGGATGCTCGCGGTGCACGGCCACCGCCGACGGAGAGAAGGTGGCCGTGGCGCCCGCGCCGGCGAGAAGGCCACCCGTGGGCGTGCCGGTGAGCTCGCGGCCGTCCGCCGTCCTCATCCGGTCGGCCGCGAGGGCGACCCCGTCCACGAGGTTCACCCCGGCCAGGGCCGCGCCGAACGCGCTGCGCGGATGGGCCAGCACGTCGCGGACCGGCCCCTCGTGCACCACACGGCCGCGCTCCACGATGACCGCTCGATCCGCGAGCGCCAGCGCGTCCAGCGGATCGTGGGTCACCAGCACGGCCGTGCTCCCTTCCAGGACCTGGCGCAGCAGACGACGGATCTCGGGGACCGCCTCCACGTCGAGGGCCGCGAGGGGCTCGTCCAGCAGCACGACGTCCGGGCGCACGGCCAGGGCGCGGGCGATGGCGACGCGCTGGGCCTGGCCCCCGGACAGCTCGCGAGGGCGTCGGTCGCCCAGCTCCCGCGCGCCGACCAGCCCGAGCCAGTGCTCGACGTCCTCGGGGTCGCCGCGCAGCCCGAAGGCGACGTTCTGCCGGACCGTCAGGTGGGGGAACAGCCGTGGCTGCTGACCGAGCAGCGCCACGGAGCGCAGGTGCGGACGCACCCACGTGCCGTCCCCCGCGAGCACGCGGTCGCCCACGACGACCTCCGCCTCCGCCGGCCTCAGCAGACCCGCGATGGTGGCGAGCAGGGTGGACTTGCCCGCGCCGTTCGGCCCCATGACGGCGAGGGTCTCCCCCGACGCCACCGCGACCTCCAGGTCGACGTCGCGCACCGGATCTCGCAAGCGCACGCCGAGGCTCACCACGGCGACCGCCCCGGCCGGTGGACGACGGCGATCACGACCACCGCGACGGCGACGAGCAGGAACGCGAGCGCGGTCGCGGCGTCGGGATCGACCTCGCGCTGCAGGTAGATCTCGGTCGGCAGGGCGCGCGTGACGCCCTGCAGGCTGCCTGCGAAGGTGACCGTGGCGCCGAACTCGCCGAGGGCCCGCGCGAACGAGAGCACGACGCCGGCGACGAGACCGGGCGCCACGAGAGGCAGGGTCACCCGGCGCAGCACCCGTCCGGGCGAGGCACCGAGCGTCGCGGCCACGTCGGCGAATCCGGGATCCGCCGCCCGGAGCGCGCCCTCGAGCGTGATCACGAGGAAGGGCAGCGACACGAACGTCTGGGCCAGCACGACCGCCAGCGTGCTGAAGGCGATCTCGATCCCGAGCGCCTCGAGG
This sequence comes from Aeromicrobium tamlense, assembly GCF_013408555.1. Lineage (NCBI taxonomy): Bacteria > Bacillati > Actinomycetota > Actinomycetes > Propionibacteriales > Nocardioidaceae > Aeromicrobium > Aeromicrobium tamlense. Next base: position 1,878,486 of record NZ_JACBZN010000001.1, read on the forward strand.
TGCTCCCCGAGCCACCCGCGCCGCCCGAAGGTCGCCAGCAGGGCGATGCCCCCGACGACCGGCGGGAGGACGAGCGGCACCAGGACCACGGCGCGCACGGCGGCCGCCCAGCGTCCCGAGCTGCGCGCGAGCAGCAGCGCGAGCGGCACCCCGAGCAGCACGCACAGCACCGTGCTGGCGGCCGCGGTCCGCAGGCTGAGCGCCAGCGCCGCGCGCGAGGACTCCGTCGTCACGAGGGACAGGAAGTCGGCCCACTCGACCCGCAGCACGAGGCCGACGAGCGGCAGCCCGAGCAGCGCCACGGCGATCGCGGCAGGGATCGCGGTCCAGCGCGGGACGTCGGTGCGGGTCGTCACGGTGCCCCGAAGCCCGCCTCGGACAGGATGCGCCGACCCTCCGGGCCGGAGGCGAAGGCGACGAACTCGGCCGCCAGGTCGTCGCCCGGATCGAGCGCCGCGGCCGGGTAGCGGTTGACGACCTCGTCGGCTCCGGGCACGTCGACGCCACGCACGGAGGAGCCCGCGGCGACCACGTCCGTGCGGTAGACGATCCCGGCATCGGCCTCGCCGCTGGTGACCTTGCCCAGCACGTCGGTGACCGACTGCTCCTCGCTGACGGCCGAGATCCTCAGGCCGTTCTTCGCGAGCAGCACCCGGGTGGCCGCGCCACACGGCACCTGGGGCGCGCAGACGACGACCTTGGTGCCTGGATCGGTGAGATCGTCCGCGGACGCGACGCTCCCGTCGGGGCTCGCGGCGATCTGGAGCGTGTTGGTCGCGACGATCTCGGGCGCCAGCGCGTCCTCGGAGGCCCCCGTGACCCGTGCCATCGTGCGCTCGTCGGCCGCCGCGAAGACGTCGGACGGCGCACCCTCGAGGATCTGCGCGGCGAGGTCGGACGAGCCGCCGAAGGACAGCCGGACCTCGACGCCGTCGTGCTCGCCCTCGAACCGGTCGGCGATCTCGGTGAAGGTCTGGTTGAGGGAGGCGGCCGCGAACACGGTGAACGTGCGCTCCTGAACGGCGTCCGTGCTCGACGTGCACGCGGACCCCGTCGCCGCGATCGCGACCAGCACGGCCCCGAGCCGCCTCATCGACCCTCACCCGGCGTCTCGAGGGCGACGTTCGTCGCCTTCACGACGGCCACTGCCACGACTCCCGGCTCGAGACCGAGCTCGCGGACGGACTCCGTGCTGATGAGCGAGACGACCCGGTGCGGGCCGCACTGCAGCTCGACCTGGGACATCACCCGGTCGCTCACCACCTCCGTCACGATGCCGACGAAGCGGTTGCGGGCGGAGCGGGAGACCGACGTCGGATCGGCGACCGATCGACCCTCGCTCCTGACGTACTCGGCCAGCCCACGGCCGTCCACGACGGTCCGGCCGGCGTCGTCCTTCGCCGCGGCCAGACGGCCCGCGGCGATCAGACGTCGTACGGTGTCGGTGCTGACTCCCAAGAAGTCAGCGGCATCAGAGACGCGCACCTGAGACATGACTGCCACGATAGCGGCTCAGATGCGTCATCGGACCGGAGGAACCATGGGCAGATCCGTCGACGAGCACGTCCGGGAGGTGGCGACCCTCGTCCGCGCGGCCGCTCAGCGTCGAGCCACGGACCCGCCCGAGACGGTCGCGGTCTCTGCCGCCCTCGCCGGGCGGCTCGCCACCCCGGTGCGATCACGGCTCGACGTTCCGGGCTTCGACAACAGCCAGATGGACGGATTCGCCGTCCACGCCGAGGACCTCGCCCGTGCCGGCGTCACCCCGGTCACCCTGCCCACGGTCGCCCACGTCGTGGCCGGCGACGCCGTTCCGCCCCGCCTCGATCCCGGCACCGCGGCGCCGATCATGACGGGCGCTCCCCTCCCGCCCGGCGCCGACGCGGTCGTGCCCGTCGAGCGCACCCGCCCCGGCGACTTCGGTCCGGTCGAGGGCGGTGGCCTGGTCGAGTTCGGCGAGGCGGTCGAGCCCGGCACCTTCCTGCGGCGAGCCGGGTCGGACGTCGAGGCCGGCGCGACCGTGCTCGAAGCCGGCGCGCCACTGACGCCCGCCGCGATCGGGGCGCTCGTCGTGTCAGGTGTCGCGGAGGTCGAGGTCGCGCCGCTGCTGCGCCTCGCCGTGGTCGCCACCGGGGCCGAGCTCGTCACGGGCGCCGTCCCCGACTCGAACTCCTCCGTCCTGGCCGCCCACGCCGTGAGCCTCGGCCTCCCGGTCACGACGCACGTCGTCCCCGACGACCCCGCGCTGCTGCGTGAGCTGCTCGACCGCCTCGCGGTGGAGCACGACGTCATCGTCACGACCGGTGGCGTCAGCGCCGGAACGCGCGAGGTCGTGCGGCAGGTGGTGGAGGGCACGCCCGGCTCGTGGTTCGGCCACGTCGCCGTCCAGCCCGGCGGACCACAGGGCCTCGGCACGGTCCGCAGTGGCGACCACGACGTGCCGATCATCTGCCTGCCGGGGAACCCGGTCAGCGTCCTGGTGTCGTTCGAGCTGTTCCTGCGCCCGGCGCTGGCCCAGGCGGCGGGCCGGGTCGCCTGGCGCCCGTCGGGCACGTCCGCCCTCGCCGAGCCGCTGACGTCGCCGCCCGGCCGACTGCAGGTACGCCGGGGACGGCTCGGCGACGACGGTCGCGTGAGCCTCGTCGGCGAGGCGGGGTCGCACCTCGCGGTCTCCTACGCGCGGGCCGACGTGCTGGTGCTGGTCCCCGAGCACACCACCGAGCTCGACGCCGGCGATACCGTGGAGTGGTGGAGGATCGCATGAGCACGAGCGGGTCCGGGGACGAGCTGTCGCACTACCGCGAGGACGGCAGCGCGCACATGGTCGACGTGTCGGGCAAGGCCACGACGCGGCGCGAGGCCACGGCCTCGGGCGTGCTGCGCACCCGGCCCGACGTCGTCGAGCGGATCATGAGCGGTGACCTGCCGAAGGGCGAGGCCCTCGCCACCGCGCGGATCGCCGGCATCCTGGCCGCGAAGCAGACCCCGCACCTCGTGCCGATGTGCCACCCGCTCCCCCTGTCGGCGATCACGCTCGACTTCCGCGCCCTCGAGTCGGGTGTGCGGGTCGAGGCGACCGTCGCCACGACGGCACCCACCGGCGTCGAGATGGAGGCGCTCACGGCCGTCAGCGTGGCGGCGCTGACGCTGTTCGACATGGTGAAGGCCGTCGACCACACCGCCGTGATCGACCAGGTGCGCGTCGAGGCCAAGACTGGCGGCACCCACGACTGGACCCGCGATGAGTGACACCCGGCCCCGCCTGCTCGGCGTGGTCGTCTCGTCCACGCGTGCCGCCGACGGCCGGCGCGAGGACCTCACCGGCCCCCGGATCGCCGAGTGGGGCCGGGCCCACGGCTTCGAGGTCTCGGGTCCGCACGTCGTCCCCGACGGTCCCGAGGTCGGTGACGTCCTGCGCCGCCTCGTGGACCAGGGCTGCGCCCTCGTGCTCACCACGGGCGGCACCGGGTTCACCGACGACGACCACACGCCCGAGGTGACCGCCGCGCTCGTCGACCGGCCCGCGCCGGGCATCGCCGAGGCGATCCGCGCCCGCGGGCTGCGCACGACCCCGCACGCGGCGCTGTCGCGCGGCACGGCCGGGATCAGCGGGCACACCCTCCTGGTGAACCTCGCCGGATCGACCGGGGCGGTGCGCGAAGGGCTCGAGGTGCTGTCCGAGATCGTCGACCATGCCCTCGAGCAGCTCGGGCACGGGCGACCCCACGACCCGCCCCTGCACACCTGAGGTCGAGCGCGTCAGGCGCTGCGTCGGAGCAGCAGCACGCCGTCGCGCAGCACGACCTCCTCGCCGCTGGGGGCGAACGCCGTGCGCTCCCGGACGTCGGCGACGACCGTGGTCCACTCGTCGGGCGGCAGGTCGAGCACCTTCAGGTCGTCCTCGGGCGTCGGGAAGTGCATCCGCGCGTGGTGGTCATGGTCGCCGTCGTGAGCCCACGGCGGCGCCTCGGCGTGCGCGACCACGAGCAGGTGGCCGCCGACCGCGACCCGGTCGGCCCCGGTCCGCAGGATCCGGCCGCGGTCGAGCGCCACGGCCGACTGCAGGAACGAGGCCGTGACGAGGTCGAACTCTCGGGTGCAGGACCAGGTTTCGAGGTCGGCAGCCACCCAGGTGACCCGCTCGCTCAGGCCGGCCCGTTCGGCCGCCCTTTCGGCTCGCGAGAGCGCCGTGGGCGAGATGTCGATGCCGGTGACCTCCCAGCCCCGCTCGGCGAGCCAGAGGGCGTCGCCGCCCTCCCCCGCGCCGAGGTCGAGCGCCGTGCCCGCGGGCAGGTCGGCCGCCACGTGGGCCAGGGCCGCGTTGACGTGACCGGACCAGACGCCCTCGCTCGACCCGTACTTCTCCTCCCAGTGGGCGAAGACCTCGTCGGCTCGGGCGGGATCCATCGCGTGGGAGTCGTTCACGCCGTTCAACCTACCCCTCCCTCACGGTTCGTCACCCTCGTCTCGCGTCGCCATCCGCGCTCGTCCCGTGCCACCACGTCGTGGTGCTCGAGCTCGCGCAGGGCCCGCAGGACCGGGACGGTGCCGAGGCGCAGCGCCCGAGCCAGCTGCTCGACGGGCTGGGGCTCGGCACCGAGCCGGAGCCACACCCTGCGCGCTCCCGGACCGATCGCGGGCAGATCGGCGTCGACGATCCCGAAGGTGTCCGCGAGGACGTCGTGCCCCGACGTCACGAGCAGCGCCTTGCCGTCGCGCACCGCGAGATGGGTGCCGCACGAGGCCTGCGACGTGATCGGTCCGGGGACGACCATCGTCGTCCGGCCGAGGAGGTCGGCCCAGTGCAGGGTGTTGAGCGAGCCGCTGCGTCGTGCGGCCTCGACGACCACCACGCCCACGCTGAGCGCCGCGATGATCCGGTTCCGCACGAGGAAGCGGTGGCGCTGCGGCTCGGCGCCGGGTGGGAACTCGCTGATGACGAGCCCCTCCTCGGCGATGCGGCGCAGGAGGGCCGCGTGCGTGCGCGGGTACTCGACGTCCACGCCGCACGCCATCACGGCCACCGTCGGCCCGCCGCCGAGCAGCGCCCCGCGGTGGGCGCAGGCGTCGATGCCGAACGCGGCTCCGCTCACGACGGCGTGCCCCTGGTCGGCGCAGTCGGCCGCGATGTCGCTGGCGACCTCCGCGCCGTAGGTGGTGGAGCCGCGAGCCCCCACCACCGCCACCGGAGCCGCGGCGATCGAGGTCAGGTCTCCCCCGCCGCGCACCCACAGCCCCAGTGGGGCACCGGTGACCTGCCCGATGCCGTCGACCTGGTCGAGGTCGTCGAGCGCGACCGGCCACGCGGGCGAGCCCGGGACCACCCAGCGGGCGCCGACCTCGTCGGCGCGCCGCAGCACCCCGTCCACGCGACTGGCGGCGTCCGCAGCGCCGGCGTGCCAGCGATCGGGGATCTCCGGGGCGCCACGGACGACCGCATGCCACAGCTCGACCGGGTCGCAGCGCTCCCGCCAGGCGACGAGCCGCGGGTCACCCGGTTCCGCCACGAGCGACAGCATCAGTCGGGTGCGGGACTGGCTCCTCGTCATGCCGCCTCCAGCAGTCCGAGGAGCTCGCCGCCGATGGCACTCCCGCGCCGCAGGTCGAGCGCCGCCTGGACGTCCTCGATCGTCGGCTGAGAGTGCTCGCACAGGTCGGCGATGCTCCAGGCGAGCCGCAGGACCCGATCGGCCGACCGGGGCGTCACCTTGTGCCCCCGCACCTGCTGCTCGAGCAGGCGTGTCGCGTCGGTCGCGGCGGGCCAGGCCTTGCGCAGCTCGACGCCGGGGACCGCCGCGTTGACGCGCCATGGCGTGCCGGCGAGTCGCGTCCGCTGCCGGAGGCGGGCCTCGGCGACCCGGCCGGCGAGCTCGGCGGTCGTGGGGCGGGTCACCAGGCCCGAGACGAGGTCGCGCCGCGTGGGCTCGACGAGCGTGCGGTGGATGTCGATGCGGTCCCGGATCGGCCCGGACAGGCGGTCGGCGTACCGGCGTCGCGTCGCGGCCGGGCACTCGCACCGCTGCATGACCGAGCCGGCATGGCCGCACGGGCACGGGTTGGTGGCGAGCACGAGCTGGAATCGTGCCGGGAAGACCGCCGTCTGCGCCGCACGCGACACCACCACCTGACCGCTCTCGAGCGGCTGCCGCAGCGCCTCGAGGACGTTGCTGGCGAACTCGGGCGCCTCGTCCAGGAAGAGGACCCCGTGGTGGGCCAGCGACATGGCGCCCGGCCGGACGACCCGGCTGCCGCCACCGACCACGGCCGCCGCGCTCGCCGTGTGGTGCGGCTCGAGGAATGGCGGTCGCACCAGCATGGGCAGGTCCGACGGCAGGACGCCTGCGAGCGAGTGGAGCGCGCTGACCTCGAGGGAGTCGTTCGGGTCGAGGTCGGGCAGCAGCGCCGGGAGCCGCTGCGCGAGCATCGTCTTGCCGACCCCGGGCGGCCCGGTGAGCAGCAGGTGATGACCACCGCTGGCGGCGATCACCGTGGCCAGGCAGGCGTCGTCCTGCCCGACGACGTCGGTGAGGTCGAGCTCGCCGGTCGGCGCGACGCCGCTCCAGCCGTCGCCGGCCTCGCTCAGGGGTGGGACGGGCGGATCCTCGGGCTCCTCGTCGCCGCGCAGCATCGCCACGACCTGTCGCAGGGAGCGCACGCCGACGACCGTGATCGAGGGGACGAGTCGTGCCTCGTTGACGTTCGACTCCGGGACGACCACCTTCTCGAAACCGGCGTCGGCGGCCGCGAGCGTGGCCGGAAGGACACCACGGACGGGCCGCAGCCGCCCGTCGAGTGCGAGCTCGCCGAGGAAGACCGTTCCGGCGAGCGTCTCGGGCGGGACGACGGCCTTCGCGGCGAACACCCCGAGCCCCATCGCGAGGTCGTAGTGCGGTCCACTCTTGGGCAGGCTGGACGGAGCGAGGTTGATCGTCACCCTGGTGTCGGGCCATGAGGTGCCGGAGTTCACCACGGCGGAGCGCACGCGGTTGCGCGCCTCGCTCACGGTGGCGTCGGCCAAGCCCACGACGACCGTGGCCGACAGGCCGGACGCGATGTCGACCTCCACCTCGACTGGACGGCCGGCGAGTCCGTCGAGGGCGATCGAGTGGACGGCCGCCATCACGCCACCCCAGCGATCCGCTCGACGCGTGGTCCGCCGCTGCGCGGCACCCACACCGTGACCACGTCGATGCGGACGCCGTCGGGGCTGACCTCGTGCACGTCGAGCCAGCGCGAGAGGGACCGCCGCAGCATCGTGATCTTGCGGTCGGAGACCGACTCGAGCGGCGTGCCGTGACTGGCCGTGGTGCGCGTCTTGACCTCGCACACCACGAGCGTGTCGCCGTCGCGCGCCACGATGTCGATCTCGCCGTGCTGGCATGTCCAGTTCCGGGCGAGGATCACCATGCCCAGGCGGCGCAGGTGGTCGGCGGCGACGCGCTCGCCGTAGGCGCCGAGCGCCTGGTTCCGTGCGTAGGTCATGCGCCGAGCCTCCCGGTCCGGCACGCCCCGGAGAAGGCCCCGCGCGGGGCCTGTGGACGAGCCCGGCGGGGTCCGTCAGGCCTGTGGACGGGCGTCGGCCGCGTCGGCCGCCGCCTCCTCCCGGTAGCGCTCGGAGAGCAGCCGGTACGAGCGCGTGCCGAACGCGGCGAGCGCGAGCGCCACCATGGTCAGCCCCGCGAAGAAGAAGATCAGCGCGATCCCGCGCGCGTCACCCGTGCCGACGAGCCACTCCCACTGGCGGGCGCCCTCCTCGGACTCCAGCAGCGGGATGATCCAGAACTCGGCGAGCGGCGCGACCAGGAAGGCCGTGACGGGAGCCGCAGCCGACTCGAAGGCCTGCGCGAAGCCGAACACCCGGCCCTGACTCGTGAAGGGCACCACGCGCTGGATCACGGTCTGCTCGGCCGCCTCGACCGCCGGCACGATCAGCAGGAACAGCCAGATGCCGGCGATGCACAGCCAGGGCCACTCGCGCAGCGTGAACGTGGCGTTGAGCACGCCCATCGCGACCAGCACCCACAGCATCGTGCGCAACGGGTTCGAGCCGAGTCCCCAGCGCGCGATCACGAGCCCGCCCGCGATGAAGCCCGTCGAGGCGAAGCCGAAGACCAGGCCCCACTCCTCCACCGAGAACAGGGTCAGACCGTACGGGTCCATGAGCGCCATGAAGACGCCCGAGACGAGGTTGTTGAACGTCGTGAGGACGATCAGCGCGAACAGGCCCGGGACCAGCGCGATCGCCGCGAGCGCGCCCCGGACGTCGACCTTCGGCGTCGGCTCGCCGGAGGTCGACGGGTGCGCCTCGGCGATCCGCACGAAGGCCAGGTGCACGACCGTGGCCACCGTGAGGACGTTCGCGATCACCAGCGTCCAGCCCATGCCGAGCTGGCCGATCGCCAGACCGCTGAAGACGCTCGTGACGATGAAGGCGATCCCCTGCACCGTGCCGACCAGGCCGTTCGCCCGATCGCGCCGGTCGGCGGGGATCAGCAGGGTCACCAGGGTGGAGAGCGCGATGTTGCGCATGCTCTCCACGACCGAGCCGAAGAGCACGATGCCGGAGAACAGCCAGAACCAGGGACCGGTCATGTCGACGATCGCCTCGGGACCGACCCAGGCGTAGAGCACGCCCGCCGCGAGGAAGGCCGCCATCGTGACCAGGCTCGAGCCCACCAGGACGTCGCGCTTGCGGTGGCGGTCGACGAGCGTGCCGAAGAGCATCGCGAACAGGGCGAGCATCAGCATGTAGGCGCCGCCGACGACACCGGTGGCGAGCACCGAGCGCGTCTCGAGGTAGACCCAGAACGTCAGCGCGAACCACAGGAAGCTCGTCGTCACGTTGGCGACCAGCGTGTTCGTCAGGACGTGGGCGAAGGTCCGCGCCCCGTCGGGAGGCGCGGTGGGATCGGTCGTCATGGGTCGCTCAGGCCGGAGGCAGCTTGACGTCGGAGTCCTGCAGCTCCTCGACGTTGACGTCCTTGAAGGTCAGCACCTTCACGTGCTTGGCGAAGCGCGCGGGGCGGTAGATGTCCCACACCCAGGCGTCGGCCATCGTGACCTCGAAGTAGGCGTCGCCGGACTCGGAGCGGACCTTCACGTCGACGGCGTTGCACAGGTACAGCCGGCGATCGGTCTCGACGACGTACTTGAAGATGCCGACGACGTCGCGGTACTCGCGGTAGAGCGAGAGCTCCATCTCGTTCTCGTACCGCTCGAGATCCTCAGCGCTCATCAGACCACCGCCTCCGTCATCGCCACCGCCACGTCGGGGACCGGACCGCAGCCCGGCAGGGACCACGAGCGACGATGGTGCAGCGTGGGACCGTGCTGCGCCAGCGCAGCGATGTGCTCGGGCGCGGAGTAGCCCTTGTTGAGCTCCCAGCCGTACTCGGGGTGCTCGGTGGCCAGCTGCACCATGATCGCGTCGCGCGCGGTCTTGGCCAGGATGCTGGCGGCCGCGACCGCGGCGCACCGCATGTCGGCCTTGATCATCGTGGTGACCGGCGGGACCTCGTCGGCGAGGCCGGGCGGGCCGAACAGCGCAGCCTGCTCCGGGATGCTGAGGTAGTCGTGGTTGCCGTCGAGCAGGACCGCGTCGGGCCGCACGGCCAGCTGGGCGAGGGCCCGGTGACCGGCCAGCCGCATCGCGGCGATGATCCCGTACTCGTCGATCTCGGTGGGGGTCGCGTGACCGACGCCGTGAACGGGCGCCCATCGGCGGATCTTCGGCACCAGCGCCTCGCGGGCTGCCGGGGTGAGCAGCTTGCTGTCGCGCACGCCCTGGGGCGCGGTGCGGGTCTGCTCGGTGACCACGACCATGCCGATCGTGACGGGTCCGGAGAGGGCGCCGCGGCCGACCTCGTCGCTGCAGGCCAGCGCCGTGCGGCCCTCGCGCAGCAGGCGGCGCTCGTGGCGCAGCGACGGCGCGGGGCTCACGGGACCTCGTCGAAGGCGTCGGTCCCGGGGATCGTCCCGAAGCGGTTCAGCGGCCACACCCTCAACCATGCCTTGCCGACCACGTCCTCGTCAGCGATGAAGCCACCTCCGGGCTCGCCGAGGTGCGCGCGCGAGTCGGCCGAGTTGCCCCGGTTGTCGCCCTGCACCCACAGGTAGCCCTTCGGCACCTTCACGTCGAAGGTCTGGTCGGCGTTGACGTCCTGGTCGGCCAGGTAGGGCTCGTCGATCGGCTCGCCGTTGACCGTGGTGCGTCCCTCGGCGTCGCAGCAGACCACCCGGTCGCCGCCCACGCCGATGACGCGCTTGATGAGGTGACCGCCGGACGGGAACAGGCCGACGACCTCGAGGCCGCGCTGCACGACGTTGGCGGACTCGTCGACGTCGCCCCCGAGCCAGTTGCCCGGGTCGCGGAAGACGACGATGTCGCCCCGCTCGGGTCCGCCGCTCCAGTACGACCACTTCTGCACGAGCAGCTTGTCGTTCTTCACCATCGTCGGGACCATCGAGTCCGACGGGATGTAGAAGGCCTGGAAGAAGAAGGTCTTGACGATCAGGGCCAGGACGAGGGCGGTGGCGACGAGGAGGATCGACTCCTGCCACAGCGGCAGCTGGCGTTTCTCCTCAGGCACTCGATGAGCCTACCGGCTGGTCCCGGGCGAACCGCGCATCGGTCGGTCGCGTCACGGGGCCGGAACGTCGTCGAACGCGTCGGTCGGCGCGACCCGCCCGATGCGGTCGAGCGGCCAGATCCGCGTGCCGACCCGGCCCACCACGAGATCGGTGTCCACGAAGCCTCCGCCGGCCTCGTCGAGGTGGGCCCGCGAGTCCTTCGACGCGGCCCGGTTGTCGCCCTGGACCCACAGCCTGCCCCGCGGCACCGTGACCTGGAACGGCTGCGCGACGTTGGCCGCCGGGTCGGCCAGGTAGGGCTCGTCGACCGGCTCGCCGTTGACCATCAGGCGCCCGGCCTCGTCACAGCAGCGGACCTCGTCACCGGCGACGCCCACCACGCGCTTCACGAGGTGCCCGCCCTGCGGGAACAGCCCCACGGCCTGCAGCCCGCGCTGCCACGGGGCCGGCGGCTCGAGGGGCCCGAGCCAGTCGCCCGGGTCGCGGAACACCACCACGTCACCACGCTGCGGCTCGCCCACGCGGTAGGACCACTTCTGCACGGCGATGCGGTCCCCCTTCGCCAGCGTGGGGACCATCGACGACGACGGGATGACGAAGACCTGGAACGCGAAGGTTCGCACCAGCAGCGCCAGCGCCAGGGTGCCGGCGACCAGCACGAGCGCGTCGAGCCACCGGGGCAGCCGGCGCCGTCGCGTCCTCGGCTGCTCGGTCACCCGCAGATCGTAGCCCGGAACGGCGACGACCCCGCTCCCTGACGGGAACGGGGTCGTCGAGCGGCGGGAGAGATCAGATCTCGCGCTTCTCCTTGATCTTGGCGGCCTTGCCGCGCAGGTTGCGCAGGTAGTACAGCTTGGCGCGACGGACGTCGCCACGGGTGGCGACCTCGATCTTCTCGATCACGGGCGAGTGAACCGGGAACGTGCGCTCGACGCCGACGCCGAAGCTGACCTTGCGGACGGTGAAGGTCCGGCCGATGCCCGAGCCCTGCACCTTGATGCAGACGCCCTGGAACAGCTGCACACGCGAGCGGTTGCCCTCGACGATGTTGACGTGGACCTTCAGGGTGTCGCCCGCGCGGAAGTCGGGGACGTCGTCGCGCTTGCTCTGCGCTGCGATCTGGTCGATGACGTTCGTCATGATCTCTCCTCGCCGGTGCCACAAGTCACCTGCGGATGTCGTGTTGCCGAAAAGTTGGGTGTGGTGCGCCGTGGGGACTCCCTCATGGCAGAGCCGTCCGGCACCAGCAGTCCATGATGCCACAGCGCCCCGCCCCCGAGGAAATCGGGGACGGGGCGCCGCGGTGCAGCAGAGGGTGCTCAGTCGAACTTGTACGCGGCGCCGCCGTGCAGGACGTTGTCCAGGCCGGCGACCTCCTCGTCCTCGGTGACGCGGAAGCCGATCGTGGCGTCGATCGCCTTGCCGAGGCCGAAGGCCACCGCGAAGGAGAAGACCGCGACGAACACCGACGGGATGATCTGCGCGATCAGCTGGTCGAAGTCGCCGCCCGTGAACAGGCCCGTGTCGGTGGCGAAGAAGCCCAGGTACAGGCAGCCGATGAAGCCGGCGACCAGGTGCAGGCCCACCACGTCGAGCGAGTCGTCGTAGCCGAGCTTGTACTTGAGGTCGATCGCGAAGCAGCAGACCGCGCCGGCCAGCAGGCCGAGGACGATCGCCCAGAACGGCGTCAGGTTGGCCGCGGCCGGGGTGATGGCGACCAGGCCGGCGACGATGCCCGAGGCGGCGCCGACGGCGGTCGGCTTCCCGTCCTTGAAGTGCTCGACGACGATGTAGCCCAGGACGCCCGCCGCGGGAGCGGCGATCGTGTTGAGGAAGATGATCGCAGCGGTGTTGACGTCGACCGCGGCACCGGTGTTGAAGCCGAACCAGCCGAACCACAGGATCGCGGCGCCGATGAGCACGAGCGGGACGTTGTGCGGCTCGGCGGACTCCTTGGCAAAGCCGACGGTGCGCTTGCCGAGCACGAGCGCCAGGGCGAAGGCCGCGGCACCGGCGCTGATGTGGACGACCGTGCCTCCGGCCCAGTCGATCGGGACCGCGTCACCGATCTCGAGGGTGCCGATCCAACCCGTCAGGCCCTCGTCGTCGAAGCCCCACACCCAGCCCTGGGAGGGGAAGTAGACGATCGTGGCCCACAGGCCAGCGAACAGCATCCAGGGGAAGAAGCGCGCACGGTCGGCGACGGCGCCGGAGATCAGGGCGGTCGTGATGACGGCGAACGTCGAGCCAAACGCGACGCCGGCCAGGCCGGACGCACCGTCACCGGTCGCCAGGTCCTGCAGGGCGAAGTCCGAGAACGGGTTGGCCAGCCAGCCGTCGATGAGGTCGGCCGAGCCGGCCGAGCCCATGTTGTAGCCGTAGAGGATCCACAGCACGAAGACCAGGCCCATCGCGCCGAAGCTCAGCATCATCATCGAGATGACGCTCTGGGCCTTGACGAGTCCGCCGTAGAAGAACGCCAGTCCGGGCGTCATGAAGAGAACAAGGGCCGCGCAGATCAGCAGCCAGATGGTCCCGGGTTCCATATCAACCTCTTTGCAGTAGGTAACACGTGAGCAGCGGCCGGAGCTCCCTTGCCGCGGCGCTGCACCGATCCTGCTGCGGCCCGATTACGCGGGGCCTCCAGCGTCGTTACGAGCGTGTTACTCGCCGAGATCGCGTGTTAAATCGGGACGACGCTGCTCGGTGCGCAGGCGGGACTGGTCCCTGCGCCAGGCGGCGATGCGTCCGTGGTCCCCCGACAGCAGGATCGGTGGGACGTCCAGGCCGCGCCACGTGGCGGGCTTGGTGTACACGGGGTACTCGAGGAGGCCGTCGGCGTGCGACTCCTCCGTGAGCGACTCGGGGTTGCCCATGAAGCCGGGCAGCAGGCGCACGACGGCCTCGATGATGGCGAGCGCGGCGACCTCTCCCCCATTGACGACGAAGTCGCCCAGGGAGATCTCGCGGACGTCCCAGCGGGTGGCGGCGTGGTCGAGGACACGCTGGTCGATGCCCTCGTAGCGCCCGCACGCGAACACCAGCTGCTCGGCCGTGGAGAGGCGGACCGCCTCGGCGTGGGTGAAGGGCGCGCCCGACGGCGTGGGCACGACGACGACGGCCCGATCGGTGGCGACGGCGTCGAGCGCCTCGCCCCACGGCTCGGGCTTCATCACCATGCCGGCGCCACCGCCGTACGGCGTGTCGTCCACCGTGCGGTGACGGTCGTGGGCCCAGTCGCGCAGGTCGTGCGCGTGGAAGTCGACCAGTCCGGCGCGGCGGGCCTTGCCCGGCAGGGACAGGTCGAGCGGCGCGAAGTAGTCGGGGAAGATCGAGAGGGCGTCGATGCGCACTAGCGCACCTCGTCGGCTTCCTCGGGGTTCAGCAGGCCCGGACGGTCGACGACCGTGACCGTGCCGGCGTCGAGGTCGACCTCGGGCACGAGGGCCTCGACGAAGGGCACCTGGACGCGGCGGCCGTCGACCTCGACCAGCAGGGTGTCGTGCGCGGGCAGGTGGAGCACGTCGAGCACGCGCCCGCGCGATGCTCCGTCGACCTGCACCGCCAGTCCGATCAGCTGGTGGTCGTAGAACGCGTCGTCGTCCTCGGGGACCTCGTCGGGGTCGATCTCGACCTCGAGCAGGGCGCCGTGCAGCTGCTCGGCCGCCGTGCGGTCGGGGACCTCGGCGAACGTCACGAGCAGCTTGCCCGAGTGGGGACGGCTGGCGGTGATCGTCAGCTCCCGGTCACGACACAGGACCGACGAGCCCACGGCGAAACGCCGTTCGGGCTCGTCGGTCCTGGTCTCGACGGCGAGGTCGCCACGGATGCCGTGGGCACGGCCGATCCGGCCGACGACGACGCGCATGCTGGAGCTCAGCGGCGCCGGTCGACGTCCACGAAGTCGATCCGCGCGCCGTCGGCACCGGCGATGGCCGATGCGACGGTGCGGATCGCCGTGGCCGTGCGACCCTGGCGACCGATGACCTTGCCGAGGTCGCTCGGGTTCACGCGCACCTCGAACAGCTCGCCGCGGCGGGTCTGCTTCGCGCGGACCGTCACCTCGTCGGGGTTGTCGACGATGCCGGCGACGAGGTGCTCGACGACCTCCTGCATGGGAGCGGACACGATCAGGCCTCGTCGGCCTTCGCGTCGTCGGCCGGGGTCTCCTCGGCCTTCGGCTCCTCGGCCGGGGTCTCCTCGGCCTTCGGCTCGTCCTCGGACTTCGCCTCGGCCTTCTTGGCCTTGGTGGTGGCCGACTTCTTGGGCTCGGCGTGCAGGTCCTTCAGGGCGGCGTCGAACAGCGCGGCCTTGTCGGCCTTCGGCTCGGGCTGCTTGAGCGTGGACTCGCCACCGATGTCGCCGGTGAGCTTGAGGATCGCCGCGACGGCCTCGGTCGGCTGCGCGCCGACGCCGAGCCAGTACTGGGCGCGATCGGAGTCGACGTTGATGGTCGACGGATCGGTCTTCGGGTTGTACGTGCCGATCTCCTCGATCACGCGACCGTCACGCTTGGTGCGGCTGTCGGCGACGACGATGCGGTAGAACGGCGTGCGGATCTTGCCCATCCGCTTGAGGCGAATCTTGACTGCCACGAGTGTGGTGTCTCCTTGTGAAATCGAACTGTGGTGACGGCGACCCGGCGTGTGGGGCAGGCCCGGTCTTCATCGAGGGCCGGGCTCGGCGGGAGAGAGGGCCGCACCGATTCCGGACGCAAGCGCCCATTCTGCCAGAACGAGCAGCCGCGTTCCAATCCGCCTCGCTCCCCCGGACTCAGCGGCGCGCGAGCCCCACGATGTGGTCGATGACCTCGTCCAGCGTGAGGTCCGTGCCGTCCACGACGACGGCGTCGTCGGCCTGCGCCAGCGGGGACGCGGCGCGGTTGGAGTCGATCGCGTCGCGACGGGCCAGCGCCTCGCGCATCGCCTCCGCGTCCTCCACACCGAGCTCGAGCGCACGGCGCTTCGCGCGGGCGACCGGGTCGGCGACGAGGTAGATCTTCAGGGTCGCGTCGGGCGCCACCACGGTGCCGATGTCGCGTCCCTCCACCACGATGCCGCCGGTGGCCCCGGCGATCGCCTGGCGCTGCAGCGACACGAGCTGCTCGCGGACCTGCGGGACGGTGGCGACCGGGCTCACGGCGGCAGTGACGGCGTCGCCGCGGATCGGCTCGGAGACATCGATGCCGTCGGCGGCGATCGTGGGTGCCTCGGGATCGGTGCCCGAGGTCAGCACGACCTCCCGGGCGGCCGCGGCGACCGCCGCGGGGTCGTGCACGTCGACGCCCCGCTCGAGCAGCGCCCACGTCATCGCGCGGTACATCGCGCCGGTGTCGAGGTAGGCGTAGCCCAGCCGTGAGGCCACCCCACGGGAGGTGCTCGACTTGCCGGACCCGGAGGGTCCGTCGATGGCGATGACGTCGGTCATTGGTCTCCTCAGCGGAAGGCGGCCCAGCCGCGTTCGATCAGGGCGGTGTGCAGGTCCTCGGCGGCGCCGGCCTGCACCACGACCTCGACGACGCCGACGAGGCGGCCGAGCTCGTGGTCGATGCGCATGTCCTCGATGTTGATGCCCGCGTCGCCGATGTCGGCGAAGAGTCGCGAGAGCTCGCCCGGGGTGTCGTCGATCGAGACGAAGACGCCGGCGAGCGCGATCGGGTGGGCGCCGTGCTTGCCCGGCACGCGGGCGACCCCGGCCCGCCCGCGGTCGAGGTGCTCCCCCACCGAGCCGTCGGCGGTGCGAACGGCGGCGCGCAGGTCGTCGAGGCGGACGGCGAGGTCGTCGAGGATCGCGCCGACCTGGCCCGCGTTGCTGCCGATGATGTCGACCCAGAGGCCCCGGTCGCTGCCGGCGATGCGGATGACGTCGCGCAGTCCCTGACCGGCGAGCAGGAGGTCATCGCCCTCGGCCTCGGTGAGCAGGCCCGCGGTCAGGGCGGAGACGAGGTGGGGCACGTGCGAGACGAGGGCGACCGCGCGGTCGTGGGAGGCCGCGTCCATCCGCCGCACGACCGAGCCGAGCGCCGTGGCGACCCGTTCGACGACCGCGACGGCCTCGGGGTCGGTGCCCTCGGTGGGGACGACGGCCCAGGCACGACCCTCGAACAGCAGGCCGGAGCCGGCCATCGGGCCCGAGCGCTCCTTGCCAGCCATGGGGTGGCCGCCGACGAATCGCGGGTCGGTGACGCCCGCGCAGACGTGGGTCTTGACGCTGGCGACGTCGGTGACCACGGCCGACGGGAACTCCTCGAGCGCCGCCAGAGCGGTCTCGACGACCGCGGCGGGAGGCACGGCGACCACGACGAGGGCCGGATCCTGCACCGGATCGGGAGTACCGGCGCCCAGCGAGGCGGCCAGCTCGACGTTCGCGGGTCGCGCGTCGCGCAGGTGCACCCGGACGCCGAGATCGCTCAGACCGAGCGCGACCGAGGTGCCGATCAGGCCGCAGCCGATGACCAGAACCGGTCCGGGCACGACGGGTTCGGGCAGATCGGCACTCATGCCTCCACGCTATCGAAGAGCGCTCCGAGCTCGTCGCGCGACAGGTCGCGCATCGCGCCCACGCGCAGGTCGCCCAGCCGCAGCGGCCCGAACGCCGTGCGCGTGAGCTCCACGACGGGGTGGCCGACGGCGTCGAGCAGGCGCCGGACGATGCGGTTCTTGCCGCTGTGCAGGTCGAGCTCGACGAGGCTGCGGCCGCGGCTGCGGTCGCGCACCACGAAGCGGTCGACGGCCGTGACGCCGTCCTCCAGCTCCACACCCGCGAGCAGCCGTCGACCGATCGAGGCCGCGACGTTGCCGTCGACGAGGGCGACGTAGGTCTTGGTGACCTCGAACGACGGATGCGCCAGCTGGTGCGCCAGGTCGCCGTCGTTGGTCAGGATCAGCAGGCCCGAGGTGTCGGTGTCGAGCCGGCCCACGTGGAACAGCCGGTCGGTGCGATCGGCCAGCAGACCGGACAGGTCGGGTCGGCCCTGCTCGTCGGCCATCGAGCTGACGATGCCCCGCGGCTTGTTGAGGATCACGTAGGCGTGCTCGGACGGCGGCGGGATGCGCACACCGTCGACGCGCACGACATCGGTGGTGGGGTCGACGCGGGCGCCGAGCTGCGTGACGACCTCGCCGTTGACCTCGACGCGGCCCGTGGCCATCAGCTCCTCGCTGCGCCGACGGCTGGCGACGCCGGCCTGGGCCAGCACCTTCTGCAGACGGATCGGCTCAGCCACCGACGCCTCCTGGGGTCTCGGAGGTCTCCACGGAGGGAGCGTCCTCGGCGGGCACGGCCTCGCGCTCGGCGGTCTGCTGCGCCACGCGCTCCAGCTCGCCGTCGAGGTCCTCCAGGTCGGGCAGCATCGGCGCGAGCTCGGGCAGCTCGTCCAGCCCGCTCAGCCCCATCCGCTCGAGGAAGTAGCTCGTCGTCCCGTAGAGGATCGCGCCGGACTCGGCGTCGTTGCCCAGCTCGACGATCAGACCGCGCGTCACCAGCGTGCGGACCACGCCGTCGACGTTGACGCCACGGATCGCCGAGATCCGCGAGCGGCTGATCGGCTGGCGGTACGCGACGACCGCGAGGGTCTCCAGCGCCGCCTGGCTCAGCTTGGCCTGCTGGCCCTCCAGCACGAACGCCGAGACGACGTCGGCGAACTCCTCACGGCTGTAGAAGCGCCAGCCGCCGGCCAGCTCGCGCAGCTCGAAGCCGCGCCCCTGCTCGGCGTACTCGGCGGCGAGCCCGCGCAGCGCCTGCTCGACATCGGCGGGCGGGTGGCCGACGGCCTGCGCGAGCACGAGGTGGTCGAGCGGCTCGTCGGCGATCATCAGCACGGCCTCGAGGGCGGGGCGCAGCTCGACCGGCGGGCGCCCGTCGGTCACGCTCTCCTCCGTCACACCCTGCTCGGGCACCTCGGCGGGCACGTGGTCGTCAGTCTCGGTCATCGTCACTTCCGGTCGTCGGGGCCGGCGGGACCTCGGGGTCCCCGGCGTCGCCCTCCTCGGGCAGGGTCGGCTCGTCGAACTCGTCGCCCACGTCGATGTCGCCGTCGTCGGTGCCGGTCCAGCGCACGGTCAGCTCGCCCAGCGGCACGGCCTGCTCGAACGACAGCATCCCCTCACGGAACAGCTCCAGCAGCGAGAGGAAGCGCGCGACCTTCGTCTGGCCGTCCGGCGCGTCCGCGACGATCGCGCGGAACGTCAGCGAGCGCTCGCGCCGGAGCCGGTCGACGACGAGGTGGGCCTGCTCGCGCACGCTGACCGCCGGGGCGTGCAGGTGCGCCAGTGACACGAGCGGCGGCGCCTTCGGCGCGAGGGCGGCGGCGGCCAGCTCGGCGAGGTCCTGCGGGGTCGCGCGGATCTCCACCTCGGGTAGCAGCGTCGCGAAGCGTGGCTCGAGCGTGACGGCGCGTGGGTGACGCAGCAGCTGGTTCTCGAAGCGCTCCTGGAGGATCGCCGCCACGGCCTTGAACGCGCGGTACTGCATGAGACGGGCGAACAACAGGTCGCGGGCCTCCAGCAGGGCGAGGTCCTCCTCGTCCTCGACCTCGGCCTGCGGCAGCAGCCGCGCGGTCTTCAGGTCGAGCAGGGTGGCCGCGATCAGCAGGAAGTGCGTGGTCTGCTCGAGGTCGTCCTCGAGCTCGCGCGTGTACGCGATGAAGTCCGACGTGACCACCGAGAGCGCGACCTCGGTGATGTCGAGCTGGTGCTTGGAGATCAGCTGCAGCAGCAGGTCGAACGGCCCCTCGAAGTTGCCGAGCGAGACCGAGAAGCCGGTCTCGGACGCCTGCGCGGGTGCCGGATCCGTCACGGACACCGCGGCGCTCATTCCTCGCCGAGCCGTCGGGCGAGCTCGCTGTCGGCCCCACGGGTCTCGAGGTCGGCGAGCGCACCGGCGATCGCGGCGCGCACGAGGCGACCGCGGTCGACCTTGCGACCCAGCACCGAGCGCAGCTCGAGGCGCGCCTGCTCGATGGCGAGCAGCTCGTCGCTGGTGAGGTAGACGGTCATCTTCTCGTCGTGCTTGACCCGGCCGCTGCCGGACGGCGGCACGGCAGGCGTCTCCTCGGATCGGGGCCCACTGGGTGCGGTCGGCCGGAAGAGCTCGTCCGCACCGGGCAGGTTCACGCGTCGGGACACCGCTGCAGCACTTCCCTCGCCAGCTGGCGGTAGGCCTCGGCACCCGGCGACGTGGACGCGTACTCGGTGATCGGCTCGCCGGCGACCGTGGAGTCGGAGAACTTCACGGTGCGGCGGATGACGGTGTGGAACACGGCGTCGCCCCAGCCGTCGACCAGCGTCTGCAGGACCTCGCGACCGTGCAGGGTGCGGCTGTCGAACATCGTGCCCAGCAGACCGATGACGCGCAGGTCGAAGTTGGTGCGGTCACGCACCTTCTCGATGGTCTCGTTGAGCAGCGCCACGCCGCGCAGCGCGAAGTACTCGCACTCCAGCGGCACGATGACGCCGTCGGAGGCCGTGAGGGCGTTGACGGTGAGCAGGCCCAGCGAGGGCTGGCAGTCGATGAGGATGACGTCGTAGTCATGGCGCACGTCGCGCAGGGTGCGCGCGAGCACCTGCTCGCGGCCCACCTCGGTGACGAGACGCATCTCGGCCGCCGACAGGTCGATGTTGGCCGGGACGAGGTCGAGGTTGTCGACCGACGTACCGAGGATGATCTCCTTCATCGAGAGCTCGCGGTCCATCAGCACGTGGTAGATGCTCTGCTCGATCTCGTGGGCGTTGTAGCCCAGTCCGACGGTCATCGAGCCCTGCGGATCGAAGTCGACCAGCAGCACGCGACGGCCGGTCTCGGCCAGCGCGGCGCCGAGGTTGATCGTGGTCGTGGTCTTGCCGACGCCGCCCTTCTGGTTGCACATCGAGATGACGACGGCGGGGCCCTGCGTGGTGCGCGGTCCGGGCTCGGGGAGGTCGGGCATCGGGCGACCGGTGGGTCCGAGATCCGTGCTGGGCATGTCGGCCACTGTACCGCTCACCGCAGCGCCCGGGGATGGGACGCCGCGTACGTCTCGCGCAACTTGTCGATCGTCACGAGGGTGTAGATCTGGGTGGTCGTCACCGACGCGTGGCCCAGCAGTTCCTGCACCACGCGAACGTCCGCACCGCCGTCGAGCAGGTGCGTGGCGAACGAGTGACGCAGGGTGTGCGGCGACACGTCGGCGTCGATCCCGGCGCGTCGCGCGGTCTTCGTCAGCACCGTCCACGCGCTCTGCCGCGACAGCCTGCCGCCGCGCGCGTTGAGGAACACGGCGGGCCCGCTGCCGGCGGTCGCCGTGAGGTGCGGACGCGCCTTCGTGAGGTACGTCTCGAGGGCGTCGCGCGCGAAGGACCCGAGCGGCACGATGCGCTGCTTGGAGCCCTTGCCGGTGAGCAGCACGGACGACTGCTCGAGGTCCACGTCGTCCACGTCGAGACCGACGGCCTCGGAGATGCGCGCGCCGGTGCCGTAGAGGATCTCCAGCAGCGCACGGTCGCGCATCGACAGGGCGGTGCCGGGCTCCCCCGCCGCCGTCAGCAGCGCCTCGACGTCCTCCAGCGGCAGCGCCTTCGGCAGCCGGGACGCGGGCCTGGGCGGCCGCACGGCGGCCGTCACGTCGTTGGCGACGATCTGCTCGCGCAGGCAGAAGCGGTGGAAGCCGCGGACCGCGACGACCGTGCGCGCGACGCTCGACGTGCCGAGCGCGGGATGGTCCTCGTCGCCCTCGCGCAGCGCGGCGGCGAACGCCGTGACGTGGTCCTCGGCGATGTCCGCGGGCTCCGTGACACTGGCGCCCGTCAGGAACTCGGTGTAGCGACGCAGGTCGCGGCGATACGAGGCCAGCGTGTTCTCGGCGAGGCCGCGCTCCACCGCGAGGTGGGACAGGTACTCGGCCACGACCCGCTCGACCGCACCGCCGTCGGTCACGCCCGTGCCACCGCCAGGATCGCCACGACGGTCTTGGCGTCGAAGATGCGACCGTCGAGGCAGGCTGCCACGGCCTCGTCGAGGTCGACCCACCAGTGCGCCATGTCGGCCTCCTCGGCCTCGCGCTCGGTGCGCTCGGCCTCGGCGACCGGCACCAGCTCCGAGGCGTGGAACAGGGTGATCGTCTCGGTGGAGTAGCCCACCGTGGGGGCGATCCGCATCAGCTCGCGCCACGTGCCGGCGACCAGGTCGGTCTCCTCCGCCAGCTCGCGGGCCGCGGTCTGCTGCGGCTCCTCCCCCTCGACGTCCATCAGCCCCGCGGGGATCTCGAGCATGCGGCGGCCCATCGGGTGACGGTACTGCTCGACGAGCAGGATGCGACCGTCCTCGTCGACCGCGGCCACGCCCACGGCACGCCGCGGCCGCACCACGACGCGCGGATGGGTCGAGCCGTCCGGCGCCTCGATGGTGTCGACCGTCAGCGTCAGGTACGGGTTCTGGAACCCGACCTCGGACCCCACCTGCGGCCACGTGCCGTCTCCGGCCTCGACCGGTGCGGCGATCCGCCCCGGCAGCCGGGGGTGCGAGGTCACGATTCCTCGACGGGCAGCCGCATCTCCAGCTTGCGCTTGAGCGAGGCCGCGATGAGGCCCGAGAACAGCGGGTGCGAGCGCGTGGGACGCGAGCGCAGCTCGGGGTGCGCCTGGGTGGCCACGTAGAACGGGTGCACCTCGCGGGGCAGCTCGACGAACTCGACCAGGGTCGAGTCCGGCGACGTGCCCGAGAACACCAGGCCGGCCTTCTCCAGGTCGTCGCGGTAGGCGTTGTTGACCTCGTAGCGGTGGCGGTGACGCTCGTCGACCTTGTCCGAGCCGTAGAGCTCGCGGACGATGCTGCCGGCCTTGAGGCTGGCCGGGTACAGGCCCAGGCGCATCGTGCCGCCCAGGTCGCCCGCACCCTCGACGAACTCGTGCTGCTCGGCCATCGTGGCGATGACCGGGTGCTCGGTGGCGGGGTCGAACTCCGACGAGCTCGCGTCCTCGATGCCCAGCTCGGTGCGGGCGTACTCGATCACCATGCACTGCAGGCCCAGGCACAGGCCCAGAACGGGGATCTGCTGCTTGCGCGCGTAGGACAGCGCGCCGAGCTTGCCCTCGATGCCGCGGATGCCGAAGCCGCCGGGCACGCAGATGCCGTCGACGTCGCCGAGCTGCTCGGCTGCCCCGGCCTCGGTGGCGCAGTCGTCCGACGGCACCCAGCGCAGGCGCACCTTGGCGTCGTTCGCGAAGCCGCCGGCGCGCAGGGCCTCGGCGACCGAGAGGTAGGCGTCGGGCAGGTCGATGTACTTGCCGACCAGCGCGATCGTGACCTCCTCCTCGGAGTGGTGCACACGGCGCAGCAGCGCGTCCCACTCGTTCCAGTCGACGTCGCGGAACGGCAGGTCGAGACGGCGCACGACGTAGGCGTCGAGGCCCTCGGAGTGCAGCACCTTCGGGATGTCGTAGATGGACGGCGAGTCGACCGCCGTGACGACGGCGTCCTCGTCCACGTCGCACATGAGCGAGATCTTGCGCTTCACGCCCGCGGGCACGGGACGGTCGGACCGGCAGACGATCGCGTCGGGCTGGATGCCGATCGAGCGCAGCGCGGCGACCGAGTGCTGCGTGGGCTTGGTCTTGAGCTCGCCCGAGGGACCGATGAACGGGATCAGCGAGACGTGCAGGAAGAAGACGTTGGAGCGGCCCACCTCCTGGCGGACCTGGCGCGCGGACTCCAGGAACGGCTGGCTCTCGATGTCACCCACCGTGCCGCCGATCTCGTGGATCACCACGTCGACGTCGGGGCCGCCCATCGACAGCATCCGGTCCTTGATCTCGTTCGTGATGTGCGGGATGACCTGCACGGTGTCCCCGAGGTAGTCGCCGCGGCGCTCGCGGGCGATGACGTCGGAGTAGACCTGACCGGTCGTGACGTTGGCGCGGCCGACGAGGTCCTCGTCGAGGAAGCGCTCGTAGTGGCCGATGTCGAGGTCGGTCTCGGCGCCGTCGTCGGTCACAAAGACCTCACCGTGCTGGAACGGGTTCATCGTGCCCGGGTCGACGTTGAGGTACGGATCGAGCTTCTGCATCGTGACGCGCAGGCCGCGTGACTTGAGCAGACGCCCCAGGCTGGAGGCGGTCAGGCCCTTGCCGAGGGAGGACACGACTCCACCGGTGACGAATACGTGCTTGGTGACGGCGTTAGTTGCCAACATGACTCCCGTGGGTCCGGTTCGGATGCGGAACCGGGCGGTGCCTGCGGCAACGTCCGGGGGTGGAGGAACCGCCTCGGGGGCTGGGTTCGACTCTGGGTTCCACGGAACTCCAGCCTACCATCGCCGACCGAGGCCCGGGACCATCCGCGCCGAACGCCACGGTCCCGAGCCCCTGATCCTGCCTCAGTTCGGAACGGGCCCGTCGGCCGCCCGTGACGTGCCCCACGCACCCGACTGGCCGGCGGCCTCGCGCACGAGTCCGAGCACCGAGGCGACGCGGCCGGTGCCCGTGTCGGTGACGTCGATCGTCGAGACGTTGGCAGCGGCGTCGCTGCCGCGGACGGCGTTCACGACGCCGTTCTCGCCCGAGGAGACCGGCCCGACGACCGCCACGCCCTGGCTGCCGGCGTCGAGGCCGGCGACCATGCTGGACACGACCGTGCCCTCTCCCCCGGACGACGATCCGGCGGGTCCGGACACCACGAGCGCCAGCTGGGCCGAGACCTCGGGGTCCTGCTCGACGGCGAGCAGGTCGCCCTCGGTGAACGCCGAGCGGATCGTGCGGGCGGTCTCGTCCAGGGAGCCGTCGCCCTTCGTCAGGTAGCCGCGTGCGATCGCCGCGCCGACCTTGCCGTAGTCGGTCGCCTCGGAGGCCGCGTCCGGGTCGGACTGGGCCGCGACGCCCTCGGCGAACTGGCGGTTGGCCGGCGACAGCAGCTTGCTGGTGAGCTCGACCTGGCCCGTCACCCGGGCGCCCGCGGTGGTGAGGTTCTCGATGAGCGAGTCGATCTCGTTGTCGCGCGCGCCGGGCGTGGTGAGCAGCAGCACCGTGCGGTTCTTGAGCTTGTCGCGCAGCTGGCCCGGAGCCGTCATCGACGCGTAGCCCGCGTCGAAGCCGGCCAGCGCAGGGCTGATCTCGGCGGTGTCGGACGAGGTCGTCGTCGTGGCGGCGTCGCTCTCGTCGAGCAGCCCCGCCCCGACCGCGATGCCGGCGGCGAGCGCGAGCAGCACGGCCGCGAGGGAGATGACGTGGTAGCGCAGGTTGATCACGAGACGAGTCCTTCGGTCCAGGAGGAGACACGGTCGGTCACGGGCGAGAGCCACTCATGACCGAGAGGGGTGGTGGCCACGGCCGCCACGACGGCGATGACGCCGGCCAGCAGGAGCAGCAGCGGGACGAACCAGCTCAGCCGCTGGCGCGCGAACCACGCCACGGACTGGGCGTCGACGACGCGCGAGCCGGCGCGGAGCCGGGCGATGAACGTGCCGGCCGCGTCGGCGGTGTCGCCGTCGACGATGTCGACGAGGCGCGAGGGCCCGCCGACCTGCACGATGACTGCGGCCTCGTTCTGGTCGGCGAGCAGCAGGGCGAGGTTCTCGGGCGTCCCCGCCGCGGTGAAGACCACCGGCTGACGGCCGTGGGCCTCGAACTGCTCGGGACGGTCGAGTCGGCCCGAGGCCGACACGATGACGACCTCGCCCGAGCGCTCGATCATGCGGCCGGAGAGCTCGTCACCGCGCCCGACCAGCAGGTGCGGCCGCAGGCCCGCATCGATGAGCAGCCCGGCGCCGTCGCCGACGCCGATCAGCACGGGGTCGTGGTCGCGGACGAACGAGCGGATCGACTTGAGGTCCTTCGCCGCGTCGGGACCGTCGGTGACGACGACCACGGGGCGACCCTTGATCGGGGTGGAGACCTCGGGGATGCCGGCACCCTCGAGGAGCATCGCGCGGTCGCGGCGCAGCGTGTCGGCCGCGTTGGTGACGATCGAGTCGAGCTGGCTGGACAGCCCCGAGGACGCCTCGTCCAGCTGGTCGCGGACCCGCGACTCGGTCATCTCGACGCCGGTGGCCACGGTGGTCTCACCGAGGTGGACGGCGCCTTCGTCCACACGCACGACGTCGCCGCTGCGGAGCGTCTGCCAGACGACCTCCCCCACGCGGTCGACGAGCGGGATGCCCGCGGCGGCCAGCACCTGCGGGCCGAGGTTCGGGTAGCGACCCGACGAGGACGAGGACACGTTGAGGACGGCGGCGACGCCGCGCTCGACCAGCGACTGGGCCGTGTCGGCGCCGAGGTCGGCCACGTCGATGACGACGACGTCTCCCGAGCGCACCGAGGACAGGTCGGCGGCATTGCGGCACAGCCGCGCCGGGCCGACCACGCCGGGACCGTCGGGAAGGGCGCGCTTGCTGCGCTTCAAGATGGGCATGATGCCCTCCATGGAACCCGCGTTCCATGAGAGTTCACACCCGACACGCCGATCCGGGCCTCGAAAGTGACGTGACCCTCAGGCAGTGCGGGCGAGCTCGAGCAGCTCCCGGGCGTGCTCCTGCGCCGCGGCCGAGTCGTCCAGCCCGGCAAGCATCCGCGCCAGCTCGTCGACCCGGGAGTCGTGCTCCAGGCGCAGCACGCTGCTGCTGGTGACCGTGCCGTCGTCGGACTTGCTCACCACGAAGTGGGAGTCGGCGAAGGCGGCCACCTGCGGCAGGTGGGTCACCGCGATGACCTGGGCGTGCTGCGCGAGGCGGGCGAGGCGGCGGCCGACCTCGACGGCCGTGCGGCCGCCGATGCCGGCGTCCACCTCGTCGAACACGAGCGTGGGCACCGGGTCGCGACCCGCGAGCACGACCTCGATCGCGAGCATGAGGCGCGACAGCTCGCCGCCGCTCGCGGCGCGGGCGAGGGGGCGCGGCTCGGCGCCGCTGTTGGCCGCGAACCAGATCTCGACGTCGTCCGCACCGTGCGGTCCGGGTTCGCCTGGCAGGACGCGGACCTCGAGTCGCGCCGATGGCAGGGCGAGGTCGGCGAGCTCGCGGCCGACCTCCTCCGCCAGCTGCTCGGCAGCGCGGGTGCGGGCCTGCGTGAGCCGGCCGGCGAGCTCCACCACCCGATCGCGCGCGGCGTCGGCCTCGGTCTCGAGTCGTTCGATCGCGGTGTCGTCGAGGTCGAGCTCGAGCACCTCGGCGCGGGCCCGGTCCGCCCAGGCGATGACGTCGTCGAGGCCCGGACCGTACCGACGCTGCAACGCGGTGAGCGCCGCGCGTCGCTCCTGCACGGTGGCCAGGCCGGCGGGGTCGAGGTCCACGTCGGCGGCGTAGGCAGCCAGCTCGGACGCGATGTCGGTGAGGTCGATCGCGGCGCGGCGCAGCCGCTCGGCAAGCGCCTCGAGCCGAGGGTCGTTCCCGGCGACGGGGTCGACGACGGACTTCGCGGCGGCGAGCGCGGCAGCGGCGGAGTGCTCGTCCTCGGACAGGGCGACGGACGCACCGGCAGCGGCCGCCGCGAGCGCCTCGGCGTGCGCGAGCCGGTTCTCGCGCTGCACGAGCTCCTCGTCCTCGCCGGGCTGCGGGTCGACCGCGTCGATCTCGTCGAGGCCGTGGCGCAGCAGGTCGAGGCGCTGCAGGCGCTCCCCCGCGTGCGTTCGCAGGTCGTGCAGGCGCGCCTTCAGCTCGCGGAGGCGCTCGTAGTCGGGCTGGTACAGCGCGAGCAAGTCGGACACCTCGGACCCGGCGTACCGGTCGAGGGCGCCGCGCTGCTCCTGTGGCCGCACGAGTCGCTGCTGGTCGGACTGACCGTGCACCGCGACGAGCGAGTCCGCGAGCCGCGACAGGAGTCCGGCCGGCACGGTCGACCCGCCCGCGAGGGCGCGGCTGCGGCCCTGGCTCGTAAGCACGCGGGCCAGCACGAGGTCGTCGTCGACCTGGCCCCCGGCCTCCTCGACGAGCGCGGCGACCTCGGGCGTCGCGACGACGGAGGCCTCGATGCGGGCGCGGTCGGCTCCACGACGGACGAGAGCGGAGTCGGCACGCTCGCCACGCAGCAGCCCGAGCGCCGTCACGACCATCGTCTTGCCGGCGCCGGTCTCACCCGTGATCACGGTGAAGCCGGGGCCCAGGTCGAGCTCGGCCTCCTCGATGACGCCCAGGGACGCCAGCCGCAGCGACTGCCACATCAGCGCTCTCCCGCGGCTCGTCGGGAGGCCTCGGAGGACCCGCGCCACCCCGAGACCGGGAGCTCGAACTTGCGCACGAGGCGGTCGGCGAACGAGGCCGGGTGCACGCGCGCGAGCCGCACCGTCTCGACGCCGCGGCGGACCTCGACGCGCGCGCCGATCGGCAGGTCGGACGCGCGACGGCCGTCGCACCAGAGCACGCCGGTGGCGGACTGTCCCACGACCTCGACCGCGAGGGTGGACTCCGGCGACACGACCATGGGCCGCGCGAAGAGGGCGTGCGCGCTGATCGGGACCATGAGCAGCGCCGACACCTCGGGCCACACCACGGGACCGCCGGCGCTGAAGTTGTAGGCGGTCGAGCCGGTCGGAGTCGCGCAGACGACACCGTCGCAGCCCATCCGTGAGACGGGACGCCCGTCGATCTCGACGACGACCTCGAGCATGCGCTCGCGGGACGCCTTCTCGACCGAGGCCTCGTTGAGAGCCCAGTTGGTGGCGACCACCTCTCCGTCCTGCAGGACCAGGACGTCGACGGTGAGGCGCTCCTCCACGGTGAGGTCGCCGGCGATGACACGCTGGGCGACCTCGGCGAGGTCCTCCTCGTCCGCCTCGGCGAGGAACCCGACGTGACCCAGGTTGACGCCCAGCAGCGGGGTGCCGGTGCCGCGGCACAGCTCGGCCGCGCGCAGGATCGTGCCGTCACCGCCGAACACCACGGTCAGCTCGCAGTCCTGGGCGGCACCGGACGCGGCGGGAACGACCGCCAGGTCGACCGCGCCGGCCGCCTCGAGGGCCTCGGCCTCGCCCTCGAGGGCGCGGACCTGGAGACCGGCCTCCTGGAGGGAGGCGGCGAAGTCGGCCGCGATCTTCGGGGCCCCGTTCCGCTGGGTGTGGACCGCGAGCAGCACGCTCCTCATGATCCGCTTCCTTCCTTCGGGTGCCGGGCCGCGAGAGGCCCGGCCGCGACGGCTGCGCGCGCCATCTCCTCGTCCGGCGCCGGGGCGTCGGTCCTCAGCCAACAAAAGTACTCGACATTCCCGGCGGGGCCCGGCAACGGACTCGGTGCGAGCGCGCGGGTCCCCCAGCCGTTGGCCCAGGCCGTGGTCGTCACGCCGTGGACGGCGCTCGCATGCAGCTCGGGGTCGCGGACGACGCCGTTCTTGCCGAGGTTCTCGCGCCCGACCTCGAACTGCGGCTTGACCATGAGGACCATGTCCCCCTCGGCCCGGCAGACCGAGGCCAGCGCCGGGATCACGAGCGTGAGCGAGATGAAGGACAGGTCGGAGACGACGAGGTCCACCGGCCCGCCGATGAGCTCGGCATCGATCGAGCGGATGTTCGTGCGGTCGAAGACGTGAACCCGCGGGTCGGACTGCAGCGACCACACCAGCTGGCCGTAGCCGACGTCGACGGCGACGACCTCGGCGACGTCGCGCCTCAGCAGGACGTCGGTGAATCCCCCGGTCGACGCACCGGCGTCGAGAGCGCGGCGGCCGCCGACGCTCAGACCCTGGGGCTCGAAGACCTCCAGCGCGCCGAGCAGCTTGTGGGCACCGCGCGATGCCCAGCCCGGGTCGTCACCCTCACGCACGACGATCGCCTGGTCGGTGGTCACCTGCGTGGCCGGCTTGCTGGCGGCGTTCCCGCCCACCAGCACGCGGCCCTGCTCGATGAGCGACGCCGCCTGGTCGCGCGATCGCGCCAGTCCGCGCCGGACGAGCTCGGCGTCGAGCCGCACCCGGCGGCTCACCGGCTCACCCGCGGGTCCCCGACGAGCCGGCCAGCTGGTCGCGCAGGACGCGGTGCACGGCCTCGAACACCGGCGGGTGCTGGGCCACCTCGAGGTCGCCGAGCGTGTCCAGCATCGCGACGGCCTCGTCGATCGCGGGGCCGACGCCCTCCACGGATCCGTCGCCGGTGGGTTCGGTCGTCATGCGTCGATCCTCTCATCGACGGTCACGTCGAGCCCCGATTCGTCGCGGCACGCCCAGCCGAGTCCGACGATCGCGCGGAGCGTCTCCGTCTCGGCCCCTTCCCGGGCCACGCGGATCGCGCCGTCGTGGATCTCGGCGACGGCCTCGCCGCAACGGGCGGCCCCACGCTCGACGGCGACGGCCGGGTGCGGCTGGTGGAGCGACGCGAGGCCGGCCCCGACGAGGTCAGGGCGCTCCTGCGGGTCGGCGTTCACGACGTCGACCAGCGTGTTGACTCCGGTGAGGACGAACAGCGAGGCGATGCCCGCCTGCCTGGCGCCGCGGATGTCGGTGTCGAGGCGGTCGCCCACCATCAGCGGGGACGAGGGCGCGATGCGCTCCATCGTCTCCTCGAACAGCGGCGCGTACGGCTTGCCGGCCACGACGGGCTCACGACCCGTGGCGAGTCGGACGGCGTGGACGAGGGCGCCGTTGCCCGGCGCGATGCCCTCGGCGGTCGGGATCGTCAGGTCGGTGTTGCTGGCGTACCAGGGCGCTCCGGCCTGCACGGCGTAGGCCGCCTCGGCGAGATCGCGCCAGCCGAGGTCGGGCATGTAGCCCTGGACCACCGCGGCCAGTCCCGGGGCGTGGCGATCGTCGACGGGTTCCAGGCCGCGGGCACGCAGCGCGCTGCGCAACCCCTCTCCCCCGATCACCAGCACCGGGGAGCCCGGCGGGACGTCGTGCGCGATGACGCCGGCGATCGCCTGGGCCGAGGTGACGATGTCCTCGACCGCAGGATGCAGGCCCAGCTCGCGCAGGTGCTCGGCGACCGCCTCGGGTGGCCGGTTCGCGTTGTTGGTCAGGTAGGCCAGGCGCACGTCACGCGCCTGGTTCAGTGCCTCCACGGCGCCGGGGACGGCATGCCCGCCGCGGTAGACGACACCGTCGAGGTCCAGCAGTACCGCGTCGTGGGAGGCGACGAGCGGGCGGTCGGTCGCGGCCAGCGTCATGCCGTCGAGGCTACCGGGGGCTCGGGCAACCGGGTCAGCGACCCGAGGTCGACGTACACCCGGCTCGATACGCCTCCGGACCGGCTGGAGAACAGGCGTCGGAGCTCGCCCTCGACCTCGATCCGGTCCCCAGGCTTCAGCTTCAGCGCCTTGGTGCGCAGCCGCGACGTCCACGCCGAGCAGTCGAAGGTGTCGACGAGCTGACGCGAGCGACGCTTGGCCGCCGCGCTGCGCTCGACGATGAGGCGGAACGAGACGAGCTCGTCCCCGCTGGGCAGGGTCCGCGGCTCGGCGGCGTCAGCCACCCGCCCGCGGAGCAGGACCTGGTTGTCGGTGTCGTTCATGACGCCCAGCCTCGCGTGGCGACGGGGAACGACGACAGGGCCCACGCACTGCCTGTGGACGGCGTGCGTGGGCCCTGCGACGTCTGTGGACGGGTTAGTTTTCGAGTTGTTTGAGGCGGTCGTGGACGTCGGTGGTGTGGTGGGTGTCGGTGCCGGCGGTGCGGTGGAACCAGGTGATGGCGTCTTGGGTGTTGCCGGTGGCGAGGAGGGTGTCGGCGTAGGCGTATCGGAGGCGGGTGACCCAGTCGGAGCGGTTGGTGGTGTGGAGGGGTTCGGTTTCGAGGATGTGGAGGGCGGCGTCGAGGTGTCCGAGGTCGCGGCGGGCGCCGGCGATGACGATGGACAGTTCGGTGTTGCCGGGTTCGTCGAGGTGGGCGCGTGTGGTGGGGTTGTCGTATTCGAGGGCTTTTTCGGGGCGGCCGAGGGCGCGTTCGGCGTCGGCCATCATGGGGGCGTAGATGTGGCGGCCGGTCATGCGGCGGGCGGCGCGGAATTCGGCGAGGGCTTCGGCCCAGTTGCCCAGGGCGTAGGCGGTTTCGCCGGTGGCTTCGCGGACGAGGCCGACGCGCATGGCGCGGGCGCGGGCGGCGAGGGCGTGCTTGTGGGCGGTCTCGGGGTCGGTGTGCAGGAGGGTGCCGGCCATGACGAGGTGGCGGGCGACCTTGTCGGCGAGCTTGTCGGGCAGGCCGGAGAGCTCTTGGCGGGCGTGCTTGTCCAGGTCCTTGGCGGAGACGTCGTCGGGGATGGGGGGTCCGTCGTAGATCTTCTGCTCGGCGGTGCGCTCGGGGGCGCTGGGGCGGCCGCCGGACCGCGGGGCGCCCGAGCGCGAGCCGGGGCCGGAGCGCTGGCCGGGGCCGGAGCGCTGGCCGGGGCCGGAGCGCTGGCCGCCGGGGCCGGAGCGCTGGCCGCCGCCGGAGCGGGAGCCGCTGGTGGGCTTGCCGTCGCGGGAGGTGGGCTTGCCGTCGCGGGAGGTGGGCTTGCCGCTGTTGCGGCTGCTGCTGGTGGGCTTGCCGCGGGTGTTGCCGGGCTTGTTGCTGGGCTTGCCGCCGCGGTTGTTGCCGCCGTTGCGGGGGTTTCGGTCCTGGGCCATGGTGCGGGTTCCTCTCGGGTGCCTGGCCTGGCGCCCGGCTGGGTGGGTGTTCGTGTGCCCCTCCACTGTGGCGGGGTCGGGGCCCGTGCGCCAGCAGGACCACCCGCTCGTTGGGGGTGGTCGGGGGGTGAAATGCAGCAAGGCCGCTCCCTGTTGGGAGCGGCCTCGCGCATCAATGGTTGTCCGGCGACGTCCTACTCTCCCACACCGTCTCCAGTGCAGTACCATCGGCGCTGAAGGGCTTGACTTCCGGGTTCGGAATGTAGCCGGGTATTTCCCCTTCGCCATGGTCGCCGAAACTCTATAGAGATATCAACAAACCTTGGAGAACACTCTCGTGTTCTTCGTGGTTCCCGATCATATCTCGGGAACCTCACAGTGGACGCGTGGCGGTCTTTGTAAGAAACAAGCCCTCGGCCTATTAGTACCGGTCAGCTCCATGCATTGCTGCACTTCTACTTCCGGCCTATCAACCCAGTGGTCTGCTGGGGGCCTTACCTCCTCGAGGGAGTGGGAAACCTCATCTTGAAACATGCTTCCCGCTTAGATGCTTTCAGCGGTTATCACTTCCGAACGTAGCCAACCAGCCGTGCTCTTGGCAGAACAACTGGCACACCAGAGGTTCGTCCACCCCGGTCCTCTCGTACTAGGGGCAGCCTTTCTCAAGTTTCCTACGCGCGCGGCGGATAGGGACCGAACTGTCTCACGACGTTCTAAACCCAGCTCGCGTGCCGCTTTAATGGGCGAACAGCCCAACCCTTGGGACCTGCTACGGCCCCAGGATGCGACGAGCCGACATCGAGGTGCCAAACCATCCCGTCGATATGGACTCTTGGGGAAGATCAGCCTGTTATCCCCGGGGTACCTTTTATCCGTTGAGCGACGCCGCTTCCACATGCCAGCGCCGGATCACTAGTTCCGACTTTCGTCCCTGCTCGAGCTGTCACTCTCACAGTCAAGCTCCCTTGTGCACTTACACTCGAAACCTGATTGCCAACCAGGCTGAGGGAACCTTTGAGCGCCTCCGTTACATTTTAGGAGGCAACCGCCCCAGTTAAACTACCCATCAGGCACTGTCCCTGATCCGGATAACGGACCTAGGTTAGATATCTAGTACGACCAGAGTGGTATTTCAACGATGACTCCACTCGAACTGGCGTCCGAGCTTCACAGTCTCCCACCTATCCTACACAAGTCGAACCAAACACCAATACCAAACTATAGTAAAGGTCCCGGGGTCTTTCCGTCCTGCCGCGCGTAACGAGCATCTTTACTCGTAGTGCAATTTCGCCGAGTTCATGGTTGAGACAGCGCCCAAGTCGTTACTCCATTCGTGCAGGTCGGAACTTACCCGACAAGGAATTTCGCTACCTTAGGATGGTTATAGTTACCACCGCCGTTTACTGGGGCTTAAGTTCTGTGCTTCGCTTGCGCTAACACGTCCCCTTAACCTTCCAGCACCGGGCAGGAGTCAGTCCATATACGGCGTCTTTCGACTTAGCATGGACCTGTGTTTTTAGTAAACAGTCGCTTGGGCCTGGTCTCTGCGGCCTTCAACGCTTCTCGGAGCAAGTCCGATGACGCATCCGGCCCCCCTTCTCCCGAAGTTACGGGGGCATTTTGCCGAGTTCCTTAACCATGATTCTCTCGATCACCTTAGTATTCTCTACTTGACCACCTGAGTCGGTTTGGGGTACGGGCGGCTCTGAATCTCGCTAGATGCTTTTCTCGGCAGCATAGGATCACTCACACTCCACTACGTGGGTGGCATCGGCTCTCAGGCATATGAGTGACGGATTTGCCTATCACTCGCCCTACGACCTTACCCGTGGACTACCATCGCCACGGTTGAGCTACCTTCCTGCGTCACACCATTGCTTGCCTACTACCAGATCGGGTCATGCGCTCTGCCGCACCGTGGTCTCCGAAGAGACGGTAGGTACGGTTTCGGGCACTTAGCATCACTGGATTCAGCATGGGCGATTCAACGCCGGTACGGGAATATCAACCCGTTGTCCATCGACTACGCCTGTCGGCCTCGCCTTAGGTCCCGACTTACCCAGGGAAGATTAGCTTGACCCTGGAACCCTTGGTCATTCGGTGGAAGAGTTTCTCACTCTTCATTCGCTACTCATGCCTGCATTCTCACTCGTGTCGCATCCACGGCTGGGTTACCCCGCCGCTTCGCTCGCGACACGACGCTCCCCTACCGATCCACACGGCTGGACCACGAAGGCCTACCTCATGTGTGAATCCCATAGCTTCGGTGGATTGCTTGAGCCCCGCTAAATTGTCGGCGCGGAATTACTTGACCAGTGAGCTATTACGCACTCTTTCAAGGGTGGCTGCTTCTAAGCCAACCTCCTGGTTGTCTCTGCGACTCCACATCCTTTTCCACTTAGCAATCGCTTTGGGACCTTAGCTGATGGTCTGGGCTGTTTCCCTCTCGACTACGGAGCTTATCCCCCGCAGTCTCACTGCTGCGCTCTCACTTACCGGCATTCGGAGTTTGGTTGAGTTCAGTAAGCTTGTAGGCCCCCTAGCCCATCCAGTGCTCTACCTCCGGCAAGAAACACGCAACGCTGCACCTAAATGCATTTCGGGGAGAACCAGCTATCACGGAGTTTGATTGGCCTTTCACCCCTATCCACAGCTCATCCCCCCAGTTTTTAACCTAGGTGGGTTCGGTCCTCCACGCGGTCTTACCCGCGCTTCAACCTGGCCATGGATAGATCACTCCGCTTCGGGTCTAGATCGTGCAACTCAAGCGCCCTATTCGGACTCGCTTTCGCTACGGCTACGGCACTCGCCTTAACCTTGCTACACAACGCTAACTCGCAGGCTCATTCTTCAAAAGGCACGCTGTCACAGTTCACAAGGAACCGCTCCAACGGATTGTATGCACACGGTTTCAGGTACTATTTCACTCCCCTCCCGGGGTACTTTTCACCTTTCCCTCACGGTACTAGTCCGCTATCGGTCATCGAGGAGTATTTAGGCTTAGCGGGTGGTCCCGCCAGATTCACACCGAATTTCAGGGGTTCGGTGTTACTCGGGATGACGCACAAGAGCCATGAGCTTACGGTTACGGGGATCTCACCCTCTGTGTCGCGACTTTCCAGTCAGCTTCACCTTCACTCATGGTTTATGACTCTTCGACTGTCCGGCAGAACAGTCAGTGCGGTCCCACAACCCCCTGGATGCAACGCCCGCCGGCTATCACACACCCAAGGTTTGGCCTCTTCCGGTTTCGCTCGCCACTACTACCGGAATCACTGTTGTTTTCTCTTCCTGTGGGTACTGAGATGTTTCACTTCCCCACGTTCCCTCCAAACGCCCTATGTGTTCAGGCGCAGGTACTCAGACTTTCCTCTGAGTGGGTTTCCCCATTCGGACATCCCCGGATCACAGCTCGGTTGTCAACTCCCCGGGGCTTTTCGCAGACTCCAACGTCCTTCATCGGCTCTCGATGCCAAGGCATCCACCATGTGCACTTAGTAGCTTGTTGTTACTACAAAGATGCTCGCGTCCACTGTGAAGTTCTCAAAATACGATCGGTCCCGTACCCGGTTCCCCGCCTGCCCCACCCCACAGGGTCGGATGGTTCGAGGAGATGTACGGTCCGAGAGATCCAGCAAGAGATGCTGATCCCTCAGGACCCAACAGTGTGCCTGAGCTGCCACCCACCACCAGGACCGAGGTTCCACGCCCACCCCAAAAGGTGAGCAGTACTGACGGCCCGAGACGGGCAGCAAGTCAAATAATCGACGATCCACTAGTGAGCTGGACCCGCGTCAGACATTCGCTGACGAACGGTGTCCGCCTGGACCAGACAAAGCTGGCCAGATGCTCCTTAGAAAGGAGGTGATCCAGCCGCACCTTCCGGTACGGCTACCTTGTTACGACTTCGTCCCAATCGCCAGCCCCACCTTCGACGGCTCCCTCCACAAGGGTTGGGCCACCGGCTTCGGGTGTTGCCGACTTTCATGACGTGACGGGCGGTGTGTACAAGGCCCGGGAACGTATTCACCGCAGCGTTGCTGATCTGCGATTACTAGCGACTCCGACTTCATGGGGTCGAGTTGCAGACCCCAATCCGAACTGAGACCGGCTTTTTGGGATTCGCTCCACCTCGCGGTTTCGCAGCCCTTTGTACCGGCCATTGTAGCATGCTTGAAGCCCTGGACATAAGGGGCATGAAGACTTGACGTCATCCCCACCTTCCTCCGAGTTGACCCCGGCAGTCTCCTATGAGTCCCCACCATGACGTGCTGGCAACATAGGACGAGGGTTGCGCTCGTTGCGGGACTTAACCCAACATCTCACGACACGAGCTGACGACAGCCATGCACCACCTGTATACCGACCACAAGGGGGCGCCTATCTCTAGGCGTTTCCGGCATATGTCAAACCCAGGTAAGGTTCTTCGCGTTGCATCGAATTAATCAGCATGCTCCGCCGCTTGTGCGGGCCCCCGTCAATTCCTTTGAGTTTTAGCCTTGCGGCCGTACTCCCCAGGCGGGGCGCTTAATGCGTTAGCTGCGGCACGGAGACCGTGGAAGGTCCCCACACCTAGCGCCCAACGTTTACGGCATGGACTACCAGGGTATCTAATCCTGTTCGCTCCCCATGCTTTCGCTCCTCAGCGTCAGGTAATGCCCAGAGAACCGCCTTCGCCACCGGTGTTCCTCCTGATATCTGCGCATTCCACCGCTACACCAGGAATTCCGTTCTCCCCTGCATACCTCTAGTTTGCCCGTATCGTAAGCACGCTCAGGGTTGAGCCCTGAGTTTTCACTCCCGACGCGACAAACCGCCTACGAGCCCTTTACGCCCAATAATTCCGGACAACGCTCGGACCCTACGTATTACCGCGGCTGCTGGCACGTAGTTGGCCGGTCCTTCTTCTGCAGGTACCGTCACTTTCGCTTCGTCCCTGCTGAAAGAGGTTTACAACCCGAAGGCCGTCATCCCTCACGCGGCGTTGCTGGATCAGGCTTTCGCCCATTGTCCAATATTCCCCACTGCTGCCTCCCGTAGGAGTCTGGGCCGTGTCTCAGTCCCAGTGTGGCCGGTCACCCTCTCAGGCCGGCTACCCGTCGTCGCCTTGGTGAGCCGTTACCTCACCAACAAGCTGATAGGCCGCGAGTCCATCCCACTCCGCCGGAGCTTTCCACCACCAGAAGATGCCTTCGATGGTCATATTCGGCATTAGCCAGCGTTTCCACTGGTTATTCCGAAGAATGGGGCAGGTTACTCACGTGTTACTCACCCGTTCGCCGCTCGTGTACCCCCGAAGGGGCCTTACCGCTCGACTTGCATGTGTTAAGCACGCCGCCAGCGTTCGTCCTGAGCCAGGATCAAACTCTCCGTTGAAAAAATCCCACAACCTCCGAAGAGATCACGGTCAACAACTAGACAGTTCAACACTGACAAGATCTGACTGCTGGACAGTCATTAATTGTCGGAATTGTCCCTGCAACCCTGCGCGAAACCAACCGAAGCCGGAATCCTTCAGAGTCGCCGGGGTACTGATAAAAAATTCGTCGACTTTTGACACACTGTTGAGTTCTCAAGGATCAGACGCACACCCACAACCACACCGTCACCGGCACAACCACAGGGGCTCATCCACATTACATCGCTGTTTTCCACCAGGTCAAACCCAGCTCGG
This sequence comes from Aeromicrobium tamlense, assembly GCF_013408555.1. Lineage (NCBI taxonomy): Bacteria > Bacillati > Actinomycetota > Actinomycetes > Propionibacteriales > Nocardioidaceae > Aeromicrobium > Aeromicrobium tamlense. The sequence goes on from NZ_JACBZN010000001.1 coordinate 1,916,234, forward strand.
TCACGATGCCAGCGCAACGTTTTCCCGCGGCCAGTTTCCGGCTCCCCACAGGGCTCCTGGCGTTAACCGCTTCGGTCTGCGCTTCCCGTTCCCCCGCCGTGCGGAGCAACAAGAAGAACATTACACACACGTTTCCCGTGGGCGCAAACCGGGGGGTGCGTGTGCCGGGTCACACCTGCAATTCCAGTCGTTTCGGGCGGTCACACGACCTGGACCCCCGAAACCGACCGCTTGCCCTTGCGCAGCACCACCCACGACCCGTGGAGCAGGTGCTCGGCCCCCAGCTCCAACTCGGGGTCGTCGACCCGCTGGTTGTTCACGTAGGCGCCACCGTCGCCGATCGCGCGACGAGCCGCCGACTTGGAATCGGCGAGGCCGGACGAGATCAGCGCCTCCACCAGCGGGGTGCCGGACGGGACCTCGACGGCTCCTGCCTCACGCAGCGCGGCCGCGAGCGTGGACTCGGGCAGGTCCCCCAGGTCACCCCGCCCGAAGAGCGCGCCCGAGGCCAGCTCGGCGGCTCGGGTCTCGTCCTCCCCGTGCACGAGCGTCGTGAGCTCGGCCGCGAGCCGGCGCTGCGCGGCGCGGGCACCCGGGCGCTCGGAGTGCTCCGCCATCAGCGCGTCGATCTCCTCGACGGGCAGGAACGTGAACTGCTTGAGGTACTCCCCCACCTTGGAGTCCTCGGCCTGGATCCAGGACTGGTAGAAGGCGTAGGGGCTCATCAGCTCGGGATCGAGCCAGATCGTGCCGCTCTCGGTCTTGCCGAACTTCGTGCCGTCGGCCTTGGTGATGAGCGGCGTCGACAGTGCGTGCACCTTGGCGCCCTCGGCACGGCGGATCAGCTCGACGCCACCGGTGAGGTTGCCCCACTGGTCGCTGCCGCCCGTCTGCAGCACCGCGCCGTGGCGGCGGAACAGCTCGAGGTAGTCCATCGACTGCAGCAGCACGTAGCTGAACTCGGTGTAGCTGATGCCCGACTCGAGCCTGCTGGCGACGACGTCGCGGGCCAGCATCCGGTTCACCGGGAAGTGCTTGCCGATGTCGCGCAGGAAGTCGAGCACGGACATCGGCTGCGTCCAGTCGAGGTTGTTGACCACCGTGGCGCCGTTGTCCCCGCCGAACTCGACGAAGCGCGAGACCTGTCCACGGATCCGCTCGACCCAGTCGGCGACCGTCTCCTTGGAGTTCATGATCCGCTCCCCCGACTCCTTCGGGTCGCCGATGAGGCCCGTGGAGCCGCCGACGAGGATCAGCGGCCGGTTGCCCGCGAGCTGGAGGCGACGCGCGGTCAGGAGCTGGAGCAGGTTGCCGACGTGGAGACTCGGCGCGGTCGGGTCGAAGCCCACGTAGTAGGTGATCGGGCCCGCGTCGATCTCGGCCCGGAGGGCGTCGAGGTCGGTGGAGTGCGCGATGAGGCCGCGCGCCTGCAGGTCGTCGATCACGTGTGTAGTCACGCGTTCAAGGCTATCGGCGCGGAACGCCGGGGCCTCACTAGGCTTCGGGCGTGAACACCCCTGCCGAGACGCACGAGGTCGGCATCGTGGCCTTCCGCGCGGACGGCTCGACCATCGACGCGCGCGACCTCCTGGACTACCTGGACTCCGTGCGCATCGCAGGCGGCGTGATCGACGGGGCCCGTCTAGGCCAGCCGGAGGTGCACACGGTTCGCCTGGCGCTCGACGCGGACGAGCTCGTCCTGCGCAGCGACGACCTGCCGCCGAGCCTGCCCTGGCAGGGACTGGTCCGCTCACTGGTGCACCGGTTCGACACCGTAGCGCTGGTGGACGACGGCGTGGTGGATCGCGACGGCCGGCACCACACGGGTGGCGACCTTCCGGAGGAGCTCGATGAGCTCATGGATACCGTGTGGGAGGCCGAGACCCACTCCCTGCCGCTCACGCTGGTCCACGTCGTCCGCACCGACCCGGACCTCGGCGGGGAGGCCCAGTCGATCGCCAATCGCGGCAACGCGACCGTGGAGGTCGCCGAGGTCGACGGGTTCACGCTGATCCACGACACGCTCAGCACGGATCCCGGGGTCGTCGTGGACGTGACGCTGCGGTCGCAGCTGCCTGCCGTGTCCTTCAGCCGGGAGGGAGACGGCCGTGGCGCGATCATCCGTGTCCGGCACGGCGGTCGCACCGTCGTGTGTCACGTGGACCGGGGCGTCCCTCCTGAGCTGACCACGGGGCTCCACGATCCCGAGACGCGCGCCCTGCTGCGGGGTGAGGTGACCCTGTGGTTCCCCTCGCGGCGACGCCGATTCGACGACGCGCTCGTGGCGCGCCTCAAGGCCGCCGGGACGGGCGAGAAGTCCTTCGCGGCCGACGTCGCCGACGCCGTCGGCGTCCCGCTCTCCGCGGCGCTGTGGCTGGAGGAGGACGCTCCACCCCCGGCCGTCACGGTCGTCGGGCCCCTCTCGAAGCGCGAGATGCTGGCGCGCGGGCTGCGAGGCGCCGCGGGCGACCTGCGCACCGAGCTCTCGCGGGAGGAGATCACGAAGGGGCCGCTCGGCGGCCTTCGCCGGTTCCTGATCGAGCACCCCGGCGCGTGCTTCGTCTACGGCCTGACCGAGCTCGCGCTGGCGGTCGTGTTCCTCACCGTCGCCGCGGACTGGGGCCTGTGGGCGCCGATCCGCTGGGTCGTGGCCATCTACTTCGCCGTCGACGGGCTGTTCAGCCTCGGGGTGGCCGCCGTGACGTGGCGGGGTCGCGTCAGGGCTTGACGGCGATGACGGGCATCGGGGCGTCGAGCAGGATCATCTGGGTGACGCGGCCCATGAGCATCTTGCCGACGGGCGTGCGCTTGCGGATGCCGATGACGAGGCGCTCGGCGCCGGCGTCGACGGCCTCGTCGATCACGACGTCCGAGACCGAGAGCGAGGCCGCGCGGCGGACCTCGTAGTCGATGCCCTCGAGGTCGAACCGCTCGGTGAACTCCGAGAGGTCGATCTCCTCGGGCTCGTCGAACTCGGGGTCGATCTCGCTGACCGTGATGATGACGAGCTTCTCGTCGTTGGCCTCGGCCTTGGCTGCGGCCCAGCGGACCGCGGCGCGCCCGTAGTCGTCGGGTCGGTAGGCGACGGCGATGGTCATGGTCCGAGCGTATCGCGCACCCGCGTCGGGAATGCCGCGACGGCTCCCCGGCGTTGGGACCGACGTGAACGACAACGCTGCACGTCCCGTCAAGGTCGACATCTGGTCCGACATCGCCTGCCCCTGGTGCTTCATCGGCAAGCGCCGCTTCGAGTCCGCCCTGCAGGACTTCGACGGCGAGGTCGAGGTCGAGTTCCACAGCTTCGAGCTGGCCCCGGACACGCCGGTCGACTTCGAGGGCAGCGAGGTCGACTTCCTCGCGCACCACAAGGGCATGGACGCCGGCCAGGTCGAGCAGATGCTGACGCAGATGACCGCGCTGGCCGCCGACGAGGGCCTGTCGTACGACTTCGAGGCGCTGCGCCACACCAAGACGCTGCTCGCGCACCAGGCGCTGCACTTCGCCAAGGAGCACGGCAAGCAGATCGAGCTCAAGGAGCGTCTGCTGTCGGCGTACTTCGAGCAGGGTCGTCACGTCGGCCGCGTGGATGAGCTCGTCGCGCTGGGCGCCGAGGTGGGACTGGACGCCGACGCGCTGCGTGAGGCCCTCGAGTCGGGTCGTCACGCCGACGACGTCGAGGCCGACATCGCCCAGGCGCGTGCCTACGGCATCTCGGGCGTCCCCTTCTTCGTGTTCGACGGCCGCCTCGGCGTGTCGGGCGCGCAGGCCCCCGAGACGTTCCGCCAGGTCCTCGACCGGGCCGTCGCGGAGGCCTCGGCGTGACCGGACCGTTCGAGATCGTGGGCGACGACGACGCGCCCGTGTGCGTCGACGGCGTCTGCGAGATCCCGCAGGCGAGCGACGGGGCACCCGAGGAGCAGGCGGAGCCCGGCCTCTAAGGTGCCGCCATGAGCACCACGGCCACGAGAGTCGCGCGCCGGCACGAGCTGGACCACCTGCGGGTGCTGGCGACCTTCGCGGTCATCCTGCTGCACACCGGGGCGATCGTCGTGGTGGTGTGGCGCGACTCGGCGCCCGAGCTGGTCTCGGCCTTCAACGTCGGCAACCTGGCCGACTCGCTGGGGCGCTTCGCGGTCAACTGCTTCTTCATGACGTCGGGGGCGCTGCTGCTCGACCCCGTCCGCCGCTTCGTGCTGCGGCCGCAGTTCCTGCGCGTCGCGCTCCCGACGCTGACGTGGATCGTGATCTACGGCCTCGCGAACGCGCTGCTGCGCGAGGACGGCGCGCGCGGCGTCAACGGCACCCTCACCGACCCCGGGGAGCTGGGACTGACCGGTCTCGTGCGGGCGCTCCTGGGCGGCCCGGCCGCGTACCACCTGTGGTTCGTCTACGTCCTGCTCGGGATCTACCTCACGGTGCCGCTGCTGCGGGCCCTGACGGACCGTCCCGAGCCCCAGCGCCGCCAGCTGCTGACGTGGTTCCTCGTGCTGTGGCTGATCGCCGACCTGCTGCCGCGGTGGGGCGCCTGGTTCCTCGGCGACCGCTTCCCCGCGCTCTACCCGTCACCGTTCGCGGCCCTGCCCACGGGCTACGTCGGCCTGTTCGTCCTCGGCTTCGTGATCAGCCACTACCGCGACCGGCTGCGGGTGCCGTACCTCGCGTGGCTCGCACTCGCGGTGGCCGGCCTCGGGTGGACCTTCGTCGCCGTGTGGCAGGCGGCCAGCCACGGCGATCCCGACGTGTTCGCCGCCTACGACAACCTCAAGCCGCCGGTGCTGATGTACTCGATGGGCGTCTTCGCGCTCTTCGCGACGCGCAGCTGGGGACCCGGACCCGCGTGGCCGGCCGTCCGCCGGCTCTCCGAGCTGAGCTTCCGGATCTACCTCGTGCACGCCCTCGTGCTGCACACGCTGCGGATGACGACCGACCTCGGTCCCCTCGTCGAGGAGCGCCCGATCGTGGGACTCCCGGTCATCTACGTGGCCACCGTCGTGATCTCGGTGGGCGTCTCCTGGGCGCTCGACCTCGTGAAGCCGTTGCGCCGCTGGATCTGACGGAAGTCGGTGGTAGCGTCGCGGACGTCGCGTGACCCAGGTCACATCCAGTCCTCGAGGAGTCCCCCGTGAAGTCCTTCCGTCGCTCGTCGGCCGTCGCCGCCTCCCTCGCCCTCCTGGCCGGCCTGGCCACGGCACTGCCCGCCTCGGCCGGCGAGCGGTCCCATCCGTGGCACCACCCGACCTCCGGCGAGAAGTACGTCGCGATGGGCGACTCGTTCGTCGCCGGCCCGGGCATTCCCGAGCAGGTGCCGGGCGGCTGCGCCCGCAGCGACCACAACTTCCCCAGTCTCGTCGCCGCCGAGATCGGCGCGAAGAGCTTCACCGACGTGAGCTGCAGCTCGGCCACGACGGCGCACTACTGGAACCCGCAGACGACGCCCGCAGGCGACGTGCCGCCGCAGCTCGACGCGCTCACCCGCGACACCACGCTCGTGACGATCGGCACGATGGGCGGCAACGACGTGGGCCTGGTCGGACTGGCCCAGACGTGCCTGATCCAGGGCTGCAGCACCCTGCCCACGCAGCCGTACCACGACGCGATCGACGGCCTCGCCGACATCTATCGGCGCGTCATCGCCGACGTCCGCAAGCGCTCGCCGAAGGCCCAGATCGTCGCCGTCGGCTATGGCACCTACGTGCCGACCGAGACGTGCCCCGCGCTCTTCCGCGCGACCAACGCCGACCTCGCGTACCTCCAGTCGATGATCGACCGACTCAGCGACACGATCGGCCGCGTGGCGAAGGAGGAGCGCGTCGCGTTCGTCGACATGCGCGACATCGAGGGCTGGCAGGAGCACTCGGCCTGCGCCGCCCCGGCCGACCAGTGGATCCGTGGCCTCGAGGCCTACGGCGACGGCGCTCCGCTGCACCCGTCGACCGCCGGCATGGCCCAGATGGCCGACCAGGCCCTCGAGACGATCGAGCCGCTCGTGGCGGGTCGTCACGACTCGCGGCGCCGCCTCGGTCGCGCGGCCGGCACCCTGCGGCTGCACGCCGTCTGTCAGGGACCGGCGCGCAAGGCGCGGGTGACCCTGCGGGTGACCGGCGGGCAGGGCCTCGCCACGTCCACCACGTTCGGCATCGGGAGCCGCGTGGTCGGCACCGACACCCGCGCGCCCTTCGCGCTCACCCGGTCGGCGGCGTCGCTGCGCGGCCACGCCCACCGGGGCCCGGCGCGCGCCCGGGTGACCTTGCGGCACGGCAGCGTCGTCCGAACGGCCGACCTGGCCACCAGCACGCCGAAGTGCCTGCGCTGAGCTGACGAGCGGGTCAGGCCCGGGGGTGCCGGCGATAGGCCGACACCGTCGGGTCACCCGCGACCCAGAAGCGCCACGGCGCGTCGGCGTTGAGCCGGACGCCCACGCGAGGGCCAGCGACGATCTCGGGATCCTCGACCCGCTCCCCCAGTGACACCGGCTCGGGATCGAGCAGGTCGGTGCCCAGATCGGCGCTGGTGATCCCGAGCGCCTTCGTGAGGTTGCCGGGGCCGCGCGCCAGGGCGACGTCGGCCACGGGACCGCGGCGCTCGCGGGCGAGCTCGATCCCCTCAACGATCTCGGCGGCGCGGATGAGCACGGCGGCCGCCTTCTCGGTGGGTCCCGTGACGACGTTGGCCGCGTGATGGCCGTGGATCCGGTACACGTAGAGCCGCCACGCCGGTCCGTACATGATCTCCGAGCGCGGCGTGCGGACGTACGCGTGGGAGGCGGGGTCCTCGATGCCGCCGTAGGCCTCGACCTCGGTGATCCGCGCGACCACGCCGTGCCCGTGCAGCAGGCGGCCCAACAGGTCGCGGGCGCGCAGGGTGACCTCAGCCATGGGTCGTGGATCTCGCTTCCGGGACGGGAACAGGGACGGCGTCATCGTAGGCACGCCGCCGCGAGCCACCCCGAACCGGTTCAGACCGCGTCGGACTCCTCGTCCGGCTTGACCGCCAGGACGGGGCACGGCGCGTCGAGGATCACCCGCTGGGCGACGCTCCCCATCAGCGCCTTGCCCACCGGGCTGCGGTGCCGGACGCCGACCACGATGAGGCTGGCGCCCGACTCGGTCGCCGCGCGGACGACGCTCTCGGCGACGTCGCGCACGACCTCCTGGCGCACCTCGGCCTGGAGGCCGAGCGTCGCCAGCCGCACGCGCACCTGCGTGATCTCGTCCTCGTGCGCGAATCGCGTGTCCACGAGCGAGTCGCCGCGGGTGTCGTTGATCACGAGCAGGCCCTCGCTGCGCAGCGTCGCCTCGGCGGCGCCGTGGGCGAGCGCGGCTCGTCCGTACTGGTCGGGGCTGTAGGCCACCACGATCGTCATGTCGTCGTTCCTCTCAGATGTCGTCGCGGTCGGTGACCGCCGCGCGGTCGAGCATGCGGTCGATCTCGTCGGTGTCGTGCCCGCGGCGACGCCACGCCACGACCCCCATGACCACGGCGATCGCCGCCATGAGGACGTAGACCAGGACGGCCACCGGCTCGCTCCACAGGGTGCTCAGGTCACCCTGCGAGATGGCCAGGGCGGTGGTCAGCTGCTCCTCCAGGCGCGGCCCGAGGATCACACCGATGATGAGCGGCAGCACCGGGAGCCCGAAGCGCCGCATCGCGAAGCCGAGCAGGCCCAGCACCAGCAGGATGCCGAGGTCGAACGCCTGGAAGTTCACGCTGTACGCACCGAGCGCGGCGAAGAACAGGATGCCGGCGTAGAGGTACGGCCGCGGGATCTGCAGCAGCTTCGCCCAGATGGGCGCCATCGGCAGGTTCAGCACCAGCAGCAGCACGTTGGCGATGAACAAGCTGGCCAGCAGGGCCCACACGAGCTCGGGCTCGGCGTCCATCAGCTGCGGGCCGGGCTGGATGCCGTAGCTCTGGATCGCCAGCAGCATGACCGCGGCGGTCGCGGTGGTCGGCAGACCGATCGCCAGCAGCGGCACGAGCGTGCCCGCGGCCGACGCGTTGTTCGCCGCCTCCGGGCCGGCGACGCCCTCGATGGCGCCCTGGCCGAACTCCTCGGGGTGCTTCGTGAGGCGACGCTCGGTGATGTACGACAGGAACGTCGGGACCTCGGCGCCGCCGGCGGGCAGGGCGCCGAACGGGAAGCCGTACGCCGTGCCGCGCAGCCACGGCTTCCACGAGCGGCCCCAGTCGGCCCGGCTCATCCAGGGCTGCCCGACGGGGATGATCTCCAGCGGGCGGCGGCGCAGGTGGGCCGCGACCCACAGCGCTTCGCCGATGGCGAAGATCGCGACCGCGACGACCACGACGTCGATGCCGTCGGCGAGCTCGGGCCGGCCGAACGTGAGCCGGGCCTGACCCGTCTGGGAGCCGACCAGCGCGATCGTCAGGCCGAGGAAGAGCGAGGTGAAGCCGCGCAGCTTCGAGGAGCCCAGCACGGCCGTGACCGTGAAGAGCGCGAACAGCATGATCGCGAAGTACGACGGCGCACCGAGCTCGACCACGACGTCGGCGATCCTGGGCATCAGGACGACGAGCAGGATCGAGCCGATGGTGCCGGCGACGAACGAGCCGATCGCCGCGGTGGCGAGGGCCTGTGCCGCACGTCCGCGCTTGGCCATCTTGTTGCCCTCGAGCGCCGTGACGACCGATGAGGACTCTCCGGGGGTGTTCAGCAGGATCGACGTCGTCGAGCCGCCGTACATGCCGCCGTAGTAGATGCCGGCGAACATGATGAGCGCGCCCGCCGGTTCGACGTTGTAGGTGATCGGCAGCAGCAGCGCCACCGTCATCGCCGGGCCGATGCCCGGCAGCACGCCGACGGCCGTGCCCAGCAGCACGCCGATGACGGCGTACAGCAGGTTCTCGGGGGTCAGGGCGTTCGCGAAGCCCTCCAGCAGCAGCTCCATCAGAGCACTCCGTCCAGGACGCCCGCGGGGATCGGGATGCCGAGGCCGACGTAGAAGCCGTACCAGGTCAGCAGGGACAGGGCGATGCCCACGCCGACGTCGAGCAGCAGGCGCCGGCTGCCGAGGATGCGCGCCGAGGCGGCGAAGAGGAAGGCGCCCATGATCGCCCAGCCGAGCCAGTTGATCAGCGCCACGACGACGACGATCACGGCGACCAGCTGCAGCAGCGTGGTCCAGTCGAGACCGCCGGAGAGGTCGACGTCCTCGCCCTCCTCGGGCTCGGCGACGTCACCGCGCCAGGTGGCGACGGCCAGCAGGACGCCGAGGACGACGAGCACGCTGCCGATCGCGTACGAGAACGCGTACGGCTGGACGGGCTGGTCGGCGAAGCCGGCGTCGAGCCCGAGGGCGTCGACGAGGACGACGATGCCGACGACGGTGACGAAGGCCGCGAGCCCGTACTGGGCCCGGTCCACCGTGCGTGCCGGTGGGTTCGTGGTGGTGGTCATGCGAGTCCCAGCTCCTCGAGGGTCGAGGCGACGCGGTCGTTCTGCTCCTCCAGGAAGGTGCCGAAGTCGTCGCCCGTGGCGAAGTCGTCGATCCAGCCGTTGCGCTCGAGGGCCTCCTGCCACTCGGGCGTCTCGTGCATGGCGGTCAGCAGCTCGATGTACTCGGCGCGGGTCTCCTCCGAGATGCCCGGCGGTGCGAGCACTCCGCGCCAGTTGATGAAGCTGAAGTCGATGCCCTCCTCCTTGAGGGTGGGCGCGTCGACGGTCTCGAGCGGCTCCTCGCCGGAGACGGCGAGCACGCGCAGGGACCCGTCCTCGATCTGGCCCTCGAACTCGCCGAGGCCGGACATGCCGACCTCGATCTTGGAGCCGAGGAGCGCCGTCGTGAGCGGTCCGCCGCCGTCGTACGTGATGTAGTTGACGTCCTTCGCGTCGATGCCGAGCTCGTCCGCGAGCTGCATCGGGAAGAGGTGGTCGGGTCCGCCCGGCGACGAGCCGCCGCCGATCGTGACGCTGCCGGGGTCCTTCTTCCAGGCGTCGACGAAGTCCTGGACCGTGCGGAACGGCGAGTCCTTCGGCACGAGGATGCCCTCGGGCTCGGACACCAGCTGCGCGATCGGCGTGGCCTTGTCGACGGTGGCGTCGGAGCCGTTCGTGAAGACCGACCCGACGACGCCGAGACCCATGGTCATCAGCAGGTCGTCGGCGCCGCGCTCGTTCATGAGTCGCTGCATCGCGACGGTGCCGCCGGCGCCGATGACGTTGGTGACCTCGAAGCGTCCGGTGAGCTCGTTCTCCTCCATCGCCCGCACACCGGCGCGACCCGTGAGGTCGTAGCCGCCACCCGGGCTGTTCGGGATCATCATGCGCAGGCGCCGGTTGGACGCGTCCTCGTCGTCGGCTCGCGTGACCCCGCAGCCGGCGAGCATCGCCAGCACCAGCGTCGCCACGAGTCCCACGCCCAGCGCGCGGCCACGGCGGCCGCTCGTTCCCCACCTGATCATCGGTCCTCCTCGTCGTGCTCCACCCCGATCATGCGGGCCCTTGTGGCGTGGGTCACGATTGCGGAATCAAAGGAGGTTCTGGTCATTGTGGTCATGCGGAACGTGTCGCCCGGACGGCGCCGGCTGACGCTCGCCGGGCAGGTGCTGCTGCTGCAGCTGGCGGTCGTCGCCGCCGTGCTGCTCGTCGTGGCGGTGATCTCGTTCCGGCAGAGCACGGCGGCCTTCACCGACGAGCGCGGCAGCGCGATGCGGTCGGTCGCGGAGTACCTCGCGGGCGGCGAGGTCGTCCGCACCGCGATCGACGAGCCCTCCGCCACCCGGACGCTCGCGCCGTTCGTCGAGCGGGCCGTCGCGCTGTCGGGCGCCACCGACGTGCTGGTGACCGACCCCGACGGCACCGTGATCGCCGCGGCCGAGCCGTCGGAGGTGGGCACCACGCTCGACCTCGGCGAGAGCCGCGTGCGCGAGGGACGCGGCTGGAGCGGCGACGTCGAGCACGACGGCCGGACCTACGTGACGGCGCACGCGCCCGTGATCGCCGACGACGGCACGCTCGTGGGCATCGCGGTCGCCGAGCAGGCCTACCCGTCGTGGTGGGACCGGATCGCGGACTCCTCCACCGACCTCGCGCCGTACCTCGGTCTCGGGGCCTTGCTGGGCGGACTCGGCACGTGGGCCGTCTCGCGGCTGCTGAAGCGTCGCACCCGCGGCCTCGCCGGCGACGAGATCGCCACGCTCGCCGACCACCGCTACGCCCTGCTGCACAGCATCCGCGAGGGCGTCGTCGCCGTGGACAACTCCGGCGTCGTGACCGTCATGAACGACGCCGCACGGCGGCTGCTCGGCGTCACGGGAGACCCGGTCGGGCAGCCGCTCGACGCGCTGGGACTCGACGCCGCGCTGACCGAGGTGATCGGGGGCGACGCCGAGACCCGCGACGCCGTCGTCCTCACGGGCGACCGGGTGCTGGTGGTCAACCGGCGCGCGGCGTCCAGCCGGGGCCTGGGCATCGGCGGCGTCACGACGATGCGCGACCGCACCGACGTCGTCGAGGTCGAGCAGCAGCTCAGCTCGAACCTCTCGATCACCGATGCGCTGCGCGCCCAGACGCACGAGTTCGCGAACCGTCTCCACACGATCTCCGGCCTCGTCGAGCTGGGCGAGTACGACGAGCTGGCGAGCCTGCTGGGCACGCTGACGCGCGAGCGGGCGGTGCTGGACGCGAGTCTGCGCGACGCGGTGCGCGACCCGGCCGTCGCCGCACTGCTGGCCGCCAAGGTCAGCCAGGCGGCCGAGGCCGGACTGGACCTGCGGATCCACCCGTCCTCGCACGTGCCAGCCCTGGAGCCGGACCTGGCCGCCGACCTCACCACCGTGCTGGGCAACCTCGTCGACAACGCCGTGGACGCCTGCCGCGGCGGCGCCGGGCGCGAGGTGGCCGTCCGCCTGACCGAGATCGATGGCACGATCGAGGTCGTGGTGAGCGACGACGGACCCGGCGTGCCGGACGAGATCGCCGGATCGATCTTCTCGCGCGGCTTCTCGACGAAGCCCGAGGTCCTCGGCGGCCGCGGCATCGGGCTGCCGCTCGTGCGCCTCATCGCCACGCGTCGCGGGGGCTCGGCCACCCTCGACCCCGGCGGGCCGGGCGCCACGTTCCGGGTGCGTCTCCCCCTCGTGGGCGGCGCCGCATGATCCGCGTGCTCGTCGTCGACGACGACTTCATGGTGGCGCGGATCCACCAGCGGTTCGTCGAGCGCACCGACGGGTTCGAGATCGCCGGGACCGCCGGCACGGGAGCGGACGCGCTGAGCGCGGTGGCCGAGCTCCGCCCCGACCTGGTGCTGCTCGACGTCCACCTGCCCGACATGGACGGCATCGAGGTGCTGCGCGCGCTGCGCGCCTCGGGGCACGAGGTCGGCGTCATCATGGTCACCGCCGAGCGCGACGCCGACGTGGTCCGCGCGGCGCTGCTGGGTGGCGCGCAGCAGTACCTCGTGAAGCCGTTCGAGTACCCCGAGCTGGCCGACCGCCTGCGCGCCGTCGCGAAGTCGATCCGGTCGCTGCACACCGAGTCCGAGCCGGACCAGTCGGCGATCGACCGGGCGTTCGGCGGTGGGCCGGGCGGTCCGGCGCCGCTGGCGAAGGGCCTGAGCGCCGAGACGGCGGCGTCGGTGCTGGCTGCGCTGGAGGGTGCGGGCGAGGTCTCGGCGGCCGAGGCCGCCGAGCTGATCGGGCTCTCGAGGGTCAGCGCGCGGCGCTACCTCGAGCACTTCGTGAGCACCGGTCGCGCCACCGTCAGGCTCCGCTACGGCACCGCCGGACGGCCCGAGCGGCGCTACCTCCTCGACTGAACGGAGTCCCGCTCCCGGCCCGCCCTGCTGCCCCTAGGCTTCGGGGCATGTCCGAGATCGCCGAGCCCGTCGACCTCGCCGTCGGCCGCCGCCTCAACCCCGACGCCGTCGGCTGGACGCGACGCCCGCTGCACCGCACGGCCCTGCCCTGGACCGGCCGGGCGAAGCGCTGGGAGTACTGGGGCATCGTCACCCGCCGGTTCGTGCTGGGCCTGACGATCGCCGACCTCGACTACGCGAACCTCACGCAGGTCTACGCGTATGACCGGCTGCGCCGGCACGAGGTCAGCCTCGACACGACGAAGCTTGGGCCGCTGCGCCCGGGCCTGTCCGACGACCTCCCGCCGATCACCGTGTCGAGCGGACCGCTGACCTTCGCCGACCACGGCCGGGGCACGCGCATCAGCGTGCAATCCGAGCGGGTCACGGTCGCGTTGGAGGCCGAGGGCGGCGACGACGCGCTCGGGGTGGTCGTGCCGTGGAGCCCGCGGCGATTCCAGTACACGCTGAAGGACCCCGCCCGGCCGCTGAGCGGCACGATCGAGGTCGACGGCGAGCGCGAGGCCGTCGTGGCCGGCTGGGGCGTCCTCGACCGCGGCCGCGGCGTCTGGCCCTACCGGATGACCTGGAACTGGGGTGCCGGGAGCGGCGACGTGGGCGGCCGGCGCCTGGGCCTGCAGCTCGGTGGGAAGTGGACCGACGGGACCGGCCAGACCGAGAACGGCCTGTTCGTCGACGGCCGCCTGCACCACTGGATCGACGACCTCCAGTGGTCGTACGACCTCGAGGACCCCGCATCGCCGTGGACCGTCACCGGACCCGACGTCGAGGCCACCCTGACGCCGTTCCACCGCCGCGTCGCCACGACCCAGCTGGGCGTGATCGCGTCGCGCACCCTCCAGGCCTTCGGCCGCTGGTCGGGCTGGGCCCGCGGAGGCAAGGGCGTGGAGCACCGGCTCGACGGCCTGGTCGGCTGGGCCGAGGAGGCGCGCAACCGCTGGTGAGCGGACCGTGCGGGGTTTTCCGTCACGATGCGGGGAAGTTTCCCCGCAAGGTGAGGGATTCCCCTGTCAACAGGGGATCCTCCACCCTCAGAGCCGCGAGCGGAGCTCCGCGAGCTGCTCGGTGACGCGGGCCTGGGCGGTGCCGCCGCGGCCGTCGCGCGAGGCGATCGAGCCGGCGAGCGTCAGCACCTCGCGCACTCCCCCGGGCTCGGACGCGCCCGACAGGTGCGGCGAGATCTGCGCGAAGTCCTCGTCGCTGAGGTCCCACAGCTCGATGCCGCGCTCCTCGCACGCACGGACGCACGCGCCCGAGAGCTCGTGCGCGACGCGGAACGGCACGCCCTGGCGGACGAGCCACTCGGCCACGTCGGTGGCCAGCGCGAAGCCCTGCGGCGCGAGCTCGGCCATCCGCGTGGTGTTGAACTCGAGCGTGGCCACCATGCCGGTGAACGCGGGCAGCAGGACCTCGAGCGTGTCGATCGAGTCGAAGACCGGCTCCTTGTCCTCCTGCAGGTCGCGGTTGTAGGCCAGCGGCAGCGCCTTGAGCGTGGCCAGCAGGCCCGACACGTTGCCGATCAGGCGGCCGGCCTTGCCGCGGGCGAGCTCGGCGATGTCGGGGTTCTTCTTCTGCGGCATGATGCTCGACCCGGTGGAGTACCCGTCGTGCAGCGTGACGAAGTCGAACTCCTTCGTGTTCCACAGGATGATCTCCTCGGCGAGCCGGGAGACGTCGACGCCGATCTGCGCCGCCACGAAGGCGAACTCGGCGACGAAGTCGCGCGCCGCCGTGCCGTCGATCGAGTTCGCGGCCGAGCCGGTGAAGCCGAGGTCGGCCGCGACCGCCTCGGGGTCGAGGCCCAGCGAGGAGCCCGCGAGCGCGCCCGAGCCGTAGGGCGACTCGGAGCCGACGCGGGCGTCCCATTCGCGCAGTCGGTCGAGGTCGCGCACGAGCGGCCAGGCGTGGGCCAGCAGGTGGTGCGAGAGGAGGACGGGCTGGGCGTGCTGGAGGTGTGTGCGGCCGGGCATCGGCGCGCCGAGGTGGCGCTCGGCCTGCCCGGCGATGGCCTCGACGAGCTCGCGCACGAGCGAGGCGACCTGGCGCGCGTGGTCGCGCAGGTAGGCGCGGAAGAGCGTGGCGACCTGGTCGTTGCGCGAGCGGCCGGCCCGCAGCCGGCCCCCGAGGTCGGCGCCGAGGCGCTCCATCAGGCCTCGCTCGAGCGCGGAGTGGACGTCCTCGTCGCCCGGCTCGGGGCGGAAGGCGCCCGAGCGGACGTCGCCGTCGAGCGACGCGATGCCGTCCATCATGGCCGCGAGGTCGTCGTCGGTCAGCAGGCCCGCGGAGTGCAGCACGCGCGCGTGGGCGCGCGAGCCGGCCAGGTCGTAGGGCGCGAGCCGCCAGTCGAAGTGCGTCGAGCGCGAGAGCTCGGTCAGCTCGGGCGAGGGGCCGGACGCGAAGCGCCCGCCCCAGAGTCGCGAGTCGGCGGCCTCGACGTCGGTGGAGCCGGGCACGGCGGGCGTGAGGTCGGAGGAGTCAGTCATCGGTGGGCACCTTACGGGCGAGGGAGTTCAGGTGGGCGGCGAGGGCCTCGCCGCCGGCCGGGTCGCGCGAGATCAGCATGACCGTGTCGTCGCCGGCGATCGTGCCGAGCGTCTCGCTCATCTGCACGTGGTCGATCGCGGAGGCCAGGAACTGCGCGGCACCGGGCGGGGTGCGCAGCACCACGAGGTTCGCGGACGACTGCGCCGAGACGAGCAGCTCGCGCAGCAGGCGCTGGAGCCGGACCTGCGCCGCGAACGAGTCGGAGGCGGCCCGGGCGCTACGGTCGCCGCCCTCGGCCGGAACCGCGTACACGAGGCTGCCGTCGCCCTGGCGGACGCGGACGGCGTCGAGCTCGTCGAGGTCGCGCGACACCGTGGACGCCGTCGCGGTGACCCCGCGCTCGCGCAGCAGGTCGACGAGCTCGCCCTGCGACCGCACGTCGCACGTGCCGAGCAGGTCGACGATGAGCGCTTGGCGGGACGCCTTGGTGCCGGGGATCATGACCGTTCCAGCAGCCAGGTCAGGACCGCCTTCTGGGCGTGGACGCGGTTCTCGGCCTCGTCCCACACCACGGACTGCGGTCCGTCGATGACGTCGGCGGCGATCTCGAGCCCCCGGTACGCCGGGAGGCAGTGGAGCACGATCGCCTCGGGGTCGGCCTTGGCCATGAGGTCCGCGGTGACCGAGTAGGCGCCGAACAGCGCGACGCGCTCGGCCTTCTCGTCCTCCTGCCCCATCGAGACCCACGTGTCGGTGATGACGACGTCGGCTCCGGCCACGGCGGCGGCCGGGTCGGCAGTGACCGCGACGGAGCCGCCCGTGCCGGCGGCGATCCGCTCGGCGTCGGCGACGATCGCGGGATCGGGCTGAAAGCCCTCCGGTGCGCCGACGCGGACGTGCATGCCCGCCGTGGCGCCGCCGAGGAGGTACGAGTGGCCCATGTTGTTGGCCCCGTCGCCCACGTAGGCGACCGTGAGCCCGGCGAGCGCGCCCTTGTGCTCGATCACCGTCAGCCAGTCCGCGAGGATCTGGCACGGGTGGAAGTCGTCCGAGAGCGCGTTGACCACCGGGACGCCCGCGTGCTCGGCCATCTGCTCGAGGCCGTCCTGGGCGTAGGTGCGCCACACGACGGCGCTGGCCATGCGGCCCAGGACGCGCGCCGTGTCGGCGATCGGCTCGCCGCGACCCACCTGCGTGACGCCCGTGTCCATCACCACGGCGTTGCCGCCGAGGTCGGCGATGCCCACCGCGAACGACACGCGCGTGCGGGTGGACGACTTGTCGAACAGCACGACCACCGACTGGGGTCCCGCGAGCGGGCGGCGCGAGTACGGCTCGGCCTTCAGCTCGGCGGCGAGCGCCAGCACTTCAGCCTGTTCTTCGGGAGTCAGGTCGTCGTCCCGCAGGAAGTGCCGGGTCATGATCCCACCTCCGTGGAAAGTGCAGGGTACGTCGGCGGCACCATGCCCGTGCCGATGCTCGCTCGCTGGCGCTCGCTCATGAGAGCACCTCGTCGAGGATCGCGCCGAGGGTGGACACGGCGTGGGCGGCCTCGTCCTCGGTCAGCACGAGCGGCGGCGCGAGGCGCAGCCGGTCGGGCGTGGGGGCGTTCACGATGAGCCCGGCGTCGAGCGCGGCCTTCTGCACGTCGGCCGCGCGCGGCTCGCTGAGCACGACGCCCCGCAGCAGGCCTCGACCCGTGACGCCCTCGACCCGCGCGTGGCGGGTGAGGCCGTCGGCGAGCTGGTCGCCGCGCGCCTGCGTGGCCGCGAGCAGGCCCTGCGACTCGATCGTGGAGATGACGGCGAGGCCGGCGGCGGTCGCGACCGGGTTGCCGCCGAACGTGGTGCCGTGGTTGCCCGGGCCGAGCAGCGTGGCGGCCTCCCCGAGCGCGACGCACGCACCGATCGGGATGCCGCCGCCGAGGCCCTTGGCGAAGGTCACCAGGTCGGGCGTGACGCCCGACGGCGTGTGCCCGAACCAGTCGCCGGTGCGGCCGATGCCGGTCTGGACTTCGTCGAGCCACAGGAGCGCGCCGTGCTCGGACGTGATCCGGCGGGCGGCCGCGAGGTAGTCCTCCGGCGGCACGATGACGCCGGCCTCCCCCTGGATGGGCTCGAGGATCACGGCGGCCACGGTCTCGTCGACGGCCGCGGCCAGTGCCTCGGCGTCGCCGAACGGCACCCAACGGACGTCGCCCGGCAGCGGCTCGAACGGCTCGCGGTAGGCGGCCTTCGAGGTCAGCGCGAGCGCGCCCATCGAGCGGCCGTGGAACGAGCCCTCGGCAGCGACGACCGTGGTGCGGCCCGTGCGGCGGGTGGCCTTGAACGCGGCCTCGTTGGCCTCGGTGCCCGAGTTCGCGAAGAAGACGCGGCCGTCGGAGCCGAGCAGCTCGAGCAGCTTCTCGGCGAGCTCGATCTGGGGCGCCGACGCGAAGAAGTTGCTGATGTGGCCGAGCGTCTGCAGCTGCTGCGCGACGGCCTCGAGGATCGCGGGGTGCCCGTGGCCGAGCACGTTGACGGCGATGCCGCCGAGCAGGTCGAGGTAGCGGTTGCCGTCGGCGTCCCACACGTGGGAGCCCTCGCCGCGCACGAGCACGCGCTGCGGGTCGCCGAACGTGTTCATCACCGCGCCGCGGTAGCGCTCGGTCCACTCGGCGCCGCCGAGCCGGGGCTCGCGGCCGTGGATCACGACTCCTTCAGGAAGACTCACGACTTCTCCTTCGCACTGGTCGTGTACATCGCGGTGCGGATCTTGGTCCGTGCGCCGGCGAGCACCTGGGTGCCGACGCCCTCGTCGGTGAAGATCTCCAGCAGCACGGCGTGCTCCTCGCGACCGTCGACGACGGTGGCGCGCTTGACGCCGCCACGGACGGCGTTGAGGCACGCGGTCATCTTGGGGATCATGCCGCTGGCCAGCTCGGGCAGGATCGCCTCGAGCGACTCGGGGCTGATCTCGCCGATGACGTCACTGCTGTTCGGCCAGTCGGCGTAGAGGCCCTCGACGTCGGTGAGGACCAGCAGCTTCTCGGCCCCGAGCGCCACGGCGAGGGCCGAGGCGGCCGTGTCGGCGTTGACGTTGAGCACCTGGCCGTCGGCGTCGGGCGCGACGGTGGAGACCACCGGGATGCGACCGGCGTCGATGAGGTCGATGACGGCCTCGGGACGCACCCCGACGACCTCGCCCACGAGGCCCACGTCGACCGGCTCGCCGTCGACGACCGGCTGGGTGCGCTGGGCACGGAACAGGCCGCCGTCCTCACCGGACAGACCGACGGCGAGGTCGCCGTGCTGGTTGAGCAGGCCGACCAGCTCGGGGCCGACCTGGCCCTTGAGCACCATCCGGACGACCTCGACGGCCTCGGGTGTGGTGACCCGCAGGCCGCCGCGGAACTCCGACTCGATCTGGAGGCGGTCGAGCATGGCGCTGATCTGCGGCCCGCCGCCGTGCACCACCACCGGCTTGAAGCCGGCCAGCCGCAGGAAGACGATGTCCTCCGCGAACGCGCGCTTGAGGCGCTCGTCGGTCATGGCGTTGCCGCCGTACTTCACCACGACGATCTTGCCGTGGTAGGCCTTCAGCCACGGCAGGGCGTGCGCCAGCGTGGCCGCCTTCGTGGTGGCGGCCGCCCAGTCCTCGGGCGCCCACTGCTTCATCTCGTTGTCACTCATCGGTGCTTCCTCAGGTCGAGTAGGCGGAGTTCTCGTGGACGTAGGCGTGCGTCAGGTCGTTGGTCCAGATCGTGGCGCTGTGGTCGCCTGCCTTGAGGTCGATCGTGACCGTGACCGAGCGCGGCTCGAGGTCGACCAGGTCGATCGACTCCCCCACGCCGGAGTTGCGGCACACCCACACGTCGTTGACCGCGACGTCGAGGTCGAGCGGGTCGAACTCCGCGGTCGTGGTGCCGGCCGAGGCCAGGATGCGGCCCCAGTTGGGGTCCTTGCCGTAGATCGCCGTCTTGAACAGGTTGCTGCGCGCGACGGACCGGCCGACCTCGAGCGCGTCCTGCTCGCTCGCGGCGTTGACCGTGGTGATCGCGATCTCGTGGTCGGCGCCCTCGGCGTCGGCCAGCAGCTGCAGCGCGAGGTCGCGGCACACGGTGGTGAGCGCCTCGGTGAACGCGGCGACCTCCGGCGCGACGCCCGAGGCACCGGACGCCATCAGCAGCACGGTGTCGTTGGTGGACTGGCAGCCGTCGGAGTCGAGCCGGTCGAACGTCTGGGCCGTGGCGGTCCGCAGGGCGGTGTCGAGCGTGGCCGCGTCGAGGTCGGCGTCGGTCGTGACGACGACGAGCATCGTGGCCAGCGCCGGGGCGAGCATGCCCGCGCCCTTCGCCATGCCGCCGATGACCCAGCCGTCGCCCTGCGCGACGGACTGCTTCATGACGGTGTCGGTGGTCATGATCGCCGTCGCTGCGTCGGCGCCGCCCTCGGGCGAGAGAGCGACGACGGCCGCGTCGACCCCGGCCAGCACCTTGGACTCGTCGAGCAGGCGCCCGATGAGGCCCGTCGAGCAGACCTGGACGTCGATCGCACCGATGCCGAGGTGCTCGGCGACGCGCTCGGCCGTGCGGTGCGTGGCCGCGAATCCCTCGGGTCCCGTGTAGCAGTTGGCGCCGCCGGAGTTGAGCACGATCGAGCGGGCGCTGCCGCCCTTGATCGCCTGCTCGCTCCAGATCACCGGGTGCGCCTTGCAGCGGTTCGAGGTGAACACGGCGGCCGCGGCCGACGACGGACCGTCGTTGACGACGAGCGCGATGTCGGGCTTGCCCGAGTCCTTGAGGCCGGCGGTGACGCCCGCGGCCCGGAAGCCCTGCGCAGCGGTCACGCCCGTGCTGTTCTCGTTCATGGCGCCACTCCGATCGTGGTGAGTCCGGTGGTCTCGGGCAGACCCAGCGCGAGGTTCATCGACTGGACGGCCGCGCCGGCCGTGCCCTTGACGAGGTTGTCGATGGCCGTGACCGTGACGAGGCGACCCGCGCGCTCGTCGACCGCGACCTGGATCTGGGCCGTGTTGGCGCCCAGCGTGGCGGCCGTGGTGGGCCACTGGCCCTCGGGCAGCAGGTGCAGGAACGGCTCGTCGCCGTACGCGTCCTCGTAGGCGGCGCGCACCTGCGCCTCGTCGATGCCCTCGGCCAGCCGCGCGGTGGCGGTGGCCAGGATGCCCCGCGCCATCGGCACCAGCGTGGGCGTGAAGGAGATCGTCACCTCGGGCGCGCCGGCCTTGGTGAGGTTCTGCGCGATCTCGGGAATGTGGCGGTGGCTGCCGCCGACCGCGTACGGCAGCGCGGCGCCCAGGCCCTCGGACGCCAGCAGGTGCGTCTTGAGCGACTTGCCCGCGCCGGAGTACCCGTTCGCCAGCACGGCGACGAGGTCGGTGGTCTCGACCAGACCCGCGGCGACCGCCGGCTGCAGGCCCAGCGTCACGGCGGTGACGTTGCAGCCCGGCACGGCGACGCGCCGCGCGCCGGCCAGCGCCGCGCGCTGACGCGAGGAGCCCGTGATGAGCTCGGGCATGCCGTACGGCCAGGTGCCCGCGTGCTCGCCGCCGTAGTAGTCGGCCCAGTCCTGCGAGCTCTCGAGCCGGTGGTCGGCCCCGCAGTCGATCACGAGGACGTCGTCGGGCAGCTGCGCGGCGACGGCGCCCGACGCGCCGTGCGGCAGCGCCAGGAACACGACGTCGTGTCCGGCGAGGGTCTCGGGGGTGGTCTCGGCGACGATCCGGTCGGCCAGCGGGAGCAGGTGGGGCTGGTGCTGGCCGAACCGAGAGCCCGCGGTGGACGCCGCGGTCAGCGCGCCCACCTCGACCTCGGGGTGCGACAGCAGCAGCCGCAGCACTTCTCCGCCGGCGTACCCGGTGGCACCGGTGACGGCGACCTTGATCATGGCGATCAGTCCGTCCCGAACTCCATGGCGGCGGCCTCGAGAGCCACCTCCTCGTCGCCCTCGACCGAGGGGTTCGCCTCGATCCGCATGGCTCCACCGGCAGGCAGATCGCCGAACAGCGTGCCGTTCTCGACCAGGACCTGGCCCTGGTCGAGCGGCTGCGAGGCGTACATCTCGAGCTTGGCGCGCGAGTCGGCGATGTCGAGATTGCGCATCGTGAGCTGGCCGATCCGGTCGGTGGGTCCGAAGACAGCGTTCTCGGTGCGCTCCATCGAGAGCTTCTCGGGGTGGTAGGAGAAGTGCGAGCCCTGGGTGTCGAGGATCGAGTAGTCCTCGCCCCGCCGCAGCCGCAGCGTGACCGAGCCGTGCACGAGCGACGCGATCCAGCGCTGGATCGACTCGCGCAGCATCATCGCCTGCGGGTCGAGCCACCGGCCCTCGTACATCAGCCGGCCGAGGCGGCGGCCGTGCGCGTGGTAGTTCGCGATGGTGTCCTCGTTGTGCACCGCGTTGACCAGCCGCTCGTAGGCGATCCACAGCAGCGCCATGCCCGGCGCCTCGTAGATGCCCCGGCTCTTGGCCTCGATGATGCGGTTCTCGATCTGGTCGGACATGCCCAGTCCGTGCCGGCCGCCGATCACGTTGGCCTCGTGGACGAGCGCGACCGGGTCGTCGAACCGGGTGCCGTTGATGGCGACGGGGCGACCCTCCTCGAACGAGATCGTGACGTCCTCGGCGTCGATGTCCACCGACGGGTCCCAGAACTTCACGCCCATGATCGGGTCGACGGTCTCCAGCGAGACGTCGAGGTGCTCCAGCGTCTTGGCCTCGTGCGTGGCGCCCCAGATGTTGGCGTCGGTCGAGTACGCCTTCTCCTGGCTGTCCCGGTACGGCAGGCCGTGCTCGACGAGCCACTGGCTCATCTCGGTGCGGCCGCCCAGCTCGTGGACGAAGTCGGCGTCGAGCCACGGCTTGTAGACGCGCAGCTCGGGGTTGGCCAGCAGGCCGTAGCGGTAGAACCGCTCGATGTCGTTGCCCTTGAAGGTCGAGCCGTCGCCCCAGATGTTGACGCCGTCCTCGTGCATCGCGCGCACGAGCAGCGTGCCGGTGACGGCGCGGCCCAGCGGGGTGGTGTTGAAGTAGGTGCGGCCCGCCGACTTGATGTGGAAGGCGCCGCACGCGAGGGCGGCCAGGCCCTCGTCGACGAGGGGGCGCTTGCAGTCGATGGCCCGGGCCAGCTCGGCGCCGTACTCCATCGCGCGTCCGGGGACGCCGGAGATGTCCGGCTCGTCGTACTGGCCGAGGTCGGCGGTGTACGTGCAGGGCACGGCGCCCTTGTCGCGCATCCAGGCGACGGCGACGGACGTGTCGAGTCCGCCGGAGAAGGCGATGCCGACGCGCTCGCCGACGGGAAGAGTGGTGAGGACCTTGGACATGGGGAACATTCTTGCACAGCACTGCAAGACTTTGCATTCGGGGTGGGGTCCGCTCCGCCTAGTATCCCGCCATGGCCCGTCTCGTGCTCCGGTTGGTCACCGCGGTGATCCTCGCCGGACTGCTGCTCGTCCCCGCGCTCGCGACGATGGGAGGCTCCTCCAGCACCGGTGTCGCCGATCCCGTGACGATCACGTCGTACCGCGCGACGTACGACGTCGACGCGGACGGCACCCTGCACGCGAGCGAGACCATCACCGCCGACTTCCCGTGGGGACGCCACGGCATCTTCCGCTACTGGGACCGCTCGGACCAGGGCGACCACACCGTCCGGTACCACCCGAAGGACGTGCGCATCCGCCTCGACGGCGAGCCCGTGCCCGTCAGCCGCTCCTGGGAGCAGGGCCGGCGCTTCCGCGTGGCCAAGATCGGCGACCCGAACACCTACCTGGCGGCCGGCACCCACACCTACACGATCGACTACCGGATCGACGGCGTGCTGGGTCCGAATCCCGAGAGCCTGGCCGACTCGAGCGCCAGCTGGACCGGCGGCGAGTCCGACCGCGCCGAGCTCGTCTGGCAGGTCGTGGCCGCGGGCTGGAGCATGCCGATCAGCGTGGCCGACCTGCGCGTCTCCCTGCCGCAGCCGACCGACCGCCTGGAGTGCTCGATCGGCGACGGGCGCCCGTGCACCGTCGAGGGCGAGGGCTCCCGCGAGCTGCGCATCACGGCCACCGACCTCGCGCCCCACACCGCCGTGGTGGTGCGCGCCGCGATGGACTCCCCCGCCCCCGACCGCGCGCACGTCCCCTGGTCGATCGGCTGGGACCGGATGCTGGGCTCGTCGCTGCCCGCCCTCGCCGTCGTCGTGCTGATCTCCGCGGTCGCCCTGCTCGTGGGCTACCTCCTGGAGCGCACCACGCGGGAGCGCGTGCCCGGCCTCCCCGTGCTGTTCGAACCGCCCGAAGGACTCGGTCCGGTGCAGACGGCCTACGTCACCGACGAGCGGGTGCCCCGCCACGCCCTGACCGCCACGCTGCTGCACCTGGCCGAGCAGCAGCACGTCGACCTGCGGCAGCACGGCAAGGACTGGACCGTCACGAGCCACGTCGACCCCGCCACGTGGGACCGCCTCGACCCGGTCGCCCGCGAGGTCGTCTCCGGGCTCGACCTGCGCGGCGAGGGCCGCACGTTCACGGCCGACGGCTCGATCGAGTCGGGCAAGCGCCTGTCCGCGGTGAAGACCGCACTGCCCGGCGTCGCCCGGGCCTGGGGCACCACCAGCCGCACCGTCGTCCCGGCCTCGCACGAGTGGCTGTGGCGCGCGCTCCTCGTGGTCGCGATCGGCGTGGTGATCGGCGGCACGTTCGTCGGGGTCACCGGCCTCTACCTGATGCCCTTCGCCGCCTTCGCGATCGGCTCGGTCGGCGTGCTGATGCCCGGTGTCGGCCGGCGCCGCACCCGCGAGGGCCGCGAGCTGTGGTCGCGCGCCGGTGGCTTCGAGCGCTTCCTCAGCACCGACGCGGCGAAGGACCGGTTCGACTTCAGCGGCCGCGAGGACCTCTACACCGCCTTCATCCCCTACGCGGTCGCCTTCGGCGTCGCCGACCTGTGGGCCCGCAAGTACGAGACCGCCACGGGCCTGCCCGCACCCGTCCCGGTCTGGTACGGCGGCACGACGGGCGGCGGCACCGTCGGCGCCAGCGGCGCGGCCGCCTTCAGCAGCTTCGAGAGCGCGCTCTCCAGCTCGATCGGCGCCTACACCGCGAGCGTCTCCTCCTCCTCGAGCGGGGGCGGTGGGGGCGGCGGCTTCAGCGGCGGTGGAGGCGGCGGAGGCGGGGGCGGCTCGTGGTGAACCCCTCGGCCCCGGCGCCGCGCCCCACTAGAGTTTCGACCAGTTCCCGTACCTGGAGGTTCCCGTGCTGATCTGGATCATCGTCGCGATCGTCGTCGCCCTCGTGCTGTTCGGGGTCGTCGCGTTCAACCGGCTGCGCACGGCCGACATCGCCGCCCAGGAGGCGCTCGGCGGGATCGACGTGCAGCTGACCCGCCGCGCCGACCTCATCCCGAACCTCGTGAACGCCGTGAAGGGCTACGCCGCCCACGAGCGCGGCGTCTTCGAGGAGGTCACGGCCGCGCGCGCCGGCGTCACCGAGGCCGCCCGGTCGGGCTCGGTCGAGCAGCGCGCCGCTGCCGAGGCCCGCCTCGAGCGCGCGCTCGTCGACGTGATGGCCGTCGCCGAGGCGTACCCCGACCTCAAGGCCTCGGCGAACTTCCAGCACCTGCAGACCGAGCTGAGCGACACCGAGGACAAGCTGTCGTTCGCGCGCCAGTACTACAACGACGCCGTGCGGGCGCTCAACCAGCTGGTGCGCACGATCCCGTGGATGTTCTTCACGGGCGTCGCCGGCGTGAAGGAGCGCACCTTCTACGACGCTCCCGCCGGCCAGGACGCTCCTCCCACCGTCCAGTTCTGACCCCGCAACGAGATGTGCTCCCCTTTCGACGTTTGAGCCGGGCTGAAAGGTCGAAAAGGGAGCACATCTCGCGCTCGCCGGAGGTCAGACCGCGCGGGTCATCCAGCCGTGGCGGTCCTCGGCGCGGCCGTACTGGATGTCGACCAGTGCCGAGCGGATGTCGGCCGTGACCTTGCCCGGCTCGCCCTCGGCGCTGACGACCTCGCCACCGTCCCACTTGAGCTTGCCCACCGGAGTGACCACCGCGGCGGTGCCGCAGGCGAAGACCTCGGTGATCGTGCCGTCGGCGACGCCGTCGCGCCAGTCGTCGATCGAGACCTTGCGCTCGATGACGTCGTGGCCCAGGTCCTTGGCGATGGCCAGGATCGAGTCGCGGGTGATGCCCTCGAGGATCGAACCACTGAGCTCGGGCGTGACGATCGATCCGTCGGCGTGCACGAAGTACAGGTTCATGCCGCCGAGCTCCTCGACCCAGCGGTGCTCCACCGAGTCCAGGAAGGCGACCTGCGCGCAGCCGTGCGTCGCGGCCTCCTGCTGGGGCAGCAGGCTGGCGGCGTAGTTGCCGCCGCACTTCGCGGCGCCCGTGCCACCGGCGCCCGCCCGGCTGTACTCGCTGGAGAGCCAGATGTCGACCGGCTTGATGCCCTCGGAGAAGTAGGCGCCGGCGGGCGACGCGATCACCGAGTACGTGACGTGCTGGCTGGGCCGGACGCCCAGGAAGACCTCGGACGCGAACATGAAGGGGCGCAGGTAGAGGCTGCGCTCCTCGCCCGTGGGCACCCACGCGCGGTCGGTCTCGATCAGCGACCGCACCGACCCGATGAACCACTCGACCGGCAGCTCGGGCAGCGCGAGGCGGTGCGCCGAGCGCTGCATCCGGGCCGCGTTGGCCTCGGGACGGAACAGCCACACCGAGCCGTCGGCGTGGGCGTAGGCCTTGAGGCCCTCGAAGATCTCCTGGGCGTAGTGCAGCACCGCCGTGGCCGGGTCGAGCGACAGCGGGCCGTACGGCACGACGCGGGGGTCGTGCCAGTCGCGGTCCGGCGTCCACTCGGTCAGGAACATGTGGTCGGTGAAGTGGTTGCCGAACCCGGGATCGGCGAGGATCTCCGAGCGCTCGGCGTCGCTGCGTGCGTTCGCGTTGGTCTCGATCCGGGGGGTGAACGCAGGGGTGGTCATGGCGGACACGATAGTCCTTTCGGGAGTGGTGGGAGGGGTCGTCAGGCGACCGATACCTCCGCGGCCACGCGCGACGCGATGGCCTCCCCCACCTCCTGCGTGGATCGCGGCTGACCGTCGCGCGCGGCGATGTCGGCCTCGACGGCGGCGGTGATGCGCGCCGCCTCGGCGGCGTGGCCGAGGTGGTCGAGCAGCAGGCCGGCCGAGAGGATCGCGGCGGTCGGGTCGGCCTTGGACTGGCCGGCGATGTCGGGCGCCGAGCCGTGGACCGGCTCGAACATGCTCGGGGCGGTGCGGTCGGGGTTGACGTTGCCGCTCGCGGCCAGGCCGATGCCACCGGTGACGGCGGCGGCCAGGTCGGTGAGGATGTCGCCGAACAGGTTGTCCGTGACGATCACGTCGAAGCGCGCCGGGTCGGTCGCCAGGAAGATCGTGGCGGCGTCGACGTGCAGGTAGTCGACCGTGATGTCGGGGAACTCCGCCGCGACGGCGTCGACCGTGCGGCTCCACAGGTGGCCGGCGTGGACGAGCACGTTGTTCTTGTGCACGAGCGTCAGCTTGCGACGCGGGCGCGCCTGCGCACGGGCGAACGCGTCGCGGACCACACGCTCGACGCCGAAGGCCGTGTTGAGGCTGACCTCGGTGGCGACCTCGTGCGGCGTGCCGACGCGGATCGCGCCGCCGTTGCCGACGTACGGTCCCTCGGTGCCCTCACGGACGACGACGAAGTCGATGTCGCCCGGGTCGGCCAGCGGCGTGGGGACGCCCGGGAACAGCTTCGAGGGACGCAGGTTCACGTAGTGGTCGAGCTCGAACCGCAGCCGCAGCAGCAGTCCGCGCTCCAGCACCCCGGACGGGACCGACGGGTCGCCGACCGCGCCGAGCAGGATCGCGTCGTGCCCGCGGATCTCCTCGAGGACGCTGTCGGGCAGCGTCTCGCCGGTCGCGTGCCAGCGGCGCGCGCCCAGGTCGTAGGCCGTGCGGTCGAACGTGAGTCCGGACCCCTGCGCGACGACGTCGAGAACCTTCAGGGCCTGCTCGGTGACTTCCGGGCCGATGCCGTCGCCGGCGACGACCGCGAGGGAATAGGTGCTGGTCATGAGTCCATCCTAGAACCGTTGATCTCAGATGTTGAAACTCGGGTCTCGCTATCCGGTCGTCAGTTGTCTTCGGGCGTCTCGTCGAAATCGGCGTCGTCGCGCAGGTGCGCGGGTCCCCATTCCATGGCGATGATCGGGTCGAACATGAGTGCTCCTCTGAAGTGGCAGTGGTGGTCGGTGCGGGATCCGACGGGACCGACGACCCTGCGGGGCCACGTGCTGCGACGGGTGACGTCGGTCAGCGTTTCAGAGGAGGAGAACCAGGTCCTGGTCCAGAACATCTGCTGCAGAGTCGTCGAGCCAACGCCGAAACTCCGCGGCAGGTGTGGCCCTAGGAGGTCCTGCCGCGGCAAGCGATGAGTACGAGCTGCTTCCGCATGGCCGCGACTGTACACCAGGGTCCGGGCCGCCGTCTGCACCCCACGCAGATCTCAGCGGGTGAGCCCGGGCGCCTTCGTGCCCGCCACGTGGAACACTGGCCTCATGAGCGCTCCGGCTGAGGTCCCTGATCTGGTCGCCCGCGCCCTGGACCTGTCCCGGCGCCGCGGCTTCATCACCTCCACCCGCAGCGAGACGGGCCGACTGCTGGCGACCTTGGCCGCCTCGCGCCACGGCACCCTCGCCGAGCTCGGCACCGGTTGCGGCGTGGGCTCGGCCTGGCTGTCCAGCGGAGCCCCGAAGGGCGCCCACATCGTCACCGCCGAGCTCGATCCCGGCCTCGCCGAGGACGTGCAGGGCATCTTCCACGACGCCTCGAACGTCGAGGTCACGTGCGGCGACTGGACCGTGCTCGAGCAGTACGCGCCGTTCTCCCTATTGTTCGTGGACGTGCGCGACGTCATGGCCAGCATCGACGTGATGGCCGACCTCCTCGAGCCCGGCGGCATCGCCGTGCTCGACGACTTCGTCCCCTCGGCGTTCTGGCCGCCGATCGTCGACGGCCAGGTCGACACGATCCGCGAGCAGTGGCTCACCGACGAGCGCTTCGCCGCCGTCGAGATGCTGATCGACCCCGACGCCAGCCTCATCATCGCCACGCGCCGCTGACGCGACCGGCACGGGCGAACCCCTCGCCGTCCTACTCTCGGCCCAACGGGTCATCGAGACCCAGACGGAGGAGGAGTCGTCATGTCCGAACCGACCTACGCCCACACCACCAGTCCGCGAGGCGTCCGCACCGTCGGACTGCTGTCGATCATCGCCGGCATCGTCCTCGTCGTGGCCGGGGCCGCCACGTGGTGGGTCGTCACCGACCAGCTGAAGGCCCAGAACATCACCGTCTCCGAGGACGCCGAGTGGTTCGGCGGCAAGCAGGTGAACGGCCCCGTCGACGCCTACTCGCAGGCGCAGGTGATCGACAAGCACGCCCTCGAGGCGACGGGTGGCAAGACCTACGCCGAGCTGGAGCAGGACGACCCCCTGCGCGAGGTCGCGATGAACGCCTCGTTCCTGCGTGCCTCGCTGTTCACGTCGGTGGTCGCCTACGGCGTCGCGCTGTTCGCGGCCGGCATGGGTCTCATGTGGATCCTGATGGGCTGGTCGCTGCGTCGCCTCGCGCCCTGAGCGGACGTCAGGTCGTGGCCGGCTCGGCGGCCGCGACCCGGCGCACCTCGAACCACGGCAGGAAGAGCTGCACGATCGGGCCGATCGCCACGGCGTAGAGCACCGTGCCGATGCCCACCGTGCCGCCCAGCAGGAAGCCCGTGGCGAGGACGAGCAGCTCCAGCATCGTGCGCACGCGCCGCACGCTCGCGCCGGTGCGTCGGACGATGCCGGTCCACAGGCCGTCGCGCGGGCCCGGGCCCAGGCCCGCTCCGACATACATGGCGCCCGCCATGCCGTTGCCGACGACGCCGGCCACCAGCATCGCCGTGCCCCACACCGGACCCGAGGCCTCGGGCAGGACCGCCAGGGTGGCGTCGGCCGCCAGGCCGATCACCACGACGTTCGCGATCGTGCCGAAGCCCGGACGCTGGCGCAGCGGGATCCAGGCCAGCAGCACGAGTGCCCCGACGAGGATGACGACCTGCCCGAACGTCAGCGGCAGCTGGTGGGTCAGACCCTCGTGGAAGACGTCCCACGGGTCGAGCCCCATGCCGGCCCGCACCAGCAGGGCCATGGTCGCGCCGTAGAGCCACAGCCCGACGAAGAGCTGCACGAGACGGCGCGTCATCGCCGCGCCTCGGGCCGGCGCAGGATCGGCGCGGTGGGCAGGCGACGCAGCCCGTCGCGTCGCACGACGCGCACGGTGGCCGCGATCCCCCACATCGTGAGGGCGATCAGGATCATCCACAGGAGCACCCTCTCACTCTGCGCCGAACTGGACTTGGATTCCATAGCCAATCCTGCCAAAGTGGCCTCATGGCCCGTGCCACCGCCCTCTCCGCCCGCCGTCTCGCGTCGATGCTCGGCGACGCCGACCCCGGAGCCGGCCCCGCCTACCGCCGGCTCGCCACCCAGATCCGCGGCGCGGTGATGGACGGGCGCATCCCGTCGGGGACGACCCTGCCGAGCGAGCGCTCGCTGGCCGAGGCCACCGGGCTGAGCCGCACCACCACCACGCGCGCCTACGAGGTGCTGCGCGAGAGTCGCCTGGTGCGCACACGGCAGGGCTCCGGAACCGTGGTCGAGCTGCCCGTCGGCCGCGCCGGCTCGACGAGCATGCTGGCGCGACCCTCGCGGCACGACGGCATCGCGCTGACCGCCGCGGCATCCGAGGCGCCAGAGGGCTTCGCCGCCCTGATCCAGCGGGCGATGACCAGCCTGCCGGCACTGCTGGCGACCGACGGCTACCTGCCGGACGGCCTGCCGATCCTGCGCGAGCGTCTCGCCGCCCGGTACACGAGCCACGGTCTGCCCACCGACCCGGAGCAGATCGTCGTCACGACCGGCGCCCAGAGCGCACTGTCACTGCTCGTCTCGGTGCTCGTGCGGCCCGGCGAGCGGGTCCTCGTGGAGGGCTGCGGCTACCCCCATGCGTTCGACCTGCTGGGGCGCGCCGGCGCGCGGCTGCTGCCGCTGCCCACCGGCAACGACCCGTGGCCCGTCGACGAGGTGGCCCGGCTCGCGCCCGCCGCCGGCCTCGCCCTGTTCGTGGCCGACTTCCACAACCCCACCGGCACTCTGATGCCCTCGGCGCAGCGCCGCGAGCTGGCGCGCATCCTGCCGGCGGGCGGCGTCACCACGATCATCGACGAGACCCTGCGCGACGTGAGCCTGGGCGACGCTCCCCTGCCCGAGCACTACGCCGCTCACGACTCGTCCGCGATCGTCGTGGGCTCGGCGGCGAAGTCGCTCTGGGGCGGACTGCGCATCGGATGGATCCGCGCTCCCCGCACGCTGGTGCCCCGGCTCGTCCACGCCCGCATGACGCGAGACCTCGGCACGGCCGCGCTCGACCAGCTCGTCATGGCCACGGCGCTCGAGGACGGCGACCTCGACCTGACGGCGCGGCGAGCCGAGCTGCGGCACCGCCGCGACGTCCTCGTCCAGGCCGTCGGCACCCACCTGCCCGACTGGTCGCTGACGCGGCCCGAGGGCGGCCTGACCGCGTGGGCCACGCTGCCCGCTCCCCTGAGCTCGGCGCTCGTCGCGGTGGCCGAGGAGGAGGGCCTGACCCTCACGCCCGGGCCGCGGTTCTACGCGACCAGCACCGCGGTCGGCGAGCGACGACTGCGACTTCCCTTCGCGCTGGCGCCCGACCAGCTGGAGGACGCGGTGGCGCGCCTCGCCCGGGCGTGGGAGCGCGTCACCGAGGGCCACGCGGGCGCCACCCGCGATCCGGACGCGGTCGACCTCATCGCCTGAGCGTCCGCTCCTGTTGCGGGCCGCTACCGATGCCCGCAGGCTTCTGTGCAGGCCATTTCGCCCCACCCGGGGCACGATCCGCAGGGGGCAGGGGCATGGATCTGCTGAGGAAGAAGAGCGTCGACGACGTCATCCACCAGAACGACGAGACGCCGGAGAGCCAGGAGCACGGCAGCCTCAAGAAGAACCTGTCGGCGCTGGACCTGATCGGCTTCGGGATCGGCATCGTCATCGGCACGGGCATCTTCACGCTGACCGGCCTGCAGGCGAAGGAGAACGCCGGACCCGGCGTGACGATCTCCTTCCTCATCGCCGGAGCGGTCGCCCTGCTGGCGGCCCTCTGCTACGCCGAGCTCGCCTCGGCCGTGCCGACGGCCGGCAGCTCGTACACCTACAGCTACACGACGATCGGCGAGATCTTCGCCTGGATCATCGCGTGGGACCTCATCCTCGAGTTCGCGCTCGGCGCGGCGGTGGTGGCGCGCGGCTGGTCGGGCTACGTCGCCGGCGTCTTCGACCTTCCGGCCAAGTGGTTCGCCGAGGAGGGGTCCGTCGTCAACGTCGGCGCGATCTTCATCGTGTTCGTGCTGGGCTGGGTCGCGCTGCGCGGCATCCGCGAGTCGGCGTGGGTCACGAACGGACTCGTCGTCATCAAGGTGCTCGTGTGCGTGTTCGTCATCGCGGTCGGCGCCTTCTACGTCAACACCGGCAACCTCGTGCCGTTCATCCCCGAGTCGCAGCCCCCGTCGGGCGACGGCGGCGCCTCGAGCAGCCTGCACGCCCCGCTGTGGCAGTTCCTCTCCGGCGTCGAGCCGGCCACGTTCGGCCTCACCGGCATCTTCGTCGCCGCCGCCGTCGTGTTCTTCGCCTACTCCGGCTTCGAGGCCGTGGCGAACCTCGGCGAGGAGACCAAGAGGCCCGAGCGCGACATGCCGCTCGGCCTCCTCGGCACCCTCGGCATCTGCACCGCGCTCTACGTGGGCGTGTGCATCGTCCTGACCGGCATGGTCCACTACTCCGATCTGTCCGAGGGCGACGCCGTCGCCGACGTCTTCGACCAGGTGGGTCTGGAGTGGGCGGGCATCCTCATCGGCATCGCCGCCGTCGCCGGTCTGACGTCGGTGATCCTCGTCGACCTCGTCGCGATGCCGCGCATCGGCTTCGCGCTGGCACGTGACGGCCTGCTGCCCGAGGCGTTCCGCCGCATCCACCCCACGTGGGGCACGCCCGTCCTGATGACCAGCCTCACCGTGGTGGCCGTGGCGCTGCTCGCGGGCCTGGTCCCGATCTCGGTGCTCGCCGAGATGGTCAGCATCGGCACGCTGTTCGCCTTCGTCGTCGTGGCGATCGCCGTGATCGTGCTGCGCCGCACGCAGCCCGACATGAAGCGCCCGTTCCGCACGCCGTGGGTGCCGATCCTGCCGATCGCCACCGTCGCCTCGTGCGTGGGCCTCATGGCCAGCCTCAAGGTGGACACGTGGCTGCGGTTCCTGGTCTGGCTCGCGCTCGGCTTCGTCGTGTACTTCGCCTACGGGTACCGCCACTCGCGGCTCAACAAGTCCCCCGAGGGTGATCCCGCGTGAGCGTCGTCGTCGGGTTCGGCAGCGACACCCGCAGCCTCGCGGCGCTCGACCTCGCGGTCGAGTTCGCGCGCACCACGGGCGAGGAGCTGGTCGTCACGAGCGTGGTCCAGGACAGCTGGGACTCGCTGCGCGACTTCGCCGGCGTGGACGACGAGTGGCGCCGCTACGTCAAGGAGCAGACCGAGGAGGCGCTGGCCATCGCCCGGGCGCACCTGGGCGAGGAGGCCGACGTCGTCACCGTCTCGCGCACCGCCTCGTCGGTGCCGCAGGCGCTGCTGGACGAGAGCCGCGCCCGGAACGCCCGGCTCGTGGTGGCGGGCTCGGCGTCGCACGGCGCCCTGGGCCGCATCGCCTTCGGCAGCACGAACGGCCGGCTGGCGCACAGCTCGGCGATCCCGGTGGCGCTGGCACCGCGCGGCTTCCACGCCCACGACGGCGGCATCGAGCGACTCGTCGTGGCGGTGGACCCGACCGCGTCGGACGCGGCGCTGAACGGACCGATCGCCTCGCTCGCGCTCTGGCTCAAGGTGCCGGTCGAGATCGTGACGTTCGCCGTGCGCAGCGGCTCGCGCACCGCCTTCGCGGCCTTCGCCGACCAGGGCGTGCGCGAGGCGTGGGCGGCGCTCGTGCGCCGGCATCAGGACCAGCTGGCCGACGGCATCCGCGCGCTCGCGCCGGGCGTCGACGTCACCACGACCCAGGTCACCAGCGCCGAGCGCTGGTCGCTCGCGCTCGACTCGTTCGAGTGGAGCCCCGGAGACCTGCTCGCCGTCGGCTCCAGCCGTCACGGCCCCGTGTCGCGCGTCTTCATGGGGTCCACCGCGACCAGGATCGTCAACCACAGCCCCGTGCCGGTGATCCTGCTCCCCCGCCCTCCGCGCGCCCGCGCGCCCCGCTCCTGACGCACGAACGCGGCGCCCCGCACCGACACGTGGTCGGACGGGACGCCGCGCTCGGCGACGGAGGACGGACTCAGCGAGCCGCGCTGCCCTCGGTGTAGTCGTCGTCGGCCTGCTTCCACGAGAAGTGCGAGCGCAGGGCCTTGCCGGTGGCCTCGATCGGGTGACCGGCCTCCTTCTCGCGCAGCTCGAGGAACTCCTTGCCTCCGTTGTCCTGGTCGGCGATGAAGCGCTCGGCGAACGCGCCGGACTGGATGTCGCCCAGGACCTGCTGCATGCGCTCCTTGACGCCCGAGTCGATGACGCGGGGGCCGGACACGTAGTCGCCGTACTCGGCGGTGTCGGAGATGCTCCAGCGCTGCTTGGCGATGCCGCCCTCCCACATGAGGTCGACGATCAGCTTGAGCTCGTGCAGCACCTCGAAGTAGGCGATCTCGGGCTGGTAGCCGGCCTCGGTCAGCACCTCGAAGCCCGCCTGGACCAGGTGCGACATGCCGCCGCACAGCACGGCCTGCTCGCCGAAGAGGTCGGTCTCGGTCTCCTCGGTGAAGGTGGTCTTGATGACGCCGGCGCGCGTGCCGCCGATGCCCTTCGCGTACGAGAGCGCGAGGTCCCAGGCCTGGCCCGAGGCGTCCTGCTCGACCGCGATGATGTCGGGGATGCCGCGGCCGGCGACGAACTCGCGACGCACGGTGTGGCCGGGGGCCTTCGGGGCGACCATGATGACGTCGACGCCCTCGGCCGGCTTGATGTAGCCGAAGCGGATGTTGAAGCCGTGGCCGAACACCAGCGTGTCGCCGGTGGTCAGGTTGGGCGCGATCGACTCGGTGTAGACGTGACGCTGCACCTGGTCGGGCGTGAGGATGACAATCACGTCGGACTCCTCGACCGCCTCGGCGACCGGGAGGACGCGCAGGCCCTCGGCCTCGGCCTTGGCCTTGCTCTTGCTGCCGTCGGCCAGGCCGATGCGGACGTCGACGCCCGAGTCGCGCAGGTTGAGCGCGTGGGCGTGGCCCTGGCTGCCGTAGCCGATCACGGCCACGTTCTTGCCCTGGATCAGGGACAGGTCGGCGTCGTCGTCGTAGAACAGTTCAGCCACGATTCTCGGTTCTCCTTGGTTGGGGGTCGAAGGCGCAGGTGCGTGCGCCGGCGCGATGTGGGGTGCGGGTGGTCAGCCGGCGGCGGTGCCGGGCACGGTGCGCAGCGTGCGGTCGGTGATCGACCGCGAGCCGCGGCCGATCGCGACGCGTCCGGACTGCGCGATCTCGCGGATGCCGAAGGGCTCGAGCACGTTGAGCATGGCCGTGAGCTTGCCGGCGTCGCCGGTGGCCTCGATCGTGACCGAGTCCTGCGCGACGTCGACGACCTTGGCCCGGAACAGCTGGACGGTCTCGAGGACCTGGCCGCGGGTCTGCTGGTCGGTCTTGACCTTGATCAGCATCAGTTCGCGCTCGACCGCGTTGCCCGAGTCGAGCTCGACGATCTTGAGCACGTTGACGAGCTTGTTGAGCTGCTTCGTGACCTGTTCGAGCGGGAGCTCCTCGACGTTCACGACGATGGTCATCCGCGAGATCTCGGGGATCTCGGTGGGACCGACCGCGAGCGAGTCGATGTTGAAGCCGCGGCGCATGAACAGGCTCGAGACGCGCGCGAGGACGCCGGGCGTGTTCTCGACCAGGACGCTCAGGGTGTGCTGGGGCATCAGAGGTCTTCCTCTTCCCATTCGGGGGCCAGATCGCGGGCGATCTTGATGTCGTCGTTGCTCGTGCCGGCGGCCACCATCGGCCAGACCATCGCGTCGCGCTCGACGACGAAGTCGATCACGACGGGCACGTCGTTGATGCTCATCGCCTTGGCGATGACCTCGTCGAGCTCGTCCTCGCTCTCGCAGCGCAGGCCCACGCAGCCGTAGGCCTCGGCGAGCTTGACGAAGTCGGGGATCCGGCGGGCGCCGATGGTCTCGGGGCCGGTGTTGAGGTCGGTGTTGGAGTAGCGGCCCTCGTAGAACAGGGTCTGCCACTGGCGCACCATGCCCAGCGAGGAGTTGTTGATGACCGCGACCTTGATCGGGATGCCCTCGAGGGCGCAGGTGGCCAGCTCCTGGTTGGTCATCTGGAAGCAGCCGTCGCCGTCGATCGCCCACACGACGCGATCGGGGTCGCCCACCTTGGCACCCATCGCGGCGGGGACGCCGTAGCCCATCGTGCCGGCACCGCCGGAGTTGAGCCACTGGCGCGGGCGCTCGTACTTCACGAAGTGCGCGGCCCACATCTGGTGCTGACCGACGCCCGAGGAGTAGATCGCCTCGGCACCGGCGGCGGCGTTGATCCGCTCGATCACGGTCTGCGGGGCGAGGCCGTCGTGCGGCTTCTCGTACGCGACCGGGAACTTCGCCTTCACGCCGAGGATGTACTGGCGCCACTGGTCGTAGTCGCCCGTCAGCCCGTCCTCGTCGGACTGCTTGCGCAGCGCGCGGATGAGGTCGGCGATGACCTCGCGGGCGTCGCCCACGATCGGGACGTCGGCCACGCGGTTCTTGCTGATCTCGGCCGGGTCGATGTCGGCGTGGATGACCTTCGCGCCGGGCGCGAACGTGTCGAGGTTGCCGGTGACGCGGTCGTCGAAGCGAGCGCCCAGCGTGATGAGCAGGTCGGCCTTCTGCAGGCCGGCGACGGCCGCGACCGTGCCGTGCATTCCGGGCATGCCCAGGTGCAGGTCGTGCGAGTCGGGGAACGCGCCGCGTGCCATCAGCGTGGTGACGACCGGGATCTGCGTCAGCTCGGCGAGCATCGCCAGCTCGGCCGACGCGTCGGCCTTGATGACGCCGCCGCCGACGTAGAGGATCGGCTTCTTCGCCTCGGCGATGAGGCGCGCCGCCTCGCGGACCTGCTTGTTGTGCGGGCGCGTGGTGGGCCGGTAGCCCGGCAGCGCGAGCTCGTGCGGCCACTCGTAGGTGGTCATCGCCTGGAGGGCGTCCTTGGCGACGTCGACCAGGACCGGGCCGGGACGACCGGTGGAGGCGATGTGGAAGGCCTCCGCGACGACGCGCGGGATCTCGGCGGGGTCGGTCACCAGGAAGCTGTGCTTCGTGATCGGCATCGTGATGCCGCGGATGTCGGCCTCCTGGAAGGCGTCGGAGCCGATGACGCTGCTGGCGACCTGGCCCGTGACGGCGACGATCGGCACCGAGTCGAGGTAGGCGTCGGCGATCGCGGTGACGAGGTTGGTGGCGCCCGGGCCGGAGGTGGCCATGCAGACGCCGACCTTGCCGGTGGCCATCGCGTAGCCCTGCGCGGCGTGGCCGGCGCCCTGCTCGTGACGGACCAGCACGTGGCGGATCGAGGAGTCGAAGAGCGGGTCGTACGCCGGCAGGATCGCCCCGCCGGGGATCCCGAAGATGACCTCCACACCGGCCTGTTCCAGCGATCGGACGAGGCTCTGCGCCCCGGTCATCGGCTCCGGTGCCGTCTCGGTCATGGCCCCACTCTTCTCGTCTGCCGGCAGCCCCGTGGCGGCGGCCGGTGCTCGGTTCCCCATCGTATTCCCTGCTTCCTGTCGTCCATTCATCGCATGAAAAAACCCCCGGCCGTGAGGCGACGAGGGCGAGACGCGCGGCGAGGTGCCGTGCGTCAGTGGACTACGAGAAGCAGCGCGTGCATGACTCCAGTGTGCGCCGGGAGGCGCGAGTGGTCAAGTTGTGAGACGAGTCGTCCAGCATCCGGACAGCCGGGCGTCAGTGGAGGGTGCCGAGCGTGGCCTCGTCGAGCGTCCGGTCGGCGAGGACGAGACGGATGCCGTCCGGCACCTCGCGGTCGGGTCCGCGCCAGACGAGGCCCAGCCCTACGCGCTCGGCTGTGCGCCGCGAGGCCTCGTTGTGCTCGAGGAGGTAGGCGACGACGGGCTCGTCGGGAGCGAGCCGCGCGGCCGCGTCGACGCCCGCCCGGGCGACCTCGGTGGCGTAGCCGTGACCGTGGCGCTCGGCTGCGATCCGGTAGTAGAGGTTCCACGTGCCGCCGGCGCGGCGCCGCACTCCCCCGATGCCGACCAGCTCACCGCCGCGGCGCGCGATCCAGTAGCCGAGGCCGTCGCGCTCCCAGTCCGCCGTGTAGTCGGCGATCTGGTCGCGGGTCTGCTGGACGTCGGAGTGCACCCCCGAGGGCAGGTGCCGCCAGACCCGCGGGTCCGCGTTCAGCGCGTGCAGCTCGTCGAGGTCGCCCTCGGACACCGCCGCGAGCTCCAGCCGCTCCGTGCTCAGCCTGGTGAGGTCCATCCCGCTCACCAGGGGAAGGGCTCGAAGTCCTTGAGGAACACGCCGTGCAGGTCGACGCCGGCCTCGCCCTGGACGATCGGGTCGTAGACGCGCGCGGCTCCGTCGACGAGGTCGAGCGGCGCCTTGAAGCCCTCCTGCGCGAGGCGCTGCTTCGTCACGTGCGGACGCTCGTCGGTGATCCAGCCGGTGTCGACGGCGGTCATGAGGATGCCGTCGGACTCGAACATCTCGCGGGCGCTCGTGCGCGTGAGCATGTTGAGCGCTGCCTTGGCCATGTTGGTGTGCGGGTGGCCGGGACCCTTGTAGCCGCGGGCGAACTGCCCCTCCATCGCCGAGACGTTGACGACGTACTTGCGGCGCGCGGCCGAGGCCGCCATGGCGGGACGCAGACGGCTGACAAGGATGAACGGCGCGACGCTGTTGCACAGCTGGACCTCGAGCAGCTCGAGCGCGTCGACCTGACCGACGTGCTGCACCCAGCTGTTGGTGTCGACGAGGTCGGGCAGGAGGCCGCCGGCGTCGATGCGCTCGAGGTCGGCCGAGCCCGCCTCGAGCGCGAGGGCGGTGAGCTCGTCGGCCGTGACGGCGTCGCCCGCGAGCGCGGGGTGCGAGCTGACCGAGCCGACGAGCGAGGCCGGGTGGGCGTCGCTGGTGTGACCGAAGGTGACGAGCTCGGGGACGAACCCCTCGGGCAACGGCTGCAGCTCGGCGTCGGCGATGGCCTGGTAGGCGCCGGGCTGGCGCTTCACGGTCTGCGCGGCGTTGTTGATGAGGATGTCGAGCGGGCCGGCCGCGGCGACCTCGTCGGCCAGGCCGATCACCTGGGCGGGATCGCGCAGGTCGATGCCGACGATCTTGAGTCGGTCGAGCCACTCGTTGCTGTCGGGCTGGGCGCGGAAACGGCGCACGGCGTCGCGCGGGAAGCGGGTGGTGATCGTGAGGTGCGCGCCGTCGCGCAGCAGCCGCAGCGCGATGTACATGCCAATCTTGGCGCGGCCGCCGGTGAGCAGCGCGCGGCGGCCGGTGAGGTCGGTGCGGGCGTCGCGCTTGGCGTGGCTCAGCGCGGCGCAGTCGGGGCACAGCTGGTGGTAGAACGCGTCCACCACCGTGTACTTCTCCTTGCAGATGTAGCAGCCGCGCGGCACCTGCAGCACGCCCGCGGAGGCACCACGCGCGTTCGAGACCAGCGCGATGCCGGCGGTCTCGTCGTCGATGCGGCGGGGCGATCCGGTGGCGGTGAGCGAGACGACCTCGCGGTCGGCGGCGTTCACGGCGTCGCGCTTGGCCTTGCGGCGCTGCTTCTTGACGTCCTTGTAGAACTTGCCGCAGGCGCGTCGCAGCGCGACGTAGGCCTCGTCCTCGTCACCGAGGTGCTGCGCCTCGCCCAGCACCTTGAGGGCGATCGCGAGCTCGTCGTCGGTGAAGTTCGGCACCAACTGATTCTACGGTGCCGTTCCGCGAGCCTGGCCGCTGAGTGGGCGGTGAGATGTCAACCGATCCCCCGGCCGAGCGGTGAGGCGTCAACCTTCTGAGGTCTGGATTCGGTTGACGACTCACCGCTCACCCAGCGGCGGGAGCCGATCAGCCCGTGACGGCGCCGTGCGCGGCGGAGCTGACGAGCTTGCGGTACTTGGCCAGCACGCCGGAGGTGTACTTCGGCGGGTTGGGCTCCCAGCCCTCCTGGCGACGGGCCAGCTCGTCCTCGTCGATCTCGACGTCGAGGAGCTTGTTCGCGACGTCGAGGACGATCGGGTCGCCGTCGCGCACGAACGCGATCGGACCACCGTCGACGGCCTCGGGGGCGACATGGCCGACGCACAGGCCGGTGGTGCCGCCGGAGAAGCGGCCGTCGGTGAGCAGCAGGACGTCCTTGCCCAGGCCTGCGCCCTTGATGGCGCCGGTGATGGCGAGCATCTCGCGCATGCCGGGACCGCCCTTGGGGCCCTCGTAGCGGATGACGACGACGTCGCCGGCGACGACGGTGCCGTCCTCCAGCGCGTCCATCGCCGCGCGCTCGCCGTCGAACACCCGGGCGGTGCCGCGGAAGACCGACTCGTCGAAGCCGGCGCTCTTGACGACCGCGCCCTCGGGGGCGAGCGAGCCGTGCAGGATCGTCAGGCCGCCGGTCTTGTGGATCGGCTGGTCGAGCGGGCGGATGACGTCGCCGTCGAGTCCGAGGTCGATGTGCGCGAGGTTCTCGGCCATCGTCTTGCCGGTGACGGTCATGACGTCGCCGTGCATGAGGCCCGCGTCGAGCAGCGCCTTCATGATCACGGGGATGCCGCCGACCTTGTCGACGTCGTTCATGACGTAGCGGCCGAACGGCTTGAGGTCGCCCAGGTGGGGCACCTTGTCGCCGACGCGGCTGAAGTCGTCGAGCGTGAGCGGCACGCCGGCCTCGCGCGCGATCGCGAGCAGGTGCAGCACGGCATTGGTGGAGCCGCCGAGCGCCATGACCACGGTGATGGCGTTCTCGAAGGCCTCGAGCGTCATGATGTCGCGGGCGGTGATGCCCTTGCGGAGCAGCTCGACGACGGCCTCGCCCGACTTCTTGGCGTAGTCGTCGCGGCGGCGGTCGGGGGCCGGCGGGGCGGCCGAGCCGGGCAGGCTCATGCCGAGCGCCTCGGCCGCGGAGGCCATCGTGTTGGCGGTGTACATGCCGCCGCAGGCGCCCTCGCCGGGGCAGATCGCGCGCTCGATGCGGTCGACCTCGTCGCGGGTGATGAGGCCCTTCATGCAGGCGCCGACGGCCTCGAAGGCGTCGATGATCGTGACGTCCTTGCCGTCGACGTTGCCCGGCAGGGTGGAGCCGGCGTAGAGGAAGACGCTCGACAGGTCGAGGCGCGCGGCGGCCATGAGCATGCCGGGCAGGCTCTTGTCGCAGCCGGCGAGCAGCACCGAGCCGTCGAGGCGCTCGGCCGACATGACGACCTCGACCGAGTCCGCGATGACCTCACGGCTGACGAGCGAGAAGTGCATGCCCTCGTGGCCCATGCTGATGCCGTCGGAGACGCTGATGGTGCCGAACTCGAGCGGGTAGCCGCCACCGGCGTGGACGCCCTCCTTGACGGCCTTGGCGAGGCGGTCGAGCGAGAGGTTGCACGGGGTGATCTCGTTCCAGCTGGACGCGACGCCGATCTGGGGCTTCACCCAGTCGTCGTCGCCCATGCCCACCGCACGGAGCATGCCGCGGGCGGCGGTCTTCTCCAGACCGTCGGTGACGTCGCGGCTGCGCGGCTTGATGTCGATCTCGGGCGTGTCGGGGGTCTCGGCCATACCGGCATCGTACGACCGGCTTTCGCGAGGACGACGCCCGGTCAGAACAGCGGCACGAGCACGAGGGCGAGGAACCAGCTGACGAAGCTGCCGACCAGGACGTACTCGGCGCGCGAGCCGTCGCCCTCGTCCTTGGAGATCTCGGGGAATCGCAGGATGCCCTTGGCGGCCAGGATCGCGGCCACTCCTCCGTAGTTGCCGCCGACGGCGAAGCCGAACACGAGCACGCGCTCGAGGGGGCCGATGACGCGGCCGCCCTTGAGGCGTCGCTCCTCGGCGAGCAGGCCGCGGCCGACGTGGTCGAGCACCTCGCGCACGACCGCGTTGGCGGGTCCGATGAGGGCAACGGCGGTGATGACGGCGAGGACGAGCTCGTCGAGGCTGACGCCGGCGAGCGCCGGGACGTCGAGGTCCTCGTACCAGCTGAGCATCGGTGGGCGGTCGCGCTCGATCACGGGCGAGGCGATGAGGGCCAGCAGCGCGCCGATGCCCGAGACGACCATGCCCGGGACCCGCCACGACGGAACCGTGCGGGCACTGGCCCACCAGAGGCCGACGACGGCCGGCAGCCAGCCGGCGCCCGGGCCGTAGCCGAGGCCGTACGCGGCGAGGATGACGATCGCGACCATCGCGATGACCTCGAGGACGACGATCCAGAGACGGTCGACGTGGCGGAGGTACTCGGCGAGGCAGATCGCCAGCAGGACGAGGGCGAGCAGGGCCATCAGCGCACCAGCTCCAGTCCGTCGAGCACGGCGTGGGCGCCGCTGCGGCGCAGGGACTGCGAGACCGCCGACGGCGAGATGCCCTCGGCCTCGGCGAGCTCGCGCTGCGTGCGACCCTGCAGGAGGCCGAGCGCGAGGCGTCGCTGGCGGCCGTCGAAGCCGCTGACGACGTGGTCGCGGACCATCAGGTAGGCGTTCACCGTTCCCCCTTCGTGCACCCAGCTGCGCAGGCCGGACTGGCGCCCTTCGCGCCGTTCCACCTGACCGATCGCGTCGCGCGCGTTCCACCAGGCGGGTCCGTCCTGGGTGAGACCGTACTCGGAGCGACCGACGACTTCGATCGTGCCGATGCCGATGCCGACGCGGGCGTCCATCTCCGGCGGGAGCGCGAGCCT
Source organism: Aeromicrobium tamlense (assembly GCF_013408555.1). Taxonomy (NCBI): domain Bacteria; kingdom Bacillati; phylum Actinomycetota; class Actinomycetes; order Propionibacteriales; family Nocardioidaceae; genus Aeromicrobium; species Aeromicrobium tamlense. The sequence goes on from NZ_JACBZN010000001.1 coordinate 1,958,581, forward strand.
CACGGCGAGCGCGGTGACCAGCGCGTCGCGCAGGCTCGCGTGCGTCGACTGGAACTCGTCGCCGATCGTGGGCGCCGGGGCCTGCAGCGATGGCACCAGCTGGGCCGCCGTCTCGAGCGCGGTGATCAGCGCCTCCTGCGCTCCCGATCGGGACGAGGCGGTGCGCGAGGCGACGAGGTCACCGATCAGCGCGACCACCTCTGAAGTCGACGGCTTCATTTCCATGAAATGAAGCATATGACTTTATTTCGAGAAAATGAAGTGCTTGGCTTCATTCCATCGGTTCGGGCCGCCATGCCGGCACCACCAGGTCGCGGTCGGGATCGGGCTCGGGCGCCGGGGGCCCGGCGGGGTGCTTCCTCACCCAGGCAGTCGCGGCGCTGTGTCCCGCGTCGAACAGGCTCGCCCGCTGCTCGGGGGTGAGGTCGAAGTCGGTCCAGCGCACGCCCCTGGGCTTGGCGAAGATGCTGCGGTCGATCGCGGCAGGGTCGCTGACGTGGCGCACCTGCGTGGAGTCGACGGTGGTGAAGATCAGGTTCGTCAGCAGCGACAGCGGCGACGTGACCGGCTTGGCCTTGGCGCGCTCCCCTGCCGGCGAGCTGAGCCGCACGCCGAGGGTGGGCCAGCGGCTGGGCTTGCCGTCGTGGCGGTCGAAGAGCTCGATGGGATAGCTGCGCAGAAGCGAGCCGTCGGCGAGGGTGAGCGTGCCGTACTGCGACTTCAGCCGAACGGGCTCGAAGAGGAACGGGATCGCGGCCGAGGCTCGCACCGCGCGGGCGACGGAGTACTCGTTCGGGTCGTGGCCGTGCGCGGGCAGGTCCCACGGTAGGAACATCGCCCGCTGGCGGGACAGGTCGCTGGCGGTGACGACGAGCCGGAACGACTGCCCCTGCGGCAGCGCGCTGCCCGGGTCGTCGAAATAGAGGTCGCCGAAGGTGCGCACGCCGAGGTCGCCCAGGACGCCCCGCACCCACTGCTCCATGTGGCGCCCGGGGTGGGCACCGAGGTGGAAGAGCACGCCCCACGCGTCAGCAGCGCGCGGCCACCAGCCGAGCATCGCGCCGCGCTTGCGACGGTCGAGGAACGCGCTGTAGTCGATCGTGCGCATGATCTCGTCGACCCGACTGAACGGCTCCCCCGCGTGCTGCATCGCCGCCATCACGGCTCCGACCATCGCACCGGCGGACGACCCGCCGATCCGCGCGAACGTGTATCCGTTCTCGGCCAGCGCGGTCGCCGCCCCCACGAGGGCGATCCCCTTGACTCCCCCGCCCTCCAGGACGAGGTCGATCGCGCGCGTCTGCTCCACGGTTCGACTCTATGGGCTCGGCGCGACCACGGCCCGGCTCAAGCGTTCGGGCCCGGTGCGCCATGTGATGTTCTGACCGACCTGATGCGCGATGGCTCCCGGTGAACAACGCACCGGACTGTGGTCACCCGGCGACTGCAATATGGCGCGCCCTTCCGTCTCAACCGGAAATGACGTCACTGGCGGATGGGCACGAGGCCCGTGCGGCCGTCCCAGGAACCGTGCTCGGACAAGGGCCGGAACCGGAAGGTCGCGAACTCGTGGTGGAAGTCGCGGCGCTCTCGCTCGCGCATGGCGTCAACGTGCCGCGTCGGGTCGGGCACGTCGGAGCGTCCGTGCACCATCTCCACCATCTGGCGCGCGCTGTGCCAGATCGTGAAGGTCGAGATCGTCCGCGGCGGACGGAAGCCGGCGACGGCGAGCGTGACGCCCGGGTGGTCGCGCACGAGGCGCTCCACGGGCCGGCCGTGGTGGAGGAAGCGAGGGATCTCGGGGATGCGCATCCGGGCCAGCGTGACGGCCACGACCGGCTCGTCCTGGTCCCACGAGCCCGCCCGGACCGGCAGTCCGGGCAAGGCGGCGAGGCTCGACCAGCGGCGCAGGTACTCCAGTCGCACGTGCCAGCCGGCGGCGAGCGAGCGGCCCAGTCCGTCACTGGCAAGGAACCGCTCCAGTGAGGCTTCGTCCTGCCACTGCGCGAAGACCGCGAGCCTGCGCAGCTGGAGTCGGTCGGGCGACACGACCGGCGCGCCGAGCCGCATGAGCGAGAGGCTCTCGAGGTGGTCGAGCCCAGGGACGGTGTCCGGCGTGGGCGGTCGCAGCAGGGCGCTGGTCCCCGTGCGGCGCGGGACCTCGGCGAGGTGGAAGCTGTGGATCGTCACGACTCACGCTCGAGCCTGTAGTGCAGGCGCAGGGCCGAGACGCCCCACATGCGCAGCTCATGATCGGTGCGCAGCACGCCGTCCGGATCGACGAAGACGTGGAAGGTCTCGTGCAGCGGCACGCGTGCGGCGTGCTCTCCGGCCTCACGGACGACCACGTACGCCCCGTCGTCGCCGAAACGACCGCGGGGCGACTGCAGAAGGAGTCCTCCGTCGGGCGTGATCGAAGGCCGCAGGAACACCTGCAGGTTCCCCGACTCGAGGGGGAAGGCGACATGCACACTCGGGCCCGCGGCGCCCGGCAGCGTCCGCGCGGAGTAGGCGCCGCTGAAGACCGTCCGGCCGCTCGCACGCAGGGTCCGCGTCCACGCGGACGCGACGTGGAGGCCGTCGCGGTTCCGTACCGGCGTCACGTGGCTGTCCATGCCGTGCGCGACGTCGAGCGGACGCATCGGCAGGGCGAGCTGCTCGACACGGCGGCCCCACAGGCGCGAGATCAGCTCACCGGCCGGCCAGAACACCGGCGACCAGCCGGACCACACGTCCATCCGCCAGCGCGCGGTGTGCTCGTAGAAGTCGCGCACCAGCGGGTTCAGGCGATCCGCCGCGAACCCGGGACCGTCGAGGACGGACATGGACGGCAGCAGTCCCGCGTCGGGGTCGGCCTCGCCCAGCACGCCGCCGTGCCGTGCGGCCTCCGTGCCGATCCAGTCCGTGCCCACGCGGGCCGAGGAGCTCACCGGCGCGTCGAGCCACCGCTCCGCCCCGTCGAGGTCGACGCGGCGACCGGTGAGTCGCCAGAAGCTCCTCGACCCGAGGTCCAAGACGTGAGGCACGGACCAGATTGTGCCGCATCCATCGGCACCGTGACCCGCACTTGCTACCGGGAGCGGACCGTTCCCTGCCGCGTGGTCGCTGCCACCGACGGAGCGACACGAGGCCAGGTCCAGGCGCTGCGCAGGATGAACGCGAGCACCATCAACTCCAGCACGACGCCGAGTCCGTAGAAGAGCAGCCAGGACTCCCCCGCCACGTTGAACGCCGTCACGGGCACGAAGAGCGAAGCCGCGACGAGGTTCGCGATGCGGTTCACCCGGGCCGGCAGTGCCGCCGACAGCACGACCATCAGGGACGGGACGGACATGAGGGCCAGCGCCGCGGTCGAGAAGGTCTGGGAGAGGTCGAACTCGAAGACCCGGCCGTCGAGGATGTCCTCCACGACGCCTGGCGTGAAGAAGTTGAGAATGTCCACGTAGGCGTACAGGAACATGAGGCTGGTCCAGGCTGCGGCGAGCCTGACGCGCACCGGGAGCGGCTGGTCGTCGAAGGTGTTGGGTTGGCGTGTGCTCATGGTGGGCTCCGTTGTCGTGAGGATCGTTGCGTCCACGCTCGCCCGGCACGGCGGCCTGCACATCGGTCCCGAGGCCTGAGCCGATCCGGCCGATGGAATGGCCTGATTCTCGTTCTTTCGGCGGGTGTGCCGGCGCGCGCCGATCCCTAGGGTGGAGCCGTGTTCACTGTCCGGCGCTCCCTGTGGGACGAGCCGCGACCTGCCGACGCCCCGCCCGTCGGACGGCTCGACTGGCTGCTGGCAGGCGTGTTCGCGATCGCGACGCTGGTTGAGGGCGCGGTGCGGCCGGACGTGGCCTGGCGTCCCCTCGTGACGGTGCTAGGTCTAGCACTCGTGCCGGCTCTCCTCTGGCGGCGGAGCCATCCCTTGCCGGCCGCCTCGGTCGGGTGGGGTGTCGCCGGGGTGCTCTCGGTCCTCCAGCTGACCGCCGACACCTCGGACCTGGGCCTCTACTCCATGCTCGGCGTGCTGGTCCTTCTCTACTCACTCGTGCGGTGGGGCTCGGGACGCGAGATCGCCGCGGGATCGGCGTTCGTGATGGTCGTCGCCGTGCTCGGGATGATCGCTTCCTCCGCGGGCTTTGCCGACGTCTTCGGTGGGAGCGTGCTCCTGCTGCTCGTCGTCGCCCTCGGAGCCGTGTTCCGCTACCGCGCGGACCTCTGGAGTCGTCAACAACGCGAGATCCGCAACCAGGAGCGGGTGGCGCTCGCGCGCGAGCTGCACGACACGGTGGCTCACCACGTCTCGGCCATCGCGGTGCAGGCGCAGGCCGGCGGCGTGGTCGTCGGCTCCCAGCCCGAGAAGGCCGCCGAGGTCCTGACCGCGATCGAGGCCGAGGCCTCGCGAACCCTCGCGGAGATGAGGTCCATGGTCCGCCTGCTGCGCGAGGAGGAGTCCGTCGACTACGCACCGCAGCGGGGCGTCGCGGACCTGCCTGCGCTGGCGCGCGTCGACACGACGCTTGCCGTCGAGGTCTCGCTGGACGGCTCGCTCACCGAGCTGGCGCGCCCCGTGGACGCGGCGCTGTACCGACTCGCGCAGGAGTCGCTGACGAATGCCGTGCGGCACGCCCGCGGCGCGACGCGAGTCGCGATCGACGTCCACCGCGAGGGCGACGCCGTCAGACTGCGTGTCAGTGACGACGGACGGATCGAGACGGAGGCGCCCGAACCCGGTTTCGGCCTGCTGGGGATGGCCGAGCGCGCCCAGCTGCTCGGCGGTTCGCTCAGTGCGGGTCCGGGGCCAGAGGGCGGCTGGGTGGTCGAGGCCGCGCTGCCCCTGAAGGCTCCGGCATGACCATCCGCGTGGTGGTGGCCGACGACCAGGACCTGGTCCGCACCGGGCTCGTGATGATCCTCGGCGCGCAGCCCGGCCTCGAGGTCGTGGGTGAGGCCGCGGACGGGCTCGCAGCGCTCGACCTGGCCACGCGGCTGCGCCCCGACGTCCTCCTCGTCGACATCCGGATGCCCGGGCTTGACGGCGTCGAGGTCACGCGCCGCCTCGCCGGACCTGACGTGGCCGACCCGATGGCGGTCGTCGTGATCACCACCTTCGACCTCGACGAGTACGTCCTCGGCGCCCTTCGCGCCGGCGCCCGCGGATTCCTGCTCAAGGACGCCGGGCCGGACCTCCTCGTGCAGGCCATCACCGCGGCCGCGAACGGCGACGCACTGATCGCGCCCAACGTCACCCGCCGACTGCTGTCGACGTTCGCCGACCAGGCCCCGGCGACTCCGGTCCAGCCCGTCGCGCCCCTCACTGAGCGCGAGGAGGAGGTGCTCGCCCTGGTGGCACGGGGACAGACCAACGCCGAGATCGCCTCCGAGCTCTTCGTCGGCCTGAGCACGGTCAAGTCCCACGTCGCCTCGCTGATGGCCAAGCTCGGCGCCCGCAACCGCGTCGAGATCGCGATGTGGGCATACGACACGCGGCGGGTCAGGGCCGACCAGTCGTGAGCGCTCTCAGTCCCGGGCCAACGCGACGGCCTCGATCGAGACGAGGAGTCCTCGCGGAAGCCGCACGTTCGCAGGCGCGGACCGTGCGGGCGGCGGGTCGGGCATGAATCGGGCGTAGACCTCGTTCAGCTTCGCGAAGTCGTCGACATCGGCGTAGAAGATCGTGGTCTTCACGAGGTCTGCCAGCGACGCACCCGCAGCCTCGAGGATGGCGGAGAGGTTGGCCAGCGCCTGCTCCGTCTGCGCCTCGATGCCCTCGACCACCTGCCCGGTCTCGGGATCGATGCCCGCCGTGCCGGAACAGAAGACGAAGCCACCTGCGACGATCGCCTGACTGTAGGGACCGAGCGCAGCCGGAGCCGCGTCCGTCTCGATCGCCACCCTGGCCGCTCCACCTTCGTGGCCCATGCAGCGAGCCTAGGCAGCGTCGAGGCTCTTGAACAGAGTTGCGAGGGCGTCGCCCCTCTCACCCCGCGCCGGGACGCAGTTCCGCCTACGGCTGGGGGTCGCCCTCCGAGTCGTCGTCCTCGTCCTCGCTGCTCAGCGCTGCGCCGAACGCGACGCCGATCGCGATGCCGAAGCCGATGAAGGCCCACTGGTCGAGCGCCACGGACAGCGCGACGCCCATGGACATGCCGATCGCGAGTCCGACGGCGAGCTTCGACGAGTCCATGCCGGCGAGCCTATCCGCGACTCTCAGGCGTGACCGATGAAGGGCTTCTGCCGTACGAAGGTCGCGTCCTCCACGCACTCGAGCAGGAAGGCCGCGGTCTCGTCGCGCGTGATCGCGCTGAGCTGGAGTCCCGGCGGGATCTCGGTGAACACCTGCAGCTCTCCCGAGGTGGTCTTCGCGAACGGGGCCGGCCTGACGATCGTCCAGTCGAGGCTCGTGCGCTCGATCAGTGCCTCCTGCCGGTCCTTGTCGGCGTAGCGGTGGCGCGTGAAGAGCGGGAAGAGAACGCGGTTGTAGAACCAGCCGCCGTGCCCCCTCGAGTCGCCGGCGCCGATCCCGGTGACGGCGACGAGACGCTTGACGCCGGTCGCCTCCATCGCCGCGATCAGTGCCCGCGTCGTGTCCGAGAACAGCGTCGTCCGGCCGAGCGAGTCGATGCCCAGGCACAGGACGACGGCGTCGTGCCCCTCGAGACTTCGCCGGAGAAAGGGCTCGTCGGTCGGCTCGCCCTCAGCGACGCGCACGTCCTCGGACGGGGTCACCCTGGACGCCTCTCGGGTCTGGGCGGTGACGGTGTGTCCCTGCGCGACCGCGCGGGCCAGCAGCCGCGAGCCGACACCGCCCGACGCTCCCACCACGACCAGTCGCATCGCAGGCCACCCCTCTGACTCGGACTTGGTACGTCCATCGAAACATGCCCCGGGTCCAGGCCGCCCCCATCCGGCGCGGAACCTCCAAGCGCGTCGGTCCGGCGCTCGGTCGTGTCAGACTCTCGGCGTGTCGACGACATCCACGGACCGCGCGGCTTCCGGACCCCGACCGACGGCTCGGCGCCGCCGCAAGGGGATCGTGGCGATCCTCGTCGCGATCGTGCTGGTGGCGGCGGGGATGGTGGCGTGGAACTGGTGGACGCATCCGAAGGCGTTCGGTGGACTGGGCGACGGCTATGAGCCCGATCCCCGACCGCTGGCGGATTCAGCTCTCTCGACCACGGTGGTCTTCCCCAAGATCAAGGGCTCTCCCGAGACCGTCACGATCAGGGGGCTCGACGCGACATTCTCCGAGAACACCGCCAAGGCCGGTGCCACCTTTTGGATCTGCCACATGACCGAGGGCGGAGCTCCCATCCTTGCCGTGTTCGACCCGGAGTCGACCTGTGCCGACATCGAGAAGGTCACCACCCCCATGCGCTTCGAGCACGGCGTCCGGCCGGACAGCGACTACCTGTTCGTCACCATCACCCCGACGCGAGCCGGCGTGGCACGCCTGTCGTCGATCGACGTCGACTACCGACGTCCCGAGCACTTCCACCAGCGCGGGACCCAGACCATCCAGGTCGGTGCGGAGGTCAACGCGCGCTGAACCGCGCACCCCCTCGCTCACCTGACGTGGGCGAGCCGACGGCCCTGGACACGAACCGCCGGGTAGCGTCCCGAGGGTGGCCAGTCCTCGCCGATCACGTGCTCGTCGACGCAGCACGTCCTCGCGCCGCGCCGGGACACGACCGTCGACGCGGCCGCTGCCGTCCGCCGGACCGGGTGAGCGCATCTGGGTGCTCGACGTCCCCTACGGGACCCCAGTCGATGGAGCCACTTGGCACCCTGCGGTCAAGACCCACCTCTACATCGGGCGCGCTCTGCCCGCACACCTCGAGCCGTACGCTCCCGGGCCGTACACGCTCGGTCGGTTCGTCGAGAGCTCCCTCAATCCCGAGCCGACGCCCAACCCCGAGCCGACCGAGGCGCTCGAGCCCCGCAGGATCCAGTTCGAGGCAGCCGACGCGATCGCGGCACGGGCCGAGGCCGGCGGACGGCAGTTCCTGCTGGCCGACGAGCCCGGCGTGGGCAAGACGATCTCGGCCGTCCTCGGCGCGACGGCCGTGGGCGATCTGCGCGGTGCGCGACGAGTGCTCGTCGTCGCCGACCGACCCGCCGCGATCACGATCGGCCACTGGTGCCGCACGATCGCCGCGCTCGGCGACGGCGGCCTGGAGTGGGTCGTGATCACGTGGGACCGCCTCGAGAAGGTCAAGGACCACGCGTGGGACGTGATCATCGCGGACGAGGCGCACGCCCTGCGGCGGACGACGACGAAGCGGTGGAAGCTGTGGGCGCGGATCTCGGGACATGCGCGCCCGCACGACAAGGCGCCGTTCGTCATCGCGACCACGGCGACGCCCGGGCACACGCCGCTCGAGCTCCCCTACCTCGCTCCGGCCTACGCCCAGACTCTCGGCGAGCCGATGAGCGAGTGGACCTCGGCGACGCAGCCCGCCGCCGTCTTCGCCACCGCACTCGAGCGCCACGGCGTGGAGCTGGAGCACGGCCGCTACGGCGCGGCCTGGACCGCCGACCCGGCGCGACGCGCTGCCGACCTCAAGCTGGTGCGCGGCTGGCTGAACGAGGAACAGCCGCCCGCGATGCTGCACCGCGCCGCACCGTGGGGGCCCGTGCCGATCTCCGGCATGCCGGTCGCGCTCACGCCCGCGGAGCGAGCCGCCTACGAAGCCGAGTGGGGCGAGTTCTGCCGTGAGATGGACATCGCCCGTCGCGGACGCAACGTGGCGAAGGGCCGCGCCGCCCTTCTGCGCTTCCGGCAGAAGGCCGGGCTCATCCGCGTCGACTCCACGGTCGCCTGGATCGCCCAGCAGATCGAGTCCGACCGGCAGGTGGCGTGCTCGGTGGAGTTCGTCACCACCGCGGCTGACCCGATCACCGACCGGCTCCGTGACTCCGGCATCGAGGTGGCCACCATCTACGGCCGCGACCGGTTCGACCCCGAGGCCGAACGGCTCCGCTTCCAGACCGGGGAGGCGAGGGTCTGCGTCTTCACCGCCGTCGCCTCGATCAGCCTGCACGCCGGGGAGACCCTCGCCGACGGCCGCCAGGCGAGCACCGAGCCGCGGGTCGGCCTCTTCCACCAGGCCCGCTTCTCGGGGATCGCCGCTAGACAGGTGACCGGCCGCACCCACCGGGATCATCGTGTCTCGCCGTGGCACATCGCCTACGCCGAGGCCACGGTCGAGGAGCAGGTCGGCAAGGTGATGGTGGAGCGGATCGCCGCGGCGTCCGACACCGTGGGCAGCGACACCACCGGCCTCGCCGACCTGGCGCAGCTCCTCGGGGCCGACTGGCTGCCGCCCACGACCCTCACCGAGGACGGCGCCTGAGCTCGCCACGTCCATGCTCGGCTGAGGTCGGGCAGACTGCTGGGGTGTCCGACCCGCTGCGCAGGCTGCTCGCCGCACCGCCCGACCTCCCGGTCGCCGCGGGCCTGCCGGCGCTCGACGAGGCGCTTCGCAGCCGCGGCCTCGCGGTGGTGCACGCGCCGCCCGGCACGGGCAAGACGACCTTGGTCCCGCCTGCCGTGGCCCAGTCCGTCACGGGGCGCGTCGTCGTCACGCAGCCCAGCCGCATTGCGGCGCGTGCCGCCGCCCGGCGACTGGCGCACCTGCTGGGCGAGCCGGTCGGCGAGACGGTCGGGTACTCGGTGCGTGGCGAGCGACGGACCAGCCGGAGCACGCGCATCGAGGTCGTCACGACGGGACTGCTGCTCCGGCGGCTCCAGCACGATCCCGAGCTCGCCGGCGTCGGCGCCGTCATCCTCGACGAGGTGCACGAGCGCCACCTCGATGCCGACCTGACCCTCGCGCTGCTCCTGGACGTCCGCGCGAACCTGCGCGAGGATCTCTCCCTCGTCGCGATGTCAGCCACCATCGAGGCCGAGCGCACGGCCGCGCTGATCGGTGGCGGCGAGGCTGCCCCGGTGATCAGCGTTCCGGGTGCGCTCCATCCGGTCGAGACCGTCTGGTGTCCGATGCCGCCGGGGACGCGTCGCACCGACGACCGGGGCATCACGCCGGCCTTCCACGACCACGTCGCTGCGACCGTGCGTCGCGCGCTCGCCGAGCACGGGGGCGACGTCCTGGTCTTCGTCCCGGGGGTCGCGGAGATCGACGCGGTCATCCGTCGGCTCGGCGGGGTGGAGGCGGACGTCCACCCGCTGCACGGACGACTGTCCGGCGCCGAGCAGGACCGAGCGCTGAGCGAGGGCCCACGTCGACGCGTCATCGTCTCGACGGCGGTCGCCGAGTCGTCGCTGACCGTGCCCGGGGTGCGTGTCGTGGTGGACGCCGGCTTCTCGCGCGAGCCCCGGACCGACCACCGCCGCGGTCTGGCCTCCCTCGTCACCGTCACCGTGAGTCGGGCCGCGGCCGACCAGCGAGCAGGACGAGCCGGCCGCCTGGGTCCGGGTGCCGTGCTGCGGTGCTGGTCCGAGGCGGAGAACGCGCACCTGTCGGCGCACCCGGAGCCCGAGATCGCCACCGCCGACCTGACGGCCTTCACGCTGGAGGTGGCGTGCTGGGGCAGCCATGACGTCCGAGAGCTGGCGCTCCTCGACCAGCCCCCGCCGCACGCCCTCGGGGCGGCCCGGCGGGTGCTCGTGGAGCTCGGCGCCGTCACGGAGGACGGGAGAGCCACCTCGCGGGGTCGAGCCATGGCCGCCGTCCCGGTCGACCCGCGGCTCGCGCGAGCCCTCATCGACGGAGCCCCACTCGTCGGGTCGAGGCGCGCTGCCGAGGTGGTCGCGATGCTCAGCGAGGACGTCCGTGCTCCCGGAGGCGATCTCGTCGCGGCGCTCAGATCACTGCGCTCCGGACAGCGGTCCGGCGCCTGGCGCAGCCAGGTCACGCGCTTGGAGTCCGTGGTGAAGGAACAGGTCGGACAGAGGGACAACGTCCCCGCGCTGACGGACGACGTCGCGGTCGGGCTCGTGGTCGCCCTCGCGCACCCGGACCGCATCGCGCGCAAGCGCTCCGGCGGCTCGAGCTACCTCATGACGTCCGGCACGGGTGCGGCCCTCGATCCGCGCGACCCCGGACCGCTCGCCGGCCTGGAGTGGCTCGCGGTCGGTGACGCGGAGCGACGGTCCGGGCAGCGTGAGGCCCGGATCCGCTCGGCGGCTCCGCTCACGGAGGACCTGGCGCTCGAGGCCGCAGGCTCGTCGTGGACCGAGGTCGACGAGGTCGGCTGGACCGACGGACGCGTCGTGGCTCGCCGCCGCACGCTGCTCGGCGCGATCGAGCTGAGCTCCGTGCCGATCAGCGACCCTCCGGTGGAGGCCGTGACCGAGGCGATCCGGGAGGCCGTGGCGAGCGAGGGCATCGATCTCCTCACCTGGTCGGAGGCGGCCACCGCGCTGCGCGCTCGGCTCGACTTCCTGCACCGCGCGATGGGCGACCCGTGGCCCGACGTGAGCGACGAGGCGCTGACGCAGAACCTTCAGTCGTGGCTGGGTCCGCAGCTGGCGCGAGTCCGCTCGGCCCGCGACCTTCGCCGCATCGACGTCGTGGCCGCACTGCGGGCGCTGTTGCCGTGGCCCGAGGCGGCGCGGCTGGACGCGCTGGCGCCGGAGCGCGTGGAGGTCCCGAGCGGCTCGATCGTGCGGATCGACTACTCCCAGGAGCAGCCGGTGCTCGCCGTCCGGCTGCAGGAGGTCTTCGGCTGGGACTCGGCGCCGGCCCTCGCGGACGGCAGGGTGCCGCTCCTGCTGCACCTGCTCTCCCCCGCCCGACGTCCGGCCGCCGTCACGGCCGACCTCGACTCGTTCTGGGACAACGGCTACCCGGGAGTCCGCGCCGACCTCCGCGGCCGGTACCCCAAGCACTCCTGGCCCGACGACCCGCGCACCGCCCCGGCGACCCGCCGCACGAACGCGCGCCGCACCCGGGACTGAGCCGTCCATGATGGACGCATGACCACCGAACGCGCGGACCGCGTCCGCGCCCTGTACCAGTCGTTCAACGACCGCGACCTCGATGCCGTGCTGGCGGCGATGGCACCGAGCGTCGAGTGGCCGAACGGCTGGCGCGGTGGGCGGCTGACGGGTCGCGACGAGGTGAGGGCGTACTGGCAGCGCCAGTGGGAGGAGATCCGCCCGATGACCGTCGTCCGACACATCGCCGAGCGTCCCGACGGCACCGTCGAGGCACGTGTCCGCCTGGTCGTCCGCGACCCCGCCGGGACCGTCCTGGAGCGCTCCGAGACGACGCACGTCTACGAGTTCGCGGGACCCCTGGTCCAGCGCATGAGGGTCGAACCCCAGGACGCCGTGGCGGGTGAAGCGTCGACATCCGCCTAGTCGCACCCGGTTCCGTCACCGTCCCTGTCGAGCCGGTACGGGTCGCTGCCCGTCACTGTGACGGGGTGACCGATCTCTCCGCAGTCGAGGTCCGCGACGATCGGCAGGCAGGGCGAGTACCCGGCCATGCAGTCCTTGTCAGGTGTCTTCGCCTTGGGAGGCTGCGGAACCAGTGGGACGGGCTTCGCAGCCTTCCGACACGCCGGTACCGAGGCCGAGGCGAAGGCACGGTCGAGTCGACGACCGAGCTCGGGGTTCTCGTGACGGAACTCCTCGAGGTAGCGGTCGTCGCCGAGCCCGCGCCGCGCGAGCATGACGTTCAGCGACCTGCCCTTCGCGTCCCGCACCTCAGCGACCAGGCGGCCGTGCGTGTCCTCGGCATACGCGTTCACCGAGTACCCGTTGCGCAGGACCTTTCGCGTGAACGCGGTGGCCTCCGGTCCGCACTGCTCATTGCGCTCCGGCGTGTTGACGAGTCCCAGGCGGTACTCGTTGCCGTCGGATCCCACCCAGGAGTCGCCGTCCTTCTGGTCCGTGATGAACAGCATGACGACGGGCTCGTCGGTCGGTTCGGGCGTCGTGGACGGCTCGGTCGTCGGTGACGGCTCGACGTCGGCCGGCGACTGGTCGACCGTCCGGGCGGGCTCTGTCGCATGGACCGGCTCGCTCGTCACGGTGTCGTTGGTCTCCGACGTGGCCGCGGCACCGACCGCCACGATCCCCATGACGGCCACGCATCCTGCGACCAGCCAGAGCTCCCACCTGCGAAGCCACGGCTTGCTGACGCGGTGAGTGTCGGCCGTGAAGCCCGCGGACGACTGGTAGGCGTTCAAGGCGTACGGATAGTTCCGCGCGGTGTAGTTGGTCCACGCGGACCCGTCCCAGTAGCGCAGCTCACCCTGGTCATCGGCATACCAGCCGGCGCGGGGACCCTCGGTCATCGAACGAGCGTCCCATGATCGTTCTGCGAATGTGGCGAAACAGGGTCAATCCAGCGGCGGCCCCTCGCGCTACCGGGCTGTCATCTCCACGAGGGACCCCGCCGCCTGCGTTCCGGTCTGGCAGAGGTGTCGACCCGAGCGCCGGTACGTGACGTCAGCACCATCGATCGTCAGCCGTCCAGGCCTCGTGGCGGTCACCGTCATCAGGATCTGTGATCGCCGGCCGTCCTGCCCGAACGTCCTTCTGGCCGTGGGCCCCGTCGTGGCGCAGAAATCGGCGATGTCCCGCTCCTCCCCGGAGCCGAGACCACCATTCGCATCCTTGAGCACGCACGTCAGGAACCCGAAGCGCGCAGCGGTCTCGTCCCGGACGACGCGTGGCGCGATGTCGAGGACCTTGACCGTCTCGTCCACTCCACTCAGGTGATCCACGACGGAGATGACGTGAGTCTGGCCCACAGTCAGGCTCTCGCCCTCCTGCCCTCCCTGGGCGAGAACAGTCGGGTGGGTCCACCAGTAGCCGGCGGCGAACAGCGCTGAGCCGAGCAGCAGGACGATCGCCTCGGCACCGACCCACCGGTACGCCACCGGGCGATCCACACGCATGTCGTGCACTCTCCCACGAGGACTGGCGCCAGCGGCCAGTTCCTCGAAATCGAGCCCGCCGCCCGTACGCTTTCGGGATGGCCAGGAAGAGGAGCCGGGACCGCCAGCTGCCGTTCTTCGTCATGGCGCGCACCGAGCACGGCCACTATCCGCACCCGGTGGAGGTCGCCGTTCACCCCGACGGGGCGAGCTCGCGCCTGTCCTTCTCCATCGGGCCGCATGCCGCGAACGCAGGAGGACAGATCGCGCTGGCTCGTGTCCTCGATGAGCAGCGGACCGGACTGAACCCGATGTTCGCGACGGAGTTCGACGTGGCCGAGCTGCACTGGCTCGTGCCCTTCCTGGTGCGGCTTCAGGCCGGCGAGGACGTGAACGACGAGATGGTGGCGGCCTACGCGACCCGGCACGGCCGCTCCCCGGAGGTGCTGTGGCAGGAGCACCACGGGGACTGAGCGGTACGGGCCGCGCGATGCTCTCGTGATGACCGGATCGCCAGCGGACGAGCGATACGATCACGCTCGTGCGCCGGGCCACGTATACGACTGCCGAGCTGACGGCCCTGAGTTTCGTCCTCGTCTTCTTCGGCTCCTCGCTCGTCATGCCGCTGAGCGAGGAAGGTGCCTCGTGGAGCTGGATCTACGCGGCGCTGTCCACGGTCAGCTCAGTCGTCGGCCTCGGACTCGTCGCGTTCGGGATCTGGTGTGGTGTCCGCCTGTGGCAGGCTCCCCGCGGGGCGTCGAACATCGGTGGCCTCGTCGCGATCGGGATGTTCGCGCTGTTCAGCATCCTGATGACTCTCGGTCCGCTCTCCAGCGGCGTCTGGCCGTGGGACGCCGCCCTGCTCGCGGCGCTGGGTCTCTACTTCCTCGCCATCCTGGTGCTGGAGATCTGGGCCGGGTCGAAGAGGCGACCGTGATCTCGGCGTTCGTGGAGCACCTCGTCGACCGGGTCCTCGAGCGGCTCACGCGGCACCCGGACGCCAACGCGGCCCGGGCGGCTTATCAGCAGGCCCTCCGTCAGCCGCCGGAGCTCCGCGATGCCGCGTTCCGCGAGGCGCTCGCGGACGAGGGCGTCACGTTGGACCTCGACGTCGAGGAGCACCTGCTCGGAGCGCTGAGCCACGGAGTCCCGGCGCGGCGCGCGTGCGCCGTGCTCGAGTAGGCGACTTGGCTCAGAGCTGAACGGTGTCGTTGTCGCCGAGGTCGGGCTGGGAGTCGGTGACGAGACCCTTCACGAACTGGACGGCCGCCGTGACCTTGCCCGGGGACTCCCAGTACTCCGCCGTGGTGGCGTCGATGCGCAGGGCGATGTTGTCGGGGTCCTCGGGGCCACCGGACATGAAGGCACCGGAGGACGCGTCCCAGAGGTCCTCGACCTTGCCGCGGTTCTGCTCGACGTGCGCGGTGCCGCTGAGGGAGACCCAGCCGGCGTCGCTGGCGTAGGCCACGTTCACGCGCGGGTCTGCCTCCAGGGCCTGCACCTTCTCGCTGCTGCGCTCGGTGAGGAACCACGTCGTGCCGGGGTGGTCGAAGTCCTGCACGCCCATCGGCGTGGACACGAGGAGGCCCTCCTGCGAGACGTACGTCAGGACCGCGATCCTGGTGTCGCGCATGATCTTGGTGACGGTCTCGGTCTGGTCGCGTGAGGTCATGCCTCGACCCTCGCACCACGACCGGGAGACCGCCTCTCGAGGAGCGGCTACGCCACCTGGTAGGTCAGGCAGTCCGCGGCGTCGGCGCCCGGCCCGACCCGGATCGAGTCCGCGTGGCACTCGAGATGGTCGTTGTGGGTGCAGTCGGTGCGGTGACAGGCGCCGACCATCGCGGTCGCGGTGGGCAGGCCACCGGAGACGCTGATGTCGATGAACGTGCCGCAGCCGGCCTCGGTCCCCGTGATGTTGATGGCCCCTGCGTGGCACTCGTGGTCCGCGTTGTACGAGCAGCCCTCGACCGCGCAGTCGTGGACGGGTGGCAGTTCCTTGACGCTCATGGTCGCCTCCGGCGGTGGTGGTCCTGCCTTCGACGGTACGACGACGCCCCCGCACTGAGGGAAGACTCAGTACGGGGGCGTTTCGTCGTGCGTCAGGAGAGCTTCTCGAGGATCAGCTCGCGCACGCGGCCGGCGTCGGCCTGGCCGCGCATCTCCTTCATGACGAAGCCGATCAGCGCTCCGGCGGCGGCCTGCTTGCCGTCGCGGATCTTCTGCGCGGCGTCGGGGTCGTTCGCGATCGCTCGGTCGACGGCCTCGCCGAGCGCGCCGTCGTCCGAGACCACCTCGAGGCCGCGGGAGGCCACGACCGCCTCGGGCTCACCCTCGCCGGCCAGCACCCCCTCGAAGACCTGGCGGGCCAGCTTGTCGTTGATCCGGCCGGCGTCGATCAGGCCCTGGATCTGGGCGACCTGGGCCGGGGTGATCGCCAGCGCGCTGACGTCGGTGCCCTGCTCGTTGGCCGTGCGGGCCAGCTCGCCGAGCCACCACTTCTTGGCGACCTGCGGCGAGGCGCCCGCGGCCACGGTCTCGACGACGAGGTCGAGCGCACCCGCGCCCACCGTGTCGCGCATGTCGAGATCGCTGAAGCCCCACTCGGACTGCAGGCGCTTGCGGCGCTCCGACGGCGGCTCGGGCAGCGTGCCGCGCAGCTCCTCGACCCACTCGCGCGACGGGGCGACGGGCGCCAGGTCGGGCTCGGGGAAGTAGCGGTAGTCGTCGGCGTCGGACTTCGGGCGGCCGGCCGACGTGGTGCCGTCGGACTCGTGGAAGTGACGCGTCTCCTGCAGGATCGAGCCACCCGCGTCGAGGATCCCGGCGTGCCGGCTGATCTCGTAGCGGACGGCGCGCTCCACCGAGCGGAACGAGTTGACGTTCTTGGTCTCCGAGCGGGTGCCGAGCTGGTCGGAGCCCAGCGGCTTCAGCGACAGGTTGACGTCGGCGCGCATCGAGCCCTGGTCCATGCGGGCGTCCGAGACGCCGAGGGCGACCATGAGGTCGCGGACCTGGTTGACGAACGCGCGCGCGACCGCGGGCGCCTTGTCGCCGGGGACCTCGATCGTGCGGGTGACGATCTCGATCAGGGGGATGCCGGCGCGGTTGTAGTCCAGCAGCGAGTAGTCGGCGCCGTGGATGCGACCCGTGCTGCCGCCGACGTGCAGCGACTTGCCCGTGTCCTCCTCCATGTGCGCACGCTCGATCTGGATGCGGAAGGTCTCGCCCTCGCCCCCGTCCTCGGAAGGCACAGTGACATCGGTCCACCCGTCGAAGGCGATCGGCTCGTCGTACTGCGACGTCTGGAAGTTCTTCGGCATGTCCGGGTAGAAGTAGTTCTTCCGCGCGAAGCGGCACCACTCGGCGATCTCGCAGTTGAGCGCCAGACCCATCCGGATCGCTGACTCGACGGCCTTCGCGTTCACCACCGGCAGGGCGCCCGGCAGGCCCAGGCACACGGGGCAGATCTGCGTGTTCGGCTCGGCGCCGAACGCCGTGGAGCAGCCGCAGAACATCTTCGACGCCGTGTTGAGCTCGACGTGGATCTCCAGGCCCATCACGGGCTGGTACCGGGTCAGGGCGTCCTCGAGCGGGACGAGCTTCGTGTCGGTGGTGCTCATCGGGCGGCCTCCAGCTCGGGGGCGAGTGCGGCGAAGGGGCTGCCGTCGCGCTCGGCGACGAGGCGCTCCACGGCGGCACCCGCGTTGTACAGGCGGTCGTCGGCCATCGCGGGGGCGAGGAACTGCAGGCCCACCGGCAGGCCTTCGGACAGGCCGATCGGCAGCGAGATGCCGGGCACGCCGGCGAGGTTGGCCGGGATCGTCGCGATGTCCTGGGCATACATGGCCAGCGGGTCGTCGAGCTTCTCCCCCAGGCGCCACGCGACGGCGGGCGACGTGGGCGAGGCGAGGACGTCGACCTGCTCGAACGCGGCCTCGAAATCGCGCGCGATCAGTGTGCGCACCTTCTGGGCCGAGCCGTAGTACGCGTCGTAGTAGCCGCTCGAGAGGGCGTAGGTGCCCAGGATGATGCGGCGCTTGACCTCGTCGCCGAAGCCCGCGTCGCGCGAGGCGGCCATGACCTGCTCGGCGCTGGGCACCTCGACGCCGTCGGGCGAGACGCGCAGGCCGTACCGCATGGCGTCGAACTTGGCGAGGTTGCTGCTGACCTCGCTCGGCATCACCAGGTAGTAGGCGGCCAGGCCGTGCGCGAAGCTCGGGCACGAGACCTCGACGATCTCGGCGCCGGCCTTCGCGAGGAGCTCGATCGACTCCTCGAAGCGCTGGCGCACGCCGGGCTGGAAGCCCTCGCCGCCGAGCTCGCGGATGACGCCGACCCGCAGGCCCGAGACGTCGGCGCGGCGGGCGGCCTCGACCACCGGCGGCACCGGGACGTCGAGGCTGGTGGAGTCGCGGGGGTCGTGTCCGGCCATCACCTCGTGCAGCAGCGCTGCGTCGAGGACGGTGCGGGTGACCGGGCCGGCCTGGTCGAGGCTGCTGGCCATCGCGACGAGCCCGTACCGGGAGACACCGCCGTACGTGGGCTTCACGCCGACGGTCCCGGTGACGGCGCCGGGCTGACGGATCGAGCCGCCGGTGTCGGTGCCCACGGCGAGAGGCGCCTCGAACGCGGCCACCGCGGCCGCCGAGCCGCCGCCGGAGCCGCCGGGGATCCGGTCGGTGTCCCACGGGTTGCGGGTGGGGCCGTAGGCCGAGTGCTCGGTGGAGGAGCCCATCGCGAACTCGTCCATGTTGGTCTTGCCCAGGATCGGCAGGCCCGCGGCCTTGAGTCGCGAGACGACCGTGGCGTCGTACGGCGGGATCCAGCCCTCGAGCATCCTCGAGCCGCACGTGGTGGGCAGGCCCGTGGTGGTCAGGACGTCCTTGACCGCGATCGGCACGCCGGCCAGGTGGTGCAGGGACTCCCCCGCGTCGCGGCGGCGGTCGACGTCGGCGGCCGCGGCGAGCGCGCCCTCGGCGTCGACGTGCAGGTAGGCGTGGATCTCGCCGTCGACCGCGGCGATCCGGTCGAGGTGCTGCTGCGTGACCTCGACGGAGGTGACGGAGCCCTCGGCGAGCGCCGCCGCGAGGTCAGCGGCGGTGGAACGGGTCAGGTCGCTCATTCTTCTCCCAGGATCTGCGGGACGAGGAAGCGCTGTTCCTCACTGGCGGGGGCACCGGCGAGCGCCTCGTCGGGCGTCAGGCTCGGCGTCACCTCGTCGGGACGGAATACGTTGGTCACCGGCACGGGGTGACTCATGGCCGGGACGTCGTCGCCGGCGGCCTGCTGAACGACCTGGACGTAGTCGAGGATCGCGGGGAGCTCGGCCCCCAGGCGATCGAGCTCGGACTCGGACAGTTCGATCCGCGCGAGGCTCGCCAGATGGGCGACGTCGTCGCGGGAGATCTCGGGTGACGACATGCCTTCCATCCTAGTGACGACATCGGACCGCCAGCACTCAGGACGCCCGGTGGTAGGTCAGCTCCCAGCGGCCCTCGACCCACTCGACCTCGAACCGGACGCCGGACGTGTGCGCCGGCTCCTCACCCCTGAGCTCACCGCTCCGCGGGTCGAACCGTCGTGAGGGCGGGGAGTGGATCTCGGCCTCCACGACGAACCTGTTCTCGCTCGGATTCTCGAGCGACATGATCCGCACCGTGGGCCGCTCCTCGTAGAGGTGGATCTCTTGGGCGTAGAACGCACCGACGTCGCCCGCCAGGACGCACAGGTGGCACGACTCCGCGTCGCCGAGGTCCGCGAGCGAGGAGGGATCCTGCGCGGCGAAGGCGTACGTCGGCACCGCCACGAGATAGTCGACGTAGGCGCGCAGGCCCTCCTCGGACTTCACATCTCGAGGACGCTCGGGCCTGAGTAGCTGGTTCCACCCCTCACTCGCCGCCGGCGTCTTCGTCGGGGCGGTGAGCTCGGGAGTCGGCGTGGGGTCATCGTCACCTCCCCAGCACCCTGCCAGCGGCAGCACGAGGACCAACGAGGCGGCCAAGGCGCGCAGACGATGCATCAGCACCCCTCCCCGAGATGCGGTCACGACTGGCTTCACCGTACGCGCCCGTCAGCGGCGGCGATGGGCGAGGATGACGTCCATGCTCCCTCGGACCGCGGCGCTCGCCATGGGATGCGCGCTGCTCACGGGATGCCAGAGCAGTCCGACCGATGAGCGCGAGCAGGCGTCGAGCTGTCCCGTCATCGAGATCGTCGGCATCCGCGGGCAGGGCCAGTCGCTCGACGCGCATCGCGGCCTCGGTGCCGAGGTGGACGAGATCGCGACGGCCCTCGCCGACGATCTCGCGTCGACCGGCACCGTGCGGACGACGGCGATCCGGCACGAGAGCGGCCTCAGGAGCTGGGACGACTACGTCACGGACGTCGCCGAAGGGCGCGAGCTGCTGGGCGAGCGGCTGCGGTCGCTCGCCGCCGAGTGCCCTGACACCCGGGTCGCCGTGATCGGCTTCAGCCAGGGTTCGCAGATCGCCCGCGAGGCGCTGGCGGCCGAGCCGGGGCTGGCGCGCGACGTGGACGCGCTGGTGCTGGTGGGCAGCCCGTTGCGCGACCCGTCGTCGCCGTTCCACCACGTGGAGCTGCCCGGTGGCGTGCCGTCGGCCGGTGGCCGGCTCGGCCCCGGCCCGGACCTCGGCGACCTGTCCGCGCGAACCGTGGAGGCCTGCGTCACCGGTGACACCGTGTGCGCGAACGACGGCTCGTCCGACCTCGCCGTGCACCGGAAGGCCTACGAGAGGCCGGCCGTGGCGCAGGCGATCGCGGACGCCGCCGACGACGTGCTGGGCTGACTCACGCCAGCGCGTCGGGGCCGCCCGCGAGCAGCTTGACGAAGCCCGCCTCGTCGAGGATCGGGACGCCGAGCTCCTCGGCCTTGTCGGCCTTCGAGCCCGCGTTCTCGCCCACGACGACGTAGTCGGTCTTCTTGCTCACCGAGCCGGCCGGCTTGCCGCCGGCGGCGATGATCGCCTCCTTGACCGAGTCACGCGTGAAGCCCTCGAGCCCGCCGGTGACGACGACCGTGAGCCCGTCGAGCACTCCCCCGGCCGTGGACGCGGCGCCGGGGCCCGGGTGGTCGGGGATCGCGAAGCGCACACCGGCGGCCTGCCACTGGTCGACGATCTCGCGGTGCCAGTCGACCTCGAACCAGTCGGTGACCGAGTCGGCGATGATCCCACCGACTCCCTCGACCGCCGCGAGCTCCTCACGCGTGGCCGCCCGAATCGCCTCGATCGACCCGAACCACTGCGCCAGTGCCCTCGCCGCGACCGGGCCGACGTGGCGGATGTTGAGCGACACCAGCTGGCGCCAGAAGTCCTTGGTCTTGGCCTTCTCGAGCTCGTCGAGCAGCACCTGGGCCTGCTTGGACGGATCTCCCGTCTTGACCCGGAACGGCGTGCGGACCACGGGCTCGCCGGTCTTCTCGTCGAGCTTCGGCTCGCCGGTCTCGGCGTCGCGGACCTCGACCTCGATCGGGACGAGCTGGTCGATCGTGAGGGAGAACAGCCCGGCCTCGGAGTCGAGCGGAGCGCCCTTGCCCTGGGTGAGCGCGGCGGCCGTGACCTCGCCGAGCGCCTCGATGTCGAGGGCGCCGCGCGAGCCGACGTGCTCGACGCGTCCGCGCACCTGCGCCGGGCAGGTGCGGGCGTTGGGGCAGCGGAGGTCCTTGTCGCCCTCCTTCATCGCCCGCAGCGGCGTGCCGCACTCGGGGCAGCCCTCAGGCATGACGAACGCGCGCTCGCTGCCGTCGCGGCGCTCGACGACCGGACCGAGGACCTCGGGGATCACGTCGCCGGCCTTGCGCAGGACGACGGTGTCGCCGATCAGCACGCCCTTGGCCTTCACGACGTCCTGGTTGTGGAGGGTGGCCTGGCGGACGACGCTGCCGGCCACCCGGACCGGCTCCATCTGCGCGTACGGCGTGGCGCGGCCCGTGCGGCCGACCGACACGACGATGTCGAGCAGCCGGGTCTGGACCTCCTCGGGCGGGTACTTGTAGGCGATCGCCCACCGCGGCGCGCGGCTGGTCTCGCCGAGCTCGGGGTGCAGGGCGAGCTCGTCGACCTTGACGACGAGGCCGTCGATCTCGTGCTGGAGCGAGTGCCGCTGACCGCCCAGCTCCTCCATGCGCGCCACCACGGCGTCGACGTCGTCGAGGACGCGCGTGTTCGGGCTGGTGGGCAGGCCCCAGCCCTGCAGCAGGTCGTAGACCTCGCTCTGGGCGGCGACCGGCGGGCGCTCCCAGGCACCGATGCCGTGGACGTAGAGGTTGAGCACCGCGATGCGCTCGTGGCCGGCCTCGAGCTCGAGGCCCGACTTCTTGTCGAGCTGCTGGCGCAGGCCGCCGCTGGCGGCGTTGCGCGGGTTGGCGAAGGCCGGGAAGCGGCGGGCCGCACTGGCGGTGGCGCGCTCCTCGCTGACGCCGCGGCTCGTGGACTCGGCGACGGCGCGATCGCGCAGGTCGGCCTGGAACGCGTTGAGCCGCTCGAACTCGGCGATGCCGATGAAGACCTCGCCGCGGACCTCGACGAGCGGCGGGTGGCCCTCGCCGTCGAGTCGCTCGGGGATGCCGCGGACCTTCAGCGCGTTGACCGTGACGTCCTCGCCGACCCGCCCGTCGCCGCGCGTGGCGGCCGAGACCAGCACGCCGTCCTCGTAGCGCAGGTTGATCGCGAGGCCGTCGATCTTGGCCTCGGTGAGCCAGCGGACCTGGCGGCCCGCCGCGCGCTCGGTCTTGGCGCACCATTCGCGCAGGTCCTCGGGCGAGAAGACGTTGTCGAGGCTGAGCATCCGCTCGGCGTGCTGGATCGGCGGCAGCGCCGTGGCGCCCGTGGCCGCGCCGACGTTCAGCGTGGGCGAGTCCTGCCCCTGCAGCTCGGGGTGGAGCCGCTCGAGCTCCTCCAGCCGGTGCATCCAGCCGTCGTACGTGGCGTCGTCGACGAGCGACGTGTCCTGGCCGTAGTAGGCGTCCCGTGCACGCTCGATCTGCTCGGTGAGCTCGGCCGCCTCCGTGCGCGCACCCGCCGCGCCGGGATCGTCGTCGGGGACCGCCGTCGCACGTGTTTCCGCCATGTCGCCGAGCCTAGTGCGAGCGTCGGACACTGCCACGCCGGTGCGCGCGTGCGGCCGAGTTGCCGCGCGCCGCGAGCGACCTAAGGTGCGGAACATGAGACTTCGCCGCGTGACGACCCGCACCCGGGGCTGGACGCGGCGGCGTGCCGGGCGCGGGTGGACCTACCTCGACGAGCTCGGCGCCACGATCACCGGCGAGGAGCGCGAGCGCATCGAGGCCCTGGTGATCCCGCCCGCGTGGACCGACGTCTGGATCAGCCCGTGGGAGAACGGTCACCTGCAGGCCACCGGCGTGGACGAGGCCGGGCGGACGCAGTACCTCTACCACCCCGAATGGGTGCGCCAGCGGAACCTGGAGAAGTTCGACCGGGTCAGCCAGATCGCCCAGGAGCTGCCGAAGCTGCGCGCGCTCGTGACCGACCACATCACCGCGACCGACTCGTCGCGCGAGCACGCGGCCGCGGTGGCGGTGCGCCTGCTGGACTCGGGCTCGTTCCGCGTCGGCAACGACGTCTACGCCCGCCAGGGCAGCTTCGGGCTGACCACGCTGGAGCGGCGCCACGTGCGCGCCAAGGGCGAGACGCTCGTGTTCAGGTTCATCGGCAAGTCCGGCGTGGAGCACCAGGTGGTGCTCGAGGACGCGCCGGTCGTGGACGCCGTGAACCGGATGCGGCGGCGGCGCGGCGGCGGGCCTCGACTGCTCGAGTACCGCGCCAACCGGGCGCGCTACGCGCTGGACTCCTCCGACGTCAACGAGTACCTGCGCGAGCAGACCGGCCTCGACATCAGCGCGAAGGACCTGCGCACGTGGGCCGCCACCGTGCTCGCGGCCGAGGTGCTGGCGCTGTCCGACGAGCCCGGTGACACGAAGGCGTCGCGGGCCCGGGCGGTGCGCTCGGCGATGACCGAGGTCGCGCTGGCGCTCGGCAACACGCCCTCGGTGGTGCGCAGCTCCTACGTCGATCCGCGCCTGGTGAGCCTCTACGAGTCCGGCACCGTCATCCCGCGGCAGTCCTTCGAGCAGGAGATCGACGAGCTCGAGCGCCGCAACGCGATCGAGCGCGAGACGCTCCGGCTGCTCCGCAAGGCCGACTGAGCTCTCGGCCCCTACCGAGATTTGCTCCCATTTCCACCTTTCAGACCGGTTGAAAGGTAGAAACTGGAGCAAATCTCGGCGGGGGCAGTCAGGTCAAGGAGCGGGCGGCGGTGGCGGCGAGCTCGAGGGCGCGGCGGGCGTCGGCGGGCGAGCGGCCCGCGAGGCCGCAGGCGGGGGTCACCGCGCCGCGCGCGGCGAACGACTCCGCCGCGAACCCGAGCCGTCCCATGAAGTCCTCGACCCGAGCCGCGTCGGCCCCGCCGAACCACAGGTCGGTGCCGGACTCGAAGGCCTGCGCCCACTCGTCCGACGGCCGGGCCAGCGACACGTCGAACGCGATCGCCTCGAAGCCCGCGCCGGCCAGCAGCGCGACGGGCACGTCGGGCGCGCACGAGTGCACGACGGGCCGCGCACCCTCGTCCACGATCGCCCGGACGACGGGCCGCAGCAGCGCGTCGGCGAGCGGCGCGTCGACCGATCGGTGCCGTCCGAAGCCACTCGCGGTCGGCACCTTGCCGCCCAGCACGGCGGTGATCGCGGGCTCGTCCACCTGGACGGTGAGCTCGCCGCTGAACCGCCGGCGCAGCTCGCGCACGTGATCGCGGACGCCCTCGCCCAGCGCCTCCGCCAGCTCGCGTCGCGCCCCGTGGTCGGAGAGCACCTTGTCGCCGCGCGGCCGCTCGACCATGGCGGCGAGCGTCAGCGGACCGGTGACCTGCTGCTTGACCGCGGCATCGTGCTCGGCGAGCAGCTCCTCGAGCAGGTCGAGGTCGGCCCGCAGCGCCGAGCGGGCGCGACGCTGGTCCATGCCCTCCCCCGGCGCGAGTCGCCAGCCGGCGGGCTGCAGGTCGATCGGCAGCGGCACGAGCCCGAGCGTGCGGCCGAGCATCGCCGACGGCGCGCCGCGGTCGGGCAGCTCGGGGACGAAGACGATCCCGTCGTCGCCGAAGGTGTCGATCACGTGCCGCGCGACGGGAGCGAGCTCCTCGCCGGGCATGGATCCGATCCCCGTGGCGCGCATGCCGACGATTCTCCCGCACGGTCGCCTGTGAGAATCATCCGGTGACCGTTCGACCCGCCACGGAAGCCGACCTGCCCGCCCTGGCCGACCTGGCCGCGCGCACGTTCCCGCTCGCCTGCCCGCCCGACATGCCCGAGGCGAGCATGACCGCGTTCGTCGCCGAGCATCTGTCGCTCGAGCGGTTCGCGCAGTACCTCGCGCACGAGGTCGCCGAGGTCCTGGTGGCCGAGGACGACGGCGTCCTGACCGGCTACACGCTGACGTTCGCGCGCGAGCCCTACGACGATCACCTGGCCTCGCTCGTGCGGCTGCGGCCCACGGTGGAGCTCAGCAAGTGCTACGCCGACCCGACCGCGCACGGCACCGGCGTCGCCGCGCGGCTGATGGAGGCCGTCGTCGAGTCGGCGCGCGCCGCGGGCGCGGCCAGCGTGTGGCTGGGGGTGAACGGCCGCAACGCCCGGGCCCAGCGCTTCTACGCCAAGCAGGGCTTCGAGGTCGTCGGCGAGCGCCGCTTCGTCGTCGGCGCGCACACCGAGGACGACCTGGTCCTCGAGCGTCAGCTGGCCTGAGCGGAGGCCTGCTCCAGCGCCCGCTGCACCGCGCGGGCGGCCACGCGGCCGGCTCGGTTCGCGCCGATCGTCGAGGCCGAGGGGCCGTATCCGACCAACTGCACGCGCGGGTCCGCGACGGAGGTCGTCGAGGTCGCCGTCGTGTCCCCCAGCTGGATGCCGCCGAGCGGCGAACGCAGCCTCAGCGGTCGCAAGTGGTCGACGTCGGGCCGGAAGCCCGTCGCCCACAGGATGACGTCGACGGGCTCGAACGTGCCGTCGGCCCAGCGCACGCCGTCGGGCTCGATCCGCTCGAACATCGGCAGGCGCTCGTAGGCGCCGAGGCGCGCGGCCTCCTGCTCCTGGGGCCGCAGCATGAGCCCGGTGACGCTGACGACGCTGCGCGGCGGCAGTCCGCGACGCACTCGCTCCTCGACCATCGCGACGGCCGTGCGGCCCGCCTCCTGGTCGAACTCGTCCGTGCGCCAGACCGGCTCGCGTCGCGTGACCCAGAGGGTGTCGGTGAGGGGGCGCAGCAGGCCGAGGAACTGCACGGCCGACGCGCCACCGCCGACCACGAGCACGCGCTTCCCGCGGAAGTCCTCCGGATCGCCGAAGCCTGCGGTGTGCAGCTGGCGGCCCCTGAACGACTCCTGTCCCGGGTAGCGCGGCACGAACGGGCGACGCCAGGTGCCGGTGGCGTTCACGAGCGTGCGGGTGTGCCACGTGCGGCCGTCCTCGGCCTCCACGCGGAGCACGCCGTCCTCGTCGCGCACGGACCTCACCACCACCGGGCGCACGACGGGCAGGTCGTGGTGGGTCTCGTAGTCGCTGAAGTAGCCCGGCACGAAGTCGTTGGCACGCTCGGAGCCGCTGGCCGGCGGCACCGGGTCGTCCGGCAGGTCGGCGACCCCGTGGACGTCGGCCATCGTGAGGGCGTCCCACCGGTGCTGCCACGCCCCGCCCGCGCGAGGATTCGCGTCGAGGACGAGGTGGCGCACGCCGAGCCGGCTCAGGTGGAACGAGGTCGACAGGCCGGCCTGCCCGGCTCCGATGACGATGCTGTCCCACACGCCAGGGTCAACGGCTCCGGTCCCTCCGCGATTCCCCCGGGCACCCTCGGTGAGCGGTGAGCTGTCAACCGCACCCGGGTGGGAGCGGTGAGCTGTCAACCGCATCCGACCCTCGAAGGGTTGACCACTCACCGCTCAGCCAGCGGAAGGGTTGACCACTCACCGCCCTCCCAGCGGTCCGGGTCGGGGGTCAGGCGGCGACGGAGCGGGAGGTGCGCGCGATGGTGGCCGAGCCGACGACGCGGGTGCCGGCGTAGATCACGCAGGCCTGACCCGGGGCGATGCCGGTGGCGGGGTCGCGCAGCTCGACCCGGACGACGTCGCCGTCCACGGTGACGGTGGCGCGGTGCTCGTCGCCGTGGGCGCGCAGCTGGACCGTGCAGTCGAGCGGCTCGGTGGGCGGCTCGTCGCACCAGAGCGGCTTGATGCCCTCGATCGCGTCGATGGCCAAGTGCTCGCGCGGCCCGACCGTGACGGTGCCCGAGACCGGCTCGATGTCGAGCACGAAGCGCGGCTTGCCGTCGGACGCCGGGACGCCGAGGCGCAGACCCTTGCGCTGGCCGATCGTGAACGCGTAGGCGCCGTCGTGGGAGCCGACCTCGGCCCCGGACTCGTCGACGATCGGCCCGGGCCGCGGACCGAGCCTGTCGGCCAGCCAGCCCGCGTTGTCGCCGTCGGCGATGAAGCAGATGTCGTGGCTGTCGGGCTTGTTCGCCACCTGGAGCCCGCGGCGGGCGGCCTCCTCGCGCACGAGGGTCTTCGGGTCGTCGCCGAGCGGGAACACCGAGCGCCCCAGCTGGTCCTGCGTGAGCACGCCGAGGACATAGGACTGGTCCTTGCCGTGGTCGACGGCGCGGTGCAGCTCGACGACCTCTCCGCCAGCTCGCTCGGAGGTCGCCAGTCGCGCGTAGTGGCCGGTGACGACGCCGTCGAAGCCGAGCGCGACGGCCCGCTCGAGCACCGCCGCGAACTTGATCTTCTCGTTGCAGCGCAGGCACGGGTTGGGCGTGCGGCCGGCGGTGTACTCGGCGATGAAGTCGTCGACGACCTCGTCGGCGAACTCGTCGCTCATGTCCCACACGAAGAACGGGATGCCGATGACGTCGGCCGCGCGGCGCGCGTCACCCGCGTCCTCGATCGAGCAGCAGCCGCGGGCGCCGGAGCGGTAGGACCGCGGGTTGCGGCTGAGCGCGAGGTGCACCCCGGTGACGTCGTGGCCGGCGTCCACGGCGCGAGCGGCCGCGACGGCGGAGTCGACGCCGCCGGACATCGCCGCGATGAGCCTCATCGCGTGCGGCTCCGGACCAGGCCGGCCGAGCGGGCGCGCTCGTGGACGGCGGGCAGCACCTCGAGCAGGCGTTCGACGTCGGCCTCGGTGGAGGTGTGGCCGAGGCTGAACCGCAGCGAGCCCCGCGCGGCGGCGTCGTCGAAGCCCATCGCGAGCAGCACGTGGCTGGGCTGGGGCACGCCGGCCTGGCACGCCGAGCCGGTGGAGACCTCCACGCCCTGGGCGTCGAGCAGCATGAGCAGCGCGTCGCCCTCGCAGCCCGGGAACGTCACGTGCGCGATGTTCGGCAGACGGTGCGTGGGGCCGGGCTCGGGATCGCCGTTCACGACCGCCTCGGGCACGACGCGAGCGATGCCCTCGACGAGGCGCGTGCGCAGGGTCTCGATGCGGGCGGCGTTCTCCGCCTGTCGCTGCACCGTGAGCTCGAGGGCCGTGGCGAAGCCGGCGATCAGCGCCACGCCGACCGTGCCGGAGCGCAGGTCGCGCTCCTGGCCGCCGCCGTGCAGCAGCGGGGTGGCCTCGATCTCGCGGCGGATCACCAGCGCGCCCACGCCGACGGGGCCGCCGAGCTTGTGCGCGGTGACGGTCATCGCGTCGAGGCCCGTGCCCGCGAAGTCCAGCGGCAGGTAGCCGGCGGCCTGGACCGCGTCGGAGTGCACGGGGATGCCGTGCGCGCGGGCGATCTCGACGACCTCCCTGACGGGCTGGATCGTGCCCATCTCGTTGTTGGCCCACATCGTGGTGATCGCCGTGACGTCCTCGGGACGGTCCTCGATGGACTCGCGGAGGGCGTCGAGGCGCACGCGGCCCTGGCGGTCGACGGGCGTGACGTCGATGCGGGCGCCCTCGTGCGCGGCGAGCCAGGTGACGGGGTCGAGCAGGGCGTGGTGCTCGATCGAGCTGAAGACGATGCGGTCGCGCTGCGGATCGGCGGATCGGCGCGACCAGAAGAGTCCCTTGATCGCGAGGTTGTTGGCCTCGGTGCCGCCGGAGCAGAACACGACCTCGCTGGGCCGGGCGCCCAGTCGCTCGGCGATCGACTCGCGCGACTCCTCCACGACGCGGCGGGCGCGGCGGCCGGCCTCGTGCAGGCTCGAGGGGTTCCCCGTGCGGCGCAGCTCGTCGTGCATCACCTCGACGGCCTCGGGCCACATCGTGGTGGTGGCCGCGTGGTCGAGGTAGACGCGATCGGGGGTCGTGCTCATCGTCTCCAGCGTAATGGGGGCGCACGAGGGCCGCCCGGGCCGTCCAGCCGCGGTTGCCGTGGCCGGGCGGCGCTCATAGATTGACCGGACACGGACCATCGGGGGGGGGGGGACGCGTGCGGGTCGAACTGGATCACGCCCTGCTGCTGGCCGCGCGCGGGGAGATGCGGCGGCTGGCCCAGTCCGTCGACGCCGAGTCCGGCCTCGCCGTGGCGACGTCGCCCGTGACGCTCCCGAGCCTGGCGCCGTTGCGCGAGAAGGCCACCTGGCTGCACGAGCAGCTGCCGATGGTGGGCGACCTCGCCGCGATCGCCCTCCTGCTCGACGAGGACGGCGACGGCACGACCGTCGTCACCGTGCCCGAGGGCGGCTGGGACCCTGCGACGCTGGTCGGACAGGCCGGCGACCAGAGGTTCGGTCCCGGGTTCGTCGAGGCGACCGGGCTGGAGGGCGAGGAGCTGTCGGCTTTGCTCCTCACGCTGGGGTCGGTGGGCCGCGACCTTCCTCCCGGGTCGGCGATGACGGCCGCCGAGCTGCGCCGCTTCGTCGTCGACCATCCCCGTGTCGCCACGGCGCTGCAGTCGACTCTGCCGCTCGGCACCGGACCGGCGGGCTCGCTGCGGTCCCTCACCGGCCCGTTCATGACCGCGCCCGGCGGCGCCGCCGAGGTCTGGGACCAGCGCCGGGCCGACGCGCGCGAGCTGTTCGCGAGCCTCTCCCCCGACGACGCCGCGATCCTCGCCATGACCTACCCGTCGATCGTGGGCAACCTCGCGGGCGTCCCCTTCGCCAACCGCGCCCACGCGAACACGGTGAACGTCGTGGCGGCGCTCGCGGACGAGCGTCGCGAGCTGGCCGAACTGCGCGAGCAGCACGCCCGGAACCAGGACGACTGGGACTTCCTCGGGCTCAACAACGACGACCTCGAGGGCCCGATCGGCAACCTCGAGGACCGGATCAGCCTGTACGAGTCGATCCTCGAGGACGACCGCACGATCGTCTTCTTCGACCCGGCGGGCGACGGCGCGATCGCCGAGCTTCATGGCACGATCGACGCCAGGACCCGCAACGTCGGGGTGCTGGTGCCCGGCACCGGCAGCGACCTGTCGAACTACGAGGGCGGCGTGGCCCGGCGGTCGCGCGGCTTCGTCAACACCAACGCCGCGGGCGAGCTGGCGATGGTCTCGTGGATGGGCGGCGACCTGCCCGACGACGTGGTCGCCGACGCACCCTTCGCGAGCTACAGCCTCGACCTCGGTCCGCGGCTCGCCGAGTTCTCGCGCGACCTCGACCAGGAGATCGGCAGCGCCACCGACTCCCGGCCGAGCATCACCGTCGCCGGGCACTCCTACGGTGGCGCCGTGGTCGGCCGGTCGGAGCTCAGCGGACTCGTCGCCGACCGCGTCCTGCACATCGAGTCCGCCGGGATGGGGCACGACGTCCGGGACCCCGACGACCTCCCCGACTCGCAGTCGTCGGTGGACCGCTACTCCATGACCGCGCCGGGCGACATCATCGAGCTGACCCAAGGGGTCCAGATCGGGGACATCGGGCACGGTGCCGACCCCGACCACTTCGACGGCACCACGCGGCTGCACACCGGTGACCGCGTCGACGGCTCGCTGAACACCGGCCCCGACTCGCACTCGGGCGTGTTCGAGGAGCAGAGCGACGCGTGGAGGAACATGTACGAGGTGTTCACCGGAGGCGTCGTGGAGACGTACCGCTCGCCCGAGTACCAGGTCCCTCGGTCGCCCCATGGCCCCGCGATCCCCGTGCAGGTGGGCTGGCAGGACGACGGGGAGAGGATCGACATCCGATGAGGCGCGCGGTGGCGGCGCTCATGCTCTGCGGGATCGTCCTGGCAGGGTGCGGCAAGGAGGACGACATGGACCTGCAGGAACGGGCCGAGGCCCGCGCGGCCGAGGCACGCACGTACGTCGACGACCTGGCCGCTCACGTGGGCGCCGACCCCGAGGTCGTGCAGGACGAGCTCGGCGACTGCGTGCCGGGCCAGCAGGACAGCGGGATCGACCTGTCCTACGCCGTGCACGTCACGGTGGACGACACCGCGGCCGAGCGGCTGCGCGGCGAGATCGCCGACCACTTCGCGGCCGAGGGCTGGGAGATCAAGGCCGACCCCGTGGACCCCGCGAAGGACGAGGTCAGCGTCCGCTTCGCCAAGGGCCCGTTCACCATGGGCGCCAACATCAGCACGACAGCCGGCCGGGCCGCCGTGAGCGGCACCGGCGGCTGCGTGCGCTGACTCAGGAGATCTGCGAGCCGCGGTGCGGCAGCAGCTCGTCCACGAGCGTGGCGGTGGTGTGGTCCATCGGCTCGCCCTCGAGCGCGGTCTCGAGCTGGTCGACCGCGACGGCGACCGCGGACACGCCGCCGGTCTCGTGACGGGCGCGCAGGATGATGCGCCACGCCTCCTCGTGCGTCGGGTAGATCCGCAGGATCGCGCCGGCCGCCGCCGCGGAGCCGGCCGGGTCGCGGCCGTCCTGCAGCAGTGTGGCCAGACGCAGGGCCGCGTCGATCACGAGCTCACCGATCGTGCGCGGCAGGTCGAGCGTGGCCGCCCAGGCGTAGCGGCCGCGCGGCGCGCCCTCGAACGCCGGACCGCGCACGAGCTTGAGCGCGCGACGCAGCAGGTCGATCTCGTCGCGCGGGAACTCGGCCCGGCGGCTGGCGATCACCAGGTGACGGAACGCGTCCCAGTCGCACACGACGTCGGGACCGAGCGACAGGCGGCCGTCGAGGCTCTCGCGCAGGCGGTGGTGGCCCTCGCGGTCGGAGCCGAGCCACACGCGGGCGCGCTCGATGTTGGCGTCGCGCACCTCGGGCGTGACGCCGAGCGGCCAGACGGCGCCGGCGAGCACGGTCGGGTGCACGCCCTCGGGGTGCAGGGCCAGGAACGTGATGATCTCGGTGAGGACCGTGGCGCGACGCTCGGTCTGCTCCCCCGGGCCGTCGACGACGACCGAGCCGAGGATGCCGACGCGGCTCGTGGCGGTGAGCCAGGCGGCGTCGTCGGCGTCGCGGCGCGGCAGCGCGATGGCCACGCGGTCGCCGTCGCCGGGACGCGTGGTCAGGCCGGCCGAGGCGAACAGCGAGGCCACGGCCTCGGCGTGGTGCGCGCCGATGCGGTTGGCCGTGACGGCCAGGCCGAGCTGGGGCACGTGCAGCGTGCCGTGCTCGTCGACGTGCAGGCGCCAGCGTGCGGCGTCGTGGTCGCCCACGGCGATGGCGGCCGTGCCCGGGTGGGCCGCGGCCACGCCGGCGAGCCGCTCGAGCGCGAAGCCCGGCGACTGGCTGCCGACGGCCAGGATCGCGACCTCGTCCTCGCGACGGCGGCCGGTGAGGACGTCGTCGGCGCGGGTGGCCTCGAGCTCGGAGGCGGCGGACTCGAGGTCGGACACGAGCGTGACGCGCTCGGCCACCTCGGCGACCGCGGACGGCAGGCCGGTGGCCAGGACGCGGACCGATCGCGACCAAGGGCTGACGGCAGCCTGCAGGACGAGCGAGGTGATGACCTCGGCGCTGACGTGCAGGTCGCCGCCGACGGTGATGAGGCCGCCCGACGACGCGAGATCGACCAGGACGTCACGGCCCTCGGTGTCGACGCCGAGGCTGACCAGCGACGGGTACGCCGGCTCGGCGTCCTCGGGCGCCTCGAGCGTGGCGAGGTCGGCGGTCAGGCGCCACACGGCGCCGTCCTCGACGGCCTCCCAGCCCTCCACCGCCTCGGGGACGGCAGGCGCGAGATGCAGGGCCACGTCGTCGTGGCCGACGACGGCCGCGTAGGCCGCCGGGACGTCGACGCCCGCGCGATCGCAGGCGTCCGTGAGGTGACGCAGCACGGTGTCGAGCGCGGCGGCGCGCTCGGGGTCGGCGGCCAGTCGCAGGTCGGCCTCGGTCTCGCGTGCCTTCTCGTCGGGCTCGCCACCGGGACGACGGCGACGCGCCACCGCGAGCGCGGCGAGCAGGCCGCTGGCCAGCAGGCCGGCGCCCATCCACCAGGCGGTGGACTCGGGGGCCTGTGCCGTGGAGTCGGCCTCGACGCCGCCGGCGTCGGACGTGCCGCCGCCGCCGCCGCCCTGCGAGCCGGCGGGCGGGGTGACCGGCGCCTGCTCGACCGCCACGCGGTCGACGCCGCTGGCGTCGCCGGGCATGACCAGCTGCCAGCCGGGCTGGATCAGCCGGGCGAGCTCGAGCTTGCGACCGTCGAGCTGGACCTTGTCCTTGTTGAGCTCGTAGATCTCCTTGTAGCGGAAGCCGTCGCCCAGGTGGCGCTCGGCGATGTCCCAGAGGTTGTCGTGGTAGCCGTCCTTCGGCGCCTTCACGGTGTAGACGAGCTCGCCCTCGAGACGGTTCTCGATCTGGTCCGTGGCCGCCGGCTTCTCCTCGGGCGCCGGGGTGACGGCGTCGACGACGGCAGCCGCCACGGCACCGGTCTGCGGGGCGATGTCCGACTCGGACGGACCCGCGGCGTTGGCGGCCGGACCGGCGACCAGGCCGGTCACGAGCAGGCCGCCGATGAGGGCGCGCGCGAGGTGCTGCAGCGGGCCGGCGAACGGCACGGTGCGGGCGAGGCCGCCGCGACGCGTGGCGACGATCTCGAGGACCACACAGACCACGAACACGAGCCACAGCAGCCAGACGATCCCGACGAGCACGGACACGAGGTCCTCGGGGCCGAGCTGGCGCGCAAGGTCGCGCAGGGCCGGCAGTTCGGTGGGGATCGGCGGGGCGCCGCCGAGCAGCAGCAGCGCGACGGGCAGGCCGACGAGCAGCGCGACGAGCGCGAGCGCGGACCCGATCCGCGAGGCGACCGATGAGGACTCCTCCACCGGGGCAGGTGCGAGCGACTCGAAGCGGCTGGCGTCCGGGGTCAGGGTGGGATCAGTCATGGTGCTCCTAGGTCAGGAGGTGGCGGCGGTCGCGGTGGCGCGGGCGGTGACCGGGTACTGGTTGATGCCGATGAGCTTGAGCATCGTGGTCTCGCT
This sequence comes from Aeromicrobium tamlense, assembly GCF_013408555.1. NCBI lineage: Bacteria > Bacillati > Actinomycetota > Actinomycetes > Propionibacteriales > Nocardioidaceae > Aeromicrobium > Aeromicrobium tamlense. The sequence goes on from NZ_JACBZN010000001.1 coordinate 1,992,747, forward strand.
GGTGTCGCGGACCTCGATCGCGACGGTGTTGGCGTTCACCGTGATCGAGAACTGCGAGGCGGGGTAGCCGCGCGCGCTGAGGAAGTCCTGGGCGTAGAGGCGTGCCAGGCCGGGGTCGACCGCGAGCGCGCCACCGCTGCGCAGCTGGTCGACGTTGACGGCGTTGGCGCCGGCGCGCGCGGCCTGCTCGGCGTCGTCGGCGACGCGCATGCGGGCGTTGATGCCCATGCCGCCGTCGATCACGAGGCCGGCGCACAGCATGAGCACGAGCGACATGCCGAGCACGAAGATCGTCGCGCCTCCGCGTTCACGCCTGCTCATCCGAACCTCCGGTACTGGTCGATGGGGGCACTGCTGCTGGCCTCGAAGTCGCGGCTGCCGTTGAGGCCGACGAAGCCCAGGCCGTCATTCGAGACGCGGCAGCGGATCGTCACCTCGACCACGCCGCCGGCGGCGAACGTGCCGCCGATGTTGGCCACGTCGCACGACGAGAAGCGGTCGTCGACGTCGCTCGCGTTGGCGGCCGCGTAGGCGGCCGAGTAGGCCGCGGACTGGCTGCGCTCGAAGGAGGCCGCGCGGGCGGCGTCGCGGGCGGCGGACTCGATGTCGGCCCGGACCGTGACGTAGCGTCCGCCGGCCAGCACGAGCATGAGGAACATGACGAGGATCGGCACCATCAGCACGACCTCGACCGACATCGAGCCGCGCTCGGACCTGCGCATCCGGCGGATCACGGCGTGTCCTCCTGGAACTCCTCGATGGGACCCTGGGCCACTTCCTCCACGCGCGGCGAGCCGATGAACGGCAGCAGCTGGTTGGCCCGTCCGGAGACGGTGGCCCGCATGCTGTCGCCCACCTGAACGACGGTGACCTGCGGTCCACGCAGGACGCCCCGGCCGAGCTGGTTGGCCGAGGAGATCCCCTTCGTGCGGCCCTGGTCGGCGTCGCCGGTGACGCGGGCGACGCGCGAGGCCTCGCGGGCCGCAGCGCTGGCGGACTGCTTGGCCAGGTAGGTCAGCGCGAACTGGATCGTGATGATCATGGCGATCATGAGCAGGGGCGTGTAGAGGACCAGCTCGATCGCGCTGGCCCCCCTCTCGTCCCGTGCCCGAGATCGCATCGGATCAGGGGTTCTGGATGTTGTTGCCGATTTCGTTGGCCTCGCCCTGGAGGGCGTTCGTCAGGATCACGCCGATGATGCCGCAGACCGTGACGAGGACGGCCGCGATGACGACCCACTCCACTGCGGAGGCACCCTCCTCGCGGCGCGCCTTGTCGAGGCGGGCGCCGAGCATCGTGACGAGGTAGCCGAGTGCGGGGTTCAACATGTGCTTCTCCTTCGGGTGCGGTGGTCTCAGAGACCGGCGATGCCGGACAGCGCCGGGTAGATCAGGAAGACGAGGAAGCCGGCGGCGAGCAGCAGCTGTGCCACCAGCATGGACTGGGACCGCTCCTGGGCGCGGCCTTCGGAGTCGGCCAGCTCGCGCTGGCGCATCGACGCCGCTCGGGCGGTGAGCGAGTCGCGGACCTTGGCGCCGTCCTCGGCCACGAGGGCGAGCGCCGCGGCGAGGTCGCGCAGCTCCTCGACCTTCATGTCGTCGCCGAGGCGACCGAGCGCGGCCCACGGGGTGATGCCCTGGAGCCGGGCGTTCTCGATGGTCTCGCGCAGGCGGACCATGCCCCAGCCCTGGCTCACTCCGGCCGCGGCCGAGAGGGCCTCGGGCACGCCGCGGCCGCCGGCGAGGTTCATCGACACGAGGTCGAGGAAGGCGCTGACGACGTGGCGGAAGTCGCGGCGACGGTCGGTGGCCTCGGAGTGCAGCTGCAGCTGACCGAGCACCGCGCCGCCGAGGGCGCCGAGGATCGCCAGCCACAGGGGCAGGACCGGGCTGATCCAGCCCGCGACCATGAACGGCGACAGCATGAGGGCCGGCGCGAACGCACCGACGATGGCCGCCACGAGCGTGTTGCCCAGGTGGCTCTCGACGGAGCGGTCGACGACCGACAGGTCGGAGCGGATGCTCGCGGGCAGCTCGATGCCGCGGTCGTTGAGCAGGCCCGCCACGCGGGCGCCGAACTTCTCGCTGCGCGACTCCTCGGCCTCGAGCGAGGCGCGGCTGGGACGCACGCCGCCGCGGCGGCGCTGGACGTCGAGGCGGGCGAGCTCGGAGGCGGCAGTCGCGTTGAACGCGGGCGAGCGGCTGAACAGCAGCCACAGCCCGGCACCGGCGATCGCGCCGCAGATGAGGATGAGGGTCATCGCGCCTCCTGCTTCGTCAGCAGGAACCGCTCGGGCGTCTCGAACTCGGACAGGCGGCGCATCCAGATGAAGCCGCCGGCGAACAGGCCGATGACGACGAGCAGCACGATCTGGCCGATCGGCGTGGCGTAGGGCGCCACGTAGTCGCGGTTGAAGATCGACAGGATCAGCACGAACGCGATCGTGATCGCCATGACGATCTGGACGCTGCGACGCGTGCTGGAGCGGCTGGCGGCGATGCGGCGGCGCATGTCGAGGTCGGCGCGTGCCGACTTCGCCAGCGAGGTCAGCACCTCGCGCAGGCCCGGGCCGCGCAGCCGCGCGTTGAGGATCAGGGTGGCGACGATGAGGTCGGCGCTGGGGTCGTCGATGTCGTCGGCGAAGCCCTGCAGCGCGGTGGGCAGCGACGTGCGCACGCGGAGCCGGTCGGTGAGCCGGATCAGCGCGGGCTTGATCGCGGGGGACGCGGCGTAGGCGGTGGCCGGGATGGCCTGCTCGAGGCCGACGGCACCGGCGATCGTGTCGCGCAGGGACTCGGTCCAGGCCGCGAGGCCCTCGAGTCGCGCCATCGCGCGCTTCTCGCTGGCCAGGCCGCCGAACAGCAGGGGCGCGAACCACACGAGCGCGCCGACCGCGATGGCCAGCACGGGCCAGCTGGTGAGCAGCAGCACGAGGAGTCCGGCACCGGCGCCGAGCAGGGCCCGGCGCGCGCTGCCCTGGAGGCGGTCGCGCAGCGAGGGACCCGGACGCTTCGGGGTGTCGTCGTGGTCGGACATGCCCACCACGACGAGCAGGATCCCGGCGCCGACCACGGCGCCGAGGAGCGTCACCATCAAGGCCAGGGACAGCATCAGTACGCCTGGCCCTCGTAGGCGGTGGGCCGGTAGCCGTGCATCTGCAGGTCCTCGATGCAGCTGACCGCGGCGGCGGCGTGGGCCATGCCGTCGGGACCCTCGGCGAAGACCTCGCTCGACAGCACGCGGCCGTCGACGCCGTTGACCTCGCGGACCGACGTGATGACGCGGCGCAGGCCGCCACCGGTCTGGAACTCGTTGCGGCGCTCCACGAAGATCACGAAGTCGATCGCGCCGGCGATGAGCATCATCGTGGCGTCGGCCGGCAGCCGCTCCGCGGACTGGATCGCGTACGTGCAGATGCGGTTGAACACCTCGAGCGAGGAGTTCGCGTGGATCGTGGACAGCGAGCCGTCGTTGCCCTGGCTCATCGCGTTGAGCATCGTGACGATCTCGTCGCCGAGCACCTCGCCGACGATGACGCGGCTGGGGTTCATGCGCAGCGAGCGGCGCACGAGCTCGGACATGTGGATCGCACCCTGGCCCTCGGAGTTCGGCAGCCGCTCCTCGAACGCGACGACGTTCGGGTGCAGGTCGGGGAACTCCCCCAGGCCCAGCTCGAGCGCGCGCTCGACGGTGATGAGGCGCTCGGCGGGCTTGATCTCGTTGGCCAGCGCACGCAGCAGCGTGGTCTTGCCGGCGTTCGTGGCGCCCGCGATCATGATGTTCTTGCGCGCCGCGATCGCGGCGGACAGGAACGACGCCAGCTCGGGCGTCATCGTGCCGCTCTCGATCAGCATGTCGAGCGACACCCGCGCCAGGCGCGAGCGACGGATCGACAGCGACGGCCGCGGCGTGACGCCCATGACCGCCGAGAGGCGGCTGCCGTCGGGCAGGCGCAGGTCGAGCTGCGGGTTGGCCGTGTCGAACGGGCGGCTGGTGAGGCCGGAGTAGGCGCCCAGCACCTGCACCAGCTCGACGAGCTCGTCGTCGCTGTCGGCTACGGGCGGCATCCGCCGCTCCTCGCCGTTGGCGTAGCCGACGAACACGTTGTCGCAGCCGTTGATGTCGATGTTCTCGACGTCGGGGTCGTCCAGCAGTGGCTGGAGACGGCCGACGCCGTAGAGAGCGGCGTGGATGCCGTCGGCGAGCTCGGCCTCCTCGGTGCCCGAGAGCGGGGCGCGACCGGCCGCGATCTCCTGGCGGGCGTAGGACTCCAGGACTCGCGCGATGATGGCGCGCGCGAACTGGCGCTCGTCCTCGGTGGACATGGAGGGCAGGCCGGCGGCCGCGTCCTCACGACGCTGGCGGGCCAGCGTGTCGGCGACTTCCTCGCGCAGGGTGCGCAGCAGCTGCTGGTCCATCAGATCTCCTGCGCGACGGTGGACGGAGCGGCCAGGGCGCGGACCCGGGGCACCAGGTCGACGAGCGACCGCGAGAACAGGGAGCGCTGCACGGCGCGCGAGGACGAGGCGGCGCCGCGGGCGGCGGCCTTCGGGTCCCAGGCGATCGTGCCGAGCATCGTGACGTCGAGCTCGGACGCGGCGAGGAGCCGGCCGATGTCGTCGACGGCGCGCTGGTCGCGCGGGTCGCCGACCACGGCGACGCCGACGCGGGTGGCACCGGGACGGCCGAGCGACCAGGGCTCCTTCACGGTGGAGAGCCGGTCGCGCAGGTGCGCGACCGCGGCAATCTCGGAGCGGACGAGGAAGACGACGGCGTCGGAGCCCTCGACCACCGGACCGGCGGGCGAGCCGGCGATGAACCGGCCGGCGTCGGCCAGGACGTCGCCCGAGTGGGCACGCAGCGTGCGCTGCAGGTGGGGCCAGGCCGGACCGAGGCTCTGCGCCTGGCGCGGGCCCGAGGCGCCGACGAGGACGTCGATGCCGTGGCTGGTCTCCTGCAGGTGGTCGGCCAGGTCGACCTCGTCACCGGAGCGGACGGCCGCGCCGAGGGAGACCAGGCCACGCTGCTCATCGAGCGCGTTGTCGTCGGCGTCGCGCTCACGCGTGGCGACGTCGCCCCCGATCGGGTCGAGGTCGGCGACGACGACCGGCTCGGGCCAGCGCGCGGCCAGGCCCATCACGGCCGTGCTCACGCCCGGCGATCCCTTCGCGGAGACGAAGCTGATCACGGTCATCGCGCCACCGCCTCGGAAAGGGCACGGTAGGTCGGTGCCGCGATGGAGAGCGTGGAATCGTTCACTCGCTGACGCTCGCTCATCGCGCACTCGCCAGGCTGCGGAGCCGGTCGGAGTCGGTCACCGCCACCCCGCGGTCGACGAGCGACATGCCGATGCGGTTGTTGCCCGCCGCGTCGACGATCGCGTCGGCCACCTCGAGCGGGACGAGCAGCGTGGCCGCCGAGCCCTTCGCGTCGTTGCCGCCGCCGAGGACGCCGCCACCACCGGAGGAGACCGGCGGACGGATCACGAGCGCGAGCGCGAGGGGCTGGCTGGGCGTCTCGCCCTCGCCGATGCGCACGACGCGCACGAGGTCGCCGGAGTCGAGGTCGTCGGGGACGCGGCCCTCGACGAGCGGCACGCCGACCTCGGCGCGCTGGCCACCGCTGAGCGGGTTGGTGCGCACGAGCATCGTCGTGTCGAGCAGCTGACCCTCCACGAGCGGGACGCGGGAGTACGTGCCCAGCACGCTCGACAGCGCGCCCGACGGGACGATGAGGTCGGACTCGGTGGCCACGTTCGTCTCGCGGAGCATGTCGCGGGTGATCTCGGTGCCGGCGGGCACGTCGGTGGCGACGACCAGCACGGGGTCGCGCGAGTCCATGCGCAGGGCGAGCAGTCCGGCGAGCGCGGCACCGCCGACGATCAGCAGGACGCCGAGCAGCGCCACGGCCGGACGGCGGCGGCGCGGCGGCGTGGGACGCGCGGCCGACGGAGCGGCTCGTCCCCCGACCCCGCGAGCGGTGCGTGCGCGCTGACGGTCCTGGACCGCGTCGCCGACCGAATCGGTGCTGGTGCGCATCGACATGAAGTGGCTCCCCCTTGCAGACGTTGAGGCGCCCCACGACGGACTGAAGACACGCTCCCTCAGCGCAGCCCCCCGCAGGAACCACCACAGTCTAGCCCGATCCAGCCATCTCGTCCTGTCGGGTGGTCGACGTCACGAAGGCGCCCTCCGTCCCGCCGCTCGGGCCGAAACGCGGCGTCCCACCCTCTACGCTGAGGTCCATGCGATTGCTCGTCACCGCGGAGGCGGCATCGTCGGGGGAGATCCGAGATGCCATCGTCGCCTATTCCGCCACGAGCACGGTCGGGGATCTCGAGTCCGTGCTGCAGCAGCTCTTCGGGATGCGCAGCCCCCATGCCGACGTCGCGGACGTCATCGACCTCGACGCCCGGCGCGGCGGAGTCGACCGCACGGGTCCCGGCGTCTTCCTCGGCTCCCGCCGCCTCGACCCCGCCGACACCCTCGCGTCGGCCGGCATCCGCCACGGCGTCGTGGTGGGCCTCGGCGGTCCCAGCCGCCACCGCGAGCGCGAGCCGCAGGGCCTCGTCGAGGTGCGCGTCAGCTCGGGCCGCGGCGCCGGCCGCGTGCACCGCCTCGGGATCGGCACCTGGACGATCGGGTCCGCCGGCCACTGCGCGATCCGCGTCGACGGCGCCCCCGAGGTGGCCGCCCGCCTCGAGGTCGACGCGCAGGGCCGGGTCGTCGTCACCGCTGACGAGTCCGCGCGCGACCTCACCCTGCCCATCCCCGAGCGGCGCGAGCCGCCCACCGAGCCGATCGTCCTGCAGGCCAGCGTCGCCACCCGCACGAAGCGCCGCTTCCGCCGCCGCAAGCCCGGCCTCAGCGCCCTGCAGCAGGGACGCCAGGTCGACCCGTCCGCTCCCCTGCCGCTCGTCCGGCTCGACCGCGAGCCCGTCACCGCCTCGGTGACCTGGGCGCCGGGCGCCGTCCTGGGCGTCGCCGACGTGCTCTTCGAGCTCGGCTCGGTGAGCGCCCCGGACGCCTCGCTGTCGCCCTCGGCCAACGGTCCCGAGCTGGACTACAACCGTCCACCGCGACTGCACCCGCCCGCGCGCACCCGCGAGTTCTCGCTGCCCACCGAGCCGAAGAAGCCCGACAAGTCGCCCATTCCGCTGGTGATGATGCTGTCGCCGATGGTCATGAGCGGCTTCATGTACTGGCGCACCGGCTCGATCTTCTCGCTCATGTTCATGATCCTGATGCCGATCATGATGCTGCTGAACGCCACGGGCACGCGCCGCCAGCAGAAGGTCCGCTACCAGGAGCAGCTCGCCGAGTTCCACCGCCGCCGCGCCGACGTGGAGAAGGCCGCCGTGAAGTCGCTGGCCGACGAGCGGGGCCAGCGTCGCTCCATCTACCCCGACCCGGCCTCCGTGCTGCTGTTCGCCACCGGACCGCGGGCGCGCCTGTGGGAGCGCCGTCGCTGGGACCCCGACTTCCTCGAGCTGCGCCTGGGCACCAGCGACCTGCCGTCCGACGTCGTCGTCAAGGACTCCACGCGTGAGCAGCACGAGGGCCCGCTGCGCTGGACCGCGCCCGACGTCCCGGTGATCGTGCCGCTGGCGCCCACCGCGGTGCTCGGCGTGTGCGGCCCGTCCGACCAGTGCCTGTCCACCACGTCCTGGCTCATCGCCCAGGTCGCGGCGCTGCACTCCCCCACCGACGCCTCGGTCTGGGTCTTCACCGACCGCGACAACGCCGCCGCGTGGGAGTGGACGAAGTGGCTGCCCCACGCGCGCACCAGCGAGGACCACCCGCGCGCGGCCCGGGTCGCCCTCGACGAGGACGATCGCGCCTCGATGATCTCCGAGCTGACGCACCTGGTCGACCGGCGCAAGGAGCTCGACACCGACGAGCGCGAGGCGCTGCCCTCGGTCGTCGTCGTCCTCGACGGCGCCCGCGAGCTGCGCATGGCGCCCGGCATGACCTCGCTGCTCAAGATGGGCGCGTTCGTGCACGTCTACTTCATCTGCCTCGACCGCACGCGCCGCGAGCTGCCCGAGGAGTGCCGGGCGATCGTCGAGCTGCACGGCGACCTGCTCGACCTCGAGACCACCGCCGAGCGCCACATCGACGCCGTGCGTCGCGACGAGGTCGACGGCGTGTGGCTCGAGCGGCTCGGTCGCGCGGTCGCGCCGATCCGCGACGTCAGCACCGAGGACCTGAGCTCGAGCCTCCCGGCCGCCAGCCGTCTGCTCGACGTGCTGAGCCTGGACTCCCCCACCGGCCAGGACCTCGTCCGCCGCTGGGCCGGCGGCGGCCGCACCACCAAGGCCGTCATCGGCGAGGGCCTCGACGGGCCGTTCCGCATCGACGTGCGCGCCGACGGACCACACGGTCTCATCGCCGGCACCACCGGCTCGGGCAAGTCCGAGCTCCTCCAGACGATCATCGCGTCGCTGGCGGTGGGCAACCGGCCGGACGAGTTCAACTTCGTCCTCATCGACTACAAGGGCGGCGCGGCCTTCATGGACTGCCAGCACCTGCCCCACACCGTCGGCATGGTCACCGACCTCGACGGCCACCTCACGACGCGGGCACTCGAGTCCCTCGGTGCCGAGCTGCGGCGGCGCGAGCACCAGCTCGCCGACGCCGCGGCGAAGGACATCGAGGACTACCTCGCCGCCCGCCAGCCGGGCGACGAGCCGATGCCGCGACTGCTCATCATCATCGACGAATTCGCGGCCCTCGTGGCCGAGCTGCCCGACTTCGTCACCGGCCTGGTCGACGTCGCCCGACGCGGTCGCTCGCTCGGCGTGCACCTGATCCTGGCCACGCAGCGCCCCGCGGGCGTCGTCAACGCCGAGATCAAGTCGAACACCAACCTGCGCATCGCCCTGCGCGTCACCGACGCCAACGACTCCGACGACGTCATCGAGTCCAAGGCGGCCGCCGAGATCCCGAAGTCGTTCCCCGGCCGCGCGTACGCGCGCCTGGGCCACTCGTCGCTGACGCCGTTCCAGAGCTCGCGCGTGGGTGGCCGTCCCGCCGGCACCGAGCGCGCCGAGCTGCGCACCCGCGGCTTCGGCGTCGACGAGCTCGTGGCGCCGCCGTCCGCCGCGACGTCCGACGAGGACGACGTCTCGATCCCCACCGACCTGGCCACCCTGGTCGGCGCGGTGCGCGAGGCGAACGAGCTCATCGGCCTCGAGCCCATGCGCAAGCCGTGGCTGCCGCCGCTGCCCGAGACCCTGGTCCTCGATGACCTCGAGGCGCCCACCGCACCGGACATCGGCGCCGAGCCCGTCATCGCGCCGATCGTCTTCGGTCGCGGCGACCTGCCGCACCTGCAGCAGCAGGAGGTCGCCTCGTGGGACCTGCAGAACGCCGGCCACCTCGTGATCGCCGGCCAGTCGCGGTCGGGCCGCTCGTGGTCGCTGCGCGCCATCGCCGCCGCGATCGCCCGCCAGACCGCGCCCACCGACGTGCACGTCTTCGGCATCGACGCCGGCAACAATGCCCTGCTGCCGCTCGTGTCGCTGCCGCACGTGGGCGCCGTCGTCACCCGCACCCAGATCGACCGGATCTTCCGCCTGTTCGACCACCTCGGTCGTGAGCTCACGCGGCGCCAGCAGCTGCTGGCCGAGCAGGGCTTCGCCGACATCGGCGAGCAGCGCGCGGCGGTCGCCGGCGCCGACCGGCTGCCGTACCTCGTGGTGCTGCTCGACCGGCTCGAGGGCTTCACCAGCGCGTTCGAGTCCGTCGACGGCGGCGTCCTGCTGGAGCGCCTCGTCGGCCTGCTCCAGGAGGGCGTGGGCGCCGGCATCCGCATCGTCATCGGCGCCGACCGCTCGGGCGTGCTCGGTCGGTACGCGCTGCTGGTCGACGACCGGATCGTCCTGTCGATGAGCGACCCGTCCGACTACTCGGTCGTCGGCCTGCCGACGAAGCAGGTGCCCGCGCACATCCCGCCGGGTCGCGGCTTCCGCGCCGGCGAGCGCCCGCAGGAGGTGCAGTTCGCGATGCTCGACGCCTCGGGCGAGGGCACCGCGCAGGTCCGCGCGATCCACGAGCTCGGCCGCGCCGTCTCCGAGCGCTACGGCGACATCCCCCGCGAGCTGCGGCCGCACCGCATCGACGAGCTGCCCGTGGCGATCAGCCTCGACGAGGCGCTCACCCTCGAGCCGTCCGAGGCCGCGCTCAGCCCCAGCTTCATCCCGGTCGGCGTCGGCGGTGACACGCTCGCGTTCGAGGGCTTCGACCCGCTGTCCACCGGCCCGGGCTTCCTCGTCGCCGGTCCTCCGCGCTCGGGCCGCAGCTCGGCGCTCGTCGTGCCGATCGGCCAGCACCTCGCGCACCGGCGCGACGTCCTGGTCATCGCGCCGCGCCGCTCGCCGCTGCGCGACCTCGACGACCGGCGCCTCCAGCAGTTCACCGGCGCCGAGCCCATCGAGGAGATCCGCGAGGCCATCGGGCGCCTGCGCACGCAGCACCTGATCGTCGTCGACGACTTCGAGGTCCTCGGCGCGGACTCGCCGATCGGGCAGCTGCTCGGCGAGACCTACGGCGCGATGCGCGACACGCCGAACGCGATGATCATCGCGGGCGGCATCGACGAGCTCGGCTCGGTCTACCGCGGCCTCCCGTCCGACCTCAAACGCGGTCGCACGGGCCTCATCCTGTCGCCCCGCGCCTCGAACGACGGCGACGTCCTCAACGCCCGCCTCCCCCGCTCGGTCGGCGCCGCGGTCCCACCCGGCCGCGGCCTCCTCATCAACCCCACCGGCTACCGCTGGGTCCAGGTCCCCAAGGCCTGACCGGGGCTCTCGCCTCCGGCGAGCGAGATGTGTAGCGGTATCCACCCTTTTTCCGTCGGATCGGCCGAGAAGGGGTGGCTACCGCTACACATCTGGCGCTGGGGACAGCGTTCTCCCTCGTCCACAGGCCACCGCTCGGCTGTTCCCTCCCTCCTCCCCTGCCCGCCAGCCTCGAGGGATGCGCGAGATCCCTGAGTCGCTGACCGGTCGGCCGTTCACCGTCGCCGAGGCGCGTGCTGCGGGAGTGAGCGCGCGGACGCTCGACGGCGGTCGCTTCCGGCGGCTGTTCCGCGGCGTCCATGTCCTCGCCTCCGAGGAGCCGACGTCACGGACGTGGCTGAGGGCCGCGGTCCTGGCCGGGCCCTCCGACGCCGTGGTCAGCCACCGCACCGCGCAGGAGCTCTGCGGACCCGAGCTCAGCGGCGCCGACGACCGCATCCACCTGTCCACCCGGCGCAACGCCGTCAGCCGGGACGAGCGCATCGCCGTGCACCGCCGCCTCCACCCGATCGCGTCGCACGAGGTCGACGGTCTCCCGGTCACGACGCCGGCGCGCACCTTCGTGGACTGCGCGCTGTCGCTGACGTTCGTCCAGCTCCTGGTCTTCGGCGACTGGCTGATCCACCGCGGACTCGTGGAGTTCGACGAGCTGCTGCACTACTGCCGCGGTCGTCACCTCGACGGCGTCGTCAACGCCCGCCGCGCGATGCAGTACCTCGTGGCCGACGCGCGCTCGCCGATGGAGACGCTCGTACGCCTCATGATCGTGCTCTCGGGGCTGCCGCACCCGGCGTGCAACGTGACGCTCCTCGACGACGCAGGGCACCTGGTCGCCACGCCCGACCTCCAGTGGGCGCGCTTCAAGGTGGTGGTCGAGTACGACGGGATCTGGCACGAGCGGTCGCCCGACGACCGGCGGTGGCAGCGCGACCGGCGCGAGGAGCTGGAGCGGCGCGGCTGGACCGTGATCGTCGTCCACGACACCGACCTCGCGAAGCCGGTCTCGATCGTGACCCGGGTGCACGACGCCCTGGTGCGCGGCGGCTACCGCGGGCCTCGCCCGGTGTTCGGCCCGCGGTGGCACCGCGTGGTCCGGCAGCGCCTCTGACAGAAAATGTGTAGCGGTGTCCACCGGAATCCGGCCGGATGGCTCGGAAAACGGTGGACACCGCTACACATCTCGCCCGCCGGAGGCGGGAACGGCGGAGGGTCAGTCGACCTCGGTGACGACGGACTGGATCTCGCCGACCTCGAGGGTCTGCGGCGCCGAGGTCCGGTCGATCGGGGCCGGCAGGTCGATCGGGCCCGCGGGCGTCGTGATGCGCACGGTGTAGGCGACCGACACGGAGACGTCGAACGCACCCGACCGGGCGTAGGCGTGCTCGACCGCGCCGGACTGGCCGACCGCGGCGCCCTCGACGCCGATGCCGCTGCCCGACCGACCGTCGCCGAACGACCACGTCACCGTGCCCGGCGTGAACTCCACCGGGATCTGGAAGCCGAGGATGTCGACCGTGACCGTGGTCGCCTGCGCCTCGGCGGCGAAGTTCGTCGGAATGTTGACGTAGGAGCGGTCGGCCGGCTCGATCACGAACGTGGGCGTCGGCGCGAGCGCGAGCGCCCGCTCGATGATGTCCTCGGTGGTGATCGTCGGCGGCTCGGACTCGTTCGGCTCATCCGATCCACGGCACGTGATGCCGGCGCTGGAGAAGTTGTCCTCCGTGGCGCGGTTGTCCGCGCCCATCGCCCGTTCGAACACGCGGTAGCTGTACTCGCCGTCCACCGGGCACTGCGCGTCGAAGGCGGTGCAGAGAACGTCGTTGATGGTCTCGTAGTCCCTCACACCGGGGCCCGTGGCACGGACGGAGTTGTCGGCGCAGTTGGGCACGTACACCCGCTGGGTCCACGGCACCGGCACGCTGATGGCACCTCCGCCTCCACCACCACCGCCGCCCGGGTTGCCCTGCTCGCCGCCCTCGGAGCCGCAGACGTCGACGCCGCCGGAGCCGGCCTCGCCACCCCATCCCCCGGGGCAGTCGTCAGCGGCGGCGGGAGCCACGGTGGACAGCTGGAGAGCCGCCACGAGGCCTGCGAGCAGGACCGTGGCGGACAGGAGCGCGCCGACGCGGCGCGCGAACGAGGTCAGCCCAACTGGTAGCGCAGCAGCACCCATTGGTCGTCCTTCCACTGAAGATCGGCCGTGAAGGGCAAGCCCTTGGCCGCGTCGATGGTCGTCGTCTTCTTCTTGCCGTCGGTGGTGACCACGGACTCGCCCGCAGGCACGTCCATCGTCAGCTTCACCTGGTAGAAGACATCGTCGTTGATGGTCGGCTTTCCAGCCAACTCGTAGGTGACCGGGCCGGACAGGATCGACTGCTTGTTGATCTTGCCGTTGTCATGGTTGTCGGCCCACTCGCGGCACGTCTCGCACGAGCCGAGGTCGGCGATCGAGGTCAGGGCGGGAACGTCCGAGGTGGCCATCATGTAGAACACGGTGTCGGCCGCGTACTGCGCAAACGCCTCGGCGCCCTCGGCACTCTGCTCGTCGGCGGGCCGCTGCGGCAGCGCATCGGCGGCCCAGGTGGCCTCGGTGGTCGGCTCGGTCGTGGCGGACGCGCTGGGCCGCGGGCCCGCGGTGTCCTCGTCACCACCGCCGCACGCGGCGGTCAGTCCGAGCATCAGCGCCACGGCAGCGGCGGCGATGGTCCTGCGCATGGGTGCTCCCTTCGGCACAGCCGAGACGCCCGGCCCCCACGGGAGGCCGGGCGTCACAGGCAGGTCAGCGAGGCGACTGCAGGGGCGACAGCACGGGGTGCTGGTCGGCCTCCTTGGCGCCCTCGGCGAACTTGTTGTGCTGGAAGGCCACGTCGGTACCGGCGTTGGCGAACGCCTGGCACAGCTGGGTGAGCGCCTGCTTGAACTGGACCCAGGCCTCGTTGAACTCCTTGGCGCCGGTCGACTGCCACTCCTCGTTGGCCTGGTTCAGGGAGCCGTCCACGTTGGTGATCATCGTGTCGGTTTCCTGCATCGACTTGTTCAGCGTGTTGTACAGCGCGTAGAGATCTTCGATCCGAGCTTGCACCATGGGTTTGTCTCCTTCGTGAGTTCGTCCCCCGATTTATTCGAACGCAGGGACCAGGATGCTGGGCACGAGCGTATCGGACGATGCGCACGCTGGCAGCCCTACCCGACCATCGAACATGGCCCGTTGTGACCATGCCGGGCTGACGAGGTCGGCGATCGACGCTACGCTGGCCCTGCCGAAGCACACCATCGCCGGGGGAAACGATGACACCTGAAGACACCGAGGAAAAGACCGAGCCCAACCTGTTCCGGGGGACGCTGCAGTCCGCCAAGACCACGGTCACGAACTGTGGGAACAACGTGTACTCGGGCTACGGATCGCCGCTCGACGCGATCGCCAACCCGCTCGCCAACGGCGGCTGGGTCTGCACCGAGGCCGACTCGTGGATCGCCGAGCTCAAGGAGCAGTGCACCGGCATCCCCGAGGCCTTCGACGACGCCGTCTCCACGATCCAGGCGCGCATCGGCTCCGAGCCCGACCGGGTGCCCGAGAACGACTGGCGCGGGAACAACTGGCCGCGCCAGTGGCGCATGCAGAGCATGTACTGAGGACGGCCCATGACCACCGTCACCATCAAGATCGACGAGATCAGCGCCGCCATCACCGCGATGGAGGACCTCTCCTCAGAGGTCACCTCCCAGGCAGGGGTCGCGCGATCCGCGTCCCCGATCAGCCTGCCGAGCCTGTCCGAGAGCACGCTGGGCAAGAAGACCCGCTGGCTCGACGACCACCTCGAGGACCTCACCACGCGCCGCGACCTGGCGATCCTGCTCGACACCGAGGGCACTGGCTCCGCGTCGTACACGGTCACCAGCGACACGCTGTCCAACGTCAAGGAGATGCTGGGCCAGGAGCTCGCGGCCGCCGCGGGCACCATCGACGCCACGTCCGACCAGGACCAGCTCGACCACCTCGCCGGCCTGCTCGAGACGTGGAAGGACGATCCCGACGTCATGTCGGCGATGTTCACCGAGCTCGGCCCCGACGGCACCGTCGGCTTCATGGCCACCATCTCCTCGGCGATGGGCTACGGCGGCGTCGGCGACCCCGACGTCTACACGTCCCTGGCCGAGGACTTCCGCTCCGGACTCGCCACCGCCTCGAACGCCCCCGGCTTCCCGGCCGAGGAGTTCGGCCAGGAGATCGTGCGCTTCAGCGTCGCGCCCCTGCTCACCGACGAGGAGCAGCAGGCCTTCGCCGAGGAGTTCGGCATGGGCATGAACGGCGCGAACATCCTCACGTTCCTCATGGGCGACACGTCGTACTCCGACGACTTCCTGCTCGGGGCGGCCAACCAGCTCGACGACTTCGAGCGGATGGCCCGCGACGGCGTGCTGACCGCGCAGGACTGGTACAGCCACAACGGCTACGGACCGCTGCCCACCGGCAACGAGACCGGCTGGTACGACGATCCGATGGCGATGATCATGCACAACTTCGGGGAGAACCCCGAGGCTGGCCTGACCTTCTTCACCCAGCCCACCGAGGACGGCTGGGACCGTCAGACCTACTACTTCAACGACCGCGAGTGGAAGGCCGACGGCTACGGCGGCATCTCGCACGCGGTCGAGGGCATCGGCACCTCCGCGGAGAACCTGACGAACGACCCGGAGGCCACCACCGGCCTGGTCTCGCGGTTCCTCGACCAGGTCGCCAACAGCCCTGGCTTCAACGCCAACGATGCCCAGCCGGCCTCGCCGTACATCGCCGACCTGCTGAAGTTCTACATGCCGGCGGTCGACACGGCCTTGCGGTTCCCGAACGAGGACGGCGACGGCGGCTCCACGTCGCTGACGATCGACAACTTCGGGTCGTTCGACCACTACCCGATCCTGTTCACCGACGACCTCGACTCGCTCATGCAGGTCTCGATGAGCACGCCCGAGGGCATGCAGCGCATCGCGGAGGGCGTCGGCGTCTACCAGCAGACGCAGATCAACAACATCGCCGCCGCGCTCGAGGCGAACCCCGACGATCCCGACCTGCGCATGCAGCTGCGCGACGTGCTGCAGCGCTCGGCGGCCCTCCAGGGCTTCGGCGAGTACTCGGTCGGCCAGGTCGAGATCGACGGCGCCGAGGACCGCGACGCGCAGCGCCAGGCCTTCATCGACCTGGTCAGCGACGCCACCAGCCTCGTGCCCCTGCCCGGGGCCGACGTGGTAGGCGAGTTCGGCAGCGACCTGATCGACTTCGGCTTCAGCCAGGCCGTCGACCTCGGCACCGACGCGGCCGGTGACGCGTTCACGTCCGAGGCCGCAGCGGCCACCGACAACGCCAACGACCGGGCCGCGGCCGGCACCAACCGGGTCAAGATCACGGCGTACCTCGCCCTGGTCGAGTCGGGCGTCATCCCGCGCGACGAGGTGCCGGACTCGTTCTTCCAGAACGGTCGCCTCATCAGCGCCGCCGACATCCCGCCCGACCAGGTGTCCGCCTACGCCCAGACCGCGATGTCCGGCGTCAGCTCGTACGCGTCGAACAACGACCTCGAGGGGCCGTACCGGGACGAGTTCCTCGAGTACTACGGACCGGCGGGAGAGTGACGGTGCGACGTCTGGTGATCGGGGCCGTCGCGTGCGCCGCCCTGCTGGCGGGCTGCGCCGACGACGACAACGGCGGCGAGGGTGGCACGAACGACGACGGCGTGCCCAGCACGCTGCTGCAGCGGGACGACCTCCCCGACGTCGAGAAGGTCACCACCGACGACCGCTCGATCCTCACCAAGACGAACTGCGCCGACATGGACGGCGAGTACAACCTCACGATCACCGACAGCGATGACGTGAGCGCACTCTACGTCCTCGCCGACGGCGACCAGGTGAGGTCCTCTCTGCAGGGGCCCGCGCAGAACCAGACCACGGTCGACCACACGCTCGAGCAGGTCGACACCGCGGTCACCGCCTGCTCCGCGCCCGGCGCCGCCACCGGCACCTTCGCCCGGATCGAGGGCCTGCCCGAGGGCGCGGTCGGCTTCCGCACCGTCACCGACACGTCCGAGGGCCCGCAGACCACCGAGCGCGCGTACGCCGCAGCCGACGACGACACCGCCGTGGTGGTCACCGTCGACCACGTCGGCGAGGGCGAGCCGGCCGTCACCGCCGCCGAGCTGCTGCCGAAGGCGCTCGAGCGGGCCCAGGGCTGACTCAGCCCGTCGTCACCTGCGCGAGCTCACGCGCCACCTGCTCCAAGGTCGCGTCGTCGACCGAGTCGTCGAAGGTGAACCGCACGGCGGTCTGCGCCGTCTCGCGGTCGTAGCCCATCGCGGTGAGCACGTGGCTGGGCTCGTCGCTGCCGGCGGCGCAGGCGGACCCACTGGACGACACGATGCCGCGCGCATCGAGGTCGACGAGGATCGACTCGCCACTGCGCGGCGTGCGGGTCAGCACGAACGAGACATGCCCGGGCAGGCGATGCGTGCGGTGACCCGTGAGCTTCGCGCCGGGGACGAGCCGCTCGACCAGGCCGACGAACCGGTCGCGCCGTTCGGTGACGACCTGCGGGTCGCCGTGGCCCAGCTCGAGGGCGGTGGCCAGCCCGACGGCTCCGGCCACGTCCTCGGTGCCCGAGCGACGGCCGTCCTGCTGTCCCCCGCCGTGCACGAGCGGCTCCCACGGCTGACGACGCTGGACCCACAGCACGCCGACGCCCTTGGGCGTACCGAGCTTGTGGCCGCTGAGGCTCAGCGCCGTGACGCCCGACGTGCTCACGTCGAGGTCGAGCCAGCCCGCCGCCTGCACCGCGTCGGTGTGGAACGGCACGCCGCGCTCGGCGGCAAGGGTTGCGAGCGCGGCGATCGGCTGGATCGTGCCGACCTCGTTGTTCGCGTGCTGGATGCTGACGAGCGTGGTGTCGTCGCGCAGCGCGTCGGCAAGGGTCTGCGGCGCGACCGTGCCGTTGCGGTCCACCGGGAGCACCGTGACGTCGAAGCCGAGGCGTCCGAGCCACTCGGCCGACTCGAGCACCGCCGGGTGCTCGACCGCGCTCACCACCACGTGCCGCCCGCGAGGCGCCGCGAGCGCGATGCCCTTGATCGCCGTGTTGTCCGACTCGGTGCCTCCGCTGCAGAACGTGACCTCACCGGCGCGCGCGCCCAGCACGCCGGCGACCCGGCGCCGGGCGTCGTCGAGCGCCTGTCGCGCGACCGCGCCCGGCTCGTGGTGGCTCGCGGGGTTGCCGAAGTCGCGCGTGAGGTACGGCCACATCGCCTCGAGCACCTCGCGCCGGACGGGCGAGGTGGCGGCGTGGTCGAGGTAGATCACGAGAGCCGCACGTCCAGGCCGAGGTCGAGGTTGCGCACCGAGTGGGTCAGCGCGCCCACGCTGACGACGTCGACGCCCGTGGCGGCGATCGCCCCGATGGTCGTGAGGTCCACTCCCCCGGACGCCTCGACGAGCGCTCGGCCGGCGACCAGCTCGACGCCCGCACGCAGGTCGTCGAGGCTGAAGTTGTCGAGCATGATCGTGTCCACGCCGCCGGCCAGCACGGGCTCGATCTGGTCGAGGCGGTCGACCTCCACCTCGAGGTGGGTCGTGTGCGGGAGCTGCTCGCGCGCCGACCGGATGGCGGCGGTGATGTCGTCGACGAGGGCCAGGTGGTTGTCCTTGGCCATCACCGCGTCGGACAGGCTGAACCGGTGGTTGTGGCCGCCCCCGCAGCGCACGGCGTGCCGCTCGAGCGCGCGCAGGCCCGGCGTGGTCTTGCGGGTGTCGGCGACGCGCACGGACGGGCCGGCCGCCTCCACGTAGGTGGCCGTCAGCGTGGCGATGCCGCACATGCGCTGGACGAGGTTGAGGGCGATGCGCTCGCCGCGCAGCACGGCGCGGGCGTTGCCGCGGATCGTGGCCAGCTTCTCCCCCGCCGCGAACCGGTGGCCGTCGGCGACCAGCACCTCGACCTCGACGGCCGGGTCGATCGCGGTGAAGGCGACCTCGACGACCTCGGCACCGGCGAGGACACCGGGCTCTCGGGCGACGAGGTCGGCGGTGGCGACGGCGTCGCGCGGCACGAAGACCTCGGAGGTGAGGTCGCCATGGGGCGCGTCCTCGTCGAGGGCCATCTCGACCACGCGGAGGATCTGGCGGCGCTCAAGCATGGTGCACCGCCGTGAGCGTGGAGTGCCGGACCGGTCCCGGCGCAGCCTCGGGGACGTCGCGGCGGAAGTGCCCGCCGCGCGACTCCTCTCGGGCGAGCGCGCTGGCCACCACGGCGCGCGCGACCCACCACAGGTTGGCGTCCTCGGCGGACTTCGCGTCGATCGGAGCGGGGGGCGCCCAGCCGGCCAGCACCGCCGCCGCCTCCTCGAGGCCGGCACGGTCGCGCGCCAGTCCCGCGGCGTCCCACATCAGCTGCTGGAGGTCGGTGCGTCCGAACGCCTCGTCACCGGCGCGGACGTCCAGCCCGAGCGGCGCCCCCCAGGAGTCGTCGAAGTCGGCGTGCGCGCCAAAGGGGCGGCTGAGAATCGCGTCGGCCACCCGGGTGCCGTAGACGGCGCCCTCGAGCAGCGAGTTCGACGCGAGCCGGTTGGCGCCGTGGAGGCCCGTGCAGGCGACCTCGCCGACGGCGTAGAGGCCGGGCACGCTGGTGCGGCCCGAGAGGTCGGTGCGGACGCCGCCCATCGCGTAGTGCGCGGCGGGCGTGACGGCGATCGGATCGCGGGACCAGTCGAGCCCCTGTGATCGGACGACGGCGTCGATCGTCGGGAAGCGCTCGGCGAGGAAGCGCGCGCCCAACGCCGTGGCGTCGAGCCGCACGGGAGTGCCGCCCTGGGCGCGCATCCGCTCGGCGATCCCGCGCGCCACGACGTCGCGCGGCGCGAGCTCGGCGTCGGGGTGCAGGTCGGTCATGAACCGGTGGCCGGCCTCGTCGACCAGGACGGCACCCTCCCCGCGTACCGCCTCGGACACGAGGTGGTTTCCCGGCGTGGCCAGCGACGTGGGGTGGAACTGGACGAACTCGAGGTCGGCCACCACGGCGCCCGCGCGCAGCGCGATCGCGACGCCGTCGGCCGTCGCGACCGCGGGGTTCGTGGTGCAGGGGAAGAGCTGGCCAGCGCCGCCGGTGGCGAGCACGACGGCGTCGGCGGGCAGCTCCTCACCGTCGAGCAGACGGACGCCTCGGGCACGACCGCCCTCGAGCACGATGTCGACGACCGTGGTGTTCTCGCGGATCGTGATCCCGCTGGTGGCGAGGTGCCCGATCAGCGCCGTGGCGATCGCGGCACCCGTCGCGTCGCCGCCGGAGTGCAGGATCCGCTGGTGCGAGTGCGCCGCCTCGAGGCCCAGCGCGATGCGTCCGCCGACCCGGTCGAACGGCACGCCGCGGCGGATCAGCGTGGCGACCGCGGACGGGCCGTGCCCGCACAGCACCTCGACCGCGTCCTGGGCGCACAGGCCCGCCCCGGCGGCGAGCGTGTCGGCCACGTGCGAGGCGACGGTGTCCTCGGGCGAGGTCACCACGGCGATCCCGCCCTGGGCGACCGCGGTGTTGGACTGGTCGAGCCGGGCCTTGGCGACGAGCGTGACCTCGACGCCGGGACGCGAGACGAGGTCGAGGGCCGTGGTGAGTCCCGCGACGCCGCTGCCCACCACGACGACGTGCACCATCAGGCGTCCTTCGGCAGGGCCGCGAGCATCCGCTCGAGGGCGACCTTGGCGTGGACGGCGACGTCGTCGTCCACGACGATCTCGTTGCGGACCTCGCCCTCGACGAGGCCGTCGAGCACCCACGCGAGGTAGCCGGGGTGGATCCGGTACATCGTCGAGCACGGGCACACGACCGGGTCGAGGCAGAAGATCGTCTTGTCGGGGTTCTCGGCGGCGAGCCGGTTCACGAGGTTGATCTCGGTGCCGATCGCGACCACGGAGCCGGCCGGCGCCGCCGCCACGAACTTCTTGATCGCGTCGGTGGAGCCCGCGGCGTCGGCGGCGTCGACCACGGCCATGGGGCTCTCGGGGTGCACGATGACGCGCACGCCGGGGTACTGGGCGCGCGCCTGCTCGATCTGCGCCACGGTGAACCGCTTGTGCACCGAGCAGAAGCCCGGCCACAGGAGCACGCGCGCGTCGCGCAGGACATCGGCCTCGACACCGAGGTCGGGCCGGCGCGGGTTGATCATCGGCATCTGCTCCAGCGGCACGCCCATCGCCTTGCCGGTGTTGCGACCGAGGTGCTGGTCGGGGAAGAAGAGCACCCGGCGACCCTGCTCGAACGCCCACTCCAGCACGGTGGAGGCGTTCGACGACGTGCAGACGATGCCGCCGTGACGGCCGCAGAACGCCTTGAGCGCGGCCGAGGAGTTCATGTACGTGACGGGCACGGTGTCGTCGTCGCCGTAGAACTCGGTCAGCGTCTCCCAGGCGGCCTCGACCGAGTCCTCGTCGGCCATGTCGGCCATCGAGCAGCCCGCGGCGAGGTTGGGCAGGATGACGCGCTGCTCGGGCCGGGCCAGGATGTCGGCGGTCTCGGCCATGAAGTGGACGCCGCAGAAGACGATGGCCTCGGCGTCAGGGCGGGTCAGCGCGGCGTTGGCCAGCTGGAACGAGTCGCCCACGAAGTCGGCGTACTGGACGACCTCGTCGCGCTGGTAGAAGTGCCCGAGGATCACGAGGCGATCGCCGAGCGTGGCCTTGGCGGCGCGGATCCGCGCGTGCAGCTCGGCCTCGTCCATGCGCTGGTACGCCGCGGGCAGCTGACCGGGACGCGTGACCGGAGCGGGGATCACGTCGGTCTCGGACGCGCCGGGGCCGTAGCCGGGCATCCGGTCGAACTCCCACGGCTGCTTCGCCAGGTCGGCGTCGCAGCTGCTGCCCGGCGCCGACACGATGAGGTCGTTGATCGAGAGGGTCATGTTGTCTCCAGTCGGTAGAGGGCCGGGGGTCGGTGGCTGGTGCCGGTGACGTGGCGGCCCGTGGCGACGATGCGCGGGTGCGCGAGGGTCTGGCGTCGGAAGTTGGCGGGGTCGAGGCGGACCTGGCGGACGGCCTCGTGCACCTCGCGCAGCTGGGCGATCGTGAACTCCTCGCCCGTGAACGCATGCGCGATGTCGGAGTAGGTGATCTTGGCGCGCAGCCGGCTGAGGGCGTACTCGACGATGAGGTTGTGGTCGAAGGCCAGCCGCGGCACCTCGTCGGCGACGAACCACTCGACGTTCTCGCCGTCGATCGCGCGGGCGTCCTCGTCGGGGCGCACGAGTGCCCAGTAGACGATCGAGACGACACGGTCGGGCGAGCGGTCGATGCCGCCGAAGCTGTAGAGCTGCTCGAGGTGGGCCGGCTCGAGGCCGGTGGTGCGCATCAGGGTGCCGCGCGCGGAGGTGTCGAGGTCCTGCGCGGGCTCCAGCGGACCGCCGGGCAGCGCCCACTGGCCGAGGAACGGGTCGCGGATGCGGCGGACCAGCGGCAGCCACAGCGTGTCGCAGCCGGTGGTGGGGTGCGGGCGCAGCGCGAAGATCACGGTCGACACGGCCAGCTCGATTCGCTGCTCCATCACGCACCTCCTTAGGGTCACCGCGACACTAAGGGGTGGTTAAGGTCATGTCAACACTAAGTGCGACCCGTCTCAGAAGTAGTCGCGGATGATGACGGGCGCGGTCGGCGCCTCGAAGGAGCCGGGCTGCAGCACCGCGAGGTCGTACGGGCGGTGCTCCAGGACCCGGTGCTCGGTGAGCACGTCGGTCAGCTCGGTGCCGGACGTGTCGAAGCGGACCGCGGGGACCACGGTCGAGAACGTGCCGAGCATCCAGAACAGCGAGTCGCGCGCCGCGTCGTCGGCCCAGACCATGTCCTCGACCTCGACGTACGCACCCTCGCCCTCCCCCGGCGAACGGTTCCACGCCGCGTACGCGACCGCCGAGCCGTCCTCGTCGAGGGCGAGCGTCACGCCGGTGGCGTCGTGCAGCCAGGCGTCGTCGTCGAACTCGGCCGACTCGCGCGTGAGCGGGCCGTCCTGCTGCCGCGCCCAGTCGGCGTACAGGCGCTTGAGCGTGGGCAGGTCGCCGGCGGTCGCGCGGCGCAGCTCGCGGGTGCGCTCGAAGCGGTGGAGCGCCGTCGTCGGGACCTCGATCGTGTCCATCGCGCCCACCGTGCGGTAGCCGAGGCTCCGGTAGATGCCGGGCGAGCTGGCGAACAGCGTGCCGATGACATCACCCTGCGAGCGGGCCGACTCGTGCAGGCGCTCGATGAGGGGGCGCAGCAGACCGCGACCGCGGTGCTCCGGCGCGATGGCGACGCCGCCGATGCCGCACGTGGGCACCGCGCGACCGGCGAACCACGAGGCGTAGGGCTTGCGCGACGCGGTGGCCGCGAGCTGCCCGTCGACGAACAGCCCCCACCGCTCGTACGCCGGGTGCTCGACGCGGTCGTTCGGCAGCCGGCCCGACCCGAACGCCGGCAGCCTCACGGCGATGAGCGCGTCGCGGTCGGCCTCGGTCAGTCTGCGGATCTCCATGGACCGACCGTAGGCGATCCCTCAGCGGTAGTCGCGGGAGCGGTGGCCGCGCGGGACGGCGGGGTCGATGAGGCGCTCGAGGGTCTCGGCCACCAGGTTAACCGCGCCCTGCTGGTGCTCGAGACGACCCCGGATCACCACGGCGGCGCTGGAGCGCGCCACGGCGCGGTGCCGCTGCCAGACCGCGTCGAACACGACCACGTTGAGCATCCCGGTCTCGTCCTCGAGGTTGAGGAAGGTGACGCCGCCGGCGGTGTACGGCCGCTGGCGGTGCGTGATGAGCCCCGCCACCCGCACCCGCCGATCGGGCTCGTGGTGCAGCAGTCCCCCGACGGCGAGGATCCCCTGCTCCTGCAGCATCGGGCGCAGGTGCTCGAACGGATGCTCGCTCGGCGAGATCTTCGTGGACTCGAGGTCGGCCAGGGTCAGCTCGACGTCGCTCATCCCCGGCAGCATCGGCGGTGGCGCCACGATGGCCGTGCCGGGCAGCCGGTCCTGGCCGTCGGTGTAGCCCGCGTTCCAGATCGCCTGGCGGCGGGTCAGGCCGAAGTCGTCGAAGGCGCCCGCCGTGGCCAGCTGCTCCTGCTGCGCACGGGTGAGGCCGCAGCGGCGCACCACGTCGGCCATGTCGGCGAACGGCCGCTCCGCCCGCGCCGCCACGATCCGCTCGGCGTCGGCCGTGCCGATGCCCTGCACCGAGGTCAGCCCCAGCCGCACCGCGTGGTGGCCGTCGCGACGGTGGTCGGCGTGGTCGGGGGCCGCTGCGGCGTCGAACTCCCCCACCGGTGGCTGCTGGGCCTGCGCGCAGGACGCCCGCCCCGAAGGGCCCGTGCGGTCGCCGGTCGGCTCGAGGTCGGCGTGGACGCCCGACCGCACGATGTCGGGTCGGCGCACCTCGACCCCGTGGCGCCGCGCGTCGGCCACGAGCGACTGCGGCGAGTAGAAGCCCATCGGCTGCGCCCGCAGCAGTCCGGCCAGGAACGCGGCCGGGTGGTGCAGCTTGAGCCAGCTGCTGGCGTAGACCAGCAGCGCGAAGCTGATCGCGTGGCTCTCGGCGAACCCGAAGTTCGCGAACGCCTGGATCCGGCCGTAGATGTCGTCGGCGAGGTCGCCGGTGATGCCCTTCTCGGCCATCCCCCGGTAGAGCTGGTCGCGCAGCCGGTCGATCTTCTCGACGCCGCGCTTGGAGCCCATCGCCCGGCGCAGCAGGTCGGCCTCGTCGCCCGTGCAGCCACCGAGGACCATCGCGATCTGCATGAGCTGCTCCTGGAACAGCGGGACCCCCAGCGTGCGCTCCAGCACCGGCTCGAGCACGGGGTGCGGGTAGGTGATCGGCTCCTCGCCGAGCTTGCGCCGGATGTAGGGGTGCACGGCGCCGCCCTGGATGGGTCCGGGCCGGATCAGTGCGATCTCGATGACGAGCTCGTAGAACCGGCGCGGTCGCAGCCGTGGCAGCGTGCCGACCTGGGCGCGGCTCTCGACCTGGAACACGCCGATCGAGTCGGCGCGGCACAGCATGTCGTAGACGCCCTGCTCCTCCTTGGGCATCGTGGCCAGGGTCCAGCGCTCGCCGACGCGCTCCTCGACGATGTCGAAGGTGTGCTGGATCGCGCCGAGCATGCCCAGGCCGAGCAGGTCGAACTTGACCAGGCCCATGTAGGCGCAGTCGTCCTTGTCCCACTGCAGCACGGTGCGGTTCTCCATCCGGGCGCGCTCGATCGGCACGACCTCGCCGACGGGGCGCTCGGTGAGCACCATGCCGCCGGAGTGGATGCCCAGGTGCCGCGGCGACTTCATCGCCTGCTCGGCCAGTCGCACGACCGGCTCGGGGATCGCCTCGGCCTCGGGGACGTCGGTGCGGACCGAGGACCACGAGTCGATGCGCTTGCTCCACGCGTCCTGCTGGCCGACGGAGTACCCCAGCGCCTTGGCCATGTCGCGCACCGCCGACTTCGGGCGATAGCTGATGACGTTGCAGACCTGGGCGGCGTTGCGGCGGCCGTACTTCTCGTAGACCCACTGGATCACCTCCTCGCGCCGTTCGGAGTCGAAGTCCACGTCGATGTCGGGCTCCTCGTCGCGGGTGGCCGACAGGAAGCGCTCGAACGGCAGGCCGTAGGTGATCGAGTCGACCGCGGTGATCTCGAGGGCGTAGCAGACCGCCGAGTTCGCGGCCGAGCCGCGACCCTGGCACAGGATGCCGCGGCCGCGGGCGAACGCGACGATGTCGTGGACGATGAGGAAGTAGCCGGCGAAGTCCTTGTCCTCGATGACGGCGAGCTCGCGCTGGAGCCGCTGCTCGGCCTCGTCGCGCATGTCGGCGTAGAGCCGGTCGGCGCCCCGGCGCACGAGCTCGCGCAGCCAGCTCATCGGCGTGTGGCCCTCGGGGACCTCCTGCTTGGGCAGCCGCGGCGAGGCCTTGCGCAGGTCGAAGGCGCAGGCGTCGGCGATCTCGACCGAGCGCGCCACCGACCCGGGCCAGCGGGCGAACCGCTGGGCCATCTCGGCGCCCGAGCGCAGGAACGGCGGCGGCGCGAGCCAGCCGTCGAGCTCGGCGAGGCTGCGGCGCGCCCGCACCGCGGCGAACGCCTGGGCCAGCCGGGCATCGGCCAGCCGGGCGGCGTGGACGTTGCCGGTGGCGACGGTGGGCAGGCCGAGGTCGGCGGCCCAGCCGGCGAGCGCGTCGTTGGCGGGACCGTCGCCGGGCCCGCCGTGGTCGGTCAGCTCGACCACGACGTGCTCGGCGCCGAAGAGGTCGACCAGGCGGCGCAGACCCGCGATCCCCTCGCGGCGCGCCCAGCCCTTGCGGCAGCCGGTGAGCACGACCCACCGGTCGCGGCCCCGCTCGGCGAGCTCGCGCAGGTCGTAGACCGGCTGGCCCTTCTGGGTGCCGGCGAGGTTCGCCTCGGTGATCGCCGCGGCCAGCGCGTGGTAGCCCTCGACGCCGCGGGCCAGCACGAGCAGGTGGTCGCCCTCGGGGTCGGGGACGCCGTTCTGCGGGCCGGACAGGCCCAGCGACAGCTCGGCGCCGTAGACCGTGCGGAGCCCGTGCAGCTGGGCCGCCTCGGCGAACCGGGCGGCGCCGCTGAAGCCGTCGTGGTCGGTCAGGGCGAGCGCCGACAGGCCCAGCGCCTTCGCCTCGCGCACGAGCTCCTCGGGGTGGCTCGCGCCGTCGAGGAAGCTGTGGTTGCTGTGGCAGTGCAGCTCGGCGTAGGGCACGACCGCGCCGGGCGCCTCGGGCAGCTCGGCGGCCTCGTAGGCGCCGCGCTTGCGCGAGAACGCCGGCCCGTCGCCGCCGTCGGGCAGCGGCTGCGCGGGATCGCGCCACCGCCCCGAGAGCCGCGCCTCCAGCTCGCGCCACGAGATGTCGGGGTTGTTCCAGCCCATCAGGACCCCCCGGAGCGCTGGCCGTGACGTTCACGGGGTCGACACGCCGTGAACGACCCCGCGAACGTCACGCCCAGGGCTGCGGTCGGCTCAGTCATAGCGGGCCTCGGTCCACCAGCGGCCGTTCTCGACGACCATGAGCCAGGCGCTGCCGTCGACGCCGACCACCTGGAAGCGGGCGACGCGACGGGCGGAGGCCTCGTCCCACCAGTGCTCGTCCACGGGCCACGGACCGGCCCACGCCGCGACGGGCTGCCAGGCCAGGTCGGCACCGGCCCGGAAGCGGGCGGGTCGCCCCGACAGCCCACCGCGGCCGCTGACGCTGACCGGCATCCCCTCGGCGCCCACGACCTGGGCGGGCGCCGGCTCGGCGAACACCGTGGCGGGCGCAGGCGCCGGCACGCTGCCGGGCCACGGCCGGTCGAGCGGGCGCTGCACGACGGCACGCTCGCCCCACGCGGCGGAGAGCCGCCGGTCGGACGGACCACGACCGCCCTGCACCCCCACCGAGCGGACCCCCTCGGGCCCGACGAGCGCCTGCACGCGCGCCACCGACCGCTCGACCTGGTCGTCGGGACCGCCGCCGAACAGGCTCTCGGCGTGCTCGCCGAGGGGCTCGACCTCGACCGGGACGCACCGCACCGCCGCCACGGGACCTCCGGGCGGGTCGGCGGACAGCTGCCAGCGCAGCCGGTCGAGCACGTCGCCCGAGCCGAACCAGCGAGGGTGGCGCCACAGCCGACCGGAGACCCGAGGCTCCCCCGCGACCTCGGCGTCGACCTCGATCCGCAGCGTGGCGCACACCAGCCCCGCGCGGTCGAGCCGCCGGACGAAGTCCTCCACGGTCTGGCGGGCGCTGAACACCACCGCGTCGGCGCGCTCGAGCGGCGGCTCGAACGCCACCGACGCCGTCAGCTCGGCCGGCGGGGTGCGCCGCGAGATCTGACGGACCTCCTCGCCGCGGGCCCACCGGTGCAGCAGCGCGCCGTGCGCGCCGAACCGCGCGAGCACGTCGGAGCCGGCCAGCGCCGCGAACTCCCCCACGCGACGGATCCCCAGCCGTCGCAGCACCGTGACGAGGTCGAGTCTGGGCGCGGACGTGCCGGCCGGGTCGGGCACGTCGAGCACCTCGACGGGCAGGTCGCGCAGGAAGTCGACGTTGCCGCCGGCCGCCACGATCACGCTGTCCTGGGCGGGAGCCTGGCGGGCGGCCAGCTCGGCGACGAAGACCCCGTCGGCGATGCCGAACCGCACGTCCCACACGCCCAGGCCCACGAGCGCCTCGGCCATCACCGCGACGGCCTCGGGCTCGCCGCCGTAGTACCGGTCGGGGACGGTGAGCGCGCACAGGCCCGGGCGCAGCGGCGCCACGCCGGGACTGAGCTCCTCGAGCGTGGTGACGACCTGCTCGAAGGCCTTCGCGTCGGCCTCGGGACGGTGGTCGCTCACCACGAGGTCGGGACAGCGCGATTGCGCGTCGCGACGGCGCATCCCGCGCCGGACCCCCTGCGCGCGGGCGGCCGGCGTGCAGGCCAGCACGACGCCCTTCTCCAGGACGGCCAACGCGTCGGACGGCTCGGCCGCGCCCCCACGGGCGGCCTCGACGTGGTCGGCCAGCTGGACCAGCGCGGGCCAGTCGGGCACCCACACCACCATCGTGCGCATCAGCCCGCCACCTGCTCCATCGCGCCACGACGAGCGTCGGCGACGGACACGCCCACCGGGGCCACCCGCGCGTCGCGGCTGGGCAGCCACAGCCGACGCGTGCCCGCGACGCGGCCCCCGCGCTCGACCTCGACCGTGACCTGGCGCGCGACGAGGTGACCGTGGCCGTCCTGCGGACCCGCCCAGACCGCGTCGCTCAGGCGCAGCCGGGCGTCGACCCGCGGCCAGTCCCCCACGGCCACGAGCACGGCCTGCCGCCGGTGCAGCCGGGCCCGCAGCCGCGCGACCTCGCGCTCGGGCAGGCTGACCCGGTCGACCATGACCACGCCCACCGCGTCGACCAGCGCGCCCAGCACCGAGGCCGGGTCGGCGCCCGCGTCGGGCACCCAGACGGTGCGGTCGAGGTCGACCCCCATCGCGGCGGCGGCCTCGAAGCCCACTCGGTCGCTGCCGACGATCGCCGACCAGGCGCCGTCGCGCGACGGACCCGCCATGAGCAGCAGCGCCAGGCTGGTGGAGTCGACCGCGTAGCTGCCGCCGGGCTGCAGCGCGAGCAGACCGCTGAGCGCCGGATGCGTGGCCATCGAGAGCACCGACGGACGTCCCTGCATCCGCCCGATCGTGGCCCGCAGGTCATCGACCAGGGTGGCGGTGGGGACGGCGGAGCTCACCCTCCCATCATCGAACACCTGTTCGAATCAGTCAATCCGGTTCGAGCACTCCCGGGCGTGTCGCGACGAGCGCCAGGATCGCCGCCGCCAGCGGCGACGCCGCGCCCGTCGGCCGCTGGAGGGCCCCCTGGGACGCCCCGTCCACGAGCCAGCCGACCCACGTCACCAGGTCCGCCAGATCCACATCCTCGCGCACGTCGCCGTCGCGGCGGCCGCGCCCCAGGTGCTCGGCGAGGAACCGCTCGACCATCTCGCTCTCGGCGGCGAGCGCCGCGGCGACCTCGGGCTCCCCGACCACGCCCAGCAGGCCGTTCACGAACGTGACGTACGAGTCGTCGGCCATCTCCGCCTCGATCCTCGCGGCATGGGCCAGGACCGCCGCCAGCCCCGACGCCTCGCGGGCCACCTGCTCCAGCGACTCGCGCAGGCTCTCGAGCTCGGTCGTCAGGACCGCCACCAGGACGTCGAGCTTGCTGGGGAAGTAGTGGAAGAACGTGCCGGACGAGATGCCGGCGGCCCGGCAGATGCCGGCCGTCGTCGCACGGTCGTAGCCGAGCTGGGCGAACTGGGCCGCCGCGGCGGCGACGATGACGGCACGACGCGCGCCATGGCGCTGGGGGTCCACGGATCGAGGCACGTCCGCACTCTAGGGCATGAATAGAGCAAACACTCTAGAGTGTCTACTCTATGAATGATCGGACGCCCTCCCCCGCCTCCTCGCCCGCCCGGCCCCCGGGTCCACTGCCCTGGCTGGTCGTGGGAGTCGGGCTGGCCATCGCCTACGCCCCGATGTCGCTGCCCCCGCTGGGCCGCGCGGCCGGCCTCTCGCCGGGCGTCGACGGGCCCGCCTCGTCCATCGTCTGGAACGCGCTGGCCGTCACCGGCCTGCTCGCCCACGTCCTGGTCGTCGAGCGACGCCCGCTGGCCTCCCTCGGCATCTCGCGCCCGCGGGCCAAGGACCTCGAGTGGGCGATGTACCTGTTCGGGATCGCCATGACGTGGCAGTGGGTCGTCCTCACCCTCTGGCCACCACCGGCCGACGACGGCACGGCGACCCTCACGGCGCAGCCGGTCGCCGTCGTCCTGGCCCTCGTCGTCTCGGCCGCGGTCTTCGAGGAGATCCTGTGCCGCGGCTATCCGATCGAGCGACTCAGCGAGCTGACCGGACGGCGCACGATCGCCTTCGCGCTCACGGTCCCGCTGTTCGTGGCGCCCCACGTGGCCTTCTTCGGCCTGCCGTGGCTCTGGACCGCCGGCGCGGGCACGGTCGCGATCTACGTCCTCTACGCCATCACGCGCAACCTGCCCGCCTGCATGCTGCTGCACCTGGGCGTCAACCTGCCGATCCTGATCCCCACGATCGGCCAGCGGCTCGCCGGCTGACCGAGAACGACGAAGGGCGGGCCGTCCCGTGGGACGACCCGCCCTCAGCCTCGAGCGATCAGCGCGAGAGCTCGATCGACCCGCCGGGGATCGCGTCGAGCAGTCGGCGCGTGTACGCCTGCTTGGGGTTGCTGTAGACCTCGTCGACCGAGGCGTGCTCGACCAGCTTGCCCTTCTCCATCACCAGCACGTCGTCGGCGATCTGGCGCACGACGGCGAGGTCGTGGGTGATGAACAGGTACGACAGGCCCAGCTCGGCCTGCAGGTCGGCCAGCAGCGACAGGATCTGCGCCTGGACCAGCACGTCGAGCGCGCTGACGGCCTCGTCCAGGATGACCACCTCGGGCTGCAGGGCCAGGGCGCGCGCGATGGCGACGCGCTGACGCTGGCCGCCGGACAGCTCGTTGGGGAACCGGCGCGCGACCGTCCAGGGCAGCGAGACCTTCTGGAGCAGGTCGCGGACCCGCGCCTCGCGCTCGGCCTTCGTGCCGATGTCGTGCGTGAGCAGCGGCTCCTCGATCGCCCGGAAGATCGTGTACTGCGGATCCAGCGAGGCGTACGGGTTCTGGAACACCGGCTGCATCTGCCGGCGCAGGGCCAGCTGCTGCTTCTTGGTGCGCAGGGTGGAGATGTCGACGCCGTCGAACTCCACCGAGCCCGTGGTGGGCTCGAGCAGGTCGAGCACCATCCGCGCGACGGTGGACTTGCCCGAGCCGGACTCGCCCACGATCGCCGTGGTCGTGCCGCGACGCAGCTGGAACGACACGTCGTCGACGGCGACGAAGTCGTTCTTGCGCCACGGGGCCGAGCCGGGGATGTTGAAGACCTTCGTGAGGTGCTTGGCCTCCAGCACGATGTCGGTGCCCGAGCCGAACTCGGGATCGGTCTGGGCGACCTCCCCCGCCAGCTCCTCGGCGGCCTCCTGCGCGTGCTCGCGGACCTCGGCGCGCTGCTGCGACAGCAGCCGCTGCGAGGCCAGCGACGGAGCGCTGGAGATGAGGCGCTTGGAGTACGGGTGCTGCGGCTCCTGGAGGATCTCCAGCGCCGGACCCGACTCGACGACCTGACCCTTGTACATGACGACCAGGTGGTCGGCGCGCTCGGCGGCCAGGCCGAGGTCGTGGGTGATCAGCAGCACGGCGGTGCCCAGATCGGCGGTCAGCTGGTCGAGGTGGTCCAGGATCTGCTTCTGGACGGTCACGTCGAGCGCGCTGGTGGGCTCGTCGGCGATGAGCAGCTTCGGCCGCGCGGCCAGGCCCATCGCGATGAGCGCACGCTGGCGCATGCCGCCGCTGAACTCGTGCGGGTACTGCTTCGCGCGCTGCTCGGCGTCGGGCAGACCCGCCTCCTCCAGCAGCTCGACGACCCGTCGCTCGACGTCGGAGCCCTTGACCACCTCGTTGGCCACGAGGACCTCGGCGATCTGCTTGCCGACCTTGACGAGCGGGTTCAGGTTGCTCATCGGGTCCTGGGGCACCAGGCCGATGCGCGAGCCGCGCAGCGCCAGGATGTCCTTCTTGCTCGCCTTCGCGACGTCCTTGCCGTCGAACAGGATCGAGCCGCCGGTGACATGGCCCGTGCCGGGCAGCAGGTCGATGATGGCGTGCGCGGTGGTGGACTTGCCCGATCCGGACTCGCCCACGATGGCGACGGTCTGGCCCGGGTAGACGGTGAGGTTCGCACCACGGACGGCCGGGATGACCTCCTTGCCCTGGCGGAACGCGACGTCGAGGTCGATGACCTCCAGCAGCGGTGTCGTCATGCGCGGTTCCTCGACTTCGGATCGAGGGCGTCGCTCACGGCGTCGCCCAGCAGGATGAATCCCAGCGAGGTCAGTGCCAGCGCCGAGGCGGGCCAGAACATGACGCCGAGGCGCTGACCGGAGCGCACCTGGTTCTGGGCCGCGGAGATGTCGTTGCCCCACGAGACGATGCTGGTCGGCAGGCCCAGGCCCAGGAACGACAGCGTCGCCTCGGCCACGATGTAGACGCCCAGCGACACGGTCGCCAGGACGATCACGGGCGCCAGGGAGTTCGGCACCACGTGCCCCCACAGGTTGGCCCGGCGGGTCTTGCCGATCGCGCGGGCGGCATCGACGAACTCGAGGTTCTTGACCTCCAGCACGGCACCGCGCGAGATGCGCAGCACCTGCGGCCAGCCGAACGCCGCGAGGGCGAACACCACCGTGAGGATGAAGCCCCAGTAGCCGCGGTCGGGCCACAGGTTGTTGATGATCGACAGGCCGACCAGCGCGCCCAGCAGCAGCGGGATCGCGAAGAAGACGTCGGCGACGCGGGAGATGATCGTGTCGGACCAGCCACCGAAGAAGCCGGCCATGGCACCGAAGATCACGCCCGGGACCGTCACCACGATGGTGCACAGCACGCCCACCAGCACCGAGGCGCGGGCGCCGTAGATCGTGCGGGCGAAGACGTCGTAGCCCTGCTTGTCGAAGCCGGCGATGTGACCTTCGCTGGGGCCCTCGAGGCTGCGGCTCAGGTCGGCGCGGGTCGGGTCGACGTCGGTGAACAGCTGCGGGAAGAGCACGACGATCGTGACGATCGTCAGGATGACGACCGAGACCCAGAAGATCCAGTTCTTGCGGAGGCGCTTCCACGCCTCCTTCCACTGGCTCTCGGGGCTGCGGCTGTCGTCGAAGGAGCCCGTCTCGGCCAGCGGCGTCAGCTCGACGGCGGCGACGAAGCGCTCCTGGCCCGGCAGGGCCTTCGGGGGAATGTCGGTGGGGAACTCAGGCATAGCGGATCCTCGGGTCGAGCCAGGCGTACAGAAGGTCGACGATGAGGCTCATGACGACGTAGATGAGGACCATCACCGTCACGACCGAGACGATCGTGGGGCCCTCCTTCTGCTGGATGGCGCGGAAGGCCAGGTTGCCCAGGCCCGGGATGTTGAAGATGCCCTCCGTCACGATCGCGCCGGCCATCAGCGTGCCGAGATCGGCGCCGAGGTAGGTGACGACGGGGATGAGCGAGTTGCGCAGGACGTGACGGCGGTTGACCTGGCCGTCGGTGAGGCCCTTGGCGCGAGCGGTGCGCACGTGGTCGGCCGTGAGGTTCTCGACCACGGAGGTGCGGGTGAGGCGTAGGACGTACGCGAAGGACACGAGTCCCAGCACGAATGCCGGGATGATCAGGCGGTCCCAGCTGGCGTCTCCGCCGACGGTGACCGGTGCCCAGCCGAGCTTCACACCGAAGATCAGCTGCATCGTGAAGCCGAAGACGAAGATCGGGACGGCGATGACGAGCAGCGAGGCCACGAGCATCGTGGAGTCGAAGAGCTTGCCGCGCTTGAGGCCGGCGTAGAAGCCGGCGGCGATGCCGAGCACGCCCTCGATGACCAGCGCCATCAGCGCGAGCTTGAAGGTCACCGGGATCGTCTCGGCGAGCAGCTCGCTGACGGGACGTCCCGAGAAGGAGACGCCGAGGTCACCCTGAGCGGCGTTGCCCAGGAACAGCAGCCACTGCACCAGGAACGGCTTGTCGAGGTTGTACTGCTGCTCGATCTGGGAGCGAACCGCTTCCGAGACGGGCTTCTCGCCGAACAGGGCCACGATCGGATCTCCCGGCATGGCGAAGACCATGGCGTAGATCAGGAACGTGGACCCGAGCAGCACGGGGATGGCCTGCAGGATTCGCCGGCCGATGTACCACCACATTGTTAGCTACCTCCGGGGCACGAGGGTCGTCCCGTGCGTCGATTAAGCGTACCCGCGTGCCCACGGATCGAGCGCGGGCACGGGGGTGCGTTCGGTCATGAGTGTGGGGCGGCACCGGGTTGGTGCCGCCCCACCTCACGCGAGCATCACTTGGTGATGTTCTGGTATTCCGGCTTGTTCTGCCAGTTGAACTCCACGTTCTCGACACCCTTGGCCGCGACAGCCGCGACGTTGGTGTTCCAGAGCGGGATGGCCGGCAGATCCTTGAACAGGATCTCCTGGGCCTGCGCCAGCAGCTTGGCCATCTCGTCGCCCTCGGCGCTCAGCGCGTCGGACAGGAGCTTGTCGAACTCCTTGTTGGAGTAGTCGCCGTCGTTCGAGCCGGCGCCCGTGCCGAAGACCGGGCCGAGGTAGTTGTAGACCGACGGGTAGTCGGGCTGCCAGCCGGTACGGAACGCGGTGCCGATCGTGCGATCGGTGACCTTGGTGCGCAGCTCGGCGAACGTCGCGTAGGCCTTGGGCTCCGCGTCGATCTCCAGGTTGTTCTTGAGCTGGTTGGTGAGGGCCTCGACCCACTCCTTGTTGCCCGGGCCGTCACCGTTGTACGCGACGACGAACTTGCCCTCGAACGGGGCGATGGCGTCGGCCTCGGCCCAGAGCTTCTTGGCCTCGTCGGCGTCGAACTCCAGGACCTCGGAGCCGGGGATGTCGGCGGTGAACTCGGGCATCAGCTCGGAGCTGAAGTCCTTCGAGGGCGAACGGGTGCCGTCGAAGATCTTGTCGGTGATCTCCTTGCGGTCGATCGCGCGGCTGATGGCCTGGCGACGCAGGTTGCCCTCCTCACCGGAGAAGTGATCGAGCGACTCGGGGATCGTGACCGTGCCGTTGACCGAGCCGGCCGCCTCGAACGCCTGGACCGAGTCGTCGGTCTTGAAGGTCGTCAGGGCGCTCGGCGGAGCCTGGTCGAGGACGTCGAGGTTGCCCGCCTGGACGTCGGAGTAGGCCGAGTCCGGGTTCGTGTAGAACTTGAAGGTCACGCCGCCGTTCTTGGCCTCGCGGTTGCCCTTGTACTCCTCGTTCGGCGTCATGACGGCCTCGACGTTGTTCTCCCACTTGTCGAGCTTGTAGGGGCCGTTGCCGATGGGGGCCTTGCCGAAGGCGTCCATGTCCTCGAACGCGGCCTCGGGCAGCGGGTAGTACGCCGAGTAGCCCAGACGCAGCGGGAAGAGCGCCTCGGGGTTCTTGAGCGTGACCTCGAAGGTCTTCTCGTCGACGACCTTCAGGCCGCTCATCTCGGTGCCCTTGTCGAGGATGACGCCCTCGTCGTCGGTGCCCTCGATCGGGTAGTAGAAGTAGCTCTGCAGCTGGGCGTTCTCGGCGGCAGCGCCGAAGTTCCACGCCTTCACGAAGGACTCGGCGGTGACCGGGGTGCCGTCGGTGAAGCTCCAGTCCTTGAGCTTGATCGTCCAGACCTTGTTGTCGTCGGACTCGATCGACTCGGCGATCTCGAGCTCCTGCGAGCCGTCAGCCTTGTACGAGACGAGACCCGCGTAGATCAGGTCGATGATGTTGCCGCCGCCGACCTCGTTCGTGTTGGTCGTGATCAGCGGGTTCTGGGGCTCGGTGCCGTAGGCGGTGATGACCGCATCGGTCGACTCCGAACCGCCGTTGTCGTCATCGCCGCCGCTCGAGCAGGCCGCCAGGGTCAGGCTGGCGACTGCGGCGAGGGCGACACCTGCGAGGGCTGAACGCCGAGTTCGCATGTATTTCCTCCTGTGAAGGCGTACGTCGGTGAACGTGCATGTGTACGCGTGCTTCATAGGTATCACCTCGGGGGTGCCCCAGCCCACTCCCGACGGCGTACTTCATCGAACTGCAACCAAACGAAAGAACCACTCCCATTGGCACGATCGGGCCATGCCCGAGCACGACGACGGCCCCGCTCCCGGAAGGGAGCGGGGCCGTCGGGCGAGGGCCGATCAGCCCTTGCGCTTGGTGATCTCCTCGGTCGCCTGCGGCAGGACCGACTTGAGGTCGCCCACGACGCCGAAGTCGACGAGCTCGAAGATCGGCGCCTCCTCGTCCTTGTTGACCGCGACGATCGTCTTGGACGTCTGCATGCCGGCGCGGTGCTGGATCGCACCGGAGATGCCGTTGGCGACGTACAGCTGCGGCGACACGGTCTTGCCGGTCTGGCCGACCTGGAACGTGTGCGGCTTCCAGCCCGAGTCCACGGCGGCGCGCGAGGCGCCGACGGCGGCACCGAGGGCGTCGGCCAGGGCCTCGACCTCGGAGAAGTCGCCCCCGGTGCCACGGCCACCGGAGACCACGATGGCGGCCTCGGTCAGCTCGGGACGACCGGTGGAGACACGCGCCTCGGAGGACACGATCTTCACCTGCTTGGCCGACTCGGGGACGTCGAAGGACACGGCCTCGACGGTCCCGGCGCCGGCAGCGGCCTCCGGAGCAGCCGAGTTCGGCTTGACGGCGATGACCGGGGCGCCCTTGGTGACCTGCGCGGCAACGGTGAAGTTGCCGGCGAAGGCCGCCTGGGTGGTGGTGATCGAGCCGCCGTCGACGGCGACGTCGATGGCGTCGGTGATCAGGCCGGCCTCGGACTTGAGCGCGACGCGAGCCGCGATCTCCTTGCCCTCCGAGGTCGACGGGACCAGGACGGCCGCGGGCGACTTCTCGGCGACCAGGGCGGCGAGCGCCTCGGCCTTGGGGGCCACGAGGTACTCGGCGAAGGTGCTGTCGGCGTACGTGTAGATCTTCTCCGCGCCGTACTCGGCCAGGACCGAGGTGTCCGCACTCTGCCCATCAGCGTCGGCGAAGACGACGGCCGAGGCCTCGCCGATGCGGCGGGCGATCGTCAGGAGCTCCAGCGAGGGCTTCGTGACCTTGCCCTGCGGGGCGTCGATCAGAACGAGAACTTCACTCATTGATTCAGGCTCCTACTCACACGAACTTCTTGGACGCGAGGAACTCGACGAGCTTGGTGCCGCCGTCTCCCTCGTCGGTGACGATCTCGCCGGCGGTGCGCGGCGGGCGGGGGGTCGTGGACTCGACCTTGGTCCAGGCGTTGTCGAGGCCGACCTCGGCCGCGTCGACACCCAGGTCGGCGAGCGTCCACTCCTCGACCGGCTTCTTCTTCGCGGCCATGATGCCCTTGAAGGACGGGTAGCGGGCCTCGCCCGTCTGGTCGGTGACCGAGACGACGAGCTTGCCGGTGGCCTCGATCTCCTGCGTGGCGGCATCGCCGTCGCGACGGATCTTGACCGTCTCGCCGTCGACCGAGATCTCCGAGGCGAACGTGATGGCCGGCAGGCCCAGGCGCTCGGCGACCAGCGTGGGCACGACGCCCATGCCGGCGTCGGTGGAGCCCATGCCGAAGAACACCAGGTCGTAGTCGAGCTTCTCGATGGCCTTGGCCAGCACGAGCGACGTCGCGAAGGCGTCGGAGCCCGCGATGGCGTCGTCCTCGACGTGCACGCCGGCGTCGGCGCCCATCTGCAGGGCCTTGCGGACCGCGTCGGAGGCGTCGGCGGGACCGACCGTCAGCACGGTCACCTCGCCGTCGCCGGCCTCGACGACCTGCAGCGCCTGCTCGACCGCGTACTCGTCGAGCTCGGACAGAAGTCCGTCGACGTTCTCACGATCGACAGTGTTATCCGCTTCGAACGTGCGGTCCGCCGTGGCGTCCGGCACGTACTTCACAGCGACAACGATCTTGGTCACGAGGACCCTCCTGTGAATTCGGGGCGCGAGCGACGGTTTGATCACTCGCGAGTTATCGGGTCCACCTTGCCACGCGAAGCCATTCGCGAGTGAGGCGACCCTTCCTGTGGACGATGTTACCGAAAGGTAACCAGCGCGCCCATCCCAGCGGGAGTGGCGTGGGTCACGTGCCGGTGAACGTCGCCTTGCCGGGACCGTTCTCGACGAACGACCGCATGCCGTTCGTCTGGTCCTCGGTGGCGAACAGGCCGCTGAAGCCGGCCCGCTCGATCTCCAGGCCGGTCTGCAGGTCGACCTCCAGACCCCGGTCGACCACGTCCTTCGCGGTGCGCAACGCGATCGCCGGCCCCCCGACGAACTGCGACGCCCACGCGACGGCGCGCTCGTACACCTGCGCCGCGGGCAGGACCTCGTCGACCAGACCCAGCGCGAGCGCCTCGTCGGCACCGACGAACCGGCCCGTGTAGATGAGGTCCTTGGCCTTCGACGGGCCGATCAGGCGCGCGAGGCGCTGGGTGCCGCCGGCGCCGGGGATGATGCCCAGCAGGATCTCGGGCTGGCCGAGCTTCGCGTCGTCGGCGCAGAAGCGCAGGTCGGTGGAGAGCGCGAGCTCGAGGCCGCCGCCGAGCGCGAAGCCCGTGATGGCCGAGACCGTGGGCTTGCCGATCGCGGCGATCGCCCGGGTGAAGTCCTGCAGGAGGTGTCCGTGACGGAACATCTCCTGGTAGCCCATGTCGGCCATCTCCTTGACGTCCGCGCCCGCGGCGAAGACGCGCTCGCCGCCCCACACCACGACCGCGGCGACGTCGTCGCGGCGGTCGGCCTCGCGCGCCGCCTCCAGCAGCTCGGTCTGGACCTGTGCGTCGAGTGCGTTCATCTTGGGCCGGTCGAGGCGGATCGTGCCGACGCCGTCGGTCACCTCGAGTCGGACGAATGCGGCCATGTCAGTGCCTCCTGTGTGGGTTGCGCCCGAGCATAGGACAGCGTCAGGACACCGACCCGACGGCCTGCAGCGCCTCCCCCGACAGCCGGTAGGTGCGCCAGTCCTCGAGGTCGACCGCGCCCAGGGATCGGTAGAACTCGATCGACGGGGTGTTCCAGTCCAGCACCTGCCACTGCAGCCGGCTGTAGCCCCGCTCCACGCACACCCGGGCGAGCTCGGTCAGCAGGGCCTTGCCCAGGCCGCTCCCCCGCTGCGCCGGGTCGACGTAGAGGTCCTCGAGGTGGATGCCGTGGACCCCGTCCCACGTGGAGAAGTTGAGGAACCAGATCGCGGTACCGACGACCGCGCCGTCGGCCTCGGCGACGTGCGCGTAGAGCGCGGGCTGCGTGCCGAACAGCCGCTCGTGCAGCATCTCGTCGGTCAGGACGCACTGCTCCGGGGCCCGCTCGTAGGCGGCGAGGTCATGGACGAGACGCACCATGTCGGGCACGTCGGCGGCGGTGGCGGGGCGGATCCGCGGATCGGTCATGGGCTCGATTCCATCACGGCGGCCGGTAGCCTCGGCCACGTGACCGAGCCCGCCGAGCCCTCTGCCTCCCTGCGCGACGACGACCTCGTCCTCGAGCCCACCTCGGGCGCGGACGACCTGCACGGCTTCGCGGTCGTCTACGGCGGCGACCGCATCGGCACCGTGGCCCTGCAGCATGCCCACGGCAAGGCCGGCCGCCGGCTCGGCTCGATGCGGTGGAACTTCTCCTCCGGTCCCGGCGCGATGGTCGCCAGCCGCGCCCTGCGCATCGCCGTGGAGTACGCGTTCGAGCAGCTGGGCTGGACCCGGATCGAGGCGCGGGTGCCCGCCGACGACCCGCTCGGCCTGCGCGCCGCGTCGATCGCCGGTCTGCGCCGCGAGGGCATCGCCCGCTCCCCCGGCGACGCCGAGGACCTCGTCCTGCTGGGCCGCATCGTCGACGACCCGCCGGCCTTCAGCCGCGAGGGCTTCGTCGCCATCCTCAACGCTGGGCTGCCCCGCAAGCGCGTCATCGGGCAGGGCGTCCTGCGCGACCGCGACGGCCGGGTGCTGCTGTGCGAGCTGACCTACAAGCGCGAGTGGGACCTGCCCGGCGGCGTGGTCGAGGTGGGCGAGAGCCCGGCCACCGGCCTGGTCCGCGAGCTCGAGGAGGAGCTCGGCATCACCGTCGAGGTCAACGGACTCGTGACGATGAACTGGCTGCCGCCGTGGAGCCGCTGGGACGACGCGTGCCTGTTCGTGTTCGACCTCGGGGTCGTCGACGCCGAGCTGGTCGAGCAGATGGTTTTGCAGCGCACCGAGATCGCCGCCGTGCACTGGTGCGACCTCGACCTCGTGCGCGAGCGCGCCACGCTGGCCACGACCGAGCTGCTCGAGTCGCTGGCCGACTCCCCGCTCCCGGCCTACCGCGAGGCCCCGCGCCAGCCCGACCCGGTCCGCGACCAGGCCCGCTGACCTGCGACCCGGCGCCTCAGAAGAGGGCGGCGGCGAGCGAGCGGCGGGCCTGCGCGACGCGCGGGTCGGCCAGGCCCACCACGGTGAACAGGTCGAGCAGGTGCTGGCGCACGCGCTCCCGGTCGTCCTCCGAGGTCCGCTTCACCAGGTCGATGAGGCGCAGGAACGCATCCTCCACGTGGCCACCGGTGACGTCGAGGTCGGCGACGAGCAGCTGCGCGTCGATGTCGTCGGGCGCGTCGGCCGCGGCGCGACGGGCCTCCTGGAGGTCGGCGCCGTCCACCCGCGCGTACAGCTTGGTCGCGGCGAGGCGCTCGGCCACCTCGGCGTCGGCCGGGGACTGCGCGAGCAGGGCCTCGTACTCGGCCACGGCGGCGGCGAAGTCACCGCGGGCGTAGGCCTCGTCGGCGGCGGCGAAGCGCGGGTCGTCCTCCGGCTCCTCCGGGGCCTCGACCTCGGCGCCACCCGACGGCTGGGCGCGGCCGTTGAGGCCGTTCTGCTGGGCGAGGCGCACGAGCTCGTCGAAGAACCGCTTGACCTCGCTGGCGTCGACCGTGCCCTGGAACAGTGGGACGGGACGGCCCTGGACGAGGCCGACCACGAACGGCACGGCCTGCACCTGCAGCGCCTGGGCGATGCCCGGGTTGGTGTCCGCGTCGACCTTGGCCAGCTGCAGCGCGCCCCCGTAGGCGGCGGTGGCCTGCGCGAGGACCTCGTTGAACTCCACGCTCTGCGGCGAGCGCGGGGACCACACCGACAGCACGACGAGGTGCTGCATCGAGGAGTCGACCACCTGCTGGAAGTCGGCCTCGGTGACGTCGATGACGTAGACGGCGCCCTCGGGCGCGGGCGCGCCACCGCCGGCGGCGGGGCGGGGCTGGGCCAGGGAGGACAGGTCGAA
The DNA here is from genome assembly GCF_013408555.1 of Aeromicrobium tamlense. Lineage (NCBI taxonomy): Bacteria > Bacillati > Actinomycetota > Actinomycetes > Propionibacteriales > Nocardioidaceae > Aeromicrobium > Aeromicrobium tamlense. The sequence continues at coordinate 2,033,924 of NZ_JACBZN010000001.1, forward strand.
CGCGCCGGGCTGCGAGAAGCTCATGGGGACAGTCTAGGAAGACGGCTCACAGGCCGCGGATCGGCTCGGTGCGCTCGTCCCCGTCGGGTCCGCCGTCGAGCCGCCGGTCGCGCGAGGCCGACATCAGCCGCTCGCGCCGTCGGTTCTCCTTGTTCACGGCGTTGTTGATCTCGCGGTCGACCGCGAGGATGTCCGGCACGAACTTGATCTCGCGCAGGCCCTGCTCCTGCGCCGCCGACTCGAACACGAAGTGCCCGTATCCGAACACCCGGCCGAGCAGCGGGCGCGTCATGGTCATGTCGAGGATGCGGTTGATGGGCATCGTGGCCACGCGCGCGGTCAGGACACCGCTGAGCCGGACGACCCGCCAGTTCGTGACGACGAAGACGTCGCGCCACTCGACGTAAGCGCGCACGGCGGCCGCGCCGACGACGACGAGGGACAGCAGCCACAGCACCTGCGCCGGGCCGGAGTTCCAGTGGAAGAGCAGGACGAGCAGGCAGCCCGCGGACGCCAGCATCGAGGCGGGCAGCGGCCAGTACACGGCCACGTGCTTGGGCACGATCTGCAGGACGCGCTCGCCGCTGCGGGGATTGAGGCGCTTGTTGAGCGCGACGTGGTGCTCGGGGTCGGGGAACGGCTCGCGCAGGCGTCCCCAGAACCGCGCCGTCACCGGAGGGGGCGCGGTCTCGATCGCCGGACGCTCGGTCATGGCGCCGGCCTAGAAGAGCTCGGCGACGAACACTCCGACCTGCCCGAATGCGCTGATGGCGGCGTCGAAGGCCCCGCGAACGGCCGACGCGGCGTCCTCAGGCGTGCTGAACAGGTAGTAGAGCCCGAAGCCCACCACGAACAGGATCACTGCCTTCTTCACCACGCGCACAGTTCTACCGGACCTGCAACCCGAAATGCGGGACGCCGCGCAGGCGTGTGCGCTACGCGTCGAGATCGGCCAGGAGCGTGTCGGCGGCCGAGAACGGGTCGACGTCGCCCGCGAACGCCCGCGCGGCGAGCGCGTCGAGCTCCTCGCCGCCGTCGAGGACGAACCGTCGCCGGACCTGGTCGAGCGCGATCGCCTGGATCTCGCGGCGGAGCCGATCAGTGCGTCGCCGGGCCAGCTGGCCGGAGGTGCGCAGATGGGCCGCGTGCTCCTGCAGATGGTCGACGAGCTCGGGCACGCCCGTGCCCTCGGTGGCCACGGTGAGGTCGATCGGACGCTTCCAGCCGTCCTGGCGGTCGCTCATCGAGAGCATCGTGCGCAGCTCGCGCCGCGTGGTGGCGGCGCCGTCGCGGTCGGCCTTGTTGACGCAGAAGACGTCACCGATCTCGAGGATGCCCGCCTTCGCGGCCTGGATGCCGTCGCCCATGCCGGGCGCCAGCAGCACGACCGTGGTGTCGGCCAGACCCGCGACCTCGACCTCGGACTGCCCGACGCCAACCGTCTCGAGCAGGACCACGTCGCAGCCGGCGGCGTCGAGGACGCGGATCGCGTGGGGCGTGGCCCACGACAGGCCGCCGAGGTGGCCGCGGCTGGCCATCGAGCGGATGAAGACCTCGGAGTCGGTGGCGTGGTCGGTCATGCGGATGCGGTCGCCGAGCAGCGCTCCCCCGCTGAAGGGCGAGGTGGGGTCGACCGCGAGCACGCCGACGCGCAGGCCCCGGGCGCGCAGCTCGGTGACGAGGGCCGACGTGGTCGTCGACTTGCCCACGCCCGGCGACCCGGTGAGGCCGACGACGTGCGCGCCCCCCACGAGCGGGGCCAGCGCGGCGCTGACCTCACGCAGGTGGTCGGACTCGGTCTCGACGAGGGTGATCAGACGCGCCACCGACCTGGCCTCGCCGGCTTGCGCCCGCGTGACCAGGTCGGTGACGTCGACGTTCCTGGGACTCAACTCCGCAGATTCGGGTGAGGGCCGATCAGGCCTGCGGGACCCGGATGATCAGAGCGTCGCCCTGGCCACCGCCGCCACACAGCGCGGCCGCGCCGGTGCCGCCGCCACGACGCTGCAGCTCGAGGGCGAGGTGCAGGACGATGCGCGCACCGCTCATGCCGATCGGGTGGCCGAGCGCGATCGCGCCGCCGTTGACGTTGACCTTGTCCTGGCTGACGCCCAGCTTGTTGGCCGAGACGATGCCCACGGCGGCGAACGCCTCGTTGAGCTCGAACAGGTCGATGTCGGAGACGGCGATGCCCTCCTTCTGGGCGGCCTTCTCGATCGCGTTGGCCGGCTGCTCCTGCAGCGTGGAGTCGGGGCCCGACACGTTGCCGTGGGCGCCGATCTCGGCGAGCCAGGTGAGGCCGAGCTCCTCGGCCTTGGCCTTGCTCATGACGACCACGGCGCAGGCGCCGTCGGAGATCTGGCTGGCGGTGCCGGCCGTGATCGTGCCCTCCTTGGAGAACGCGGGACGCAGGCGGCCGAGGGACTCGCCGGTGGTGTCGCCACGCACGCCCTCGTCGGCGCTGACGACGACCGGGTCGCCCTTGCGCTGCGGGATCTCGACGGGGACGATCTCGTCGTCGAAGACACCGTTCTTCTGGCCCTCGGCGGCGAGCTGGTGCGAGCGGGCGCCGAACGCGTCCTGCTCCTCACGGGTGAGGGTGTCGGTGGCGGCGTTGCGCTGCTCGGTGAGCGAGCCCATGGCCTGGTCGGTGAGCGCGTCCCACAGGCCGTCGTACTCCATGTGGTCGAGCATCGTGACCTTGCCGTACTTGTGGCCGTCGCGCGAGCCCGTGAGCAGGTGCGGGGCCTGGGTCATCGACTCCTGGCCGCCGGCGACGACGACGTCGTACTCGCCCGCACGGATGAGCTGGTCGGCCAGCGCGATCGCGTTGATGCCCGACAGGCACACCTTGTTGACGGTGATCGCGGGGACGTCGAGCGGGATGCCGCCCTTGAACGCGGCCTGGCGCGCGGGCACCTGGCCGGCTCCGGCTCCGAGGACCTGGCCCATGATCACGTAGTCGACCTGGTCGCCGGTGATGCCGGCCTTGTCCAGGGCGCCCTTGATCGCGATGCCGCCGAGATCGGAACCGGACAGCGACTTGAGGCCGCCCTGCAGTCGACCGATCGGGGTACGGGCCCCGGCGACGATGACGGAAGTGGTCATGAAACGTGCTCCTTCGGTGCGTGCGTTGGGGTCACTGTACCCATGGGACCGGACGGCCCGACTGGGCGTGGGCCACCTCACATGACGGGCGTGAGGTCGGGCTCCGGCCCGAAGCGGAACCGGCGTCCGCTGATCTCGCCGACGTCGATGACGACGAGGTGGTACTTGAGCGTGGGCACCCACGAGTGCAGGTCGGCCAGGTCGAGCTCCTCGGCCTCCTCCTGCGTCTCGATCCGGCGCGCCGTGCCCTTCAGCACGACGCTCGTGGCGCCGTCGGCCGAGACCTCGTCGACCTCGAAGGCGACGTGGCTGTCCAGCAGGACGCCCATGAGCTTGGTGCCCTCGGCCGTGCGGAAGGCGATCCGGCGGCCGACGAGTGCGTAGTTGACGGGGAAGATCTCCGGCTGGCCCAGGACCGTCAGCGCCAGCCGCCCGAAGGTGTGGTCGGCGACGAAGTCCCACGGCTCGTTCCCGGTCATCTCGGTGATCGCAGAGGTGTCCATGTCTCATTGTCACCCCGGAAGCGGTCCACGGGGAGGACCCGCCGCTCCCGTACTAGGCTGCCCGCCATGACCAGTGAATCGCTCGTTCCGGGCCACCTGCTCACCGCCATCGACCACGTCGGCATCGCCGTCCCCGACCTCGACGACGCCATCGAGTTCTACTCGCGCGTGTTCGGCCTCGAGTCGATCCACGAGGAGGTCAACGAGGCGCAGGGCGTGCGCGAGGCGATGCTCGCCGTCGGCGACTCCGGCTCGTGCATCCAGCTGCTCGCCCCCCTGAGCGAGGAGTCCACGATCGCCAAGTACCTGGACCGCAACGGACCGGGCGTGCAGCAGTTGGCGTACCGTGTGACCGACATCGACGCGGTCTCCAACACCCTGCGCGACCGCGGCGTGCGCCTCCTGTACGACACCCCCAAGCGGGGCACGTCCGACAGTCGCGTCAACTTCGTGCACCCGAAGGACGCCGGGGGCGTGCTCGTCGAGCTTGTCGAGCCTGCGGCCGCGCACTGATTCCGGCTCGCGGCCCAAGTTCCCCGCCAGTAACATCACCGCAGACCCCCTGCACCACCGACGCGAAGGACCCTCAGTGCAGCACATCCTCGACGCCATCATGTCCGGCGACCGCACCGCAGAGACGTACCAGAACCTCGAGCTCCCCGAGACCTACCGGGGCATCACCGTCCACAAGGACGAGCAGAACATGTTCGAGGGCGTGGCCACCCGGGACAAGGATCCCCGCAAGAGCCTGCACCTCGACGACGTCCCCCTGCCCGAGCTGGCTCCGGGCGAGGCCCTCGTCGCCGTGATGGCCAGCGCGATCAACTACAACACGGTGTGGACCTCGATCTTCGAGCCCGTCTCGACGTTCGGCTTCCTCGAGCGCTACGGCCGCCTCTCGGAGTACACGAAGCGCCACGACCTGCCGTACCACGTGGTCGGCTCCGACCTCGCCGGCGTCGTGCTGCGCACGGGCCCGGGCGTCAACGCCTGGAAGCCCGGCCAGGAGGTCGTCGCGCACTGCCTGTCGGTCGAGCTCGAGAGCCCCGACGGCCACGACGACACGATGATGGACCCGCAGCAGCGGATCTGGGGCTTCGAGACCAACTTCGGCGGCCTCGCCGAGCTGGCGATCGTCAAGTCCAACCAGCTGATGCCCAAGCCCGCCCACCTGTCGTGGGAGGAGGCCGCCTCGCCGGGCCTGGTGAACTCCACCGCCTACCGCCAGCTGGTCAGCAAGAACGGCGCCAACATGAAGCAGGGCGACGTCGTCCTGATCTGGGGCGCCTCGGGTGGCCTGGGCTCCTACGCCACGCAGATGGCCCTGAACGGCGGCGCCATCCCCGTGTGCGTCGTGTCCAGCCCCGACAAGGCCGAGATCGTGCGCTCCCTCGGCGCCGAGCACATCATCGACCGCTCGGCCGAGGGCTACAAGTTCTGGAAGGACGAGCACAACCAGGACCCGAAGGAGTGGCAGCGCTTCGGCAAGAAGATCCGCGAGCTCACCGGCGGCGAGGACCCGGACATCGTGTTCGAGCACCCGGGTCGCGAGACCTTCGGCGCCAGCGTCTACGTCACCCGCAAGGGCGGAACGATCATCACCTGCGCGTCGACCTCGGGCTACATGCACCAGTACGACAACCGCTACCTGTGGATGAACCTCAAGAACATCAAGAGCTCGCACTTCGCGAACTACCGCGAGGCCTTCGAGGCCAACCGCCTCATCGACAAGGGCCTCATCCACCCGACCGTGTCCAAGGTCTACAAGCTCGAGGACACCGGCCAGGCGGCGCTCGACGTCCATCACAACAAGCACCAGGGCAAGGTCGGCGTCCTGACGCTGGCGCCCGAGGAGGGCCTGGGCGTGACGGACGAGGCCAAGCGCGCCAAGTACATCGACGAGATCAACCGCTTCCGCGGCATCTGATCCCGATGAGGTCGCGAGTCCGCGGGCTGGATGCCGCCCGCGGACTCGCGCTCGTCGGCATGGTGGTCGCCCACCTCGACACCCGGATCGACTTCGATCCGGGTGTCGCTGCGTCCTGGCGCCATGTGGGCGACGGGCGCGCTGCCGTGCTGTTCGTCGTGGTGGCCGGGTTCGCGCTCGCGCTGACCACCGGCGGCACGCGTCCCCACGAGGGCGAGCGGATGGCCGACGACCGGCTGGCGATCTTCGTGCGCGCGGCCGTGCTGGCCGCGCTCGGCGCCGCCCTGACCGCCCTCGGCACGCCCGTGGCGGTCATCCTGGCCTCGTACGCCGTGTACTTCGTCGTGGCGCTGCCCTTCCTGCGGGCGCCGGTCCCCGTGCTGCTGGGCGCCGGCACCGTGCTCGCCGTGGGCGGGCCGGTCATCATCGCGTGGCTCGTCGAACGGGTGCCCGAGCTGGCGGAGAGTCCCGTGGGCGACCTCTTCGTCGCGATGCCCTACCCCGCGATCCAGTGGACCGGGTTCCTGCTCGTGGGCCTCGCGCTGGGGCGCCTGCAGCCCTCCGACACCACGCTGTATGCGATCGCCGCCGTCGGGCTCGGCGTGGGGATCATCCTGCACCAGCTCATGCTCGACGTCCTCCAGCGCCTGATGAGCGAGCCGGGTGCGCGCGACGGCCTGGTGCTGAACCTGCTGAGGTCCGACCACCGCTCGCAGAACCCGATCGAGGCCGCCTCGGTGCTGGCGATCAGCGTGGCCGTCCTGGCCCTGCTCCTCGCGCTCACGCCCCAGCTGAACGGGCTGCTGTACCCGCTGGAGTCCGCCGGCAGGATGGCGCTGACGCTCTACGTCGGGCACATCGTGGCCTACTGGATCGCGATCGAGACCGATCCGGTGCTCGAGGCAGGATCGGGCGCCCTGGCGGGGTGGACGCTGGTCGTCGCGCTCGTGCTGGCGAGCCTGTGGTTCCTGCGGTTCTCCCGCGGTCCGCTCGAGTGGGCGCTGCACCGGATCGTGCAGGCCACCCTCGGGCCGCGGCACGGCGTCAGCGCGGCTGGTCCTTGAACACCGCGGTGGTGCGGTCGGCGTAGGCCGACGAGTCGGCGCGCTCCATCGGGCCGTCCCACTCCCCCGGCAGGGGCAGGTCGGCCTGCGGGTTGAGGCGAGCGACGATCTCGTCCAGCACGCGCTCGGTGTCCCCCACCCACAGGTGCTTGGCGCCGTCGACCGCGATCACCTCGGCCTGCGGCACCGCGGCGAACCGCTCCCGCGCCTCGGCGGGCTGGAGGTAGTCGTCGAACTCGGGCACGAGGGCGATCAGCGGCCGGCCGTCGGCGGCCCAGGCCGCCAGGTGCTCGGGCGCGCTGAAGCGCAACGGCGGCGACAGCAGGATCGCCCCGGCGACGTCGGGCTCCAGCCCGTACATGAGGGTCAGGTCGGTGCCGAAGGACCAGCCCACGATCCACACGTTCGGCAGCTCGGAGAACTCGGCGTACTCGATCGCGGCGGCCACGTCGAACCGCTCCCCCTGCGCCCGGTCGAACTCGCCCTCGCTGCGGCCGCGCACGCTCTCGGTGCCGCGGGTGTTGAACCGCAGGACGGCGATGTCGGCGAGTGCGGGCAGGCGGTAGGAGGCCTTGCGGAAGACGTGGCTGTCCATCATGCCGCCGTGCGTGGGCAGCGGGTGCAGGCAGATCATCGTCGCGACCGGGTCGCGGTCCTGCGGCAGCGCCAGCTCGCCCACCAGGGTCAGTCCGTCGGCGGTCGTGAGCTCGATGTCCTCGCGCCGGGCGGGCAGCACCGACGATCCCGTGATCTTCACACGTCCATCCTGCCCGAGGAGGCACGACGCCTCGCGCCGGGCGGGATCAGGACTGGCGCTGCCAGCAGTGCTGGTGCCAGTGCCGGCGCTCGTTGATGCCGTCGGTCTCCAGCAGGCTCGGGACGTCGGGCCACACGACGAAGTGCGGGGTCGCCGGCGGGATCAGCTGGTCGCAGCCGGGGCACCGGTAGGGGTACGACGAGGTGGTGCCGGTGATGAACCGCTGCCAGAAGTCGCCGGAGCGCCGACGGACCAGCTCCTCGGGCCGCGCGGGAGGCTCGCGCCGGGCGGCACGGGCGGCGGCTGCCTTGCGACGCGACATGGCCCCGATCGTACCGATCGGGGCCATGTGCGAGGGGCGTGCGGTGCGGCTCAGTAGGTGTGGAAGCCAGCCTTGGTCTTGCGGCCCAGGCGGCCCTCGGCGACGACCTTCTCCAGCGACGGGGCCGGCTGCCAGCCCTCGTGGCCGAACGTCTCGACGAGGGTCTGCTGGATCGCCAGCGAGACGTCGTTGCCGACCACGTCGAGCAGCTCGAACGGGCCCATCGGCAGCTTGGTCTCCTTCATCGCGGCGTCGATCTGCTCCATCGAGGCGGCGCCGGACTCCTGCAGACGGATCGCGTCGTTGAGGTAGGGGAACAGCAGCGCGTTGACGATGAAGCCGGCGCGGTCACCGCACGAGACCGGGTGCTTGGCGGTGGCCAGGCACAGGGCGCGCACGGTCTCGTCGACGTCGGGGTCGGTGACCTCGGTGGTGACGACCTCGACCAGCTTCATGACCGGGGCGGGGTTGAAGAAGTGCATGCCGATGACGTCGGCCGGACGGCTCGTGGCGTCGGCGCAGGCGCGGATCGACAGCGACGACGTGGTGGTCGCCAGGATCGCACCGGGCTTGCAGATGCGGTCGAGGTCGCGGAACAGCTCGAGCTTGATGTCGAGGTCCTCGGCGATGGCCTCGACGACGAGGTCGACGTCGGCCAGGGCCTCGCGCTCGGTGGCGCCGGTGAGGCGGGCGAGCACGGCGTCCTTGCCGGCCTCGTCGAGCTTGCCGCGCGCGACGGCGCGGTCGAGGTTCTTGGTGACGTACGCGACGACGCCGTCCAGCTTCTCCTGCGAGCGACCGACGTAGACGACGTCGTAGCCGGCCTGGGCGAAGACCTGGGCGATGCCCGACGCCATGGTGCCGGTGCCGACGACGCCGACCGTGGCGACGGGGCGCTTGACCTCGGGGACGGGGGTGCCGTCGGCGCCCTCGCCGGAGAAGGAGGAGCCGGAGTCGGCGATCTCGACCAGCGCGGGGGCCGGGCGGTGCAGCGGGTCGCCGGTCTGGGCGAACTGCTCGGCCAGGCCGTCGACGACCGTCTTCGCGCCGAGCGCGTCGATCAGCGCCAGCGGGCCGATCGGGTAGCCGCAGCCGAAGCGCATGCCCGCATCGATGTCGGCCGCGGTCGCGTAACCGTCGCCGTACATCGTGGCCGCGTGGTTGAGGTACGGGTAGAGCAGCGTGCGCGCGATGCGTCCGCCCTCGTCGTCGGCGGTGATGCGATCGACGATCTCTGCCATCAGAATCTCCTTCGAGGCTTGGCCCGCCGGTACTGCTTCCCGCCGAGCGTTCGTGAAAGGGTAGCGTGACAGCACCTCTGTCTCGATGGGAGTCCCATGTCCTCACGTCTCGCCGCCACCGCCCTCGCGACCGTCCTGCTGGCCGGTTTCGCCGGGTGCGCGAAGGACGAGCCCGCGACGCCGTCCGACCCGACCTCGCAGACGCCCAGCGCCACCGTCGCCACGGACGATCCCCGCGCCGCGCTCGTGGGCTCGTGGCGCGCCGACGAGGCGGACTGGACCGTGCACTTCGCGGCCGACGGCTCGTTCACCGAGGACTTCGAGGGCAACGTGGACTTCCGCCGCGGTGCGTACCGCGTCGAGGACGGCATCGTCTACCTCGACGGGGACGACGGCGAGACCACCGAGGGCGAGCTCTCCGGCGAGACCATCAACTTCAAGCTCGGGATGCTCGAGCGCCTGTGAGGATCGTCGTCGCCCGCTGCCAGGTCGACTACGCCGGCCGGCTGACCGCGCACCTGCCGCTCGCGCTGCGGGTCATCATGGTGAAGTCCGACGGCTCCGTGCTCGTGCACGCCGACGGCGGGTCCTACAAGCCGCTCAACTGGATGAGCCCTCCGTGCACGCTGCGCGAGGGCGTCGCCGAGGACGGCGTCGTCGAGTGGACCGTCACGGCCAAGAAGACCGACGACACGCTGCGCATCCGGCTCGAGGAGGTCATCCACGACTCCGAGCACGAGCTGGGGGTCGACCCCGGCCTGCAGAAGGACGGCGTGGAGAAGCACCTGCAGGAGCTGCTCGCGGAGCACACCTCGGCCCTCGAGGACGGCATGTCCCTCGTGCGGCGCGAATACATGACCGCCATCGGCCCGGTCGACCTGCTGTGCCGCGACGCGGCCGGCGGCTCGGTCGCCGTGGAGATCAAGCGCCGGGGCGAGATCGACGGCGTCGAGCAGCTCACGCGCTACCTCGAGCTGATGAACCGCGACCCGAAGCTGCGTCCCGTGCGCGGCATCTTCGCCGCCCAGGAGATCAAGCCCCAGGCGCGCACCCTCGCCAAGGACCGCGGCATCGACTGCGTCGTCGTCGACTACGACGACCTCCGCGGCCTCGACGACCCGAGCCTGCGCCTCTTCTGACCTCCGGTCAGCCAGATCTGTAGCGGTATCCACCCTTTCCCGGCCGACCTGGCCGGAAAACGGTGGCTGCCGCTACACATCTCGCGCGGCGGAGCCGCGGGTCAGCGGGAGCAGACGCGCAGGTCGGCCCAGACGGCGCGGTGGTCGGCGCCGGAGATGTCCTCGGTGCCCGAGTCCTGCACGCTGAGGCCGCGCACGAGCACGTGGTCGATGTCGGCGAACGGCGGGTAGAGGCGGTCCATCGGCCACGTGGCGGTGGGCCACAGCCCCGCGGTGTCATACATGCCGCGCTTCGCGTCGCGGAAGGCGGCGTGCGCCGAGGACGCGTTGAAGTCGCCCGCCATCACGAGCGGGCGGCCGCGGTTGGCGCGCTGCCACTGCCCCAGCTCCAGCAGGCCGCCACGCCAGTCCTCGAGCCACTGGCTCACCGGCGGCATCGGGTGCACGGCGCGCACCAGCACGGCCGTGCCGTCGACGTCGACGGACATCGCCGGCTGCTGGAAGGTGGCGGCCTCGCCGGCCGGCACGTCGACGCGCGTGGCCGGGTACCGCGAGAGGATCACCGAGCCGTCGGTGTCGCGCGCCTCGGGCGTCTGGCCGCTGCGGTGCGTGAAGCGCTTGCCGTCCTCGGTGGCGGAGATCGCCGCGATCATCGGCTCGGTGACCTCGTTGAGGATCAGCACGTCGACGTCGTGGCTCTTCACGGCCGCCACGATCTCGTCGACGTCGGCCTCGGCGTAGTACGCGTTGAGGGTCATCACCGACAGCCGCGCCTGGCCCGCGTCGCAGTCCGGACGGTTGCTGACGTTGAGGATCGTCACGAGCGCCACCGCGATCACGACGGCGTTGGCGCCGCACGCGAGCCAGGCCCGCGCGAGCACGCTCAGGACGATGCCCGCGACGGCCAGCACGATCCAGAGCCGCCCGAGCGCCTGGACCGCGGGCAGCCACGACGGCTCCACACGGTCCAGCCACGGCGTCGCCGCCAGTGCCAGCAGCACCACGGCGACGAGCGTCAACAGCGCCCGGACGACCCTCACGGCGTCAGGCGCCCGCGATCGGCGGAGCGGTGGGGTCGGAGTCCTCGCCGGTCTCCTCGCGCGCGATCCAGTCCTCGATGCGCTCGTAGTCGTCCTTCGAGCGCGTGACCACCGCGAGCAGGTCGCTCATCTTGGCGACCTCCTCGACCTGCTCCTTGATGAACCACTGCATGAACTGGTCGGAGGCGAAGTCGTTGTCCTCGCGGGCGAGTCGCGTGAGCTCGTTGATCTGCGCGGTGACGCGCTTCTCCTGGTCGAGCGCGACCTGGACGGGCTCGACCACGTCGGCGAAGTCCATGCGCGGGGCGGGCAGGCCCGGGATGACGACCTGCTGGTCCTGGTCGAGCAGATACTGCACCATCATCATGGCGTGGTCGCGCTCCTCGAGCGCCTGGGCGTAGAACAGGGCGGCCATCTGCGGCATCGTGAGCGCGTCGTAGTACGTCGCGATCCCCACGTACTGCTGGTGTGCGCTGAACTCGTGGCCGATCTGCTCCTGCAGGGCCTTCACGAACTGCTGGGACGCCATGTGCTCCTCCTTCGGCGAGGACAGCCTCACCTCGCGATGTACCGTGGTTGTCGTGCCGAAGCCGCCGAAGAAGAAGTGCTGCGTGAGCAAGCCGCGCTGCAAGCGCTGCCCGATCCGCATGATGGCCGACGGCACGCTCCCCGACGGCTACACCGTCAAGAAGCGCAAGCTGGTCAAGGTCAAGAAGGACAAGAAGAAGGACAAGAAGTCCTCGAAGTCCTCCAAGACCAAGGCCAAGCCGCTGGCCGCCTGATCACTTCGACCGCTTCGATCACGGCGAGCCTATTGGTCGGCGCGCGCCGACGCCACGAAGGACAGGCGAGCCTTCGCCCACCTGTCCCTCGCGCGGACCATTCCCAGAATCAGACGGGGAGGTCGTTGGCCTTGCGGATCTCGTCGACGACGCGGCCCATGATGTCGGTCATGCCGAAGTCCTTCGGCGTGAACACCGCGGCGATGCCGGCCGCCTCGAGCTTGCGGCCGTCGGAGTCGGGGATGATGCCGCCGACGATGATCGGCACGTTCGTCAGGCCGGCGTCGGCCAGGCCCTTCTGCACGTCGGGCACCAGCTCCATGTGCGAGCCGGACAGGATCGACAGGCCGACCACGTGGACGTCCTCGGCCACGGCGGCGGCCACGATCTGCTCGGGCGTCAGGCGGATGCCCTGGTAGATGACCTCGAAGCCGGCGTCGCGCGCCCGCACGGCCACCTGCTCGGCGCCGTTGGAGTGCCCGTCGAGGCCGGGCTTGCCGACGAGGAAGCGCAGGCGGCCTCCCAGCTCCTCACCGGTCTGGCGCACCTTCTCGCGCACGGCGGTCAGCTCGGATCCTGCCTCGGCCACGCCACTCACCCCTGCCACGCCCGTGGGCGCCCGGTACTCGCCGAAGACCTCGCGCAGCGCCGCGGACCACTCGCCCACCGTGGCGCCAGCGCGCACGGCGTCGAGGGTGGCGGCCATGAGGTTCTGGTCGGTCTTGGCCTGCTGCTGGACGACCTCGAGCGCAGCGTCGACGGCGGCCTGGTCGCGCTGGCTGCGCCACTGCTGCACGTCGGCGATCGCGTTGGCCTCGGCCTGCGGGTCGGCGACCATGATCGCGGTGTCGAGGTCGGCGGTCAGCGGCGACGGCTCGGTCTCGACGAAGCTGTTGAGTCCCACGACCTTCATCTCGCCGGACTCGATGCGCGCGCGACGCTCGGCGTGCGACGTGACCAGCTCCTGCTTCATGTAGCCCGAGACGACCGCGGCAACGGCGCCGCCCATCGCCTGGACACGGTCCATCTCGGCCTTCGCGCCCTCGACGAGCTCGTCGACCTTCGCCTCGATGACGTGCGAGCCGTCGAAGATGTCGCCGTACTCGAGCAGGTCGGACTCGTAGGCCAGCACCTGCTGGAGCCGCAGCGACCACTGCTGGTCCCACGGACGCGGCAGGCCGAGTGCCTCGTTCCAGGCGGGCAGCTGCACCGCGCGGGCGCGGGCGTTCTTGCTGAGCGTGACGCCCAGCATCTCCAGCACGATGCGCTGGACGTTGTTCTCGGGCTGCGCCTCGGTGAGGCCGAGCGAGTTGACCTGCACGCCGTAGCGGAAGCGACGCATCTTCGGGTCCTTGACGCCGTAGCGGTCGCGGGTGATCTCCTCCCACAGACGGCCGAAGGCGCGCATCTTGCACATCTCCTCGACGAAGCGCACGCCGGCGTTCACGAAGAAGGAGATGCGACCCACGACCTGCTCGAACTGGTCGTCGGGCACCTGGCCGGAGTCCTTGACCGCGTCGAGGACGGCGATGGCCGTGCTCATCGCGAAGGCGAGCTCCTGCACGGGCGTCGCGCCCGCCTCCTGCAGGTGGTAGCTGCAGATGTTGAGCGGGTTCCACTTCGGGATGTTCGCGACGGTGTACGCGATCATGTCGGTGGTCAGCCGCAGCGAGGCCTCGGGCGGGAACACGTAGGTGCCCCGGGAGAGGTACTCCTTGATGATGTCGTTCTGGGTCGTGCCGGCGAGGGCCGAGGGATCGACGCCCTGCTCCTCGGCGGCCACCTGGTACATCGCCAGCAGCCACATGGCCGTCGCGTTGATGGTCATCGAGGTGTTCATCTCCGACAGCGGGATGTCCTCGAAGAGGCGGCGCATGGCGCCCAGGTGCGGGATCGGCACGCCGACCTTGCCGACCTCACCACGCGACAGCACGTGGTCGGGGTCGTAGCCCGTCTGCGTCGGCAGGTCGAAGGCGACCGAGAGGCCGGTCTGACCCTTCGCCAGGTTGCGCCGGTAGAGGGCGTTGGACTCGGCTGCGGAGCTGTGGCCGGCGTAGGTTCGCATCACCCACGGGCGATCAGGCTGCACTGACATGCGGCAAGGGTACCGCTGCCCTGCGGCGCTCGACGGCGGGTCCACCCCGCCGTCACGCTCGGTTGCGATCAGGCGCCGGTGCGGTCGCCGCCGGGAACCCAGAGCACGTCGCCGCGCTCACGGTTCGCGTAGCGACCGAGGATGAACAGCAGGTCGCTGAGGCGGTTGAGGTACTTCGCGACGAGCGGGTTGACCGTGTCGCCGTGCTCCTCGATGGCACGCCAGGCTGCGCGCTCGGCACGGCGGGTGACGGTGCGGGCCACGTGCAGCTGCGCGGCGGCCATCGTGCCGCCGGGGAGGATGAACGAGTCGAGCTTCGGCGTCGCCTCGTTGAAGCGGTCGCACCACTGCTCGAGGCGCTCCACGTAGTCGGGCTCCACCCGCAGCGGCGGGTACTCGGGCTCATCGACGATCGGGTTTCCGACGTCGGACCCGAGGTCGAACAGGTCGTTCTGGATGTGCGTCAGCACGGCGGTGACGTCGGCGTCCAGCTCGCCGGTGGCCAGTGCCACGCCGATCTGGCTGTTCGCCTCGTCGACGTCGGCGTAGACGACCAAGCGCACGTCGTTCTTCGACGTGCGCGAGAAGTCGACGAGATTGGTGGTCCCGTCGTCTCCGGTCCTGGTGTAGATCCTCGTCAGGTGAACCATGCGTTCACCCTAGAGGTTGAGGTCAGAGGACCTCGCATCACATCCAGTCGATGCGGTTGATCTTGATGGGCGCCGAGGAGTCGTCCGCCTGGGCGGGCGAGGCGACGGTGCCCGCGGCGACGGCGAGGGCGAGGAGCGCTGCAGCGATGATCTTCTTCATGATCACAAGTGTGAAGGGTGGCGAGGTCACGAGCAACCGAAATGGCGGAGTTGCCTCGTATCGAAGATCACAGGACGTTGTTCACGCCACGTCCGGGCGGCGATGACTCCAGCCACGACAGCAACCCGGTTAGCGAGTTCGGGCTCAGCGCGAACTGCTCGATGCCGGCAGCGTTCTCGGTGCGCACGACGATGTGGCCGTCGTGCAGGGCGTACGCCTCGGCGCCCTCGGGGTCGCGGCGCCCCTCGATGAGGACGCCGCCGCGCTCGAACCGGTGGCGCGGGCGCGGGGAGAAGGAGAAGGTGCGATACCAGTCGATGGCGTCGTCACGATAGACCGCGACGCCGAGCACCCAGCCGGAGGCGGAGTGCTCGGCGCCACGATTCACGCTCAGCTCGAAGGTCACGCCCTGCCGGGCGATCCACCGACGACGTGCGATGAGCCCGACGAGGAAGAGCAGGCCCAGCACGACGATGATCGCGAGGGAGTCGACCAGCCACAACCACAGCGGCATCGATCAACCCCTCGCGATCACCATCAGGACGCCTTGCCGATGAGGCGGAGCTTCGCCTCGGCGCGGCGGACGGCCAGCTCGTCGTCGGACGAGCGAGCCTTCTCCAGGTCAGCGGTGGTGGCCGCCTCGTCGACCTCGTCGGCGAGGAACGTGTCCTCGGACAGGATCGACACGCGGTCGGCCGCCACGGAGATGAACCCCTCGCTGACGGCGGCGCGCAGGACCTCGCCGCCCTCCACGGGGTGGATCTCGACGACGCCGGGCACCAGCAGGGACAGCAGCGGCGCGTGGCCGGTGAGCACGCCGATGTCGCCCTCGGCGGTACGGGCGATGACCTCACGGGCCTCGCCCGACCACACGACGCGGTCGGCGGCGACGAGCTCGATCTGCAGTGTCATGTCAGCGGACCTCAGAGGTTCTTCTGGATCTCGGCCCACTTCTTGTCGACGTCGTCCAGACCGCCGCACATGAAGAACGCCTGCTCGGCCACGTGGTCGTACTCGCCGTCACAGATCTTGGTGAAGGCGTCGATCGTCTCGTCGAGCGGGACGGTCGAGCCCTCGATGCCGGTGAACTGCTTGGCCACGTAGGTGTTCTGCGAGAGGAAGCGCTGGATGCGACGAGCGCGCGAGACGATCGTCTTGTCCTCCTCGCTGAGCTCGTCGACACCGAGGATCGCGATGATGTCCTGGAGCTCCTGGTTGCGCTGCAGGATGCCCTTGACCCGGTTGGCCGTCGCGTAGTGGTCCGCCGCGATGTAGCGGGGGTCCAGGATGCGCGAGGTCGAGGTCAGCGGGTCCACGGCCGGGTAGATGCCCAGCGACGCGATCTCACGGCTCAGCTCGGTCGTGGCGTCCAGGTGGGCGAACGTCGTGGCCGGGGCCGGGTCGGTGTAGTCGTCGGCCGGCACGTAGATCGCCTGCATCGAGGTGATCGAGTGACCACGCGTCGAGGTGATCCGCTCCTGCAGCACGCCCATCTCGTCGGCCAGCGTGGGCTGGTAGCCCACGGCCGAGGGGACGCGACCCAGCAGGGTCGAGACCTCGGAGCCGGCCTGGGTGAACCGGAAGATGTTGTCGATGAACAGCAGCACGTCCTGGTTCTGGACGTCGCGGAAGTACTCGGCCATCGTCAGGGCCGACAGGGCGACGCGCAGACGCGCTCCCGGCGGCTCGTCCATCTGGCCGAAGACCAGCGCCACCTTGTCGAGGACGCCCGACTCCTCCATCTCGACGATGAGGTCGTTGCCCTCACGGGTGCGCTCGCCGACGCCGGCGAACACCGACACGCCGTCGTGGTCCTTGGCGACGCGGGCGATCATCTCCTGGATCAGCACGGTCTTGCCGACGCCGGCACCACCGAACAGGCCGATCTTGCCGCCCAGCACGTACGGCGTCAGCAGGTCGATGACCTTGATGCCGGTCTGGAACATCTCGGTCTTGGACTCGAGCTGGTCGAAGGCCGGAGCCTTGCGGTGGATGCCCCAGCGCTCGTTGACCTCCCAGGTCTCACCCTCGGCCAGGTTCATGACCTGTCCGGTGGTGTTGAAGACCTTGCCGAGGGTCTGGTCGCCGACGGGAACCGAGATCGGCTCGCGGGTGTCGGTGACGGGGGTGCCGCGGACGACGCCGTCGGTGGGACGCAGGCTGATCGCGCGGACCATGCCGTCGCCGATGTGCTGCGCGACCTCGAGGGTCAGCGTCTCCTTGGTGCCGGCGACCTCGGTGTCGACCAGCAGGGCGTTGTAGATCTCCGGCATCTGGTCGGCCGGGAACTCGATGTCGAGCACCGGGCCGATGACCCGGGCGACGCGGCCGGTCACGGCGGCCGAGTCGGTGGTGGTCTCTTCGACGGTTGCAGTCATGGTGTCTTCCTCAATCGGACTGGGAGGCCTCGGCGAGCGCGTTCGCGCCACCCACGATCTCGCTGATTTCTTGGGTGATGCCGGCCTGGCGAGCCTGGTTCGCCAGTCGGGTGTACTTCTCGATCAGGTCCTGCGCGTTGTCGGTCGCGGACTTCATGGCCTTCTGGCGCGCGGCGAGCTCGGAGGCCGCCGCCTGCAGCAGGCAGGAGTAGATGCGGCTGTAGAGGTACTTCGGCAGCACGGCCTCGAGCACCTCGGCGGCGCTCGGCTCGAACTCGTAGAGGGGCAGGACCTCGGAGTCCTCCGGGGCCTCCTCCCCCTCGACGATCTCGAGCGGGAACAGACGGATCGCCGTCGGCTCCTGCACCAGCATCGACTTGAAGCGCGTGTAGACCACGAAGAGCTCGTCGACGGCCTGGGCCGGGTCGATGGCCTCCTCGGCCGTCTCGTGCTCCGCGCCGCGAGCGATCAGCTCGTCGCCGATCGCGCGCGCGTCGTCGTACGTGGGCTTGTCCGAGAAGCCGGTCCACGACTTCTCGAACTCACGCTGGCGGAAGTTGAAGTACGACTCCGCCTTGCGGCCGGCCAGGAAGTACGTGACCTCCTTGCCCTCCGCGCGCAGGCGCTCGGCGAGCTGCTCGGTCTCCTTCAGCACGCTGGACGCGTAGGCGCCCGCCAGACCGCGGTCGCTGGCGACCACGAGGATGGCGGCCCGCTTCGCGTCCGGGTTCTCCGTCGTCAGCACGTGGTCGACGTTGGAGTACGTGGCCAGGGCCGACACCGCACGCGTGAGCTCTCGCGCGTACGGTGCGGCCGCGGCCGCGTGCTGCTGGGCCTTGATGATCCGCGACGCGGCGATCAACTCCATCGCACGCGTGATCTTCTTGGTCGACTGCGTCGACCTGATCTTCGCGCGGTACTCGCGGAGTGAGACAGCCATCGTCAGCCTCGCTTCTGTCGGACGATCTGCTCCTGCTCGACGTCCTCGTCGGCGAGTGCGTCGAACTCCTCGTGGCCGGCCTTGATCGATCCACCGTCGCTGGTCTCGAACTGGTCGAGGAAGGAGTCGTACGCGCCGTCGAGCGTCTGGGCGCTCGAATCCTCGAACTTGCCGCTCTCGCGGATCGCGTCGAGGACACCGGAGTGCGAGCGCTTGACGTAGTCGAGGAACTCGGCCTCGAAGCGGTGCACGTCGTTGACGGGCACGGCGTCGAGCTTGCCCGTGGTGGCGGCCCAGATCGAGACGACCTGCTGCTCCATCGGGAACGGGTTGTACTGCGCCTGCTTGAACAGCTCCATGAGGCGCTGTCCACGGGCGAGCTGGGCCTTCGACGCGGCATCGAGGTCGGACGCGAACATCGCGAACGCCTCCATGGCGCGGTACTGGGCCAGCTCGACCTTCAGCGAGCCGGTGACGGCCTTCATCGCCTTGGTCATCGCCGAGCCGCCCACGCGGGAGACCGAGATGCCGACGTCCACGGCGGGACGCTGGTTGGCGTTGAACAGGTCCGACTGCAGGAAGATCTGGCCGTCGGTGATCGAGATGACGTTGGTCGGGATGTACGCCGACACGTCGTTGGCCTTCGTCTCGATGATCGGCAGACCGGTCATCGAGCCCGCGCCCAGGTCGTCGCTGAGCTTGGCGCAACGCTCGAGCAGCCGCGAGTGCAGGTAGAAGACGTCGCCCGGGTAGGCCTCGCGGCCCGGCGGGCGGCGCAGCAGCAGCGACACGGCGCGGTACGCCTCGGCCTGCTTCGACAGGTCGTCGAAGATCACCAGGACGTGCTTGCCCTGGTACATCCAGTGCTGGCCGATGGCCGAGCCGGTGTACGGGGCGAGGTACTTGAAGCCGGCCGAGTCCGACGCGGGGGCTGCGACGATCGTGGTGTACTCCAGGGCGCCGGCAGCCTCGAGCGCGCCGCGCACGGAGGCGATGGTCGAGCCCTTCTGGCCGATGCCGACGTAGATGCAGCGGACCTGCTTGCTCGGATCGCCCGACTCCCAGAACTCCTTCTGGTTGATGATCGTGTCGATCGCGATGGCGGTCTTGCCGGTCTGACGGTCGCCGATGATCAGCTGGCGCTGGCCACGGCCGACCGGGGTCAGCGAGTCGATCGCCTTCAGGCCGGTCATCAGGGGCTCGTGGACGCTCTTGCGCTGCATGACGTTCGGCGCCTGGAGCTCGAGGGCACGACGTCCCTCGAGGTCAGCGATCTCGCCGAGGCCGTCGATGGGCGTGCCGAGCGGGTCGACGACGCGGCCGAGGTAGCCCTCGCCGACGGGGACCGAGAGGACCTCGCCGGTGCGCTTGACCTTCTGGCCTTCTTCGATGCCCTCGAAGTCACCGAGGATGACCACACCGATCTCGCGGACGTCGAGGTTCAACGCCAGACCGAGGGTGCCGTCCTCGAACTCGAGCAGTTCGTTGGCCATCGCCGAGGGAAGACCCTCCACCTGCGCGATGCCGTCGGCCGCGGACGCGACGACGCCGACTTCTTCGGCCTCGCCCTGCGTCGGGGTGTAATCCGACACGAACTTCTGCAACGCGTCGCGGATCTCCTCCGGACGAATCGAGAGTTCAGTCATGCTGTGTGCCTGCCTTCTTGTGCGAACGATGCGTTCTGGTCAGCCTGCGATGCGCCGGCGGGCGGCCTCGAGGCGGGTGGACATGGTGGCGTCGACGACCTCGTCGCCCACGGAGACGGCGATCCCGCCGATCACGGACGGATCGACCACGGTGTTGAGCTGGATCGCGCGGCCGTAGCGACGCGAGAGGGCGTCGGTGAGCCGCTGGCGCTCGGCGTCGTCGAGGTCGTAGGCCACGCGGGCGACGGCGACGAGCCGGTCCTCACGCGCTGCGACCTGACGGCTGAACGCCTCGAGGACCCGCTCGAAGGAGCCGGAGCGTCCGACCGCGGCCTGGCCCAGGAGGGACAGGGTCGACTCGGAGACCTTTCCACCGAAGACGTCCTGCAGCAGGGTGGTCTTCGCCGCGACCGGAACGGTCTTGTCGGAGACGACCTGACGCAGCTCGTCGGACTGGTGGATGACGCGACCGGCCTCGAACAGCTCGTTCTCGAGCTCGTCGCCCCGGCCGGCCTCGTCGGCGGCCCGGGTGAACGCCGCGACTCCGGCGATCTCGAGGCCGTCGGTGAGGTCACGACCCGCGGCCCAGCGACCGCCGACCGCGGCCTGCAGGACCGCGAGGGCGTCCTGGCTGACCTTGCCGTCGAAGATGCCGGCGGCGAGCGTGCGCTTGCCGTCGGCCTCGATCGAGGGATCGGTCAGCACCCGACGCGCCGCGACGGCGGAGTCGAGGGCCTCGACGATGCCGAACAGCTCGGCGCCGACCTGGGCCGCCGACGCGCCCGGCACCGCGGAGACCGCGGCGAGGGTCGCGTCGAGCGACTTGGCAGACGATCCGCGCATCAGTTCGCCGACCCCTCGAGCTCGTCGATGAAGCGCTGCACCGTGCGACGCTGGGCATCGGTGTCGGCGAGGGACTCACCGACGATGCGACCCGCGAGCTCGGTGGCCATGCCGCCGACCTCGGACTTCAGCTGCGCGATGGCCTGCTGGCGCTCGGCCGCGATCTGGGCCTGCGCCGCCGAGACGATGCGCGCGGACTCGGCCTGAGCCTGCTCGCGCATCTCGACGACGATCTGGGCGCCCTGCTCGCGCGCCTCCTCGCGGATGGCGGCGGCCTCGTGCCGGGCCTCGGCCAGCTGCGCCGTGTACTGCTCGAGCGCGGCCTGGGCTTCCTTCTGCGCCGACTGCGCCTCCTCGATCCCGCCCTCGATGGCGGCCGTGCGCTCGGCGTAGGCCTGCTCGAAGTTCGGAATGACGTACTTCCGGATGAGGAAGTACAGGATCGCGAAGACGACCACTGCCAGCACGATCTCCGAGAGGATCGGCATCAGCGGGCTGTGTTCCTCGCCTTCGGCAGCCGTGGCGAGAATCGTGGAGTACATCAGTCAGTTCCTGACGTTGTCAGAGGACGAAGGCGAGCGCGATGCCGATGATGGCCAGGGCCTCGGCAAGAGCGAAGCCGAGGATCGCGATCGTCTGGAGGCGGCTCTGGGCCTCGGGCTGACGGGCGACGCCGTTGATGTAGGCGGCGAAGATCAGACCGATGCCGACGCCCGGGCCGATGGCGGCCAGGCCGTAGCCGATCATGTTCAGGGAGCCGAGGGTTTCGAGATCCACGGATTTTTCCTTTCGTTGACGACGCAGGGCGCGCCGTCGGTTTGCGAAAACTGGGAGGCTATTCGGTTGTGGCCGGCGCTCAGTGCTCGTCGGCGAGTGCCCCACCGATGTACATGGCGGTCAGCAGGGTGAAGACGTAGGCCTGCAGGAACAGGACCAGCAGCTCGAGGAAGCTCACGGCGATGCCCAGGACGAACGACAGCGCGCCGACCGGGATGTACCAGGGGTTGCCGGAGTCGAGGATCAGGTAGGCCGCACCGGTCGCGAAGAGGATCAGCAGCAGGTGGCCGGCGAACAGGTTGGCGAAGAGACGAAGCGCCAACGTGACCGGTCGGACCAGCACGGTGGACAGGAACTCGAGCGGGATGATCAGCACGAGGATCGGGCCGGAGATGCCGCCGGGGACCGTGACGTGCTTGAGGTAGCCGAGGAAGCCGTGCTTCGCGACGCCGACGCCGTTGAAGACGAGCCACACGAGCGCCGCCAGCGGCAGCACGAAGCTGAAGCGCGAGAACGACGGGAACTGCAGGAACGGGATGAGGCCGAAGTAGTTGTTCACCAGGATGAAGGTGAAGAGCGAGAACAGCAGGGGCACGAACTTCATGAAGTCATGCGAGCCGATCGAGTCCCGGGCGACGCCGTTGCGGACGAAGCCGTAGACGTACTCGCCGGCGAACTGCAGCTTGCCCGGGACGACGGCCTTGTTCTTCGAGGCGGCCCAGAAGAAGCCGACGATCAGCGGCACCGAGAGGACCAGCAGGAGCATCGGCTTGGTGACCCCGAAGTCACCGATCGAGAAGACCGGAGGGAGGTCGAAGCTGGCCGGCCCGGGGGCGTGGTAGCCCTCAGAGTCCGAGGCGGCGTTCAGCACGGCGGTCGTCACGGCGGACAATCGATCACCCTTCTGTGGCGTCGAGCCCTGTCGGCCCCGACGTCGGTCGGCAGTTCGCGCGGGTCACTTCTCGCGTTGCGCCATCGCGACCGTGAGAATGCCCAGTGCAGCACCCACCACGACTCCGATGGCCACCATGAACGACGTGTCCCACCATCGGTCGAGCAGGAAGCCCACTCCACCGTAGAAGATCACTCCACCGGCCACACGCCCGAAGGCAACCCACGGATCCTGCGGCGGCGGTGCGTCGTTCATTGCACCCCGAATCTATCAGGGCCGTTTGCAGCCGCTGCAGGCAGGTCGTGAAAGTTGTCACTTGCTCGCGTGCGACCCGTTTCGCAGCGTCGAGGACACGCGGGCGAGGCTCAGTCGCGACCGGTTTCGCCCGGTTCTCCAGCGGTCTTCTCGGGCAGGTCGTACATCGGCGTGCGGTCCCGGGTGGCGTCGACAAGTCGGGCGGTCAGCCACGCGAGGGTGGTGGCGATCACCGTGACCGAGACCGACTCGGGGTCGATCGGGCCCGAGTCGCCGGACGAGCGCTGCAGCACCACGAACAGCGCCAGCAGGGCGACGACCTTCGTGAAGAAGAAGATCAGCGCGAACATCATCGACAGGCCGGGCGTGGCCTTCGCCACGGGTCCGAGGACCGCCGGGGTGGTGGCGAAGAACGCCAGCACGATGACGCCGCCGATGATCGCGCCCAGGAGCCCCTCGACGCCGACGACCGCCGCGGCCACGACCGTGCAGACCACGATCACCGCGAGCGCGATCCACGGGGCGAGCTGGCGTCGTTTCACGACCACACCTTCGATTCGAGTCGGGGAAGCAGGAAGATCGCGGCCGTCACCAGGGCGGTGATCAGCGCGATCGCCACGAAGAGCTGCCAGCCGCTGAACAGGCCCACCGCGACCACCCCGAACGCGACGAGCGCCGCGGCCGCGTACATGAGCAGCACGGCGCGACGGTGCGAGTGCCCGATCTCGAGCAGCCGGTGGTGGATGTGCATCTTGTCGGGGCTGAACGGCGACCGGCCCGCACGGGTGCGCCGCAACACCGCCAGGCCCATGTCGAGGAACGGGATCGTCAGGATCGCGAACGGCAGGATCAACGGGAGTATCGCCGCGGGCAGCAGGCTGGAGTCGGCGCCGCCGATGCCCTCGGAGAGGCTCGTGGCCGGGAACTGCCCGGTGAGGCTGATCGACGAGCACGCCAGGACGAAGCCCAGCAGCATCGAGCCGGAGTCGCCGATGAACATGCGAGCCGGGAAGAAGTTGTGGGGCAGGATGCCCAGGCACGCACCGGCGAGGCTGATCGTGAGCAGCGCGGCCGCGACCGCACGGGTCTCGCCGTTCTCGACGGCGAGGACGAACGCGTAGATGAAGAACGCGATCGACCCGATCGCGGCCATGCCGGCGGCCAGTCCGTCGAGGCCGTCGACGAAGTTCATCGCGTTGGCCGTGGCCACGATGAGGAAGACGGTCAGGATCATCGCCTGCGCCTGATCGAGGCCCAGGTAGGTGTTCGGCAGCGGCAGGTAGACGAAGTGCAGGCCCATCGCCACGGTGATGACGCCGGCCAGCACCTGGCCGGCGAACTTGCTGAGCGCGTCGAGCTCGAAGAGGTCGTCGATGATGCCGACGATGCAGATGACGCTGGCGCCGACGAGGACGGCGCGGACGTCGGCGTAGAGCGACGCGTCGCCGCCGGAGAGGAACGGCAGGTGGGTGGCGGTCAGGTACGCCGCGACGAGTCCGCCCAGCATCGCCGGCCCGCCGAAGTACGGCGTGGGGATGGCGTGGACGTCGCGGTCGCGCACCTGCGCGACAGCGCCGAGCTGCTGGGCCGTCTGCCGCGCGATCGACGACAGCAGGTACGCGACGCCGATCGCGACGCCGAAGACGACGAGGTACTCACGCACCGGCTCCACCGCCGGCGTGCTCGATCGTGTTGTTGTAGCGGTGCAGCGTGGCGAGCTCGATCGCTCCCTGGCGCAGCACGCGCGGCACGGGGCCCGTGACGTCGAGGATCGTGGACGGCGTGGAGCCGGCGGACGGGCCACCGTCGAGGTAGACCTTCACGGACTCTCCCAGCATGGCCTCGGCCTCGTCGGCCGACTCGGCCGCGGGGCGACCACTGAGGTTGGCACTGCTGACCGCGCTGGGGCCCGAACGGCGCAGGACGGCGCGCGTGCGCTCGTCGTCCGGGACGCGGACCGCCACGGTGCCGTGCGTCTCGCCGAGGTCCCACGTGAGCGACGGCTGGGCTCGGAACACGACGGTCAGCGGGCCGGGCCACAGGTCCTCGAGCATCGTCTGCAGCCACGCCGGCGGGCGCTCGGCGACGAGCGCGTCGAGCGTGGCGGGATCGGCGATGAGTACGGGCGGTGGCATGTCACGACCTCGGCCCTTCGCCTCGAGCAGCCGCGCGACCGCCATCGCGTCGAACGCGTCGGCAGCCACGCCGTAGACGGTGTCGGTCGGCAGCACGACGAGCGCGCCCTCGCGCAACGCCGAGACCGCCGCCTCGACACCCTCGTCGAGCTCGGTCGCGCAGTCGAACCTCATGGGTCAAGGTTAGGGGTCGACACCGGCACCCACGGCGCGGGATGCCGCCGGGGGGATCGTTAGAATCGTCAGGATGCGTTCCTCCAGCCTGGTCACCACCGACGTGGCGCGATGACCCCGTCCCCCACGCTGGCCGCCGTCCTGGCCCTGAGCTCGGCGCTCGGGTTCGCGTTCTCGACCTCGTTCCAGCACCTGGCCGCGGGACGCGTGCAGCTCACCGTGACGCATCCCCTGCTCGTGCTGCTGCAGCTCCTGCGCAGCCCGCGCTGGCTGGCCGGCAGCTCGATCGGGCTCGTCGCGTGGCTGCTCCACGCGGTCGCCCTCAACCTCGGCACCCTGTCGCTCGTCCAGCCGATCATCCTGCTGGGCGTCGTGCTCGCGGTGGTCGTGAGGTCGGCGCTCGACCGCCGCTGGCCGCGCCGCAACGAGCTGGCCGGCGTGCTCGTCACGATCGTCTCGCTCATCGCGGTGGTCTCCGTGGCCGACACGAACCACGGCGGCGCGATGGCGCCCACCGGTCTGATGCTGGCCGTGGCCGGAACGGGCGTCGCGACCGCGCTCGTCGTGACGCGCTTCGCGAACGAGCTCCCGCGGCGCGGCATGGCCGCGTTCTTCCTCGGCATGACCGCGGGCATGCTGTTCGGCATCACCGCCTGCCTGATGAAGGTGGTCGGCAGCGCGATCGGCGACCACGGCGTCCCCGGGTTCCTCGGCACCTGGTCGCCGTGGGTGCTGCTGGCGTGCGCGTTCCTCGCGATGTCGCTCAACCAGCGCGCCTACCAGCTCTCGCGCCTCTCGCACTCGATGCCGGTGCTCAACGTGACGTCGGTGCTGCTGTCGATCCTGCTCGGCGCGCTGCTGTTCGACGAGTCGCTGCCGACCTCCCCCGCGACCCTGGCCCTGCAGGCCGTCGGCCTCGTCGGCATCGCGTGGGGCCTCTACCGGATCGCCGACGCCGGCCCCCGGGCCCGCGTCGCCTGACCTCCGCCTCCGCGCCCGCGCCCGCTAGCTCCACTTCTGGAACGGTCTGCACCGTTCTCGACCACGAAAGCGTGCATCCCGTTCCAAAAGTGGGACGGGACGAAGCGGGAGCTAGGGGCGGCGGGCGGTGACGTAGCGGGGGCGGTCGGCGAGGTCGGCGTGGTCGCGGACCTCGGCCCAGCGGGCCGTGAAGACCGCGGGGGCGGACTCGCCCTGGGCGTCGGCGTGCTCGGCGCCGACCACTCCCCCGGAGCGCAGGAGTCGCCAGGCGACCTGCTCGACGACGCGCATCGCGTCGAGACCGTCGTCGCCGGACCACAGCGCGAGCTGGGGGTCGTGGTCGCGGGCCTCGGGCGCGACCGACTCCCACGCGTCAAGCGGGATGTACGGCGGGTTCACCACGACCACGTCGACCGTGCCGTCGAGGTCGCCGAACGCGTCGGCCATGTCGCCGCGGCGCAGGTCGACTCCCGTGCCGTCGAGGTTGCGCAGGGCCCAGCCGTAGGCGGACTCGTCGAGCTCCACGGCGTGCACCCGGGCCTCGGGCACCTCGTGGACCACCGACAGCGAGATCGCGCCGGAGCCGGCGCACAGCTCCACCACGACCGGCGGACGGCCCTGCGCGAGGACCTCGCGCGCCGAGTCGATCGCCCAGCCGGCGAGGAGCTCGGTCTCGGGGCGCGGCACGAAGACGCCCGGCCCCACCTCGACGTCGACGTAGCGGAACGCGGCCGAGCCGGTGATGTGCTGCAGCGGCACGCGACGGGCGCGGGCGTCGATCATCTCCAGGTAGGTACGGCGCTGGGCGTCGTCGACCCGCGCGGTCAGCGTGAGCAGCGCGCGCGGCGTGCCGGTGACGTGGCTCAGCAGGACCTCCGCGTCGTGGCGCGGGGACGCGACCCCGCCCTCCTCGAGCCGCGCGGCGGCGTCCTCGAGCAGGCGGCGCGTGCTCATCCGCGGTCCTCGAGCGCGGCGAGCCGCTCGGCCAGGTCGGCCTCGACGAGCGAGCCGATGACGTCGTCCAGGGCGCCGTCGATGACCTGGTCGAGGTTGTAGGACTTGAAGCCGGTGCGGTGGTCCGAGATGCGGTTCTCGGGGAAGTTGTAGGTGCGGACGCGCTCGGAGCGGTCGACCGTGCGCACCTGCGAGCGGCGCGCGTCGGCGGCCTGGGCGTCGGCCTGCGCCTGCGCGGCGTCGAGCAGCCGCGAGCGCAGGATCCGCATCGCCTGCTCCTTGTTCTGCAGCTGCGACTTCTCGTTCTGGCAGCTCACGACGATGCCCGTGGGCAGGTGCGTGATCCGCACCGCCGAGTCGGTGGTGTTGACGCTCTGACCGCCGGGTCCGGACGAGCGGAACACGTCGATGCGCAGGTCGTTGTCGTTGATCTGGACGTCGACGTCCTCGGCCTCGGGCAGCACCAGGACGCCGGCGGCGGACGTGTGGATGCGTCCCTGCGACTCGGTGACGGGCACGCGCTGGACGCGGTGAACGCCGCCCTCGAACTTCAGCAGCGCGTAGGGGGCCTCCCCCGGCTCGGGCGTGCCCTTGGCCTTCACCGCGGCCGTGACCGACTTGTAGCCGCCGAGAGCCGTCTCGGTGGAGTCGAGCACCTCGACCTTCCAGCCGTGCTGCTCGGCGAAGCGCGAGTACATCCGCAGCAGGTCGCCCGCGAACAGGGCCGACTCGTCGCCGCCCTCGCCGCCCTTGATCTCGAGGATGACGTCCTTGCCGTCGGCCGGGTCGCGCGGGACGAGCATGCGCTCGAGGCGCTCGGCGAGCGCTGGGACGCGACGCTCGAGGGCCTCGGCCTCCTCGGTCATGTGGAGCTCCTGCGCGGCGACGAGGTCCTCGCGGGCCTCCTGCCACTCGCGGTACACCCGGATGATGGCGGTGAGCTCGGCGTAGCGTCGCCCGAGGTCGCGCGCACGGCGCGCGTCGGAGTGCACGGCCGGATCGGCCAGCTGCTGCTCCACCTCGGCGTGCTCGTCGATCAGCGACTCGACGGCTTCGAACACGTCGTCACCTCCTTGCCTTCGGGTGCCCGGACACGACAACGGCGCCGATCGCTCCGTAGAGCGACCGGCGCCGGAGAAGTCCTACTTCTTGCCGTAGCGCTTCTCGAACCGGGCCACGCGGCCGCCGGTGTCGAGGATCTTCTGCTTGCCCGTGTAGAACGGGTGGCAGGCCGAGCAGACGTCGGCGCGGAGGGTGCCCTCGGTCGCCGTGCTGCGGGTGGTGAACGAGTTGCCGCAGGTGCAGGTGACCTGGGTCTCCACGTACGCGGGGTGGATGTCCTTCTTCATGATGTCCTCTCGTGTGGTCGCCGGGTCGGGACGCGGGGCGCGGACCGTGAACCGGAACCAAGGATCGATTGTGCCAGTCGGCATTGGCATAACCCAAATCGGGGCCCGGGTGTTCCCGGCGTTCCGAAAAACCCCGCACCGCCTACTATGACCTCCATGCGCACCGGGAGACTCAAGACCATCCTCGTCACCCTGGTGATGCTCGTCGTCATCGGCGGAGCCGGCCTCTACATCGCGAGCGAGTACGGCCGCTCCCGCGCCATCACGGTGATCGCGGCGGTCGGACTGATCGCTGCCCTCACGTGGGTGGTGCTGGCCGTGGTGTCGATCGCGACCGCGACCCGCGCCCGCCGGGTGGTGTCCGAGGAGGACACGACCCCGCGCAACGAGCAGCGCCCGGTGGCGCGCCGCACGATCCTGCCGGGCGACGACCAGCAGGTGGGTCGTCGTCGCCGCAAGGACGTCTCCGACGCCTGATCAGGCCGGCAGCAGCGCCTCGATGTCCTGGGCGATGTCCTGCGGGCTGGTCGTGGAGCCATAGCGCTTGACGACGTTGCCCTCGGGGTCGACGAGGAACTTCGTGAAGTTCCACTTGATCGCCCCGCCGAGCACGCCCTTCTTCTCGGACTTGAGCCACTGGTAGAGCGGGTGCGCGTCCGAGCCGTTCACCTTCACCTTGGAGAACATCGGGAACTGCACGCCGAACTGCGACTCGCAGAACGTGGCGATCTCGCCCTCGGAGCCGGGCTCCTGGCCGCCGAACTGGTCGCACGGGAACCCCAGGACGACGAAGCCACGCTCGGCGTACGTGTCGTAGAGGTCCTGCAGCGGTCCGTACTGCGGCGTGAAGCCGCACTGCGAGGCGGTGTTGACCACGAGCGCGACCTTGCCGCGGTAGTCGGCCAGCTGCTGCTCGATGCCGTCGATGGTCGTGGCGCTGAAGTCCCAGGCAGTCGTCATGCCGCGAGCCTAGCGACGAGGGCCCGGTCCCCTGACGGGAACCGGGCCTTCGTGGATCGGCAGAGGCGGCTCAGGGCCGCCCGCGGTCAGCTCTGACCGTCGTTGGACCCGCCGGGCATCGTCTTGTTGATCTCCATGAGGAACTCGACGTTGTTCTGCGTCTTCTTCAGCTTGCCCAGGATGAGCTCGAGGCCCTGCTGGCCCTCGAGGCCCGAGAGCAGGCGACGCAGCTTCCACACGATGGCCAGCTCGTCGCGGGCCATCAGCAGCTCCTCGCGGCGCGTGCTGGAGGCGTCGACGTCGATCGCCGGGAAGATGCGCTTGTCGGCGAACTCGCGGCGCAGGCGCAGCTCCCAGTTGCCGGTGCCCTTGAACTCCTCGAAGATCACCTCGTCCATGCGCGAGCCGGTCTCGATGAGCGCGGTGGCCAGGATGGTCAGCGAGCCGCCGTCCTCGATGTTGCGCGCGGCGCCGAAGAACTTCTTCGGCGGGTACAGCGCCGAGGAGTCGACGCCACCGGACATGATGCGGCCCGACGCGGGCGCGGCCAGGTTGTAGGCACGACCCAGGCGCGTGATGCCGTCGAGCAGCACGACGACGTCGTGCCCCAGCTCGACGAGGCGCTTGGCGCGCTCGATGGCCAGCTCGGCGACCGTGGTGTGGTCCGAGGCCGGTCGGTCGAACGTCGACGCGATGACCTCGCCCTTGACGGTGCGCTGGAAGTCGGTGACCTCCTCGGGACGCTCGTCCACCAGGACGATCATCAGGTGGCACTCGGGGTTGTTCTCGGTGATCGCGTTGGCGACCTGCTGCATCACCATCGTCTTGCCGGCCTTGGGCGGCGAGACGATGAGGCCGCGCTGGCCCTTGCCGATCGGCGAGACGAGGTCGATGACGCGACCCGTCATGCCGCCGGCCTGGCCCTCGAGGCGCAGGCGCTCCGACGGGTACAGCGGCGTCAGCTTCGAGAAGTCGACGCGGCGCTTGGCCTCCTCGGCGTCCGACCCGTTGACCGAGTCGACCTTGACCATCGGGTTGAACTTCTCCTTGCGCTCGCCCTCGCGGGGCTGGCGCACCTGGCCGGTGATCGCGTCGCCGCGACGCAGGCCGAGCTTGCGCACGAGCGACATCGAGACGTAGACGTCGTTCTCGCTGGGCAGGTAGCCCGTGGTGCGCACGAAGGCGTAGTTGTCGTGGATGTCGAGGATGCCCGCGGCCGGCACCAGGACGTCGTCCTCGGTGAAGGTGGGGTTGTCCTCGAGGCGGCCACCGCTGCCACCGCGGTTGCGGCCACGGCGGTTGCGGCGGCGTCCGCCGTCGTCGTCGCGGTTGTCGCGGCTGTCGCGGTTCTGGTCGCGGTTGTCGCGGCCCTGGTTGTCGCGGTTCTGGTCGCGGTTCTGGGTCTCGCGGCTCTGGTCGCGGCTCTGGTTGTCGCGGTTGCCCGCGCCCTGACCCTGGCCGCGGCCCTGGTCCTGGTTCCGGTTGCGTCCCTGGCCCCGGCCCTCGCGGTCACCGGACTCGCGGCGATCGCCCTTGTCCTGCGCCTTGTCGCCCTGGGCCTTCTCGCCCTGGCCGCGGTCGTTCTGACCCTTGTCGCTCTTCTCGCCCTGCGGCTTGTCGGCCTTCGCGGGCTTCTCGGCCTGCTCGGCCTGCGCCTCGACCGGCTCGGCCTGCGCCGGCTCGGCCTGCGGGGCGGCGTCGGCGGCCGGCTCGGCGGCGGCCTTCTTGGCGCGGGCGGGGCGCGAGGTCTTCGTCTCGGCAGGCACGTCGATGAGCGTGTCCTGGCTGGCGCGCGGCGCCTCAGCCGGCTTCGCGTCGCCGCGAGCGGTCTTGATGGCGTCGATCAGCTGGCCCTTGCGCATCTTGGCGGCACCTTCGATGCCGAGGCCGTTGGCGATCTCCTGGAGCTCGGCGATCACCTTGCCGCCGAGCGCTCCGCCGGACTTGCGGGGAGCCTTCGCGGGGGCCTTGTCGGCACCCTCCGCGGGAGTGGGATCGACCGTGGTTGATTCCGTCACACGTTGTCCTTATCGGGAGGCCACGTTCCTGCCGACGCCGGTCGGGTTCGCCGACGGTGCGTCGCGTTCAAGATCGCCCGTATCCGACGGGCTCAGAGGTGGCATGGTGTCGGGGAGAGAAACTCGACTCCGACACCTTCACTGTAACACGCACTCACGGCGCGACGTGGGCACCTTCGGGCGACACGCGCAGCTCGCGTCGCGCCCATCCGGACGGGGTCCAGTCCTCGAGTCCGTGCGCGAACGCCAGCACCGTGGGGCCGGCCCCGGAGATCACCGCGGGCACCCCCTCGACCCGCAGCTGACGGAGCAGCTTGTACGAGTCGGGCATGACCTCGGCACGGTACGTCTGGTGCAGCCGGTCCTCGGTGGCCGAGATCAGCCGCTCGGGCGCGGTGGTCAGCGCCGCGACCAGCAGGGCGGCGCGACCGGCGGTGAAGGAGGCGTCGGCGTGCGGCACGCTCTCGGGCAGCAGGCCCCGGGCGACCGACGTCGCGACGGGCTCGGGCGGCACGAAGACCGTGACGTCCGCCTCCACGTCGAGCCGCTGCGTCTCGGCGGCCGCTCCCTCGATCCACGAGATCGTGAAGCCGCCGAACAGGGCCGGGGCGACGTTGTCGGGATGGCCCTCGAGGTCGTTCGCCAGGCCGAACATCGTGCGGTCGTCCATGCGGTCCTCGCCGCCGACGACGAGCGCGCGCGCCAGCACCAGGCCGGCGGCGATCGCCGCCGCGGACGAGCCGAGGCCGCGACCGTGCGGGATCGTGTTGCGGCAGGACAGGTGCAGGCCGGCCGGCTTCTCGGCCAGCAGGTCGAACGCGGCGTCCATGGCGCGGTAGAGCAGGTGGGTCTCGTCGCGGGGCACCTCGTCGGCGCCCTCGCCCTCGATGTCGAACGTCAGGCCCGACGTGGTGACCTCGGCCGTGACCTCGTCGAACCAGCTCAGCGCCAGGCCGAGGGAGTCGAAGCCGGGGCCCAGGTTGGCGCTCGTCGCCGGGACCCTGACGGTGACCGGCACGTCGACGAACGTCATGCGAGACCGGCCGCCTCCGCGGCCGCGTGCACGTCGGCGTCGATCACCGTGTCGACGACCGAGCCGATCTGCGACAGCGGGGTGTCGATGTCCTTCAGGCCGTGGCCCGTGACGGTGATCGAGATGGTCAGGCCGGTGGGCACGTCGCCCGCCTCGACCGCGGCCAGCAGGCCGGCGACGCCCGCCGCGGAAGCGGGCTCGACGAAGATGCCCTCGTGACGGCCGAGCTCGCGCTGGGCATGCAGGATCTGCTCGTCGGAGACGGCCTCGATGCGGCCGCCCGACTCGTCGCGGGCGTTCTCGGCGAGGGTCCACGAGGCGGGGTTGCCGATGCGGATCGCGGTGGCGATGGTCTCGGGGTTCGCGACGACCCGCCCGCTCACGAGCGGCGCGGCGCCGGCGGCCTGGAAGCCCCACATCTGCGGACGCGAGCTGGCGACGCCGTCCTCGTGGTACTCGACGAAGCCCTTCCAGTACGCGCTGATGTTGCCCGCGTTGCCGACGGGCAGCACGTGGATGTCGGGAGCCTTCCCGAGGACGTCGACGATCTCGAACGAGGCCGTCTTCTGGCCCTCGAGACGCATCGGGTTGACCGAGTTCACGAGCGCGACCGGGTACTCCTTGGCGAGTCCGCGCGACATGTTCAGGCAGTCGTCGAAGTTGCCGCGGACCTGGATGATGTCGCCGCCGTGCATGACCGCCTGGGCCATCTTGCCGGCGGCGATCTTGCCCTGCGGGACGAGCACGATGGGCGTCAGCCCCGCCCGCGCGGCGTAGGCGGTCATGGAGGCGGAGGTGTTGCCGGTGGAGGCGCACACGACGGCCTTGGCGCCCTCGGCGAGGGCCGCACTGATCGCGGTGGTCATGCCGCGGTCCTTGAAGGAGCCGGTGGGGTTGTTTCCCTCGACCTTGACGAAGACGTCGCCGCCGACCAGACCCGACAGCCACGCCGAGTGGACGAGCGGCGTGCCGCCCTCCCCCAGCGACACGGCGGTCGCTCCGGCGTCGAGCGGGATGCGGTCCCGGTACTCCTCGATGACTCCGCGCCACGGGCTGGCCATCACGACACTCCTTCGACTCGCATGACCGACGAGACCCCGCGCACCATCTCCAGCTCGCGAACCTGTCGCACGGTGGCCGCCAGGGCGGCGTCGTCGGCCTCGTGGGTGACGACGACGAGCTGGGCGTCGCCGCCGCGGCCCTCCTGGCGGACCGTCTTGATCGAGACGTCGTGGACGGCGAAGGCCTCCGCGACGGCGGCCAGCACGCCCGGACGGTCCTCGACGTCGATCTGGACGTGGTACCGCGTGCGGGCCCGGCCCATGTCGAGCACCTCGACCTGCGCGTGCGCGGTCTCGCCCGGGCCGAAGACGCCGTCGACGCGGTGGCGGGCGACGGTGACGACGTCGCCCAGGACCGCGCTCGCGGTGGGCGCTCCGCCGGCCCCGGGGCCGTAGAACATGAGCTGGCCGGCGGCCTCGCTCTCGACGAAGACCGCGTTGTAGGCGCCGCGGACACTGGCCAGCGGGTGGGTCGACGGGATCATCGCGGGGTGCACGCGGACGGAGACCGCGGTGCCCGCGGGATCGATCTCGCAGATCGCGAGCAGCTTGACGACCGAGCCGATCTCGCCGGCGGAGCGCACGTCGGCCGCCGTGACCTCGGTGATGCCCTCGCGATGCACGTCGCCGATCGTGACGCGCGTGTGGAAGGCCAGGCCGGCCAGGATCGCGGCCTTCGCGGCGGCGTCGAAGCCCTCCACGTCGGCCGTGGGATCGGCCTCGGCGAAGCCCAGCCGCTGCGCCTCGTCGAGGGCCTCGTCGAAGCCGGCGCCGGTGGTGGTCATCGCGTCCAGGATGAAGTTGGTGGTGCCGTTGACGATGCCCAGCACGCGCTCCACCTTGTCGCCGGCGAGGGACTCGCGCAGCGGACGGACGATCGGGATGGCACCGGCCACGGCGGCCTCGTAGTAGAGGTCGCGCTCGGCCTTGACCGCCGCCTCGTAGAGGGTGTCGCCGTCCTCGGCGAGCAGCGCCTTGTTGGCGGTGACGACCGACGCGCCGCTCTCGAGGGCCGCCAGGATCAGCTCGCGGGCGGGCTCGATGCCGCCGATGACCTCGATGACGACGTCGAGGTCGCCGCGGGTCACCAGCGCCTTGGCGTCGGTGGTGAACAGGTCGGACGGGAGGTCGAGGTCACGTGCACGGTCGAGGCGGCGGACGGCGATGCCCACCAGCTCGACGGGGGCGCCGACGCGGCGACCCAGCTCCTCGGCGTCGCGGACGAGGAAGCGGGCGACCTCTGTGCCGACGACGCCACAACCGAGCATCGCGATGCGGATCGGGCGGGCTCCGGCAGGAGCCTCGGGCGAGGTCGTGGTCACCCGAGCAGCCTATCGGCCGCCGGACGCCGCCAGACCCGGGAGGGCGAAGGATGGGACGGGCCCACCGCGCAGGCGGGTCCGCCCCTCGACCTCACGACTCGCGCAGGCGTCCGCTGAGGACGACCGCGCCGAGGGCCACGAGCGGCGCGATGCCGAGGACGACCGCGAACGCCTCCTCGCTCGAGCGCGTGAGCAACGCGGCGAAGACCGCACTGCCCAGCGCCAGTCCCATCGCCTGGACGACGGCGTCGTTCGTCTGCATCGCGGCGCTCGCCGCGCCGTGCTCCCCCGGCGGCGCGGTCTCGAGCAGCAGCACCGAGAGCGTCGAGGTCGCCATGCCCATCCCGAGGCCGGCCAGCGGCCACAGCAGCACGAGCGCCGTCAGCGGCAGCGCCTCGACGAGGACCAGGACGCCCGCCAGGCTGCCGATCGAGACCAGGGTGGTCCCGATCCGGACGCGCCGGTGCTTGTCGGCGAGCGCGGGCACGTTGGCGGCCAGCCACGAGCCGCTGAACCACAGCACGGCGCCACCGGTGAGGAACATGCCGCCCTGCGTCGGGGTGAGGCCGCGGTGCTCCACGAGCGCCAGGGGCAGGTACGCCTCGACGCCGAAGAACGCCAGGGAGACGACGCCACGAGTCGCGATGACCGTCGGCAGGCCGCGGCGGCCGGTCCACGTGCCCGCGGGGAGCAGGGGCGGGACGACGAGGACCGCGGTCACGAGACCGAGCAGCAGCAGGGCCCACCAGCCGTCGAAGCCGCGCTGGCCGGCCACGCTCACCGCCAGGACGGCGAGCGCGCCCAGGCTCGCCAGCCCGACGCGACGGGCGCTGAGACGGACGTCGGACTGCGCGCCGGGGGTGCCGAGCGCCGGCGTCAGCAGCCCGGCCGCCAGGAGCGCCGGGACGATGGCGCCGAGGACGGCCCAGTGCCAGCCGAAGGTCTCGGCGACCCAGCCGGCGACCGGCGGGCCGACGAGCGCGGGCAGCACCCACGCCGAGGTGAGGACGACGAACACGCGCGGGCGGATGTGCTCGGCGAACGCCTGCCCGACGAGCACGTAGAGCGCGACGGTGGTCAGTCCCGAGCCGAGGCCCTGCACCGCCCGCCCGACGACGAAGACCTCCATCGTCGAGGCGGTGCCCGAGACGACGAGGCCGACGACGAAGCCGGCGACGCCGGTCAGCAGCGGGACGGTGGGTCCCTCGCGGTCGCACCACGGCGCCGAGACCGTCATCGTGACCACCGACGCCGCGAGCATGACGGCGAACGAGACGCCGACGAGCGACAGGCCGTCGAGGTCCGCCGCCACGAGCGGCAGGGCGGTGGCGATCGCGTAGGACTCGAAGGCGAAGAGGAACGCCGTGGCGAAGACGCCGGCCACGACCGCGCCCTGCGGGCCGGTCCACAGCCGCTCGCGCGTCACCGTGCTCATCGGTGGGTCTCCTTCGGGACGGGGACGTGGAGTCCTCCGTGGTGGTGCAGGCGTACGGCGCGCATCGCTCTCCTTCAACGGGTTCGACGCCAGCCAACA
The DNA here is from genome assembly GCF_013408555.1 of Aeromicrobium tamlense. Lineage (NCBI taxonomy): Bacteria > Bacillati > Actinomycetota > Actinomycetes > Propionibacteriales > Nocardioidaceae > Aeromicrobium > Aeromicrobium tamlense. The sequence goes on from NZ_JACBZN010000001.1 coordinate 2,069,964, forward strand.
ACCTCAACCGCGGTTGAGGTCAAGCGGCGCCGATCCGGCGCTCCGTACGGGTTCAGTCGACGTCGAGCGCGAGGAGGTCGTCCTCGGTCTCGCGGCGCAGGATGAGGCGCGCCTCGCCGTCGCGCACGGCGACGACCGCGGCCCGCGGGACGTGGTTGTAGTTGCTGGCCAGCGAGCGGCAGTAGGCGCCCGTGCCCGGCACGGCGAGCAGGTCGCCCGCGGCGATGTCGGACGGCAGGAACTCGGACTTCACGACGATGTCGCCGGACTCGCAGTGCTTGCCCACGACGCGGGCGAGGACCGGACGGGCGTCCGACGCGCGCGACGCGAGCGTGCACGAGTAGTCGGCGCCGTAGAGCGCGGGCCGGATGTTGTCGCTCATGCCACCGTCGACCGACACGTACATGCGCGAGCCGCCGCCGTCCAGACCGACGGCCTTGGTCGTGCCGATCTCGTAGAGCGTGAACGTGGACGGGCCGGCGATCGCGCGACCGGGCTCGATCGACAGCTGCGGGAGGTCGATCCCCAGCGCCGCGCACTCGTCGGTGACGATCTTGACGATCTCGCGGCCGAGGTCCTCGGGGGCGCGGGGGTCGTCCTGCGTCGTGTAGGCGATGCCGAAGCCGCCGCCGAGGTCGAGCTCGGGGGCGGTGATGCCCAGCTCGCGCGCGATCTGGTCGTGCAGGCGCAGGACGCGGCGCGCGGCCACCTCGAAGCCGTCGGTGACGAAGATCTGCGAGCCGATGTGCGAGTGCAGGCCCAGGAAGTCGAGGCCGTCGGCCGCGAGCACCCGGCGCACGGCCTCCAGCGCGGCGCCGTCGGAGATCGAGAAGCCGAACTTCTGGTCCTCGTGCGACGTGGAGATGTACTCGTGGGTGTGCGCCTCGACGCCGGCGGTGACGCGCACCATCACGGGCGCGCGCACGTCGAGCTCGGCGCTGAGCGCGGCGAGCCGCCCGATCTCCTCGAACGAGTCGATGACGATGCGGCCCACGCCGACCTCGAGGGCCCGGCGCAGCTCGGCGACCGACTTGTTGTTGCCGTGGTGGCCGATGCGGGCGGGCGGGAAGCCGGCGCGCAGCGCGACCGCCAGCTCTCCCCCGGTGCACACGTCGAGGTTGAGGCCCTCCTCGGCGATCCAGCGGGCCGTGGCCACGCACAGGAACGCCTTCCCGGCGTAGTAGACGTCGGCGTCGGGGAACGCGACGCGGAACGAACGCGCCCGCGAGCGGAAGTCGTCCTCGTCCACCACGTAGAGCGGGGTGCCGAACTCCTGGGCCAGCTCGGCCGCCGTCTCGCCGGCGACCGTGAGGACGCCGTCGACCTTGCTGACGTTGGCGGACCACAGGTGCGGGACGAGCTCGTTCGCGTCGTCGGGCTCGCGCAGCCACTCGGGGCCACGGGTGCCGGCTTGCCCGTGGAGGGCTCCAGCCTCGTGCGATCGCATCGTCACATCCGTTCCGGCGCCGAGACGCCCAGCAGGCCGAGTCCGTTGGCGAACACCTGACGCGTGGCGGACACCAGCACGAGGCGGGCGCGGTGCGTGTCGGTGGCCTCCTCGTCGCCCTGAGGCAGGACGCGGCACACGTCGTAGAACTTGTGGAAGGTCGAGGCCGTGTCCTCGAGGTAGCGGGCCACACGGTGCGGCTCGCGCAGCTCGGCGGCGCGCTGGACGACGCGCGGGAACTCCGCGAGCGCCCGCAGCAGGTCGCCCGCGCGCTCCTCGACGAGCAGCGACGGGTCGAACGCGCCGAGGTCGGCCGTGAGACCCAGGTCGGCGCCGTTGCGCAGGATCGACGACAGCCGCGCGTGCGCGTACTGGACGTAGTAGACGGGGTTGTCGTTGCTGGCGCTGGCCCACAGGTCGAGGTCGAGGTCGATCGTGGAGTCGGTGGAGTACCGGGCCAGGGCGTACCGCGCCGCGTCGACGCCGATCGCGTCGACGAGGTCCTCCAGCGTGATGACGGTGCCCGCACGCTTGCTCATCCGCAGCGGCTGGCCGTCGCGCAGCAGGTTGACCATCTGGCCGATGAGGATCTCGAGGTTGACGCCCGGCTCGTCGCCGAACGCGGCGCACATCGCCATCATCCGCGAGACGTAGCCGTGGTGGTCGGCGCCGAGCATGATGATCGCCCGGTCGAAGCCACGCTCGCGCTTGTCGAGGTAGTAGGCCAGGTCGCCCGAGATGTACGCCGGCTTGCCATCGGACTTGATGACGACGCGGTCCTTGTCGTCGCCGTAGTCCGACGTGCGCAGCCACTGCGCGCCCTCGGACTCGTACATCTTGCCCAGCTCGGTGAGGCGGGCGATCGCGCGATCCACGGCGCCGGTCTCGTGCAGGTGGTTCTCGTGGAAGAAGACGTCGAAGTCGACGCCGAAGTCGTGCAGGCTGCCCTTGATCTCGGCGAACATCTGCTCGACGCCCTCGGCCCGGAACAGCTCGGCGGCCTCGTCGTCGGGCAGGGTGGCCGCGCCGGGGTGGTCCTCGACGATGCGAGCCGCGATGTCGTGGATGTACTGGCCGCCGTAGCCGTCCTCGGGGGCCTCCTCGCCACGCGCCGAGGCGAGCAGCGACCGCGCGAACCGGTCGATCTGCGCGCCGTGGTCGTTGAAGTAGTACTCGCGGGTGACGTCGCCGCCGCTGAACTGCAGCAGTCGGCCGAGCGAGTCGCCGACGGCCGCCCAGCGGACGCCGCCGATGTGGATCGGTCCGGTGGGGTTCGCGCTGACGAACTCGAGGTTGATCCGCTGGCCCGCGTACAGGTCGTTGCGGCCGTAGCCCTCCCCCGCGTCGAGCACGACGCGGGCGATCTCACCCTGGGCGCCGGCGGCGACGCGGATGTTGAGGAAGCCCGGACCCGCGACCTCGGCGCCGGCGATGCCGTCGTCCGTGGCCAGCTCGGCGGCGAGCAGCTCGGCGAACTCGCGCGGGTTCATGCCGGCCTTCTTGCCCAGCTGCATCGCGATGTTCGTGGCGTAGTCGCCGTGCTCCTTGACCTTGGGTCGCTCGACGCGGACCTGGGTGGGAACCGGGTCGGGAAGGGTCACGCGGCCGGCGTCCACGAGGGATGTCAGGGCCGCGACGATGGCGTCGGAGAGCTGGTCGGGGGTCACCGACACAGCCTATCGGCGTCGGTCTACGCGCGGGATTGCAGGACCCGGCGCACGGTCTCGACGAGGTTGTCGGGATCGAACGGCTTCGTGACGTAGTCGTCGACGCCCGCGGCCGCGGCCCGGTTGAGGTCGATCTGCTGGCTCTGGGTGGACACCATCACCAGTCCGATGCCGGCGTAGCGCTGGTTCGAGCGGATGCGCGTGATCGCGGTGACGCCGTCCATGCGCGGCATCATCATGTCCATCGTGATGACGTCGGGCAGGGTCTCGAGGTCGCGCAGGGTGTCCAGACAGTCCTGGCCGTCCTCGGCCTCGATCACGTCGAAGCCGGCCAGCTCGAGGTTGGTCCGGATGAGGAAACGGATGGACGCCGTGTCGTCGACGACCAGCACGGTGGGGGGCACGGGGACAACGCTACCGGTGCGCTACCTTGGTTCTCGCGACGTCACGCCGTGAAAGGCCCCCGTAGCTCAGGGGATAGAGCACCGCCCTCCGGAGGCGGGAGCGCAGGTTCGAATCCTGCCGGGGGCACCACGCAGCACGAGAAGCAGCGCAGCACCAGGATCCGTCCCGTCTCGGGGCGGATCCTCTTGCTTTTCTCCGGGGTCCGCCAATCATTGAAGTCACTACATCGTGAAGTAGACTCATCACATGGAGTCCCGCGCCACGTCCGTGCTCGACAAGCTGCTGCTGCTGTCGAGCCTGATGTCGACCGACCTGACCCGGTTCGAGCAGGAGTCGGGTCTCACCACGGCCCGCACGCACCTGCTCTGGGTCCTCGGACTGTCCGGGCCCAGCACCCAGCAGGCGCTCGCCGCCGCGCTCGACGTGACGCCGCGCAACGTCACGGGTCTCGTGGACGGGCTCGTGGGCTCGGGGCACGTCACGCGCGAGCCCCACCCCACGGACCGCCGCGCCATCCTCGTGACCCCGACCGCGCGGGGCCGTCGGGCGATCGACGACCTCAGGTCGAGTCACGCCGACCTGGCCGCTCAGATCTTCGGGGACGTCCCCGACACGCGCCTGACCACCTTCGAGTCCACGCTCGACGAGACCATCGCGACCTTCCGCCGCCTGATGGAGGAGGCCACGTGAGCGGGCGAGGGCTCCTCCACCTCGGTCGGGAGGCCGTGCTGATGGAGCTCGCGCTGTACCGCTCGCTCGGGCGCTGGATCGCCCGTCGGCCCGACGTGCCGGACGGCGCCACTCCCCTCCGCTACGCCCAGCTCGTCGGACCGATGCTGTGGCTGTGGATCCTCGGCTCGGCCACCGAGACGGTCGCGGTCGAGCTGGTCCTGCGGCACGTCGACGCCGACTGGGCCGAGGCGATCCGGCTTCCGCTGCTCGTGCTCGGCATCTGGGGCGTGCTGTGGATGCTCGGCATGCTCGCGTCCTACCGCGTGCGGCCGCACCTCCTGGAGGCGGATCACCTGCGCGTCCGCAACGGTGCCCGCACGTGGGTCGACGTCCCGCTGGCCGCGCTGACGCGCGCCCGCTCGGTCGAGCACGAGCTCCCGGGGACCATCCGAGCCGTGCACCGCGAGGACGGCCTACTGCTGGTCGGCGTCAGCGGCCGGACGAACCTCGAGCTCGACCTCGGCGGCCCCACGGTGCTGCGCTCGTCGCGGGGCGAGGTCACGGCGGACCGCGTCGGCCTGTGGGTCGACGAGCCGCGCGACGTCGCGCGGGAGCTGGCCTCACGGATCGCCGTGCGCCCCTGATCGAGGCACTCACCCGCAGGCGACCTTCCCCCGTGGGGGCGACGCCCGGAGGCGCTTCCACCACAATGGACCCGATGCCCGACACCACGAGCGCGACCCACGACGACCTGCCGACCCTTCCGAGCCCGTGGCGTGCCCGGGTTCCCGGGTACTCCGACATCGACGCCCTCGTGGCCCTCAGACGGCTCGACGAGCTGCAGGGCACGGGCGAGGCGCACGTCGATCCGGCGGGCATCGAGTCCGAGGTCGCCGGCCAGGCCTCGTGGACCCGACGCCAGCTCGTGGCCGTGGGCGAGGACGACGTCCCGCGCGCCTGGATCACCGTGCACGACCGCGCCGCGGGACGTGCTCTCATCTGGGGCTACTTCGACCGCGACGTGCCTGAGATCGACGCGATCGCCGCGGCGTTCTACCGCTGGGCCGAGTCCGCGGCCGTAACGATGGCGCGCTTCCGCGGGATCAGCGCCACGCGGCTCGACGAGAGCCCCTTCGCCGGCGACACGCGCCAGGCCGGATGGCTCACCGACGCCGGCTACGCCAAGCGCCGCACGTGGCTGCACATGGAGCGGCCCGTCACCCCCGACGAGGCCTCGCTCGAGCCACGCGCCGGCGTCACGGTGCGGCCGGTCGAGCGGCACGAGAACGGGATGCCGGTGGCCTCCGACCTGCAGGTCGTCCACCAGATGCTCGAGACGTCGTTCCAGGACCACTTCAACTCGTACCGCGAGAGCTTCTCGGAGTTCGTCCAGCGGATGCGCGAGGACCCCGCGCACAGCTGGGACCATTGGTGGCTCGCGTACGTGGACACCGACGGCGGCCATCACGTGCCCGCGGGCACGGTCGTGTGCTCGTCGAGCGCGGCGCCCGAGGGCGGCACGCAGGGCACGTACGTGGAGTACATCGGCGTCACGCGCGCCGCCCGGGGTCGCGGCGTGGCCAAGTCGCTGCTCGCCACGGTGATCGCCGACGCCGCCCGCAACGGTCGCGACCGCGTGTCCCTCGAGGTCGACGCGGACTCCCCCACGAAGGCCGACGAGCTCTACCGGTCACTGGGCTGGGAGACGGACTACGTCACCGAGTCCTGGTTCAAGGACCTCGACCTCGGCGTCTGACGCTCAGCTCCCGGCGGGACTGGTGCGCTCGCGCAGCCACGAGGTGGTGCCGGGCTCCAGGCCGCGCAGCTTCGGCGTGCGGTCGACCGGTGTCACGATGAGCGCGGCGTCGTCGGGCAGCGACCACTTGATCGCGTGGTAGACGACCGACAGCGTCTCGGAGCTCTCGACCAGCAGCAGCCCCGGCGCGATCGTCCGCGCCTCCACCCACGGCCCCTCGAGGTCCTCGGGCTCCCGCTCCGTCCACGCCAGGTACACGCTCACGCGACCATCCTGTCGGCCTCCGGGCGCCCGCGCACGGGGCCGCCGATTCCCCGGCACCGGTCAGCGCCGGACCTGAGGCGTCAGGCCATCAGGCCGAGGGCGGCGCGGACGATCTCGTCCTCGCCCAGCAGGACCTGGTCGGAGGCGGGGCCGAGGGGGATGAAGCTGTCGGCGCTCGCGACGCGGGCGATGCGGCCCGGGTGGCGGGCGGCGACGAGGGCGCTGACGACGCCCTCCCCCACGCCGCCGGAGTGTCGCGTCTCGTCCACCACGAGCACGCGGTCGAAGCCGCGGCAGGCGTCGACGACCTGCTCCTCGGGCAGCGGCGCGAGCCAGCGCAGGTCGACGACGGTGGCCTCGACCCCCCGCCGACGCAGTTCCTCCGCGGCGCGCCGGCTCATGAACGTGCCGTTGCCGAAGGTCAGGATCACGAGGTCGCGACCGTCGCCGTGCACGCCGACCTCGCCCGGGGCGATCACCGCGTCCTCGGACGGCGGGGCGGTCCACAGGCCGTCGCCGTCCTCGTGGAGGTCGCGCGAGTGGTACCGCGCGATGGGCTCGAGGTAGACGCAGACCCGACCCTCGCGCGCCAGCCGGTGACAGGCGCGCAGCAGGCCGGGCGCGTCGGCGGGGTGGCTCGGCACCGCCAGCACCAGGCCCGGGATGTCGCGCAGCACGGCCACGGAGTTGTCGTTGTGGAAGTGGCCGCCGAAGCCGCGCTGGTAGGCCAGTCCGGCGATGCGCACCACCATGCCGTTGCGGTACTGCCCCGCCGAGAAGAACCCGAGCGATGCTGCCTCTCCGCGCAGCTGGTCCTCCGCGTTGTGCAGGTAGGCCAGGTACTGGATCTCGGGGATCGGCACGAAGCCGGCGAGCGCGGTGCCCAGCGCGGTGCCCAGGATCGTCTGCTCGTCGAGGAGGGTGTCGAAGACCCGCTGACCGCCGAACCGCTTGCGCAGGCCGCGGGTGACGCCGTAGACGCCGCCCTTGACCGCCACGTCCTCGCCGAACAGCAGCGTCTCGGGATGGTCCTCCAGCAGCTCTCCGAGCGTCGCGTTGATCGCCTGCGCCAGCGTGCGCCGCGATCCTTCGACCTCACGCTCCGGCACCGAGTCGAACCGCGGCAGCGCGAGCGGCGCGACGACGGCCGCGCGCGAGTCGAGCCGCGGCTCGCCGATGATGTCCTCGGCCTGCGCCATGACCCCGCGCCGCGTGCTCTCGTAGGCCTCGAGAGCCTCGGCGCCGGTGATCCCCCCCGCGTCCACGAGGGCGCGCGCCGTGGCGACGATCGGATCCCGGTCGTAGTCGGCCTCGATCCGCTTGCGCGTGCGGTACGCGACCTCGGCGTCGGACCCCGCGTGGCCGAGGAACCGCACGGTGGAGAGGTGCAGTACCCCGGGGCTGCGGCTCGACCGGACGGCGTCGAGGGCGTCCTGCGTCTGGCGCAGCAGGCCGACGGGGTCGTCGCCGTCGGCCGCGCGGTACTCGATCCCCGGCAGGCCCTCGAGCATGGCGCCGGGCCAGCCCTCGGGCGAGGCCGTGCTGATGCCGATGCGGTTGTCCTCGCACACGAACAGCACGGGGCAGGCGAGCCCGCGGTGGGTCAGGTAGGCCGCGGCGTTGAGTGCGCCGACCGCCGTGGAGTGGTTGACCGAGGCGTCGCCGAAGCTGCACAGCACGACGGCGTCCTCGGGCCAGGCCGTGTGACGCCCGAGCCGGCGCGCGAAGCCCAGCCCGAGCCCGAGCCCCACTGCCCGCGGCAGGTGCGAGCTGATCGTGGAGGTCTGCGGGACGATGCTCAGCGCCGGGTGCCCGAACACCTTGTGCCGCCCGCCCGACATCGGGTCGCTGCGCGCGCTGGTGAGGCTCTGCAGGATCGCCCGCACGCCGTCGTCGCGGCCCGCCTTCGCCGACCGCGCGGCGTACAGCCCGCCGGATCGGTAGTGCAGCAGGGCCGGGTCGCTCACCTCGGACAGCAGGCCGAGCGCCGCGTTGCTCTCGTGGCCGGCGGAGCCGATCGTGTAGTGCCCCTCGCCGCGCCCCTGCAGCCAGCGCGCCGCGAAGTCGAGGTGGCGGCTCTGCACCTGCGCCGCGAAGAGGTGGCGCAGCGCCACCACGTCGACGTCCCGGGCGGCCTCCGGGGCCGGCTGCAGTCCGGGCAGGGTGCGGACGACGTACTCGTCGATGGTCTCCATCAGACGCTCAGCGCCTCGCCGACCGCACGCGCGATCGGGACGTGGGCCGCGGGACCGTGGCCCGGCAGGACGAGGTCGGCGTCGAGCAGCGCGAGGTCCGGCAGCGTGGCCCGCAGTCGCGACGTGTCGTGGTGGAAGAACGCGTCGATCGCCTGCGGCCCCTCGACCGGGCTCAGCGAGTGCCCCGTGACGAGCGCGTCACCCGTGGCGACGGCGCGCTGGGCCGGGAAGTGCAGGGCGATGTGTCCCGAGGTGTGCCCGGGCAGCGACACCGGCACGGGCGAGCACGGGAGGTCGAGCGGCTGCCCCGGCACGACGGCCTCGACCGTGTCGACGTGCGGGTGGCCCGACGCGCCGAGGCGCGCGATGCCGAGCGCCCAGCGCAGCACCCGCGGACGCCACGCGCGCAGCAGGACGTCGGTGGTGGTGGCGCTCTCGACGCGCTCGCCCCGCAGCATCGGCATCTCGTCGGCGCCCGCCAGCACGCGCACGCCGCGCGCCGAGAGGGCCGGCATCGAGCCCGTGTGGTCGACGTGGTTGTGGGTCACCACGAGCGCCTCGACCTGCTCCATCGTGACGCCCGCGCGCCGCACGGACTCCTCGAGGAGGCCCGCCTGGCCGGGGTAGCCGCAGTCGACCAGCGCGGCGCGGTCGCCCTCCACCAGGACGATCCAGTTGACGTACTCGGTGCGGGCGAACCAGATCCCGTCGGCAACCTCGGTGACCTCCACGGCTCGAACCTAGGAGGCCGCGCAGGCGCTGTCCACGGACGCGCCGTGCGGACCCGCCGAAACGTGGTTAGCGTCGAGAGGGAACCACCACGTGAGCACCACACCCCGAGCCACAGGAGGCCCTCATGCCCACTCGCACCGCACGCACCGCCTGGGACGGCGGCTTCGAGGACGGATCCGGCCAGGTCGAGCTGACGTCGTCCGGCCTGGGCACCTTCGAGATGTCGTTCCCCAAGCGCTCGTCCGACGACGGTGGCGGCGCCACCAACCCCGAGGAGCTCATCGCGGCCGCGCACTCGGCCTGCTACACGATGCAGCTGACCGCGCTGCTGGGCCGCGCGGGCGCCACGGTCAACGCCGTCGAGACGTCGGCCGACGTCACGCTGGGCCCCGATCCCGACGGCGGGTTCCGCATCACCCGCATCAACCTCACCGTGCGCGCGGAGGCCGAGGGCATCGACGACGCGGAGTTCCAGCAGGTGGCCGAGGAGGCCAAGGAGACCTGCCCCGTGAGCAAGGCGCTCGACGGCGTCGACGACATGGGTCTCGACGCCACCCTCGAGACGCTCTAGAGCCTCGCGCCGGTCCCCGGCGCGAGGTTACCGACGGGTTCTGCGACCTGCCTGCGACCCTGTGGGCGAGCGCGTTACCCTGTCTTGAGTCCACCATCCGTGCGCGATCACGCGAGCGATTTTCCCCGGAAGAGGCGATTCAGGCCGTGGCCGAGTCCTCCCCCACCGCGTCGGCGACCGACGCTCCCCACCCCGACTTCGGCAGCAACGAGTGGCTGGTCGAAGAGATGTACGACCAGTTCACCGCCGACCCGTCCTCGGTCGACGCCGAGTGGGCCGACTTCTTCCGCAAGGGCGGCTACGGCGCCAACGGCGCCGCCTCGTCCGAGTCGAAGACGGCCGGGTCGTCGACGACGGCCGAGAAGCCCGCCCCGAAGTCCGAGTCCTCCGAGACCCGCACCGACGAGCCGGCGATCGAGCCGTCGCAGCAGCAGGCCGAGAAGCCGGCCACGCCGCAGAAGGCTCCCTCGGCGCGTGCCGCCGAGGAGAAGAACCCGCCGGCCCCGGCCGCCGCCCCGACCTCGCCGAAGCCCGCCGCCAAGGAGCAGCCCGCGAAGGCGCAGCCCGCCGCGGCCAAGTCCGCCGCCCAGGACAAGCCCGCCGAGACCCCCACGGGTCCCGGTGAGGTCGAGAAGGTCGTGCTGAAGGGCGCCTCGGCGCGCACCGCGACCAACATGGACGCCAGCCTCGCGGTCCCCACCGCCACCAGCGTCCGCTCGGTGCCGGTCAAGCTGCTGTTCGACCAGCGCGTCGTCATCAACAACCACCTCGCCCGCGCTCGCGGCGGCAAGGTGTCGTTCACGCACCTCATCGGCTACGCGGTCGTCAAGGCCGTCGCGGCCATGCCCGAGATGAACACCGGCTTCGAGTACAACGAGAAGGGCAAGCCGGTCCAGCTCAACCCCGAGCACGTGAACTTCGGCCTGGCCATCGACGTGCAGAAGGCCGACGGCTCGCGCCAGCTCATGGTGCCGAACATCAAGGCCGCCGAGACGATGGACTTCGCGCAGTTCTGGCGCGGCTACGAGACCATCGTGCGCAAGGCCCGCGACAACAAGCTCGAGGTCAGCGACTTCCAGGGCACCACCGTCAGCCTGACGAACCCCGGCGGCATCGGCACCAACCACTCGGTGCCGCGCCTCATGGCCGGCCAGGGCCTCATCGTCGGCGTCGGCTCGATGGACTACCCGCCGGAGTTCCAGGGCGCGTCCGAGGACACCCTCGCGCTCATGGCCGTCTCGAAGATGATGACGCTGACGTCCACGTACGACCACCGCGTCATCCAGGGCGCGCAGTCGGGCGAGTTCCTGCGTCGCGTGCACCAGCTCCTGCTGGGCGCCGAGGGCTTCTACGACGAGATCTTCACCTCGCTGCGGATCCCCTACGAGCCGATCCGCTGGGCGCAGGACATCTCGGTCCGCCACGACGACGACGTCGACCGCCAGGCGCGCGTCCTCGAGCTGATCCACTCGTTCCGCGTGCGCGGCCACCTCATGGCCGACACGAACCCGCTCGAGTACCGCCAGCGCACCCACCCCGACCTCGACATCGCGTCGCACGGCCTCACCCTGTGGGACCTCGACCGCGAGTTCCCGGTGGGCTCCTTCGGCAAGGCCTCGGGCAAGCGCTTCATGAAGCTGCGCGAGATCCTGGGCATCCTGCGCGACTCCTACGTCCGCACGATGGCCGTGGAGTACATGCACATCCAGGAGCCCGAGGAGCGCAGCTGGTTCCAGGAGCGCCTCGAGCGCCCGCACGTCAAGGAGCCCCGCGAGGAGCAGCTGCGCATCCTGCAGAAGCTCAACCAGGCCGAAGCCTTCGAGACCTTCCTGCAGACCAAGTTCGTCGGCCAGAAGCGCTTCAGCCTCGAGGGTGGCGAGACGATGGTCCCGCTGCTCGATGAGATCTGCGAGGGCGCCGCCGCCGACGGCCTCGAGGAGGTCTGCATCGGCATGGCCCACCGCGGCCGCCTCAACGTGCTGGTGAACATCGCCGGCAAGGACCCGGCCAACGTGTTCCGCGAGTTCGAGGGCAACATCGACCCGCGCACCGTGCAGGGCTCGGGCGACGTCAAGTACCACCTGGGCGTCGACGGCGAGTTCACCTCGGTCCGCGGCGACAAGATCAAGGTCTCGGTCGCGGCCAACCCGTCGCACCTCGAGGTCGTCGACCCGGTGCTCGAGGGCATCGCCCGCGCCAAGCAGGACGTGCTGAACCGCGGCGAGGAGTTCCCGGTCCTGCCGGTCCTCGTCCACGGCGACGCGGCGTTCGCCGGCCAGGGCGTCGTCGCCGAGACGCTCAACCTGTCGCAGCTGCGGGGCTACCGCACCGGCGGCACCGTGCACGTGATCGTGAACAACCAGGTCGGCTTCACCACGAGCCCGTCCTCGTCGCGCTCGTCGACCTACTGCACCGATGTCGCGCGCATGATCCAGGCGCCGATCTTCCACGTGAACGGCGACGATCCCGAGGCCTGCATCCGCGCCGCGCAGCTGGCCTACGAGTACCGCCGCACGTTCCACAAGGACGTCGTCATCGACCTCGTCTGCTACCGACGCCGTGGCCACAACGAGGGCGACGACCCCAGCTTCACGCAGCCGCTGATGTACGACACGATCGAGAAGAAGAAGTCGGTGCGCAAGCTGTACACCGAGGCTCTCGTCGGTCGTGGCGACATCACGCTCGAGGAGGCCGAGGAGGCGCTCAAGGACTACCAGAAGCTGCTCGAGCAGAACCTGGCGAAGGTCAAGCAGGCGCAGCACGACCCCGGCTACACGCGCACCCCGGACTACCCGGAGAAGCCGTACGACGAGGAGCTGGTCACCGCGATCAGCGCCGACACGCTCAAGGCCATCTCGGACGCCTACACGAACGTGCCCGACGGCTTCACGGTCCACCCGAAGGTGCTGCCCCAGCTGCAGCGCCGCGCGGCCTCGATCACGGCCGGTCCCATCGACTGGGGCACGGGCGAGATCATCGCGATGGGCTCGCTGCTCGCCGACGGTCGCCCCGTGCGCCTCGTTGGCCAGGACTCGCGCCGCGGCACGTTCACCACCCGCTTCGCCACGATCATCGATCGCAAGGACGGGGCCGAGTGGACGCCGCTGCAGCACGTGGCCGACAAGCAGGCGTCGTTCTACGTCTACGACTCGCTGCTCTCGGAGTACGCGGCGCTCGGCTTCGAGTACGGCTACTCCGTGGCCCGTCCCGAGGCGCTCACGATGTGGGAGGCCCAGTTCGGCGACTTCGTCAACGGCGCCCAGTCCGTGATCGACGAGTACATCAGCTCCGGTGAGACCAAGTGGGGTCAGAAGTCGGGCGTCGTCCTGCTCCTGCCGCACGGCTACGAGGGCCAGGGCCCCGACCACTCGTCGGGCCGCATCGAGCGCTTCCTGACGCTCGCCGCGAACGACGAGATGACGATCGCCCAGCCGTCGACGCCCGCGTCGTACTTCCACCTGCTCCGTCGTCAGAACCTGCAGTCGCAGCACCGTCCGCTCATCGTCTTCACGCCGAAGTCGATGCTGCGCAACAAGCTCGCGGCCAGCCAGCCCGACGACTTCACCTCGGGCACGTTCCGCCCGGTGATCGGCGACGACACGGTCGACGCCGAGCGCGTGGAGAAGGTCATCCTGTGCTCCGGCAAGGTGACGTGGGACCTGCTGACCGAGCGCAAGAGCCTCGAGGGCGACAGCCCCCGTACGGCGATCGTGCGCCTCGAGCAGCTCTACCCGCGTCCGCTGGAGGAGATCAAGGAGGAGCTCGCGAAGTACCCCAACGCCCGCGAGATCCGCTGGGTCCAGGACGAGCCCGAGAACCAGGGCCCGTGGCCGCACGTCGCACTCTACCTGCGCGACGCGCTGGGTCTGCCGATGACGCAGGTCACCCGCCCGGAGTCCTCGGCTCCGTCGGTGGGCTCGCACTCGGTGCACGTCACCGAGTTCAAGGACCTGATGAACCGCGCGTTCGCCTGATCGGTCGATGTACTTCACCGACCGGGGCATCGAGGAGCTGGCGGCCCGCCGCGGCGAGGAGGAGGTCTCCTTCGCCTGGCTGGCCGAGCAGCTGTCGATCTTCGTCGACCTGAACCCCGAGTTCGAGGTGCCCGTCGAGCGGCTGGCCACCTGGCTGGCCCGCCTCGACGACGACGAGGACTAGCCCGACCCGCAGCGCCTGCACCGCCCCGCCACCCGCGAGTGGCGCAGAACGGCCCGCCACTCGACGAGTGGAGGGCCTTCTTGCGCCACTCGGCGTCGGCCGGGCGCAGGGGCGCGGCTCGCGCGGCTCAGCGGGTCAGGACGATCTTGCCGAAGACGTCGCCGTCGATGACGCGCTGGAGGCCCTGTGCGGCGTCCTCCATGGCGATCTCCGCGTCGATGAGCGGCTTGGTGCCGGTGACGTCCATGAACTCGGCCAGGCGCCGCAGCTCGTCGCGGGTGCCCATCGTGGAGCCGTGGACGCGCATCTGCTGGAAGAAGATGCGGGTCAGCTCGGCGTGCGAGGGGGCGTCGCCCGACGTGGCGCCCGAGATGACGATCGTGCCGCCGGGGCGCATCGCGCGGACCGAGTGCGACCACGTGGCGGCACCGACCGTCTCCATGACCGCATCGACCTTGACGGGCAGCCGCGCACCTGACTCGAGGACCTCGTGGGCGCCGATCTCGAGCGCACGCCGGCGCTTGTCCTCGTCGCGGCTGGTCGCGAACACGCGAAAGCCCGCGGCCCGGGCCAGCGTGATCGCGGCGGTGGCCACGCCGCCGCCCGCGCCCTGCACGAGCACGGAGTCGCCGGGGTGCAGGTCGGCCTGCGTGAAGAGCATCCGGTAGGCCGTCAGCCACGCGGTGGGCAGGCACGCGGCCTCGGCCATCGACAGGCCCGCGGGCTTGGGCACCACGTTGCGCCTCGGCACGGCGACCTTCTCGGCGAACGTGCCCTGGTGGCGCTCCGACAGCAGCGAGCGGCGCGGGTCGAGCGTCTCGTCGCCGATCCAGTCCGGGTCGCTGATGACGGCGTGGACGATGACCTCGTTGCCGTCCTCGTCGAAGCCCGCCGCGTCGCAGCCCAGGATCATCGGCAGCGACTCCTCGCGCAGGCCGACGCCGCGCAGGCTCCACACGTCGTGGTGGTTGATCGACGCGGCCTTCACCGTGACCGTGGTCCAGCCGTCGGTGACCACCGGATCGGGCCGCTCCCCCACCACGAGGCCGTCCAGGGGGTTCTTCTTGTCCATCGAGGCGGCGTAGACGGCGAACACGGGCGATCTCCTGGGGTCGGGCGACAACTACCGCTGCGACCCTAACGGGGTCCGGCCGTGCTCGCCCGCGAGGGGCGTCCGATCAGTACGGGCGACGAGCGAGACCGTCGCGGCGCGCGGTGTCCGTCACGGCGCGGGCCACGGCCTGCGAGACGCGAGGATCGAACGGCGACGGGATGATGTGCGTCTCGGTCAGCTCGTCCTCGTCCACGAGGTCGGCGATCGCGCGCGCGGCCGAGAGCTTCATCGACTCGGAGATCTCGGTGGCGCGCACGTCGAGGGCGCCGCGGAAGATGCCCGGGAAGACCAGCACGTTGTTGAGCTGGTTCGGGAAGTCCGAGCGGCCGGTCGCCACGATCCGCGCGTGCCGGTGGGCGACGTCGGGGTGCACCTCGGGGTTCGGGTTCGCCAGCGCGAAGATGATCGCGTCGGGGGCCATGCGCGCGACGGCCTCCTCCGGAACCGTGCCGCCGGAGACGCCGATGTAGACGTCGGCGCCGTCGAGGGCGTCGGCGATGGTCCCGGGCCGGGCCCAGCCCGACGTCTCCTGCGCCAGCCACTGCTTGACCTCGTTGAGGTCGTCGCGCTCGGGCGTGATGACTCCGGCGCGGTCGGTGACGCTGATCTTGCGCACGCCGGCCGAGCGGAGGATCTTCGTGATCGCCACGCCCGCGGCTCCGGCACCGGAGATGACGACCTTGACCTCGTCGGGCTCGCGGTCGGTGAGGCGCAGCGCGTTGTAGAGGCCCGCGAGCACCACCACGGCCGTGCCGTGCTGGTCGTCGTGGAAGACGGGGATGTCGAGGCGCTCGATGAGGCGACGCTCGATCTCGAAGCAGCGCGGGCTCGAGATGTCCTCGAGGTTGACGCCGCCGAACGTGGGCGCCAGGCGCACGATCGTCTCGACGATCTCGTCGGTGTCGGTGGTGTCCAGCGCGATCGGCATGGCGTCGACGCCGCCGAACTGCTTGAACAGGATCGCCTTGCCCTCCATCACGGGCATCGCGGCGGCCGGGCCGATGTCGCCCAGGCCGAGCACGGCGGTGCCGTCGGTGATGACCGCGACGGTGTTGCCGACCCACGTGTACTGGTGCGCGACCTCAGGGTCGGCGGCGATCGCCTCACAGACCTTGGCGACGCCGGGGGTGTAGGCCAGCGACAGGTCGTCGGCGTTCCCCACGGGTACCGTCGAGGTGACCTCCATCTTGCCGCCGCGGTGCAGCGAGAACACGGGATCGTCGTCGTCGGTGAGCGTCATGAGCAGGTCGGTGTCGATCGGGTCGATGTGGGTGGACATGGTTCCTCGCGCAGCAGGGGGTGATCAGGTGCGGGCGGCGCCGATCCGGCTGCCGGGTGCGGTGTCGTGCCGCGGGTGAGGACGGGGTGTGCCCCACCGTCCAGTCTCCCACACCGGTCATTCCCCGTGGTCGTCGGCCAGCGCCCGTCGCGCCGGGCCGGTGGCCAGGCAGGCGAGCACGACCAGCGCCGAGACCGCGATCGCGATCCCCACGGCGCGGTTGTCGCCGGTGTTCGCGTCGGGGTTGCGCAGGGACCACGCCAGCCCCAGGCCGATCAGCTGGGCGACCACCACGGGTCCCCGGGCGACGTGGGCACCGCGCACCAGGCCCACGGCCGCGGCCACGAGGCCGGCGCCGAGGATCAGCAGAAGCACCCCGATGCCCACGCCCACCGCGATGCGTCCGGGGACGAGTCCGGCCAGGTCGAGCACCGCCAACGCGATGAAGACCAGCCCCTGGAGGGCGACGACGACGGCGGCGATCCCGAGGGGGATGCGAGAGGACACAGGCACGCGCTCAGGCTAACGCGGCGTGAATGCAAGCATTTTCCACGTTACGAATATGTGACGTTTCCCTCAGGATCTGTCCGGGTACATCTGTTGTGGAGTGCGCAGAACCTTGCAAAACTGGTAGAGCGTGCGCCCCGGCGTACTCGATCCCCCCCACGTAAGCTGCCCTAAGGAGTCATCCGCATGGATTGGCGTCATCGTTCGGCCTGTCTGGACGAAGATCCCGAACTGTTCTTCCCGATCGGCAACACGGGCCCGGCGATCCTCCAGGTGGAGGAGGCCAAGCTGGTGTGCCGCCGGTGCGACGTTCGCGACCAGTGCCTGCAGTGGGCTCTCGAGTCCGGCCAGGACCACGGTGTGTGGGGTGGCCTCAGCGAGGACGAGCGTCGCGCTCTCAAGCGCCGCAACGCGCGCGCCCGCATCAAGACCGCCTGATCGCCCTCACAGGCTGAAGGCGATCGTCACGGTCGTGCCGCCCGAGGGCATCGACTCGTAGTCGAGGTCGCCCTTCAGCTCGCCACGCACCAGCGTGGACACGATCGACAGGCCCAGACTCAGTGTCGGGTCGAAGTCGTCCGGCAGCCCCCGTCCGTCGTCACTCACCCTCAGCCGGATCCGTCCGCGGATCCGGTTGACGGCCAGTGTCACGCGCCCACCCTCGGGTCCGAAGGCGTGCTCGGCAGCATTCTGCACCAGCTCGGTCAGCGTCATCGCCAGCGGGGTCGCGATCTCGGCGGGCACCAGCCCGAACGAGCCCACCCGCTCGGCCTTCACGACGCCGCCACCGACGTCCAGCACCGTGCGCAGCAGCGTGTCGGCGATCGCGTCGAACTCCACCGACTCGTCGAAGGACTGGCTCAGCGTCTCGTGCACGAGCGCGATCGAGCCCACCCGCCGCTCGGCCTCCTGCAGCGCCTCGCGCGCCGCGGGGATCTCCATCCGCCGGCTCTGGAGCCGCAGCAGGGCCGCGACGGTCTGCAGGTTGTTCTTCACCCGGTGGTGGATCTCGCGAATCGTGGCGTCCTTCGAGACCAGCTCGCGCTCGCGCAGTCGTAGCTCGGTCACGTCGCGCAGCAGGATGAGCGAGCCCGTGGCCGCTCCCCCGCTGCGCAGCGGCATGATCCGCAGCAGCATCGACGCACCCGACGCCTCGATCTCGGCCTCGGTCTCGCCAGCTCCGAACAGCGTGGAGAACGGGCGGTCGGCGTCGTTGCCGATGAGGTACGTCGTGACGTCGATCAGGTCGGCGCCCTGGAGGTCGCCCACGTAGCCGAGCCGACGGTACGCCGACAGCGCGTTGGGGCTCGCGTACAGCACGCGGCCCTCCGCGTCGGTGCGGACGAAGCCGTCGCCCACCCGCAGCGAGTCGGCCAGCTCGGACGGCACGCCCGGCAGCGGGAACTCGCCGCGCTGGATCATCTCGAAGAGCTCGTCGCTGGCCCGCTGGTAGGCCGACTCGAGGGCGCTCGCGGTGCGGCGGTCGGTGACGGGGCGGCGCTTGACGATCACGCCGATGCGTCGGCCGGCCCACATCACCGGCACGGCGGCCTGCGTGATCGAGGTGCCATCGGCGAGCCGCTCGTCCTCGACCGCGGTCAGGTCGCGCGGGACGAAGGTGCCCACCACGTCCTCCAGCAGGGTGGTCGGGCCCGTGGTCGGACGGATCTGCGCCGCCGCCCACATGCCCTTCTCCTCCGCGTCCTCCACCCACAGGACCAGGTCGCTGAACGACAGGTCGGCGACGATCTGCCAGTCGGTGACCAGCAGCTGCAGCCGGTCGATCTGTGCCGTGGTCAGCGCGGTCTGCGCGTCGGCGATGTCTTCGAAGGAGGGCACGTTCCGAGACTAGGGCTCCGCTGGAAGCGACTCGCGGGTAACCTGCGTCACATGACCGAAGACCAGCAGCAGGACGCCGCGTTCCCGGAGCCCACCGGACCGCACGGCGGCCACCACGCACTCGACGTCGCGCGGGCCCACGGAGCCGAGGCGATGTTCACCCTCTCGGGCGCCCACATCTTCCCGATGTACGACGCCGCCGTGAAGTCCGACGAGCCGATGCCGATCATCGACGTGCGCCACGAGCCCTCCGCGGTCTTCGCCGCCGAGGCGATCGGCAAGCTCACGCGCACGCCCGGTCTCGCGGTGCTCACGGCCGGCCCCGGCGTGACGAACGGCGTGAGCCCGGTGGCGCAGGCCTACTTCTCGGGCGCTCCCCTCGTGGTCGTCGGCGGCCGCGCCGCGCAGTCGACGTGGGGCACCGGCACGCTGCAGGAGCTCGACCACCCGCCGATCTTCGAGACCATCACGAAGTCCGCCACGACGGCCAAGAGCCTGGCCGACATCGCGCCGGTCGTCGACGAGGCGTTCACCCTCGCCGGCTCGTCGCACCGCGGCCCCACGTTCGTCGACATCCCGATGGACGAGTTCTTCAACTCCGGCCCGGTCACGCACGTGTCGAGCGGCCCCTCGACCGAGCGGATCGACCCCGACCCCGACACGGTCGCGTCGGTCGTGCGCCTGCTCGCCGAGTCCCGGCGTCCGGTCGTGATCCTGGGCAGCGACGTGTGGTCCGACCACGCAGAGGAGGCCGCCCTGCGCTTCGTGCAGGAGTCCGGCATCCCCGCGATCGCCAACGGCATGGGCCGCGGCATCGTCCCCGGCGGACACCCGAACCTCGTCACGAAGGCACGCTCGAAGGCCCTCGGCACCGCCGACCTCGTCGTGGTCGTCGGCACCCCACTGGACTTCCGCCTCGGCTTCGGCCGGTTCGGTGGCAAGGAGGGCGGCGACCCCGCCGTCACGGTCCACATCGGCGACTCCCCCGGCCAGGTCTCCACCCACGCGTCGCTCGGCGCGTCGGCGGCCGGTGACCTCACCACGATCTTCGACGCGCTCCTCCAGGGACTCCAGTCCGGCACCAGCCGGCCCGACTGGTCGCCGTGGCTGAGCGAGCTGCAGGACGTCGTCGCGGCGGCCGTCCAGCGCGACGCGGCGCTGCTGACCGCCGAGGCCGACCCGATCCACCCCGCGCGGATCTACGGCGAGCTGCTGCCGCGGCTGGCCGACGACGCGGTCGTGATCGGCGACGGCGGCGACTTCGTGTCGTTCGCGGGCAAGTTCGTCGAGCCGCAGCGGCCCGGCGGCTGGCTCGACCCGGGCCCGTACGGCTGCCTCGGCGCCGGACTGGGCGCGGCGATGGCGGCCCGCATCGCACGGCCCTCGAGCCAGGTCGTGCTGCTGATGGGCGACGGCGCCGCCGGCATGTCGATCATCGACGTCGACACGCTCGTCCGCCACGACCTGCCGGTCGTCATGGTGGTGGGCAACAACTCCGCCTGGGGTCTGGAGAAGCCCCCGATGCAGATGCTCTACGGCTACGACGTCGCGGCCGACCTCGCCCCGAACACGCGCTACGACCAGGTGGTCCAGGCGCTGGGCGGCGGCGGCGAGTTCGTCACCGACCCGAAGGAGATCGGCCCGGCGCTCGACCGCGCGTTCGCCTCGGGCGTGCCGTACCTGGTCAACGTCGCCACCGACGTGAACGCGCTCTACCCGCGCAACACGATGGGCGTCTGAGCGTGACCGACCCGTCCGGACAGGCCACCGTGACGCACACCGTCGGCCCCGAGCACACCGCCCGTGCGGTGGGCAGCGGCGACCTCGAGGTCCTCGGCACGCCGGTCGTGCTGGCCTGGCTCGAGGCCGCCACGTGCGCCGCGCTCGACCTCGAGCCCTCGCAGACCAGCGTGGGCACCCGCGTGGAGGTGCAGCACCTGGCCGCGAGCGCCGTGGGCGCCACCATCACTGCGACGGCCTCGGTCACCCAGCGCGACGGGCGCCTGGTGATCTTCGACGTCGCCGCCCGCGACCAGAACGAGGTGCTCGTGGCCAGCGGACAGGTGCGCCGGATCGTGGTCGATCGCGAGCGCTTCCTGTCCCGTGTGCCCGTGGTGGGCTGAGTGTGCGAGACTTGATGGTCAGCGTTTTGAGGAGGAACCATGGGCAAGACCGGTCGCAAGCGCCGGGCGCGTCGCAAGAAGGGCGCGAACCACGGTAAGCGCCCCAACGCGTGAAACCGCGCCGATAACGCACGAAACCCCATCCGGCGGATGGGGTTTCGTCGTCTCCGGGACTCAGCGCAGGTCGGTGATCTCGACCTGGACGGTGCGGATCTGCAGCCGCACCTTCTCGCGCAGGGGCTCGGGAGCGATCTCGGTGCACGAGCGACCGACGAGCGCCTTCACGATCTGCTCGAGGTGGTACTCGTTCAGGCAGTCCGAGCAGTCGTCCAGGTGCGCCTGGATCTCGTCGCAGCTGGCGCCGTCGATCTCCTGGTCGAGGAAGACGTAGAGGTTCTCCAGCGCCTTCTCGCAGTCGGGTCCGTCACAGCTCACTTGGTGTCACCTCCGGCCGGAACCTTCATCCCACGATCGCGGGCGTAGTCGGTGAGCAGGTCGCGCAGCTGCCGACGTCCGCGGTGCAGCCTCGACATCACCGTGCCGATGGGCGTGTCCATGATCTCCGCGATCTCCTTGTAGGGGAAGCCCTCGACGTCGGCGAGGTACACCGCGTAGCGGAAGTCCTCGGGGAGCGCCTGCAGGGCGTCCTTGACGTCGGAGTCGGGCAGGCGCTCGAGCGCCTCCATCTCCGCCGACTTCAGTCCCGACGAGCTGTGCGCCGCCGCCGCCGCGATCTGCCAGTCCTCGATCTCGTCCGTGACCTGCTGGGGCTGGCGCTGCTTCTTGCGGTAGTGGTTGATGTACGTGTTCGTCAGGATGCGGTACAGCCACGCCTTGAGGTTGGTGCCGGGCTTGAACTGGTGGAAGGCGCTGAACGCCTTCGCATAGGTCTCCTGCACCAGGTCCTCGGCGTCCTGGGGGTTGCGGGTCATACGCAGAGCGGCCGAGTACAGCTGGTCGAGGAAGGGAAGGGCGTCGGCCTCGAATCGGGCCTGGCGCTCCTCCGGGGTCTCGTTCGACGGGTCCACGACGGTGTCGTCAGTCATCGTCGTCCAGCCTACTGTGGCCGGTCGTACGGGGCATGCGAGCATTCGTACCTCCTGTCAGGTCAAACGACTCGCCACGTGCCGCTATTCCCCCTCGATCGGGATCGGCTCGACCAGCTCGGGACCGTTGTTGCGGACGTTGTTGACCTCGGTGGAGACCGGCCACGTGCGCAGCACGCCGGGCGTGGCCGGGACGAGGTGGTCGAGCGCCTCGGGCCACGGCTCGGCCGCCAGCCACCGGCTCGCGACGTCGGGCTCGACGATCAGCGGCGCGCGGTCGTGGATGCGGCCGTCCTCGCCCTCGGCGGACGTGGTGAGGATCGTGTAGGTCAGCAGCCACGCGCCCTCGGGGTCCTTCCAGAACTCGTAGAGGCCGGCGAGGCCCAGGCCCGACTCGGCGCTCATGAAGAACGGCTGCTTCGGCGGCTTGCGCTTCGCGCCGGGCTCGCCCTCGGGCTGGTACCACTCGTAGAACCCGTCGGCCGGCACGATGGCGCGCCGCTTGGCGAAGGCCTTGCGGAACGAGGGCTTCTCGGCCACCGTCTCGCTGCGAGCGTTGATCAGCCGATTGCCGATCGAGGGGTCCTTGGCCCACGAGGGCACCAGGCCCCACTTCGCCGTGACGAGCTCGCGCCGGACCGTGTCCTCGCCGGTGCGCTGCACCACGAGTGGAGCGAGCTTGGTGGGCGCCAGGTTGTAGTCGGCGCCGGTGTCCTCGAACAGGTCGCCGAGGTCAGCCTCGAAGTCGTCGACCAGGGTGGCCGGGGTCCGGGAGGTCGCGTAACGGCCGCACATGCGGCAATAGTAGGCGCGGGCACCGACGCTCCGGGCCGAGCCGGCGGGTTCCGCCACACCCGAGATGGTGGCGGATCCCGCCGGTTCAACCGGTGAGTGCGTCGAGCACCCAGGTCACGTCCTGGGCCACCGGCGGCAGCAGCTCGAGCCACACCCGCGGCGGGGGCGACTCGAACGTCCGGCGGAGCAGGACCGTGACCAGGCTCAGCGTCGGCTGGTCCAGGCGCCGGCGTTCGGCCAGCACGCAGAACCGCCGCGGGCTCAACTGGGCGATGACCTCGTCGCCGGGGAATGCGGTGCGCAGGGCGACGCTCACGTCGACCGCGTGCAGCGCCTGCTCCAGCGGGTGACCGGGCTCCGGAGGCAGCTCGACCACCACGAGGGCGTGACGATCCGTGACCGTCCCGTCGTCCCGGACCGCGCCGCGGTACAGCCCGTCCAGGCTGTGTCGCAGGTGCGCCAAGGTCGACAGCTGGGTCAGCGGGTCCTCGCACGACGTCTCGAGCTGCAGCGCCCTCGACGTCTCGGCCCACGCCACGGCGACTCCACGGACCATCGCGAACGACGGTTCGAGGCCGTCGAAGGCCCTCTCCACGCGGTCCAGGACCTCGTGGAGCGGGACTCCGAGAGACGCTGCACTCGCTCCCACCTCGTGTGCAACGTCCACTGCGTCCACCCGGCCGGCACGGACGGCCGAGTCGAGGTCGACATAGCTGACGTCGAAGGGATCCATCTCCGTGCCTCCTCTCACAGGTGCCGGGCGCAGTCGCCGTGTTGTCACCCAAGAGACGGGGCCCGCCGGGGGCCATGACGCGACTTCGGCGACGAGTTTTCGTGCAACTGCGAGTTCGTCCCGAGAAGTCCGGGCAAAACGAGTCCGCCCCCGTAGTCACAAAGGGCCACGTGAACACCGGACAGCAGCGGATCGGCCACCTAGACTGAGGAGCGTGGCTGACCGAGGTCACGCGCGTTCTGCTTCGCGACCACTCGGGAAAGGGGCTGGCAGTGACCCTCGACGCCCCGCCGCCTGCCCTCGGACAGGAGCGCAGCGACGCCGACCTGCTCACCGCGGTGCGCGGTGGTGACTCCGGCGCGTACGGCGAGCTGTACTCCCGCCACCAGGCGGCGGCCCAGCGCCTGGCGCGCCAGCTCATGCGCGGGCCCGACGCCGACGACCTCGTCGCCGAGGCGTTCACCAAGGTCCTCGTGACGGTGCAGAACGGCGGCGGCCCCCAGGAGTCGTTCCGGGCCTACCTGCTGACCGCGGTGCGTCGCCTGCACGTCGACAGGATCCGGGCCGTCACGCGCGAGCGTCCCACCGACGACCAGTTCGAGCTGGACGGCCGCGTGGACTTCGTCGACACCGCCGAGCTCGGCTTCGAGCGCACCACCACGGCCGAGGCGTTCGCGTCGCTGCCCGAGCGCTGGCAGATGGTGCTGTGGCACCTCGACGTCGAGGGCCAGAAGCCCGCCGAGATCGCGCCGATGCTCGGCATGAGCGCGAACAGCGTCTCGGCGCTGGCGTACCGGGCGCGCGAGGGACTGCGCCAGGCGTACCTGCAGAAGCACCTCGTCCCCACGACGACGCCCGACTGCCAGTTCGCGATCGGCAACCTCGGCGCGTTCGTGCGCGGCGGCCTCTCACGACGCGACGCGGGCAAGGTGCAGCGCCACCTCGACGAGTGCCGCTCGTGCATGGGGCTGTACCTCGAGCTCCAGGACTTCAACCACGGCCTCGCGGGCATCCTCGCCCCGGCGATCCTGGGCACGGCCGCCTCGGGCTACCTGCAGGGCACCGGTGCCGCCGGCGCGCTGGCCGGTGCCGGCGGCGGCCAGGGTGGCGCGGGCGGCGGAGGCGGCGCGGGTGCCGGCGGTGGCGCGGGCGCCGTGGGCGGCTCGACCTCCGGCGTCATGGGCGTGCTCGGCACGATCGGTCCCGCGGGCATCGCGGCCGGTGCGGCCGCCAGCGTCGTGGTGATCGCCGGGGCAGCCGCGCTCATCACCGTGGACCGTCCCCCGGGGTTCGACACCACCACCTCGGCCGACGGGCCCGGCTCGGTGCTGCGGCCGAACGGCTCGGTGGTCCCCCAGACCCAGGGTCCCGACGTGGGACCGCTGCCCGACCCGATGGTGTGGCAGGACCCCGAGGAGCCCGTGGACGAGCCGACGGACGACGACGAGCCGCCGCTGCCTGACGACCTCGCGCCCGAGGACCCGGTCCCCACCGACCCCGTCCCGCTGCCCACCGAGCCGACCACCGAGCCCACGCCCTCCGAGCCGACCACGATCCCCACCGCGGAGCCGACCACGGAACCGACCACGGAACCGACCACCGAGCCGACCACGGAACCCACGACCGAGCCCACGACGGAACCGACCACCGAGCCGACCACGGAACCCACCACCGAGCCGACCACGGAGCCGACCACCGAGCCCACGACGGAACCGACCACCGAGCCCACCACCGAGCCCACGACGGAACCCACCACCGAGCCGACCACGGAGCCGACCACCGAGCCCACGACGGAACCGACCACCGAGCCCACCACCGAGCCCACGACGGAACCCACCACCGAGCCGACCACGGAACCGACCACCGAGCCCACGACGGAACCGACCACCGAGCCCACGACGGAACCGACCACGGAACCGACCACCGAGCCGACCACGGAACCCACCACCGAGCCCACGACGGAACCGACCACCGAGCCGACCACGGAACCCACCACCGAGCCGACCAGCGAGCCCACGACGGCTCCGGTCGACCAGACCGTCCGCGCGTCCGCGACGACCTCGTTCTTCTCGACGAGCTTCGCCTTCACGGTCGGCCGCGACGCCCAGCCCGGGCAGGCGGCGCAGATCCGCATCACCTTCACCGGCGGCTTCCCGGACCTCGAGATCATCACCAGCTGGTCGGGCTGGACCTGCACCCGTCCCGGAGGCATCACGAGCCCGACCCTCACGTGCAACCAGACCGTCACCGCGAACCGCACGCTGCCGACCCTCACGGTCCGCACCCTCATCCCCTTCGCGTCGGGCACCTACACCGTCACCAGCGGCGGCACGTCGCTCTCGGGCTCGTTCCGCTGAGCGCGACCTCGGCAGCGTCCGCATCCTGCGGCATGATGAGGGCATGACTCTCCTGCGCGCGGTGGCCCGTCCGATGCTCGCCTCGATGTTCATCTCCGGCGGGGTGATGGCGCTGCGCAAGCCGCAGGCGCTGGCCGCGAAGGCCCAGCCCGTGGCCGATGTCCTGCGCAGGATCGCGCCGCAGGCCGACCTGTCGGCCGCGAACCTCATCCGGCTCAACGGTGTCGTGCACGTCGCCGCCGGCGCCGCGCTCGCCACGGGCCACCTGCCGCGCACCTCGGCACTCGTCCTGGCCGCCACGATGCCCGCCACCACGGTGTCGGGTCACCCGTTCTGGAACGAGACCGACCCCGTCGCGCGCCGCAACCAGTTCACCCACTTCGTCAAGAACGTGTCGCTCACCGGCGGCCTGCTGCTGTCGACCCTCGACCCCGACCCGCACAAGCCGTGGCTGGGCACCCGCGCGAAGAACACCGCGGTCGCCGCCAAGGACACGATCGTCGACCAGATCGACGACCTGCGGGGATGAGGATGGACTGGCCCGCCCCGCTCCCCTCCGCCGCCGTCGACGCCGACGTCCGGCTGCCGGGCTCGAAGTCGCAGACCAACCGTGCCCTCGTGCTCGCGGCGATCGCCGACGGCCCGTCCACGGTGCACGAGCCGCTGGCCGCCCGTGACACCGAGCTGATGGCCGAGGCGCTCGTCTCGCTCGGCGCCCGGATCGAGCGCGGGACGCGCTCGTGGACCGTCACCCCGATCCGGCCCGTCGAGGCGGCCTCGGTCGACTGCGGCCTCGCCGGCACCGTCATGCGGTTCGTCCCGCCGGTTGCCGCCCTCGGCTCGGGCGAGGCCCGGTTCGACGGCGACCCCCGGGCCCGCGAGCGTCCGATGGGCACCACGATCTCCAGCCTGCGCGACCTCGGCGTCCGCGTCGACGACGACGGCCGCGGCAGCCTGCCCTTCACCGTCCACGGCGCCGGGTCGGTGCGTGGCGGTGCGCTCACCGTCGACGCCTCGGCCTCCAGCCAGTTCGTCTCGGCCCTGCTGCTGGTCGCACCCCGGTTCGCCGAGGGCCTCGACCTGCGCCACGAGGGTGGCTCGCTGCCGTCGCTGCCGCACGTCGCGATGACCGTCACCGAGCTGCGCCGCCGCGGCGTCGTGGTCGAGGAGTCGGCGGGTCGCTGGCACGTCCGTCCCGGGCCCGTGAAGGCGCTCGACGTGACGATCGAGCCCGACCTCTCCAACGCCGGACCGTTCGTCGCGGCCGCCCTCGCCACGGGCGGTCGGGTGCGCGTGCGCGACTGGCCCGAGACCACCGACCAGGCCGGCGACGCCTGGCGCGACCTGGTCACGGCCTTCGGCGGGCGCACCGAGCGCGACGGCGCCGACCTCGTCGTCCTCGGTCCCGAGCGCCTCGCCGGGGTCGACCTCGACCTGCACGACGTCGGCGAGCTGACCCCCGTGGTCGCGGCGCTGGCCGCGGTCGCCGACGGCCCGTCCCGGCTCTCCGGCATCGGCCACCTGCGCGGTCACGAGACCGACCGCCTCGCGGCACTGGCGACCGAGATCAACCGCCTCGGCGGTCAGGTCGAGGAGCAGCCCGACGGCCTCGTGATCACGCCGGCCCCGCTGCACGGGGGCACGTTCGCCACCTACGACGACCACCGCATGGCGCACGCCGGCGCGGTCATCGGGCTGCGCGTGCCCGGGGTCGTCGTGGAGAACATCGGCACCACCGCCAAGACCTACCCGCGCTTCGCCGACGACTGGGCGGCCGTGGTCTCGTGAGGGACGAGCACGACCAGTACGAGCGCCCCCGCCGGCGCACGCGGCCCCGCACGAAGGACCGGCCCGACTACTCCGACGCGCTCGTCGCCGTCGTCACCACGGTCGACCGCGGGCGCTACACGCTGCTGCTGCCCGACGGCACCGTCCTCACCGCGATGAAGTCCCGGTCGCTGGGCCGCCAGGGCGTCGTCGTCGGCGACGAGGCGCGCGTGGTCGGCGACGTCTCGGGCTCGGCCGGCAGCCTCGCCCGCATCGTCGAGGTGCTCGAGCGCCGCACGGTGCTGCGCCGCAGCGCCGACGACGACGACCCGATCGAGCGCGTCGTGGTGGCCAACGCCGACCAGCTGGTGATCGTGGCCTCCCTCGCCGACCCGCCGCCGCGCCCCGGCCTCATCGACCGCTGCCTCGTGGCCGCGTACGACGCCGGGATGGACCCCGCGGTGTGCCTCACGAAGGCCGACCTCGCTCCGGCCGACGAGATCCTGGCGCAGCTCGAGCCGCTCGGCGTCCGCGTCGTGACCACGCGGATCGAGGGCGACCTCGAGCCCCTGCGCGACCTGCTGCGCGACCGCACCAGCGTCCTGATCGGCCACAGCGGCGTGGGCAAGTCCACCCTGGTCAACGCCCTCGTGCCCGACGCCGGCCGCACCACCAGCCACGTCAACGAGGTCACCGGACGCGGCCGCCACACCTCCACCTCGGCGATGATCCTGCCCCTGCCGTTCGGTGGCCGGATCGTCGACACGCCCGGCTTCCGGTCCTTCGGTCTCGCCCACGTGGAGATCGACCGGATCCTGCGGGCGTTCGCCGACCTCAACACCGCGGCGCGCGACTGCCCACGCGGCTGCACGCACCTGGCCGAGGAGCCCGAGTGCGCGCTCGACGCCGCCGCCGCGGCCGGCGAGATCGATCCCGCCCGGCTCGCGTCGTTCCGCCGGATCATGGCCAGCCGCTCGCTGGCCGACGAGTACTGACCTGACCGCGGCCGCCAGACCGTAGGGTGGGCCCCATGGCCAACCCGTACCTGGATGACCTGCGCCTGGCCCACGTGCTGGCCGACTCCGCGGACAACCTCAGCATGGACCGCTTCGGCGCCCTCGACCTCGAGGTCTCCACGAAGCCCGACATGACCTACGTGACCGAGTCCGACCGTGCCGTCGAGGAGGCGATCCGTCGCACCCTCAAGACCTCGCGCGGCCGCGACATCGTCCTGGGCGAGGAGGCCGGCGAGACCGAGGGCACCGCCGAGAACGCCGACCGTCGCTGGATCGTCGACCCGATCGACGGCACCTCGAACTTCGTGCGCGGCGTGCCCGTGTGGGCCACCCTCATCGCCCTCGAGGAGGCCGGCGAGATCGTCGTCGGCTGCGTGTCGGCCCCCGCGATCGGCCGCCGCTGGTGGGCGATGAAGGGCGACGGCGCCCACACCGGCAAGTCGTTCCGCCAGACGCGTCCCATCCAGGTGTCGGGCGTGCGCGAGCTGACCGCCGCGTCGATGTCCTACTCCTCGGCGCCCAGCTGGGGCCAGATCGGCCGCCAGGGCGAGTTCGACGCGCTGCTGCGCCAGTGCTGGCGCACGCGGGCCTACGGCGACTTCTGGTCGTACATGATGGTCGCCGAGGGCGCCGTCGACATCGCCGCCGAGCCCGAGCTCAACGTGTGGGACATGGCGGCCCTCGACATCATCGTCCGCGAGGCCGGCGGCCAGTTCACGAGCCTGGCCGGCGAGCCCGGCCCGTGGGGCGCGAACGCCGTCGCCACGAACGGACGCCTGCACGACGCCGTGATGGCCTACCTCGGGCACTTCCCCGACGACGAGCCGTCGACGTGGCCCGACGAGCCGGAGGACGACGACGAGCCGCTGGCCGACAACGTCACCCGGCTGCGCTTCTCCCGCGACGACTGAGCCGTGAGACCGACACCTGCGCCTCGGGTGTGATGCGGGCTACACTCCCCACACAGTCGAGTGTCGACGACAGTCGAGGAGGCAGCCATGCGCGTACGTGACGTACTCACCGCCAAGGGCAGTGCGACCGTGTTCACCATCTCCCCCGATGCCACGGTCGAGGAGCTCCTCGACCTGCTGGCCGAGCACAACATCGGCGCCCTCGTGGTCAGTGCCGACGGCCGCTCGATGGCCGGCATCGTGTCCGAGCGCGACATCGTCCGCAAGCTGCGGGCCCTGCCCGAGCCCCGGTCGGCGACGGTGCAGCAGATCATGACCACCGACGTGCAGGTGTGCCACCCCGAGGACTCGTTCGGCTCCCTCATGAGCTCGATGACCGAGCACCGCGTGCGCCACATCCCCGTGCTGGAGAACGAGGAGGTCGTCGGGCTGCTCAGCATCGGCGACGCCGTGAAGTTCCGCATGGACCAGCTGGAGTTCGAGCGCGACCAGCTGACGCACTACGTCCAGGGCTGAGGCCCTTCCACCCCTGCAGTGACCGTTCTCACCTTGCGTGTCGATATGCAATCGATATATCGTAAGTACATCGGATGCCGCAGTGGTGTCCGTGGAACACCGAAAGGGGACGAGCATGCATCGCACTCCTCCCAACCCCGCCGGTCCGCACCGGCACCCCCGCCGGGCGCGTCGCGCCGGTGGACCCCGTGACTTCGACTGGGACCTCGGTCCCGGCCGCGGCCGTCCCGGACCGCGCGGTCCGCGTCGAGGCCGCAAGGGGGGCGACGTCCGCGCCGCCGCCCTGCTCCTGCTCGACGAGGCGCCCGCCCACGGGTACCACCTGATCCAGCAGATCGCCGCCCGCAGCGAGGGCGCGTGGTCGCCCAGCCCCGGGTCCATCTACCCGGTCCTGCAGCAGCTCGAGGACGAGGGCTTCATCGACTTCGAGCGGGTCGACGGTCGCAAGACCGCCACCCTCACCGACGCCGGCAAGGCCTACGTCGAGGAGCACCGCGAGACCCTCGGCGAGCCGTGGGACCCCGAGCAGCTGCGCCGCGGCGGCGACGCCGAGTCCGGCGCGCTGATCACCTCGGTCAAGACGCTCAACGCCGCCACGCGGCAGGTCATGACCGTCGGCAGCCTGGCCCAGCAGGCCAAGGCCGCCGAGATCGTCAACGAGGCCCGGCGTCAGCTGTACGGCCTGCTCGCGGACGATGACGCCTGACGGACGCCTGAGGCTGCCCGAGTCGGAGCTGGGCTGGCGATTCAGCCGCTCCTCCGGCCCGGGCGGCCAGCACGTCAACACCACCGAGACCCGCGTCGAGGTCCTCTGGTCCCCCGCGGACAGCACCGTGCTGACGCCCGACCAGCGCGACCGCGTGACTGCGCGTCTGCGCAACCGCCTCGTCGACGGCCGGATCTCGGTGGTGTCGTCGACCCACCGCTCCCAGCTGCGCAACCGCGAGGACGCACTGCGCCGGCTCGAGGAGCTGGTCGCCGACGCGCTGCGCCCCGCCAAGCGCCGCCGCGCGACCCGTCCCACCCGGGGATCGGTCGAGCGCCGGCTCGACGCGAAGAAGCGCCGCAGCCAGCTCAAGCGCGACCGCCGCGACTGGTGATCCCATCCGCCGGTGATGACCCCGGGCGGTCCCCCGGCCGATAGCCTGCGGCCATGGACTGGGGCACGATCATCTCGCTGGCGGCCGTGGTCGCCGTGGTCTCGATCAACATCGCGGCCCTGGGCATCATCCCGGAGAACCGCCGTCCCCAGACCGCGATGGCGTGGCTCATCCTCATCGTCTTCGCGCCGTTCCTGGGGATCCTGGCGTTCCTGTTCTTCGGCAGCGCGCGCATCGGCCACCAGCGCCACCGCCAGCTCACCGCCGCCAACGAGGTGATCGCCCGCGAGACGCAGGTGCTCGCCTCCGACGTGCCCGCCGGCGCCCCGGACTACCTCGACGGCATCGTGCGGCTCAACCACCGGCTCGCGCTGATGCCGCTCACCGAGGGCAACCACGTCACCCTGCTCCCGGAGTACCAGGAGTCGATCGACGAGATGATCGCCGCGATCGACACGGCGCAGCGCCACGTGCACGTGGAGTTCTACATCATGGCGCTCGACGACATGACCCGTCCGTTCTTCGACGCCCTCGACCGTGCCACCGCGCGCGGCGTCACGGTGCGCCTGCTGTTCGACCACCTCGGCACGCGCGGCATCCCCGGCTACCAGGACCTCAAGGCACGGCTCGCCGCCTCCGACATCGAGTGGCACCTCATGATGCCGCTGCTGCCCTGGAAGCGGCGCTTCCGGCGGCCCGACCTGCGCAACCACCGCAAGCTCCTCGTGGTCGACGACGTCGTCGGCTTCACCGGCTCGCTCAACCTGACGCACCCGTCGTACAACAAGCCCAAGAACCTCGCAGTCGGTCGGGAGTGGGTCGAGCTGTGGATGCGGCTCGAGGGGCCCGTGGTCGCCACGATCGACGCGCTGTTCGCGGCGGACTGGGCGCTGGAGACCGAGGAGGTCCTCCAGGTCTCGATGCAGCAGGTCGACCAGGTGCCGCACTCAGAGCGCGACGTCGTGGGCGTCAGCGCCCAGCTGGTGCCGAGCGGCCCGGGTTTCGAGGCCGAGAACAACCTGCGCCTGTTCACGTCGCTGATCTACAGCGCGCGGCATCGGATCAGCCTCACCAGCCCGTACTTCGTGCCCGACGAGACCCTGCTCTACGCGGTCACGACGGCCGCCCAGCGCGGGATCGACATCGAGCTGTTCGTCAGCGAGCAGGCCGACCAGTTCATGGTCGGCCACGCGCAGGCCTCCTACTACCGCGAGCTGCTCGAGGCCGGCGTGCGCATCTGGCTCTACCCCAAGCCCTTCGTCCTGCACGCGAAGCACTTCAGCATCGACGAGGACGTGGCCGTCGTGGGCACGAGCAACATGGACATGCGCTCGTTCGCGCTCAACTACGAGATGAGCCTGCTGGTCGCCGACCCCGGGGTGGTCCGGCGGATCCGCGTCGTCGAGGACGACTACCGCGCGAAGTCACGCGAGCTGCTGCTCGACGAGTGGCTGGAGCGCCCCGCGCGCACGCGCTTCGTCGACAACGCGATGCGCCTCACCGCGACGCTGCAGTGAGCGGTCAGGGACGCCCGAAGACCTGCACGGTGTAGGTGCGGCCGTCGGCCTTCGCCACGCCCGTGGCCAGGCGGGTGTACCCGCGGCTGAGCATGTTCCGCCGGTGACCCGGCGACTTCAGCCACGCCCGCACGTTGGCCTTCGGCGACGTGAAGCCGGTGGCGACGTTCTCGCCGACGCGGCTCATCCTGCACTTCTTGAGCACGACACCGAGGTTCTGGTGGAACATCCGGCGCTCCGCGGCCATGCGCTTCGCCTGACGGTGGGCGTACCGGTTGAGGCACGAGTGGTGCTTCAGCTTCTTGATGTCACGGAAGGCCCGAGACGTGTTCGTCTGCTGGAACAGCTTCCGGTCGAACGTCGTGTTGGACATCGCCGACGCCTGCGGTGCCGTCGGGACGACGAGCAGGGCGAGAGCGGTCAGGAACGCTGCGATGACGTGACGCATGCCTTCCAGTGTTGCGAGGGTGATCCCAGGGATCAAGCGCCGGAGTAGCCGTTGAGCAGGGCGAAGAACACCAGGAGGGCGGCTCCCGCGGCCAGCAGTCCGCCCAGCGCGCCCAGGCCCGCGAGGCGTCCCCGGTCGTGCGGACGCGACGACAGACCCGGGATCAGCGACCACAGCAGGGCGCCGACCACCACCATCACGACGACGAAGAGCGGCAGGATCAGGTCCTCGTTCGTTTCGTCGAGCACCGCCGCCGTCGAGGGGAACAGGCCCAGCGCGAGCAGCAGCAGGATGCCGCCGACGGCGAAGCGCCGATAGCCCCGGCGCTCGGGGGGCGAGTACTGCTCCTTGTCCTCCATGCCCCGAACCTACTGCGACGTCCGGGTGCACCGCACCCGCACGCGACACGCGCCCTGCGGGTGACCGCACGGTGGGGCAGGATCGAAGGACAGTGAAGGAGGCACCATGACCACGAGCCCTGACGAACCCCTGCCTGACTCCCCGCTGCCGGAGGTCGACCCCGACCTCGAGCCCGCGGCCGAGCCCGCCGACGCCGCCGACCAGCGCCGCGAGGTCTGGCAGAACGAGGACGACGCCCTCGTACCCGACGCCGAGCGCATCGTCCCGATCGACGAGGACGCCGACGACTGAGCCCGGCTAGACCACGCCGGTCGTGCCGAGCAGCTGGCCGATCGCGTAGGTCAGCGCGAGAGCGAGCGCGCCGCCGATCACGAGGCGCCCGGCGGCACGTACCTTGCGCCCGCCGCCGATGCTGGCCGAGATCGTGCCCGTGAGGGCGAGGGCGACGAGCACCGCCACGAACGTGACCGCCACGCGCCAGTCGGCGGTCGTGAGCAGCATCGCGAGCAGCGGCAGCAGCCCGCCCACCGTGAAGGCGGCCGCCGAGGAGAACGCCGCGTGCCACGGGCTGACCAGGTCGTCCTGGTCGAGCCCGAGCTCCACCTCGAGGTGGGCGGCGAGCGCATCGTGCTCGGTCATCTCCTTCGCCGCCGTGAGGGCGGTGGGAGCGCTGATCCCCCGGTCCTGCAGCATCTGCGCGAGCTCGTCGAGCTCCCCCTCGGGGTCCTCGCGCAGCTCGTCCTTCTCGATCGCGATGAGGTTGCGCTCGGAGTCGCGCTGACTGCTGACCGAGACGTACTCGCCGAGCGCCATCGAGATCGCGCCGCCGACGAGAGCGGCCGTGCCGGCGGTCGCGATCGCGCTCGCGTCGTTCGTCGCGCCGGCCACGCCGACGACGAGGGAGGCGACCGAGACGATGCCGTCGTTGGCTCCGAGCACTCCGGCCCGGAGCCAGTTCAGCTTCTGCGACGTGACCGCTGCGTGCGGCTCTTCGACGACCATGCTCGAAGGCTAGGCCACGCCCCGGGCGGTGAGGACAGGCTCACAGCCGCACGGACAGCAGCGCGAGAAGCCACGCCATCGCGGTCAGCAGCGCCAGCGTCAGCTCGACCAGGATCGAGATGCCGGTGGCGCGCATCGCGTGGCCCGTGGCCTTCCGCGCCGCGACGGGGTCGCCCAGGCGCTGCAGCTCGGCGAGGTAGGTGCCGCCGATGAAGCCGATGAACAGGCCCACGAACGGGATGACGAAGAACCCGATCACGCCCAGGACCGCGCCGAACAGCAGGCTGCGGTTGGGCACCCCGCGTCGCTTGAGGTAGCGCCCCGCGATGAGGTACTTCAGCACGACCCCGCCCACGGTCAGCGCGGCGGCGAGGACCGCGACGGTCCAGCCGGCCGTGCCGCCGGTGATCGCGCCCCACGTGAAGACCGCGATGCCGACGACGAGGCCGCCGGGGATGACCTGGACGATCGCGCCGACGAGGCCGACGAGGATCGCCAGCGCGACCAGCAGGTCGAGGACCACACTGCTCACGAGAAGGCGCTGATCCCGGTCTCGGCCCGCCCGATGATGAGCTTCTGGATCTGGCTCGTGCCCTCGTACAGGGTCATGACGCGGGCGTCGCGCATGTACTTCTGGACCGGGTACTCGTCGACGTAGCCGTAACCGCCGAACGCCTGGATCGCGAGGTTGGCGGCCTTCACCGCGGCCTCGGACGCGAACAGCTTGGCCTTGGACGCCTCGACGCTGAACGTCTCGCCGCGATCGATGAGGTCGGCCGCGCGCCACGTGAGCAGCCGGGCGGCGTCGGCGTCGACCGACATCTCGGCGATCATGTCCTGCACCAGCTGGTAGCTCGCGATCGGCTTGCCGAACTGCTCGCGCGAGGTGCTGTACTCGACGGTCGCGTCCAGACAGCCCTGGACGATGCCGACGCAGCTGGCGGCGATGCCCACACGGCCCTTGTCGAGCGTGGTCATCGCGATCCGGAAGCCGCGGCCCTCCTCGCCGAGGAGGGCGTCGGCGGGCACGCGCACGTCGGTGAACGAGAGCGCCGCCGTGGCCTGGCCGCGCAGGCCGAGCTTGCCCGTGACCTCGGTGGCCTCGAAGCCCGGCGTGTCGGTGGGGACGAGGAACGCCGAGACACCCCGCGCGCCGGGACCGCCGGTGCGCGCGAAGACGAGTGCGACGTCCGCCCACGTGCCGTTCGTGATGAAGATCTTCGAGCCGTTGATGACCCACTCGTCGCCCTCGCGCACGGCGCGGGTGGTGAGGTTGCCGGCGTCCGACCCGTGGTCGGGCTCGGTGAGGCCGAAGCAGCCGAGCAGCTTGCCCGAGGCGATCCCGGGCAGCCAGCGCTGCTTCTGCTCCTCGGTGCCGAACTTCAGGACGGACTTGCCGAACAGGCCCGTGGACACCGACACGATGCCGCGGATCGCCGAGTCGGCGCGGCCGAGCTCCTCCATCGCCAGCACGTAGGTGACGTAGTCGCCGCCGATGCCGCCGTACTCCTCGGGGATGGTGAGGCCGAGGAATCCGAGCTGTCCGAGCTTGGGGATGATCGCGGTGTCGACCGACTCGACGCGGTCCCACTCGGCGCGGAACGGCACGACCTCCTTGTCCAGGAACTCGCGCGCGAGCGCGCGGAAGCTGCGTTGGTCCTCGTTCAGGCTCAGATCCATGCCCCGATCCTGCCATCGACCTACGATGCAGAGCATGACCCTGCCCGTGGCACGCACCCCCGATCCTCGCGACGCCCCCGCCCTGCGCTGGGGCATCCTCGGCGCGGGCGGCATCGCGGCGACGATGACCACGGCGCTGCAGGAGGGGACCCGGCAGCAGGTCGTCGCGGCGGGCTCGCGCGACCTCGGCCGGGCTCGCGCGTTCGCGGGGCGCTTCGGCATCGGGCGCGCCCACGGCTCGTACGAGGACCTCGTCGCCGATCCCGAGGTCGACGCCGTCTACGTCGCCTCGCCCCACTCGGAGCACCACGACCACGCGCTGCTCGCGATCGCGGCAGGCAAGCACGTGCTGGTGGAGAAGGCGTTCACCCGGAACGCGGCCGAGGCGGACGCCGTGCTCGAGGCCGCGGACGACGCGGGCGTCACGTGCATCGAGGCGATGTGGTCGCGGTTCCTGCCCGGCTACGACGTCGTGCGGCAGGCCGTCCTCGACGGCCTCGTCGGTGACGTGCGACTGGTCCAAGCCGACCACGGCCAGCTGCTCTACCCCGACGGGCCCGAGCGGCTCGCCGACCCGGCACTGGCCGGCGGCGCCCTGCTGGACCTCGGCGTCTACCCGATCCACCTGGCCGCGATGCTGCTGCCGGACGTCGTCGAGGTGACCGCCACCGGCACGCTGACGCCGCTCGGGGTGGACGAGCAGGAGAACGTGACCCTGCGCGACGCCTCGGGCGCCCTCGCCGCGCTCAGCGCCACGATGTCGGCCACCTCGCCCACGGTGGCCACCGTGGCGGGCACCAAGGCCCGGCTCGATCTCCAGGGGCCGTTCTTCCAGCCGTCCACGATCCGGCTGGTGGACCCCAACGACCGCACGCTCGACGTGTGGGAGCCGCCGACGCGCGACGCGCTGCTGGGGCTGCGGTACGAGGCCGCCGAGCTCGCCCGGTGCGTGGCCGACGGGACCCCGGAGTCTCCGCTCCTGCCGTGGTCCGAGACCCGCCGCGTCATGGCGCTGATGGATGAGATCCGGTCGCAGCTGGGCGTGGTGCTGCCGGGCGAGTGAGGTCCGACCGGCGACGGCTGCGCCGCCTCCGCCGCTCGCCCGTCTACCGTGGAGTCACATGCGTTCCGACCGATCCCGCCGCCGCGCCGCCCCCGCGCTCGTCGCCGTGGCGATCGTCGTCGGCCTCCTGCTCGTGGCACGGCCGCTCAGTGCGGTCGACGCGCTGGTCGTGGTCGTGGTCGGCCTGCTGGCGGTTCTGGGTGCACACGAGCTGCTCACGGGCTCCCGCCTGCGCGACCGGCTGATCGGCGCGGGGGTGCTCGTCGCGTCCGTGGTGCTGGCGCTCGAGCCGCACTGGACCGTGCGCGTGCTGGTCGTGGTGTTCGCGGTCGTCCTGCTGGGCGAGGGGCTCGCGCGGGTCCGGCGGCGTCGCACCCGCTCCGAGCTGGCCACCGGCGCCGGCCTGGCGATCCTCGGCGTGCTGGCGCTGGCCTGGCCGGACGTCACGGTCTTCGTCATCGGGCTCGTGCTCGGCCTGCGACTCCTCCTGTTCGGGTTCCCGCGACTGGGGGCACGGGTGCCGCCGCCCGTCACCGCGACGTTCGTGCTCGCGCTGGCCGTCTCACTGGCCGCCTACACGGTCGTCGTCACGGCGATCGCGCCGCGGCCCGACGCGTTCTACGTGGCGCCCGACGACACGCCCCGCTCCCCCGGCCTGCTGCTGCGCGCCGAGCCCTTCGTCACCGACGTGCCCGACGGGGCCCGCGCCTGGCGCATCCTCTACAGCACCACGCGCGCGGGCGACGAGCCCACGGTGGCGAGCGCGCTCGTCGCCGTCCCGCGCGAGCGCCTGCAGGACCGACCGCCGGTGATCGCGTGGGCGCACGGGACGACGGGGTTCGACCGTCGGTGCGCGCCGAGCCTGCGTCGGTCCCGCACGATCGGCGCCGGCGGGATCGAGGCCGTGCACGCGGCGCTCGACGAGGGCTGGGCCGTCGTCGCGCCCGACTACCCGGGGCTCGGCACCCGCGGGGTGCAGCCGTACCTCGTCGGGTCGGGCGAGGCGCGGTCGGTGCTCGACGCGGTGCGCGCGGCACGGCGGCTGCCACAGCTGTCGCTGTCGAACGAGACGGTCGTCTGGGGTCACTCGCAGGGTGGGCACGCGGCCCTGTGGACCGCGATGACGCAGCCGGGCTACGCCCCCGACGTGCCGCTCGCGGGCGTCGCCGCGATGTCGCCGGTCAGCAACCCGACCACGTTCCTGCGCGACCTCGGCCGGCGCCCGGTGGGCACGATCTTCGTCGCCTACGCGCTGGCGGCGTACAGCGGGACGTACCCCGACGTGGAGCCCGGCGACCACGTGCGCGCCAGCGCGCGGCTGCCGCTCGAGCGGATCGCCGACCGCTGCCTGCGCTCGCCGACCTCGGAGATCTCGCTCGCGCAGGCGCGGGTGATGGCCGACCGGTTCGTCTCGAACTCGCTGTACGAGGGCGCGCTCGGGCGGCGGCTCAGCGAGAACGACGCCACGGGCGCCATGGAGGCGCCCGTGCTGATCGCGCAGGGCGAGAGCGACCGCGTGGTCACGCTCGGCCTGCAGGACGCGTACGTGCGCGAGCGGTGCGCGGCCGGCCAGTCGCTCGACTACCGCACCTACCCCGGCCGCGGCCACGGCGACCTCCTGCGCGAGGGCTCCCCCTTCGTCGAGGAGCTCCTCGCCTGGACCACCGACCGCTTCGCCGATCAGCCCACCACGACCACCTGCTGACCTCCGCGCCTCCGGCGCGCCAGATGTGTAGCACTGTCCACCCTTTTTCGGCCGATCAGACCGGAAAAAGGTGGAGACCGCTACACATCTCGGTCGCCGGAGGCGACGGAGCCGGTCTGGACGCGCCAGAGGGCGGCGTAGGCGCCGTGGCTCGCGACGAGCTCGTCGTGGGTGCCGGCCTCGACGATGCGGCCGGCGTCGAGGACCCAGATGCGGTGCGCGTGGCGGACCGTGGAGAGGCGGTGCGCCACCATGATCGCGGTGCGGTCGCGGGTGGCGGTCTGGAGCGAGACCTGGATCGCGGCCTCGGTCTCGTTGTCCACGGCGCTGGTCGCCTCGTCGAGGATCAGCACGGCGGGGTCGCGCAGCAGCGCGCGGGCCAGGGCCAGACGCTGGCGCTGGCCGCCCGAGAGCGTGACGCCACGCTCCCCCACCCACGTGTCGTAGCCGTCGGGCAGCGCCTCGATGAACGCGTCGGCGGCGGCCTGCCGAGCGGCCTCAGCGACCGCCTCGTGATCGGCACCGGGACGCCCGTATGCGATGTTCTCCGCGATCGTGCCGGCGAACAGGAACACGTCCTGCGAGACGTAGCCGATCGAGCCGCGCAGCGACTCCCACTCCAGCTCGCGCAGGTCGCGGCCGTCGAGGCTCACCTCACCCGAGCGGGGGTCGTCGAAGCGCAGCATGAGGCGCAGCAGTGAGGACTTGCCGGCGCCCGTGGGTCCGACGATCGCGTGCGTCTCGCCGGCGGGGACGACGAGGTCGATGCCGTGCAGGACGTCCGGCCCGTCGGCGTAGCCCGCGCGGACGCCCGACAGCTCGAGCCGGCCGGCCACCGGCGACGGCAGCGCGACCGTGCCCGCGGGCACCTCGATCGGCTCGTCGAGCAGCGCCAGGATGCGCGCCGTCGAGGCGCGACCGCGCTGGTAGAGGTCGAGCATCTCGGCGATCTCGGTGAGCGGCCACAGCAGCCGCTGGGTCATGAACACGAGCACCGAGTACAGGCCCACCTCGAGCTCGCCGTTCAACGTGGCCCAGCCACCGAACAGCAGCGTGCACGTGAAGCCGACGAGGATCGCCATCCGCACGAGCGGCACGAACGCGGCCGACGAGCGGATCGCGTCGACGTTGGCCTGGCGGTAGTCCGCCGAGGCCCGCTCGACACGGTCGCGCTCGCGATCCTCCGCGGTGAACGCCTTGATCGTGGTGATGCCGCCGAGGTTCGCCGCGACGAGGCCCGACAGGTCGGCCACCCGCTCGCGCACCGCGGCGTAGAGCGGCTCGAGGCGTCGCTGGAACCACAACGAGCCGAACACGATGAGCGGGATCGGCAGGAACGCCAGGACCAGCAGCTCCCACGACGCCACGGCGAACACCGCGCCGACGAGCAGGATGTTGAGGGCGGTCTGCAGCAGCGCCGGCGCGCCGATGTCGAGGAACCGCTCGAGCTGGTTCACGTCGTCGTTGATCGTGGCGAGCGTGGTGCCCTGCGGCCGGCCCTCGTGCCAGTGCACGTCGAGGCGCTGCGCGTGGTCGTACGCCTCCACCCGCAGGTCGTGCTCGACCGACTGCGCGAGCCCGCGCCAGGTGACCGCCGCGAAGTACTGCGAGGCCGACTCGACGATCCACACCAGCGCGTTGATCGCCGCGAGCCAGCCGAGCTGGGCGAACCGCGACTCCACGCCGAGCACGTCGGCGACGAACGAGCCCTGACCGCGCACCACCACGTCGACGGCGGCGCCGATCAGCAGCTCGGGGACGACGTCGGCCACCTTGTTGACCGTGGACAGCACCACCGCGAGCACGAGCCGCTTGCGGTAGCGGCCGTAGCGTCGCCACAGCTCCTCCAGGGGTGCGCGGTCGGCGCGGTCGGACATGCGGTCTCCTCGGTCGGTGGGGTCGGGTCTCAGGCGTGGGGCGCCGAGAACCGGGGCAGGTGCCAGTGCCAGTGGATGGCACCGACGCGGATGAGCAGGACGACCGCCCCGGCGGACAGCGCGGCGGCGCCGGTGGGCACCGTGGTCTGGCGCAGGACGACGTAGAGGGCGGCGCCGGCGACGGACGCCAAGGCGTAGATCTCGCCCACCAGGACGAGCGGCTTG
Source organism: Aeromicrobium tamlense (assembly GCF_013408555.1). Classification (NCBI taxonomy): domain Bacteria; kingdom Bacillati; phylum Actinomycetota; class Actinomycetes; order Propionibacteriales; family Nocardioidaceae; genus Aeromicrobium; species Aeromicrobium tamlense. The sequence continues at coordinate 2,110,811 of NZ_JACBZN010000001.1, forward strand.
CGGCGCACCAGCACGTCGCGGATGACGCCGCCGCCGGTGCCCGTGATGACGCCGAAGACGACGGCGACCCACGGCCGGACGTCCTCGGCCAGCGCGATCGACGCGCCCGTGACGGTGAACGAGGCCAGGCCCACGGCATCGGCGTAGAGCACGATGCGCCACGAGTCGACCTTCGACTGCGGGTGCCGCGATGCCACGGCGATCACCACGAGAGAGGTGACGGCGGCGACGATCAGCAGGCCGGGCGCGGTGACCCACCAGACCGGCTCGATGCCGAGCAGGAGGTCGCGCAGCGTGCCGCCGCCGACCGCGACGACCACGGCCAGCACGACGACGCCGAGCCAGTCCATCCCGGCCCGGACGGCCGCGTACCCGCCGGAGACCGCGAACGCGACGATCCCGACGACCTCGGCGGCCGCGAAGAGATCCTCGTTCACGGATTCCACCGTAGGGGGCCGTCCTGCCAGTAGCGTGCGCAGCATGGCCCGGACCCCCTCCTCGACCGACCACGCCTCCCGCGTCCTCGCGGCGCGCTGGCCGGCGCTGGCTGCCTTCGCCCTGCTGGTCATGACCACCCAGGTCCTGTGGCTGACGTTCGCCGCGGTGACCCCGCAGACCGCCACGCACCTGGGCGTCTCCGAGGGCGCCGTCGGCGACCTCGCCGTCGTCAACGCGGCGATGTTCGTGCTGCTGGCGATCCCGACCGGACGCTGGATGGACCGGTCCTACGAGCGGGCGCTGGCCGCCGGTGCGCTGTTCACCGCCGTCGGCGCGATCGTGCGCGCGCTCGACCCATCCTCCTACGCGGTCATCCTGACGGGCCAGGTGATCATGTCGGTCGGCCAACCCCTGGTCCTCAACGCGCTGACGAAGGTGGCCGCGCGCCACTTCCCCGACCGCGAGCAGACCACGGCGATCTCGGTGGCCGCGGGCGCGCAGTACGCCGGCATCCTCGTCGCGGTGCTGACTTCGGCCTGGCTCGTGGACGCCGGCGGATTCCGACTGCTGCTGGTCTCGCACGCCGTTCTCGCGGTGGTGGCCGCGGCCGCGGTGCTGCTCAGCCTGCGCCTGCCGGCCCACGCGGTCGACGTCCTGGGCCGCGCGAGGCTCGGCGAGCTGCGCCGCGACCCGCTCGTGTGGAAGATGGCGGGCCTGCTGTTCCTCGGCTTCGGCATCTACAACGGCATCGCCACGTGGCTGGACTCGATCCTCGTGGACTTCGGCCACCCGGGCCTGGCCGGACCCGTGATCGCGACCATGACGCTGGCGGGCATCGCCGGCGCGGCCGTGCTGCCGGGGCTCGCGGCGGCTCGCGACGCCCGCCGCACCGTGGCGCTCGGCGCCACCGCCACCCTCGCGGTGGTCATGGTGGCGCTCGCGGCCACGCAGCCGGTCTGGCTCGTGTACCTCGGCCTCGCGCTCGTCGGCTTCATGCTGATGGGCACCCTGCCCGTGGTGCTGGACTGGTCCGAGCTCCACGTCGGGCCCACCCGCGCGGGCACGGTCACCGGCATGCTGCTGCTGGCCGGCAACCTCGGCGCCGTGCTCGTGGTGCTGACGGTGCAGCTGGCCATCGGCGACCCGACCGCGGCACTCGTCGTGATGGCGGCCTGGGCCGTGCCGGGCTTCGTGGTGGCGTGGCTGCTGCCGCGACGCCAGGGGGCCCGGGGTCGCGCCTAGGCCGCGGCCCTCTCGATCCGCACCACCACGGCCTTCGACACCGGGGTGTTGGACTCGCGCGCCGTGGAGTCGAGCGGGACGAGCACGTTGGCCTCGGGGAAGTACGCCGCGGCGCACCCGCGCGCGGTCGGGTAGGCCACGGCCCGGAAGCCGCGCAGCACGCGGTCGGGCTGGCCCGGCCACTCGCTGTAGACGTCGATCACGTCGCCGTCCGCGATGCCGCGCTCGGCGAGGTCGTCGGGGTGCACGAACACGACGTCGCGGCCCGACTTGATACCGCGGTAGCGGTCGTTGCGGCTGTAGATCGTGGTGTTGAACTGGTCGTGCGCCCGGACGGTCTGCAGCAGCAGACGCCCCGGCTCGAGCTCGATCGGCTCGAACCGGTTGGCGGTGAACCGCGCCTTCCCCGTGGCGGTCTCGAAGGTGCGGGAGTCGCGGGGGCCGTGCGGGAGGACGAACCCCTCCTCGCTCGCGACCTTGCGCTCGTAGTCCTCGCAGCCGGGGACGACGCGGCTGATGTGGTGGCGGATCGTGCCGTAGTCGGCCTCGAACGCGGCCCAGTCGATCGGCTGCCGGTCGGCCAGCGTGGCGCGGGCGAGCCGGCTGATGATCGCGACCTCCGACAGGAGGGTGTCGGCGACGGGGTCCACCTTGCCCCGCGAGGCGTGGACGGCGCACACCGTGTCCTCGACGGTGATGAACTGGTCCCCCGAGGCCTGCCGGTCGATCTCGGTGCGGCCCAGCGTGGGCAGGATCAGCGCGGCGTCGCCCGTGACGCCGTGCGAGCGGTTGAGCTTGGTGGAGACCTGCACGGTCATCGCGGTGCCGCGCAGCGCCGCCTCCGCGGACGCGGTGTCGGAGATCGCCGAGACGAAGTTGCCGCCCAGGGCCATCCAGAAGCGCACGTCGCCGCGCTGCATCGCGCGCACCGAGTCGACCGAGTCCAGGCCGTGACGGCGCGGCGGCTCGAAGCCGAACTCCGCGGCGAGCGCGTCCATGAAGCTGTCGGGCATCTTCTCCCAGATGCCCATCGTGCGGTCGCCCTGCACGTTGCTGTGGCCGCGGATCGGGGAGGCGCCCGCGCCGGGCCGGCCCATGTGCCCGCGCAGCAGCAGGAGGTTGACGATCTCCTTGATCGTCGCGACGGCCTGCGTGTGCTGGGTGAGCCCCATCGCCCACGTGACGATCACCTTGTCGGCGGCGAGGTAGCGGCGGGCGAGCTCGTCGATCTCGGTCGAGGTCAGACCGGTCGCACGCAGCACCGCCTGCTCGTCGAGGTCGGCCACGCTCGCGCGCAGCTCGTCGAGGCCCGACGTGTGCTGCTCGATGAACGCATGGTCGAGCACGGTGCCGGGCGCGGCGTCCTCGGCGGCCAGGACCCGCTGGATGACCGCCTGCAGCAGCGGGCCGTCGCCGCCGAGGCGGATCTGGCAGAACTGGTCGGCCATCTTCGTGCCCTTGCCGATCACGCCGCGTGCGTTCTGCGGGTTCTTGAACCGGATCAGCCCGGCCTCGGGCAGCGGGTTGATCGCGATGATCGACGCGCCGGCCCGCTTCGCCCGCTCGAGGGCCGAGAGCATGCGCGGATGGTTCGTGCCCGGGTTCTGACCCATGATGATGATCAGGTCGGCCTGCGGGATGTCCTCGTAGGTCACGGTGGACTTGCCCACGCCGATCGTCTCCACGAGCGCCGAGCCGGTGGACTCGTGGCACATGTTCGAGCAGTCGGGCAGGTTGTTCGTGCCGAACGCCCGCACGAAGAGCTGGTAGACGAAGGCGGCCTCGTTCGACGCACGGCCGGAGGTGTAGAACGACGCCTGATCGGGGTGGTCGAGGCCGTTCAGCGTCTCCGCGGCGAGCCGGAACGCCTCGTCCCAGGACACGGGCCGGTAGTGGTCCTCCCCCGGCGCCTTGTAGACCGGCTCGGTGAGCCGCCCCTGCTGGCCGAGCCAGTACTCGCTCTTGCCGGCGAGGTCGTCCACGGAGTGCTCGGCCCAGAACTCGCGCGACACCGTCAGCGGGGTCGCCTCCCACGTCACGGCCTTCGCGCCGTTCTCGCAGAACTCCGCCGAGTGCCGCCGGCCCGGGTCGGGCCAGGCGCAGCTCATGCAGTCGAAGCCGTCCTTCTGGTTGATCGACGTGAGCAGTCGCGCCGTGCGCGCCACGCCCATCGCGCTCAAGGCGGGACGCATCGCGTGCAGCACGCCCGGGAGGCCCGCGGCCCAGTCCTTGAGGCCGGTCACCTCGATGCCGTCGTCGTTCGGGTCCTCCACCAGCGGCTTGCGTGTCATCAGGCCTCCACCCGATCGGGACGTGAGTAGACGACCATCGACGACCCGCGCAGGAAGCCGACCACGGTCAGGCCGGCCTCCTCGCCGAGCTCGACCGCCAAGGACGAGGGAGCCGAGATCGCCGCGAGCAGCGGGGCGCCCGCCATCGACGCCTTCTGCACGAGCTCGAAGCCCGCGCGCCCCGAGACCAGCAGGACGCAGCCGGCCAGTGGCAGCTTCTCGTGCTCGAGCGCCCAGCCGACGACCTTGTCGACGGCGTTGTGGCGCCCGACGTCCTCGCGGACCACGAGCGGCTCCCCGGTGCGGCCGTCGAAGAGTCCCGCGGCGTGCAGTCCCCCGGTCTGGTCGAACACCGACTGGACGTCGCGCATGCGGTCGGGCAGGGCCGTCAGCAGCTCGGCCGGGACCGTCAGCGGGTCGGGCCCGACCTCGAAGGCGGACTTCGTGGTGACGGCGTCGATGCTGGTCTTGCCGCAGACGCCGCACGAGGAGGACGTGTAGCCGTGGCGCTCGAGGGCGAGGTGGTCGAGGTGGGCGCTGGCGTCGACCTGGACGTCCAGGACGTTGTACGTGTTGACGCCCTCGTCCGTGGCGCCGGCGCAGTAGCGCGCGGTGCGGATCTGCTCGCGCCGCGTGATGACGCCCTCGGAGACGAGGTAGCCCAGCGCCAGCTCGACGTCGTGGCCCGGCGTGCGCATGGTGACCGCGAGCGCGCGGCCGTCCACCCGGATCTCGAGTGGCTCCTCGCCGGTCAGCCGGTCCTCGCGGACGCGCGAGCGGCCGGCCTCGACCACGGTGACGCGACGGCGGACGGCGGGCTTGGTCATACGGCCACCGTATGCGAGATCGGCGGACCGGGCCGGGCGATGGGAGGCGGAGTCGGTACCCCCGCCTCGGGGGGTGTGCAGGGGCACCGACTCACGACAGACACAGCTCGGCTGGGGGACCGAGCGCTTTCCCTCCCGGCAGTCTCGAGTGGTGTGAGCTCGAGGCGCCGCGAGCCAAAAGTACCGGACTGGTACACAAGCGCGCCCGAAAATCGCACAATTTGTTCAGTCCCTGCACAAAGCCTGCAACGGCGGGGGAAAACGCACCTCAGACCGGGCGGAGGAGGCTGGTCTGGATCGAGACGACCGGCGGCACGATCGCGGACAGCCGCAGCCGGCGACGCGGTGGGGTCCGCCGGATCTCGCGGGCGACGAGCTCCTCCGCGGCGCCGATGGCGCCGACGACCTCGAGCTCGGTGGGCACGCGCACGTCGGCACCGGACGCCGCGGCGAGCTCGGCCACGCGCGCGAGGCTGCGGGCGTGGCGTTCCACCACGACATCGCGCTGGCGGCGCAAACGCTCCCCCGCGGCGTGGATCTCCACGACGAAGCTGCGCGCGAACGTCGGTCGCGCCTCGAGGCAGGCCGCGAGGCCCCGCACGCCGAGCTCGATCCGCTGCTCCCAGGCCGCGTCGTCGAGGGTCACGCCCTGGTCGCGGATGAACTGGACCAGCTGCTCGCTGATGGTCTCGTGGGCCGCGGCGAAGGCCTCCTCCTTGTCGGAGAAGCACCGGTAGAAGGTCGTGCGCGAGACGCGCGCCCGTCGGGTGATGCCCGTGACGGTGGCGCCGGCGAACCCCGCGTGCGCCACCTCGTCGGACACGGCCTGCAGGATGCGGCCGCGCTGCGAGGCGGCGACCTCGGACTCGGGGAGGGCCGCGCGCCCCCGCGGGAGTTCGAGCCGCTCCGGCAGCAGGCTCAGGGCGTCTTCGGGCACCCGGCACACATTATCCGCAGGAATCCCGGGGTGTCTCGGACTTTTCCCGCGACTGGACGCGGCCGACGACGCAGAAATGTTGCTCCGCAGGGCTTCGCACGCAACGTTTCCGGGCTGAGCACGCAAGAAATTTCCGTTGTTTGCACCCTGACCCCTGCGTAGCGTTGACTTCATGAGTTCCGTCCCCTTCCTCGACGTGGCCAACACCGTGCGCTGGGTCCGCTCGCGCGGCGCCGAGGCCGTCATCGCCGGCATGACCGACGCCGTCGAGGCCGACTTCCGCCGCTGGCCGTCGTTCGACAAGACCCCGCGCGTGGCCGCGCACTCGTCCGAGGGCGTCATCGAGCTGATGCCCACGAGCGACGGCGTCGCGTACGGCTTCAAGTACGTCAACGGGCACCCCTCGAACCCCTCGTACGGCCTCCAGACCGTCACCGCGTTCGGCGTCCTGGCCGAGGTCTCCTCCGGCTACCCGACGTTCGTGGCCGAGATGACCGTCCTGACGGCGCTGCGCACCGCCGCCACCTCGGCGATGGCGGCCCGCCACCTCGCCCGTCCGGACTCTCGCGTCATGGCGATGATCGGCACCGGCTCCCAGGCCGAGTTCCAGGCGCTCGGCATGCGTGCGGCGCTGGGCATCACGTCACTGCGCGTCTGGGACGTCGACCCCGCCGCGATGGAGAAGTTCGTCCGCAACGCCGAGCCGCTCGGCTTCGAGGTCCACGTCGCGTCCAGCGCGGCCGACGCCGTGCGCGGCGCCGACGTCATCACGACCTGCACCGCCGACAAGCAGCGCGCCCTCGTCCTCACCGACGACATGGTGGCGCCCGGCGTGCACGTCAACGCGATCGGCGGCGACTGCCCCGGCAAGACCGAGCTCGACCCGGCGATCCTGCACCGCGCGGACGTCTTCGTGGAGTTCGAGCCGCAGACCCGCATCGAGGGCGAGATCCAGGCCGTCGCGGCCGACCATCCCGTCACCGAGCTCTGGCAGGTCGTCACCGGGCAGGCGACGGGTCGCCGCGACGCCGACGCCGTCACGGTCTTCGACTCGGTGGGCTTCGCGGTGGAGGACTTCGCGGCGCTGCGGTACGCGCACGAGTCCGTCGCCGGCACCGACCTCGTGGGGTGGCTCGACCTCATCGCCGACCCCGCCGACCCGAAGGACCTGTTCGGCCTCGTCGCCGGCGCGGACGTCCTCTCGGCCGCCCACTGATCCACCGATCGCGAAGAAGTCCGGCGTCGCTCTTGACGCCGGACTCTCCTCGGCATAACGTGCAACCAAATGGTTGTAGATACTCAGAACGAGCTGACCGACGCCGAGGTCGACCGCATCTTCCACGCCCTCGCCGACTCCACTCGACGCGACATCGTCCGCCGCACCCTCGTGGGCGAGGCGTCGGTGTCCCGTCTGGCCGACTCGTACGACATGTCGTTCGCCGCCGTGCAGAAGCACGTGGCCGTGCTGGAAGGGGCCGGACTGGTGACCAAGCACCGACAGGGCCGCGAACGACTGGTCCGGGGCAATCCGCACACGATTGCCCGGGCCCAACAGCTGCTCGACGAGTTCGAGCTCATCTGGCGCTCGCGCGTGGAGCGCCTCGACGCCCTCCTGGCCGAGGACGAACCCGATCCCTCCTGAAAGGCACGACCATGCCCATCACCTCCGTGTCCAAGGACACCGACGACCTCACGATGACCGTCGTCGCCGACTTCCCCGTGCCGGTGCGCCGGCTGTGGGACGCCTACGCCGACCCCCGCCAGCTCGAGCGCTTCTGGGGGCCCGTCGAGTGGCCCGCGACGTTCAGCCGGCACGACATGACGCCGGGCGGAGAGTCGCACTACGTCATGACCGGCCCGGACGGCGACCAGAGCGCCGGCTATTGGAAGTTCCGCTCGGTCGACGAGGGGAAGGGCTTCGAGGTCGAGGACGGCTTCTGCACCGACCCGGGCGTGCCGAACCCCGACATGCCGTCCATGCGGATGACCTTCGCGTTCGAGGAGACCGGCGAGGGCTCCCGCGTCACGACCACGACGTGGTTCGCCTCCCTGAAGGACCTCGAGGAGCTCATCGCCCAGGGCATGGAGGAGGGCATGACCTCCGCCATGAGCCAGATGGACGCCGTCGTGGCCGACCTGAGCTCGTTCGCCGCCTCCGTGGGCACCGAGAGCCAGCTGCTCGACGACACCCACGTGCGGATCACCCGCATCATCCGCGGCACGGTCGAGCAGGTGTGGCGCGCCCACACCGAGCCCGAGCTGCTGCGGCGCTGGCAGCTCGGGCCCGAGGGCTGGACGATGCCGGTGTGCGAGGTCGCCACGAACGTCGGCGACACCTACCGCTACGAGTGGGAGCAGGAGGGCGGCGAGAACCGCTTCGGCTTCACCGGCGAGCTGCTCGAGGTGAGCCCGCCCGTCCGTTCGGTCACCACCGAGCGGATGATCGGCATGGAGGGCGAGGGCACGATCAACGAGCTGACCCTCACCCCCGTCGAGGAGGGCACGCTCATGTCGCTCTACGTCACCTACCCGAGCCGTGAGCTGCGTGACCAGATCCTGGCGACGGGCATGACCGACGGCATGGAGACCAGCTACGCCCGGCTCGAGCGCGAGGTGCTCGCCCCGGCGTGAGCCATCGCCTCATCGCAGCCGCAGGCTCACCACCGCGGCTGCGATGAAGCGGTCACGCCCCTCGGGGCGGATGCGGCCCTCGACGAGGCGTGCGGGAACGGACAGGGACGGGCGGACCCGGCGGCGCCGGGTGGGCTTCGACTGGAGCATGGTCCTGATCGAACAACCTCAACTAAGGTTCAGGTCAATGACTGTCCTCCTGACCCCGTCCCAGGTCGCCGAGCGAGCCGGCGTCGCGGTGTCCGCCCTGCACTTCTACGAGCGCGAGGGGCTCATCACGTCCACGCGGACGGCGGGCAACCAGCGCCGCTACACACGCGACGTGCTGCGGCGCATCGCGTTCATCCGCACGTCGCAGCGCGTCGGGATCTCCCTGGCCGAGATCCGCGAGGCGCTCGCGTCCCTGCCGACCGACCACGCCCCGTCCAAGGCCGACTGGTCGCGGCTCTCGCGGCGCTGGCGCCGTTCGCTGGACGAGCGGATCGCCCGGCTCGAGCGGCTGCGCGACGACCTCGACGGCTGCATCGGCTGCGGCTGCCTGTCGCTCAGGACGTGCCGGCTGCGAAACCCCGACGACGCCCTCGCCTCCGACGGCGCCGGCCCTCGACTCCTCGACCCCGACTGACGCTCAGCCGGGGCTCAGACGTTGCGGCGGTACTGGCCGCCGACCTCGAAGAAGGCCTCGGTGACCTGCTGGAGCGAGCAGACCCGCGCGGCGTCCATCAGGACGGCGAAGACGTTCTCGTGGCTGGCGGCGGCCTCCTTGAGCCGTTCAAGGGCGGCCTCGGCCTCGCCGCGGTGCGCCTGCTGGAACGCGCGCAGGCGGCGCAGCTGCGACTCCTTCTCGCCCTCGGACGCCCGCGCGAGCGCGAGCTTCTGCGGCACCTCGTCGCCGTGCGGGTTCTTGAACGTGTTGACACCGACGATCGGCAGCGAGCCGTCGTGCTTGCGGTGCTCGTAGAGCATCGACTCGTCCTGGATGCGCCCGCGCTGGTAGCCGGTCTCCATCGCGCCGAGCACGCCGCCACGCTCGCTGATGGCCTCGAACTCGCGCAGCACGGCCTCCTCGACGAGCTCGGTGAGCTCCTCGATGACGAAGGACCCCTGCAGCGGGTTCTCGTTGGCGGCCAGCCCCCACTCGCGGTTGATGATGAGCTGGATCGCGAGCGCCCGGCGCACCGACTCCTCCGACGGCGTCGTGACGGCCTCGTCGAAGGCGTTGGTGTGCAGGCTGTTGGCGTTGTCGTAGATCGCGATGAGCGCCTGCAGCGTGGTGCGGATGTCGTTGAAGTCCATCTCCTGCGCGTGCAGGGACCGGCCCGATGTCTGCACGTGGTACTTCAGCTTCTGGCTGCGCTCCCCCGCGCCGTACTTCTCCTTCATCGCGATCGCCCAGATCCGGCGGGCGACCCGGCCGAGGACCGAGTACTCGGGGTCCATGCCGTTGCTGAAGAAGAAGGACAGGTTGGGGGCGAAGTCGTCGATCGCCATGCCGCGGGCGAGGTAGGACTCCACGTACGTGAACCCGTTCGCGAGCGTGAACGCCAGCTGGCTGATGGGGTTCGCCCCGGCCTCGGCGATGTGATAGCCCGAGATCGACACGGAGTAGAAGTTCCGGACGCCGTGCTCGATGAACCACTCCTGGATGTCGGCCATCATGCGCAGGCTGAACTCGGTGGAGAACAGGCACGTGTTCTGGCCCTGGTCCTCCTTGAGGATGTCGGCCTGCACCGTGCCGCGCACCTGCCGCAGCGCCTCGGCGGCGTCGACGCCCTTCTCGGCGGCCTGGTCGATCACGGCGTTGAGGAAGAACGCCAGCACCGTGGGCGCCGGGCCGTTGATCGTCATCGACACCGAGGTCGACGGATCGAGAAGGTCGAAGCCGTCGTACAGGACCTTCATGTCGTCCAGGGTCGCGACGGAGACGCCCGACGTGCCGACCTTGCCGTAGATGTCGGGGCGCAGGTCGGGGTCTCGGCCGTAGAGGGTCACCGAGTCGAAGGCCGTGGACAGCCGCGTGGCGGGCTGGCCCTCGCTGAGCAGCTTGAAGCGGCGGTTCGTGCGGAACGGGTCGCCCTCGCCGGCGAACATGCGGGCGGGGTCCTCGTTGTCGCGCTTGAAGGTGAACACGCCCGCCGTGAACGGGAAGAAGCCGGGCAGGTTCTCACGCCGCCAGAAGCGGACGAGGTCGCCGTGCGAGCGGTACCGCGGCAGGCTCACCCGGCGCAACCGGTTGCCCGAGAGCGTCTCGCGCACGAGCGAGAACCGCAGCTCACGGTCACGCACCCTCACGACCTGCTCGTCGCCGGAGTACGCCTCCACGACGGCAGGCCAGGCGTCGAGGGACTCGCGCACCGGGGCCGGGAGCTCGTCCTGGGCGCGGCGCGCGGCCTCGGCCAGACCCGGTTCGTCGGGCAGCTCGGCCGCCGCCGCGGCGAGGTGCTGCGCCCGGTCGGCCGCGTCGGCCCAGCGCTCGGTCTCGTCGTGGAAGTCGCGCACGGTCTCGGCGATCTCCGCCAGGTACCGCACCCGCTGGGGCGGCACGAGGTGGTGCTCGTCGCTGGAGTGCCGCACCGACACCTCCGGCAGGACGCCCGGCTCGATGCCCAGCACCGACCGCAGCTCCTGGTAGAGCGCCGTCACGCCGTCGTCGTTGAAGTGCGCCGCCGACGTGCCGAACACCGGCATGTCCGACGGCTGCTGCCCGAACGCCTCGCGGTTGCGCACCAGCTGGCGACCCACGTCGCGCAGCGCGTCCTTCGCGCCGCGGCGCTCGAACTTGTTGATCGCCACCACGTCGGCGAAGTCGAGCATGTCGATCTTCTCCAGCTGACTGGCGGCGCCGAACTCCGGCGTCATGACGTACAGCGAGGCGTCGACGTACGGCAGGATGCCGGCGTCGCCCTGGCCGATGCCGGGCGTCTCGACGATCACCAGGTCGTTGCCCGCCGCCTTCAGCACGGCGATGACGTCGGTGAGGTGGTCGGGCACCTCGTGGCTGCCGCGCGTCGCGAGCGACCGGAACGACACCGGCCCGCCGATCGCGTTCATCCGGATGCGGTCGCCCAGCAGCGCGCCGCCGCCCTTGCGTCGCGTGGGGTCGATGGCCACGACCGCCACCCGCAGCTTGTCGCCGTGGTCGAGACGCAGCCGGCGCACCAGCTCGTCGGTCAGCGAGCTCTTGCCCGACCCGCCGGTGCCGGTGATGCCGAGGACGCGCGCGGTCGAGCGGCCGGCGCCGGTCGTGATCGCCGCGGTGAGGTCGGGACCGAGGCGCCCGGACTCGGCGGCTGTCAGGGCCCGCGCGACCGAGGCGCGGTCACCCGCCAGCACGGCGTCCGCCGCGGGCAGTCCCGCCTCGACGAGGTCGACGTCGCAGGCCTCGACGAGGGTGTTGATCATCGCCGCCAGGCCGAGCCGCTGGCCGTCCTGCGGGCTGAAGATCGTCACGCCGGCGCTGCGCAGGCGGGCGATCTCGTCCGGCACGATGACGCCGCCGCCCCCGCCGAAGACCCGCACGTGGCGGGCGCCGCGCTCGGCCAGCAGCTGCACGAGGTACTCGAAGTACTCCACGTGACCGCCCTGGTAGGAGCTCACGGCGACGCCCTGGACGTCCTCCTCCACGGCGGCGTCCACGATCTCGGCGACCGAGCGGTTGTGACCGAGGTGGATCACCTCGGCGCCCTGCGACTGCAGGATCCGTCGCATGATGTTGATGCTCGCGTCGTGCCCGTCGAACAGGCTCGAGGCGGTGACGAAACGCACTGGATTCACGGGGACGTGCATGGCGACCTCATCAATTACTAGGATGTCCTAGCAATATACTCGGACGTCCGAGCATTGACCATGGGTCAGCGCCGCGCGATGCGGTGAATGGTGAAGGAGAGGACGAGGTCAGTGCCCCCGCGATCGGGGGGTGAGCGGGGGCACCGACCTGTCGGACGGGGTTCGGTCGGGGGAGACGAACCACACCGTCATGGGCAAAAGTACACCGCGGGTACAACTGTCCCGCCACCACCACGAGCGTGTCGGGACGTGGCCTGCGTCACGGTCGGTGCATGACGGCCGTGACGATCTCCCGGATCGGCGGGGCGACGGCGGCGAGGTCGAGGTCCTCGTCGTGTCGCTGGCTGCGCACCCGCCGCGCGACGAGCTCGTCGAACGCGCCGATCAGGGCGCGGAGGACGTCGTGCTCGGGCAGCCGGATCGTGGGGTCGTCGGCCGACGACACCTTCGCCAGCTCGTGCAGGATCTGCACGTGCCGTTCGAGCATCTCCTCGCGCTGGCGTGCCAGCCGCTCCCCCGCCGCGAGGATCTCGACGAAGAAGCAGACGGTGAACGACCGCGCGGTCTCCAGCACGTGGAGGTAGCTGGCGAGCACCGTGGCGATGCGCTCGTCGAACTCGAGGTCGGGCCGGGTGAGCGCCGGCTCCCACACCCGCGTGAGGGCCAGGTCGCTGGCGTGCCAGTGCGCGGCGGCGAAGGCCTCCTCCTTGTCGGCGAAGGCGTCGTAGAACGAGGAGCGCGAGACGTGGGCCCGCTTCGTGATCGCGGCGACGGTGGCGGCGGCGTAGCCCGACTCGGCGACCTCGTCGAGCGCGGCCTGCATGATGCGGCCCCGGCGGGAGGCCTCCACGTCGGACTTCGACAGGGCCGATCGGCCGCGGGGCAGGTCGAGGCGATCGGGCAGCAGGCTGAGCAGACCGTCGTCCTCCATTCCCGCAGGATAGGTGGGCGCGGACGGCCTGTCCGGCGCTTCGGCAGACGCCTGCGATCAGGCGCGCGCCTCGACCCGGCTCCACCCGTCGGCGGTGCGCTCGACGGTGAGCTGCGCGGGCAGGCGCTCCTTCATCGTCTCGACGTGGCTGATGAGCCCGATCGTGCGGCCGTTCTGACGCAGCCCGTCGAGGGTCTGCATCGCGACCTCGAGCGTCTCGGCGTCGAGCGAGCCGAAGCCCTCGTCGATGAACAGGGTGTCCAGCGTGATGCCTCCGGCACGGTTGGTGACGACCTCGGCCAGGCCCAGCGCGAGCGCCAGCGACGCGAGGAACTTCTCGCCGCCCGAGAGCGACTCGGGGCTGCGGGTGACGCCCGTGTACTCGTCGCGGACCCGGACCTCGAGTCCGGAGTTCGAGCCACGGGTGGCGGTGACGTCGCTGCGCTCGAGTGCATAGCGGCCGCTGGACATCGCGTGCAGGCGCAGGTTGGCCGCGACGACGATCTGCTCGAGCTCGGCGGCCAGGACGTAGCTCTCGAGGCGCATCCGCCGCGTGTTGGGCGACTCACCGTGCACCGACCGGGCCAGCCGGTCGAGGACCGCGAACTCCGCACGGGCCTGCGCGTGCGTGGCCCACGCGCTTCGGATCGTGGTGGCGAGCCGGTGCGCCGTGACGGCGCTGGTCTCGACCGAGCCGTAGCGGATCGTGGCGGCCTCGCAGGTCTCGCGCGCCTGCGCGTGCACCGCCTGCGGGCCCTGGATGTCGACCGGCTCGGCGGGCAGGTCCTGCAGCTCGGGAGCGGCGAGGGCGGTCTGGCTGGCCACCCGCAGCGCCTCGTGCTTCTCGATGCGTCGGCTGAGGTCGGCGATCGCGGCCGCGTCGAGGCGCGCCTGGGCGAACTCGCCCTCGTCGGCGAAGCCGTTCTGGTCGAGCGTGGCGGCGAGGGTCTCGCCGCATTCCCGGAGGCGCTCGCGCGCACCCTCGTCGGCGGCGCGGGCCTCGACGAGACGGCTCGTGGCCTCGAGGTGGCCGGTGACGACGGCGATGCGCTCCACGACCGAGCCGGAGTCGCCACGGACCCGGGCGACCGTGGCGGCCAGGGCGTCGGCCTGCTGCTCGGTGGTGGCGGCGCGCTGCTGGACCGCCGCCCGCTGCACCCCGAGATCGGCCAGCGCTGCGGCGATGCGCTCCTTGGCGGCTCGCGAGTCGACGCGCTCCTGCTCGGCCTGCTGGGCCCGGGCCAGCGCGTCCTCGGCCTCGCGCACCGCGGCGGTGAGCTCGTCGAGGGGACGGACCTCGGCCCAGCCCTGCACCGTGGCCCGGAGCGCCGCCGCCTGCTCGCCCGCGCGACGGGCCGCGTGGTCGGCGCGGTCGAACGCCTGCCGCGCCTCGTCGAGCGCCTCCTCGGTGACGTGCCCGTCGGCCAGGACGGCCGGCGCCGGGTGCTCGGCCGAGCCGCAGACCGCACACGGCTCACCCGTGACGAGCGCCTGGGCCAGGGTGCCGGCGTACTCGGCGAGGCGACGCTCGTTGAGCGAGTCCAGGACCGTGGAGGCCGCCGTGCGGGCCTTGCCGCGCTGCAGCTCCTCGACCTGCGCCGCGGCGAGCTCTCGCTCGGCGGCGGCGCGCTTGCGGGCGAGGGCGAGGGCGTCGCGCAGCCGCTCGAGGGCGGACCCCGCCTGCTCGGCCGAGACGTCGACCTCGCGCTCGAGGACCGCGTCGTGGTGGAGGGCCTGGGCCGCGAGGTCGTCGGCCCGCCGCCCGAGGTCGTCGAGCTGCTCGGACAGGGTGCCCGCGAGGGCCCGCAGGCGCTCCAGCTCCTGCTCGTCGGCGAGGCGGGCCGTGAGCACCGCGAGGTCGGACGTGAGCCGGTCGCGGTGCTGGACGAGGTCGGTCGGCGGCGGACCGTCGACGACCTCCTCGAATCCCGCCAGCGCCGCGGCGAGCCCGGCCGCGGCCTCCTCGGCACGGGCCGCGGCGACGACCCGGGCCCGGTGCGCCACCTCGACCGACTGGGCGGCCACGGCGAGGTCGCGACGGACACGGTCGGCCGCGATCGCCGGCGCCTGCTGCACCACGAGGGTCATCGCCTCGGTGGCACGGGCGAAGCGGCGCTGGCGCTCGGCCAGCTCGGTGGCCTGCTGCAGCAGCTCGGCGGCGGCCTCGACCTCCTTGGTGGCCTGGTCGAGGTCGCCCCTGGCGAGCTCGACGTCGGCGTCGTGCGTCTCGAGGACCTGGGCGATCCACGCCTCGTCGACCTCCTCGGGCACGTCCCGTCCCGCGTGCTGGGCCAGGGCGGAGATCGTGGCGGCGGTGCCGGACTCGGCCTCGCGCAGGGACTGGCGCAGGGCGCCGGCGCGGCGCTGCAGCTCGACGTCGTAGTCGCTGAAGCGCTCGCTGCGGAACAGGGTGCGCAGCAGCTTCTGGCGGTCCTCGCTGGAGGCGACGAGGAAGCGCTGGAAGTCGCCCTGCGCGAGCAGGACGACCTGGAGGAACTGGTCGCAGCGCAGCGGCAGGATCTCGTGCAGCTCCTCGCCGACGGTGCGAGGCTGGGCCGCGATCCCGACCCACTGGTCGCCCTGGCGCACCGACAGCTCGGCGGTGGCCTTCTCGCGGGTCATGCCGGTGCCGCGCACCTTCGGCCGCGCGTACTCGGGCGTGCGGACGACGCGGTAGGTGCGACCGGCCGCACTGAAGACGAGCTCGACCCGCGTGGGCTCGTCGGGCGTGCAGTGCGTGCTGCGCACCTGCTTGCCGCCGCCGGTGGCGTAGCGCGGGGCCGAGTCGTAGAGGGCGTAGACGACCGCGTCGAGGATGCTGGACTTGCCCGCGCCCGTGCGGCCGGTGATGAGGAAGATGCCGTGGGCGGCGAACGTGTCGAGGTCGACGGTCTGCGTCTGACGGAACGGGCCGAACCCCGTCATCGAGATCTGGTGGATCCTCATCGCGCCGCCTCGGTGCCGGCGACGTGGCCGACGAGGTCGTCGAGGATCGCGGCCTCGGCCTCGGTGGGACCCTCTCCCCCACGCACGAACGACAGGAACTCGGCCATGACCTGCTGGTCGGTGAGCGTGGCGAGCCGACGGGGATCCGTGGGCGCCACGGAGTCGTCGACCCGGCTGGGGCGGAACTCCAGCAGGGCGCAGTGCGGGAAGCGACGCTGCAGCCGGCGCATGGGGTCGTCGGGACGCGCGTCGTCGGTGAGGATGGCGCGGACCCACGACGACTCGTGCGCCGCGTGCGCGGCGTCGGTGAGCAGCTCGTCGAGGGTGCCGGTGAGGGTGGCGAGCGGCCGCGGGACCGGCAGGTCGAGCCAGTCCACGGCGCCGAGGCCGGCGGCGTCGAGGGTGACGAGCCACGCGCCGCGCGGCTTGTCCTGCTCGGAGAACGACAGGTGCAGCGGCGCGCCGCTGTAGCGGACGTGGGGCGCGAGCGTGTGGCGACCGTGGATGTGGCCGAGCGCCGCGTAGGTGACGCCGTCGAACGTGGGCACGGGCACGCGGTCGAGGCCGCCGGCGGTGATGCCGCGCTCGGACTCGCACGACTCGCCCTCGGCGCCGGAGACGAAGGTGTGCGCCAGCACGACCGAGCGACCGCCGCGCTCGGCGAGGTCGGCCCGGATGTTGTCGAGCGCGAACCCGATCGCGTCGGCCTGGTGCGCGAGGCGCTGGTCGGGCCACACGTGGCGGATCAGCGCGGGCTCGAGGTAGGCGATGCCGTAGAAGTGCACGGACCCGTGCTCGTCCTCGAGCGTGACGGGGGTGGCGTGGTCCTCGGGCCGGGTGACGACGTGGACGCCGGACTCGCGCGCGAAGGCGGCCTTGGCGCCCAGTCGCGCCGGCGAGTCGTGGTTGCCCGACGTGACGACCACCGCGGCGCCCGTGCGACGCAGGGCGATCAGCACGCGGTCGAGCTCCTCGACCGCGGCGGCCGACGGGGTGGACGAGTCGAAGACGTCGCCCGCCACGACCACGACGTCGACCGCATGGTCGCGCACGGCCTCCACGAGCGCGTCGAGCACCGAGGCGAGGGCCTCGGCGGTCGAGTGCTGGTGGAACGTCCGGCCGATGTGCCAGTCGGACGTGTGGAGGATCTTCACGTCTTCGACGCTAGCCAGCGGCTCGGACAATTCGGTGCACCGCACCGGGCGGGTCGCCGCGGCGTCGGCCACATCCGCCTCCCGCTAGGGTTCAGGCCATGGCGATCGTCCTGCTGGTCCGGCACGGTCGGTCCACCGCGAACACGTCCGGCACCCTCGCGGGCCGGCTCCCCGACATCCACCTCGACGACCTCGGGCGCGAGCAGGTCGAGACCACCGGCGCCCGTCTCGCGGACGTCCCGGTGGCCGACGTGGTCACCAGCCCCCTCGAGCGCTGCCGCGAGACCGCCGCCGCGATCGCCGGACGCCACGGCATCGAGCCCACCGTCGACGAGGCGATCACCGAGTGCGGCTACGGCGACTGGCAGGGCCGGGCCCTGAAGGAGCTCGCCGCCGAGGACCTGTGGAAGACCGTCCAGCTCCACCCCGCGGCCGCGGCCTTCCCGGGCGGCGAGTCGCTCGCGGCCATGCAGGCACGCGGCGTCGCGGCCGTCCGCGGCCATGACGCACGGGTCGCGGCCGAGCACGGCGACGAGGCCGTGTGGGTCGCGGTCTCGCACGGCGACGTCATCAAGGCGGTCCTGGCCGATGCGCTCGGCATGCACCTCGACCTCTTCCAGCGCCTGCACGTGGACCCGGCCTCCGTGTCGATCGTCCGCTACGGGTCGCGCCGGCCCGACGTCGTCGCGGTCAACACCTCGGCCGGCGACCTGTCGTGGCTCAAGGCCGCCGAGCCCTCCGCCGACGCTGCGGTGGGCGGCGGCGCGGGTCCTCGTGCCTGATCGCATGAGCCGTGTCACGTCCACGCGCCCAGCGGCGTGCGGCACGGGCTCCTAGCATGGGTGCCATGGCGCAACGGGTGCACGAGTTCGACTGGCCGGACCGTCTGGTGATCGGCACGGTCGGCCGTCCCGGCGAGCGCTCGTTCTACCTCCAGGCGCGCACGGGTGAGCACCTCGTCAGCGCTCTCATGGAGAAGGAGCAGTCGGCCACCCTCGCCGAGAAGCTGGACGAGGTCCTCGACGAGCTCATGGCCCAGGACGGCAACCCGTTCAGCGTGCCGGCCGAGGCCCCCGAGGGACTCGACGACGACGGTCCGCTGGACTCCCCCGTCGTCGAGCAGTTCCGGGTCGGGATCCTCTCGCTGGGCTTCGACCCCACCACGGCGCAGGTCGTGATCGAGGCGTTCCCGCTCGTCGAGGACTCCCCCGAGTCGCTGCTCGAGCCCGAGCCCGAGGGACCGTCGGAGGTGCTGCACGTCCGCATCCCCGTGGGCGCCGCCCGCTCGTTCTGCAAGCGCACCCGCGCGGTCGTCGAGGCCGGCCGTCCCTTGTGCCCGCTGTGCTTCGAGCCGATCGACGGCGACGTCCACGTGTGCGGCGCCACGGACGACTCCTGGTGAGCCTCGAGGGCGACCTCGAGCTCGAGGGTCGCATCCTGCCCGCGTCCAACGCCACCTTCGTCGGCCGGATCGACGGCGTCCGGGTGGTCTACAAGCCCGTCGCCGGCGAGCGGCCGCTGTGGGACTTCCCCGACGTCGTCCTCGCGAAGCGCGAGGTCGCGTCGCGCCTGGTGTCGGAGGCCACCGGCTGGGACGTCGTCCCGCCCACGTGGTGGGGCGAGGGTCCCCACGGGCCCGGGATGCTGCAGGTCTGGCAGGACGCCGATCCCGAGGCCGAGGCCGTCACGCTGGTGCCGGCGGACGACCTCCCCGACGGCTGGTGCCACGTCCTCGACGGCCTCGACGCCGAGGACCGGCCCGTCTCGCTCGTCCACGAGGACTCCGCCGGCCTGCGCCGCATGGCGGTGTTCGACGCGATGGTCAACAACGCCGACCGCAAGGGCGGGCACGTGCTGGCGATGACCGGCGGCCACCGGCACGGCGTGGACCACGGCCTGACCTTCCACGAGGAGCCGAAGCTGCGCACCGTGCTGTGGGGCTGGCTCGGACAGGCGCTCTCCGAGGACGAGCTCGCCGGCGTGCGTCGAGTCTGCGACGGCCTCGACGCCGAGCTCGGCACCACGCTCGCGGAGTGGCTCGGCGAGCCTGAGCTGGCGGCCCTGCGCCGTCGCTGCGACCGCTTGCTGGCCGAGGGCGTCTTTCCCTCACCCGAGGGCGACATGCCCGCCGTGCCCTGGCCGCCCTTCTGAGCCCGTCCTCTGCGACTGAACGAGGTTTCCTGTCACTTCACGTGGTTCGCAAACCTCGTGAAGTGACAGTTTCCCCGGTTAACCGGGGAAACCGTCACCGCGACGAGGAGCGGCCGCCCCGGGGCTCCGGGCGGCCGCTCGTGTCGGGTCGATCAGATGCTGGCCAGCTCGGCGTCGCGGGTCTTCGAGTGACGCAGACCCAGGGCGGCGAGGACCGCGAGGACCACGGCTCCGGCGAAGGAGGCGATGGCCGTCAGCCCGGCGATCAGGCCCATGGTGCCGAAGGCGTAGGCGTTCAGGAGCATCCCGCGCAGGGTGTTGCCCATGAAGAGCGACTGCCGCAGCGCGGCGACCTGCTGGCCGGCCTCGGAGGCCTTCTCCTGGTCGGACAGGGCCATGAACTCACCGCTGACCTCCTCGTACGTGCGGTTGCCGCTGGAGGCGTTCATGTGGGCGAGGATGTAGTGGTCGGCGAAGGCGCGGGCCTCGGCACCGGTGTCGAGCGGGCTGCCGGCGAAGGGCTCGAGCGCCTCGCGGTCCGCGTCCGACAGGCTCGTCAGCGCGTCGCCCTCGGGCATCGTGATCCGCTGCGCCACCAGCTGCGACTGCACCTGGTCGTCGATGAAGAAGTGTGCCCAGGAGGCCAGGCCGCCCACGACCACCAGCAGTCCTGCCAGGGCCAGTCCGGTCCACGAGATGAGCTTGTCGAATGCCGAGCGGCGCATGATCTGTTCCTCCTGTGCGATGACTCCGCGTCGTTGCGTCGTCATCACTGACGCTACGGAGCGCCGCGGGTCCCGGGATGAGGCGAAGTGACCCACTTTCCCGGGCCCTTGGTCCCGGGTGCGTAGGGACCCCGGGACGCGACGACGCCCGGCCCCCAGGAGGGACCGGGCGTCGCGGGGACCTGCGTCGATCAGGACAGCGTCTCGAACGCCGGAAGGTTGCGCTTCATGACCTTGCCGGTGGGGTTGCGCGGCAGCTCGTCGAGGAACATCACCGCACGCGGCACGGCGAACCGGGCGACGTGCTGCTTGGCGTAGTCGACGACCTCGTCCTGCGAGAGCTCCTCGCCCTCGCGGACGACGACGTAGGCGGCCAGGCACTGGCCCCACTGCGGGTCGGGGATGCCGGTGACGACGACGTCCTGGACCTTCGGGTGCTCGATGAGGGCGTCCTCCAGCTCGCGCGGGAAGACGTTCTCGCCGCCGGAGATGACCATGTCGTCGTCACGGCCGGCGACGAACAGGCGGCCCGCCTCGTCGAAGTAGCCGAGGTCGCCCGAGTGCATGAGGCCGTCGCGAAAGTCCTTCGTGCGGCCGTCGGTGTACCCGGCGAACATCATCGAGTTGCCGACGTGGATCACGCCGGTCTCGCCCTGCGGGACCTCGTGGCCGTTCTCGTCGAGCACCTTGACCACGGTGTGCCACGGCACGCGGCCCGCGGTGCCCGGCGCGTCGCGCAGGTCCTTCGGGCCGGCGATCGTGACCCAGCCGGTCTCGGTGGCGCCGTAGAAGTTGTAGACCGAGTCGGTGAACGTGTCCATGAAGTGCGTGGCCAGCTCGCCGGCCAGGGCCGAGCCGCTGGACGCGGTGATCTTGAGGCTGGAGACGTCGTGGTTCTTGATGACCTCGGGATCGGCGTCGACGAGGCGCTGCATCATGAGCGGCACCACGACGAGGACCTCGGCCTTGTACTTCGCGATGTCCCGGATGACCTGCTCGGGCACGAAGCGGCGACGCAGGACGTAGGTGGGGACGGTCGAGAGGCCGAAGCCGAAGTTCAGCAGGCCCCACGAGTGGAACAGCGGCGCCGCGACGACCACGGTGGAGTTGCCCTCGTACGGGATCGCGCCGAAGTAGGTGAGCAGGGGCTCGAGGTTCTCGGGCTCCTTGCGCTTCGCGCCCTTGGGCAGGCCGGTGGTGCCCGACGTGAAGATGACGATGCTGCCCGGCTTGGCCGGCTTCGGGTGGTCGGCCGGCGACAGGCCCTTGGCCAGGCTGCCCAGCGTGGGCAGGCCGTGGGTCTCGTCGTCCTCCCACGCCACGACGATCGACTCGCGGTCGATGTCGGCGGCGACGGGCAGGAACTCCTGGTCGAGGATGACCATCTTGGCGCCCTCGCGCTTGACCAGCTCGGTGAGCTGGCCGCCGCTGGCCATCGTGTTGAGCAGCAGCATGCGGCCGCCGAACTGCGAGATCGCGACCATGGCGATCACCATGTGGCGGTGGTTGCGGCACAGCACCGCGATCGGGTCGCCGGGGACGAAGCCCTTGTCCTTGAACGCCTGCGTCAGGCGGTTGATGGCGTCGCTCGTCTCGCGCCACGTCAGCTGGCCGGCGTCGTCGATGATCGCGACCTGCTGGGGCTTGCGGGCAGCCGCGGCGCCGACGGCGGACGGGAATCCGGGACCCCACGAGGCGAGCTTCTTGCCTGCCTTCACCAACCGGACGGGGTTCTGGGCCTTGAGCAGCCCGATTCGCCGCAGCACCTTCAACTTGTAACCGAGGTCGCCCATCTTCTCTCCGCATCCTGTGTGTACCGGCAGGTAATGTGACGAAGGTTACCAGCGGGTCACTTGATCGCGTCAGGGACTTGTCCAAGATGCGGCGGGTTCGTCCTCGAATCGCAGGACGGATTCGTGACCGGTGTAACTCCGGGTGACCCCGCCGGTGGCGAAAGTCACTCGAATCCCAGCGGTTTCCAGATACCTCGGGAATGTCGCCGAAAGCCTCGCCCCGGCGTCCGGCCGCGCGCAGGATGGGTCGGGTGGGACGCGTGGCGCGTCCCGGGAACGAGGTCGACGTGACGCACCGGGTGGCAGTCGTGACGGGCGGGGCGAGCGAGACGGGGCTGGCCGCCGCACGCCTGCTGGCGCGCGACCACCACGTCGTCCTCAGCGACGCACGCGGCGAGCGGCTGGTGCGCGCCCTGGACCGTCTGGACTCCCCGGGGTCTCGGCCGAGTCGATCGTGGCCGACGTCACCGACCTGCGCTCGGTGGAGGCGCTGATGCTGGCGGCCCGCGAGGCGGGGCCCGTCGTCTCGGTCGTCCACGCGGGCGGCACCACCGACTCGGCCGACTCACCCGAGGCCATCGTGCGCGCCCGCGTCCTGGGCACGATCAACGTCACGGCCGCCACCCTCGCGGTGGCCGGGCTGGGCACCACCCTCGTCCACGCCTCGTCCGCCGCCGCGACGGCGCTGCCCGTGCTGCCGCGCTGGGTCTTCCGGCTCGCACCGGCCGACCCGGAGGGCCTCGTCGCGACCCTCACGCGCCTGGCCACCCTGTGCCCGGCGCGGCGCGCTCCCGCCGCGGCCCACGCCATCAGCACCAGCTTCCTGCTCGGCTACACCGCCCGGATGGGCGAGGTCTTCGACTCGTGCGGCGCCCGGCTGCGCTCGACCCCCGCCGAGTCGGTGGTCGAGCTGTGCCGCCACGACCTCGTCCCGGCCGCCTGAGCCAGCCGCCGCGAGCGTTCTGGCGCGGCTCCCCTCCCCACTTTCGGAACGCGTCGCACCGTTTCGCGGACGGAAACGGTTCAACGCGTTCCAAGAGTGGAAGAGGGGGTCAGCCGCGCTTCTTGAGGTCGCGCCCGATGACGAGGCGCTGGATCTGGTTGGTGCCCTCGAAGATCTGCATGACCTTGGTCTCGCGCATGTAGCGCTCGACCGGGAAGTCCTTCGTGTAGCCCGCGCCGCCGAGCACCTGGACGGCGTCGGTGGTGACCTTCATGGCGTTGTCGGTCGCGACGAGCTTGGCGATCGAGGCCTGCCGCGAGAACGGGCGGCCGAGGTCGCGCAGACGCGCGGCGGCGAGGTACGTGGCGCGGGCGCTCTCGACGGCCGCGGCCATGTCGGCCAGCAGGAACGTCAGACCCTGGTGGTCGATGATCGGCACGCCGAACGCCTCGCGCTCCCTGGCGTAGGCGACCGCCGCGTCGAGGGCGCCTTGGGCGACGCCCGTGGCGACCGCGGCGATGCCGAGCCGACCGGAGTCCAGTCCGGCCAGCGCGATCGCGAGGCCCTGGCCCTCGTCGCCGAGCCGGCGCTCGACCGGCACCCGCACGTCGTCGAACAGCATGGTGGCCGTCGTCGAGCCCATCAGGCCCATCTTGTCCTCGGGCACGTCCGCCGCGAGTCCCTCGGCGTCGGCGGGCACGAGGAAGCACGTGATGCCGGCTTCGGCGCGCGCCATCACCTTGTAGTAGTCGGCCTGGCCGCCGTGCGTGGTCCACGCCTTCGCGCCACGCATCACGTAGTCGTCGCCGTCACGCTTCGCGGTGGTGCGCATCGCGGCGGGGTCGGAGCCCGCGTGCGCCTCGGACAGGCAGTACGCGCCCAGCAGCTCGCCGCCGAGCATGTCGGGCAGCCACCGCTGCTTCTGCTCGGGCGTGCCCGCGTGGTCGAGGCCGAAGCAGCTCAGCGCGTGCACGCTCGTGCCGACGCCGACGCTGGCCCACGCCGTGGCGATCTCCTCGACCACCTGCAGGTAGACCTCGTACGGCTGGCCGCCGCCGCCGAGCTCCTCCGCGTACGGCAGCCCCAGCAGCCCGGCCCGACCGAGCGTGCGGAACACGTCGCGCGGGAACGTCGCCGAGCGCTCGTCGGCGTCCACGCGCGGGCGCAGCTGGTCGTCGACGATCTGGCGGGTCAGGGCGATCAGGTCGCTCGCCTCGTCGCTGGGCATCACGCGCTCCACGGCCACGGTGGGTCCTCCTCGGTGTGTCGGCACCTCCAGCATGGACCACCGCCGGAATGGTTGGATCAGGACATGGAGATCACTGGAGCATCAGCCATCGTCACCGGAGGCGCCTCGGGAATCGGCGCCGCCGTCGTCCGCCAGCTCGCCGCGAAGGGCGCGCGCGTGGTCGTCGCGGACCTCAACGACGACGCGGGCCGCGCGCTCGCCGACGAGGTCGGCGGCGTGTTCATCCACGTCGACGTCACCGACACCTCGCAGATCGAGACGGCGGTCGCCGCCGCCGAGGAGCTCGCGTCGCTGCGCGTGCTGGTGAACTCGGCCGGCATCGGCTGGGCCCAGCGCACGGTGGGCCGCGACGGCTCGTTCGAGTCGGCGCACGACCTCGACGCCTACAAGAAGGTCATCGCCATCAACCTGATCGGCACCTTCGACGCCATCCGTCTCGCCGCCACCGCGATCGGTCGCACCGAGCCGCTGGAGTCCGGCGAGCGCGGCGCGATCTGCAACCTCGCGTCCGTCGCGGCGTTCGACGGCCAGATCGGCCAGGCGGCGTACTCCTCGTCGAAGGGCGGCGTCGTCGGCATGACCCTGCCCGTCGCGCGCGACCTCGCGGCGATCGGCGTGCGCGTCAACACCGTGGCCCCCGGCCTGATCGACACCCCCATCTACGGCGAGGGCGAGGCGGCCGAGCAGTTCAAGGCCAAGCTCGGCGAGTCGGTCAACTTCCCCAAGCGCCTCGGCCACCCCGAGGAGCTGGCGAGCATGGTCGTCGAGTGCGTCACGAACTCGTACATGAACGGCGAGACGGTCCGCGTCGACGGCGCGATCCGGATGCCTCCGAAGTAGGTCGTCCCGGGAGGCGAGCACGCGGGGGCCCCGGCAGGATGGACCCATGCGTGCTCTCCTTCTCATCGACCTCCAGGAGGACTTCCTCGACCCGCCGCCGCTGGCCGAGCAGCGCTCGGACCTGGTCCGCGCGGTGCAGCGCTGGGCGGACTGGGCCCGCGACCACGACGTGCCCGTGATCGAGGCGCGCACGGTGCTGCCGGAGGACAAGTCGACGTGGGCGCTCAACATGCGCGAGGACGACCAGCCGGTGGTGCTCGAGGGCACGCAGGGCGCCGAGACGCTCACCGAGCTGGACCTGCGGCCCGACGTCGAGATCGTCAAGCGACGCGACGACGCGTTCCACGGCACCGA
The DNA here is from genome assembly GCF_013408555.1 of Aeromicrobium tamlense. NCBI lineage: Bacteria > Bacillati > Actinomycetota > Actinomycetes > Propionibacteriales > Nocardioidaceae > Aeromicrobium > Aeromicrobium tamlense. The sequence continues at coordinate 2,136,049 of NZ_JACBZN010000001.1, forward strand.
CCTGCTCGAGCGGCTGCGCGCCCTCGACGTGGACGAGCTGATCGTGGGCGGCGTGGTCACCGAGGCGTGCCTCGCGATGACCGCCGCCACCGCCTACGCCCACGACCTGCGCGTGCTGATCGCCGAGGGCGCCGTGACGTCAGCCGATCGCGACGCCCACGACGCGGCGCTGAAGTGGCTGCGCGAGCAGTACCGCCAGGACGTCGTCTCCCCCGAGGACCTCGACGACTGAATCAGCCGACCGCTGAGGAGCGGTGAGAGGTCAACCCTTCCCGCCGAGCGGCGGTGAGTCACCAACCGAATCAGGCTGCCATGGGGTTGACGACTCACCGCTCTGCCAGCCAAGCCGCGGCGCCAGGTCGGGCGGCGCGAGCGGCCGTCGAGCGCCGGGTGTCACGGATCGGTCGCGGCCGGTGTCTTGATGTCGGACGACCTCGCCGAGGTCCGATGAAGGAGACACCATGCCCAGCACGTTCCGCATCCCCGCCGCCCCGATGGACTCCCCCGCCGCGCGCGTCGTGAGCGCCGCAGCGCGCCGGATGTACGGCCGCGTGCCCGACCTCGTGCCCGTGCTGTGGAACCACCGCAAGGTGCTGCGCGCAGTGCTGGCGTGGGAGCGCCGCGTCGCGACGTGGGACGCTCTCGACCCGCACCTGAAGTCGTACGCCGTGATGGCCTCGGCCGCGAGCATCGGCTGCAGCTGGTGCCTCGACTTCGGCTACTACCTGGCCCACGACGAGGGCCTCGACGAGCAGAAGGTGCGCGAGGTCCCGCGGTGGCGCGAGTCGGACGCCTTCACCGACCTCGAGCGCGACGTCATGGCCTACGCCGAGGCGATGACCGCGACCCCGCCGACGGTCACCGACGAGCAGGTATCCGGGCTGCGCGCGGCCCTGGGCGAGCAGGCGCTCGTCGAGCTCACGATGATGGTGGCCGTGGAGAACCAGCGCTCGCGCTTCAACCTGGCCGCCGGCCTGGCCAGCCAGGGCTTCAGCGACGTGTGCGAGCTGCCGCTGGCGGACGTGCGGTGACGTCCGTCCTCGACGAGTTCACGGCGCACCGCGCGCTGCTGTTCACGGTCGCCTACGAGATGCTCGGCTCGGCCGCCGACGCCGAGGACGTCGTGCAGGAGACGTGGCTGCGCTGGAGCGCCGAGGACCGCGAGGACGTCCACGACCCGCGCGCCTACCTCGTGCGGATCACGACGCGCCTGGCCCTCAACCGCCTGCGCACGCTGGCGCGTCGGCGCGAGTCGTACGTCGGGCCGTGGCTGCCCGAGCCGCTCGTCACCGCGCCCGACGTCGCCGACGACGTGGCCCTGGCCGACTCGGTCTCCACGGCGATGCTGCTCGTGCTGGAGACCCTCGGCGAGACCGAGCGGGCGGTGTTCGTGCTGCGTGAGGTCTTCGACGTCCCCTACGAGGAGATCGCCGCCGCGGTCAACCGCACGCCCGCCACGGTGCGCCAGATCGCGCGGCGGGCACGGGCGCACGTGGCCGCGCGCCGGCCGCGCGTGCAGGTGACACCGCGCGAGCGCACCGAGGTGGTGGCGCGGTTCCAGCGCGCGATCGCCGAGGGCGACCTCCAGCAGCTGCTGGACGTCATCTCCCCCGACGTGGTGCTGGTGTCCGACGGCGGCGGCAAGGTCAGCGCGGCCCGGCGCCCGATCGTCGGACGCGACAAGGTGCTGCGGTTCCTCGCGGGCGTCATGCCCGACGACGTCGTCGTCGAGGCCGCGTGGATCAACGGCGAGCTGGGCCTCGTCACCCGTCAGGCCGGCGCGATCACCGCGATCGCGACCGCGGTGGTGCAGGACGGGGTCGTCGTCACGATGAACATCGTGCGCAATCCCGACAAGCTCGGGGCGACCGGCCCCGTGCGGCTCAGCCGGAGCTGAGCCGCGGGGGCGGACGGTCAGGCGTCGTCGTCCTCGCCCTCGTCGCCGGGGCCGCCGGTGCCGGGGTCGTCGGGCGTCGGCAGGTCGGGAACCCCCGCGGGGCCCTCGACGCCGGGCACCGTCTCCGTGCCGGCCTCCTGCTCGTTCCCGCCCGGCTCCGAGACGCTCGCGTGCTGCGGGTCCACGGTGAGCTCGTCGGCCAGCTCCGCGGCCTTGCCCTCCGCCTGGTCACCGGTCTTCGGCGTGCTGTCCATGCTGTCCTCCATCGGTGGTGCGGTGCAGCAGCAGGACGGCGCCGCCGTCGAGCTGCCGGCTCTCGGCGATCGTGAGGCCGCGCTCGGCCGCGTCGGACTCGAGATCGCGTCCCTGCCCCTCGTCGCGCAGCTGGAGCAGGCCGACGCCGCCGCGGCACAGGTGCCGGGCGATCACGGTCAGGCACTCGCGCGCGAGGTCGAGTCCGTCGGCGCCCCCGTCGATCGCGGTCAGCGGGTCCTCCGGGAACTGCCCGACGCCGTCCGAGGTCAGGTACGGCGGGTCGGCGATGACCAGGGCGAAGCGCTCGTCGGGCAGCAGCACCTCCGACATCCCGCCGTGACGGATGTCGGAGTCCACGCCCCACGCCCGCGCGTTGCGCGAGGCCCACACGCAGGCGTGCAGGTCGGCGTCGACCTGGACGAGGTGCCTTCCGGTGCCGGCCACGGCGAGCAGGCCGATGTGACCCGCCCCCGCGCAGACCTCGAGCACGGGACCGGCCGGCACGCGGTCGAGCCACTCGCGGGCCCAGGCCGACTGCGCCTCCGTCCAGGGGCGGGGCGTCAGCACCCGCTCGTCGTAGCCGATCGACCGGCCGCCGAACGTGGTCGACCGCGCCTCGGGCTCGGTGGCCTGGAGCATCAGAAGACCGGCTTTCCGCCGGTGACGCCCAGGACGGTCCCCGAGACGTAGCTCGCGTCCGTCTCCGACGCCAGGAACACGAACGCCGGCGCCACCTCGGCGGGCTGGCCCGCGCGACCCAGCGGCGTGTCCGAGCCGAACTGCTCGAGCTTCTCCACGGGCTGCGTCGCGGGCTGCAGCGGCGTCCAGATCGGGCCGGGCGCGACCGCGTTCACGCGGATCCCCCGCGGGCCGAGCTCGGCCGCGAGGTTCACCGTGAGGTTGTTGATCGCGGCCTTCGTGGAGGCGTAGTCCAGCAGGCTCGTCGACGGCTCGTACGCCTGGATCGACGTGTTGTTGATGATGCACGAGCCACGACCCAGGTGCGCCAGCGCGGCGCGGGTGAGCCACAGCAGGGCCAGCACGTTGGTCGTGTAGGTGCGCTCGAGGCGCTCGTCGTCCATCTGCTCCAGGCCCTCGTCGCGCGCCATCTGGTAGCCGGCGTTGTTGACGAGGATGTCGAGGCCCCCGAGGCCGTCGTGGGCGTGGGCGATGACGCGGTCGCACGTGGCGCTGTCGCGCAGGTCGGCTTCGATGGCCAGGCAGGTGCGGCCGGCCTCCTCGACGAGGCGCGACGTCTCGCGGGCGTCCTCGACCTCCTCGGGCATGTAGGTGAACGCGACATCGGCGCCCTCGCGGGCGTACGCGATCGCGACCGCACGACCGATGCCGGAGTCGCCGCCGGTGATGAGGGCCTTGCGGCCCTCCAGCCGGCCGGTGCCGACGTAGCTCTCCTCGCCGTGGTCGGGCACGGGCTCCATCACGTCGGTGCGGCCCGGGGGCTCCTGCTGCTGCGGCGGGAAGCCGCTCTGGTCCTCACTCATGGGACTCTCCTTCGTCGTCGAATCGGGTCCTGATCGCCTGGTGGGTCGCGTCGCACCAGGGCAGCGACGCGGACTTGCCGCACCGGCACACGGCGCTGACGGGTCTCTCGGTGCGGTGGATCTCGCCGTCGGGGGCGCGCACGCCGATGTCCCCGCGGATGAGCAGGGGTCCGTTGGGGCACACGCTCAGATCGACGCGGCGCGACATCAGATCCCCCACTTGTCGAACATCGCCGTGGCGAACCGGCTCTCCTGGTCCAGGCACGTGAAGACGCCGAACGCGACGTCCTCGGCCAGGTGCGGCTCGGCCTCGACCAGCGCGCCGGCGATGAACCGCGCGGCGGTCTGCTCGTGCACGGCGTCGGCCTCGACGTGCTCGTCGTAGTAGGCCGCGATCTCCTCCGGCAGGCCCAGCCGCCGCAGGCCGCGCGCCATCCGGCGCGACGGTCCCGAGCTGGAGGCCTCGAACGCCACGAGGTGGCCCACGGAGGCCCCGCGCAGCCGGCGCTGGAGGCCGAACATCGTCAGGGTCACGTTCATCTCGAGCACCTCGACCGGCACGTCGTCGATCGCTGCGCCCTCGCGGGTGTCGAGGCCGAGGGCGCGCATGCCCTCGGCGAACAGGTGCGCGTGGAGCCGCTCGGGACGACCGCCGCCGTACTCGTCGTACTGGAGCTCGGCCAGCGCCGCGCGCGCCGGACCGGGCAGCCGTGCGACGGTCCACGCGGTCGGGTCGGCCTCCTTGAGGTGGTAGATCGACCGATACCAGAGCAGCTCGCGGACCTGCTCCGCCGTGGCGGAGCGCTGCACGTGCGCGGCCAGCGACGGCCCGTCGTCGTTGCGCACGTACTCGAGCAGGACGTCGGGATCGGCGGACTCGGGCAGGCGACCCACGGCGCGCTCACGCAGTCGCGCCTCCAGGTCGCGCTCGACCTCGTTGCGCACGGCGATGAGCTCCGGCGTCCACTCCGCGTCCTGCACGTCGGCGAAGCCGCGGTGGTGCAGCTCGTGCGCGATCCAGGCCGTCAGCAGCCCGTCCTCCTCGCTCGACGGGCGGACCCGCGGGATCCGGTCCCACGGCATCGCCCCGGTGAGGGCCGCGACGGTCGCGGCACTCAGGTCGCCACGAGGCTGCGGCAGGGTCGACGTGGTCGGCCCACTTCCGGTGATGACGGCTGATGGCATCCGTGGTCCTTTCGATCTGCAACGGGGGGACACGGTGGGGGTACCCCCCGGAGCGCGCCTCATGCGCACCGCGCGCCCATCGTGCCCCGGCGCATGGAACCGCGCGAGTCGGGTACGTGAACCTCGACCGTCGAAACTGAGGAGGATCCATGAGCACACCGCACCCTGACGCTCCCGCCGAGGGCCCCGATCCCGACGACCCGTCGACGCAGCCCGACCCGACCGAGCCGGACGACCCGCCGCACGACGCGGTCGACGCCGCGCCGAACCAGGACGTCCAGCAGCAGCTCCTCGAGCGCGACGGGCTGGCCTGAGGCGCCGATGACCGACGACAACCGACCCCTCTGGCTCGTGCCCGCGGAGGTCGCGGGCTCCGACACGCTCCCCGACGCCTGCGACGACCTCGTCGTCGGCGCCGGGGTGGTTGGCCTCACCACCGCCGTCCTGCTGGCCCGCGCGGGCCGGCGGGTCTGCGTGGTCGAGGCCCGCTACGTCGGCGCCGGCTCCACCGGGCACAGCTCGGCCAAGGTCTCGCTGCTGCAGGGCACGCGCCTGTCCACGCTGCTGGAGCAGCACTCGCGCGACGTCGTGCAGTCCTACGTCGAGATGAACCGGGCCGGCTTCGACTGGCTGGTCGACTTTGCCACGGCCCACGACGTCCGCATCGACCGCCGCGCCGCAGCCACCTTCGCCGCCAGCCCGAACGAGACCTCGCGGGCGCGCGCCGAGTTCGTCGCCGCGCAGTCCGTGGGCCTCCCGGTGGAGTGGTCCGACGGGCTCGACCTGCCGGTGCACGTGCACGGCGCGGTCACCCTCGCCGACCAGGCGCAGGTCGACCCCGGGTCGCTCCTGTCCGCGTTGGCGACGGAGCTGCGCGCCCACCAGGGCGTGATCGTGGAGAACGCGCGGGTCGCGAGCGTGGACTGGGTCGGTCCGCCGACGGCGCACCTCGAGGACGGCCGCACGGTGCGCGCCGAGTCCCTCGTCGTCGCTACCGGCTCGCCGATCCTCGACCGCAGCCTGGCCTTCAGCGATCTCGAGCCCCAGCGGTCGTACGTCGTCGGCTACGAGCTGGCCGACCCGCCGCAGATCATGGCGCTGTCGTCCGGCTCGCCCTCGGTGTCGCTGCGCGACGCCCGCACCGCCGACGGGCGGCCCGCGCTGCTGGTGGGCGGCTTCGGCCACGGCGTCGGGCGCACCGAGGCCGAGCGCGAGCACGTCGAGGCCATCCGCACGTGGACCGCCGAGCACTTCCCCGCCGCTCGCGAGGTCGCCGCGTGGTCCGCGCAGGACTACACCACTGGCGACGGGCTGCCCCGCTTCGGGCGGATGCCCCGCGGCGGCGACCGGATCCGCTTCGCCACCGGGTTCGCCAAGTGGGGCTTCACGAACGGCACGGCCGCGGCCCTCGCGATCGCGCACGACGTGCTCGGCGACCCGATGCCCTGGGCGGACAGCGTCGTCGACCACTCCTCGCCGCTGCAGTCGGTGAAGGGCCGCGCGTCGATCAACGCCAAGGTCGCCAAGGAGGTCGCCACCGGCGCCGTCCGCGCGCTGTCCGGCTCGGACGCGCCGCTGGAGACCGGCGAGGGACGCGTGCACCGCGAGGGCGTCCACGTGGTCGCCGAGTCGCGCTCCGAGACCGACACCTGCCGCGTGTCCGGGCTCTGCACCCACCTCGGCGGTGTGCTGCGCTGGAACGACCACGAGCAGTCGTGGGACTGCCCCCTCCACGGCTCGCGCTTCTCCCCCGAGGGCGAGGTGCTGAACGGTCCCGCGACGAAGCCGCTCAAGCGGCTCGAGCCCTCGGAGGAGTCCTGACGTCGCGAGCGCCTCAGGGGCGGACGTGTCGCGCCTCCTGATCGGCGTCAGCGGCTGGAGCTACGACGGGTGGCGCGGCGACTTCTACCCGAAGGGCCTGCCCGGCGTCGCGAGCTCGAGCACGTCGCGTCGCGCCTGACGGCCGTCGAGGTCAACGGCACGTTCTACTCGCTGCAGCGGCGCACCACCTTCGAGCGCTGGGCCTCGGAGGTGCCCGAGGACTTCGTGTTCGCACTGAAGGGCAGCCGCTACGTGACGCACCTGCTGCGACTCGTCGGCGTCCGCACGACCGCGGAGGCCGCCGTGCTGGCGCAAGGACTGGCCCGTCCTCGACCTGCCCTCGAGCTCGATCGCCTACGCGCGCCTCCACGGCCACACCCGCCTCTACGCCAGTCGCTACAGCGATTCCTCCCTGGACGCGTGGGCGCAGTGGTGTCGCAGGCGGTCCGCCGAGGGCCGCGACGTGCAGGTGTACTTCGACAACGACTCCGAGGGACACGCGCCGCACGACGCCGAGCGGCTGCTCCACCGGCTCCGTCCGAGCTGACCTCCGCTCGGGTTGCCGACCCCCGGGGGCGGTGTGAGGCTGAAAGCGGTTGAACCCCCAGCCACCCGGTTCTCTCCCGATCCGACGGAGGCTCCATGACTGCGTTGTACGACCACCCCCACACGACGAGCTGCGAGGACCTCGTCCTCGAGCACCTGTCGCTCGCCACCGCCCTCGCCCGCCGGTTCGGCAACCGCGGCGTCGACGCCGAGGACCTCGAGCAGGTCGCCCGGCTCGCCCTGGTCAAGGCGGCGAAGCGCTACAACCCCGCTCAGGGCCCGTTCCCGCCGTTCGCGACCGCCACGATCCAGGGCGAGATCAAGCGGCACTTCCGCGACCGGGCCTGGATGGTGCGACCCCCGCGCCGGGTCCAGGAGATCCAGGCGCTCATCGCCGGCGAGCAGCTGCCCGAGCTGACGACGGCGAACCTCCACGAGATGGCCGCGCGCCTCGGCGTCGCCCCGGAGGACCTCCGGGACGCGGCCGCGGCACGGGGCTGCTTCCACCCCGACTCCATGGACGACGTCAGCCACGGACGGCGCGAATTCGTGCGCGAGGACGACGACCTCGAGTTCGTCGACGAGTGGCTCACGGTCGCGCGCCCGCTGCGCGAGCTGGAGCGCGAGTCGCGCGAGCTGCTGCACTGGCGCTACGTCGACGAGATGACCCAGCAGGCGATCGCCGACCGGCTCGGCATCAGCCAGATGCAGGTGTCGCGCCGGCTGTCCAAGGTGCTGTCCTCGCTCCGCGGGCATCCCGACCTGGCTGCGGCATAAAATGGAGGAGCTCCACCGGCTGTAGGAAGGATCCGGGCGTGACCGGCGACACCACCACTCCCCTCATCAACCAGCTCGCGGACGTGGCCCTGTCGATGCATCAGGAGCACTCGGCCGAAGCGACCGTCGAGTCCGTGCTCGGCTACATCAAGACCGCGGTGGGCGCCCAGTACGCGGGCGCCCTGCTCTTCGGCGAGAAGGGAGCGATCGAGACCGTCCCGGGATCGGACGACATCGTCGAGAAGGCGGGCGCCGTCCAGGCCGAGGTCGGCGAGGGGCCCGACCTCGCCGCCATCGAGGAGGCCCAGTCCATCCTCGTCTCGGACATCCGCGCCGAGCCGCACTGGCCGCACTGGGCGCAGGCCATGGCCGAGCTGGGCCTGCGCAGCCTGGTCAGCGTGAAGCTGTCCACGCGCGACCGAGCCTTCGGCAGCCTGACCGTCTACTCGACCCATCCCGACGCGTTCACGGACGAGGACCGGTCGGTGGTCGAGGCGTTCGCGCGCCACGTGGCCATCGCGATCTCCACGTCCGTGCGGGAGCAGAACCTCAACGCGGCGATCGACTCGCGCAAGCTCATCGGCCAGGCGCAGGGCATCCTCATGGAGCGCTTCTCGCTGTCCGACGCGCAGGCCTTCGCGGTGCTGCTGCGGTACTCCCAGCACTCCAACACGAAGCTGCGCGTCATCGCCGAGCGCCTCGTGTCCGAGCGCACGCTGCCGCCCGAGTCCGACTGACTCAGGCTCGGCGCACCCGTTCGACCGAATCCAGCCATGCCGCCACCACGCGGTCGGCCATGTCGGAGGTGGAGCGCATGTTGCGCGTGACCTCCAGCCCGCGAACGAGGGCCATGAGCGACTCGAAGGCGAGCGCCTCCTCGTCGGGGTCCTCGATCCCGGCGTGGCGGCGGAAGAGATCGCGCAGCGCAGAGCCGAGCCGACGCTCGGCCGGCAGCAGAGCGGCCCGCAGCTGCTCGTCGGTGCGCGAGGCCGACCACAGCTCGAGCGCCGCCTGGAAGTACGGACCGGTCATGGCCTCGCGGATCGCCTCGACGAGCAGCCGCAGCGAACCCGGACCGTCCTCGAGCTCCTCGAGTGTGCTGCTGATCATCGCGAACCGTTGGTCGGCGACGTGATGAATGGCCGCGACCAGCAACTCGGACTTGGAGCCGAAATGGTGCAGCAGGGCGCCACGGGAGAGCCCCGCGGCGTCCTGGATGCGCTGGGTCGTCGTGCCCGCGTACCCGTAGGTGACGAGGCACTCCACGGTGGCGTCCAGCAGGCGCTCACGCGTGTGGGCGAGCTGCTCCTTGCGGGTCATGGACACGACGCCACGTTACTGAATCTCCGCGGCGGTGTTCACAGCTGCGCGAGCTCCCCGGCCGCGATCTGGTCGCGAAGACGGAACTTCTGCAGCTTGCCCATGGCGTTCGTCGGCAGCTGATCGGCCACGAACCACGACTTCGGCGTCTTGTGCGGTGCCAGGTGCTCGCGCAGGAACGTCTGGAGCTCGCCCGCCGAGGGACGCGCGGCGCCCGCGAGCTGCACCACGGCCGCGACCGACTCGCCCCATGCCGCGTCCGCGAGCCCGACGACGACGGCCGAGGCCAGTGCCGGGTGCGTGACGAGGACGTCCTCGATCTCGCGCGGGTAGATGTTCTCACCGCCGCGGATGATGAGGTCCTTGATCCGGCCGGTCACGGTGACGTAGCCGCGGGCGTCCATGCTGCCGAGGTCACCGGTGTGCAGCCAGCCCCGCGCGTCGATCGTCTCGGCCGTGGCCTCCGGCTGGCCGAGGTACTCGATCATCGCCTGGAAGCCGCGAGCGCAGATCTCGCCCTCCGTGCCGACGGGCACGACCTCACCGGACCGCGGGTCGAGGATCGCGACGTCCACGTTCGGCAGCGGCTGACCCGCGGTGTGCAGGGCGTCCTCGCGGGCGTCGTCCGGGCGGGTCTGGCACACGATCGGGCTCAGCTCGGTCTGGCCGTAGACGGCGCTGAAGCGGGCTCCGCACACCTCGTCCCAGCGGTCGACGAGGACGGGCGGCACGAGGTCACCACCCGACATCACGACGTCGAGCGCGGAGAGGTCGAAGCCGGCGAGGCCCGGGTGGGCGAGCATCGCGTGCAGCATCGCCGGGACCGCACCGATGCCCTTGACGCGATGGTCCTGGATCGCCGTCAGCAGCAGGGACGGGTCGAAGAGCTCGGCCAGCACGAGCGTGCCGCCCTGACCGAACGTCCCCATCGCGGCCAGGCCGCAGCCGGCGGTGTGGAACAGCGGCAGAGCCGTGGCGTAGGTCGCCCCGTACGGCAGGTCGCAGCGCTCGCGCACGTAGCGCGCGTTGTTGACCATGGCGACGTGCTTGAGGACCGCGGCCTTCGGGCGGCCCGTGGTGCCCGACGTGAACTGGATCTGCGTGGGCGAGTCCGGCGAGACCTCCGGCAGCTCCACGCGGCGCGGGGCGGCGCGGACGTCCTCGAGCCAGCCGCCGAGTGCGACGGCCTCGCGGATCCGCGACACCTGCGGCAGCACGGCCTTCACGATCGTGGCCATGTCGGTGCCGCGGAAGTCGTCGACGTGGAAGACGCCCACCGCCTCCGACGCCTCCAGCACGTGGCGCAGCTCCTCGCCGCGCAGCGCGGGGTTCGCCGTGACGAGCACGAGGCCCGCCAGCGCCGCCCCGTACTGGAGCACGATCCACTCCGGCACGTTCGGTGCCCAGACGGCGACGTGCTCGCCGGGCTCGAAGCGCTCGAGCAGCCAGGCGGCCGCGTGCTCGGCGTCGGCCAGCAGCTCGGCGTAGGTCCACACGCGGTCGTCGCGGTCGGGGGCGACCGAGACGAGCGCGATCGCGTCGGGCGCCTGCCCCGCCCCGTCACGCAGCAGGTCGCCGACGGTGAGCGGCAGGACGGGCTCGCTGGTGTCGGCCTCCCACAGCGACCGGGTCAGCGCCCTCATCGGCCGCCGCCCGCCGTGTCGCGCCGCATCGCCGCGACCTCGTCGGCCGTGGGGATCGCTCCGCCGCCGTCGGGGATGAAGCGGCCCGTGTCGCGCCACTGCACCGCGGCACCGAAGCCGTGCTCCTTCGCGAAGTCCACGAACCACCGGCCCTCGGGCGAGTGCCGCGTGATGCCGTCGAACAGGACGGCCATGTTCTGGGTGCTCTGCAGGCCCATGTTGTCCAGCGCCTGGTTGACCATGAGCTTCTGCATGACGAGCTGGTTGATCGGGACGCCGGCCATCCGCTCGGCCAGCCGCTCCACCGCGGCGTCGAGCTCGTCGGCGGGGACGGCGTCGATCACCAGGCCCCACTCCTTGGCCTGCGCGCCGTTGATCGTGTCGCCCGTGAGCAGCATGCGCTTCGCCCGCTCGGCACCGAGCCGGTACACCCACATCGCGGTCGTCGGGCAGCCCCAGATCCGCGCCGGCATGTAGCCGATCTGCGCGTCCTCGGCCATCACGACGAGGTCGCACGAGAGCGCGATGTCGCTGCCGCCCGCCACCGCGTGGCCCTGCACCTTGGCGATCGTCGGCTTGGCCGAGCGCCACAGGGAGAAGAAGTGGTCGGTGTTGGCCTTCATCATCTGGAAGTCCTGGATCGGGTCCCAGACCTCCCCCTGGTGGTCGATGCCGCCCTCGGCGTACACCTTCAGGTCGTAGCCCGAGCAGAACGAGCGGCCGCTCCCCTGCAGGACGATGACGCGCACCTCGGGATCGGCGTTCGCCTCGTCGACGGCGGCGTGGATCTCGCGGGCCATCTCGGCGGTGATGGCGTTGAGGCGCTCGGGGCGGTCGAGGGTGATGTAGGCGCGGCGGTCGCGGGTCTCGTAGCGCACGGTGTGGCCGGTGAAAGGCACGCTCAGCTCCTTCTCGGGGTGTGTGGTCGCCGTCACGATTTCACAGTCCGTCCGGACTGTCAATCAACACCGGCGATCACTCGTCGCCGTCGCGTCGCCCGCGCTTGGTCCGGCTGTCGTAGTGGGGTGCAACACTTCAGTGTTCGCGCCCGGCGAACGCGTCTCGAGGAGTTCCGTGAATCTGTTCGCTCGCTTCAGCATGGCCAACCGCGCCCTCATCGCGCTGGTCACCGTGGTCGCCTCCATCGCCGGCGTCTACTCCGTGACCCAGCTGAAGCAGGAGCTGATCCCGGCTCTGGAGTTCCCGGCCGTCATCGTGGTGTCGCAGTACCCCGGTGCCTCCGCCGACGTCGTGGACGCGCAGGTCACCCAGAAGGTCGACTCGGCCGCGAAGTCGCTGGAAGGCGTGGAGTCGATCCAGTCGACGTCCACCCCGGGCAGCTCGATCGTCATGGTCACGCTCGACTACGGCACCGACACCGCCTACGCGCGCCAGCGCCTCGAGAGCAGCCTCGGCTCCGCGCTGGCGGGCCTGCCCGACGACGTCGAGCCCCTCGTGATCGCGGGCAGCATCGCCGACATCCCGATCGTGCAGCTATCGGTCTCGGGCGAGGGCGCCGACCTGGCCGACCTCACGTCGAAGGTCGACGAGGAGCTCGTCCCGCTGCTCGACGACATCGCCGGCGTCCGCGACGTCACCGTCTCGGGTGGACCGGTCGACCAGGTGCAGCTCACGATCCAGCCCGCCGCGCTCGCCGCCGCGAAGGCGAACGCCGGCGACATCGCCACCACGCTGCAGCAGAACGGCTCGCTGCTGCCCGCCGGCGCCGTCACCGACGACACCACCACCCTCAGCGTCCAGGTCGGCAGCGAGCTGCAGGACGTGAAGGACATCGCCGCACTCCCCCTCGCGGGCAGCCCCGGCACCACGCTGGGCGACGTCGCGCGCGTCCGCCTCGCCGAGAAGGCCGCCACCTCGATCTCGCGCACCGACGGCAACCCCAGCATCGGTCTCGCGATCACCAAGACACCCGACGGCAACACCGTCGACATCTCGCACGCGGTGGCCGACGCCGTCGACGAGGCCGGCACGGCACTCGGCGAGGGCACGTCGGTCGACGTCGTGTTCGACCAGGCGCCCTTCATCGAGAAGTCGATCGAGGACCTCACCACCGAGGGCCTGCTGGGCCTGGTCTTCGCGGTCGTCGTGATCCTGGTGTTCCTGGCGTCGCTGCGCTCCACGATCGTCACCGCGATCTCGATCCCGCTCAGCCTGCTGGTCACGTTCGTCGGCCTGCTGGTCTTCGGCTACTCGCTCAACATCCTGACCCTCGGCGCCATCACCGTCGCGATCGGCCGCGTGGTCGACGACTCGATCGTGGTGATCGAGAACATCAAGCGACACCTCTCCTACGGCACGCGGAAGTCCGAGGCGGTGCTCACCGGCACCCGCGAGGTCGCCTCGGCGATCACCGCCTCGACCCTGGCCACGGTGGCGGTCTTCCTGCCCATCGGCCTGGTCGGCGGGCAGGTCGGCGAGCTCTTCCGCCCGTTCGCGTTCACCGTCGCGCTGGCGATGCTGTCCTCGCTGCTCGTGGCGCTCACGATCGTGCCGGTGCTGGCCTACTGGTTCCTGCGCGAGCGCCAGGGCGAGGTCGACCCCGTCGCCGTCGAGGCCGCCGCCCAGGAGAAGGAGCGCCGCACGCTGCTGCAGCGCGGCTACGTCCCGGTCATCGACTGGGCGCTGCGCCACCGCCTCGTCACGCTGGTCCTCGCGGCCGTCCTCTTCGTCGGCTCGATGGCGCTCACGCCGTTCATGAAGACGAACTTCCTGGGCAACTCCGGCCAGAACACGTTCACGGTCGTGCAGTCGCTCGAGCCCGGCGCCTCGCTCGCCGCGATCGACACCGCCGCGCAGAAGGTCGAGGACGCGCTGACCTCGGTCGACGGCGTCGACACCGTCCAGGCCACGATCGGCTCGGGCGACGGCCTGGCCGCGCTCTTCGGCGGGGGCGGCGACGCCAACTTCGCCGTCACCACCGACGAGGACGCCGACCAGGAGGCCCTCCAGGACGAGGTCTCCGCGCGGCTCGACGAGCTGCGGGACGTCGGCACGGTGCAGATCAGTGCCGCGGCCGCGATGGGCGGCTCCTCCACGATCGACGTCGTCGTCACCTCCGACGACCCGGCCTCGCTCGACGACGCCGCCGCGCAGGTGCTCGAGGCGCTCACGGACGTCGACGGCGCGTCCGACGTGTCCTCCAACGCGCAGGCCGCCCAGCCGACGATCACCGTCACCCTCAACCAGGTCGGCCGCACGCTCGGCGTGAGCGAGCAGCAGATCAGCCAGGCCGTGTCGTCGCTCACCGGTCCCACGCCGTTGGGCAGCGTCGTGCTCACCGGCGCGCAGACCGACGTGGTCGTCCTGCCGGGCGGCGAGGTGCCCACCTCGGTCGAGGAGCTGCGCCGGCTACCGTTCGGCGACGCCACCCTGGGCGACGTCGCCGAGGTCGAGCAGGTCGCGCTGCCCGTGTCGGTCACGCGCCAGGACGGCGACCGCTCGATCACGGTCTCGGTCACGCCCGAGGGCGACGACCTGGGCACCGTGAACTCGTCCATCGCGAAGGCGATCGACGGCGTCGACCTCCCGGAGGGCGCCGAGGCCACCGTCGGCGGCGTGTCCGCCGACCAGGCCGAGGCCTTCGCCCAGCTCGGCATCGCACTGCTGCTGGCGATCGCGATCGTCTACATCGTCATGGTGGCGACGTTCAAGAGCCTCATCCAGCCGTTCCTGCTGCTGGTGTCGATCCCGTTCGCCGCCACCGGCGCTGTCCTGCTGCTCGTCATCACCGGCGTGCCGCTCGGCGTCCCGTCGCTCATCGGCATGCTCATGCTGATCGGCATCGTGGTCACCAACGCGATCGTGCTGATCGATCTGGTGAACCAGTACCGGCGCCAGGGCGCCTCAGCCGAGGAGGCGGTCCGCGAGGGCTCGCGCCACCGCGTCCGCCCGATCGTCATGACGGCCCTCGCCACGATCTGCGCCCTGACCCCGATGGCGCTCGGCGTCACGGGCGGCAGTGCGTTCATCAGCCAGCCACTCGCGATCGTCGTGATCGGCGGCCTGGCCAGCTCGACCTTGCTCACGCTGATCCTGGTCCCGGTGCTCTACCTCGTGGTCGAGCGCTGGCGCACGCGCAAGGAGCGGCGCCGCGAGCGTCGCGCCGCGCGCCCTACCGCGGTCTGACGGTTGTGGTGGCTCCGGGTCGCGGCTAGTATGCAAATCGTTGTATGCAACGAGTTGCATGAGTCCCGGCCCGGAGGTCACCCCATGTCCCTGCCCACCGTCCTCGAGAACCGTCTGTCCATCCCGGTGATGGCGTCCCCGATGTTCATCGCCTCGGGTCCCGAGCTGGTCATCGAGCAGTGCAAGGCCGGCGTCGTCGGCTCGTTCCCCGCCCTCAACGCGCGCCCGGCGTCGCTGCTGAACGACTGGCTCGACCGCATCGAGTCCGAGCTCGCCGGCACCGACGCCGCCCCGTTCGCGGTGAACCAGATCGTGCACCGCTCGAACAACCGCCTCGAGGAGGACATGGCCACGATCGTCGAGCACCAGGTGCCGATCGTCATCACCTCGCTGGGCGCCCGCCCCGAGATCAACGACGCCGTGCACTCCTACGGCGGCATCGTGCTGCACGACATCATCAACAACCGCTTCGCGCACAAGGCGATCGAGAAGGGCGCCGATGGCCTCATCGCGGTGGCCGCGGGCGCGGGTGGCCACGCCGGCACCCTCTCCCCCTTCGCCCTCGTGCAGGAGATCCGCCAGTGGTTCGACGGACCGCTCGCGCTCTCGGGCTCGATCGCGCACGGCCGCTCGGTGCTGGCCGCGCAGGCCGCCGGCGCCGATCTCGCCTACGTCGGCTCGGCCTTCCTGGCCACCGAGGAGGCCAACGTGGTCGACGGCTACAAGCAGATGATCGTCGAGAGCTCGGCCGACGACATCGTCTACTCCGACCTGTTCACCGGCGTGCACGGCAACTACCTCCGCGGCAGCATCGAGGCCGCCGGGCTCGACCCGCGCAACCTCCCCGCCGGCGATCCGTCGACGATGGACTTCGGCTCGGGCGGCACCACCGACGCGAAGGCCTGGAAGGACATCTGGGGCGCCGGCCAGGGCCTCGGCGTCGTCGACGCGACCGTGCCCACGGCCGACCTCGTCGCCCGCCTCGTCCGCGAGTACGACGAGGCCCGCCGCGACCTCCTCGCCGCCGTCCCGGCCTGAGTCTCAGCCGTCACACGATTCCCCGGTTAACCGGGTCTTCCTGCACGATGCGGGGGAGGCTCCCCCCGCATCGTGAGGGATTCCCCTGTTAACCGGGGAATCTTCTTTCCTGCGCGCACCCCGACGCAGATGGGCCCCGGGGGCCGTCAGCGGAACCCGTAAGGCAGGCTTGGTCCCGCACGCCACGAAATCTGAACGTAACAAAGCAGACGGGAATGAAGCCTGGTGACCTTGCACGAGAGCCTCGGGACGATCTACGACGAAGTCCTGCACCGCAACCCCGGTGAGACCGAGTTCCACCAAGCCGTGCGCGAGGTGCTGGACAGCCTCAACCCCGTGGTCAGCAAGCACCCGCAGTACACCGACGCCGCCGTCATCCGCCGCGTCTGCGAGCCCGAGCGCCAGATCATCTTCCGTGTCCCGTGGGTCGACGACCAGGGCAACGTGCAGATCAACCGTGGCTTCCGCGTCGAGTTCAACTCCGCGCTCGGCCCGTACAAGGGCGGCCTGCGGTTCCACCCCAGCGTCTACCTGGGCATCGTCAAGTTCCTCGGCTTCGAGCAGATCTTCAAGAACTCCCTCACCGGCATGCCGATCGGCGGCGGCAAGGGCGGCTCGGACTTCGACCCCAAGGGCCGCTCCGAGGGCGAGATCATGCGCTTCTGCCAGGCCTTCATGACCGAGCTCTACCGCCACATCGGCGAGTACACCGACGTGCCCGCGGGCGACATCGGCGTGGGTGGCCGTGAGATCGGCTTCCTGTTCGGCCAGTACAAGCGCATCACCAACCGCTACGAGTCCGGCGTCCTCACGGGCAAGGGCATCACGTGGGGCGGGTCGCTCGTGCGCACCGAGGCCACCGGCTACGGCACGGTGTTCTTCGCCGGCGAGATCCTGCGCACCCGCGGCGAGTCGTTCGACGGCAAGCGCGTCGTCGTGTCGGGCTCGGGCAACGTGGCGACCTACGCGGTCGAGAAGCTGCAGCAGCTCGGCGCCACGGTCGTGGCCTGCTCGGACTCCAGCGGCTACGTCGTCGACGAGAACGGCATCGACCTCGAGCTGCTCAAGGACGTCAAGGAGGTGCGCCGCGCCCGCATCAGCGAGTACGCCGAGGGCCGCGACGGCGCGCACTTCGTGAGCGACTCCTCGATCTGGCACGTGCCGTGCGACATCGCCCTGCCGTGCGCCACGCAGAACGAGCTCGACGAGACCGACGCGAAGACGCTGGCGCAGAACGGCTGCACGATCGTGGCCGAGGGCGCGAACATGCCCTGCACGCCCGAGGCGATCAAGGCGTTCGGCGAGTCCGGCATCACCTTCGCGCCCGGCAAGGCCGCGAACGCCGGCGGCGTCGCGACGAGCGCGCTGGAGATGCAGCAGAACGCCTCGCGCGACCGCTGGTCGTTCGAGTACACCGAGGAGCGCCTCGCCGAGACGATGCGCGGCATCCACGACCGCTGCCTCGAGACCGCCGACGAGTACGGCACGCCGGGCAACTACGTCGCGGGCGCCAACATCGCCGGCTTCACGCAGGTCGCGGACGCAATGCTGGCCCTCGGCGTCATCTGAGACCCGACGGAAGTCGTCCGTCCCGGACGCGAGATGTGTAGCGTTGTCCACCCTTTTCGGGGTGGATCCGCCGGAAATCGGTGGATGCCGCTACACATCTCGCGCGGCGGAGCCGTGGCTCAGGTCGCCTTGCGGCGGAACTCCGGCTGCTCGATCGGCTTGCTGGAGCCGTGGGACTTCTCGCTGCCGTCGTGCTCGGCCCCCTCGGCCGTGGCGTGGTGACGGTGCTTCTTCTTGTCGAGCGCCTCGCGGAACTTGGCCTTCATGTCGTCGGAATCGGTCACTGCGGCCTCCTCAGGTCGTGTCCAACGTAGCCCGGCGCGCAGGCCGGCGCGAGGGCGTCAGCGCCAGTGCCCGTGCCCCTTCGGCTTGCCGACGTCGCCCTTGCGGTAGTCGCAGACGCCCTCGGGGAACACCTGCTCGAGGCGGGCGATCTCCGCGCGGCCGGGACGCCACGAGCCGTAGAGCCCCGACTTCACGGCCTTCGAGACCGGCTGGAGCGCGCACTTCCAGATGCCGCCCTCGTACGGGGCGCCGGCCACGCGACGCGAGCTGGAGTAGATCGGGAAGCGCTGCGTGCACTCCCCCGCGGCCTTCGTGTCGAGGACGCCGTTCCAGACCTTCGGCCCAGCGGCGATGACCTCACCGCTCGTGGTGAAGCACGTGTCCACCGCGCGCGCCGGCTTGTTGCCCGAGACGCCCTTCCTCGGGTTCCGCGCGATGTTCGCCATCCACTCGTCGACGACCTCGAACGCCCGCAGCGTCGGGTCGTAGTCCTGCTGAGGCCGGGCGTCGGCGAACCAGATGACCTGGTTCGAGGCGTCCCGGTCGACGTTGAGCATGCGCTGGCGCACCGCGAACGACTGCTGGGTGTTGTGCATGTCCAGCTCGTCCTCGAGGTACGGCCGCAGGTCGATGATCGGGATGTCGATGTCGCCCTGGAACTGCATGCCCGAGGCGTAGGCCGCGCGGATGGCCTTCAGGTCGCCCGACCGCCGCGGCGCGGGTGCGTCGCCGCCGGGGCTGAGGTTCATGTTGCGCGAGCTCCACGGGTCGAAGTTCTGCGGAGTCGTGGCGCCGGCGAACGGTGCCCCCTCGGTCACCATGTCGCGGGCCTCCTTCCAGCTGCCCACCTTGGCGTTGAGGTCGACGAACTCGGCCGGCGTGATGACGCCGTCCTTCAGCGCCTGCAGGCCGTACTGGACGCCCACGTTGTCCCACGGCACGCGGGCGTACCCGTCGGAACCGGTGCCGTAGATGTTCACGAGGTCGGCGAAGTGGGTCCACTGGACGCCCTCGGTGCCCTGCGCGAGCTTGTCGAGGTCCTGCACGTCGGTGAACGTCGGGTTGAGCGCCAGCGGCGTGAGCCCGAACCAGCCGGGCTTGCACTCCATCAGCGGGGGCGCCGCCGAGCCGGGCGCACGGTCCATCACCTGGTAGCCCAGCGCCTGCATCGCCCCGTACAGCTGGTTCCACTGCGCGATCTCGCCGGCGGACAGGTTCTTCGGCTCCTTCGTGCCGTTGAGGCCGATGATCGCCTGCCGGACCTCGGGGTCCTTCCACTTCGGGTTCGCCCGGTCGGTGGCGTCGAAGTAGTGCTCCAGCAGCTCGCAGTCGCCCACGTGGATGATCTGCGTGACCATGTCGGGGTACGAGTACTGCGGGATCGCCGCGTCGATGATGCCCGGGTGGTTCTGCGCGTAGACGTACTGCTGGATCGCGCCGCCCGAGCCACCCACGGCCACCGTGTAGTCCGGCACGCCGTAGGTCTCGATCGCGCGCTCCTTGAGCATCAGCGCGGTCTCGCCGCCGAGCTGCAGGTTGTAGTGCGTGCTGGTGCGGGTGCCGCTCGACCACATGACGCCGTAGCCCCGGCCGAGCAGGTCGGCGGGCAGCATCGCGCTGTCGCTCGTGGTGCCCTGCGCGTGCCCGATGGCGACGCCGCCCTGGAAGCTGAACACGAGGCGGCGGTTCCACAGCGCGTCGTCGGGACGCTCGGGATCGGCGTCGCCCACGGGCGCGAGCGCCGCGATGCTGTAGACGAAGCGGTTGACCGTGCCGCGCTCCCACCGCACCACGAACGGCACCTGCTGACCGTCCTTCGTCGTCGTGGTCGCGGTGTCGGCCGGCGCGTTCGCCGGGTCGTCGAGCCAGTGGAACCGGTTGTCCGTGGTGGAGCGGTAGACGTAGCCGATGCGGCGCTCCGCGGCGCAGTTCGCGCTCCAGCCGACGGTCTCGGCGTCGGCGGTCGGGTAGCCGCGCCCGTCCTGCGGGTAGTCGCCGTCCGCGTCCTCGCGCGCCACCGCGATGCCCTGCCGGTCCTGGTTGTCCACGATCGGCTGGCCGAGGATCTTGCGGCCGTCGAAGCGGCCGCGTGCCGTCGTGCAGACGAACGGCTGCTGCTGCGGTCCGGAGAAGATCGGCCCGGACTCGGGGAAGTTCGTGACGCGCAGCGAGGCGGAGCGGGCGCCGTGCCGGGCGCCCCTGCGGACCTCGGCCCGCAGCGTGGTCCGCCCGACGCGCAGGTCGTCGACGAGTCCGACGAGGGTGCGGTCGGAGGTCAGGTCGAAGGCGTCGGTGACGTCGGCCGCGCCGGCGCGGATCACCACGTCGGACGGCCGCACCTGCTTCGGCAGACTCACCTCGACGAGCGCGTCACCCGCGGAGACCTGGTCCGGGGCGCTCGACAGCACCTCGATGCGCAGGGCGTTGCCGTGGCGCGGGCTGCCGGCCTCGGCGGCGACGGTGGCGCCCGCGACGAGCGCGAGCCCGGCGGCGCCGACGAGGACGAGACGGAGGGGACGGTGGGGTGCACGCATGCCTGACTCCCAACAGGACAGCCCGAGAGACTTGATGTTCGAGCACCCTACTGTGACCTACGTCACATTGTCACGACCTGCGGACGAAGGCGACTCGCCCCGGTCCTCCCGCGCCGTCTCGTAGGCGGGCTCGCGCAGGCGCCTGACCCAGTCGTAGTTCTGCAGTCCCGGGACCGTCCTGCGGACGGGGTCGAACGAGGGCTGCTCGGCGGACTCGTGCAGCAGTCGCAGCACCGCGAAGGCGACCCAGGCGCCCTGCCCCTCGGCACGCAGCAGCACGTACTGCTGCGGTTCCGTGGGCGCGGCGGCCAGCAGCAGCGGACCCTCGGGTCCGCGGTACGGCAGCAGCGTCGTCGACAGGTGCCAGCCCGAGGACTTCACGGGGCGCAGCAGGAAGCGACTGAACCGCCCCGAGCCGGTGCTGGCGAGCAGCACGTCGGCATCGCCCTGCTGGGGCAGCCGCAGGGCGAGGCCCTGGATGTCGGGCCAGCCGTGCGGGAACCCGAACGCGGCGGAGACGCGGACGATCGCGCGCTCGGTGCCGGGCTCGTCGAGCCACGGGACCCCGGTCGGCAGCAGCGTGCCCGTGCGGGTGAGCTCGGCCTCCCACACCGTGCCGCGTGGGTGCAGCGGCTTGCGGGCCCGACGAGCCATCGCGACGGCGTGCGTGGCGCCCTCGAGGACCAGCCCGCCGGCCCGCGCGGCCACGCGGCCGGCTCCGGTGGCGAGCTCCTCGGCGGCGCGGGGCAGTGAGGTCATCGGGGCTCCTGACGGGTCACGGGTGCAGCGGGGGCATCGTGCTGCCGGCGCGCTCGGGGATGCCCGACAGCAGCGCGTTGACCGCGTCGCGTCCCGAGTGGTCCGGGGTCCAGTCCAGCTCCGTCCGGGCGCGCTCGGTGGACATCAGGGGCGCGCGCATCAGCGCACCCAGCAGGCTTCCGGGCACCGGAGCGGCGTGCACGCGCCACGCGGCGCCGAGCACGGCCTGCACGGCGCGCGCCGGGACCTCGACCGTGCGCGCACCCATGAGCTCGCCCAGCTCGGGATGGCGCAGCACCCCCTCGCCCGCGAGGTTGAACGGGCCGCTGACGGGGCGCTCGACCGCGGCCCGGATCGCACGGCCGACGTCGCCGGCGTGGATCGCCTGGAACCGGAGCCCGGCGGGCACGGGCAGGATCGGGATGCGGCGGCGATCCAGCAGCGCGGGCCTCGCGAGGGCGCCGCCGAAGATGCGGCGCTGCTCGCTCGCGGCGGAGCGCTGGAACACGAAGGCGGGACGCAGTCGCACCACGCGGACGTCCGGGTGCGACGCCTCGAAGCCGTCGAGGGTGCGCTCCACGTAGGCCTTCTCGCGGCAGTAGGTCGCCTCCGAGGCACCGTCCGTCAGCCACGACTCGTCGACGGGCGTGTCGTGCTCGACCGGCGAGTAGGCGGCCACCGACGACGCGACGACGACCTTCGGCACGCCGACCGCCTGGACCGCGTCGAGCACGCGCCGGGTGCCCACGGCGTTCGTGGCCCAGGTGACGTCCTGGCGGTGCGTCGGCTGGAACTTCCAGGCGAGGTGCACCACGGCGTCGGCACCGGTGAGGACGGTCGTGAGCTCGTCGTGAGAGACGTCGGCGGCATGCCAGCGCACCGAGGAGGCCCCCGCATTCGCGATCTCGGGCAGACGGCGCGCGACGGCGGTGAGCTCGTGCTCGCCGCCGGTGGACAGCTCGCGCAGGGCGGCGGACCCCAGGTTCCCGGTCGCGCCGGTGATGACGATCCTCATGCAGGACACGTACCCGCGGCGCGTGCTCTCACACCCCAGCCGTCGCCGCGGCGCTCGACCAGGCCCTGCTCCTCGAACGCCTCGAGCCAGCCCGTCATGGGCCAGCGGCCCCAGCGGCGGTGGAACAGCGCCCCGTTGCGCAGGATGTCGTCGAGGTGGTCCACCGGGGGCCGTTGCACCGGGTGGTGCTGGTGGAAGGCCCTCGCGCCGCCGGTCCAGCCGAGGTCGACGCCCGCGCGCGCGGCGCACTGCGAGAAGTCGGTGTCCTCGCCTCCGTAGCCGACGTACTCCTCGTGGAAGCCGCCGATGCGGTCCCACGTCTCGCGGTGCACCGCGAAGGAGAGCGACCAGAACAGGTCGGGGTCGCCTCCTCGGATCCGCTCCCCCGGGGCCGGCGCCGGCCGGGCGGCGTGCGGTGAGTCCCACGCCTCGACGTCCTCCGGGTAGCCCTCCGGCGGCGGGGGCGGGAGGTAGGTGACCGGGCCGCACCACAGGAGGTCCGGCTCGGTGGTCACGGCGTCCACGTAGTCCTGCACCAGCCCCGGCGAGACCAGGCAGTCGACGTCGAGGAACACCAGCACCTCGGCGCCGGTACGGAGCGCGGCGTCGGCGCCCGCGTTGCGCGCGGCGGCCAGCGGCAGACCGAGCGGGTCGCGATCGATCGCGAGGGCGTGGACGGCAGGTGGCGCCTCCGGGCTCCACTCCAGCAGCTCCGGGTCGTCCATCGCGACGAGCACGCGCTGGTCCGGCAGGCGGGTGTTGCGGGCCAGGCTTGCGTGCTGCGCCCGCAGGTGGTCGTGACGCCCGTGGGCGACGGTGATCACCGCGACGGACGTCATCGCGCGACCGGCTCCGCGACGAGTCCGGCGACGAGCGCCGCGAACCGCTCGGGTGCGTGGCCGTCACACCAGCGCTCCCAGCCTGAGCCGTCGAGGCGTGCGGCGCGCTCGAGCCGCTCCGCCCACCCGGCCGCGGGGAACCCGAACTCGACGAGTGCCGGCCACGACTCCCCGGCCAGCACGCGCGCGGTGGAGTGCTGCTCGTCGTGCGGCCGGTCGGCCGGGATGACGATCGCCGGGCGGCGTGCCGCGGCGACCTCGGCGATCGCGTTCTGGCCGGCGTGCGTCACCACGACGTCGGCCTCGCAGATCGAGGGGAACGGATCGGCGAGCCACGGTCCGTCGGCACCGCCCAGCACCTCCCACTGCCAGCCGGGCGTCTGGGCCCGGGCGACCTCGAGCTCCGCGTCGGTGAGGCCGCCGCCGCCCCTGCCGCCGAGCACCACGACGCGTCGCGCCGACGTCCTCCGGACGGGCTGGTCCTGCACCGGGAATCGCGAGACCGCGCCGACGCAGTGGAGCGGCTCGTCCACGCCACGCACCATGCCCTCGGCCTCCTCGGGCCAGAACGCGACGAGCGCGCTCGAGGCAGCCCGACCCAGCCGGTGGGCGCGGTCGCCGCGGTCGCCGGGCAGGACGACCGAGACCACCGGGACCCCGTGCAGGCGGGCCAGCAGCGCGACCTCGACCGAGACGTCGCTGACGACGAGGGACGGGGCCGTCTCGCCGATCCACGTCGAGATCGCGGCCATCCGCGAGCGCAGCCCCGGCTCGCCGAGCGGCGCCCAGTGCAGGAAGCCGTCGGCGGTGTCGCCGGCCTCCTCGGCCCACGCGTCGTCGCGCTCGAGCCGGACCCACTCCCCCGCCCAGCCTTCCGGCTTCGGCAGGGACGACAGGCCGGTCACCGGCTCGTCCAGCGACTGCGCGAGGACGGTGGCGCGGTGCAGATGGCCGCTGCCCTGGTGGTGGACGTAGTAGCCGATCATGCGGCGAGCGGCGTCGACACCGCCCGGTACAGGTCCTCGTACCGGTCCACCATCGTCGAGATCGAGCAGCGCTCGACCGCGGCCCGCCGGACGCGCGACCGGTCGAGCCGGGCCGCGAGGTGCATGGCCCGGGCCAGACCGTCGACGTCGTCCGCCGCGGCGAGCGCACCGACGGTGCCGTCGACGAACTCCGGCAGGGCGCCCCTGGCGAACGCGGCGACGGGCGTGCCGCAGGCCATCGCCTCGGCGGCCACGAGTCCGTAGGGCTCGTCCCACATCGGCGTCACCACGGCCACCCGCGCCGAGCCCACCGCGGCCCGCAGCGAGTCGTGCGTGAGATGTCCGAGATACCGGACGTCCCCACCGAGCCGCGGCTCGATCTGCGTGCGGAAGTAGTGCGCGTCCAGCGACGGCCCGGCGAGGTCGAGCGGCATCCCGGCCGCCCGCGCCGCGTCGATCGCCAGGTGCGGACCCTTCTCCGGCACGAGCCGACCCGACCAGATCGCCGCGCGGCCGCCGGGCCCGGGCCACCACCGCTCGACGTCCACCCCGTTGGGGATGGTCGTCGTCGGGGTGACGTGGGCCCACGCCTGCGCCGTGAAGCGGCTGACCGCCACGAACGTGCTGGCGGGCGACGCGAACTTCAGGGCGGACTCCAGCCACGGCACCGGCGGCGTGTGCAGCGTCGTCACCATCGGCACGTCGAGCATCGCCGACATCGCCACGGGCAGGTGGTGGAGGCTGTTGTTGTGGATGACGTCGAACCGGCGGGCGTTCCGCGCGAGGTCGAGCATGAGCCCGAGGTAGGCGTGGTGCTCGTCCATCCAGGCCCCGGGCGTCACGTCGAGGTCCGGACGGTTCACCTCCTCGTGCCGCAGCGCCTCCACCGGCAGCTCCGCCGTGCGCAGATCGGGGTCCGATCCCGGCGCAGCGAACAGCGAGACGTCGTGGCCGCGCTGGGTCAGCTGGCGGGCGAGGGCGTGCGTGTGCGCCTCGAGTCCGCCGGCGAAGGGCTCGCTGATCGGGAACCGGCTCGAGGCGATGAGGCAGATCCGCAGGCCGCTCACGACAGCAGCCTCCGGTAGAGCTCCTCGTGGGCGCGGGACACCGCGATCCGCTGGGCGCGACGCTCGTCCACGTCGGCCCCGTGGTCGGGCCGGGCGGCGTGCGCGAACCAGACCGCGTCGCGCAGGGACTCGGCGTCGAAGTGCGACTCGTCGAAGCCGTAGCTCAGCACCGGCCCCTGGTCCGCATAGAAGCCGCACGTCGGCGCCACCACGGTGGTGCCGAGGTCGCGGCACGCCTCCAGCCAGCCCGAGTGCGTGCCGAAGCGGTAGGGCAGGACGGCCACGTCGAGGCTCGCGAGGTACTCCCACAGCTGGTCGTCGGGCAGGAAGTCGTGCACCCGCAGGTCGATCCGGCCGGCGGCGGCCTTCTGCTCGAGCCAGCGCGCGAGCTCGTCGTCGCGCCGGGCGCCGTCGGCGTCGAGGACGTCGCGGTGACCGTTGACCTGCAGGACCGCACCGGGCAGGCCCGCGAGCGTCTCGTCGAGCACCTCCAGCACCGGGAACGGGTCCATCGACTCGCGCAGGCTCTTGATGTGCACGCCCACGCGGAACTCGTCCGTGTCACGGGCGGCCCGCTCGCGGCGGAGCCGCGCCATCGTGTCGAGCTCGACGACGTGCGGGTGCGGCAGCACGATCGCCTCCCGGTCCCAGCGGCGCCGGATCTGCGCGGCGGCGCCCTCGGTGAGGGTCACCACCGCGTCGGCGGCGGTGATGAGGACGCCGAGCTGCTCGTCGTGCAGCTGCGGGGTCGGGTGGTGCGGGTTGCGCAGGTCGTGCGCGGTCAGCACCAGGGGCTTGCCGCGCTCGCGGAGGACGTCGACGAGTCGCTGGAGGTCCTCCGGCGAGCAGGCGTCGAAGCCGAACTGCACGTGGAACACGTCGAAGTCGGCCGTGGCCGCCCACTCCGGACGCAGCATGACCGGCGGCCACCACGTGCTGGTGGTTGAGCGCGAGGGGTGGTCGGGGTCGGGATCCGGCAGGTGCACGAACGGGCTCGGCCCGTCCGGCGGACGCAGGTGCCGCACGTAGACGTGCGTCGACGGGACGGAGGCGATGCGCAGCGACCCGGTGGCGGTGCGCTCTGCGACGAAGTTCGTGGTCAATCCAGGTCCCCGATCACGACACGGCCACGGGGAACCGGTCCCACACGCGGTGCGAGGCCATCAGCTCCTGGACCTGTCCGAACACCGTGGTGGCGTCGTCACCCGTCACGACGCCCGTCAGCCGACCCGAGTAGCCCGCCGACTCCAGCGCCGTCACACCGTCGCCCCACGCACCGATCACCTTCGCGTGGCGCCACGTCTCGTCGATCAGCAGCTGCACGCGCGGATCGAGCGCCGGACCGCTGGGCGCACCGGACTTGTCGTCGCGCGACGCCAGCGCGTCGGGCGCGGGCTTCGGAAGGCCGGCCAGCAGGAGGACGTCGAACTCGACCGAGCGACCGGTCGCGAACGTCCGCTGCACCGTGAGCGGACCGACCGTGCCGCCGTGCGGGCCCACCACGAGCGGGACGGCGCCGGCGGAGAAGATCGCCGCACGCAGCGCCTCGACGCCCGCCAGGTCGCCGTCGGGGTCGACGACGATGCCGATCATGCGGCCATCCGCGGGCCACGTGCCGCCGACCTGCGACAGCGCGGGGCTCGGCGTCTCCTGCGTGAGCTCGACCGTGGGCGCCGGCGCGGGCAGGCCGAGGGCCGTGGCCACCTCCTGGCACAGCACGGGATCGATGTCCGCCAGGTGCTGGAGCTGGCGCTCCTTGATCGCGTCCTCGTAGCACTTGCCCAGCTCGAACGAGTAGGCGCGGATGATGTGCTCCTTCTCGACGGGGCTCATGCTGGCCCAGAACAGCCGCACCTGGCTGAAGTGGTCGTCGAACGAGGCCGGGTTCGCGCGCACCTTCGTCGCCTCGGCGACGCGCACCGGCGTGTCCTCGAAGGCGCGGTCGTCGGCGCCGGCGAAGAACGGGCAGCCGCCGTCGAGCGAGTTCGGCTTGTACGGCGCGACCCCGGCGTGCACGGCGTGCTGGTGGAAGCCGTCGCGGAGCATGTCGTTGACGGGCGCGTGCGGCCGGTTGATCGGGATCTGCGAGAAGTTCGGCCCACCGAGACGCGTGATCTGCGTGTCGATGTACGAGAACAGCCGCGCCTGCAGCAGCGGGTCGTTGGTGACGTCGATGCCCGGCGGCAGGTGGCCCGGGTGGAACGCCACCTGCTCGGTCTCGGCGAAGAAGTTCGTCGGGTTGCCGTTCAGCGTCAGGCGGCCGATCGGCTGCACGGGCGCGAGCTCCTCGGGGACGATCTTCGTCGGGTCGAGCAGGTCGATGCCGGCGAACTCCTCCTCGGGGTTGTCCTCGAAGACCTGGATGCCCAGCTCCCACTCGGGGAACGCGCCCGCCTCGATCGCGTCGTAGAGGTCGCGGCGGTGGAAGTCCGGGTCGATGCCGTTGATGAACTGCGCCTCCTCCCACGTCAGGGAGTGCACGCCGAGCTTCGGCTTCCAGTGGAACTTCACCAGTGACGTGCCGCCCTCGGCGTTGACGAGGCGGAACGTGTGGACGCCGAAGCCCTCCATCATCCGGTAGGAGCGCGGGATGCCGCGGTCGGACATGTTCCAGATCGTGTGGTGCTGCGCCTCGGAGTGCAGCGAGACGAAGTCCCAGAACGTGTCGTGCGCGCTCTGCGCCTGCGGGATCTCGCGGTCCGGGTGCGGCTTGCCGGCGTGGATGACGTCGGGGAACTTGATGCCGTCCTGGATGAAGAACACCGGGATGTTGTTCGCGACGAGGTCGAACGTGCCCTCCTCGGTGTAGAACTTCGTGGCGAAGCCGCGGGTGTCGCGCACCGTGTCGGCCGAGCCGCGCGAGCCCAGCACCGTGGAGAAGCGCGTGAACACCGGGGTGGTGACGCCCTCCCGGAGGAACTGCGCGTGGGTCACCTCGGACGCCGTGCCGTAGCCCTCGAAGATGCCGTGGGCGCCGGCGCCGCGGGCGTGGACGACGCGCTCGGGGATCCGCTCGTGGTCGAAGTGCGTGATCTTCTCGCGGAAGTGGTGGTCCTGCATGAGGATCGGACCGCGCGGGCCGGCCTTCAGCGAGTGGTCGCTGTCGCGCAGGCGCGCGCCCTGCGAGGTGGTCAGGTGGGCGCCCTGCTGGGTGCGCACGTCGTCGGGGGCGCCGGACGGCGCGCCGGTCGCCGACCGGGTGTCGGGGGCGCTCTGGTCCTGCTTGCGCGGCAGCGGCTCGCGCGGGGTGGTCGGCTCGTCCAGCGGGGCCGGCTCGGGTCCGGGCCGGCCCGGGATGTCCGGGCTCGCGAGCTCCGCCGCCTTGTCGAGCGCCTTCTCCGCCGTGCTCTCGACGGCGTCCTTGATGTTCTTCGCGGCCTTGCTCGGGTCCATCGTGGTCTCCTCGGGGAATCGGCGGTCGTCCTTTCCGGACGTACCCCTCCGCATGGGGGTCAATCGCGCGCGCGTCATCTCGTCGCGAACGGGTACTGGAGACCCACAAGGAGGCACGATGACCACAGATCCGCAGGACCCCCAGGAGCGCCCCGACGAAGCCGAGCAGGAGGGCACCGTCAGCGAGTCGGCGGCCAACCCGACGCCGCCGGACACCGATGTCACCACGTCCGAGGACGTGCACGACATGCCGCAGTCGCCCACCCGGCCCGACGTGGCCGAGGACGACCGCCAGCCCGACTGAGTCCCCGTGCGCCACATCGGGATCGAGGAGGAGCTGTTCGTCGTCGACGCGCGCGGACGGCTCGTGCCGCGGGCCGAGGAGGTGCTCGCGGCACACCTCGAGCGCGATCCCGAGCACCCGCTCGACCACGAGCTGTTCCTGCAGCAGGTCGAGCTGAAGACGGGTGCCCACGACGACCCCGACGCCCTGCGCGAGGATCTCGTGGCGCGCCGCGGTGACGCGATCGACTCGGCCCGCTCGCTGGGCCTGGAGCTGGCGGCCGTCCCCGTGGACGTGCTCGGTGGCGAGGACCCGGTGGTGACGCCGTACCCGCGCTACACCCGCATCGTCGAGCGGTACGGCGAGCTGGCCCGCACCACGATGGTCTGCGGCATGCACGTCCACGTCGAGGTCGATCCGGACGACGCGATCCCCGTGATCGACGCGCTGCGCCCGTGGACGCCGCTGCTCGCCGCGCTCGCCTCGAACTCGCCCTTCACGAACGGCCGGGACACGCGCGTGGCCAGCTGGCGCGGCCACCTGCGCGACACGTGGCCGTCGGCCGGGGTCGTCGAGCCGTTCCGCGACCGGGAGGCCTACCGCCTGCTCGTCGAGCACGCGATCGCGTCGGGTGCGGCGATCGACGAGCACATGGTCTACCTCGACGCGCGCATCGCGACCCGCTACCCCACGGTCGAGGTCCGCGTGGCCGACGTGTGCACCGACGTGGACGACGCGCTCCTCGTGGCCGAGCTGGCCCGCGCCCTGGTGGCCACGATCGTCACGGAGCGGACCGACCCGGGCGAATGGCGGATCGACGTCCTGCGCGACGCGGCCTGGCGCGCTCGCCGCGACGCGCTCGACGCCACGCTGCTCGACCCGCTGTCCGGGATGTTCGTCCCGGCCGCGCAGGCGCTCGACTCCCTGCTGAGGACCGTGGCGGTCGCGCTGAAGGACGCCGGCACGGCCGACCGGGTCGAGTCCGGCGTGCACCGGCTGCTCACGTACGGCACCGGCGCGGTGCGCCAGCGCGCGGTGGCGGGCGACCCGCCCGA
Source organism: Aeromicrobium tamlense (assembly GCF_013408555.1). NCBI lineage: Bacteria > Bacillati > Actinomycetota > Actinomycetes > Propionibacteriales > Nocardioidaceae > Aeromicrobium > Aeromicrobium tamlense. The sequence goes on from NZ_JACBZN010000001.1 coordinate 2,165,964, forward strand.
CCTCACGGCCGTCATGACCGACCTCGTCCGCCGCACCGACCCGCGCCCGGCCTGACGGTTTCGTCCCGCGCGTCCCGGGGTACGTGACCGCCGTGCATCGCGTGGGCATCGAGGAGGAGCTGTTCGTCGTCGACGACCGGGGACGTGTCGTCCCCGAGTCCGAGGCCGTGCTGAGGGCCCATCGCCGCATGGACCCCGGCGAGGAGCTCGACCACGAGCTCTTCCTCCAGCAGATCGAGCTGCAGACCTCGCCCCACGCCGACCACGCCGACCTGCGCGACGACCTGCTGACGCAGCGGTCCGGCGCGGTCGCTGCCGCCCGGGCCGTCGGGCTGAACGCCGTGGCGATGCCGGTGGACGTGCTGGGCGGCAGCGAGCCGCGACCGACGCCCCACTCGCGCTACGAGCGCATGATCGCCCGCTACGGCGAGATCGGCCGCAACGGCATGACCTGCGGCATGCACGTGCACGTCGAAGTGCCGGACGAGCAGGCGATCGGCGTCATCGACGCGCTGCGTCCCTGGACCCCGGTGCTGACCGCGCTCTCGGCGAACGCGCCGTTCTTCCACGGCCGCGACACCCACCACGCCAGCTGGCGCGGGCACCTGTGGGACATGTGGCCCACGGCCGGTCCGGTCGAGCCGTTCCGCGACCTCGAGACCTATCAGGCGACCGCCCAGGGGCTGATCGAGTCGGGCGCTGCGCTCGACGAGCACATGCTCTACCTCGACGCGCGCATCGCCGAGAAGTACCCGACCGTCGAGGTGCGGGTGGCGGACGTGTGCACCGACGTCGACGACGCGCTCCTCGTGGCCGAGGTCGCCCGCGCGCTGGTGACGACCCTCGTCGCTCGGCCCGAGTCGGGTGAGTGGCGGCTCGAGACCCTACGCGCGGCGCGGTGGCGCGCCCGCCACGATGGACTCGGCGGCACGCTGCTCGACCCCGTCACCCGCAGCTTCGTCCCGGCCGAGCAGGCGCTGGAGTCGCTGCTGTCGTCGACCCGCGACGCGCTCGACGCCGCCGGCACGACCGACGTCGTGACCGACGGAATCCATCGCGTCCTGACCCGCGGCAACGGCGCCGCCCGGCAGCGCGCGGCCGCCGGCGACCCGCCCGACCTGGGGGCCGTGGTGTCCGACCTTATCGCCCGCACCGACCCGAAGGAGACGTCATGACGAGCGTGTTCCGCCAGTGGACGATCGACGCGCACGACATCGAGCGGCTCGCCCGCTTCTGGTCCGGGGCGCTCGACTACCGGATCGAGTCCGACGGCAGCGACGGGCCGACGTGCCACCTGCTCCCCCGCGAGGACGCCCCGGCCGGCGCTCCCACGGTCTGGGTCCAGCACGCCGGCGACCCCTTCGTGGTCCTGCGTGACCCGGAGGGCAACGAGTTCTGCATCCTGCGCGATCCTCACTGACCCCGGTGACCGATCAGGGCTTGAACAGCACCTTGATCGTGGAGTCGGTCTTGTCCTGGAAGTTCTTGTAGGCCGTGGGCGCCTCGTCGAGCGGCACCCGGTGCGTGGCGAAGTCGGCCAGGCCCAGCGGATCGGACGAGTCCTCCGCGAGCGGCTTGACCTGATTCACCCACCGGCGCACGTTCGCCTGACCCATGTGCAGCTGCACCTGCTTGTCGAACAGAGTCTGCATGGGGATCGGGTCGACCGTGCCGGCGTACACGCCGCTGAGCGAGATGATGCCGCCGCGACGCACCGCGTCGATCGCCAGGTGCAGCGCGCCCAGGCGGTCCACGGCCACCGTGGTCATCGCCTTGCGGGCGAGGAAGTCCGGCAGGAAGCCGACCGCGGTCTGGCCGGCGTGCGCCACGGGCGAGCCGTGCGCCTCCATGCCGACGGCGTCGATCACGCCGTCCGCGCCGCGCCCACCAGTGGCCTCGCGGACGACCTCGGCGACGTCGACCTGCGTGACGTCGTACGTCTCGGCGCCGCGCGCGGCGGTGCGGGCGAGCCGCTCGGGCACGAGGTCGGCGCCGATCACCCGGGCGCCGCGATGCAGGGCCAGTCGCGCCGCCATGTCGCCGATCGGCCCGAGGCCGATGACGAGCAGTGTGTCGCCCTCGCCGACGGCCGAGTACTCGAGCGCCTGGAAGGCGGTGGGCAGCACGTCGGACAGGTACACGAAGTGCTCGTCGTCGAGGTCGGACTCGATCTTGATGGGCCCGTAGTCGGCGTGCGGCACGCGCAGCAGCTCGGCCTGGCCGCCGGGCACCGCACCGTAGAGGCTCGAGTAGCCGAACAGCGAGGCGCCCATGCCGGTGTCGCGGTTCTGGGTGACCTCGCACTGCGTCTGCAGGTCGCGGCTGCACATCCAGCACGAGCCGCAGGCGATCTGGAACGGCACGACGACGCGGTCGCCGATGTCGAGGTTGGTGACGCCCTGGCCCACCGCGACGACGCGGCCCATCGGTTCGTGGCCGAGGATGTCGCCGGGCGTCATGAACGGCCCGAGCACCTCGTACAGGTGCAGGTCCGAGCCGCACAGGCCCGTGGTCGTCACCTCGATGATCGCGTCGGTGTCCTCCTGGATCGTCGGATCGGGCATCGTCTCGACGCGCACGTCGCGCTTGCCCTGCCAGGTCACGGCCTTCATGTCCCCACCTCTGTCCTCGAAGTCACGGTCTCTCGGGGAGTACCCGACGACGGCAGGGCTACACGGGAAGTCGCGTCAGGACTTCGACTCGCGGCTGAAGAACGAGAACGAGCCGTCCTGCTCCAGGACCGCCCAGGCGATGTCGTCCAGATCGGTGATGCCCTCCTGCCGGGCCGCGACCATGAGATCGTCGTGGGTCACCCGCTCGGCGCGCATCGACTCGGTGACCAGCTCGCCGTCGCGCACCAGCAGGGTCGGAACGCCCTCGAAGAACGCGCGCCGGCTCGGCATCCGGTACGACAGCCACGACATCGCGATGGTCAGCAGGCCGAAGGTGGCCACGGCGGTGACGGCGCCGGTGACCGAGGTGTCCTCGGCGATCACAGCCTCGGCGATGAGGTCGCCCATCACGACGAGGATGACGAGGTCGAACGGGGCCATCTCGCTCAGCTCGCGCTTGCCGACGATCCGGACGACCACCCAGACGAGGAAGAAGACGGCGGTGGCGCTCAGGACGATGCTCATGGCAGCACCACCGTTCGGACCGAGGCGACCTCTGCGGGCGGCTCGCCCCCCGTACCGACCTTGACCGCGTACCTCACGGGGCCGAGAGTCGACCGAGTCGGCATGCGGCCGTGCAGGTAGACCGTGAGCTCGCCGGCTGGCGGTCGGGCGAACGTCAGACGCACGGCCGTCTTGTCGCCGGTCTCGGCGGCGGGGCGCGGTGTCACGACCTCCAGACCGAGCGTCTCGAGAACGTCGCGCGGCAGCTGGACGGTCATCGGGCCGGTGACGTCCTCGATCGAGATCTCCAGCGCGGCGTCGGCGCCCGACCGCGTGAGCAACGGGTAGGTGACCGTCACCTCGGAGCCGTCCGGCGTCGCTCCCCGCGCGGTGGCGTCGCGGGGTCCGAGCCAGCCCAGGCACGCGAGCACGATGACCACCAGGAACAGCACGATGCCGAGGCGGCGCCAGTTGCGCGAGCGCCGCGCCTGGGCGGGTCCCGCCACACCTCGGAGGACGGGGATGTGGGCGTCGTCTTCAGAGCTCATGGGCACCTCCAGTGGCCGGTCGCCCGTCACCCTAGACCGCACCGGGTCTTCGTGCCCGCGGAGCGATCAGGGCGTCGGGTAGACGAGCTGGCCGTCGACGACGCGAGCGCCCTCGCTCGGCTCGTGCGCCGAGAGGCGACCGTCGGGCATGACGTGCTCGACCGGCAGCCCGTGCAGCAGCACCGCGGCATCCGAGACGAGGCGGCGGTGGCACCGCCACCACACGAACTCCGAGCACATCACGGCGACGGTCGCGTCCTGGGCGCGCTCGACGACCTCCGTGAGGGCGGCGCCGAACTCCGGCGTGCGGGTGTACGCGGCGTAGGCCCGGAACGCCTCGACCCGCCACCAGGCGTCGGTGTCGCCGGCGTCCTCGGGCACCCGGCGGCGCCCGCCGAGGCGCTCCTCCCAGGCGTACTCGACCTTCTCGTCGGGGAGCCACGCCTCGAGGGCGTCGCGGGACACGTCGGGGTTCCGGCGGCTCCCGGGGAACCGCCGGATGTCCACGAGCACCTCGATCCCGGCCTCGTGCAGGCGTCGGGTCAGGTCGGGCCGGTCGGACGTGCCGTGCCCGATCGTCAGCAGGCTCACTCGAATGCGGGGTGCTCGCTGGCGACCTCACGCACCTCGTTGAGGTGGGCGCCGAGGTACCCGGCCGCAGCGGCGACGATGGCTGCGCCGAGGGCGAGGTTCCGTCCCCGGCCGTGCTCCCCTCGACGGCGCGCCTGCCACGAGGCGGCGTACCCGACGACGGCGGCCGCGTTGCCGACGGCGTGCACCACGCCGACCCGTTGCTCGGGACGGCGCGGGATGCTGCCCCACTCGGCCCAGCCGGTGATCGCGGTCGGCGCCGCCGACAGGACCCCGAGGCCGACCAGACGTCGCGCGGCCGGACGCGAGTCCTTGCCGCCCACGAGGTCGAGCACGCTGGCCGAGGTCCAGAGCCCCAGCGGCAGGTCGGTGAGCAGCGGGTGGATCGCGTGCCCCAGCCAGTCGCCCTGCAGCAGCCGGCGGCGCTCCTCCGAGCCGATGAGGGCCCCGGCCACCGGACTCAGGGCCCGGACGGCGGGGTCCAGCACACGGGCGCCCTCGAGTCGCTGCGTGATGCGGACGAGAAGGGGTGTCGAAGAACGAGGATCTCGATCGGTCGTTCGATGCATGCCAGGCCTCCTTGCGTTCCCCTCAGGTCTACCCCGGGTCGCCGACCCGTGCGACCTCGACGCTCACTCAGCCGACGAAGATGCAGAACGGGTGCCCCTCGGGGTCCGCGAACACGTAGAGCGGCTCCTCGGGGTCGTCGGTGCGATCGAGGATGACCGTCGCCCCGAGCGCCTCCGCCCGCTGGCGCTGCCGTTCGAGCGCCTCCGCGTCGGGCACGCTCGTGTCGAGGTGGATCTGCATCGGCACCTCCGGATCGGGCCACGTGGTCCGCTTCAGCTCGTCGGCATGCTGGAACGCCAGCCCGTGCCCGCCCTCGCGCCCCCGCAGCACCAGCCACTCGACGTCCTCCTCGCCCTCCCGCGGCTCGTCGCCCGCGCGGTACTCCAGGCCAAACAGCTCGCGATAGAACTCGGCCGTCCGCCGCACGTCCGTCGCGTCGATGACCGTCTGCAGGATCCGGGGATGCTCGCTCATGCTCCGAGGTACCCACAGTGCGCCCCCTCAGGCAAGTCCTCGCGTCGTCTACACGCCCAGCCGACCGGGCGGTTCCTTGGCTCGGAAGTTGTGACGCTCAGGCCCAGATATGGGCTTGAGCGTCACAACATTTCCGCGTCCTTGCGCCCACTTAGACGCACGTGCTTCCCTCCGAACACGAACGGACGGCCGCCAAGAATGTCCTCTTCTGAGATGTCCGAAGGGTAGGCGTCTCTCCCCGACAACCGTCTGTACGTCGGCTAACCGGTCCGCGGTTCTTGGGCGCTGGGCCGCGCCCTTCGCCGAGATGCTCGGCATCGCTAGGTGTCACGCCCGGATCGGGATTCCTCTTGAAGGGTCAGGGCCCCGCAGGTGCTGAGGCCCGCGTTCGAAGTTCACTGGTCGATTCGTCCGCCGCGCCTGACATTCTTGGAGCATGGGCCTGAACGCACGTATCGCCGCGAAGCTCGACGCTGGCATCGACGCCGACGTGTTCGAACGGTGCGCCATCGCTCTGATGGCGAATCACTATGACAGCGTGGTCGGCGTCGAGGGCGGGAGCGACGGCGGTCGCGACGGCGACATTATTGCGCCCATCGTGGGTGAACCCGACTCGCGCGGGCGAATTCTCGTCACGACGGGCGACTCTCTCGACAACCTCAAAAGTAGCCACAAGACATGGAAGAAGTTCTGGGACGCGGGCGAGGCGTTCCGGGTCGATCAGATCGTGATGGTCACGTCGAACAAGCTTTCGGACACGAAGCGCCGCAACATAGAGAAGTACTGCAAGATCAATGAGCTCCCGGTGCCCCGTATCTACTCACGGCAATGGTTGGTGGAGTCCCTGCGCCGCGACCCGGAACTTCGCGTGGAGCTGACGGGGGTCAAGGGACGTCTGGAGGCTCTGACGATCAAGGCGCCTGATCTATCGTCGGCCACTATTCTGTTCGGGCGGGACCATGAGGTTGAGCAGTTGGACGCCGCGGTCTCGCTTGCGACCGACGTCTCGTTGGTGGGCGTGCCCGGTGTCGGCAAGAGTCGCCTGCTCGCCGAACTCGAAGGCAGTGTTCACTTCGTGGACCGCCTTGCTCGCGAGTACCTTGTTGACGACCTGTTCGCCATGGAGCCGACGACTGTCGTGCTTGACGATGCCCACCTCGACCTGGACCTCCTCAAGCAACTTGTCAGCATCCGAAGCAAGGAACAATTGGGCTTCACTATCGTCGCCGCGACGTGGCCGGGCACCGAGGCTCCGGTCGAGGCGCTGCTAAACGACCCGGCGAGAGTCGAGGTGGATCGACTCGCGCGAGCAGCACTCGATCAGATGATCCAGGCGCTCGGAGTTCACGGGGTACGCGCGCGTTTGTCGGTGCTCGAGCAATCGGACGGCCGACCAGGCTGGGCGGTCATCCTCTCGAGGTTGGTCGTCGATGGCGCGGGCGATGATCTCGCGACTGGTCAGTCACTCCTCGACCAGGTCGCGGGTCTCGCTACGGCGATCGCAGGCAACGCAGTCCTAAATGAGGCACTGGCCTGCATCGCCGCGCTCGGCGCGGCTTCCCTCGAGGACATCGAGATCATAGCTAGCCATGCTGGTGTGCCGTACGCGGACTTGAGCGCTTGGCTCGAAGTCACCGCGCAAGGAGGCCTCGTAGAACGATCAGGCGACAAGTGGGCCGTGCTCGCTCCGCTGCGCTCGCTGATCGTCGCGTCGACATTCTTTGGGGCGCGAAAGCGAAGGAGTTGGATGTCGTTCGCCGCGAAGTTCCCCGACGATGTGCGACTAGACCGCGCAGTCCTCGAGGTCGCCAATGACGTACCGGATGTCGAGGTGCGGGCACTAGCGGATGCGTGGTTCGACGACGTGTCGATCGAGGAGCTCGATGAGGCGACGTTGGACCTGGTCCAGGCCTTCAGCACCATCGACGAGACCGCGGCCGACCGTGCCGCTCTACTCGCTCGTGCTGTCCTTGACTCTCCTCGCGAGCGTCAGACCCTCTACGGGGACGTCACGTACGACCCGGTCGGCACTGCTGCCGAGCAGATCCTCCGGAGCGCCTTTCGCCGTACCTGCTCGCGCGAGGCAGCCCGCGGACTGCTGGAACTCGCAATCGGGGACGTGCGGCCGCGACACCAACATCCGGATCACCCGATGCGAGTCATTCAGGACATGGCGCACTACCTTGACCCAGACTTGGGGGCTTTTGATGGCCTGCGCGACCGCATCCTGACGTACGCCCTGGAGTGGTTCGACGAGAGACCAGACGAGGCTCGGTGGCGGGTTCTCGCGGAGGCCGCACGCTACGTGTTCGACCCCAGCGTTGAGGGCAATTGGAGTGACCCAAGCAGCCACCTCGGCTTCACTATGTCCCGTGGTGTCATGAGCTCGGAGGCAATGGAGTCACTTCTGGCGCGCTGGGGCGATATCGACGCCAGGGTCCGAAAGTGCGCGGCCGCGAGTATCGGCCATCGAGCCGTAGCAGATCTCTGCGAGACCTTTGAGGCGTGGGCGGGACTCGTCGGGGGCGTCACCGGTTCGGGGGTCGAGGCCTCTGACAATCATAAGGTCGTCGCCGCGAACGGAGCCGAGCTCATGCTCGCTACTCTGGCGCGCTTGGCGGAGCGGTTCCCGGCAGTGCCGATCCGGGTCAGCCAGCGTCTGGCGCTGCTCACGCTGTGGAACGGTGGCCCCACATCACTGCAGGAGCTTCCGGTGAACGACGACCGTCTCCTGCGGTTCGTGGGCGTACGAGAGCCCGACGAGGACATCGACTCATGGATGGCCGAGCGCCGGGAGCAGCAGATTTCACTTGCTCGTGAACTTGACCAGCTAGAGGCGCTGGAAGGCGTCACCGAGTTTCAAAGGCTCGTGCGCGAAGCGTCGGTGCTAGACGGCCACCACGAAGGTGATCTGTTCGCAGGCGTACTCGCCGAGCACGTCACCGACCCTCCCCTGTGGCTTGAAGTCGCCGTACAGGCATTTGCCCGCCCGCTCATCGCCCCGCTGGTGGCCAGGGCGCGAGCCGACGGCGCGGACATCGCCGACCTGATCGGTGCCGCTATCGAAATCCCTGACCTGCGGGCCGGTGTTCTGCGCGCAATCGTGCAGGAGGAGGGAGAACTAGACGATCTAGCGCGCAATGTGGTCAGCAGCCTCACTGACGACGACGTCACGCACATCGGGGAACTATGGATTCGTGACGAGGTGACGCCGATGTTGCGCGAATTGCTCATGCACCCGCTAGCGTCGGTGCGCGGGCTTGCCGCCGTTGCTTTCGGAGAGGCGCCACGCGGTCACGGCCCGCCGGTCCCAAACGATCTCAGACCCGCTTGGCGCAAAGCACTCGTAGAGGCAGTACCCAACCAGTTGCCTCAGCACTCCAAATGGCGCCTCGGCGAAATCCTCGAGCACGCCGTGAACACCGACCCCGAACTCTGCGCTGACTGGTTCATCATGAACGCGAGGCAGCCGGGTCTCTCGTCGCGCGCGCGGCGACTAGTGGAGTCATTCTCCGGCGTGCTCCGCGCTCTGCCGCAGGAGCAGAAGCGACGCATCGTCGCGACGTTGGGTGTGGAGACGCTAATCACCAGTGGGTTCGCAGGAGATGTCCTTGGCACCGACGCAGAACTCGCCGGCGATCTGCTTGCTGAGGGTGTTGTGGATGAGTCGTCCCTGCTCCGGTCGATGACGGGCTACCGCGACCACACCGTCGAGGCACTCTCACCCGCGCTCGTGGCGGCCCAGGTCGCTCCGGACCGCATCGTTGCCGAAGCTCTTAAGAACCGCAATTGGACCGGTGCCGAGTCTGACGCAATCCTCAAGGACCTAAAGTTCTTCGAACAACTGAAGGTGCGGCAGCCCGAACTTGTCGAAGTGTGCGACCTCGCGGCCGAACGCCTCCGAGGGGAGCTCGAAGCTTCGCTAGCGAAGGAGGATCAGGAGCGACGGCTCGGTTGGTAAACGACTGACCGTTGTAGAGCGACTCTGGAACGCCACCAAATTCTGGACACTGAAAGGCCTCCGGCAACATCCGACGCGTGACGCGTGCTTCGCACGTGGCAATCTCAGTCAGTAGACCGACGCGCGCTACTCGCGATTCCCTGTGGAACTGCGTCTAGCGCCGCTGGTGGATTGGCCTGAACCTGCTTCACCGATCCAGCCTTCAGGCCAGGAGCGTGACAACTTCGCCGTGGTTCTTCTCCCACCACTCGGCGAACAATTTGTGGTGCCGTCTGACGAGAGCCTTCATTTTCTTCACCTGCTTCGAGTTCGCCCAGGGCGGCAGGTCACCGTCCAGCTCGGCGGTTTCGAGGTTGATCTTGATGGACTCATTGTCGGGCTCGGACTTCTTGAGGATGTGCACGTGCGGCGGCGGGTGGTCATTCGGCCATACGTGGACGCTGATGCCGCCGTCGAAGGGTTTGCCCTCCGCGACCAGGGCGGTGATGAAACCATCGTTGTTGTATGCGGCCGACCAGCCGTCCTTGTTCTCGCCGAATTCGAAGAGAGCAATCGCGACGAGTCGTCCCAGAACGTCCTCGGCCTCGAGGCGGTCCTCCGACTCCGCTAACGCCCATCCTGCCGGCTCGCCGAGGTTGTAAGCCGCCCGCTCGGGTGGAGTCAGGTCGTCGTCCTTCACAGGGCGAGTCTCGCAGTTTGGAGACGACCTAGCCGACTGATTTCCGGTGACGGAACGCTTGCGTGTATCCGTGACATCCGACCTAGCCCATTCCGCCGCCAGTGTCGCGTAGCGGCGCCGACGAGTGAGCCCATCTTCGGAACTCCGGCAACACAAAGGTCAGACGGTACGGAGCGAGTTCAGGACCGCTGAGGGTGCGGACAGTTGCTTCCGTCGCTGGCGTGGGCGACTTGGCATACCCGCGCCCAAGCGACGAGAGTGCCTACGGCGTAGGCCGGTCTGGATCTGATCTGATTGCCGTAGGCAGTCACACCAATGAAAGGAATTCCGATGGCGCTGTGGGTTGTCCGCGGGGGACGAGGCGGTTCGTACGCGCAGTGGTGTCTCGCTGAGGGACGGGCCGCTGCAGCGTGGAACTCCGTTCCGACCCTTGCGCACGCACAGTCGCGCGATGACGTCGTCGCGCTGGTCGCCCCGACCATGCCGAACGAGTCGACGGCCAAGGTCGGCAACCTCGCGAGCCAACTGTGGGGCCTGCGGTCGATTGAGCCGGGCGATACGGTCATTTTGCCGCTGTCGTCGTCGGGCACATTAGCGGTCGGCGTATGCACCGTTGGCTACGAACATCTCGACGAGCACGCTCCCGCTCGCCACTCAGTGCGCGTTCACTGGAGGGCAGATGAAGTGCCCCGTGCTGTTCTTGGCCAAGACCTGCTGAACTCTCTCGGGTCACTGTTGACGGTGTTCCAACTGTCGCGGCACAACGCAGAGGCCAGGTTCGCGGAGGTGCTCCGGACCGGGGTCGACCCCGAAGCAACCGCGGACGACCCCGGCGAAACGCCCTCAGAATCCGTTACGACAGCGTCCGGCACGCTCCTTGATCCCGAGCCGGTACCGACGACCGAGTCCATCCGCGACAGGGTCCGCACCCACATCCGAACTCACTTTCGCGAGCACGAGCTCACGCGTCTCGTTGCGGCCGTGCTGACGGTCCGTGGATTTCACTGCGACATCTCGCCGCCGGGGCCGGATCAGGGCGTTGACATCCTCGCAGGGACTGGGCCGCTGGGACTTGACTCGCCCACCCTCATCGTTGAGGTGAAGTCTGGTGGTGGCGCGATTGGGGCCCCGGTCGTCCGAGGTCTCCAAGGTGCGATGTTGTCGCATCGAGCAGATCAGGGACTCCTCGTGGCCTGGGGAGGCATCACCCGTGAAGCGCGCGCCGAGATTCGTAAGGACCGACTGACGATGCGGGTCTGGGACGCGGATGACTTACTGGATCAGGTCCTCGATGTATACGAGGAACTCGACGAAACAATTCGAGCCGAGATGCCGCTCAAGCGTGCCTGGGTGCTCGTAGAGAACGAATCCTAAGCTGTGTGGCGCCTTCAGGACACGGCTTCCGCCTCAGACGCCCATGTTGGTGTGTCCTTTCGCCGAGAAGGGACCGCCGGCCCGTCAGATGAGTAGCACTGAAACAACAAAACCAAATGCGAGCGCCAGCGCGACCGTTCGGAGTTCTCGGGTCGCTGATGATGCCGCCGTGTAGCGAGCGTCGAGCCACCGGACGAGCCTCAGGAAAGCCCATAGGACAACGACCAGCAGGCCGAGACGCACGACGTGGTCCATGCGGGCAGTGTGGCAGGGAACGCGAGCCTGAGGAGCAGAACTCGGCTCGCCGGCCACAGCTACTCCGCATTTCGGCAGCGGGGCTACGCAGCCGCGAAGACTCAGCGCCGATGCCGCCGCGACCGTGCGCTCAGCTGACCTGAGGCCGCACCGCGAGTCAGTCGATCAACTGCTGCGCGAGGCGCTCGCCGATCTCGTTGAGCGCCCGGACCTGGGTCGGGTTGAGGTGGGTGGCGCCGTGCTCGTCGAAGAGGGTCTCGGCGGTGCCGAGGTCGAGGGGCGTGTCGAGATCGAGGCCGGCAACGACGTCGGCCAGGGCCTCGACCGAATCGGTCACCAGCCGCTCCACCTCGGCCGCGGGGGTCGACTGGTCGAGAGCGTCGAACCGCTCGTAGATCGCGCCGAACGACTCCATCAGCGAGGGCTCGGCGAAGCGCTCGTACATCTCCTGGATGAGCCGCGACGCCTCCTCTCCCCCGAGGTGCGCGAGCAGGAGCAGCTGCTCGCGCTCGAGCCTCGCCAGTCGCGGGGACAGGCCGATCGCGGAGACGAGGGCCGCGTGGGCGGCCAGCTCGGGCGGCAGGTCCGGCGCGGCACCGCCCGCCCGCAGCGCCGCGACCACCGCGCGCTGCGCGGTGAGGCGGTCGATCTGCGCTGCCAGCTCGGCGTCGAGGGACTCCAGCCGCGCGTCGTGATCCGCGTCGTCCTCGAGCGGGAGGTCCTGCAGCGCGAACCCGAGGTCCGCGAGCCGCTTGATCCGCAGCACCCGCACGAGGTGGCCGACGTCGTACTCGCGATAGCCGTTGAGCGAGCGCGCGGGCTCCTCGAGGAGCCCGATCTGGTGGTAGTGCCGCAGCGTCCGCACCGTGACGCCCGCCAGCCGGGCGAGCTCCCCACTACGCATCGATCGACTCCGGTTCGCTCGGCTCGAGGTCGCGCAGCACGGGACCCGCGACCGCGACGACCGACATCACGACCCACAGTGCCACGAAGCCGGCCGCCGCAGCCGTCAGGCTCACGTGCTCGATCACGACCGCGGCGAGCAGGATCGCGGCCGGCGCGGCCGCTGTGACGAGCGCGTTCTGGGTCCCCATCACCCGGCCGAGCGCCCGCTCCGGCACCGCGCTGGTGGTCAGCAGCCCCAGCAGCGCACCGCACAGCCCACTGCCGAGCCCGAGCACGAATCCCGCCCCGAACAGCAGCCACGTCGGCGGCAGCAGCCCGATCACCGCGAACCCGACCGACGACACCAGCAGCCCCATCACGAGCCACGTCCGCCGCGCCAGACGATCGGCGAAGGCGACGTACAGGCCACTGCCCACCAGCAGCCCCGCCGCGATCGACGTCAGCACGAAGCCCAGCAGCCCCGGCCGGTCGATCAGCGTGAAGTGCACCGGCAGGATCAGCGCCTGGAACGCCGACAGCACCATCACCGACAGCAGCGACAGCCCCGTCACCATCGCCACCAGACGGGTCCGCGTGAGGAGCTGCCAGCCCTCCACGAACTCGCGCCACGCCCCGAGCGGCGCGGTCGCCGGCACATCGTCGGTCCGCCCGACGCTCCGCGGGATGCCGAGCGTCAGCAGCGCCGCCAGGAACGACGTGCCCGCCGTGATCCACAGGACCGTCGAGCCATCGAAAAGCGTCATCAACAGACCCGCGACCGCCGGGCCGATCAGCAGCGAGATGGCACCGAGCGACTCGCGCAGCCCGATGAGCCGCTCGGTCGAGAGGCTCGAGCTCCGCGCGATCCTCGGCAGCAGCGCCTCGCGCGCCGTCATGCCCGGCACGTCACCGAGCGACCCGATCACCCCGAACAGGACGAACCAGCCGACCTCGAGCCCCACCAGACCGTCCACGATCGGCAGCGCCGCGACCGACGCCGCCGACACGAGGTCCGTCACGACCGACGACGTCACGCGGTTGATCCGGTCGATCACCACGCCCATGAACAGGCCGGCGAGCACGGCCGGCACCGCGGTCGCCGCCGCCACCCAGCCCGCCGACATGGCGCTGCCGGTGGCCTGCAGCACGATCAGCGGCAGGGCGATGGCCGCGATGGAGTTGCCCAGGACCGAGACGAAGTAGGAGCCGAGATAGAGCACTGATGTCCGCATGGGACCAGTCCAAACCCTGACGTCGCGTCAGGGTCAAGCCGACCGATCCACACCCTGCAGCGGCCCCGACGTCTTGTCGGTGGTGCTCACTACGTTGGGCTTCATGGACTTGAGCCGAGCGGTGGTCACGGGTGACGCGGTGCGTCGCGCGCGTGCGATCGCGGAGTTCGAGGAGTGGGAGTTCGTGGTCTCCCACCATGCGATGCGGGTGGCCGAGATCGACCGCGTCGATGACATCCCGCTGTCGAAGGACCTGGCCCGGCGTGAGGTCACACTCGATCTCGCGCGGGCACTGCGGACCACCGAGCACCAGGTGTGGGGCATGGTCCACGAGGCCGACACGCTGCATACCCGGGCGCCGGGCGTGTGGGAGTCGTTCCGGGCCGGAGACATCGACGCCGACCGCACCTCCGCCATCGCGTCGACCGCGGAGCGGCTGCAGACCCGTGAGGCCTGGGCGGCGCTGGAGCACTCCGCGCCCGAGTACGCCGCGACGCACACGCTGGCCGAGCTGCGGTCGTGGCTGCGCCGGCTGCGGGCCCGGCTCGAGCCCGAGGAGACCCAGGCCGAGGCCGACCGCGCGATCGAGCAGCGCCGCGTCTCGATCACCCACAACGACGACGGCACCTCGTGGTTCAACGCGCTGCTGCCCACCGGGCTGGCGATCGCGATCGGCGAGCGACTGCGCAAGGCCGCCCGCGCCATCCCGTCCATCGACCCCGCCACGGGTGAGCGCGACCGCCGCACCCGCGACCAGAAGCAGGCCGACCTCTTCGCGGACTGGCTGATCTCGAACACGGGCACCGTCGGCGACCTCCGGGCCGAGATCGCCATCAGCATCAGCGCCATCGACCTGCTCGGCTACACCAACGGCCCCGGCCTCACCCTCGACGGCGAGCCCGTCGGCGCCGCATGGGTCCGCGAGCTCGCCACCTCCGAGCACGCCGTGCTCCGACGGCTGGTCCTCGACCCCCTCGGACACGTCCTCGACACCCAAGTCCTCAAGTACCGACCACCCGAATCACTCCGCCAAGCACTGCACTGGCGCGACGGCACCTGTCGAGTCGCCGGCTGCCGAGCCCCGGTCCACGAGACCGACCTCGACCACGCGAAGGCCTACGACTCCGGCGGATCCACCAGCGGAACCAACCTCCGCTGCCTCTGTCGAAAACACCACAACATGAAGTCCCACGGTCACCTCCACGACCGCCACCTCGACGCGCCCCTCCAGCACGTCGAGCGGTACCGCACGGCCCCGTAGGCCGGGCCGACAAGCCTGCGTCAAGCCGCGTCAAGAACGCGTCAAGACCGGCGGGTTCCGGCCTGCGCGGGTCTTGGCTGGCGGCATGAGCATCGAAAGCGTCCTCGTGACGGCCGTGGTGGTCGTCCTGGCGATCTACCTGCTGGTCGCCCTCGTCCTGCCGGAGCGGTTCCAGTGACCGACACCCTCGCAGGCCTCCTCTCCATCGCCCTCCTGCTGTCGCTGCTGGCCGTCGCCTACGTGCCGGTCGGCGACCACATGGCGCGCGTCTTCACCAGCACCCGGCACCTGCGCGTCGAGCGCGCGATCTACCGCCTCACCGGCGTCGGCTCCGATGCCGAGCAGAGCCCACGGTCGTACGCCACGAGCGTCGTCGGCTTCACCCTCGTCAGCGTTGCTCTGCTGATGGGCATCCTGCTCGCGCAGGCGCACCTGCCGCTCAGCCGCGACCTCGACGGCATGCCGTGGTGGATGTCGTTCAACACCGCGATCTCGTTCGTCACCAACACGAACTGGCAGTCCTACGCGGGCGAGTCCACCCTGGGCTTCACCGCCCAGATGGCCGGCTTGGCCGTGCAGAACTTCCTGTCCGCGGCCGTCGGCATCGCGGTGGCCGTGGCGCTGATCCGCGGCTTCGCCCGCTCCCGGTCGGGGTCGCTCGGCAACTTCTGGGTCGACCTCACCCGCGCCACCGTGCGCATCCTGCTCCCGCTCGCCTTCGTCGGAGCCGTCGCCCTCATGGCCGGCGGCGTCATCCAGACGTTCAGCGACACCACGGCGACCACCCTCACCGGCGCCTCGCAGGTGATCCCCGGCGGCCCCGGCGCCAGCCAGGAGGCCATCAAGCTGCTGGGCAACAACGGCGGCGGCTTCTTCAACGCGAACTCCGCCCACCCCTTCGAGAACCCCACGGCGTACACGAACCTGCTCGAGATCTTCCTGATCCTCGTCCTGCCCGTCTGCCTGACGCGCACCCTCGGCACGATGGTCGGCAACCGGCGTCAGGGCCTCGCGGTGCTCGGCGCGATGACCGTGCTCGCCGGTACCGCACTCGCCGCCGCCACGTGGGCCGAGTCCGGCGCGCACGCCCCGTCCGCGCAGGCCGCGGGCGCGGCGATGGAGGGCAAGGAGACGCGGTTCGGCGAGTGGGCCTCGTCGCTGTTCGCGGTGGCCACCACCGGCACCTCGACCGGCGCCGTCAACGCCTCGCACGACTCGATGACCCCGGTCGGCGGCGGCGCCACGCTCGTCAACATGATGCTGGGCGAGGTGGCGCCAGGAGGCGTCGGCGCCGGGATCTACGGCATCCTCGTGATGGCCATCCTCGCCGTGTTCGTCTGCGGGCTCATGGTGGGCCGCACGCCCGAGCTGCTCGGCAAGAAGATCCGCGCCCGCGAGATGACCTGGGTCGCCCTCTACGCCCTCACCACGCCGACCCTCGTGCTGCTGGGCACCGGCGCCGCGATCGCCCGCGACTCCACCGCCGACGCCATGGGCAACCCGGGCGGCCACGGCTTCAGTGAGGTGCTCTACGCCTACACGTCGGCTGCGAACAACAACGGCAGCGCGTTCGGCGGGATCACCGTGACCTCGGACTTCTTCCAGATCACCCTGGGACTGGCGATGCTGCTCGGCCGGCTGATCCCGATCGTGCTCGTCCTGATGCTCGCCGGCTCGCTGGCCCAGCAGGCGAAGGTCCCGGTGACCGCCGGGACCCTGCCCACCCACCGCCCCCTCTTCGTCGGGATGCTCGTCGGCGTGATCGTCATCATGACGGCGCTCACGTACGTCCCGGCCCTCGCCCTCGGACCCATCGCGGAGGCCCTCGCATGAGCACCACCACCAACACCAGCACGCTCGGCCGCCAAGCGCTCGACCAGCTGCCGGCGGCGCTGCGCAAGCTCGACCCGCGCCACCTGTGGCGCTCCCCCGTCATGTTCATCGTCTGGCTCGGCTCGCTGGCCGCCACCCTGGCCGCGATCGCCGACCCCGGCACCTTCACGATCTCGATCGCGGCGTGGCTGTGGCTGACGGTGCTCTTCGGCAACCTTGCCGAGGCCGTCGCCGAGGGCCGCGGCAAGGCGCAGGCCGCCTCGCTGCGCGCCACCCGCACGGACACGATGGCCCGACGCCTGACTGCCAACGGTGAGGAGCGCGTGCCCGGCACCGAGCTCGCCGTCGGCGACCGCGTCGTGGTCGAGGCGGGCGAGGTCATCCCCGGCGACGGCGACGTCGTCGAGGGCATCGCCTCGGTGGACGAGTCGGCCATCACCGGCGAGTCGGCGCCTGTCATCCGCGAGGCCGGGGGCGACCGCAGCGCCGTCACCGGCGGCACGCGCGTGCTCTCGGACCGCATCGTCGTGCGCATCACCGCGGCGGCCGGCGAGACCTTCCTCGACCGGATGATCGGACTCGTCGAGGGCACGTCCCGACGCAAGACGCCGAACGAGATCGCCCTGTCGATCCTGCTGACGAGCCTGACGTTCGTGTTCCTGATCGCGGTCGCGACGCTCGCGCCGATGGCGGACTACGCCGGGGCGCCGCAGGACCCGGTCGTGCTGGTGGTCCTGCTGGTCTGCCTCATCCCCACCACGATCGGCGCGCTGCTGTCGGCGATCGGCATCGCGGGCATGGACCGGCTCGTCCGCGTGAACGTCCTGGCCATGTCCGGCCGCGCCGTCGAGGCCGCGGGCGACGTCAGCACCCTGCTGCTCGACAAGACCGGCACGATCACGCTGGGCAACCGCCGGGCGACGCTCCTCATCCCCGCTCCCGGGATCGACGAGGAGCGCCTGCGTGACGCGGCCAGGCTGGCGAGCCTCGCCGACCTCACGCCCGAGGGCCGCTCGATCGTCGAGCTCACGAAGGGCGGCGACGAGGCACCCGCGGGTGCGGAGTTCGTCGAGTTCACCGCCCAGACGCGCATGTCGGGCGTGGACCTGCCGGACGGGCGGTCCATTCGGAAGGGCGCGGGCTCGGCCGTGACGGCGTGGCTCGGGGTTGCCCCGTCCGACATC
This sequence comes from Aeromicrobium tamlense, assembly GCF_013408555.1. Taxonomy (NCBI): domain Bacteria; kingdom Bacillati; phylum Actinomycetota; class Actinomycetes; order Propionibacteriales; family Nocardioidaceae; genus Aeromicrobium; species Aeromicrobium tamlense. The sequence goes on from NZ_JACBZN010000001.1 coordinate 2,183,927, forward strand.
GTGACGGACACGATCGACTCGATCGCCCGGCTCGGCGGGACGCCCCTCGTGATCGCCGAGACCGACCCCGACGGCAAGGGCACGGTGCTGGGCGTCGTCCAGCTGACCGACGTGGTCAAGCCGGGCATGACCGAGCGCTTCGAGGAACTGCGCGCGATGGGCATCCGCACCGTCATGGTCACCGGCGACAACACCCTCACCGCGCGGGCGATCGCGAAGGAGGCCGGCGTCGACGACTTCCTCGCCGAGGCCACCCCCGAGGACAAGCTCGCCTTCATCCGCCGGGAGCAGGAGGGCGGACGGCTCGTCGCGATGACCGGCGACGGCACCAACGACGCCCCCGCGCTCGCCGCCGCCGATGTCGGCGTCGCGATGAACAGCGGCACCGCCGCCGCGAAGGAGGCCGGCAACATGGTCGACCTCGACTCGGACCCGACGAAGCTCATCGACATCGTCGAGATCGGCAAGCAGCTGCTCATCACGCGGGGCGCGCTGACCACGTTCTCGATCGCCAACGACGTGGCCAAGTACTTCGCGATCATCCCGGCGATGTTCGTGGCGGCCTACCCGTCGCTCGACGCGCTCAACGTCATGGACCTGGCCACACCGGAGTCGGCGATCCTCTCGGCGGTGATCTTCAACGCCCTCGTGATCGTCGCCCTCATCCCGCTGGCGCTCCGGGGCGTGCGGTTCCGCGCGGCCTCGGCCGTCTCGGTGCTGCGCCGCAACGTCCTCGTGTTCGGCCTGGGCGGCGTGCTCGTCCCCTTCGCCGGCATCAAGCTCATCGACCTGCTCGTCTCGAACCTCCCCGGAATCGGCTGATCACCATGCTCCTCACCACCCTCTCCGACCTCGGTCGCCAGTCCCTCGCAGCGCTGCGCCTGCTCGTCGTCCTCACGCTCGTCCTCGGCATCGCGTACCCGGTGGCCACGTGGGGCGTCGCCCAGGCGTTCGGGGACCGCGCCGCCGGTCAGCCGGTCGAGGTCGACGGCCGCGTCGTCGGCTCCCGTCTGCTGGGCCAGTCCTTCGACGGCCCGCAGTGGTTCCACGCGCGGCCCTCGGCGAACGACCACGACCCGCTCGCGTCCGCGCCGAGCAACCTCGGCCCCCTCAACGAGGACCTGATCGCCACGATTGCGCAGCGTCGGGCGGAGGTCGCGCAGCGGGAGTCCGTCCCCGAGTCCAACGTCCCGCCGGACGCCGTCACCGCGTCGGGCTCGGGCCTCGACCCCCACGTCTCGCCCGCCTACGCCGAGCTCCAGGTGGAGCGCGTCGCCCGCGCGAACGGGCTCACCCCGGCGGCGGTGCGGACTCTCGTCGCCGTGCACACGCAGGGTCGGTTCCTCGGCATCCACGGCGAGCCGGGCGTCAACGTCCTCGAGCTCAACGTCGCTCTTGCCGAGGCGGCTGCCGGGAGCGCCGGCGCGGGTGGAGACTGAGCACGTGGGAACGGCGAACGAGCGAGGCACGCTGCGCGTGTACCTCGGCGCCGCACCCGGCGTGGGCAAGACGTTCAAGATGCTCGACGAGGGCAACCGCCGGCTCGCCCGCGGCACCGATGTCGTGGTCGGCTTCGTCGAGACCCACGGCCGGGCCCACACGATCGACGCCGTCGCCGGGCTCGAGGTCGTCCCACGGGCCCGGAGGCAGTGCCGCGGCACCGTGCAGGAGGAGCTCGACCTCGACGCGATCCTCGAGCGCCGGCCCGCGGTCGTGCTGGTCGACGAGCTCGCCCACACGAACGTGCCGGGCAGCCGTCACGAGAAGCGCTGGCAGGACGTGGAGGCCCTGCGCGACGCCGGCATCGACGTCATCACCACCGTCAACATCCAGCACCTCGAGTCCCTGAACGACGTCACCGAGTCGATCACCGGCGTCCGCCAGCGCGAGACCGTGCCCGACGAGGTGGTCCGCGGCGCCGACCAGATCGAGCTCGTCGACATGAGCCCGCAGGCGCTGCGCCGGCGCCTCGCGCACGGCAACGTCTATGCCGCCGAGAAGGTCGACGCCGCGCTGCACCACTACTTCCGCGAGGGCAACCTCACGGCCCTGCGCGAGCTCGCGCTCCTGTGGCTCGCCGACCGGGTCGACGAGGGCATGGACCGGTACCGCGAGGAACATCGGATCACCGGCACGTGGGCCACCCGCGAGCGGATCGTCGCCGCGGTCACGGGCGGCCCGGAGTCCACCACCCTGATGCGCCGCGCCGCCCGGATCGCGTCGCGGCGGGCGGGTGGCGAGTGGCTGGCGCTCTACGTCACGCGCCACGACGGACTCAGCTCGATCTCACCCGACCGCCTGACCGAGCTGCGCGCGAAGACCGAGGAGCTCGGCGGCACGTTCCACACCGTCGTCGGCGACGATGCGGCGGAGGCCATCCTGGCGTTCGCCCGGGCCGAGAACGCCGACCAGGTGATCATCGGCGCCAGCCGGCGCGGACGGCTCTCCACCCTGCTGCGGCCCGGGATCGGCGAGCGCGTCATCAGCGCATCGGGCGACGTCGACGTCCACATCGTCACGCACGACCACGCGCGGGGTCGCGGCTCCGCGTCGCAGCGCCCGGACCCCGCCCTGAGTCCCCGGCGCCGGGCTGTGGGCTTCGCGTTCGCCGTGCTCGCACCGAGCCTGCTCAGCCTTCTGCTGTGGTGGACCGACTCCCTGCACGGGCTGCCGTCCGAGGCGATGCTGCTCATGACCGTCGTCGTGGCGACCGCGCTGATCGGCGGCCTGTGGCCCGCCGTGCTGTCGGCCGTGCTCAGCGGGGTCCTGCTGAACGTGCTGTTCACGCCGCCGCGCTACACGCTCACGGTCGCCGAGCCCGAGAACGCCGCAGCACTCGTGCTGTTCGTGCTCGTGGGGATCGCGGTGGCGAGCGTCGTCGGCATCGCCGCGCGACGAGCCGTCGAGGCCCGGCGAGCCCGTGCCGAGGCGGACAGCCTCACGGTGCTCGCGCACACGCTGCTGACCTCCGGGCACGACCTCCGCGCGCTGCTGACCTCGGCCGTCGAGCTCTTCGGTGCCGACGGGGCGGCGGTGCTCCGGACCGACGGCCCGGAGATCGTCGCCGCCGTCGGGGACGCGCCGACGAGTCCCGAGAACGCCACCACCAGCACGTCCATCGACGACCGGACGGTCCTCGCCCTGCGCGGTGGCGCCCAGCACGCCGACGAGCGCGGGCTGCTCAATGCGTACGCCGCCTACGCGAAGGTGATGGCCGACCGCTCGCTGGCGCAGGAGGCGGAGGTCGACCGCCACCGTCTGGAAGAGGCGAACCGGACGCGCACGGCGCTGCTCGCGGCGGTCTCGCACGACCTGCGGTCGCCGCTGGCCGCGATCAAGGTCGCGGTCGCCAGCCTGCGCGGCACCTCGGTCACCTTCTCGCCCGAGGACGAGGCCGCCCTGCTGGAGACGATCGAGGAGTCCACCGACCGGCTCACCGCGCTCGTCACGAACCTGCTCGACATGAGTCGCATCCAGGCCGGCGCCGTGACCGCGCACCCGAGCGTGGTGGGGCTCGAGGACGCCGTCCTCTCCGCGCTCGCGCCGCTCGAGTCCGGTGAGCGCATCCGCGTGGACGTCGCGCCCGACCTCGACGTCCTCGCGGACCCCGGCCTGCTGGAGCGGGTGCTGGCGAACATCGGCGAGAACGCCGTGAAGTACACGCCCGCGGACACCCCCATCCGGGTCGACGCCGCGGTGGTCGGCGGTCGCGTGACGCTGCGCGTCGCCGACACCGGTCCGGGCATCGGCGACGGCGACCTCGAGCGCATCTTCGCCCCGTTCCAGCGGCTCGGCGACGTCCCGGGACAGGACGGCGTGGGCCTGGGGCTGGCCGTCGCCCGCGGCCTGACCGAGGCCATGGGCGGGACGATCGCCACCGAGCCCACCCCGGGTGGCGGGCTCACCTTCGCCATCGACCTCCCCCGAGCACCCGAGGAGCAGCCATGACCTTCGTGCTGGCCGTCGACGACGACCCCGCGATCCTGCGCACGCTCGGGATCAACCTGCGGGCGCGCGACTACGACGTCGAGACGGCGGGCGACGGTCGCTCCGCGCTGCAGATCGTCGACGAGCGGATGCCCGACGTGGTGCTGCTCGACCTCGGCCTGCCCGACCTCGACGGCATCGCCGTGCTGCGGCGCCTGCGCGAGTTCACCCAGGTTCCGGTCATCGTGGTCTCGGCGCGCACCGAGCCGGACGACAAGGTCGAGGCCCTCGACCTCGGCGCGGACGACTTCATCACCAAGCCGTTCTCGATCGAGGAGCTGATGGCACGCATCCGCGTGATGACGCGGCGCGCCGCGGCCGAGCCCGCCCTCGTCGTCCGCGCCGGCGACCTGACTCTCGACGTGACGGAGTCCCGCGCCACCCGCGACGGCGAGGAGATCCACCTGACGCCGCTCGAGTGGAAGATCGTGGCGGCGCTGGTGCGCCGGCGCGGCCGGCTGGTGCGCCAGGGCGAGCTGCTGCGCGAGGTCTGGGGCCCGGGCTACGAGGGCCAGTCGAACTACCTGCGCGTCCACCTCGCGAGCATCCGTCGCAAGCTCGAGACCGATGCCTCGCGCCCCACGCTGTTCGTCACCGAGCCCGGCATCGGGCACCGGTTCGATCCGCAGGACATGCCAGCAACCCCTTGACCACTACTCAGTGATGCTATCTACTGGTACTCAACAACACTGAGTAGCAGCAGGAGTGACGTGGGCAAGCAGCTGACCGAGATGCTCAAGGGCACGCTCGAGGGGATCGTCCTGGCGATCCTGTCGGACCGTCCGGCGTACGGCTACGAGATCACCTCGTGGCTGCGCGACCGAGGGTTCGCCGAGATCGCGGAGGGCACGGTCTACGCCCTGCTCATCCGCATCGAGAAGCGAGGGCTCGTCGACGTGTCCAAGGTGCCGTCCGAGAAGGGCCCGCCGCGCAAGGTCTACTCGCTCAACGACGAGGGCCGGCAGTACCTCGACGAGTTCTGGGAGACGTGGAGCTTCCTGACCGAACGACTCGCCCAGCTCCACGAAGGAGAGAACTGACATGACCAACCCCATCTCCCGCATGATCGGCGAGAAGAAGCAGTGGCGGCAGTACAAGGCGCGCGTCGCGGCACTCCCCCAGCCGCACCGCGCGGCCGCCGAGGCGGTCGAGCACTACCTGATGCGCGTCGGCGCGGTGTTCGTGAGTGACGCCCAGGGCCTGATGCAGATGTTCGACGACCTGGCCGAGCTCTTCGAGCAGTCCGCCGCCGACGGCACGCCCGTCCGCGACATCGTCGGCGACGACCCCGTCGCGTTCGTCGAGGACTTCATCACCAACTACCCGTCCGGCCGCTGGCTCACCAAGGAGCGCGAGCGGCTGATCGAGGCGATCACGGAGGCGGGGACATGAGCGCGATCAGCGTCCGCGACGTCCGGAAGTCGTTCGGCACGGTGGAGGTGCTGCGCGGGGTCGACCTCGAGATCGAGACTGGCAGCGTGTTCGCCCTGCTCGGCTCCAACGGCGCGGGCAAGACCACGCTGGTGCGGATCCTGGCCACCCTGCTGCGTGCCGACGCCGGCGAGGCCACGGTCGAGGGCTTCGACGTGGCCACGCAGGGCGGCGACGTCCGCGGCGCGATCAGCCTCACCGGGCAGTTCGCCGCCGTGGACGGGATGCTCACGGGCCGCGAGAACCTCGTGCTCATCGCCCGGCTCCGGCACGTCGACGATCCCGGTGCCGTCGCCGACGAGCTGCTCGCGCGGTTCGACCTCGTCGAGGCCGGCGCCCGGCGCGTGGGCACCTACTCCGGCGGCATGCAGCGGCGGCTCGACATCGCGATGAGCCTCATCGGCGACCCGCCGGTCGTCTTCCTCGACGAGCCCACCACCGGGCTCGACCCGCAGGCGCGGCTGGAGGTCTGGCGCACGATCGAGCGACTCGCCGCCGGCGGCACCACCGTGCTGCTCACCACGCAGTACCTCGACGAGGCCGAGCACCTCGCCGACCACATCGCGATCCTGCACGGCGGCCGGATCATCGCGCACGGCACGCTCGAAGAGCTCAAGCGGCTGCTGCCGCCCGCGAAGGTCGAGTACGTCGAGAAGCAGCCCACCCTCGAGGAGATCTTCCTCGCGATCATCGGCACGCCCGAGGAGGCGGCATGACCACCCACTCCGTTCGATGGACCCCCCTCAGTGACACCGCGGCCCTCACCGGCCGGTCGCTGCGGCACGTGCTGCGCAGCCCCGACACGATCATCACGACCACGGTCATGCCGATCATGTTCATGCTGCTGTTCGTCTACGTGTTCGGCGGCGCGATGGAGGTCGGCACCGACGACTACGTCGACTACCTGCTGCCCGGCATCCTGCTGATCACGGTCGCGTCCGGCATCGCCTACACGGCGTTCCGGCTGTTCATGGACCTGCAGGGCGGGATCTTCGAGCGCTTCCAGTCCATGCCGATCGCCCGGTCCGCCGTGCTGTGGGCGCACGTGCTGACCTCGCTCGTCGCGAACCTCGTCTCGCTGGCCGTCGTGGTCGGTGTGGCACTGCTGATGGGCTTCCGGTCGAGCGCCGGCGTGCTGGAGTGGCTCGCGGTGCTGGGCCTGCTGGTGCTGTTCACGCTGGCTCTCACGTGGCTCGCCGTGATCCCGGGACTGACGGCGAAGTCCGTCGACGGCGCGAGCGCGTTCGCGTACCCGCTGATCTTCCTGCCGTTCCTCAGCTCGGCGTTCGTGCCCACCGAGACGATGCCCGGACCCGTGCGCGCCTTCGCCGAGAACCAGCCGGTGACGTCGATCGTGGACGCCCTCCGCGGGCTGCTCGACGGGCAACCCGTCGCCTCGGACGTGCTGATGGCGACCGCCTGGTGCGTGGCCCTCCTGGTCGCCGCATGGGTCCTCGCGACCGCGGTCCACCGGCGGAAGGTCAGGATGGGGGCATGACCTCCTCGCCGCAGCCCCGCTGGTTCACCGACACGAAGCCCGGCCACTCCCAGTGGTTCATCGAGCGCTTCCGGGCGCTGGAAGCCGACGGCGCCGACCTGCTCGGCGAGGCGCGGTTCGCCGACATGCTGGCGGCACGCGGATCCCGCATCCTCGACGCCGGCTGCGGCACCGGGCGGATGGCGGCGGCGCTGCACGAGGCCGGGCACACGGCCTACGGCGTCGACGTCGACCCCGAGCTGATCGCCGCCGCCGAGACCGACCACTCCGGGCCGACGTATGGCGTCGCCGACCTCAGCGAGCTGGCGCTCTCGGACGTGGGCGGCGAGCCGGTCGACCTGGTCATGTGCGCCGGGAACGTGATGGTCTTCCTCGCCCCGGGCACCGAGCGGCTGGTCCTCGAGCGGCTGTGCGCGGTCACCCGTCCCGGCGGTCGCGTGGTGGTCGGCTCGCGCCCCGGAGGCGACTACGCGTTCGAGGCCCTCGACGCCGACCTCGCCTCGCTGGAGGAACGCGGCATCGCCACCGTCCAGCACCGCTTCGCCACGTGGCACCTCGACCCGTTCGAGCCCGGCGGCGACTTCGCCGTCACGGTCCTGGAGCGCGGAGAGGCGCCGATCGACGTAGCGTGAAGGGGAACCCGATCCTCGAAGGAGACTCCCCCATGAAGCTGGCCGAACTCCCCCTGCGCCTCGCCACCGGAGCGTTCATCCTCAACAGCGGCCTGAGCAAGCGGAACCTGCCGCCCGAGGCGGCCGAGGGTCTCCAGGGCATGGCCGCGAACGCCGTGCCGCAGGCCAAGGAGATGGAGCCGACGGCGTTCGGCAAGGCGCTCAGCAACGGTGAGATCGCGCTCGGCGCGGCCCTGCTGGCCCCGTTCGTGCCGTCCGCGGTGGCCGGCGCCGCGCTCACCGCGTTCGGCGGCGGGCTCATCAAGATGTACCTCAGCACGCCGGGCATGACCGCCGAGGGCTCGAGCGTCCGCCCGAGCCAGGACGGCACCGCGATCGCCAAGGACATCTGGCTCGTCGGCGCCGGCCTCAGCCTGCTGATCAGCGGTCTGACGCCGAAGAAGCCCCTGATCGGGCACTGAGTCGACCGACCACCGCCTCCGCCGCGTCGCGCAGCGCCTCCAGCTGTGAGGGACTCAGCGCGTCGAAGAACAGGTCGCGCACCTGCGCCACGTGCGCCGGCGCGGCGGAGCGGACGGTCGCCCAGCCGTCCTCGGTGAGCGCCACGAGGGGCGCGCGTCCGTCCTCCACGCACGCGTCGCGGCGCACCAGGCCGCGCTGCTCCATGCGCCGGACCTGATGCGCGAGACGGCTCTTCTCCCAGCGGAGGCGGCAGCGCAGCTCGCGCGCTCGCAGGACGCCATCGGCCTCCTCGGAGAGGTGCGCCAGCACGGCGTAGTCGGCCGCCGAGAGGTCGGCGTTCGCCTTCAGGCCCTGCGCCAGCTCGGCCATCAGGTCGTCGTGCATCGCGAGCAGTGCGCGCCACGTGCGCTGCTCCTCGTCGTCGAGCCACTCAGCCACGATTGACCAGCTCGCGCACGGCGGGGGCGATCTCGGCCGCGAACCGCTCGGTCGTGGCGGTGTCATCGGACGCGACGATGAACCCACTCGTGCCGTAGGACAGCGCGATGTCCGCCAGCTGCTCGGCCGGCAGGTCAGGCCCGATGTTGAGCAGTCGACGGATGTCGCGCGGGTCGCGCCCCGCGCCGACGGCGGCGTCGTCGATGCGCCGGTTCATGTCGGCCAGGTCCGACGCGCCACCCTCGAGGTACGACAGCGAGGGCAGCCAGCCGTCGGCGACCCGTCCCGTCATCCGCAGGATCCGCGGCTTGTACGCGCCGACCCAGATGCCCACCGGGTGCGCCGGCGCCGGGCCGCGCTTCGCGCCGTGCACGTCGTAGTGCTTGCCGCGCACCGAGAGCACGGCGCCGTTCTCCGCGTCCCAGATGCCCCGGATGATCTCGATGGCCTCCTCGAGCGCTTCGATCGACTCGCCCGGGGTGCGGCGTGGGCCACCCATCGCCACGATGCCGTCCCAGAACGCGCCGGCGCCGAGCCCGAGCTCGATGCGGCCACCGCTGAGCTGGTCGAGCGTGGCGACCGCGCGGGCCAGCACGGCCGGCGGCCGCAGCGGCAGGCTCGTGACGTTCGCCGCCAGCCGGACCCGCTCGGTTCTGGCCGCCACATAGGCCAGCAGGGTGGAGGTGTCGTGGAACTTCGCGACGTACGGGTGGTCCTGGAAGGTCACGAGGTCGAGACCCGCGCGGTCGGCCACGACCGCCTGCTCGACGGCGTGCTGGACGGGCCGGTTCGCCGGGGTGACGAAGGTGCCGAACAGCAGGTCGTGGCCGTAGGCGGTGGTGTCGGTCATGAGGCGCTCCTGGTCTCGGGGACGTCGATGTTGAAGTTGTCGCGGAAGAGGTTGTCCGGGTCGAGCTCGGCCTTCAGCCGCCGTAGTCGCGCGAGCGTCGCCGGCGGGAACGCGTCGGCGAGCCGCGCCGGATCGTCACTGCTCTCGAAGCTCAGGTAGAGCCCGTCGGACTGGCGGCGCACGGAGTCGAACCAGTAGTCGAGCCGTTGGGCGTTCGAGCCCATCGCGGTGATCGAGTAGGTCGCGTCGCGGTGGGCGTAGGCCGTGGCGTCCGACGGCACGTCGGCGACGGCACCGCCGACGGTGCGGACCTGGAAGAAGTGCGAGGCACCGCTGTTGATCAGGTCGGCCGAGGCGGACGCGAGTCCGGGCGTCATCTCGCGGGCCAGGACCGAGCGCGAGACGGGTTCGCCGCGACCGTGGTGCGGCGTCTCGGGAAACATGTTCATCACCGCCGCATACGGCGCGACGACGACCTGCTGCTGCACGAGCGGCGCGGCCTCGGCGAACGGCTGCAGCTGGCTCACGATGACGTCGGGGTCGGACGAGTCGACCATCGCCATCACCTGCGCCATGCCCTGACCGAGGATGAGGAACGGCGTGGTCTCGCGGGGCAGGTCGGCCACGACGCGACCGAACGACTCGAGGTAGGCAGCGGGATCGGGGGCACGGAACGCCAGCTGCGCCCAGCCGACGTCGGCGACCTCGTCCACCTCGAACTCGAAGGCGACGGCGATGCCGAAGTTGGCCCCGGCACCGCGGGCCGCCCAGAACAGCTCCTCGTGCTCGTCCGCCGTCGCGCGCACGAGACGGCCGTCGGCGAGCACCATCTCGACGGCGCGCAGGTGGTCGATGGTCAGGCCGTGCGCACGGCCGAGGAAGCCGATGCCGCCGGCCGTGGCGAGTCCGCCGACGCCCACTCCGCCGTAGTCGCCCGAGCTCAGGGCCCAGCCGTGCGGCTGGAGCGCCGTCGCGACGTCGCGCCAGCGCGCGCCGGGCTCGATGCGGACGAGCCGGGTGGCCTCGTCGAGGACCGTGATCGCGTTCATCCGACCGAGGTCGATGACGAGGCCGCCGTCGTTCGTCGAGCGGCCGCTGATGCCGTGTCCGCCGCTTCGGATCCCCAGCGGCAGGTGGCGGTGGGTGCGCGCGAAGGCGATCGCGCTGGCGACCTCGTCGGCGTTCGTCGGACGCAGGACGAGGCCGGGATCGCCGCCGCGCAGATAGGTCGATCGGAGCCCGGGGAACTCCGGATCGCCGGGCTCGACGACCCGGTGCGCAAGCTCCTCCGGGACGTGGTCGTAGCCGATGCCGGGGCGCCGCAGGGCGCGTCGGCGCGGTCCCTCGATGGCCTCGCGCACCTTCGGCAGGATCTCCACGGCGAACGTGCGCATCGCCGGCTCGTCCGCCCGGAGGACGAACGTGTCGTGCTCGAGCGCGAGCGCCGCCAGCTCGGCGATGCTCTCCGTGGTGATCGGGACCGCGCTCGCGTCGTCACGTGGCCAGACCGGGCTGACGACCTCGATGCGGCCGCCCGAGAGTCGCTCGAGGGTGCCCACGGCATGGGCGAGCATCTCGGGCGTCCGCTCGCCCGCGTCGACGCGCGCCACGAGGTGCAGCGCCTCGGTGCGCGCAGCCGCCCAGGCCGCCGTAGTGAGCGCGTCGTCGTCGGTCAGGAGGGCGAAGTCGTAGCCGAGCGCGTCGACGAGGTGGGCCGTCGCTGCCGTGGCCTCGACGCCGAACCGGAGCGGCCGGCCGTTCGCATAGGTTGACACATCAACATCTTACGTGGCCCTGCGTGAGAAGGTCACGTGCACGACACCGCTCTCGGCGGTCTCGGTGTGCGGGTCGTGGGTCAGCTCGAGGCCGCGCAGGTCGTCCCACAGTCGGATGCCGTCGCCCAGGATCATCGGCGTGATGCCCACGTGGAGCCGGTCGACGAGCCCCGCCCTGAGGAACTCGCGCACGGTCGACGCGCCGCCGCCGATGCGCACGTCGCCCCCGTTCGCCGCTTCCGTCGCCCGGTCGAGCGCCTCCTGCGGCGTGGCGGAGAGGAAGTGGAAGACCGTGCCGTTCTCGAACTCGATGTCGGCGCGCGGCGTGTGCGTCAGGACGAACACCGGGACGCGGAACGGCGGCTCCTCACCCCACCAGCCGCGCCAGTCCGGATCGTCGGGGAAGGTGTGGAGGCCGAACATGCCGGCGCCCATGACCTCGGCCGCGATGCCCTCGAAGTAGGCGGCGGCGTACCGGTCGTCGACGCCGGTGGTGCCCTCGCCGCTGGTGTCGCCGAACACACGCTCGCGGAACGTGCGCGTCGCGGCGTAGGCGGCGACGAGGCGCATCCAGTCCTGCCCGATCGGGTCGTCCGGCGTCCCGTCGGTGGTGGTGGCGAAGCCGTCGAGGGAGATGTTCAGATCCACGCGCACGCTCATGGGTCCTCAGTCTGGAGGCCGCGGGGCACCCCGACAAGACCGCGCCGCCCGTCCACTAGCGTGAGCCCGTGACCACGACGACCCGCCGCTTCGGCCACCGTCTCCTGCGTGACATCGGCGCGCCGGTCGAAGGCACGATCGTCGGCGCCGCGGCCGTCACCATCGCCGGCGCGCACGCGAGCTCGGCCGCCCGTGTGACGGTCGCGTGGGCGGTGGTGATCGTCGTGTATTGGCTCACCCACGTGTACCTGCATGCGCTGCGCGACCAGCTCAGCCGCCAGGCCGCTCCGCTGCACCGGCGTCTGGCCGACAACGCCGGCCTGCAGGTCGGCGTGCTCGTCGGGGGCGTGCCGGTCATCCTGGCCTACCTCGCCGCCGTCGCAGTCGGGCTGAGCCTGAGCGAGGCCGTCTACGTCTCGATCGGGTGGACGATCGTCCAGCTCGGCGGCACGGTCTTCATCGCGTCACGCGCGGCGCGCCTGTCGACGCGCCGCGCGTTCCACGAGTCCCTCATGGCCAGCCTGCTGGGCTTCCTGCTGCTGGGCGCGAAGGTCTTCCTGCACTGACCTCGCTCAGCAGCTGAAGCCGGAGGCGGCCCGGTCGCGCGCCGCCTGCAGCTGGGCGAAGTCGTCGACGAGGGAGGCGCGCGCCTCCTCGGGAGTGGAGCTGCCGTCCACGTTCTCGACCGCGTCCTCGAAGCGGTCCCACGCGTCGTCCACCTCGTCCCAGGACGCCTCGTCGGCCTCCTCGATCCGATCCTCGGCCTTCTCGATCGCCTTGCGGACCTCGAAGCGGGCGTCGCGCCACTCGTCGACCGTGGACTGGGCGTTCAGGGTCGACCCGACGTCGGCCAGCGTGGTGCGCAGCTCGTCGATCGCCTCGCAGGCGGCGGCCTCCTTCTCCTCCTGCGACTGGCCACAGGCGCTCAGGCCGAGGGTCAGCGCACTGGCGGTCAGGACGGTGGCGAGGGTCTTCTTCATGGTGCTCCTGCTCGGGGATGTCATGGGAGGGGGACGAGTGCGGGGACCTGCCACGTGCCGTCGAGGATCTCGCGGCGCGGGCGGTAGAGGCGGACGAGGAAGTTCCAGCCCTCGGGTGTGGGGATCACGTTGGGCACCTCGGGCCCGAAGTCGCCGAAGCGCACGGTGACCGAGCCGTCCTCGTTCCGGGCTGCGGTGATGTCGTTGAGGTTGTAGGCGTCGCGGTCGTTCTTCGCGAAGAAGCCCTTCGCGTCGTAGACCGAGACCGACCAGAAGCCGTCGACGGGCACGTCGCGCATCGTCAGCTCGAAGCGTCCGTCGCCCTCGGGCTGGACGCCCACGTAGGCGGCCTCGGAGCTGGGCAGTCCGCCCCAGCCCGCGGCCGTGCCGATGAGGTGGCGGACGGGATCGACGTCCTCGGGACGGCCGAACATCCGGTCGAAGCCGGTGAGGCCGCGGGCGAGGTCGAGCAGCGCGTCGCGCGTGGCGTCGAAGCTCGACGAGTCGTAGTCGGCCATCGCGAACGGCTCGGACGAACCGGCCTCGATCGTCACCTGGTCCTGGAGGCGGTTGACCTCGGCGACGTCGGCGGGATCCTGCGAGTCCACCAGGATCCGCAGCGCCACGGCGGCATACCGCGAGCCGACCTGGGCCTGCGTGAGGCGGTGGGTGCCGGAGTCGTGCAGCACGAGCGGGACGAAGTGGCCCTCGTTGACGACCATCGCCGACAGGTACCGCTCGCCGCAGTCGGGCAGCGTCAGGATCGCGTCCTGCGCGAGGTCGACGACGGCGAAGCTGTACAGGGTGTCGCGATTGAGCCGTACGACGAGCTGGTGGTCGACGGGCGAGGGCTCGCGTACGTGCGAGAACGCGTTGACGCCGCCGGCGTCGGCCTGCAGGTCGCGAAGCATGCGGGAGTTCTCGGCGTCGACGAAGTTGTCGACGTTGACGCGTACGGGCACGGATCAGGCCTTGCGCGAGGCGAGGGCGCCCCAGGCAGCGGTCACCACGAGCGCACCGAGGAACGAGCCGATGAGGCCACTGGCCCGCAGCTCGATCCCGTCGCCGGCGATGAGGCTCGACACGAGGCCGCCGAGCAGCGAGCCGAGCAGACCGGCGACGATCGCCACCGTCCAGTTCACCGACTCCATGCGACGGCCCAGGACCATCTGCGCCAAGCCACCCACGAGGATTCCGAACACGATGATCGCAATGATGAGCATGGGCACAGCGTAGGGGTCCGCGCGCCCGATGAGAACGGCCCCGCTCCCGTGGGGAGCGGGGCCGAGGGCTCCCATGTGCGGCGGTCAGCCGCGGGAGGTCACTTCTTCAGGTTGTCGACGAAGTCCGGGTTCTCGTCGAGCCAGGTCTTGACGGCGGCCTCGACACCGGCCTCCTTGTCCGCGTCGTACGCGTCGACCACGGACTTCTCGAGCGAGCCGTAGGTCTCGTCGTCGAGCGTGAAGTTCGCGAACATCTTCGCGACCTCCGGGTGCTCGTCGCCGAAGCCCTTCGTCGCGATCGCGTGCAGGGCCTCGGTCTTGCCGAGCGCGCCGTCCGGGTCCTCGAGGTCCTTGACCTTGAACTGGGCGTTGGCCCAGAAGGGACGCCACAGGGTCACCACGATCTCGCGCTGGTCCTTCACGGCCTTCTGCAGCTCGGCCAGCATCGCGGTCGTCGAGGACTCGACGAGCGTGAAGTCGTCGTCCAGGCCGTACGCCGGGATGACGCTCTCCTTGGTGGTCTTGGTCAGGCCGGCGCCGGGCTCGATGCCGATGATCTTGCCGTCGAGCTCCTTGGCGTAGTCGGGCAGATCCGCGATCGAGGAGATCTTCGAGTACTCGGGGACGGCCAGGGTCAGCGCAGCGCCCTCGTAGTAGGCGCCCAGGTCCTCCAGGTCGTCGCCGTACTGGTCCATGTACGCCTCGTGCGTGACCTCGGACCAGGCCGAGGGGTACACGTCGATGTCGCCCTTGGCGACGCCGGTGTAGAGCGGCGCGGCGTCGGCGATGTCCTTGATCTCGACGTCGTAGCCCTCGCGGTCGAGGATCTCCTTCCACAGATACGCCGTGCTGAGGCCGTCGGTCCACGACGGGATGATGCCCAGGGTGATGCTCTTGTCAGCGCCCCCGGCACCGTCTCCGTCGTCGGAGCCACAGGCGGCCAGGCCGGCGCAGAGGGCCACGAGCGCCGCGGTCAGTCCGACCACGCGGCGGATGTGTGTCGTCAACTTCTTCTCCTTGTTTCGTCTTGCTTCGTCAGGTTCGAGAATCGTGCGTTCAGTCAGTGCGTGAGGTGCGTGATCAGGCGGCCAGGGCGGGCTCCTCCGCTTCTCGCGAGCGCCGTCGCGACGGCCGGCGCCGCTTGCGCGCGCCGACGCCCGCGGTGACGCGGTCGAGGTAGATCGCGAGTGCGACCACGGACAGGCCCGCCTCGAAGCCCAGACCGACGTCCAGGCGCGAGATCGAGGTCATCACGGCGCCGCCCAGGCCGCCGCCGCCGACGAGTCCGGAGATCACCGCCATGGACAGCGCGAGCATGATCACCTGGTTGACGCCGGCCATGACGGTCGGCATCGCCAGCGGCAGCTGGATGCCGCCGAGGATCTGCCGTGGGGTGCCGCCGAAGGCGTGACCCGCCTCGACGATCTCGCGGTCCACCTGGCGGATGCCGAGCTCGGTGAGCCGCACCGCGGGCGGGAGCGCGAAGATCACGGTCGCCACCAGACCCGCGGCGACGCCGATGCCGAAGAGCATGACGACCGGCACGAGCCAGACGAAGGCCGGCATCGTCTGCATGAGGTCCATGACCGGCCGCACGAGGCGACTCACGCCGTCCCAGCGCGCGGCCGCGACGCCGATCGGCACGCCGATGAGCAGGGCGATCGCACTCGCGACGAGCACCACCGAGAGCGTCTGCATCGCGTTGTCCCACTGGTCCATCGCGATGACCGCGGTGAGGATGAGCGCCGCGCCGATCCCGAGTCGCCAGGTGGCCGACAGCGCGGCGATCACGGCCATGACGAGCACGGTGACGAGCGCGGGCGGCCACTGGAGCAGGTCGGTCAGCGCGCCCGAGACGGCGCCGATGCCGTCGGCGATCGCGTCGAAGAACCCGCCGGCGTGGTCGAGGACCCAGTCGAACGCGACCTCGATCCACTCGCCCACGGGGATCCGCGGGACGCCGGACTCCACGGTGTCGATGGTTGCCAGGGTCGAAGTCATCACACTGCTCCTGCCGTCGTGCCGATGCCGTTGTCGCCGGTCTCCTTGCCGCCGACGGAGCCCAGCGCGCTGAGCAGCGTCACCCGCGGGATCACCCCGATCAGCCGGTCGTCCTCGACGACCGCGAGCGCCGCCGGGCTGTCCGCCGCGGCGCCGAAGAGGTCGACGACGGGCACGTCGGGACGCACCGTCACCGCGGGCTGCACCAGTCCGTCGAGCGACTCCTGGCCGCGGGCCAGCGCGGAGACGACGTCCTCCTCGAGCACGACGCCTCGCAGCCGCCGCTCGCGGTCGACGACCATCAGGGTGGAGATCTGGTGCTCGCGCAGGAGTCGGTGCGCGGCGCGCGGCCCCTGGAGCGAGCCGAGCACGGCCACCGGCGGCTCCATGACCGAGGCCGCCGTCAGCACCCGGGTCCAGTCCACGTCCTGGACGAACTGGGCGACGTAGTCGTTCGCGGGGTTGTTGAGGATCTGCTCGGCCGTGCCGACCTGCACGACGCGTCCGTCCCGCATCATCGCGATGCGGTCGCCCAGTCGCATGGCCTCGTTGAGGTCGTGCGTGATGAACAGGATGGTCTTGCCCAGCCGGTGCTGCAGCTCGACCAGCTGGTCCTGCATCTCACGGCGGATCAGGGGATCGAGCGCACTGAAGGCCTCGTCCATCAGCAGCACGTCCGTCCCGGCGGCCAGCGCCCGCGCGAGGCCGACGCGCTGACGCATGCCTCCGGAGAGCTCGTCGGGCATGGAGTCGCCCCAGCCGTCCAGCCCCACCATCGCCAGGGCCTCGTTCGCCGCGCGCTCACGATCACTGCGGTTCAGACCCCGCAGCTTCAGGCCGTAGGCGGCGTTCTCGCCGACCGTGCGGTGTGGCAGCAGGGCGAAGTGCTGGAACACCATGCTCACCTGGTCGCGGCGGATCTCACGCAGCTGCTTGGCATTCGCGCGACTGACGCTCTGCCCGCCGACCGCCAGCTCGCCCGCGGTGGGGGTCAGCAGACCGTTGACCATGCGGATCAGCGTGGACTTGCCCGAGCCCGACAGGCCCATCACGACGAAGATCTCGCCGGCCTGGACGTCGAAGCTCGCGTCGATCACGGCCGGAACGAGGCCGCGCTCCATCAGGTCCTGTCGCGAGGCTCCCTGTCGCAGCGGATCGAGCGCGCGTTCGGGTCGCTTGCCGAAGACCTTGAAGACGCTCTCGGCTTGGATGACTGGCACTCGCGCTCCTGCGGATCGGTGGTCGGGTCGGGAGCGTCGCTCCCACGACGAGAGCCGATCTCTCCGGTTCGACCACCATGCGATCGCCACATCAAGCCAGGCACCACACGACAGAAATCGTCCGATGAACGCTCACGCCGCGTCCTCGAACGTATCAAGGCCCGGCGGAGCACCGAGCACCCGGTGCAGGCGAAGGGCGGCCCCAGGTGGGAGGGGGCCGTCCTTCTCCTGCTCCCTCAGAACCGGGAGAACGGCCTCGGCGTCGCGTAGCCGAAGGTCGCGTTCTCGGCGAAGGCGTCGACCCCGAAGGTGGCGTTGAGCGCACCCGCGGCGGTGTCGGTGAGCGTCAGCCGCACCGCGCCGAGGTCACGACGATCCGAGCTGCGGATCTTGAAGAGGTCCACCCGGCCGACGTCGCCGATCGTGCCGGTCACCTTGCCGCTGACGCGTCCCCGCGCCAGGTCGATGGTGAAGTCGGAGACCGTGATCGTCGACGCGCCGGCGGTCAGGCTGAGGCCGCCGCTGTGCTTGATCTGCAGACCCTTGAGGCGGTAGCCCGTGATCGGGAACCGGGCGGCGAGCGTGCCCTTGTACGCGAACGCCTTCGCGCCCGCGGTCGGAGCGGGGGTGATGCCCGCGCCCGCGATCAGGTCGTAGACCGGCGGTGCCACGACGACCTGCGTGTAGCCGACCTTCTTGCCGCTGTGCTTCGCCGACGTGGCCTGCGCCGGTGCCCCCAGGGCGGTCGCCATGCCGAGCGTGAGCACGACCGTCAGCAGCGCGAGAATTGCCTTCCTCATGATGGATTCCCCTTTCGGCGACCGGCGGATCCGGCCGCTCGAGGGGGCTTCGTAGGCGGCTTCGATTCGGATGGGTCCGAATCGGTCAGGCTCTGTGGGCCTTCCAGATGCCCATCAGGAACAGGCTGATCGCCGACGCGATGGCCAGGGCGGTCCAGCCGGCAGTGACGCCGTCGACGGCACCCGAGCGGGCGGGGCCGAGGCTGAGCAGCGCGACGACCGAGGCCGCCCAGCAGCCCACGGCGACGAGCATGCCGATGCCGAGGATGACGCCGCCGATGTGGGAGGGTCTGGTGCCGTCGCGGTGGGCCTGGTCCTGCGGCTGGCCGACGTGCGGCACGTGCAGGTGCGGCAGGTGGAGATGAGCAGTGGCCATGATGCTCTCCTTCGCTCGAGGTCGCATCGACCGGTCCTTCGACTGTACGCCCGGTGCGCCGGGTCGACAACGGTGATTGAATGGCGCCGTGAACAAGCGTTCACGGCGTCACGAGGCGCCGGCTCCCAGTGCGGCACTGATCGTGACGACGCTGTCGCTGTGCGGCATCGTCGTCTCGCTCCAGCAGACGCTCCTGCTCCCCCTGCTCCCGGTCCTGCCGGACCTGCTCGACACGTCGGTCGACAGCGCCTCGTGGCTCGTCACCGCGACCCTGCTGGCCGGAGCGATCGCCACGCCGACCGTGACGCGCCTGGCCGACATGTACGGCAAGCGCCGCATGCTGACGCTGGCCCTCACGATCTCGGTCCTCGGCTCGCTCCTCGGCGCGTTCAGCCAGGACCTGCCGCTGCTGATCGTCGCCCGGGCCCTGCAGGGCGTGGGCACCGCCGTGGTCCCGGTCGGCATCGCGATCATGCGCGACGAGCTGCCGCGCGAGCGGATCCCGCTGGGCGTGGCCCTCATGAGCGCGACGCTCGCGATCGGCGCGGGTGTCGGGCTGCCGGTGGCCGGCCTGATCTCCGAGCACCTCGACTGGCACGCGATCTTCTGGGTGACCGGCGCCGTCGGTCTCGTCCTGCTCGGCGCGGCCATGGCGGTCCTGCCCGAGTCCCCGGTCCGCACCCGCGGCACCTTCGACATCCGCGGCGCCGTCCTGCTGTCGGCCGCGTTGACCGCCCTCATGCTCGCGATCTCGAAGGGCTCGATCTGGGGGTGGACCTCGCCGACGACGCTCGGCCTGGTCGTCGTGGGCGGCCTGCTGCTGGCCGCGTGGGTCCCCATCGAGCTGCGGACGCCCAGCCCGCTGGTCGACCTGCGCGTCTCGTCGCGCCGCGCCGTCGTGCTGGTGAACTCGACGTCCATCCTCGTCGGGTTCGCGATGTTCGCGAACATGCTGCTCACCACGCAGCTGCTCCAGCTCCCCGAGGAGACCGGGTTCGGGCTCGGTCTCGGCGTGCTGGAGACCGGCTGGTGGATGGTGCCGAACGCGGCCGCGTTCGGCCTGATGGCGCCGGTCTCGGCGTGGCTGACACGCCGCTTCGGCCCCCAGGTGACCGCCCTGTCCGGGACGCTGATCATGGGCGTCGCCTACATCCTGCGCGTGTTCCTCAGCGACGACCTCGCCCAGGTCGTGATCGGCTCGGTGATCGTCGGGATGGGCACCGCCATGGTATACGGCGCGCTGCCGACGATGATCATGCGCGCCGTCCCGGTCACCGAGACGGCGTCGGCGAACGGCCTGAACGTGCTGCTGCGCTCGATCGGCACCACGAGCGCCAGCGCGATCGTCACGGCCGTCACGTCCGCGTTCGTCGTGACGGTCGGCGGGCAGGAGGTGGCCGGCGAGCAGGCCATCACCCTGCTGTTCTGGCTCGCGGCGGCCACGTCCCTCGCGGCGGCGGCGGTCACGGTCCCGACGCTGCGGATGCAGGACTTCTCCCCCGACGCCGACCGCGCCGGCACGGCGACCACGAGCCGCCCGACCCGCGTCGTGCGTGGCCAGGTCGTCGACGAGCAGGCCCGCCCGGTGCGCAGCGCCGTCGTGACCGTGCTGACCACCGACGGCAGCGCCGTCGACTGGGGCCAGGCCGACTCCGAGGGTCAGGTGGCCGTCGCGGTGCCGGGCCCGGGCGACTACTTCGTCGTCACGTCGGCCGACGGCTGGCAGCCGAGGTCGCGCATCGTCACGCTCGGCGACGAGACGCGGATGCCGCCGCTCGTGCTGCGCCACCGGCTGACGCTCGAGGGCACGATCACCGACACCGACGGCCAGCCCATCCCCGGTGCGCTCGTCATCCTGACGCACCACGCGGGCGAGGCGGTCCACTCCGCGCGCACCGACCACGACGGCCGCTACGCGGTGCCTCGACCGCCGAACGGACGCTACGTGCTCAGCGCGATCGCCGACAACGGCGCGACGGGTGCGCGGCCGGTCACGGTGTGGGAGGCCAACCGCACGGCCGACCTCACGCTCGGGACTCCCCTCGCATGACCGTCCGCGACGAGCCTGCCGCCCTGCGTGCCTCGGTGCTGCGGGCCGCCGCCGAGCTGTTCGCCCGCAACGGCTTCCCCGAGGTGACGATCCGGGCGATCGCCGCGCGCGCAGGCACCTCCCCCGCACTCGTCATGAAGGTCGCGGGCAGCAAGGAGGAGCTCTTCCACCGCACGGCGACGATCAGCGCGCCGACGCTGCCGGACGCCCCCGCGAGCGGCCTGGGCGCCGCCTTGGTCGAGGAGCTCGTCGACCGCCAGCGGCGCGGCGACCTCGAGCACCTGGGTCGTGCGCTGATGCTGCGCGTCAACGCGCCCGATCCGGAGGCGGTCCGCGCGAAGTTCCTGCGCGGCTACGTCGATCCGCTGGCCGAGCGACTCGAGGGCCCCGACGCGCGCCTGCGCGCCGAGCTGGCCGTGGCGGCGCTCACCGGTCTGGCGACCGTGCTGCGCTTCTTCGAGAGCCCCGAGCTGCTGGCCGACCTCGACGGGGTTGCGCAGGCCTACGGCCCGATCGTCCAACGGCTGCTCGACGGCGCGTGAGGGAGCGACCGCCGCCCGACTTGGGCATGCTTGCGGTCATGACGATCCTGGACGACAACCGGTACGTCGCGCTGGCCCGCCTGGTCCGGCGCCACGGCCGGTCCGACCTGCTCGCCGGAGCCCACCTCGACGAGTTCGACATCGACGACGAGACCCCGCTCGGCGACGCCGAGCGCGCGGAGGCCTTCGCCGCCGACCTCGAGCGCATGGGCCCCACGTTCATCAAGCTCGGCCAGCTGCTCTCGACGCGGTTCGACCTGCTGCCGTCCTCGTACACGACGGCGCTCGAGCGCCTGCAGGACGAGGTCGACCCGATCGACTTCGAGACCGTGCGCGAGGTCGTGGAGACCGAGCTCGGGGCCACCATCAAGGAGCGCTTCAGCGACTTCGACCCCGAGCCCCTCGCCGCCGCCTCGCTCGGGCAGGTGCACCGGGCGGTGCTGCGCAACGGGCGCGAGGTCGTGGTGAAGGTCCAGCGGCCCCACGTGCGCGAGACGGTGCGCGAGGACATGAAGGTGCTCGGCCGACTCGCCCGCGTGGCCGACAAGCGCACCGAGGCCGGGCGCAGCTTCGGGTTCGGGCGCCTGCTCGACCAGTTCCGCCGGTCGCTGGCCGGTGAGCTCGACTACCGCCGGGAGGCGCGCAACCTGGTGACCTTCGGCGAGCTCACGGCGGCCTACGACCTGCTCCTGGTCCCCCAGCCCGTGCCGGCGTACACGACCTCGAAGGTCCTCGTCATGGACTACGTCGAGGGCCGCAAGGTCACCGACATCGGTCGGCTGGGCCTGGTCGACGTCGACGCGCGGCCCATCGTCGAGCAGCTGTTCAGCGCGTACCTGCACATGATCCTCGACGCCGGCATCCTGCACGCCGACCCGCACCCCGGCAACCTCCTGCTCACCGACGACGGCCGGCTCGCGCTCCTCGACCTCGGCATGACCGCCTCGGTGCCCCCGCGGGTCCAGCACGACATCATCAAGCTGCTGCTGGCGATCAGCGACGGCGACGGCGAGGAGGCCGCCTCGATCCTCGCGAGCGCGGGACACCGGCTCGACGGGTTCGACGCCGCGGCGTTCCGCGACGACGTGGCCCACCTCGTCTCCGAGGCCGTGGCCAGCGGTGCCGACGTCGAGGTCGGTGCCGTGCTGGTGGACCTCAGCCGGCTGTCCGGCAGCCACGGCCTGCGCCCGCCCGCCGAGATGTCGATGGTCGGCAAGGCGCTGCTCAACCTCGACCGTGCCACCTCGCACCTCGACCCCGGCTTCGCTCCCGCCGAGGCGATCCGCGAGAACGTCTCGAGCATCTTCACGGCCGGGCTGACGATGTCGCCGGGCGGGATCGTCGCGGCGGCGATCGAGTCGCGGACCTTCGCGGCCGAGCTGCCCAAGCGCGCGAACCGCATCATGGACGCGCTCGCCGAGGGCGAGTTCCGGGTCAAGGTCGACGCGGTCGACGAGGAGCGCCTGCACACCGTGCTCCAGCGCGTCGCGAACCGGCTGACGCTCGGCATCATCATCGCCGCCACGATCCTCGGCGCCGCCCTGACGATGCGCGTTCCCTCGGAGTGGACCCTGCTCGGCTACCCCGGCCTGGCGATGCTGCTGTTCCTCTTCGCCGTGTGCGCGGGCGTCGCCCTGGCCGTCTGGATCGTCATGACCGACCGCAAGGTGGCCCGCACCGAGCATCCGACGGGGCCACCGCGGACCTGACTCAGGCGTCCACCCGCGGGCGTCGTCGCGCGGCCCGTCGGATGACCGAGCCGGGCTTGGACGCGAGCAGCGGGTCGAAGTCCTCGGTGATCTCCGTGAGCCGGGACTCGTCCACGAACACCGCACCGTCGCGAACCTCCTGCACGAGGTCGCGGCCCAGGATCGCGCTCGCCGTGCCCATGCCGCCCCAGATGGTGGCGTTGATGCCGAACAGGAACTCCGTGCTGCCGCCGGCCAGGAACAGGCCGGGGACGTGGGTGGTGACGCGCGGGCGGAACGGGCCGAGGTTCTTCATCAGCGGGGCGATGCCGTAGCAGGAGCCGTCGGTCGCGAGGGTGAACCGCTCCTGCGTGATCGGCGTCGACGCCTCGCAGAACACCATGCGCTCGCGCAGGTCGGGGATCATCATCGAGGCAGTGTCGAGCACACGCTCCGTGAGCTCGGCCTTGAGCTGGCGGTACTGCTCGTCGCGGCCGTAGCCCGCGCCCTGCGTCGGGTCCGAGTCCACGTTCCAGAACGCGTGCTCCTTCGGCGCGAAGCTCACGAGCTCGAGGGTCGAGTAGCCGGGCGGCGCCGAGTGCGTCCCGTGGGGATCCTTCGCGGTCGGGCAGCTGATGCCCACCGGCATCTGCTCGGGACAGCGGCCCGCGGCCACCTCCCGGTAGTAGCCGTCGACGTCGTGGTTCGGCCACACCCAGGCCAGCGGCGGGGTGTCGCGCTCGCGCAGGTCCACGTCGAGTGCGACGTAGACCGCGAACATCGGCAGTGTCATCTCGAGGTCGCGCAGGCGCCGCCGCAGCCGACGGGTGAGGTGCTCGTCGCCCACCAGCTCGGCCCACGTCTTCTTGAAGTCGGCCGCCGACACGACGACCTCCGAGCGGATCTCCTCCCCGCCCACGAGACGGACCCCGGCCGCGCGTCCGTCCTCGATCAGGATCCGCTCGACCGTGGCCTTGGTGCGGACCCGACCGCCGTGGGTCTGGATGACGTCGGTGAGGTGCGCGCCGATCACCTGGCCACCGCCGCGGGGGTAGTAGGCGCCGGCCTGGAGGTAGTGGTGCAGCAGGCCACCGTGCATGACGGCGGGCGTGCGGTGCGGGGGCCAGGTGTAGTCGCCGTTCTCCGCGAGGATCACGGCCTGGGCGTCGGCACTGAGCCCGCAGGCGTCGAGCAGCTTGGTGATCGGCCGGACGCCCCAGCGCAGCAGCGCCCACGGGCGCCGGCGCGGCTCCTCGCCCGCGGAGATGATGCGCAGGATCCGCACGCAGCGGCGCAGTCCCGCCTCCTCGTCGGGGAACGTCTCGACGAGGCGCTCGAGGTAGGCGTCCCAGCCGGTCGGCGTCTCGAAGGTGGTGCCGGGCACCATGACCCGGCAGTGGCCGTCGGGGTTCTGACGCAGCCACTCGATCCGCCGGGTGAGGGCGAGGCCCGCGAGCGCGGTCTGCATGCGGCCACCCGGCTCGCACTCGCCGACGTAGTGGGTGCCGACGTCGAACTCGAACTTGTTGCCCGCGCGGCGGAAGACCTGCGTGCTGCCGCCGACGACCTGGTTGGCCTCGAGCACCAGCACCCGCTTGCCGTTCGCGGCGAGATACGCGCCGGTCGTCAGGCCGCCGGGGCCCGCCCCCACGATGACGACGTCCCAGACGGCGGGGTCGGGCGAGGTCGTCGGAGTCTGCGTCATGGCGGCCCTTCGGAGAGTGATCTGGAGTCTGACTCCAAGTCAACCATGCTCGGGCGCCGCGGCACCCACCAACAGGCCTTCGAGCAGCACGAGTCCCGACTCGATCACGGCCGCCTCGACCCGCTCCGGCGAGAGCTCGAGGGCGTCGCGCCGCAGGGCCAGGGCGGCGACGCCGTTCCATGCGCCGAAGAGGAAGAAGGAGGCGAGCTCGGGGTCGACCCGCCGGATCGCGCCGGACTCCACCGCGTCGCGGATGCTCTCCTCGAACTCGCGGCGCAGCTCGCCGAACCGCTCGACGACCTGGACCTCGACGGGAGTCCGCGGCCCGCGCTCCCCCGTCACCATCAGGTACTTCACGACGACGGGGTGGTCGAGCACCAGCCGCAGGTAGGCGGCGCCGACACCGGCGAACCGCTCGAGCGGCGAGGTCTCGGCGGCGTACGCCGCACGCAGCGTCTCGGTGGCGACCGCGACGACCCGTTCGGTCACGGCGGCCAGCAGCCCGTCCTTCGTGCCGAAGTGCACGTAGACCGACGCCGGCGAGACGCCCGCTTGCGCGGCGACGTCCTCGATCCGGATCTCCTCGGGCGCGCGCTGCGACACGAGCAGCTCGGCCGCGTCGAGCAGCGAGGTGCGCGTGCGCTCGCGCCGACGCGCGCCACGCGCCGCGGCGGACTTCTCGGCGTCGCTCACGGCCCCACCCTAGGGGCGGCGACGCCCGGGTCAGCCGAGCGCGCGGCGGGTGGCCTCGTCGGCGGGGTAGAACGCCTCGATCGCGAGCTCGGAGAGCGTCACCTCGCGGGGCGTCCCGAAGACCGTGGTGGTCGAGATGAACGAGAGCACCCCGGCCTCGGTGCGCAGCTGGAACGGCACGACGAGCGCGGGCGAGGTGACCGGCTCGATGCCGCCGGCCACGACCTCGTCGTGCAGCTCTGCGAGGAACGAGTCACCGGTGCTCGTGTGCTCGCGGTGCAGCCGCTCGGCCAGGTGCGCGCGCCACTCGTCGAGGTTCGCGATGCGGGGTGCGAGCCCTCGCGGGTGGATCGACAGGCGGATCACGTTGACCGGCGGCTCCAGCAGCTCGGCGCCGACGCCCGCCAGCAGTCCGTACGCCGCCTCGTTCGCGGCGACGAGGTCCCAGCGGCGGTCCACCACGAGGGCCGGATAGGGGTGGTGGGCCGCGAGGATCGCCTCCAGCGCGCGGTTCGCCTCGGCCATCGGCGGATCGGCCAGGCCGTGCTCGGGGTGCGCGGGCGCGTGCCCGGCGGCGAGCAGCACCTGGTTCTGCTCGCGCAACGGCACGTCCAGCTGGGTGCACAGGCGCAGCACCATCGAGCTCGTGGGACGACTGCGTCCCGTCTCGATCCAGCTCAGGTGTCGCGTGGACACGTCGGCCCGGTTGGCCAGGTCCAGCTGGGAGAGGTGGCGGCGCTGGCGCCACTCGCGGATCAGGGTGCCGGCGGTTGCGCTCACGATCGTCAACCTAGCCACGCGAGGGCATGGTGACCATGACCTCGGAGGTCATCGACCATCAAGCGTGCTCGGGGTGTGATCGAGCCATCCACCCCGACGAACGGAGCACCTCATGACCACCACGACCAAGGCCTACGCCCTCGCCTACCTCCGCGAGGTCGACCTCGGACCCGAGATCGTCGAGTACATCGAGCGGATCGACGCGACGCTGGAGCCCTACGACGGCCGCTTCCTCGTGCACGGCGGTCAGCTCACCGGCATCGAGGGGCCCTGGGACGGCGACCTCGTGATCATCGAGTTCCCGAGCGCCGACGCGGCCCGCGCCTGGTACGACTCGGACGCCTACCGGGCGATCCTCGCGCTGCGCACCGAGCACTCGAACTCGATGACCTGCATCGTCGAGGGGGTGCCCGACGGCTACCGCGCCGTCGACAAGATCGCGTCGCTGCAGGCCTAGGAAGGACTCGCGTGCCCACCTCCGCGATCGCCGGTAGCGTGAGGTGGGTCACACGAGGAGAGGCAAAGGCCGTGAGGATCGGTGTCCCGCAGGAGATCAAGAACCACGAGTACCGTGTCGCGATCACGCCTCTTGGCGTACGCGAGCTGACCAGTCGCGGACACGAGGTGCACATCCAGACCGGCGCGGGGGTCGGCTCGTCGATCAGCGACGAGGACTACGTCGCCGCGGGCGCCACGATCGTCGGCGAGGCGGAGGCCGCGTGGGGCACCGACGGCGGGATGGATCTGGTGCTGAAGGTGAAGGAGCCCGTCGAGGCGGAGTACCACCGGATGCGCGAGGGACAGCTGCTGTTCACGTACCTGCACCTCGCGGCCGACCGCCCACTGACCGAGGAGCTGCTCACGCGGAAGATCACCGGTGTCGCCTACGAGACGGTCACCGGCGCCACCGGCGGGCTGCCGCTGCTGTACCCGATGAGCGAGGTCGCGGGCTGCCTCGCTCCGCAGGTCGGGGCGCACGCACTGATGAAGGCGCAGGGCGGTCGCGGCGTGCTGCTCGGCGGGGTGGGCGGCGTCGCGAACGCGAAGGTCGTCATCATCGGAGCCGGCGTCTCGGGGCAGAACGCGGCCAACATCGCGCTCGGCATGGGCGCCGACGTGACGCTGCTCGACACCGACCTCGACAAGCTGCGGATGAGCTTCTGGCGGTACGACAACCGCGTCCACGGACTGGCCTCATCGATGCTGGCGATCGAGCAGCAGGTGCTCCAGGCCGACCTCGTGATCGGGGCCGTGCTGCTGCCGGGCGCCGCCGCGCCGAAGCTGGTGACCAACGAGCTGGTCTCGCGGATGAAGCCCGGATCCGTCCTGGTGGACATCGCGATCGACCAGGGCGGCTGCTTCGAGGACTCGCACGCCACCACCCACGACGACCCGACCTTCACCGTGCACGGCTCGACGTTCTACTGCGTCGCCAACATGCCCGGCGCGGTCCCGAACACCTCCACCTACGCGCTGACGAACGCGACCCTCCCCTACGTGATCGCGCTCGCCGAGCACGGCTGGGTGGACGCGATGCGGGCCGACGCCGGACTCGCGCAGGGCCTCAACACGCACGCCGGCGAGGTCACCCACGCCGGCGTCGCGGCGGGCGTCGGGCTCGATTCGGTCGAGGTTGAGTCGGTGCTCGCCTCCGCCTGACGCGTCGCGCGGGCGCGAGCGGGTACGTCCCTCACATGAGCGACTCGACCCTCTACGCCGCCCTCGCCGCGACCCTCATCGCCACCGGCTGGCTGCTGCCGATGGGCGTCATCCGGACGATGGCCACGCACGAGGTCGACCGCACCCCCGGCATGCGGAACCTCGCGCGGATCTCGCTCGCCCTCGGCTGCATCTCAGCGATCGCCTGCCTCGTCATCGCGATCGTGATCCTCGGTCGCGCCGGCTGAGTCATGATGGTCCGGTGCCTGACACCACGGAAAGCGCTGTAGCCCGACAGCGCGCGAGGTCGATCCGCTTCGACATCGCACGCGCCGACGATGGCGGCCGCAACGGCCGCCAGCTGCTCGTCTTCGTCGACGACGTCGAGATGACGTCAGAGGGCGCGGGGATGGGCATCGACCCACGCGAGCTGCTGGTCCGTCGCAACCGACTGATCGCCTCGAACGTGCCACACCGCATTCCGATCGCCCGCTGCTCGTGCGGCGAGTACGGCTGCGGCTCGACCGACGTGACGATCGTCCGCGACGGGGAGGTCGTTCACTGGGACTGGCACGTCGAAGTGCCGGTTCCGCACGGGATCACCTTCGACGCCGAGACGTATGACCGGGAGGTCGCGCGGATCGGCGCTCAAGACCCCGCGGTGGTCGCAGACTGATCGCGGAGTCGCTTCGGCGCGACCCTCAGGTGGGCCCGCTCGCCCTGCTTGCCGACGAGGCTGAGGAACTCGACGGGGCCGGCGCTCGTCGCGCCGAACCAGTGCGGGGTGCGGGTGTCGAACTCGACGGCCTCGCCCGGCTTGAGGACGATGTCGTGCTCGCCCAGCACGAGCCGCAGCCGACCGTCGAGGACGAAGGCCCAGTCGTAGCCCTCGTGCGTGCGCAGCTCGGGCTCGTCGTCGTCGCGACCGGCCGGCAGCACGAACTTGTAGGCCTGGATGCCGCCCGGGCGGCGGCTCAGCGGCACGATCGTCCGCCCGTCCTTCGTCGCGAGAGGCTTCAGGGTGACGCGCGGATCGCCGGTCGGCGGGGCGTCGACGAGCTCGTCGAGCGTGACGCCGTGCGACTTCGCGAGCGGGAGGAGCTGCTCGAGCGTGGGACGGCGCAGTCCCGCCTCGAGACGCGAGAGGGTGCTGGTCGAGATGCCGGTCTCGGCGGACAGCTCGCTCAGCGTGACGTCGCGCCGCTGGCGCAGCTCCTTGAGCCGAGGGCCGACGGCATCGAGCGTGCGATCGAGATCCATGCGTCGAGTTTGCCATTTGGCAACAAGACTTGCTGAAACGCGCACGTGCGCATCATGGTCGATGCATGGAGCACACCTTCGACGACCACTACTGGAACGACATCTGGACGGGCGACCGCGCCGTCGCGATGAGCACGAGCGAGCCGAACCCCCACCTGCAGCGCGTGACGCGCGACCTCGAGCCCGGGACGGCGCTCGACGCGGGGTGCGGCGCCGGAGCCGAGGCGATCTGGCTGGCGAGCCGAGGCTGGACCGTGACGGCTGCCGACATCTCCCCAGCAGCACTCGCCTTCGGGCAGGAGCGCGCGGTGGCCGCCGGACTTGCCGGGCAGGTGGAGTGGCTGAGCGCCGACCTCTCCACGTGGGACCCCGGCACCACGTACGACCTCGTCACCACGCACTACGCCCACCCGGCAATGCCGCAGCTGGAGTTCTACGACCGCCTCGCCGAGTGGGTCGCGCCCGGCGGCACGCTGCTCATCGTGGGACACCTCCACGGCCACGACTCCCCGGACGAGGCCTCCGCGACGGCCGCGAACATCACCGCCCGCTTCGACTCACCCGGTTGGGAGATCGTGACGGCCGAGGAGTCGCAGCGCATCGTCGACGGCCCTGGCGGCCACGCGACCGTGCTGCACGACGTCGTGGTCCGTGCGGTTCGCCCGGCGTGACGCCGAGTGATGCTCAGGGGTACAGACCTCGCGCCAGGTGAGCCGTCGCCACGGTCTCGATGGCCAGCACCGTCGCCGCCTGGCGCAAGCTGACGTCGCGGCTCTTCGCGGTGCTCAGGACTCGCTCCCATGCGTGGTCCATCCGCTCCTTCAGCCGGGCCTCGACGTCCAGCTCGCTCCACCAGTACGCCTGGTTCGCCTGGACCCACTCGAAGTAGGACACGATCACGCCCCCGGCATTGGCGAGGATGTCAGGGACCACGAGGCATCCGGCATCCTCGAGGATGCGATCGGCTTCCGGCGTCGTCGGGCCGTTCGCGCCCTCCACCACGATGGACGCACGGACGCTCTCCGCGTTGCCGGCGTGGATGACGCCTTCGACCGCCGCAGGCACGAGGAGATCGACATCGGCGACGAGCAGATCGTCCCGGTGCGGCAGGTCGTCCGCACCGGGAAAGCCGACGACGCTGCCCGACTCGTCGACGTGCCGCTCCAGCGCCGGGACGTCGATGCCGAACGAGTTCTGGACCGAGCCGTACTGGTCGCTGATGACGGCGACCTTCACGCCCGCCCGCCACAGGAAGAGCGCAGCATCGCGTCCGACCTTGCCGAAGCCCTGGACGGCAGCCGTGGTCCGTTCCGGCTCGAGTCCGCGATGACGCAGCGCGGCGAGTGCGACCAGGACCACGCCCCGCGAGGTCGCACTGGCTCGTCCGAGGGAGCCGCCGAGCTGCGTCGGCTTGCCCGTCACCACGCCGGGGATGGTGAAGCCCTTGTTCACGGAATAGGTGTCCATCATCCACGCCATGACCTGGCTGTCCGTCCCGATGTCAGGCGCGGGGATGTCGGTCGTCGGGCCGAGGATCGGCATCAGCTCGCTGGTGTACCGCCGCGTCACGCGCTGGATCTCGGCACGGGAGTACTCGCGCGGGTCGAACGCGATGCCGCCCTTCGCGCCTCCGTAGGGAATGTCGACCAGCGCGCACTTCCAGGTCATCCACATCGCCAGCGCCCGGACCTCGTCGAGGTCGACGGTCGGGCTGTACCGCAAGCCGCCCTTGGACGGGCCGCGCGACATGTTGTGCTGGACGCGATGGCCGACGAGCAACTCGACCGAGCCGTCGTCGCGCCGCAGCGGCACCGAGACCGTCACCTCCCGGCGCGGCGTCGCGAGCATGTCGTACATGCCGTCGTCATAGCCGAGGATCTTGACGGCTTCGGCGAGCTGGGCTCGCGCGTCCTTCAGCGGGGTGGGGGTCGCGTCCGCGACGAGAGCGCGTGAGGGGTGGGTGGACATGGGTACCGGTCACTCCGTTGTGTCGGTGGAAGGGGCGAATCGAGGGAGGTCAGACGGGGGTGCGCTGGCGGTCGGCCTCGTACGCGACGAAGTCGACCCGTGCGGGGCGGAAGACGACGGTGTCTCCCGCCCGAGCCTGGGCGAGCGAGTCCAGCCCCTCGCGTGTCACCACGCCGATGACGGGATAGCCGCCGGTGACGGGGTGGTCGTCGAGGAACACGATGGGACCCGAGGTCGGCACCTGGACGGCACCCACCGGGACTCCTTCGCTGGGCAGCTCACCAGGGACGGCACGGGCGAGCTGGGGCCCGAGGAGACGCACGCCGATCCGGTTGCTGGCGGCTCCCACCGTCCACCGCGTCGCCACGAGGGTGGACAGCGCGGCCTCGGTGAACCAGTCGTCGCGCGGCCCGAGCACCAGTGGCAGCTCGATCGGACCGTGGGAGGGCCCGTTGGGCACCGGCGCGTGGTCGACAGGAGGGAAGCGTCCCCAGTCGGTGCCCAGGGTGACCTCGTCGCCGCGCTCGAGTGGCGCGGGACCGATGCCGGCCAGCGTGTCCCGCGAGCGCGATCCCAGCACCTGCGGGACGTCGAGGCCGCCTCGGACTGCGAGGTAGGTCCGCAGGCCCCACGTCGGCTGGCCGAGTCGGATGGTCGCGCCCGCGGGGACCTGGACGCGCGAGTTGGCTCCGTGCCGGACGCCATCGACCCACAGGGGCGCCGTCGCACCCGTCGTGGCGATCCAGGTCGCGCCCGTCGTGACGGCCTCGAACCCGCCGAAGGTGACTTCGAGCACCGCACATCCCGGCGAGTTCCCGACCAGGCGGTTCGCGAGCGCGTAGGCAGATCGGTCGGCGGCCCCGGAGACGGTCACGCCCATCGCGGCGAGACCGCGGCGGCCCTGGTCCTGGACGGTCGTGAGGATCCCGGGCTCGACGATGCGCAGGACGGGCGTGGTCGCGGGGCGCCTCACGGACGCACCTCGAAGCGCACGGCCGTGCCGGGGGTGAGCGTCACCGGCTCGGGTCGGTCGACGTCGAACAGGAGGTGGTCGGTGTGCCCGACGATGCGCCAGCCACCCGGGGAATCGGAAGGGTAGATGCCGGTGAAGTGGTCGGCCATCGCGATGGATCCGGCGGGCACCCTGGTACGCGGCTCGCTCAGCCGAGGGATCGAGGCGGTGTGACCCGGCGCGACCAGGTAGCCGAACCCGGGCGCGAAGCCCGTGAAGGCGACCCGCCACGACAGACCCGTGTGCCACTGCACGAACGCTGCACGCGTCATGCCCAGCTCCGCGCACGTGGCGTCGAGGTCGACGCCGTCGTAGACGGCCTGGATCGTCAGGACGTCGACTGCGCCGTCCGACACGGTCGCCAAGGACTGCTCCGCGGCGATCGCGGCCACGCGACGCGCCGTGGTGATCGCCGCGTCGAACTCGATGAGGACGGTCCTCACCGCCGGCACGAGCTCGGTGATCCCGTGACCCTCGGGCGTGTCGCGAGCCTGCTGCAGTCCGCGGTACAGCGCCATCATCTCCTCGAGATCGGCGACCTCCGCCAGCACGGCTGCCGTGCCGGCGGGCATCAGCCTCACCGTGTGCTCCCCACCGGCTCGTCCACCGACGACGTGAGCTCCACACCGGCGGCGGACAGTGCCGATCGCACCCGACGCGCCAACGACACGGCGCCCGGCGAATCGCCGTGGACGCAGATGCTGGCGGGGCGGACGGCTGTCGGGCCGCCGTCCAGCGTGTCGACCACGCCTCGGGTCACGACCTGCACGACTCGGTCCGCGACCGCCTGGGGATCGTGGATGACCGCTCCGTCCATCGAGCGTGGCGCGAGGCGACCGTCAGCGAGGTAGGCCCGGTCCGCGAAGGCCTCGGTGATCGTCGAGAGCCCTCGAGCAGCAGCCGACTCCAGCAGCACCGATCCGGGCAGGGACATCACCCCGAGGGACGCATCGATCCGGCACACGGCGTCGACGATCGCCTCGGCCTGCTCGGTATCGTGCACCGCCGTGTTGTAGAGCGCGCCATGGGGCTTCGCGTACCGGACCTCGCCCCCTTCTGCGCGGGCGATCCCGGACAGGGCGGCCAGCTGGTAGGCGACGAGATCTGCCAGCTCCTCGCGCGCGATCGTCATGGGTCGCCGGCCGAACCCCGCGAGATCGGGATAGCCGACGTGCGCACCGATGCGCACGCCGTTGGCCACGGCACGGGAGACGGCACGGCGCATGACGGTGGGGTCACCGGCGTGGAAGCCGCACGCGATGTTCGCCGACGTGACGACGTCGAGCAGATCGTCGTCCGTTCCGAAGCCCCACCGGCCGTACCCCTCTGCGAGGTCGGCGTTGAGGTCGATCCGATGAGGGCGTGCCCGGGGCTCAGTCGCCGAGTCGCTCACGAGCAGCCTGCTGGGATCGTGCGTCCTCGAACGCGCTCACGGCGGCGGCACTGATCTGCGTGTCGTCGTCGAGCGTGCCACCGGACACGCCGACGGCGCCGATGACGTTCCCCGTCTCGTCCATGAGGGGGCGACCGCCCGCGAAGGTGACGAGTGGTCGGCCGTTCAGCGCCGTGTTCAGTCCGTAGAACGGACCTCCGGGCTGGACGGACGAGTCAAGCGCCCCGGACTCGGCGCGGAGCGACAAGGAGGTGTAGGCCTTGGCCACGGCGAGGTCACGCGCAGCCAGGATCGCGTCGGGGTCCGCGGCGAAGGCGAGCAGGTTTCCGCCGAGATCGACCACGGCCACCGCGGAGTGAGCCTCCCGCTGAGCGGCGTGGGCGAGAGCACCGGCCACTGCGGCCTGGGCGAGGTGGAGCTCGAGTCGAGTCACAGCAGGCCTCCGTCGATGATGACCGTCTGACCGGTCATGTAGGACGAGTCGTCCGTCGCGAGGAACGCGACGGCCTTGGCGATCTCCTGCGGAGTCCCCTGACGCTTCATCGGCACGGAGGAGGCGACCATCTCGTCGAGCACCTCGCGACCACCCATGTTCTCGATCGCGGGCGCGTTGAACGGAGTGTCGACCCAACCGGGCGCGAGGCAGTTCACGCGGATGCCCTCGTCCGCGAGCTCGTTCGCCAGCGCTCGCGAGAACGCCACGATCGCGCCCTTCGACGCCGAGTAGGCCACCTGACCGGGTCCGCCACGCACGCCGGCGATGGACGAGATGTTCACGATCGCTCCGCCGCCACCTTCGGCCAGGAGCGGCACGCCGTACTTGGCCGCCAGGAAGCACGTCTTGGGATTGACGCCCATCAGCTGGTCCCAGGTCCCCTCGTCGAACTGGGTGATCGGACCGGACCTCTGGATGCCAGCGTTGTTGACGACGGCGTCGAGTCGGCCGGCCCACTCCCGGACGCGCTCGATCAGCGCCGCCACGTCCGTCGCCGAGGTCATGTCGGCGTGGACGAAGATCGCCGTGCCGGCCTCGGAGAGCTCGGCCGCCACGGCGTTCCCGTTCGTCTCGTCGAGATCCGCGACGACGACCGCGTACCCACGGCCCACCAGCTCGCGCGCCGACGCCAGTCCGATGCCCGATGCCGCTCCCGTGACGATCGCGACGGGCTGCGTGAACCTCTCGCTCATGCCTCTGCTCCTTCGGCGGGGGTGGGTCGGAAGATCGGTCCGCGCTCGACGACTCGTTCGAGCATGTCGAGGTAGTCGCCGGTGTCGTCGACCAGCCGGCGGTCCTCCTGGCCCGGGTATCCCAGGGCGAGGCGGGCGCGGTCATCCATGTAGTAGGCGCCGGACACCAGAACACCGACGGCGACGAACGCCTCAGGATGCTGCTTCGCATAAGCGCGCAGCGCGTCCTCGAGGCCGGCGTCGATCGGCTCGAGGGTCTCCAGCGCGTGCAGGAGGTCGTCGCGGAGGTCGGGTCGCAGCCTCAGCGCCTCATCGATCCACCGATCCGCGACGCCGACCTCGGCACCCGAGGGCATCCCGGCCGCCGCGGGGATCAGCACGTCGAGGACACGGACCAGCGTCTCGCGCTGCGCCGTGTTCAGGGCAGTCGGACTCATGCCGATGGGCGTCGTCACGATGCCACCTCCTGGTCACGACGACCGGCGATGAGGTGACGGACCGCGCGCAGGGTGAGCGCCGCGATGGTCGCCGTCGGGTTCTGACCCGTCGAGGTCACGAAGGTGCTCCCGTCGTAGATGTAGAGGTTCGCGATGTCGTGGGACCGGCCGTACTGGTCGACGACGCTCGTCTCCGGGTCGTCTCCCATCCGCGTCGTTCCCAGCAGGTGCCAGCCACAGTCCCGCATGAGCGGGGTGTCGTAGGTCTCGATGGCGCCGGCGGCCAGGTGCGCCTCGCGCGCCCGCGCCAGGTGGAAGTCGAGCAGCCGGCGCGTGTTCTCGCTGGTCTTGTAGATGATCTTCGGAGCGGGAAGTCCGTCGGAGTCGACGAGCGAGTCCGACAGCACGACGCGATTGGCCTCGTCCGGGAGGTCCTCGGCGATGATGCCCCACTCGAACGACCGGCCGAACGTCCGGCGCGCCGCCTCGTGGAAGGAGGGACCCCACGCCGCGAGCGGGTCGGGCTCGCCGTCTGCGTCACCGTGCTCGGCATGGCCGCCGTAACCCGAGCGGTTGCCCAGCGGGCCACCTGCCGGCATGACCTGCCACTTCGCGCCGCGGACGAATCCACGGGACAGATCGGTCTCGTAGAACTCGTGAGAGACGATCGACTGACCGGCAGGACCCAGCCAGCTCTCCAGGTCCTCCTCGTAGACGCCGTTCACCGCCGCGTACGGGTGCATCATGAGGCGGCGCCCCACCAGGCCCGAGGAGTTCGCCAGACCGTGGTCGAAGCTGTCACGACCCGACATCAGCAGCAGACGCGGGGTGCCGACGCCGTTCGCCGCCACGATCACGGTCGAGGCCGCCACGTGGTGGCGCACGCCGTCGCGATCGATGTAGACGGCACCGTCCGCCAGCCCCTGCGCGTTGACGGTGATCTCGGCCACGCGCGCTCCGGTGATGAGCCGCACGCCTGCCCGGATGGCCTCCGGCCAGTGCGTCAGGTCGGCGCTGCCCTTCGCGCCCTCGGGGCACCCGGTCTGGCACGTGCCACGCCGCACGCACGCCTCGCGGCCGCGGTAGGCCTTGGACGCGATGGCGTTGGGCGCGGGCCACCAGTGCCAGCCCAGCTGGTCCATTCCCTGCGCCGCGCGCAGGCCGATCTTGCCGATCGGCAACGGCGGCAGCGGGGGCGCCTCCCCGTCGGGGTAGGTCGGGTCGTCACCGAGCCCCGCGGTGCCCATCTGCTGGTCGATGTCCTCGTAGAACGGCTGCAGGTCCTCGTAGGTCAACGGCCAGTCGTCGGCGACCCCGTCGAGCGTCCTGACGCGGAAGTCCGACGGGAGCGCACGCACCCAGTGGGCGCCGTAGAGGATCGTCGCGCCACCGACGCCGGCGTACATGAGCGGGTTGACGTCGGACTCGGTGACGTCGATCGGGTAGTCCGCCGCCCGGCCACGCACGTTCGGGTTGGGGTGCCAGTCACGCTGCGCGGACAGCTCCCAGTCCTTCGTGGCGCCCTTGAACGCCGCACGATGGGTCCAGTCGCCCTGCTCCAGGCAGGTGACGGAGAATCCGGCAGCGATGAGCTCGCTGGCGGCGATGGCTCCGGTGGGTCCGGCGCCGACGATGAGGACCTCGACTCGGTCGGGCTGTGCCATGGGATGACGCTCCTTGCGTTGCGTGGTGGGAGGCGGGCTCAGGCGCCGACGAGCCGGCGGGACTTGCCGATCGAGAGACGAGCGAGTCCGATGGCGACGATCAGAGCGGTGCCGTTGAAGACCGGCTCGACCCAGGACGGGACGCCGAGAATGGTCAGGCCGTTGACGCCGACGGCGAGCAGGTAGACCGAGAGCACGACGCCCAGGGGGTTGAAGAAGCCGAGCCGGAACGCCGCGAGGCTGAGGAACGCGGCCGCGAACGCCGGCAGGAAGTACGCGTTCGAGATCGACGGGTTGCCCGAGCCCACCCGAGCCGTGAGGACCAGGCCCGCCAGGGCTGCGAGCGTGGAGCAGGCGATCAGGGCCGTGGCGCGCGTCCGCGCGGTGTTCACGCCAGCGAGGCGGGCAGCGACCTCGGACGAGCCCACGGCGTACAGGTTGCGGCCCCACGGTCGACGTTCGAGGACGAACCACAGCACAGCGGCGACGACGATCATGTAGTACACCGGCAGCGGAAGGCCCAGGAACGACTTCGAGCCGAGGTTCGTCAGGGCGGCCGGCACACCCTCGTAGAGCACCGCTCCCCCGGTGTACCAGAGAACGATTCCGCCGAGGACGGTGCTGGTGCCCAGACTCACGACCACCGAGGGCAGGTCGAACTTCACGATGAGGAGCGCGTGGAGGAGTCCGACCACCGCGCCGACGGCGAGCACGGCCACGATCACGACCGGAACGGGAAGTCCCTGCTTGGCGGGCAGGCCGGCGGCCAGGATGGACGCCAGCCCCAGGACCGACGCCACGGACAGGTCGAAGTCGTTGGCGATCAGCGGGATCATCACCGCGAGCGCCAGGATCGTGAGGACGGCGCTCTCGACGAGGATCGTCCGCAGGTTGGCGCTGTTGGCGAAGGACACCGGCCGCAGGATGCTGAAGACGACGAGGAGGAGGATGAACAGGCCCACCATGCCGAAGCGGGGCAGGATCGCGCGAAGTCGGTGCGCGGGCGGGACGGCGGTGGATGCGGTCGACACGTCGGTCGTCTCCGATCGGGTGCTGGATGTGGTCACGATGCTCTTCCTGGTGGTCAGTGCATCGCACTGAGAATGTCGGTGATGACGACGTCCTCGCGCCGGGCGTCGAGGACGACGCGACCCGCGCGAAGGACGACGACGCGGTCGCAGAAGTCGATGATCTCCTCGGGTTCGACCGCGGTCAGCAGGACGCCGGCACCGGTCTCCGCCGTCATGCGGAGCCGGCGCAGGATGTCCTGCTTCGCCCAGACGTCGATCCCCTGGGTGGGCTCCTCCGCGACGATGGCGGCCGGCTCGATCGCCAGCCAGCGACCGAGGATCGCCTTCTGCTGGTTGCCGCCGCTCAGCGTCAGGATCGACGCCTCGGGGTCGCGCGGCTTGACGCTCAGCTCTTCGGTCCACCGGGCCGCGAGCGCCTGCTCGCGACGTCGCGAGATCCCCCCTGCACGGATGGTCCGCGCGAGACTGCGGACCGAGATGTTCTCCCGCACGGTCAGTCCCGGCAGGACGCCGCGGCGCGGCCGGTCGCTGGGGACGTAGCCGATGCGGCGCGCGCGGGCGTCGCCTGCGGTGAGGGGCCGACCCTCGAACTCGACGGTGCCCGCGCGAGCGATCTCGCGTCCGGCGGCCAGCGCACCGAGGCGCTCCAGCCCGCTGCCCACCATGCCGAAGGCGCCGACGATCTCGCCTCCGTAGATGTCCAGATCCAGGTCGTCGATGGTGTCGTCGTGCAGCGCGCGGATCGACAGGACGGGCTCAGCGGTCCGCACGGCGGCCCTCGCCTCGTGAGTGGTGTGCACGGGCGCGTCCCCGACCATCAGCTGCACCATGTCCGGGATGGCCAGATCCGCGGTCGGGCCGGTGAAGACCGACTCGCCGTTGCGCAGGACCGTGACCGTGTCGGCGAGATCCTTGACCTCTTGCAGGCGGTGGGTGATGAAGACGATGCCGACCCCGCGTGCCGCGAAGGCCTTCATGGCATCGGCGAGCAGACCGATCTCGTGCGAGGGAAGCGCTGAGGTCGGCTCGTCGAGGACGAGGGAGTCGATCGCCGCTCCGCGGGAGCGGTCCAGCGCCCGAGCGCAGGCGATGATCGCCTGGTTGGCCAGGCTCAGGCTGGCGAGCTGCTGGTCCAGCGTGTTCTCGAGGCCGAACTCGGCGAGGGCGTTGCGGGCCCGCTTCGCCTCGGTCTTCCAGTCGATCTGTCCGAAGCGCATCGCCATCGGTCGACCGATGACGAAGTTCTCCAGGACGGTGAGGCTGGGGAGGAGGCCCAGGTCCTGGTGGACGAAGGCCACCTCCCCCATGCTGACGGTGCCCTCGTCCGCGCTGTGGTAGCCGTCCATCACCTTGACGAGGGTGGACTTGCCGGATCCGTTGAGGCCGATGAGGGCGTGGATGGAGCCGGGGGCCACCTCGAGCGAGACGTTGCGCAGCGCCTTCGTCGCCCCGAAGGTCTTGCTGACGTTCTCGATCCGGATGGGCTGATGACCCGCGGTCGAGGGCACCTGACTCACTTCGCGTCCCAGATCTTCTGGTACTCGGCGGCGTAGTCGATGTCGCCGGTCCACGGGCCGCCGGGCTCGATGCTGTCGATGTTCTCGGCGGTGATCAGGCGGATCGGGACGTTCTGCTCGACGGCCTCCTCGCCGGCCAGCATGCGGTTCATGTTGTCCATGGCCGCCCAGGTGCCCCACTCCATCGCGCCACCGACGCTGGCGGCGAGATCGCCCTTGCGGATGAGGTCGAGCGCCGGGGAGACGCCGTTGAAGGTGCCGACCTTGACCTGGTCGAGGATGCCGGCCTGCTTCATCGACGGGATGGCGGCGAGCATGGCGGCGTCGTAGGACGCGATCATGACGTTGAGGTTCGGGTCCTTGCGCGCCGCCGTCACCGCGAGCTGCGGAAGTCGGGTCGCGGCGTCACCAGCGGTGAAGTCCTGGCTGTCGACGAGCTCGCACGAGGAGCACGACTCGATCTCCTTCTGCGCCACCTCGGTCCAGGCGTAGGGAGCGTTGAACTCCGGCGAGTTGAGGACGTAGGCGTTCGTGGCGCCCTCGGTCTTCCAGATCATGTAGGCCGCCATGGCCTTGCCCTGATCCTCGATGCTGGCCTGCACGTCGTAGGAGACGCCCGACTCGGAGACCTCGTTCAGCGAGTCGTAGCTGCCGACCACCAGACCGGCGTCACGGGCGGCCTTGACCTGCCCCTTCACCGAGCTGGCCGACACGGCGTCGAGGATGATGCCGTCGGCTCCGTCGTCGATGGCCTCCTGGATGGTGCGGCTGTAGACGCGCGGATCGAACTTGCCGTCCACCACCTTGACGTCCCACCCGAGAGCCTTGCCGGCTTCGGCAGCGGCCTTGCCCGGGAGGTTGCAGCCCTCCGCCTCGAAGCCGCACGTCAGGAAGACCACCTTCTTGCCGGGCTGCGCCGCGGGTCCTTCGGTGGGGCCGGTGAACTCGGTGACCGGCTCCATCGCCTTCTCGGCAACGGCCTGGTACTCGGCGGTGTCGGCAGCGCTGCCGCTCGCGGCACCGGGATCCTCACTGCACGCGGCGAGCAACAACAGGGGTGTGGCGGCCAGGGCCGCCACCGCCATCCGCACGGGGCGCTTCTTCAACATGCCGTTCTTCCTTCTCATCAGGAGTCGGGGAGTCCCGATTCTCGGGGGAGGTGGCGCAGGCCACAGCAGGAACATACGGATTGTTCACACATTAGGCAATACCCAAATTCCGATGTGACGGGGTTTTTACCTTGATGCAACACGGGGCATTGTGCGGATCGCGATGTCCCCTTAGCCTGAGCGGCACCGCAACGCGCGGTTGTTCACGCATCACAAGAAGGATCCCATGACCGATCTGACGTCTCCGGACGCCGTCGCGGCGCTCTTCTCCGGCTCCAGCAAGCCGACGTTCGCCACGACGGGCGAGCGCGTCGCCGACGTCCTGCGAAACCTGTTGATCGAGGGCCGCCTGGAACCGGGATCGCACCTGCCGGAAGAGGCGTTCGCGCACGGCCTCAACGTCTCGCGGAACACCCTGCGCGAGGCGCTGCGGCTACTGGCCCACGAGGGGCTGGTCGTTCACGAGGTCAATCGCGGGATCTTCGTCCGCAGGCTCACCGCCGAGGACATCATCTCGATCTACCAGGTGCGAGAGTTCATCGAGGTCGCAGCGGTACGCAGCGCGTCGACCCACTCCCCCGCAGGCATCTCCCGCGCTCGACTGGCCGTCACGCAGGCCCTCGAGGCGGCCGAGGCCGGCGACTGGAACGGCGTCGGCACGGCGAACATGCGCTTCCACAACGCCTTGGTGGCGCTGGCGGGCAACGAGCGCATCAACGCCATGACCCGCCAGACCCTGGCCGAGCTGCGCCTGGCCTTCCACGTCATGCAACCGCTCAAGCCGTTCCACGAGCCCTACCTGCCGGTCAACCAGATCATCTGCCGCCTCCTGGAGGACGGCCGCACCGACGAGGCCGCCGATCACCTGACGTCCTACCTCCACACGGCTCGGGACCAGCTCGTCGACGCCTATCGCGCTCGCGCGGGTCACGACGTCTGAGAGGTTCGGCACACTCGGCAGACTCGCGAGTAACGGGGATTGCAGGGTAGAAACGCTGTCGTGTCTGCTCCCGGAGTGTCCAACTCGATCACCGTCCGCCTCACCGTTCCTGCCGGCGGCTCCGGCGTGAGCGCGCTGAGCGCGTGCGTCGAGGAGGCCGGTGGGCTCGTCACCGCGCTCGACGTGACGGGCTCGGGCGTCGACGTGCTGCAGATCGACCTCACGTGCGCGGCGTCCGAGGGCGACGGGGCCGCCGAGCGCGTGGTCGACGCCCTGCGCCACCTCGAGGACGTCGAGATCCTCAAGGTCTCCGACCGGACGTTCCTCATGCACCTGGGCGGGGTCATCGAGACCGCCTCGAAGCACCCGCTGCGGAACCGCGACGACCTCTCGATGATCTACACGCCCGGCGTCGCCCGGATCTGCAACGCCATCGCCGCCGACCCCGAGGACGCGCGCCGGCTCACGGTCAAGCGCAACAGCGTCGCCGTGGTCAGCGACGGCTCGGCGGTCCTCGGCCTGGGCAACATCGGCCCGTACGCGGCCCTGCCCGTCATGGAGGGCAAGGCGGCGCTGTTCAAGTCGTTCGCCGGCATCGACGCCTGGCCGATCGTGCTGGACACGCAGGACGTCGACCAGATCGTCGAGACGGTCGCGGCGATCGCGCCGGGCTTCGCGGGGATCAACCTCGAGGACATCTCGGCGCCACGCTGCTTCGAGGTCGAGCGTCGGCTGCGCGAGCGACTCGACATCCCGGTGTTTCACGACGACCAGCACGGCACGGCGATCGTCGTCCTCGCAGCGCTGACGAACGCGCTGCGCGTGGTGGAGAAGGAGCTCGCACATGTGCGCATCGTGCTCGCCGGCGCGGGCGCCGCGGGCACGGCGATCCTCAAGCTGCTGCTGACCGCCGGCGCGCGCAACGTCGTGGTCTGCGACGTCGACGGCGTCGTCCACCGCGGCCGCGAGAACGACCACGAGTCGCTGCGCTGGATCGCCGAGCACACCAACCCCGACGACGTCACGGGCACCCTCAAGGAGGTCCTGCCCGGCGCGGAGGTCTTCATCGGCGTCAGCGCCCCGAACATCATCGACGGCGACGACGTCGCGGCCATGGGCGAGGACGCCATCGTGTTCGCACTGGCGAACCCGACGCCCGAGATCGACCCGGCCGTCGCCCGCCGCACGGCGCGCGTCGTGGCGACCGGGCGCTCGGACTACCCCAACCAGATCAACAACGTCCTCGCGTTCCCCGGCACGTTCCGCGGCCTGCTCGACGCCCAGAGCCACGACATCCCCGCGGGCGCCCTCGTGGCCGCGGCCGAGGCCATCGCCGACGCCGTCACCCACGGCGAGCTCAACGCGAACTACATCATCCCGAGCGTCTTCCACCCCGGCGTGCACCACGCCGTCGCCAAGGCCGTCCAGGACGCCGCCGACCCCAGCTTCACGTTCACGGAGTTCGGCGACTCCTGGTGAGACGGCCGGCTAGGGCCGGATGAAGGGGACGAGGCGGCGCAACTGGGTGACGTGGGCGGGCTCGAGCTCCGCGATGGAGGAGGCCCCGAGCAGCTTCATCGTGCGCACGATCTCCGTCTCGAGGATCTCGATCGTGCGGTCCACGCCCTGGCGCCCGCCCGCCATCAACCCATAGAGGTAGGCGCGGCCGATCATGGTGAAGTCCGCCCCGAGCGCCATGCACGCGACGATGTCGGCGCCGTGCATGATCCCGGTGTCGACGCCGATCTCCAGGTCGGCGCCCACCTCGCGCACGACGTCGGGCAGGAGGTGGAACGGGACCGGGGCGCGGTCCAGCTGGCGGCCGCCGTGGTTGGACAGCACGATGCCGTCCACCCCGCGGTCGGCCAGGGCGCGCGCGTCCTCGAGGTTCTGCACGCCCTTGACCACGATCCTCCCCGGCCACAGCCCACGGATGACGTCGAGGTCGTCGTAGGAGATCGTCGGGTCCATCGCGGCATCGAGCAGCTCGCCCACGGTGCCGCCGGTGGAGCTGAGGGAGGCGAACTCGAGCTTCGGCGTGGTGAGGAAGTCGTACCACCACCACGGTCGGACGGCCGCGTTGAGGATGGTCTTCAGGGCGATCTGCGGCGGGATCGAGAACCCGTTCCGGCGGTCGCGCAGACGAGCCCCGGCGACGGGCGTGTCGACGGTGAACTGCAGGGTGTCGAAGCCGGCAGCGGCCGCCCGGCGCGTCAGGTCGTACGAGATCTCCCGGTCACGCATGACATACAGCTGGAACCAGTTCCGGCCGTCCGGATTGGCCGCCTTCACGTCCTCGATCGACGTCGTGCCCAGCGTGGAGAGCGTGAACGGGATGCCCGCGGCGCCCGCCGCACCGGCGCCGGCGATCTCCCCCTCGGTCTGCATGAGGCGGGTGAAGCCCGTGGGCGCGATCGCGAACGGAAGCCGCGACGGCCCGCCGAGGATCGTGGTCGAGGTGTCCACCGAGACAGCGGGTCGCAGCACGCGCGGGTGGAACTCGACGTCCTCGAACGCCTGCCGAGCCCGCGCCAGGGACAGCTCGTTCTCGGCCGCG
Source organism: Aeromicrobium tamlense (assembly GCF_013408555.1). Lineage (NCBI taxonomy): Bacteria > Bacillati > Actinomycetota > Actinomycetes > Propionibacteriales > Nocardioidaceae > Aeromicrobium > Aeromicrobium tamlense. Next base: position 2,227,453 of record NZ_JACBZN010000001.1, read on the forward strand.
CCGTCGGTGTAGTCGAAGGCGGCACGCGGCGTCCGACGCGCCGCGATGCGCCGCAGGTCGTGGATGGTCAGCGCGGCGTCGAGCCGTCGCCGCCTGGCGCTCCAGACCGGCTTCTTGAAGCGGAGGAGGTCGAAGACCTCCCTCGGACGCGGCAGCTGACGTTGGGCCATGACTCAACCTCTCACGGCTACGGTGGACGGATGCCGACCGCTTCCCGCTGGGGCGCCCTGGCGCTCGTCGCGCGTCCGCTCTACATCGCGACGGAGATCTTCGTCGCCGCCGCGGTGATCGGCGACTACAGCCTCCTGGCCGACACCGTGAGCAGACTGGGCGAGACCGGCTGCGCGCCCGACTACTGCTCGGTCCGCCACGCCTGGATGAACGGATCGTTCGTGGCGTTCGGCCTGCTGCTGGCCGGCAGTGCGGTGACGCTGAGCCGTCGGCTCGGCCCGTGGGCGACGGGCCTGCTGGTGGTCTCGGGACTGAGCTCGGTCGCGACGGGCCTGACGCCACAGGATCAGCACCCCACCGCCCACGTGATCGCCGCGACCCCTCTGTTCGTCGCCCAGCCGGCAGCGCTCGTGGCACTGGCGTTCCACATCCGCGACGAACAGCCGATCCTGGCGCGCGTGATGCTGGGCGGTGGCGTGGTCACCGGCGCCGGCGCCGCGGCGTTCATCCTCGCCGGGGACGAGTACGCGGGCCTGTTCGAGCGCCTCGCTCTGTGGCCCGTGGTGATCCTGCTTGCCGTCTACGGCGTCGTCCTGAGCAGGGCGAGCCGCTGCAGCTCGTCCTGGTAGGCGCGATAGGCGTCGCGCAGGTCGGCCGCGGGCCAGTGCGGCGGGCGCAGGGCCGCCGGCAGCAGCGGATCGGTGCTGAGGTGGTGCACGAGCATCGCGGCCGCAGCGAGGCGAGATGCCGGCTCCCGGACGCTCGCGAGCCGCTCCAGCAGTTCTTCACCCTCACGCGCCCAGCCGCCGAGGTCCCACAGGCGCGCGGTCAGCTCCTCGGGATCCTGCTCCGGCGTCGCCCTGAAGGTCCGCAGCACGGGGTCGACCGGGGACGCGCGGGTGAGGTTCGCCGGACGGGTCCAGACGCCCTCTCGCAGCTCCGCGAGACGGCGGGCCGCCAGCGCGTCGCGAAGGGAGGCGCGCTCCGCACCCGAGCGGCCGGAGACGACCACGATCGCCATCTCCCACGTGCCGTCCCAGGCCGTCTCGGCGTCCCGCACGGCCTCGTCCTGGTGCTGCTGGCGTCGCAGCAGGCGGTCGCCGAGTCGGTAGCCGGCGTCGGTGCGCCGCAGGTCGCCGTCGGCCACGGCGCGGGTGACCGCGACGCGCACCGTCGAGGGCGCGATGCCGAAGTACTGGCCGGCACGGGTGAGGTCGGCCGGCGTGAACGGCTCCGGGTGCGCGCCGAGCACCAGGCTCAGGACCGTCGACCGCGCGGAGAGCGACGCGGGAGCGACACGCTGGGAAGCCACGGCCCCATCCTCGCACGCTACGCATCTGGACACGACTGTTGTCGAATATGTAACATCGCGGCATGACGAGTGCCACCCACGAGGTGTTCAACCAGGTGCCGCCGCTGACGGGGCACAACACGGCCGCGGACCCCGCACTGCGCGAGGGCCTCGAGCGCGAGGGCGCCGGCTGGGCGCTCCCCGAGATCGACGAGCTGGGACGGCTCGCCGGCACGGCGGAGGCGCAGGACTGGGGCCGGCTCGCCGAGCGCGTGCCGCCGCGCCTCCACACGCACGACCGCTACGGACACCGCGTGGACGAGGTCGAGTACGTCCCGGCGTACCACCAGCTGATGCGCACCGCGGTCGAGCACGGCCTGCACGGGGCGCCGTGGGCCGACGACCGTCCCGGTGCGCACGTCGCCCGCGCGGCCAAGTTCTTCACCTGGAACGTCGACGCCGGCCACGGCTGCCCGATCTCGATGTCCTACGCCGTCGTTCCCGCCCTGCGCGCCAACCCCGAGCTCGCCGCGCGGTTCGAGCCGCTGCTGACGAACCGCGAGTACGACTTCGGCCTGCGCGACCCCGAGACGAAGCGCGGCCTGATCGCGGGCATGTCCATGACCGAGAAGCAGGGTGGCTCCGACGTCCGCGCGAACACCACCACGGCCACCCGGCAGCCGGACGGCACCTACGTCCTGCGCGGTCACAAGTGGTTCACCAGCGCGCCGATGAGCGACCTGTTCCTCACGCTCGCGCAGACTCCCGCCGGCGTCTCGTGCTTCCTCGTGCCGCGCGTCCTGCCCGGCGGCGAGCGGAACGCGATGCGGTTCATGCGGCTCAAGGACAAGCTGGGCAACCGGTCGAACGCCTCCTCGGAGATCGAGTACGACGCGGCCGTCGCGTGGCTCGTCGGCGAGGAGGGCCGCGGCGTCCGCACCATCGTCGAGATGGTCAACATGACGCGCCTCGACTGCGTGATCGGCTCCGCCTCCGGCATGCGCTCAGCGCTCACAATGGCCGCCCACCACGCCCGACACCGGTCGGCGTTCGGGAAGCGGCTCGTCGACCAGCCCGCGATGCGCAACGTGCTGGCCGACCTGCAGGTCGAGTCCGAGGCCGCGACCACCGCGATGCTGCGGCTCGCGGGAGCGAACGACCGCGCCACCCACGGGGACGAGGGCGAGGCCGCGCTGCGCCGCATCGCGCTCGCCGTCACCAAGTACTACGTCTGCAAGCGGGCGCCCTCCATGGTCAACGAGGCGCTGGAGTGCCTCGGCGGCAATGGGTACATCGAGGACTTCGACGTCGCGCGCATCTATCGCGAGATGCCGCTGCTCTCCATCTGGGAGGGCTCGGGCAACGTCGCCGCGCTCGACGCGCTGCGCGCCATGACCAAGGAGCCGCACACGCTCGACGCGTTCTTCGCCGAGGCCGAGCTCGCGAGCGGGGCGGACCGCCGGTACGACGCCGCGGTCGACCGGCTCAAGAAGGAGTTCACCTCGTTCGACGACCTCGAGTTCCGTGCCCGGCGCATCGTCGAGCAGATGGCCCTCGTCTTCCAGGGCAGCCAGCTCGTCCGGCACGCGCCGGCGGCGGTCGCGGACGCCTTCACCGGCTCGCGCCTCGACCGCGACTGGGGCGGCGCCTTCGGCACGCTCCCCCCGCGCGCCGACGTCGCCGAGATCATCGACCGCGCGATGCCGGCCTGAACGATGTCCGTCACGATCACCCGGGACGGCCCGGTCACGACGATCGGGATCGCGCGGCCCGAGGCCCGCAACGCCGTGGACCGGGCCACCGCGGAGGCGCTCGTCGAGGCGTTCGCGGCCTTCGACGCCGACGCGGAGGCCAGCGTCGCCGTGCTCCACGGCGAGGGCGGGACGTTCTGCGCCGGAGCAGACCTGAAGGCGCTCGCCGCCGGTGACCCCAACCGGTTCGAGCCCGACGGCGACGGACCCATGGGACCCACGCGGATGCGGCTCGGCAAGCCCGTCATCGCGGCGATCGAGGGTCACGCCGTCGCCGGCGGCCTCGAGCTGGCGGTCTGGGCCGACCTGCGCGTCGTGGCGCAGGACGCGGTGCTCGGCGTCTTCTGCCGGCGCTGGGGCGTGCCGCTCATCGACGGCGGCACGGTCCGCCTGCCGCGCCTCATCGGCACGAGCGTCGCGATGGACCTGATCCTCACCGGACGCGCGGTCGAGGCCGACGAGGCCCTGCGCATCGGCCTGGCCAACCGCGTCGTGCCGCCGGGCGAGGCCCTCGCCGCCGCTCAGCAGCTCGCGCGCGAGATCGCCGCGTTCCCGCAGACGTGCCTGCGCGAGGACCGCCTCTCGGTGATCGAGCAGGAGGGTCTCGACGAGCAGGCGGCGCTGGCCGCCGAGTACCGCCACGGCGTCGTGTCCATCGACGCCGGCATGGTCGCCGGGGCGACCCGGTTCGCCGAAGGCGCCGGCCGACACGGCGCCTTCGACGACTGAACTCGAGCCCATGAAGGTCATGGGGAGTCTGTGTACGGCAAGCAGGCTGACGGCGACCTGGGAGCGCGCCCCTCGGAGCCGGCGCCGGTCATGCAGGCGTCCGGGTCCCGTAGGCACGCATGAACACGCGTGCGCCGTCCGCCATGACGTGCCGGACATGCTCGAGGTCTGCACGCCGGCGAAGCGGTTCGTTCAGCACCCGCAGGGTGGTGAGGGCATGGAAGTGGTCGGCGGCAAGGCGGGGGTCCTCGACGTCGAGCAGACCGATGCTCGCGAAACGGGCAAGCCGCTCGGCCAACGCGTCTGCATGCGCCCGGTCCAGGGGTGATCGTCCAGCTCAGGCAGCGGGCGCGCTGGCGATCATGGTCACCGTCGCCCTACTCGTCCCCGCTCTCGCTCCGGGAATGCCCGGCCTCGTCGGTGACGTCGCAGGAACCTACTGGCCCATCACCACCCTCTGGACGACGCTTGCCGCCCATCTGGTCCTCAGGACACGCGACGCCTGAGGGCGGAGCCGTGGGCGGTGGCCACGGCCGAGATCGACCGTGGCCACCGTCGGATTCACATGGCGGCAGCGGCCGGCTCTCGGCCGGTCAGTGCCAGCAGGTCGTCCCCGTCGATGCGGTAGGTCTCCCACACGTCCATCTGGTCGCCGCCGTGACTGACCAGGGCGCTGCGCAGGGGGTTGCTGCTGATCACCTGCCCCTCCAGACGGGTGTAACCCTGATCGACGGCGAGTCGTGCGAGCTCGGTCATCAGGATCAGACCCGTGCCCTGGCCCCTGGCCTCAGGGTCCACGTAGAAGTCCTCGACGTGGATGCCCGGCGCGGCGTCCCAGGTCGAGTACGTGCGGTACCAGAGCACCATCCCGGTGATGCGCCCGTCCCGTTCGGCCACGTGAGCCCTCAGGGTGGGATCGGTTCCGAAGAGCTGGATGCGCAGGATGGGCCAGGTCATCCGGCAGGATTCACCTTCGCCATGGAAATCGGCGAGGGCCTGGATCATCTCGGCCAATCTGGGCACGTCGGTCACGCGGGCCGGACGGACGTGAGTGGATGGGGAACGGGGGTTGTTCTTCATCAGGTGTCCTTTCACGGGGACGGAGCAGGTGATCCGTCCTGTGTGTCGGGACATTGCCATCAAGAGTCCGATGAGCCATAGGGGCTGTGCAGCAGTTGGACTCGCCGGACGAAGCGCTCGGCGTCCTCACCCGGCGTGGGCACACAGATCGTGGTGGCGACGGACGCATCGAGACCCAGGGCCGTCTGCGCCTCGTCGTCGATGAGCAGCTTCGCCTGCTGAGCCTGGGCTGGCTTGAACAGGGCGACGAAAGCCCAGTCCGCGAGTCGTCCCCAGCGCACGCCGGGGAACATCATCTCCAGGCGCCGGGCGACGACGAACATGGTCTCGTCCTCACGGGCCCCAGCGTCTGCGGGGAGAACGTCCACGCGGACTGCTGCGTGCCTGCTCGTCGTGGCAGCGCGCAGGAGGTCGATGGTCTCGCGCTGGTTGAGGGTCTGCGTGGCAGGGTCGTGACCGGCGAGGGCTCCGGAGATCGAGGGGAACGACGACGTACTCACGCTCGACCGCACGGGCCGCAGCATCACCACCCAGTCGCTCCGTCCTGTTCGCGAGGTGGGATCGACCCGGTGGATGTGGGCGGAGGTGCGCATGCGCCCACCCACGAGGTCGAGGTCGATCCGCTCGCCATCCTCGAAGGGAAGCGGGCGACCGAGAATGTCCGCTGCCGTGAGCTCGCGTTCTGACCGCTCTCCCGTGATCAGCTCGATGAGCCGATCGGCTGGTCCGTTCCAGTCCTTGAGCCGGCCCAAGTGGTCGAACACGAACAGGAAGACGCCGATGGCGTTGAGCAGACTGTCGGCACGGGCTCGCGACGTGCTCCAATCGTCCGGGTGGCGCGCGACCCAGACGGCGAAGAGGGCGGCCAGGACCAGCACGAAGTGCGTCTGGTCGCTGGCTGAGACCTCCATCGCGATGATCGCGATCACCAGGACCTGGGACGTGAGGACGAAGATCCGAACGCGACGCTGAGGGTGCCGTTGACGGATGTTCAACGTCAGGATCACGCTCAGCAGCAGGGCGAAGCAGTAGGCCGCGTGGACGATGAACGGCGCGGTGCGACGGAACTCGGCCGAGGTGAGGTCCGGGTACACCACCAGGCGGACGAACACGATCACGATCGGCTCGATGAAGAAGACGATCATCACGAGGGTGGGTATCGACCATCGACCCGACACGAGGCGCTGGGCAGCCACGAAGGCGGCGGCTGCGGCGGAGGCGGCGGCCGCGAGAATGCAGGCGTTCGCGCTGGCGTTCGGGCCGGGCTCGGCGTAGTTCCAGGCAGCGCCGGCCGACCAGAGGGCCGCAGCAAGGCACAGGATGGCGATCGGTCGCGCGGCAGCAGAGGTCCGCACCGGCAGAAGGAGGCACGCAGCGACCAGAGCGATGGAGGCTGCAGCCAGACTCGCTCCGATCACCTGCTCATTGTCGCGCATGGTCACCGAGCGCGGGCCCGATGGCCCCACAGACAAGCGATCAGGCCCGGAATCCAATGGATTCCGGGCCTGATCTTCGTGGTAGCGGGGGCAGGATTTGAACCTGCGACCTCTGGGTTATGAGCCCAGCGAGCTACCGAACTGCTCCACCCCGCGTTGCTCAGACAACTCTACCGGAGGGGGTGGAGGGACCCCAAATCGGGGTCCCTCCACTCGCCGCCGTCCTCAGATGAGGTCGTCGGTCAGGTGGTTCGGCGTGCCGAACCGGTGGGCGGTGATGCTGACGGCCTGCTCGTGGACGAACGGGAGCAGCTCCACGTGGCCCGCTTCGGTGGGGCGCGCCGCCCAGATCGCGAGGTCGGGCTTGCCGCCGGTCTGCTGCGCCACCGTCGTGCGGCTGCCGCCGACGAGGCGGACCCGGCCGTCGGTGAGGTGCGAGGCCATCGCGGTCCACGCCGCGTCGTCCTCGACCAACACCGAGACGCCGAAGGCGCGCAGCGCGGCGTGGACCGCGTCGGGCACCTCGAACGCCGACGAGACCTGCAGCGGAGCGCCGGAGGTGAGGCCGGCGCCGATCACGCGGAGGCCGTCGGCCAGCTGGGCGTCGGCGGCCAGGCGGACGTGCACCCGCGTCGGCACGTAGCGCAGGATGTTGCGCTCGGCGAACAGGTTCGAGACGTCGCGGGCGACGCCGAACTCCTCACGCCACGCCACCGCGTCGCTGCTGAAGCCACGCTCCAGGAACGCGAGGTCGTCCGCCGGCAGGTGCGCCTCGCGGGCCGCCTGCAGCAGCCGCTCGGCGCGTGCGTCGAGGCTCGCCTTGACGGTCGAGCGGGACCGCTCCCAGTCGCCGAGTCCGAACAGGTAGTGCGGGCCGCCCGCCTTCGTGCCGGCGCCGATGGCCGACTTCTTCCAGCCGCCGAACGGCTGACGCCGCACGATCGCGCCGGTGGTGCCGCGGTTCACGTAGAGGTTGCCCGCCTGGACGCCGTCCAGCCAGACCGCGATCTCGGCCGGGTCGAGGGCGTGCAGGCCGGCGGTCAGGCCGTAGTCGACCTGGTTCTGGATCTCCAGCGCCTCCTCCAGCGTCTCGGCGGTCATGATGCCCATCACCGGCCCGAAGTACTCGGTCAGGTGCGTGGTCGAGCCGCGCTTCACGCCGACGCGGATGCCGGGCGACCAGAGCTGACCGGCCTCGTCCAGCTTCTTCGGCTCGACGAGCCACCGCTCCCCCGCGTCGAGCTGAGTCAGGCCGCGCAGCAGCTTGCCGCTCGCGGGCTCGATCAGCGGACCCATCTGGGTCTGCGGGTCCGAGGGCCAGCCGACCGTCAGGGACGTCACGGCGTCGACGAGCTGCTCGCGGAAGCGCTTCGACGTGGCGACCGAGCCGACCAGGATGACCAACGAGGAAGCCGAGCACTTCTGGCCCGCGTGGCCGAAGCCCGACGCGGCGATGTCCTTGGCGGCCAGGTCGAAGTCGGCCGACGGCGTCACGACGATGGCGTTCTTGCCGCTCGTCTCGGCCAGCAGCGGCAGGTCGGGACGGAAGCTGCGGAACAGCTCGGCCGTCTCGTAGGCGCCCGTCAGGATCAGGCGTTCGACGCGCGGGTCGGACACGAGACGCTGGCCGAGGTCGGACTCCTCCACGTGCACGAGGTGCAGGACCTCACGCGGCACCCCGGCCTCCCACAGGGCCTCGACCATCACCGATCCGCAGCGCGCGGCCTGCGGCGCCGGCTTGATGACGACCGCGGAGCCGGCGGCCAGTGCGGCGAGCGTGGAGCCCGCCGGGATCGCGACCGGGAAGTTCCACGGCGGGGCCACCACGGTCAGTCGCGACGGCACGAACGTGGCGCCGTCCACCGAGTCCAGCCGGCGCGCGAGGTGCGCGTAGTAGCGCGCGAAGTCGATCGCCTCGGACACCTCCGGGTCGCCCTGGTCGAGCGTCTTGCCCGCCTCGGAGGCCATGACCTCCAGCAGGTCGGCGCGACGCTGCTCCAGCCGAAGCGCGGCGCGCTCGAGGATCTCGGCGCGCTCGGTGGCCGGACGGCGACCCCACGCGTCGCCCGCGACGACGGCGCCGGCGACGATCGCCTCGAGGGCGTCGGCGTCGGTCACGGTGTGCTCGGCGACGAGGTCCTTCCCGAGGGCGGAGTCGGCGACCTTCGCGAGGATCTGGCGGCCCCATGAGCGGTTCGCCGGCAGCGACGGGTCGGTGTCGGGGGTGTTCTCGAACGGCGCACCGATCGGGGTCTCCTCCACCGAGGCGAGGCGGTTCTGCTGGCGGTTCGGCGCGGGCACCGAGTCGTCGAGGGCGGCCAGCGAGGCGAGGAAGCGCTGCTTCTCTCGCTCGAACAGCTCGGTGCTGTCGTTCAGCTCGAACACGGCCGACATGAAGTTGTCGTGGCTCGCACCCTCCTCGAGGCGGCGGATCAGGTACGCGATCGCGACGTCGAAGTCCTTCGGGTGCACGACCGGCGTGTACAGCAGCAGTCCGCCGACCTCACGGCGCACGACCTCGGCCTGGCTCTGCGCCATGCCCAGCAGCATCTCGATCTCGACGCCGTCGCGGACCCCGCGCTGACCGGCGAGCAGCCACGCGTGGGCGAGGTCGAACAGGTTGTGGCCGGCCACGCCGATGCGCACGTTCCGGACGCGCTCGGGGTGCATCGACCAGTCCAGGACGCGCTTGTAGTTCGTGTCCGACTCCTGCTTCGACGACCACGTGGCGAGCGGCCAGCCGTGCAGCGAGGCGTCGACGCGCTCCATCGGCAGGTTGGCGCCCTTCACGACGCGCACCTTGATGCCCGCGCCACCACGGGCCCGGCGGGCCGCCGACCACTCCTGCAGCTGGATCATCGCGCGCATCGAGTCGGGCAGGTAGGCCTGCAGCACGATGCCGGCCTCGAGGTCCTCCAGGCCGGGGGTGTCGAGGATCTTGGTGAAGACCGCGATCGTCAGGTCGAGGTCGTGGTACTCCTCCATGTCGAGGTTGATGAACTTCGGCGTCGCGGCCGCCGCGGCCTGGCGGTACAGCGGCATGAGGTTCTCGGCGACGTGGTCAACGGCCTCGTCGAACGCCCACGGCGAGTGCGGCGGCACGGTGGACGACACCTTGATCGACACGTAGTCGACGTCGGGACGCGCGAGCAGGTCGTGCGTGCCCTTCAGACGGCGGGCGGCCTCGCGCTCCCCGAGCACGGCCTCGCCGAGCAGGTTGATGTTGAGGCGCACGCCCTCGCCGCGGATCGTGGCGATGCTGCGACCGAGCCTCGCGTCGGTGGCGTCGACGATGAGGTGACCCACGAGCGAGCGCAGCGCCCGCTGCACGATCGGGATCACCAGGCGCGGCACGAAGCGGCCGGCGAACGCCCCGAGGCGCACGGCGTTGCGCAGGTGCCACGGCAGGAAGGCCGGCACGTCGGACGCCAGCACGGCGAAGTTCCGCGCCGCGATCCTCGGGTCCTCCGGACGGATCACGCCGTCGATGAAGCCCACGGTGAAGTCCAGGCCCTTCGGGTCCTTCAGCAGACCGGCGAGCTGCGCGCCCGCCTTGTCGGCGGGCACCTTCGCCGCCTCGGCGAGCCAGTGGCGCACGAGCGCCACCGACTCCTCGGCCAGCGCGTCGGTCGGAGGGGAAGCGAGATCGGGGGTCATGCCGCCAGTCTGAGTCGCCCAGCCGTTAAGGTAAAGCGATCTTTTGTGACGGATATCGATCAGATTAGGTGAAGGACGCACATGCTCGACGTACGCCGCCTCCGCCTCCTGCGCGAACTGCAGATCCGGGGCACGCTGGCCAGTGTCGCGGCCGCCCTGCACCAGAGCCCGTCGTCGGTCTCGCAGCAGCTCTCGCTGCTCGAGCAGGAGGTCGGCGTCGAGCTACTGAGGAAGGTCGGGCGCCGCGTCCAGCTCACGCCGCAGGCCGAGATCCTGGTCGAGCACACGTCGGCCGTGCTGGAGCGGCTGGAGCGGGCCGAGTCCGACCTCGCGGCCTCGCTCGACGAGGCGACGGGCACGTTCCGGCTGGCCGTGTTCCAGTCCGTCGCGCTCGCGCTGATGCCGGCGACGCTGTCGATCCTCGAGACCGAGCACCCCCGGCTGCGCGTGACGATGACGCAGCGCGAGCCCGAGTCGGCCCTGTACGAGACCTGGGCGCGCGAGTTCGACCTCGTGATCGCCGAGAAGTACCCCGGGCACAACACGCCGTGGCACCCCGAGCTGGACGCCGTCGACCTCACCACCGACGAGGTCCGGCTCGCCGTGCCGCCCGCGGGCAGCCGCTTCGGCGACATCACCTCGATCGCCGAGGCCGCGCGGGCGCCGTGGGTGATGGAGCCGTCCGGCGTCGCCTCGCGCCACTTCGCCGAGCAGGCGTGCCGGGTCGCCGGATTCGAGCCCGACGTCCGCTACGAGACCGCCGACCTCCAGGCCCAGATCAGCCTCATCGAGTCCGGCCACGCCGTGGCGCTGCTGCCCGACCTGCTGTGGCTGAACCGCACGCCGCCGGTGACGCTGCACCGGCTCGCGGGCCGGCCCCGCCGCACGATCTTCACGTCGGCGAGGCGGGCCTCGGCCCACTCCCCCGGCGTCACGGCCACCCGCCAGGCGCTGTCGCGCGCCGTGGCGGAGGGCCGGTGACGCCAGCGGTCATCGAGTGACCACCCGGTCGCGCCGCGTCTTGACCAGGCTGGCCACCGTCACGACGGTCAGGACGACCGCGATCACGATCAGGCTCAGCCACGTCGGGATCTCCGGGACGGAGGCCGACACGTCCACGTGCGCCCAGTGCAGGATGAGCTTCACGCCGATGAAGGTCAGGATCAGCGACAGCCCCGTCGAGAGGTAGACGAGCCGGTCCAGCAGTCCGCTGACCAGGAAGTACAGCGCCCGCAGACCCAGCAGCGCGAAGGCGTTGGCGACGAAGACGATGTACGGCTCCTGGGTCACCCCGAAGACGGCCGGGATGGAGTCCAGGGCGAACAGCAGGTCGACGCTGCCGATCGCCAGGAGCACGATCAGCATCGGGGTCACCATGGTCCGCCCGTCGACCCGTGTGACGATCTTGCCGTCGACGAAGTCGTCGGTGACGGGAAGGAACCGTCGGGCGAGCCTGACCACGGCCTGGTTCTCGATGTCGGGGTCCTCGCCGTGGTGGCGGTACATCTGCACGGCCGTGTAGATGAGCAGGACGCCGAACAGCAGGAACATGAAGGAGAACAGCGAGATCAGGGCCGCCCCGGCGACGATGAAGGCCGCTCGCATCACGAGGGCCAGGATGATGCCGAACGTGAGCACCTTGTGCTGGTGCCGGTCCGGGACCGCGAAGGTGGACATGATGACGACGAACACGAAGAGGTTGTCCACCGAGAGGCTCTTCTCCAGCACGTAGCCGGCGAAGTACTCGGTGCCGAGCGTCGTGCCGTAGGCCCAGGTGAACCACACGCCGAAGGCGATCGCGATGGCGACGTAGAACGCCGACCACACCGCCGCCTCGCGGAACCCGACGTGGTGCGGCTTGCGCCACCCGCGGACAAGGTCCAGGGTCAGCAAGCCGACGATGACCGCGATCGTCACGGCCCAGGTGACGCCGCTGATCTCGGTCATCGGTGCGTCTCTCGGTCGAGCCCCGTCCGGGCGCGGTGGCGCCCGTGGTGACTGCGGTACCGACGAACGTCGGCCACCGCCATCCACACCACTGCGCCGCCCCAGACGACCGCGCCGATGATGGCGATCGCCTCCACGGCGCCGAGGTCGCCGTCCAGCGCGAACCATGACGTACCGGGGGATCTCAGGTATGACGTACTCATCACGAGCCTCCATCGAGTCGTTGCACGATGAAGGTCTTCTCCAGCCCGCAAAGGCCCCGCGCGCCGGGTCTGAGCCGTAGTGACGACCACGCGGTGGAGGAGTACTCCCCTTCCTTGCCGATCAGGTTACCTCCCATCGACCAGACCTGCCGCCCCTCGAGGTGTGGCACCCCGCTCGCGGCCCTAGCGTCGAGACATGGCCACCATCGCGAAGAACATCGTCGACACCCTCGAGGCCAACGGCGTCCAGCGGGTCTACGGCATCCCCGGCGACTCCCTCAACGGCTTCACCGACGCGCTGCGGACGTCGGGCGTGGAGTGGGTCCAGGTCCGCCACGAGGAGGCCGCCGCGTTCGCCGCGGCCGGCGAGGCGGCCACCACCGGACGGCTCGCCGTGTGCGCCGGCAGCTGCGGTCCGGGCAACCTGCACCTCATCAACGGGCTCTACGACGCCAACCGCTCGCGCGTGCCCGTGCTGGCCATCGCGGCGCACATCCCGACCTCCGAGATCGGCACCACCTACTTCCAGGAGACGCACCCGCAGGAGCTGTTCCGCGAGTGCAGCGTCTACGTCGAGCACGTCTCGAGCCCCTCGCAGATGCCGCGGATGATGCGCATCGCCATGCAGACGGCGATCGAGAAGCAGGGCGTGGCCGTGCTGGTGGTCCCGGGCGACATCGCGCTGATGGAGGCGCAGGACGACGCGATCACCGTGCTGCGTCCGTCCGAGTCGCGCGTCATCCCGTCCGACGCCGAGCTGCAGCGCGCGGCGCACCTGCTCCAGGGGAAGGTCACGATCCTCGCCGGGGCCGGATGCGAGGGCGCCCACGACGAGCTCGTCACGATCGCCGACCACCTGGCCGCGCCGGTCGTGCACGCGCTGCGCGGCAAGGAGCACGTCGAGTGGGAGAACCCGTACGACGTCGGCATGACCGGCCTGCTCGGCTTCGCGTCGGGCTACCGCGCGATCGAGGCGTGCGACGTCCTGCTCATGCTCGGCACCGACTTCCCCTACCCCGACTTCTTCCCGCCGAAGGCCAAGGTCGTCCAGGTCGACGTGCGCGGCGAGCAGATCGGCCGACGGACCCCGGTGGACCTCGGCCTGGTCGGCACGGTGCGCGACACGGTGCAGGCGCTGCTGCCCCTGCTGAACCGCACGTCCGAGCTCGACCACCTCGAGGACTCGCGCCAGCACTACCTCAAGACCCGCGAGAGGCTCGACGACCTCGCCACCCCCGTGAAGAAGGGGCGGGCCCAGCACCCGCAGTTCGTCGCCCGCGCGATCGACGAGGCGGCCGCCGAGGACGCCGTCTTCCTGCCCGACGTGGGCTCCCCCGTCATGTGGGCCGCGCGCTACCTGCACATGAACGGCCGGCGCCGGCTGATCGGCTCGTTCAGCCACGGCTCGATGGCCAACGCCGTCTCGCAGGCGATCGGCGTGCAGGCGGCGCACCCGGGCCGCCAGGTCGTCGCGCTGTCCGGTGACGGTGGCCTGACGATGATGCTCGGCGAGCTCATCACGCTCGTGCAGGAGGAGCTGCCGGTGAAGGTCGTCGTCTTCGAGAACAGCTCGCTCAACTTCGTGGAGCTGGAGATGAAGGCCGCCGGCTTCGTCAACTGGGGCACTGGACTGCGCAACCCTGACTTCGCCGAGGTCGCCCGGGCCATCGGCATGCACGGCGCCCGCGTCGAGCGGTCGGAAGACCTCGCTCCCGCGCTCGAGGAGGCCTTCGCGCACGACGGTCCCGCGCTGGTCAACGTGATCACCGAGCGCCAGGAGGTCACGATCCCGCCGTCGGTCAAGGCGTCGCAGCTGAAGGGCTTCTCGCTCTACGCCCTGCGCACGGTGATGTCCGGCCGCGGCGACGAGATCGTCGATCTCGCGAAGGCCAACCTCCGCCAGGTGCTCTGAACGGACCTAGGCTCGGCACATGAGCGAGGAACGCGCGATCGCCGCCCTGGACGCCGCGGGCGTCGCCCACACCGTCACCCGTCACGGGCAGGTGGGCTCGCTCGCCGAGGCCGCCGCGGCACGCGGGGTCGACCCCGACCGCATCGTCAAGACGCTCGTGGTGCGCCGCTCCGGCGACGAGTACCTGTTCGTCCTGGTGCCCGGCGACCGGCAGATCAGCTGGCCCAAGCTGCGCGGCCTGCTGGGCGTCTCACGGCTCTCGATGCCTCCGGCGGAGGACGCCTTCGCGGCCACCGGCTACGAGCGCGGCACCATCACCCCGTTCGGCGCGAGCCACGCCTGGCCCGTGATCGCGGACGAGACCGTGCAGGGCACGATCTCGCTCGGCGCCGGCGCGCACGGCGTCGCCGTGACCGTGGAGGCCGCCGACGTGATCGCCGCGCTCGACGCGACGGTGGCCGACGTCACCGACTCCCCCACCGCCTGAGCGGTGGGGGCGCCGGCGATCACTCCCCGAGGAGTCGCTGCGCGGCCTCGAGGGCCTCGGCCATCGAGTCGATGCGAGCCTGGTACGTGGCCAGGTCGCCGTCCTCGAGCGCGGCCTGCGCCTGGTCGTAGAAGCGCGACGCGTCGGCCAGGTACTGCTCGGCCGTCTTCGTCTCCCCGCCGGCATCGCCACCGGCGTCACCGTCCGGCGCCGGCTCCTCCGGCGGAGGCGTGGCGTTCGGCTCCAGACCCAGCGCCGAGCGCAGCGCCTCGTCGAGGGTCTGGCCCACGCCCACGCCGTCGCCGAACGTGGCGGTGATGAGCTGGAGCACCGGGTACGAGCCCTCGCCCACGCGCTGGATGTAGATCGGCTGCACGTAGAGCATGGCGCCGCCGACCGGCAGGGTCAGCAGGTTGCCGCGCAGGATCCGCGTGTTCTGCGACTGCTCGTACTGCAGCAGCGCCGCTCGCACGCCGGCGTCGGACTCGAACTGGGCCGCGATCTGGTTCGGGCCGCCGACGCGCGTGTCGCTCGGCAGCTCGAGGATCTGCACCTTGCCGTAGTTCTCGGTGTCGGACGCCTCGGAGTTCACGCTCATGAACGACGCCAGGTTCTGCCGGTTGTTGGGCAGGTAGACGCTGGTCAGGCTGAAGCGCGAGGCCTCCTCGCCGGGGCGGCTCATCGAGAGGTAGTACGGCGGCTGCTTCGTGTTGCCAGAGGCCGAGGGGTCCTCGGGGATCTTCCAGCGCTCGCCGTCCTCGTAGAACGTCTGGGCGTTGGTCACGTGGTAGCGGCTGAGCACGTCACGCTGCACCTTGAAGAGGTCCACGGGGTAGCGCAGGTGCTGCAGCAGCGACTCGCTGATCTCGGACTTGGGCTCGACGACGTCGGGGAACACCTTGGACCACGTCTTGAGGATCGGGTCCTCGGTGTCCCACTCGTAGAGCTTCACGGTGCCGTCGTAGGCGTCGACGACCGCCTTGACCGAGTTGCGCATGTAGTTGACCTGGTCGGTCGGCAGCGCGATCTGGCTGGCGCCGTCGGTCAGCGTGTCGCTCGTGGCCTCGTTGAGCGAGCGCGACTCCGAGTAGGGGTAGGAGTTGCTCGTCGTGTAGCCGTCGACGATCCACACGACCCGGCCGTCGACGACCGCGGGGTAGGTGTCGCCGTCGAGCGTCAGCCACGGGGCCACCTTGCGGACGCGATCGCGCGGGTGACGGTCGTAGATGATCTTGGAGTTGCTGTTGACGCGGTCGGACAGCACGATCTTCGGCTCGGCGAACTTGAACGCGTAGAGCACCTGGCGGAACAGCGAGCCCATCTCCACGCCGCCCTTGCCGTCGTACGTGTTGGCGGTGGAGTCGCCGTCGGTGCCGTCGCCCTCGTCGGAGCCGCCGCCGCGCGGCGTGTCGACCTCGATCGGGTTGGCGCCGTCGGGACGGCCCACGATCGAGTACGACGGCGACTTCTCGCCGAAGTAGATCCGCGGGGCCTTCTCGAACTCCAGCTCGCCGGTGGGCGGGATGTCCTTCGCGACCCACACGGGCTCGCCCTGGGAGCCACGCTTGTTGCCGTACGCGGCGATCACGCCGTAGCCGTGGGTGTAGACGGTGTGGTCGTTCGACCACGTGCGCTGCGTGGACTGCAGGCCGTCGAGGTCGACCTCGCGCGCCGCGATGATGACGTCCTGCGGCTGCGGGTCGTCGCCGATCGCGTAGCGGTCGACGTCGAGCGTGCTCTGCACCGTGTAGTAGCCGCGCACCTGCTGCAGCTGCTGGAACGCCGGCGAGATGAGCGTGGGGTCGAGCAGTCGGGTGCTGACGCGCGACTCGGCCGACGCGTTGAGCTCCTGCGGCGTCAGCTCGGTCTTGGCCGAGTAGTCGGCCGTCTCGACGTCGGCGACGCCGAACGCCTCGCGCGTGCCGTCGATGTTCTTCTCCAGATACGGGCCCTCGCGGTCGGGCTCGGACGGGTTGACCTGGAACTGCTGCATGATCGCGGGCCAGGCGGCACCGATCAGCAGCGACGTCAGGAACCACAGGCCCAGGCCCAGCGCGGGCAGGGTCCACGAGCGCAGGAAGATCGTGGAGAAGAACATCAGGGCGCAGAGGATCGCCACGACCATGAGGATGTTCTTGGCGGGGATCTCGGCGTTGGCGGCGGTGTAGGTGATGCCGTCGAACAGACCCGACGTGTCGTAGGACAGCGCGTAGCGGTCGAGCCAGTAGTTGGCGGCGCGCACGAGCATCGCGAGGCCGACGAGGACCGCGACCTGCACCTGCGCGGCGCGGCTGAAGCTCGGGCCCTTGTTGCCCAGGCGAATGCCGCCGAAGACGTAGTGGACGAAGACCACCGCGATGGCCGAGATCAGCAGCAGCGCGAACACGAACGAGACGATGAACTGCAGCCACGGCATGTCGAAGACGTAGAAGCCCACGTCCTTGCCGAAGTGCGGGTCCTTCGTGCCGAACGGCTCGCCGTTGCGCCACAGCTGGAAGGTCTCCCAGCGGCTGCTGCCGATGATGCCGGAGAAGAAGCCGACGAAGGCGGAGACGGCGATCAGCGCCCACTTCGCGATCGGCGTGATCGCCATGCGGTAACGGGCGGCGGGGTCGTCGCGTCGCAGGCCCAGCGGGTTCGGCCGGTTGCGGTGCGCGAGCCAGACGTTGGCGCCCACGACGAGCGCGCCGAACAGGGCGAACACCACGAAGAGCGCCGAGCGCGTCAGCAGGACGGTGGTGAAGACGCCCTGGAAGTCGACCGAGCCGTACCAGAGCCGCTCGGTCCACAGGCTCACGAACAGCGAGCCCAGGACCAGCAGGGCCGCCAGCGTGACGATGGTCGGGATCAGCACCCTCCGCCCGCGGTCGGAACGCGGTTCAGGCTCGCGTCGAGGGGGTGTCGATCCGAAGATGTCGCTCACGGTGCTCCTGGCTCACAGCAGTGTGGGTCTGGTGGCGCAAGCCTACGGGGTGTGGAAGAACCGCGGACTCACGCGTCGTCCGCGAGCGTCCCGGCGACCAGGTCGGTCAGCCCGGGGACGAGGTCCGGGCCCTCGATCAGCGGCGCGTCCTCGGGTGCCCTCGGGCGCACCGCGACGTGTGCCGCGCCCTCGCGCAGCACCGCCGCGACGATGCGCATCTCCTGGCGGTCGGGGTGCTGCGCGGCGAACTCCGCGGCGGCGGCCGGGTCGTCCGGGAGGTCGTCCTCGGCCTCGGCGGGCAGCGTCAGCCGCTCCACCACGACGGCACAGCCGGCGACCTCCTCGGGCCAGCCGATCTCGGCCAGCAGGTCCTCGACCTGGCGGTCGGCGGGCAGCTCCTGCTCGATCGGCGTGTACGAGTCGGGGGCGCCCAGCTCGTCGGCCAGCTCGGGCTGCGCGGCGAGCAGGTCGCCCGTCAGCACGAGGGCGAACAGCCGCGGCGGCTGGTCCCAGCCACCGTCGTTCACGTGGGCCTCGACCTCGAGCGCGGCCTGGCGGACGGGCGAGTCCTCCCCCATGCCGCCACCGGTCACGGTCAGCTTCGGATCACTCACAGCTCGCCACCTTCGCCTTCGGGTCCTTCGCGAGCGTGCCCAGCGCATCGATCGCGTCCTGCAGCGTGGCCACCTTGACCAACGTCATGCCGAAGTCGTCCCCCTCGGCCGCCTCGCGGCAGTTGGCCGCCGGCACGAGGAAGATGTCGGCCCCGGCCTCGGCAGCCCCGGCCATCTTCTGGCGGACGCCGCCGATCGAGCCGACGGTGCCCTCGGGATCGATCGTGCCCGTTCCGGCCACGTTCTGCCCGCCGGTCAGGGCGCCGGGCGTGAGCGAGTCGTAGATCGCCAGCGCGAACATCGTGCCGGCGCTCGGGCCGCCGACGCGGTCGCCGATGTGGTTCTCGATGTCGATCGGGAACTCGAACGTCGAGCCCACGGCGATGCCGACGCGCGCCTGGTCGGGGTCGTCGTCCATCGCGGTGGTGCGGATCGTGACGGTGCCGTCCTTGCCGTCGCGCCGGTAGCCGATCGTGACGTCGTCACCCGGCTCGCGGTCGCCGACCGCCTGGCCGACGGACTCCTGCGTGGCGACCTTCTCGCCGTCCACGGTGAGGATGAGGTCGTCGACCTCGAGCCTGCCCTGCGCGGGACCGTCCTCGACGACGGCCGACACCTTCGGCACCTCGGGGACCGTGATCCCCGCGGCTCGCAGCGCGGCGGCGCGCGAGGCGTCCTGCGAGCTGGCCAGCTGCGCGGCTCCCTCGGCCGTGGACTGCTCGTTCGTCTGGTGGTCGGGGTAGACGAAGTCGTGCGGGACGACGTTGACGTCGGGGTCGAGCCAGCCCTCGATCGCGCCGGCCAGCGACATCCGCGACTCGGCGCGGGTGACCGAGACGGTCGTGAAGTCGAGGCGCCCGTCGGTGGGATAGGTGCGCACGTCGTCACCGAACGTGAGCATCGGGGTGCCGTCCAGCTCGCCGAGCGTGTTGAACACCGGCCCGGGCCGCATCGTCACGAAGGGCACCGGCAGGAACGCCACGAGGCACGTCAGCACCGTCACGACGGACAGGCCCACGGAGAGGGTGAGGGTGCGGCGGCTCAGGCGCAGCGGAGATGACACACCGACACCCTAGAGCCGGGCGGGAAACGCCGGGGCACGCCTCAGGACGGAGCGCCTAGGCTGGCTCCATGGCCGAGGAACCGCGCGAGGACCCCCAGAACCCCTTCAAGGGCACGCCCCTGGAGGGCCTGTTCGGACAGCTGGGCGCAGGTCAGTTCGACCTCAACCAGATGATGTCCCAGATGCAGCGGATGTTCGAGCCGCACGAGGGCACCGTCAACTACCAGCTCGCCGCCGACGTGGCCCGCCACGCGGTCGCCGCCGAGGGCGAGGACCCGAGCCCCCACAGCGGCCAGGCCGGTGCCGTCGCCGACGCCGGCCGACTGGCCGAGATGTGGCTCGACAAGGCCACCGACGTGCCCGCCGCCGCCACTTCCGCGCTGGCGTGGAGCCGCGCCGAGTGGGTCGAGCACACGATGCCCACCTGGCAGGTCATGGTCGAGCCCGTGGCGCAGCACGTCGTGTCCTCCATGGCCGACGCGATGCCGCCCGAGGCGAAGGCGATGGCCGGCCCGCTGCTGGGCATGCTCAACCAGGCCGGTGGCGCGATGTTCGGCCAGCAGATCGGCTCGGCCATCGGGGCCCTCGCCACCGAGGTGCTCTCCTCCACCGAGGTCGGGCTGCCGCTCGGTCCCGAGCACACCGCGGCCGTGCTGCCGCACAACGTCTCGGCGTTCGCGACCGACCTCGAGGCCAGCCAGGCCGACGTGCTGCTCTACGTGATGCTGCGCGAGGCCGCCCACCGTCGTCTCTACGCGCACGCCACGTGGCTGCGCGGCGCCGTGCTCGGCGCGATCGAGGACTTCGCCCGCGGCATCCGCATCGACGTCGGCTCGATCGAGGAGCAGATGCGCTCGATCGATCCCGGCAACCCCGAGGCGATGCAGGAGGCCCTCTCCGGCGGACTGTTCGACCCCGCGCCCACGCCCGAGCAGGAGCGCGCCAAGGAGCGCCTCGAGCTGCTGCTGGCCCTCATCGAGGGCTGGGTCGACGAGGTCGTCGCCCAGGCCACCGCCGGCGTCATGCCCGCCGCTCCCGCGCTGTCGGAGGCGATGCGTCGCCGTCGCGCCACCGGCGGCCCCGCCGAGGACACGTTCGCCTCGCTCGTCGGCCTCGAGCTGCGGCCCCGCCGCCTGCGCGACGCCGCCAACCTGTGGTCGGCGCTGCGTGACCGCCGGGGCGCCGAGGCGCGTGACGCCGTGTGGAGTCACCCCGACCTGCTGCCGACGTCGGCCGACCTCGACGACCCGCTGGGCTTCTGCGAGCGGCAGACCGCCGAGCTGAGCGATGCCGACTTCGACGCCGCCCTGCAGGAGCTGCTGTCGTCCGACGACTCCGGCGACGCGGACGACACCCCCGACGACCGCGCGTGAGCCTGACCGCGGACATCCGCGACGTCCTCGAGCAGTGGTCGGCGCCGTCGGGCGACCAGGACCACCTGCGCGTCCTCTTCGCCGCGTACGCCGGTGCGCATGACGAGCCAGGAGCGCGCGCCTGCGCGCCCGACCACGTGACCGCGAGCGCCCTCGTCGTCTCGGCCGAGCACGACCGTGTGGCCCTGGTGCTGCACCCGAAGTTCGGCCGCTGGCTGCAGACGGGCGGTCACTGCGAGGCCGGCGACCCGTCGCTCGCCGATGCGGCCCGCCGCGAGGCCGAGGAGGAGACCGGCATCGCCGGCCTCACGATCGATCCCGAGCCGGTGCTGCTGTCGCGCCACCCCGTGCGCTGCCACGAGGGCGGCCACCACCTCGACGTGCAGTTCGTGGCGGTCGCGCCCGCGGGCGCCGAGCCGCAGTGCTCGGACGAGTCCGACGACGTGCGCTGGTTCGCGCTCGACGCGCTGCCCGAGCCGACCGACGACTCGGTCAGGGCTCTCGTCGACGCTGCCAGGTCACGCCTTCGAGGAACCCCATCGCCTCGTCCATCCGCGGGTGTCGCCTGACGATCGCGTCGAACCGCGGGCCGTGGCCCGAGACGACGAGGTGGGTGAGCTCGTGCACCAGCACGGCGTCGACGACGTGGTCCGGCATGTCCTGGAGCCGGTGCGACAGCCGGATCGTGCGGTCCACCGGCGTGCAGGAGCCCCACCGCGTGTTCTGGTTGGTGACCCAGCGGACCGACGCGGGCTCGGGAGCCTCGGGCACGTAGCGGGCGGCCAGCTCGGCCGCGCGACGGGCGAGCGCCTCGTCGGAGCGCGGCGCCCGACGGCTCCGCTCGCGCGCGTCGAGCTTCGCGACCATCTCGTCGACGGCGCGTCGCTCCTCGCGGGCGGACATGGTCGCGGGGATCATCACGATCGTCAGATCGCCCTCCCGGCGCGCCGAGACGGTGCGGGTCCTGCGGGCGCTGCGGCGCACCTCGATCCGGGGCATGGACACCAAGGTAGACGGCTGTCCACACGAACCCCACACCCTCCGTCGGCGTTCCCCACACGATGTGCACAGGTTCATCCACAGGCGGTGGACAGAGATCCGACATACCCATTGACCGAGCCCCGGGAGTCGGCCTACCTTGAGCGCAGTCGAAGCCCCGCTCCGACGCGCAAGGGGAAGGCGCGCCGGGTGGGGCTTCGCCCTTGCTTGCCGCCTCTTTGCGCCGATTTGCGCCTAGGCTGATCGTGACCTGTGCCACATTGGGCGGCACACATCGGCAAGGAGGCCGCTATGGCGGAGACATGGACCGGCGAGTTCTACTGCGTGAAGTGCAAGGACAAGCGCGAGACCAGTGGCGAAGTCCAGGTCAGCGAGAAGGGCACCCGCATGGCCAAGGGTGTGTGCCCCGTGTGCGGGACGAAGCTCAACCGCATCCTCGGCAAGGCCTGAGCATCGCGGTGGGGGCGGACCGCCGCCCCCACCGCCGCTCCCCTCCCCTGTGGATCGCTCGGGCGCGCGTCCGCTGACCTGGGCCACGATGGCCCGATGGCGCCCACCCCGATCCGCGGTCCTCGACTCCTTCCGGGCGCCCTGCTGCTGCGTCGCGATGCCCGCACGCTCCAGATCGGCACCAGCCCCGGTGTCCCCGTCCGCGACCGGCCGGGCCTGGCGCGCGTGCTGCGCCTCCTCGACGGCTCGCTGCCGCTGCCCGTCCTCGCCGACCTCGTGGCGCGCGACGTGCCCGAGTTCGCCGACGATCTCCACGCCACGCTGCGCGAACTCCGTGCCGCGGGTGCCGTCGTCGATCCCGTCCCGGCACCTCCCCGTCCGCGCGTGGCCGTGCGCCACGACCGGTCCACACCCGACGTCGCCGCGCTGCTGATCGACTCCCTCGGATCGGCGACCGCCGAGCCCGAGCTCGAGATCCTCCTCAGCGCGGGCGAGCCCGGCCGCTCGACCGTGGAGCACCTCGTCGGCGCGGGGGTCGCCCACCTGCCGGTCGTCCTCGACGAGCGACGCGTGCGGATCGGGCCGCTCGTCGTGCCCGGCGTCACGCCCTGCCTGGGCTGTCACGACGCGCACCGCTCCGCAGCGGACCCGGGGTGGCGGGCCCTCGTCCCCCAGTTCGAGCGAGGACGCCTGCTCGCGTGCGGGCTGGCGCCGGGCGTGCTGTTCCGCGCGACCGCCGAGGTGCTGCACCAGGTCGACTGCCTGCGGGACGGCACCCGTCCGCCGGCGCTCGGGCGGGTCGTGTCGGTGGCCTCTCCGCACGACGCCCCCGAGGTCGAGGACGTGCCGTTCGCGACCGAGTGCGCGTGCCGGCTGCTCGCCGCGTGACCGGTCGGATGCGGCGGGCGCCACTATCCTGACCACGTGGCCGACACCGACCCGGACGACGCTCCCGACACTCCCCTGACCGGCAGTGCCCTGCGACGCGGGGCCCGCCTGGCCAGCCTTCCCGCCGGCTTCGCGGCTCGTACGACCTGGGGCATCGGCCGCAGACTCGTCGGCGCCCCCGCCGCCGCGGTGATGACCGACGTCCAGCGCCGCACCGCCGACCAGGTGTTCTCCGTCCTCGGCCAGCTCAAGGGCGGCGCGATGAAGTTCGGCCAGGCGCTGAGCATCTTCGAGGCCGCGCTCCCCGAGGAGGTCATCGCCCCGTACCGCGAGGCGTTGACGAAGCTGCAGGACGCGGCGCCGCCCATGGGCTCGCCCACCGTCAGGCGCGTCATGGAGCGCGAGTTCGGCGCCGACTGGCCCGAGCGCTTCCCCGACTTCGAGATGACGCCGGCCGCCGCCGCCTCGATCGGCCAGGTGCACCGCAGCGGCTTCGTCGCCGAGCCGGGCGCCGAGCCTGTCGAGGTCGCGGTCAAGCTGCAGTACCCCGGGGCCGCCGAGGCGCTGAACTCCGACCTGCGCCAGATCGGCCGGCTGGCACGCCTGCTCGGCACGATGATGCCGGGCGTCGACGTGAAGGCGCTGGTGCGCGAGCTGCAGGAGCGTGTCGCCGAGGAGCTCGACTACTCCCTCGAGGCCGACGCCCAGGCCCGCTTCGCCGAGGCGTTCGCGAACGACCCGAACATCGTCGTGCCCCGACCGCTCGCGCACACCGAGCGCGCCCTGGTGACCACGTGGCTGCCCGGCGACCGCTCGCTGGCCGACGTCATCACCGACGGCACACCCGAGGAGCGCGACCGGCTGGGCGAGACCTACGTGCGCTTCCTGTTCGAGGGACCGGCGCGTGCCGGGCTCCTGCACGCCGACCCGCACCCGGGCAACTTCCGCGTGCTGCCCGACGGGCGACTCGGCGTGGTGGACTACGGTGCCGTGGCACGACTGCCCGACGGACTGCCCGCGCCGATGGGTCCGCTGCTGCGGGCCGCCGCCGACGGCGACTACGTCACGGTGGCCGAGGGGCTGCGCCGCGAGGGCTTCGTGCGCCAGGGCAGCACCGTCGACCCCGACGTGCTGGGCCGCTACCTCGGTCCGATCGTGGAGCCCGTGGCGGTCGAGGCGTTCACGTTCGACCGCGACTGGCTGCGCCGCCAGGGGCAGCGTCTGTCGTCACCGGGCGCGGAGGGCATGGGCACGGCGCTCAAGCTCACCGTGCCGCCGAGCTACCTGCTGATCCACCGCGTGTGGGCCGGCGGCGTGGGCGTGCTGTGCCAGCTGGGCGCCACCGCGCGCTTCCGCGGGATCGTGGCCGAGGCGCTGCCGGGCTTCGACGCCGCCTGAGCCTCAGGAGCCGGCCACCACGGCCAGCACGTCGTCGCCGTACTTCTCCAGCTTGGACTGGCCGACGCCCGAGACCTGCAGGAGCTGGTCTCCGCTGCTGGGTCGCAGCGCCGCGATGGCCTTGAGGGTGGCGTCGTTGAAGACGGTGAACGCCGGCTTGCTCTCCTCCTGCGAGACCTCCTTGCGCCACGCGCGCAGACGCTCGAACAGCGCCTCGTCGTAGTCGAGATCGGGGGTGGGCAGCTTGACCTTGCGCTGGGGCGCGCGCGAGACCTGGACCTCCTCGGGCAGGAGGCGGTCGAGGAAGCGACTGGGCTTGCGGCGCGCCTGGCCCCCGGCCTTGCGCGCGGCCGACCACGACACCATGAGGTGGCGCCGGGCGCGGGTGAGGCCGACGTAGAACAGCCGACGCTCCTCCTCGACCGAGGCCGGGTCGTCCATCGTGGCGACGTACGGCAGCGTGCCCTCCTGGGCGCCGGCGAGGAAGACGGCGTCCCACTCCAGGCCCTTGGCCGCGTGGAAGGTGGACAGCGTGACGCCGTCGGTGGACGGGGCGTGCGCCTGGTCGGCCCGGCGGTCGAGGTCGGCGACGAGGGCGGCGAGGTCGGCCTGTGGCTGCTCCTGCGCCAGGTCGGCAGCCATCGTGTGGATCGCCTGCAGCGACTCCCAGCGGTCGCGGACGGCGCCGCGTCCCTCCGGCGGGGTCTCGGAGAAGTCCATCGCCGCGAGCACGGCCCGGACGTCGTCGGCCAGCGAGCCCGAGCCCTCGCCCGCGTGGGCCGACCCGCGCAGCAGGGTGACCGCCTGACGCACCTCGGGCCGCTGGAAGAAGCCCGTGCCGCCGCGCATCGAGTACGGGATCTGGAGGCGGCCGAGCGCCTCCTCGTAGACCTCGGACTGGGCGTTGATCCGGTAGAGCACCGCCATCTCGCGGTAGGGCACGCCCTGGCGGTGCAGCGCGACGATGCGGTCGGCGATCGCGTCGGCCTCGGCGGGCTCGTCGGCGAACGGGCGGTAGTCGACGGCGGGGCCGGGCGAGTTCTGCGACTGCAGCCGCACGCCGAGCGTGACCGAGGGGCCGCGCCCGGCGAACACCTCGTTGGCGGCGGCGACGATCTGGGGCGTGGAGCGGTAGTTGCGCACGAGCTCGATGCGGGGAGCGTCGGGGAACCGGCGCGTGGTGAAGTCGCCGAGGATCGTGGCCGAGGCGCCGGCGAACGTGTAGATCGTCTGGCGCGGGTCGCCGACCACGCACACCTCGTCGCGCCCGCCGAGCCACAGGTCGAGCAGCGTGGACTGGAGCGGGTTGACGTCCTGGAACTCGTCGACGACGAACCACTTGTACTGCCGGCGGATCTCGGCCGCGATGGCCGGATCGTCGGCGAGGATCGCGGCGGTGATGAGCAGGATGTCCTCCATGTCGATCCGGCCGCGGTCGCGCTTGACCTGCTCGTAGGCGCGCAGGACGGCGCCGACCTCGCCCGGGTCGATGTCGCCCACCGTGCGCTGGCGGCGGATCGCCTCGGCGCCGTAGTCGTCGGGGCGGACGTTGGACACCTTGGCCCACTCGACCTCGGCCGAGAGGTCGCGCAGCAGCGCCTGGTCGGCGCGCACGCCCACCTGTCGCGTGGCCTCGGCGACGAAGGCGAACTTGGACTCGAGGATCTGCGGGAACTCGGTGCCGTAGACGCGCGGCCAGAAGTAGCGCGCCTGGCGTAGCGCGGCGGAGTGGAACGTGCGCGCCTGCACGCCCGCGGCGCCCAGCGTGCGCAGCCGCTCGCGCATCTCACCCGCCGCCTTGACCGTGAACGTGACGGCGAGGACCTCGGTGGGCTTGTAGACGCCCGTGGCGGTGCCGTAGGCGATGCGGTGGGTGATGGCCCGGGTCTTGCCGGTGCCGGCGCCCGCGATGACGCACAGCGGGCCCCTCAGCGTGGTCGCGACCTCTCGCTGCTCGGGGTCGAGTCCGTTGAGCAGGTCGTCGGCGTCAGACATGGTCTCCCAGATCGTGTGCGGGGGTGGGCAGCGACCAGCGTAGCCGCGCCCGGCGACACGATCGGCGGTCGCACACAGGCCGCCGGGGAATGGGACGATCGACGGGCACGTTGACCATGACAGAAGCAATCGATCGACCGAGAGGGTCCCGATGTCCGACGCATCGTTCGTCCTGTACTCCACGCCATGGTGCGGCTACTGCCACCGCCTCAAGTCGCAGCTGCAGCGCGAGGGCATCGAGTTCACCGAGGTCGACATCGAGCAGGATCCGGACGCGGCCCTGATCGTCAAGCAGGCCAACGGCGGCAACCAGACCGTCCCCACGCTCGTCTTCGCCGACGGCACCGCCCTCACGAACCCCTCGGTCGCGCAGGTGAAGGCCCAGCTCGGGGTCTGAGTTCTCAGAAGCGCCCGCGAGGGCGACCCGCGGCCGGTAGCCTCGCGCCGTGACCCAGCCTCCGCAGCTCCCCCCGCCCGCCTACGGCTACGGCTACGTGCCGCAGCCCGCTCCGAGCGGGATGTACCAAGCGGCGGCCATCATCAATTGGGTGGTCCTGGGCCTCGTCGTCGTGGGCACGTGCGGACTCGGCATCATCGCGGCCGCGTGGTTCATCCCGATGACGATCAACATCCACCGCGGCGCGAGGGATCGTCAGAAGCACACCGCCCTGGCCGTCTGCACCCTGCTGTTCTGCAACCTCGTCTCAGGCATCCTGATGCTCGCCGAGGATTCGAACCGCTCGGAACGCCCGATCTACTGAGTCCTGTGGCGCGACGTCAGTGTTCGACGATAGGACGTCATCATGGCGCGGACCGAAGAAGCACACCTCGACGACGAGACCGCGCGTCGTAGGCGCATCGAACAGATCCAGGAACTCGCGGCCGACCCGCGGTTAGACGGCGAGGAACTCTACGACGCGTCGGGCCTGCCGCGGTAAGTGCTGGGAACGAGCTCTCGGCGCGCCGCTGGTCACTTCTCGAGGCCGGCCGGCGCCTACCAGGCGCCGGGGAGCTCGCCGCCGTACCACTGCTCGACGAGCCAGCGCGAGATCGAGACCTTCGGCGGCGGCAGCACGACCTGCTCGGACTCGACCGCCGCGAGCAGCTCCTCCCGGTTGAACCAGCGGGCCTCGGCGATCTCCTTGGGGTCGAGCACGAGCTCGGTGGTCTCGGCGACGGCGTTGAATCCGAGCATGAGGCTCTGCGGGAACGGCCACGGCTGACTGCCGAGGTAGCTCGCCCGCTCCACCTGCACGCCGACCTCCTCGGCCACCTCGCGGCGCACCGCGTCCTCGAGCGTCTCCCCCGGCTCGACGAAGCCCGCGAGCGTGGAGAAGCGACCCTCGGGCCAGTTCGGGTTCCGCGCCAGCAGGGCGCGGTCGTCGGCGTCGGTGACCAGCATGATCACGGCGGGATCCGTGCGCGGGTAGTGCTCGGTTCCGCACGACGGGCAGACGCGCAGGTGGCCCGCCTGGGCGCTGTAGAGGTACTCGCCGCAGCGCGAGCAGTAGGTGTGCGACTGCAGCCAGCGCGCCAGCCCCACCGCGTGGATCGCCAGGGAGAGCTCGTCGGGGTCGAGCAGCGGCGCCAGCACCCGGACGCTGACCGGATTCAGCTCGCGCGGGACCCGCTGCACCGCCACGGCCGCGTGACGCGTGCCGTTCTGGTCGCCGAGCAGGATCCACTCGCCGTCGGGCGCCTCGTCGACCGGCACCCAGCGCAGCGCGGGCCCGTCGATCGTGGCCACGTGCTCGCCGCCCAGGACCAGCACCCGCGTGTCGGGGGTCCGCCACAGCTCATCGCTGCCTCGCAGGTTTCCCGCTCGGTCGTGCCGGGCCCGTTCGAACGCGAAATCCACGCCTCACCGTAACCCGAGCCGCGTCTCGAGCGCCGCACGCTCGGGCAGGTCGTCGAACGTGTGCGACCGACCGAGGCGGACGTAGTGGAACGTGCCCACGACCAGACGCGGGTCGAGGTCGTGCATCTCGGCCCACGCGAGGCGGTAGAGCGCGAGTTGGAGCGGGTCGGCGTCGGGCGTGCGGTTGGTCTTCCAGTCGACCACTTCGAAGCCGGCCGTGCCGTCGGCGAGCTCGGTGGCGAAGACGGCGTCGATCCGGCCGATCACCTGCTGCCCGCCGAGGCGCAGCGTGAACGGCGCCTCGATCGCGACGGGCTCGCGTCCGGCGAACGGTCCGGACTCGAAGGCCTCCTTGAGCGCCTCGAGGTCGGACTCGTCCATCACCTCGGCGTCGCCGCGGCCCGGGAGCTCGTCGGGGTCGAGCAGCGTCTGCTGGCCGTACCGAGCCTCGATCCAGGCGTGGAACCGCGTGCCGAAGCGGGCCGCCGCCGAGGGCTGGCGCGGCATCGGCCGTGCCAGCGCCCGGACGAACGCCTCCTCGTCCTCGGCCAGCGCGAGGACGGACGTGGCCGACAGCGAGGCCGGGAGCTCGACGTGGATGGCTCTCTCGGCGCGGGCCCGGGCCTCCTCCAGCAGCAGGTCGAGGTCGGTGCGCAGCTCGGCGAGGCGCTCGTCGCCCTCGACCGGAGGCGCCTCCTCCGCGTCGAGATGGCGCCGGACGGCGGCGGCGAGCTCGCGGCGGCGGTCGAACGAGGTCAGCGCGACCGGCCACGGGACGGTCTGGTCGACCAGGTGCGGGTTCTGGTCGTCGTCGACGGGCGCCTCGGCCCACACCACGGGGTCGCTCCCGTGCTCGGCGAGCCAGTCGCGGACGTCGACGAGGAACTGCGACTCGGCGCGCGGCCTCAGCTGGGTGCGGCCCCAGCGGTGGCCACTGACGTGCAGGCGCCGCTTGGCGCGCGTGAACGCCACGTAGGCCAGCCGGATCTCCTCCATCAGCGCGTCACGGCGGGTGTCCTCCTCGAACGCCTTCTTCGCCGGGCTGGTGAACTCGGCGACCTGCGGGACGAACGCGACGTCGCCGCGCAGCGGTGCCGGGAGCGCCTTGGCGACCGTGGGCCAGCGCGAGCGCCCGCGACCGGAAGGGAAGACGGTGCCCGAGACGAAGGGCACGAAGACCTCCTCGAACTCCAAGCCCTTCGCACGGTGGATCGTCAGCAGCTTGATCGAGTCGGCGTCGGACGGAGCGCTGAGCTCCATGCCCTCGTTGTACTCGCGTTCGGCGTCGAGGTGCGCCAGCAGGCCCGGCAGCGAGGCGTAGCGGTCGTGCTGGGCGTAGTCGCCGATCGCGTCGATCAGCAGCGCGAGGTTGTCGGTGGGCACGCCCGCGACCGGCAGCTCGACGTCGAGGTCGAGCTCGGTGACGACGCGGCGGGCGAGGTCGAGCAGCGGCTCGTGCGCGTGACGGCGCAGTCGTCGCAGCATCGCGGCGAGGTCGGCGAACCGCGAGCGCGCCTCGTCGGAGTAGGCGGCGTCGCCCGGGTCCTCGATCGCCTCGGCCAGCGACACGATCTCGGTGGGGTCGACGCCGGTGGTGGCCTCGTCGAGCGCCGCCTGCAGCAGCGCGTCGGGGTCGCTGGCGTCGACGTCTCCCCCGTCGCGCCACTGGCGGCCGAGCTCGGCGGCGCGACGGCCCAGCAGGGCGAGGTCGCGCTCGCCGATCCGCCAGCGCACGCCGGTGAGCAGGCGAAGGACGGCGGGGTTGGCCGTGACGTCGTCGAGGACGGCCAGCACCGACAGCACGTCGACGACCTCGGGCTGCTGGAGCAGGCCGGTGAGGCCCACGATCTCGACGGGCAGGCCCCGCGAGCGCAGTGCCCGCACGATCTCGGGGTTCTCGTTGGTGGTGCGCACCAGGACGGCGATCTCACGACGCTCGGTGCCGCGCTCGACCGAGTCGACCACGAGGTCCACGAGCGCCTCGATCTCCTCGGCGACGCCCTGGTGCAGCGCGACCGACACCTCGCCCGACGGATTCTCGGGCGCGGCCTTCAGTGGCGTGACGATCTCGGCGACGCCCGGCGAGCCGTAGTAGTCGCGGGCGACGTGGCCGGCGAGGTCGATGATCTCGGGCGCGCACCGGCGGGTGACGTCGAGGCTGAACAGCCGTCCCTTCGCGCCGCCGGCGCCCGGGAAGTCGTCGAGGAACGCCGTGAGGTTGCCCGAGGCGGCGCCGCGCCAGCCGTAGATGCCCTGGGCCGGGTCGCCGACGGCGCTGATGGGCCGGCCCGCGAACAGGGCCTGCAGCAGGTCGCGCTGGGCCACCGAGGTGTCCTGGTACTCGTCGAGCAGGACGACGTCGAAGCGCTCGCGCAGGACCTGCTGGACCTCGGGCAGGGTGGCCAGCTGGGCGCCCCAGGCCATCTGGTCGGAGAAGTCCATGACCCCCGCGTCGGCCTTGGCGGCGCGGTACTCGTCGACGAGGTCGGCCAGCTCGTCGCGCTTGAGGCAGGCCGCGACGATCTCCTCGTGCCACTTGAGCTGCTTCTCGGCGGACTGGGCGCGCTCGATCGTGGCGCGGTCGAACTCCCGCAGCTCGTCGGTGGTGACGAGGTGCTCCGACAGCTGGCCGTCGAGCTCGAGGAGATCGCCGATGACGGTGGGCAGCCACGCCGAGACGTGGCGCAGCGGGCCCTCGTGACGCCGGGCGGTGCGGGCGGCGATCTGGAAGCGCGTGGCGTCGGCGAGCACGCGCAGGTCGGGCTCGATCCCCATCCGCAGGCCGTGCTCGGCGATGAGGGTGCCGGCGAACGCGTGGTAGGTGGAGACGGTCGGCTCGCCGAACTCGGAGAAGTCGCCGACGAGCTCGAGCGACTCGCGCACGCGGCCGGCCAGCTCGGCCGCGGCCTTCGACGTGAAGGTCAGTCCCAGCAGCCGGTCGGGGGCGTAGCCGAGGTGGCCCACGAGCCACACGACGCGTGCGGCCATCACGGCGGTCTTGCCGGCACCGGCGCCCGCGATGATCGCCTGCGGCTGCGCCGGGTCGGCGGTGATCGCGGCCAGCTGCGCCTCGCTGAAGGGGATGCCGAGCACCTCGCGCAGGTGGTCGGTGTCGCGCACGAGCGGCGTCACTCGGCACCTCCGATCGTGGGACCGGTGAGCACGGGACACAGCGTGCGGAAGTCGCAGAAGCCGCAATGGTCGTTCGGGCGGGCCACGAGGCGCTCGTCGCGGACCGCGCGCGCGGACTCGGCCAGCAGGTCGAGGGCGAAGAACGCCTCGTCGGGCGCGGGCGGGGCCTGCGGCTGCACCTTCGGCGAGTCGGGGTCCTTCGCACCGGCGGGGGTGCGCAGCTGGACCAGCTCGGCGCCGCCGGAGCGGGCCTCCTCGACGCCCAGCGACGCGACGGCGCCGTGCTCGACGGCCACCTGGTAGATCCCCAGCTGTGCGTGCTCGGCGATCTTGCGCGGGCCGGGGGCGTTGCGGCTGGTCTTGAAGTCGACGACGTGGACGTGGCCCTGGGCGTCGATCTCGACCCGGTCCATCGAGCCGCGCAGCAGCACCTCCTCGCCGCCCACGACGAGCGTGGTGGTGAAGGCGTGCTCGGCCGCGAGCGGCGTGCGCGGGTTGGCGCGGTGCCAGCGCGCGAAGCGGGTGAGGGTCTCGTGCGCGGCCTGCCGCTCGCGCTCGCCCAGCCAGGCCGCCTGGTGGTCGAGCCGGTGCCAGACCTCGTCGAGGCGTGCCGCCATCGCGATCTCGTCGGGCTCGACGCCGCGCTGGACGACGTCGGCCGCGAGGGCGTGGACGATCGACCCGAAGCCCTGCGCCGAGGTGGACGCGGACTCGCCGTGCGCCTCGCGTCCGAGGAACCAGCGCAGCGAGCACGCCGTGATCCCCTCGACCGCCGAGCCCGACAGAGCGAGCGGCTGGTCCGCCGGGCGCCACGGCGACTCGGCCTGCGTGGGCTCGGCCAGGCCCCACCAGCGGGCGGGGTCGGCGGCGCGCGTGAGGGCGAGGTCGGCGCGCACGATCTCGGCGAGCATCGCGGCGGCCTCGTCGCGCACGGTCTCGTCGTCGGACTGCTCGCCGATGCGGCGCAGCTCGGCCACGACGCCGCGCAGCGAGACGGGACGGGCGGGACGGCCCAGCGGCAGGTCGGCATCGACCCCGAAGCCCGCGGCGATCAGCTCGGTGACGAAGCGCGAGGGCTGGTCGCCGTCGTCGGTGGGCGTCTGCACGGCGGTGACGACGAGGCGGCTGGTGGCGCGGGTGCACGCGACGTAGAACAGCCGGCGCTCCTCGCGCAGCTGCTCGCCCCGGGCGCCGGGGCCGACCGGCCCGTCGAGGTGCTCCGAGCGGAGCAGGCTGCCGCGCGACCTCAGGTCGGGCCAGCGGTCGGCCTGGACGCCGGCGACGACGACGAGCGGCCACTCGAGGCCCTTCGAGCGGTGCGCGGTCATCAGTCGGACCGCGTCGGGTCGCGCGGCGCTGGTCTCGAGCTGGTCGGCCGGGATCTGCTGGGCGCGCAGCTCGGCGACGAAGTTCACGGTGTCGCGACGACGACCGCCCTCCTCGGCGCGCGCCGCGTGCCGGAACAGCGCGCACACGGCGTCGAGGTCGCGGTCGGCGTGGACGCGGCCCTCGACGGTGCCCCACTGCTCGCGCAGGCGCGCGGGCCAGCGAGTGCCGTCCCACAGCAGCCACAGCGCCTGCTCGGGCGGCTCACCACGGCGCAGGACGGCCGCGGCACGCCCCAGCAGCGCCGCGAGGTCGCGGGCGGCGCCGACCGCGTCGGCGGTGGAGGGGTCGGAGGTGTCGACGCCCAGTGCGGTGGGGTCGTGCAGGGAGGCGGCCACGAGGTCGCTCGAGGGCGTCTCGGGGTCGCGGCGGCGCAACGCGCGTCCGAGCCGGCGCATCGCGGGTCCGTCGAGCCCCGCGAGCGGACCCGTCAGCAGGGCCTCGGCCATCTCGGGGTCGAGCGGCTCCTCGCGCGCGATCCGGTCGGCGGCCTCGAGCGCCAGCAGCAGGGTGCGGACGGACGGCTGGGCGACGAGGGGGACCTCGTCGCCCGCGACCTCGACCGGCACACCCGCCGGACCCAGGACGCGCTGGAGACGCGTGAGGTCGGCGCCCGTGCGCACGAGGACGGCCATGTCGGACCACGCCAGACCGTCGTCGAGGTGGGCGCGGCGCAGCACCCCGGCGATGTGCTCGGCCTCGGCCGTGGCGGAGGCGTAGGTGACGACCTCGACCCGGCCCTCCTCACGGGCGGCCGAGTGCAGGTTGCGGTGCTGGCCGGCAGCGCGTGCGTCGAGCCCGGGCGGGACCGGCGGGCTGCCCAGTGCGACTCCGGCCGCGGCGAGGATCCGCGGTCCGAAGCGACGCGTGGTGGTGAGGGCGACCGTGGGGGCCGGCCGGTCGGCAGCGCCGAACTGCTGGGGGAACCGCGTGATCGCACTCGGATCGGCGCCGCGGAAGCCGTAGATGGCCTGGTCGTGGTCGCCGACCACCACGAGGTCGCGACCGTCGCCGGCGAGGTCGTGCAGCAGCCGCACCTGGAGCGGATCGGTGTCCTGGTACTCGTCCACGACCACGAGGCGGTACCGATCGCGCAGCGCGCGGCGGTGGTCGAGGTCGCCCGCGATGGCGGCGGCACGCGTGACGAGGTCGGTGTAGTCCGTGCGGTTCTGGAAGTCGATGACCTGGTGGTACTCCTCGATCGCGTCGGCGACGCGGGCCCACTCCGGCCGCTCGCGCGTGGCGGCGAGGGCACGCAGGTCGTCGGGACCGAGACCCCGGGTGACCGCGGCGGCCATGAACGACTGGAGCTCGGCCGCGAGGCCGCGGGTGCCGAGCGCCTCGCGCAGCGACGCGGGCCAGGACGACGCGTCGTGCCCGCCGAGCAGGTCGGCGACCACCGCGTCGCGCGTGGGCGCGGTCATCAGCTCGGGCGGTGCGGCGAAGGCCTCGGGGTCGCTGAACTCGCGCACGAGGGCGTAGCAGAACGCGTGGAAGGTCATCGCCGGAACCGTGCCCGACGTCGCCGACAGCCGGCGCCCGATGCGGTCGCGCAGCTCGCCGGCGGCCTTGCGGCTGAAGGTCAGGACAAGGATCTGGTCGGGAGTGAGCTCGCCCGACTCGATGCGGTCGACCACGACCTCGACCAGCGTGGTGGTCTTGCCCGTTCCGGGCCCCGCGAGGACCAGCAGCGGGCCGCCGCGGTGGTCGACGACGGAGCGCTGCGACGCGTCGAGCGCGGGCGCGTCGGCGCGCACGGGCTCGGGCCGCTGCAGGACGAACTCGGGTGGCACACGCCCATGGAACCAGACCCCGCCGACAGTCCTCGGGAGCCGGGGAGGATCAGAAGTCCGGCGCGAGGGCGTCCTTCACGATCACCCGGCCGCTGCGGACGGGAGTGCCCTCGTCGCGCCAGTGCTGCTGGGCGTCGATCACGAGATGAGCGGGCAGGGAGCCGTCGGCGCGCACGACGCGCCACCACGGGACGCCGCCGCCCTCGAGCGACATCACGCGTCCGACCTGACGCGCGCCGCCGCGCCCCAGCCGCTCGGCGATCAGGCCGTAGGTGGCGACGCACCCCGGCGGGATCTGCTCGACGACCTCGAGGACGGCCTCGGTGAACTCCTCGTCCATGACCCCGATCCTGTCAGCAGGACCGGGGCCACGACGAGCGGTCAGTAGTTGGGCTGGCTCGGGTCGATCTGGTTGACCCAGGCCACGACGCCGCCGCCGACGTGCACGGCGTCGGAGTAGCCGGCGCCCTTGAGCACCGCGAGGGCCTCGGCCGAGCGGACGCCCGACTTGCAGTGCAGGACGACCTGCTTGTCCTGCGGCAGCTGGTCGAAGGCACGGCCCGCGAGGACCTCGCCCTTGGGGATCAGGACCGATCCGGGGATGCGGTTGATCTCGTACTCGTTCGGCTCGCGCACGTCGACCAGGACGAAGTCCCGACCACCGTCGCCGCGCTCCTTGAGCCAGCTCTCGAGCGTGGCGACCGAGATCGTCGAGTCGGCCGCGGCGTCGGCGGCCTCGTCGCTGATCGCGCCGCAGAACGCCTCGTAGTCGCCCAGCAGCTCGGTCGGCAGCACGCCGTTCGGGTCGCGGCGGACCTTGAGCGTCGTGTACCGCATCTCGAGCGCGTCGTAGACCATGAGGCGGCCGATCAGCGGATCGCCGATGCCGGTGATCAGCTTGATCGCCTCGGTGACCATGATCGAGCCGATCGAGGCGCACAGGACGCCCAGCACGCCGCCCTCGGCGCACGACGGGACCATGCCCGGCGGCGGCGGCTCGGGGTAGAGATCGCGGTACTGCGGACCCTCCTGCGCCCAGAAGACCGAGACCTGGCCCTCGAAGCGGTAGATCGAGCCCCACACGTACGGCTTGTTGAGGATGACGGCCGCGTCGTTCACGAGGTAGCGCGTCGCGAAGTTGTCGGTGCCGTCGAGGATCAGGTCGTACTGGCTGAAGATGTCCAGCACGTTGTCGTTGTCCAGGCGCACGTGGTGCGTGATGACGTTGACGTAGGGGTTGGCCTCCGCGACCGCCTCCGCGGCGCTCTGCACCTTCGGCTTGTCGATGTCGGACTGCCCGTGGATGATCTGGCGCTGCAGGTTGGACTCGTCGACGACGTCGTCGTCGATGATGCCCAGCGTGCCGACGCCGGCGGCGGCCAGGTACAGCAGCGCGGGGCTGCCGAGACCGCCCGCGCCGATCACGAGGACCTTCGCGTTCTTGAGGCGCTTCTGTCCCGTCATCCCGACGTCGGGAATGATCAGGTGACGGCTGTACCGACGGACTTCGTCGATCGTCAGTTCGTCGGCGGGCTCGACCAGGGGCGCGACCACGGGCTTCTCCTTCGATTGCGGGGCTCACCGGGCTCAACCCGGCGCCGACGACCATTGTTCCCGTCCGGTCCCAGCATGTGGCGGGCCGTCCGCTGGGTGGACAGCACGCCACACGGCCCGCAACGCCGCGCTGCAAGCGACCGGTGGGTAACCGACCGCTAGGGTTGGGGCGTGACCCAGACCCCTGAGGCTCGGCCCCGCGCTGGACGGCTGCCGCGCACCGCTCGGCGGGCCCAACTGCTCGACGTGGCCCTCGACGTGTTCGTCGAGCAGGGCTACCACGCGGCCTCGATGGACGAGATCGCCGAGCGCGCGGGCGTCTCCAAGCCCGTGCTCTACCAGCACTTCCCCGGCAAGCTCGACCTCTACACCGCGCTGGTCTCCTCGGCCGTCGACACGGTGATCGAGGGCGTGCGCGAGGCGCTCGCGTCCACCCAGGACAACCGCGAGCGCGTCCAAGCCAGCATGCGCCTGTGGTACGACAGCGTCGCCGACCGGGAGAAGGCGTTCCGCCTCGTCTTCGAGTCCGACCTCACCAGTGATCCCGAGGTCCGCGAGCTCGTCGACCGGGTCACCTCCGAGTCCGCCGCGGCGATCGCCGACGTGATCGTCGAGGACACCGGCCTGTCGCAGGGCGCCGCCGAGCTGCTCGCCGCCGGCCTCGTCGGCATGGGCCACGTCGGCGCCCGCGCCTGGCTGTCCGGCGCGTCGGGCCTGTCGCGCGACGACGCCGTCACACTCGCCTCGACTCTCGCCTGGCGCGGGATCGGCGGGTTCCCCAAGCCCACCAACCAAGGAGATGAGTGACCGTGGAGGTCAAGATCGGCGTGCAGAACGCCGCCCGTGAGCTGTCCGTCGACACCGACGTCGAGCCCGACAAGGTGCTGGCGACCCTGAACGACGCCCTCAAGGACGACTCGCTGTTCACCCTGACCGACAGCAAGGGTCACACCGTGGCCGTGCCGGCCGACAAGGTCGCCTACCTGTACTTCAACGCCGACAGCGGCCGCAAGGTCGGCTTCGGCCTCACGAGCTCCTGAGCCGGCGCCCGCCTCAGGCGTCCAGCCCGAGGCGGGCCATGCGCTCGGCATGGGCCTCGGTGATGCGCGTGAACATGCGCCCGATCGAGGCCAGGTCGAAGCCGCCCGGTCGATCCGCGGCACCGACCACCACGGCCGTCAGCACGTCGCGCTCGGCCACCACCATCTGGGCCTGGCTGAGCGCCTCGCCCATCAGTCGCCGGCCCCACAGCGCGAGCCTTCCGGCCACCCGCGGGTCCGCGGCGATCGCCTCGCGCACCTGGTCGACGACGAACTCGCTGTTGCCCGTCTGGCTCATCGTCTCCAGCACCAGCTGGCGGGTGTCGGCGTCGAGGAACGCCGCGATCTCGCGGTAGAAGTCGGCCGCCAACCCGTCGCCCACGTAGGCCTTCAGCAGGCCCTCGAGCCAGTCCGACGGCTCGGTCTTGCCGTGGAAGCGGCTGAACGTGGTGCGGAACGAGTCCATCACCGCGTAGGGGTCCTCCCCCAGCTCGACGAGGCGGTCGCGCAGCTGCACGAAGTGGCTCCACTCCGACGCGGCCATCGTCTGGATCGCGACCTTGGTGCGCAGGTCGGGCGCCTCCTGGGCGTCCTGGTTGAGCTGCTCCACGGCGCTGAGCTCGCCGTA
Organism: Aeromicrobium tamlense; assembly: GCF_013408555.1. Classification (NCBI taxonomy): domain Bacteria; kingdom Bacillati; phylum Actinomycetota; class Actinomycetes; order Propionibacteriales; family Nocardioidaceae; genus Aeromicrobium; species Aeromicrobium tamlense. The sequence goes on from NZ_JACBZN010000001.1 coordinate 2,265,211, forward strand.
GCTGAGCAGGGCCAGCAGCTCGACCACGCCCGCACGGTAGTCGGGGTCGTCGAGGGGTCCACCGGGGGTCGCATCGGAGCTCATGATCGGGACTGTAGCGCGGCGTCCGCCCGGCCCGAGGCACGCGACGTTACAGTGGAGGGGTATTCGCCGATCCTGTCGCCACAGGATCCAAGCCATTTCAGATCCGCTGACAGTAGATCGCGCACAGAAACCAGAGCAGACCCCTGACTACCTTCACCGAACTGGGCGTCATGCCCGAGATCGCCGACGCCCTCGCCGACAAGGGCATCATCGAGGCCTTCCCCATCCAGGAGATGACCCTCTCGGTCGCCCTCGTGGGCACCGACCTCATCGGACAGGCCCGCACCGGCACCGGCAAGACGCTGGCCTTCTCCATCCCCGTCATCCAGCGCACCGTGGCGCCGCACGACCCCGACTACGACCAGCTGGTCGAGCCGGGCAAGCCCCAGGCCCTCATCGTCGCGCCGACGCGCGAGCTCGCGATCCAGGTCGCCGGCGACGTCGCCACGGCCTCGAAGAACCGCGGCACGCGCAACCTCACCATCTACGGCGGCGTGCCCTACGAGCCGCAGCTCGAGGCCCTCGAGGCCGGCGTCGACATCGTCGTCGGCACCCCGGGCCGCATCCTCGACCTCGTCAACCGCGGCGCGCTCGACATCAGCCACGTCAAGTCGCTCGTCCTCGACGAGGCCGACGAGATGCTCGACCTGGGTTTCCTGCCCGACGTCGAGTCGATCCTCGCGCGCACGCCCGAGACCCGCCAGACGATGCTGTTCAGCGCGACGATGCCGTCCTCGATCGTCACCCTGGCGCGCAAGCACATGCGCCACCCGATGAACATCCGTGCCGAGTCGGCCGAGGCCGGCCAGACCGTGCCCGCCACGAGCCAGTTCGTCTGGCAGGCGCACGACATGGACAAGCCCGAGGTCGTCGCCCGCATCCTGCAGGCCGACGACGTCGAGCGCGTCGTGATCTTCACGCGCACCAAGCGCCAGGCGCAGCGCGTGGCCGACGACCTGGCCGACCGCGGCTTCCCGGCCTCGCCGCTGCACGGCGACATGGCCCAGAAGGCCCGCGAGAAGGCGCTCGACGGCTTCCGCGAGGGCAAGGTCAGCATCCTGGTCGCCACCGACGTCGCCGCCCGCGGCATCGACGTGGCGAACATCAGCCACGTCATCAACTACACGTGCCCCGAGGACGACAAGACCTACGTGCACCGCATCGGCCGCACCGGTCGCGCCGGCGCGACCGGCACCGCGGTCACGTTCGTCGACTGGGCCGACATCCAGCGCTGGAAGCTCATCAACAAGGCGCTCGACCTGCCCTACGACGAGCCGCAGGAGACGTACTCCACGTCGGACCACCTGTTCCACGACCTCGGCATCGACCGCAACGTCAAGGGTCGTCTGAAGCCGCCGGCGCCGAAGGAGCCCCGCTCCGAGGGCGGCCGCGACGGCCAGAAGCGCGACGGCGATCGTCGCGACGGTGGCAGCCGCAACCGCAGCCGCAGCCGTCAGCGCACCCGCGGCGGCCAGCCCGTCGAGGGCGCCGAGCGTCCCGCGGCCGAGACGGCCTCCGCGACCTCGGGCGAGGACAAGCCGGCCGGCGAGGGCCAGGCGCGTCGCCGCCGCCGTCGCCGCCGTCCCTCGGGCGAGCAGGCCTCCGGCTCCACCCCCGCCTCCGCGTCCTGACGCGACGTGACAGTTTCCCCGGTTAACCGGGGAAACTGTCACTGAGCGAGGTTTGCGAACCCTGTGAAGTGACAGGAAACCTCGTGAAGTGGGCCGGGCTCGTCGCCGTCACGCCGTGACGACGACCGGAGTGCCGTCGGGTGCCCAGTCCCAGAGGTACTTGGCGTCCGACTTCTCCTGGCGGATGCAGCCCGCCGACAGGGCCTGGCCCAGCTGCTCGATGGTCTGTTCCGGCTTGCCGTTGTTGTAGACCGGGATCGAGTGGAAGCCGATGGGCGCGTTCTGGCCGGTCGTGAACTGCACGAAGTACTCCATCGTGCCGGTGTAGTCGAAGCTCGTGGCGTGCCGCGTGCGCGACTGCACGGCGTAGCTGCCCGGCTGGAGGTTGTCGAAGCGGCTCCCCGAGACGAGGTAGGTGCGGTCGACGGTCCCGTCGGCCTCGATCAGCCAGACCCGCTGGTCGGACTGGTCGAACACGATGCGGCGTCCCTCACCGGAGCTCGCCGGGGGCGGCGGGCTGGCCTTCGCCTTCGCGGCCTGCTGCTTCGCCTTCTTCTCGGCCAGGGCCTTCGTGCGCTGGGTCTGGAGGGCGAGCTCGCGCGTGGTGTGCGCCTGCTCGCCGGCGGCCGTGATCACGGGAGCCACCGTCTCGACGACGGCGGTGCCGGTTCCGGCGGTGGCGGACGTCGCGGGCTCGCGCACGAGCGAGACCGCGGAGACGGTGGCGGTGAGCGCGACGGCGCCGATGAGCGCGGCGACGCGGCCGAGACGGACACGGGGCGGGGAAGCCATGTCCTCCACGGTAGGCGCGACCTTGCGCCGATGGCCGACTTCGCGCGGTGTGCGCGTGGCGGACTCGCCGGGCCCGTCGGGTCCGGTCATCGGGCCCCGACCAGGACGCGGGCGACGGCGCGGTAGGCGTCGGCCCCCTTGTGGGCACGCGCCGTGCTGAGGATCGAGCGGCCGATCGCGGGCGCCTCGGCGAAGCGGATGGTCTTGGGGATCGGGGGCTCGAGGACCTCGAGGTCGTAGGTGTCGCCGATGGCCGCCAGGACGTTGCGCGCGTGCGCGGTGCGGCCGTCGTACATCGTGGCCAGCACGCCGCGGATCACCAGATCGGGATTGATGAACTGGCGCACGTCGTGGATGGTGTCGAGCAGCTGGCCGACGCCGCGGTGCGAGAGCGTCTCGGCCTGCAGCGGGATGACCACCTCGTCGGCGGCCGACAGCGCGCCCACCGTGAGCACGCCCAGCGCGGGCGGGCAGTCCAGCAGGATCCAGTCGTAGTCGTCGGCGATCTTCGCCAGCGCGACCCGCAGCCGCTGCTCGCGGCCGGTGCGGGTGACGAGGTTCTCCTCGGCCTCGGCCAGCGCGATGTTCGCCGGTAGCAGGTCCAGGCCCTCCTCGGTGGTGACGATCGCGTCGCCGGCGGGCGCCTTGCCCAGCAGCACCTCGGCGATCGTGACGTCGAGCTCCTCGGGGTCGATGCCGAGGGAGAACGTGAGGCTGCCCTGCGGATCGAGGTCGACCAGGAGCACGCGCTGTCGCTCCTCGAGGAGCGCGGCCCCGAGCGACGCGACGCTGGTGGTCTTGGCGACGCCGCCCTTCTGGTTGGCGAGGGCCACGGTGGTGGTCACGCGGCAATTGTGCCATCGACGGGCGACCGTCGGGACGCGGACGAGCGCGCGTCCGCCACGTGAACCCGCCGGCTGCCTAGCGTGGCGGCATGGACGACGTGGTGGCCGTGCGCGGTCTCGTGAAGATCGTTCCGCGCGCTGGACGCGTTCGACCTGACCGTGAAGGCGGGCGAGGTGCACGGGTTCCTCGGCCCGAACGGGGCCGGCAAGTCCACGGCGCTCCGCTGCCTGCTGGGCCTCCTGCGTCACGACGCCGGCACCGCGACGGTGCTCGGGCTGGACCCGTGGAGCGACACGGTCGCCCTGCACCGGCGACTGGCGTACGTGCCGGGCGACGTCGTGCTGTGGCCGAACCTGACCGGCGGCGAGATCGTCGACCTGCTGCTGCGGACCCGCGGCTTCGAGCCGCGCCGCACGCGCCGGGACGAGCTGGTCGACGCGTTCGAGCTCGACCCCGCGAAGCGGGCCCGCGCGTACTCGAAGGGCAACCGGCAGAAGGTGGCGCTGGTCGCCGCCCTGGCCGCGCCCAGCGACCTGCTGCTCCTGGACGAGCCGACGTCCGGGCTCGACCCGCTGATGGAGCAGGTGTTCGTCGGCTGCGTGGCCGAGCACCGCGCGGCCGGGTCCACCGTGCTCTTGTCGAGCCACGTCCTCGGCGAGGTCGAGCGACTGGCCGACAGCGTCACGATCATCCGCGAGGGCCGCACCGTGGAGAGCGGCGCCTTGGCCGACCTGCGTCACCTGCGCCGCAGCCGCGTGACGGCGACCGTCGCCCGGCCCGAGGCGGTCGCGGGGCTGCGGCTCGACGGCGTGCACGACGTCCGCGTCGAGGGCTGCACCGTGTCGTGCACCGTAGATGCCGAGGCGATGACACCGCTGCTGGGCGCCCTGGCCGGGGCCCAGGTCGAGTCGCTCACCAGCACGCCGCCGACGCTGGAGGAGCTGTTCCTCGACGCCTACCAGTCCACTCCGGCCGAGCAGGTCCCATGAGCCAGACCTTGGCCGGCGCGCCCACGCTGCTGCGGCTGGCGGTGCGACGCGACCGGTGGTCGATCCCCGCGTGGCTCGCGGTCCTGACGCTCGTGTGCGGCACGTCGGCGGCGGTCACCCCGGGCCTCTACCCGACCGAGGCCGACCGGGTGGCCGCGGCGGCCGGTCTCAACGCGAGCGCCGGCATCGTCGCCCTCTACGGACCCGTCCTCGACCCGACGAGCCTCGGCGAGCTCGCGATGACCAAGATGACCGTGACCTACTCGGTCCTGGTCGCCGTGATGACGCTGTTCCTCGTCCGCCGACACACGCGGAGCGAGGAGGAGACCGGTCGCGCCGAGCTCCTCGGCGGCGCCGGCGTCGGACGGCTCGCGCCGCTGGTCACCGCGCTCGGCCTCGCGGCCGTGGTCTCCGCCCTCCTCGGGCTGCTCGTCGCCGTGACGAACGCCCTCGCGGGCCTGCCGTGGACCGGCTCGGTGGCGTTCGGCGCGGCATGGGCCGGGACGGGACTCGTGGGAGCGGCGATCACCGCCGTGTGCTGCCAGGTCTCGGCGAGCGCCCGCACGTGCGCCGGGCTCGCCGCCGCGGTCCTCGCGGTCCTGTTCGTCGCCAGGGCCGCCGGTGACGCCTCCGGCGCGGAGTGGCTGAGCTGGCTGTCGCCGTTCGGGTGGAACACGCGCCTGCAGGCCTACGGGGACACCCGGTGGTGGGTGCTGGGCCTGTACGTCGCGCTGGCCGTCGCGGCGGCCGCCGTCGCGGTCGCGCTCGCGGCCCGGCGCGACCTCGGCGCGGGCCTGCTCGCGCCGCGGCCGGGTCCGGCCCGAGGTCCGGGCTGGCTCGCCGGTCCCCTCGCCCTCGGCGTGAGGTCCCACGTGGCGCCGCTGTGGGGCTGGACGGCCGCGGTCGCGCTGATGGGACTGCTGTTCGGCGCGATCTCGCCGAACCTCGACGGCATCCTGTCCGACGAGACCGAGCGCCTGCTGGAGGGGCTCGGCGGCACGGGTGCCCTGCGCGACACGATGATCGCGTCGATCGCCTCGATCGCGGCGCTCATCGTGTGCTGCTTCGGCATCACGATCCTGACCCACGCCGCGGACGACGAGCGCGACGGGCGCACCGAGATGGTCCTGTCCACGCGGGTGACCCGCGCCCGCGCGTACTGGTCGGTCGTGACGCTCGCGCTGGGCGGCGTCACGTGGCTGCTGCTCGTCGCGGGGCTCGCCCTGGCACTCGGCGTCCGGCAGGGCACCGACCACTCCCCGGCCCGGATCGTCGAGGCGGCCCTCGGACAGGCGCCCGCCGCCTGGGTCACGGTGGCCGTCGGGGTGCTGCTGTTCGCGTGCCGAGCCCGCTGGGCCGTGGTCGGCTGGGGCGTCCTCGTCGCCTTCGGCACGCTGGGACAGATCGGGGAGCTCCTCGGCCTGCCCGACGCCGCCCTGTGGCTGTCGCCCTTCACGCACGTCCCCCACCTCCCGCTCGAGGGCGCCGATCCCGTGTCGACGCTGGCTCTCTCGGGTGTCGCGGCCGCCCTCCTCGGGGTGGGCTGGTGGGCCTACCGGGGCCGGGACCTCGCGTGACTGGCATGCTGGGCTCCATGACCCGCACGGCCCTGATCACCGGCGCCACCGCCGGCATCGGAAACGCGTTCGCCCGGCAGCTGGCGCGACGGGGGACGAACCTCGTCCTCGTCGCCCGAGACACCGTCCGGCTGGAGCAGGTCGCGGCCGAGCTGACCGACGCGCACCGGGTCGAGGTCGAGGTCATCACCGCCGACCTCACCACCCTGCAGGGCATGGATCGCGTCGCCGACCGCCTGTCCGAGTCCGGCCGCCCGATCGACCTGCTGGTCAACAACGCCGGCGCCTCGCTCGCCGGCTGGTTCGGCACCACCGACATCGCCGACGAGGACCGCCAGCTCGACCTGCTGGTGCGAGCCCCGATGCACCTCATGGACGCCGCCATCAAGTCGATGTCCGGACGCGGACAGGGCGGGATCATCAACGTCGCCAGCGTCGCCGCGTTCACCCCGCGGGGGGCCTACTCCGCGCACAAGGCATGGCTCGTGAACCTCTCCCAGTGGGCCAACTGGCACTACTCCGACGTGGGCATCACCGTGCAGGCGCTGTGCCCGGGTTTCACCCGCACCGAGTTCCACCAGCGGATGGGCGCCGAGATCGGCGACGTGCCGCGGTGGATGTGGCTCAAGGCCGACGCCGTCGTCAAGGGCTCGCTGCGCGACCTCGAGCGCGGCAAGGCGATCTCCGTGCCGTCGGCGCGGTACAAGGTCCTCGCCGCGATCGCCCGCCATGCTCCGGCCACGGTGGTCGCGAAGATCGCGCAGCGGGGTCGATGACCCGGTGAGCGTTCCCAAGACCCTCGACATCCCCGAGGGCGTCGAGGTCCTCCGCGCCGAGACGTCCCGCACCGAGCACGCCGTGCACCTGGCCCGCGCCACCGGCGAGCGGCTCGGCTCGATCCTGCTCGTGCCCGGCTGGACCGGCAGCAAGGAGGACTTCACGCCCGTCCTGCCGCTGCTCGCGGCGCTCGGGTACGACGTCGTCGCCTTCGACCAGCGCGGGCAGTACGAGTCGCCCGGTGACCCGCTCGACGACTACTCGCTCGACGCGCTCGCCGAGGACGCGCTCGCCGTCGCCGACACCCTTCTCGAGGACGAGCGGTTCCACCTCTTGGGCCACTCGTTCGGCGGGCTCGTGGCGCAGACCCTGACGATCGCGCACCCGCAGCGGGTCCGCAGCCTCAGCCTGCTGTGCACGGGCCCGGGCGCGCTCGGCGACTCCCCCACCCGGCCGCTGCAGCGGATCGCCGCGGCGATCGGCAAGGTGCCGCTGCTCGACATCCACCAGCTGCGCGAGCAGGGCATCAAGCGCCCCGCGCAGATCACGGCCTTCCTCGCGAAGCGGTTCACGGCCAACGCGCCGGCCTCGCTCAAGGCGATGACACAGCACCTGCTGGACGCCCCCGACCGGGTGGACGAGGTCGCCGCCACCGGCGTGCCCGTGTGGGTCGCGCGCGGCGAGACCGACGACGCCTGGCCCCACGACGCGCAGGCCGAGATGGCCGAGCGCCTGGGCACCGAGATCGTCGTGCTGCCCTCCGCGGCCCACTCCCCCGCCGTCGAGGCCCCCGAGGAGCTCGTCGACGACTGGCGCGGCTTCCTGCTCGCCCACTGACGCCTTCCGGAGCCGCGGCGGTCAGCCGACGATGGCGCGGAGGGCCTCGACGTGGCCGCGGTAGGCGGCGCGGCCTGCCTTGGTGAAGGCGGCCCAGGAGCGGACCCGACCGGCGCGGGTGGCCTTGGTGACCTTGACGTAGCCGGCGTCCTCGAGCGCCTTGACCTGCTTGCTCAGCACCGACTCGCTCACGTCGAGCCGCTCGCGCAGCAGCGCGAACTCCGTCTTGTCGACGGTGTCGAGGATCGCGCAGATCTGCAGCCGGTGCGGGGCGTGGATCAGCGGGTCGAATCCGTCCGAGCTCACGGCTGCTCCTCGATGCTGCGCACCCAGTCGGCGTCCCAGCGCGGACCGAGCACGGCCCACGTCGCGGTGGTCACCAGCGCGGCCACGGCCGCGACCACGGGCCCGAGGAACGCCAGGCCGAGCGAGACCAGCGAGACGGCCACCATCAGCCACGCACGCCAGGCGCCCGGCTCGCGCAGCGTCGCGAACGTGACGATGCCCGTGTGCTTCGTGTACCAGGTCATCGCCCCGAAGGTCGTCGCCAGGCCGACCGCGTAGAGCAGCCAGCGGACCCAGCCGTCGAGCCCCAACCCGAGGATCACGAGCCCCATCCCGAAGCCCGCCACCGCGTAGTAGCCACGCGGGCTCGCAGCCCGGTGCGCCGTCTCGCGCCGCGTGGCGGCGATCTGCTCGAGCGCCTCTCGCGCCTCGTCCCGTTCCGTCATGATGCCTCCGTCTCGACTTGCCAACACGGAAAGTCTAGACCCCGACTTTCCATTGTGGCAAGCCACTGCGGCAAGCCGATACGGAAAGTCAGCCGAGGAGGCGCTCCAGCTGCTCGGGATCGGTGAGGTTCGCGCCGAGGTGGAACGCGGAGCCCTTGCCGGTGCCGTGGTGGTCGCTGGAGCCCGTCCGGGCGAGGTCGAGGTCGGCGGCGATGGCCGCGAGCTCGGCGCGGGCGCGGGCGTCGTGGTCGGGGTGGTCGACCTCGATGCCGGCGAGGCCGACCTCCGCGAGCTCGGCCAGCAGGTCGGGGGTGACCTTGCCGCGGCTGTCGCGCGCCCAGGCGTGGGCGATCACGGGCCGTCCGCCCGCCTCGCGCACGAGCCGCACGGCGTCGAAGAGGCTCGCGGCGTAGCGCGCGACGTACGCGGGCTTGCCGGGAACGAGCCAGTCGCGGAACGCCTCGTCGCGGTCCTGGATGTAGCCCTTGGCGATCATCGCGTCGGCCACGTGCGGGCGCCCCCACGCGGCGGCGTCGCCGGCCACCGCCAGCACCTCCTGCTCGGTGAGCGGCATCCCCAGCGCCGCGAGCTTGTCGAGGATCCGCGGCAGGCGCTGGTTGCGGCCACCCAGCACGCGCTCCAGCTCCTCCACGAGCGGCGCGTACGTCGGGTCGAACTCGTAGCCCAGCAGGTGCACGCTGAGCCCCTCGAACTGCGTGGAGATCTCGATGCCGCGGATGAGCCGCAGGCCCACCTCGTCGGCGGCCTCCTGCGCCTCGGCCCAGCCCTCGGTCGCGTCGTGGTCGGTGAGGGCGATCGCGTCGAGTCCCTCGGCCTTCGCCTTGCGCACGAGGTCGCCGGGCGTGTCGGTGCCGTCGGACCGCGTCGAGTGGGTGTGGAGGTCGATGCGCACGTTCAGAAGACTAGGCCCTGCTCGCGCGACCGCCCTGCTGGACGTTCCACTGCTGGACCACCGGCTGACCCCGGTCGTCGCCGAGCACCGAGTAGGTCGCCGTGTCGATCGCGAACACCCGTCCGTCGGCCACCTCGAGGCCCAGCCAGCGCGCCGCCAGGACGCGCAGCGAGTGCGCGTGGGCGAACACCAGCGTGCGCCCGCCGAGCGACCGCGCCCGCTCCACCACGCGGTCGAGGCGCGCGCCGAGCTGCTCGGCCGTCTCTCCCCCGGGCGTCGGGTGCGACCACACGGTCCAGTCCGGCACGGTCTGGCGGATCTGCTGCGTCGTGATGCCCTCGTACTCGCCGTAGTTCCACTCGACGACGTCCTCGACCACCTCGGGCTCGAAGCCGGCCAGCTCGGCCGTCACGAGCGCGCGACGCCGCGGGCTGCTCCAGACGCGGTCGAACCGCACGCCCGACAGCTGCGGGCGCAGCGCCTCGGCCTGCTCGCGCCCGAGGGCGGTCAGCTCGACGTCGGTGACCGACGTGTGCTTCCACGAGCGGCTCCACTCCGTCTCGCCGTGACGGACGAGCCACAGCTCGCTGGTCTCGGGCTCCTGCTCGGCGCTCATGGACTCAGCGTGGCACGAGGACCCAGTAGTCGAGGTCCAGCAGCACGCCAGGCGCGTACTTGCCGTCCTCGCCCCTGAGGGTCATCGCCTCGTCACGGCCCTTGGTGGCGACGAGCCGCAGCCGCAGCGCGCCGACGCCGGGCGCGGAGGTCTCGGCCTTGTCGAGCACCTCGCTCCACGCGTAGATCGTGTCGCCGGCGAACGCGGGCGACGTGTGCGCGCCGGCGTTGATCGCGGCGATCAGCTGGGCGTTCGCGAGACCGTTGAACGACAGGGCGCGCGCCAGCGAGATGACGTGGCCGCCGTAGACGAGGTTGTTGCCGTCGGGACGCGCCTCGACGTTGAAGTGCACCTTGGCCGTGTTCTGCCACAGGCGCGTGGCCTGCTGGTGCTCCGAGGCGGTGAGGGTGACGCCGTCGACGTGATCGATCCGCTCGCCGACCTCGTAGTCGTCGAACCGGTGCGGCTCGCCGGCGGCGACGAAGTCGTACCCGGTGAAGTCGAGCCCCTGCGGGACGACGAGTTCCTCAGGGGCCACGAACGGCGCCAGCTCGGGGATCACGGTCTCGGGCGCGGCGGCCTCGGTGTCGCGCTTGTGCACCATGACCCAGCGCGCCCAGTCCAGGACGACCTCGTCGCGCTGGTTCGTGGCGGTGGAGCGCACGTAGACGACGCCGGACTTGCCGTTGGAGTTCTGCTTCAGGCCGATGACCTCCGACGAGGTGGAGATCGTGTCGCCCGGGACGATCGGCGCGTGGAAGCGGCACTCCGCGTAGCCGAGGTTCGCGACCGCGTTGAGCGAGACGTCGGGCACGGTCTTGCCGAACGCGACGTGGAACCCGATGAGGTCCTCCACCGGGTGCGGGTCGAGGCCCACCGAGGCGGCGAACGCCGCGGACGAGGGCACCGCGAACCGCGTGGGGTACAGCGAGCCGTAGACGGCGCGGTCACCCTCGGTGATCGTGCGCGGCGTGGCGTGCTGGATCACCTGTCCGAGCGTGAAGTCCTCGAAGAAGTTGCCCGGGTTCGTCTTGCTCATGTCGTCCTCACTGTCGCCGATGGTGCGGGACCATCATGGCGGATCGTCAGAACGCGAGCGTCGCCGCGACCATGTGGTGGTCCGACGGCGGGGTCGCGCGGTAGCGCGCGGTGCGCAGGTTGGCGTCCACGACCGTCTCCCAGCCGCGCGCTCGGATGCCCGCCGCGAGCACGTAGTCGATCCGCGTGCCCTGGTGCTTGTAGTACGCCGCCGGCGTCGAGCCGCGCGGACGCTTGAGCTTCTTGTCGCGGTACATGCACGTGTTCTTCGCGCTGCCCGGGCCCTTGCCCGCGACGGCGTTGGACGAGTTGTACGAGACGTTGATGCGTCGCTTGACGTGCAGCGGCACGCGGGCGAAGCGGGTGGCGGACAGCGACGAGGTCACGCCGACGGACTTGCACGAGCCGCGCCACTTCGCGCTCTTGGAGCGGTAGACGCGGCGGTCGGTGCCGAGCAGGTCGACCAGGCCGGCGCGCGTGAAGTCGTCCACGGCGGTCGTGCTGCGGGTGCGGCCGTTGCTGTTCAGGTCGCCCACCAGGACGGCCGGCAGGCTGCCCGCGCGCAGCTGCTTGACGGTCGCGAGCACCTGGGCCGCCTGCTTGCGGCGGAACGAGTTCGACGCCGAGGTCGTGATGGCCTTGCCGCGGTAGCGGGCGTCGAGGTGCGTGTTGGCGAAGAGGAACTGCTTGCCGGTGGCGCGGACGCGGAAGATCGTCCAGTCCAGCGTGCGCTTCGTGCTGGTGGCGCTGGACAGCGGGCGCGAGCCGTGGCGCACGACCTCGAGGACGCGCGAGTCGTAGACGGTGCGGTTGTCCGAGGAGCTGGCCGAGGCCGAGGTCGTGCACGTGCGCCACGGGGCGCGCTCGCCGTGCCACGTGCCGTTCCAGACGGCGGGGTTCGGGCCGGTGGTCGGGCACGACTTCCGGTACGTGTTGGTGACGCGGTACGGCGCGCCGGGCGTGCGCGCATTCATGAGGTCGACGACGTGCTCGAACTGCGCGTGGTTGCGCGAGCCGGGCGGGCGGCGCTGCATCCAGGCCTCCGAGGCCTCCTGCAGGCCGATCACGTCGGGCGAGCAGCGCATGATCATGCCGACCACGCGGTCGGCGCGCGACTCCCAGCCGGGCATCGTGCCGGCCGAGGCGTTGTAGCCCGCGATGTTGTACGACGCCGCGAGCAGCGGCGTACGCCCGGCGAGCACTCCGCCGGCCGAGGTCTCGCGGACCACGTCGTGGTACGCCGCGCAGCGCGCGTTGGCCGCCGACGCGGGCGCGACGGCGGCGAGCGGGGCGACGAGCAGGCCGGCGGCGACGGCGAGGGCCAGCGCCAGGGCAGCACGAGGGGAACGCACGGGAGACCTCCGGAGGACGTGCGACCCACCCGGTCGCACGGTCTCCCATCCTACGTTCCCACGCGTCACTCCAACAAAAAACCGTCACATCCGCCGCAGCGGACGCGCGTCAGAACGTCGGGGTGGCGCCGGGCAGGCCCGCGAGCAGCTCCTGGCCCCGCGCGAGGTGCTTGTGCTCGACGAGCAGCTCGTACTTGCTCGGCAGGATCGTCTTGACGCTGCTGAAGTCGCGCTGCCCGCGGGTGGAGGCGTAGCCCACCGCCGCGATGATCGCGCCCCACACGACGCCGAGCAGGATGCCGGTGAGGACCGCCGCGAGCCAGTCGCCCTCCGCGGCGAAGATGCCCAGCAGCAGGCCGATGAGCAGGCCGAACCAGGCGCCGCCGAGCACGCCGCTGAGGATCACCCGCCCCCACGTGAGGCGCCCGGTGACGCGCTCCAGCTGCTTGAGCTCGGTGCCGACGATGAGCACGTTCTCGACCGGGAAGTCGTGGTCGGAGAGGTGGTCGACGGCCTTCTGCGCCGCGTCGTAGTCGTCGTAGACGCCGAGGGACTGCGGGTACTCCAACGAGAAGATCTGGGCCATGCGGCCAGCCTAGACCCGTGAACGCACGAGAACCCCGCGTCCACGGAGTGGATGCGGGGTTCTCGTCGCGGGACTCAGAGCTTGTAGTCCTTGAGCAGGTTGCGCCCGATGATCATCTTCTGGATGTCGGACGTGCCCTCGCCGATCAGCATGAAGGCCGACTCGCGGTAGAGCCGCTCGATCTCGTACTCCTTGGAGTAGCCGTAGCCGCCGTGGATGCGGAACGACGCCTCGACGACCTCGTTGCAGTACTCGCTCGCGAGCATCTTGGCCATGCCGGCCTCGACGTCCATGCGCTTGCCCGAGTCCTTCAGGCGCGCGGCCCGCACGACCATCGTGTGGGCGGCCTCGACCTTGGTGGCCATCTCGGCCAGGCGGAACAGGATGGCCTGGTGCTGGGCGATCGGCTTGCCGAACGTCTCGCGCTGCTGCGCGTACGCGATGCCCAGCTCGAAGGCGCGGTTCGCGATGCCGACGGCGCGGGCGCCGACGTTGACGCGGCCGACCTCGACGCCGTCCATCATCTGGTAGAAGCCCTGGCCGGGCGTGCCGCCGAGGATCTGGTCCGCCGAGATCTGGTGCTTCTCCAGGATCATCTCGGTGGTGTCGATGCCCTTGTAGCCCATCTTCTCGATCTTGCCGGGCACCGTGACGCCCTGGGCCGTCTCGCCGAAGCCCGGCTCCTTCTCGATGAGGAAGGTGGTCATGTTCTTGTAGACGCTGTCCGAGCCCTCGTCGGTCTTGGTCAGCACCGCGACGAGCGTGGACGAGCCGCCGTTCGTCAGCCACATCTTCTGGCCGGTGATCTCGTACGAGCCGTCGTCCTGCTTGGTGGCCTTGGTGGAGATGGCCGAGACGTCGGAGCCGAGCGAGGGCTCGCTCATGCTGAAGGCGCCGCGGACCTCTCCGGTGGCCATCTTCGGCAGGTACTTCTGCTTCTGCTCGTCGGTGCCGTGCTGGATCAGCATGTAGGCGACGATGAAGTGCGTGTTGATGACGCCCGAGACGCTCATCCAGCCGCGCGCGATCTCCTCGACCACGAGCGCGTAGGTCAGCAGCGACTCGCCGAGTCCGCCGTACTCCTCGGGGATCATCAGGCCGAAGATGCCGAGCTCCTTGAGGCCCTCGACGATGTCGGTCGGGTACTCGTCCTTGTGCTCCAGGTCCGTCGCGACCGGAATGATCTCCTTCTCGACGAACTGGCGAACGACCTTGAGGATCTCGACCTGCTCTTCGGTCAGGCCCTCGGTGCTGACAAGACGCCCCATGACGGTGCTCCTCGAATCTCGGTGGGAATCGGGGCGAGCCTACAGTGGCGCGCTGCCGGGCACCGGGTGGGGACCGCGCGGATTCAGTCGGCGACGAGGGTCTCGGCCCGGCGCGCCCGCCCCGTGGACGCGGTCACCACGGCGAGGCCGGCGAGGATCAGCACGATGCCGCCGTACGTCAGCCACGGCAGCGACTCGCCCAGGAACGCCGCGGCCAGCAGGGCCGCCCCGGGCACCTCGAGCAGCAGCATGAGCGACACGACCACGGGCGACATGACGGCCAGCAGGTGGTTGATGACGGAATGCCCGAGCAGCTGCGCGCACACCATGACCGCCACGATCATCACCCAGGCCCGGGCCGACCAGCCGCCCAGCGGGACGCCGGCGACGAGGCAGACGACGAGCAGGATCGCCGAGCAGATGCCGTAGCAGGTGAAGGTGTAGGCGGTCGTCGAGAGCGTCTCCCGCACGCGGGCGCCCACCACGACGTAGATCGCGGCGAACAGGCCGCCGGCGAGCGCCAGCGCGTCGCCCCACAGCGCCTCCTTCGACAGCGAGAGGTCGACGCCGGAGATCGCGGCCACGCCGACCACGGCGAGGAGGGAGCCGGCGACCACGGCGGGCGCGGCGCGCCGACCCCGCAGCGCGTCGATCGCGATGACGAAGAGGACCTGCATCGAGACCAGCGCCGTGGCCGCCGCGACCGAGGTCAGCTTGAGCGAGCCGACCCAGCAGGCGAAGTGCGCGGCCAGCGCGGCGCCCGCGACGATGGCCAGCGTCCACCCGTGCCGGTCCTGTCCCGTGATCGCGGTGCGGTGCCGGGTCAGCGCGATCGGCGCCAGCAGGCCCGTGGCCATGGCGTTGCGCCAGAAGGCGATCGCGAGCGCCGGTGCCGCCGTGGCCGCCATCAGCGGACCCGACATCGACACGCCGATCACCGCGACGAGCGCGAGCAGATAGTTCACCGCGTCAGTCTCCCCCGCCCTTCCGGTGACCCGCGTGCTGGGGAGGCGGTGAGTCCTCAACCCTTCCCTCGCTCGGGCGGTGCGCCATCAACCCCATCGGCCTTCGGTCCGGTTGCTGGCTCACCGCCCATCAGCCGTCCGCCGACCGTAGGGTTGACCACTCACCGCCCCACCAGCCCCCAGCGGCGGGCGACCCCCGGCCGGTAGCCTCGGACCCGTGAGCAGCCAGCCGACCCGGATCTTCGTGTCCCGTCTCGTCGGGCAGGCCGTCTTCGACCCCGTGGGCGACCAGGTCGGCAAGCTGCGCGACGTCGTCGTCGCCGTCCGCAGCGCCACCCAGCGCCCGCGCGTGCTCGGCCTCGTCGTCGAGGTCCTCGGCCGGCGCCGCGTGTTCCTGCCGATCACCCGGGTCACCTCGATGGATTCCGGTCAGGTCATCACCACGGGCGTGCTGAACCTCCGTCGCTTCCAGCAGCGCTCCACCGAGACCCTCGCCGTGCACGAGCTGTTCGACCGCCAGGTCACGCTCGCCGACGGCACGCCGGCCGCCCTCTACGACATCGCGATCGAGCAGGACCCGCGCCGCGACTGGTACGTCTCCGCCGTCGCCGTCGCCGAGCCCCACAAGCGCTTCGGCCGCCGCGGCACCAGCCACGTCGTCGAGTGGGACGAGGTCCGCGGACTGGCCAGCGAGACCGCCGCCCAGGGCGCCACCCACCTGCTCGCGATGATGGACGAGATGCGCCCGGCCGACATCGCCAACGCGCTGCGCGACCTGCCGCCCAAGCGCCGCATGGAGATCGTGCGCGAGTTCGGCGACGAGCGCCTCGCCGACGTCCTCGAGGAGATGCCCGAGGCCCTGCAGGTCGAGGTGCTCGGCATCCTCGACCCGAGCCGCGGCGCCGACGTGCTGGGCGAGATGGACCCCGACGACGCGGCCGACCTGCTCGGCGAGCTGCCCGCGCAGACCGCCGAGGAGCTCCTCGGCCTCATGGAGCCCGACGACGCCGAGGACGTCCGACGCCTCCTCTCCTACGAGGAGCGCACCGCCGGCGGCATGATGACCACCGAGCCGGTCGTCCTCGACCCGAGCGCCACGATCGCCGACGCGCTGGCCCTGGTCCGCGAGCCCGAGCTGAGCGTCGCGCTGGCCTCGATGGTCTACGTGTGCCGGCCGCCGCTGGAGACCCCCACCGGCCGCTTCCTGGGCGCCGCCCACTTCCAGGCGCTGCTGCGCGAGCCGCCCTCCACGCTGGTCAGCCAGATCATCGTCAACGACATCGACTGGCCGCGCCCGGAGGCCTCGCTGGCCGAGGTCGCGGGCCTGCTGGCGGCGTACAACCTCGTCGCCGTCCCGGTCGTCGACGAGAACCAGCACCTGCTGGGCGTCGTGACGATCGACGACGTGCTCGACCACCTGCTCCCGAAGGGATGGCGTGAGCATGGCTGACCGCGAACGCCTCGACCAGCCGCGCGACCTGCGCCGGGGCCTGCGCCGCAACCTCGCCGCCCGCAAGGACGCCGATCCCGAGCGCTTCGGCCGCTTCGCCGAGTCCGCCGCGCGCTTCCTCGGCACCGCCACGTTCATCGCCTGGATGACGCTGTTCATCTTCGTGTGGATCGTGTGGAACGTGCCGTACGGCCCCGACCGTCCGCGCTGGGACGAGTACCCCTTCATCTTCCTCACGCTGATCCTGTCGTTGCAGGCGTCGTACGCCGCGCCGCTGATCCTGCTCGCGCAGAACCGGCAGGAGGCGCGCGACCGCATCGCCGCCGAGCAGGACCGCGAGGCGGCCAGCCGCTCGCACGCCGACATGGAGTTCCTGGCGCGCGAGGTGGCGAGCCTGCGGATCGGCCTCGGCGAGGTCGCCACCCGCGACTTCCTGCGCAGCGAGCTGCGCGGCTTCCTGGCCGAGCTGGACAAGGACGAGGAGCCCGACGAGCAGGACCGGACCCGGCCCGACCGGCCCTCACCGTCCGGACCTTGACGCGACCCCCGGACGTTCGATAGGGCCCCGTAGACTTCACGGCATGGCTGACGTCACCCAGGACCAGATCACCGAGGCGCTCTCGACCGTCAACGATCCCGAGATCAAGCGCCCGATCACCGAGCTGGGGATGGTCGACACCGTCACGATCGGCGAGACCGAGATCGTCGTCCGCCTCCTGCTCACCGTCGCCGGCTGCCCGCTCAAGGACACGCTGACGCGCGACGTCACCGCCGCCGTGGCCAAGGTCGCCCCGGCCCACACGGTCCGCGTCGACATGGGCGTCATGACCGACGAGCAGCGCAAGGCGATGCAGGAGCACCTCCGCGGCGGCCGCGCCGAGCGCGAGATCCCCTTCGCCCAGGCCGGCTCGCTCACCAAGGTCTACGCGATCGCCTCGGGCAAGGGTGGTGTCGGCAAGTCGTCCGTCACCGTGAACCTCGCCGTCGCGATGGCCAAGCGCGGCCTCAAGGTCGGCGTCGTCGACGCCGACATCTACGGCCACTCGATCCCCGACATGCTCGGCGTGGGCGACCAGCGCCCCACCCAGGTCGAGGACATGATCATGCCCGTCCCGGCCCAGGTCGGCGACGTGTCGCTGAAGGTCATGAGCATCGGCATGCTCAAGCCCCGCAAGGACCAGGTCGTCGCCTGGCGCGGCCCGATGCTCGACCGCGCGCTCGTGCAGATGCTGGCCGACGTCTACTGGGGCGACCTCGACGCCCTCTTCCTCGACCTCCCGCCGGGCACCGGCGACATGGCCATCAGCCTCGGGCAGCACCTGCCCAACGCCGAGGTCGTCGTCGTCACGACCCCGCAGCAGGCCGCGGCCCAGGTGGCCGAGCGCGCCGGCACGATGGCCTCGATGATGCACCAGCGCGTCGTGGGCGTCATCGAGAACATGTCGTGGCTGCAGCTGCCCTCGGGCGAGAAGCTCGAGGTCTTCGGCTCGGGCGGCGCCGCCGAGGTGGCCACCACGCTGACCGCGCGCCTGGGCTACGACATCTCCCTGCTCGGCCAGGTGCCGCTGGAGGAGAAGCTGCGCGAGGGCGGCGACAGCGGCTCCCCGATCGTGATCGAGGATCCTGACGCCGAGAGCGCCAAGGTGCTCCAGCAGATCGCCGACGGCCTCAGCGGCCGTTCCCGTGGCCTGGCCGGCATGCAGCTCGGCCTCGCCCCCGCCGGCCGACTGTAAGGTCGCGCCCGTGGGCCTGGGCTGGATGGAGATCGGTGCGATCGCCGTCGTCGCCGTCATCGTCTTCGGACCCGACCGGCTTCCCGGTCTGGCGCGTCAGGCGGCGCAGTTCGTCAAGACCGTGCGCCAGATGGCCGAGAGTGCCAAGTCCGAGCTGGGCAAGGAGCTCGGCGACGAGTTCAAGGACATCAACCTGCGCGACCTCGACCCGCGGGCCGCGGTGCGCGACGTGATCCTCTCGGACACGACTCCCCCGCCCGTCCCGAGCGTGCGCATCCTGCGCCCGGGCGAGATCCCGCCCTTCGACTCCGAGGCGACCTGATTCCGGTCAGATGCCGAGGGCGCCGAGGACGCGGGTGCGGCCCGCGCGGGGCTCGCGGTGGGCCAGCTCGCGACGCAGCGCGGCGCGGCCTCGGTGCACGCGCGTGCGCACCGTGCCGGGCTTGACGCCCAGCAACAGCGCGATCTCCGCGTGCTCGAGCTGCTCGACGTCGGACAGCACCACGGCCACGCGCAGCTGGCTGGGCAGCGTCGCGAGCGCCGCCTCGATGTCGGGGTCGAAACCGGCGTCGTGGACGAGGTCGTGCGGCAGGTCGCCGTCGTCGACGAGGCGCGACTCGTGCGCGTCGGTCAACGCCGCAGTGGGCTGACGACCCGCGCGGCGGGCCCGGTCGAGGAAGAGGTTCGTGGTGATCCGGTGGAGCCAGCCGGCCAGGTTGCGGGCCTCGTAGCGGTCGAGCGAGGTGAACACGCGCTCGAACACGTCCTGCGTGAGGTCCTCGGCGTCCTGACGGTTCCCGGTGAGGCGCGTGGCGAGGCGACGGACCTGGGTCCCGTGCTGGGCGTAGATCTCGGCCTGGTCCTGCAGCGTGGGCTTCCCGTCGGGCATGCCACGATCCTCGACCCTCAACCTGAGAGCAGTCGAAGAACGCCCTGACGGTTGGCGAAGTCCGGTGGGCCCTGACCCGCGCGTCCCCTGCGCTCCCGGGGCTCCGCGTCGATAGGCTGGACCCACCCGCCGAACGATTGCGAGGGGACGATGACTTCCGAAGCCAGCCAGGCCTACGTCGAGCAGTACCGGTCCGAGGACGACCACCTGCGCACTGCGCGCCAGCACGCCGAGACCGTCGGCGTGGTCCCCGTCCTGCCCGGCGCGCGCGCCGCGCTGACCTTCCTGGCGGGCGCCGCCGGCGCCAAGAGCATCGCCGAGATCGGCACGGGCACCGGCGTCTCCGGACTCGCCCTGCTGCGCGGCATGCTGCCCGACGGCGTGCTGACCTCGGTGGACCTCGAGGCCGAGAACCAGCGCCTGGCCCGCCAGGTCTTCCTCGCCGCCGGCATCTCCCCCACGCGCTTCCGCCTCATCACGGGGTCGGCGCTCGACGTCCTGCCGCGGCTCAACGACGGCGGCTACGACCTGGTGTTCTGCGACGGCGACAAGGTCGAGTACGGCGAGTACCTCGACGAGGCGCTGCGCCTCACCCGCGCCGGCGGCTTCGTGGTGTTCGACAACGCCCTGTGGCACGACCGCGTGGCCGACCCCTCGCAGCGCGACCCCGAGACCGTGGCCATCCGCGAGCTCGTGGAGCGCGTGGGCGCCGACGAGGACCTGTCCTCGCTGCTGCTGCCGCTCGGCGACGGCCTGCTGGTGCTGCAGAAGCCGCACTGACGCGGCGGTCGGTCAGCCCTCGAAGCGCGCGGAGGAGCGGAAGCCCGCCGGGCCGCGCACGACGGCGACGACCTCGAACGGCTCGATCTCGGGCAGGGCGCCGATCAGCGCGGTGCCCGGGGCGTCGGCCGCCCGGGTCTCGAAGTCGGCCTGGAACGCGGCTCGCGCCTCGTCGCTGACGAAGACGTAGGTGCCCTCGAACCACTCGCCCTCGCGGGCTCGCCACGTCTTGAAGCGCAGGCCGGCCAGGCCCGCGAACTTCGCGTGGGACTCGGACTCGACGTACTCGTGCAGCTGCTCGAGCACGCCGTCAGGCGCGTCGGCCAGGGGCCAACGCACGGAGAGTCCGTACATCCAGCGTGCTCAGACGGCCTTGAGGGCGTCACCGAGCGTGGCGGCCTCGTCGTTGTTGAGCTCGACCACCAGACGTCCGCCGCCCTCGAGCGGGACGCGCATGACGATGCAGCGTCCCTCCTTGGTGACCTCCATCGGTCCGTCGCCGGTCCGAGGCTTCATGGCGGCCATCTGTACCCCTCTCGTTGGTCGCCCGAATTTTCGGGCCGGGATCCATTATCGCGCATCGCGACGACGGAATCACGCCAAGGGGGCGAAAGCGTCAGGCGGAGCGCAGCTCGCCGGACGCGTCGCCCCGCTCCGCGCCCTCGGCCTCGGCGGCCGGGGTGACGATGCGGGGGTCGATCTCGGGGCGCACACCGAGCATCGCGACGAGCTCCTGCTCGGTGGCCAGACGCTCCTCGAGCTCGTCGATCTGGGCGCTGCCCGCGGCCAGGTCGGCGCGCAGGCGGGAGATCTCGGCCTCGCTCGCTCGCAGGCGCTCGGAGACGGCGCGACGGAAGGACGCGTCGACGTCGAGGTGCTCGCGCTCGCGCTCGGCGATGACGCGCGCGTCGCGCACGCGGTCCTTCGCGAACTTCTGGCGAACCTCGCGGATCTCCTCGGACATGAGAACGGTCGACGTGATGCCGGCCGAGAGGGCCACGCAGGAGGCCATGATGAGGGCCGGGATCGTCTGCATCGCGACAGCGGCGATGACGACGACGGCGGCCAGAGCAAGCACGATCGCGGCGGATGTCACGCGCAGCGAGCGGGGAAGTGTGCGGCTGGACATGCGGCCCAGATTAGGCGGGGCGCGAGGTGGACTCGTGACGGCACGCCGACGGCGGTCCGACAAACTTTCAGGTGAAGCCTGAGGCTTGCTCCGAGTGGACGTCGCGGCGCCGAACACTACGGTGGGACGGGTGCGATCTTCCACGACGCTGCGGCTGGCCTGCGCGCTGGCCCTCGCCCTCTCGGCCCTGACCGCCTGCTCCACCCGGGTCGCTCCCCCGGCCTCCGACGCACGGCCGCAGTACCTCGCGATCGGCGACTCCTACGCCGCCGGCTACCGGCCCGCTCTCGACGGGGAGCCCGCGCAGAACACGACCTCGGGGTTCGCCTGGAAGGTCGCGCGCGACCGCGACCTGGAGCTCGTGAACGTCAGCTGCGCGGGGATCACGGCGGTCGCGTTCGTCGGGGGCGAGACGTGCGACGAGGAGTTGCGCGGACCCGACGCGCCGCCGCTGGACGGCGGGTCCCCCGCGGACGCGGTGGTGCGTCACCTCGACCGCTACGGCGACGACGTGAGGCTCGTCACGGTGGTGCTCGGGGCGAACGATCTGCGAGGCTGCTCGCTGGACGCCGAGCTGCGCTCGTGCGTGCAGGCGGCCGTTCCCGAGACCACCGCCGCCATCGATGCGCTGCTGGGGCAGATCCGCGAGCGCGTGGGCGCCGACGTGCCGATCGTCGGGTTGACCTACCCCGCCTTCTGGACCGGTGAGCCGGTGCGCCGGCCCGACTCCGACGTCGCCCGCGCCGTGGCCGACGAGACCGTGGACATGTTCCGCACGATCCTCAACCCGGCGCTGCGCGCGGTCTACGCCAAGCACGATGCGGCGTTCGTCGACGTCACCGAGGAGTTCGGGGCCTACGCCTCACCCGACGCGACGGTGGTGTCCCCCGACTTCGGGACGATCCCCGCGCGCGCCGAGGACATCTGTGCCCTCACCTACTACTGCGCGCTCGGGGACATCCACCCCACGAGCGCGGGCCACACCGTGATCGCGCGGCTCGTGGAGGGGGCGCTGCGGTCCTGACTCACGCGTCGCCGCTGAGCCAGCGACGCAGGCGGTCGTGCACGCGGTGCAGGTGCTCGACCGGGACCTGCTCGTCGGCCTTGTGCGCGTAGATCGGGTCGCCGGGACCATAGTTGACCGCCGGGACACCGAGCAGGGTGAACTTCGCGACGTCGGTCCAGCCGAACTTCGGCCCCACCTCGCCGCCGACGGCCTCGACGAACGCGGCTGCGGCCGGTCGCTCGAGGCCGGGCAGGGCGCCGGGCGCCGAGTCGGTGACCGTGAGCTCGAAGCCGTCGAAGACCTCGCGCAGGTGGACCAGCGCGGCCTCCTCGTCGCGGTCGGGCGCGAAGCGGTAGTTCACGGTGAGGACCGCCTCGTCGGGGATCACGTTGCCGCTCACTCCCCCGCGGACGCCGACCGCGTTGAGTCCCTCGCGGTAGGTCAGTCCGGCGATGTCGACCGTGCGCGGCTCGTAGGTCGCGAGGGTGGCCAGCACCGGCGCGAGGTCGTGGATCGCGTTGTGCCCCATCCACGAGCGGGCCGAGTGGGCGCGCTCGCCGGTGGTGCGCACGTCGACGCGCATCGTGCCCTGGCAACCGGCCTCGACGCCCGCGTTGGACGGCTCCATGAGGATCGCGAAGTCGCCCGCCAGCCACTCGGGGTGCTCGCGCGCGATGCGGCCGAGGCCGTTGTGGACGGCGGCGATCTCCTCGGCCTCGTAGAACACCCACGTGACGTCGCGGACCGGTTCGGCGAGGGCCGCGGCGAGGCTCAGCGCGATCGCGACGCCGCCCTTCATGTCGCACGTGCCCAGGCCCCACAGGATGTCGCCCTCGAGCCGCGAGGGCATGTTGCCGTTCTCGGGCACGGTGTCGAGGTGACCGGCGATGACGACGCGCTCGGACCGCCCGAGGTTCGTCCGGGCGATGATCGTGTGCCCGTCGCGAACCACCTCGAGGTGGTCGTGCGACCGCAGCGCGGCCTCGACCGCGTCGGCCAGGACGGCCTCGTCGAGGCTCTCGGACGGCACGTCCACGACGGCGCGGGTCAGGGTGACGATGTCGACGCTCAGGTCCAGGCTCACGCCCTCCACCCTAGGCCCCCGCCCGCGCGGCGGATCAGGCGTCGAAGACGCAGAACTCGTTGCCCTCGGGATCGGCCATGACGGTCCAGCGGCGGTCGTCGCCGGGTGGCAGCAGCACCGTGGCGCCGCGCTCCACGAGGTCGTCGACCGTGGCGTCGCCGACCAGCCTGACGTCCCAGTGGATGCGGTTCTTGACCGTCTTGGGCTCGGGCACCGTGACGAAGTCGAACGACTCGGTGGGCGAGCCCGGGATGTCGTCGACCCACGAGTACTCCTCGTCGCTGCTGTAGCTGGCGCCGAAGACGTCGGCCCACCACGCGCCGATGGCGGCATGGTCGATCGCGTCGACCACGACGTCCTTGAGGCCGTCGGGACGCTCGCCGCCCTCGAAGACGCAGAACTCGTGGCCCTCGGGATCGAGGAAGGTCGTCCAGCTGAACTGGCCGGGCTCGGTGAGGCGCTCCAGACCCTCGAAGGGCGCGAGGTCGCGCGCGACGATGTCGAGGTGGACGCGGTCCTTGACCGTCTTGGGCTCGGCGGGGTTGATCCAGATCGTCTGCCCCGGGTCGTCGCCACGCAGCACGGCGCCGACCTCGTCGGTCTCGCCGCGCAGGTGCAGCCAGCGCCCCCACCGCTCGGCGGCGGCCGCCGGGTCCTCGACGTCGATCACCAGGTCCTTGAACTCCACGAGTGCCATGGAGCCCACGCTAGGGGCGACCACCGACGGCGTCACCCCGAGCGCGTCAGGACGTGAGCGCCTCGGCGACCACGGGCGCGATCGCGCGCAGGGCGCGACCGCGGTGGCTGATCGCGTCCTTGTCCTCGCGCGAGAGCTCGGCGGTCGACACCTCGTGGCCCTCGGCGGCGAACAGCGGGTCGTAGCCGAAGCCGCCCGCGCCGCGCTCCTCGCGCAGCACGCGACCGGGCATCTCGCCGACCTCGACGACCTCGGTGCCGTCGGGCAGCACGAACGCCATCGCGCACCGGAAGGTGGCGCCGCGGCGCTCGTCGGGGACGTCGGCCAGCTGGGCCAGCAGCAGTCGGTTGTTCGCGGCGTCGCCACCCTGGTCCTTCGGAACGCCGGACCAGCGCGCGGACAGCACGCCGGGCATGCCGTTGAGCGCGTCGACGCAGATGCCCGAGTCGTCCGCGAGCGCGGGCAGGCCGGTGACCTGCGCGGCCGTGCGCGCCTTGATGAGGGCGTTGCCCTCGAAGGTCGGCTCGGTCTCGGCCGGCTCGTCGTAGGGCTCCACGTCGGCCAGGCCCAGCACCTCGACGCCCGGCACGAGCGGCTCGAGGATCCGGCGCAGCTCGTCGAGCTTCTTGGCGTTGCCCGAGGCCAGGACGACGCGGGTCACGAGGCGAGCGCCTCGCGCTGCAGGCGGGTCAGGTCGGCGCAGCCCTTCTCGGCCAGGCCGAGCAGCGCGTCGAGCTCGGAGCGGTCGAAGGCCGCGCCCTCGGCGGTGCCCTGGACCTCGATGAACTTCCCCGATCCGGTCATCACGACGTTCATGTCGGTCTCGGCGCGCACGTCCTCGACGTAGGGCAGGTCGAGCATCGGGGTGCCGTCGATGATGCCGACGCTGACGGCGGCGATGGAGTCGACGAGCGGGTCGCCCTTCACGGCGCCCTGGGACTTCAGCTGGGCGATCGCGTCGACCAGCGCGACGTAGGCGCCGGTGATCGCGGCGGTGCGGGTGCCGCCGTCGGCCTGGAGGACGTCGCAGTCGATCGCGATGGTGTTCTCGCCGAGCTGCGAGAGGTCGACCGCGGCGCGCAGCGAGCGCCCGACGAGACGGCTGATCTCGTGCGTGCGGCCGCCGACCTTGCCCTTGACCGACTCACGGGCGGAGCGGTCGTGGGTGGCCTGCGGGAGCATCGCGTACTCGGCGGTGAGCCAGCCCATGCCCGAGCCCTTGCGCCAACGCGGCACGCCCTCGGTGGCGGCCACGGCGCACAGCACGCGGGTCTTGCCGAACTCGATCAGGCACGAGCCCGCGGCGTGGTCGAGCCAGCCTCGGGTGATCGTGATCGGTCGCAGCTCGTCGGGGGTCCTGCCGTCTTCTCGGGTCACCCCGCCACGGTAGCGGCCCGCAGTTTCCCCGGTTAAGTGGGTTTCCTGTCACTGAACGAGGTTTGCAAACCTCGCGAAGTGAGAGTTTCTCCACTTAACCGGGGAATCCGTCAGTCGGCTCAGCTGCCGCCGGGCTGCAGCTCGCCGTTGACGGTCAGCTTGTACGGCGCGTACTGCTGGACCATCTCGGTGGAGTCGTCGTAGCTGACGATCGCCACGATCTGCTTGGCCGGCTTGAGCGCGATCAGCGAGAGCTTGTCGAGCTTGACCGAGCTCTTGCCGTCCGAGGCCACCTGGGCCACGTACGGGACCTTGCCCGGGCGGATGCCGACCAGCTTGACGTGCCAGTTCTCGACGGGCGTCGGACGGATCTGCGTCGGCGACTGGAAGTCGTCGAGGTTCGAGCCGTCGCTGATCGTCGTGTCACCGACGACCACGTTGTCGATCTTCAGGCCGCCCTCGTTCACGCCGCCGTCCGAGATGTACCGGAAGGACAGCAGGATCTCCTGGCCCGCGTAGGCCGAGAGGTCGAACACGTGCGGCTCGAAGCCGTCGGTGGTGCCGGCGAGCGCCGGACCCTGCGGGCCGTCGACGGTCTTGTCGCCGGCGAGCGACGTGTAGGTGGCGCCGCCGTCGGTGGACACCTGCACGTAGCCGTAGTCGTAGCCCTCCTCGGCGCCGTACTTGGCGTCGAGCGTCAGCGTGGGCGAGCCCGCCGGGACCGTCACCGGGGTGACCGCCGCGACGTCGAGGCTGTTCTCGTTGCCCGAGAACAGGACCGCGTCGCCGGGGCGATCGCTGTCGTCGGTCACCGAGGTCCAGCGCAGCGGCTGGGCCGGGAGCGTCTTGGCGCCCTCGAACGTCGCGCTGCGCAGCTGGGCGCCGGTGATCTGCTTGCCCTTGACCGTGAGCGGGACGTAGTCGGCGCCGTTCGGGGCCGCACCCGGCGTCGCATAGGCGGCGGGGTTGTCCAGGTTCACCGACGAGCGCAGGCTCGGCGTGGTGACCTTCGACTTCGTCGTGCCCACGATGAGCGCCTTCTTGGCGTCGCCGACCAGCTGGTCGAGCAGCGTCATCGACTGGAAGTCGTGGAACACCTTGCGGAAGCTGGTGCCCTTCGCCTTGAGCTGCTTGTCGATCGCGGCGATGCCCTGGGCCTCGCCGTCGCGGTGCAGCTCGGAGATGAAGTCCTCGCCGAACCTGTCGCCCAGGTACAGCATCAGCTGGTACGCGTGGCCGTAGTCCGCCAGGACGCCCGAGGACGTGTTGCCCTCGTCCCAGAGATTGAAGGAGTTCTCGGGGCCGCCGCAGTCACGCGGGTTCGTGTTGTACGGGGTCTGGACGGTGCCGTAGCCCTGGAAGCAGTAGAGGTGGCCGTCGCCGCCCTTGTCGTAGACGGTCTTCGTGCCGTCGACGTAGCCCACGAGGGTCTGCGCCCAGTCGGACAGGCCCTCGTTGACGGCGATGCTCTCGCCGGGATCGGTGTAGTACTGCAGCAGGTGCTGGTACTCGTGCGCGAACGTGCCCTCGTAGAGGTGCGGGCGCGCCGGACGGCTGGTGCACACGTCGCCGGTCGGCTCGTCGGCCGGGTCGGCACCGGTGCGGTGCTCCCAGTCGAACGCGTCGATCGTCATGATGTTGCGGTCCATGTACTCGTTGAAGATCGACCAGAAGAAGCCCGCGATGTAGGTGGGAGCCGCCGGGAAGTCGTAGTAGTTGTCGTCGCGGACGTTGTCGACGAGCGTCACGATCTTCTCGCCGCCGCCGCTGAAGTCGCCCTCGATGAGCGCGTTCGACCCGTCGCGGGCCGGCGGCGTGCTGAACGCCTCGGACTCCTTCGGGTAGATGTTCGAGTCGAACTCCTCGACCAGGCTCTCGACCTGGGCGTCGGTCACGACCGTGGCGTCGTCACCGCGGCAGTCGCCCTCGGGGAACGCGATGTCGTTGGCGACCCACACCTCGATGTTGTCGCCGGACCCGCGCAGTGTGTAGTCCTTGTAGTAGATCGAGCCCTGCACGTCGTCGAGCGCGAGCCACTCGCGCACGGTGCCGACGGGCGGGGTCTCGCCCGCCGGGGCGGCCGAGCGGCTCTGGGCGCGCTTCCCGGCCTTGTACTGCGTGGTGGTGTCGACCTTCTTGCCCTGGAAGGTGAGGTCCTTCAGGTCGAGGTCGGGGTGGAACGGCTGGGGATCGGCGGCCTTCGCGGAGGTCGGCGCGGCCGCAGTGGCCGTGCTGCCGGCGATCGCCGGCCCCGTCAGGGCCGAGGCCGCGAGTGCTGCGGACACGGCGAGTGGCTTCCATGAGATCTTCACGATCTACCTCTCTTGGTGCCCGTCCCCCCGGACGCACACGCCGTGCCCTGATGGCACGGTGGCTGGGCACCGAGAGTCACTTAACCCTCTGGCGCCCCGCCAGGGCAATGCCCCGGAGAGTTACAACTCGACTACGTCACCCGATCGCACGAGCGTGTAGTCGCCGGTGTAGGTGGTGAGCAGGTCGGCCTCGACCTCGGCGCGGTCGGTCCACGGCGGGATGTGCGTCAGCAGCAGTCGCGCGCTCTGCGCCTTGGTGGCGAGGCGGCCCGCGTCGGCTCCGGTGAGGTGCAGGTCGGGCGGGTTCTCGGCCGACTCGACGAACGACGCCTCGCACAGGAACACGTCGGCGCCGGAGGCGAAGTCGGCCAGGTCGTCGTCGGGTCCGGTGTCGCCGGAGTACACCAGGACGCTGCCCTCGTGCTCGATCCGGACGGCGTAGGCCTCGACGGGGTGCGGGGTCCGCCGGGCCTTGAGCGTGAACGGCCCGATCGTGGTCTCGAGGCCGTCGGCCAGCTCGTGGAACTCGAACGGCAGGGTCATCCCGTTGGGGGCCGTGGTGCCGTAGGCGTTGGACAGCTGCCAGTCGCTGCCGGGCGGCGCGTAGACCGGGATCTTCGGCGGCGGGCCCGACGGGTGGTACTTGCGCACGACGTAGAGGCCGCTCATGTCGAAGCAGTGGTCGGCGTGCAGGTGCGACAGGCTGATCGCATCGATGTCACGCAGGTCGATGACGTCCTGCAGCGGCCCGAGGGCGCCGGAGCCGAGGTCGAGCAGCAGCCGGAACGTGCGGCCCTCGAACGGAGCCTCCACGAGGTAGCAGCTGGCGGCCGACTCGGGTCCGGGGAAGGAGCCGGAGCAGCCGACGATCGTGAGCCTCACGTGGCCACCCAGGCGAACTGGTCGACCGACTCGACCTCGGGACCGAGGAAGCGACGGCCGAGGTCAGCGAACTCGGCGGGATGCCCCGTGGTGAGGAAGCGGTGCTCGGGCGGCGGCAGCGCGCCGTCGCGCTCGAGGCCGTGCGACGCCAGCAGGCGGTACACGTCCTTCGCGGTCTCCTCCGCACTGGACACGAGGGTCACGCTATCGCCCATCACGTACGCGAGGACGCCCGTCAGGAGCGGATAGTGGGTGCAGCCGAGCACGAGCGTGTCGACACCGGCCTCCTGGAGGGGCGCGAGGTACTCCTGCGCGACGGCGATCAGCTCGGGCCCGCCGGTGATGCCGGCCTCGACGAACTCGACGAAGCGCGGGCACGTGCTGGTGTGCAGGTCGATGCCGGGATTGGCGGCGAACGCGTCGTCGTAGGCGCCCGACGTGGCGGTGGCGGCGGTGCAGATGACGCCGACCCGGCCGTTGCGCGTGGCGTTCACGGCGCGGCGCGTGGCGGGCAGGATCACCTCGACCACGGGGACGTCGTAGCGCTCGCGCGCGTCGCGCAGGACGGCGGCGCTCGCGGAGTTGCACGCGATCACGAGGGCCTTCACGCCCAGCGCGACGAGGTGGTCGAGGCACTCGAGGGCGTACTCGCGGACCTCGGAGATCGGCTTCGGCCCGTAGGGCTGCCGGGCCGTGTCGCCGAGGTAGACGATCGGCTCGTGCGGCAGCTGGTCGAGCACGGCCCGGGCGACCGTGAGGCCTCCGAAGCCCGAGTCGAAGATGCCAATGGGTGCGTCGCTCACACGTCAGAGGGTAGACACCTCGCCGCCCCGACGGGCAATCGAACGGGCGTGAGGTCCGTCATCACGGCGAGACGACGGTGTCGCCGAGGGTCCCCCGCGGGTGCAGGTTTCGGTGCAGGATGGGCGCATGCGTGATCTGCCTCACTTCGGACCCGACTTCACCTGGGGCGTCTCGACCGCCTCGTACCAGATCGAGGGGGCGGTCGACGAGGACGGCCGCGGGCGCTCGGTGTGGGACGAGTTCAGCCACACTCCCGGCCGCATCCTGAACGGCGACACGGGCGACGTGGCCTGCGACCACTACCACCGCTACCGCGAGGACGTGGCTCTCATGGCCGACCTCGGGGTGGACGCGTACCGCTTCTCGATCGCCTGGCCGCGGATCCAGCCCGACGGCGTGACGGTCGAGCCACGCGGGCTCGACTTCTACGACCGGCTCGTCGACACCCTGCTGGAGCACGGCATCGAGCCCAGCGCGACGCTGTTCCACTGGGACTCGCCGCTGGCGCTCGAGGCGGGCGGCGGCTGGGAGAACCGGGACATCGCCGACCGGTTCGCCGAGTACGCGCGGATCGTCGGCGAGCGCCTCTCCGACCGCGTGACGCGCTGGTTCACGCTCAACGAGACCGTGGTGTTCACCCTGCTCGGTCACGCCACCGGCATCCACGCGCCGGGCAAGGAGCTCGGGTTCGGCGCGCTCCAGGTCGCCTGGCACCAGCTGCTCGCCCACGGCCGGTCGGTGCAGGCGCTGCGCGCGGCCGGGGCGCAGCAGGTGGGACCGGCGAACAACCACTGCGAGGTGCTGCCGATCGAGGACACGCCGGAGCACCGCGACGCCGCGGGCCTGTTCGACCTGATCTACAACCGCGCGTTCCTCGACCCGATCCTGCGGGGCACGTGGCCGCTGGCCGGGATCGTCGACCCCGTCGCGCAGGACGGCGACCTCGAGCTGATCTCGCAGCCGATCGACTTCCTGGGCGTCAACTCGTACAACCCGCAGTACGTCGCCGCGGCCGAGCCCGGTGCCGAGATCCCGTTCGAGATGGTCACGCCCGAGGGGCTGGAGTACAACGACTTCGGCTGGCCGATCATCCCCGAGGGCTTCACGCGGATGCTGACGGGACTGAAGGACACCTACGGCGACGCGCTGCCGCCGATCCTCATCACCGAGAACGGCGGCGCGTTCAACGAGACGCCCGGCGAGGACGGCCGGGTCCGCGACCAGCGCCGGATCGACTACACCGCCGCGCACCTCGGCGCCCTGCACGACGCGATCGACGCCGGGGTCGACGTGCGCGGCTACTTCCACTGGTCGTTCATGGACAACTTCGAGTGGGCCGAGGGGTACTCGCAGCGCTTCGGCCTCACGTACGTCGACTACGAGACGCAGCAGCGCATCCCGAAGGACTCGTTCGCCTGGTACCGGTCGGTGATCGACGCGCAGCGGGATCGATGACCACGCCCGTCGAGCGACGGGCGCCCGTGCGCCTGCCGTGGCTGCTGTCGGTCGCGGTCGTCAACCTCGGCACGTACGTCGCGTTCTTCGGCCCCCTCGCGGTGCTGCTGCCCCAGCAGACCGAGGCGATCGTCGGCGACGGCAAGGAGACGGCGCTCGCGATCGTCACGGGCATCGGCGCGGCGATCTCGATGGTGGCCAATCCCCTGTTCGGCGCGCTGTCCGACCGCACCCGGTCGCGCTTCGGCCGACGGGTCCCGTGGATCACGGCCGGCTCGGTGGTCGGCGCGCTGGGCCTGACGATCCTGTCCGGCGCCAGCGAGTTCTGGCAGGTCGTCGTCGGGTGGTGCCTCGTGCAGGCCTCGGTCAACGCCTCGCTGGCCTCGATCACGGCGACCCTGCCCGATCGGGTGCCGGTCGCCCAGCGCGCGTGGGCCGGCGGGCTCGTCGGGCTGGGCCAGACGCTCGGCATCCTCGTCGGTGCGGGGCTCGCGATCGCCTTCGGCGGCACCCGCGCGGGCTACCTCGCGTGCGCCGCCTTCCTGCTGCTGAGCGCCCTGCCGTACCTCGGGCGCAGCCACGACGAGCCGCGCACCGAGCGCGTCCCCTGGTCGACTCGTGCGTTCGCGCGGTCGTTCTGGATCTCCCCCAGCCGGCATCCCGACTTCGCGTGGGCGTGGCTGACCCGGTTCGTCGTCAACCTCGGCAACGCGATCGCGACGCTGTACCTCTTCTACTTCCTGCAGGACGCGGTCGGCGTGGAGGACCCGGACGGCGGCGTCTTCGTCGTCATCGCGGTGAACTCAGTGGTGGTCGCGATCTCGGCCGTGGTCGCCGGGCGCTGGTCCGACCGCGTCGAGCGCCGCAAGGTCTTCGTCGTGTGGGCCGGCGTCGTGATGGCGGTGGCCGCGCTGCTGCTGGCGTTCTGGCAGACGTGGCCCGGCGTGCTCGTGGCCGCCGTGGTGCTGGGCGTGGGCTTCGGGGCGTTCATCGCCGTCGACCTGGCGATCATCACCGAGGTCCTGCCCGACGAGGCGGGGTTCGCCAAGGACCTCGGCGTCATCAACATCGCCAATGCCCTGCCGCAGGTGCTCGCGCCCGTGGTCGCCGCGGTCATCGTGACCTCGCTGGGCGGCTACACGACCCTCTACGTCACGGCCGCCCTCGTCGGACTCGCCGGCGCTCTGGCCGTCGTGCGCATCCGCGGCGTGCGCTGAGACGCACAGACGCCCCCACTTCTGGAACGGTTGACACGTTTTCGCGGAGCGAAGGCGTGCATCCCGTTCCAGAGGTGGGGGCGGAAAGCGGCGGCGGTCAGGCGACGCTGAGGTCGACCTCGACGTTGCCGCGCGTGGCGTTGGAGTACGGGCAGACCTGGTGGGCCTGCTCGACGAGCTTCTCGGCCTCCTCGCGGCTGACGTTCGGCAGCGTGACCTCGAGGGCCACGGCCAGGCCGAAGCCGCCCGTGCCGTTCTCGCCGATCGAGACGTCGGCGACGACCTCGGAGTCGGTGACGTCGGCGCCGGAGCGCTTGGCGACCGTGCGCAGGGCGGAGTGGAAGCACGCGGCGTAGCCGGCGGCGAAGAGCTGCTCGGGGTTCGTGGCCCCTCCGGCTCCGCCGAGCTCCTTGGGGGCGCGGACGTCGGCAATCAGGATGCCATCGGTGGACTCGACGTGGCCGTTGCGGCCGTCACCGGTCGCGACGGCGCTGGCGGTGTAGAGAGGTTTCATGTCCACAACTGTATTGCGCACAATTGATTGCCGCAAGGTCTAGTCTGGAGTCGTGGACGACTACCCGCAGCTCGCGCTCGACCAGCAGCTCTGCCTGCCGCTGTACGCCGCCTCCCGCGCCGTGACCCGTCGCTACACGGACCTCCTCGCCGAGGTGGGCCTCACCTACCCGCAGTACCTGTGCCTGCTGGCGCTGTGGGAGTCCGACGCGCCGCTCGGCGTCGGGGAGCTCGGCGCCCGTCTGCACCTGGACTCGGGCACCCTCACTCCCCTGCTCAAGCGCCTGGAGGCCGCCGGGCTCGTGACCCGCGCCCGCGATCGGACCGACGAGCGTCGCGTGCTCGTCTCCGCCACCGAGCAGGGCTGGGCGCTGCGCGAGCGCGTGGCCGACGTGCCCGCCCGCCTGGTGGAGGGCATGGGGATGTCGGCGGCCGACGGTCGTGCCCTGCGCGGACTGCTCGACCGCCTCATCGCCGAGCTGGAGGGCTGAGCCTCAGAACAGCTTGGGCTGCGGCGGCGCGTGCGCCGGATCCACCCCGTCGAACAGGCTGGAGACCGACTCGCCCGCGTGGATGCGCGCGATGGCCTCGGCGAACAGCGGCGCCACCGAGCGCACCGTGAGCTCGGGCCAGTCGGCCGGCGCCGGGACCGTGTCGGTCGTGACGACCTCGGTGATCGCGGGGTGCGAGCGCAGTCGCTCGACCGCCTTGCCCGCGAAGAGGCCGTGGGTGCAGGCGACGGAGGCCTCGGTGACACCGGACTCGGCCAGCTTGTCCATGAGCTCGATGATCGAGCCGCCCGTGGCGATCTCGTCGTCGAGGACGATCGCTCGCTTGCCCGCGACGTCGCCCACGATGGTGTCGATGACGACCTTGTCGTCGGCCTTGCGCTGCTTGCTGCCGGCGGCCACGGGCAGGCCCAGCAGGCGGGCGAACTGCGAGGCCGTCTTGGCGTTGCCGAAGTCGGGCGAGACGACGATCGCGTTGCTGAGGTCCTGGGCCCGGTAGTGCTCGGCGAGCTCGCCGAGAGCCGTGAGGTGGTCGACCGGCATCGAGAAGAAGCCGTGCACCTGCGGGGCGTGGAGGGTCATGGTGACGACGCGGTTGACGCCCGCCGTGGCCATCATGTCGGCCACCAGCTTGCCGCCGATCGAGATGCGCGAGGCGTCCTTCTTGTCCGAGCGCGCGTACGCGTAGTGCGGGACCACCACGGTGACCGAGGCCGCGGACGCACCGCGCGCCGCGTCGACCATCAGCAGCAGCTCCATGAGGTGGTCCTGCGTGGGCGGCACGAGCGGCTGGACGATGTAGACGTCGCGCTGGCGGCAGTTGTCGAGGAGCTGGACCTGGAGGCAGTCGTTGCTGAACCGCTGGGTGTCCGAGGGGCTGAGGGCGACGCCCAGGTTGCTGCAGATCTCCTCTGCCAGCTTCCGGTGTGCACTGCCCGAGAACACGACGATGTCGCTCACGGCTCGAAGGCTAACGGGTCGCGGGGCGCGCTGAACAGGTCAGGCCCAGAGCTGGCCCTCGAGGCGGTCCTCCGCCTCGTCGATGGTGCCCTCGTACGCCCCGGTGGACAGGTACTTCCAGCCCGCGTCGCACACGACGAACGCGATGTCGGCGCGCTCGCCCGCCTTGACCGCCTTGGTCGCCTGACCCAGCGCCGCGTGCAGGATCGCGCCCGTCGAGATGCCGGCGAAGATGCCCTCGGCGTCGATCAGCTCGCGCACGCGCCGCACGGCGTCGCGCGGGCCGACGGAGAAGCGAGAGTCGATCAGCGAGGCGTCGTACAGCTCGGGGACGAAGCCCTCGTCGATGTTGCGCAGGCCGTAGACGAGCTCGCCGTAGCGCGGCTCGGCCGCGACGATCCGCACGTCGGGCTTGTGGTCGCGGAAGAACCGTCCAATCCCCATGAGGGTGCCCGTGGTCCCCAGTCCGCCCACGAAGTGCGTGATCGTGGGCAGGTCCTCGAGCAGCTCGGGCGCGGTGCCGCGGTAGTGCGCATCGGCATTCGCGGGGTTGCCGTACTGGTAGAGCATGACCCAGTCGGGGTGCTCGGCCGCGAGGCCCTTGGCCACCCGCACGGCCTCGTTCGAGCCGCCCGCCGCGGGCGAGCTGATGATCTCGGCGCCGAACATCGTGAGCAGCTGGCGCCGCTCGACCGAGGTGTTCTCGGGCATGACGCAGATCAGCCGGTAGCCGCGCTGGCGCGCGACCATCGCCAGCGAGATGCCGGTGTTGCCGCTGGTGGGCTCGAGGATCGTGCAGCCGGGCGTGAGGGTGCCGTCGGCCTCGGCCGCCAGGATCATCGACAGTGCCGCGCGGTCCTTGATCGAGCCGGTGGGGTTCCGGTCCTCCAGCTTCGCCCAGAGCCGCACGTCGTCGCTCGGCGAGAGGCTCGGCAGCCCCACCAGGGGCGTGTGGCCGACCGAGTCGACGAGCGAGTCATAGCGCATCGTCAGGCCGCGCCGCCCGCGACCGCGGGCAGGATGACGACGGTGTCGCCATCGGACAGCTCGGTCGCGAGGCCGCCGGTGAAGCGCACGTCCTCGTCGTTCACGTAGACGTTGA
Organism: Aeromicrobium tamlense; assembly: GCF_013408555.1. Classification (NCBI taxonomy): domain Bacteria; kingdom Bacillati; phylum Actinomycetota; class Actinomycetes; order Propionibacteriales; family Nocardioidaceae; genus Aeromicrobium; species Aeromicrobium tamlense. The sequence continues at coordinate 2,300,112 of NZ_JACBZN010000001.1, forward strand.
CGAAGCGACGCAGCTCGGCGCCGTCGAGCAGGCGCTCCTTGATGCCCTCGTGGTTCGCCTCGAGATCGTCGATCAGGGCGGACAGGCTGGTGCCGTCGGCCTCGACGGCGCGCTCACCACCCGTGTAGGGGCGCAGGATCGTGGGGATGCGGACCTCGACGGCCATCAGATGTCACCTTCGGTTGGGGGGACTGCGGGACCCGCAGTCGTGCTGTCTTCGGTGTAACGGTCGACGACGCGAACTTCTTCCTCGGTGATCGTTCCGTCGACGATGCGGTAGGAGCGGAAGTCGACCTCACCGGCTTCGTGGGCGCCGTCGCGGGTGGACACGAGCACGTAGTGCGCGTTCGGCTCGGAGGCCAGGTTGAGGTCGGTGCGCGACGGGTAGGCCTCGGTGGCGGTGTGCGAGTGGTAGATGACGACGGGCTCCTCGTCGCGGTCGTCCATCTCGCGGTAGAGGCGCAGCAGGTCGCCGGAGTCGAACTCGTAGAACGTGGGCGACATGGCGGCGTTGAGCATCGGGATGAGCCGCTCGGGGCGGTCGGAGCCGTAGGGCCCGGCGATGACGCCGCACGCCTCGTCGGGGTGGTCGCGGCGCGCGTGGGCGACGATCGCCTCCACGTGCTCGCGCAGGATGGTCAACACGGTTCCCGAGTCTATCGAGGCGTCCCGACGCCCGATCCACCCATCCGTGGTGCGGACACCGACCCTGCCGGCACCCGGTCAGGCGACGTGGACGAGGGTCTCCTGCACGAAGCCGAGCCAGTCGAAGACGTCGCCCATCGCGAGCGTGGCCTCGTCGTCGGACTCGGCGAGGCGCTCGGCGTCCTCCTCGGTCTCGATGCCCAGGCGCACGGCGAGCGCGATGCGGATGTCGGTCAGGGCGCGCAGCCAGGACATCACTGCCGCGTCGTCCAGCTCGACCTCGACGTGCTTGGCGCTCTCGGCGAGCCCGCCCGCCTCGAGACTCTCGATCACCGCGCGCGCGTTGTCGACCTTGACGGACGAGAGGGACTGCTCGGTGAAGCGGCGGAACTCCGCGGCCTCGACCGGGTCGTCGCGGTAGGCGTCGGGCAGCAGGCGCGCCAGCACGGGATCCTCGGGCGGCTGCACCGGGCCGGTCATGCCGATCAGCTGCGCCAGCGGGTCGGGCTCGGACTCGCTGGGACCGTTGCGGTCCTGGAGCAGCTCGACGACCTGGCTGGCCAGGTTGACCAGCAGCTGCGCCTCGTTGAGCTCGAACGTGGCCGTGACGGTGCCGCGCCGGCGGCGGCGGAACGGCTTCACGCGTCGCTCCGCTCGAGCGTGGCCCACAGTCCGTACTCGTGCATGGCCTGCACGTGCCGCTCCTGCTCCTCGCGGCGGCCGCTGGAGACGATGGCCCGGCCCTCCTCGTGCACGGCGAGCATCAGCTGGGTGGCCTTCTCCTCGGTGTAGCCGAAGTACGTCCGGAAGACGAACGCCACGTACGACATGAGGTTGACCGGGTCGTTCCAGACGATGGTCACCCACGGGTCCTCCAGCTGGACGACGAGGTCGGCGTCCGGCTTCTCGGTCTCGACGGGGGTGGGGGTGGTCACGACCCCATTGTGCCTGCCCGCGCTCCCCCGCACGAAGGTCGGCGTGGTCCTACGCTGAACCCATGGTGTCGACCGCGCTGCTGACCGACCACTACGAGCTGACGATGCTGCAGGCCACGCTGGCCGACGGCACGGCCTCACGGCGCAGCGTGTTCGAGGTGTTCGGACGGCGGCTCAACGGCGGGCGACGGTTCGGCGTGGTCGCCGGCACCGGGCGCGTGCTCGACGCACTGGCGAACTTCCGGTTCGACCAGTCCGAGATCGAGTTCCTGCGACTGTCGAAGGTCGTCGACGACGTCACGTGCGACTGGCTCGCGGACTACCGCTTCACCGGCGACATCTGGGGCTACCCCGAGGGCGAGCTGTGGTTCCCCGGCTCGCCCATCCTGCGGGTCGACGCCACGTTCGGCGAGGGCGTGATCCTCGAGACGCTGATCCTGTCGATCCTCAACCACGACTCGGCCATCGCCTCAGCCGCGACGCGCATGACGATGGCCGCGGGCGACCGGCCGTGCATCGAGATGGGCACGCGCCGCACGCACGAGGAGGCCGCCGTCGCGTCCGCGCGGGCCGCCTACATCTGCGGGTTCGCCGCCACGTCGAACCTCGAGGCCGGACGCCGCTACGGCATCCCCACCGCCGGCACCGCCGCGCACGCGTTCACGCTCGTGCACGACTCCGAGCGCGACGCGTTCACGTCGCAGATCGGCTCGCTCGGGCACGACACGACGCTGCTGGTCGACACGTACGACACGCCGCAGGGCGTCGCCACGGCGATCGAGGTCGGCGGTCCGCACCTCGGCGGCGTGCGCCTGGACTCCGGTGACCTCGCCGACGTCGCGCGGGCCACGCGGGCGCAGCTCGACGCCGCAGGCAACACCGACACCCGCATCACGGTCACGAGCGACCTCGACGAGTACGCGATCGCCGCCCTGGCCGCCGCGCCCGTGGACGGCTACGGCGTGGGCACCTCGCTCGTCACCGGGTCGGGCTCCCCCACGAGCGGGTTCGTCTACAAGCTGGTCGCGCGCGAGACCGCCGACGGCGCGATGCTCGGCGTCGCGAAGAAGAGCAAGGACAAGACGTCGATCGGCGGCCGCAAGACCGCGCTGCGCCGGCTCAGCGCCAAGGGCGTGGCCGAGGCCGAGGTCGTCGGGATCGACGTGAAGCCCCGTGACGACGGCGACGACCGCGAGCTGATGGTGCCGCTCGTCGAGGCCGGCGAGCGGGTGCACCGGGCCACCCTGCAGGACTCGCGAGCCCGCCTCCAGGCGTCGCTGCGCGAGCTGCCCGCGTCGGCGCGACGCCTCTCCAAGGGCGATCCCGCCATCGCGACGATCTACGAGGAGGACTGATGAGCGGACCCCGCACCCTGGTCGTCGTCGACGTCCAGAACGACTTCTGCGAGGGCGGCTCGCTGGCCGTCGCCGGCGGCGCGGCCGTCGCGCAGACCGTGGCCGACCTGATCGCCGCGGGCGACTACGAGCTCGTGGTGGCCACCCGCGACGCGCACGTCGACCCCGGCCCGCACTTCAGCGAGACGCCCGACTACGTGGACTCGTGGCCGCCGCACTGCGTGGTCGGCACGCCCGGCGCCGAGCTGCACGAGCCACTCACGAACGACCTCTTCGCCGCCATCTTCGACAAGGGCGCCTACGAGGCCGCGTACTCGGGCTTCGAGGGCGCCGACGCCGACGGACGCACCCTCGCCGACTTCCTGCGCGAGCGCGACGTCGACGCGATCGACGTGTGCGGCATCGCGACCGACCACTGCGTGCGCGCCACCGCGCTCGACGGGGCGGCCGAGGGCTTCCGCGTCAGGGTGCTGGAGGACCTCACCGCGGCCGTGACCCCGGAGAGCCTCAACCGCGTGCGGCAGGAGTGGTCCGCCGCGGGCGTCACCACGGCCTGACCCGAGGTCAGCCGGCGACGAGCTCGAGGGTGCGGACGCGGCCGGGCGTGGAGCGCGGGTCGGCACCGCGACGCGCGGACGCCACCGGGTGCAGCATGACCTCGTCCACGTCGAACTGGGCGGCGAGCACCTCGAGCTCCTTGCGCGCGGTGTCGGGGTCGCCGACCACCATCCGCGCCAGGCCCGAGTCGACGAGCGAGTCCATGCCCGGGTCGAGGTCGAGCGCCTCCGCGTCCTCCACGAGGTCGATCGGCGCGAGCGGCTTGCCGGTGCGCAGGCGTGCCATGTTCTGCAGGTTCGGCAGCGCGAGCGCGGTGGCCTCGTCGGCGGTGTCGGCCACGACGATGTTCACGGTGAGGAACGTCGTGGGCCGGTCGCAGACGTCGCTCGGCCGGAACTCCCTGCGGTAGACCTCGAGCGCCTCCGCCGTGCCGTGCCCGCTGAAGTGGTGCGCGAAGACGTACGGCAGGCCCTTCGCGGCGGCGAGGTGCGCCGAGTACATCGACGAGCCGAGCAGCCACAGGTTCGGGGCGCCGACGGCGGCCGGGGTCGCCTTCAGCACGTACTGCTGGTTCGGGATCGGCACGCGAACGCCGCGGCCGTCCATGAGAGCGACGACGTCGTCGAGGTACCGCGGGAAGTTCTCGATGTCGGAGTCGTCACGACCCGCGGCGCCGCGCAGCGCCCACGAGGTGACGGGGTCCGAGCCGGGCGCGCGACCGATGCCGAGGTCGATGCGACCCGGGAAGGCGGCCTCGAGCAGGGCGAACTGCTCAGCCACCGCGAGCGGCGCGTGGTTGGGCAGCATGACGCCGCCCGAGCCCAGCCGGATGCGCTCGGTCGCCGCCGCCAGCAGGGCGATCAGGACCGGCGGCGACGTGGCCGCCACGGCGGGCATGTTGTGGTGCTCGGCGACCCAGTACCGCTCGAACCCGAGCCGGTCGGCGGTCTGCGCCAGCTCGGTGGCGGCCGCGACGGCATCACCGCTGGTCTGGTCGGTACGGACAGGGACGAGATCCAGGACCGAGAGCTTCACACCGGGTTCAACCCGGGAGGGACCGGTTCGATTCCCACGCGCTAGCGTCGAATCATGCGAGAGGCATTCGGGGCCACGTTCATCGGGCCGGAGGGCTACCTGAACACGGCGGCCTACGGGCTGCCACCGAAGGCCACGGTCGACGCCCTCGAACGGGTCCACCGCGGCTGGGCCGCGGGCACCGTCGCGGGACCCGACTTCGACGCCGACATCGCGGCGGGTCGCGCGGCGTTCGCGACCCTGGCCGGCGTCCCGGTGAAGTCCGTCGCGATGGGCTCGTCCGTCGCGGCGCTGCTCGGCCCGGTGGCCTCCGCCCTGCCCCACGGCTCGCGCGTGCTGGTCCCCGAGGGCGAGTTCACGTCGGTCAGCTTCCCGTTCGCCGCCCACGACGGCCGCGGCGTGACCGTCACCGAGGTGCCGCTCGAGCGGTTGCCCGAGCTGGCCGCCGATCACGACGTGGTGGCGGTGTCCACCGTGCAGTCGGCCGACGGCGCGCAGGTCGACCTCGCCGCGCTGCGAGCCGCCACCGAGGGCTCGGAGACCCTCGTGATCCTCGACGCGACGCAGCAGCTCGGCTGGCTCCGGCTCGACCTTGCGTGGGCCGACGTCGTCGTGAGCTCGAGCTACAAGTGGCTGCTGGCGCCCACCGGCATCGCCTGGGCGTCCTACGCCGAGCGGATGGTCGAGCGGCTCGTCCCCCACCACGCCAACCGCTACGCCGGGGGCGCGCCGTGGCAGACCACCTACGGGCTGCCGCTGCGGCTCACCGACGACGCCCGCCGGTTCGACATCTCCCCCTCGTGGTTCCCGGTGGTCGGCGCAGCCACGAGCCTGGCGTGGATGGCGACGCTCGACCTCGACGCCGTCACCGCGCACAACCTCGACCTCGCCGGGCGGGCGCGGGCCGCACTGGACCTGCCGCCGCTGGACTCGGCGATCGTCTCGATCCCGATCGAGCACGCCGCCACACGCCTGCAGGACGCGGGGCTGCGCGCCTCGGTGCGCCAGGGCGCGGCCCGGATCGCGTTCCACCTCTACAACGACGAGGAGGACCTCGACCGCGTGGTCGACGCCCTGCGTGCGTGACGCCCGGTCGGCACCCCGAGGATGCCGAGCCGGGCGTCACCTCCCGAAGGAACCCTGAGTTGTACGTTCGCACAACTTTGGGGAAAGTGCGACGTGGGTCACGTCCCGAGGTTCTCGATGAGGAAGCCTCCGGGGTAGCTCTTGATGCGGCTCGAGTCGCGGACCCGGCGCGGCTCGGTGCGCTCGGGCAGGAGTCGCACCACACGGCCGCGCAGGCCCAGCGCACCGTGGCTGAGGCGCTCGAACCAGGCCGGTGGGTGCTCGTAGCCGAAGGCCTCGCGCAGGTGCGGGTCCATGATCGCGATGCTGAAGCGGCGGACGGCGGGGGCGAGCGGACGCGGGTAGAACGTGGTCAGCAGGTCGAGCGTCGCATCGGCCACCGCGCGCGACCGCGGGTCGAAGCGGAAGTGCTCGGCCTCGTAGTCGTCGAGCAGGCGCTCGAACCCGGCGAGGTCCGTGGGCAGGTCCGCGATCCCCATCAGGCGCCCGAGACGGCGGTAGTAGTTCACGCCCGCGACGTCCTCGATGGGCGTGGTGCGACGGAAGCCGTAGCGGTTGACCCAGCGGTTCGGCATCACGACGAAGGTCGCCAGCACGTACCGCATGTCGTCGTTGCTGATGTCGTAGCGGCCGTGCATCTGGTTCATCCGGCGGATCGCGGCGCGACCGGGCGTGCTCTCGAGTCCCTGGTCGACGATCTCGCCCAGCAGCAGCGCCGTGTCGTCGTGGCGCCGCTGGGTGTCGGTGCCGAACTGCTCGGTCTCGTACAGCAGCCGCCCGATCGACGGGACCGCGTAGGTGCGGAACAGCGCGAAGCTCAGGGCCTGCTCGAGGTCCCACGGGAAGTCGTACTGGCCGAACAGCCGGGCGATCTCCTCGTAGTCGACCTCGGGATCGAGGCCGTCCGAGCGGACCCGGCGGGTCACCTCGGCACCACCACGTGCGCGGCGACGAAGTCGACGATGTCGGAGGCGGCGTCGGTCGCGGCCGGCGAGACGCCCGGCAGGCTGACGAACCCGTGCACCGTGCCGGGGTACTCGCGGTAGCGCACCGGAACACCCGCGCGCTGCAGCGCCTCGCGGTAGTGGACGCCGTTGTCGAGCAGCGGGTCGTGGTCGGCCGTCAGGATGAACGCCGGCGGGAGCCCGTCGAAGGACGTGGCCCGCAGCGGCGAGGCGAGCGGGTCCTCGGTGCCGTAGGCGTCGCCCATGTAGAGGTGCGCGAAGGCGCTCATGTTGGCCGAGGACAGCACCGGCTCGTCGGGCATCCGCAGCTCGGAGGCGAACTTGTCGTACATCTCCACCGCGGGGTAGATCAGCACCTGGGCGCGCAGCGCCGGCCCGCCCTCGCTCACCGATCGCTGTGCCGCGACGGCCGCGAGGTTGCCGCCGGCGCTGTCGCCCATCACGGCGAGCCTGTCGGCGTCGAGCCCGAGGCCGTCGGCGCGTGCGGCGATCCAGCCCAGCGCCTCCCACGTGTCCTCGACGGCGGCGGGGTACGGGTGCTCCGGCGCCAGCCGGTACGACGGCGAGACCACGACCGCGCCGCTGCCCGCGGCGAGCCGCGAAGCGAGCCACGCCGACTGCTCGGGCGAGCCCTGCACCCAGCCTCCGCCGTGGAAGTTCACGACCGCGGGGCGCAGTCCCCCGACGCCCGTCGGGCGGTGCACGATCGCGCGCAGGGTACGGCCCTTGAGCGGGATATCGATCTCCTCGGTCCGCACGCGCCGATCGGGGCGGCCGAACACCAGCCGGCCGGGCGGCGACTCCATGAGCCGCAGCCGCTGGGCGCGCAGCTCGGCGTAGTCGGTGGCCTCCTCGACCGGGGTGGCCAGGCGCTTCATGAGGGCGGCGAACGCACGGGTCCGCGGCGGCAGTGGGGCACTCACGGGGCACAGCCTAGGGGTCGGGCGTGACCGGGGTCACCCGTCGGCTCAGCCCGAGGCGCGCAGGGCCCAGTCGCGCAGCATGTCGATGCGGTGCTGCAGCTGCGCGGTGGTGGCCTGGGCGGCGGCCGGGCCACCACACTCCTGGCGCAGCTTGTTGTGGGTGACGCCGTGCGGCGTGCCCGTGCGATGGTGCCAGGCGGCCACGAGCGAGTTCAGGTCGCGGCGCAGCTGGGCGCGGCGCTCGTACTCGACGTCGGCCTCGGCGCGCGCCGGGGCGTCCTCGCGCTTGCGGGTGCGCGCGCTGCGCAGCAGCTCGGCCACCTGGTCGCGCTCGAGCAGGCCGGGGATGCCGAGGAAGTCGAGCTCCTCGGAGTCGCCGGCCACCATCTCGTAGTCGATCGGCGCGAACTCGTCGCCGTCGTAGACCACGCGGTCGAACAGCGCCTCGCTGCCGATCGCGGCGTACTGGTTGCCGAGCTCGTCGCTGGCGCCCTCGGACGCGTTGGCGCGCGCGATGAGCGCCTCCTCGGCGGCGAACAGGTCGGACTCGTCGTGCACGGGGCGGCCGATGACGTGGTCGCGCTCGGCCTCGAGGTCGGCGGCGAGCTTCAGCAGGCCCGGCACGCTGGGTAGGAAGACCGACGCGGTCTCCCCGCGGCGCCGGGCACGCACGAAGCGGCCGATCGCCTGGGCGAAGAACAGCGGGGTGGCGATCGTGGTGGCGTAGACGCCGACCGCGAGACGCGGGACGTCGACGCCCTCGCTGACCATGCGGACCGCGACCATCCACGGGTCGTTCCCGGCGGCGAACTCGGCGATCTTGGCGCTCGAGCCGGCCTCGTCGGAGAGCACCAGCGTGGGCGACTGCCCCGTGAGCTCCTTGAGCAGCGCGGCGTAGGCCCGGGCCGACGTCTGGTCGCTGGCGATCACGAGGCCACCCGCGTCGTGGATGTCGCGGCGGACCTCGACGAGACGCTTGTGGGCGGCCTCGAGCACGGCCGGCACCCACGAGCCCGTGGGGTCGAGCGCGGTGCGCAGGGCCTGCGCGGTCTGGTCGCGCGTGAGCGGCTCGCCGAGCCGGGCCGAGACCTCGTCGCCCGCGCTGGTGCGCCACTGCATCTCGCCCGAGTAGGCCATGAACAGGACCGGTCGGACGACGCCCTCCTTGAGGGCCTCGCCGTAGCCGTAGGCGTAGTCGGCCACCGACGAGATCGAGCCGTCGCCGACGGGCGCGTAGGTGACGAACGGGATCGGGTTGTCGTCGGAGCGGAACGGCGTGCCGGTGAGCGAGAGGCGGCGGATCGCCGGCTCGCACGCCTCCAGCACCGCGTCGCCCCACGACAGCGCGTCGCCGGCGTGGTGGACCTCGTCGAGGATCACGAAGGTGCGGCTGCGCTCGATGCGCACGCGGTGGCCGACAGGGTTGGTGGCCAGACCGGCGTACGTGACGCAGTAGCCGTCGAAGCGGGCGCCGAGCGCCCCCGACAGATTCGGCTCGAGCGCGATGCCCGAGCGCGCGGCGGCCTGCGCCCACTGCGACTTGAGGTGCTCGGTGGGGGTGACCACGACGACCCGCTCGACGACGCGACGGTGCAGCAGGTCGGCCGCGATCGTCAGCGCGAAGGTGGTCTTGCCGGCGCCGGGCGTGGCGACGGTGAGGAAGTCGGCCGGCTGCGTGCGGACGTACTGCTCGAACGCCTCACGCTGCCAGGCCCGTAGCGACAGGCCAGCACTCACTGGTCGGAGTCACTCCCGGACTCGTCGTCGTCGCCGGGGTTGAAGTTCTCCCAGATGTCCTTGCACTCCGGGCAGACCGGGAAGCGCTGCGGATCGCGACTGGGGACCCAGACCTTGCCGCACAGGGCCACGACGGGCGTGCCCATGACCATGGCCTCGGTCAGCTTGTCCTTCGGGACGTAGTGGCTGAAGCGCTCGTGGTCGCCGTTGTCGAGGCGCTGCTCGGTGCGCTCGTCTTGAACGGTCTGGGTGCCGCGGCCGAAGAATCCCACGCCTCCATCGTAGGCGACGGATCCGACGCCGAGGACCGGTCCACGCCGACGACCTCAGTTCAGCCCGGGGTCGTCGGGCAATGTCGACCAGAAGCGGGTGTCGCCCGCCTGACGCCGGAGCACCTCGCTCCACAGGCGGTCGGGATCGGGCGAGATCAGGTCGCCGTCCCGGGCCGGCACCACGAGCCACGCGCCCTCCGCGATCTCCTCCTCCAGCTGGCCCGTGGACCAGCCGGCGTAGCCCGCGAACACGCGCAGGCCGAGCAGCTCGCCGCCCACCGGGACGGGTCCCTCGAGATCGACGATCCCGACGCGGCCGGCCATCTGGCGCCAGCCGATCGGGCGCGACTCCATGTCGCTGACGACGCCCACCGCCAGCGCGGAGTCCATCGCGCAGGGGCCGCCCTCGAACAGGCAGCCGGGCGCGTTGGCCGACTCGGCCCACCCGGGCAGGACCTCGTCGAGGTCGGACTCGAGGGGGTGGTTCACGATCACGCCCAGCGCGCCGTCCTCGTCGTGGTCCAGGACGTACACGACGCTTCGCCGGAAGGGGCCGGAGTCGATCGCCGAGGTGGCGACCAGGAGCTGGCCTCGCACCGTTGCCATACCCCCATGATGCCGGATCCGCGGTCACGCTCACCTAGACTTGCGGCATGACGGACGCGGCGCGCGACGAGGAGTTCACCGTCGACGTGCTCGCCGAGCGGGCCGGCATGACGGTGCGCAACGTGCGCGCCTACTCCACGCGTGGACTGATCGACCCGCCACGCCTCGAGGGACGCACCGGGTACTACACGCAGAAGCACCTCCAGCGCCTCGTCCTCATCCGCACCCTGCTGGGTCGTGGCTTCACCCTGGCGGCGGTCGAGGACGCGATCCTGAAGTCGCCGTCCACCGCCTCCCACGTGGCGCTCGACCTGCTGAACATCTTCGAGGTCGACGACGCCCAGGACCCCACCGAGGTGATCAGCCGGGCCGAGCTGGCCTCGCTGTCGAACGTGAGTCCCGACCACAAGCTGATCGACCAGATGATCGAGCTCGGGCTGCTGGAGCACGTCGACGACCAGACGGTGCGCATGCTGAACCCGAGCGTCGTGCGTCAGGGGGCCGCGTCGGTCGCCCTCGGCCTCAGCCCCGACAGCGTGGTCGACATCGTGCCGCACATGCGCGAGCACCTCGAGCAGATCTCCGACCGGTTCGTCCACCACGTCAGCCGCGACGTCGCGCAGCCGTTCCTCGACGCCGGCCTGCCCCAGGAGGAGTGGCCCACGGTCTTCGAGAGGATCGACCAGCTGATCCCCATCGCGAGCCAGGTGGTCGTGGCGATGTTCCGCAGCGTGCTGCGCGAGGCGATCGAGGTCGAGATCGGCCACAAGCTGGAGGAGCTGGCCGCCGAGGGCGACCAGCCGTCCCCCTGACGACTACTGCGCGCTGAGCGCCGTGGACTCCCGCTTGCTCAGCAGCTCGATCCAGGTCTTGCCCTTGGGCAGCTTCATCGCCCGGCCGTCGCGCGTGGTCAGCACGATCGTGGAGGCGTTGTTCGCCTTCTTCCACTTGGCGTTGACACGGGTTCCGCCGACGAAGACGACCGCCTTGCCGCCGCCCTGGAACGTGGTCTCGGGCACCGGGTTCCCGGCGGGATCGGTGTAGCCGGCGTCCTTCTCGTCGGCCCACAGGACCACGAGGTTCCTGGCGCCGAACTCCTTCGCGCTGGTGCCGTTGGTGCGCTTCCAGGCCTTGCCGTTGAACTTCCACGACGTGGTGTGGCTGCGGGAGAACTTCACGGTGGCGCCGGTGACCTGCGGGCCCTTCGGCGCCGCGGCGTCGGTGGCCCACTGGAAGTAGGGGCGCTCGGGCTGCTCGTTCTTGACGTCCTTGTTGAGCCGGCCGAGGTCGACGACGACGTTGTACGGCGCGTAGCCGGCGTCGCGCGAGAGGCCGGGCGACCCGGCGTCCTGCGAGTGGATCGGGATGCCCGCGTCCTTGATGCGCGAGATCGTCTTGCCGGCACCGCCCGAGGCGACGACCTGGCCGCGCACCGGCTTCGCGATGCCGATGTCGGTGGCACGCATGGAGCGCACGTGGCCGACGTCGCCGGGCAGGCGCGTGTAGTAGAGCGCGGCGAGGCGCGTGATGCCGCCCTCGACGGTCTGCTCGACCACCAGGTCGGCCTGGTCGATGCTGGTCTGCGGGGCCGAGGCCGGGGTGTTGTCGACCTTGACGACGAAGACCGGGTTCGCAGGCGTCTTCTTCAGGGTGCCGCCGGTCAGCGGGTTGATCGCCGCGACCTTCGCGGCCGTGGTCTTCGCAGGCTCCTTCGGGCCGGGCGACTCCTTCTCCTCGCCTCCGTTCGAGCACGCGCCCACCGACAGCACGAGGGCACAGGTCACCGACAGCATCCGCAACTTCATGCCCCCCAGCATGCCTGAGGGGGTGTGGGCGGCCGGCCACGGCACGCCGGTCCCGGTGGCGCGTCCCGGCTTGGAATCCCCGTGATTACCCTGCCCTCCTCCGGCTCGCAGGGCCAGTGTCGGAGTCCGGTGCCACGATGGGTCCATGTCCTTCGGCCCCGCGACCCAGACGTGGTTCGACGAGTCGTTCACCGCACCCACCAGCGCGCAGACCGGCGCGTGGAACGCGATCGAGAACGGCCGCCACACGCTCGTCGTCGCGCCCACGGGCTCGGGCAAGACCCTCGCGGCGTTCCTGTCGGCGATCGACCGGCTGCTGCACCGCGACCCCGAGGCCGAGCCGCGGGGCACCTCGGTCCTCTACATCTCGCCGCTCAAGGCGCTCGCGGTCGACGTCGAGCGCAACCTGCGCTCGCCGCTCGTGGGCATCTCCGGGGTGGCGGCGCGGCTGGGTCACGAGCTCGCGCCGGTGTCCGTGGGCGTGCGCACGGGCGACACGCCCCCGGCCGAGCGGCGACGGCTCCAGTCGCACCCGCCCGACGTCCTCATCACCACGCCCGAGTCCTTGTTCCTGGTCCTCACCTCCGCGGCACGCGAGATGCTCGCCGGCGTCCACACCGTGATCGTCGACGAGGTCCACGCGGTCGCGGGCACCAAGCGCGGCGCCCACCTGGCGGTGTCGCTCGAGCGGCTCGACGACCTGCTCGACTCCCCCGCCCAGCGCATCGGCCTGTCGGCCACGGTCAGCCCGCACGACGAGGTCGCGCGGTTCCTCGGCGGGCGCGCGCCGGTCGAGGTCGTCGCGCCCGACGCGCCCTCGCGGCTCGAGCTCTCGGTGCGGGTGCCGGTCGAGGACCTCACCGAGATGCCGCCGCGGCACGAGGGCCCGCGTGAGGGCAGCGCCGCCCGCGGCCTCGACGAGTCCCGCCCCCAGGAGGCGGGCGGCACGATCTGGCCCCACGTCGAGGAGGCGATCGTCGACGCGATCGAGTCGGCGCGCACCACGATCGTGTTCGCCAACAGTCGCGGCGTGGCCGAGCGGCTCACCCAGCGGCTCAACGAGGTCTGGGTCGAGCGCACCACGGGCGAGCGTCCCCAGCCCGACACCCGCAACCCCGCGCAGATGGGTGGACTCTCGGGGGTCTCCTCGGGGGTCGAGCCGGTGCTGGCGCGCGCCCATCACGGCTCGGTCAGCAAGGAGCAGCGGGCGCTCATCGAGGACGACCTCAAGTCCGGCCGGCTGCGCTGCGTCGTGGCCACCTCCAGCCTCGAGCTCGGCATCGACATGGGTGCGGTCGACCTCGTCATCCAGGTCTCGGCGCCGCCGTCGGTCGCCTCGGGCCTGCAGCGCGTGGGTCGCGCCGGGCACCAGGTCGGCGAGGTCTCGCGCGGGCTCGTGTTCCCCACGGGACGGCACGACCTGCTGTCCACCACGGTCACGGTCGAGCGGATGCTGGCGGGGCGGATCGAGCGCCTCGCGGTGCCGGCCAATCCGCTCGACATCCTCGCCCAGCAGACCATCGCGGCGTGCGCCCTCGAGCCGATCGACGTCGAGGCGTGGTTCGAGACCCTGCGCCGCTCGGCGCCCTTCGCCACGCTGCCGCACGCCGCCTTCGAGGCCACGCTCGACCTCGTCGCCGGGCGCTACCCGTCCGACGAGTTCGCCGAGCTGCGCCCGCGCGCCGTGTGGGACCGTCACGCCGGCACCCTCACCGGGCGGCCGGGCGCCCAGCGCCTGGCAGTCACGAGCGGCGGCACGATCCCCGACCGCGGCATGTTCTCGGTGGTGCTGGCGGGCGAGGAGGGCACGGCCGGGCGCCGCGTCGGCGAGCTCGACGAGGAGATGGTCTACGAGTCGCGCATCAACGACGTGATCGCCCTCGGCGCCACCAGCTGGCGGATCATGGAGATCACCGCCGACCGGGTCATCGTCACGCCCGCGTTCGGCCTGCCCGCGCGGCTGCCGTTCTGGCGCGGCGACGCGATGGGGCGTCCCTACGAGCTCGGCGAGGCGATGGGCGCGTTCCTGCGCGAGCTGAGCGCGATGTCGCCGGCGAAGCAGCGCCGGCGGGTCGAGGAGGTCGGCCTCGACGCCTACGCCGTGGGCAACCTGTCCGCCCTCGTCGCCGACCAGTACGAGGCCACGCGCCAGCTGCCCACCGACACCACGCTCGTCGTCGAGCGGTTCCGCGACGAGGTCGGCGACTGGCGGCTCGTGCTGCTCTCGCCGTACGGCCGTGCCGTGCACGCGCCGTGGGCGCTCGTCGTGGGCCGCCGGATCGAGCAGCGCTACGGCGTCGACGGCGCGGTCGTGGCCTCCGACGACGGCATCGTCGCGCGCGTCCCCGACGTCAGTGGCGAGCCGCCGGGTGCCGAGCTGTTCGACCTCGAGGACCCCGACGACCTCGAGCCCCAGGTCACCGAGCTCGTCGGCGGCTCGGCGCTGTTCGCGGCGCGCTTCCGCGAGTGCGCGGCGCGGGCGCTGCTGCTGCCGCGGCGGAATCCCGGCGCCCGCGCGCCCCTGTGGCAGCAGCGCCGGCGCGCCTCCATGCTGCTCGACGTCACGCGCAAGTACCCCGACTTCCCGATTTTGCTCGAGACCGCGCGCGAGGTGCTCCAGGACGTCTACGACCTGCCCGCGCTGGTCACGCTCGCCCGGCGGATCCGCTCGCGCGAGGTCGCCCTGGTCGAGGTCGGCACCGACAACGCCTCGCCGTTCGCCCAGCGGCTGCTGTTCGGCTACGTCGGCGCGTTCCTCTACGACGGCGACCTGCCCCTGGCCGAGCGGCGCGCGGCCGCGCTCACGCTCGACCCCGAGCTGCTGGGTCAGCTGCTGGGGCGGGCCGACCTGCGCGAGCTGCTCGATCCCGAGGTCGTCGCGCAGACCGAGGCCGAGCTCCAGCGCCTCGTCCCCGAGCGGCACGCCAAGGACCTCGAGGGCGTGGCCGATCTGCTGCGCCTGCTCGGACCGCTCTCGGTCGAGGAGGTCGCCGAGCGCACCCGTGAGGACGTGAGACTGCAGGCCGGCGGCTGGCTCAAGGAGCTGCGCGAGTCGCGGCGCGCCATCGAGGTGCAGGTCGGCGGGCAGGCGCGCTGGGCCGCGATCGAGGACGCCGGCCGGCTGCGCGAGGCGCTGGGCACCGCGCTGCCGCTCGGTGTCGCCGAGGCCCACCTCGCCACCGGTGCCGACCCGCTCGGCGAGCTCGTGGCGCGCTACGCCCGCACCCACGGCCCGTTCACCGGCGAGCACGTCTCGCAGCGCCTCGCACTCGGTCGGGCCGTCGTCCGCGACGCGCTGCAGCGCCTCAGCGAGTCCGGCCGGGTCACCCGCGGCGAGTTCCTGCCGGTCGCGTCCGGCGAGGCCGAGTGGGTCGACACCGAGGTGCTGCGACGACTGCGGAACCGCTCGCTGGCCGCGGCCCGCAAGCAGGTCGAGCCGGTCGACTCCGCCGCGTTCGCGCGCTTCCTGCCGGCCTGGCAGCACGTCGGCTCGCGCCTGCGCGGCGTCGACGGCGTCCTCACCGTGGTCGAGCAGCTGGCCGGCGCCGCGCTGCCCGCCAGCGCGTGGGAGTCGCTCGTGCTGCCCTCGCGCATCAGCGACTACTCGCCCGCCATGCTCGACGAGCTGACCACGGCGGGCGAGGTCACGTGGACCGGCGCCGGCACCCTGCCCGGCCGCGACGGCTGGATCCGGCTGCTGCCGGGCGACACCGCCGGGCCCGCCACCGCCGAGCTCGTCGAGGCCGGCTCCGACACCCCCGCCGGGCGCCTGCTCGAGGTCCTCGGCGACTCGGGCGCCTGGCTGTTCGGCGAGCTCGCCGACCGCGTGGAGGGCGAGCGCGAAGGTCTGGTCGAGGCGCTGTGGGAGCTGGTCTGGAGCGGCCAGGTCAGCAACGACACCTTCGCCCCGGTCCGCAGCCTCGTGGCGGGTGGCGGCTCACACCGCACGAAGCGCCAGGCTCCACGGGCGCGGATGGTGGGTGGGCGCATGCGCGCGCCCCGTGCCGTGGTGCCTCCGATCGCCTCGGGCCGCTGGTTCTCGGTCCCACTCGGCGGGCAGACCACGGCCGAGCACATCGCCCGGGCCGAGACCCTGCTGCACCGGTACGGGGTCGTCACGCGCGGCTCGGTGCAGGCCGAGCAGACCCCGGGTGGCTTCGCCGCCGCCTACCGCGTCCTGCGCGAGATGGAGCAGAACGGCACGGCCCTGCGCGGCTACTTCGTCGACTCGCTCGGGGCCGCCCAGTTCGCGGCGCCGGGCGTCGTCGACCGGCTGCGCTCGTTCGTGCGCGACGCCGACGAGCCCGCCGACTCCCCCGCGGTCACGCTCGCGGCCACCGATCCGGCGAACCCGTTCGGCGCGGCGCTGCCGTGGCCCGATCGCGGTGGCGACGGCCACCGCCCGGCGCGCAAGGCCGGCTCCCTCGTCGTCATCCACGACGGCCGGCCGGTCATCTACCTCGAGCGCGGCGGCAAGTCGGCGCTCACCTTCAGCGACGAGCCCGTCGCGCTGGCCGCCGCGGCCGAGTCCCTCGTGCAGACCGTGCGGCGGGGCCGCCTCGGTCGGGTCACGGTGCAGACCGCCGACGGCGAGCCGGTGGCGTCCACGCCGCTGGGCGAGGCGCTGGCCGCGGCCGGCTTCGAGGCCCACCTGAAGGGGCTGCGACTCGATGCCTGAGGGCGACACCGTCTGGCGTGCCTGTCACCACCTCCACGAGGCGATGGCCGGGCACGTGCTGACGTCCACGGAGTTCCGGGTGCCGCGCTACGCCACCACCGACCTCGCCGGCCAGGTCCTGCGCGAGGTCGTGCCGCGCGGCAAGCACCTGCTGATGCGCACCGACGACTGGACGATCCACTCGCACCTGAAGATGGAGGGCTCGTGGCACCTCTACCGCCCCGCCACCCTGCGCCGCGGCGGGCGCGGGCTGCGGCGTCCGGCTCACACGGTGCGCGCGATCGTCAGCACCGAGGAGTGGTCGGCGGTCGGCTTCAGCCTGGGCGTCGTCGAGGTGCTGCGACGCGAGGACGAGGACACCGTCGTCGGTCACCTCGGACCCGACGTCCTCGATCCCGACTTCGACCGCGAGCTGGCGCTGGCGAACCTCGCGCGCCAGCCCGACCGGCCGATCTTCGTGGCGCTGCACGACCAGC
Organism: Aeromicrobium tamlense; assembly: GCF_013408555.1. Taxonomy (NCBI): domain Bacteria; kingdom Bacillati; phylum Actinomycetota; class Actinomycetes; order Propionibacteriales; family Nocardioidaceae; genus Aeromicrobium; species Aeromicrobium tamlense. The sequence continues at coordinate 2,317,188 of NZ_JACBZN010000001.1, forward strand.
GGAACCTCGCCGGCTTCGGCAACGAGTTCGTCAACGAGATGCTGTTCCTGTCGGCCGTCGACCCCCGCACCCCGGTCGCCGACGTCGACCTCGGCCGCGTGGTCGACCGTGGCGTGAAGCTCATCCGCCTCAACCGCGACCGCACCGAGCGCTCGTTCACCGGCAGCCTGCGCCCCGGCGAGCTGCACTGGGTCTTCGGCCGCACCGACCGTCCGTGCCACCGCTGCGGCACGACCATCCGCGAGATCGCCCTCGGCCCTCCCACCCAGGAGCGCCGCGTCTACTTCTGCCCGAACTGTCAGGCCCCCTCCCCCGCCTCCGGCGGGCCAGATCTGTAGCGCTGTCCACCCTTTCTCGGACTCAACCGACGAAAAAGGGTGGATACCGCTACAGATCTCGCGCGGCCGGGGCCGTGGTCAGCGCTCGCGAATCAGCGGGGCGGCCAGCTGGGCCAGGGCCGGGGCCATCTGGATGCCGTAGCCGGCCTGGCCGACGTAGTGGAAGAAGCCGTCAGCCTTGGCGTCCCAGCGGGCCACGGGGTTGCCGTCGGGAGCGAACGTGCGCAGCCCCGCCCAGGCCGTGCGCACGCTGCGCAGACCGAGCGTGGTCACCGCGTTGACGGCCTCGATGGCGCGCGCGATCTCGAGCTCGTCCGGCTTGGGGTCGCCCGGCTCGTGCAGCGATGCGTCCTGCGGCGAGCACAGCACCGCACCGCCCTCGGCCTTGAAGTAGAAGCCGTCGTCGATGCCCGCCGTGAACGGCACGCCGTCCAGAGACGCGTTCGTCGAGGACTGGAAGATCGTGCGGCGCCGCGGCTCGAGCCGCAGCCGCTCGGCGCCGAACAGCGCGCCCACGACGTCGCCCCAGGCGCCCGAGGCGTTCACCACCACGTCGGCACGGAACACGTCGCCAGCGGTCGTCGTGACCACCCACTCCGAGCCCTCGCGCAGCGCCGAGGCCACCCGGGCCGAGGTCGCGATCGTGCCGCCGCGCGCCCGGAACGCGCGGGCGTAGGCGTGGTGCAGGCCCATGACGTCGAGGTCCAGCGCCGTCTCGTCCCACGCGGCGACCTTGATCTCCCCCGGCCTCAGCACGGGGCACAGCCGCTCGGCCTCGGCGCCCTCGATCAGCTGCGCCTGCGTCTCGGCCGCGAGCCGCTCGACCTCGGCGTCGCGCCCGTTCACCCCGAGCCACAGGCACGACATCGGCGACGCGACGGGCCCGTCGACGTCGAACGGCGGGTCGATCAGGTAGTCGCGGGAGGCGGTGGTCAGCTCGCGGACCACGGGTGGGCCGTAGCTGCCGATCCAGGTCGCGGCCGACCGGCCGGTGGTGTGCACGGCCAGCGACCGCTCGGCCTCCAGCACGAGGACCTCACGGTCGGCGGCCAGCTCGTACGCGACGGCGACGCCGGAGATCCCGCCGCCGATGACGATGACGTCCATCGACCCATCATGGCCGACCCGCGCGGGAACGGCGGGTGAACCGTCAAGCCACGCCGGAGCGCGTCGCCGGAAGGTCGGCGCGACGCACCCACACCATGTCCTCGTCGAGGTCGGTGCGCCGCGCGTCCCAGCTGTCGAGGAACCAGTTCTGCCGCACCTTCCACGGCGTGCGGGCGCCCGACTTCGGCAGCAGCTCGTCGGCGCGTGCGATGTAGCCCGAGGACAGGTCGAGCAGTCGCGCGTCGTGGCCGAAGTCGGCGTCCGGGTCGGGGATGCCGTACGCGTAGCCCTTCGCGTCGAGATGGTTCAGGTAGTCGGCCACGTACTTCCAGGTCAGGTCGGCCCGCAGTGTCCACGACGCGTTCGTGTACCCGACGCACCACGCCAGGTTGGGCACGCCGCTGAACATCTGCCCCTTGTAGGTGTAGAGCTCGTGCGGGTTCACCTTGGTGCCGTCGATGCTGACGTCGATCTGGCCCAGCGCGACCAGCTTGAGGCCCGTCGCCGTGACGACGATGTCGGCGTCGAGGTGCTCGCCGGACGCCAGCGCGACGCCCTTCGGCGTGAGCTCGGTGATCCGGTCGGTGACGATCTCGGCCTTGCCCGCGCGCACCGCCTGGTAGAGGTCGCCGCCGGGCACGACGCACAGCCGCTGGTCCCACGGCTTGTACGGCGGCGTCAGGCTGTCGCGGTCGACGCCGGGCATCGACCTGCCGGTGAGTCCCAGCAGGATCGACCGCGACGCCCGCGGGAACGCGCGGCAGAACATGTAGAAGCCCACGGTCATCACGGCGTAGCGCAGTCGCGCGACCCGGTGGACGAGGCCGGCGGGCAGCACCTTGCGGGCCGCGTTGGCGACCGGGTCGCTGCCGGGCTGGCTCAGGACGTAGGTGGGCGTGCGCTGCAGCATCGTGACCTTCTCGGCGTCCTTGGCCATCGACGGCAGCAGCGTGACGGCCGTGGCGCCCGAGCCGATCACGACGACCTTCTTGCCGGCATGGTCGAGGTCCTCGGGCCAGAACTGCGGGTGCACGACCTCGCCCTCGAAGTCCTCGAGGCCCGGGAAGTCGGGCGTGTAGCCCTCCTCGTAGGAGTAGTAGCCGCTGCAGAGATAGAGGAACGAGGCGGTCACGACCTCGGTGGAGCCGTCCTTCACCGTGCTGGTGACCGTCCAGGTGGCGTCGTCGCTCGACCACTCGGCGGTGGTGACGCGACGCCCGAACCGGATCCGGTCGGCGATGCCGTGCTTGGCGGCCGTGGTCTCGAGGTAGTGGCGGATGTCGTCGCCGTCCGCGATCGCCTTGGGGTGCGTCCACGGCTCGAACGGGAAGCTCAGCGTGTACATGTCGGAGTCGGACCGGACGCCCGGGTACCGGAAGAGGTCCCAGGTGCCGCCGATCGCGTCGCGCTGCTCGAGCACGGCGTAGGTCTTGCCCGGGGCTCGCTCCTGGAGGCGGTAGGCGGCCCCGATGCCCGAGAGGCCGGCACCGACGATGAGGACGTCGACGTGTTCGGTCATTGCACACTCCTATGTGACATTGGTGATGTCACATTAGCAGCACGTGTGGCGCACGTCACCGGCTCGCGTCACTCGGAGTTGCACGGAGCCCTTGGGCCCGTTCAGCGCCGGGGCCATGACCGGTGCCCCTCTAGAATGTGCGGCATGACCGCCGTTGCCTCCGACGCGCCTGCGCCGGCACCTGCCGAAGACTCCCCGCGCTCCGATCGCGGACTGGGGATCTTCCTCGTCGTGACCGGAGCCATCGCGCTGTGGTCGTCGCTGATCCTCACGTACGACAAGATCTCGCTGCTCAAGGGCGAGGCCGCGGGCACCGCGAAGGAACTCGGCTGCGACCTGTCGGCGTTCGTCAGCTGCAGCAGCGTCGTCAGCTCGGACCAGTCCGAGGCGTTCGGCTTCCCGAACACGTTCATGGGCATCGTCGGCTTCAGCGTCGTGGTGACGCTGGGCGTCCTGCTGGCCTCCGGCGTGGTGTTCCCGCGCTGGATCTGGGTCGGCCTCGGACTCGGCACGCTGTTCGGCATCGGCTTCGTCACCTGGCTGCAGTACCAGGCGATCTTCGAGATCGGGAAGCTCTGCCCCTGGTGCATGGTCGTCTGGGCGATGATGATCCCGATGTTCGTCGTGGTCGCCGGCCGCGTCACCGGCAGCCGCTTCCTCAAGAACTGGGCGGTTCTGATCTCGGCCCTGTGGATCGTCGCCGTCGTGGCCACGATCTGGTTCAAGTTCGGCGAGACCCTCTGGGCCTGAGGCCCCTCTCCCCCACGCAACGACGACGGCCCGGCTGGTGATCCAGCCGGGCCGTCGTCGTTCCTGGTGCTACTTCTTGGCGATCTTCGTGAATCCGGAGTACCGGGACACCGTGGTGTACCCCGACTTGTACGCGGTGATCCGCACGCGGATCTTCTTGCCGCGGTACTTCTTCGGGATCTTGTAGCTCGACTTCGTCGCCTTCGAGATCCGCTTCGAGCCCACGTACCACTGGTAGCGGTACGTGACCGGAGCCGGACGCCACGACGCCGAGGCTCGCAACGTGCCCTTGTAGCGGGCCGAGCCGAACACACGCGGCATGTTCGTCGTCAGCACGCCACGGGCCACCGCACGGGTCGCCGGGCTCGAGATCGTGATCGGCGCGTACCCCGTGCGCTCACCCCGGACCTGGACGACGATCGACTTGCCCACCGCGCTCGCAGGAACGGTGTACATCGTCGAGGTGCCCTCCTGCGCGATGCGTCCGCCGACGAGCCACGTGTAGCGACGCGTCGCAGGCGAGACCGGAGTCCATCCCGTCGCACTGGCCGTCAGGCGCTGACCCACGCGCAGCGTGCCGGTCACCGCCACCTTGCCCCCGGTGAACGAGGCGCCCGTGATCCTGACGGTCGGGGTGGCGAACGACTTGGGGTTGTAACCGGCACGGATGCCCTTGACCACGGCGTGCACGTCGGAACCGATCAAACCGGAGGACGGGGTGAATGTGGCGCGCGTCTGACTGGGGATCTTCTCCCCGTCGGCGTACCACTCGTACTCGAACTTGTCTGTCAGCGGAGTCCACGTGCCTGGCACCGCGGTGAGCGGCTTACCTTGCACTCCTGACCCTTCGATCCGCGGCGTAGGCGTGGACGTGAAGTCCAGGTTCGTGACCGTCACCGTGGGAGCGCTCTCGATCGTCATCGGATCGAAGTTGAGGCGGCGAGCCGTGACCCGGACACGAATGACCTTGCCGGCCTGCGCCGCGGTGACCCGGAACGTCTCGCCGGTCTCGCCCGAGATCGGCTGGTTGTCCGCCCACCACTGGTAGGAGAAGGAGTCCGGTCGAGGCGAGAAGCTGCCGGTCGAAGCGCTCAGGGTGTCGTTGACCTGGATGTCGTTGCGCGGCTTCGTGATCGTCGGCACCGCGTTGTTCGTGAAGACGCCGTCCTGGATCGGCAGCGTGGGAGTCCACTGAGCCGATGCGGGGCTGGGGAAGGTCTCCGACCGGTAGCCGTCCTTCTTGCCCGTCACGACTGCCATGAGGCAGCGCCCCTTCTCATCGAGCGTGGGCGCGAAGGACTGCCGATCAGCGTCCTGGATGGGAATCCAGTGGTAGAGGAGTCCGTCGTTGCAGTTGGAGGACTCGATCCAGTACCGGTACCAGCGGAATCGCAGTTCGACACCTCCCGGATGCCAGCCGTTGTCAGTGGCGTCGTAGCGCTCGATCTGCGGCGTGTCCGGGTTGAGGTCAACGGTCAGGACGTTCTGCACACCACGGTGGCCCACGACGACCGCGGGGCGGAGGGGCGTGAGGCCCGTCTCTGCGGACGTCGAGTTGGAGCACGTCTCTGCCGTGCGCACGCGATCGACCATCGCAACCGAGTCGAGCGAGGCATTGTTGGCGTCGGCGATCGAGAGGGTGACCGACGAACCGGTGGTCACCGGCACCTCGAACGTCTCGACCGAGCTGAAGTGGTTGAAGGGCGTGACGTTCGGCAGCAGCGGAGCCGACTGGTCGTCGGGCTGTCGTTCGAACTCCTGGTTGATGCCGTGCCAGTACTTGATGGAGTTCACTGCCATGGGGACGGGCGTGACCTTGGTCCGTTCGAAATCACGGTCGGCATCCTGTCCGATGTACCAGTTGCCGGCGTGCATGGCGTACTCGGTCGTGTCGCCGGACTTCTTGAGCGAGATGACGTCGGAGAGCGCGGTGTTGGGGTCGTAGGTGTGCACGCGCTCCTCGGTGCCCATCGCCACGTCCACCAGCAGGCAGGTGCCCGCGGCCTGAGCCGACACGTCGAACGTCATCGACACCGTGTCGTCACCCGCGAGGTTCGTCGACGGCTGCAGCCCTGGCACGCTCATGTTGAAGATGTCCGACGCGCGACCGGTCGACATGACGGCGTACTGCCCGTTGCCCCCGCGGCGCGGGAAGTCGTTGAACGCGCGGGTCTCGACGCCGAAGGCGATCGGGTCGCCCGCCTGCGTGACCGTGATGCCGGCCGGCAGATCGAGTGCGGTCGCCAGGGCGGCGTCGGACGCGTCAGCGTGGGCGGTGCCCACCGACGACGCCGCGAGCAGTCCGCCCAGCAGCGTGCCCGCGATGACCGGGCTGGTGTACCTGCGCATTGGATGTCCCCTCTGATCCGAAAAGCCGACGCCGGGTGCAGTTCCCCGGCGGCGGGTCATGCAGCCTTGAACTGAGCGATCGCCGCGATGATCGCGGGACCGATGACGATGATGAACAGCACCGGCAGGATCGTGCCCATGAGGGGCAGCAGCATCTTGACGGGAATCTGGTTGGCGACACCCTCCGCGCGCAGGCGTCGGCCCATGCGCATCTCGTTGGCCTGGTCGCGCACGATGTCCGACACCGGGACGCCGAACTCCTCGCCCTGCAGGATCGAGCGCACGAACTTGCGCAGCTCGTCCACGTCGGTGCGGGCGACGAGCGACTCGTAGGCCTCGCGGCGCGGCAGGCCCAGGCTGATGTCCTGGACCGTGCGGACGATCTCGTCGGCCAGCGGGCCCTTGCCGGTCTGTCCGGTGCGGGCGAGCGCGTTCTCGAAGCTCGTGCCGGACTCGATCGAGATGGTGATCTGGTCGAGCATGTCAGGCAGCGCGTACTGGATCTCCTCCTGGCGCCGCACCGCCTTGCCGTTGATGATGATGTCGGGCGCGAAATAGCCCATGACCGGCGCGCCGATCAGCAGCATCCAGCCGAGCAGGCCGCCCTGGCCCGAGAAGATCATGATGCCGACGCCCACGCCGAAGGCTCCGAAGATGACCTTCTGCAGGAGGATCTTGGCGACGCTCGAGTCCTCAGGGCGACCGGCGAGCATGTAGTTGCGCTCGGCCTTGTCCACGATCGAGCGCGGCGTCAGTCGGTAGCCGAGACCGCTCTTCGTCGTGCCCTGGTGCAGGTCCTTCGCCGAGCCTCCGACGACGACCTCGGACTCGGTCAGCTCGCGCAGGCGCGCGGCGGCCGCCGACTCCTGCTTGCCGAAGACGCCGAGCGCCTTGAACAGCAGGCCCAGCGCGATGAAGATCGAGACGATACCGATGAGGAGCATCAGAGTTTCACCTTCGTGATGGACCGGAGCCACAGGCCACCGAGCGTGTAGAACACCAGGCTGATGATCAGCAGGATCTTGCCCGCACCGGTGTTGAACAGCGGCATCATGTAGGCCCGGTTCACCAGCAGGAACAGGAGGCCGACGGCCACCGGCAGGCTCATCAGGATGAGCGCCGATGCCTTGCCCTCGGCGGCGAGCGACTCGACCTTCATCCGCAGTTCGTTGCGCTGCGAGATCGTCTCGGTGACGCGGTCGAGGATCTCGCTCAGGCGACCGCCCGACTCACGCTGGATCGCCACGGCCTCGGTGACCCACATGAAGTCGGCGCTCTGCATCCGCTCGGCGGTGTCCTTCATGCCGTCGATCAGATCGCGACCCAAGCGGGTCTCGTTGACGATCCGGGCGAGCTCCTCGCCCATCGGCTCGTCCATCTCGGCGGCGACGCTGCCCAGCGCATTCGGCACGTTCATGCCCGACTTCAGCGCCGAGCTGAACTGCGACATGGTCTCGGACATCTGCTGGCCGAACTTCTCGCGGCGGCGCGAGGTCTTCACGCCGACGTACATCTTCACCAGGAACGGAGCCGCCAGCAGCAGGATGACACCGAAGAACAGCGAGCTCGTCAGCGCGAGGCCCGCCGTGAACGCGACGAACGCGATCAGCAGCGTCGTGGCGACCACCGAGGTGACGCTGGACTTGATCCCGGCCAGCGCCAGCTCCTCCTCCGAGAACGGCTTGAGGCCGAACGTCGAGAGGACCTTGTCGATGAGGTCGTAGACCGGGGTCGACGTCTGGATCCGCTGACCCTCCGTGGCCACGCCGCCGGCGGCCTCGGCCTTCATCTGCTCGGAGCGCAGGTTGGCCAGGTCCGGCTGCAGCATGGCGTAGCCGAACGCCGCGACGGCGACCAGGATCGACACGACGCCGATCGACAGCAGACCGGTCATGAAGCGGACTCCTCGCGTGCGGTGAGCAGGTGCGGCGGCACGTGGATGCCGCGCTCCTCGAGCAGGTCGACCAGGTGGGCGCCGTCGCCGACGGCCTTGACGGTGCCACGGGGGTGGCCGTCCTCGTCGTAGCCGGCACCGAAGTCGAAGCGGTAGAGGTCACGCAGCACGGGCTCGTCGTCCTGGACACCGACCAGCTCGGTGACGTAGGTGATGCGGCGCGAGCCGTCGCGCAGGCGCGAGATCTGGACGATCATGTCGACGGCCGAGCCGATCTGCTCGCGGATCGCGCGCAGCGGCAGGTCCATGCCGGCCATCAGCACGAGCGTCTCGAGACGCGCGATGCAGTCGCGCGGCGAGTTGGCGTGCAGGGTGGAGATCGAGCCGTCGTGACCCGTGTTCATCGCCTGCAGCATGTCGAGCGCCTCTCCCGAGCGGCACTCGCCGATGACGACGCGGTCGGGACGCATGCGCAGCGAGTTCTTGACCAGGTCGCGGATCGTGACCTCGCCGCGACCCTCGATGTTCGCGGGCCGAGCCTCGAGCTGGACGACGTGCGTCTGCTGCAGCTTGAGCTCGATGGCGTCCTCGATCGTGACGATGCGCTCGTCCTCGGGGATGAACGACGAGAGCACGTTGAGCAGGGTGGTCTTGCCGGTGCCGGTACCGCCCGAGACCAGGATGTTGAGGCGACCGCGCACGCACAGCTCGAGCAGCTCGGCCAGCTGCGGGCTCATCGACCCGTAGTTGATGAGGTCCTGGATGCTGAGCGCCTTCTTGGCGAACTTGCGGATCGTGAGCGACGAGCCGCGCACGGCCAGCGGCGGGATGACGGCGTTGACGCGCGAGCCGTCGGTCAGGCGGGCGTCAACCAGCGGCGAGGACTCGTCGATGCGGCGGCCGACCTTGCCGACGATGCGCTCGATGACGCGCCGCAGCTGGTCCTCGGAGCTGAAGGACTCGTCGGCCAGCGTCAGCTTGCCCTTGCGCTCGACGAAGATCTGCTCCGGGTGGTTGACCATGATCTCGCTGACGTCGTCGTCGTCGAGCAGGCGCTGGATGGGGCCGAGGCCGAGCGCGTCGTCCTCGATCTCGCGCATGAGCTGCGCGCGCTCGGAGGCACCGAGCTGGACGTGCTCCTCCTGCAGGATGAGCTCGAGCTCGGAGCGGACGAAGTCACGCAGCTGCAGGTCGGTCAGCGAGGCGTCGTTGATGCGCGAGCCGATGCGTCGGAACAGCGACTCCACCGAGCGCTTCTTCAGGTCGTCGAGCACCGCGGAGCGCTGCAGGACGGTCGTGGGGCGGTTGGCGGTGTCGGAGACCTTTTCGGCGGCCAAGAGCCGGTCGGTGATGCTCATTCGTCCCTCCGGAACAGTCCACCTCGGCGGCGAGCGGTCTCGCCGCGCAGCTTCGCCACGAGCGCGTCGACGGCTCCGGAGAGCTCGGCCGAGCGCTTCGCCTGCGCCAGGGGCCTGCCGGTGTTGACCGACAGCGCGATGTCGACCGAGCGAGCGATCGACACGTCGACCGGCATCCGCATCGCCTGGGCGATGTCGTCGATCTCCAGGCCGGTGCCGGACTCGGTCATGTTGACCACGAGGTGGCGGTTCCGCGGCAGCAGGTCGATCCGGTCGAGCAGGTCGGCGGCACGACGCAGCGCCTTGACGCTCGACACGTCCATCGTCGTCACCATGATCACGTCGGTTGCGACCTCGAGCGCGGCCATCGTCTCGTCGGTGAGGCCCGAGCCCGTGTCGACGACGACGAACGCGTAGTCCGTGGACAGCTGGCGCAGCAGGTTGCTCTCCTGGTGCGGCGCGATCTTCTCCAGCGCCGCCGGCGACTCGGAGGCGGCCAGCACGAGCAGCTTCTCGTCGAAGGCGTTGAGCAGGCCCTTCACCACGAGGGGCGGATGAACGGCCTCCTCGGTGAACGCGTCCTCGAGGGTGTGCTGGGCACTGATGTTCAGGACGCTCGCGACGTCGCCGAACTGGGAGTCGAAGTCGACGATGACCGTGTCGAGCGGGGCGCGCCGCGACAGGGCGATCGCGAGGTTCGTGGAGATGGTGGTCTTGCCGACCCCGCCCTTGGGCGACAGCACCACGACCACGCGGTGCTCGTCGGGGTCGATCTTGACGACGGGCGCCGCGGGGACCGGCGGAGTCGCGTCGCGCTCACTGGTCGCGCCCGGCATGGCCGAGCCGATGTGACGGGCCAGCAGCCGCTCGATCTCGAGGTCGGAGGAGATCGCCGCAACCGCCTCCACGACGCCGAACTGCCGCTGCTCGGAGGACAGCGGCTCAGGGGACTCTCGGACCAGCACGACGGGGACGTCCAGCTGGTGGTCATGGACGATGTCGGCCAGCTCCATGGACTGCTCGTCATCGACGTCCTCGCAGATGACCACGAGGTCGATCGCCCTCATCGTGCCCAGCATGGAGTTGAGCGCGTGCTCGGTGAACGTGGGCTTGAGGCCCACGACCTGACGGTCTGCGACGCGCCGCAGCCTTCCCGCGTAGGGGCTGGACTCGGTGATGACGACGATGATGCTCACTTGAAGAGTGTCCCCACATCCACGGCCGAGGCACCGTCACGGTTGGTCTTCTCGTTCTGCACGGTGAGACGGACCTGTCCGAACTGGGCAGCGGCAGCCACCTGTGTGGCCTGGGAGGTGTTCACCGCGAGGGTGACCACCATGGTGTTGTCCTCGTTGGACTTGACGTTCGTGACCAGGACGTTCTGCGCGATCATGCGACTGCGCTTGTCCTTGTCCTGCTCGACGGTGGCGATGACACCGACGCGAACGCCTTCCTCGATGCGCTCCCCGACGCCGGCCGCGGCGTCGAGCGAGACCGACATCTCCTGCAGACCGTCCGGCACGTCCGCCTTCGACGCGGCCTTGGCACCCTTCTCGTCGAAGCGAGACTCCAGCAGGAGCTCGCCCGCGACGAGGGGGACGGTGGACTTCAGACCCTCGATCTTCTTGAGGTCGTTGATGGCACCCTTCGCGGTGGCGGCGTTGGGCAGCTGGACGAGCTCGACGTTGTCCTTCACGGTCGCAGCGTCGGCGTTCGCGCTGATGTCGTTCGCGACCCGGTAGACCTCCACCATCTCGGCACCCTCGAACGCCCGGTTCTTGGCGCTCGCCGCGTACGCGACGACAGCGCCGATGCCGATGATCGCGAACAGAGCGGCGGCGATGGCGGCGATCACGCGAGAGTTCATGAACCGTGTCCTTCAGGTAGTGAGTGTCAGTCGACGAGCTTGACGCTGGCGAGGCCCAGGTTGGGCGCCTCGCCGCTGAGGCCGGAGCCCGTGTTGTTGTAGAACGACCCGTACTGGGTGAAGCCGTTGAAGAGGGCGCCCTCGGACGAGCGGACGAACTGCCCGCGGACGCCGGCGCACCCGCCGCCGATGGTGGCGAAGTTGAACTTCATGTCGCAGTTGTTGGTGTAGCTGAGCGCCGAGAAGCTGGGCTGCACGCCGAAGTAGATGAACGGGTAGTTGACCCACTTGTCGACCCTGAAGGGCGCGAAGCCGAGGATCACCAGGCGGCTCGGGTAGGTCACCGAGCCCCAGAAGACCGACTTCTTCTCCACCGCGTAGATCGGCATCATGACGACGCTGCCGTTACCGACGCCGGCGAGCTTGCTCTCCATGCACGTGTCGGCGGTGATGAGCGACCAGTCGTCCAGCATGTTGCGGTAGACATCCCAGAGGTTGGCGCTGAAGTCGCAGTTCGTGTTGACGCCCGGGAAGAACGAGCGCGTGAAGTACATGGCCTGGCCGACCGAGGTGTAGCCCGAGGCCGAGCCGCGCTTGCCGTAGACCGTGGCCGCCGTCGCGCCCGTACCCGGGCAGCTGGACTCGTTCGTGCTGTAGCGGGCCCACAGATAGGTGCGCATCGCACCGGGCGACGTCGCCGAGCCCGGCTGGGCCGCCAGCCAGTCGCAGTAGGGCAGGCCCATGGGGATCAGCTTCGTGCCGACCAACGGCACGGTGCCCCACGACGCAGTGGCCTCGGCCCGGACCGTACTGGCCGAGTCGCCCAGGACGCGCGCGAAGGTGTGGTTGACATTCTTCGAGACGCGCACGGTGACCTTGCCGTCGTCGAAGACGGGGCTCTTCGTCACTCCGTCCTTGAGCGTCTGGGCCGAGACGCTGGCGCCGGCGTTCTGCTGGGCGTACCAGGTCGCGGTGCTGGGGTTGCATGACGAGGTCTTCTTGAGCGAGCAGTCCGTGGCCAGCGCCAGGACGGCCTGGTCGGCGGCGTTCTGCACCGCGGCCTTCTCACTGGAGGCGACGGCGAAGTCGATGGAGACGGCGGCCATGCCGAGCAGGGCGACCATCGAGAGGGTCACCAGGACGATCGTGGCGCCCTTCTCCTTCTTGCGGAGCCCGAACCGGCGCGACCGGGGACGAGTCGTCAGTTGCATTGCGCCACGCCCTTTCCGCGGTAGGTGAAGCTGGCACCGAAGAGACCGGTGTAGGTGGGTCGGGTGACCGTGGTCGTCACGGTGACCGCCTGGCCGGCCGTGGCGGTCGTGCAGTCGATGTTCCGGGTGACGTTGGCCGTCGGGGCCATCCCGGTCACGTTGGCTCGTGCCGTGTTCCAGTTGCGGTCGACCGCGTAGTTCCGGGCCGCGATCTGCGTCGCGTTGTTCAGCTGGGTCCGGTAGTTGAACGCCATGCCGAACTCGACGATCCCGATGATGATCGTCATCAGGATGGGGACGACGAGGGCGAACTCCACGGCCGCAACACCGCGCTCGCGCTCGCGGCGCGAACGTCGTGTCCAGGTCGTGAAGTGCAGCATCACGTCTCCTCCCTCAAGGACTCGTGGGTGGGGCGTCGGTGCCCCGGGGACGGGTGTGCCGCGCCGCGATTCGCGACGCGGCACACCCCAGGTCGGTTCGTCGTGCGAACCGCTCGGACTCAGAGACCGAGCTGGCCGCCGAGGCCGTTCCAGAAGCCGGTGAGCTCGCCACCGAAGACGGCGATGGCGCCGACGATCGCGACGGCGATGCCGGCGATGATGAGCGCGTACTCGGTCGCGGTGGCGCCCTTCTCGTCACGCTCGGACAGGACGGCGGTCAGGAAGCTGAAGATCTGCAGCATGGGTTTTCTCCTCTGTGTGTCGTGGTGAGCTCGCATACTGCAAGTCACAGATCGAAAACTAGTGGGGCTGTATCGCATCGGTGTTGCTTTCTGAGAAACAAACACGCCGAAGTTCAGAAAATGGTTCTTTGGGACTACTGAGGCTCATGTGACTGATGTGGTTTGTGTCTGGGACGGCAGGGCTAACTCGGATCAGCCGCATGGCCCGGATCAGCCACGTCCCACTGGTCACAACAGGATGGCGAAGCGCAGCCAGTTCGCGGCGAGCGAGTCGCCGAACATCACGATGATCGCGACGAGCATGATCGCCACGCCGCTGATCAACAGCGCGTACTCCGTGGCGCTCGCGCCACGCTCTCCCCGGCGCGGGGTGGGCTGCTGCTGGTGCATGGTCGTCTCCTGGGGTTCGTCGCGCCCGTCCCCGAGACGTGGGCCGCTGTGACGCTTGGGGCTGAAGGTAGTCCACCCCCGACCCGGCCGCGCCGGTTTCACCGATAAACCGCAGGCCTTTCCGGCCGCGCCCGCGGACGAACCGGCAGACAATCGACGGATGGACTTCCAGACCCTCGCGCTCATCTGCGTGATCGGTCTGCTCGGGCCCCTGCTGGCGGTGCCGTCGACCTGGCGCATCCCCGTGGTGGTCGGCGAGCTGATCGGCGGGCTCGTCGTCGGCGCGAGTGGCGCCGGCTGGCTCGATCCCGGCGACGAGACGTTCACGTTCCTGGCCGAGCTCGGCTTCGCCATGACGATGTTCGTGGTCGGCACGCGGGTGCCGATCCCCGAGCGCGGACTGAGGTCGGCGCTCGTCGTCGGGGCGGGCCGGGCGGCGCTCGTCGGCGTCGCTGCGGCCGTGGCCGGCGCAACGCTGGCCTGGGCGTTCGACTCCCCTCACGCCGCGGTGTTCGCGGTCCTCATGGCCTCGTCGTCGGCGGCGCTGGCCATGCCGGTCCTCGAGGACGAGGAGTTCGACGGACCCCATCTCGTCCCGACGCTCACGCAGATCGCCGTCGCCGACGTGGCGTGCATCCTCGCGCTGCCGCTGGCCATCGCGCCGGACCGGGCCGCGGAGGCCGCGCTCGGCTCGCTGTTCGTCGTGGTGGCCGGCGTGGCCCTGTTCCTCGCCCTGCGCACACTGGAGGCCCGCGGCATCTGGGAGGCCGTGCACGAGGAGAGCAAGGAGCGCCGGTTCGCCGTCGAACTGCGGTTCAGCCTCATCGTGCTGACCGCCATCGCGGCACTCGCGGTGGCCACGCACGTCACCGTGATGCTCGCCGGCTTCGTGTGCGGACTCGCGATCGCCGCCGTCGGTCCCCCGCGGCGACTCGCACGCCAGCTGTTCGCCCTGGCGGACGGCTTCCTCGGCCCGGTGTTCTTCGTGTGGCTGGGCGCCTCCCTCGACCTCACGGGCCTGCTCGACGAGCCCGGACTGATCGCCCTCGGCGTCTGCCTCGGTCTCGGCGCGCTGCTCACCCACCTCGTCGTGCGGCTGACCGGGCTGCCCGTGCCGCTCACGGTGCTGACGGCCGGCCAGGTCGGGGTGCCCGTCGCCGCCGCCACCATCGGCACGCAGACCGGCGAGCTCGAGGGTGGGCTGCCGGCGGCGCTGATCCTCGGGGCACTCCTCACCGTGGCGGCGGTGACGGTCGCGGCGCGCTTCCTGTCCTCCCCGACCCCGGCGGACTGACCGTGCCCACCCCGACCGGCAGACTGGACCCATGAACAGCTCGAGCGACTCCGCCGTCGCCGTCTACCTGGACTTCGACAACATCGTCATCTCGCGGTACGACCAGGTGCACGGCAAGCAGTCCTTCTGGCGCGACCGCGACGCCGGCTTCGACGACGCCAGGCTCAAGGCGGCCGAGGTCGACGTCCACGCGATCCTCGACTACGCCTCCTCCTTCGGGCGGCTCGCACTGACGCGCGCCTACGCCGACTGGTCGATGCCGGTGAACACCCGCTACAAGAAGCAGCTCGTCGACCGCGCCATCGACCTCATCCAGCTCTTCCCCGCGTCGGGCTCGAAGAACGGCGCCGACATCCGGCTCGCCGTCGACGCGCTCGAGGACATGGCACGGATGCCGCAGGTCGGCACGGTCGTGCTGGCCGCGGGCGACTCCGACTACATCCCGCTGGCCCAGCGCCTGAAGCGGATGGGGCGCTACGTCGTGGCCGTCGGCGTCGCGGGCGCCACCAGCCGTTCGCTGGCCGCCGCGTGCGACGAGCTGCTCACGTACGACAGCCTGCCGGGTCTCTCGCAGGGCTCAGACGAGGTCGAGGAGACCGCGCCCCCGGCGAAGAAGGCCGCGAAGAAGACGGCCAGGAAGTCCACGAAGGCGGCTCCCGAGGCCGATCCCGAGCCCGCTCAAACGCCCGCCGTCGCGCTCAAGCCGATCTTCGTGGCCGCCGCCCCCGACTCCGACGACGAGCAGGACGACGAGCGCGCGCTGGCGCGCCAGGCCACCCGCCTGCTGCTGCGGGCGATGCGCCTGCTGGGCGAGAAGGACTCGGACGACGAGTGGGTCCACTCGGGGACCGTGAAGAGCCAGATGAAGCGCATGGACTCCTCGTTCAACGAGAAGGACCTGGGATTCAAGTCGTTCACGGACTTCCTCAAGTCGCGCAAGTCCGCTGTCGAGGTCGACGAGTCCGGCCAGACGCGCAAGGTTCGGCTGCGACCCGGCCACTGAGATTGGCCCCGCGTGGGACTTATGCCCTAGACTGGACACGTTGCATGGCATGACTCAGCAGATTGATGGTCGAGCCTCTCTTCGAGGCTTATCGGTTTTCTCTTTGGTTGGTAGTGACGCGTGACATCCAGCCGCACGCGACTCACGAGTGCGCACAACTCCCAAGGAGACAACATGGCTACCGGAACTGTGAAGTGGTTCAACGCTGAGAAGGGCTTCGGCTTCATCGCCCCCGACGACGGCGGCGAGGACCTGTTCGCGCACTTCAGCGAGATCCAGGGCAACGGCTACCGTTCGCTCGAGGACAACCAGAAGGTCGAGTTCGAGGTGACGCAGGGCCAGAAGGGCCTGCAGGCCGCCAAGATCCGCGCGATCTGAGCTTTCGCAACGCGAGAACTCCCCGGAAAGCCCCCGCCACTGGCGGGGGCTTTCCCCTTTTCCGGGTCTCCCTGCTAGACGCGGAGGCGGTCACCGTCGCGCCCGACGGCGGCGCCGAGGGCCGCGAGCCGCTGCTCGACGTCGGGGTCGTTGTGGTGACTGAGGTGCACCGCAACGACCTGCGTCGCCGCGTCCACCACGCCGGCCGACCGCAACGCGTCGACCGCGTCCGCGAAGGTCGCGAGTCCCAGGTGCCGCTCCCCCGCCAGGTCGAGCCGGTCGCCGAACGTCTGCTCCAGCAGCACCACGTCGAGCCGCCGCGCCCCGATCGCCTCCAAGGCGCCGGGCGCCCACGGCCCCGTGTCGCAGCCGTAGAGCAGGCTGCCGGCGGCGTCGACGCGGAAGAGCACGGCCTCCCCGAGGGCCTCGTGAGCCGCCGGGACCACCGTGATCCGGAACGGTCCTGCCTCCACCGTGTCGCCCGCCGTCACCTCGACGAGCCGCACCGCGGTCTGGCCGGGAGCGAGCCAGTCGCGGCACCGCGCGATCGCGGGCGCCGGTCCGAAGACCGTGAGTGGCCGCTCGCTGACCCAGCCGCGGTGCAGCAGGAACGCCGGGTCGAGGTGGTCGGAGTGCGCGTGCGACACGAGCACCGTGTCGACATCGACGAGGTCGACTCCGGCGCGCAGGGCCTGCCGCGCGGCCTCGGGACCGGGATCGATCCAGAGCCGCCCGTCGACGAGCACGCTGGTGGGCGTCCGGAGCTCGCCGCGCTCGCCCATCGTCGTGCACGAGGCGCAGCGGCAGAACGGCGACGGCCACCCGTCGGCCGAGCCGGTGCCCAGCAGCAGGACCTCCACGGGCTCAGTCGTGCGCCGGCGCCTCGCCGCGGAGGCCGGGCGAGCACATGACCTTCTCGGGCGTGATCGCGATGACGACGCGGCGCGGGTTCTCCTTCGGCTGGCGGTAGCGCTGCGCGTAGAGCTGCTCGGCCAGGGTGATCGACTCGCGGTCGCGCAGGATCTCGGCGGTGCCGGCGATGCTCAGCCACTGCGGTCCGGCCACCTGGGCCACGGTGGCGCGCGGGTCTCGCTCGACGTTGCGCACCTTCTGGCTGCCGTCCATCGTGGTGATCCGCACGATGCCCTCGTGCACGGTGAAGCCCACCGCGACGACGTGGATCCGTCCGCCGGGTCCGATCGTGGACAGGGTCGCGAGGTGGCGATCGGTCAGGAAGTCGCCCTCGGGCAGCCAGACGTCGGTCATGGGTCCATCATCGCGGGCGGGCGCCCGTGCTCCCGCTCGGGTGCCGGATCGTAGGGTGAAGGACGTGTCGACCCCGAACCCCGCCGCGCCCCTCGAGCTCGCCCACGGTCCTGCCTGGCCGAACCGCTGGACGCTCGCTCCCCTGACGAACAAGCAGAGCCACGCCGACGGCACTCTGTCGGACGACGAGTACGAGTGGCTCGTCGCGCGGGCCCGCGGTGGCTTCGGCCTCGTGATGACCTGCGCCGCCTACGTCTCGCCCGAGGGCCAGGCCTGGAAGGGGCAGCTCGGCATCAGCGACGACCGGCACGACGCGGGCCTGCGACGGCTCGCCGACGGCATCCGCGAGCTCGGTGCCGTCTCCTCGATCCAACTGCACCACGGCGGCATGCGCGCGGACGCGTCGATCTCGGGCCACCCGCTCGTCGCGCCGTGGGACGACCCCGACCGCGGCGTCCACGCGCTCTCGACGAGCGACGTCCAGCGCGTCATCGACGACTTCGTGGCCGCCGCCGTCCGCGCCGAGAAGGCCGGGTTCGATGGCGTGGAGATCCACGGCGCCCACGGGTACGTGCTGTGCCAGTTCCTCGACGCGCGCAAGAACCACCGCACCGACGGGTACGGCGGCTCGCTCGAGGGTCGCAGCCGACCGCTGCGCGAGGTCCTGAGCGGGATCCGCGCCGCCACCGGCGCGGACTTCCAGGTGGGCGTCCGGGTCTCACCGGAGGGCTACGGCATCACGGTCGCCGACTCGCGTGCCCTCGTCGAGCAGATCCTCGCGTCGGGCGACGCCGACTACGTCGACCTGTCGCTGTGGGACGTCGCGAAGGAGCCGCGCGACACCGCGGTGGACGGCCTGCTGATCGACCAGTACGTCGATCTGCCGCGTCACGGCACTCGCCTCGGCGTGGCCGGGAAGATCCTGGCGGCCCAGGACGCCGATTGGTGCCTCGAGCGCGGGGCCGACTTCGTCACCGTGGGCACGGCGGCGATCATCCACCACGACCTCCCCCGACTCGTCGCCTCGACGCCCGGGTTCGTCAGCGAGCCGCAGCCCTTCAGCCGCAGCCGCCTCGAGCAGGAGCACCTCGGCCGCGACTTCATCGACTATCTCGCCGACGGCTGGGACGACTTCGTCGCCTGATCCCGGGAACGACACCCGGGAACGACTCAGGGCCACCCCGTGCGGGGTGGCCCTGTCGCGTTGACTCATGAGGGCTGGTGGAGCTGCCGGGAATCGAACCCGGGTCCTATGACGCTGAACCAAGACTTCTCCGGGTGCAGTTCGTCTGGCGCTTTTCTCGGCCCCGGTGCTCGGACGAACGCGTCACCGACAGGCTCAGTAGCGGAGAAGTCCCGATCTGACCTCGCTACGCGGTCAGACCAGCAAGTCCTCTAGATGAGATGGACGATCCGGGACGAGGACGCTCCCGGGTCCACCCTTCGCAGGTCGCTGTCAGGCAGCGAGGGCGAAGTCAGTGCGCTTGGAATCGGCACTTATGGGTTTGCAACGATCGTTTGAGAGATGACGTTGCCTTCTCTACCCGCTTCTCTTGGATCGAACGACCACAGTCGAAACCGATCAGCCCCTCTGAAATTGTCAATGCACCCATTCTAACCGGCTGCCGGTGCGAATTGTTCCCGTCGGGCTCGCGAGCGGTCAGTCGACGGGGCCGACGAGGTCGGCGCCGTTGTGCCACAGCACCGAGCGCATCCAGTCGTCGCCGAGGCCGAGGCGGTCGAGGGCCTCGACCTGGTGCGCGTAGGGGTACGGGATGTTCGGGAAGTCGCTCCCGAAGACGATCCGGTCCTGCAGCGCCAACAGCCGCTTCGGGTCCACCGGCGGCGGGGCGTCGAAGAAGTCGACGAAGGTCATCGTCGTGTCCAGCCGCACGTTCGGGTACTGCTCGGCAAGGTCGCAGAACGCATCGACCTCGGGCATGCCGAGGTGGGCGATGACGAGCGGCAGCCGCGGGAAGCGCTCCAGCACGGCGGCCACGCCGCGCGGGCCCGTGTGCGGACCGGGCGCCGGCCCGGAGCCGGCGTGCAGCACGATCGGGACCTGCGCCTCCTCGAGCGCCGCCCAGACGGGGTCGAGCAACGGGTCGTCGGCGGCGAACTCCCCCACCTGCAGGTGGGCCTTGAAGATCCGCACGCCCGACGCGAGGGCGGCCGGGACGTACTCGGCCGCCTCGGGCTCGGGGAAGAACGTGGCCGACGGCACCGAGTCGGGCACCCGCTGGGCGAACCCGGCGAGCCACTCGTTCATGAACGGGGCGATGCCCGGCTTGTGCGCGTAGGACAGCGCGGTGAAACGCCTCACGCCGAGCGAGCGCAGCGTCTCGACGCGCTCCTCGTCGCTCGTGCGGTAGTGGATCGGCCACGCGCGGCCCAGCTTCGGGCCGGCGGAGTCGAAGTACGCCCAGACCTTCGCCAGCACCTGCGGCGCCATGAAGTGCACGTGGACGTCGACGATCCCCGGCACGCCCAGCCGCTCGAGGTACGCGGCGAGGTCGGCGTCCTGCCAGGTCATATGCCCTTGAGCCGGCGACCGACCTCGCGCTCGGCGTCGCGGGACGCCTGGCGCTCGGCGATGGCGTGGCGCTTGTCGAAGGCCTTCTTGCCGCGGGCGAGGGCGATCTCGACCTTGGCGCGGCCGTCCTTGAAGTACAGGCTCAGCGGGATGATCGTGAGGCCCTTGGACTGCGTGCGGTGCTCGATGCGCTCGATCTCGTGCCGGTTGAGCAGCAGCTTGCGGCGACGGCGCGTCTCGTGGTTGGTCCACGTGCCGTTGTCGTACTGCGGGATGTGCACCTGCAGCAGCCAGGCCTCGCCGCGGTCGATCTCACCGAACCCGTCGACGAGGGAGGCCCGGCCCTGGCGCAGCGACTTGACCTCCGTGCCGGTCAGCACCAGACCCGCCTCGAAGGTGTCCTCGATGTGATAGTCGTGCCGCGCCTTCTTGTTCTGCGCAATCAGCTTGCGACCGGTCTCCTTGGCCATTCGACCATTGTGTCAGGTCGGGCGAGCGTCAGCTGGGGGCGACCGGACGCTCAGAGCCAGTTCATCGGGTTCGTCGTCGACCCGTTGACCAGCACCATGAAGTGCAGGTGGCAGCCCGTGGAGTAGCCGGTGGAGCCGACGTAGCCGATGACCTCGCCACGCTTGACCTTCGCGCCACTGCTGCGGGCGAACCGCGACAGGTGGTTGTAGGTCGTGATGACGCTCTTTCCGCGCTTGACGCCGTTGTTGAGGATGACGCGGTTGCCGTAGCCGCCGTTGTAGTACTGCGACACGATCGTGCCGCCGGCGGCCGCGCGGATCGGGACGCCGCAGCCGACGCCGAAGTCGGTGCCGTCGTGCAGCTTGTAGACGCCGGTGATCGGGTGACGACGCATGCCGTAGGGCGAGGTGATCGGGCCGTTGACCGGGCGGCTCAGGGCGCCACCGGAGTCGCCGGTGGTGCCACCGCCGTCGCCGCCGCCTCCACCGCCGCCGCCCTTCTTCTCCCTCTCCTTGCGGGCGCGCTCGGCGGCCTCGAGCTCCTTGCGGACGATCTCGGCCATCTGGCTCTCGAGGCGACGACGGTCGGCCTCGAGCTCGGCCTGGAGGGCCAGGTCCTCGGCGAGGGTCGCGTCGGCGGTGCGCTTGGCACCGGCCCGAGCGGTGACCAGCTTCGCCACGGAGGCGGCCTGCGCCTCGGCCTGGGCGGTCAGCTCCTGCATCTGCACGACGACGGCCTCGGCCTGCTGCTTCTGCTTCGCCACCTGGTCGCGGAGCTCCTCGACCTTGTCGCGCTCGATGCCGAGCATGACCTCGGAGGCCGCGAGCTCCTGCATGACGGCGATCTGGGCGTCGCCGATCGAGGTCTTGGCGCTCATCTGCTCGGAGAACAGTCCGGGGTCGGAGCCACGGAGGAGGTCGCCGAAGGCCTTCAGCCCGGCGTCGCCGGCCATGACGGACTCGACGGCGAAGGACTCCACGGCGCCGCGCGACTGACGCAGCTCCTTCTCGGCCCGCTCGAGGCGGGCCTCGGCGGCGGAGAGCTCGGCCTCTGCCTTGTCCAGGGCGGCGCGCAGGCGCGCGTCCTCGGCCTGGGCGACCGCGAGCCGGCCGCGCGTCTGCCCCAGCTGGGACTGCGCGTTGGCGAGCTTCGTGTTGGCGTTGATGAAGGCGAGCTTCGCGTCGCGGGCGGCCTTCGTGGACTCCTGGACCTCGTTCTTGGCGTCCTTGAGGCGCTTGTTGTTCTCGCGCTGCTCGCGCTTGACGTCGTCCTTCTCGTCACCGAAGGTGGGCGCGCTGAATCCGGCCACCAGCAGGGCGCTGAGGGCGAGGGCGAGCAGCGGCTTGCGCAATCTCGTCATGTGCCTCGAATCCGGGGAAGTGTCCGTCAGGACGGAATCGTGCGATGTGACTCGAGTGACTCTACGCCTCAGGTTGAGGGTTTGGTGGGCGCTCCGCGCCGCGCGTGTCGCCGCCGGACCTCAGACGTCGAGGTACTTGCGGGTCATCACGAACGTCGGCACGAGCGCGAGGAGCAGGGCGAGGACCGTGGTCATGCCCATGACCAGGAACGCGTCCTCCCAGCGCACCCACGTGGTGATCCGGCCGAGCGTGTCGCGCAGGTAGCCGTAGACGACGAAGTGCATGAACGCCGCGAGGCCACCCGCCGCGAGGGCCGCCGAGATGAACGCCGCGACGAGCGACTCGAGGACGAACGGCGCCTGGATGTGCCAGCTGGAGGCGCCGACGAGCCGCATGATGCCGATCTCGCGGCGCCGCGCGAAGGCCGTCATCCGGATCGTGTTGGAGACCTGCAGGATCGCCGCGATGATCAGCAGGCCCGCTGTCGCGAGCGCCGCCCACTGCATCTTGTCGAGCATCTCGAACAGCGGCCCGAGCAGGTCGCGGAGCGAGTTGACGTTGCCCACGCCGTCCATGCCCGAGACCTCGCTGACGACGCCGTCGAACTGCTGTGGGTCCTTCAGCGTGACGAAGTACGACTCGGGGAACGAGTCGACGCCGAGGGTCTCGAGCTGCTTGCGGCCCGTGTCGGTCTGGCCGAGGAGCTCACGCGCCTGGGCGTAGTTCTCCTGAGGGCTGCGGACGGTGAAGTCGCGCACCTCGGGGTTGTCGGTGAGGGCGTCCTGGACGGCCTGCTTCTGCTCGTCGGTGGCCGCACCGCCGACGCACGTGGCCGCCGGGGAGTTCTTGGTGCACAGGTTCACCTGCAGCTGCAGGCGGTCGCCGAAGTACTGCTCGGTGCGCTCGGCCTGGGCCTGGATCAGCAGGCCGAGGGAGGCCAGCAGCAGCGACACGCTCATCGTGACGATTAGCGAGATCGTCATGGAGGTGTTGCGGGTCAGGCTGGCGCGCAGCTCGTTGAGGATCGCTCGCATGGGTCTCAGTTCTCGTAGCCGTAGATGCCGCGGGCCTCGTCGCGCACGACGCGCCCCTCGTCGAGCTCGATGACGCGCTTGCGCATCTGGTCGACGATCGAGGAGTCGTGGGTGGCCATCAGGACGGTGGTGTCCTCGCGGTTGATCCGGTCGAGCAGCTTCATGATGCCGACGCTGGTGCTGGGATCGAGGTTGCCGGTGGGCTCGTCGGCGATGAGGATCATCGGCCGGTTGACGTAGGCCCGCGCGATGGCGACGCGCTGCTGCTCGCCACCGGAGAGCTCGTCGGGCCGGCGGTGGCCCTTGCCGTCGAGGCCGACCAGGTCGAGGGTCTCGGGGACGAGGCGCTTGATCTCCTCGCGCGGCTTGCCGATGACCTCGAGCGCGTACGCGACGTTCTCGAACACGGTCTTGTTCGGCAGCAGCCGGAAGTCCTGGAAGACGGTGCCCAGCTGACGGCGCAGCTTCGGCACCTTCCAGCTGGAGAGCTTGTTGATCTCCTTGCCCGCGACGTAGACGTGGCCCGAGGTCGGACGGGCCTCACGCAGGATCAGGCGCAGGAAGGTCGACTTGCCGGAGCCGGAGGCGCCCACGAGGAAGACGAACTCGCCCTTCGTGATCTCCAGGTCGAGCCGGTCGAGGGCGGCGCGCTTCTGGCCGGGGTAGGTCTTGGTGACCTTGTCGAAGCGAATCACCCGATTGAGTGTAGGTGTGTGACCTGAGGAAACCCGGCAGCCGCCGGGCCCGTTTCCCGTGAGGAGTGCCTCACTGCGGATGCGCCCTCGAACGCGGGGCAGGGCCGTCCGAGGGGCGTTCCTCCGGCGCGACCTGCCGTGGTCGCGGCGGCTAGGGTGAGAGCGAGTCAGCACGCCGGGAGTTCACATGAGTCTGCATGCAGTCGAGGCCGCCGCCTCGATGCTCTCGGCTCGGGGCACCGACCTGGAGGAGCTCGTCCGCGAGGCCGGACGAATCCGCGACGAGGGCCTCTCCCGCGCCGGCCGGCCCGGCGTCATCACGTGGTCGCGCAAGGTGTTCGTGCCCGTCACCACGCTGTGCCGCGACCGCTGCCACTACTGCGTCTTCGTCGACACCCCCGCCAAGCTCGAGCGCAAGGGCATCGCACCGTACCTCTCCGAGGACCACGTGCTCGCGATCGCCCACCAAGGAGCGGCGCTCGGCTGCAAGGAGGCGCTGCTGACCCTCGGCGACCGTCCCGAGGACCGCTGGGACGTCGCGCGCGAGTGGCTCGACGCGCACGGCTTCGCGTCCACGCTCGACTACGTCGGCCACCTGGCCCGGCGGATCACCGCCGAGACGGGCCTGCTGGCGCACCTCAACCCCGGCGTCATGACCGCCGAGGAGCTGCGGGTCCTGCGCCCCACCGCCCCGTCGATGGGGATGATGCTCGAGACCACCAGTCACCGGCTGTTCGCCGAGCCCGGCCAGGCGCACTTCGGCTCCCCCGACAAGGACCCGGCGCTGCGGCTTCAGGTGCTCGAGGACGCCGGCCGCCAGCGCATTCCGTTCACCACCGGCATCCTCGTGGGGATCGGCGAGACGGTCGAGGAGCGCTTCGACTCGATCCTCGCGCTGCGCGACCTGTCGGACCGCCACGGCAACGTGCAGGAGGTGATCGTGCAGAACTTCCGCGCCAAGCCCGCCACCGCGATGCAGGGCGTCGCCGACGCCGAGACCGATGCCTACATCGCCGCCGTCGCCACCGCGCGCATCGTGCTGGGCCCCGACGCCCGCATCCAGGCGCCTCCGAACCTCTCCGACCCCGCCGAGCTCTCCCTCCTCGTCGCGGCCGGCATCGACGACTGGGGCGGCGTCAGCCCGCTCACCGCCGACCACGTGAACCCCGAGCGCCCGTGGCCCCAGGTCGACCAGCTGGCCGAGCTCACCCGCGCCGCCGGGTTCGAGCTGCGCGAGCGCCTCACCGTGCACCCGCACTACATCCGCGACCGCGACACGTGGATCGACCCCGCGCTGCACGACGCCGTGCTCGCGCTCGCCGACGACGACGGCCTGGCCCGGGGAAGCGCTGGCAGTGACGTTCCCGGGGCGGAATCGGCCGAGACGCCCCGCAGACGTCACGCCCAGCGGGTGCGGATCGAGGACGACCCGGCCGGGCTCTCCGACGACGAGTACGTCCGGCTGATGACCTCCACCGGGCGCGACCTCGATCGGCTCGCCGGGCTGGCCGACGAGCTGCGGCGCTCGGTCGCCGGGGCCACCGTCTCGCTGGTGCAGAACCGCAACCTCGGCTCCGACCGGGTCACCGACCCCGACCTCGTCGCGCAGGTCGCGGCCGACGCCGCCGACCTCGGGGCCACCGAGCTGTGCATCCAGGGCACCGCGCCGGCCGGCACGCCGGACGACGTCTACGAGCAGATGCTGCGCGCCGCCCGCTCCGCCGCGCCGGGCCTGCACCTGCACGCCTTCCGCCCTGCCGACGTCATCGACGGCGCGCGCCGTACGGGCCGCACGGTGGCCGAGCAGTACGCCGCGCTGGCCGCCGCCGGCGTCGACACCGTGCCCGGCACGGGCGTGAAGGTCCTCGACGAGGAGCACCGCGCCCGGCACTTCCCCGCCGACCTGCCGGTCGACGACTGGGAGCAGGCGATCCGCGCGGCCCACGGGCTCGGCCTCCGGTCCACCTCGGTGCTGTTCTACGGTCACGGCGAGTCGCCCCTGCAGCGCGTGCGCCACCTGCGCCGCCTCCGCGCGATCCAGTCCGACACCGGGGGCTTCAACGAGCTCGTGCCGATGGCCTTCCCCGGCGGCGACCACGACGACGACCAGCACCGCGCCGTGCACGCCGTGGCCCGGCTCCTGCTGCACGGCAGCATCAGCCACGTGCAGGCCGCCTGGACGCGTCTGGGCGTCGACGGCGCCACGCTCGTCCTGCGTTCGGGCGCCGACGACCTCGGCGGCACCCTGTACGACGGCCGGGTCCTGCCCGAGGACGGTGTCGAGTTCGGCCACGAGCTCACCGTCGAGGCCGCCGAGCGCATCGCCCGCTCCCTCGGCCGCCAGCTGCGCCTGCGCACCACCACCTACGGCGTCGCGCGATGACCCGCGTCCGCGTCGCGGTCGTCGGCGCCGGCTTCGCCGGGGTCGCCATGGCCCGCCGTCTCGCCGCAGCAGGCGAGTCGTTCGTCGTGCTCGAACGACGTCCGGGCATCGGCGGCACGTGGCACGACAACCGCTACCCCGGCGTCGCCTGCGACGTGCCCGCGCACCTGTACGGCTACTCCGACATCGCCCACCCGGGCTTCAGCCGGGTGTTCGCGCCCGGGGCCGAGATCCGCGAGTACCTCGAGGACGCCGCCGCTCCCGTCGCCGACCGCATCATGCTGTCCACGCGGCTCGACGACGCGCGGTGGGACGGCACCCACTGGCAGCTCGCCACCTCGCGTGGCGCGCTCGAGGCCGAGGTCCTCGTGATGGCTGCGGGCCGACTCACCGAGCCCCGCCTGCCCGACGTGCCGGGCACCTTCGACGGCCCCGTCGTGCACACGGCGCGCTGGGACGACGAGCTCGACCTCGAGGGCCTGCGGGTCGCCGTCGTCGGCACCGGCGCCTCCGGCGTCCAAGTGGTCCCCGAGCTCGCGCGGCGTGCCGAGTCCGTCGTGGTGCTGCAGCGCAGCGCGCCGTACATCCTGCCCAAGGGCGACCGGGCCTACGCCGACGCCGAGATCACCCTGTTCGAGCAGCAGCCCGAGCGGCTCGCCGACCTGCGTGGCGCGCTCATGCGCGAGACCGAGGAGGTCTTCGACCAGCGCGCCGGGGACGGCCGGGCCGAGGCGCGCGCCCGGGCCCTCGGCCACCTCGCCGACCAGGTGCCCGACCCCGTCCTGCGTGCGGCATTGACGCCCGAGCACGAGTTCGGCTGCAAGCGCGTCCTGTTCAGCGACGACTACTTCGCCGCCCTGCGGCTCCCCCACGTGCGGCTCGTCCCCGGCGCCCTCACCGGCTATGAGCCCGGTGCCGTGCTGGCGGCCGACGGCTCGCGCCACGAGGTCGACGTCGTCGTCGCGGCCACGGGGTTCCACAGCACGCGCCAGCCCTACGCCGAGCTCGTCACCGGGCGCGACGGGATCTCGCTCGACCAGTACTGGTCACAGGGCATGCGCGCCTACGCCTCCACCGCGGTGCATGGCTTCCCCAACCTGTTCGTGCTCGACGGCCCCAACGCCACGCTCGCCCACAACTCGGCCGTGCTGATGATCGAGGCCCAGGCCGACTACGCCATGTCCGCGATCCCGTGGACCGCGCACGGCCCGCTCGAGGTGTCGGTGGAGGCCGAGCAGGCCTACATCGACGAGATCCAGGGGCGCAGCGGCGTGTGGACCTCGGGCTGCAGCAACTGGTACGTCGACGAGCAGTCGGGCCGCCAGGTGCTGCTGTGGCCGGGCAAGGCCCAGGAGTTCCGCGACCGCTTCGGGTACTTCGAGCCCGAGCCGTTCGGGCTGGCGCACCTCGACCCTTCGGAGTCCGCGGGTGCCTGACCGGCGGCGTGCCTGGACGGTCGTGATCCCGGTGAAGCCCCCGCACCTGGGCAAGTCCCGTCTCGACCTGCCCGGGATCGACCGGGTCGAGCTCGCCCGCGCGATCGCCCTCGACACGATCGAGGCGGCCGCCGAGGTCGCCCGGGTCGTCGTCGTCACGGCCGACCCGTTGATCGGCGCTCCCGGCGTGGAGGTCGTACTGGAGCCTGAGCCGCGCGGCATCGCCGCCGCCGTCACCGACGGCCTGGCGGTCGCAGCCCACGGACGTCGGGCCGTGCTGCTCGGCGACCTGCCGGGCCTGCGTCCCGACGACCTCGCGCTCGCGCTGGAGCTGGCCGAGGACGTCCGGCTCGGAGCCGTGCCCGACGAGGAGCGTCAGGGCACCACGCTGGTCAGCGCGCGCGAGGGCGACCTGCCGGCCGCGTTCGGGCCGGGGTCGTGGCAGCGCCACCGCGAGGCCGGCTTCGTCGAGCTGCCCGTCCCCGTCTCGTCCACGATGCGCCGTGACGTCGACCGGGCCGACCACCTCGTCGGCCCCCTCGGCCCGCGCACCTCGGCAGTGCTGCGGCGCGTGGTCTGAGGGTCAGTTCCTGCTGAAGACGGGGCCCGTGCCCTCGGGCACCAGCCGGCCACCGTCCACGGTGAGCGCCGCGGGCAGCTCGGCCGGCGGGTCCTCGTCGTCACCGCAGTGGACCACCCCGCGCTCGTCGGGCGTCAGCAGCACCTGGCCTCCGCGCAGGTCCCAGCGACCGGGCATCTCCGAGCACGTGTCGGTGATGACGTAGGTGTCGTCGTCCAGGAGCGTGAGGATGAGCCGGCGGCCGGTCTCGGGCACCGGCTGGGAGACCCAGGCACCCAGCACGGGCAGCGTGTCCTCGGGCTCACCGACGCCCGCCGACGAGGTCTGCGCGGGGTAGCCCTCGGGCGTCTCGCCCGCACAGCCGGCCAGCACGAGGACCGCCAGGACGAGGGCCGACAGGGTGCGCATGGCCACAAGGTAGACCCGGCCCGCGCCGCGGTCAGCACCTCTGAGGGATGGATTTCAGGCTGGAATGCGAGCATCCTTCACAGCAGTCGCTCTGGCCCCTCAGTCCTTCGTGAAGGTCGGCCCGACGCCCTGAGGAACGAGCTGGTCGCCGTCCACCGTGAGGGCCGGCGGCAGCTCCACCGGCGCGCCCACGTCCTCGCCGCACTGGGTCCCGCCGTCGTCGGGCGTCAGCACGACCTCGCCTCCCGTCAGCTCCCAGCGCCCGGTCAGCTCGAGGCATTCGTTCTCGGCGACGTAGGTGTTGTCGTCGGAGAGCGTGAGGATGACGGTCTGGCCCGACTCGAGCGGCTCGGACGTCCAGCGGCCCAGCACGGGCAGCGTGTCCTCCGGCCGCTCCTCCCCCGGCGAGGTGCCCGGGTCCGATGCGGGGTCGGAGCCGTCCGAGCACCCGGTCAGCAGGGCGAGCGCGAGCAGGAGTGCAGCGAGGAGGCGCATGCGCCCACGCTAGCGACCGCCCTGAGACTGGTCGATGCGCGCGGTGGGCGGTGAGTCCTCAACCCTTCCCGCTTGGGGGCGGTGGGTGGTCAACCGCTCAGGGGGTCCATTCGGTTGACAGCTCACCGCCTCTCTGCGGGAGGGGTTGAGGACTCACCGCCACCCCGGCGCGTCAGGGGCGGAGGGCGGCGCGGGCGAGGGTGGCGGACCTCTCGGGGTCGGTCATCCAGAGCGGCTCGACGCGCACGTCCCAGCCCTCGGCCTCGAGCCCGGGGGCGAGCGCGGCATCCTCCTCGGCCACGAGCCAGGTGTCGAGCACGCCGCCCTCGGCGCGGCGTCCGTAGTGGCGCGCCACGGCGTCGGCCGCGGTCTTCACGCCGATCGCGGCGAGGCAGGCGTCGGCCATCCCGCGCACGACCTTGCCGCCGATGATCGGCGAGACGCCCACGACCCGGCGCGCGCGGCCCAGCGCCTCGCGCACGCCCGGCACCGCGAGGATCGGGCCGATCGACACGACGGGGTTCGACGGCGCGAGCACGACGACGTCGGCCTCCTCGATCGCCTCGACCACCCCGGGCGCGGGACGGGCGTCGGCGATCCCGGGGCTCTCGAACGCGGTCGCCCGCAGGGAGGCCCGGTGCCGCGTCCACCACTCCTGGAAGTGCATCCGGGTGCCGTCCTCGACGACCACGTGGGTGTCGACCTCGGTGTCGGTCATGGGCAGCAGCCGCACGCCGATCGGCCACCGCGCGCCCAGCCGCTCGGCGACCTGCGACGGAGCCAGCCCGTCGCGCAGCCAACCCGTGCGAGCCAGGTGGGTGCCGAGGTCGAGGTCGCCGAGGGTGAACCACGGCCAGCCGGCGCCCCATGCCTGGAGCTCGGCGCTGACGCGTTCGCTCTCCCCCGCCCGGCCCCAGCCGCGCTCGGTGTCGTTCACGCCGGCCAGCGCGTAGAGGATCGAGTCGATGTCGGGCTGCAGGCGCACGCCGGAGAGCCACAGGTCGTCGCCCGTGTTGACCACGACCGTGATCTCGTCGGCGTCCTCGACCGCGTCGCGCAGGCCCTTGACGAAGCGGGCGCCGCCGACCCCGCCGGCCAGCACGGTGACGCGCATCAGCCGCCCGTCCGGAAGAGGTCGTCCTCGAGCGGACGCAGGATGCTGCGTGCTCCCGGCAGGTCGAGATCGCCCACGAGGTCGGATCGACCGCGCACGACCGCGACCGGCACGTGTCCGTCCTTGGGCTTGACCAGCTCGGCCGCCGAGCACAGCTCGTCGCCGACGCACGGCAGGGTGACGGCCAGCGGCCGGCCGTCGGCGTCACGGTCGGGCCGCTCGAACAGCCGCACCGCGGCCGCGCCGATCGCGACGTCGGTCTGACCCAGCCGCCACGGTCGGCCCAGGGTGTCCGAGACCAGCACGCCGACGTACGCCTCGCGCCGCAGGTCCTCGGCGAGGGCCCGCGCCGAGGCGTCGGGGTCCTCGGGCAGCAGCAGCACCTGACCCTCGGGCACGTTGCTCGCGTCGATGCCCGCGGCGGCCGCGACGATGCCGAGGCGGTTCTCGACGATCCGCACCGGACCCCGCTCGGCCACGACGCGCACCGTCTCGGCGGCGATCGCGGCCTCGCGGTCAGCCGCGGGGACGAAGCGCCCCTCGGCCTTGCTGACGACCTTCGAGGTCACCACGACGATGTCGCCGTCCTGCAGCTCCGCGTGCTCGCGGATCAGGGCGGCGAGGTCGTCGCCGGGACGGATCTCGGGCAGCCCGGAGATCCCGAGGACGGTCAGCATCGGGACGGTCAGGCCGCGGTGGACTGGTTCCGGCGCCAGCGGATGCCGGCCTCGATGAAGTCGTCGATCTCGCCGTCGAGGACCGCCTGGGTGTTGCCGGTCTCGTACTCGGTGCGCAGGTCCTTGACCAGCTGGTACGGGTTGAGCACGTAGTTGCGCATCTGGTCGCCCCAGGACGCCTGCACGTCTCCGCGGAGCTCGTCGAGGTGGGCGCGCTCCTCGGCCTTCTTCAGCGCGAGCAGCTTCGCCTTGAGGATCACCATCGCGCTGGCCTTGTTCTGCAGCTGGCTCTTCTCGTTCTGGCAGCTGACGACCACGCCGGTGGGGATGTGGGTCAGGCGCACCGCCGAGTCGGTGGTGTTGACGCTCTGGCCGCCGGGGCCGCTGGAGCGGTAGACGTCGACGCGCACCTCGTCCTCGGGAATCTCGATGTTGTCGGTCTCCTCGAGCACCGGGACGACCTCGACCGCGGCGAACGAGGTCTGGCGGCGGCCCTGGTTGTCGAACGGGCTGATGCGCACGAGGCGGTGGGTGCCGGCCTCGACCGACAGCGTGCCGTAGGCGTAGGGAGCGCGGATCGCGAAGGTCGTGGACTTGAGCCCCGCCTCCTCGGCGTAGCTGGTGTCGTAGATCTCGACCGGGTACTTGTGGCGCTCGGACCAGCGGATGTACATGCGCTGGAGCATCTCGGCGAAGTCCGCGGCGTCGACGCCGCCGGCGCCGGAGCGGATCGTCACGAGGGCCTCGCGCTCGTCGTACTCGCCCGAGAGCAGCGTGCGCACCTCGAGGCTGTCGATGGAGTTGGCCAGGCGGTTGACCTCGGCCTCGGCCTCGGCGAGGGAGTCGGCGTCGCCCTCCTCGGCACCGAGCTCGAGCAGGACCTCGACGTCCTCGAGCCGCTGGCGCAGGTTGGAGACGCGCTCGCTCTCGGCCTGGAGGGCCGACAGCCGTCCGGTGACGCGCTGGGCGTTGGCCTGGTCGTCCCAGAGGTCGGGGGCGCCCACCTGCTCCTGGAGGTCGGCGATCTCGGCCTCCATCTTGGGCAGGTCGAGCACGCGCTCGATCGACGTCAGCGTCGCGCCGAGCTGTTTGATCCGGTCGTTCAGGTCCGTGGTGGCCACCTGTCGAGGTTACCGCTGCGGGCGAAGCACGGTGTCCTCGACCGCCGTCGCGGGCCGTCGTTCCAGAAACCGTCGGTATCTTCAGTGATTCACGTCACATGGGCCGGGGGTGACCGGCATGATCATCGACCGAGGGAGTCGATCACCGAATCGGAGACGCCATGACGAACGAGCGCATCGCCGCCACTGCTGCGGGCGGCGAGCTGGGATTCCTCGCCTTCGGGCTCGTGCCGCACGCCGAGACACTCGGACCGCTGGGGAGTCTCGTGCTGCTCGTCGTCTCGGCGGCGGTCACCGCCGTGGCCGCCCGACTGGTGATCGCCGCATGCGGGGCGGACGATCCGTGGCGCGAGGTGGCACTGGAGCCCACGTGGGACCTGTCACTCGCCGACCTGTCCGCCTGACACGCCAGCGGCGGGCCGTCTCGAGGGAGGCGACCCGCCGCTGCTTCG
The DNA here is from genome assembly GCF_013408555.1 of Aeromicrobium tamlense. NCBI lineage: Bacteria > Bacillati > Actinomycetota > Actinomycetes > Propionibacteriales > Nocardioidaceae > Aeromicrobium > Aeromicrobium tamlense. The sequence continues at coordinate 2,349,354 of NZ_JACBZN010000001.1, forward strand.
TCCGACGCCCTACCTCCCCAGGCGCAGCGCGTCGCGGATCGTGAAGAACACGTCGGTCTGGTCGGTCAGGCCCACCACGTTCGCGGCGCGCGGCCCGTACCCGGCGATGCGCAGCTGCGAGCCGGTGTGCTGCTGCGAGCCGGCCGCGGCGCTCGTCGCGTAGTTGATCGTCATCGGCTGGCCGTCGCGCGTCAGCAGGTTCACCGTGGCACCGGGCGTCGTCGACCCCGCCTCCACGATCTGGCTGGTGTGGGCGTGGTCGGCGGTCACGATCACCGTCGTGTTCTTGTCCTTCTTCGCGTAGTCAAGCGCGACCTTCACGGCCTCGTCGAGGTCGAGCGTCTCGCCGATCTGGCCGCAGGCGTCCGACGAGTGGTTGCGCTTGTCGATGCTCGCGCCCTCCACCTGGAGGAAGAAGCCCTTGCGGCCCTTGCGGTCGAGCAGCTCGATCGACTTCTCCGTCATGTCGGCCAGGCTCGGCAGCGAGGCCGTGCGCGCGGGGTTCTCGGTGCAGGAGACCGGGGCCTTCGTGCCGCCGTCGGCCGTGGCGGCCGGGCCGGTCCACCGCACCGGGAAGTTGCCCGGCGCGAAGAGGCCGAGCAGCGGCTCGTCCTGGTCGGCCTTCTTGACCTTCGACAGCGCGGCGAGGTCGTCGACGACGCGGTAGCCCCGCTGCTGAGCCTGCTCGCGCAGCGTGCGGCCCTGCCAGCGACCGGCGGTCGCGGTCTCGGCGAACGTGGTCGCGCCGCCGCCGAGGCTGACGTCCGGACGCGTGTCGAGCAGCTGCTCCGTGATGCTGCCGGCGCCACCGTTCTCCTTGGCGTTGGTCGGGCAGGTCTTGGTGGTCGCGGTCGGGCCGTAGCAGCTGCGCGCGGTGACGTGCGCGACCTGCACCGCCGGAGTCGCGTCCTGGAGCTCGGCGGTGGAGACGTTGCCGGTCTTGTACCCGGCCCGCTTCGCCAGCTCGAGCAGGGTCCGCTGAGGCTTGCCGTGGATGTCGACGCTCACCGCGTTGTCGTACGTCTTGGTGCCCGTCGCCCAGGCCGATCCGGTGGCGGCCGAGTCGGGCACGTAGTCGGGCTTGCCGTCCTTGGTGAGCGAGTACGTCGTGTACTGACCCGTGAGGGGCAGGGCGTCGATCCCGGGGAACCGGCCGGCGGCGCCGTGGACGTAGTTGCGGGCACTGGTGATCTCCGAGTCGCCCATGCCGTCGCCGATGATGAGGATGACGTTGTCCGGTCGACCGCCGTCGATGGCCTTCTTCACGGCCTGGGTCTGGTCGCCGGAGAGGCGGGCCGCGCCGCCGTGGCGACTGAGGTCGCGCTCGGCCGTCGCCACCGATCCGACCACTGCTCCCCCGAGAAGCAGTGAGGCGGTGCCGAGGACGAGCACGCTGCGGGTGCTGGTGCGTAGGTTCATGGCCTCAGCCCAGCGCCCTGCGGTGACGACCGGGTGAACCGCGGGGGAAGTCCGGCGGTCCAGTCGGGCACGCGTCAGCGCGCCTGGGCGAGTCGGTGGGTGGGATCAGGAGCCGGGCCGGGGTCGGCGACCTGGCCGATGACCGTGAAGGTCGTGAAGAACGTCGCGCACGAGAGCACGAGCGCGGTGCGCCTGGCCTGTTGCCACGTGATGCGGTTCATGACACCAGCGCAGCCGATCGGGGTGAACCCGTGGTGAACCCGGCTGGAAGAGTGCGCGGCGATCGGTCGGCCACCCGTGGCCCCTCGCGCGGCATGATGGGGTCATGGACGCTCCCAGGCCGATCACCCCGCCCGGCTGGTACGACGACGGTCACGGGCAGCTGCGCTGGTACGACGGCTCGCAGTGGACCCAGCACACCGCTCCCCTGGCGCAGGCCGGTCCTCCGCGGGTGCCCCAGCAGCCCGTCGCGCCTCCGCGCCAGCAGGTCCGACGGGAGGACCTCGTCCAGGTCAAGCGCTCGAAGCTCGTCTGGATCCTGCCCATCGTGTTCGTGATCGCGGCACTCGTGGGCGCCCTGTCGGCCGTGGCGGCCTGGAACGCGGGCGGCTTCGACGCCGACCCGCTGGAGCGGACCTACGCGGACTTCGTGCGCGCCGAGCAGACGCGCGACTGTGCCGCGCTCGAGGAGGTCACGACCCGCAGCTTCCGCGACGACCTGTACGACGAGCCGTTCACGTGTGCCCTCCTCGCCTCGCGCCCGCCGGTGATGCAGGGCGGTGATCCGGTGTGGGGCATGCGCCTCGGGCCTGTGGGGATCCTGCTGGTGGACGACTCGGGCTGGGTCGGCCTGGACGGCGAGCGTCAGCGGGTCTCCTCGGTGGAGACCTACACGCTGATCCGCCAGGACGGCCGCTGGAAGCTGGACGCGAGCGACTGATCCGGACTTGCCCCTCCCGCCCGCCCGGGTGATGGTGGTCACATGGTGTGGGGGCGCCGCCGGATCCGGATCGCGCTGGTCGCGTCGGCCGTGCTGGGCGCCGGCGCCCTGCTCGCCGTCTCCGAGTCCACCGAGCAGCGGAGGTCATCCGGCACGACGGCCACCGCGCCCGTGGCGGCGACAGTCGTCGCTCCAGCCCCCGCGGCCGTCCGGGTCGCCGCCGCCACGCCGCGCTGCTTCGGCGCCGCGTCGATGGCCAGGAAGCGGTGCCACAACCCGGCGCTCAAGGGACGGCTGATCCCGAGGCCGAGCATCGCCAGGCGCGAGACGGCCCGGTACCCGGGCAAGGAGTGCTACCAGTCGGGCGTTCAGCAGATCCGCCTCAACCGCGGCTGCACGTTCGGCACCCGCGCCGCGGGGCGGCCTCACGTGATCCTCGTCGGCGACTCACACGCGAGGGCCCTGATGCCCGCGTTCGTGGAGATGGCCGAGGCCGGCCACATCTCGCTGGAGGCGCAGGTGCGCGGCTCGTGCTCGTGGACGACCTCCCGCGTCAACCACCCCGACAAGTCCCGCATCCGACCGTGCACGCTCTACCGGAAGAACCTGCAGCGGTGGCTGCTCAGGCAGGCGCGCACCACCGACGTCGTCGTGACCACCGGCTATGCACGCCAGGTCTCGGGCAGCGCGAAGTCGCAGGTCATCAAGATGCGCGACCTGTGGCGACCGGTCATCAAGCGCGGCGTGCGCGTGATCGCGATCAGCGACAACCCGCGACTCACGCGCGAGCCGCAGAAGTGCCTCGTGAAGCACGGCGCGACGCGTGGCGCGAGGAAGTGCGGCGTCTCGACGAAGGCCGGGCTCCACCGCGACCCGTTCCTGCTCACCGCGAAGAAGACGCGGGGCGCCACCGCGCTCGACCTGCGTCCCCGGTTCTGCAAGAAGGGCTTCTGCCCAGCGGTGATCGGCGGCGCGAACGTCTACCGCGACCACACGCACATCACCGTGACCTACTCCAAGACGCTCGCCCCCGTCATCACCGGCAAGTTCCGGGCGATGCGGATCATCCGCTGACCCCCGGCTCGTACAGCGTCAGGCCCTCGCAGAGATCGGGAGCGGCCGTGGGAGGCGTGCACCCGTACGGAGAGTGAACGACGGCGGCCGCGCCGAGGCCCGTCGTCCGGAACACGTCCGCCTCCTCCCCCTCCGCGGTCCCGGGACCGACGACGACGTGGCCCCGTTCGCCGTCCGCCGTGCTGTAGGCGAGGTCCAGCTGCCACGAGCACGCGCAGTCGCGCGCCGACGCCAGGACGTCGACGAACTCGAGGTCGGAGCTGGTCACCTCGAGGGTCTTCGGCTCAGTCTCGGCCCCGGAGACGGGATCGCGCCAGGCCACGCGCTCGTCGTCCAGCGACACGCTCAGGTAGGAGACGTCGGCGACGCCGCCCTTGTCGCCGGTGAACCAGTAGCCGGCGAGGGGCCGGTCCCGCTCGCTGACCCGGACCGTGAACTGGTGGATCGTCACCGGGTCGTCCGTCGCGGCACGCAGCTGGAGGCGGAACATCGTGGTGCCGGCGTCGAAGGCGCCCGCGGCGTCCTCCTGCTCCATCGCGGCCTCGCCGCCCTCGCCCGCGATGTGCTCCTGGGCGTGCTGCCGCACGTCGGGCGCGCCGGGCGGCCACACGTGCTCGTCGCGGTGCTCGGCCTCCACCATGGAGTCGAACTCGTCCGTGGCCAGCACGGTGACCTGGAGCGGGTCACGCCCGGTGGCGTCACGGACCGACGACCACAGACCGGGTCCGAAGTAGGAGACCGCCCAGGCGGCCACGATGGACGCGAGCCCCGCGGCGATCACCTTCGAGCGCTGCGTCAGCCACGAGACGGCCCCGGCATCGCGGGTCGACCGTCCGGCGCGCGCGGCGGATCGACCCGTGCGCTCGCCCCGGCCCGCCATGTCGCCCCCGACCGGAGGAGCCGTTCAGCGGGAGTCGATTCCCGAGACCGGTCCTCCGGCTCCAGCATGATCCCGCGGTCCCGCGGCTGACAAGGGCGTGTCGCGCGCAGGGCTCAGTTGGCGGCGTCGAACGCCTCGAGGATCTCCTTCTTGATCCGGCCGCGCTCGTTCACCTGGTGGCCGTTCTCCTTGGCCCACGCACGCACGTGGGCGAGCTCCTCGGGCGACCGGCCCGAGCCGCTGCCGGTGCTGCCGCGGCGGGAGGAGGACGCCGACGAGCGGGTCGTCGTCCTGCGCCCGGCCTTGATGTAGGTGGCGAGGGCGGACCGCAGCTCGTCGGCCTCCTTCGTCGTCAGGTCGATCTCGTAGGCGGTGCCGTCGAGCGCGAAGGAGACGGTCTCACCCTTGCCGTCCTCGATCTCCTTGCCGGAGATGTCGCTGGAGAGAATGGTGACCACGCGCTGCGCCATGGTTTCTGCCTTTCGCCGTGAATTCCCTATTCGGCGAGAATTGTCATTCCGCCGTCGAATTCACCTTATCGACAGAGAACACGAGAAAGTCGTCCCGTCGATATCGATATCTCGAGAAAAAGAGAATTCAGCGCTCGTTGCCGCGCTTGAAGTTCCCCGTGGCCCGCGCGAGCAGGTGCTGGACCTGGCGACGGTCAGCCGACGCGAGGCGCGCGGCGAGCCGTTCGGCGGCGCGGCCGGACACGGTGGTCACGGTGCGGCCCTGCCAGTCGATGAGGACCGTGCCGTCCTTCGTGACGCGATGGGTGAAGACGTCCTCGGCGAACCGGTCGCGGGCGTCCTCGACCACGATCAGTGCTTCGGGGTGCCCTCGGCGGCGGGAAGCGGCATGCGCTGCGTGGCCTCGATGTCGTGGCCGTCCGTGGCGGTCTCCGGCGGGATCACCGGGACGTGGTGCTTGCTCTTGGCGTTGACGGCCATCGCGAGGATCCAGATGACGACGTACACCAGCGCGGTGCCGCCGATGAACAGGCCGATCCACTCGATCGTGGACAGGGCGTTCTCGTCGACCGGCCAGGAGTCCGAGTCGGGGACGGTGCTGGCCATGGCCGGGGTCGCGGCGGCGACGACGGCGAGCAGGGCTGCGGTGACGGCGGTGATCACTCGGGCGAGGCTCATGGGGCCATGGTATCGGCCACCGTCTGGGCCTGACCGCTCACCCGTAGGGTTGAGGGGTGGAATGGACATGGACCCCTGAGGACGTCGTGGCGTGGCTGCTCGACGTGCCCGGGCGAGCCCTGCTCATCGTGCTCATCGCCATCGCCATGCGGTGGCTGGCGCACCGCTTCATCAACCGACTGACCGGTCGCGCCGCGAAGGGCGCCGTGCCGGGAGTCCTGGCGAACTCGAAGGCCGGCGTCTTCCTGGCCGACCTGCGCAACGGCTCGAGCGAGCGCCGTCGCCAGCGCGCCGAGACGATGGGATCGCTGCTGCGCAGCATCGCCTCGGGCGTCATCTGGAGCATCGCGTTCGTCATGGTGCTCGGCGTCTTCGGCCTGCCGATCGCCCCGCTGCTCACCGGCGCCGGCGTCGCGGGCGTGGCCCTCGGCTTCGGCGCGCAGACGCTGGTGAAGGACTTCCTCTCGGGCATCTTCATGATCCTCGAGGACCAGTACGGCGTCGGCGACGCGGTCGACGTGGGCGAGGCCGTCGGCACGGTCGAGGCGGTGGGCCTGCGGGTCACGCGGCTGCGCGACGTGAACGGCACCGTCTGGTACGTCCGCAACGGCGAGATCCTGCGCGTCGGCAACCACAGCCAGGAGTGGGCGCGCACCGTGCTCGACGTGACGGTCGCCTACGACTCCGACCTCGAGCTCGTGCAGCAGATCCTGCGCGAGGAGGCGCACGGGCTGTTCACCGACTCCACCCTGTCCGCCGTCATCATCGAGGAGCCCGAGGTGTGGGGCGTCGAGCGGTTCGACAAGGACGGCGCGGTCGTGCGCACGGTCCTCAAGACCGCTCCCCTGCACCAGGCCGACGTGGGTCGCGCGCTGCGCAGCCGCGTCCTGCGCCGCTTCGACGAGAACGGCATCCGCATCCCCTCGACCACACTTCCGCCCTCGGGAGGCACCGCATGACCGAATCACCCGCGCAGGAGACGTTCTACGAGGCCATCGGCGGCCGCGCCACGATCGAGCTGATCGTGGACGTCTTCTACCAGGGCGTCGCGCAGGACGAGGTGCTCAAGCCGATGTACCCCGAGGAGGACCTCGGTCCCGCGGCCGAGCGGCTCACGATGTTCCTCGAGCAGTACTGGGGCGGCCCCACCGAGTACTCGCAGCGTCGCGGTCACCCGCGCCTGCGGATGCGGCACGCGCCCTACGCCGTCACCGAGGACGCGCGTGACCGCTGGCTGAAGCACTTCCGCGAGGGACTCGACGCGGCGCGGCTCGATCCCGAGCACGACGCCCAGTTCTGGGCGTACGCGCAGCACGCCGCCAACTTCATGATCAACTCGCCGAGCTGATCAGGACATCGCGGCCGCGAGCGACTCCTTCTCGCGGTCGCTGAACGGGCGCGACGACTGGGTCGCGGCGTCGAAGCCCACCAGCACCGCCAGCGACGAGGCGAACGCGACGCCCTCGTCGCCGAGCTGGGCCTCGATCGTGAACGAGGCGTTGCCGACGCGACCCACGCGTGCCGTGGACTCCAGGCGCGCCTGCGCCGGGATCGGGCGGTGGTAGCGCGCCTCCACGCTGGCGACCACGAAGTTGCCCGGCGTGAGCCGCGTGAGGACGCCGTTGATGAACGGCACGCGGGTCTCCTGGAAGAGCTCGAAGACCTGCGCCTCGTTGACGAGGCCGGTGGCGTCGAGGTCGGTGTGCCGTAGCGCGATCGAGCCGGGCTGGGCCGCGGCGTTGAGCTGCTCCTCGGGCGCGAGGGCGCCGTAGGTGACGTCGACGACCGCGAACTCGTCGTCCGAGCCCTCGACCCCGATGACCTGCTGCACGTGGTCACCCTCGACGCGGCTGGTGACCACGACGGGTCGCCTCCCCAGCAGCATCGGGCGCTTGAACTGGATGTTCATCGCGCCGATCGGGCCCGCCGGCAGCTCCGGGATCGCAGCTCGCGCGTTCTCGGCGTACTTGAGGTAGACGACGTTGTTGACGTGGTTGAGCGAGTCGAGGTCGGCCCACCGCATCGGGATCTCGTGTCGGTACTCGGTCACCCGCGCATCCTGTCACGGCGCCCGGAGTGATGCTCAGGCGCCGAGCGTGTCGTCGATCTCGACGACGGAGTCGCCCTCCTGGACGATCTGGCCCTCCGCGACGAGGATGCTCGCGACGTGGCCGTGGGCCGGCGCGACGACGGGGATCTCCATCTTCATCGACTCGATGATGACGAGCGTGTCGCCGGGACCGACCTGGTCGCCCTCGCGGGCGAGGATCTTCCACACGTTGCCGACGATCTCGGCCTTGGCGTCGATCACGCGTGCTCCAGCAGGCGCAGCGAGGCGGCGAGGCGCTCGCGCGTCTCCTCGGGGTGGATGACGTCCTCGATGATGCCGTTCTCGGCCGCGACGAACGGACGGGCGACGTTCTCGCGGTAGTCGGCGGCCAGCTCGTCGCGCAGCGCGGCGGGGTCCTCCGCGGCGGCAAGCGCGCGACGGTGCAGCAGCGCCACGGCGCCGCCGGGGCCCATCACGGCGATCTCGGCGTTGGACCAGGCCCACGCGTGGTCCGCGCCGAGCGAGGTCGAGCCCATCGCGATGTACGCGCCGCCGTAGGCCTTGCGCACCACGACGGTCAGGCGCATCGACTTCTTGGCCTCGACGTACGCCTTGAGCACCTTCGCGCCCTGCGTGATGATGCCGCGCCCCTCCTCGACCGTGCCGGGCAGGAAGCCGGGCACGTCGACGAGCGTGACGATCGGGATGCCGAAGCGGCCGCAGAACTCGACGAAGCGGGCGATCTTGACCGAGTTCTTCGAGTCGAGGATGCCGCCGCGGACGGCGGGCTGGTTGGCGACGACGCCCACGGGGCGGCCGTCGATCCGGCCGAACATCGTCAGCGCGCTCCCGCAGTACTCCGGCGACAGCTCGAGGCGGGCGCCGTTGTCGAGCACGCCGTCGATGACCTGGTGCATGTCGAAGACGACGCTGGCCTTCTCGGGCACCACGGTCGGCAGCGCCTCCGCCGCGATCGGGTTGACCGGCACGGGGGCGGTCACCGGCAGCGGCGCGTCGGCGTTCGAGGGCACGTAGGACAGCAGGTGGCGGACCGACTGCAGGGCCTCGACCTCGGTCTCGACCTCGAGGTGCGCGACACCGCTCGTGCGGGTGTGCATGCCCGAGCCGCCGATCTCGTCGGCGGTGGCGTCCTCGCCGGTCGCGGCGCGGACGATGTCGGGGCCGGTCAGGAACATGTGGCCGTGACCCTTGACCATGACGGTCCAGTCGGTCAGCGCGGGCGAGTAGGCCGCGGCGCCGGCGCACGGGCCGAGGATCACCGAGATCTGCGGGATGCGCTGCTGGGCCTCCACGTTGAGCGCGAAGATCTCGCCGCAGCCGTGGAGGGCGAGGATGCCGTCGGGCACGCGGGCTCCGCCGGAGTCGTTGACGTAGACGATCGGGAAGCCGCGATCGATCGCGAACCGCTGGGCGCGGCAGATCGCCTCGGCCATCACGGCGCCGATGGCACCGGAGGCGATGGCGGCGTCGTGGCAGGCCACGACGACGGGGCGGCCGTCGACCAGGCCCCATCCGGTCACCACGCCGCTGCCGGCGCCGGGGGTGGCGGCGCGCAGCGGGGCGAGCTCGACGAAGGTGCCCTCGTCGAGGAGGAGCTCGGCGCGCTCGCGTGCGGTGTGCACGCGGGCTCCGCGGGGCTCGACGCGAGCGAAGCGCTCGCGGCGTCGAGTGTCGAGGCCGGCGCGCGGGGCCGACTCCGGGGCGGTCGTCTGGGTCGTCAGCCGGTCGTCCGAAACATGAGGCATTCCTCGACTATAGACCAAACGTGAGGATTCCCTCATATTCGTTCGGCGTGTTTTCGATGTGACCTTTCGCACCAGAGGGGCGTGCGATACGGTGACGACTAAGCAAGCGCTTAGACAACCGAGGAGACCTACGTGTCCGAACCCCGTACCGCCATCATCACCGGAGCCGCCCGTGGCATCGGCGCCGGCATCGCCAAGCGATTCGCCGCCGACGGCTTCAAGGTCGCCGTCCTCGACCTCGACGAGGCCGCCTGCCAGACCGTCGTCGACGAGATCGTCGCGAACGGTGGCCAGGCCCTCGCCGTCGGCGCCAACGTGGCCGACGCCGACGCCGTCGAGGCGGCCGTGAGCAAGGTCGCCGAGGAGCTCGGCGCGCCGACCGTGCTGGTCAACAACGCCGGTGTCATCCGCGACAACCTGCTGTTCAAGATGACCACCGACGACTGGGACCTGGTCATGGACGTGCACCTCAAGGGCTCGTTCCTCATGACGAAGGCCGTCCAGAAGCACATGACCGAGGCCAAGTACGGCCGCATCGTCAACCTGTCGAGCACGTCGGCGCTGGGCAACCGCGGCCAGGCCAACTACTCGGCCGCCAAGGCCGGCCTGCAGGGCTTCACCAAGACCCTCGCCATCGAGCTGGGCAAGTACGGCGTGACCGCCAACGCGATCGCCCCGGGCTTCATCCAGACCGACATGACCGCCGCGACCGCCGAGCGCATCGGCGTGCCGTTCGACGACTTCATCGAGTACGCCTCGAAGGAGATCCCGGTGCAGCGCGTCGGCCAGCCCGAGGACATCGCGAACACCGCGGCGTTCCTGTGCGGCGAGGCCGCCGGCTTCGTGTCGGGCCAGGTCATCTACGTCGCCGGCGGACCGAAGGACTGACGTGACCGCTCCTGACGTCGTCAAGGGCCTCGATCTCGAGGCACTGCGCACGTGGCTGGACGCCGAGGCCCCCGGGGAGCTCCCGGGGGCGCTCAGCGCCAGCCTGATCACCGGTGGCAAGTCCAACCTCACGTACGCCGTCACCAACGGCGAGCGTGACGTGATCGTGCGCCGTCCGCCGCTGGGCCACGTGCTGGCCACCGCCCACGACATGGGCCGTGAGCACCGCGTGATGGCGGCGCTGGCCGGCACCTCCGTGCCCGTCCCGCGGATGATCGCCGAGTGCACCGACGAGTCGGTCATCGGCGCCACGTTCTACGTCATGGAGCGCATGTCGGGCACCGCCTTCCAGCGGGCGTCCGACCTCGAGGTCATCGGAGCCGAGCGCACCCGCGCCGTCACCGAGCGCCTCGTCGACACCCTCGCCGACCTGCACGCGGTGGACTACCAGGCGGTCGGCCTGGGCGACTTCGGTCGCCCCGACGGCTACCTCACCCGCCAGGTCGCGCGGTGGAAGAAGCAGCTCGACTCCTCGCGATCGCGCGAGATCGACGGCATCGACGAGCTGGCCGACCGCCTGACCGCCTCGGTCCCCGAGACCGGCGAGAGCACGATCGTCCATGGCGACTACCGCCTCGACAACGTGCTGGTGGACACCGAGGACGGCGACCGCATCACCACGGTCCTGGACTGGGAGATGAGCACGCTCGGCGATCCGCTCACCGACGTGGCCGTGATGCTGGCCTACCAGCACCTGGCCCTGGACGCCGGACCGTCGAGCGGTCAGGTCACCGACGCCCCGCAGGCGCCCGGCTACCTCTCCCCCGACGAGTCGGTCGAGCGCTACGCGAAGCGCTCGGGCCGCGACGTCAGCGAGCTCGGGTTCCACCTGGGTCTGGCCTACTTCAAGCTGGCCGTGATCCTCGAGGGCATCCACTTCCGCCACTCGGCCGGCCAGACGGTCGGCTCGGGCTTCGACGGGATCGGCGCCATGATCGATCCGCTCGTCCAGCACGGACTTGCGGCTACTTCCAAGTAAGTAAGGGTAGTCTGGCGCGCGTGACGGCCCAGATCCTCGAACCTCGCCGGCGTCCCACGCAGGAGCGCAGCAAGGTCAAGTTCGACAGCCTGCTCCAGGCGTCGCGCGACGTGCTGCTCGAAGCAGGCTTCGAGTCGTTCACGTGCGAGGAGGTGGCTCAGCGCGCCGGACTGCCCATCGGCACCCTGTACCAGTTCTTCGCGAACAAGTACGTGATCGTGTGCGAGCTCGACCGCCAGAACGCCGTCGCGATCCAGTCCGAGCTGGACAAGCTGGCGTCCGAGCTGCCCACGCTCGACTGGCTCGTGCTGCTCGACCGACTGGTCGACCACATGGCTGCGCTGTGGCTGAACGACCCGTCACGCAGCGCCGTCTGGTACGCCGTGCAGTCCACGCCGATCACCCGCGCGACGGCCGAGGTCACCGAGCAGCAGCTTGCGGCCCGCGTCGCCCACGTGCTCGCGCCGCTGACCCCCGGCACCCCGCGCGAGCGCCGCAAGATCATGGCCGAGGTCCTCGTGCACATGTCCTACTCGATGCTCAACTTCTCGGTGCGCGACCTGCAGGAGCACGCCGAGGCCATCATCGAGCTCAAGCGCCTCCTGGGCACCTACCTGCTGGCCGCCGAGGCCGGCGCCACCTGAGCCGACCGCCCCTCCCGAGATGTGCTCCGATTTCCACCTTTCAGCACGGCTGAAAGGTGGAAACAGGAGCACATCTCGTCATAGGGCGGCCAGGACGCGGCGCTCCTCGTCGTCGGTGAGGCCGCACCGGCGCGGCTCGGTGCGGGTCTCCTCCCACGCGAGCGTGTCGGCGAGCGTGTCCTCGAGCGGCCGGGTGACCAGGCCCTCTGCGCGGGCGCGCCGCGTGTCCAGGGTGGCGAAGCCGCGCCACTTCGGGTCGTCGATCCACAGCGGCAGCGACGCGGGCCCCATCCAGTGGCCGATCCCCAGCTCGCGCAGTCGCTCGACCGGCACGCGCCGCGGGGTCGCCGCCGAGCCTGCCACGCGCGCAGCCACGTCGAGCACCGATCCCAGGTCGGTCGTCGGGCCCGTGGCGTTGAAGACGCCCTCGACCTGCCGCTCCGCGAGGTCGACGATCCAGACCGCGAGGTCGCGGACGTCGACCATCGCGCAGGGGAAGTCGAGCTCGTCCGGCACGACGACCTCCGGGCCGACGGGGTGCGCGAGCCTCCAGGGCCAGTAGCCCGTGCGGCCCGACCAGTCCCCCGGTCCGGCGATGAGGCCCGAGCGCACCACGGCCGCCGGGCCCGCCGCCAGCACGGCCTGCTCGCACGCCACCTTCGCGGCGCCGTAGTCCTCGTCCGAGGCCATCGTGTCGGCCTCGAGCGGCGGCAGCGTGGCGGCGTCCTCGGACTGCTCGATCGAGGAGAAGTCGGCGTACGCGTTGCCGCTGGAGACGAGGACGCGGTGGTCGGCCCCGACGTCGCGCACCGCACGCCGCACGTGGCCGGGCTGGCGCGCCACGTCGATCACGCCGTCCCAGCGACGGCCGGCGAGCGGCGCGAGGCCGTCCTCCTCGTCGCGGTCCACGCGGACGAAGGCGGCGCCGTCGGGAGGCGCGGACGAGCCTCGAGCCGCGCACGTGACGCGGTGCCCGCGCGCGAGCGCCGTCCGCGCGATCTCACGACCGAGGAACGCGGTACCGCCCAGCACGAGGAGCTCCATCGCCCCAGCCAACCCCCGCCGGCGGGCGGTGGGAAGCCCTGTTCGCCGACGGCACCATCCCCGCCGGCCCCGAGATGTGCTCCCTTATCGACGTCTCAGACGTGCTGAAAGGTGGAAATCGGAGCACATCTCGCTAGGGGCGGGACAGCGTCACCATGGCGATCGCGGCCGGGCCGTCGTGGCTGAGGCTGACGTGCACCGTGACGTCCTCGAGGTGCTTCGCGACCTCGCCGAGGAGACGGATGCGGGGCCTACCCCAGGCATCGCGGATGATCTCGATCTGGTCGTGCACGTGCTCGCCGACCTGCGGCGGACTTCCCCACAGCGACTCCGACCAGGCCTTGATGAACGCCTCCTTGGCGGCCCAGCGGGCCGCCAGGGACGCCATCTCCTGATCGGGGGTGCGACGCCCGGAGCCAGAAGGAGAGCTCCGGGCGTCGCGGCGCTCGGCAGCAGTGAAGGCGCTGCCCGCGCGGGTACCCGGCTGCCGATGCTGCTCGGCGAATCCGGGCACGTCCACGAGGTCGATCCCCGTGCCGATCACCGGCACGCGTACACCCCGTCCTCGCCGAGGCGACCGCTGTCGTCGAGCAGCAGAGCGGCCTCGCGCTCCCGCACGCCCGAGTCGCCCAGGCGGCGGTCCGCCGGGCGCCGGTACAGCGCGTCGCCTCCGTACATCGCGTCCACGAGGCGCGTGCGACCCTCGATGCGGCGACGCTCCGCCGCCTCGAGGTAGCGGTCGCGCTCGTCGGCCGCGAGCGACTCCACGAACGCCTGCGCGTGCACCACGGCGATGAGGCCGGCCACGTGGCCGAAGCCGAGGCTGGTCAGCAGGCCCGCCTTGAGCGGACCGGTCGCCAGCGGCTCGCGCAGCCACACGAGGTGCTCGTGCTCGGCCAGATCGTCCATGACGCAGTCCAGGCTCCGGTTCGGCGGCACGACGCCGCCCTCCAGCACCTGGCACAGGCCGATGAGCTGGAACGCCGCGGCGCCGCCCTTCGCGTGGCCCGTGAGCGTCTTCTGGCTCATGACGTACAGCGGGTTGCCGTCAGAGCGACCCAGCGCCGCCGCGAGCCGCTCGTGCAGCTCGGACTCGTTGCGCTCGTTGACGCCCGTCGACGTGTCGTGCTTGGACAGCACGCCGATGTCGTCGGCTCCCACGCCCAGCGCGGACAGCGACCGGGCCAGCTGCGACTCGCGCCCACCGCGGCCCGCGGCCAGGGCACCGAGGCCCGGCGCCGGGATCGAGGTGTGCACGCCGTCGGCGAACGACGCCGCGTAGGCGACGACGCCCAGCACCGGCAGGCCCATCCGCGCGGCCAGGTCGCCGCGGGCCAGCAGGATCGTGCCGCCGCCCTGCGACTCGACGAACCCGCCGTAGCGGCGGTCGTTGGCCCGGCTGAAGTAGCGGTCCTCGAGGCCCTTGGCGGCCATCGCCGCGGAGTCCGCCGTGGCCGACATGTCGCCGAAGCCCACGATGCCCTCGACCGAGAGGTCGTCGAAGCCACCGGCCACGACGAACTCGGCCTTGTTCAGGCGGATCTTGTCGACGCCCTCCTCGACCGACACGGCGGTCGTGGCGCAGGCGGCCACCGGGTGCACCATCGCGCCGTAGCTGCCCACGTAGGACTGCACCACGTGCGCGGCGATGACGTTCGGCAACGCCTCCTGCAGGATGTCGTTCGGCTTCGCCTCGCCCAGCAGCGTGTCGATGTACAGCGAGTGCATCGACGTCATGCCGCCCATGCCGGTGCCCTGGGTGTTGGCGACCAGCGTCGGGTGGGTCCAGCGCATCAGCTCGGACGGGGTGAAGCCCGACGAGAGGAACGCGTCCACGGTGCAGACGAGGTTCCACAGCGCCACGCGGTCGACGGCCTCGACCATCTCGGCCGGCACGCCCCACACCGTCGGGTCGAAGCCCGTCGGGATCTGGCCGCCGACCGTGCGGGTCAGCTTCATCTTGCGCGGCACGCGGACCTGCGTGCCCGCCTTGCGGGTGACGGTCCACTCGCCCTCGGCGTCCTGCGCGATCACGGTGTGCTCGGGGTCGGCGTCGCGCATGGCCTGCGCCTCCGCCTGTCCCGAGACCGTGAAGGTCAGGTCCTGATCGAGGTAGACCGACGCCAGCAGCGGGGCGCTGTTGTCGACCATGTCGCCGTCGTCGGCGTACCGGCGCACGCCGACCCGCTCGCGGACGGCGTCCTCGTACCGGTCGGCGATCTCGTGCTCGGGCACGGCCTCGCCGGACTCGGCGTCGTACCAGCCGCGGTTCGTCGCGTCCCAGCTGAGCAGGCCCGTGGACCACGCCAGCTCGAGCACGCCGGCGGCCGAGAGGGTGTCCTCGACCTCCATCTCGAAGCGCGTGCGCGCCGAGCCGTACGGGCCCAGCTCGCCGGCGCCGACGATGACCACGAGGTCCTCGGGGCGGGCGGTGACCTCGGCCCACTCGGGCGTCTCGACCCGGTCGAGGCGCGACGGCGGCGCGGGCAGCGCCGGGATCGTCGCGGTGTCGTCGGACGAGGGCTCGTCCTTCTCGAGCACGACCTGACCGGCGAGGGCCTTCATGTCGAGGTCGGCCTCGCCGAGACCGCCGGTGAGGTCGAGCGTCAGCGGACCCTCGGTCGCGCAGACGCGGGCCTCGGGCGTGCAGGCCTCGAGCAGCGCGGCGGCCATCTCGTCGGGCGACCAGGTGCGGACACCGGCGGCCTCGACGGCCTCGACCAGCGGGTCGTTGCCGCCCATGAGGCCCGTGCCGCGGACCCAGCCGATGATGGCGTGGGCCAGCGTGACCTTGTCGGCCCAGCGCTTCTCCGAGCCCCACTTCGTGACGAGCGCGTCGAGCGCGGCCTTGGCCTCGCCGTAGGCACCGTCGCCGCCGAACATGCCGCGGTTGGGCGAGCCCGGCAGCAGCACGTGCAGGCGGGCGTCGAGGTTGCGGTCGGTGACCGACGACGACAGCGCGCCGACGAGTCGCTCGACCGACCACAGCAGGATGCGCATCTCGAGCTCGGCGCGCGGGCCGGCCTCGGTCGCGTCGCCCATGACCCGGCCGGCCGCGAACGGCACCAGCAGGGTCGGGGTCAGCGACGGCTTGGACACCGTCGTGACACCGGCGGCGGTGCGGGACTGCTCGGCCCCGATCCACTCGACCAGCGCGTCCACGTCAGCGAACGACGCCAGGTTGGCGGGGACGACCCACAGCGTCGCGCCGGCGCGGGCCGAGCGGCGGTAGAGGTCCTTGAAGAACGCGAGCTTCCGCGGCGCGAGCGACGAGGTGGTCGCCACGACCGTGGCGCCGCCGGCGAGCAGCTCGCCCACGACGGACCCCGCGATGGAGCCGTCGGCGGCACCGGTCACGACCGCGACCTCGCCGGCGAACGCTCCCGGCGTGGTGTCGCGGGCGTCCTCGGCGATGCGGGCGAAGCGCTCGTCGCCGGTCCGCGCGAGCCAGTGCTCGGCCTGCTTGGCGACGACCTCGCCGGTGCCCGCGAAGGAGCCCGTGACCTCGTCGCCGTGGGCCAGGCGCGCGAGGTCCTCGCGTGCCGACGCCCAGCGGTCGTCCAGGACGACGGCGTGCTCGGCGTCGAAGACGCCCGCCGTGGCCTTGATCCAGTCCGAGCCCAGCTCGGCCTCGACGCGCTCGACGACCGCGGCCGCCTGCTCGTCGGGCTCGACGGCCTCGGGCACGTCGACCAGGTCGAGGTGCTCGAGCACGAGGCGCGCGGCCGAGGCGAGCACGCCGTCGCGACCGGTGATGGCCGCCGTGAACTCGCCGAGCGCCGCCGCGTCGATCGTGGCGCCGCCGTCTCCGCCGCCGGCCGACGGCATCTGCACCGTCACGCCGTGGCGCGCGGCCACCGCCTGGACCGCGGCGTCGATCGCCGCGTCGACGTCGCCGGCCGAGGCGATGGTCGCCTCGCCGAACGCGCCACCGCGGACGCTCTGGCCCTCACGGGTGACCATGGCCAGCTCGGCCAGGACGTGCGACGCCCAGCCGGCGCCGAGCTGCCACGCACCCGTGACGCGCTCGGCGACCGCCGACTGCTTGCGACCCGTCGGGCCGAGCACCTTCTTGAGGTGGTCGCCGAAGGCCTCGCCCAGGACGGGGCCGAAGGGCTTGTAGGTGCGCGCGAGGGCGTCGACCTGGCCACCGAGGGTGGTGAGGTCGGCCTCCGCGGCGCCGTCGATCGCGCCGAGCGACAGCTCGCCGCCGAGGTCGATCAGCAGCTGGTTACGGCGGCTGGAGGCGCCGTCGGTCAGCGACTCGATCGTGTCGGCCGCGCCGAGCTGGTCGAGACGCAGCTTCGTCCACCAGGCGATGAGCACGCGGGTCGCGTCGGCCGCCGAGAACGGCAGGTCGGCGGCGGTCTGCGTGGCCGGTCCGCCGGCGGGAGCCGCGGCCGGGGCGGCCGCCTGCGGGGCCGTCTCGGTGGAGGTCGCCTCGGGAGCCTCCGGGGCCTCGTCCTCCACCGGCGCCGGGTCCTCGTCGGTCCCGTAGACGGCGGCGGCGTCGCGCTCGACGTTGAGCACCTCGACGCGCGGGTAGCCCGGCAGCTTGAGGGTGCCGGAGGCGAGGTTCGCGACGGTCGGGGCCGAGCCGACGCCGACCTCGACGAAGCGCTCGACGCCCAGTCCGCCCTCCTCGACGGGGGTGAACATGAGGTCCTGCGTCTCGATCCAGCGCACGGGGCTGGCGAACTGCCAGGCCAGCAGCTCGATCAGCAGGTCGCGGCACAGGCGGCCCGGGTCGTCCGACCGCGGGACCGTGGTGCCGACGTACTGCTCGACCTCGCGGATGAACTCCTCGTCGAGGCTGAACGGCCGCGGCACGAGGTTCGGCACGTAGCGGCCCTCGAGGATCGACGGGTCGATCGTGGGCGGCAGCAGGTCCTGCAGCTTGTGGCGGAAGTCCGGCACGCCGCCGTGCAGCACGCGGCTGTGGAACGGCACGTCGATGCCGGGCACGAGGATGAACGCGGCCTTGCCGCCGAAGCGGTCGCGGCGCTCGGACACGTCTTTCTCCAGCGCCTCGAGTCCACGCACCGTGCCGGCGATCGCGTACTGCGAGCCGCGCAGGTTGTAGTTCACGATCTGCAGGAACTCGCCCGACGCCTCGCCCACGCCCTCGACGTAGTCCTTGACCTCGTCGTCGGCCAGGCCGATCTGCGAGGGACGGATGGCCGCGAGACGGTAGTCGCTGCGGCCCTTCTCGTCGCGCGGGACCAGCGTGTGCATGACCGAGCCGCGCTGGAAGACGACCTCCACGACGGCCTCGAGGCTGATGACGCCCGAGACCGCGGCGAGCGCGTTGTACTCGCCCACCGAGTGGCCGGCCAGCACCGCGCCGTCGACGAACGCGCCGCCCTCGCGCAGCTCGGCCATCTGGGCGGCGCCCAGCACGGCCATCGCGACCTGCGTGAACTGCGTCAGGTAGAGCACGCCCTCGGGGTGGTGGTGCGTGACGCCGCGGACGGTCAACTCGGTCGGGTTGTCGCGCACGACCGTGAGGATCGAGAAGCCGAGCGCCGCCCGGGTGTGCTTGTCGGCGCGGTCCCAGACCTCGCGCGCCGCGGGGCAGCGCTGGTAGCCGGCCATGCCCATGCCGGGGCTCTGGATGCCCTGGCCGGGGAACGCGTACGCGGTGCGGGGCGCGTCGAGCACGGCCGAGGCGGCCATGACGATCTCACCATCGGCGCGCACGGTCACGTCGAGCACCTCGCGGCCGTGCGAGAGGCCCACGCGGTCGGCGCGGATCTCGACGTCGGCACCGGGGCGGACGGGCGCCATGAAGCGCGTCGTCCAGCCGGCGATGCGTCGGCCGGTCTCGTCGGCCACGGCGTGCTGCGCGGCGGCCGAGGTCCACATGCCGTGGACGATCGGCTCGCCCAGGCCCGCGAGGCGGGCGGCGGCGACGCTCGTGTGGATCGGGTTGTGGTCGCCCGTGACCGCGGCGAAGGCGCCGAGGTCGGACGGGGCGGTCACGGTCACCTTGGCACGCGTGCGACGCGGGGTGTCCTTGAGCTCGTCGTCGCCCAGGGCGCCGCCGGCGCGCGCCGGGTCGGCGAGGGCCGCCGCGCCCGTGCGGCCGCGGATGGCGAACCGCTCGCGCATCGTGGCGACGTCGCCGACGGTGACGTCGACGGTGACGACGCGACCGTACTGCGACTCCTCCACGTCCACGAGCGCGGCGCGGACCGCGAGCGGGGTGCGCTCGGTGGGGAGGACCTGCGTGGTGATCGCGTGGTCGAGGTGGACCAGGTCGAGCATGCCCTCGACGACCGGCAGGCCGTCGGCGTTGCGGGCGGCGCCGATGACGGCGAACACGGCCGGCCAGGCGAGCCCCACGAGCACGTCGGGCACGCGGTGGCGGCCCAGCACGAGCGGGCCCGCGCTGACGGCGGCGTGGTCGGCGGCGAGGTCCGGGTCCCAGTCGACGTCGAGGTGGGCGACGCCGTCGGAGACCTCGGGCAGCTCGCCGGCGACGGCGCCGCTGACGATCTGCGCCATGGCGGCGACGGCGGCGTCGGTGGAGACGACCGGGGCGTGGCCGCGCGAGGCACTGGACGGGACCTCGATGCGCAGGGTCAGGTCGCGGCCCTGGCCCAGCGGCACGGTCAGGTCGACGGCCGAGTCGCCCGCGGTGGACAGGCGCGCGCCGGTGGCGGCCTGCTCGGCGGTGTCGGCGTCGGTCAGCACCCACTCGGCGCCGAGGCGCTGGACGGGGTTCGTGACCGTGCGGCCGGCCCACGCCACGTCGGGCGCGGCCAGGACGACCGCGAGCGGCGAGGACAGGTGCGCGTCGCCCTCACGGCGACGGCCGGGCACCCGCTGGGGCGCGCGGCCCGAGGCGAGCAGGGCGTCGACGGCGGCGTCCTCGAAGCGCTGGAGCAGCTCGGCGACGGGCTCGTCCACCCGCGTGATGCCGGCGACGCTCGCGGTGCCGGGGATGATGCAGACCTCGTCGGCGCCGTAGCGCGGGTCGTGCGCCTGCCACAGCGAGTCCGAGCGCCACCAGCGGCGCACGTCGGCGTCGATGACGGGCACGAAGTTGACGGGCTTGCCGGCGCGGCGGCAGACCTCGACGAAGAAGGCCTCGTCGGCCGGGTGCAGCGTCACGGACGCGGCGTCGGCGTGCGCCTCGAGCAGGCGCGCGAGGGCGGCGGGGCCGTCCTCGACGTCGGAGGCCTCGGGGAACAGCGTCGCGATCTCGCCGCGGTCCTGCGTGGCCAGACGGGCCTCGGCCCGCTGGAGCATCGCGTGGAAGCGGTCGCGCAGCGACACGTCCAGCCACTGCGCCGAGCCGTCGGCGGCGGTGCCGGAGAGCTCGACGAAACGGCCCAGCCACTGGGCGTACGTCATCGTGGCGACGTCGCCGAAGTACGGCTTCGCGGTGCGGTCGAGCGCCTCGACGATCTCGTCACGGCGGGCGGCCACGGCCTCGGCGTCGCCGGCGACCTCGTCGAGGAGACGGCCGGTGCGCGAGGCGGTGTTGTCGATCTCGTGGATGTCGGCGCCGAGCTGGCTGCGGCCCGAGGCCATGCCGTTCTTCGCGGTGCCCGCGCCCACCCAGGCGCCGGTGCCGCGCGTCTCGACGAGCAGCTGCTTGACCTCGGGGGCCGTCGTGGCCTCCAGGGTCGCCATGGCGGCGGTGCCGACGAGGATGCCGTCGACGGGCATGTCGGGGAAGCCGTGGCGCTGGGCCCACGTGCCGGTCAGCCACGCGGCCGAGGCCTCGGCGGTGCCGATGCCGCCGCCGACGCACAGGACGACGTTCGACTGCGCGCGCAGCTCGCCGTAGGTGGCCAGGATCAGGTCGTCCAGGTCCTCCCACGAGTGGTGTCCGCCGGCGCGGCCGCCCTCGACCTGCACGATCACGGTGCGGTCGA
The DNA here is from genome assembly GCF_013408555.1 of Aeromicrobium tamlense. NCBI lineage: Bacteria > Bacillati > Actinomycetota > Actinomycetes > Propionibacteriales > Nocardioidaceae > Aeromicrobium > Aeromicrobium tamlense. The sequence continues at coordinate 2,370,132 of NZ_JACBZN010000001.1, forward strand.
CCTTCTTGGCGATCGCGAGGACCTCGCGGATCTGGCGGATCGTGCCGGGCTTGAACACGACGTGCTCGATGCCGGCCTCGGTCAGCTCGTCGACCAGCGCGACGGCCTCGTCGAGCTCGGGGATGCCGGCCGTGACGATGACGGCGTCGATGGGGGCTCCGGCGGCGCGGGCGCGCTGCACGAGGCGGTTCTGGCCCAGCTGCAGGCGCCACAGGTAGGGGTCGAGGAAGAGCGAGTTGAACTGGTAGGTCGCACCCTCGTCGAGCAGCTCGTCGAGCTCGGCGACGCGGGCCTCGAAGATCTCCTCGGTCACCTGACCGCCGCCGGCGAGCTCGGCCCAGAAGCCGGCATTGGCCGCCGCGGCGACGATCGGGGCGTCCACCGTCGTCGGCGTCATGCCGGCGAGCAGGATCGGCGACTTGCCGGTGGCACGGGTGAAGCCGGTCTCGACGGCGGTCGAGCCGTCGGGCAGGGTCACCAGGCGCGGCGCGAACGCCGACCACGCCACGGGGCGCGCCGGCTTTGCGCCGGAGATGGTGAGCTCGCGGTGGCCGCGACGGGTCGTGGGGGCGACGAGTCCGGCACCGCGCACCTTCGTCTCGGTGGCGCTCAGGCGCGAGGCGAGGTCGGCGGGGCCGAGGTCGAGGACCCACTCGGCGCCGGCGTCCAGTGCGGAGGTGATCGAGGCGACCCAGTCGACCGGGTCGACGATCGCGCGCTGCGTGGCGCTGCGGGCGTGCTCGGCGTCGATGCCGATGCGGGCGGCCCAGCCGGCCACCAGCTCGGTGGTCTCGGCGAGGTCGGGGTGGTGGAACGCGAGCGAGGACTCGACCGGCTCGATCACGGGCGAGAACGGGGCGCCTCCGGTGACCTTGCGGTCGCGCTCGTCCTTCTCGCGGGCGGCCTCCTGCTCGAGGCGGGCGGTGGCCGCGTCGAGGGCGGCGGCGGGACCCGACAGGACCACGGCGCGACGGCCGTTGCGGATGTGGCAGACGGCGCCCGTACCCTCCACGAGCTCGGCGACGCGCTCGGGGACGACTCCCGAGACGGCGAGCATCGTGCGGCCGAGCAGGCCGCGGCGACGGCCGACGAGCTGGGCGGCGGTGCCGATGAGGCGGGCCAGCGCGAGCACCTCCACCTCGGGCACGCCGGCGAGCGCCTCGGCGGCGAGCACGCCCTGCGAGTGACCGGCGACGGCGACCGGCGGGTGCGCGGTGACGTCGAGGCCCTGGCGGGCGAGGGCGTGGAGGCCGGCCAGCTGGGCCAGCGTGATGCCGGGGACCGAGGCGGCCGGCGCGGCGACGTCGGCGCCCGCGGGAAGGCCGGGCGCGTCGTCGTCCTCGGCGGACTCCCCGACCGCCAGGACGTCGACCCACGCGACGGGATCGAAGGCGACGCCGGCCCGGGCGAGCTCGGCGGCGACGGGCGCGAGGAGGCGGTCGGAGCGGCGGACGAGGTCGGCGACCTCCGCGTCGAGCGCGAAGTCGCGGACGAGGTCGGCGAGCGGCGTCAGCCAGTCGCCGCCCTGCCCTCCGAGGACCAGGGCCCACGGCGTGCCGGAGCGGAGGTCGTCGAGGAGGCTGTCGGTGCGGCGGTCGCGCGTGGAGGGCGCGTGGAACACGGAGGTGTCGAGCGTCGTCATTCCCCTATCGTGACACAAACATGAGGCTTTCCTCATCTTTGACCCGAGGGTTTCCTCATGTTTTAGATCACATCGCGGCCCGTGGTGCGTGGCGGGTGTGGCGCGAGAGGTTCAGGCGACGTGTAACTGCTAGTTGCACACAGGATTGTTCACATGTGGGGACAAGATCTCCGCCAGACCGTCATCTGAGAGCGGTTATGTGCAGGATTTCGCAAATCGACGGCGAAGGGCCCCGGGACCGAGGTCCCGGGGCCCTTCGTCTCAATCGGTGGTCAGACGCCGCCGGTGAGCAGCAGTCCGCCGTCCACCGTGAGGCACTGGCCGGTCACCCAGGCCGCGTCCTGCGAGAGCAGGAACGTCGTGACGCCCGCGATGTCCTCGGGCAGGCCGAGGCGCTTGAGGGGGTAAGCCGCGGCGACCTCCTCCTCACGACCCTCGTAGAGCGCACCGGCGAACCGGGTCTTCACGACCGCGGGAGCGACCGCGTTCACGCGCACGTTCGGAGCCAGCTCGAGCGAGAGCTCCTGCGTGACGTGGATGACCGCGGCCTTCGACGCGCCGTACATGCCGATCATCGGCGCGGGCTTGAGACCGGCCACCGACGCGATGTTGACGATCGCGCCACCGTGGTCCTTCAGCGAGGCGTTGTACGCCTTCTGCGCCCACGACACCGCGGCGAGCACGTTGACCTCGAAGATCTTGCGACCCGCGTTGAGGTCCATCTCGATCATGGGGCCGTAGGTCGGGTTGATTCCGGTGTTGTTCACCAGGAAGTCCAGCCCGCCGAACTGCTCCACGGCCTTCGCGATGGTCTCGTCCTGGTGCGCGGCGTCGTCGGCCGCACCCGCGACGTACGCCGCGTTGTCGGGACCGAGCTCGGCGACCGCGGCCTCGAGGGCCTCGGTCTTGCGCGCCGTGATGACGACCTTCGCGCCGTCGGCCACGAGGCGCTGCGCGACCCCGAGGCCGATGCCGCGCGACGCGCCCGTGACGATCGCGACCTTGCCGGCGAAGCGACCCTTGGTCACGAAAGACGCTCCAGCACCATGGCCATGCCCATGCCACCGCCGACGCACATGGACTCGACGCCGAACTGCTTGTCGTGCCACTGCAGCGAGTTGATCAGCGTGGACGTGATGCGGGCGCCGGTCATGCCGAACGGGTGGCCGACCGCGATGGCGCCGCCGTTGACGTTGAGCTTGTCCATCGGGATGCCGAGCTCACGCGCCGAGCCCCACGCCTGGACCGCGAAGGCCTCGTTGATCTCGTACAGGTCGATGTCGTCGATGCCCATGCCGGCGTGCTTCAGCGCGGCGGGGATCGCCTCGACCGGGCCGAGGCCCATGATCTCGGGCGACAGGCCGGTGACGGCCGTGGACACGATGCGCGCGAGCGGGGTCAGGCCCAGCTCCTTGGCCTTGGTGTCGGACATGATCACCACGGCGGCGGCGCCGTCGTTGAGCGGGCAGGCGTTGCCGGCGGTGACGGTGCCGTCGGGGCGGAACACCGGCTTGAGGCTGCTGACGGCCTCCAGCGTGGTGCCGGCGCGCGGACCGTCGTCCTTGTTCACGGTCGTGCCGTCGGGCAGCGTGACCTCGGTGATGTCCTTGGCCCAGAAGCCCTCCTCGATGCGCTGCTCGGTGAGGTTCTGGCTGCGGACGGCGAACTCGTCCTGCTCCTGGCGGCTCATGCCCAGGTGCTGCGCGACGTTCTCGGCCGTCTGGCCCATCGCGATGTAGAGGTCGGGCAGCTCGCTGTTGCCGCGGGGGTCGACCCACGTGTCGGCGCCGCCCTCGGCGCGCTTGGCGGTGCGGGCGATGGCCTCGGCGAACAGCGGGTTCTCGGTGCCCGGAATGTCGGCGAAGCCGTTGCCGAAGCGGCTGACGGTCTCGACGCCGGCGGAGATGAACGCGTCGCCCTCGCCGGCCTTGATCGCGTGGAAGGCCATGCGGGTGGTCTGCAGCGAGGAGGAGCAGTAGCGGTTGACCGTCACGCCCGGCAGGTGGTCCATGCCCGACAGCACGGCGACGGCGCGCGCCAGGTTGTGGCCGGCCTCGCCCGCGGGCTGGCCGACACCGAGGTGCAGGTCGGTGATGTCACGACGGTCCAGGCCCGGCACCTTGGCCAGCGCGGCCTCGATCATCTGGACGGTCAGGTCGTCCGGACGCATGTCCTTGAGGGATCCCTTGCCGGCGCGGCCGATGGGAGAGCGCGCGGTGGAGACGATGACTGCTTCGGGCATGATGTAGGCCTTTCGAATGTGCCGACGGGGCGACCCGCCGATGACTAAGCGCTTGCTTAGTGTGACATTCCTGCGTCATGCTGTCCACCATGACCACCGACGCCGCGAACGGTCGCGATCGATCCGCCACGACGCGCGAGCGCCTCCTTGCGGCGGCCGTCGAGGCGTTCGCCACCTCGGGCTTCGCCGGCACCACGACTCGCGACATCGCGTCCCGTGCGGGCATGAGCCCGGCGGCGGTCTACGTGCACCACGCCACCAAGGAGGAGCTCCTCTTCGAGATCTCCCGGCGCGGCCACCGCAGCGCCGTCGAGATCATCGAGAAGGCCTCGCAGTCGGCGTCCGACCCGGCCGAGCGCACTCGCACGATGGTCGCCGAGTTCAGCCGCTGGCACGCGGTCAACAGCCGCGTCGGCCGGATCGTGCAGTACGAGTTCGACGCCCTGACCCCCGAGCACCGCGCCGAGATCGCCGAGTACCGCCGCGCGATCGAGGCGCTCATGCGCGAGGCCCTCGAGGCCGGCGTCGAGGCGGAGGTCATGACCGTGGCCGACCTCAAGGGCACGGCGCTCGCGCTGCTCTCCCTCAGCATCGACCTGGTGCGCTGGTATCACCCGGACGGGCCCACCACGCCCGACGAGATCGCGACCCTGCACGGCGAGCTGGCCCTGCGGATGGTCGGCGCCGCCTGAGCGTCGCCGACCTCAGCGACGCTCGACGCGCGTCAGCGGCGCCCGGCAGACGAGCGCGAACAGCGAGGCCAGACCCAGCACCGCCGCGCAGACGACGATGTTCCCGCGACTGCTGATCGCGTCGGCGAGGACACCGCCCGTCGCGGTGCCCAGTGCCACTCCGGCCATGCTGCCGGTCGAGCCCCAGGCGAAGACCTCCGTGACCCGGCCCTCGGGCGCCGACCTCCCCAGCAGCTCGTAGAACGCGGCGAACATCGGAGCCGCGGGCAGCCCCGCCAGGAGGAGGGTCAGACCCAGGACGAGCGACGTGGTCGCCGCCGCGACGATCAGATGGGTGAGTGCGAGCGCGGCCAGGAAGACGATCAGGCGACCGGCGAGTCGGCCCCGGCCCGCGGCTCGGAGGTTGACGAGCCCGCCCACCAGACTGCCCGTCGCCCAGAGCCCGTAGAAGACGCCGATCAGGTGGGACGCGTCGAGCTGGGCGGAGCGGCGCACCACCGCGACCTCGAGGATGCCGATCGCGATGCCGACGGTGAACGTCACGGCGACGAGGATCCAGACGGTCGCCGGGAATCGGCTCGGGGTCCCCATCACCGGGCGGCTCGACCGGCGCGAGGCCGTACGCGACTCCGGCGTCAGCGCGAACACCGTCGTGAGCACCAGGACGAGACCCGCCGCCAGGACCAGTGCCTCGTGGGTCCCCCGCACCGTCGCCCAGGACACCACGGTCAGGGGACCGAGGATGAACGTCACCTCCTGCAGTGACGCGTCCAGGGACAGCATCCGGCTGAGGTCCACCGGACCGAGCCGCTCGTTCCAGATCGCCCGCGCGCAGACCGCCAGCGGCGGCTGGGTCAGGCCCGTCACCGCGGCCAGGGCCACGGGCACGGCCGGAGCGATGCCGTGCGGCAGCGCGGACAGTCCGACCATCATGGCCGCAGCGACGACCGTGACGGCGAACAGCGGCATCGTCTGGCCCCAGCGGTCGATGCCTCGACCGACGACGGGGGCCCCGACCGCGATGCCGAGGGCGTAGGCCGCCGCCATCAGCCCGCTGACGGTGTAGGTCTGCCCGAGCGTCAGTCCGTGCAGGACGATCACCAGGCCGAGGGCGCCCGCCGGGACCCTCGCGAGGAAGCCGAGGACCAGCGTCCTGACGGCCGTGGCCGGCAGGCCGAGGATCTGCCTCGTCTCCGGGCCGCGGACCTCCATCGGTCTCGACCCGGCGCGCTCCATCACCGCACCCTACTTGAGTTCGACTTCAACTTCACCGAACTCGTCGGGTCCGATCGCGCGGTCCGGACATGACGAAGGGGCCCGCGACGCCGGGGGGTGTGCGTCGCGAGCCCCTCCGAGACAGGGGGTGTGCGGGTCAGGCCTGCAGCACGGCCTCCGCGGTGATGAGCAGCGTGATCTTGTCGCCGATCATGACCTTGTCGCCCTCGAGGGGGATGTTGAAGTCGATGCCGAACTCCTTGCGGCTCAGCTGGCCCTTGGCCTCGACGCCCACACGGGTGCCGCCCCACGGGTCCTTGCCCTCGCCCAGGAACTCGACGTCGAGCTCGATCGGCTTGGTGACGTCCTTGATGGTGAGGTCGCCGGTGACGACGAAGTCGGTGTCGCTCTTGCGGACGACGCCGGTGGACACGAAGGTCATGGTCGGCGTGCTCTCGACGTTGAAGAAGTCACCCGAGCGCAGGTGGTTGTCGCGGTCGGCGGTGCCGGTGTTGATCGAGGAGAGGTCGATCGTGGCGGTGGCACTGGAGGCGGTGACGTCTTCGGCGGTGACGATCGTGCCCTCGAACTTCTCGAACTTGCCGCGCACCTTGCTCATGATGTGGCGGACGGTGAAGCCGATCTCGGTGTGCGTGGGATCGAGCTGCCAGGTACCGGGGGTGATGTCGCTCATTGCTGCTCCTGTGTCAGTCTGTGTCGTCGAGTCGTTGATCGTTCAACATGATCGACGATACACATGATTGAACTTTCAATCAAGTCGTTGAAGATGTAAACTAGTTCACATGACTGACCTGCCCATCGCTTCGGTGAACGACACCCGCTGGCTCGACGAGTCGCAGCAACGCGCCTGGCGCGCGTTCCTGGGCGGATCCACCGTGCTGATGGACCGCCTCGACCGCGACCTGCGCAGCGAGCACGGCCTGTCGATGTCCGAGTACGAGATCCTGGTCCGCCTGTCCGAGGCGCCCGACCGGTCGATCCGCATGGCCGACCTCGCGGCCGCCCTCTCCCACTCCCGCAGCCGCATCACCCACACGATCGGCCGCCTGGAGCGCGACGGCATCGTGCTGCGCATGCAGTGCGACACCGACGGCCGCGGCGTCACCGCCGTGCTGACCGACAAGGGCTTCGCGCTGCTGGCCACCGCCGCCCACACCCACGTGCGCGGCGTCCGCGACTACCTCATCGACCAGTGCTCCGACGAGGACCTCGCCGCCGTGCGCCGCGTCATGGAGGCGGTCCAGGAGGCCATCGGCGGCCGCCGCTTCTGACCCGGCCCCGAGATTTGCTCCATCTTCGACCTTTCAGACGTGCTGAGAGGTCGAAAAGGGAGCAAATCTCGGCGCAGGCGGGGGCTTAGCGGGACAGGTGCCTCAGGTACACGTCCTGCCCGCGATCGAGATCCTCGGCGTGGAGCCTCGCGAACGACGAGAACGCCACCGCGCGACCGTCTGCGGAGATGGCCGGCTCGTCCGAGCCGCCCGACGCCTCGCGGCCGTTGCGACCCACGCTCGCCCGCGTCACGGAGCCGGTCACGCGGTCACGCACGAAGACGTCGCGCGCGACGTTGGCGTCCCCCGCCACGAGCTCCGGGGAGTCGGAGGCAAAGGCGATGAACCGGCCGTCGGCCGACATCGTCGGCGCTCCTGCGACGCCCACGGCACCCTGGGGTGAACGGCTGATCACCTCGGTGAAGCCCGTCGCGAGGTCGTGCACCAGCACATCGGGCAGCCCGTTCCCGTCGCCGGGGCCGTCGTCGCACGAGACGTACGCGATGAATCGCCCGCCGTCGGACACCGTCGGTGCCGCGACTCCACACGGCGCCACCCCCGTGTTGACGGTGGTGCCGAGCCGGACGTCGTGCAGGAGAAGCTGAGGGGCAGCACCCTCGGGCCGAACGGTGAAGGCGACGTGGCGACCATCGCTCGAGAGGGCCGGCGCCGTGGAAGGCGACGCCAGCTCCGAGCCGTCGGGCGCCTGACTCACGCGGGTCGTGCGACCGGAAGCGAGGTCCCGCACGAACACGTCGGTGACGCCGTTGGTGTCGCCCTGCACGAGATCGTCCGCACCGGAGGTGAACACGACGACGCTTCCGTCGGAGGCGAGACGGGGCCTGCCCGAGGGTCCCGAACCGGCGCCACCGCCCTCGGACGCGCTCACCAGCACGGTGGTCCCCCGGTCCAGGTCACGGAGATAGACGTCCTGGCGGCCGTTGAGATCCTCCGGAACGGCAGACGCCCCGGTCACGAACGCGACCCTCGAGCCGTCACCGGAGATCGATGACTGCGCGGACGACTCCGCCAGCTCCGCACCGTCAGACGCGAGCGACGCGCGGACCACCTGCCCCGATCCGACGTCGCGGACGAACACGTCGGCCGCGTCGTTCGCGTCGTCGACCGTGAGGTGGGGGACGAACGAGGAGAACGCCACGGACCCGCCGTCGGCGGACACGGAAGGTGCCCAGGACTCATGGTCCGTCGCCGTGCCGTCCGCGGGACGGCTGATCAGCGTGGGCGGCGGGACGGGACCCTCGGTCACGACGACCGTGCGCGCCGGCGAGATCACGCTCAGTCCGCCGCCGGACGTGCGCAGCGCGACCGCACGTAGCCGCATCGAACCGAGACTCGACGCCTCGACCGAGAGCCTCGCCTGGCCTCGGGCGTCCTGCCAGCCCGATGCGACGGTCACCCACGCTCCGTTCACGAGGCTCTGCACGTCCACCCGGCGATCGGCACGCGCGGGCGTGAAGACCGCTGTCACGTGGACCCTCTCCTCGAGGTACGCGGTGTCCGGCGCCAGCACTTGCGCGGTCTGGGACCTCATCGCGGTACGAGACGGGCTGGACACGGCGCCGAGCCGACCCGATCGCGGCGCGTGGAGGCGGTACCGGCCCTCTTCGGCTGTCGCCATCACCCGCACCGGGAATCGTGCCAGCCCGTCCGCCCGGGAGGTGCCTCGATCGATCGTGCGCCACGCGGTGCCTGACCACTGCTGCAGCTGCACGGGGCGACGGCGGTGCCCCGGCACGATCCCCGAGAGAATCGCCCGCTCGCCGGGGATCACGGACGTGATGTCGAGGGCAGGGCGCACGCGGACCCGGACCGTGCGGGACGTGGCAGGCTTCAGACGCTCGTCACCGGCGAAGCGCACGCGCCAGCGGCGTTCGCCCACGGGTGGAACGAGGCTCAATCGGTAGGCCCGGCGCTTCGTCACGCGGCTCACGGCCTGCGTGTGCCAGCGGGAGCCGTTCCAGAACTGCAGGCGCACGCTCTCGCCCCCGCGGGCTCGAGCGAGCCTGCCCCGCATCACGATGGCGGTGCCGGAGTCGATCGTCGACCGCGTCGGCCCCTCGACGGTCAGCCGAGTCGCCGGTCGCGCCTGCGCCGGCGCGGCCAGACCCAGCAGGGACACGAGCACGGTCATCACCACGATGCGCGGCAACCCCCGAGAGCGCATGGACCCTCCCGTGCCCGGACCGCCCGTCCGCGGTCGTCGCGACAGTCTCACACGTGTCGGCGACGTCACGGACCTGATTCGTCGATCCCGCCCGGACGCGAGCCCGGTGCCCTAGGTTGCGTCCGTGTCCACACGCCTGCGCTGGTCGATCGCGATCGCCTTCGTCGTCCTGCTCGTCGGCGGCTACGCCGCGTGGGTCGGCGCCTCGGCCTGGCAGGCCTCGAAGGTGTCGATCACCGCTGCCGAGCTGGTCGAGTGCAAGGACCCGCGCTCGATCGTCCCCCTGCCCGAGGGGATCGAGGATCCGATCGATCACACCGGTCCCCTCCGCGCGATCAGCGTCGATCGACGGCTCGACTGCGTCCTGCGCACCATGGTCGTCAGCGATGCCGCGGTCCCTGTCGCGGTGGAGTTCCTGGAGTGGCCGTACATGGGTCCGGCCACCGGCATGGGCGTCCGCGCCGAGTGGGCTGTCGGAGGCGGGCCGGGGCTCGTGAAGGACGCCGACAGCTTCAGCGCGAGCACCAGCATCGACGGGGTCTTCGACATGGACGGCTTCGGAGAGCTCTACGACGACGAGCGCACGCCCTTCACGATTCGAGCCCTCTTCAACGCCAGCTGCAACGGCGCAGGGATGTCGTCCGTATCCGACTCGCCTCGCGCCACCATCCGGGTGCTCGGCCGCAGCCATGAGATCGCCGCCACCGGTGCAGGCATCGGCCTCGTGCATTCCGGTCCCATCGACTGCGACGAGGACCTCGGCGACTCCTGACACGAGAAATGCTCCGGTTTCCACCTCTCAGCCCTGCTGAATGGTGGAAATCGGAGCAAATCTTGCCCGAGCGGGACTTCAGTCGCGGGTGAGGCGGCGGTGGGTGACGCGGTGCGGGCGAGCCGCCTCCTCGCCGAGGCGCTCGATCTTGTTGGCCTCGTAGGACGCGAAGTTGCCCTCGAACCAGAACCAGTTGCCCGGGTTCTCCTCGGTGCCCTCCCACGCCAGGATGTGCGTGGCGATGCGGTCGAGGAACCAGCGGTCGTGCGACGTGACGACGGCACAGCCCGGGAAGTCCAGCAGCGCGTCCTCGAGCGAGGACAGGGTCTCGACGTCGAGGTCGTTGGTGGGCTCGTCGAGCAGCAGCATGTTGCCGCCCTGCTTGAGCGTCAGCGCCAGGTTGAGGCGGTTGCGCTCACCACCGGAGAGCACGCCGGCCTTCTTCTGCTGGTCCGAGCCCTTGAAGCCGAACGAGGCCACGTAGGCGCGGCTGTTCATCTCGAAGTTCGCGACCTTGATGAAGTCCAGGCCGTCGGAGACGACCTCCCAGACGTTCTTGTTCGGGTCGATGTTGGCGCGGTTCTGGTCGACGTAGCTGATCTTGACCGTCTTGCCGACCTCGAGCTCGCCGGAGTCCGGCTCCTCGTTGCCCGTGATCATGCGGAACAGCGTGGTCTTGCCGACGCCGTTCGGGCCGACGACGCCCACGATGCCGGCGCGCGGCAGCGAGAAGCTGATGTCGTCCCACAGCGTGCGGCCGTCGAACGCCTTCGTGAGGCTCTTCGCGTCGAGGACGACGTCGCCCAGGCGCGGACCGGCCGGGATGTTGATGTCGGTGGTGTCGATCTTGCGGGCCTTCTCGGCCTCGGCGGCAAGCTCCTCGTAGCGGGCCAGACGCGACTTGCTCTTGGTCTGGCGCCCCTTGGCGTTGGAGCGGACCCACTCGAGCTCGCGCTCGAGCATCTTGGCGCGCTTGGCGTCCTTCTGCCCCTCGATCTTGAGGCGCTCCTTCTTCGTCTCGAGGTACGTCGAGTAGTTGCCCTCGTAGCCGTGGATCTGGCCGCGGTCGACCTCGGCGATCCACTCGGCGACGTTGTCGAGGAAATAGCGGTCGTGGGTGACGGCCAGGACGGCGCCCGGGTAGCTCTTGAGGTGACCCTCGAGCCACTGCACGCTCTCGGCGTCCAGGTGGTTGGTGGGCTCGTCGAGCAGCAGCAGATCGGGCTGCTGGAGCAGCAGCTTGCACAGCGCGACGCGGCGGCGCTCACCACCGGAGAGGTTGTCGACGAGCGCGTCGGACGGCGGGCAGCGCAGCGCGTCCATCGCCTGCTCGAGACGGCTGTCGACGTCCCACGCGTTGGTGTTGTCCAGGTAGGTCTGCAGGTCGCCGGTCTCGGCCATGAGGGCGTCGTAGTCGGCGTCGGGCTCGCCCATCTCGGCGTACGCCTCCTCGAGGCGCTTCATCTTGCCCTTGATCTCGGACACGGCCTCCTCGACGTTCTCGAGCACCGTCTTGCCCTCGGTCAGCGGCGGCTCCTGCTGCAGCATGCCGACCGACGCGTCGGGATCGCGGACGAGGTCGCCGTTGTTCGGCTGGTCGAGCCCGGCCATCAGCTTGAGCAGGGTGGACTTGCCCATGCCGTTCGGACCCACCACGCCGATCTTCGCCCCGTGCAGGAACGAGAGGGAGACGTTGTCGAGGACGACCTTGTCGCCGTGGGCCTTGCGGACGTTGCGCAGAGAGAGAACGTAGTCAGCCATGATGGCCCCAGCCTAGCGAGAACGCCGGAACGACGGCCGACCGGCAGCGCTCAGCGACCGGCGGTGGACAGGCCGTTGCGCCAGCGGTCGTAGCGGTCGAGCTCGCTGCGCAGGCGCGCCACCACGATCCGCTCGGTGGTGCGGTTGATCGCCTCGGTGAGCTTCTTCTCCGCTCTGGCCCCGGCCCGCCGCGCGCCGACCCCGCCGAGCCAGCGCGAGAACAGCGTGAGCGCGATGCCGAACAGCAGGCCTCCGGCGATCAGCACGAGCGGCAGGCTCATGCCGAGCGGCCGGGGCGCACCGGTCCAGGGATCGGGGTCCACGAGGCCGAAGGCGGCCGCGACGGACCACGCGAGCCCGCCGACGACGGCCAGGAACGTGAGCCACTGCAGGGCTCCGACGGCGGTCCACCACAGCGGACGCTGCTTGAGCCCGAGGTCGACGCCGGCGACGGCCTCGTCGAGCTCGTCGATGACGTCGCGCGCGCTCTCGCCGGCGACCGCGTCGACGACGGAGGCCCGCCACGGGCGGGACATGCCCTCGGTGGCGACCTCGGTGGCCTCGCGCAGCGCCAGGTCGGCGCGGGCGCGCTGCACGGACGGCGAGATCGGCATGACCTCGGCCACGGCGTCGCGCGCCGACCGGCCGAAGCCGAGCTCGCGCAGCGGGTCGTGGCGCAGCCGACCCACCCAGCCGATCAGCGGCCAGTCGGTGGCGACCACGGCGCGTCGGGCCATGGACTCCTCGACCGCGTCGGCGATCTGCGGCACGCCGGCGCACTGGACGAACGTCTCGACGAGGGCGTCGCGGACCGGGCGGTCGAGGCCCGGCACGGGCTCCACTCCCCCGGCGTCGGCGAGGCGGCGCGCCACCTGGCGCACGTCGGCGACCAGACGTGCCTGCGAGGCCCGCTTGGAGGTGATCCGGCGACCGATCTCGGCCCGCAGCTCGGGCAGTCCCTTGCCGCTGGTGGCGCTGGTGGCGATCACGGGCACGCCGCGGAAGCCCTCACGCTCGAGAATCAGCTCGAGGTCGTCGACCGCGATCTTGAGGTCGGTCTCGCTGAGCCGATCGGCCTGGTTGAGCACCACGACCGACGACTCCGCGTGCGTCGCCAGCGGCTGGAGGTAGCGCGCGTGGATCGCGGCGTCGGCGTACTTCTGCGGGTCGAGCACCCACACGAACAGGTCGGCGTAGCGCGCGACGTGGTCGACGACCTCCTGGTTCTGGGTGACGACCGAGTCGTGGTCGGGCAGGTCGAGCAGCACGAGGCCCTCGAACGCGTCGTCCTGCGGCGCGTCGAGGATGCTGCGCCGGGCGATCTGGTCGCGGCGGGCGACGCCGATCCAGTCGAGCAGCTCGGTGGCGCCGGCGGGGCCCCACGCACACGCCAGCGGTGTGGACGTGGTGGGCCGCAGGTAGCCGACCTCGGCCAGGTCCAGGCCCGCGAGGCGGTTGAACAGCGACGACTTGCCCGAGCCCGTGGCGCCCGCGAGCACCACGACCGTGTGCTGCGTGGAGAGCTCGAGGCGCTCCTGCGCGTGGCTGAAGGTGGCCTCGGCAGGCGCGACGACGTCGGGGTCGATGACGTCGCCCGCGGCCTCGATCGCCGACTGCAGGGCTGTGACGCGCTCGTCCAATGCACTCATCGCGTCACCGCCTGAAGAAGGGCAGGGTAGGTCGGTGCCGCGATTCGATGCGTGGAATCGTTCGCTCGCTGGCGCTCGCTCATCGCGACCGCCTCCCGCGCGGAGGGGCGACGGACGCGATCGCGGCCTCGAGCTGCCAGTGCGCGGACTCGAGGGCCACGTCGTCGGGCAGCAGGTCGAGGTAGCGCTCGGCCTCGGACTCCAGCAGGTCCTCGAGACGGCGTGCGAGGTCCTTGCCGGCCTGGTCGGCGAGGTCGCGGACGGCCTGGTCGCCGAAGACGGCGTTGAGGACGGCCTGACCCGCGGCGGCGGTGCCGCCGGCGATGCCGAGCTCGGCGCCCGTGAGACCCGCCGTGCCGGCGAACACCACGACCATGAGGGTGACGCCCGCGGCGTTGACGCCCAGCGACAGCGCACGGGCCTTGGTCTTCTTGTCGGAGCCCTGCTCGGCGACGAGCTCGAACACGGCCTCGCGCCACTCGCGCGCGATGCGCTCGGCGCGCACCCGGACGTCGCGCGAGGCACGGTCCAGCCCTCGCTGGCTGTCGAGCAGGGTGCGACCGGCCTGCGTGGAGTCCCAGGCGCGGGCGACCTCCTCGGCGGCGCGCTCGGCGCGGTCGAGGATCAGCAGGTGCAGGCCCGAGACGGCGGCCTCCTCGACCTCCTCGGGCGTGGTGGGCTTGCGACGGAACAGCTTGTCGCGCCACGAGCCCACGGTGCGCTCGAGCTTGCGGAAGATCTCGCCCGAGCCCACGAAGTCCTGCCAGCGCGCGAGCACCTCGCCGCGCAGCATGGTGCCGTCGGTGGCGGCGGTCATGAGATCGGCGTGCGCGCTCAGGTAGACCGACGCGACGTCCTGGCGCAGCTGGGCCGCGGCGTCGACCTGACGGGTCAGCGCACTCTCCAGCTGGCGCGACTCCTGCACGTCGTGCGTGATGGCGCCCTGCAGGGTGCGCAGCACGATCTCGCGGCGCTGGGCCTCGTCGTCGGCGAGGTGCCGCAGCCACGACACGACCTGCGCGACGTCGCCCGTCGGCAGGACGCCCTCGGAGTCGGGCGTGGACTCGGGCACGGAGAACAGCGCCACGTCGGAGAGCCCGTGCTCGCTGAGCATCCGGGCCAGGTGACGCCGGACCTCGCCCAGGGCCTCGGGAGAGGTGCGGTCGAGCACGACCGCGATCGAGGCGTTGCGGTCGGCGGCCCGGCGCAGGTAGTCCCACGGCACCTGGTCGGCGTAGCGCGCGGCCGAGGTGACGAACAGCCACAGGTCGGCGGCCCCGAGCAGCTGCTCGGCCATCTCACGGTTGGTCTCGTCGATCGAGTCGAAGTCGGGGGCGTCGAGCACGGCCACGCCCGGCCACAGCGTGGAGCAGGCCACCTGGCGGATCGTGTTGGCGCGCCGGCTGTTGGAGCCGGTGCGGACGACGTCGGGCAGGACACGGCCCGAGCGGAACCACTCGGTGTCGGCGGGGTGGTGGACCAGCACCGGGGTGCGCGTGGTGGGTCGCAGCACTCCTGTGGCCGACACACGGCGGCCGACGATCGAGTTCACCAGCGTGGACTTGCCCGCGCCGGTGGAGCCGCCGACCACGACCAGCAGCGGGGCGCCGAGATTCTCGAGTCGGGGGACGACGTAGTCCCCCAGCTGCTCGGCGATCTCGCGCTGGAGCGCGCGGTCCTGCTCGACCCCGGGTATGTCGAGTTCCAAGGGCATGGCGACGACCGCTGCCGCCAGTCCTGACAGGCCCTGGAGCAGACCGTCCTCGACCATGGCCTCGCGCTGGGGAATTGCGGCAGGCTCAGTCATCTCAGATCACTACGAATGGTAGTGCAGTGGACACACCCCGGAGTCCCATTCGTCACACCAGCCCCAGATCCGCAGAAGTGGGGTCAGGAGGCGTCGAGCGAGCGGGCCTCGTCGACCAGCATGACCGGGATGTCGCGGCGGACGGGGTACGCGAGGGCGCAGCCGTTGCACACGAGCTCGTCGGCCTCGGCGTCCACGAACAGGCCGGAGCGGCACTGGGGGCACACCAGGATCTCGACGAGGGCTGGATCGAGGTTCACGGCACCACCGTAGCCGAGTCGTCGCGCACGAGCCGCAGCACCGGCGAGCCGTCGTCGGAGGGCTGCTCGGGCGCCGGACGGCCCGCCTCGCGGACGGCCTCGGCCAGTGCCACGAGGTCGTCGTGCGTGGGCTCGGGCTCGGTGAACTCCGGGGCCAGTCGCACCACGCTCCAGCCCTGCGGCGCCGACAGGCGCTCGGCGTGACGCGAGCACAGGTCGTACGCGTGGGGCTCGGCGTAGGTGGCCAGCGGGCCCAGGACGGCGACCGAGTCGGCGTACACGTACGTCAGCGTGGCCACCGCGGAGTTCGGGCAGCCTGCGCGCGAGCATCGACGTTGCAGTCCCACGGGGCGAGGTTAGCCCGCGACCCCAGCGCTCCGCAGTAGGCTCACCGGATGGCCAGCGAACCGGGATCCCGCATCGGCGTCCACGGCCCGCGTCCGGGCTCCGCCCGCGACCGTCGCGGGCGCGGACCGCGCGGCGTGATGTCGCTCCCGGGGCCCCTCTCGCCGCAGGGCGCTCCGGTCCACCGCACCCCGCGCGAGGCGTTCGACGACCTCGTCGCCGAGATCCTCACGCGGCTCGACCACCACTTCGCGCGCGAGCCCGACCACGTCGAGGTCGCCGTCGAGGAGGCGCCGATGCTGCCGCCCGGCTGGGACGAGCCGGTGCCCCGCAGCATCGTCAACCCGGCGCCGGGCGGGTACCGGATCGTGGTCTACCGCCTGCCGATCGTGGGACGGGCACGCTCGGCCGTCGACCTCGAGGAGCTGGTCTGGACCGTGCTGCTCACGCGGCTCGGCGAGGTCTGGCACCACGACCCCGAGGACCTCGACCCGCGCGCCTGAGCAGCGGCACCGGTCAGCGCACGGAGACGCCGGGAGCGACCACCGAGACGGGCGCGGGACGCACCGCCGTGGCGGCGATCCTGCCTCCCCCGGACTTCCAGAGGCCGGCCATGACGCGACGGCCCTCCTGCGGGGTCAGCACGAGATAGGCGGCGCCGTCCTTCGGCGCGGGGACGAGGGCCGAGGCCCCGGCACCGACGCTCACCCGGCTCGTGCCGAGCGACTCCATCGACGCCGAGAAGGACTCGACCTCGACCACGGCGGCCTCCTTGGCCGTGACGACCGTGCGCACGGCGCCGCCGGCGAGCCGGACGGGCACGACCGCGGGACCCTCGATGGCGGCCGACGGCGTCACTCGGGCGACGTCGTCGTCGGTCTCGATCGAGGCGGAGGCCACGACGGGCAGGTCGGACGTGATCGCGAGGGACGCGCGTCGCAGGTCGACCGAACCCGGGACTGCGACGACCCGCGTGGACTCGGGTTCGACCGAGACGTCCTCGAGGCCCTCGGCGGCGAAGGCGCCACCCGGACCGCGGACCGACACCGCGACGTGCGCGGTGGACGTGCCCGGGTTCGCCAGCGCGAGGCGCGTGCCGTCGCCCTCGGGCAGGCCGGCCAGCACCTGCTCGGTGGCGGGGCCCGGCGCGGGGGCGAGCAGGTCGGCACCGCCGGTGCCGGCGTCGAGCGCGATCGCCGTGAGCGAGCCGCGGCGGCGCGAGACGTGGGCCGAGACGGCTCCCTCCCCCGCGGCGACGTCGTCGACCGAGATCTGGCGCCGCTGACCCGGCTCCACCACGAGGCCCGACGTGTCCAGCGACTGGATCGGGCCGTTGGCGCCCCACCAGCTGAGGTCGGCCACGGCGCGGTTCTCGCCAAGGTTGACCAGGGTGATCGTGGCGTCGGAGCGGCCGCGGTCGCCCAGGCCCGCGAACCAGGCCTCGTCGACGACGGGCGGGCAGGCCGCCAGCACCGCGTCGCCCTTCAGTCGGCCGGCGACGTAGCCGACCGATCCGGAGCCCTCGCCGGACTGCTCGAGCACGAGGGCGTCGCCGCCCGGCTCGGCGGTGCGCCAGCGGTCGGCCCGCGCCCACACCGGGTCGGCCGCCGCCTCCTCGGGGATGGGGCGAGCCACGGCCTCGTCGCCCGGCGCCACCTGACCCGCCGCGACGGTCCACCCGGACTCGACGGGGCAGGCCCACGTGGTCTGGCGGACCTCGACGGTCTGGCTGCCGCCGGCCACGACGGGCGGCTCGGGCTCGGGCACGAACGAGATCGCGGCGACGAGCAGCGCCGCCACGAGGGGGAGGACGTAACGGGCGGGGAACCGGCTGCTCATGCGTCGTCCTCCTCGTCCGGATCCGGTCCGGGGGCCGCGTTGCGGCGCACTGGCAGGGCACCCACGAACGCGCCGACCCAGGCCAGCACCCACACGCCTGCGATCCAGGGGCGGGCGGGTCCGGCCTCGGGCGCGGGCTCGGCCTCGATCTCGGAGGTCACCGACCAGACGCGCGAGTCGGGCGAGTCGCTGCCCTTCTGGGCCAGCCCGGGCGCCGCGTCGATCCGTCGCGCGAGGTCGAGGTCGACGTCGGGCGCGTAGATGCTGTCGACGCCGAGTCGCGCCAGCTCGTCGACGTCGTCGCGTGTGGGCGTGGTGACCAGCGAGGTGACGGTGTCGCGCAGGCGGTCCTCGCGCTCGGCAGTGGTGCGCAGCGCCTCGGCCCCGAGGTAGGGGCCGGGGCCCACGACGGCGTCGGCGACGATGCCGGACTCGGAGTCGCCGGTCAGCACGACGGTGGTGCCGGGTCGGGCCGCGAGGAAGGCGGGTACGACGCGGGCGTCACCGGACTCGAGCGGGTCGTCGATGCCGCGCACGACGAGCCAGCCGCCGGCGAGGATCGGGAACGCTGCCAGCAGGGCGATCGCCGGGCGTCGCCAGCGGCGGTGCTTGCGCGTGCGCAGGGCGGGCCAGGCGAACAGCACCGCGGTCAGCAGGCCGCCGAGCCAGATGCCCGCGCCGAGCCCGGACCACGCCCTGACCTCCGGAGCGCCGGGAAACGGCACGTAGGTCGAGATCGAGGCCAGCAGGCCCGTGGCCAGACCGGCGACCGCGACGATCCAGGCGCCGGCGACGGCGCGACGGGTCGCCTCGGGGACGAGGGCCGCGGCGGCGAGCACGATGAGCGGGACCGCGATCCACCACGGCGCCGATCCGGGCCCGCCGCCGGTGCCGGTGACCACGTCCCAGGCGGAGGCGGGCGCGTCGACGGGGTTGCCGACCTCCCACCAGATCCGCCCGGACAGGACACGGTCGAGCAGCCACGGACCCAGCAGCACCGTGCCGATCACGCCGCTGAGCGCGAGGTAGCGCGCGGACGACCGCACCAGCAGCGCGCTGACGACGAGCGCGACGATGCCCAGCGCCCAGGCGACCGGCGCGAACGCCGCGACCAGCGCGATCCACAGGCCGACGAGGGCGGCACGGGTCCACGTGGGCTCGAGCACGAGGCGCAGGAGGACGTTGGCGAACAGGGGCGCCACGACGAGGGTGACCACCGTGCCCAGGCGGCCGCCGGCGATCGCGCCGGTGACGCCGACGACGAGGCCGTACGACACGGCCCACGTCATCCGGACGGCACGGTCGTCGCTGACGAGGCGGCCGAAGCGGTGGGCGGTGAGCGCCGCGAACGGCACCGCCAGCACCGTGAGGATCCAGGAGATGAGTCCCGGCGCGAACCACACCAGCAGCCCGACGAACGCGAGCGGGACCACGTAGGCCGGCGCGACGTCGGCGCTGCCGAGGCCGACCGCGTGCGACCGCTCGAACAGCAGCCGCCACCACGACGAGACCGCGTCGGGCGACGCGGGCAGGACCGGGCTGAACAGGTGACCCGCGGCCACGGAGCGCGCCGCGACGAGCGAGCCCACGAGCAGCACCAGCACCCAGGTCAGCCACGGACGACGGCGCCACCACGGCGGCTGGTCGACGACGACCGGGTCCTCCTCGTCCTCCTCCGCGACGCCGATCGACCGCAGGCCGAGTGAGTCCACCGACTCGGGGCGGACGACGGCCTGCACGGTGGTGGCGGCGACGTCGAGTCCGTGCTGGTACGGCATCCAGAACGGGGCGAAGAGGTCCTTCAGCTCGCGGTTGCGGCGCACGACGTTCGGCTTGCGTCGGCGGCGCGCCGCGATCATCGGCCCGGGATTGGCGAAGACCGTGACCATCGCCATGATCTCGCCGCGGGCCGACCGCAGGTCCTTGCCGAAAAGGAAGCCGACGAACCTCAGCAGCGAGCCCACGAACAGACGGATGCTCAGCGGCAGGAACCGCAGCGGGTCGCTGTTGGCCAGCATCGTGTGCAGCGCGGCGGCACGGCGCTCGCCCGCGTGCTCGCGGACGCCCTTGCGGCGCACGCGACGCCGGTTGGCGGTGGCCTCGGCGTGGAACACGATCGAGCGCGGCGCCGTGCGCACGCGGTAGCCGGCGCGGTTGGCGCGCCAGCCGAGGTCGATGTCGTCGAAGAACAGCGGCAGCCGCGGATCGGTGCCGCCGAGGCGCTCCCACACGTCGCGGCGGACCAGCATGCCGGCGGAGCCGACCGCCAGGACGTCCTGCGGCCGGTCGTGCTGGCCGGCGTCGGGCTCGCCGGACTCCAGCATCGTCTCGCGCTGGCCCGTGCCGGTGACCGTGAGGCCGACCTCGAGGAGCCGCCGGAGCGACGGCCACTCGCGGACCTTGGGGCCGACGATGCCGATGTCGGGGTCGCGCGTGGCCTCGTCGAGGAGGCCGGAGAGCGCGTCGGGATCGCAGATCTGGTCGTCGTGGAGCAGCCAGATCCAGTCGTAGGCCTCGGTCTGCGACTCCACCGCCACCGCGACCTGGCCGCCGAACCCGCGACGGGCGGGGGCGGTGACGATGCGCGAGGCGTGCGCATGTCCCTCGAGGAGGTCGCGCGTGGCCGGGTCGCTGTCGTCGTGGACGAGCACGAGGTGGTCGGGCCGGTGGTGCAGCCGGTCGAGGGCCGCGAGGGTCTGGGGCAGCCATCGCGATCCGCGATGGGCGACGAGAACGGCGAGGACGGAGGGAGGGCTGGCACGCCACGCCGGGACGGATTCGTCCTCGAGGTCGTCGTCGTGCATGATCGCCACCTTAGGCGGTTGCGACCAACCGTCAGGTGTCAGCGGCGCGGGGAGGTCAGGCGCGCTTCTTGAGCTTGCGACGCTCTCGCTCGGACAGGCCACCCCAGATGCCGAAGCGCTCGTCGTGGGCCAGTGCGTACTCGAGGCACTCGGTCTTGACGTCGCAGCTCAGGCACACGCGCTTGGCTTCGCGCGTGGAGCCGCCCTTCTCGGGGAAGAACGACTCGGGGTCGGTCTGAGCGCACAGAGCACGCTCCTGCCACATGAGCTCGGGGTCGTCGCCCTCGATCCAACCGACTAATGACATGCCTGTAATTACAGTCGGATGCCTGCCAAACGTCAAGCCGAATAGCAAATGTCCGGCGATCCTCGGCGTGTCGCGCCTCCGGGCTCCGCGCTAGCGTCGAGGCGTGACCACCACCCTCGCCACCGTCCTGACCCCCACGCCCTCCCCCGTCGTCACGTACTACGACGTCGCGACCGGCGAGCGCGTCGAGCTCAGCGGCGTGACGCTGGCGAACTGGGTGGCGAAGGTCGCGAACTTCCTCGTCGACGAGCTCGACGCCGAGCGTGGCACCCGCGTGCGGATCGGCCTGCCCAGCCACTGGCTGCGCTACGTGTGGATCCTGGGCGCCTGGCGCGTCGGGGCCGTGGTGGCCGACTCCGACGCGCAGATCGGCCTGTCGGGCCCCGAGCTCGAGGCCGCCGAGCCGATCCGGCTGGCGGCGTCGCTGCGTCCTCTCGGGGGCCGCTTCCCCGCCGAGCCCGAGGGCTTCCATGACATCGCGGTGCACGTGCCCGCGAGCCCGGACGTGTTCATCGACCTCGATCCCCCGGCGCCGGACGACCTCGCCCTCGACGTCGCGGGGCGCCGCGCCACGCACGCCGAGCTGCTCGCCGCGCCCGCCCTGACCGCCCGGGTCGTGCGCGAGCCGGGGTCCGTGGCCGACGACGCCGCCGACCTCGCGGCGGCCCTCACCGGCGGCGGCTCGCTCGTGATGGTCGCCGGCGGCGGACCCGACGACCTCGTGCGCATCGCCGCACAGGAGCACGCACGGCTCGACGGGCCGGGACGTTGAGCCGATCCGCGATGGTGGGTGCCCTAGACTCGACGGGGCATCCGGGCCGACGGCCGATGCCCCCGAGACATCACGACAGGAACCACGCATGACCCCAACGGTCGACGACCCGCAGGCCCACGGCCTGACCCGGGTGGGCGGCCGACCCCCGCTGACGGAATACCTGCGGGGAGTCGCGCAACGCAAGGACTTCATCGTCTCGCTGGCGAAGTTCCGCATCGAGGCCGAGAACCAGCGTCAGCGCCTGGGCATGCTGTGGATCGTCCTCAAGCCCATCCTCAACGCCGCGGTGTTCGGCATCGTCTTCGGCATCCTCATGGCCAGCACGAAGTCGGTCCCCGACTTCGTGCCGTTCCTGATCATCGGCGTGTTCATGTTCGAGTTCTTCTCGGCGTGCATGGGCAGCGGCTCGAAGTCGATCACGTCGAACCAGGCGCTCGTGCAGAGTCTGGCGTTCCCCCGCATGTCGCTGCCGATCTCGGTGGTCGTGCAGAAGTTCATGCAGCTGATCCCCACGGTCGGCCTGCTCATGGTCTTCCTGCTCCTCATGGGGCACGTGCCGAACTGGAACTGGCTGCTGATGGTGCCCCTGATCGGCCTGTACTTCCTGTTCTGCATGGGCGTCGCGTTCATCACCGCGCGCCTCACGGTGCACCTGCCCGACCTCACGAACCTGCTGCCGTTCATCACGCGGTTCTTCTTCTACACGACCGGCATCTTCTTCAGCTTCGACATCCGCTTCGAGGGCAACCCGAAGCTGCTCGAGATCGTCCAGTACCAGCCGGTCTACGCCTTCCTGAGCCTGTCGCGCGAGCTGCTGCTCGACTCCGACCCGCTCTACGACGTGCGCCTGCAGTTCTGGCCCATCATCGCCGTCTGGTCGATCGGGCTGTTCCTGATCGGCGTCGTGTTCTTCTGGGCCGCGGAGGAGCGTTATGGTCGCGTCGACTGAGTCCGTGGAGACGGCGGACACCGAGCAGCGCCGGCCCGTCGTCGTCGTGCAGGACCTGCACGTCGAGTACCGCGTCTTCGCCACCGGCAAGCGCGCCACCGAGGCCGACCGCGGCGGCGTGCTGCGCCGCGCCAAGCGCACCCGCACGGTGCACGCCCTCAAGGGCATCTCGTTCACCGCGTACGAGAACGACAGCATCGGCGTCATCGGCTCCAACGGCTCGGGCAAGTCCACCCTGATGCGCGCCATCACGGGTCTGACCCCCGCCACCCGCGGCTCGATCTACGCCAGCTCGCGGCCCAGCATGCTCGGTGTGGGCGCGGCCCTCATCAAGCAGCTGTCCGGCCAGCGCAACGTCATCCTCGGTGGCCTGGCCCTGGGCTTCTCCAAGGCCGAGATCGAGGACCGCTACGACGAGATCGTCGACTTCGCCGGGATCCGCCCGTTCATCGACCTGCCGATGCGCACGTACTCCTCGGGCATGACCGCCCGCCTGAAGTTCGCGATCGCCACGATCCGCGACCACGAGATCCTCATCGTCGACGAGGCCCTGGCCGTCGGCGACCGCAAGTTCCGCAAGCGCTCGGAGAAGCGCATCCGCGAGATCCGCGACAACGCCGGAACAGTGTTCCTGGTGAGCCACTCGATGCAGTCGATCCGCGACACGTGCAATCGCGTCATCTGGATCGAGAAGGGCGAGCTCATGATGGACGGCGATCCCGACGAGGTCATCGCGGCCTACGAGGAGAGCCGCTGACCCCAGCGCTCCCCGCCCCGCCACCGCTTCCCGGTCGGCTCGGCGCCGGGGCCGGGATCAGCAGGTGGCGGCGAGGTCGTCGGTGTTGTTCGCGGCTGACGGCGACTCGGTCTTCGGCGCCTCGGGCGTCTGCTGCGTCTCGGGGGCCTGCGTGGTCGCCGTGGAGTCCGTGGGCTTCGGCTGCGCGGCCTTCTTCTGCTGACGCTCGCTCTTCTTGACCAGGGCCGCGACGTCGGCGCGGATCTGCTCGAAGTTCGGCGTGACGGTGCTGTACTCCGGCGGCACGACCGACAGCGTCGCGATCTGCTGATCCTTGGCCTTGAGGGCCAGGTCGCCGAACGCGCCCAGCTCGGAGGCGGGGATGTCGGTGCTGAGCATCTGCGCGGAGCTCTTGGCGATCTTGCCCGCGTTCAGCACGACCTGCTCGGGGCTGAGCTGCTGGAGCATGGCCTGCATGAGGCACTTCTGGCGGCCCATGCGCGTGTAGTCGTCGGACTGCACGCGGCTGCGCCCGTACCAGAGCGCCTCCTTGCCGTTGAGCTTCTGCTTGCCCGGCTGGATGTACACCTGCTTCCAGGCGTCGTCCTTGCCGAACATCGCGATGGGCTCCTTGATGTCCATCGTCACGCCGCCGGTGGCGTCGACGAGGCTGGAGAAGCCCTTCATGTTCACGAGGACGTAGTAGTTGACCTTCAGGCCGGTGACGCCCTCGACGGCCTCGAGCGTGGCGTCCAGGCCCGGGTCCTTGCTCTTCGGGTAGAGGTCGGACCGGTCGGCCGCGGCGGTGTGCACCGCGTTCAGCAGGCACTCGGAGCCGCAGTTGTAGCCGTAGGGGTAGACCGTCCGCATCGGCGAGTCCTCGGGGAACGGCACGTTCTGCAGGTTGCGCGGCAGCGACACCATGATCGGCACGCCGGTCTCGGCGTCGATGCTGACGAGGTTGATCGAGTCGGGGCGCAGGCCGGTGCGGTCGTCGGCGGAGTCGGCGCCGAGCAGCAGGATGTTGTAGCGGCCCTGAAGCGGCGACTTGACCTCGGTCTCGTGGAAGACCTGCTCCACGACCTCCTTGGAGGCCGAGACGGTGTTCCAGCTCAGGTACGTCGTGGAGGTGACCAGCGCGATGATCGTGACGTTGACGACCGAGATGATGCCGAGTCGCCACCAGCCCAGGCTGCGCACGAGGGCGAGCCGCCAGGCGTCGACGAACAGCAGCATCCAGCCGATCGCCAGGACGAGGGCGGCGACGCGCGCGGTCTGGAGCACGGACGGGTCGGTGAGCCAGTCGATGACCTGGGCGCGATCGGGGCGGAAGCGGAACCAGACCACCAGCAGGGCCGTCAGCACGGCCACCCAGGCGACCATGACGACCGCGCCGAGGCGGCGCGCGCCGGCCAGGAACTGCGCGATGCCGGGCCAGACGACCGTGCCGAGGATCAGCACCAGTGCACGGCGCAGCCCACCGCGCTGCGCGACCCGCGTGGGTCGGGCTCCCAGACCGCTCACCCCGCCACCTCTCCTGCCTGCCGTGGCCGATCGTCCGTGCGCGACCGACGCCCCATTAAACCCTCCGGTTCCCAACGCCGACGAACCAGCGCCGGTCGGGCGGGTCGGCTCAGCAGCTCTCGTTGAGGTCGGCGCTGCGGTTGGCCTTGCGCGGGTCCTTCTTCTGCGCCTCCCCGCCGAGCTCGAGCAGCGGGAGCTTCGCGGTGACGAGGGCGGACTTCTGGACCTCCTCGCGGGCCTCGGAGGTGCCGACGGCGCTGGAGACCAGGCGGCGCACCTTGTCGAAGTCCGGGTTGCCCGTGTAGATCACCGGCGGCACGAGCGAGACCGACGAGATCGGCTGCGACTTCGTCTTGAGCGCGAGGTCCATGAAGACGTTGAGGTCCTGGCGCGGGATGCTCGTGTGCAGCATCGCCGAGCTCGAGTTCGCGATGTCCTGCATGTTCATGAGGACCTTCTGCGGGTTGAGCTGGCGCACCATCGCGTTCATCACGCACTTCTGGCGGCCCATGCGCGACCAGTCGTCGTTCTCCACGCGTGAGCGGGCGTACCAGAGGGCCTTGTCGCCCGAGAGCTTCTGCTCGCCGGCCTCGATGTAGCCGCGGATCGGCGAGCCGATGCCGCCGATCGCGGTGCGCTCGCGCACGTTGAGGCGAACGCCGCCGACCGCGTCGATGAGCTTCGAGAAGCCCTTCATGTTGACCAGCGCGTAGTAGTTGAGCTTCAGCCCCGTGATCTCCTCGACCGCGTCCATCGTGGCGTCGATGCCGGGCTCCTTGGCGTCGAAGAGCTGCGCGTGGTCGTTAGCCCAGGTGTTCACGGCGTTGAGGTAGCAGCCCTCGCAGTCGAAGCCGTTCGGGAACTGCTCGCGCATGACCGAGCCCTTCGGGAAGGGCACGTTCTCCAGGTTGCGCGGCAGGCCGATGATGACGGCCTTGCCGGTCTCGGCGTCGATGCTGGCGACGTTGATCGAGTCGGGGCGCATGCCGCTGCGGTCCTTGCCGGAGTCGGTGCCCAGGAGCAGCACGTTGTAGCGACCCTCGTGCGGCTTGGAGACCGTGTTGGAGGCGAAGACCGTGTCGGTGAAGCCGTTCATCACCGAGACGGTGTGCGCGGCGAAGAACAGGACCGCGGCCGTGGCGACCACGAGACCGGCGTGCAGCGCGGTGGAGATCGCCAGGTGCGGACGGGCGAGCTCGCGCGGGCGGCCGAGCCGCCAGGCGTCGACGATGAGGGCGACCCAGCCGATCGCGAGGCCCACGAGGACCCAGCGGCCGAGGGTCAGCAGGGCGGCGTTGGTGGCCAGGCCGAAGACGAGCTGGCGGTCGAGCAGCGCCAGCAGGACGAGGGCGGCGACGAGCGCGAGCACGCCCAGCCAGATCCGGATCGCGATGCGACCCACGCGCTTGTTGCCCTGGACCAGCTGGGCGGAGCCCGGCATCACGAGGGTCATGGCGGCCAGGGTCAGGGCGCGCCGGAAGCGGATCCGGGCGGTGGCGCTGGCCGGGTCGGCGTAGGTGCCGCCCAGAGCGCTCGTGCGGTCGTCGTGCATCGCTGTCCTCACGGTGGGGAAGAGTCCGAAGGTTCCCTCAGTATCGAGCGCCGCTCCCGATCCCTCGGGATGACGCGCCGGAGGCCGGGCAAGGGAATCGGAGCGAGGTCCGACGGGGTACCTTCACCCCATGCCCCCCTCAGGTCCCAAGGATCCGGACGGATACGACTGGCTGTACGACGATCAGCCCGGTCGGTCCTCGGCGCGCCCCGCGGCGTCCGGCTCCTCGATCCCGCCGCCGAACCTGCCCCCGCCGGGGTCCGGCAAGCGCGGCGCGAAGCCGCCGAAGGAGCGCAAGCCGCGCGGTCGACTGCGGCTGCTGTGGCTGGTCCTCGTGGCCTGGATCGCGTTCCTCGTGCTCGTGCCGGTGGTCGCCTGGTCGAAGATCACCAAGGTCGACGCCACGCCCGACGGCGAACGCCCCCAGGACGAGACCACCACGTGGGTCCTCGCCGGCACCGACAAGCGCCCCAAGGACAAGTCCCGGGGCCGCACCGACACCATCCTGCTGCTGACGTACGGCGGTGGAGGCCCCTCGGTGCTGACGTCGATCCCGCGCGACTCGATCGTCGACATCCCCGGCAACGGCCGGACCAAGATCAACGCCGCGTACGCGTTCGGCGGCCCGCCGCTGCTCGTCGAGACGATCGAGAGCGAGACCGGCCTGGGCGTCGACGGCTACGTCGAGATCGGCTTCACCGGGCTCGAGGACGTCGTCGACGCGCTCGGCGGCATCGAGGTCTGCCCGAAGGACGACATCAAGGACAAGGACGCGAAGCTGAACATCAAGGAGGGCTGCCAGGAGGTCGACGGCAAGACCGCCCTGGCGTACTCGCGCTCCCGCAAGGCGTTCGCCAGCGGCGACATCGCGCGCGGCCAGAACCAGCGCGAGGTCATCGGCGCGATCGGCGACGCGGCCCTGTCCCCCTCCACCGTCCTCAACCCGTGGAAGTTCACGCGTGTGGCCACGACGACCGCGGAGTCCCTCGCCGTCGGCGACGACGTCTCGATGTTCTCGTTCGGCCGCTTCGCGTGGAAGCTCGGCAAGGCGATGGGCGGCGACGGTCGCTCCTGCACCGTGCCGATCGCGGACATGTCGGTGCAGTGGGACCGCGAGCGCGCGGTCGAGTACTTCAAGCACCTCAAGGACGGCACGACCGACGAGCTCGGCGACCTGTGCACCCAGGACGGGCTGCGGAAGTAGCTGTCAGCCGCCGAACGCCTCGGCCGTGAAGGCCGCAACCTGCTTCGCCGAGCGGTCGAGCACGTCGGTGTGCTCGGCGCCGCGGTACGTCGTGTAGGTGAGGTCCAGCCCGCGCGCCCGGTAGGCCTTGGCGAGCGAGTCGGTGAGGACCTGCGGCACCACGCTGTCGGCGGTGCCCTGCACGACCAGGATCGGGCCGCGCACCTCGGGGAAGCTGGGGTCGTTCGCGTCCAGCGGACCACGCACGAGGTCGGCGTCGGCGTTCTTGGCCGCGAACCGGTTCATCGGCGCCAGCCCGAAGCGGTCGGGGCCGAGCAGGTCCATGAGGCACTCCTCGCGCACCTGCGGGTAGAGCTTCACGCCCTTCGCGTTGAGCAGCTCGTCGACCGGGATCTTGCCCGGGTAGGCGACCTCGAGGCCGCGCAGGATCATCGCGACCAGGGCGGCGGGGACGGCGACCTCGCCGGACAGGCCGACCTCGGCCGCGAGCGACATGTGCGAGGGCGGGGCGAAGGCGACCGTGCCCACGACGTCGAGCTCGCGCGTGTAGTGCGGCGCCATCGAGGTGGCCCACAGCGCCGCGTGACCGCCCTGCGAGTGGCCGGCGGTCATCACCCGATCGCTGAGGTCGGGATCGAGCTGGCGGGCGGCGCGCACGATGTCGAGCACGGCCCGGCCCTGCGACGCGCCGATCAGGTACGGGTGGTCGCCGGGGGTGCCGAGGCCCTCGTAGTCGGTGGCCACCACCGCGTGGCCGCTGTCGATCCAACGCTGGAGGCGGGTGCTGGTGGTGCCGATCGCGGCCGGGTCGGCGATGGTCGAATCGGCGCGGGTGGGGGCGCACTGGTCGGCGATGCCGGTGGTGCCGTGCGCCCAAGTGACGACCGGCCAGCCGCCGTCGGGAGCGGTTCCGTCGGGGACGGCGACGAAGCCGGAGGTGGCGACCGTGTCGCCGCCCACGCCCTGCTGCGCGTAGAGGACGAGGCTGACGTCGGCCTGCTCCAGCCCCATCGTGCCCTCGAGCTCGCGCGACCAGATGAGGTCGCCGTGCGCGTACTCCGAGAGGTCCGCGGGCGGCGTGTAGAACGCGGTGCCCTGCGGGGCGGAACGGGGCTCGTCCTCCTCGGCCGTGCAGGCCGCGACGGACAGCACGAGCGCGGCGCTCGCGAGCACCGGGACCAGTCGACGGATCACCGCGTCATCGTACGGCCGCGGACCCGCCCGCCGAGCCGAAACCGACGACCGCGGCGGGTGGGTGCCGCCTCCCCGGCGCCCACCCGCCGCGAGCACCCTCCGGCGTGGATCAACCCCGCGACCGCTGGCGCGACCTGAGCGATCGGACCAGGTCGATGGCCAGGAATCCCACCGCGACGATGCCGCCCGCGACCCAGTCGGGCTCTCCGCTCACCGCCCAGGAGGCGATGACGACCGCTGCCCCGCACGTACCGATCGACAGCGCCTCCCAAGCGATCGCCCCGCCGACGGATCGGCTGCTCATGTCGCGGGCGGGGTCGCGCGTCGGGCGCGCCATCGGCGTGCGACGAGCTCCCATGCCACGGCTGCCACCGTCAGGACGACGGCCAGGGTCCAGAAGTCGCGGACGATCCCGCCAGGCGCCTCCGCGCCTTGGTTGAGACCCATCCAGTAGAGGCCAAGCGCGAAGATCAGCGCGACAGGTGTCCTCATCAGCACTTCTCCCTTCCCACGTCTACTCGGACTCGCACCGTAGGCCCGGCAGCCACCACCGCCAGCAGCGTTTTCCACATCGGCTCCTCCGTCAACGGCGGGACCGGCGGCGGATCGCGCGCAGAGTCAGATCGCCCGCGAGCACCCCGACGAAGCAGGCACCGGCCAGAGCCCAGGCGAACACACCGCGATCGCTGAGGAGAAGGACCATCGCGACGAGCGTCACCGCGAGGACGAGATATGCCACGAGATCGATCCGGCTCAACACTTGACGACCTTCCCACCCACGACCGCCACCGCGACGATCCTGAACTTCAGCTCGACGCACCTTCCCGCCTTCTTGGCCTTCTTGAACACCCCTCGCAGCTTGTAGAAGTAGGCGCTCACGGCGGCGGCGCAGACCGCTTTCACCGCGACCCCTGCCGGGTTCTTCGCAGGGATCAGTCCGCACAGCGTGCTCACCCCCGCCCCGAGCGAGACGAACATCGCGTCGTGCACCTTCTTGGTCTCCTTCTTGCTCAGCTTCACGCACACGGCCGTGCCCAGGTCGCAGAACTTCACCTTCGGGTCGGCGACGACGGGATAGGCGACGCCGCGGGCGCGGTGGTCGACGACCTGGCGGATCGTGCTC